>NZ_CP191647.1:0-2400000 GCF_050562195.1 Flavobacterium sp. JP2137
ATGCTCGATTATACAAACAAGACTGCACAATCTGTATGGACTAATTGTCTTCTTTTTATAAAAGACAACATCCAGGAGCAAGCTTTTAAAACTTGGTTTGAACCTATAAAAGCTATAGAACTCACAGAAAACGCATTGTATATTCAAGTCCCTAGTAAATTCTTTTACGAATGGCTCGAGGAGCATTATGTCAAAATTTTAAAAGTAGCCTTAACTAAAGAACTTGGGTCGGGTGCAAAGTTATTGTATAAAATCCAAATGGAGAACACTATTGGAAACAAACAACCCTACACCGAACAATTACCCAGTGCCCAGCGAGCTCCGGTGCGAACCCAAGAACTCGACGTGCCTATTCAGAACAAAAACCCCGAATTAAAAAATCCATTTATCATACCGGGCATTCGCAATGTCAAAATCGAATCCCAACTCAATGCCAATTACAGCTTCGACAATTTCTTGGAAGGCGATTCCAACCGCTTAGCGCGCTCTGCCGGTTTGGCCGTAGCCAACAAGCCCGGAGGAACCTCCTTTAATCCGTTGATGCTCTTCGGCGGTGTCGGTTTGGGAAAAACCCACCTGGCACATGCAATAGGCGTGGAAATTAAAGAAATTCACCCCGAGAAAACCGTTTTGTATATTTCTGCGGAAGTATTTACCCAACAATACGTGGACTCGGTGCGCAAGCAAACCAGAAACGACTTTATTTACTTCTATCAGTTGATCGACGTATTGATTGTTGATGATATTCAATTTTTATCGGGAAAGGCCGGAACCCAAGATGTGTTTTTCCACATCTTTAACTACCTACACCAAAACGGCAAGCAAGTCATACTTACTTCCGACAAGGCACCGGTAGACATGCAAGACATCGAGCAACGCCTGCTGTCTCGCTTTAAATGGGGTTTATCCGCAGAAATTCAACATCCCGATTTCGAAACGCGTACCGCTATTTTAAAGGGGATACTCTACAGAGATGGGGTGGAAATGCCCGATGACATTGTGGAATACGTCGCTAAAAACGTAAAGACCAACGTCAGAGAGCTCGAAGGGGCTATTATCTCTTTAATTGCGCAGTCTTCTTTTAACAAACGTGAAGTAACCATTGAATTGGCCAAACAGGTTGTTGAAAAATTTGTAAAGAATGTCAAAAAGGAAGTATCCATCGACTACATCCAAAAAGTGGTTTCCGATTATTTCTCTTTGGACATAGAAACCCTGCGTTCCAAAACCCGTAAGAGACATATCGTACAGGCGCGTCAATTAGCGATGTTCTTTGCCAAGAAATACACCAAAGCCTCGTTGGCGAATATCGGTTCCCAGATTGGCGATCGCGATCATGCTACGGTACTGCACGCTTGTAAAACCATCGATAACCTGTTGGAAACCGACAAGCAGTTTAAGAAATACCACGACGATATCAACAAAAAATTCAATATGTAATGACTACTAAGATTCTTATGGTTTGTTTGGGCAATATTTGTCGATCTCCTCTTGCCGAGGGAATCCTTCAAGCCAAGCTTCCCATGGATTTGTTTGAAGTCGACTCCGCCGGCACTGGCGACTGGCATGTCGGTCAAACACCCGACAAGCGTTCGATTGCCATTGCCCAAAAAAATAAAATTGACCTCAGTGCGCAAAGAGCGCGACAGTTTCAGGTTTCTGATTTTGAAACCTTCGACTACATCTATATGATGGATCGATCCAACTACAGCAATGTCATCGCGATGGCCCCTCACCAACAAGCCATTGATAAAGTACAGCTGATATTAGACGAACATCCCAAAAGCCACTTATCCGAAGTTCCCGATCCTTATTTCGGCGGTGACGACGGCTTTGAGCAAGTATATCAGCTTCTCGATGAAGTTTGCCATCTGCTTTCCAAAAAATTACTAGAACATTAGTTGATAGTTGGCGTTGGTGCGCGAGTCCTCTCCTATAGTTGGTGCGCGAGTCCCCTCGCGTACCAATCAATCTATAGTTGGCGCGCGAGTCCCGCGTGCCAATAAGTCTCTCGCGTGCCAATTAGTCCTCTCGCGTGCCAAAAAGTCCCTCGCGTGCCAATAAGTCCCTCGCATACCAATCAATCTATAGTTGGTGCGCGAGTCCCCTCGCGTACCAATCAATCTATAGTTGGTGCGCGAGTCCCCTCGCGTACCAATCAAGAATTGGCTCCAAGCTTGGAAAACAACCCCTGGCTCGACATTCCCTATGCCGAATTACTGGCTAGTGACCCATTAGAAATCAGGCGACAAGAGGCGGTACTCGCCGCTCAAGAAGCGGTGGTTCCCGCACCTGCAGGACTCGTTGTCGAGAACCGATCGATACCGGGTTTACATCCGAGCAGTCCCGAGGTACGCCTGCGCGTTTACCGACAGCGGGGAGCCGAGGCCAGTCGGGTATTGCTGTATTTTCACGGTGGGGGATTTGTTTTTGGAAACCCCGAACAGTCGGATGAGCTCTTTTATCGTTTGGCACCAGATAGCGGTTATACGGTAGTTTCAGTAGCCTACCGATTGGCACCGGAATCTCCCTTCCCCGCTGCCATCGAAGATGGTTATGCGGCTTTGTTATGGCTGACTCATCACGGTAGCGAAATCGGTATTGATCCACAAAAAATCATCGTAGGCGGCAGAAGCGCAGGTGGCGCTTTAGCCACTGCACTAACCCAAATGGCTCGCGACAAAAAAGGCCCTCAGATCCACTTTCAGTTGTTGAGCTATCCAGTTACCGACTACAGTTGTTCGAGTCCTTCCATGTTAGAATTTACAGCCAGTCCGATTTGGGATTATTCTGGAGCAAAGAGTTCGTGGAAACTGTATTTAACAGACCACAGCCTTCCCGTATCTCCTTATGCAAGTCCACTGTCAGCTACAGATTTTTCCAATCTGCCGCCGGCTTTTATCATGGCCTGCGAATTGGATCCATTACGCGACGAAGCCATTGAATATGCTCAAAAGCTCCTACAAGCTGGAGTTGCCGTTGAACTGCAAGTGATACCGGGGGCCATACATGTTTTTGACGTATTCCCCTCGCGTTTAAGCGATCAATATTACCAAACTCAATTAAGAGTATTGTCTTCGGTTTTCGAAGCCCTTTAAGCGGTACCTACAGGGCCAATCGAGCAAATACAAATTACATACAAACAGCCTACAGATCGAATCTTAAAAACAGGTGAAAGCGTTGGTATTACAACACTTATATACAAACGAGGTACAAACAGCATACAAAGTGCACCATCGAAAACCAAGTACCTACAGGCGAGCTACAGATTAAAATTTCGAACGACGGCAAGTCCAATAGAATTTTTTAAGTGCCGCTCTGTTCTGCGGTTCCGATAAATAATTAGTAAATTTGAAAAAAAATCATGGATATGACTTCGACTCTAGGCAAGCTTTACTTAATCCCCATCACCTTAGGCGACGATACTCCCCCAGAGGAGGTATTGCCACAAAGCGTTAAGCGCGCCATAGAGTTGATCGATATTTACATCGTAGAAAACGAAAAAACCGCCCGTCGATTTATTAAAGCGATTTGTCCGACAAAAGTACAAGCCGATTTAATTCTGTTTCCCTTAAACAAACACACCGAAGTAAGTAGTCATTACCAATACATACAACCGCTGTTAGAGGGAAAAAACGTGGGCGTTATGAGTGAGGCTGGCTGTCCGGGTGTTGCAGATCCGGGAGCGGTAATCGTCAAGATAGCCCATGAAAAGAATATAGGTGTAGTCCCGTTGGTAGGTCCATCCTCGATATTATTATCGCTAATGGCCTCGGGTATGAATGGGCAGAGTTTTGCTTTTAACGGCTATCTACCCATAGACAAATCGGAGAAGAAAGCCGCTTTAAAAAATTTAGAAAAGATATCGTCCGATCGCGATCAGTCTCAGTTGTTTATAGAAACTCCCTACAGAAATAATCAGATAATCGAAGAGATGATTTCAGCGTTACATCCGCAAACCCAATTGTGTATTGCCTGCGATATTACTTTACCGACAGAATACATCAAAACAAAATCTATAGCAGAATGGAAAAAACACTCGGTTGATTTACACAAACGCCCTTGTATCTTTATTATACACAAAAAATCGCTTAGCGGTATAAAAAGCTAAAGCCCATGCGTTGCAGCATTTTCTTAACGAAATTCCAAAAGAATAGGCGCTGGCCGAAAACCGTTCCGAAAAACAACAATAAGACTTTGTAAACCGGCAGTATTAAGAAGATTCTCAAAAACCAATACAAAAAAGGACTCATCGCTTCTCGCGTTATGCCCAGAAAATCCAGTATGGGTTTGGTCACCCAAGAAGCGGTCGATCCTGTTATAGCAAAAACGACGAAAATAACCGCAATTTGAAAATTGGATTCAATTCCCCAGCGCTGTTTTAACTTTTCCATATTTATAATAATTCTAAACAAAACTACAATTATTTCCGATTCCAAAAAAATCAGAATTGTTAATTATATATTTTTGTTGAAACTCTTTAAAACAGCAAAGCTAGAGCATAAGATAAATCCGAGTACAGTTAACGCTTTTACGCGTAAGAGCGTTCCGCTTCCAATGCGTTTCGCCTCATAAAACACTAAATTATATACATCAAGAACTATTATAAGATAAGCTGGGGGAAAAATGCTCTGGGTTGCTTAAAGTTTGTTGTAGAGCTAACATACGCAATACCACAAAAATAGCTTCGTCTCCATCGTTAAATTTTGCATTTTTGTTATGCGTAAACCTTAGCCGCCCCTGTTTTGTTTTATGGTGTTTTACAGTTTTATATAGCTAATCACTCCATACAACCAGACCTAAATACTAGCCTTTCAACTTAGAGTGGCAATCACTTAAACCAAGTCCTCAATAATTGCCGTTGGCACTTTTCGCTTGACATTTTCAATGCCTACATTTTTATCGTCCTCCGTTTCGTACATAGGACTGGTACCCAAAACCTGATAATTGCGCCCCAACTGGTTGAAATAAGGTTCATCTCTAACCGATACCAAATCCTTAAAATTTCCCGCTGCCAGATATTTTTTGCTATTTTCAATACCTGCCAGACAATTCTCTTTGGTCGTAAAGGTCACGCTAGTCAATAATACTTCGTCACTATTCGTTTTTAAAATCCATGAAAATTGTTCTTCGCTTTCTTTTTGTATTACAAATTTTGCCATAATATCGTATATTATATAAATTACTGATGCAACCATTTACATCTTTTAGGTCAAGTTACCACAATTAAATTTACTAAGCAACTGAAAATCAAATTTATACAAAACCCATCGCTACTAAATCTGCACTAAACAGCTATTAAAACAAATAATCGTATAGCAAAATTGAAAAAAAACTGTTCTTTGCATTTCAAAGCACCCTTATATAAAGCACATTAATTAAAAAATAGACAACTACCACTGTAATCCGCTTACGAAAAAGAATACTGGTCAGTTCGTATTAAAGGTATTTTTTGTCATCATAGAGTTTTTTCTTTATACTTTGTAAAACACACTCATTTTTAAGAATTACCTACCATTTACATCGTCCTTAGCAGTCACATATTCAAAATACACCCCCGGTCATTTACACTTAGGTCGAGCTTAAAACCAAAGAACCTGCCCACCATAGACGTCCCTACGGTAGCGATGTCTTTGAAACCTTATTGTGTTTAACCCGCTTGCTTTTGCATCTCCTGATAGCAGTAGAATCGACCAATGAAATTCCTGTTTACTTACCTAGGCAATACGTTTTTAAGACTAGGGTCTTGGGTAAATCGGTTTTTTGCATCAGCTGCGAAAAGCGGTTATAGGAAAGTGGATTAAGAATTCGGATTGCAAGTGTTTTTAAACATAATTCAAATAAAAGTATTTCCTCTTTCGACATCCATCCCATTGGAAGAGTATCATCAGGGTAATTATTGCGCTATTCGACATGCGTGGCTTCCGCTCTGGAGCATTTCCTATGAAATCCGGACTAATAGAGGCTTCAAATTGAATACAAAACTCAGCGGTTAAGTAAACATTTTTAGTAATCTTATCTACGGAGATGCGCACCATGAAACATGTTAAGCACTTTAAAATCAGATACCCAACCGCAAGAATAAGCTTGTTCATCACCTATTTAAATTCAAAATAAATCACTCCGATTTTGCAATTTTTTTAATAGAACTCCGGTTACATATAAAAACAACCACAAACAACTAAAACGCTCTGTTTTTTGTTGCATATTTTGCAGCAAATCAGTTTACTTTCAAAAAGGTATCGGATACGCTATACTATTCAAAACAGCTCGATATAACCCGACTGATTAGTAAAAGAAAATCGTCCGTATGTTTTTTTCTCCCAGGTAAACTATCTACGTACTGATTCTTATATTCTCTAAGTAGTATTTAGGATGAATAAAAAAACAGTAGTAAACCGGAGCCTACTACTGCTTAATAACAAAACTTTTAATACTGATTTACCGACAGTATTGAGATTGGATTTATTACGAGTCACCTAAATATCTAAATTCGTGAGGGTTTCCATTACATATTCATGCATGACCTCCCGATAATCCAAATGCGTCACCATGCGTAACAAACCGCCCCCCATGGTACTGATTAAGATGTTTTTAGCCTTTAATCGTTCCATCAAAACGCTGGGACTATACCCTTCCTTTAAATTAAAGATTACGATGTTGGTTTGCACCGGTTCCACGTGTTTCACCCATCCCTTCTTAAGCAATAACAACTCCAACTGCTTGGCTCTATAATGATCGCGTTGCAAGCGGCTCACATTGTTCTTGAGGGCGAATAAACCCGCTGCAGCCATATAGCCCGTTTGGCGCATACCTCCGCCAAAGAGTTTTCTCAGGCGCATGGCCTTTTGCATATCCGCTTTGGATCCCAACAGTACCGATCCCATGGGAGCACCTAAGCCCTTGGACAGACAGACCGAAATGGTATCGAAGAGTTCGCCAAATTGACGGGGATGCAATTGTTTAGCTACTAAGGCATTCCACAATCGGGCGCCGTCTAAGTGGTATTTCATTCCGGTTTCCACACAGACCTGTTTGATCTTGACCAACTCGTTGATGTCATAGCACGCCCCTCCTCCTTTATTGGTGGTGTTTTCCACGCAAACCAGCGTAGTTGCGGCATAGTGCACATTGGAATCGTCGGTATAAGCTTCCCGAACCTGATCCGCATTGATCCGCCCGCGGTTTCCCGCCAACAAGGTACAAGCGACCCCACTGTGAAAAGCAGGTCCGCCCGACTCATAGGCATATACATGCGAATCGCTGTCGCAGATCAAACGCTCGCCCGGATTGGTGTGCAGTTTAATGGCGACCTGATTGGCCATGGTACCGGAAGGAAAAAACAAGGCGGCCTCCATTCCAAATAAATCGGCTATTGTCTTTTCTAATTCATTGGTACTTTCGTCCAATCTATATACGTCATCACCCACTCTGGCCTTCATCATGTATTCCACCATTTCGGGGCTTGGTTTGGTGATGGTATCGCTAACTAAATTAATTTCCATATTTCAAAAAGGAATAACTATTTTTGTGGCTATAAAAGTAAGGAAATTATGATAAACACTGAACATGTAAAGAATATTATTGACCGGCTTGGTGCCTTAAGACGATATCTTTGACGTCGATCAGAAATTAATAGAAATTGCCAACGAAGAAGAGAAGACTTTTGCTCCTGATTTCTGGAATCACCCCAAGGAAGCGGAAATACTGGTCAAGAACTTGCGTTCCAAAAAGAAGTGGGTGGAGGGTTATCAAGAAGCTCAAAACAGCTTGGAAGAACTGCAGTTGTTGCTGGAGTTTTATGCCGCAGCAGAGGTCGATGAAGCCGAGGTTACCGAACATTATCGCGATACGATAGCATTGATCGAAAACCTGGAGTTCAAAAACATGCTTTCCGACGAAGGAGACAGTCTCAGTGCGGTGATACAGATCACTGCGGGAGCTGGCGGAACGGAGAGCTGCGATTGGGCGGCTATGTTGATGCGTATGTATATGATGTGGGCGGAAAAAAGCGGGTATAAGATCAAGGAACTCAACTTTCAAGAAGGCGAGGTAGCCGGTGTAAAAACCGTGACCTTGGAGTTCGAAGGCGAGTTTGCCTTTGGCTATCTAAAAGGCGAAAACGGCGTGCACCGCCTGGTGCGCATTTCCCCTTTTGACAGCAATGCCAAGCGACACACCTCCTTTGCCTCTGTATATGTGTATCCCTTGGCGGACGACACCATACAAATCGACATCAGTGCTTCGGACATCTCTTGGGAAACCATGCGATCGAGCGGTGCCGGTGGTCAGAACGTCAATAAGGTAGAAACCGCCGTGCGCCTGCGTCACCATCCGACGGGAATTATCATTGAAAACTCGGAAACGCGTTCGCAATTGGACAACAAGACCAAGGCCATGCAGTTGCTAAAATCGCAATTGTATGAAATTGAACTAAAAAAACGCCAAGCCAAGCGCGACGAGATTGAGGCCAATAAGAAAAAAATCGAATGGGGCTCTCAAATCAGAAATTACGTCATGCACCCTTATAAATTGGTTAAAGACGTGCGTACACAACACGAATCAACCGATGTGGATTCCGTGATGAACGGCGACATCGACCAATTCCTCAAAGCCTATCTCATGATGATGGGCCAAAGAGAAGATTAAAACAGCTACGGGATTTAGCGTTCTAAATCCCGTACTGATTTAAAAGACCGATTTTAACAAAACTATAAAACATTTTCGGAAAACATTTTGTAAATTCATCATTCAACTGTATAATGGATATCAAAATGCTCCCTTTTTCTACTCCTTCACTTGCGCATTCCCAACTAAACGAGGACTTCACCGAAGGACATACCGTTTGGAAAACCGATAATTGCGAAGTGTATTTTACCGAAATTCACCAGGCGATGCACCGCATACCGTTGAATTTTACCCAACCGGTGTTCTCTCACATCATCAACGGCTATAAAAAAATACGATTAAAAACCCAGGATTCGTTTAGCTTCCACAAAAATCAAACCTTGATACTGCCCAAAAACAGTGCACTTCAGGTCGATTTCCCTCGGGCTTCTCCATCGCAGCCCACTCAGTGTACCACCATAGCGATCAATCCGGAATTTCTACGCGAAAAAACGCAGTATATCAACGAGACCAGCCCCAAGTTAGACCACGAATGGTCTTTGGGTTTGCAGGGGCATTCCATAGTGGAAAATGCCGCAATCCATCGGCTCTTTCAAAAAATAACGTGGGATCTACGGGGAAAGGAGAAAACGACTCAAGACAATTGGGAAGATACGCAGCTCGAACAGCTGTTGTTGGGCGTTATGCAGCAACAAAACAGATTGCTAACCGCTGATCAGGGCAAAAAGAAACCCTCGCTGATTCAGTCGTTGGTGACATTTATCGAGGAAAACCCCGAGAAATCGGGTAATTTAACGCAGTTGTGCAATCAGGCTTGTATGAGCCCATCTACGCTATACCGCTATTTTAAACGGGAACTCGGCATCAGTCCGATCGAGTTTATCATTGAACAGAAACTCAACAAAGCCAAAGAAATATTGAGTTCTCCCTTTATCTCCATCAAAGAAGTGAGTTATCTCAGCGGTTTTGAAGACAGCAACTACTTCATTCGCCTGTTTAAAAAACACGAGGGAATCACCCCAAAACAATACCAAGAGTTGTGCGCCAGGGAGTGCTAACTTTCGATGGCCAATAGCGGCTCTAAGCGGGTTTCTTCCTCTGGGGTATAAATTCTATAATCGATTTTAAAGGTCTTTCCCAGCGGCACTTCCAACGAAAAACCTCCGGTGCCATAACCCTGTACTACGTCTAAGGTGTAGTGGGCGTGTTTCCAATATTCAAACAGGTCTTTATCCATCCAAAACTCAACCCCTTCAATTTCGCCTACACACACATCGCCCAATCGCTTGAGTATACCGCCTTTGTGTAGACACAAGGGTTGCGTGCCCTCACAGCAGCCTCCGGCTTGGTAAAACATCAGTTCGCCGTGTGCGGCTTGCAATTCTCTTATCAGTGCAACAGCCTCGGCTGTCGCTTCAATTCTCTTGATCATCATAGCTCCAATAAAAAAAGAGCTGCTTTGTACAAAGCAGCTCGAGTGTATAATTTAAAAAAGACCTTGTTTGTTTTTGTCATACGAGATCAGCATGTTTTTAACTTGACGGTAATGGTTGAGCATCATCTTGTGGTTTTCACGACCAAATCCCGATTGTTTGTAACCGCCAAAAGGGGCACCTGCCGGATAGGAATGGTATTGATTTACCCATACTCTACCCGCTTGAATCGCTCTTGGCACTTGATAGATCTCGTGTGCATCGCGGGTCCAAACCCCTGCACCCAATCCGTAAATCGTATCGTTGGCAATCTCAATGGCTTCCTCTGTGGTTTTAAAAGTGGTCACAGCCAATACCGGACCGAAGATTTCCTCTTGAAAGATACGCATTTTATTGTGTCCCTTAAAAATAGTGGGCTTGATATAATAACCGCCTTCCAAGCCCGGGATGGCATTAGCCTCTCCTCCAGTCAGCAGCTCAGCACCTTCTTCTTTACCCAATTTGATGTACGACAATATTTTTTCGTACTGCACTTTAGAGGCCTGCGCCCCCATCATGGTGGTGGAATCCAATGGATTTCCAAACTTAATGGCCTCGGTGCGTTCGATTACCTTGGCGATAAACTTGTCGTAAATAGACTCGTGTACCAATAAGCGCGAAGGACACGTGCACACCTCTCCTTGATTAAAGGCGAAGAGCACGGCACCTTCAACGGCTTTGTCAAAAAAGGCATCGTCGTGGTCGGCTATAGAAGGGAAAAAGATGTTGGGCGATTTACCTCCCAATTCCAAAGTAACGGGAATCACATTTTCAGAGGCGTATTGCATGATCATTCTACCCGTAGCAGTAGATCCGGTAAAGGCCGCTTTGGACACTTTCGGATGTGCAACGAGATGACGGCCCATTTCTGCACCAAATCCATTGATTACGTTTAACACGCCCGGTGGCAATAGCGAACCAATCAACTCCATGACAATCAGGATTGAAATCGGCGTGCTTTCTGCCGGTTTTAACACTATGGTATTTCCCGCGGCCAAAGCCGGTGCCAGTTTCCAAAATGCCATAAGCAACGGAAAGTTCCAAGGAATAATCTGAGCAATCACGCCCAAGGGTTCTTCCAAGGCTATGGATACGGTGTTTTCGTCCAATTCGGTAATCGAGCTCTCTTCCGATCGGATCACCGATGCAAAATAGCGTAAGTGATCGACGGCCAAAGGCACATCTGCACCTAAAGTTTCGCGTACAGCCTTACCGTTATCAATGGTTTCGACCGCTGCAATATACTCCAGATTGTCTTCCATTACCTGGGCGATTTGGTGTAAAAGCGCACTTCTGTCTTTAGAAGAAACCTTACTCCATGTTTTAAACGCCCGATCTGCGGCTTCTACTGCCTGATCTATATCTTCTTTTCCGGAATGTGCCGCTTGAGAAAATACCTTCCCATCTAAAGGTGAAATAACATCAAAATACTTACCGCTTGCTGGAGGCACGAATGCACCGTTGATATAATTGTCGTATTTTGGCTTAAAATGGGGTTTCTGAATGATACTCATAGGGGATAATTTTTATAGTTGTATTCCAAAGTTAACCCATAAAAAAGCAAGTCGATAGCATTATTCGTTCAAAAAATAACCGCTGTGCAAGAAATTCCACGCCTTTCGCGGACCTCGACGCCGTTAAAAACCGACCGGAACTCGACGAGCCAACCGATATCCATCCCTAGTAACCCTGGCAAAATGGCCGTTAAAGCCGTTGTTAGCAGCAAATCGGTTTGTCAATCCGCCTTTGATCGATTAATTAAACAACTACGATGCGAGCAGTTCACCTCG
This sequence comes from Flavobacterium sp. JP2137, assembly GCF_050562195.1. GTDB lineage: Bacteria > Bacteroidota > Bacteroidia > Flavobacteriales > Flavobacteriaceae > Flavobacterium. Next base: position 11,891 of record NZ_CP191647.1, read on the forward strand.
GCATTTTTCCCCCTTGGCAATACCGCAGACCGTTAATCGCAATACGTCAATTATAACTTGTTTAGTAGCTGTTTTAATTATAAAGGATTTTGTATTTTAGCAGTCAAGAATAAAACATTAACAATCAAAATAAGGCCTATATAATATGGATATTAACTTCAATAAAAATGAAGACCACAACAAGTTGCTTTTATCAGATTTAAAACGTCTATATGCAAAAGTAAAACTAGGTGGTGGAGAAAAGCGAATTGAAAAGCTCCACCTATCGGGAAAGCTAACCGCCAGAGAACGTATTGATTACCTATTGGACACCGACGCCAAATCCATTGAAATCGGTGCCTTTGTCGGCGATGGTATGTATGAGGAACACGGGGGTTGCCCGTCTGGAGGTGTGGTGGTTAAAATCGGTTATATCCAAGGCAAACAGTGTATAGTCGTTGCCAACGACGCCACGGTAAAAGCAGGTGCTTGGTTTCCCATCACGGCAAAAAAGAATTTGAGAGCGCAGGAAATCGCTATGGAAAACCGGCTTCCCATCATTTATCTCGTAGATAGTGCTGGGGTATACCTTCCCTTACAAGACGAAATTTTCCCGGACAAAGAACACTTTGGCCGTATATTTAGAAATAATGCCCTGATGAGCAGTATGGGAATTACCCAAATTGCTGCGGTTATGGGCAGCTGTGTTGCCGGAGGGGCCTATTTGCCGATCATGAGCGACGAAGCCCTTATCGTTGACAAAACCGGCAGTATTTTCCTTGCGGGTAGTTATTTGGTCAAAGCGGCCATTGGCGAAAACATCGATAACGAAACCCTGGGTGGTGCTACAACGCATTGCGAAATATCGGGGGTAACCGATTACAAGTCCAAAGACGACAAAGATGCTTTGGACACCATAAAAAACATCATTGGAAAAATAGGCGATTTTACCAAAGCGGGTTACAATCGGGTAAAACCCTTAAAACCGGCCTTGGATCCCAACGATATCTACGGCATACTTCCCAAGGCGAGAACCGAGCAATACGACATGATGGAAATCATCAAGCGCTTGGTAGACGATTCGGAATTCGAAGAGTACAAAGCGGGCTATGGCCAAAGCATTATTACGGGCTATGCGCGTATCGATGGTTGGGCAGTTGGAATCGTTGCTAACCAACGAAAAGTGGTGAAAACCAAAAAAGGAGAAATGCAGTTTGGCGGGGTAATTTATTCCGATAGTGCGGATAAGTCGACTCGATTTATAGCCAATTGCAACCAGAAAAAAATACCGTTGGTCTTTGTACAAGACGTCACCGGTTTTATGGTGGGCTCCAAATCGGAACACGGTGGAATTATCAAAGACGGCGCAAAGATGGTCAATGCGGTGAGTAACTCCGTGGTTCCCAAATTTACGGTAATCGTCGGCAATTCTTATGGAGCAGGAAACTACGCCATGTGTGGAAAGGCCTACGACCCCCGATTGATCTTTGCTTGGCCAAGTGCCGAATTGGCCGTTATGGGCGGTTCGCAAGCGGCTAAGGTATTGTTGCAAATCGAAGCTTCTTCACTCAAGGCCAAAGGGGAAGAAATCACTCCGGAAAAAGAAACCGAAATGTTTAACAAAATAAAAGAGCGCTACGACAAGCAGGTTTCGCCCTATTACGCGGCTTCCAGATTGTGGACCGATGCGATTATCGATCCCTTGGAAACCCGTACATGGATTTCTATGGGCATAGAAGCCGCTGATCACGCGCCAATCGAACGCGCCTTTAACTTGGGTGTCATTCAAGTATAACCGCTTTCGAAAAGGACTAAAAAAAAACGCTAGAACATTCATTCTAGCGTTTTTTTTTATCTATTTGAAGAAGCCCTTCAGTGCGGAAACCGCATCGTCCAAGCCTACTTTTCCATCTTTGTTTTGATCGAGTCCCAAACCGCCGAGCGAATCCAAAAGTCCCGAAGAACCCGAACCCCCTGCTAGCGACCCCATCAAATCCGTCATCGACAAATTGGAATCCTTTGCCTTGGTAACCACCATACCGATGATCTGCGGCACTACGGAACCGGCAAAATTATTGGCTACTCCAGAATCTATTCCCAGCTTGCTCGAAAGGGTCCCCACCAAATTTGAAACGATAGATGTTACCGCTCCATTGGAGGCTATATTCCCGGATCCTTGAAATAAATCGGTCAATTGGCTAAAATTTCCATTGGTGATGGACTCTTTTAAACCCGAAACAATCGAGCCTCCCGTAGCTTGTACGACAGACGAGGTCAGCTCAGAAGACATTCCCTGTGCTCCAGCTTCTTTTGAACTGACTTGTTCAATGATTTGTTTAATTTGCTCTAACATAATTTTTCGATTTAAAAACTAATCTAAGTTACTTAAAATTTATTCACACTTAGCGAATAATTCACATATTTCGAGCCAAATTAGTTGTTGTACCTCATTAGATGCCCCATTAATGTTTGGCGATAGGGAAATTCCCGGTTGCATCAGTACTTGTATGGCCGGATTGGGTTCCTCTTCAAAACGGTCCAATCCCGCAAATAATATCTTTTCATCGTTGAGCAAATCGACTAAATGTACCTCGTTAACCGCTTCGGGATAGGCGCAGTTGATCACACCTATTAGGTGTATCGCCTTGTCAAACGCCTCTTTATTCAAAATATAGCGTTCAAAGTGCGTGGTGTGCACGCTGAGAAAATGGGCCTGCTCCAATACGGCATCCATCGATATCCCGTCTAGTTTCATCTCGAAGTGCATACCGCCTGCCAGAACGACTTCCCGGCGAACCGCCGCGATATCCGCATCCCAATACACCACATGCATCCCCATACCGAGAGCCTTTTGAGCCACCAACTGTCCGGCCGGGTTCATGCCGATTATACCCATGGTTTTTCCAGCCAATTCCACGCCATTGGCATAGGCTTTTTGGAGTCCCTTAAAATTTACTTCGCCCTCTAAGGGCATATTTCTATTGGATTCCTGCAGCAATCTACTGCCGGTGAGCAAATGGGCCATAACCAACTCCGCGGTCGCATTGGCAAGGGTTTTCTCTGCCCACATGACCTGTACCCCATGGCGTACGGCATAGTCGATATACTCCAAATCAATCTGACTGTCCGCGATGATGATATACTTCAATCCCGCACAGCTGTCGATGAGCAATCGGGTGATTTTGCGTCCCTTTTGAAGCAGTAACACCGCAATCTCATGGGTATTGATGTAATTGGCCAATTGCTCTTGCGCCACTTTTACTTGTATGATTTCAAATCCGCGCACCTTTAAATCGTTTTCTACAAAAACGGGTAGTGTCTCACTGACTAATATTTTCATGATCATGCTTTATGTTTAAGTTGTTCCAGTACTTGTACCAGAACATCGACACTCTCTATAGGTAGGGCATTGTACATCGATGCGCGATACCCCCCTACATTTCGGTGCCCCTTTATATTTACTATATTCGCCTGACGACAGCACTCGTCAAATACCGCGTCCAAGCTGTTGTCTTTAAATCGGAAGGTCGCATTCATCTTGGAACGAAATTCCCGTTCCGCCATGCCCGTTATCATATCCAAACCATCAATGGCCCGATAAAGGCGGTTTGCCTTCTCCTCGTTCTTGGCTTCTATGGCAGCAACTCCACCCAAGTCGTTTAACCAACGCAGGTTTAACAAACTGGTATACACCCCAAACACATTGGCCGTATGATAGAGATTGTCGTGATTGAGGTGTTGCTGGTAATCCAGCATACTGGGAATCGACCGACCGGTCTTGCCCAGCACCTCATTTTTAACCACAACCAAACTCGATCCCGCAGGACCGATGTTTTTTTGCACTCCGGCATAAATGACATCGAATGCACTAAAGTCCAAGACCCGCGAAAAAATATCGGAACTCATGTCGCACACCAAGGGAACGCTAGCCTGCGGCACAGCGGTAAACTGCGTGCCGTATATGGTGTTGTTCGAAGTAAAATGCAAATAGTCAAACTGCGAATCCACGATAAAATCGGTGGGTATATAACTAAAATTCCGATCGGCTGAAGACGCGATAACCGCGACTTCGCCAAATGCACGGGCTTCGGCAATCGCCTTGGTAGACCAAGTTCCCGTATTGATATAAGCGGCTTTGCTGCGCATGAGATTGACGGGTACCCGCAAAAATTCCATACTCGCGCTGCCCTGTAAAAACAAAGCACTGTATTGGGACGCATCCAAATTCATCAGTTTCAACACCAAATCCCTGGCTTCCTCCAAAACGGCGACAAACGCACTGCTGCGATGCGATATTTCCAAAATCGACAAGCCTGAATTTTCGAAATTCAATACGGCTTCGGCGGCCTGACTGTAAACAATCGACGGCAACACACACGGTCCGGCACTAAAATTATGCATCTTCATACCCTTATAGTTTTAGTAAGAAGCTCAGGGTATCCACACCATCGGCATAATCCCACAATCGCGGAAACTGCGTTTGCCCAAAGGGAATGGAATCCGCAATGAGGTCATTGGAAACGATACACTGAATCTTTTCTTCATCGCGTATTAAGTCGTTTTTAAGCTGCTCCACATCGTCGTAATACTCGTAAAAAACCGAGGATATCGGCGATGCAAAGGAGGTGTCTTCCTTGATGGTCAAAAACTCGTTGTCCAACAGTTTAAAATTGCTCATCAAAAACACCGCTTTGTTGTAATCGTAATTATTGGAGTACTTCTCGTAGTGAATCACCTCTTGAAATTCGAACATCGCCTTAAAAAATGCGTCGAAATCATAAGCTTTCGGAACGTACAGCTTGGATACGTTGCGGCATCCCAAACCGAAAAACGTGAAGATATCACTGCCCAAGCCAATTAGCTCATCCTGCGTTTCCGCACCGTTTAACACAGCAACCGAATTTCTGTTTTTTCGGATGATGTTGGGCACCTTGCTAAAATAGTATTCAAAATAACGGGAGGTGTTATTGCTTCCCGTCGCGATCACCGCATCGAAATCCGCCAAACGCTCTTCGACAAAGTGAATGCGCTCCGCAAAAGCCGGTTGTACCAAACACAAATACTCCGCTAATATCGGCAAGAGCTTTTGATCGTTCGAAGACATTTTTACCGACACCCTATTTCCGGAAAACAACACGGATAAGAAATCGTGAAAGCCCACTAAAGGGATGTTTCCAGCCAATATCAGCCCGACATTTTTTAGGGGTTCCCGCTCGAAATCATAAGGCAAGGCCCACTGATCTAGCTGCTGCTCCGTCAATGCATCACTCCATGAGCGCACGGCGATTTGTACCTGATCTAAGGTGAACCAGCCGTTGTAATGTACTGCCGAGGCCATCGCCTGCTCAAAACGCGTAAAAAACGCCTCATTACCCACTAGTTGCTCATCGCGTACATAGGGAGTCTGAGAAAACTGTTTGAGAAAATGTCCTAAAGCTATAAATGCGGTTTTTTTATCGTCTAAAATCATATTGATTTGTTTGTGAATTGTTTTGGGCGTATTTTTGTAACAAAGTTACATATAATAAATATAAAAGATATAAGCTATGGCAATCATAATAACTGACGAATGCATCAACTGCGGTGCATGCGAACCAGAATGTCCAAATACAGCGATATATGAAGGAGCAGACGACTGGAGATATAAGGACGGTACCCGTCTATCCGGCAAAATCGTTCTACCCGATGGAACCGAAGTGGATGCAGAAGAGGCACAAGATCCTATTTCTGACGACTTATACTACATAGTACCCGGAAAATGCACCGAATGTAAAGGTTTTCACGAAGAACCTCAGTGTGCAGCGGTATGCCCCGTAGATTGCTGTGTACCCGACGACAATCACGTCGAAAGCGAAGAAGTTCTCTTACAACGACAGGCATTCTTACACGATGAATAAACAAAAAACCAGACCTTACCGTCTGGTTTTTTTGTTTATCCTTGGAAAAACTTTACCTAGGGCTTATTCGTTGATTTGCGGATGCGCGGATGCGCCTTAGTTTGCGGAAAGGATTTAAGGATTGCAATTTTTATTCGGAAAACGAACTCCAAGAAAACGCTTATTCGCGGATTTGCGGATGCGCGGATTTGCGGATTCGCTGATTTGCCGATGCGCAAATTCGCCTTGGTTTGCAGAAAGTATTAAATAGCTGCATTTTTTATTCGGAATTGAACCCAAGGAAAAGCTGATTCGTTGATTTGCCTTGGCGCTTATTCGATGATTTGCGGATGCGCGGATGCGCCATATTTTGTACAAAGGATTTAAGGATTGCAATTTTTACTCGGAATTGAACCCAAGGAGAAGCTGATTCGTTTATTTGCGGATGCGCGGATGCGCCTTAGTTTGCGGAAAGGATTTCAGGACTACATTTTTAATGCGGAAAATAACTCCTTTACGCAACCTCGCTAAAACGCCGCTCGCGCCAGCATCTTGCTGGTGCGCACAATTAAAAGCCTATTCGTTTATTTGCGGATGCGCGGATGCGCCTTGGTTTGTAGAAAGTATTTAATTACTGCATTTTTTATTCGGAAGTTGAACACCTTTACATCAACTAGTGAATAAATAACTCTGCTAGTGACTAACCATTTCTACAAAATGCATATTCTACTGACACCCCTCGAATAAACGAATCAGCAAATCAACGAATCAGCAACAAACATAAATAGGTACCAGCGTGACGCTGGCACCAGCGAATAAAAGCCTATTCGCTTATTTGCCGATGCGCGGATGCGCCTTGGTTTGCAGAAAGTATTTAATTACTGCATTTTTTATTCAGAGACTGAGTTTGTTTATGCAAATATCGAATAAGGAAAAGCCTATTCGCTTATTTACGGAAGCGCGGATGCGCCTTGGTTTGTAGAAAATATACCAGGACTGCGTTTTTAATTCGGAAAAACGAACTCCTTTACGCAACCTGGCAAATCAGCGAATAAACAAATCCGCGAATAAGCCAACAATACAATAGGTACCAGCGAATAAAAGCCTATTCGCTTATTTGCCGATGCGCGGATGCGCCTTGGTTTGCAGAAAGTATTTAATTACTGCATTTTTTATTCAGAGACTGAGTTTGTTTATGCAAATATCGAATAAGGAAAAGCCTATTCGCTTATTTGCGGATGCGCCTTGGTTTGCAGAAAATATACAAGGACTGCGTTTTTAATTCGGAAAACGAACTCCTTTACGCAACCTGGCAAATCATCGAATCTGCAAATCATCGAATCTGCATAAAACAAAAAACCCTCACCAAATAAATGATGAGGGTTCTCAAAAGAAAGGCGACGAACCGAGGCCAAAGGCCGAACACGTCGCTCCATATAAACAAAAAACCCCTAGTCTGTGAAGACTAGGGGTTCTCAAAAGAAAGGCGACGACATACTCTCCCACATAAATGCAGTACCATCTGCGCTAACGGGCTTAACTGCTCTGTTCGAAATGGGAAGAGGTGAGCCCCGCTGCAATAACCACCTTAAATCGGTTGTTATCCAAGGGTTTGGAATAACGAATATCGTAACATACGAAGATATTTAAATACGTGTATTGTATAAGTAGAAAGTCATCCTGTCCCGTTTAAAAAACGGGACAGTACACATAAGCTTACGGGTTATTAGTACTACTCGACTATGACATTACTGCCTTTACATCTATAGCCTATCAACGTGGTCATCTCCCACGACCCTTTAAAGAAATCTCATCTTGTGGTGGGTTTCGCGCTTATATGCTTTCAGCGCTTATCCCTGCCAAACGTAGCTACTCTGCGATGCCCCTGGCGAGACAACAGATACACTAGAGGTTTGTCCAAATCGGTCCTCTCGTACTAGAATCAGATCCACTCAAATTTCTAACGCCCGCAGTAGATAGAGACCGAACTGTCTCACGACGTTCTGAACCCAGCTCGCGTGCCACTTTAATGGGCGAACAGCCCAACCCTTGGGACCTTCTCCAGCCCCAGGATGTGACGAGCCGACATCGAGGTGCCAAACCCCCCCGTCGATATGAGCTCTTGGGGGAGATCAGCCTGTTATCCCCGGCGTACCTTTTATCCTTTGAGCGATGGCCCTTCCATGCGGAACCACCGGATCACTATGCTCTACTTTCGTACCTGGTCGACTTGTTAGTCTCTCAGTCAAGCTCCCTTATACCATTGCACTCTACGCACGGTTACCAAGCGTGCTGAGGGAACCTTTAGAAGCCTCCGTTACTCTTTTGGAGGCGACCACCCCAGTCAAACTACCCACCAAGCAATGTCCTCCATTATATGGAGTTAGATCTCAAATAAGCAAAGGGTGGTATTTCAACAATGACTCCACAACGCCTAGCGACGCCACTTCACAGTCTCCCACCTATCCTACACATCACTTATCCAAGAACAATACTAAGCTATAGTAAAGGTGCACAGGGTCTTTTCGTCCCACTGCGGGTAATCGGCATCTTCACCGATACTACAATTTCACCGAGCTCATGGCTGAGACAGCGTCCAGATCGTTACACCATTCGTGCAGGTCGGAACTTACCCGACAAGGAATTTCGCTACCTTAGGACCGTTATAGTTACGGCCGCCGTTTACTGGGGCTTCAATTCAATGCTTCTGATTGCTCATAACATCTCCTCTTAACCTTCCAGCACCGGGCAGGTGTCAGGCCCTATACTTCATCTTACGATTTTGCAGAGCCCTGTGTTTTTGATAAACAGTCGCCTGGACCTCTTCACTGCGGCCAGCTTGCGCTGGCGACCTTTCTCCCGAAGTTACAGGTCTATTTTGCCTAGTTCCTTAGCCATGAATCTCTCGAGCACCTTAGGATTCTCTCCCCAACTACCTGTGTCGGTTTACGGTACGGGTACTTATAATCTAAGTTTAGAAGGTTTTCTTGGAAGCCCTTAGGCACACTATCTACTTGTCCGTAGACTCGCAGTACTATCGATCTTTGCCATTCCAAACGCATTTTACTATCTGGAATATAGCTACAATCTTCAACGAACTATTCCGTCAGTTCGCGGTGCTTTCATCACTCCGTCACTCCATCACAATTATAAGTAGTACGGGAATATTAACCCGTTGGCCATCGACGTCCCCCTTCGGGTTTGCCTTAGGACCCGACTAACCCACAGCTGATTAGCATAGCTGTGGAAACCTTAGTTTTTCGGTGTGCGGGTTTCTCGCCCGCATTATCGTTACTTATGCCTACATTTTCTTTTCTAATTAGTCCAGCAAGTCTCACAACTCACCTTCAACCCCATTAGAATGCTCCCCTACCACTTACAAACCCTTGTCTGTAAATCCATAGCTTCGGTAGTATACTTATGCCCGATTATTATCCATGCTCGTCCGCTCGACTAGTGAGCTGTTACGCACTCTTTAAATGAATGGCTGCTTCCAAGCCAACATCCTAGCTGTCTGGGCAGACAAACCGCGTTTTTTCAACTTAGTATACATTTGGGGACCTTAGCTGATGGTCTGGGTTCTTTCCCTCTCGGACATGGACCTTAGCACCCATGCCCTCACTGTTAGTGAACATTATATAGCATTCGGAGTTTGTCAGGAATTGGTAGGTGGTGAAACCCCCGCATCCAATCAGTAGCTCTACCTCTATATAACTTTATAACTAACGCTGCACCTAAATGCATTTCGGGGAGTACGAGCTATTTCCGAGTTTGATTGGCCTTTCACCCCTACCCACAGGTCATCCGAAGACTTTTCAACGTCAACCGGTTCGGTCCTCCATTTAGTGTTACCTAAACTTCAACCTGCCCATGGGTAGATCACACGGTTTCGCGTCTACCACTACTGACTAAAGCGCCCTATTCAGACTCGCTTTCGCTACGGATCCATGGCTTAACCACTTATCCTTGCCAGCAACGGTAACTCGTAGGCTCATTATGCAAAAGGCACGCCGTCACCCCACTTAAGGGCTCCGACCGCTTGTAGGCGTATGGTTTCAGGATCTATTTCACTCCGTTATTCACGGTTCTTTTCACCTTTCCCTCACGGTACTGGTTCACTATCGGTCTCTCAGGAGTATTTAGCCTTAGCGGATGGTCCCGCCAGTTTCAATCAGGGTTTCACGTGCCCCGACCTACTCAGGATACCACTATTCTTATCTTCCATTACTTATACGGGACTGTCACCCTCTATGGTCAAGCTTTCCAACTTGTTCTAATTCTGTCCGCAAGAAATCTCGTGGTCCTACAACCCCAATATTGCCGTAACAACATTGGTTTGGGCTGTTCCGCGTTCGCTCGCCACTACTTACGGAATCACTTTTGTTTTCTTCTCCTCCGCCTACTTAGATGTTTCAGTTCAGCGGGTTTGCCTCCTATCGGATACTATGTCTTCAACATAGTGGGTTGCCCCATTCGGATATCTACGGATCAATTCGTGTGTGCCAATCCCCGTAGCTTTTCGCAGCTTATCACGTCCTTCTTCGCCTCTGAGAGCCTAGGCATCCCCCATACGCCCTTATTTTGCTTATGTGCTTGTGTAATCGATCGAAATCAATTACGTGCTTTCTATTATTTTTATTGTATTTAAATATCTCAATATGTCAATGAACGTGTGGCGAGTCGCCACAGACAATTATTTCTGTGTGACTTTATGCCGTAGTGGAGAATATCGGAGTCGAACCGATGACCTCCTGCGTGCAAGGCAGGCGCTCTAGCCAGCTGAGCTAATCCCCCAATGTCGTTTTATCGGTGTTTATTCCAAACGGAGTCGGGTTAGTCAACCTCTAAAATTTCCTTTCAATAAAAGTGTGTTTTTCCTAGCTATTAGCCAGTAATGCCCGCGTCTGACGTTGTCCTTTGCCGTTTTGTTTGCGCAAAATGCAGACAAAATGATCAAAAGTTTACCTCAGGCGTAGCCTGTAGTCCCGGGCAGACTCGAACTGCCGACCCCTACATTATCAGTGTAGTACTCTAACCAGCTGAGCTACGAGACTCTGTACTTTTATTGTGTATTATTTGAATTGAACAGCGAGAGCAAGATAAAATTAGTGCGTATCTCTAGAAAGGAGGTGTTCCAGCCGCACCTTCCGGTACGGCTACCTTGTTACGACTTAGCCCTAGTTACCAGTTTTACCCTAGGCAGCTCCTTACGGTCACCGACTTCAGGTACCCCCAGCTTCCATGGCTTGACGGGCGGTGTGTACAAGGCCCGGGAACGTATTCACCGGATCATGGCTGATATCCGATTACTAGCGATTCCAGCTTCACGGAGTCGAGTTGCAGACTCCGATCCGAACTGTGACCGGTTTTGTAGATTCGCTCCTGGTCGCCCAGTGGCTGCTCTCTGTACCGGCCATTGTAGCACGTGTGTAGCCCAGGACGTAAGGGCCGTGATGATTTGACGTCATCCCCACCTTCCTCTCAGTTTGCACTGGCAGTCTCGTTAGAGTTCCCGGCATGACCCGCTGGCAACTAACGATAGGGGTTGCGCTCGTTATAGGACTTAACCTGACACCTCACGGCACGAGCTGACGACAACCATGCAGCACCTTGTAAATTGTCTTGCGAAAGTAATGTTTCCAAAACGGTCAATCTACATTTAAGCCCTGGTAAGGTTCCTCGCGTATCATCGAATTAAACCACATGCTCCACCGCTTGTGCGGGCCCCCGTCAATTCCTTTGAGTTTCATTCTTGCGAACGTACTCCCCAGGTGGGATACTTATCACTTTCGCTTAGCCACTCAGTCTTGCGACCGAACAGCTAGTATCCATCGTTTACGGCGTGGACTACCAGGGTATCTAATCCTGTTCGCTACCCACGCTTTCGTTCATCAGCGTCAATCAATTGATAGTAACCTGCCTTCGCAATTGGTATTCCATGTAATATCTAAGCATTTCACCGCTACACTACATATTCTAGTTACTTCCCAATAATTCAAGTCCGACAGTATCAATGGCCATTTCCTAGTTAAGCTAGGAGATTTCACCACTGACTTATCAAACCGCCTACGAACCCTTTAAACCCAATGATTCCGGATAACGCTTGGATCCTCCGTATTACCGCGGCTGCTGGCACGGAGTTAGCCGATCCTTATTCCTACAGTACCTTCAAATACCCTCACGAGGGTAGGTTTATTCCTGTATAAAAGCAGTTTACAATCCATAGGACCGTCTTCCTGCACGCGGCATGGCTGGTTCAGAGTTGCCTCCATTGACCAATATTCCTCACTGCTGCCTCCCGTAGGAGTCTGGTCCGTGTCTCAGTACCAGTGTGGGGGATCTCCCTCTCAGGACCCCTACCCATCATTGCCTTGGTATGCCGTTACCATACCAACTAGCTAATGGGACGCATGCTCATCTTTTACCGATAAATCTTTAGTTGTCAAATGATGCCATCCAACAACACTATAAGGCATTAATCCAAATTTCTCTGGGCTATTCCTTTGTAAAAGGTAGATTGCATACGCGTTACGCACCCGTGCGCCGGTCTCAAGGAAGCAAGCTTCCTCTACCCCTCGACTTGCATGTGTTAAGCCTGCCGCTAGCGTTCATCCTGAGCCAGGATCAAACTCTTCATCGTATTTTTTTAATATATTTAGATAGTTTGCGCTAATTCTTGAAATCTTGCGATTTCCTTACTCTCTCTTATTTGCTGTCAATTCAATATGTCTATGAACGTGTCTTCTTGTTTTCGCTTGTCTCTCAAAGCGGATGCAAAACTACAACTTCTTTTTTAACTGGCAAGGTTTTTATAGAAAAATAATTTTTCTTTTTTCCTCGTCAATCGTTACTATCACTGGTCTCCCTTATTCGGCTCATCGGATTTAAAACCCTACGACCCTCACAATCTCAACCCGGTAATCAAAGAACTTCTGCGGTAATGCGAGTGCAAAAGTAGGCCTTTTTATCGGCTTTCCTAATCTTTTGAAGTTTTTTTTAAAGGGTTTTTACTGAGGATTTGGTAACTGCTTAGTTACCGCAACTTTACGAAGAGGATTTTTTTTGCGGATTTGTTTATTCGCTTATTCGCCGGGATGCGGAGAATACACGATTTGTGGAAATAGTTAGACATTAGCGGATTCGCGGATTTGCGTATTCGCAGATTCGAGAGATTGCGTAAAGGAGTTCTTTTCCGGATTAAATATGTAGCCCATAATTACTTTCTGCAACCTCCGCTGGTGCCAGCGTCACGCTGGTACCCTCTTATATTGTAGGCTGATTCGCAGATTTGATGATTCGCTTATTCGCCGGGTTGTGGTGAATGCACGATTTGTGGAAATAGTTAGTTCTTAGCGGATTCGTTGATTCGCGCATTCGCGGATTCGAGAGTGGCGGAGAATAGAAGATAGCTTCTTATAGTAAAGAGCGGATTCGAGGATTCGAGAGTGGCGGAGAATAGAAGATAGCTTCTTATAGTAAAGAGCGGATTCGAGGATTTGTTGATTCATTTATTCATTAGGTAATGTATAAGGAGTTCAATTTCCGACTAAAAAATGTAGAACTTAAATATTTTCTACAACCTCCGCTGGTGCCAGCGTCACGCTGGTACCCTTTCATATCAATGGCTGATTCGCGGATTTGATGATTCGAGAGGGTTACGCAAAGGAGTTCTTTTACGGATTAAAGATGTAGCCCTTACATACTTTCTACAAAACAGGGCGCATCCGCGCATCGGCAAATCAACGAATCTGCTTTTTATTGTGCGCACCAGCAAGATGCTGGCGCGAGCGGCGTTTTCGCTAGGTAGTATAAAGGAGTTCTTTTCCGAATAAAAAATGTAGTCCTTAAATATTTTCTACTAACCAAGGCGTATCCGCGCATCCGCAAATCAGCGAATAGGCTTTTACCAGCAAGATGCTGGCGCGAGCGGCGTTTTCGCTAGGTTGCGTAAAGGAGTTCTTTTCCGAATAAAAAATGCAGTTCTTAAATATTTTCTACTAACCAAGGCGTATCCGCGCATCCGCAAATCAACGAATAGGCTCTTCTGCAAACCAAGGCGAATGGACGAATCCGCGAATAAACACCTACGCGAATTCCATCATTTTAAATTGAAAATATATGTTAAAAAGACTATATTTGGTCAAATACAATAAACTTTTACGAGTGTATTATTTATACGCTTACGAACTCAGTACTTCATTTATGCAAAAAAGCAAAACACTACGGTCTCTTTGGTACAAGCTATCATCTAATCAGCGTTATACAATTAGAAAGTGGTATTACCTACCTATAGACACTTACGACTTACTCCTGGGAAAAAGACATCCGATGGTGCCCCCACGAGGTTATATATATACCGGATCCAGTGCCAATGCCTCCGCTTATTTAGAGCAAGGGCTGTATCAATTGGAACTGTTACAGCAAACCGTTGCCTTAAAACCCAATCACAAAGTCCTGGATATCGGAAGTGGTATTGGTAGAACGGCCATCGCCTTAACTCAATTTTTAAACAATGGCGGAAGTTATGACGGGTTTGATGTAGTCCCAAAGGGAGTGGACTGGTGCAATCAAAAAGTTTTTAGCGACACCGCTCCTTTTCGCTTTAAATACATTCCTATATATAATGACTTATACAACAATTCGGGCGAAAAGGCCTGTACGTTCGTATTCCCATACCAAAACCACAGTTTTGATGTCGTCTTTTCCTTTTCGGTATTTACACACATGCAAATCGAAGAAATCGAAAACTACTTTAGGGAGATTCATCGCGTTTTAGACGACCATGGCAGCTGCTTTTCGACTTTTTTCACCTATACTTCCGAAGAGGAAGCACATATACATCAACACCCTACTTTCCCTTTCCCCATAGTAAAGGGTCAATACCGCTTGATGAACGACAATGTCAAATCGGGTAATATAGCCATTCATCAGGATTTACTGACACAGATGCTACACCGCTCCGGTTTAGAAGTAGTCGAAATCATCAATGGAAACTGGAAATCTACGGAGGCCCAAAATCAGCCGATTGAATATCAAGACATCGTGGTTTTTAGAAAAAAAACCGCAGCAGCTTCCGGTCCGCTTACTTAGTATTCTTTTTTAGATCTCGGGCAATTTGCAGGCAAATCCAAAGCAGAAATACCCCTACGCCAATGATACAGACCCAGATAAAAACAGGTTTTTCAAACCAGCGCGTGGTGGATACCACCACGTCGGCTGGCACGAGCTCAAATGCCGTGGCAGTCAACTGTGGCAGCGCTAAGGGAATGTCGTTTTGAAAGTGAACGATATCGTAATTGGGTTTTGACTTACTTTCGGGGTCGAGCACTATATTGATTTGATCGTCCACTGAAATATAAGCACACAGATAAACCGCTTTTCCAAACACCTTGATTCCCACCATCTGCAAAGGGGTACTTTGTTCATTTTCCACCACGAGGTCCTTGCCCTTATCCAAGACTAGTCGCTCAAAAAACACCGAAGCCCCCACTTTGGAAGACAGGACAAACTCCTGATTCGACACATAGCCCCTTCTCCAATAATGCTGTGGTGACGCGATTTCGAAGGTTATTTTCGCAACGGCATACTGATTTTTAAGATCGGGGAAATTGAGGTAGCTCTTGTGATTCAGGCTGTCGATTTGCGCATGGCGTCCAAAGGGCAATAACACCCAATCCGTTTTTGGTACAGCCATTGGCTTAGGCACTTTTACCGACCAAATCTCTACGGGCTGCTTTTGATCATTGGTCAGCATCACTTCGTAAAAGCGGTAGTTTCCTTGAGGAAACCGAACTTCTATGACCGCGTCATCCGCGTTAAAATGGCGGTGGGAACTCGGGGACACCGATTGAGAGGTGACCAAAAACCAAGGACCAGTAGCTTGATGGCTCCCGCGAATGCGAACGTGTAAACCGCTTGCCACCGCACTTTTAATTTGCACAACCATCACTTCAATCGCTTGAGTGTTTTCCACTACGGCATAACTCGCTATGGAATCGGTGCGCAGCGCTATCGGCTGTAAATCGCTATAGTGTTGTTGGGGTTGGGCCTCCATGCGACGATCGACAAAAAAAGGAACCGCTTTACCGCGCTGATCAATCAAGCGAATTCCGCCAAAATCATGCGTACTGGCCACGCCAATCATCTCTTGACTTAAGGCAATGCGGTAGTAACCCGATTGTGCTACTCGTGGCACGGATTCGACATACTTGATTTGCGCCTCGGCGAACCAAGGTGCAAAGGCGACGATAAGGGAGATCAATAAACGCATAGCATACAATTTATTCGGACATCGCATTAGAAGAATCGCCATCGGCAGGGTCTTTATCCCCTTCAACCAGCAAACCTTTTATCCGGTTCATCAAGAAAGCGACAATCAATATAATTATTCCCAAGAGCACAAAAGACAAGACCTTGCCCCCTTCACTCATCGACCAAACGTCTAATACGTAAAACTTGACTATGGTAATTCCCAGTAAAGCCATGGCAATTTGGCGCAGAAAAACACGCTGCCTCACAATGCCCAAATAGGTTAAAAACAAGGCTACGCCCGCCCAAATTATCGGATAAACAATGATGTGTGCCGTTTCCAATATGGCGTTGTATTCCGGATAACTCATCGGCACACTTCCCCCTTTAAACAGCACTGTGGTATGGTCGATATAAATACACAGCAAAATCAACGAAGCCACCGCAAGCATCCAACGGATCCATTTGGAAGAAATCTCGTAATTGGGGTTTTTATACAGTTGCATCAGCAAGACCACCAGCGCGGGTACGGCTATAAAAACGACCAAAAAGTACTGGAGGTTCAGCACGCCCTCGACAAATACCTCACTTCTAAAAAAGTTTGAAAAACTGCCCAAGAGCAAGGTTGCGAAACCTATAAAACACCAGTTGATCACGTAATTTAATTTACTCTTAGCGGAAATTGAAAACAAAATCGCCGCGTAGCACACACTGTATACCACTACGGCTAGTTGTTCAAAATTGCCGATCGGAGTAGATGTTTCGAGAAAGTGAATTTCTTTAGTTAATTCTAAAAAGGGCACGGCAAAAGCCAGCACCTTTAAAACCACGGGAAAATAGCGCAAGGCCTTACTTTTGAGCCCTTGTTTTTTCATCCAGATATACGCGATAAAAAACGATGTAAACACCACCAAGCCCGTTACGAATAGCGGATTGAAAATCAGGGTGGACTGCTGTAACTGATCTATAGTTCCCACATCTAATAAATAGGAAACTACTGCCAAGGCAGAAACGACTAAAAATCCGGTGTAAAACACCCGTAATTTTGATTTGAAATACAACACCAGTAAAACCACGATTTCTACAGACCAAAACATCGTGATATAATGTCCGTTTAACTGCATGGGGATGGCCAGGGTAATTAACGACACGACGATGCCCATTACCGCATAGAGATACAGGGAGTTGATCTTTCGCTTTTTCCAGAGGTACATCAAAACTCCGGCATTTGCCAACGCGAAAACAATGGCTATCAATCCCTTGACATTTAGACCGGGATAATTTTCGAACAAAGAAAAGTACACGCCTAAGAAGACGGCATTATTTAAAATAATCAAAATAATCTGAGCGGCGATTTTGTTGTCTTTAGAGGTATTGACCAGAGCCACTATATAAAACTGTACAAAAAACAGGGCTGCAAATACTGCACCCCCCAGATACTGATCGACAAAGCCATTTACCATCCACGCGCCTATAAAAAAGGCGGTCAACACAAAGGCGACATAACCGATAACGATCCAATTTTTGCGAAAAGACAGGTAGCACATCCCGGAGTTCAGCATCAAGATATACGAAAACAGAACCAGGTAATTCCCCGTGCCCGTACTGACTAATAAGGGCGCTAAAAAGCCGCCTAGGAGCGAGAAAATCGCCAACTCCCTTCTATTGTACAGCAGGGAAATCGCCACGGAAAAACAGGTGATTAAAATGAGTATGACGAAGGCTACAGTCTGACTAAACAATTCGTATTCCCTAAAAGCCAAGGTAATGGTAATATAAAAAACGGAGATTCCACCGCCTACCAACAAAGACGAAAACACGTCGAATTCCCGGCGCAAGCGGTGTGCAATACCGATCATTACACCTCCTGTAAGTATACCTATACCCACTCGGCCGACTTCGTTAATCCACTCTTGATCGATGGCGTATTTGACAAAAAACGCAATACCCAGTACAAAGGTTATCACTCCAATCTTTGTCAGTATATTATCCGAAAAGAAGCGCTCGATGGCCGATTTCTTTCGGATTCTAGGGGGTATAGTCGGTGCATCGGCCTCCACATCTAGGGATGCCGCGGTAATTGCAGCGCTCAAGGCTTGTTCCGCTAAGGTGTTTTCCTCCATAGCCTGCTCGGTTTGAGCCCTTATGACTTCCACCGGTACATCATCGAGTACGGCTGCCTTCGGATTTTCCCCTTTATCCACCACCGGCACTACTTCCGCATTTTCCAGCGGATTTTCGACGGCGTTTACCTCGGGCAAAACTCCTGCAGCGGTTCGCTCCTTCGTCAATTGCTGATTGAGTTGATGCAATTCGGCTTCTACCGCTGTCAGCCGCACAAAAAGCGCTTCTAACTTGGTATAGGTAGCAAAAATTTTAGACATTCCCAAGACGAACAAAACCACTAGAGTCAAGACGACTGCCACCGCAAAAAACACAAATACCTCCATACAATACAGCTAAAATTTTTAAACTTCCCAAAGGAAACAAAATACCACGTCGTCCAAATATACAATATTCTTAAATAACGCACATTCTCCCTTTAATAATCTATAAATTTATTTGTTTTTCGCTATTAAACACGCTATTTTCTACTCAAAACAGAACGTTTTCCTTTCAACACTGTACTTTACTGCAGTGGTGTACATTTTGACGTACGAATAGTCCAAAAAAGACGAGCGCATCGATTTAGCCGTGTAAAACCGCACCAAAGCAAATTATCGCCAATTGAGATTAAATGAGTCCAAAAAACCTTAAAAACAATTTTCCTGATGAAAAAAGAATAAAAAAATCGCATTATGCGTTAATACTGTAAATCAACCGATTAGCTCAAAAAGAAGATATAATTTTAGAGTACAAATAAAAAACTCAATTTTTATCACATATTTTTTTTATTTCATCAAATTATTTACTATTTTTATATAAGTAAGCTACAATTTTAGCAACATAAGTGCTATGATTGATGGATTAGTCTATCTCCTAATACAGGAACCCGTATTGATGATTTTTTGTGTTTATAATTAAGTTAAGTTGTGTGTTTTTTATGTTTTGCACAGGTACCTCTTTCAACAAATGAAAGAGGTATTTTTGTTTTAGACTCTTAGAGGTTCGTGAACCATCAGGACGACGATCGGTTTTACCAGTCGCGGTCTGTCAAAAAAACAGGACGCACCAAAAAGAAAACCCTAGTCATTTTGCGATAAACTTCTGATTAAATGGATGCAGAGCGGTTTTAAAGCGTTAATTTTGCCGATTAATTGCCCTCAATTTCTGTTTTACCATGAATTTACCCCATAGCAATCAACCCCTTAGCGGAATACATCCTATCTATAATGTACAATTCGCCTTGGTTTGTTTGAGTTCCCTCCTATTTTCTGCGAGTTTCAATATGCTTATACCGGAATTACCGGCTTACCTAACCAGCTTGGGTGGTGCGGAATACAAAGGGCTTATCATCGCGTTGTTTACTTTGACAGCGGGCATCTCCCGTCCTTTCAGCGGAAAACTAACCGATAAAATCGGTCGGATTCCCGTAATGGCCGTGGGTTCCTTTGTGTGTTTTTTATGCGGTTTTTTATATCCGGTATTGACCACGGTATCTGGTTTTCTACTCTTGCGCTTGATACACGGTTTTTCTACGGGATTTAAACCGACGGCAACCGCTGCATACGTAGCGGATATCGTACCCAAAGAACGCTGGGGAGAAGCCTTGGGCATGCACGGAATATGCTTTAGCACCGGTATGGCTATAGGACCGGCCTTGGGCAGTACCATAAAATTGTATAGTTCTATGAATGTGTTGTTTTACACCTCTTCCCTATTGGCCCTTTTATCCATACTGATTTTGATGAATATGAAGGAGACGCTATCGACAAAACAGCGCTTTCGTTGGTCTTTTCTAAAAATATCCTGGGTAGATGTGTTTGATTGGCACGTTTTTCCCGCCGCGTTCATCACCTTTTTGTCCTACCTATCATACGGTACGATTTTGACCCTTATTCCCGATTGGAGCGATCATTTAGGACTGAGCAACAAAGGTACTTTTTTTATGGTTTTTACCCTGTCATCGCTATTGGTTCGCTTTGTGGCTGGAAAGGTTTCCGACCAATACGGTCGTGTTAAAGTGATTTATGCCGGATTGATACTGTTATTTATCGCCTTGCTCACTATAGGTTTTTTTGAATCGGTAGTCGGAATTATCAGCGGGGCTTTTATTTATGGGCTATCTCTGGGGGTCTTATCTCCTGCCCTAAACGCGTGGACCATCGATTTTAGCCGACCAAATGAACGCGGCCGAGCGATGGCCACCATGTATATAGCCCTGGAAGCCGCTATTGGTGGGGGCGCGCTATTTGCCGGCTGGTACTACCGCGATATCACAGCCCATATTCCGCAGATTATATACGCTTCGGCCGTGGTGATCATCGTGGCCTTGCTCTATATGATGTACCGTTCTTATACGGTAAAAACCCAAGGGGTTTAAAAGCAAAAAGGCCACTTGCGATGGCCTTTTATACTTATATCTTCTTAAAAATCGTTATGGCATTGTGGCCTCCAAATCCAAAAGAGTTATTCATCGCGTAATGAACTTCTTTTCTTAAGGCCTTATCGCGAACGATGTGAATCCCTGCGGGGATTTTCTCGTCGAGATGTTCGATGTTGATCGTGGGTGGAATCATGCCGTTTTCTATGGCTTTGATGCACAAAATAGACTCGATAGCACCGGCACCGCCCAGCAAATGCCCTGTCATGGATTTGGTTGCGCTGATTGCGAGGGATTGGGGATTGTCGCCAAAAACCGTTCGAATCGCTTCCATTTCGCAAATATCCCCAACCGGTGTCGAGGTGGCGTGTGGGTTTAAATAATCGATTTGTGCGGCTTGAATACCCGCTTCGCTCAAGGCTAAATTCATCGCATGAGCAGCAGCTTCTCCATTTTCCAAAGGCGATGTCATGTGATAGGCGTCTGTAGTCATCGAGGAGCCCACGACTTCGCAGTAAATTTTAGCCCCCCGCTGGATCGCGTGGTCGTAATCTTCCAAGACCAAAGCCCCTCCACCTTCGGCTATGACAAAACCATTGCGCGTGCTGTCGTAGGGTTTACATGCTCCTTGTGGATTTTCATTGAGGTTTGACATGGCCTTCATCGAGGTAAAACCGCCGATAGAAGCTTCTGTAATCGGCGCTTCCGAGCCGCCGCTAATCATAATTTTAGCCTTGCCCAAACGGATGTAGTTGACGGCATCCATCAGTGCGGTATTGGTAGAAGCACAGGCCGAAACGGTTGTAAAGCTCATTCCGCGAAAACCGTGTTTGATCGCGATCATACCCGGGGCCATATTGGCGATAAACTTGGGAATCAAAAAGGGATTAAAGCGCGGTTGGTAGTTGTTTTCCACAAAATCTTTAATCTCGATTTCCAAGGTTTCCATCCCCCCCTGACCACTACCCCAAATTACACCGATGTCGTAAGGCGATAGGGCAGCGCTGTCAAAATTGGAATCGGCAATGGCCTGTGCCGCGGCATACAAAGCGTATTGCGTAAATAAATCGGTCTTTTTAATCTCGTTTCTGTCTAAGTAGATCGACGGATCAAAATCCTTGACCTCACAGGCAAATTGCGTTTTAAATTTTGAGGCATCAAATCGGGTAATGGGTCCTACGCCATTTTTTCCAGCAACCGCATTTTTCCACAAAGTTTCCACATCGTTTCCCAAGGGAGAAACCACTCCAATTCCCGTTACTACAACTCTCTTCATATATTATATTTTTAATTTTGCGCTTTCGCACATCCGTTTTAATTGTTGAGTATACCCGCTTTTATAGTGGCGCAAACATTTTCCTGAAGCACTTTATCCAGCAGCAACGATGCCAGCAAAGCCGATTGAAACACATAAGCCTGATCGCGTGCCGCGCCTTTAAAGGTAAATACCCCCGCATTTCTGCCGGCTTCCAAAAGCCGGGTCAACCAAGCGAGTAGGGTTTGCCCCAAAAGTCGTAAAGCCTGCTGCATTTCTGCCGACAGGGTGTCGTAAGCCGGTGCCAAGGCACCCATTAAACACACGCAATTTTCCGCTTTGGAACGGTCGTAGACTTCCATATACTGCTCTAACTGCGCCGCGTAATCCAATTCACTCCAACGCTGCGAAGACCACTCAAAAGTGTCGATCGTCTTTTCAATCACCGCAACGCCCAAGTCAAACTTACTGGGAAAGTAATAGTGAATTGCCGCGTTTTTAATCGCTAATACCTTAGAAATATCCGTATAACTAAAGGCATTGAAGCCTCTAGATCGGATATGACGATCGGCTAACTTCACGATTTCTTGCTTGGTATCTCTCATGCCACAAATATATAAAATCTACTTATTAATAAGTAAGTTTTTGGTGTATAAAAAAAACCTCCGTGGGATTTTGAGGTTTTTCTATGGGTTAAGTCCGGTCGAATTGCATGATATAGTCGTCCATCACATAGCCCTGTCCAATTTCGAATACCTGACTTTTCACGATATAAAATCCGTTTCTCTCGTAAAAGGCTATGGCTTTGGCATTGTTTTTATTGACGGTTAAATACACGGCATTCGCCTGTTTGTGCGCTGCGAAATCCAAAACTCTATGGAGCAACTGCCGACCATTTCCGCGATTTTGCAAGCGGGTATCGAGATAGATCTTCGACAAAAACACCCGTTGCTCATCCTCTAATCTATAGGATAAATATCCGATGAGCGCTTCGCCTATAAAAGCCAAATCCCAACGGTAACCCGCTGCGATATCGCTTTCGATACGTGCTGCGGAATACATTTCGTTCAACATATAGTCGATTTGCTCTTGGGAGATCATATCGGCATAGGTCTGTTGCCATATAGTCCGAGCAAAGGCTTCAATTCTCATAATATTCTGGGCATCAACCGCTTTAAAGGTCACGCCGCTATCGGTGTTATTTCGTACTGACATCATAGGGTCTTTAAAATTACATTTTACTGGCTAAACGCTGTTTGGCCGTTGCAAACCACTCGGCTTTGAGTATGCTCAACACCACGGTATCTCTGCGTCGGCCCGAAGGCATAAGGGTTTCCTTGCGCAATACTCCTTCTAGCACACAGCCTATACTCTTCATCGCGGCAACGCTGCGCTCGTTGCTTTGGTCTGCTCGAAACTCCACCCGTTCCATGTTCAATACTTCAAAGGCGTATTCGAGCATCAAAAACTTAATGCGCTTGTTTATTCCTGTACCCTGAAACGCTTTGCCGTACCAGGTATATCCTAGCAATAGGCTACCGTTGTCTATCTTGATATCGTAATAGCGAGTGCTTCCCCCATATTGTTGCTTGGACTTGTCCCAAACGATAAAAGGATAGGATTGCTGGTTTTTTCTGGAAGTCAAAGCGCTATCCATATAGGTACGCAATGCGGCAGCACCAGCGGCAGTTACCGGCGAATGCAGCCACAATTCGGGTTCGTCAATAGAAAACGGCAAGAGGTATTCGTAATCCGAATCGACTAGGGGGCGCAAAAGAACGCGGTCGTCTTCTAAGACGATGTCGTTGTCAAAATTAAAGCGGTCGGAGTTGTTGTGCATAGCCCAATTATTTTTAACAACAATATTACCGATTTAGAAAGTATTCCCCGCGATTTTAACCTTAAAAAAAGATTAAAAAACCCGCATTGCCCCTCCCGTATTTGGAAACGTATGCGCAACATTTGTATCTTAGTGCTTTAAAAAACGCTTATGAATATCGAATTGACGACCCCACGACTGCTGATTCGACCGGCTACAGAAAAAGATGTGGACGGATTTTTTGAATTGGACCACAATCCCGAAGTGCACCGCTTTCTCGGCAATCAGCCCGCGCAAACAAGAGAAGAATGTCTCGAAATGATTCGCTTTATCCAAGACCAATACCGAGACAACGGTACCGGCCGGCTGAGCGTAATCGAAAGGGAAACTCAAAAATTTATCGGTTGGGCAGGACTCAAGCTGATTACCGATACCGTGAACGGACACCGCCAGTACTTGGATTTGGGCTACCGCTTTGTAGAGAGCAGCTGGGGCAAGGGCTATGCGACGGAAGCCGCAACGGCCATACTCGATTGGGCCTTTTCAACGGGCAATACAGCAACGATCTATGCCATTACTCATAGTGAAAACAAGGCTTCAGACAGGATTTTAAGAAAACTGGGGTTTGTTTATACAAACCGCTTTGAGCACAGCGGGGTTCCTCATCGTTGGTACGTGATTACACGCAGCGATTGGCTAAAGCCATAAAAAAACCGATTTCCACAAAAATGGAAATCGGTTTTTTTATATCAGATCGGTATACGCCTAGCAATCCGGATTGGCTTTGACAAACAAATTAAGGGTGTCTGGCGAAAGAAAAGGAATGTCTAATCCCAGTCCTCTAATGATAAAAACCATCCCAAAAAGCACAATAACCACGGGGTAGTACTTCATGACTTGAGCGCGAAACGAACTCGAAAACAAGTCCTTCACATAAATTACGGCGCTCATCAACGGAATGGTTCCCAATCCAAAAAACGCCATATACAAGGCTCCCATGCCGATATTTTGAGTGGCAATGGCACCGAATAGCGCCACATACACCATACCGCAGGGAAGAAAACCGTTGAAAAACCCTATTAAATACAAGGATCCCTTCGATTTTTTCTTGAATTGCTTGCCCAAGGCGCTTTTTAATTTTGACACCAAGCGATAAAATGGCATCAAAAAGTTGAGTTTACCGAGGTTTTGCTGTGGAATCAAGGCATAAACAATCATTAATACCCCGACTATTATGGAGATTTGCTGTTGCAAACCCGCCAAATACAGTCCTTTTCCAAAAAGTCCAAACAGCAATCCCAACAGCGAATAGGCTGTTATTCGTCCGAAGTGGTACGTAAACATCTCTATGACTTTTTGCGTTGGGTTGTTTCGGGAAACGGGAAGCATTACTGCAATAGGACCGCACATACCGATACAATGCAGACTGCTAAGGAGTCCAAAAACCAACGCTGAAATCAACATGTATTTACTTTAAATTAAGGTATTCCGTATATCTATATCCCTTGTTTTTGTATTCCCAGTCTACGGTTATATTCCAGCGACCGTCTACCAGATCTTTGTTAGGTATGAGCAAATTTGAAGAAGATAATGAAATTGGGATTTCAAAATCTAATTTCTGATTAGACGGTCTGTAAAGGAATATAGTCCCTGTAATATCTTTATAGTCAAATTCGTCCGAAAACACAATCAAAACGCCTTCTGGGGCAAGTTCAAATTGCACGGCACTTTTCATGTTATTCGAATTGAGCTCTCTGTTGTACTCTCCATCTACCTCCACCTCTTCTTGATAGTAATTTTCCGTCACTAACTCGTTATCATAGGCAGAGTTGGTTTGTACTTTAATCACGTATTGCAAGATAAAAATCATGAACGATACGATAGCGATAACGATTCCGGTTCCCCAATTAAATTTCATAACTCTATTTTTTATTGTTAATCAACGTTTGCAAACAGCTTCCAAATCCCTTCGCAATGGTTTTACCTCCGCTTAGAGACCGCCATACAAACGCCGGTTTTTTATGTGTAACGATTAGCGCTCCGATTTATCGGTGTACCAAGTGTTTTCGACTCTGGCACATTGCAGCCTAACCTCTTTTATATTTGCCCCTTTAAATACGGTTAGCCGTAGTTATAGGACTCTAGCGCTTGGTCGACAACTGTAGCGTTGCGACTGTCGCTTAATTAAAATTTCTTGGACCTAAGAAATTCGTAGTGGTGGTTTCGACCAACTCATCGCCATCGTAAACCTCAATTTTCACATTGGTCTTATAGCTATCGAGAAAGGCCGGATTGATTTCCACAAACAAAGTACCCTGAGCATATTCACCTTTTTCAATTTTTAAAACCGGATTCCCCACCACAATCACCTTTCCTTCGGGATGTACGATCTTAAAGTGGATTTTCTCAAAATCCTTAGCGGTTTTATTGACAATTTTAAAGGTATAAACGTTGCTGATGTTCTCGCCTTTGTGTTCAAAGGTTTGTCCGGGCAATCTCAAAATGGTGGCCTCTACGTCGTTTCTCAAAAACAACAGTCCGCATAACAAACCGATTAAGATAAACAGCACGGCTGTATACCCTTTCATTCTCGGAGTAAACTTGAACTTGGCTTTTTTGACAATTTCATCTTCAGACGCATATCGAATCAATCCCTTAGGCAAGTCGATGCTCTCCATAATGTGGTCGCACTCATCTATACAAGCGGTACAATTCACACATTCCAGTTGGGTACCGTTTCGAATATCGATACCGGTAGGACATACGTTGACACATTGCTTACAATCGATACAATCACCGATTCCCAATTCCTCGCGATCTTGATCTTTTCGATATCGGGCTCTTCCCTGTGTTCGCTCACCGCGCACGTGGTCATAGGCTACAATAATCGATTTATTGTCTAACAAAACCCCTTGTAGTCGTCCGTACGGACAAGCGATTATACACACTTGCTCTCTAAACCAAGCGAATACAAAATAGAAGACTCCGGTAAAAATAAGCAGCGCAATTAAGGTGCTCCAATTGTTTGCCGGTCCTTCTTTGACCATCGCTAAAACCGAGTCACTTCCAATTATATAAGACAAAAACACGTTTGCGATTAGAAAAGAAATGATAAAATAAATAAACCATTTGAGCATTCGTTTTCTAATTTTCTCTCCGTTCCATTTTTGTTTTGCCAATCGAATTTGAGCGCCACGGTCTCCGTCAATCCAGTAGTCAATTCTCCTAAAGACCATTTCCATAAAAATGGTTTGCGGGCAAATCCATCCACAAAAAATACGTCCAAAAGCCACGGTAAAGAGGGTGACAAAAACCACCCCAACAATCATGGATATCACCACCAGGTAAAAATCCTGTGGCCAGAATGTAAAGCCAAAAATATTAAACTTTCGGTCAATGACATTTAAAAGCACAAACTGATTCCCATTGATTTTTATAAACGGGAAAGTGGCCAACATCGCTAATAATACATAGCTGACAATCTTTCTCTGATCGTAAAATTTCCCAGAGGGTTTCTTCGGGAACATCCAAACTCTCTTACCTTCTTCACTAATTGTACCAATGGTATCTCTAAAACTTTCATCAGGTAATTTCGCCATAACAACTCCAGATTTAAATCGACACAAGCCAAGAGTATAGACTCTCAGCTCATATCGAATAATAATACATTCATTTATTCAACGGTAGACGCTGCAGCGGGTACGGAATCTGTAGCTGTTTCTACAGCTCCATTTTCCGCGGGTACTGCTTCTTCCGTATCCACCCAAATCTCTCCTTCTGCTTCTTTAGCATCTGGTGGATTCGTGCCTTGTAGTGTTAATACGTAGCTGGAAATCTTGGCGATATCCGACGGTTTAATACTGACTTTCCAAGCCACCATTCCCTTACCATCACGACCACCTTCCATAACGGTGTTAAATACGTTTTTAATTCCACCGCCTAAGATCCAATGCTCGTCGGTTAGGTTTGGTCCAATTCCCCCTCCACCGTCTGCGCGGTGACACACCACACAATTGACGTCAAAGAGTCTTTTTCCCTCTGCCAAGTCCGCAGGATCATCCAAGAATACCACTTGATCTGCCGTGAGCAAATCCGGTGCTGTTTTCTTGTATTCCTCAATGGCCAGTTCTGCAGCAATCATTTCCTTTTCGAATTCTGCCGCCTGGTTATCTCCCTCAAATATGTGGAATCTGGCCATGTAAACTACGGCAAAAATGATTGTGGCATAAAACAAATACACCCACCATGGCGGCAATTCGTTGTCCAACTCTTTAATACCGTCGTAATCGTGATCTAACAATAGCGTTCCCTCTTCTTCAATGCCCTTGGAACGCGTTAGTTTTTTCATGACTCTTTTATAGAACTCAGACTCTGTAAAAGGCAAGTTGTCCAAGCGCTCTTTTTCCAGTCTTTCCTCTTCTGTCATCAATCGCGTCATGACCTTATCCGTTGCAGAAGCAACGATTTCAACGGCAATTAAAGCAAATAAGAATAAAAACAAAAGCACTAATACTACCGGATATTCCATAAAAGCGGGTTGCTCGCCCGAATCGATTCCGTATTCTAAAGCCAAGAAAAACAAGGCGAAGAGCACAGGAACTCTTACGTATACAGGAAAATACTTTTTCATGACTATTTATTTTTTGATATATTATTTATTTCTAATTCCTCTTCAAAAGGAAGATGGCTGATCTCTTCTATTTTGTCTTTTTTATAGGTGTATACCCATACGAGTAATCCGGCAAAAAAAACAAAGAAAATCACTAAAGCTACTATTGGATAAATTTCAATCCCTGAAATCGTGTCCATATTGTGTTTGATAAACTTTAACATAGTCGATTATTTTTCAGCGGTTTTTACTTTAATATCCGTACCTAAACGTTGCAAGTAAGCAATCAAAGCTGTAATCTCACGCTCGCTCATCGGAACGAATTCTTCGCCTCTTAGCGCAGCGGTTTTCTTGCTCTCTTCATAACTCTTCACAAAATCAGGGTCGTTTTCTAGATTTTTCTCGATTTGCTCTGCCTGAGCCTTCATGTGAACTCTCGCATTTGCAATCTCTTCATCCGTATACGGCACACCCAATTTAACCATCACTCGCATTTTGGTTTCTATATCGGAATGATCCATTTGCTTGTTGGCAAACATCCATTTGTACGCCGGCATAATCGAATTTGGCGAGGTACTCTGTGGGTCATACATGTGGTTAAAATGCCAGTTGTCTGAATATTTACCACCGATACGCATTAAATCCGGTCCAGTTCTTCGCGAACCAAATAAGAACGGGTGATCATATACATACTCTCCAGATTTCGAATACTCTCCATAACGCTCTACTTCGGAACGGAACGGTCGAATTTGTTGGGAGTGACATCCCACACATCCTTCTCGGATATACAAATCCCTACCTTGAAGTTCTAATGGAGAATACGGTTTCACACTGGATATGGTCGGAATATTCGATTTCACCACGATGGTCGGTACAATTTGAACAATACCACCGATTAAAATAACGATCGTAGCCAATAGCGTTAACTGAATTGGTTTTCTCTCTAGCCAGCTGTGGAAGCCTTCTGCGCCAATTCTCTTTGGCGAAATTCTAGCCAATGCTGGTGCTTCTGCCAATTCGTCTACAATGCTTTCCCCTTTGCGAACCGTTCTGTAGATGTTGTAAACCAAGGTCAACAAACCAATCAGATATAAGGTTCCTCCGATAGCTCTCATCCAATACATCGGCATAATAGCCGTTACCGTTTCCAAGAAGTTCCCGTATTTCAACGTTCCATCTGGATTAAAGTCTTTCCACATTAAGTGTTGGTTAAAACCGGCTACATATAAAGGTATCGTATAAAGAATAATTCCTAAAGTACCAATCCAAAAGTGGAAGTTGGCCAATGTTTTAGAGTATAGCGTTGTTTTGGTCATTCTAGGAATCAACCAATACACCATTCCAAAAGTCATAAATCCATTCCAAGCCAAGGCACCTACGTGAACGTGAGCTACGATCCAGTCGGTAAAGTGGGCAATGGCGTTCACGTTTTTCAGAGACAACATCGGTCCTTCAAAAGTGGCCATCCCATAACCCGTAATCGCTACGACGAAAAACTTCAATACCGGTTCTTCTCTTACTTTATCCCAAGCTCCACGAAGGGTTAACAAACCGTTAATCATACCTCCCCAAGAAGGAGCGATCAACATCACGGAGAACACCACCCCCAGGTTCTGTGCCCATTCTGGCAAAGCCGAGTACAACAAGTGATGGGGACCTGCCCAGATATATAAGAAAATTAAAGACCAGAAGTGAATAATGGATAAACGGTACGAATAAATTGGTCTATTCGCTGCTTTGGGCAAGTAATAATACATGAGCCCCAAAAAAGGTGTCGTTAAGATAAAAGCAACCGCATTGTGCCCATACCACCACTGTACGAGAGCATCTTGAACTCCAGCATATACAGAATATGATTTTAAGATATGAACGGGCCACTCCAAACTATTAAAGACATGCAGTACCGTTACCGTCACGAAGGTAGCGATGTAAAACCAGATGGCCACATAGAGATGACGCTCTCTTCTTCGCAAGATTGTCATAATCATATTGATACCGAAAACCACCCAAGTAATGGCGATTAAAATATCGATAGGCCACTCTAATTCTGCGTATTCTTTAGAAGAGGTAAATCCCAATGGCAAGGTAATAACCGCACAGATAATAACGGTTTGCCACCCCCAAAAGTGAATTTTACTCAGTACATCACTGTACATACGAGCCTTGAGTAATCGCTGCAAAGAATAATAGATTCCGCCAAAAATAGCGTTACCCACAAACGCAAAAATTACTGCATTGGTGTGTAAAGGTCTCAATCGTCCGTAGCTCAACCAGGGGATCCCATCGGTTAAGTTTGGAAACAAAAACATTACAGCCAAGAGCAATCCCACTAACATTCCTATTGCTCCAAATAAAATTGAAGCATACAGAAAATTCTTTACAATTTTGTTGTCATAATAAAATTGTTGCACTTCCATAGTTATTTATATTTGATTTTCATTATTTTTCACAGTACTCGACTCTTTTTTTTTCGACTTGAGTTCATCGTCGAAGAGCATGCGGACAGAAGGGGTATAATCGTCATCAAACTGTCCATTTCGAACAGATTTAATAAACAAGTACAAGAAGACAGCTGCAACAAAAATACTGATGCAGATTAATATATACATAACACCCATACCTTTATAATTTACATCAAAATTAACGTATCTAGTAGAAATAAAATATGACATTTATCACATTTACCCGCTAATTTATTGCTTTTTAATTTTTTTTCCGAGAATAATAATTACTCATAATCGTGACGAAGCTGATCATCGAAGCCGTGCTGATCGGCATTAAAATGGCCGCTACCAAAGGCGACAAATGATTGCTTACCGCAAACGACAATCCGATTACATTGTAGGTCAAAGCCAACACATAACTCATCTTAATCGTCTTAACAGCGTTTTTGGAATATTTTAAAAAATAGTTAATTTTCTCAAATTGCGAAGCGTCCAAAATCGCGTCGCTGGCAGGGGTAAACACATTGACGTTTTCAGCTATAGACACCCCGACATTACTCTGTGCCAGGGCTCCAGCGTCATTCAATCCGTCTCCCACCATCATCACGTTGTTTCCCCCTTGCTGCAATTCGTTGATATAGGCGAGTTTTTGCTCGGGTTTTTGATTAAAAACCAAGTTGGTCGTCGGTGGCAATACGTTTTTCAAGTATTCCTGCTCCCCTTCGTTATCGCCAGACAGCACGTGCAATCCATATCCCTTGTCGGCCAAGTCGGAAAACAGTTTTTCCAATCCGGATCGGTATTGATTTTCAAAGACAAACCGCCCTTTATCGAAACCGCCAATTTGGATGTAAACCACGGTTTCTTCGTTTTCGACGGCCGGCGCTGTACCCAAAAATTTAGCAGAGCCAATTTTATAGACCAGTCCGTCAACAACAGCTTGTAGCCCCGCCCCTGTTTTTTCTTCAAAATCACGTACAGCCGTCGCCACGCCTTGCGGCAAAAAGCTGTAGAGCCTTCTGCTCAACGGGTGATTGGATCCTCTAATAATATTTTTTATGGCACTTTTTTCCGCCTCGGTCAGCGCTGTGCCTTCATAGCGGATTTGCGAGGCGATTTGCGTGGTAAGCGTACCGGTTTTGTCGAAAACCAAGGTATCTACTTTGGCCATTTGCTCCACAACGGTTACGTTTTTTAAATAGAACTTCTTACGCCCCATAATTCGAATAACGTTGCCCAACGTAAAAGGCGCTGTCAACGCTAAAGCGCAGGGACAAGCGACAATGAGTATGGCTGTAAACACGTTAAACGCGGCATTTAAATCGATAAAAGCCCAATATATAAAAGCGATGATAGACAAGGCAATCAGCGCTGGGGTGAAGTAATGACTGATTTGATCGGTAATGGTTCTATACTTGATATCGACCTTTTTCTGAAAGACATCGTTGCTCCACAATTGCGTTAAATAACTTTGAGAAACGGAATTTACCACTTCGATTTCAACGAGTTCACCCACCTGCTTACCGCCGGCAAAAAGCTTGTCTCCAGACTTTTTCTCAACGGGAACGGCTTCTCCTGTCACGAAGCTGTAGTCGATAAAAGCCCGTTCGGAAATCAATATACCGTCTACAGGCAGCAGTTCTTGATTGCGTATCAACAGGCGATCACCGCGTTGCACTTCGTAAATCTGCACAGCCGTTTCGGTTTTATCGCTGTGAAGTTTGGTTACCGCTATGGGGAAATACGATTTATAGTCCCTTTCAAAAGACAGAAAGTTATAGGTGCGCTGTTGAAACAATTTGCCCAGCAGCATAAAGAACACCAAGGCACACATGCTGTCCAAGAACCCCTGTCCGTGGCCGAACACTATATCGACTAAACTGCGCAAAAACATGACGATGATACCCAGAGCCATCGGAATGTCGATGGTATACATCTTGGAGCGAATGCCCTTCCAAGCGGCGATATAATAGCCCGAAGCGGAATAAAAGAAAACCGGCAACGAAAGCAGTAGAATTAACCAGCGAAAAAATTCGCGATACTCGTTAATCCAATAATCGTCAATGTTAAAATATTCAGGAAAAGACAACATCATCACGTTTCCAAAACTAAAAAAGGCAATTCCGATTTTATAGACCAAACTGCGGTCTACTCCTTGCTTTTTTACGTCAAAATTCTCTAAACTGATATAGGGACTATAGCCAATTTTGCTGAGTAATCCAGCGATTTCGCGCAGGGAAATTTCAGCGGTATTAAAGGTAATACTGACTTTTTTAATGGGAAAATTAACCGTAGAGCGGATGATACCCGAGTTTAACTTCTGTAGGTTTTCGAGTATCCAAATACACGAACTACAGTGAATATGAGGAATATACAGCGTAACCACCGCTATATTGTCGTCTTCGAAATCCAATAATTTACTGCGAATGTCGGAATTGTCCAAGAAGTCGTACTTAGCAGTCGTCAATTCCGGAGTGGCTCCCGGTGCGGACTGAAAATCGTAATAACTCCCCAAATCATTTTCGCTAAAAATCTCGTAAACGGTTTTACACCCTTTACAACAGAACGCTTTCTCATCAAAGAGAACGCGATTAAATTTAGTTACCTCATTCCCACAGTGATAACATTTTAACTCCCCCATTTTTGCTCATTTTTACCTTTGACAAATTTCCTTTTAATAGCATAAACATACTATGACATTTATCATAAAATTCATTATATTTGTATTTGAGCAAACAAAAAATAAAGTGATATGGGGAAGTGTGAACAATGTATCGTACGAGAATTTAGTTCCTTAAAAGCTTTAACTAGAGAAGAACTCTTAACCATCTCTGATTCAAAAAGTTCTGTCGAAGTTAAAAAGGGCGAAATTCTATTTAATGAAGGTGAAAATTTAAATGGTGTTTATTGCGTTAAAGAAGGCGTTTGCAAATTGACCAAACTCAATTCAAATGGTAAGGATACGATTTTAAAATTGGTGACTCAAGGAGAATTACTCGGACAGCGTTCGATGATCAATGAAGAAGCTTCCAATCTCAGTGCTGTAGCATTAGAGGATATGAGGGTGTGTTTTATACCCAAGAGCGAAGTGATGAAGCATTTTTCCGACAACAACAAATTCTCTCTTTTAATCACTAAAGACATCTGCAACCACCTCAAGGATGCGGATCAGGTTTTGGTCAACCACACGCATAAAACGGTCAAAGAGCGCTT
This sequence comes from Flavobacterium sp. JP2137, assembly GCF_050562195.1. Classification (GTDB taxonomy): domain Bacteria; phylum Bacteroidota; class Bacteroidia; order Flavobacteriales; family Flavobacteriaceae; genus Flavobacterium. The sequence goes on from NZ_CP191647.1 coordinate 45,817, forward strand.
GGCCATAGTGTTGTTGGGACTGCATGAATTGGCAGGGGTGGATTCGAGCAACGGCTCCTTAAACATCCAACTCTCCCGTGAAGACCTGGCCAATATGGTTGGTACGGCTACAGAGAGCTGCATTCGCTTGCTGTCGGAGTTTAGGAAAGAAGGGTTTATCGAACTTTCGGGTAAAAAAATCGTCATCAAAAAATTTGATCAACTCAAAAATCTAGCGGAATAATTCCTTTTTAAATACGAATTTCATCTTAAAAAGCGGCACCCTTTATCTTTTAAATGATAAAAAAATGTATTTTCGCAGTATGATGAATCAAAGTGATATAAAGGAAGTAAAAGCTTTAATTTCTTCCACAAAAAAGATAAGCATAATCCCACACCGCAATCCCGATGGAGATGCCATGGGATCCACACTGGGCTTGTACCACGTTTTAAAACAGTTAGGACACGATGTGCAGGTGGTTTCGCCCAATGCATTTCCCGATTTCTTGGCTTGGATGCCCGGTTCCGATCAGGTGATTGTCTTTGAGGAAAACAAGAAGAAAGCCACGGAATGCCTACAGCAATCCGATATCATATTTACCTTAGATTTCAATGTATTATCCAGAACCGGAGACGCTATGACGCCCGTTTTGGAAAGCTTGACACCTATATATATAATGGTAGACCATCACCAGATGCCTGCCTCTTATGCCTCCTATACATTTTCTGATACCGCTTACGGCTCTACTTGCGAATTGCTCTATATGCTCTTGCAAGAACTCGAGCTCGATTCGCTGATTCACGAAGATGCGGCGCGCTGTATCTATACGGGAATAGTAACGGACTCCGGTTCCTTTAGATTTCCCAAGACCACCGCTCAAACACACCGCGTAGTCGCAGCTTTGCTCGACAAGGGCATCGACAATCCCGAAATTCACAATGCGCTGTTCAACAACAGCAGCTACCACCGCCTGCAACTCTTGGGATGTGCCTTGCAAAACATGGTAGTTCTTCCCGAACACCGCGCCTCTTACCTCTACTTAACAGAAAGTCAATTGAATCAATTTCACCATAAAAAAGGCGATACCGAAGGTTTTGTCAACTACGGTTTGTCTATAGACGGCATTGACTTCACGGCTTTTTTTACAGAAAACAAAGAAGAGGGCATCATCAAAATATCATTCCGCTCCCAGGGTAATGTCGACGTGAATGAATTTGCACGCACTCATTTTGAAGGCGGAGGACACATCAATGCCGCAGGGGGAAAATCCCTTTTATCCCTAGCCGACACCATAAAAAAATTCACACAAATCATAGCCCAATCAAAACCGTAAATCATGAAAAAAAGCGCTTTATGTATTTTATTGTTGAGTCTATGCCTACTGACGAGTTGTAAGGAATCCGAACCGCGCAAGGCCGTTGCACAAAGCAGCGATTCGCCGGCACTTTCCTCTATCGAACGAAACAAAGAACAAAACAAGGCAGAAGAACTTCTCTTAAAGGAGTATATGTCTCAGGACAGTCTCAAACATTATATTTCGTCCAATCAAGGATTTTGGTATATTTACGAGCATCAAAACGTACGCGATTCCATCCGTCCCAAAAAAGGGGACTTGGTCGAATACAGTTATGAAGTGGCCGATTTAGCGGGTAACGTCCTGTATTCCAAAGCGGACATCGGTGTAAAGAGCTATTTAGTCGATCAGGAAGACCTCTTAATAGGCTTGCGACAAGGACTAAAATTGATGAAAAAGAAAGAAGAAATCACCTTTGTATTTCCCTCGCACTTGGCCTACGGCTATAGCGGCGATCAAGATAAAATTGGCATTAACCAACCGCTCGTATACCGCGTTCAATTGATAGATATACAAAATGAAAAATAAAAACCATAAAATGAAAAAAATGACTACTTTATTTCTAAGCTTAATCGCTGTAATCTCAGCCTGCAGCTCGCCTAAAGAGCAGTATGGAGACGGTTTATACGCCGATATCCAAACCAGTAAAGGCCAAATTGTAATTCAATTGGAGTACGAAAAGGCACCGATGACCGTTGCGAATTTCGTTTCCCTAGCAGAAGGGACGAATCCGTACGTAGACAAACAATACAAGGGCAAGCCCTATTATGACGGACTCACTTTTCACCGAGTAGTCAATGACTTTATGATTCAAGGGGGCGATCCCAAAGGCGATGGTCAAGGGGGCCCCGGCTATATTTTTAAAGACGAATTTGTCGACGGTTTGGTACACGACAAAGCGGGAATCCTATCTATGGCCAATAGCGGACCAACAACCAATGGCAGCCAGTTCTTTATCACACACAGAGCAACCCCACACTTAGACGGCGTACATACGGTATTTGGACATACCGTAAAGGGTCTTGACGTAATCAATGCCATCCAACAAGGCGATAAAATTGAAAAAATCACCATCGTCCGAGAAGGTAAGGAAGCTAAAAAATTTAATGCAGCCAAAGAATTCAAAAAATACTTTGAAGAAGAAGCCAAAGCACAACAGGACAAAAAAGAAAACCTAGAAAAAGCGCAAAAGAAATACGCCGCACTTTTTACAGAGCTACAATCCAAAGCGACTAAAACCGATTCGGGGCTATCGTATGTAATTACTGAAAAAGGCAAAGGTCCTAAGCCTGTACACGGACAAGATGTTTTTATACACTATGCCGGATTCTTTGAAGACGGAAGATTGTTTGACAGCAGTCACGAGGAATTATCCAAGGAGTTTAACATCTTCAACCCGAGAAGAGCAGCGGCGAAACAATACATTCCGATTCCCTTTAAATTTGGCAATAAACAAGGTCTAATACCCGGGTTTATAGAAGGTTTGGAGCAAATGAATTTTGGAGATACCGCAATCATCTTTATCCCGGCACATCTGGGCTATGGCGAACGCGGCATGGGTATGATACCGCCGAATACCAATTTGGTGTTTGAATTGCAACTACTGGAAACTCAGAACTAATATCTAAAAGCGCTTTAAAGCGCTTTTTTTTATGCGCTTTCATCTGTAGCCCCAGTTCCCTTACCAACCAATACAGAAACAATCGCTACGCGAGGCATTTAACAGCCTCTACTCCCCTTTATCCCAGGTGACCAACAAAGCTCCAACCCAAGGCCTTAACAGCCGCAAATCGAAGCAAAAAACCACCGACTCTCCTTGAATGCCCTATTATAATCTGGCTTGAGTTACACTGATTCCTCCTTGTTCAATTTCTTGAACTAATTGGAGTTTGAAACTAAGCGCGCAATCTTTCTGAGTACACTTTACATAAGGATTGTTTATAAAGATCATTTTTTGTGTATCGCTATTTCAGGGCGGGACATTCTATAATAAACCTGTCTGTCTATCCCGGACAAATAGCAGGTAAACCCTATTGTTGTTTGTTCTTTTTGTCTAAAATGTTCGATTGTTCGGGTGGGCAATTTTTTCGTATATCAATTTTGAATTCTTGTTCTGCAAGATCTATCATCATATCAAATAGTATAACTTTTTTATCTGCAACATAAGCTTGCCTTTCCAGTTGTGCTTTCTGTTTTTCTAATAATTTAACCTGAGCTTCGAGTTCCATTATTTTTTGTTCTGGGGTCTTTGCCATATTAAATAGGATTTGGTTATTCCAATCAAAGTTACCATATTTTTGTAAGCATCTGCGTACGGTAGAGTCGCTTTGAATACCACATTTTAATTTGGCTTGAGTTAAACAAATTCCTCCTTGTTCAATTTCTTAAACTCATTGGAGTTTAAAACTAAGCGTATAATCTTTATGAGTACGCTTTACCTAAGGATTGTTTATAAAGACCAGTTTTTGTGTATCGCTATTTCAGGGCGGGACACTTAACGAAAAAAGGGGATTGCCCGCTTGGACAATCCCCTTTTTATATCGTCAAATCGACTTATTCTTCAACAAGCACCCATTCGCCTGAATTCAACAAAGCCTCGGCTTTTTTGTATTTCATGGTTTCCACTTGACCGGTAGCCACCTGTCTCAAAGTCACGCTGTCGTTTCTATTGATTTTCGGCGCATCTCTTACAATGGTTTCCTGAACAGGTTGTTGGTGCTGTACGGTTTCTCCCGCTTGATTCTGACGCACTTTTTCTACGGTCTCCTCAATGTTCAATACCTCTTCTTTAGACAGCTGAAAGTTTTCCGCTTTTTTCACTTCCTTAGGAGCCTCTTGTACCGGTGGGTTTTGCACGGGTAAATCGCCTTTCATCAAAAATGAAATCGCCTCTTGATTGATGTCTCCTAGGGTTTTCTTAAACAAGTTGAAGGCTTCAAATTTATAGATGAGCAAGGGATCTTTTTGTTCGTGAACAGCCAACTGAACCGACTGCTTTAACTCGTCCATTTTTCTCAAATGCTTTTTCCAAGCCTCATCCACTATAGATAGCGTAATGTTCTTTTCAAAATCATTCAACAAACTCATCCCTTCTGAATTATAGGCTTTCTCCAAATCTGTTACCACATTTAGATTTTTAATTCCATCGGTAAAAGGCACTACGATACGCTCAAACTGACCTTGGTTGTTTTCGTACACATTCTTAATTACTTTATAGGCCTCTGCCGCACTGCGCACAGATTTCTCTCCATAACTTTCAAATACGAATTCGTATAATTTATTGGTCAATTCCCCTTCGGACATTTTTCGGAACTCTTCTTCCGTAAAAGGAGAACCCGTTCCAAAATAGCGAATCAATTCAAATTCAAAATTCTTATAATCTCCAGAGCCCTTACTCGTCACCACCACGTTTTCACAGAAGTCGTACATCATATTGGCAATATCGACTTTTAAGCGCTCTCCGAATAAAGCGTGTCTTCTTCTCTTGTAAACCACTTCTCTTTGTGCATTCATCACGTCGTCATATTCCAAAAGACGCTTACGAATACCAAAGTTGTTTTCCTCTACTTTTTTCTGTGCTCTTTCAATGGATTTGGTCATCATGGAGTGCTGAATAACTTCGCCCTCTTTCAATCCCATTCTATCCATGACTTTAGCCACGCGTTCCGAACCGAACAAGCGCATTAAGTTGTCTTCCAGAGAAACGTAAAACTGTGAGCTTCCCGGATCTCCTTGACGACCTGCACGACCTCTTAACTGACGGTCAACACGACGCGAGTCATGACGCTCGGTACCGATAATGGCCAAACCTCCTGCTTCTTTAACTTCTTTTGAAAGCTTGATATCCGTTCCACGACCCGCCATATTCGTTGCAATAGTCACAACTCCAGCTTTTCCAGCTTCCTCAACGATTTGCGCCTCTTGCTTGTGCATTTTGGCGTTCAATACATTATGGGTAATACCTCTCATCTTCAAGGAGCGGCTCAATAATTCTGAGATCTCTACGGAGGTTGTACCGATCAAAACCGGTCTACCCGCTTCAGACAAGGCTACCACATCGTCGATTACCGCTTTAAATTTTTCACGTACCGTACGGAAAATCAAATCTTCCTTATCAACACGAGATATGCCGCGATTCGTTGGAATCTCGATAACGTCTAATTTGTATATTTGTAAAAACTCTCCCGCTTCCGTCGTTGCCGTACCGGTCATTCCCGAAAGTTTTTTGTACATTCTAAAGTAGTTTTGCAAAGTTACCGTTGCAAAAGTTTGAGTAGCAGCCTCGATTTTTACGTTTTCCTTGGCTTCAATCGCCTGGTGTAAGCCGTCGGAATAACGACGTCCATCCATAATACGACCGGTTTGCTCGTCGACGATTAAAATTTTGTTTTCGATAACCACGTATTCCGTATCCTTTTCGAATAAGGTATAAGCTTTTAACAATTGACTCAGGGTGTGAATGCGCTCACTCTTGACACCAAAATCTTGAAACAAGCGCTCTTTGTGCTCCGCTTCATCGTCTTTGGACAAGTTCATCTTTTCGATACGCGCCATTTCCATTCCGATATCCGGCAAAACGAAGAAGGTTTCGTCGGTATCTTGAGAGAGGAATTTGATCCCGTTATCGGTTAATTCAACCTGGTTGTTTTTTTCTTCAATCACAAAATACAAGGCGTCATCCACTTTGTGCATATCGCGATTGTTATCTGCCATATATTGATTTTCGGTTTTCTGAAGGATTTGCTTAACCCCTTCTTCACTCAAAAACTTGATTAAGGCTTTGTTTCTAGGCAAACTGCGGTAAGCTCTCAACAATTGAAATCCACCGTCTTTTGTATTTCCCTCGCGAATTAATTTCTTGGCTTCAGTCAAAAATCCGTTGGCCAATTTGCGTTGCAATTCAACCAAATTGTGAATTTTCGGCTTTAACTCATTAAATTCGTGACGATCCCCTTCAGGTACCGGACCGGAGATGATCAAAGGCGTTCTCGCATCGTCAATCAATACCGAATCGACCTCATCGACTATGGCATAATTGTGCTTTCTCTGTACGAGTTCTTCTGGGGTATGCGCCATATTATCTCTCAAATAATCGAAACCAAATTCGTTATTCGTTCCGTAAGTAATATCGGCCATATAAGCCTTACGCCTTCCGGTAGAGTTGGGCTGATGCAAATCGATACAATCTACAGACATCCCGTGGAATTCAAATAGCGGTGCTTTCCAAGCGCTATCTCGTTTGGCCAAATAATCGTTGACCGTTACCAAATGCACCCCGTTTCCGGTTAAGGCATTGAGGTAAAGCGGTAAGGTAGCCACTAAGGTTTTTCCCTCACCCGTTTGCATCTCGGCAATTTTACCTTGGTGCAACACCACTCCACCGATCAACTGTACGTCGTAGTGAATCATGTCCCAAGTAACATCTTTACCCGCAGCAGACCAAGTATTTGCCCAGTATGCCTTATCGCCATCGATGGTGATATACGGTTTTTCAGCAGCAAATTCTCTGTCTTTTTCAGAAGCAGTCACCTCAACGGTGTCATTTTCTTTAAAACGACGGGCGGTTTCTTTGACCACGGCAAAAGCCTCTGGCAAAATTTCCATCAATGTTTTTTCGGTTAGCGTATACGCCTCTTTTTCCAAAGCATCGATAGAAGAGTAAATCGTTTCTCTTTTGTCAATGTCGTTGGTCTTTTCAATTTCTTCTTTGTACGAAGCAATTTTCGCGTCTTTTTCCGCTTTAGACTGTTGAATTCTTTCTTTAAAATAGAAAGTCTTGGCGCGAAGTTCGTCGTTGGACAAGCCCGATAGCGAGCCTTCGTAAGATCGAATTTTATCAATCAAAGGCTGTATTTCCTTGATATCTCTTTGTGATTTATCACCTACAAAAGCCTTTAATATGGTGTTTATGAGATTCATAAATTAGGTATTTATTATATTATATTGTTTTGTAAACAAATTTAAATAAAAAAAAAGCCTCTGCTGAGACTTTTTCTATTATTATTTAGTATTCATCCTCGTTCCAAAGATAGTCTTCGTCCGTAGGATAATCCGGCCATATCTCTTCCATTGACTCATAGATCTCTCCTTCGTCTTCGATGGATTGAAGGTTTTCAACCACCTCCAGTGGAGCCCCTGTTCTAATTGCATAATCAATAAGTTCATCCTTCGTGGCTGGCCACGGAGCATCGCTTAAATAGGATGCTAATTCTAAAGTCCAATACATCTTATATCGATTTAAGTTTTTTGCAAAAATAATTTTATTACTGAAATAATCAAGTCTTTTTTATATTTTTTATGATAAAGTTAAGAACATTTATTATTTCTACCGAGAAAAGCCTTATAAAAGCTCCGTGTTCAACTATTCTTTGTCTTGACGAGGAATCCATTTTACCTCCTTGGCGTGCAAGTCAAAAGTCAATTTTCGTGCCAGTACAAAGAGATAGTCAGAAAGTCGGTTCAAATACTTTAAAACAAATTCATCTGTCGGTTCTGAGTCGTTTAATTGTACTGACAGGCGTTCTGCCCTACGACAAACGCAGCGCGCGATATGACAGAATGACACCGTGGTATGTCCGCCCGGCAACACAAAATGGGTCATCTGCGGAAGAAAGGACTCCATCGTATCGATTTCCCGTTCTAAAAAAGCGATATCGCCTTCGGTAATCTTGGGAATATTCAACCGCTCCTTGCCATTTTTTAAAATGGCTTTCTCGGGATCCGTTGCCAATATGGCTCCGACGGTAAACAAACGGTCTTGAATTTCAATCAGCGCTTCCTGATACAGCACATTGATCTCTTGATCGCGTATAAGCCCTATATAGGAATTCAATTCATCTACCGTGCCGTAACTCTCGATGCGGATGTGGTGTTTAGGCACCCGTGTTCCTCCAAAAAGGGCTGTAGTACCCTTATCTCCTGTTTTCGTATAAACCTTCATAAAATCGCTTCTTTGCTTTATTTATTTAATTTTTGTGTCACTCTCCACTACCCCATCTCTCAACCGAATGATTCGATGGGCGTGTTCTGCTATGTCTTCCTCATGTGTTACCAAGATAACCGTATTGCCGTTGGAGTGGATTTCGTCAAACAATCCCATGATTTCTACCGAAGTCTTGGTGTCCAAGTTTCCCGTAGGCTCATCGGCCAAGATAATCGAAGGCTTATTGACCAAGGCACGCGCTATTGCTACCCGTTGCCTTTGTCCGCCCGACAACTGATTGGGCTGATGATCCATTCTGTCTGCCAAGCCCACCTGATTCAACACCTCTATCGCGCGCTGGTTGCGATCCTGCTTGGCGTATCCGGCATACACCATGGGCAAAGCCACATTGTCCAAGGCCGTCATCCTCGGCAATAGATTGAACGTTTGAAAGACAAAGCCAATTTCCTTATTTCGGATTTCTGCCAATTCATCGTCATTCATCTTACTGACATCCTTGTCGTTTAAAAAATACGTTCCCGACGAAGGCGTGTCCAAACACCCCAACAGATTCATCAAGGTCGACTTTCCCGAACCCGAAGGCCCCATCAAAGCAACGTACTCCCCTTTTTCAATCATCAAATCTATGCCTTTTAACACATAAACCGTTTCGCTTCCCAATGGAAAGTTTCGAGTGATGCCTTGAATGTTGATTATGGGATGTTTCATAAAGCGATACTTTTTGTGTTATAAAAATCAAGTCCTTCCGCCCTCTTTGTCTCCAATAGGGTAAGCCGTGTTGCACTACCTACGAGCGACTGCTCAAATAAACAAAAAAACTTTAACTATTAGTAGTATTAGCCGGTCAATTGTTACACGCTTAAGTCCGTATTGAAAAATGCTGCTTCAATTGCTCTTTGCGTACAAAGGCCAAACCGTAGTAATAAAAATCCATGGTAACCGTGGTTTTAGAACTTTGAACCAGTTGCCGCCACAGTTTGTCCAGTGCCGGCGTCAGTCGGCGCTTATCGACCAATACAAAAGCATCATTACCCAATATCAACACCGATTCCACCAGCTGAGCGGCCGTTAGCACACTGCTCTCATCGACGTAAATCATCTGCACCGAGGTAGTAGACTCCCGCATGGTTTCCACCGAAGGAAAGAATATAGAAACCGAACTGATGTCGTCTGGAACCGCTTTTGCCGATAACCAAGCGACCTTTTGCGGCTTGAAATACCCAAATACGCGCTGAACAAATCCCGCACTCCGGGGATTCGTATCCCAAACGGGGTTTTTAGCATACAGTCCCTGAGTAATCCAATTGAAGACAAAGGGCGAATGTATCCCGTGTTCGTTGGACGATTTCAACCAAAATTTAAAGTATTCTAAAGGTTTCATAGTGGGTTTTAAATTCAATAGAGCAAAAATACAGCTTTAAAAACACCCGCCTTAAATTGACAGAGAAAAAAAGTAAAAAAATATCGTTTTTTTACAGCTACACAACTCCTTGATTACAGCAAACTTATGACCTCAGCAAGCGATTTTGCTAGAAAAAAAATAAAAAAACTTGCCCTAGAGTTTGTAGTTGACGATTTTGTTTCTATATTTGCACTCGCAATAAGCAACAAGGCCTCGTGGCGCAACTGAATAGCGCACTTGATTACGGCTCAAGAGGTTACTGGTTTGAATCCAGTCGAGGTCACTGAGTTTTTTTACACTTACTTTATTATCAAGCCCTTACTTTGTAAGGGCTTTTTTTTTATCCTAACCAGGCCCCGGGATGCCTCACTGATACCATAGATTTTCTTTAAATCGTATAGCAGGTTGACAACATTGCCTTCGGTGGCTCCGATCAGGTTGTAATTCCTTAATAGATTGGAATTGATTCCTGCTGATTTTCGGAGCAACACAAAAGCTTCATCAAACTGATCTTCGCGCTTTTTGGGTAGCGCTTTTAAAAACCGTATTACTATATCGTTCATAACTCAAGAACTTTATCAGCTAAAGTTGCTTTTTGTCAGGAGATTTTATTGTGACATGGAAAATTAAAATACATTTGCCTACCAAATTACTACCTTATGAAATACTTTACTCTTATAATAGTAATCCTAATATTATTTACTGTTTTATGTATAGCTATAGATATTACAGCTGAAACCGAGACTCTAAGCTCCTACTGCAGAAGTATCGCCTGTGGTAATATGACGTTATTAATTACATTATTTGTTGTTGAAATTTATTTAAAGAAAATTCGAGAGAAAGCTGAAATCAATATTGCGAGAAAACGAAATGAAATACAAGTCTCTAATGCCATTAAAACACTAAATGTCGCATCCAATAATCTATTGATTTCATTAAAAGATTTAATGAGTGAAAATCATCCAGATTTCAAAGAAAACAGTATTGATCTTGAATACAGCAATCTACAATTTATGTATAGCCACTCAATGTTAGTAGGCTACGGTCTTTTAAATTCTAAAATAAAGAATTATAATTTACAATTTAAAGTTTTTCAACAAAGATTAAACCAAATCATAATTTTAATTGATTTTAGTCATCATAAAGAATTATATGATATTCTATTTGGATTATATTTATATAACGAAAATAACGGAAGAGTTATCGATACTTTTATTGAGAGCAAAGAAACAATTATAAAATCGGAAACAATCGAATTATTAAAAAAGCAAACTAATATTCCTGAGTCGGATGATTTTAGAATATTTCTAGGATTATCAGGAGTTCTTTTTAATCTTATAGAGTTTAATGCTTTAGAAATCAACAAAATTCGTTCATATAAATTAACATGAATCATAACCAATTCTTAGCAACATTTTATACATTTATACTATGTTCGTTACTAAACAAGACATATTAACCCTTAATGTTTTATCAACTACAGAAGTTTTTGTAGCTGTTGATAGCACTCCTGTTGCTTTTAAAAAAGATTTCCAAATGTTTTTCTTTGGAAAAACATTCATTAAAAAAGACAATACTCTTTTCGCATACCCTCACGACATTAAAAAATGGACCCGTTTTATGTTCAATAAATACAACGGATAACAAGTCATGCTTCCGGATTATCTTTTAAATTTCAATAACTCCGCTGCCGCGCGCAGCTAAACACATCCTTTTGATTTGAGAAAAACAACCCAATCTGCGGTTTTTACTGGCCTATTATTCCCATAATCGCTTAGCTTATAATTTCAACTTCGGCCGTTTTGACTGTGGTGCTAGTAAAGTCCTGTAAAACCTCGGTTTCGTCTCTATACGCCTTGGAGAAATTGAGCAAAGTATCTTTTTTAAATCCTAAATTCGTAAAGCATGCTTCCCGTTCTTGGTCGGTTAACGCAGCGACATCATCGATAAAAACAGCGAAATTATGTTGAAACGATTCGGTTGCTTCTTCGTGAGTATCTCCATATCCGCTAATCATTAGAGTTGGTGCAACTATACAAAAAAACGCTCCCTCACGACCTTCGACAACAACAAAGTGTAACTGTATTTTAGTTTCAGTTATGCGAATTGTTTCTTCAATGTTTTGCAAGGGCACACTCATAATCGGCAGTATTTAGGTAGTAACACGTTTATAATCAAATGTATTGTATAGGATAAATATACTGCGTTTTTTTAAAATAAAACGGTTAAAAGCAATTCAGGTTGCATTCAGATTTTAGAATCCGCTGTTGCTATAATAACTTTATCGCCATAAGCTCCTTACCCAGTTCGTGAAAACCTTTTTCAATTCGCTTAGCACGTTCTTCTGACATATAAATTTCTTTATTATTGGTGTAATTACGGAATAAGGACGGATTGATGTTAAAGCGCTTGGCTATAGCCGTTTTATTTAAAAATTCGATTTTTTCAAACAAAGTCGACAGCTCCAATTCATATTCCAATACATATCCTTCGGATAATTCTTTATAAACGTCCTTATTCAATTCCTCTGCCGTGTCGAAAGTCAGTTCAATAGCCTCGGTCATGTTGGTCTTTAACTCCTCCAACGTTGCTCCTGAAGCTGTAACTATTCCAGGAATGTTATCGGTGTATCCCCAGTACAATCCGTCATCTGCTCTTTCCACTTTTACTACAATTGCCATTTTACTATCTTATTTAAGTCCTTTTTACCGATATAGCTTATTAAGTTATACCGGCTTGTTTGAGTATTGCATAAAACAATCCTTTGGGTACATCCTTCCTGGGATGAGGCACAGTGATTAGACCTTCGAAATCACGGTGTTTAAAAACACGGTGACTCCCTTTAGTGCGATACAAAACCCAGCCCGCTTTTTCAAGTATTTTAATCCATGCTGTACTACTCTTCTCAGAAACCATTTTCCTATACTCCTATATAAATATATATCATATTTGACATATATCAAATATGATATATATTTATTCTGTCCTATACAATTCTTCTCGTACCGAATTTGCGCATCCAAAAGTCAATTCCCTGACAATATTTCCGTAATGTCCCTATTATCTTGTTGTGGATTCGATTGTTATAAAACGCCACCCGATTCTCAAGTTTTCTAATCAATTTCGCCCAAATCATCTCAAAAAAGCAAATCTTTACCTCCATAAAAAAAGTAAATCAGCAGCGCATACGCGAACATACTCGCGACAAGGCTGAGCTAGCGTTTATTGGAAAAAACGGGTAAAACGGGTTTAAATTATCGAAGGTTGAATGTCTTAACCGACTTTATTTCGGCCAAGTATAGCGGTTAGACCAGTCGTAAAAGGCAGCGACCTTGGCTTTGTTCTTTTTGTGCCACTGAGCGACATCCTCATCTTCTTGGTTAGCAAAAGCGATATAGCCAAAGGTTTCTATGAATTCCTTATTCTTCATTTCAATAAAATACGGACTGAGTACCTCCCAATAGAATCCCAAATTGCCTGCTTGTAGCTCTTCCATAGACTCGCAAATGACCTCAAACTTTCGGATGAATTTTTCGACTTCGCTGCTCTTTCTATTCTTTTTATCAAAATCCAAAGCAGACGCCATCGACAGGATCAAATCTGTGGATGAAAAGTCGTTCGCTAACTTGGGTTTGTCGTCGATGGAGTCGCGCAATACTCCGGCATCTATATTTATATTCACCGTTTTTTTGCCGGTTTGAGTCACCCCTTTCATCATTGATGCTTGGATGTTTTCAAGATTTTTTGTCGACCGGGAAGTTTGGGGCTCAACGATTAAAAATCGAGAAAACGCTAATATAGAAGCAATCCGATTGGTTTGCATTTCGAGTACCCCTAGGGCATTGAGCGAACTGCCGTGATTGGGATTTAGAAGAAACGACTTTTGAAAGCAGCGCACCGCCTCGTCATAGCGTTTGCTGTTGGAATAGGCAATCCCCTTATTGAAATAGAGTTGATAGAAATCGGGAAAGCGCTCGATTCCCCGATCGTAAATCAGCAGGGCCTCATCGGTTCTATTCAAATGGTCGAGTGCATTGGCATAGGTGACATAAAGCGTTTTAAAATTCCCTTCGGAATGCTCTTCAAGGACAGCCTTAGAAACCGCAATGGCTTCTTCATACCGCTTTGCCGCATTGAGCGACATTGCTTTTTCGATGCCTGCCAATACGTTTCCTCGGTCGGCTTCCAAGGCTTTATTATACTTATCTATCGCTCCTGCATAATCTCCCTTGTCGTGCAGGCTTATACCCTCTCCTATCCACTTATCTGCGGCGGCTTTATCCTGAGCATAGTTGGCCGTAAAAACCAACAACGCCCACAGTGTCCATATTATTTTCATCCCAAAAATTGTTTTTCCACAGTTCTTACCCTGCTCCAGTTGTTTTAGCGCAAAGAACTAACGATGGCGTTATCAATTTTCGAATGTAAATAAAATTATGTGATTATCCGTTACCGATATAACTACTTTTATCAAGCAACCACTGGAATTCCCTTTGCAATCCATTTTTTAACCTCCGCTACTTGAGACGGAGAAACCTCTGGGGCAAAGGCCAGCTCGCAGAGTTCGAGTTCAAACAATTCATTGTCAAAGGGGATAAACACGGTTTCCAATTCGCGCTTATCGACATCCGAAGTACAGCCCTCCCATTTTCTCCCCATCAATTCTACAAATGAATTCGAAAACAGGGTTAGATCCAAACACAAACGCTGCTCTTGTTCCTCGCTATACGCGGCATTTTTATAGAATCGCGAATATTTATCAAAGCCCAATACTATAAACTTTTTTCCGAATTGCTCCAAGATATGCTGCTGGATTTCACGAGCCATTTCAAAAGCTTTGACCTCCCCGTACAACACGGCTCTAAAATCCCATATACCCGCATATTTTTCTTGCTTATTGCGTATCTTAAATCCCAGTGCTACTCGCAAATCACTTTGTTGATCGGCGGTGTTAAACAGCGGCTTTAACCCTTGATTGTCCCGTAATGGAAGTCTGTATACCTGTTTGCGGCGATCCAACAATATACCGTCGCTGTATCCCAAGGGCAAAAAGAGATGAAACTGTTCATACAGCTCCAAATACTCCTTTTTGTCTTTTGAAGCCTCTAAGCTCTCAAAGGCTATTTCTCTATCTTTTAACACCTGGACTGCCTGATCTAGTTTTAGATGGTGGTAAAAGACCGTCTCTTCGCTTTTGCGGTCTGTAAAACTGCGGTCAAAAAGCGCGCTCAGTCGATCGTTTACAATCAATTGCTGTTCCTTGGCTGGATGTGGCTTTGCGGAGGTCGACCAGAAAACGAGTTCTTCCTCTTCCACGATTTCCAAATCCTCGGGCACCACAGCGATGGAATCCTGAAAACCGTACTTTTCTATGGTGGTATTAATTACCGCAGCAAGCTGTTGTCTCATCATTTTTTAAAAATTAAATTATTATAGGAATAAATTACATAAAAAAAATCATTATCAAAAGCAAAATAGCCATAATAATGATTTTTTTAATAAAACTTACCACTTATTAACTTTTAAACCGCATTTTTAACTAATTATAAAAATTGCTGGGGTGTATGGCGTTTTTTAAACTACCAACGTATCAGGGCGCTAGCCCAAGTAAATCCACTGCCAAAAGCGGCCAAAACCACCAGGTCTCCCGGTTTTATTTTGCCGGCTTCCCAAGCTTCCGTCAGGGCAATGGGAATGGAAGCAGCGGTGGTATTTCCATACTTTTGGATGTTGTTAAAAACGCGGTCGTCCGACAAGCGCAATTTGCTTTGAATAAACTGCGAGATCCTCAAATTGGCTTGATGCGGAATCAGCATATCGATATCCTCAACGCTTAACTGATTTGCTTCTAGTGCTTCTTGAATCACTTCATTAAAGCGCACTACGGCATTTTTAAACACCAATTGTCCGTTCATGTGGGGAAAGTACGACAGGTCTTCTGGGTCGTTATCTCTAATGATATCGGTAACCCAACGCTTCCCCATGCCTGGAGCTACTACGCTCAACTCTTCAGCATGCACGCCTTCTGCGTGTAAATGCGTGGATAAAATACCGCTGTTGGCCGTTTCGGAGCGACTTAATATGGCTGCACCGGCACCATCGCCAAAAATTACGGAAACCGAACGCCCTCTTGTGGTCATATCCAAACCCGGTGATTGCACTTCCGATCCGATGACCAATATGTTTTTATACATACCCGTTTTTATAAACTGATCGGCCACCGAAAGGGCGTAGATAAAACCCGAACACTGATTTCGCACGTCTAAGGCTCCTATGGTTTTCAATCCCAAATCCCTTTGAACCAACACTCCCGGCCCAGGAAAATAGTACTCGGGACTGATTGTAGCAAAAACGATAAAATCGATATCGTCTTTGGCAATTCCCGCGCGTTCGATTGCTATTTTGGCTGCTTTAACCCCCATCGTTGTCGTCGTATCCTGCCCCTTGACAATATGTCTACGCTCGTGAATTCCGGTGCGTTCTACGATCCATTCATCATTGGTATCCATTATTTTTGACAAGTCCTCATTGGTCACTACGTTGTCCGGTACGTAATAGCCCAATCCGGTTATTTTTGATTGGTACATAGTTGTTGCATTTAGTTGTTTGAGAAAACAAAAATACACTTTTTAAAAGAGTGAAATCCACCGGTTTTAAAAAAGAGGTTTGTCAAAAAATGGCATACTCTATTTTTTTATAGTAACTTGCCTTTTTCGTTCAATTTAACCTAACGCTACATGAAGATATTTTACGCATCGTTATTGGGCTTACTCCTATCAACCGCTATGCTTGCACAAGAAAACATCAACTATCAAAAGCCTTCCAAAGAAATCTTAGCCCTGACGGAATTCGAAAGAGCCCCGACGGTTTCTATGGATTCTAAAAAGGAATATTTATTATTGAGCTACCGCAGTACCTACAAAACCCTTGAAGACCTAAACGAAGAGGAGATGAAATTGGCCGGATTGCGCATCAATCCCGTTACCAACATTTCCAGTACCGTTACCTATATCAGCAACCTTAAAATCCGCAAGATAAAAGATGCGGTGGAGACTTCGGTAAAAGGCCTACCTGCCCAACCGAGAATCACTCATTTATCGTGGTCGCCAGACGAGCGCAAAATCGCCTTTACCCACACGGGTACACAAGGTGTAGAGCTTTGGATTATGGATATAGCCACAGCAACGGCCAACCGGATTTCAACCGATTTGTTGAATGCCAATGTCGGAAATCCGATTTCGTGGTTTAAAGACAGCCAGTCTTTACTCGTGCGTACACTACCCGAAAACCGACCGGCTTTAATCGACCCCAAGGTCAATATTCCATTGGGACCGATTATTTCAACGGCGCAAGAAGGCACGGTCTCCCAGAACAGAACCTATCAGGATTTGCTCAAAAACAAAACCGACGAGATCAATTTTGAGAATCTGACCACTTCTGCCCTATATCGCATCGACCTCAACGGTAAAAAGACGCTGTTTAAAGCACCGGATATGTACGTGGGAGAATCCTTCTCTCCCGACGGCAATTACCTGTTGATAACCACTTTGGAGCGACCGTTTTCGTATATAGTTCCGCTGAGTCGTTTTCCGATGAAAACCGTGGTTTATCGCACGGACGGTACAGCGGTAAAAACCGTAAACCAAATCCCGTTAAACGAAATTATGCCCAAGGGCTTTATGGCTGTTCGCGAAGGGAAAAGAAATATGGCCTGGAGAGCCGATCAGCCTGCTACCCTGTATTACGTAGTGGCACTAGACCATGGTGACCCCGCCGAAACCGTTGCTTTTAGAGATGAAATCTTCTCGTGGCAGGCGCCTTTTGATCGAGAAGCAGCTTCGATGGTCAAAATTCCGCAGCGCTACAACCGCATTATTTGGGGAAATCAAAACACCGCCATTTTATACGATCACTGGTACGATACGCGGAACCTGAAAACCTATCTGTTGGATCCTTCGAAATCCGAAAACAACTTAAAAATTGTTTTTGATCGAAATTCTCAAGATTTGTATGCCGATCCCGGCAATTTTGAAACGGTGAAGAACGATTTTGACCGCTATGTATTGGCCATTGAAAAAAATCAGCTCTATCTCATCGGTGAGGGACATACCAATAAGGGACAAAACCCTTTTATAGACGAGCTCGACCTCAAGACGCTAAAGACCAAAAGGCTTTATACCTCCGTTTTAAAAGACGAGAAAGAGACGATCTATTCGATTGAAGACTTTAAGAAGGGCAAGGTTTTGGTCGCTTTGGAATCCAGCAGCGACTATCCCAACTATTACTTTCGCAACATCTATAAAAAGAACGATTTAACGCCGATTACGCACTTTAAAAACCCCTTTGAAAGCATTAAAAACGTCTATAAAGAGGTGATTAAATACACGCGTGAAGACGGTGTAGCGCTTTCCGGTACTTTATACCTACCCGAAAATTACGACCGCAAGGCAAAATCGGAAAAACTCCCGCTGTTAATTTGGGCATACCCCACGGAATACAAAGACAAAAACAGTGCGGGTCAAAGCAGTTCCAACTCCAATGAATTCACCTTCCCGTATTACGGATCGTTTGTGTATTGGGTAACCAAGGGCTATGCCGTATTGGATCACGCGGCCTTTCCGATCATAGGCGAGGGAACAGAAGAGCCCAATGACACCTATATCAAACAGCTTGTTGCCAATGGAAAAGCAGCCATTGATGCCGTTGATCGCCTGGGTTATATCGACCGCAAAAAAGTGGGCGTCGGCGGACATTCGTACGGAGCCTTTATGACGGCCAACTTGCTCACGCATTCCGATTTATTTGCCGTTGGTATCGCTCGAAGTGGCGCCTACAACCGAACTTTAACCCCCTTTGGGTTTCAGCGTGAACAGCGAAACTACTGGGAGGTTCCCGAAGTTTATAACGCCATGTCTCCTTTTATGACTGCCAATAAGATGAAAACACCAATGTTATTAGTACACGGGGAGGCCGACAACAATCCAGGGACATTTACCTTGCAAACCGAGCGTTATTTTCAAGCGCTTAAAGGTTTAGGTGCACCGGTTAGAATGGTCATCTTACCCAAGGAGAGTCACAGCTACGTCGCCAAGGAAAACATCTTACACCTCTTGTGGGAGCAAGATCAGTTTTTAGAAAAATACCTCAAGTAGGCTTATAAAAAATCCGGATAATTCCGGATTTTTTTATTGATATTTTTTTAGGGCCAATTTGAATTTCATCCCTTTATCCAAGTGCAAGGGATGGTCGAAAAAGACGGCTTTATTCTTTAAAGCAGCTTTGACCAAATAGCCGTCCCCTTTAAAAAAACACTCTTTGACCTCGACGTCCAAAACACCTCGAGGCGAAACCATCAGTTGATGCGGATACAACAACAGGGTGTCGTCGCTTTCTATTTCGGCATTAAAATCCGACACATACAATTCGTTTACCTCTCCAAACAAGGAAGCGATATACTTGCTCTGTGGAAATTCGTACAAGCTTTTAGAGTCGCCCTGAGCCACGATTTCACCGCCTTTCATAATCAGGGTTTGATCGGCAAATCCCAAGGCATCAATACTGTCGTGTGTGGCTACGATACAGCTGATGTTTTTAGATTTGAGATAGGCAAAGAGATTTCTGCGCAAGGCGCTTCTTCGAAAGTTATCGATATGACTAAAGGGTTCGTCCAAGAGGAGCAATTCGGGCTCTACAGCCAATACGCGAGCCAAAGCCACCCTTTGCTGTTGTCCACCACTTAAATATTTGGCTTTTACTCCGGCGAATTCCGTCATCTCTACCAATTCTAACAGCTCGTTTATACGGATATTTTTTTCGGTCATGTTGACGTTGGAAAGGTATTTACCCACGTTTTCCGCTACGGTGATATGCGGCATCAGGTCAAAGTCCTGCGCCAGGTATTTCATTTGCTCCATACCGGGTACCAAGTGAAACTTTGGTCCCAATACTTCGCTGTCTTTCCAATAAATCTTCCCCTCATCGGTGTCGAACAAACCGTAAATCAACTGTAATAAAGTACTCTTACCACAGCCACTTTCCCCTAATAGGGCTATATGACTGCCGGATTCAATTTGTAAATTAATCTGGTTCAGTACACGCTTTTCGTCATAAGCAAACGCAACATCTTCAATTCGCAACATGCTTTATTTTTTAAAATATGATTCTATACAAATATAAGACTTGCTCGGCGATTGATCAAGTCCTAATCGCGAAAAAAGAAATTATTTGCCACGCTCATTTCTAGACCGCGATGCCCCTGAAGAAAAGTAATCCGCTAGCGTTTGAAATAAACGAAACTCCGATTTTTAAAAAACAGTTGACTGAAAAGCGGGATTTCTATTTTGTCCGAGGCATTAATACCCTGAAAGAAGGCCATTAAATTTTAACTCTTTAACAAATATTTACACTAACAGGCTACATCAATTACCAAACCCCATGTTAATTATAATTAAAAAAATATAAAAAGAAATAAAAAAACACCTATTTTCACCTCCTCATTAACACAAACCATAAACTATGAAGACAAATTACTTATTCGTTGCGCTTTTTCTCTTTAGCATTCAATGGATGCACGCCCAGCCGTACCACAATTTTGAAGTGCGCCAAGAGACTTATACTCCATTAACACAACCCGAAATTCTCGTATTTGACAATTGGCTTGCCGAAGAGATCGACGAAGAAGATTTAAAAATGCCCCTCCCGTTTGATTTTTACTTATTTGACCAAAAAATCCAAGAGCTGTATTTTAGCGGATCGAGTATTATGACCCGTTTTGTCAAAGATGGCCGAACCTATTTTTCCGGTGTTTATGCAACACCAGAATTAGTGGATATGGCCTCATTAGACCCTACAGCAGCGGTACAAACCCAAATAGGCTGGCAGTCTGAAGGCACGGTAGGCAATCGCATCTTTAAGATACAAGTGAGCAATGCGCGAAGCTATTATGAGCTTGAAACACTTGAAAGCTTGGATATGGCAGTCAGTTTTCAAATTTGGTTTCACGAAACCTCCAATGCCGTTTCGATTCACTACGGTCCAAACAGCATCACCGATTTTTCAGTTTTTTCAGAACAAAGTGTTTTAGTTGCTGGAATGTTGGAGGCCAGTTTTGAAATCAATGAACAAGACTTGCCCATCAATGTTGTACAAAAAACATCTCTACTAACAGGAAACAGTAGCTTTCCCATTTTAAAGACCGACCAAATGGCTTATATGCTCGATTATCCGAAAAGCGGTTTGGTGTATCAATTTACCCCCATTACCCTCAGTGTTGAAAACCCTGAAAGCGCATCGGTAGCCTTCTCGATCTATCCCAATCCAACAACCGACGTACTACATATAGTTGGTGACCTCAACACCTCGAAAACCTATACCATTTTCGACCTTACAGGAAAAAAATTACAACACGGTAGCTTGGACCACAAAACCATCGATGTGTCATCGATAGCCAACGGTATTTACCTACTTAAGTTGGACAACCGCAGTCAAACCTTAAAATTCATTAAGAAGTAACCGCTGACAACTTTTGCTGCCAATAAAAAAGCGGGCTGCCTTAGCAATTAAGGCAGCCCGCTTTTTGTGTAGATACAATCACTATTTAGTCACTTTAACGTATTTTAAAGTCATCGTAAAAGGACGTGGCCCCTGATCGGTGATCACTGTGGCTGTCGTCATAGTATTTTCTTCAAAAGTCACTTGAGTAAATTCGGCATCGTTGTAAAAGGCATTGGCACTTTCCGAGTTTGCCTTAATTTTGTAGTCTGTCGCTTCAACTCCCTTTTCCCAAGTTCCCTTTCTATCGTCGGTTACCAAGATACAGGTTCCGGTAGTGTCGTCAAAAGCTTGTTCGTCCAAGGTGTTGTTTTGGTCAAAAATCACAATCATTTGTCGTTCACAAGCCGTTAAAGGCAAGTTGGATTCGTCAAAAAACATGCTTTCCAACTGCCAAGATCCTACAATAGCATCTACTTCAACCGGTGGATCTACGGGCGGATCAACCACAACTGGTGGCTCAACAACAACTGGCGGTTCGACAATGATTGGTGCGTTACTGTCGTCACTGCTACAAGCAGCCAAAGCAACAGCCAATACGGCCATTGCAAAAAATTTCATCTTTTTCATTCTATTGGTTTTATAAATAATATAAGACCCGCAAATTTAAACCATACTTTGAGAAAAAAAACCTTTCATGTCGCAAGTCGTGATTTTTATCAAAAAGTCAAAGTTTTAATAAAAATACACCTTTTAGAAAACGCTTGGTCGGCATATCTCGGATAATACTTTTCTATTTGAGTCGTAAAAATACAGTATCTCAAAAGGATGAAAAAAACGGTATAAAAAAAACGACTTACTTTTGAGTAGATAATTAAATTTTACATGAAAAAACTTCTACTTACTTTTTCTCTTGCGCTTAGCAGTGCATTAGCAACTCAGGCACAGACTTATAGCCTAAATCATTTTGATCAAGAATACAGTGCGCTAACGGCGGGGATTACCCTAAATGCGAACAGTTGGTTTTACCACAGTTACGACATTCCCCTTCCCTTTGCCGTAAAGGTTTTCGGAGACGAAATCAAAAACCTAAGCATCAGTAACGGTATACTGTATGCCGATTCAAAAAATACCGATAAAATCCAGTACCAGTTATTTGCTCAGAGTGCGGAGCTCTTAGACGCGGGCTATATTTTTAATCCGGGCGGACCGGCCACTCCTTCGGAGTCGCCATTAAAGTACCAAGTCGATGGTGTTGCGGGCAATCGCATCCTAAAAATCGATGTAGCCAATGCGGTCAACGGGAATGAGTACTTTGAGAATGACACCAAAACCATGCGCATCAACTTTCAAATGTGGTTTTACGAAGCTACTGAGCAAATCGAATTTCGCTACGGTGCCAATACCATTACCGATTTCGATTTATTCTTTAACGACTATTCGAGCAATGAGGTTAAAACGCCGAATTTCGCGGTTATGTTAGCCAAAACCATATTGGTAACCAATGAATTTGACCAAGAAGAAAGCGAATTGATCGAAGTGTACTCGTTACAGGGCACTAGCGAATCGCCTACAGGAGCGCTGTCTAGTTCTGAATTGGGAAGATTGGATTCGTACCCAAATAGCGGTAGGGTTTTTCAATTTAAGAATGCCAATTTGGGAATTGACAAAAAAGCACCAGGGACTATTGCCTTGTACCCCAACCCAACTACCGATGTATTACACCTCGCTTTAGATCAGGAGGTAAGCGCAGTGGCCTACACCATTTTTAACGTTTTGGGAAAAAGCGTTCAATCCGGCGTATACCAAAACAACCAGGCCCCGATATTGGTTTCCGATTTAAGTCAGGGCATCTATTTTATCAAAGTAGGCAACTACAAAACCGTAAAATTCATCAAAAAATAAACGGCCTATACCTACAAAAAAAGGGTGATTTTCATGGAGAAAATCACCCTTTTTTAATTGTATAAAACGGCTTGGCTTAGTCTAAACTGGCCAAATAGCGTTCTGCATCCAAAGCGGCAATACAGCCCGAACCGGCAGCGGTCACCGCTTGTCTATAGTCTTTATCTTGTACATCGCCACAGGCAAACACACCGGGTATGTTGGTTTTGCTCGTCTTTCCTTGAGTGATTAAATAGCCTACCTCATCCATTTCCAGTTGTGTTTGAAAAATTTGAGTGTTGGGTTGGTGTCCAATCGCTACAAAAAATCCGGTAGCCGGAATTTCTTGCGTTTCTCCGCTCACGCGGTTTTTTACGCGAATGCCGGTAACCACTTGTCCATCGCCTAAAACCTCATCGGTTTCGGTATTCATCAAAATTTCGATGTTTGGCGTATTGCGAACGCGGTCTTCCATAATACGTGACGATCTAAACTTATCACCGCGTACTAACATCGTCACCTTTTTAGTCAGTTTGGATAAGTAGTGTGCCTCTTCACAAGCACTATCGCCGGCACCGACAATCACCACCTCTTGATTTCTATAGAAGAAACCGTCGCAAACGGCACAGGCCGAAACACCTCCGCCCATTTTTAAGTAGTGTTGTTCGGAGTCTAATCCCAAATATTTTGCTGTGGCTCCCGTACTGATAATGACGGTTTCCGCATGAATTTCTATAGCATCATTGATCCATACTCTTTTAATATCTTGACTAAAATCTACCTTGGTAGCCCAGCCATCTCTAACATCCGTACCAAAGCGTTCGGCTTGTTTTTGCAATTGGATCATCATTTCTGGTCCGGTAACTCCGTCGGGATATCCCGGAAAATTTTCCACTTCGTTGGTCGTAGTCAATTGGCCTCCCGGTTGAGTTCCTTGATATAAAACAGGATTCATATTCGCTCTAGCCGCATATATGGCTGCGGTGTACCCCGCTGGACCAGAACCTATAATCAAGCATTTGATCGTTTCTATTGTTGACATATCTTTCTTCCTTTAATTAATATTTAGAATCCTAGCAAATGTATGTTTTTATTAAAAAGTAAAGCGCTTTATTTGATCGGAATTAACAATCGTGAAATAATTAAAAAATATCGTTGTTTTTATTTTGCGACTTAAAAAAATAATGTATATATTTGCAACCGCAATACAGGAAACATTCGGGGTGTAGCGTAGCCCGGTTATCGCGCCTGGTTTGGGACCAGGAGGTCGCAGGTTCGAATCCTGCCACCCCGACGAAAAAGCTCTAACGAAAGTTAGGGCTTTTTTTATGCGCTAAAATGGCACTATTTTGTATGGAATTATTGAGCAAATGCCGATTCGTTTATGTGTAGATGCGTGAATTCGCTTTGGATCGTCATAGCGTCGAAGGCAATGCATTTATAGTGAAGAAACCGATATGTTTTACTACAACAAGCGAATCAACGAATCCGCAAACAAACGAGACAATTGTTTGGTTTTATGCAAAAAAATTCGTATTTTAATATAATTAAACCGTAGCTTAGTGTGAATTAAAAATCGCACTATATGAAAAATTTAATCTTAGCTACTACTACTGCGATTCTATTGGGCTCCTGCAATTCTGGAAACCTTTACGAATACACCATTGCTTCCCAAGATGTGGACTGCATGGGTGTTGCGCCTCAAAAGTGTTTATTGGTCAAAAAAGGGACTTCTACTGAATGGGAGTACTTTTACAGTCCTATCGAAGGTTTTACCTACGAACCCAATTTTGAGTATACCTTACAGCTGCGCATCGAAGACGTACCCAATACGCCACAAGATGCTTCCTCGGTCAAATACACTTTGGTAAAAGAACTAAAAAAAGAAGCAAAAACCTCTGAAAACCTACCGATTGCCACCAACCAACAACAGCGCTTTGCCTTTGAAGGCACTGCTAAGGTCTTAGCCCTTGAAAAAGAGCCAATCGGCAGTCGAGCGGCCCAAGGACGCCGTGAAGTAGTTGTCGCAAAATTAGAAATAAGCAGTTCGACTAACCCTGCTATCAAGTCGGGTTCCATTGTCTACGCCGAATTAGTCGCCTCACCTACAGTAATGCCCGTAATTGATCGCGAATACGTTTTTACGACCAAAGACCTGCATCCGGCTCATGCTAAGGGGATTTATTTATTGGACACAAATGCGATGGATTTAACCTTATAACAGCAAAACACAATCTACCATAAAGCGCACATCGTTTGACTTTATGGTAGATCAACACGAACACCGCTAGGGTCGGTAATCGCAATTTGTATCGTCCATAAGCGCTTCGTGACTCAGCTTCTCTTACTCGGGCAGCGAATCCACTTCACCCCGTACCAATAGCGGAAGGTTTTCCGTGATCTTATCCAAGTCCCAATTCCACCATTGCAGCGCTTCGAGCTTATCGATTTGAGCTTCGGAAAATCGCTTTTTGATTTCCTGCACCGGATTGCCGCCCACCACGGTATAGGGAGCAACATCTTTTACCACAGTGGAATTGGCTGCAACAATGGCTCCATCACCTATATGTACGCCCGGCATAATGGTCGCTCCATGCCCCAGCCACACATCGTGACCAATGACCGTGTCTCCCTTAGTCGGGTAGCTTACACCATCCATAGCAGTGCTCCAATCCCCGCCAAAGATGGCAAAGGGATAGGCCGTTATACCAGCGGTTAAATGATTGGCGCCATTCATGATAAATACCACATCTGAGGCAATCATACAAAACTTACCGATTATCAGTTTGTCTCCAATAAAATCAAAATGGTATTTTACGTTTTTCTCAAAATTACGCACATCTTCAAAATCGTCGTAATAGGTATAATCCCCTACAATAATGTTTGGATTTGTTAGGATGTTTTTTAGAAAACAAAGTCTTGTATAATTGGGCAAGGGAAACTTCTGATCCTTATCTGGTACAGACATATACAACGTTTTTTTAAATAGCAGCTGCTAATTTACCATATAAATCAACCACTCCTCCTTCTCATACCAATAAACGACTGCATAAATAAAGGAATAAACAGCCGCTTAAATTTAAATGCCGTTAAAACCTTATCTTTGAACACACAACAAACATTTTTTATGGGGGATCAAAAATTAATCGTTTTTAAAACCGTTGCTGAAACGCTGAGTTTTTCCAAGACCGCGGATCAATTATTTGTCAGCCAGCCCGCTATATCCAAATCTATTCGTGAATTGGAAATAGAATTTGGCTTGCAATTGTTTCACAGAAAAGGAAATAAAATCACCCTCACCAACGACGGAAAGCGCTTAAAAAAACAGGTCGATTACATCCTTGCCCAATATCAAGAATTATACAGTCAGGTTGCGTCTTTAAAAAACTCCTTCCCCACACATGTTAAATTGGGAGCCAGCACTACGATTTCACAATATGTACTTCCACAACTACTTCCTCAATTTAAAAAAAGTTTTCCATTTATCGAACTCGAATTGCTCAACGGCAATACCCAAAAAATAGAAAAAGAGGTTTTAAAGCAAAATATCGAACTCGGTTTTATCGAAGGGCAATCGCAGAACAAACAACTGAAGTACCAGTTTTTTATGAAGGATGAATTGGTTCTCATCGCCCATCACTCCAATCCCATCTGCAAAAAAGACACGCTGAGCACCGCGGAATTTTTAACGATTCCCATCGTATTGCGCGAGATTGGATCGGGGAGTCTTCAAGTGATTCAGCACGTATTACAGGAAAAGAAAATCAAATTGCGCGATTTAAACATCGAAATGCACTTGGGCAGTACGGAGAGCATTAAAAAGTATTTGGAGCATTCGCAGTGCCTGGGCATCGTTTCCATACAAGCAATTCAAAGCGAACTCAAAGAAGGTACTTTTAAAATCATCGATTTGGAAAACATCGCCTTTGAGCGGAATTTTTACTTTATCACCTCCCATGGCAACAACAAGCCTTATGTAGAAAAACTCATCCAGTTTATCCTATGCCAGCATAACTTATAGTTATATCAAATAACTTTTTACATCTGGTAGGCGTGAAATTTATGACGGACTTTTGTATGTACAAAACGACCTCAGCATGAATTCACAACTCAAGAAACTTTCCTTTATAGCGGTGGCTATTTTATGTTTAACTCCATGGATACAACCGCCCGTTGCCCTGTTATTGGGTTTTGTTTTTTCGTTGTTAATCGGCCATCCCTTTCTTCGCTACAACGGTAAAGTTACTAAAATTTTACTGCAAGTATCCATAGTGGGACTCGGATTTGGCATGGATATTTACGAGGCGGCTAAAACGGGTAAAACCGGATTTTGGCTTACGGTAAGTTCGATATTTCTGACGATGACCCTTGGATTGCTAATCGGATACCGTTTGAAGATCAAGAGAAAAACCAGTTTATTAATCGCATCGGGAACGGCGATTTGCGGCGGAAGTGCTATTGCGGCCATTGCTCCGGTAGTCGATGCCAATGAGGAGGAAACCTCGGTCTCTCTGGCTACGATTTTTATCTTAAACTCCGTGGCTCTGTTTCTATTTCCCTATATAGGAACGCTGTTGGAGCTCTCTCAGCAAGACTTTGGCTTGTGGGCGGCTATTGCCATACACGACACGAGTTCTGTAGTAGGAGCGGCACAAAAATACGGAGACGAAGCCCTGCAAATTGCCACCACTGTTAAACTGGCGCGAGCCCTTTGGATCATTCCAATTTCGCTGTTGATCAGCGTGGTTTTTAAACAAAAAAAGAGCAAACTCAAAATCCCCTACTTCATCTTTCTCTTTGTCGTAGCCATCGTGCTCAACACCTATTTGGCCATACCGGAAGTGGTAAGCAGCACCATCGTATTGGTATCAAAAAAGGGACTGACCTTAACCTTGTTTTTTATCGGGGCAGGACTGACCTTAACCTCGCTCAAATCCGTCGGTATACGCCCTTTGTTACAAGGAGTTCTACTGTGGATATTTATATCGATCAGTTCGCTCTACGTCATTATCAACCACCTTTTTTAAGGAAAAGAGCATAAAAAAAGTCGGACAATGCCGACTTTTTTTATGCTGTTTATTCGCAGGGTTTCGCCAGCAAATAGCGAATGACGTATTCGGCTGAATGCAACCCAAACAGGGCCGGCATCCAACTGTTGGTACCGAAAAAAGACTTTTTATAATTGAGTCCATCGGTCATTTTCAAACTGCTTTCATCGGGTGTTTCCGTGGAATAAACCGCTTTTACCCCCGTGGTAATGCCTTCTTTTTTCAAGCGCTTTCGCACCTGTTTCGCAAGCGGACACACCGCTGTTTTACTGATGTCTTTAATCACTATTTTACTAGCAGACATTTTTCCGCCAGCTCCCATATTGCTAATCACCTTGACTTTTTTGCGTTTTGCGGCTAAAATCAAGTGAATTTTAGGTGTGACACTATCGATGCAATCCAATACAAAATGATACTCTTTCGTGACCACTTCATGGGTGCGCTCTGGAGAGAGAAACTCCTGAATACGCAGCAACTGCAATTCGGGATTTATATCCATCAATCGGTCGCCGACGATATCGACTTTAGCCTGACCGACAGTAGAATGCAACGCGGGTAACTGCCGATTGATATTTGTAATATCTACCGTATCCCCATCGACTATAGTCATACTGCCAATTCCTGCTCGAACCAAAAATTCGGCAGCAAAGGATCCGACACCTCCCAATCCCACAACCAAAATATTGGCGTTTTTTAATTTTTGCAGTCCTTCTTCTTTAAACAACAAGGCTGCTCTTTCCTGCCATTGACTCATGCTAATGCGTTCCTTAATTTTTCTGAAAACCCAAACACTAGTAGTGCCGTATTTTCAATGTATTGTTCTATTTCTTTTACTTCTAGTCCTTTGATTGCCGCTGCTTTTTGATACACCTCTTCCAGGGTTTCTTCCATGGTGTCGGTTTCTAAAAAAAACCGATCGTGGGGAACCTCCATAAAAACCGTCGCGAGCTTGTCGTTGCGCAATAAATATTTGCCAAACGAGAGGTAACAACCCGCCTGCAGCAATTGCCGCATAATCGGTAGGTTTTTTGAAAAGCCGTGAATGACAAAAGGCACGCTGATGTTTAACCGCTTTCGCACTGCCAAGAGCTCCTGAAAGGCGCTGACGCAATGAATAATCACCGGTTTTTGATGCTGCTCTGCCAAGGCCAGCTGACGTTCAAAAACGGCTATTTGGATATCCATGGGCATTGCTATGCGCTTGTCTAAACCGCATTCCCCCAAAGCCAAACAGCGATCGCTCTGCAGTTGCCTATCGATAACTGCCAAATGCGATTCCAGCGACTCCTCCACGATATACCACGGATGAATTCCGATGGAATAAAACGGTAGCGCGCCATCAAAATCACCTGGATATTGATTGACAATATCCAAAGTGGTTCGATCATTCGATGCGCGATGCGTGTGCAGGTTAATCTTCACGCTGCTCTTTATTTTAATCCCTGTAAGCTGTGTTCGATAGCCACGATCTTAGAAAGGGCATCGGCCTCCTTTTTGCGCTCGATATCGATTACTTTTTCCGGGGCTCCACTGACAAATTTTTCATTGGACAATTTGCCCTGAACCGATTTCAAAAACCCTTTTAAGTACTTTAATTCCTCTTCCAGTTTTTCTATTTCTTCCGCGACATTTACCGCGCCGGAAACCGGAATAAAATACTCGTTGGACTGCACTCGGTAAGATAAAGCACCGCTAACCTGTTCGCTGACATAAGTGATGTTCTCGATGTTGCCCAACTTCTTCACCACCACGTCAAAAGCCGTTGCTGCTTGTTCGTTGTTGATTACTTTTAGGTCGATTACCTCTTTAAACGAGATGTTTTTATCCTTTCTTATCGTTCGGATTCCCGCAATTACCCCCTGTGCGAAATCAAAGTCCTTGATGATTTGCGCGTCGACTGTCGTACGCTCGGGCCAAGTAGAAACGATTAACGCTTCTTCCGGAGTACGCGGGCAGATAAGCTGCCAGATTTCCTCGGACATAAAAGGCATAAAAGGGTGTAACAACTTTAAATTGCACTCGAGCAACGCTATGGCTTTTGCATAGGTAACGGCGTCAATCGGTTGTTGGTATCCCGGTTTAATCATCTCTAAGAACCAAGAACAGAAATCGTCCCAGACCAATTTGTAGGTGGTCATCAAGGCATCCGAAATTCTATATTTTTCAAAGTGGTCTTCGATTTCGACCAAAACCTGTTGCAATTTAGATTCATACCATGCCACAGCCACCTTAGAAGCCTCTGGTTGCACGATCGCGTCAGAAACCTCCCAGCCCTTGATCAACTTAAACGCATTCCACACTTTGTTCGTAAAGCCCTTTCCTTGGTTGCACATTTCCTCGTCAAAAAGGATATCGCTACCCGCAGAAGCACTTAACAACAAACCGACGCGAACACCGTCTGCGCTAAACTTTTCAATCAGTCCTAGCGGATCGGGAGAATTCCCCAAAGACTTGGACATCTTACGGCGTTGTGCATCGCGCACAATTCCGGTAAAATACACATTGGAAAAGGGTTTTTCTCCGGTATATTCATATCCAGCCATAATCATACGCGCGACCCAAAAGAAAATAATATCGGGACCGGTAACCAAATCGTTGGTTGGGTAATAGTATTTGAACTCCTCATTTTCCGGGTCGGTAATACCGTTAAAAACGGACATCGGCCACAGCCAAGACGAAAACCAAGTGTCTAGTGCATCGGCATCTTGCACTAAGTCTGCGCTTGTTAAATCGGGGTTATTCGCTT
This sequence comes from Flavobacterium sp. JP2137, assembly GCF_050562195.1. Lineage (GTDB taxonomy): Bacteria > Bacteroidota > Bacteroidia > Flavobacteriales > Flavobacteriaceae > Flavobacterium. The sequence continues at coordinate 76,664 of NZ_CP191647.1, forward strand.
GTTTTTGTGCCAAAACTACGGCTTCTTCCAAACTCGTTGCTACGACAAAATCCTCCTTGCCCGGCCCGTAATAATAGGCTGGGATTTGGTGTCCCCACCACAGCTGACGAGAAATATTCCAATCGCGAATATTTTCCAACCAATTTTTATAGGTGGTGTTGTAACGACTTGGATACAATTTGATTTCTTCGGTTTCCAACACCGCTTTTAAAGCGGGCTTAACCAGTTCGTCCATCTTTAGAAACCACTGGTCTGACAATCTCGGTTCAATAACCGCTTTGGTTCTTTCAGAGGTACCTACGTTATTCAGGTGGTTTTCCACTTTTTCCAAAGCTCCTATAGCCGTCAACTCCACTTCAATCTCCTCGCGTACGACAAAACGGTCTTTACCTACATAATGTAAGCCGTGTTGATTGAGCGTTGCATCTGCATTTAGAATATCGATGATCTCCAAATTGTGGCGTTCTCCGAGCGCTTTGTCATTGATATCGTGTGCTGGTGTCACCTTTAAACAACCCGTACCAAATTCCATATCGACATAATCGTCAAAAATGATGGGTATCTCTCTATTGCAAATCGGTACTATAGCATTTTTTCCTCTTAAATGTGCATAACGCTCATCATCGGGATGTACGCAAATAGCAGTATCGCCCAAAATGGTTTCCGGACGGGTTGTAGCGACGATTAAAAACTCCGCTGTTCCGGCTATTTGATATTTAATGTGGTACAGTTTTCCCTGTCTCTCTTCGTAAATCACCTCTTCATCAGACAAGGTTGTCTGAGCTTCCGGATCCCAATTGACCATACGGTAGCCGCGGTAGATCATACCCTTTTGATATAAGTCAACAAAGGATTTAATTACGGCCGCAGATAAATCGGCATCCATAGTAAATTTGGTGCGATCCCAATCGCATGAAGCACCGAGTGTTTTCAATTGACCTAGAATCGTACCGCCATATTTTTCGGTCCAATCCCAGGCGTGTTTTAAAAATTCGTCTCGGGTTAAATCGTTTTTATCGATGCCTTCCGATTTTAATTTTGCAACAACTTTGGCTTCTGTAGCAATAGAGGCGTGATCGGTACCCGGTACCCAACAGGCGTTGAAGCCCATTAGTCGAGCGCGGCGAATCAAAACATCTTGAATCGTGACGTTTAACATGTGTCCCATGTGCAATACTCCCGTGACGTTTGGCGGAGGAATGACTATGGTGTACGGCGTTCTGTGATCGGGTTTAGAATGGAAATACTTGTTTTCCATCCAATAGGAATACCATTTTTCTTCTACTTGCTTAGCATCAAATTGCGCAGGGATTGTCATCTATATAGTTGTTATTTTAATAATTTATCACTTCTAAATATATTCTTATTCATCCAAAAAAACCGTAAATAATTTAAAAAAATATTTTTCAAACTAGATTGGTATGTTTTTTGTAATTTAGTTTACAAAAATAATGATAAGTCTCCAAATATAAAAAGAAACTTTAGCCCGTAGTTTATCAAATAAAATTTGTGAGTTAGTCAAAAATTTTTAATTTTACGAATCAATAAAAAAAACCATAACAATGAAAAAATTTCTAGGATTGATTGCCTTATTTTTGGTAAGTGCTATTTCATTCGCTCAAGCAGGACCGAAAATTGAATTTACAGCAGAAAACAACACGATTGATTACGGTACTGTAGTCCGTGGTAAAGACAGTGGACTAAGAACGTTTGAATTCAAAAACACTGGTGATGCTCCCCTAATTGTTACTAATGTTCAATCTACATGTGGTTGTACGGTTCCATCAAAACCAGAAGCGCCTATTATGCCAGGAAAAACGGGTAAAATAGATGTAAAGTACAATATGTCTGTAGGAAGAATCAGTAGAACTCTTACTGTAGAAACCAATGCTACAAACTTTACAGATGGTAAAGTTGCTATCCGCATCAAAGGAGAAGTAGTAGAGCAATAAATAATTAAACTGATATAGAAGTTCAAGCTGCCTTAGTATTAAGGCAGCTTTTTTTGTGTTTTAAAGTCCCGTTTGCTTTCCCGTGTTTTTACTTAAAAATCAAAAAGGGCATTTTTAGCCAAGGCTTCCACCAAGGGTTTGGTGTCTTTAATCTTTACTTTGGCATCAAAACCTCTAATGTGGTTGATGTGATGAATATCCGAGCCAACAAAGTCTATCTGGCCTGACTGCAGCAAATGAGCTGCAACATCCGCCACCTTACTCCCGTAATAGCCCGTAACGGAGAGCAGATTCAATTGAAATAAACAACCGGCTCTCTTCAACTTTTTGTACATCTCCAAATTGTTGTGATAAAAATTATAACGTTCGGGATGGGCTAAGACTATTTTATAACCGGCCGAAATCAATTCGAACAAGATGTCGAACAATTGCATCGGAGGATTGATATAAGACATTTCGACCAATACATAGTCGCCCTGCAAGGTCAGCAATCGCTCTTCTGTTATTCTCTTAGAGAAACTATCGTCCATCAAATATTCCGAAGCTACGCGCAATTGCAGGGTCTCAGTCAATTCGGGCAAACCCGCTTTGACCTCTTGGAATTTATCTAGTATACCCGCTTTGGTATTGTCCCAAATATAAGGTGTGGTATGTGGAGTAGTAATCGCCTTGCCAAAACCCAATGCCTTAATCGACTCCATCAAAAACTGGCTGTCGTCAAGGGTTTTAGCGCCATCGTCTATACCAAAGAGCAGGTGGGAATGTATGTCTACAAATCCCGTCGGTATCAAGTCTTTTAAAACCGCCTTTGGCTTAAAAAATGAAATCATATATCAAGGTATTAAATACTTTAATCGCTGAGATATCAAATATCAATCCATTTATAATTTACCGCCGCTTTTTTGTTGTTTTAGCTGCAGTAGTAAAGTCCAAGAGCCCAATAAAACCAAGGGTAGTGTGATGATTAACTTCTCAGAGAAGGCATTGATAAGCACATAGAGCAATAGAGACAAAGCGCAGAGTACAAAAATAATCAGGGGAAATCTACCCCACCTCTTTTGGTAGGCTAAGGCCGGTATCAGCAAAAATAGCGGATTACACAGCAATGGCGTATCGTTCAAATAGAGCTCGATATGAGAAGAATACAGACTGACGAACCCCAATAGACAACCCAATAACCCCATGCCGATAAAATATCCCACTCGCATCCACGAATAGCGCATTAAAGCGCCAAGCAGCAGTACGATTCCGCAAAAAAAAGCGTAGGAGTTCCACCACGCCTTGCTAGCGGTTTCTTGTCTTTCATAAACCGCCGCGGTTTTGTCTACCAAGGGCATGCCGTTTTTGGCTGTGGCATTAAGTCCTTGCATCAATTTATCGGGAAGAAAGAGCGTGGTCGGTTTGTCGTCTAATTGGGAACTAAACAACAGGTTGATACCCAGTTTTTCAAAGAAATGCCCCTTTAAGGGTTCGTTTAAAACACTTCTATAGGTAGCGTCGTCGGGATAAATGGCTACTGCGATTGGTTCTTTCAAAACCTTATTGAGTAAATCCACAACCTTAGTGGTACAATTCTGACGAATAAACTTATAGGTATAAAATTTTTGATCGGGTTCCAACGACTGATTCAGCAATTGCCAAAGCGCTTGCTTCTGCTCGTCGCTCAGTAGAATATGTTGTTCGTAGACCGGTCGGTCTTCATAGGCATAACCCAAAACAAACTCGCGATAATCTTCGTACCCACCAAAATACAACAGCTCCCCTTTGATGAATTTACTGTAAAAATTGGGTGTCCGAAAGTCAAACAGTCCATAGTTATAAACCCGGTCGATGCGCGATAAGGGATCGTAAACCCGCAGGGCTGTATGACCGAAAAGGGTGTATAGTTCCGAGCCTGTACCCACGGTTAAAACGGTGACTTCGGCTCGGTCTGTTAGCGGCGGATAAGAAACCGTGGTTTCCTGCGCCCACACCAACATCGAAAAGAAACACAACAACAAACTACTTAAAATTCTCATCTATTAACGACTAAATATATCTAAATTGAGTTTTAAGGAAAACACGTTCGAATACAAGGCTACACTTTGATCGCCGATATCGGTTAATGCATAATCAATTTGAATGCCCTTATACTGAAAGCCCACACCGATATTGGGTTGAAAGCCCACTTTATCCGAACCGTCCAATTGGGTGGTGTTTTGGAAATTTCCTAATCCCCCGCGTACAAAAACCATGTCGGTATAGGCAAATTCCAAGCCCACTGTCGGAGAAGCACTAAATCCTTTGGTCGAGACTAATGCCTGGGTTTCTGCAAACTCCAAATTGACACCCATTGCTGTAAGCACAGAAAAATCCTCGTCAAAATTAAACTTTCGAGCAACGCCCAATTGTAGTTTTGGCAGGGTTATCTCGGTGGTTTCTGGCAATTCGGAGTTTTGTCCCGGTATGGCATTGCTGATTTTTTCAAATTCTTTTTTATTGATGGACCACATATTGTAGGTCGTGGTAATATCTCGAGCCATGGCCGCCCATTTCCATCCCGAGGCCGTGTGGTATTGCACTCCTAAGTCAAAGCCAAAGCCCCAAGAGTTGGCAAACTTTCCAATGACTCTGCGAATGATTTTAGCATTGACTCCCATCGAGAGCCCTTCTACGGGCAAGGCACGGGCATAAGAAGCGGTAAAGGCATAATCTGCCGTGGAAAACAAGCTGATTTTATTGTAATCGATATTTCCATTTTGATCGATTAACTCGGTAGTATTCATGATGTCATCCACACCAAAACGTATTAATGAAAGTCCTACCGCACTTTTGTCGTCCAAAGGCATGGCAAAAGCCACATAGTCATATTGCGCGATATTGGCAAAATAACTCGCGTGCATCAGACTGAGCTGCTTGGTATCCAAATGAATTAATCCAGCGGGATTCCAATAAGTCGCATTGACGTTGTCCGTACTTGCCACAACGCTATTGGCCATTCCCATAGCCGCAGCATCGACACCTATATTCATAAACTCATTAGAATATTTTCTAACCTTTTGAGCTTGAATTGTTCCTGTGCATATCAGCAGGCTTAAAAGAAGTATGTTTTTCACAAGAATTTCATTTTTATACAAAGATGTAATAAAAATCTCAAATACTAAACTCCATTTTAAGTTTACTTATTCACAAGTTTTATAATACATTTGCATAAACCAATAATAATCGTTGTCAAACCCTTTATTTTTGAAACCTAGCGCTATGAGTATAAAAAAACACATTCCCAATGCCATTACCCTATTAAACCTGACTTCTGGACTAATCGCAGCCATTTATGCCTTTGACGATAATCTACAGATGGCCTTTTTCTGGGTTTGTTTGGGGATTTTCTTCGATTTCTGGGACGGATTCACTGCAAGGCTATTACACGTTAAAAGTGAACTGGGCGTGCAATTGGATTCCCTGGCCGACATGGTTACCAGTGGTGTAGTTCCGGGTATCATTATGTATAGACTCTTGGCAAGCATACAGGAAAACCAAGAGATCTACAACCTTTCGCCGGAAACCTATTATATGGGCGTGATTCCGTATCTCGGATTTATCATTACCTTGGGCTCTTGTTACCGATTGGCTAAATTCAATATAGATACCAGACAAACCGATTCTTTTATCGGATTACCAACCCCTGCCAATACCTTGTTTATCTTGAGCTTGCCGATGATTACCGCCACGACCAATATCGAATGGATCATTACCTTGCTGAGCAATCCGTATGTCTTGGTACTGATCAGTTTGTTTAGCGCTTTTATCATGAATGCCGAAATTCCGTTGTTTTCTTTAAAAGTAAAATACGGCAATTGGGCTTCCAATAAAATTCAATACCTGTTTTTAATCTCTTCAGCTGTGATGTTGTTGTGGTTGCACTACTTGGCTATTCCGATTATCATCATGTTGTATATAGTCTTGTCGGTCATTATGAACACGATGTCTCGAGCCAAAAAACAATAAAACGGGGTCATCACTATCAATTTTATAAAATAAAAAAATGCTTATAACACTATTTTAAATAGCCGTTATAAGCATTTTTTTTGTCCTATCAGCTTCACAGCCACAAATTCGTTGCAGTTCTCGTTGTTCCGACTTTATCATATCAATATAAGGAGGCTCCAAAAAGTACACCTCCTTATAATAACTGTTACACCTATGATATAGCAGAGTGTCAAAGTGCCGTTCAAAAGCAAATCCAATCCGCATCTCAAAAAAACAAGGCTTTATCTATATACCCTAGGTATATCCGTTATCTATAGCGAATCTTCATCAAAGTGAAAGGGCAGCATATTGATTAGGGAAGGCGATTCCACCACCGGTCCTGCCGCTCCCATAAACAGCATTCTAATGGGTTGTTGTTGTTTGTTTTCGTACTCCAATATCGCTTGTCTGCAAGCACCACAAGGCGGAATAGGCGTTGTGGTTTGCTTTAAGTCTGAGCAGGCAGATATGGCAATTGCCACAATAACTGCTTGGGGACGGGTGGCACCAGCGTAAAATATAGCGGTACGCTCGGCACATAAGCCCGAAGGATAGGCTGCATTTTCTTGATTAGCCCCCTCAATCACACTGCCGTCATCCAACAACAAGGCAGCCCCGACGCGAAACTTGGAATAGGGTGCATAAGCCTGCTTTCTTATCGCTATTGCCGCTTGCATCAATTGTTGATCCGCTAGGCTTAGAGCTTCTATACTTTCATATTCAAAAAAAGTGGTAGTCAATTTTATTTCCTTCATCTACGGGATATTTTTAGACAAAAAATCCAAACTAGAATTAGTTTGGATCTTTTTTATTTTTTAAAGTGGTGATTTAATTTTTGCTGTAGCTTCCTCCAAAATTAAAGGCCAAAGAAAAGCGCAAGGTGTTTTCTAAAGGATTATTGACTTTCGATGTGGAAAACAAATAAGATACGTCTACCGTAATGGTATTATACTTAAATCCGGCACCTAAAGTGGCATATTTTCTAGCCCCTTTCAGTTCGTTTTCATTGAAATAACCCACGCGAAAGGCGAAGGCATCGTCATACCAATATTCCGCCCCTAAAGCCCAAGTAAACTCTTTCATCTCTTCTGACATACCACCTGGTGCATCGCCGAAAGATTTAAAAATTCCCGACGCCCAACCGATGTCGTTATACTCGTTTCTCGATTTGGTTATCGCTGCATTTTGTTCTGATGGCGACAATACACCGTCTCCATCTAAGTCGCGAAAATCTGGAATTTGCGGTGTGGGCACCAATAGTTTATTGAGTTCTCCATAAACGGTTACCGTATTATGAGCATCTAATATAAAATCAAAACCCCCTCCTAATTTTAAGTTCGACGGTAAAAAACTCGCGTTTTGAGCACTGTCGTCGTATTTGATTTTTGGACCTAGGTTTTGAAGGTTAAAACCCGCTCTCCAACGACCTTCAAAGCTGTTGAAAGCGATTTGTTCCGATTCGTAAAAACCGGCGATATCCACGGCAAAAGTAGTCGCCGCAGAAGCGTCTCCACCGCCCATATCTTCAGGCACTTTTAAATTTGAACTGATAAATCGTCCCGCCACAGCCATCGAGAACTTCTCGGTCAATTTTAGGGAGTAAGACCCGTCAATCGCAAATTCGTTCGGGCTTCTGGTTATCGGTGCATCGTTATAGTTTTGTCTTAATTCTATATCACCCAATCCGAAATAGCGCATACTTACAGCAAACGCACTTCGTTCGTTAAATTTATTAAAATAGTTCAATTGTCCTAAAGACACATCGCTAGCGATGCTCGTCATATAAGGAGTATAACTGATTGCGAAGCCCTGTTGTTGAGTGGCAAAGGCATATTTTGCGGGGTTATGCTGTTGGGAATAAATATCTGTAGTGGTGGCTACTCCCATATCTCCCATCCCTGCCGAACGGGCGTCCGCGGCAATTTGTAAGAAGGGTACTCCTGTTGTAATTGCCCGGGAATCCTGATAATTAGCGGGAACGGGTAATGAATTTTGTGCTACTGCAAATTGTGAGCTAATTGCAACCATAGCAACTATCGTCGTTTTTTTCATTTATGACTTTTTATATTGAACAAATATACTATTTTCTCAAAGGATTACAAGCTTTTCTATTTTTTCAGACTTATGATTGGTCACGGTCGATTTTACCGTTAAGCGGTAAATATACACGCCTTTACCTATACGATCTCCAAAATCGTCTAAACCATCCCATTTGATATCTCTAGATAGATTACCATTCGTAGTAATCAACTGATTGATCGTTTTAACTATTCTACCCGTCACGGTCATGATTTGCACCTGTACTTCTAAGTTTTCAAAAGGACGATTGTGGGTAAACCAAAATTCGGTATAATTTACAAAAGGATTGGGATAATTCAACACTTTTTCCAAACTAACTCCTTCTTCTTTGGAAACCAAGAACTGTATCTCTGCAGTCGCCAAATTATTATACACATCCCAGGCTTTAAAACTCAAGGTATGCAGTCCGTTTGACAAATCCTTAAACGGATAGCGCACTTTACCCTTTCTAAAATTATCGGGTTCGGTTTCGTAATAATCGTTCATAACGATTGGATTGGCCTCATCGCCATCTAAAATACCCGTCAAATCGTGACCGATACCACTAGAGGTATTGATCCCGTTTTCATCTTCCAAAAATACCAAAAATACGGGCGATTCCGATGTAACTCCTCCAGATATAAACGATTCATCATTCATAAAAAGTTTAATCGTCGGCGCTATTTTATCTTCTGGGGCGTTTAGGTTGATCCCTCCCACGTTAATTTTATTCTCGCTACCGGTAAAATCCAATCCGGTATCCTGAGTGGCATAAAAGCTCACCTTCCCCGGTCCGATTGCTATTTTAATATCCTTAGGCAATACAAAATCGAAATTAAACATCCCTTGCTTGACCGTGGCATTTCCCCTAAAAATGGTTTCGCCCAAGGTTTTAAAATCCATGATTGCCAAAACGCCGTTATTCATGACTTGATCATTACCCAGTGTTTTGCGATCGATTTCCTTATCAAAAATCTGAACCGCCAAGCCACCGTTGAATTGATTTAAAAACTGGTCGTTTTCATCTCTGAGTTCTCCGCCTAATTTCACATAGCCCAAGGCTTCTAAATTTCCGGTAAATTCCGAAAAAGCCTGATCATTGATTTTGGTCAACACCACCTTTGGTCGCGCTATCGCCAATTTCAAAGCGGGATCTCCAATGTAGAAAACCACATTTTTATCGCGTTGAGAAGAGTTGTTTTTGGTATTCATCAACGCCTCGGCTATAGTTGAATACTGATTCGAATCCGGGAATAGATACTCACTTAGGGAAGCGTTGATTTGCCGTCCCGATTCTATTCCGATCTCCCGAGTAGTGGCGATTAAAGCTATAGCACCTCCCCTTCTATTTTTATACATACTCTCCCCTCCGGTCAAACGGTATGGATTATCAAAACGTGTAAATTCACAAGTAATTGTTACGAAGAGCGGATATTTTTTATAATTGTTTAATTTCTGAGCATCGTCGATTCCAAAAATGCGCTCTTGAGCCAGTCCTTCCTCCCCTCCATGACCAAAATAATTGATAAACAACGCCCCATTTTCAATAGACTCTATAAAGTCCTTCTTGGCTTGAGGGTATCGTTTTCCGGCCGCTGCGGATTCTTGCAAATAGGAATCCATGTGGATTTTCTTGACATTGAAAAACGGTTTTCGCAGCGAAACCTTGTCAATCATCTCGTCGAGTCCCTTTTGCAATATAAAATCGCCCAGTACATCCACATCATCGGACAGGGCAACCAAAACGTTTCGCCATCTTCCGTGCGATTCCTTATCGCTGTAATCCACAACTTTGTCGACCATTGCATTGGCCTCGTCTAAACTCTTGGCCAACATTCTACCCACGGCCAAATCCAAGCCGTAATCCGCATCTAACATCAGCCCCTCGCCATCGTCCATCAATACGTAAAAGTCATCCGACATAAACGTCGTATAGGCCGAAAAGTTACTTCCATCGCCGGAAGAAGTGTTGCGAAAGCCCAGGTTCATCCCATAAAAAACGGGAACGATATTTCTGTTGTTGGGAATCCGATCTTTATAATCAAAAGATGCATCGCCAAACATATTGACGTACTTCAATCTTGCCGCAGGGCTAGATGCGTTTTTATATACGTATTTGACGAAATTTCGAATCGCCGCTACGTCTTGTTTCCCCGAGGAGAATTCTTTGTAAATTTGATCTACAGTAACCACTTTAACCTTGAGTCCATTGGTACTTCTGTGAAAACTCGCCAAGCGCTCGGCAGCGGCTTTCAACACATTGTCTGTGATGATTAAATAATCCACATCGCCCTCGTTAAAGACAGCGCCTTTTAAATTCTGATTGGCCACCTTGGAATTGGCCAAGAGTATCGGCTCATAAAAATCACTGTTGCTTACCGTGGTATACTTGCGAACACTTCCACCGGGAGCTTTAAAACTCAAGGAGCCCTGTCCGTTATTGATTAAGGTCTGTACATTGTTAATATCCGTCACGTCCCAAATCTGATCCACCATACCCGTGTTATTCATCATATAGGTCACGTTGCCGCTTTCCATAGCCAATGATTTATTGCTAAACAAAAACTGCTTGTTCGACCCCGTCAGATTTGCCGTGTATTCCAAAGCGATAAAATCGAGGTAGCCCTCTGAAGAAGGTACACCTCCATTGTTATAAGTTACGGTAACCGTTGCGGAAGCGTTGTTGATTTGCACGCTTTTAGACAAGTAATTTTCATATCCTGCTACGGTTTGTCCGCTAATACGGTTAAAAGTTACGGATCCCAAATTTTGATTGTTGAGGGTATAGGCAAAACTCGTGCCTCCAAAAGAAGCAGAAGCCGCATTAATATTAACTTTAACCGGTTGAGACGCATCGATATTAAACAGGTCAAAGGTGAAATTTTGCTGCTGTTGCACACCGAAATTCTCTCCAAACCACTTTCTGCCCAAACGTCCTATATTGGTCAAATCCCTTTCGTGAAAAACATAACCGTCATACGAGGTATAGGTGCTGTTGCTCCCTCCCGAGGGTTGGTATAGTCCGGAGATTCGCTTACCGGCTTCCGCACCATAAGTCAGGAAATAGTAAGCTTTGTTGTCATAAAGGTTTAAATGCGTTAAGTTTTCTTCGCTCCACTGATCCATTCCCTCGCCGTAAAACAAGATAAAATCCGAATCGTTAAACACGCCATCGCCTTCACCGATTACCTGAATGGCATTTTCCGTAAGGTCGTTGGGATAGGGCACCTCATTTAATAGGGGCAACATGCGTCCACCGTTGCCATAGAGGCGAATCGTTCTCGGATCAATACCCTCCGGCACGCCTAAACGGCTTAAAAAAGACTTGGAAATTTTATATACACCGGATTTTTCGATGTAAAACTGAAACCAATTTCCCGACTGCAAAACCGAATTGGAACGAAAGGCATCGGCCGTATTTCGCTGAGCCATCGCAAAACCCCCTTCTCTATAGGAGTACTGAATAGACTTTACCCGTTTAGCGCCTTGTCCTTCTCTTATAATAGGAGCGAAGGAAAACGACAACTTGACGGCATCACGAGCAAATACATTGTGTATTTGAGCGTTGATTTGGGTCGGCAAGTCGGCTAAGGGCAAATCTTTTAAGTCCGATACACTAATTGACTCATAAACCACGTTAGTAATAACAAGAGAAGCTGGATTAACGGCAGCCGAAATATTAACACTTTCCCGATATAATAAAGTATTAGAAACGGGATTAAAGTTATAATTTTGTGAATCGAAAAAGGGAATAACCTTTTGCTCTAAGCCATAGGCATAGGCCTTGGGTTCTTGCCAAGAAAGCTGTATATTACGGCTTTGAGCAGCGAGGCCCATCGAAAATAAAAAGACAAAAAAATAAAATATGTTTTTCATAATACAGTAAACGTTAATATTTCCATAATAGTACATACCCTCGAGAAAAATAATTTAGAGGGCAATATTCAGCAAAATTACGCGTTATAGAAGGATAAATTTGTGAACACCGAACAAATTTTAAGTTTTTTTTAAATATTTACGAAATAAATATTGCTAATTAATCGTTAATTATTATATTGCGAGCAAATTAATTACCCATTTTAAACATGAAGATTAATAGACTTATGACATTGCAAGTGATTGCCGGAATTATCGCATCACTTGGTATTACTAGCTGTAGCAACACAAGTACCCAAGGAGTATCAACTGCAACTGGCTGGAAAATAAATGATAAAAAGGGAGGTTTTCAATACAACACCAACTACGGAGACCAACAGGCTCCATTGGGGATGGTGACTATTGAAGGAGGAACTTTTACCATGGGAAGAGTCCAAGACGATGTAATGTACGACTGGAATAACAACCCTACTCAACAATATGTTCAGTCTTTCTATATGGATGAGACTGAGGTAACCAATGTAATGTATAATGAATACTTATATTGGCTTAAGACTGTATTTCCTCCTAGTGATGAAAACTACAGACATATATATGAAGGTGCACTTCCAGATACCATGGTATGGAGAAACCGACTTGGATTTAGCGAGAGCTTGACCACTTCTTATTTGCGTCATCCTGCCTATGCCAATTATCCTGTAGTAGGAGTTAGTTGGGTACAAGCAAACGATTTCGCCAAATGGAGAACGGATCGTGTTAACGAAGCCACACTAGAAAGAGCGGGTTACCTTAAAAAGAATGCTAAAATCACCGAAGCTTACGGAGAAAACCACTTCAGTACTGAGACTTATTTAGCTTCACCAGATGCCTTATACGGAGGAAACAGAGATGTGGTATTCCAAGGTGTTCGCAACAAAGCGAAAGACGGTAAGAAAAACATATACGCTACACAGGAGTTTGGTTTGTTTACAGCGGAATTCAGACTTCCAACAGAAGCGGAATGGGAATATGCTGCTGTAGGTCTAATTGGCAACAGAGAGTACAATTCTTATAAAGGAAGAAAAAAATATCCGTGGGATGGTGCACATACTAGAACGGGGAAAAGAAATAAATTAGGTGATCAAATGGCCAACTTCAAACAAGGTCGTGGTGATTACGGTGGTATTTCTGGATGGTCTACAGACGGTGCAGATATTACTAACCAAGTAAAATCTTACCCTCCAAATGATTTTGGATTGTATGATATGGCCGGAAACGTTGCAGAATGGGTTGCCGATGTTTACAGACCATCGATTACTACAGATGATAATGATTTCAACTACTTCAGAGGAAATGTATATTACAAGAACAAAATTGGTGCTGACGGAAAAGTTGAAATTGTAACTCCGGAAACCATTGTATACGATACTTTACCAAATGGAAAAGTAAAAGTACGCAACTTGCCTGGACAAGTAGCTCAGGTATTGGTAGACGATTCGGATACCTTCTTGAGACAAAACTTTAATGCAAGCGACAACAGAGACTATAAAGATGGTGCTGGTAGAGGTACTAAAGGGTACAACGCACCAGAGCACACTTTGTTAGCAGATGAAAACGGCGAACTAATCAGAAAATACGATACCAATAACCGTACGACTTTAGTAAACGACCAATCACGTGTTTACAAAGGAGGTTCATGGAAAGATAGAGCCTATTGGTTAGATCCTGCAACGAGAAGATTCTATGCAGAAGATCAAGCGACAGACTATATCGGATTCCGTTGTGCGATGACTAAAGTTGGAGCAAAACCATCCAAGAAAAGATCAAAAAATTAAAACGTCTATACTCTTTAAAAAAAAGCCCTAATTCTTAGGGCTTTTTTTTATACTTTTGAATCATGACAATAGAAGAGCTTTACCAATGTTTTTTACAGTGTGATGGCGTATCGATTGATACTAGAAACATCACGCCCAATTCCCTTTTCTTCGCTTTAAAAGGGGATAATTTCGACGCGAATACCCTAGCGCAACAAGCGCTTGACAATGGGGCTAGTTTTGTGGTGATGGACAATAAAAAATTGCAGTCCAATCCCGATAAAATGTTTTGGTATGCCGATGCGCTTATGGCGTTGCAAGAATTGGCCAAATACCACCGCCAACAACTGGGGCTTCCCATTATTGCCCTAACCGGCAGCAATGGCAAAACAACCACTAAGGAACTCATCCTAACGGTGCTCTCACAAAAATATCAGGTGCGCGGTACTCAAGGCAATTTAAACAATCATATAGGTGTTCCCTTAACCCTACTGTCTTTTGATGAAGATACCGATATCGGTGTCGTTGAAATGGGAGCCAATCACTTGGGTGAAATTTCCCATTTGTGCGAACTAACCGATCCTGATTTTGGTTATATCACCAATTTCGGAAAGGCCCATTTAGAGGGCTTCGGCAGTTTTGAAGGTGTTGTAAAGGCAAAAGGAGAACTCTACGACTATTTGGAAAACAACTACAAATTGGCTTTTGCCAATACAGATGACGCCTTGCAAGACGCCAAGACCATGACTTTTGCGCGATACACCTTCGGTACCGACGAACAAAGCGATTTGATCATCCAAAAATACGATGCTCAGCCCATGGCTAGTATTACCGTAGACAACAACGTTTTTCAATCCCAATTAACCGGTATTTATAACGCAACAAATATAGCGGCTGCCGTGGCCATAGGAAACTATTTTAAGGTTCCCTTAGAGGCTTGTCGTACGGCTATCAGCCAATACCTACCCACCAACAACCGCTCGCAATGGATCGAAAAAAATGAGCGTAAAATACTCTTGGATGCCTACAACGCAAATCCAAGCAGCATGGAAGCGGCTCTAGACAACTTTTTACAATTGGAAACCCAGCATGCCAAAACCCTTTTTCTAGGAGATATGTTTGAATTGGGAACAGAAAGCAGCGCAGAGCATTTAGCGGTAATCAATCGATTAAAAAACACCGAAAAGCTCACCACCTTTTATATTGGAAAACACTTTTTCGAACACAAAACCACCGCCCAAAACACTTTTTTCTTTGAAGATTACGATACTTTTGCTCAGGCATTTAAGGCGAATCCACCATTAGAAAAAGGACTTGTTTTAATCAAAGGCTCGCGCGGAATGGCACTCGAGCGCATACTCGAATTGTTGTAAATACAACTGTTCTTTTAAAGGCAAAAATCCCGCTATATCATCTATAGCGGGATTTTTATTACCCATAGCACAGCAACCCCTTCACTTAAATACGGCCCTGCTCTTCCGTACCCTCCACTTTTCTCTTGTTCTTAATCGTCTGGTTTCCGAAATTATACCGAATCGAAAAAGTTACCTTTTGAGTGTCTTGATAATCTAAGAAATAATTATTTTGGTTGCTGTAATTCGTACTGACTTTGGATTTCTCCGTTTTAAAAATATCGTTAAACAGCAAACTCGCCTCTATTTTTTTATCGAAAAACTTCTTGTTCATCACCAAATAAGTACTGGATTCTTTACTGATGGTAAAGGTTCCTTGGATGGCAGGACTGTTGTAGTAATAGCCGATTTCCAGATTCCAATCGGTCGCCTTATCCAGGCGAAATTCCGCACTGGTTCGGCCATAAAAAATCCAGCGGCTGTTTTGGTATAACTGCTGATCCATCCCAAAAAAATAGTTTTCATTATACTGTATCGAGGTATACGCATTCCAGGTTAAGAACGAAAACAATTCCCAATTCTTACCCAAATCCAAACCGCCCATTTTTCCCTCTTTGATATTGGTGAACTTATAGATTAAGTGATTGGTTTGCGGATCTTGAAAGGAGATCTCCATAGCAGGCAAATTTTCCTTTCGATAATACACATCCACATTCCAATTGTTCCAAGTGTAAGTCAGGTTAATATTATGGATAATCATGGCCTTTAATTGCACATCTCCTTGGAAATAGGAAAACAAATTGTAATAGGATTTGGCGGGATTCAACCACGAATAGGTCGGGCGACTGATCCGCTTGCCATAAGAAAAACCAAACTGATGATGGTTTTCGGTTTCGTACTGGGCGTAGAACGTAGGAAACCACTCCAGATAATGCTGCTTATTTTGCTCTTTAGGCACGGACACCTCGCCATTAAAATCGGTATACTCCAAGCGCAATCCTCCCTTAAAACTCCACTTCTTCCAAGTATAGGCTGCGGTGGTATAAGCGGCAAAATTATGCTCGTTATAGGTAAACAAATTGCTCTTATCGGCTCGAAAATTCCAAGACCCCAGTTCGTCGTCGTAGAAATCCAAATTGCTAGAAGTGGTCACCGCACTGTATTTAACACCGCTGTCCCAATTCCATAGCGACCGCTTGACACTGTAGTCCAACTGCGTTGAAAACAAGCGAACACTACTGGAATTATCGCTTTCGAAGGTGGTTTCTGCCGCTGCTTGATCTTTAAAGTTTAACTGAGTGTTGACCCTTTGAAAATTGTCTTTGTGATTGTTCGTCCAGTAACTCGTCCAGATAAGGCGGTTACCCCGTCCCCACTTGCGGTCGACTTGTCCAAAGAAATTGTGGTAATCCGTAGCGCTGTGGTGGTCGTTTTGCGTGGTATAACGCGACTCTACTTCGCCTTGGGCATTGTAAATCAAGGTGGGCACCTTATACACGCCCTCGCTCAACGGGCTGATATACCCATTGGCACCAAAAGTGAAATTGGTCAAACTGTCCAAATCGTATTCCAAATTGAAGGTATAACTGTGCTGAGCTCGATTCTTATCCTTGCGTACCATATCGCTTTCCCAGGTCGTTTGCTGCTCCACAAAATGCACCACGTCAAAACCTTCCCGTAGATAGGTTCCCATACCCCGGTAATACGAGCCCATTGCCGAAAATTTACCCCTGCGGTAATACTGAGTAAGTCCGAATAATTCCTTGTCGTATGTGCTTTGCTCGTATTTTCCATACAACACGCCGCGATAACCGTCCATGGTATTCTTGGTCATTACAATATTCAAAACGGCACTGCCCGAAGCCTCGTAATTGGCCGGCGGATTCGTAATGACCTCTATAGACTTCACGTCCTTACCCGGAGTGTTTTCCAATAAATTCTTCAATTCCTCACCGGACAACATCACTTTCTTGTCGTTTATGGTCACTACAATAGAGGGACTGCCTTTGATTTTTAATTGACCACCCTGACTGGTCACGCCCGGGGTTTTTCCCAAAATTTCCCAGCCACTTAAACTGGTCAAAGCACTGTTTTCAACATTAAACTCCAACCGATCGACCTTTCGCTTTACAAGAGGGGCTTTGTGCTCGATCACTAACTCATCCAATTCACCCCCCTCCTGAAGTAAAACGACAACCAATGATTTGCTGTAATCCACTGCGGTTAGCACTTGTTTATGTGTGCGGTATCCCACGTAAGACACCTCCAAAAAAACAGCGTCCTGCACCTGCTGCTCCCACTTAAAATGACCCTCAAAATCCGCTGCTTCCACCTGAGTGCGCTGTTGGCTATCTCCAATTACTACAGTCGCAAAAGAAAGCGCTTCCCCCTTTTCATTGACCACCTTTCCCTCCAAAACCCCCTGCTGCCCAAAGACCCAGATTGGAAAAAGCCCTATTAGTATCCACTTGCTCATGTTTTAAATTTTTATCAAATGTCCTCTTTTTTAGAATTGCTCCCGGTTAATGATGGGTTAATGAAGGGTTAACGCGAATAGCCGCAGATGAAATTGATTATATTTGTTGTGATGAAAAACAAAAACCTCCTTTATATCGGAGCTTCTACACTGCTCTTTTTGCTGTTACTCGGTATTCATGCCTACTACTTCTACAATTCCTATAAGCTCAAGGAAAAGTATATCCTCAATACGGTTTGCGGACAATTATCGGACCTGGACGACCGCGTTCCCTACTTTGAGGAAACGCCTCAAAGCGAAGATGAAATACTGGCTTTATTTGCTAAATTTGAAAAGAAACAAATTGACTTCGACGAAGTAACCCAATATTTTCGCGCTAAAAACGCACAAATCAGTCCCCATATAACCGCCTATATCGATAGTTTATTCCAGAAAGAAGGCTATCGTGTGGCTATTAAAAAAGAGATTAATTACCTCATTACACTCCCGTCCAAAGACACTTTAATCAAAACGCCCCTAGTGCTGTATGAAACCCCTACGCCTATTGGCAAAGCGCGAACGCTTACCCTGGGCAAATCAACTACAAGCAGCTCCAATTCTGACTCGGACGACGCGAATGACGCCAGTTTCCAAGGCCAGAAAAAGCCAGAATTCTCTTTTGTCATCAACAGAACGACCAGCTATGACATTGCCAACCTTCCGTATATCGTATTAAGCGCGTTAACACCATTGATGCTGTCTTCCATACTCATACTCCTGTCGGTATTGGTACTGTATTACCTCACGTACAAAAACCTGGTTAAACACCGCGAAGAGTCCCTCATCCTACACGATATTGTAGACAACATCGCACACGAATTTAAAACCCCGATAGCCACGCTCAAAATCGCGACAAAGACGCTGTCTAAAGGCGGTTCCCTCGACGTACTTCCCTTGATAGAGCGGCAACTCAATCGGCTTGAAAACCTACTGCAACCCATACATTTCGATTGCGAAACAACGGAGCACTCAGCCCCACTTAGGCCGCAGGATTTGACTCAGCTGCTCGCCGATTTTTCTTTTAGTCAGCCCGAGGTTCAATTTGTACAACAAATTCAATTTACACAGCCCGCTCCTTTAAACAAAGTAGAAGCACAAACGATTATTAGTAATTTAGTAGGAAACAGTATCAAATACGGCGCTAAACACATAGAGATGCACGTACAGACCCAGGCCAGCCATCTTGAAATCACAGTGACCGACGACGGCATAGGCATGGAATCCAAAGAAGTAAAACACATCTTAAACAAGTTTTACCGCATACAAAAAAACAACATACAAAACACCAAGGGATTGGGCTTGGGACTCTACCTAATCCACACTATTGTTTTAAAGCACGGCGGCACCATTGCGATTAAAAGTCAGTTACAAAAGGGTACCACCGTTAAAATCACCATTCCCTATGAAAATTAAACTCCTATTAATAGAAGATGATGAAGATTTCGGACAAATTTTAAAACACTATTTGAGTTTGTCCGACTTTGAGGTAACTTGGTATATGAACCCTATGGAAGTGCTCGCAGTGCTTCCTCAGCATTTTGAATACGATCTGGTTATTTTGGACGTGATGATGCCCCACCTTGACGGTTTTAGCTTGGCACAAAAAATCAAAGAGGTGTACCCCGAATTGCCGCTGATCTTTTTAACGGCCAAAAATCAAAAAATCGATCGCTTAATGGGACTAAAAATAGGCGCCGATGACTATCAGACCAAACCCTGTGATCCCGAAGAATTGATTTTAAGAATACACAACATACTCAAGCGGTATCGATACACCTTGCTACCCAAAACGGAATCTCAAATAATTGACATTGGGAGTTACAGCTTTGATTACTCCAACCTCTCCCTAATCCATCCCAAGAAACGCCAACGATTGACGCAGCGAGAAGCCGATTTGCTTCAACTGCTATTGCAGCACAACCGAAACCTGCTCAAACGAGAAGTTATCCTCAAAGCCATTTGGCATTCCGACGACTATTTTTCCGGTAGAAGTCTCGATGTGTTCGTCAGTCGCTTGCGCAAGTACTTTGAATACGACCAAAATATTCGTCTGCTTTCGGTTCGAGGAATCGGATATGAGATTTACTTTCCAGAAAAACCATTGGATTAATAGCACTTCTTTTTTTGTAGAACTGCACTTTGCAGAAAAGAACTCCTTTGCGTAAGATTAAGCTGATTCGCTGATTTGCCTTGGCGCTTATTCGTTGATTTGCCTTAGCGCTTATTCGTTGATTTGCGGATGCGCGGATACGCCTTGGTTTGCAGAAAGTATTTAATTACTTCATTTTTTATGCAGAGACTGAGTTCGATTATGCAAATATCGAATAAGGAAAAGCTGATGCGCTTATTTGCGGATGCGCGGATGCGCCATATTTTGTACAAAGGATTTAAGGATTGCAATTTTTATTCGGAAATTGAACCCAAGGAAATGCTTATTCGTTGATTTGCGGATGCGCGGATGCGCCATATTTTGTACAAAGGATTTAAGGATTGCAATTTTTATTCGGAATTGAACCCAAGGAAAAGCTGATTCGCTGATTTGTGGATGCGCGGATGCGCCATATTTTGTACAAAGGATTTAAGGATTGCAATTTTATTCGGAATTGAACCCAAGGAGAAGCAGATTCGTTTATTTGCGGATGCGCCATATTTTGTACAAAGAATCTAAGGATTGCAATTTTTATTCGGAAAACGAACTCCAAGAAAAAGCTGATTCGCTGATTTGTGGATGCGCGGATGCGCCATATTTTGTACAAAGGATTTAAGGATTGCAATTTTTATTCGGAATTGACCTCCTTTGCATGACCATCGCTCGCGCCAGCATCTTGCTGGTGCGCACAATTAAAAGCTTATTCGCTGATTTGCCGATGCACGGATGCGCCTTAGTTTGTACAAAGCAGTTAAGAACCACATTTTTAATCCCGAAAGGAACTCCTTTGCACGACTAGCGCTCTCGCCAGCATCTTGCTGGTGCGCACAATTAAAAGCTTATTCGCTGATTTGCCGATGCGCGGATGCGCCTTGGTTTGTAGAAAATATATAAGGACTACGTTTTTAATGCGGAAAAGAACTCCTTTGCATGACTAGTGCTCGCGCCAGCATCTTGCTGGTGCGCACAATTAAAAGCCGATGCGCTGATTTGCCGATGCGCGGATACGCCTTGGTTTGCAGAAAGTATTTAATTAGTGCATTTTTTATTCAGAGACTGAGTTCGATTATGCAAATATCGAATAAGGAAAAGCTGATTCGCTTATTTGCCGATGCGCGGATGCGCCTTGGTTTGTAGAAAGTATTTAATTACTACATTTTTAATCCGGAAGAGAACTCCTTTACGCAACCTGGCAAATCATCGAATCAACAAATCATCGAATCTGCATAAAACAAAAAACCCCTAGTCTGTGAAGACTAGGGGTTCTTAAAAAAAAGGCGACGACATACTCTCCCACATAAATGCAGTACCATCTGCGCTAACGGGCTTAACTGCTCTGTTCGAAATGGGAAGAGGTGAGCCCCGCTGCAATAACCACCTTAAATCGGTTGTTATCCAAGGGTTTGGAATAACGAATATCGTAACATACGAAGATATTTAAATACGTGTATTGTATAAGTAGAAAGTCATCCTGTCCCGTTTAAAAAACGGGACAGTACACATAAGCTTACGGGTTATTAGTACTACTCGACTATGACATTACTGCCTTTACATCTATAGCCTATCAACGTGGTCATCTCCCACGACCCTTTAAAGAAATCTCATCTTGTGGTGGGTTTCGCGCTTATATGCTTTCAGCGCTTATCCCTGCCAAACGTAGCTACTCTGCGATGCCCCTGGCGAGACAACAGATACACTAGAGGTTTGTCCAAATCGGTCCTCTCGTACTAGAATCAGATCCACTCAAATTTCTAACGCCCGCAGTAGATAGAGACCGAACTGTCTCACGACGTTCTGAACCCAGCTCGCGTGCCACTTTAATGGGCGAACAGCCCAACCCTTGGGACCTTCTCCAGCCCCAGGATGTGACGAGCCGACATCGAGGTGCCAAACCCCCCCGTCGATATGAGCTCTTGGGGGAGATCAGCCTGTTATCCCCGGCGTACCTTTTATCCTTTGAGCGATGGCCCTTCCATGCGGAACCACCGGATCACTATGCTCTACTTTCGTACCTGGTCGACTTGTTAGTCTCTCAGTCAAGCTCCCTTATACCATTGCACTCTACGCACGGTTACCAAGCGTGCTGAGGGAACCTTTAGAAGCCTCCGTTACTCTTTTGGAGGCGACCACCCCAGTCAAACTACCCACCAAGCAATGTCCTCCATTATATGGAGTTAGATCTCAAATAAGCAAAGGGTGGTATTTCAACAATGACTCCACAACGCCTAGCGACGCCACTTCACAGTCTCCCACCTATCCTACACATCACTTATCCAAGAACAATACTAAGCTATAGTAAAGGTGCACAGGGTCTTTTCGTCCCACTGCGGGTAATCGGCATCTTCACCGATACTACAATTTCACCGAGCTCATGGCTGAGACAGCGTCCAGATCGTTACACCATTCGTGCAGGTCGGAACTTACCCGACAAGGAATTTCGCTACCTTAGGACCGTTATAGTTACGGCCGCCGTTTACTGGGGCTTCAATTCAATGCTTCTGATTGCTCATAACATCTCCTCTTAACCTTCCAGCACCGGGCAGGTGTCAGGCCCTATACTTCATCTTACGATTTTGCAGAGCCCTGTGTTTTTGATAAACAGTCGCCTGGACCTCTTCACTGCGGCCAGCTTGCGCTGGCGACCTTTCTCCCGAAGTTACAGGTCTATTTTGCCTAGTTCCTTAGCCATGAATCTCTCGAGCACCTTAGGATTCTCTCCCCAACTACCTGTGTCGGTTTACGGTACGGGTACTTATAATCTATGTTTAGAAGGTTTTCTTGGAAGCCCTTAGGCACACTATCTACTTGTCCGTAGACTCGCAGTACTATCGATCTTTGCCATTCCAAACGCATTTTACTATCTGGAATATAGCTACAATCTTCAACGAACTATTCCGTCAGTTCGCGGTGCTTTCATCACTCCGTCACTCCATCACAATTATAAGTAGTACGGGAATATTAACCCGTTGGCCATCGACGTCCCCCTTCGGGTTTGCCTTAGGACCCGACTAACCCACAGCTGATTAGCATAGCTGTGGAAACCTTAGTTTTTCGGTGTGCGGGTTTCTCGCCCGCATTATCGTTACTTATGCCTACATTTTCTTTTCTAATTAGTCCAGCAAGTCTCACAACTCACCTTCAACCCCATTAGAATGCTCCCCTACCACTTACAAACCCTTGTCTGTAAATCCATAGCTTCGGTAGTATACTTATGCCCGATTATTATCCATGCTCGTCCGCTCGACTAGTGAGCTGTTACGCACTCTTTAAATGAATGGCTGCTTCCAAGCCAACATCCTAGCTGTCTGGGCAGACAAACCGCGTTTTTTCAACTTAGTATACATTTGGGGACCTTAGCTGATGGTCTGGGTTCTTTCCCTCTCGGACATGGACCTTAGCACCCATGCCCTCACTGTTAGTGAACATTATATAGCATTCGGAGTTTGTCAGGAATTGGTAGGTGGTGAAACCCCCGCATCCAATCAGTAGCTCTACCTCTATATAACTTTATAACTAACGCTGCACCTAAATGCATTTCGGGGAGTACGAGCTATTTCCGAGTTTGATTGGCCTTTCACCCCTACCCACAGGTCATCCGAAGACTTTTCAACGTCAACCGGTTCGGTCCTCCATTTAGTGTTACCTAAACTTCAACCTGCCCATGGGTAGATCACACGGTTTCGCGTCTACCACTACTGACTAAAGCGCCCTATTCAGACTCGCTTTCGCTACGGATCCATGGCTTAACCACTTATCCTTGCCAGCAACGGTAACTCGTAGGCTCATTATGCAAAAGGCACGCCGTCACCCCACTTAAGGGCTCCGACCGCTTGTAGGCGTATGGTTTCAGGATCTATTTCACTCCGTTATTCACGGTTCTTTTCACCTTTCCCTCACGGTACTGGTTCACTATCGGTCTCTCAGGAGTATTTAGCCTTAGCGGATGGTCCCGCCAGTTTCAATCAGGGTTTCACGTGCCCCGACCTACTCAGGATACCACTATTCTTATCTTCCATTACTTATACGGGACTGTCACCCTCTATGGTCAAGCTTTCCAACTTGTTCTAATTCTGTCCGCAAGAAACATCGTGGTCCTACAACCCCAATATTGCCGTAACAACATTGGTTTGGGCTGTTCCGCGTTCGCTCGCCACTACTTACGGAATCACTTTTGTTTTCTTCTCCTCCGCCTACTTAGATGTTTCAGTTCAGCGGGTTTGCCTCCTATCGGATACTATGTCTTCAACATAGTGGGTTGCCCCATTCGGATATCTACGGATCAATTCGTGTGTGCCGATCCCCGTAGCTTTTCGCAGCTTATCACGTCCTTCTTCGCCTCTGAGAGCCTAGGCATCCCCCATACGCCCTTATTTTGCTTATGTGCTTGTGTAATCGATCGAAATCAATTACGTGCTTTCTATTATTTTTATTGTATTTAAATATCTCAATATGTCAATGAACGTGTGGCGAGTCGCCACAGACAATTATTTCTGTGTGACTTTATGCCGTAGTGGAGAATATCGGAGTCGAACCGATGACCTCCTGCGTGCAAGGCAGGCGCTCTAGCCAGCTGAGCTAATCCCCCAATGAATTTAGAAGGTAGTCTTCCAAACGTAGTCGGGCTAGTCAACCTCTAAAATTTCCTTTCAATAAAAGTGTATTTTTCCTAGCTATTAGCCAAAAATGCCCGCGTCTGACGTTGTTCTTTGCCGTTTTGTTTGCGCAAAATGCAGACAAAATAGTCAAAAGTTTACCTCAGGCGTAGCCTGTAGTCCCGGGCAGACTCGAACTGCCGACCCCTACATTATCAGTGTAGTACTCTAACCAGCTGAGCTACGAGACTCTGTACTTTTATTGTGTATTATTTGAATTGAACAGCGAGAGCAAGATAAAATTAGTGCGTATCTCTAGAAAGGAGGTGTTCCAGCCGCACCTTCCGGTACGGCTACCTTGTTACGACTTAGCCCTAGTTACCAGTTTTACCCTAGGCAGCTCCTTGCGGTCACCGACTTCAGGTACCCCCAGCTTCCATGGCTTGACGGGCGGTGTGTACAAGGCCCGGGAACGTATTCACCGGATCATGGCTGATATCCGATTACTAGCGATTCCAGCTTCACGGAGTCGAGTTGCAGACTCCGATCCGAACTGTGACCGGTTTTGTAGATTCGCTCCTGGTCGCCCAGTGGCTGCTCTCTGTACCGGCCATTGTAGCACGTGTGTAGCCCAGGACGTAAGGGCCGTGATGATTTGACGTCATCCCCACCTTCCTCTCAGTTTGCACTGGCAGTCTCGTTAGAGTTCCCGGCATGACCCGCTGGCAACTAACGATAGGGGTTGCGCTCGTTATAGGACTTAACCTGACACCTCACGGCACGAGCTGACGACAACCATGCAGCACCTTGTAAATTGTCTTGCGAAAGTAATGTTTCCAAAACGGTCAATCTACATTTAAGCCCTGGTAAGGTTCCTCGCGTATCATCGAATTAAACCACATGCTCCACCGCTTGTGCGGGCCCCCGTCAATTCCTTTGAGTTTCATTCTTGCGAACGTACTCCCCAGGTGGGATACTTATCACTTTCGCTTAGCCACTCAGTCTTGCGACCGAACAGCTAGTATCCATCGTTTACGGCGTGGACTACCAGGGTATCTAATCCTGTTCGCTACCCACGCTTTCGTTCATCAGCGTCAATCAATTGATAGTAACCTGCCTTCGCAATTGGTATTCCATGTAATATCTAAGCATTTCACCGCTACACTACATATTCTAGTTACTTCCCAATAATTCAAGTCCGACAGTATCAATGGCCATTTCCTAGTTAAGCTAGGAGATTTCACCACTGACTTATCAAACCGCCTACGAACCCTTTAAACCCAATGATTCCGGATAACGCTTGGATCCTCCGTATTACCGCGGCTGCTGGCACGGAGTTAGCCGATCCTTATTCCTACAGTACCTTCAAATACCCTCACGAGGGTAGGTTTATTCCTGTATAAAAGCAGTTTACAATCCATAGGACCGTCTTCCTGCACGCGGCATGGCTGGTTCAGAGTTGCCTCCATTGACCAATATTCCTCACTGCTGCCTCCCGTAGGAGTCTGGTCCGTGTCTCAGTACCAGTGTGGGGGATCTCCCTCTCAGGACCCCTACCCATCATTGCCTTGGTATGCCGTTACCATACCAACTAGCTAATGGGACGCATGCTCATCTTTTACCGATAAATCTTTAGTTGTCAAATGATGCCATCCAACAACACTATAAGGCATTAATCCAAATTTCTCTGGGCTATTCCTTTGTAAAAGGTAGATTGCATACGCGTTACGCACCCGTGCGCCGGTCTCAAGGAAGCAAGCTCCCTATACCCCTCGACTTGCATGTGTTAAGCCTGCCGCTAGCGTTCATCCTGAGCCAGGATCAAACTCTTCATCGTATTTTTTTAATATATTTAGATAGTTTGCGCTAATTCTTGAAATCTTGCGATTTCCTTACTCTCTCTTATTTGCTGTCAATTCAATATGTCTATGAACGTGTCTTCTTGTTTTCGCTTGTCTCTCAAAGCGGATGCAAAACTACAACTTCTTTTTTAACTGGCAAGCTTTTTATAGAAAAATAATTTTTCTTTTTTCTCGTCAATCGTTACTATCACTGGCCTCCCTTATTCGGCTCGTCGGATTTAAACCCCTACGACCCTCACAATCTCAACCCGGTAATCAAAGAACTTCTGCGGTAATGCGAGTGCAAAAGTAGGCCTTTTTATCGGCTTTCCTAATCTTTTGAAGTTTTTTTTAAGGGGTTTTTGCCGGGGATTTGTTAACTGCTTAGTTACCCTAACTTTACACGGTTTTTTTTTGCGGATTTGTTTATTCGTTGATTCGCGGATTCGAGAGTACCGTAGAATAGAAGATGGCTTGTTATAGTAAAGTGCGGATTCGAGGATTTGTTTATTCGCGGATTCGTTGATTCGAGAGTGGCGGAGAATAGAAGATAGCTTCTTATAGTAAAGGGCGGATTCGTTGATTCGCGGATTTGATGATTCGAGAGATTGCGTAAAGGAGTTCTTTTCCGGATTAAAAATGTAGCCCTTAATTACTTTCTGCAACCTCCGCTGGTGCCAGCGTCACGCTGGTACCCTCTTATATTGTAGGCGGATTCGAGGATTTGATGATTCGCTTATTCGCCGGGTTGCGTAAAGGAGTTCTTTTCCGAATAAAAAAAGCAGTTCTTAAATATTCTCTACTAACCAAGGCGCATCCGCGCATCCGCAAATAAGCGAATAGGCTTTTACCAGCAAGATGCTGGCGCGAGCGGCGTTTTCGCTAGGTAGTATAAAGGAGTTCTTTTCCGAATAAAAAATGTAGTCCTTAAATACTTTGCACAAACCGTGGCAAATTCGCGCATAGACAAATCAACGAATAGGCATTTATTCGCTAGGCACTATATAAGGAGTTCAATTTCCTGATTAAAATGTAGTCCTAAAATCCTTTGAACAAAACATGGCGAATTCGCGCATCGGCAAATGAACGAATCAGCACCTCGGCAAACCAAGGCGTATCCGCGCATCCGCAAATCAACGAATAGGCTCTTCGGCAAACCATGGCGAATTCGCGCATCCGCAAATCAACGAATAAGCGCCTAAGCGAATCACTAATCAAAGCGCATAGCGCTAACCGGGGAAATTTTAGTAATTAAATAGGAAGGAATCAACAACACCAGCAAGCAAATAACCACTACACCGCCATTTAACCAGAGCACATCGGTAAAGCGCAATAACACGGGGGCTTCCTTAACATAGTATAGGTTGGGATCCAGCTGAATGACACCAAAGTGCTGTTGTACCAACAGCATTCCAATTCCCAAAAGGTTACCCCAAAAAAGTCCTACAAAAATCAAGTAGGCCGCATTGTATAAAAAAATCTTGCGTATTGTCCAATTACTGGCTCCAAGGGCTTTTAAGACCCCAATCATTTGAGTGCGCTCCAAAATCAAAACCAATAGCGCTACAATCATATTAATAGAGGCGACCACCACCATAATAACAAGGATTACGGCTATATTAAAGTCGAACATCGCAATCCAATTGAAAATATTGCCATATTTTTCGACTATAGTGCGACTATTTAAAGTAGGTGGCAATTCTAAGTAAATAGCAGCACCCTTTTCTTCGATCTGATCAAAATCGTTTAGCACCACTTCAAAACCTCCGACTTCATCGGCACTCCATCGGTTTAAACGCTGTACCTGCCTTAAATCGCCGATGACAAAATTGGAATCAAACTCTTGAAGTCCGGAATTAAAAATCCCTACGATTTCAAATTTGCGCACATTGGGCAGTTTGTTTCCCGTTTCCTTTAAAAAATGTGTCGTGATTTTATCTCCCAGTTTTAGCTCCAATCGATTGGCAACGAGTTCCGATATCAATACCTCCTGACTCATAGCCTCTTCAAATTTGGGCAATCTTCCAAAAACCAAGTACTCTTCCAGCGCCTGCCAATTGTATTGTGCATCGACCCCCTTTAGAAAAATCCCTTCAAACGCATTTTCGGTTCGGATAATCCCCGCTTTAATCGCAAAGGGCTCTACTTTTTTGATGCCCGATATGTTTTTAAAATTGGGATAGAATTCCTGATTTAAAGACATGGGCTCCAAGGTGAGATCGGTTTCATTCGCATCGTAATTGGAAATAACGACATGTCCTGCAAAAGCTGAAATTTTATCTCTAATTTTGTATTTTAATCCCAAACCCGTCGCCACTGAAATCAGCATCATAATCAACCCCAATGCGATTGCTATAATGGCAATTTTAATTATTGGAGCGGATATACTACTTTTATAGTTTTTAGTGGTAATTAACCTTTTGGCAATAAAATATTCTAATTTCAAGATCTTTATGGTATCAAATTCAACGTTCAAAAATACAGTTTTATTCCTATTAGTACTATTTGTTTCCTGTGGAAATTCCACAAAAATAAGCAGAACTGCTAAACCAACACTAGCAGAAGCGGCGGCAACACCTACGCGTATAGAAGTTGGCGCGGAAAGAATAGCGCTTTATGGCCCCTTATTACAGGGCAAAAAAGTAGGCATACTAACCAATCAAACCGGTATAGTACCACAGTCTGCATCGGGTACATCCGAATCTACAGTAGATTTTTTGTTGAGAAACCAGGTCAACGTCATTAAGGTATACGCACCCGAACACGGCTTTAGGGGAACGGCAAGTGCAGGAGAACACGTCAAAGACAGCAAGGACAGCAAAACCAACCTCCCGATTATATCGCTTTACGGCTCGAGTAAAAAACCGAGCAAAGAACAGCTCAAAGACATTGAAGTCATGTTGTTTGACCTGCAAGATGTAGGCGCTCGATTTTATACCTATATCTCTTCGTTACACTATTTAATGGAGGCCTGTGCCGAAAACGGCATCCCGGTAATCATTCTAGATCGTCCCAACCCCAATGGATCGAGCATAGACGGTCCGGTTTTAGAGTTGGCGAACAAGAGTTTTATCGGCATGCACCCCATACCGGTATTGCACGGAATGACTATAGGCGAGTACGGACAAATGATCAACGGCGAAAAATGGCTCAACCAAGGCATTCAATGCAAATTAACGGTAATTCCCTGCAACAACTACAGTAGCGATATGCCTTATGATTTGCCTATAGCCCCCTCTCCCAACCTGCCGAATATGCAGTCGATCAGACTGTATGTGAGTCTGTGCTTTTTTGAGGGCACCAACGTCAGCTCGGGGCGAGGAACGGATTTACAGTTTCAAATCTACGGTTCACCCTTCCTCAAAAATATGCCCTTTTCCTTTACACCACAACCCAATGCGGCCTCTTCCGACCCAATGAACAAGGGCAAGCTCTGCTTTGGTGAAAACCTCAGTAAAGTTGAAGTGACCCGTCCTTTAGACCTGCAATGGCTCTTAAAAGCCTACAACCACAGCGACCAAAAAGATCGGTTTTTTATCGGCTTTTTCACTAAATTAGCCGGTACCACGACCTTGAAAACCCAAATTGAAAAGGGATGGACCGAAAACCAAATTCGCGAAACTTGGAAAACGGGTATAGAAAATTTTAAAAAAACCAGAGCGCCCTATTTGCTATACACCAAATAGGCTTACGCCACTTGATACCCCGTCGATATGTCCTTTTTTAAGTTTAAAAAACCCATAGAACGCCGTACCTTATTGCTGATCAGCTTTCCCATATTGCTGATTACCGTTATTGCCTTGCTTGTTTTAAGTGTTTTAATCACCCAAAACAGCGAGGACATCAATACAGATATTGCAAAAAAGACATTTTTTAAACGGAATAAGGCTTTAGAAAACGAATTTATCCGCATCGATCAGCATCAAAACTTGCTTCACGGTATTGCCTCCCGAAACAGTGGAAAGGCCTTGCGGGATAAGTTTGAAATTCTCAATGAGATCAGTCACAGCAATTTCCTGATCGACAGCAATTGGTTCGTCGATTTGGACACGGCACAGAACATAGTCGATTCGTATATGCGCAGCAGCGGCATAGAGTCTGAGGCTGCATTTCGCCAATGGCTGCTCGAGGCGCCGCCCCAAAACAACCGCGAAACCCTGATTGCAAGTCGCGACAGTTTGTATTGGATTATCTCCAACAGCATTCCGACGAGCAAGCACACCCGACGCGTTTATGGCTACACGATAAACCTACAAAAACTACACGAATACCTGGCAACTATAGATGCGAGTACGCCGAATTACGCGTATATTTTCGACAAAAACGGCATTTGTATCTTCCATCCGGAAATCGAAATGATCGGAAAAAACGTCTTTGAGCTGACCAACCTAAATCCGACCGACACCTTAATCGACAAAAACTTTCAGAATCCGCCTATCGTCATGTCCGAATTTCTGCATATCGATGTGATTCGCTTTGTCAACAGTTTTAAAACCAAGAATTTCGACGGTTATATCTGCGTCAATTTTCCCAAGATAAATTCCGATGAAATCGTAGCCGAGGTCAAAACCTATACCACCCTGATCTTTTTGACCACGGTTTTTTTAATCCTGTTTATCTTTTACCTCTTTGATCAGGCCAATCGCAAAGCGTATAAGGAAAAAGAGCTCTTGGCGGTCGAAAACGAAAAATTCAGCAAGGAAAAGGCATTGACACAATTGCAGCAACTCAAAAATCAAATCAATCCGCATTTCTTATTCAATTCCCTCAATTCGCTGTATATGCTTATCGCCATCGATAAAAAGAATGCGCAGACATTTACGTTAAACCTGTCCAAGATATACCGGTATCTGATCAATCCTCCCGCCGAAAACGCGGTTCCACTACAGGACGAAATCAACTTTATTCAGGAATACATCAGCCTGCAAAAGAGTCGTTTTTCCGAGGAATTAATCTTTAAAATAACCGGCGAATCCGAGGCCAATAGCGGTCTATACTTACCGTATTTAGCCTTGCAAATCACTATTGAAAACGCCTTAAAACACAATATCGCGACTTTGGAGCATCCCTTGTCTATACACATCCAGGTCCAAGAAGACCGCGTACTCGTAATCAACAACTTACAGAAGAAGACCTCCCCTTCCGAGAGTGAGCGCTTTGGACTTAAATACTTGCAAAAAATATACCAATTCTACGATTGCGACCGCTTTAAAATCGAAATCAAAAACGAGCATTTTATCTGTACACTGCCCTTGATTAAATGTTAAAAAAACCAGTCACTCCGTTATACGCCCCACTCACTCCTAAAAATTTTCGAGATTAAGCAAAGGACGCTAGTTTTAAGGCGTATTAACTTTAACTTAACATTGGAATGAGTAAAAACACGGTAAGACTAAAAATCAAAACGTTACTATTTTTACTGTTGGTTATGAATGTTACTGTCACTTTTGCACAGAAAAAAGACCCCAAAGCAAAAGAGGAAAAAGCAGCCAAAGATTCAACATCAACAAAGACGAAGAACTATAATGATTTAATAAAAAAAGGAAGCTATCGGAAGGGCATGTTTAATACCATCCAAGTTAAAACTGATGTCTATTTTGAAATTCCCGACAGTTTGCTCGACCGTCAATTTTTAATTGTCAACAAACTCTCTCAGGTGCCGTTGCAGGTCAATGAAGCGGGAATCAACAAAGGGATGAATTACGAAAACAAGGTCATCACCTTTCACAAAGACACCATCGCTAATAAGGTATGGGTCAAGACGAGTATCCCTCGGGTTTCCTCTCCTGCAGAAGACGCCATCACCCAATCGGTTCAGAACAATTTTGCCGAATCGATTATCGAAGTGTTCGACATCGAATCCAAAAACAACGATTCCACTGCCGTAGTTATTAAAGTCAACAAGGTTTTTGACGGCAATCAGAAGAGTTTTAACGATGTTTTGAGCAACTTGGGCTTGGGCGGTTCGGTAAAATCGAATCTATCCTATATAGAAAGCGTCAAAACCTTTCCCGAGAATATGGTAGTAAAATCGCAATTAACCACTACGGTTAATGAGGGTGGTACGGATTTAGCGGTAACTTTAGGCATCACCACCAACATCGTATTGTTGAGTAAAACGCCTATGCAAGCGCGATTTTCCGATCGAAGAATCGGTTATTTTACCGAAAAGCACTGGTATTTCAACGACCAGCAGCACGCTATGGAAGAAAAGGAGATCATCACCCGTTGGCGTATGGAACCCAAAGCCGAAGACATGGAAAAGTATCTCAAAGGAGAATTGGTAACGCCCAAAAAGCCGATTGTCTATTATATCGATCCGGCTACACCACCGCAATGGCGTCAGAAAATCATCGATGGCGTACACGATTGGCAAGTAGCCTTCGAGCAAGCGGGTTTTAAGGATGCAATTATCGCCAAAGAGCCCACAGCAACCGATGTCGATTTTGACATCGACGACGTGCGCTATTCGGTTATCACCTATGCCGCCTCGCCTAAAGCCAATGCGATGGGTCCTTCTGTAGTTGATCCCCGAAGCGGTGAAATCTTGGAAGCCGATATCATTTGGTGGCACAATGTGATGACTTCGTTGCACAGCTGGATGCGCATACAAACCGGTCCTATCGATCCCCAAGCGCGTGGCAATAAATTCAGCGATGAGCACATGGGTGAAGCCATTCGCTTTGTATCGTCGCATGAGGTCGGTCATACCTTCGGATTAAAACACAATATGGGGGCATCTTATGCCTTCCCAGTCGATTCGTTGCGATCGAAGAAATTTACAGAAAAAATGGGTGGTACAGCCCCGTCTATCATGGATTATGCCCGTTATAATTACGTGGCACAACCCGAAGATCAGATCACAGCTATTACGCCCAAAATCGGTGTTTACGACAAATACGCCATCGATTGGGGATACCGTTGGTACCCTACGGCAGCAGAGGAAAAAGCCGCATTGCGTCAGCTGTTGGTACAGCATCAAAACGACCCGCTGTACTTTTACGGGGAACAACAGAGTTTATCCAACACCATCGATCCGCGTTCCCAATCCGAAGATTTGGGCGATGATGCGGTTTTAGCCAGTGAATACGGGGTGAAAAACCTGCAAAGAGTCATTGAGAATCTAAGCAATTGGACGGCTCAAGACGGGGAATCGTATTACGAAACCGGCAAGCTCTACATCGGAACCATCGGCCAATGGCAGATGTACAACAAACACGTATTGGCCAATATCGGAGGGGTTTACCTAAACAACACGGTTTTTGGCGATGGCAAAAAAGCCTATCAAGCCGTACCGGTAGCCCTGCAAAAAAAGGCCACGAACTACCTGATGGATCAAGTGATTCACCTGCCCAACTGGTTGTTCTTTAACGAGGTTTTGGAAAAGACCTACCCGCTAAAGGATTCGCCAGTAGGTCCGTTTGAATACTCGCCCTACACCCTAGCCAGAGAATTGCAATACACCGTAATCTACGAATTGCTGATGGACGAGCGCCTATTGCGCATGACAGAAAACGAATTAATACAGACTCAATTGGGCAAAGACGACTTTTTTAGCGTCGTTGAGCTGCTCCAAACTATTAATGGAGAGGTTTTTGGTAGGACTAAACGAGGGAAATCACTTTCGATATTAGAGCGTATGACGCAAAAAAATTATGTGGATGCTTTGATAGTATCCACCAACAAGCTCTTCGAGAAAACGTCGAAAAAAACGATACAACTCGATCATACCCTGCGTATACCCGCGCTGTGTAACCATTTGGATAGCGATAATATGTTGCGAAACATCAATTACTCTTCTATGAAACGCGTTTCGGAAATCACGACCTATAAAAAGGCGGAGCTCGCTAAAATAGCCCAACTGGTTTCCAAAAAGAAAAACGCTGGAGATGCCGCCACTCGGGCGCATTACCGCGATTTGACCAGCAGAATTGAAGAGGCCCTAAATTACAATTAATCGACCATGAAAAAGATATCTTTATTATTTGCACTGCTGTTTTTTACCCTGACTTATGCTCAGGAGAAACGAGTGATTACAGGTTTGGTAGTCGACGCTACAGACAAACTCAGCTTGCCAGGAGCCTCGGTATACATAGAAACGCAGTCCGTTTCCAATACTACTGATCAAAAGGGCATCATACAAAGTACCAGTGTAGGTACGGTAACCGATGTGGATGGGAAATTCAGCCTTGAAGTACCTACCACCACCAAAGCGATACGCGTGAGCTATATGGGATATGAATCCCGATTGATTCCGCTAACTTCTAAAGTTCATTACTCCATAGGTCTTACTACCGACAGCAGTATGTTGAACGAAGTGATTGTTACGGGTTACCAAACCATCGAAAAGAGAAAATTGACCT
Source organism: Flavobacterium sp. JP2137 (assembly GCF_050562195.1). Classification (GTDB taxonomy): domain Bacteria; phylum Bacteroidota; class Bacteroidia; order Flavobacteriales; family Flavobacteriaceae; genus Flavobacterium. The sequence goes on from NZ_CP191647.1 coordinate 111,163, forward strand.
CGGCCGTGAGCCAGGTCAGTATGGCCGACATTCAACAAGCCGGAGTGGCTAGTGTCGATCAATTGTTATCGGGCCAAGTTGCCGGAGTAGCGGTTTCCACAGCAAGTGGAGCACCGGGTGGGCCTGCTAAAATTAGAATACGCGGTACCGCATCGCTTTCCGGACCACAAGATCCGCTATGGGTAGTGGATGGTATGCCCTTAGAAGGCAACGACATTCCCGCTTTTAGCGACAAGGACAATATCGACCAATTGCAAAACTATTCCATCGCCGGATTAAATCCAGACGATATCTTGGACATCACCATACTTAAAGATGCGGCAGCTACTGCGATTTACGGAGCCAGAGCGGCCAATGGTGTTATTGCCATCACCACGAAAAGAGGTAAAAAAGGCGAGATGAAAGTCAATTTCACCGCCAATACCTTTATCACACAAAAGCCGAATTTCTCCAAGTTAAACCTGATGAATGCTTCGGAAAAAGTGGATTTGGAATTGATGTTGGCCGGTCGATCGGATTTGACCTATAGAACGGATAAAGGAGAAATCTCCCGAATCCTAAACGCCAGTGGCGAATTGGATTTATTTAGACAAAACGGTTTTGGTTCTTTGAGTCCGAACACCCAACAAAGCATCAATTCCCTGCGCAACAATCAAACCGATTGGGGCGATTTAATCTACCAAACCGCAATCAACAAGCAATACGGATTGAGTTTGTCCGGTGGTGGTGATCGGTCCGATTACTACTTTTCCCTGGGTTATTACAACGAAGAAGGCGCTACCGTAGGCACGGGTTTCGAGCGCTACAACCTCACCTTGAAAAACAACTTTCAGGTCAGCGATAAATTGCATGTGGGCGTGGCCTTATTCGGTACGCAGGTCAATAAAAAATCGTATGTAACCGATATCGACGCCGCTATTTCTCCCTCGAATTACTCGAGAAACGTCAATCCATACCTAACGCCCTATCAGGCAGACGGCAGTTATAATTACGACAAGGAAATCGATGGATACAGCGATACCTATATTCCCTATAATCTTTTTGAAGAGCGCGAAAACACCTCGTACGACTTAAAGAACAACGCGTTAAAAGCGATTTTAGACATCGATTATGCCGTGACGGACGATTTAAAACTATCGACCCAATTGGGGATACAACTCGACAATAACGACACCGAGAAATACACCGGTGCCGAGAGTTATTTCACGAGAAAAGAACGCGAGAAAACCCGTCGTTACAAAGACGGCGAATACTATTATTTCTTGCCCGAGGGGGGAATTATTCAAAATTGGAGGCAAGACTTTTTTCAATTCAACTGGAAGGCGCAATTGACCTACAACACCATTATCAACGATTTGCATGAAATCGATGTTATGGCTGGTAGTGAATTGAGAAAGACAGACAATAAACTCATAGTGACCAAAGGCTTTGGGTACGATCCCAAAACCCTAACGACCAAACCCATAATGTTTCCCAACGAAGAGATTTCTCGAGAAAAGGATTACGAGACCTTTAAGCGCACGCGTTTGGAAAACTCCTTTGCCTCGTTTTTTGCTACCGCTGCTTATACATACGACCGCAAATACACCGTATTCGGAAGTGTGCGTTACGACGGTTCCAACCTCTTTGGTGTCGATCCCAAATACAAATACCTGCCGTTGTGGTCGGCCTCGGCTTCTTGGTTGGTAAGCCAGGAAAAATTCATGGAAAACTTGCCTTTCATATCCAATTTAAGGATGAGAGCTTCCTATGGTTTACAGGGAAACATCGACAAAAACACCTCGCCATTTGTAGTGGGTGAATACCAATATGTTTCCATACTTCCCGGACATTCCGAATCCAACATACGCGTGATCAATCCGCCAAACAACAAGTTGAGATGGGAAAAGACCACCAATTCCAATTTTGGATTTGACTTGGGCATGTTCGGAAACCGAATTAATATAGCGGTGGATACTTACAACCGTAAAAGTACCGACTTGATCGGATTGAGAGCCCTACCCTTGGAAAACGGTTTTGAATTTACCAATATGAACTGGGCCCAGATATCCAATAAGGGATACGAGATTTCCATCTCGACCAAAAACATCGACCATGCCGACTTTAAGTGGAACACCACCTTTAATTTTGCGCACAACAAAAGCAATATCGACCGTGTGGAAGCTCAAAACTCCTCTTTCCTCCCATCGGGACAAGGCAATGCCATCAATGCGGTATACGGACTTAAAACAGCCGGTTTAGACGACGATGGCAACATCATGTTTTGGAAAGACGGCGAAAAAGTCAACGCGGTAGAATTCTTTCAGTTGTACGATCCGTATTCGGAAATTTTTCCGGGCGAGTTCTCCAAGACGAATTTAACCAATGAAGAGTTTAGAGGTTTATTTACGGTTTTGGGCGATAAGGATCCCAAATTTACCGGGGGTATTATCAACAACTTCGTCATCAAAAACTTTGACATAAATATTTCTGCGGCATTCAACCTCAAGCAGACCGTGGTTCGCAACCCACCGTATTCGAGCGCCGAAGTCGACAGAGGACAGAATTACACAACGGAAATCCTCCAAGCCTGGTCGCCGAGCAATCCGCAGGGAACGCTTCCGGCAATCAGCAGTCCGACATCGGGAACTGGAGATGCCTGGATGGCCCATCAGTGGTTTGGCGGAGCCGATCCGGCCAACACCTACAAATATTTAGATATTTGGGCTAAGGAAATCAGCTATATTCGAATCAGCAGTATCCGACTGGGCTATACCTTCCCCAAATCACTGACGGATGCACTAAAAATTCAGAATGCACGAATTAGTTTGGAAGGAAGAAACCTCTTGGTATTCGGTTCGGATTACTCGGGATATTTTGATCCTGAAACCTACGGTAGCATCTATGCGCAACCCATTTCCCGATCGTTTACCATCGGTGTCAATTTCACTTTTTAACCAGCAATTTCAAACATCATGAAAAAAATATTTATCCTAATAAGCGGTCTCACCCTCAGCCTTGGCGCTGTGAGTTGCGACGATTTTTTAGACATCGAACCCGAGGGAATTGTCATTCCCAAAACTCAGGAAGACTTTAGGGGACTGATGACCACGGCCTACTCCGGTTACCCGCGACACAAGTCGTTAAGCGCTTTGCGCACCGACGAGTTGGACATCAATGCCGAGGCATTTGACTTCCAAATATACCGCGAGATCTTTATGTGGCAAGACATATCGCAAGACAACAACACCACGGCTTTTCCGTGGCAGCAGTTCTACAATTCGATTTTTTATATCAACCACATCATCACCGAAGGGGGCGTGATATTGCCGGCGTCGGTAGAAAAAGACCAACTGACAGGAGAAGCTCATGCGCTTAGAGCCTATGCTTTTTTCGATTTGGTCAATTTGTACGCCCTACCTTATAACGCGACCACTTCTGCTACAGACAAGGCCATTCCCCTAGCCTTGGAACTCGACATGGAAAAAGTGTTGCACCCAGAAACCACTCAAGTGGTATACGATCAAATCCACCGCGATATCGATCAAGCCAAAACACTCCTTCAGCAAAGCACCCAGGAAAAGGGGTTGAATTACCGCTTTTCGAAGGCGGCACTATATGCCTTTGAAGCTCGGGTATACCTCTATCAGCAGCAGTGGGAAAACGCCCTGCGCAGTACGGAACAAGCATTGGGTTACAAAAGCGCTTTGGAAGATTTAAACAGCAGTCAAAACCTTCCCAACCTATACACTTCCAGCGAGTCCATCTTGGCTTTGGAAGATACGTACCACAGTCAGGTAAAAAATGCCAGCTTTGCTTCAGAAGAACTTTTGAACGCCTTCGACGCGGCAAACGATTTGAGATACCCGCTTTACTTTGAAAAATCGCAAGGTCGCTTCAAGGTCATCAAAGCGGGAGAACAGGCACAGAAAGTCAGTATACGCACTGCAGAGCTCTACCTGATTCAAGCAGAGGCCTCTTTGCGTTTGCACCGCTTATCCGATGCTAAACCCCCCCTTAAGCAGTTGATCAAAAACCGCTATAAAACCGCAGTGGTTCCCCAAATCGACAGTCAGATCGAGGCGATGGACGAAAGTGCCCTGTTGGAATTTATAACGGCAGAACGCTTTAGAGAATTCGCCTTGGAAGGACATCGCTGGTTCGACCTGCGACGCATCCATCAAAAGCGTATTGTTCACACCATAGAGGGGAAAGAATATATCTTAAGGGAAAACGACCCGCGATATACCTTGCCTTATCCACAGAATGCAAGACTCAACAACCCCAATTTATAAGTAGCCCTAGCAACCGTCTGAGAAATATTTTCAGGCGGTTCTTTTTTTTGTACTTTTACATAAAAATGAAAGTTGCTATTGTAGAAGACGAGCTTTTAGCTGCTACTTATCTAAAATCGCTTTTGGAGCAGCAGACTTTTATTGCCATAAGCGAACTGATCGTTTTAAGATCGGTTCAGCAATCCCTATCCTTTTTTAAGGAAAACAGCGTCGATTTAATCTTTATGGACATCCATTTGGGCGATGGAAAGAGTTTTGAGATTTTTGAACAGCAGCGCATCACCGCCCCCATTATTTTTATTACCGCTTATGATTCCTATGCCTTAAAGGTTTTTTCCCAATTGACTTTAGACTATATTCTAAAACCCTTTGAGGAGGAACAACTCCATCAGGCCTTGAGGAAGTTTATAGCCCTAGCGCATCAATTTGACTCCACCGTGGCTTTAAACTCGATCGCCGCCATCGCAAACAATACCGATGCGCCGATTAAGAATCGGTTTTTAGTGACCCACGGATATAAATTAAAATCCATACTCAGCCGCGAAGTAGCGTATTTCGTAGGGTCGGGCAAACATTTGTTTCTCCATACCCGCGACGGCAATAGCTATATTTACGACGATACCATCAAGGATATCATTGGCAAACTCGACGCGGAAAAATTCTTTAAAATCAACAGAAAATACGTGGTGCACATCGATTCGATTCAGGAAGTCATCCGACACAGCAGTCAGAAAATAGAGATTATCCTTCTACCACAGTCCGATTTGGGCAGTCCGATATTGGTGAGTAAAAGTCAGATTAACGCCTTAAAAAACTGGTTGGATCGGTAAAAACACCGCCATGTAAAGCGGGTGTTTTAAATATGTTAGTTTTATCTTAAATCAAAATATAAGTCATTAAATTTATTATATTTGAGCAAAGAATAAAAACCAAAATTGCTAAATTATGAAATACGTTGATAGAATAGCCGCCTTTATTGAACGAATACTCGATCTTTTTGATATGGTAAAAGGCTATATAGAAGATGCGCTCAGCTTTTTTGAAAAACTCAAAGAACTGATACTCGAACTGTTAGAATACATCAAAGTTCAATTTAATCACCTCACAGACGGCAGTGCTGATGAGCAGTTGGATCAAGAGATCGAACAACTCTTAGAACAAGAACACTTTTTTATATAAGTTACCCCAACAATGCCTTTTTTACAAAGGCATTTTCTTTTTTAGCTCCTCGACCACTTTATAGGCGGCTGGACAAATAGCTACATTTTGTAGGGTCAAATGGGCAATTTGCTGAAACTTGTTGCGGTCGGTATGCGGAAACTCCCTACAAGCCTTGGGTCTTACCTCGTAAATCATGCAGTAATTTTCGCTGTCTAAAAACGTGCAGGGCACGGATTGCAAAACGTAGTCGCGATCTTCATCGATGCGCAGGTAGCGTTCGACAAAGCTTTGCGGCTTGAGTTTTAAATGCTTTGAAATGCGTTCGATATCGGCCGAAGTAAAGAGGGGTCCGGTGGTTTTACAGCAATTCGCACACGATAGGCAGTCCACTTTTTTAAAAACAGCCGTGTGAATTTCTTGCATCTGATAATCGAGATTTTTAGGTGTCTTCTTTTTTAGCTTATCGAAATACTTTTTATTCTCTATATGTTTATCTTTGGCAAGCTTTGGGAGCTCTTTTAGAAATGATTCCATTCGTATCAATTAGGGTGCAAATTTACGCATTCTCAAAAGCAACCATCACTTTTATACTTAAAATACATGAAAGATTTATTCGGACGGGCCATTTTGGATTACCAGACTCAAAATAAACCGGAAAACCTCTTTACGAAAACCGATATCACGCACCTCGATGAGATGGAAGTAAGCTATCTCTTTAGGGATTATAAAGGCATGCCCAAAATCGAACAGCGCGCCTTAGACATGAGTTTTGGCAGCATCCTTGACATTGGATGCGGCGCGGGTAGTCACAGCTTAGAGCTGCTTAAAAAGGGTTTGGCGGTTACGGCAATCGACCGGTCGCCAGCGGCGATTGAAGCCTGCAAGCTTCGCGGTATTACCCAGGCGCATTGCGTCGACCTACTCGATTTTAAAGGCGAATCGTTCGACACGATACTGATGCTGATGAATGGAACCGGTATTTTTGGCAAGATGAACCGCATCACCACTTATTTAACCCTACTCAAAACCCTTTTAAACAAGGGCGGACAAATTCTGATCGACAGCAGCGATTTGATCTATATGTACGACGAGGATGAAGACGGTGGAAGGTGGATTCCCCACGACAAAGACTACTATGGCGAACTCAAGTTTACCATATCCTATAAAAGGCAGATCGAAGTCCCGTTTGACTGGCTATTCCTAGACTACAACACCCTTCAAAATGCCGCCCACGCCAACGGCTTCCAATGTGAATTGGTCTGTGAAGGCGAGCACTTCGATTATTTGGCGAAGCTGTATATATAGTTTTTCCCGTCGATTCGCCGAGAATGGGGTGTCCGTTTTTGGAAACGAATGCCCACTGAGGCAACAGCGGCCTAAAAACCCCCTAATAAAAAAAGCTGCCATTGGCAGCTTTTTTTATAGTATTCCCTTGGAGCTTACTCCATATATTTCATTACTACGCCTTGAAGACCCATACCCCATTCTTGACCAATAGCTTGTCCTTTTTCAAACAACACATTGGTTTTTGCACTCAATTTCTTTCCAGCAGGTGATTCGTAAAATTTGATAAAATCCTTTACTTCAGCATGGGTAAACTCCGTCATATACATGTCGGCCATACTATTCATCAATCCGTTTAAACTCTCTTTTAATTCCTTTTGAAAATCCGCTTTCTTAGCGTCTGGAATATTGTCTACGATGTCTTTAGTCAACATTTCAAAAGTCGACATCTGACCGCTTAAATTCATAAATTTCAACATATCGCTTTTAAAAGCCGCATCTTGAGCAAAAGAAAACTGCGCAATACATATAAAAACTAAGGAGAATAAAATCTTTTTCATACTAATTCTTTTTTTTTGATTAAGATGTAAATTTAATTCAATTTATGGAATATCCAAATATTTATGTGTTTGAAGTGATATTCTCCACTTGGGATTATTCTTGACGTATTCCACAATCAACGGCACCATTTCCTCCTGCTTGCTCCATTCGGGTTGTAAAAACAATATGGCTTTGTCGTTGGTTAAAGCGGCTTGTTCTTCTGCAAAAATAAAATCGTGTTTGTTGAAGATGACCACTTTTAATTCATGGGCAGCAGCATAGACGCTTTCCACTGGCAATTTGGTTTTTTTTGGCGATAAACAAATCCAATCCCAGGTACCCGTTAGCGGATAAGCACCGGAGGTTTCCATATTGAGCTGCATTCCCGCCTTTTTTAAGGCTGCAGTCAAGGGTCCCATATTCCACGTCAAAGGCTCACCACCTGTAACCACGGCCAAGTTGGCGGCCTTGGAAGCTCTTTCTACAATCTCTTCTATAGCTGTTGGCGGATGAAGTTCTGCATCCCAACTCTCCTTAACATCGCACCAATGACAGCCCACATCACATCCACCTACTCGTATAAAATAAGCCGCTGTACCCGTATGGAATCCCTCGCCTTGTATGGTATAAAACTCTTCCATCAAAGGCAATACCGTACCCTTAGCTACTTCTTTTTGTAAATCAACCTTTTGCATTCCTATAAAATTAATGTGCAAAGATAGTGCATTCGCGTTGTAAAGGGTCTTATAAAAAACAAAAAACTTGCTCTATCGAAATGGAGCAAGTTTTTATATATTCTTTAAAAAACGTTTATTTTAGTGCTTTAATCGTTGATTTAGCGAAATCGTTACTAGGATCTAACTGAACGACTTTGTTCAAATACTCGATTGCTTTGTCCTTACTATCGATATTGGCATAATGCGCACCGATATGTGTATAAGCTTCGATCAGCGTTTCTTTGTTTTCGGCTTTGCCCAGTTCATTCTTATCTTGAATTGCTTTGACATAACCCAAGTAATCCGTCGTCATCACTTCACGAGATTCCGGCGTATCGATATATCTATTGGCACGTGCTTTATACAAATACGCTTCTTTGGTTGCCGGAGAAACCGCAATCATCTTTGCAAAAGCGTCGTTCGATTGTTGCAATAAGGCTACTTCTGGTGCATCTTTCCCCAATATATAGTAAGAATATCCCAAATAGTAGTTGTCGTACATATAGTTGTCTTGACTTTGTACTTTGGCAGAAACGTTTAAGATATCCGCTGCTTGTGCATACTGCTTGTCTTTAAACAATTTTAAAGCGGGTGCGTTGTATTCAAAAGCAATAGCCGGTTCTACCTGTGCTCCTTTTTCCAGATCTAGTATCCCTTCGTTGTACAAACTCTGGTCTTTGATAGAAAAATCGGCATTTCTAGCTACAGCCATTTTCGACAAGCCCAAATAGAAATAATCTCTACCGATAATATTTTTAGGATCGGTCTTGGTCAAAAAGGATTTCAAGGCCTCAACACTCTCTGCATAATGACCGTTTTCATAGGAAGAATATCCCAAATAACGCAATATTCTAGGATTGACATTTTCCTTTGCTTTCATCTCTGAAGCTACTCGTTCCAATTCGGTGTAGTTTTTAGTCAACACCAAGAAATCGGCATAGCGCAATTGCGACTCCATTGATCCCTCGGAAAGCTCCATGTATTTTTTGTAGTTCGCCAAAGCCAGTCCCAAATACTCATCGGATTTGCTGCTGTTGCTGTTGTTGGCCCACAATTTGTAAGTCTCCGCCAACTCTCTATAAGCAGGGGCGTATTTAGGATCTATTTTGATAATTTCTTGAAAACCGTCTACGGCATCTTTGTAAGCCTTAGCTCTTTTGGTAATTACAGACAACTGCAATTTGGCTTTCAACATCGTTGGATCGTAACCATACGCTTCTCTATACGCGCTAAAGGCCTCACTAAAACTCTTGTTGAGCATGTGTGCGTCACCCAATACCAAATAAGCTTCCGCATTCTTAAAATCGTTTGCTAAGGCTTTGTTTGCATAGGCGATGGCTTCTGCTGCATTTGGATTTGACGAATTGAGATTGGCTTTTGCAATCAATAGCAACTCATCGTTATCTTTTTTCTTAATTTCTTTTTCCGCTTTTTGGAAATTGGTTTTAGCCTCTTTAGCATTGTTGTTGTCCAAGGCTAATTGACCCAATCCAATAAAGTTTAAGCTTCCTTTATTTTTAGCTGCAACCCCTTTGTTAAAATAGAATTTTGAGGAATCCACTTGTTGTTCCATCAAGAATAAATCGCCTAAATAGTAAAAGTTTTTACCGTCGTTTGGCTTTGATTTTATCAATGATTTCAGAATTGATTTGGCTTTATCAAATTGCTCATCATTAATGGCTTTTTTTGCCTGTTCTAAATCCTGAGCAGATACACCCGCAGCGGTTAACCCAGTTAATAACAGACTAAAAATAGTGTACTTATTCATTTTATATGGTTTTAGTTGTACTTTACTTTAATTTTTCATCGGTAACAATAATCTCTCTCGGCGGCACTCTAAAAGGCACCAATCCCGACTTCAAGATTATTCGTTGTCCTTTAGGTCCTGCAATATACGAAGCAAATCCCGTTCCTAGACCAGTTTTTCCCTGAAAATCCAAAACGTATAATTTTCTTATTATAGGATAGGTTCCCTCGGCTATATTATTTTGACTCGGTTTGTAGTATTTGCCGTCTTTGGGATTTTTAACCGAAAGCACTTTGATTTGCTCGAGGTGCTTGGCCAATTCCGCTGTGGGTTGTAGCAACCAATCCAGTCCGATCACGCCTACCGCATTTTGATTTTGCTCCACATAGGCAATCACTTCCTGAGTAGTCGGTAAAAAATAGACGTTTTCTTTGGGGAAGTCGGTAATTCCGGCATCGGTTTTAAACTGACGAACCACACTGGAATTGACATTGTCAAAAACCAGCATCAATTTCTTGTCGCTCTTTTTATCTTGCAGGGTATGCAAGGCCTCTTGATAGTCGATTAGCGAATCTTTATGGGCTGCATTGGTGATAAACACCACGGCATCGGAGGCGAAATGCGTTATCTTCGGATTGACCTTGCCTTGAAAGCGCGCCAATTCGTCGGCATCCAAAGTTCTCGGTAATACCGCAATTTGTGTATGTCCTTCAAAAATAGCTTTTAAGATTTCCGCTTCCGATTTCTTTTCCAAGTGGATGGTCGCCTTGTCGTATTCGCTTTCGAATACGCGGTTCACGTCTTCTACCACAGGAAAAACCGACTCTTCAACCCAAATAGAAGTCGTACCAGAAACCGCGGTTTCCTGTATTTCGTCGACCACCACTGCTGTTTTTTCTTTTTTACACTGTACGAGTGTGAGTCCTAAGAATGCAAAGAAAATAGCCTTTTTCGATAAGGAATAAAAACCAGTCATAAGAGTTTGTTTTTTTAAATTAATTAAACCAGCGCAAAAATCCAACAGAATCCATTTTCTCAGGGAATCCACCGACATATTCACGAGTTTAAAGATATTGATTTCCGCTGAAAAAAACAGCATTAGGAGGTTAAAATATGTTTTTTAGAACAAGCGCATTAAAAAAGGCCGCATTTATGATAAACAAATGCGGCCTTGACAACGTCTTATCGTACTTCAACGGTAATAGGCAAAGTAAACTGTGAGCGTACCTTGCGGTTGTTTTGAACCGCCGCCTTCCAATTCGGCATGGTTTTAAGCACGCGAACCGCTTCTTTACCCGCGCCATAACCGGGATCGCGCAGTATGCTTATATCGGATAGCGACCCGTCTTTTTCCACTATGAATCTGACAATGACCTGCAATTTCACCACGTTTGCATGGACATCGGGAGTTCTAAAACGCGAAACAAACATTTTGTTAAAGCTTGTAAAACCACCTACGGGTTCCGCTTTAAGCTGTACAAAGCTATAAACCTCATTGCTGTTGCCCTCATCGACAATAGCGGTGCCGTTGCCAGCGGAGCCCGTTCCCTCACCGGAATTGCCGAGCAAAACAACGGAGCCTCCAGGCGTTCCATCGCGCGTTACGGCGCCTGGATTGCCCTCGAGCAAATCCACTGCCGATGTAGGCTCTTCGGTTATAGCGGCGGTATTATCAGTAACCTTATAAGCCTTGTGTCGTTTGCTCGCTACAGCCGAAGCCGGAGCTGCATCCGTCGCTTTAACAACAGGCTGCTCCACGCTTTTGGGTTCGACAATTTCCCTTGCTGGCGGTATTGGTGGAACAAAATCCCATACCACCGGATCAGACAAAGGGCGCTCCCTAACAACATGTTCGCCAAGTGTACCATTCAATCCCTTAATAATTAAGGGCGATGAAATGGCCGCCGCCAACAGAGCGGTGCCGATAAACAAGGCTAAGCTCGTTGTCTTTGGATTTTCCGAACGCAGTTGATAGGCGCCGTATTTTTTGTTTCGATTTTCAAACACCAAGTCCAACCAATCTCTTTTGAAAATATTTAATTTTGACATGATATTGTAGTTTAAATTTAATCTGTTTGTTAATGATACTCCTCAGTGAAAGCAAAGCCAGCTACAAAGCCGCCTAAACCTTCAACAAAACGCACTTGCTTAAGCAATCCAATCGTCATAAAATCCTCTTTCAGATTTAAACCGGGTAGAGCGAAAAGCTGCTGTAGCCCCACTCTCTTTATCTATTCTAAATATAAACAAAATAAGAACACAAAAAAAACCACACTGCATATATTTCATTAAAAAACAACATTATAAGCTATTATTCTCAACAAAAACCCCTAGACACAAGTAACAACCGCATCAAAACCAACACAAAACCCATGATTTAACAATCCGCAATTCACATACGTACTATCAAAGGGCTATAAATGCCAAAGGCGACCTCATGGAGGTCGCCTTTGCGTATAAAGTATGCCGAAGCATTTTAACTTAACAATCTAAAAAATCTAAATCCAGCATACACGATTAATACGATGCCAAACAGCAATCGATTGGTGTACGCAATATCCAAAGGCATCGCTTTCCAAAAGATAAACAAGACGCCTAAACACAGGTACAGGAAAAAGAAGAACAATCCGAAAACAAACAGAAATCGCTGTAAGGGCGATTTCTGTTTAAATTTATTATAAAAATTCATTACTGAACCTGAATCGTAATAGGCAGTGTAAACTGCGATCTTACATTTTTACCATTCTGTACTGCTGGTTTCCACTTCGGCATATTTTGCAATACGCGTACCGCTTCTTTCCCTGCACCGTAACCGGGGTCACGTAAGATGGTAATATCGGTTAAAGATCCGTCTTTCTCCACGATGAATTTTACAATTACCTGGATTTTCTTCACACTAGAATCGATATCTGGTGTTCTAAAACGGCTGATAAAGGTTTTGGTAAATCCTGCCATTCCCCCTGGAGGTGTAGCAGAGACTTGTACGGCAATAAAGACTTTGTTACCATCTTCTTCTCCGTCCGTTGGTCTATCCCCTTTATCGGCATTACCGGTCTTTTCACCGGTTTTGATGTCTCCTTTTTCTTTATCTCCCTTAGCGTCTTTAACGCCTGGGTCTTTGTCGATAAATTCTTCAACCTTAGCGATTTCCTCAACTACCTTTTCTTTTTCAACCACTTTAGGTGGTGTAAATTTCTTGGTATCTACAACCGACTTCGTAGCCTCTGGCGGCGGTGGCGGTGCTTCAATTGGTGGTGGAGGTGGAAGTTCCACTGGTGGCGGTGGCGTAGCCAAATCTACCAATGTAATTTCAGTATCCAAAGGAGCGTCTTTTTTATTCTTCCCAAGTGTTCCTTCAATGGTTTTGATTATAAGAGGAGAAGCTAGTCCCACTCCAAATAAAGCAATCCCTGCGAATAGTGCAAAAGTAGTTACTTTAGGATTCTCAGAACGCAATTGATAAGCTCCATAAGACTTGTTACGTCCTTCGAAAACTATATCAAGCCATTCCTTCTTAAAAATATTTAATTTTGACATGGTCTAAAATTTTAAGTTGATACTAGTTACCTAGTTTTCTCCAAGTATAGCGAGATCTTCTGGTGTCATATCAACAATAGCATAAGCTTTTACATTGGTAATCGCCATCTCATCCAAAATATCCACCAAGTTTCTGTAATTAGAATTTTTACTTGGTTTAATAATCACGATCAATCCCTTTTCAGGATCTCCGGTAATTTGAGGAATCGCTTTTACTTTTTTCAAAAGTTCAATACGAATACCTTCTTTACCGTAGGTTTGATCTTGTGGTCCTTCTAATGGGGCATCTGTTCTCCCCATATACCATTTGATTTTATTATCCGCGCCTATTAAGATCGTCATCGAGCGATTGTCTGCAACCAGGGTTTCATTATCGACATCGGTTTTATCTTTATCTGGCATAGCCAAATTCATAGACTGCGGTTTATTCATCGAGGTCGTCAACATGAAGAAAGTAATCAATAAGAATGCCAAATCCACCATCGCCGTTAAATCTACTCCGGCGTTTTGTTTTTTACTTCTTACTTTTTTTCCCTTACCGTCTCCGCCTCCTGTATTTAATTCTGCCATTTACAGTTTGAAATTTTAATGATTAAAAATCTTCATTTCTCAGTCCTGTAACCAAGAAGAAACGATTTACTTTTTGATCTTGGAGAATATCGATTACTCTTTTAATTGTAGGATATTCTTCTTTTGCATCTCCTTTAATAGCAACATCAAGTACTTTATTATCTAAATCTCTAACCGCTACACGCGCCGATTGAACCCAATCTTTCAATTGATTGTCCAATGAGTCTGTTGGAATTCCCACTTGAACGGCTTTACTTCTCACATCATGTGGCAAGTTTAAAAACTGTTTCAAAGCGGTAATTGGAGTACCGACACCTTCGATATTAGAAAATTCATCCTTTTCTTTCTCGGTGAAATCGATATTGTATTTTTGTCCCATTTGAGTAAGAGTTTCTTTGCGATTCTCTTTGCCCAATACGCCGAAAAATACTTTTCCTTCTCCAACTGTTAATGTAGCTAAATTAGTTTCAGGCAATTTGGTTTGTACTGTCGATGCAGGAGTATCAACAGGCAAAGCTTCTGGAAGTTTTGCTGTCGATGTCAACACGAAGAAAGTTAGAAGTAGGAACGACACATCGCACATCGCGGTCATGTCTACTCTCATACTTTTCTTTGACATTTTAACTTTAGCCATTTTATATTTTCTTTTATAACTCTATGCAAGCACAGACTTATTGTTGATTAAACTACTTACTACTACTATTTATTGATTCCAGCTTTGAATCTTCTGTAAGATTGCGTGATAGCAAAACCAGCCTCATCGATAGAGTAAGTCAATTTATCAATTTTAGTTGTAAAAGCGTTGTACATAACAATAGCCAAAGTAGATGTTCCAATACCCGTTGCTGTACAAACCAATGCCTCAGAAATACCTGTTGCAAGAGCTGATGAATCTGGAGTACCTGTTGTAGCCAAAGCAGAGAACGCTTTGATCATCCCGGTTACTGTACCTAACAAACCTACCAAAGTACCAATAGATACCAATGTAGCCAATACAATCATATTTTTCTCCAACATCGGCATTTCCAATGTCGTCGCTTCTTCGATTTCTTTTTGGATGGTTTCCGTAGCTTTTTCGCTATCTAAACCTTCTCTTTTCACTTGTTGGTACTTGATCAAACCAGCTTTCACTACGTTTGCTACAGAACCTTGCTGTGCATCACATTCTTCGATAGCTTGTTCGATTTTCCCTTGGTTGATAGTCGCTTGTACATTGTTTACAAAGTTACTAACATTTCCTTTTCCTGCTGCTTTTCCGATTACGATGAATCTTTCGATTGAGAAAACAATGGTCATTGTCAATAAACCAATTAAGGCGGCAACCACAATTCCTCCTTTGTACACCATACCTAGTATACTTCCTTCTAGAGGATGTCCATTAGGATCTCCATTTTCAAAGTTTGATGAATGTCCTAGTATAAATTTCCAGACGATATATCCAAAAATAATACAAAGAAATACTGCTGCACCTGCAAAAATTTTAGATGCACCTGAACTAGATCCTACTTTCTCAACTGATTCGTTTGATACGTTTGTCATTTTTTTAAAATTTTAATTCTTTTTTTTTATTCAATTATTATTCAACATTTTCTCATTTCATTCATATGAGAGTCGCAAATTTATGTTTTTAGATCAAATAAAAAAATTAAAATGCTTTTTTTTACTCCCATCTTACACGGTATTTAATCAAAAAGACATATTGCGCTGTTTATGAAGTCCATTTGTTAAGCAAATGTAAATATAATAATTCTAAATTATCACTAAATTGTTTTATAGAATTTAATTTAAACCATAAAAACTAAATATAACTCAAAAAATGACTTCAAGCAACTATATTTGTAGTAGTGAAACCGCGTAAAAAAAATCATATATGAAAAATAAAAACTTTATAGATCAGATAGAATCGGGCTACACTTTCAAAGGGGACTCCATCACGATCGGTGGTGCCGTACTGGAAAACGAGGTCATACCCGATTTTTTCGTGCGACTTCCTCTCAAAACCTTAAACCGTCATGGCTTGATTTCGGGTGCTACCGGTACGGGAAAGACCAAAACGATTCAGGTCTTGTCCGAGCAACTTTCCGCCAAGGGAATTCCGGTATTGATGATGGATGTCAAAGGTGATTTTAGCGGTATTGCTGCTGCGGGTTCCACTTCTGCTTTTATAGAGGAGCGTCATGGCAAGATGAACCTACCCTATCGCACTCAGGCCTTTCCGGTGGAATTATTAACGCTTTCTCAGCAAAAGGGCGTTCCGCTGCGCGCTACGATATCCGAGTTTGGACCGGTATTGTTTTCGCGTATCTTGGAACTCAACGATACTCAGGGCGGAGTGGTTTCCTTGGTCTTTAAATACTGTGACGACAACAACTTGCTGCTACTCGACTTAAAAGACTTTAAAAAAGCCTTGCAATACCTTACCAATGAGGGCAAAAAAGAGATCGAATCCGAATACGGAAAGATTTCCACGGCCTCTTCGGGAACGATTTTGCGCAAGATTGTCGAATTGGAGCAACAGGGCGCCGAATTGTTTTTTGGAGAAACCGCGTTCGACATCGACGATTTGATGCGTTTAAACGAGCAGGGACAAGCCTATATCAACATCCTTCGCATCAACGATATTCAAGACAAACCCAAATTATTCTCGACTTTTATGCTCAATCTGCTCGCACAGGTCTACGCTCAAATGCCGGAGCAGGGCGATAGCAACCAACCAGAATTGGTCATCTTTATAGACGAGGCCCACCTGATATTCGACAATGCCAGCAAAACCTTGTTGCAACAAATCGAAACCATCGTCAAATTAATCCGCTCTAAGGGCATCGGCATATTCTTTATCACGCAAAACCCCATAGATATTCCCAATTCGGTATTGGCACAATTGGGCTTAAAAATACAGCACGCTTTGCGGGCGTTTACAGAAAAAGACCGCAAGGCGCTAAAAGCTGCTTCGGAAAACTTTCCGATTTCGGATTTTTATCAGACTTCCGAATTGCTCAGTGCACTTCCCACTGGAGAAGCCTTGGTTACGGCCCTAAACGAAAAGGGCATTCCCACTCCACTGGTACAGTGTATGCTACGAGCGCCGATGAGCCGTATGGACATTTTAAGCGAAGCCGAAATAAGCGCCATTGCCCAGCAATCGGCCTTGGTAAACAAATACAGTGCTGTAATCGACCGAGAGAGCGCCTATGAGCTGCTCACCGCTAAAATAGCCCATATCGGCCAACAGCAAGAGCAAGAAGCAGCTCCAAAGCCGCGTACGAGCAGCACGCGTACACCAAAGAGCGGCGACCCGCTAAAACCCTTGGTCAAAGTATTGACCAGCGCTACTTTTATTCGCGGGGCTTTCGGCATTCTTTCCAAGATATTTACGGCGAATTCCAAAAAGTAATTCGACGTTCTAAAACAAAAGCCGCTCCAATAACTTGGAGCGGCTTTTATATAGGAAAAAATCGGATTTACCCCATTACAACCGACTTAGGATCAATTGTTCTACTTGGGCGGTTTGCCACTGATCGGCAATTTGAGGCAAGGCCATCACCTCATCCATAATACTTTTTTGTTTGTCGCCTATTTCCAAGGCTTCGACGTAGGGCTTGTGACTAAAGGTCACTCGATCGTATAGCGGCAGCCATTTTTCGGGATGCAGGTCCGTAAACCACGCTTCGATTTTCTTTCGCAACAAAAAGTCGGCATCGGCGGTTTTGGTGCTCATCTCGATAAAATTTCGGTAAGACAATTCCGCGATGGCGTCGGCATTGGGCTTTCGCACCTGCTCGTAGTCCTTAAAGATTTGCAACCAATCGTCGCCGTGAAGCTGCATCAAGTCCGACAACTGCGTAATATCTTCAAAACCCGCATTCATACCTTGGCCGTAAAAGGGCACTATGGCATGTGCTGCATCGCCTATCAAAGCCACTTTATCCTGATAAGTCCACGGGAAGCACTGGGTAGTGACCAAGGAACTCGTTGGATTGTGAAAAAAATCGCGCAGCAAATCGGGAATCAACGTTATGGCATCGGGGAAAAACCGTTCAAAAAACGCCTGCACATCTGCTGGTTCTTTTAAGCTTTCCATCGAGTACTCCCCCTCAAAGGGAACAAATAAGGTACAGGTAAAACTCCCCTCCAAATTGGGCAAGGCAATCAACATAAATTCGCCTCTAGGCCAGATGTGAAACGAGTTTTTATCGATTCGATGTGCACCCGAGCTATTGGCTTCAATTTTGAGTTCCTTATAGCCAATATTCAAAAAATGCTGTTGATAATCGAATCTATTTAGCTTTTGCATGCGATTCCGCACTTTTGAAAAAGCGCCATCGGCACCAAAAACCTTATCGTATTTCAGCTCTTCCCAGGCGCCGCGTTCGGTTTCGCCTATGCAGATTATGGCCTCGTCGAGCTTGACGTCCCATATTTTTTTCTCAAAGAAAAAATTGACGCCTTCGGACTGGGTCAGATCGATCATCATTCGATTTAACTCCCCTCTGGAAATCGAATAAATACTCTCGCCTGCCATGCCGTATTTTTGATAGGCAATACTGCCGTCAACAGCGTGAATCGCCCGCTTATCCATCGGAATGGCAATGGCGCGGATCGCATCGCCAATTCCCACGCCATCGAGGGCTTTCCACCCGCGGGTAGACATGGCTAAATTGATCGATCGGCCCGAAAAATCGACGGTGCGTATGTCCTGACTGCGATCAAAAACATCCACATCGTGTCCTGCTCTCTTTAAGTAAAGCGCCAATAGGCTGCCTACTAATCCCGATCCAACTACGGCGATTCTCAACGGTTGTTGCATTTTTTTTTAATTTAATATTATTGGTTTATCTCCCTTTTCCCCTGCTTTTCCCCTTAAAACTCCTACTTAAATATTTATCTAATTTTTTTATTTATTGATAAAAATTCGTTTTTTCATCTAATTTTTAATAGATTTACCAGTATTAGTAATCAAAAAAAACAAGTTATGAAAGATTTAGTTTGGTTCATTGCACTAATCCTAATCATAGGATGGGCAGTAGGTTATTTTGGTTTTGGAGAAGCTGTGGGTAATTTTATACACATCTTATTAGTACTCGCTGTTATCGCTATTTTATACCGTTTAATAACGGGTCGGAAATCTTAAAAAAAATCCCCAGCTGGGGATTTTTCTATTTATTAAATACTATTTATTAAATACTAAGGGCGCACCGGTTTGTAATCCTTGAGATTGCGCCATGGCTCCACACATGTGAAACAACAGTCTTGCCCCAACATTACCATCCCAATCGTCTTCTCCTGGTGCTACTTCCACCAAATCCATACCGATGATGGTTTTCTGCGAAGCCGCCAAGCGGTTTAGCAAATAGGTTACTTCTTCATAAGACAGTCCACCTGGTACTGGCGTACCCGTATTGGGGCAGTACCAACGGTACAATCCATCGATATCAAAGCTGATACACACCTTTTCCGGAAGGGATGCAATGATTTCATCGCATTGTACTTTCCACGATTTTCCTTCAAAGGCCGCGGCTTTTAGATCGGAATCCGTATGTACCAAAACCCGATTTCCCGAATTTTTTACGGTTTCCACTTCTTGTTCGCAGAAATCGCGTATACCCAGCTGTACAATTTTCGATACTTGGGGCAATTGAAGCGTATTGTACATGATCGAGGCATGCGAATAGGTAAACCCCTCATAGGCGTTGCGCAAATCCATGTGTGCGTCGAAATGCAAGATTCCGAAGGAGTCGTTTTGGGTGGCCAAGGCTTCGTAGTAACCCAGAGGCGTACTGTGGTCCCCGCCGAGAAGAACGACTCTCTTACCCTGATTCATCCAATACAACACCCGTTCTTTGACTTGATCTTTGAGTTGTTTACACGCCTTATTGATTTTATCCAAGTCCGACTGTAATGCGGGAAAGGTAGAAACATCTTCTCCGTTTTCCAAAGCTTCAATGATAGGCTGAGCCATACCCTTGTATTTTTCACTATCCGCCGCCCATTCGTTGGGAGCTTCATCGTAATAAATGCCCAACTTCCACAATTCCGGATATTGTTGATGCGACAAATCGACCTGATAAGACGCTTCCAAAATGGCCTCAGGCCCTTCAGAAGCTCCCGCACCATAACTCACCGTTACCTCCCAAGGCACTGGAATAATAATGATTTCACTTTCCTCTGCCGTAAAGGGCAAACCGTAAATGGATGCATCTGCTAATCCCGGTTGAGAAGGATCAAAATTGGCTATTTTGTATTGCTTCGTTGACATGTTATACTGTTGTTTATGATACAAATTTAAAATTAAATAATGAATTTTACATCGAAAAGGCCCCTGCTTTAACCCCTTTCTTTCCAGGAAAAAAAAGGCTTATGCCTTCTGGGTTAATCCGTTTTTTAGAACCAGGCCAAAGTTAAAGATATCTCGGTAAGAGGTATACAAAGGCACCGGAGCTAATCGGATGACATTGGGTTCGCGCCAATCTACGATCACGCCTTCCTTCATCAAATAATCAAAAAGGGCTCTTCCCTCTCCGTGCAGCAGTACCGACAATTGGCTGGCTCTTTCCAAGGGGTTTTCGGGTGTTATAATTTCGAAGTCGCCCCCCACTTCATCGGCTACTTGTTTTAGCACAAATTCCAAATAAGCGGTTATGCGATCTCTTTTTTCGACCAGCAGCGGCATACCAATTTCGTCGAACAATTCGACAGCGGCCAAATACGGCGCTAGAGTCAATATGGGCAGGTTGCTAATTTGCCAGCCGTGAGCACTGCGAATGGGATCGTATTGCGGTTCCATCAAGAAACGACGATCTTTGTTGTGTCCCCACCAACCGCCCAATCGAGGGAGGTCCATATTGTTGTGATGTTTTTCGTGTATAAAACAGCCCGAGGCATTTCCCGGTCCTGAATTCATGTATTTATAACTGCACCAGGCGGCAAAATCGGCCTGCCATTCGTGTAGTTTTAACTCGATATTACCCGCAGCATGGGCCAAATCCCAACCGACATAGGCGTTGTGTTTATGCGCTGCTGCCGTAATGGTTTTCATATCCAACACTTGTCCGGTGTAGTAGTTGAGTCCACCGATTAAAACCAGGGCCAATTCCCCTCCTACCTCATCGATCTTGGCCAAGATGTCTTCCAATCTAAAATTGTGTTCTCCATCTCTGCGCTTGACTTCCACTATGGTTTCCTTAGGATCCAATCCGTGAAACTGCACTTGGGTTTGGATCAGGTATTGATCGCTTGGAAAGGCTTTTTCCTCACAGAGTATTTTAAACTTTTTGGCGGTCGGTCTATAAAAACTGGCCATCATCAAATGCAGGTTTACCGTAAGCGTGTTCATCACGGTGACTTCCGACGGCTTGGCACCGACAATTTTGCTCAGGGGCTCGCTAAATCGCTCGTGATAATCCCACCACGGTTTTTCGGCATAAAAATGTCCTTCTACGGCCAATTCAGCCCAATCCTTCATCACTTCATTTACGTAGGTCACGGCTCTCTTGGGCTGCAAACCCAAAGAATTTCCCGTAAAATAGATAACCTGCTTCCCATTGACTTTTGGAAAGTTAAACTCTTCTCTGTATTTAGACAAAACATCTTGCTGATCTAAGGCTTGCGCAAACTCAAGTGTATTTTCAAATTTCATATAATGTTATTTCCTTATTAGCGGTTGCCCATTGCTTGGTTATACTGGATTGTCAATTCCATCCGTGCCCTCGTGGTACGACCTGATTTACATATTTATTTTCCGTTTCGTAAAAATAGGAGAGATTCCAGTATTATCAAAGCCAATTCGATTTAAGTTCTAAAAAAAGCGCTATAAATCGCCCTATTTTAGGCCAAACAAAAAACCTCTAAGCGATTGGGCTTAGAGGTTTTGTATAAATGTATGGGATGCGATTAGATAATCAACATCGCATCGCCATAAGAATAGAACTTATAAGTTTCTTCTATAGCTTCTTCATAGGCTTTTTTCATCAAATCATGTCCGCAAAACGCCGAAATCATCATCAATAAAGTCGACTTAGGCATGTGAAAGTTAGTCACCATACAATCTGCGATACTAAAATCGTAAGGCGGAAAGATAAACTTGTTGGTCCACCCTTCAAACGGATTCAAGGTGCGGTTCGACGAAACAGAACTCTCCAAGGCTCTCATAGAAGTGGTTCCTACGGCACAGATTCTGCTCTTTCTCAATTTTGCAGAATTGACAATATCACAGGCTTCCTGAGTCACTCTCATTTCTTCAGAATCCATTTTGTGCTTAGACAAATCTTCCACTTCAACCGGATTAAACGTCCCCAAGCCGATGTGTAGGGTAACCTCGGCAAACTGAATGCCTTTGATTTCCAATTTTTTCAACAGGTGTTTTGAAAAGTGCAAGCCCGCAGTAGGTGCAGCTACAGCTCCTTCTTCCGAGGCATAAATCGTCTGATAACGCTCTGCATCTTCTGGAACCACTTCTCTATTGATGTATTTTGGAATGGGTGTTTCTCCCAATTCCGCTAACTTCTCTCTAAATTCTTCGTAAGAACCGTCGTATAAAAAACGCAGGGTTCTCCCTCTTGAGGTGGTGTTGTCAATCACCTCTGCTACCAACGAATCGTCTTCACCGAAGTACAGTTTATTCCCAATACGAATTTTACGTGCTGGATCGACCAATACATCCCAAAGGCGTTGTTCGGCATTTAATTCTCTGAGTAAGAAAACTTCAATTCTCGCACCAGTCTTTTCTTTATTCCCATACAAACGAGCTGGAAAAACTTTGGTATTATTCAACACCATCACATCTCCTTCGTCAAAATAATCAATTAAGTCTTTAAAGTATTTGTGTTCTATTGTTTGTTTTTTACGATCGATAACCATCAAACGCGCTTCATCTCTGTTTTCAGCAGGGAACTCAGCTAACAACTCTTCCGGCAAATTAAAATTAAAATGGGATAACTTCATTCTTATTGAAATTTAATTAAATAATAGAAGATTCCGCTCTTCTATTTCAGATTACAAATATACGACCCCCAGATAGGCGTTGTCAAGTGTTTTGGTGTTTATTTTAAGGAACAGTCGTTTAAGGGGAGTATTGTGGCCTTTATTCCCAACGATTGTAGCGTTTCCCAGAAGCCGACAAAAGATTTGGACACGACTTCGGCTTCGTTGATGGTCAGTTTGGTTTTTAATGCCAGAGGCGCGAAGGCCATCGCCATGCGATGATCCTGATAGGTGTCTATCGACTGTCCGGATATCGGGCTACTGCCGGCCTGTAGCGTCAGGCTGTTTGGCGTTGTCGACACCTGGGCTCCCAGCTTTTGCAGTTCGGTTTCCAGGGCGGCCAAGCGGTCGGTTTCTTTGATTTTCAGGGTGTGTAGGCCCGTTATCGTGCTGCTAATTCCCAATCCAAAACAGGTCACGACCACGGTTTGAGCCAAATCGGGCGTATCGATAAAATCGGCTTCAAAATGCGGTTGAGTCTCCCGCGCTTTGCGCAGGGTAATTTGGCGGTCACCAAACTGGGTATCCACTCCAAAAAGTCGAAAATACCCCACTACGGCCGCGTCGCCTTGTATGCTGTGCTCTTGGTAATGCGACAAGGTCAAGGTTGTTCCTATGGGCGACAGGGCTACCAGCGCATAGAAATACGAGGCCGACGACCAATCGGATTCGACCACCAGGGTGGTATCGGCAATTTGAGGTTTATGGTGCACCCGTACTCGATCGGCTTCAAAGGAATTGGGTATCCCCAAATCATTCAAGAGCGCTAGGGTCATTTCGATATACGGTCGGGAAGTGATGCGTCCGTCAAAGCTGAGTTCGAGTCCCCCTTGTATTTGAGGGGCAATCAGCAGCAGTGCGGAGATATACTGACTGCTCACATCGGCTGCGAGCCGCACTTGGTTTTGTTGCAGTTTTTTCCCCCTGATCCTCAAGGGGGGGAAACCCGGCTTATCGACATATTCGATATCCGCTCCCAATTGCTTTAAGGCCTCCACCAAGATGCCGATTGGGCGCTGTTGCATCCGGTCACTTCCGGTTAAGACGACCGTTCTATGGGGTTGTATGGCAAAATAGGCGGTTAAAAAACGCATAGCGGTACCCGCATGATGAATATCAATTACCGAATCGCTGCTTTCCAAAGCCCGCTGCATCATGCGACTGTCGTCTGCAACTGCCCGATTTTCCACAGCGATATTGGGATACAGTTGTTGCAGCAACAGCAGCCGATTGGTTTGTGACTTGCTGCCTGAAACCGCAATCGATTGGTGGTTTTCTATCGCGCTATGGGGCAAAACTACTTTCATAAAACAGGCTGAACGCGTTTATTTTAGCTTTTCGTTGTTGTGGTGTCGGTCGTGATCGCGTTGGGTTTTAAAATCCATCTTTTTGTCGAAGGCTTGTTGCAAATCTACTCCGGTTTGATTGGCCAGACAAAGCACTACAAAAACGACATCGGCCAATTCCTCGCCCAAATCCTTGTTTTTATCGCTTTCCTTTTCCGATTGCTCGCCGTATCGCCTTGCGATAATGCGGGCCACTTCGCCCACTTCTTCGGTCAATTGAGCCATATTGGTCAATTCGTTAAAATAGCGAACACCGTGTTCTTTAATCCAACGATCCACGTCTAATTGTGCATTTCCTATATTCATAGTGTATGGGTGTTTTTATTGTTTTTTTCCAAATATTTTGTTCTTAAAAAACCGGTCATAAACCAGCATTAAAAGCATAAAGATAGCGTATTTTCCCAAAAATTTGGCCCAACAAAGGCCGTCGACCGCCCAAAGACAGGCGAAGTCGTCTGCCATCACTGCGGTTAGGATCAGGTAGATTACGGTAAACAAGCCGTATTTTTTTAAGGCTTCCATATCATTCTTTATTTTGGGAATCCATCAGTATGGTCACGGGGCCATCGTTGCACAAAGCCACTTTCATATCGGCACCAAAGCGGCCGGTTTGAACAGGGCGTCCGAGTTCTTGCTCCAACACCGCTACAAAAGCTTGGTAAAGGGGAATGGCTATATCGGGTTTCGCCGCTTTGATATACGACGGTCGATTGCCTTTTTTGGTTGCTGCGTGTAAGGTAAATTGGCTCACCACGATTAAATCTCCTTCGATGTCTCGAATCGATTTATTCATCACGCCGAGTTCATCGTTAAAAATTCTCAGGTTTAAAATTTTTGAAGACAGCCACTTGGCGTCTTCGATTTGATCGATTTCTTCGATGCCTACCAAAACCAACAGTCCGCATCCAATTTGGGCCACGCACTGTTGGTCTATGGTAACACTGGCTTCCGCAACTCTTTGAATAACTACTCTCAAGGAAATTAAATTTTATTAGCTGTTGTCATTACTCCTGCTTAACGCTATACTTCACCCCTACCATCTGCATAGATATCCGCACGATAGTGGTCGTCGTCTCCGTCGAGGATTTGCGTATAACTGCGGTATCTCGACCAGGCAATTTGATCGTTGTCCAAGGCGTCTTTAACCGCGCAATGCGGTTCTTCGCGATGCAAGCAGTTGTTGAATTTACATTGATCTTTTAGGGCAAAGAACTCCGGGAAGTAGTTCCCGACTTCAATTTTTTCCATATCGACGATACCAAAACCGCGAATTCCCGGGGTATCGATAATGCGTGCGTCAAAGGAGAGGTCGAACATTTCGGCGAAAGTAGTGGTGTGCTGTCCTTGTTGGTGTTGTTCGGAAATCACTGCTGTCTTTAAGTTCAGGGTAGGTTCAATGGCATTGATCAGGGTGGATTTGCCCACGCCGGAATGGCCGGAAAACATAGACACCTTGCCCGTCATTTTTTCTTTAATCGCGTCCAAGCCCTTTTTGGTTGTGGCAGAAGCGCGCAAACACTCATAACCGATTTGGTTGTAGGTATGCTGTAGATACAGTTGTTCGTCTAAGGTTTCGTCGTCATAGGTATCGATCTTGTTAAAGACGATGACCGTTTGAATACCGTAGGCCTCTGCCGTGACGAGAAAACGATCGATAAAGCTCGTTGTAGTCACCGGATTATTTATGGTGACCATCAAAAACACCTGATCGATATTCGATGCGATAATATGGATTTGCTTGGAGAGATTCACCGATTTCCTTACGATATAATTCTTTCGTTCTTCGATGGTATGAATCAATCCCGTGGTCACGTCTGAGGAGGTTTCCAAATCAAATTCCACCACATCACCCACCGAAATCGGGTTGGTGCTCTTAATACCTTTTATCCTAAACTTTCCCTTTATTCTACATTCGATAAAAGTTCCATCTTCGGCCTTAACCTGATACCAACTGCCTGTCGATTTATAAACGATTCCTTTCATAAGCTAGTGTACTCGCCTGTTATTTAATTTTATTAATAATTTTATCCTGTCTTTGTATGCTTTCCTGGTGAACAGCGGCATAGAATGCGGAAATAAAATCTTTTGTCAATCCTTTGGATGCCCCTTCAACGAGCATTTTCTCCAAGACAGTCACCCATCGTTGTTGCTGAAAAACGGCTACGTTTTTGACTTTTTTCAAACTGCCAATCTGATCGGCTATTTGCATTCGCTTGCCTAAGATATCCAAAATTTTGCTATCCATGTCGTCCAACTGCAAACGCAGCTGATTGATCTGCGAGAGAAACTCTTCGGTTTCGTCGGTGGAATGCCGCACTTTTAGGTGGCTCAAGATCGATTCGAGTTGGTTGGGGGTGACTTGCTGTGCGGCGTCACTCCAGGCTTTATCGGGATTGTTGTGTGTTTCGATCATCAATCCGTCGTAATTCAAATCCAGGGCTTGTTGCGACACTTCGAGTATGCGATTTCTATCGCCGGTAATGTGCGAGGGATCGCAGAAAACAGGCATATTGGGCAGCTGAGTTCTCAAATCGATCGCCAGTTGCCATTCGGGTACATTTCTATATTTGGTTTTTTCATAGGTCGAAAACCCCCTGTGAATTACGCCTAGTTTGGTCACGTCGGCGTTGATTAAACGCTCCACGCCACCGAGCCATAATCCCAAATCGGGATTCACCGGATTTTTTACCAATACGATTTTATCGGTACCTTGAAGCCTGTCGGCGATTTCCTGAACGGCGAAGGGGTTGACGGTTGTACGCGCGCCGATCCACAGCACATCGATATCGTGTGCCAAGGCGAGTTCGACGTGTTGTGCCGTCGCTATTTCGACGGCAATCTGCAAACCGGTTTCCCGCTTTACCTCTTGCAGCCACTTTAATCCAATCGCCCCCACGCCTTCGAATCCTCCGGGCCTGGTTCGCGGTTTCCAAATTCCGGCGCGAAACACCTTTACTTGCTTCGGCAGTTGCTTGGCTATAGTCATCACTTGCTCTGGGGTTTCTGCGCTACAAGGTCCTGCAATAATCAGGGGTTGTCCTTGCTCGCGAAACGCGTCCATCCAAGTATTTGTATACGTATCCCTTTCCATAGCGCAAATTTACTATATTTCTTTGTCAAAGCGTATTTAAACAAATACATATCGCAAAAAGTTTGGTCCAAATGCCCTTTATCCCGCACCGCTTTCCGGACAACTTCACAAAAAGGACTGGTTTTTAGCGCCTATTTGTTCGGAAAGTTTTAATTTTAGGGTTTCTTATTAAAAACAGGCTTTTTATGACCGTACTAACCTTTACACTTATACTGTTCTTGGGTGCTTTTTTAGCTGGTTTTATAGGTTCGCTATCCGGACTTGGCGGGGGAATCATCATCATTCCGCTGCTAACGGTATTTTTAGGTGTAGACATCCATTACGCCATCGGAACCGCTTTAGTCGCCGTAATTGCCACTTCATCGGGATCGGCCGCTGCCTATGTCAAAGAGGGGATTACCAATATGCGACTGGGTATTTTCCTGGAGATTGCCACCACGGCTGGAGCGGTAATCGGCGCATTGCTGTCGGCCATTGCTCCGACCTCCCTACTCGCGGTAGTCTTTGGTTTAACCCTGATTTTCTCGTCGATCAATTCGCTGCGAAAAAAAGAGGAACACCTGGTCTTGCACTCGAGTGCCTTAGCCGAAAAACTACTTTTACCCAGTACGTATCCTTCGGCCGACGGGACCAAGGTTGCCTATGGCACCAAAAATGTCGTTGGGGGTTTTAGCATGATGGGCGTCGCGGGAATGATGTCGGGCTTACTCGGCATCGGATCAGGTGCTTTTAAGGTAATCGCCATGGATAACATCATGAAAATACCGTTTAAGGTTTCGACCACCACCAGCAATTTTATGATGGGGGTAACCGCTATGGCCAGTTCGGTAATTTATATCCAAAAAGGCTATATCGAGCCGGCTATTTGCATGCCCGTAGTGATTGGTGTGCTCTTTGGCGCCATGACAGGTGCCCGGGTATTGGTACGCGCAAACACCAAAAAACTTCGAATATTCTTCGCTATTTTAATTCTTTTCCTCGCCGCCAATATGATATACAGCGGTATTAACGGTAAAATATAAGCCATGACCCCAGAAAAATTTACCGATCGCGATTTCCAAGCGATCATCGGAAACCTGTTGCGCTATGGGGTTTGGATTGCCCTAAGCGTAGCCCTGCTCGGCGGATTGATTTACCTCATGGGAAATCGCGCCGAAACGGTGGACTACCGCACTTTTACCGAAAACAATCGCAACCTCTTGGTGGTGGTGGAAGATATATGGATCGGTCTACGACAGGGACAAGGGGAATCCATCATTTTTTTGGGCGTACTGCTGCTCTTTCTCACACCGGTTTTGCGCATCGTACTGTCGCTAATTTCCTTTGTACTGGAGCGGGATTACCGCTATGTTTGCATTACATTAATCGTCATTGCCATTATAGCCTTGAGCATTTCTTTTGGATTTTCCCATTAATTGTGGTGCATCTATTTTTTTAAGCAGTCAAAATAATTACATTTGTTTCCAAATCCACCCGTAGTATGTCTATAGTAGTTGAGAATATCAGTAAGTTTTATGGCGATCAAAAAGCCTTGGATTCCATTTCTTTTTCCATTGTAAAAGGGGAAATTGTCGGATTTTTAGGACCCAATGGCGCTGGAAAATCGACCTTGATGAAAATCTTAACCACCTATCTCAACAAAGACGGGGGTCAAGCGCAAATAAACGGGTTTGATTTGGATAAGGACACCCGTTCGATTCAAAAATCGGTGGGTTATTTAGCCGAGCATAACCCCTTGTATCTCGACCTGTACGTACGCGAATACTTAGCGTATAACGCAGCGCTGTACAAGGTGGCTTCCAGCAGAATCGAGGAAGTAATACAGCTGACAGGATTGAGTCCGGAATCGCATAAAAAAATCGGACAACTCTCCAAGGGATACCGTCAGCGAGTTGGCTTGGCTACGGCCTTGCTACACGATCCAGAAGTATTGATTCTCGACGAACCCACCACAGGACTCGACCCCAACCAATTGGTAGAGATTCGCGAACTGATTAAAAACATCGGCAAAAACAAAACCGTCTTTCTCTCGACGCATATTATGCAAGAGGTCGAAGCCCTTTGTGAACGGGTGATTATCATTAAAAAGGGTCAAATTGTCGCCGATGAAAAACTCGACAGCATGCTCGAAAAAAACAGCGAACAACTCATAGCGGTTGAATTTGACTTTAAAATTGAAGAGCAATTTATCTTGCGTATTCCCCAATTGATCCGCGCCAAGAACATACACGACACCCAATGGGAACTGACCTTTGAAGCCGGCGAAGATCAACGATCTTTGGTTTATGATTTCGCGCAGCAACAGGGCTTAAAAACACTTTCCCTACATGTGAAAAATAAAAATTTAGAACATTTATTTCGCGAGCTCACCCAATAGTAGGCAGATGCGACGATTCACGAGACCGCTGAAAGCCCCCATTTTGCCGCGTGAAAGCGGCATTTTTAGCGTCAATCCAGCATCTTGGTCGCAGTCGGATTGCGTCTGGACTGCCTCGTCATCGTCCAATGGCGAAAGGGGTCGCGCGCTGTAAGTAAGGACGAGCAAAACTCCATGCCCCAAAAACTAAAGCGTGTTGACCGCTGATTTCTCGAAAGATGTGAGCGATTGACAAATCGAGCCCCATCAAGAAGCCGCTGCCCCAAGTGCGGTCCGAAAACAAGTCCCTTTTCCCAAGTCAGCTAAACGACAACTGCGGTTTTTTCTTTTAGACCGGCTGACTTATTTTGTCTCTGTTCAGTTAAATATAAAACTTTACCCCTTTAAAGAACCCTTGGTTGTACAAATCGCGTTTTGTACAGTCTCATATCAAGCCGGCAAAAAACCCTTTTAAAGTATACGAACCGGCTTTGTCAACGGGCTAAGCCCCTCTTTGAATAATCTCGCCCCCTAGAACGACGGTTATAAAAAGGGACAAAAAATACAGCACAAAAACATTAATCCCAATAATTTAACCAATAATACAATCGTTTACCTATTTTACAACACAGCGATTTGCTATAACACTAAATATCCCGTTTAAAAAACATTAGGTTGTATTATTTAGCCTAACAATATTATTTTTTAACATTTTACCACTATTACTATCAAAAACACTTTTTTTAGACTATTACGCTAAAAAACAGTTAACAATCAAATACAATAATGAAATATTAAGCGAAAAAAGATTAATAAGACACCTTCTCTACTAAAATCGCTAGATCGATTGGGTTCATTTTCCATGTAATTTATTGTATTTTTGAAACGAAAACCACCTATTAACACCCAAAAAAATATGACATTACTTGATTCTATTGACAAAAAACTGCTTTTTGAGTTGCAGCTAGACAGCAAGCAATCCATCAAACAATTAGCAGAAAAAGTCAATCTGTCTGTTACCCCGGTTCACGAACGCATCAAAAAGTTGGAATCGTCGGGTATTATTAAAAATTATGCAGCGATAATTGACCCGACCTTGTTGGGAAAAAAGCTTTTGGTGTATTGCCAAGTAACGTTGGTCAAGCACCACGGAATACTGTTTGAGGAATTCGAAGACTATGTTACCAATCTCGAAGAAGTCTTGGAGGCTTCTTATATTGCGGGTAGTTATGATTTTTTGTTAAAACTCCTTTTAGACGACATGGAGTCTTACCAAAATTTTGTGGTACACAAGATTTCGCAATTGGAAATCATTTCACAGATCAAGAGTTCCTTTGTCATTCGAACCATTAAAAACACCTCGATTGTCAATTGCCTGTAAAATCAAATAAGCCACATTACTGTGGCTTATTTTTTTATGTTTAGAACAGGCCGTTAATTTCGGCGTCGATACGATTGATAATGCTTCCCAAATCTTCGGGATCATCGACAAAATTGATTTGATCCACATCGATGATCAAGAGTTTCCCCTTGTTATAGGTTTGGATCCAAGCTTCGTAACGCTCGTTTAATCGGTTGAGGTATTCAATGGAAATCGAGTTTTCATAGTCTCTGCCCCTTTTATGAATTTGCGCTACCAGGTTAGGGATTGAGCTGCGCAGGTAGATCAATAAGTCTGGTGCTCCAACCAATTCTTCCATCATTTCAAATAGAGACGTATAGTTTTCGTAATCCCTATTGGACATCAGACCCATGGCGTGTAAATTGGGAGCAAAGATATGGGCATCTTCATATATGGTTCTATCCTGTATGGTTTTGCTACCACTTTGACGAATTTTTAAAACCTGCCTAAATCGGCTGTTTAAAAAGTAGATTTGCAAATTAAAAGACCAACGATCCATCTTGTGGTAGAAGTCGTCCAAATACGGATTGTCTACAACATCTTCAAAATGCGGTTCCCACCTATAATGTTTGGCCAATAATTTAGTAAGTGTCGTTTTTCCGGCTCCGATATTTCCAGCGATAGCTATATGCATTTAGGGTAGAGTTATAAGGTAATTTTTAATTTCTAGATCGGTAAAAATACTCAAAATTTGGGTGTTAAAAAAGAAAGCTGAAATGCTTTTTTCCCTTAAATCGATTCGACTGGAAATACCCGAGGGTAAATCCAAGTAATAGAGTTGATTATCGTTTATGTATAAGATTTTGTCTTTATTGATTATCTGAATCCTGTCAAAAGGTGGCAGGGTGTACGGTTGTTTTACCTTGCCGTAGATATCGCTATAAAAGAGTTTGTTGTCTTTAGAAATCCAATAAAAGTAGTTGACATCGGAACTGCGGTAAATCACCGGTTCTAAAAAGGCGGTGGTCAGGGATTGGAAAACCAGGGTTTGCAAGGAGAGTTGCCCCAATTGATTGGTGGCATCGTCCCAGAGCCACAAGCGGTTTTGAGAGCTCATGCCGACGTAGGCTGGAATCAATTGCGGATTGGCGTCTGCCAAGCGAATGGTTTTGATGGGTGCCAGTTCCTTGTCCAACAACACCACGGTATTGAAACGCTTGTAAAAGAGAGACAATTGCATGGGATTGACCAGGTCGACAAAATCGAGTGGTCCCAGACTTAGGTTTTGATATTCGCGCTGGGCATTGCCCCGCTTTTCCACCAAAACGTGGTCTTTGACGAAATAACTGGAATTAAAGATGTTTTTGCCTATAAAATGGGCACCCGCTGCCGCTTCCGCATCGAGGTAGACCGCTGTTATGGGCTTTTGAGCCCAACACGGACTCAGCAGCAATAGTCCGAAAAAAAGCGTCCAAATCCCTTTCATAGTCGTCGGTTATTTTCTGACCCAGGTTTGAAAGCTAAAGGCATATTGGTGTTTTTCATCCACGGGATGTGTAACCTCCGAAAACAATTTCCAAGTATTGGCATCCAATACGGGAAAAAAGGTATCGGCATCAAAGCTGTGATGCACGCGAGTCAGTTCTATTTTATCGGCAAAAGGCAGGGCTTCTCTATAGATTTCCCCACCGCCAATCACAAATACATCGTCTTGTCCTTGGGCTAGTTTTAACGCGGCTTCCAAACTCCCGACGACCAAGCAGTCTTCGGGTGCGCTATAGTTTTCATTTCTAGTAATGATCAGGTGTTTGCGGTTGGGCAAAGGCTTTGGAAACGTTTCAAAGGTCTTGCGTCCCATGATGATGTAATGGCCGGAGGTCAGACTCTTAAAGTGCTTAAAATCGTCGGGCAAATGCCACAACAATTGTCCGTCCTTACCCAATGCTTCATTTGTTGCAGCCGCTGCGACTAGAATAATCATATCGGTTTGTTTTTAGATGGGACGCTCGGGTGAATCGTTGGGAAGTTCGGGTGTAGAAACCGGGAATTCGCGGGCTACTTGTTGCTCCAGTTGTTCGCGGCGCTTGAGTTGTTTTTCCATGAGCTTATCAATTTGAGTGCGCTCCCACTTTTTATTCATAAATCGATTGACAATCAATACGTTGATGGCGTGTAGCAAAAACAGCAATGCCCAAATAGAGGTTGCCCATAAATACCATTTGACCGTTTTATCCTGCACGAGGTATTCGTTGGCGACATACAAAAAAATACTGCCTAAAACAAAAACAACCAAGTGAAAGAAGAGCCATTTTTTTTGCTTTACTCGAATACGAGCATCTTCATAAAGTTCGTGTTGTACGGGATCCATCATGCGGCAAGAATTTTAAAAGTTGAACAATTATACGGCAACAGCTCCTTTAATAGGTGGATGTGGGTCGTAGTTTTCCAAGGAAAAATCCTCCCATTTAAAAGAGAAAATATCTTTGATTTCGGGGTTTAATTTCATGGTCGGCAGCGGTTTTGCCTCGCGCGACAATTGGAGTTCGATTTGCTCGATGTGGTTGTTGTAGATGTGTACATCACCGAAGGTATGTATAAAATCTCCGTATTCTAAATCGCAAACCTGCGCCACCATCATGGCGAATAACGCATAAGAGGCCATATTAAACGGCACGCCTAAAAACACGTCGGCACTGCGTTGATAGAGCTGACAAGACAGCTTCCCCTCGGCTACGTAAAACTGAAAAAACGAATGGCAGGGCGGCAAAGCAGCCTTTCCATTGGCGACATTTTCAGAAAAGGAGCGGGAGGTATCGGGCATCACACTTGGGTTCCAAGCCGTCACCATCATCCTTCTGCTGTTGGGGTTGTTTTTGATCGTATCGATAAGCTCGGTGATTTGGTCGATTCCTTCGCCGTTCCAGTTTCGCCATTGGAAACCGTAAACCGGTCCTAGGTCGCCGTTTTCATCGGCCCATTCGTCCCAAATTTTAACGCCGTTTTCCTTTAAATAGGCAATATTGGTATCGCCTTTTAAAAACCAAAGCAGCTCGTGAATAATCGATTTTAAGTGGACTTTCTTGGTGGTTACCAAGGGAAATCCCGCGCTGAGGTCGAAGCGCATTTGATAGCCAAATATGCTTTTAGTGCCCGTTCCGGTACGGTCGCCCTTTTGAACGCCGCGATCGACCACCTCTCGGACCAAATCTAAATATTGTTTCATCGTTCGATACTATTTTTTATAAGCTCCTAGGCCAAAGCCTCGTTATTGTCTGTCTCATTCCTACCCTTTCCAAACGGCGGTTACCGCACGTATGCTTATCGAAACCGCTACAGTTCTCTCTTGGAGACTTCGTCTCGGAGTTTGGCCGCCTTTTCATAATCCTCTTTTAAAACGGCATTTTCCAATAACTCATAGAGTTCAGAAAGGCTGTAATGGGCGTAATCGCCTGCTTTTCTGGTTTGCTCTTCCGCTACGTCCGATTTAAAATCGCTGTCGTCTTCTAGTGGTCCGTCGGTTTGCATCGCATCTAGAGAGGTGGATTTCAGAATAATTCCCGCCTTGTCCAAGATGTTTTTATAGGTAAATATCGGTGCATAAAAACGTATGGCCAAAGCGATTGCGTCGGATGTACGGGCATCGATAATCTCCTCTATACCATCGCGTTCGCAAATGATGCTGGAAAAGAAAATCCCGTCTACCAATTTATGTATAATGACCTGCTTGACGACAATGTCGAAGCGGTCGGCAAAATTCTTAAACAAATCGTGTGTTAACGGGCGTGGGGGTTTGATTTCCTTTTCTATGGCAATAGCAATGGACTGCGCCTCAAAAGCACCGATAACAATAGGTAATTTGCGCTCGCCTTCTACTTCATTTAAGATTAGAGCGTAAGCTCCATTTTGCGTATGGCTATACGAAATTCCTTTAATACTAAGTTTTACTAAACTCATAACTCATATTTATAATCACAACAAGGGCTGTCTAACAAAGATAGTAATTTCTTCATTTAGACAGCCCTTTAATATTAGACTAAATCGAAAATCTACGAATTCTTCGCTTTGAATTCTTTTAGCTTTTCAATTAATTTGGGTACAATATCAAAAGCATCTCCTACTACACCGTAGTCGGCTACTTTAAAGAAAGGTGCTTCGGGATCGGAGTTGATTACCACTTTCACCTTAGACGCGTTGATTCCGGCTATGTGCTGGATTGCTCCAGAGATACCAATAGCGATATACAAGTTGGCAGCTACGGGTTTTCCCGTTTGTCCAACGTGTTCTTCGTGAGGTCTCCAATCCAAGTCAGATACCGGTTTAGAACAAGCTGTAGCCGCTCCTAAAACGGAAGCCAACTCTTCGATCATTCCCCAGTTTTCCGGTCCTTTTAGTCCACGTCCGGCAGAAACTACGACATCTGCATCTGCGATGGTCACTTTTCCGCTGGTTTTTTCTACGCTTTCCACTTTTAAGCTAAAGTCCGCATGGTTTAAAGACGGTGAAAAATCTTCTGCAGCTGCAGGACCATTGGCCTCTACAAGTCCGAAAGAGTTTTTACCCAAGGCGATTACCTTTACGTCCGAATTGATTTCGGTATGGTTGAAGGCCTTGTTGGAAAAAGCGGTTCTCTTTACTACAAAAGGGTTGGTGCTCTCTGGCAAAGCCACCACGTTTGAGGCATATCCCGCATCCAAGCCTACAGCCAAGATTGGAGCCAAATACAAACTATCGGTAGAAGAGGATAAAACCACTAATTTCGACGATTCTTTTTGTGCAGCTTGTTTAACCACATCGGCATAAGCCTTAGCGTTAAAAGCCTTGAGTTGGTCGTTGGTTACTTTTAATACTTTATCGACTCCGTAGTTCGCCAATTCGCTCACATCGGAGATATTTACCGTAACGGCCGTAACTGTAGTGCTCATGGTTTCTGCTACTTTCTTCGCATAAGACGCCAGCTCTAAAGCTACTTTTTTAAATTTTCCTTCTGCTGATTCAGCATATATTAAAATAGACATATTCTTAATTTTAATGATGGTATAATTATTATTTACTAAATGTAGATTAGATTACTTTCGCTTCGTTGTGCAATAAGTTCACCAGTTCATCTAAATTGTCTGCGCTCACCAATTTCACAGCGGATTTCGGTGCCGGTTTTTCAAAGCGAATCACTTTGGTAGCCGCTACAGTTGCGATCGGTTCTACTATGGTTAAAGCCTTGGTTCTAGCCGTCATGATTCCGCGCATATTCGGGATTCTCAAATCTTTTTCTTCTACAATTCCCTTTTGTCCACCTACAACTAAAGGTAGGCTTGCAGCAATGGTTTCTTTACCTCCGTCGATTTCGCGAATCGCTTTTGCCGCAGTACCGTCTACTTCTAAACCGATACAAGCGTTTACAAAGTCAAAGCCCAAAAGCGAAGCCAACATACCCGGAACCATAGCCCCATTGTAGTCCAAGGACTCCTTTCCTGCGATAACCAAGTCAAAAGACCCGTTTTTTACCACTTCGGCCAATTGTTTTGCCACAAACAAACCGTCTGTAGGTACTGCATTTACGCGAATCGCCTCATCTGCTCCGATAGCCAACGCCTTGCGCAAGGTAGCTTCCGTTTCCGGTCCGCCTACATTGACTACAGTAACTTGAGCGCCTTGTTTTTCTTTAAACCAAATAGCACGTGTTAAACCAAACTCATCATTGGGATTCACAACAAACTGAACACCGTTGGTATCAAATTCTGAATCTCCATTCGCAAAATTAATCTTGGAAGTAGTATCAGGCACATGGCTGATGCAAACTAATATTTTCATTTTATATACGTTTATGTGTTTACAATTTTCTAGGAACGAAAATAATCATTTATTTTTAAATATTTACTATGCAAGCATATAAAAATGTTTTTTAAGGGCCTTTTTGGTCGTTTCTGCGCGCTTTTTTATCAAAAATCGCTTTTGGGGAGCGCTTTCTCCGCTCGGCGATTCGCGTTGTTGCAGGAGGAAGTAGCCGACAAAAACCGATGTACAGCCCGCGGCTATCCGCTTCCATTTCAAGCAGTTTTTCGACGGCCACCCTCCGAAGCGCGCTGCGCAGATTGCGAAAAAGCGCCAGGGAGCAAATGCAAAAAAACACTTGCCGCCAATGGATTTAGCCTTATATTTATGGACTGTTTGCCGCATTAAAAAATTATTAAATGTTTTACAAGCCGTTTGGAACACCGCTTTTTGCAGTACAAAATCAACGGTGGCAACGGGTGTAAATCGCAAAAAAGCCGAGAATCGCGGGTCAAAAACCTATTTTCAACGCGAATGCGCTCGACAAACAGCAGATTAATAGCACTAAATGCGAAGCAATACGGGATTCGACAGCCAACAGCTGCGCATACTGCTGCAGGCAACCATGCGGGGTCCGATTCCGCTATAAAACGATTCGAGATGTTTACAATTTACGACGAGGTTTTTTTCTTTGACAAAGTCAAAATTGGCGATTCCTTTCGCCCGAGATCCATTTCCTATATATTGGTTTACCGGGGCACGCTGACCGTGGAACTAAACGGTTTTAAAAGTGTGTACCAAGCGGGGAATATCGCGCTGATTTCATCGGAAAACCTCTATAAAATCAATGATTACAGCCGGGACCTTTCGGTCTACTTTATCTCGACCGACCGCGAGAAAATCCGACAAAAAATCAGCCTTAATTTCAATCGTTACTACGTGTACCGCATTACTTTTATGGAGAAGAAAGGTGCCATGCTCTATTTTGAACCCGAAGAATTTGCGCATCTCATATCCCTGGCCCAGCAGCTGGCCTTTTACATCAACAACGAAAAATCGGCTTTATTCCGCCAGGAAGTCACTACCGCTTTATTCTCCGCTTTGATCTATATCACCGCGGGAAAGCTGCTCGAAAACACCCAAAACCCCTCCCTATACAATTCGAGAAAAGAGCAAATCACCCTAGCTTTTATCGAAAGCCTCAACAAAAATTTTCGAACGGAGCGCGGACTGCAATTTTATGCCGACGAGCAATTCGTCTCTATAAAATACCTGTCCAATAGCGTGCGAGAAGTTACGGGTATTCCCCCGTCCAAATTTATAGACGACGCCCTGATCAACGAATCTAAAACGCTGTTGTTAAACTCCAAAGACCCGATCAACCTCATCGCTAGTCAACTTCACTTTTCCGACCAATACGCCTTTGGCAAATACTTTAAAAAACACAGCGGTCTCAGTCCTAAAAACTTTAAGGCCTTCAATAAATTAGTCGATACCTTTTAGCCTTAAAATTTCACTACCACTGCACCGCTTCACAACAGCGCAACTAGCTGCGCTTATAAGCAGCTGTTTGAGCTGGGTTTTGCAGCTGTCTTGTGGTTTGCTACTACTCCACTCGTAGACATCTGGATTTTGCATTCCCCTATTCCTCACTCTTTTACCGCTAATTTCCGCTAGTCCGTTTTTAAAGATGCGGCCTACATGATACCATTTGAACCTCTTTTCGCACCTTCTCAACCTTTTTTAGACCGGCCGCTTTACCGAACTTTGCCCCAACAAATACATCGACAAATGAATAGAATACGGACGGCTATACTCATGATCAGCGGGAGTTTTTTCACAGGCCTACCCGCTGCCTTAGCGCAGACCACAAACTCCAAGACCATAACGGTTGATCAGCTCTTTCAACTGGTCAAAGAAAACCACCCCAGCTTAAAGTCCCTCGCGATGAACCCGGTGATTGCTGCCCAAAACATTAAGGTAGCCAAAAATCAATTTCTACCGGAAATATCGGCAAATTTACAGGCTTCTTATCTGGGTGATGGCCGTATTATCGATCGGGATTTTTCCCATTCGACCACGGTGGAAATGCCGCACTTTGGCAATCAGTTCACCCTCGAAGCCAAGCAGCTGATTTGGAAGGGAAATGCGGTAAAAAACAACATCAAAATACTGGGGCTACGCGAGGAAGTGGCCGCTTTAAATTACGAAGCCAACGAGCAAAAAATCAAATTGCTGACCCTGGGTTATTACCTGGATCTGTACCAAGCCCATAACCAAGAAAAGGTGTATCAGAAAAACATGGAATTGGCAGCACAGCGCTTGATCAACATCCGCAGGTTTTACGAAGAAGGCATGGTGACCCGAAACGACGTCATCCGCGGAGAGTTGCAATTATCCCATTTAAAACTCGCTTTGGAAGTGGTGCACAACAACCAACAGATCCTCAACAAACAGCTCGTTATGGCATTGGGACTAGATGCCCATACGACGATCAGCCCCGACGAGTCCCTGTCGGACAAGGTGCTGTTGCTACCGGATCTCGCCTCGGACCAAGCGGCTATTAAAAACCATCCCGCGGTACAGCAAACACAAAGGGTGGTGGAGCTGCAGGAGGTATCGGAAAAAATCGTCAAATCGGAGGTGCTGCCGTCTTTGGTTGCCTTTGCCGGCAACAGTCTTCAGCGCCCCATCACTACGGTAAGCCCCGCCCTGGACATGTATGCCAACGGCTGGACCGCGGGATTGGCCCTTAGTTTTGACCTGGACGCGCTCTACAAATCGTCGCGAAAACTCGGGTTGCACCAACTCGAAAGAGAACAGGCCCTGTACGAAGTCCGCGAAGTGGAGCAGTTGATCGACGTAGCGGTAAACACCGCCTATATAAAGTATCAGGAGGCCTTGTCGCAGCACAAAACCCTCGAGCTCAACACCGCTTTAACCGCGGAAAACTACCGCATTATGGAGAGTAAATACAACAACCAACTCGCGATACTCTTAGACCTAATCGACGCCAGCAACGCCAAATTAGATACGGAATTGCAGTTTGCCAATTCGGAAATCAACATCATATACGCTTACTACAAAATAGCTAAAGAAGCCGGTCGTCTCTAAGTGACACCGCAACAAAACAGCCTTTTAACGATGACAAATCAAGAACTACAAACGGAAACCACCGAAGAAACCGTCGATGCTCTTACGGCAGCAACGGATACCACCGCTGAAAAAAAGAATAAAAAAACCGCTAAAAAATCAAAATTGACGACAAAGCTGATCAATACGGCCGTGTTTATAGCGGTATTGGGTGGATTACTTTGGGTGATCAAGGCCTATTTCAACATCGGCAACGACAACTACACCAATGCCGCCCAGGTGGAATCGTATATCAATCCGATCAACACCCGCGTTTCTGCCTATATCAAAGAAATCCGATTTACAGAACACCAGGTGGTACAGCAGGGCGACACCCTGATCGTGCTTGACGACCGCGAGCTCCTCACTCAATTGGGGCAAGCGGAGGCGCAATACATGGCGGCTTTGGCATCTAAAAACGCCACGGCGAGCTCGGTACTCACCGCAGCCAACAACGTTCATACTGCCGCGGCCAACGTGCAGGTGGCTCAGGCTCAAATCGAGGTGGCTCAGGCAAAGCTTTGGAATGCGGAACAAAACTTTAACCGTTACCGCAACCTGCTGAAAGACGAGGCGGTGAGCAAGCAGCAATACGACCAGATACAGACCGAATTCAACACCCAAAAAGCCCAGTTGGAGATGCAGATTTCCCAATACCGATCAATCATCAACAGCAAAGCCAGCAGCGAGCTGCTCGTCGGTGAGGTGCAAGCGAAATTGGGATTGAACGAAGCGGAAATACTGCGGGCAAAAAGCGCCTTAGACATGGCGAAGCTCAACCTGTCGTATACGGTGATTACCGCGCCTACCGACGGCATTATGGGAAGGCGTATGGTCAATATCGGTCAGCTGTTAACCGCGAGTCAACAGGTGGCGACCTTGGTCGATTCCAATCGGGTGTGGGTCACGGCCAACTATCGCGAAGGCCAGTTGCAAAACGTCGTATTAGGCGGCTTGGTGCAGATCTCCGTTGACGCCTTGGGCGGCAGAGAATACGAGGGGGTGGTTAGCGCGATTTCCGGCGCCACCGGTGCGCGCTATTCCGCCATACCGGTAGATAATGCTACCGGCAATTTTGTCAAAGTACAACAGCGATTTCCCGTTCGCATTGAATTTACCACAAACAATTCGACTCCCGACCTCAAAGAGCTGCGCGCGGGTATGAATGTCGAAGTCCATTTAAAATAAAAAAAATGTATAACAAAGGGCCTTTTGCCAATTGGGTACCCAAACCCGTGATGCTGCTCTTGCTGCTGCTGATCTTGTTTCCCACCCTATCCATATCTGGGGTGTATGTGAGCAATGCGACCGATATTTCCGGAGCCCTGGCCACCTATACCGAGTTTGTCGCCTTGGCCAACAACGCCTTGGCCATCGGCATGGGAATCAGCATACCGGTGGTATTGCGCTTTAAAATGCGCTTCCACACCAAAAAACTCGTCTGCAGCAGCGCGATTATACTGGCGGTACTTTCGTATATGAACGGCACTACCGATCACCCTTATGTATTGGTAGCAGGGAGTTTTTTAATCGGATTTTTTAAGATGTTCTTGATGATGGAGGTCGTTTTGCCGCTGATGTTTATCATTACACCCACTGGTGATCGCGGGCGGTTTTACGCGGTTTTCTACCCGATTTCCATAGGCTTTACGCAGTTTTCGTCCTATTACTTTGCCGAGCAAATCGCGGCGAGCAACTACCAATCGCCTTACTTAATCATGAGTATACTGATGCTTTGCATAGCGCTTATTTCCCTGGTATTTCAGCACAACGATCGCTTTAGCTTTAAAACACCGCTCTATCAAATCGACTGGCTTTCCATGCTGTTAATCGGCATATCTGCCATGGGTTTTAACGTGTTTTTCACCTTCCTCAAACAACAGGCTTGGCGGGCTTCCAACGTTACAACTTGGGCTTTTATCGCCGGTATTGTCTTTTTGTCGCTGACGATTTACCGGCAGAAATTCCTCAAGAGGAAACTGTTTAAATTCGATCTTTTCTACAAGAGAACCAACGTATGGCACGGTTTGATCTTGCTGGTTTTTATGGGTATATTCCTGTCGACGACCACCCTGTTTACCAACTATACCATCGCGGTATTGGGCTACAACAACCTGATCAACGCCTCCTCCAATTTATGGATGATACCCGGGATCATTGCCGCGGGAATTTATGCCTTTTACAGCTTTAAAAACAATTGGAACATCAAGTATTACATCGCCTCGGGCTTTATCGCTTTTTTTGTGCACACCTTGAGTTTGTATCTGCTGATTCAGCCCCAGATGAATATAGCGTACCTCGAATATGCCCTGATATGGAAAGGTCTTGGCATGGGGATTCTGTTTATCGGAATATGGTTTTACGCTTCTGTGGGCATTGCGATGGACGATATGTTTGGCGTGATGAGTCTCTTGTTGATGTTCCGCTCCTTTTTAGTTACCGCCATGGGCACTGCTCTTTTGAGTTGGGCGGTTTATCTGGGACAATGGCAAAGTCTGGCCGACCTTTCGCTCTACCTCGACAGCAGTGCCCTGGGCAATGGCTTGGCGCTGTATCCCAATCTCAGCCTCCAAGCGGCTATGGCCTCGACCAAAACGGTCTTAGGCGCGCTATGCTGGATGATTGTTCCGATTTTAACCTTCGTACTCACCCATTCCTACGGCCATTTTAACTACCGCCGTGCCGTGCTGTTAAAAAGGGTCATCAACGGCAGCAGCATTAAGGGATACCGCATCAAATCGACCAAAAAAAACTAAACCGTTCGCCATGAAAAAAATATTATTTCTGACCGATTTTTCAGACCTCGCCGACCAAGCCTACCGCTACGCCTTGTCACTTGCCGAAAAGATAACGGCCGAAATTCACATTCTACACGTGGTTCCCATCATAGAAGCCACGGATCTAGAAGAGCAGCAACGCATACACCCGTTTGCCGAGTTTTACAAGGAAAATCTGGAAGCCCAACAGTGGCAAGCCTTTCAGGATGAAGTTAAAAGGCTGGAACAAATAGCCTTGGCGAATGACCAATGGGATGTGCCGGTGTACTTTCACTTTGAGAAAGGCTATTTTCAAGAGATCGCCTTGGATTACACTAGCGAAAAGGGAATTAACCTGGTGGTAATGGGTACGGCGGGATCAAAAACCTTGGATGCACAGCTCTTTGGCACCCACACTTCCAAGCTGATCGACGCCTTGCAGATCCCCGTGCTCGCCATACCGCAACGCGCGATCTATGCTGCGATGAGAAACTTTGCCACCGCGGTTTTGCTCACCAAAAACGAAATCCCCTTAATCGCACAGTTAAAAAAACAATTGGCCCCCTTTCAAAAGCCCTTTACCTGTGTACACATTGCCGCGACCGCCAAAGAAGCGGCCAACGCTCATAACAGGGCAACGGCTTGGTTGGAGCAGCTGTCCGATCAGGACATTCAACTGCACATACTCAACGAGACCGACAGCATCTGCGGCCTAAAAAAATACGTCAGCGAGCAGCACATAGACGTGCTCTGTTTGCTGCATCGCAACTTGAGTGTGGTACAGCGGTTTTTTAAGACCAATTACACCAAAAACCTGTTACAGCAGTCGGAAACCGCCTTGCTCATCTATCCGAGTTCGCTGTGATAGCTCGTGCTTTTAAGGCCGTGCTCCCGGCGTTGGCAACCGGTTTAGGCGCTACTTAAATATAGGTTTTATTTGAAAGAAAAACAAGGCATCGCGATCAAAATCAGTGGTAAAAAGCCAAAGCGCCGTTAAAGAATGACCGGCGACGGAAGTGCGAATTCATATTTGTAGGATTAGTAAATTAATTTATTTATTTTTGTCAACCTTATAAATTACGGAAACAGAAAAATTATGAGAACGATTCAATTTAGAGAAGCGATATGTGAAGCGATGAGCGAGGAAATGCGCCGCGACGAAACGATATATTTAATGGGCGAAGAGGTTGCAGAATACAATGGGGCTTATAAGGCATCCAAGGGTATGCTCGACGAATTCGGACCGAAAAGAGTTATAGATACCCCGATTGCAGAATTGGGCTTTGCAGGAATAGCGGTAGGGTCTGCCATGAACGGCAACCGTCCTATAGTAGAGTTTATGACGTTCAACTTCTCCTTGGTTGGGATTGATCAAATCATCAATAATGCAGCGAAAATGCGTCAGATGTCTGGCGGTCAATTTCCGATGCCG
Organism: Flavobacterium sp. JP2137; assembly: GCF_050562195.1. GTDB lineage: Bacteria > Bacteroidota > Bacteroidia > Flavobacteriales > Flavobacteriaceae > Flavobacterium. The sequence goes on from NZ_CP191647.1 coordinate 155,195, forward strand.
ATCGTATTTAGAGGACCAACGGCTTCTGCCGGACAATTGGGAGCAACCCACTCACAGGCTTTTGAAAACTGGTTTGCCAACACTCCGGGTTTAAAAGTAGTGGTTCCTTCGAACCCTTATGATGCGAAAGGACTATTGAAAGCAGCGATCAGAGATAATGACCCTGTGATTTTTATGGAATCCGAGCAAATGTATGGCGACAAAGGCGAAGTGCCTGATGGGGAATACATCATTCCATTGGGTGTAGCCGAAATCAAAAGAGCAGGAACAGACGTAACCATCGTTTCCTTTGGAAAAATCATTAAGGAAGCCTATATCGCAGCTGAAGCTTTGGCAAAAGAAGGTATTTCTTGTGAGATTATCGATTTGAGAACGGTGCGTCCTATGGATCACGCCACCATATTAACCTCCGTTAAGAAAACCAACCGCTTAGTGGTCTTGGAAGAGGCTTGGCCTTTTGCCAGTGTCGCTTCGGAAATCACCTATATCGTACAGGAGCAAGCCTTCGATTATTTGGACGCTCCTATACAGCGAATTACAACAGCAGATACCCCTGCGCCTTATTCACCAGAACTTCTCAGAGAGTGGTTGCCCAATTCTGAAGACGTTATTAAAGCCGTGAAAAAAGTCGCTTACAAATAACAAAATTACCTTACCTTTGAAACTCCATCTAACGATGGAGTTTTTTTATTGCTACTCTTATGAAAAAGGTAATCATTCTCATGATCATTGCTTGGTGTTGCCCTCTTTTAGTGCAGGCTCAAACAAAAGCCAGCGGACAAATTAAAGACAAAAACAACGAAGCCGTTCCCTACTCCAGCGTGTATTTTAAAAATTCCACTCAGGGTGTCATCGCCAATGAATCGGGTAAGTTTTATTTAGAATCACAAAACAATTACGACACCTTGGTCGTGAGTTTTATCGGTTATAAAACCAAGGAAATCGTCTTGCCCAAAAGGAGCAATCTCGACTTAAACCTAACCTTGGAAGAAGACAACCTCTTGGCCGAGGTAAAGATCTATACGGGGAAGACCTCTAAAAAGGACAATCCGGCCTTGGATATCTTGCGCAAAATATGGGCTCGTAAAAAGCAAAACGGCCTACACATGTTTAAGCAATACGAATACGACAAATATGAAAAAGTGGAGTTTGACATGAACTCCATAGACAGTGCCTTTACCAAAAAGCGCATTTTCAAAGGCATGGAATTTATCTTTGACCACGTAGACACTTCGAGTATCACGGGTAAGACGTACTTGCCTATTTTTATCAATGAGCGCATCAGCAAGGTCTATGGCGACAATGTGCGTGCAAAGAATATCGAAAAGACCGAAGCCAATAAAAACTCGGGTTTCAATACCAATCAGCACATCATTGCTTTTATCAAAGACCTGTATGCCGACTACGACATTTACAACAACTACCTCAAGTTTTTCGACAAGGACTTCGTGAGTCCGCTGTCGCGTACGGGAATCAACGTTTACAACTATATACTGGCAGACAGTGCCTATATCGACAACAAGTGGTGTTACAACATCGTTTATTACCCGCGCAGAAAAAACGAACTGACCTTTAAGGGGGATTTCTGGGTTAACGACAGCACCTTTGCCATTAAAAAAATCAATTTAGAGGCGAGTAAAGGCGCCAATATCAACTGGGTTAAGGACATTTATATCGAACAGGAGTTTGACGTGTTAAACGACTCGGTGTTCCTGTTGACCAAAGATTATATGATGTCTGACTTTAGCCTGTCCAAAAAGGAGAAATCCAAGGGGGTTTACGGCAAGCGAACGACTTATTACCACAACCACGTCTTTGACAAGGAGAAGGAAGACGGTTTCTACAAGGAGGAAGTCAACGATTACAACGAAGCCATCTACACCAAGTCGGATGAGTTTTGGCAGGAATACCGCTTTGAGCCGTTGAGCAAAGACGAATTGGGCATTTACAAAATGCTGGATACGCTGCAGACCGTGCGTCGTTTTAAGCAGCTTTTTAACGTGGGAACCGTATTGGCCAGCGGCTATATACAGATGGGTCAATTTGACTATGGTCCTATCTTTTCGTCTTTTGGCTATAATGATGTGGAGGGCATTCGACTGCGCACCGGTGGGCGAACCTATTTTGGTCCGAACGACAAATGGCGACTGGAAGGCTATACGGCTTATGGATTTAAAGACGGTCAGTTTAAATACGGGCTTTCCGGGAAAATTTTATTAAACTCGCCCAATCGACTTATACTCTATGGAGGAAACCGCCGCGATATCGAACAAATTGGGGTGAGCCTAACGGAAACCAACAATATATTGGGGCGCAGTTTTGCCTCGAGTTCCCTATTTGCCAGCGGAGACAACTCCAAATTGACTTCGATTAACCTCACTACAGTAGGACTGGAGATCGAACCGGTTAAAAACTTAAAGTTCTCTTCTACCTTTAGTTTTAGAACCTTAAAATCGGCTTCGGAGACCTTTAGCTTGGATTATTATCTCGACAAGGACAACGGCATTACCAAAGACAATGTCACCCAATCCGAGGTGAGTTTATCCGTAGACTATACGCCGAAAAGGCGCACCATTGGCGTGGGTGTAGACCGAACGGATGTCGATCAAAACTACACCCATGTTTTTGTCAATTACAGCCAAGGCTTGCAAGGGGTATTCAACAGTGATTTCGATTACCAACGCCTGCAACTGTATTACAGACAACCGCTGTTATTAGGTGGTTTTGGCCGATTGACCACGACCTTTGAGGCGGGAAAAACCTTTGGCGAAGTCCCCTTAGGCTTGCTCAACGTAGTGCCGGGGAACCAGTCGTACTTTTTAATCGAGAACGCCTATAGCCTAGTGAACTACTACGAATTTGTTACCGACGAATACCTATCCCTTCACTTTGAGCACAACTTCAACGGAAGGTTGTTTTCGAGAATCCCGTATTTCAGGGATTTGAACTTGCGCGAAATCATCGGAATCAAAGGGGTATACGGGCGCATATCCGACCAAAACATCGCATTAAGCGCCTCTAATATCGTATATAGAGCGCCGGAAGATGTGTACTGGGAATACCACGTGGGTATCGGAAATATTTTTAAATTTTTTAGGATTGATTTTTCGTGGAGAGGTAATTATTTAGACTTGCCCGACGCAAAACGCTTTGGTGTGAAGGGATCTTTTGGATTCTATTTCTAACAAATTGCTAATAATGACTTTAAAGCTTGGTATAAAGTAGGATTTAACTTATTTTTGCGCTCCAATTAAAAGATGAAGAACTAAAGATATTACTATGAATAATAATTTTGAAAGTTTCGATGCGTTTGTCGAAATCCCAACGGGAAGTAGAAATAAATACGAATACGACTTTGATCTTAAGAGACTGCGTTTTGACCGTCTTTTATATTCTGCTATGCGATATCCTGCGGATTACGGGTTTATTCCGGAAACTTTGGCTTTGGATGGCGACCCCTTGGACGTATTGGTTTTGGTAACGGAGCCTACGATTCCCGGATTGGTTGTTGAAGTAAAACCCGTAGGTATTTTCTATATGGAAGACGATAAAGGTCCGGATGAAAAAATCTTATGTGTACCGGTTTCTGATCCGATTATGAATCAATTAAACGACATACAAGACGTAAATGAGCACTTCAAAAAAGAAGTGGAGCATTTTTTCCAAGTATATAAAGATTTAGAGAACAAAAAAGTAATCACCAACGGATTTGGCGACAAAGCAGCAGCAATTGCGATGATCAAAGAATGTACAGACCGTTTTGACAACTTGGAAAACAAACCGGAAGGCTTGTTTAGCATCCGTTTCTAATTCTACACCGCATTAAAATCCGCTCTATCGAGCGGATTTTTTTATTCTAAATAGCGTTGTATAATGATGTCCATGTGATGCAAGCTGTGTCCGGCTATGATAAAACCGATGTCTTCCACGGTTAGTTCGGTATCGGCAACGCGTCCGCATCGCTGTAAGTCGGCCGGTTCAAAACCGTCGAACTGAAAGCGTATGCTCTCCATCAGCAATATGTATTCATACATCAAGGCCTCCCCACTTTTATGTCCGACCACCGCCAGATCGGCATAGGCATTCTCGTCGAAGCCAAAGATCGGTTGTGCGTCTTGACGCGCCAAGTGCAGGGCGCGGTAACTAAAGATTCGCTCGGCGTCGATACAGTGTTGTATCAGTTGTTTTAAGTCCCACTTCTCGGGCGCATAGCGGTAGGTCCACTTATCCACGGCCGATACGATTTCGAGTATTTTTTTGACCACATTGATGCGATCGAGCAAAACACTTTGCACGGTTTTGTCTTGAAATCTAGCGATGTACCCCGTATACGGTTGCTTGGTTGTTGTCATTGAAAGGCGTTTATCCTATAAATATCCGAGAAAAAACGGCAATAAAAAAATATCGCGTTTAAAAAAAGCGGCACTCCTGTGGAATTTTAACACGGCACGGCAAACCAGCGCCGCTCCAAACCGACTTAAAACCGCCCTGGACTTCCTAGTCCCGATTGCAGCGGCATCCTTTGCGGTAGCGCAGCGGTAGCAAAGATACAGCGGAAAGCGGGCGCAAAACGCCTGAGATAACCCACTGTGGTACTCCAAAAAAAAACAAGCCGACCAAGCTTGCTGTTTTTCGATGCTAAAACACTAATTTTGCCTGCTATAGATATTGTACTCACTTAAATTAAAACAAATGACTATTAGACCGGCAAAAATGGAGGATCACGACATCGTTCCCGAAATGATGTTACAGGCCATGGAAGATATTGTATTCGCTTTTATAGGCAAAGAGGACGTGGAAGAAGCCATACAGTTTTTAACCCATTTTTTTCGTCGCGAAAACAATCAATACAGTTATCAAAACACCTTTGTCGCAGTCGATGAAAACGATGATATCTGGGGTTCGATCACTTGTTACGACGGCGGAAAGCTCGAAGCATTGCGAACACCGGTGCTGGAATATATGCGCAGTCGTTACGGCGTAGACGTTACGCCCGAAAACGAAACTCAGGCGGGCGAATTGTATTTGGACACCCTCGCTGTTGCCCCCTCGGCACAGGGCAAAGGCATTGGAAGCGCGTTGCTTCAACACATTATCGCCTTTGCAAAAGCGCAGCATTTTTCGCAATTGGGACTCTTGGTGGATTTCGAAAACCCCAACGCTCAAAAGCTCTATGAACGCGTGGGCTTTAAAGCTAAAGAAACCCTGACTTTTATGGGTGGAGAATACTACCACATGGTGTACAACTTGAGGTAAATACCCTTTATAAAAATCCGTGACCGGCCTTGTGTTGACACGGATTTTTAGTTGAATAGCCGTGCATTCCCACGCGGCGGTACTCATAAAGAATTAAGCCTTTGCAGACAATATCCCTTTGGCTTCGCAACCATATTTACAAAGAATAGCTATATTTGTAAAAAATAGAAAAATGTCCAAGAATATCACGCCATATAAAGAATCTGAATTAGGAAAAAAAGAACAGGTTGCGCAAATGTTTGACACGATTTCCGGAAAATACGATCGTTTAAATCGCATTATCTCCTTGGGAAACGACGTAAAATGGCGTAAGAAAGTACTTAAACTCGTTGCGGACACCAAGCCAGAGCGGGTTTTGGATATAGCTACTGGAACGGGTGATTTGGCTATCTTAATGGCCGAGACTCCTGCCAAGGAAATCATTGGACTCGACATATCGGAGGGCATGCTTGAAGTAGGTCGACAAAAAATCGCTGAAAAAAAATTGAACGACCGCATACAAATGATTTTGGGCGATTCGGAGAACCTGCCGTTTGAAGACAATTATTTCGACGCCATTACCGTGGCATTTGGGGTGAGAAACTTCGAAACACTGGAAAAAGGACTGGCAGAAATCTTTCGCGTGTTAAAGCCAGGAGGAATTTTTGTGATTTTAGAAACTTCTGTGCCCACAAAATTTCCTTTTAAGCAAGGTTATTCTATATTTACCAACGGATTGATGCCTATAATTGGAAAAATATTCTCAAAAGACAAAAAAGCGTATACGTATTTATCGGAATCCGCAACAAATTTCCCTTATGGAGAGGCGTTAAACAATATTTTGAGAAAAGTGAAGTTTATAGATGTTAAAGACATGCCGCAGACCCTAGGGGGTGTTGCTACGATTTATTCGGCCTCCAAGTAATTTTTGAGGGGTGCTGTCGCTTGCCGTTGTGATAATAACTAAAAAAAGGCGCATTTGCACGAGCTTTAAAAAATGACAAAATACCAGATGAAAAAATTCTTAATTATTTTTATTGTCCTATTAGGCTTTCAGGGCTACTCCCAATCTATGTTTGGCAAAAAACCCTTGCTCAATATGGAGGACTGGGACAAACAACGAATTTATTGGGGATATTTTTTGGGCTTTAACTCCTACGATTTCAAGTTTGACTACGATGCGGCTTATTACGAAAACAATAAAAACCTAGACGTTGAGGTGCGGACCAATATTGGTTTTAACGTGGGCTTGGTGGGCAATTTGCGTTTGATGGAGTATTTGGACTTGCGGTTTGAACCGGGTTTGTATTATTCGCAGCGCGATTTGCACTTTCCCAACATCACCGACAAGGGCAAGTCTAACCGCGAGGTGAGTTCGACCTATATTCACTTTCCGCTGTTGTTAAAATTCTCTGCATTGCGCACGGGTAACGTACGTCCGTATGTATTGGCAGGCTATTCGCAATCGCTTAACCTAAGCAGCAACTACAAAGCCAAAGACGACAATTACGAAGGGCGTTTCCGAATGAAACAGTGGACGGCCAATTACGAACTGGGTGTGGGTGTGGATTTATACTTTGAATACTTTAAATTTTCGCCTTCCATTCGCGGAGTTTTTGGAATTGACGACGAGTTAATCCGCGACAACCGTCCGGAAAGTCCGTGGACTGGTGGAATCGAATCGATGAAAACCCGTGGTATATTTGTGAACTTTACCTTTCATTAATCCAATTCCGACGCTATTGCCCTTATTTATTTCTTGAAAATTCGCTTAATACTATTGCGGTAGCCATGGCGACGTTTAGACTTTCGGTTTGTTGTAAATCGCCAAATCGCGGAATTGCAATACGCTTGTTGACCAAGGCCTCTACACTTTGCGAAATTCCATTGGCTTCATTGCCCATCACTATGATTCCACTTGCGGGTAAATCTTGTTTATAGATGGAATCTCCATCCATAAAGGTGCCGAAGATCGGTTGCGCTGCCGCCTGTTCCAAGAAGTGTTCCAACTCTTGATACACGACCGAAACCCGAGTAATCGAGCCCATGGTTGCTTGAATCACCTTGGGATTGTAGACGTCTACCGTTTGAGGCGAGCACACCAGGTGTCGAATGCCAAACCAGTCGCACAGGCGAATGATGGTACCCATGTTTCCCGGATCGCGCACCTCGTCGAGAACCACTACGAGTCCCTCAATAGCGCTTTGATCGGGTTGGGGAATTTCAAACAGCGCCAAACAGTTGTTGGCGGTGTTTAAAGCGGTCATTTTCTCCAACTCACTTTCCGTTATCCTTACTACCACAGCGGGATCAACAGCCACATCAATGGCTTCGGTACAAAACAATTGCTGCAATTTTAAATTGGAATTGACCAACTCTTGGATTACTTTTACTCCTTCTGCGAGAAACAATTGATGCTGTTTGCGATATTTTTTTTGTTGCAAACTTTTTATTAGTTTGATTTGGTTTTTAGTAACCATAAAAAATGTATTTTTGACCTACTATTTATATTGATTTGAAAGATAAAACATCAAAAATAGCACTATTTATATTAATAAGTGTAAGTTTTTTTTCTTGTACTCTTACGCGAAGAGTTCCCGAGAACCGATTATTGCTAATGCAAAATGAGATTTTCGAGAATGGAAAGAAAAACTCCAAAGAGGCGGTACAAAATCAATTGTACCAGCATCCGAACAGTTCTATAATGGGATATCGGCTGCGGTTGCACTTGTACAACCTGGCCAAGCCCAATGCCGATTCGAGCTATCACGCTTGGTTAGAACAACATCCGGGCACGCATAGGAACTTAACGGCGCTGTTGTCGGAGAAGCAAGTGGGCCGCTTGGGGAAATCATTTGCGGTATCTGGATTTAGTCAATTTTTAAAAAACACCGGCGAACCCCCGGTATTATACGAGGAAAACCGCACCACACGTTCGGTGCTTCGCATGAAAAACTACTATTTTAATCAGGGTTTTTTTAACACTACGGTAGAAGCAAAATTAGACAGCTTGGCCCCGCAAAAAGGCAAAGTCACCTATACTATAAAAACGGGCGAAGCCTATAAAATCGATTCGGTTTCCACGCGTATCTATACCCCGGCCCTAGACAGTTTATATCGAAAAACCGCTGCCAAAGCCTTGGTTATTCCCCAGAAAATTTACAACGCCAAAGACTTTGAGGCCGAGCGAAAACGCATTACCAACAACTTTAGAAACAACGGCGCCTATCACTTTCAAGAGAGCAACATACACTACGACGTCGATACGATTTACAACCAACACAAGGCGACGGTAGAGTTGATCATCGACGACCGCACCGTCAAATCCGGCGATACGCTGATACAGATTCCCTTTAAGATCTACAAGATTAGCGAGGTCAATATCTTTACGGACAACAGCTCCAAAAAGGTCGAAAACATAGCCGATAGCACGAGCTACAACAACTTTAACATCTATAGTGCCAACAAGCTCGAATACCGCCCTAAGGCGTTGACCGACGCTATATTTATTACAAAAGGAAGTACATTTAGCGATTTTCGTCGGGTACTCACCTCGCGTTCCATAAGCAATTTGCGCATTTTCAACTACCCATCGATCGAGTATGTGGAAGATGCCCGCGACAGTACGGGACAGTCGTTGGTGACCAATATCTTTTTGACGCCGCGAAAAAAGATGACCTTTAATCCTTCCCTAGACGTTACCCATTCCAACATACAGGATTTTGGTATTGCGGGAAATATGGGTTTGGTGATTCGAAACATCTTTAGGGGTGCGGAAATTTTGGAAATCGGTTTGCGCGGGAGCATAGGTTCGTCTCGAGAAATGGCCAATCCGAACAACATTTTTTTAAACGTTTCCGAATACGGTATCGATGCTAAACTATCGTTTCCGCGTTTGTTTTTTCCGATTAGAACGGAGGGGATTATCCCCAAGAGCATGCTTCCGCGCACCATGATGAGCTTTGGTTTATCGCGCCAACAAAACATCGGTTTGGACAAGGAAAACTTTACCGGCATTGTCAATTACAACTGGTCGCCCAAGAGAAACACGAGTTACAGTTTGGATTTGCTCAATTTGCAATACGTGAGAAACACCAATCCTGCCAATTACTTTAGCGTATACAAGTCGTCTTTTAACACCTTAAACGACATTGCCTTAAACCACAACACCAGTTCGGACTATTTCGGACCGGATGGCAACCTGAGTATATCCGAGGGTGGTGCCAACAATTTTATAAGCGATGTACTGGCGGGAAAATCGGACATAGCCCCGGGAACGAACGACTATCAGGTCGTGCGCAGTATCGAAGAGCGCCGCCTGCGCTTGTCGGAGAACAACTTGATTTTGGCGGCGAACATCTCGTTTACCAAGTCGTCCAAAACCGACATCAAGGACAACGAGTTTTACACCTTTAAGGCCAAATTTGAATCTGCGGGTGGCTTGGTGAGTTTACTGACCAAAAGCACCCAGTCCAACATCAATGAAAACGGCAATCGCACCCTACTCAACGTAGAGTTTTCGCAATATGTGAAAACCGAACTCGACTTTATCAAGTATTGGGACCTGGGACGTCAACAGGTATTGGCAATTCACACCTTTGGCGGTATCGCCATACCCTACGGCAATTCCAACAGCATACCGTTTTCCAGAAGTTATTTTGCGGGAGGATCCAACGACAATCGCGGTTGGCAATCGTACCGACTTGGACCGGGAACCAGTGGAGCGATCAACGATTTTAACGAGGCCAATATGAAATTATTTGCCAGTGCGGAATACCGTTTTAACTTGGCGGGAAAATGGAATGGGGCATTATTTTTGGATGCTGGGAATATATGGAATATCTTTGATCATATTGAAGATAAGGATTACACTTTTAACGGGCTTAAATCCCTTGGCGACATGGCTATTGGAAGCGGTTTTGGTATACGATACGATTTTAGTTTCTTCGTATTTCGTTTTGATTTGGGCTTTAAAACCTACAATCCATCCAAGGCAGCCGGTGAAAAATGGTTTAGAGAACTCAATTTTGCCAAGTCGGTAGTGAATGTTGGAATTAATTATCCTTTCTAATCAAATAATAATTATTAATTTTGTCAACTCAAAAACACACAACAAATATGGCACATAATATAAAACCTGGAGTAGCTGTAGGCGACCAAGTACAGGAAATCTTTAGATACGCAAAAGAGAAAGGGTTTGCTTTGCCAGCAATCAATGTCACGAGTTCAAGCACGATTAACGGGGTTATGGAAACCGCTGCAAAATTAAACGCACCGGTGATTATACAGTTTTCCAACGGCGGTTGTTCGTTTATTGCGGGAAAAGGTCTTTCCAACGAAAACCAAAAATCTGCGATTGCAGGTGGAATTGCCGGAGCAAAACACATCCATGCCTTGGCGGAGCTCTATGGGGCTACCGTGATTTTACACACGGACCACTGCGCCAAAAACCTATTGCCTTGGATAGACGGTTTACTCGATGCCAGTGAAGAAAACATGAAACAATTTGGCAAACCGCTATTCAGTTCACACATGATTGACTTGTCAGAAGAGCCCATTGAAGAAAATATAGCGATTTCCAAACGATACCTAGAGCGCATGAGCAAGATGGGCATGACTTTAGAGATTGAATTGGGAATTACCGGTGGTGAAGAAGACGGCGTGGACAACAGTCATGTAGACAGTTCTAAGTTGTACACCCAACCCGACGAGGTGGCTTATGCCTATGAAGAGCTTCTAAAAGTGAGCCCGCGTTTTACCATAGCTGCGGCTTTTGGAAATGTACACGGGGTTTACAAACCGGGGAATGTCAAATTGACGCCAAAAATATTAAAAAACTCTCAGGAATACGTAGCCCAGAAATTCCAAACGAAAGACAGCAATCCCGTTGATTTTGTTTTCCACGGAGGATCGGGTTCTAGCCTAGAGGAAATCAGAGAGGCCATTTCGTATGGTGTTATCAAGATGAACTTGGATACAGACTTGCAGTTTGCCTTTACCGAAGGCGTTCGCGATTATGTCATCGAACACGTCGACTATTTAAAAACCCAAATTGGGAATCCAGAAGGATCGGAATTACCGAACAAAAAGTATTACGATCCCAGAAAATGGGTAAGAGAAGGAGAATTGACTTTTAACGCCCGTTTAAAACAGGCTTTTGAAGACTTAAATAACGTGAATACGCTATAATTCTTCGCTCTTCAATATATTATAAAATAAAACAAACAATTTATGGCTTGGTTTAAAAGAACAGAAAAAGGAATACAGACCCCAACAGAAAACAAAAAAGACGTCCCCAAAGGTTTGTGGTACAAATCGCCAACGGGAAAAATTATTGATTCTGATGAGCTAGCGCACAACCTATGGGTAAGCCCAGAAGACGGATACCACGTTAGAATTGGAAGTAAAGAATATTTCGAGATTCTTTTTGACAACAACGACTATAAAGAAATAGCCAAAAACTTGACGTCCAAAGACCCTTTGAAGTTTGAAGACACCAAAAAATACGTCGATCGCTTAAAAGAAGCCATGGATAAAACCCAACTCAAAGACGCGGTTCGCGTAGCAGTGGGAAAATCAAACGGATCTGACTTAGTGGTTGCCGCTATGGATTTTGCCTTTATCGGCGGATCGATGGGAGCTGTAGTAGGCGAAAAAATTGCGCGGGGAATCGATTACTCGATCAAGCATAAAATCCCTTTTATGATGATTTCCAAATCGGGTGGTGCTCGAATGATGGAAGCGGGATATTCACTGATGCAAATGGCCAAAACCTCTGCCAAGCTAGCACAACTAGCCGAAGCTAAGATTCCGTATATCTCGATGTGTACAGACCCGACCACGGGAGGTATATCTGCTTCTTTTGCCATGTTGGGCGATATCAATATCGCAGAACCGGGAGCCTTAATTGGCTTTGCAGGTCCTCGTATTGTTAAAGATACCACCGGTAAGGATTTACCAGAAGGATTTCAAACCTCTGAATTCTTATTGGAGCACGGATTTTTAGACTTCATCACCTTGAGAAAGGAATTAAAGAAAAACGTCAATCTGTATTTGGATCTGATTTTAAACAGACCGATTAGCAAATAATCACCCTCATAAAAGCGCCTAGTAATCTAGGTGCTTTTTTTTTGTGAAAATGCCTTGAAGAGCGAAGGTGCGGATTTGTTGATGCGTTGATGCGCTGAGGAGCGGATTCGTTGATTCGCGGATTCGCGGATTCGATAGTTGCGTAAAGCACCTCCATTTTTGCAATTAAATAAGCAGCTACGCGGATGCGTTGAAGCGCGGATTCGTTGATGCGATGATTCGCGGATTCGATAGTTGGCGTAAAGCACCTCCATTTTTGCAATTAAATAGGCGGATGCGTTGAAGCGCGGATTCGTTGATGCGATGATTCGCGGATTCGATAGTTGGCGTAAAGTAGCTCCATTTTTGCAATTAAATAGGCGAAGGCGTTGAGGAGCGGATTCGTTGATGCGTTGATTCGCGAATGCGTTGAGGTGCGGATTCGTTGATGCGATGATTCGCGGATTCGATAGTTGGCGTAAAGGACCTCCATTTTTGCAATTAAATTGGTGAAGGCGTTGAGGAGCGGATGCCTTGATTCGTTGATTCGCGAATGCGTTGAGGTGCGGATGCATTGATTCGCGGATGCGATGATTCGCGGATTCGATAGTTGGCGTAAAGCACTTCTTTTTCGCATTTATAAAAGCAGATGCGCTGATATGATGATTCGCTAGTTCAGGTAAAGCATTTCCTTTTTCGAATTAAATAAGCAGCGACGACGCGTTCACCGTAATCCAAAGCGAATAAACAAATACGCAAATCAACGAATAAGCAATTAAAAGAATAAGCAAATAAACGAATAAGCAATTAAAAAGACTAATTTCCCGTGCGGATGGCCTCTACGGGATCGAGTTTAGACGCCGAGATTGCCGGTAGTATGCCCGAGAGCAGTCCGATAAAAACGGCCAGCGAGGTTCCGATGACAATATTGGTCAGGCTCAACACGAATTCGAAGTCAACCACCTTGGTCACTACTAGGGCGATGATCCACACCAACAGCATACCGATGAGTCCGCCAAAAAGAGAGAGTATCACCGCTTCAAATAAAAACTGAAACAGTATAAAGCGATTTTTGGCTCCCAGCGACTTTTGAATACCGATTAGACTGGTGCGTTCCTTAACCGATACAAACATGATGTTGGCAATTCCAAAGCCTCCTACGAGCAGGGAGAAACCGCTGATAATCCAGCCTACGACATTCATTTTACCGATGATGTTGTCGACTAAATCCAGCATACCCGCAATGACATTGACGAAGAAATTGTCGTCGTCGGCGGGTTTGATACCGCGGAAGGCCCGCAGTTTTTGAGTTAGTTCGCCCTTAAAGGCTTCGATATCCACTCCTTTTTGAGGTTTTAAAATGATTACGGGCGTGGCGCGCAAGGTATTGTCGCCAAACACTTGGCGGTAATAGGTGGAACTGATATAGGCCTTCACGTCTTTAGACATCCCAAAGCTCGCTACACCTTCTTTTTCCAAAACCCCGATAACGGTAAAGCGCCTGCCGTAGAGACGCACAAACTTTCCGATGGGATCTACGGTGGCAAACAAGTTTGCCGCCACCTCGTGTCCCAAAACCACTACTGCCGCACCCGAAGCCGATTCCGACTCGTTAAAGAAACGACCTGTTTTAATCTTGAGGTCGTCCAAATCCTCGATCTGAGCTGTGCCGGGTTGAATATCGATATCGTTTACGGTATTGGCGCCGTATTTTATGTTTTCCGATCCGGTAAACAGGTTAAAGGAAATCTTATCTACCCCTACTACATTTCTGCGCAAGTACTCGTATTCGGCATAGGTAACTCGCGGGAATTGATTTATTTTCCACTGCGGTACCTCTGAAGGACCAAATGGGTAATTAAACAGGTAAATCATGTTTCTATCGATACCGCTTAAATCGGCTTTGATCTTGCGATCCATCGAGTCCACAGCCGAGAGCACCGCGATAATCGAGAAGATTCCCACCGTAACACCCAACAGCGACAGCAGGGTTCGCAGTTTATTATTTCGCAAAGCATTAATCGCAAAAAACAGACTTTCGTTAAGCAATCGAAAATATAAAAACATAGTTTATTTCAAATTAAAAACTCCTGAGGAAGCCCCGTATACCATTAGTTTACAATTGGGCGAATTTGTTACAAATTACGACTATTAAATCAAAAAAAACACTTTCTCCCCAGTTTAGCTGCCGCCTTTCAAAAGCCTAAAAATAAAACGATATTTTTTTTAAAATCATAGGGATAATACTTTATAAATACGTGAACAATAACTACTTTTGCAAATTAAATCAAAACACCCTATGAGCACAACTAAAACAATTCAATCGGCTTTAATCTCTGTTTTTGACAAAGACGGATTAGAACCAATCGTCAGACAACTTCACGCCAACCAAGTAACGATTTATTCTACAGGAGGCACCGAAACTTTTATTAAAGATTTGGGCATTCCGGTAGTAGCGGTAGAAGAGGTTACCTCTTATCCATCGATTTTGGGCGGTCGGGTAAAAACTTTGCACCCGAAAATTTTCGGCGGTATCTTAAACAGACAAGATCACCCTGGAGATGTAGCGCAAATGAAGGAGTTTGAGATTCCACAGATTGATTTGGTTATAGTGGACTTATATCCGTTTGAAAAAACGGTAGCTTCGGGAGCCACGGAGGCAGATATCATCGAGAAGATCGATATCGGTGGTATTTCATTGATTCGCGCAGCGGCCAAAAACTTTAAAGACACCATTATCGTAGCTTCGGTAAACGAGTATCAACCGTTTTTGGACATGATTGTCGCCAACCAAGGTGCAACGACTTTGGAGCAGCGTCGTTGGTTAGCGACCAAAGCCTTCCACGTTTCTTCTCATTACGACAGTGCTATTTTCAACTACTTCAACACGGAGGAAACGATTTTAAAAACCAGCATGGACAACGGCCAGGAATTGCGATATGGAGAGAATCCGCATCAAAAGGGTTTTTTCTTTGGCGATTTCGACCAGATATTCCAAAAGGAGCACGGAAAAGAATTGTCGTACAACAATTTATTAGATGTGGATGCCGCGGTTAACCTGATGGGTGAATTCCGAGGAGAACTGCCTACCTTTGCTATCTTAAAGCACAACAACGCCTGTGGAGTAGCTCAGATGCCGACGATGAAAGCGGCATATTTAGCAGCTTTAGCCGGAGACCCTACCTCGGCTTTTGGAGGTGTTTTAATTGCCAACGGCACCATCGATGTGGCTACGGCTTCGGAAATCAACAGCTTGTTTTGCGAGGTGGTGATAGCCCCGGCATTTGACGATGCCGCCATCGAAATTTTAAAAGAAAAGAAAAACAGAATTATATTGATCCAAAAGGAATTGGAACTTCCCAAAAAACAAGTACGCACTTGTTTAAACGGAATTTTAGTTCAAGAAAAAGATTTGATTACAGACAATAAATCGCATTTAACCAACGTTACCACTTCGACTCCTTCTCCAGAAGAAATTGAAGACTTGTTGTTTGCTTCCAAAATCTGTAAGCACACCAAATCCAATACGATTGTATTGACAAAAAACAAACAGCTATGCGCTTCAGGTACGGGTCAAACATCAAGAGTTGATGCCCTAAGACAAGCCATTGAAAAAGCTCAAGCCTTCGAATTCGATTTAAAAGGAGCTGTAATGGCTAGTGATGCTTTTTTCCCATTTCCAGACTGTGTAGAAATTGCTCATCATGCCGGAATCTCTGCTGTAATTCAGCCGGGAGGTTCGATTAAAGATGAATTGAGTATAGCGTACTGCGACAAAAATAATGTTTCTATGGTATTTACTGGAATACGTCATTTCAAACATTAATTTTATTATTTTTGTACACTAGAATTTTATAACCTATAAAACCCTTTTAATTGTATGGGATTTTTTGATTTCATGACCGAGGATATCGCTATCGACCTTGGGACTGCTAACACACTGATTATCCACGACGGCAAAGTCGTTGTTGATAATCCTTCTATCGTAGCTCGCGATAGAACAACGGGCAAGATCATTGCTGTTGGTAAAGAAGCTAGTTTAATGCAGGGAAAAACTCATGGTAATATAAAAACTATCCGCCCTTTAAAAGACGGTGTAATTGCTGATTTCGACGCTTCGGAAAAGATGATCAGCATGTTCATCAAAAGCATACCTGCCTTGCGCAAAAAACTTTTTACTCCGGCACTTCGCATGGTGGTATGTATCCCCTCTGGAATTACCGAAGTAGAGATGCGCGCTGTAAAAGAATCGTGTGAACGCGTCAACGGAAAGGAAGTTTACCTTATCCATGAGCCGATGTCGGCAGCCATAGGTATAGGCGTAGACATTATGCAACCCAAGGGAAATATGATTGTCGATATAGGTGGTGGTACTACCGAAATCGCAGTGATTGCCTTAGGCGGTATTGTTTGCGACAAATCCGTTAAGATTGCCGGTGATGTGTTTACCAACGACATCATATATTATATGCGCACCCAACACAATTTATTTGTAGGGGAAAGCACGGCAGAAAAAATCAAGATCCAGATCGGTGCTGCCACCGAAGATTTGGAAGCGCCACCGGATGACCTTTTGGTACAAGGTAGAGATTTGCTCACCGGAAAGCCAAAACAGGTAACGGTATCGTACCGCGAAATCGCCAAGGCCCTGGATAAATCCATTCAACGCATCGAAGATGCCGTAATGGAAACCCTATCTCAAACGCCTCCGGAATTAGCGGCAGATATTTACAACACCGGAATCTATTTAGCCGGAGGGGGTTCGATGCTACGCGGTTTAGACAAGCGTATTTCGCAAAAAACCGACTTGCCGGTCTATATAGCCGAAGACCCGCTCAGAGCCGTTGTAAGAGGAACTGGCTTGGTTATTAAGAACATCAATAAATTCAAAAGCATCCTTATCAAATAATATTTCTATATGCAGCAAATAATAAATTTTTTTATAAAAAACAGTACTAAGTTACTGTTTTTGCTGCTTTTGGTAACTTCTCTACTACTGACTATACAAACGCACTCCTTTCACAGGAGTCGCGTTTTAAGTTCGGCCAATGCCTTTACCGGCTATGTGTACGAAAAGATCAACAACACAAAAATATATTTTCACCTCAAACAACAGAACGACCAATTGGCCTTTGAAAATGCCGCACTTCAAAAAGTGTTGTACAATTCGATCAATCCGGCAGATTCCATTGAAATCAACGATAGCAAACCTATCGAGAATCCGGAATTTGACGTGATACTGGGCAAGGTGATTCGCAACTCGTTTAAATCCAAAGAAAACTACCTCACGATAAAGGGAGGTACTCAAAACGGCATACACCCCGATATGGGCGTGATCAACAGCCGCGGTATTTTGGGTATAGTAGAGATTTCCTCTGCACATTATGCCACCGTTCAAAGTATTTTAAACATCAAATCGCAAATCAACGCCAAAATCAAGGGCTCCAACCACTTTGGCACGTTGAATTGGGATGGTAAAAACACGGGATACGTTCAGCTGATCGACATACCCCGACTGGCCGACCTGCACAAAGGAGATACCATAGTGACGGGAGGAAAATCCATTATATTTCCAGAAAACATTCCCATTGGGGCTATCGACAAGGTCTTTGTTGACAAAAGTTCGAATTACTACACCATTAGCGTGCGTCTTTTTAACGACATGACCAATTTGGGCTATGTATACATCATCAAAAACAACGATATCGAAGAGATTAACCAGTTAGAAGAAGCTACCAAAGATGAATAGTACCATTACTTTAAATATCATACGGTTTATACTTTTGTTCGCCCTTCAAATACTGGTGTTCAACAACCTGGAGCTATTCAATTTTATCAATCCGCTTCCCTACCTGCTCTTTATATTGCTCTTTCCCATAAACGGAAACAAAGCCCTATTGATCCTCAGCAGCTTCATCTTGGGCCTGGCCGTAGATGTTTTTGACAATTCTGGCGGCGTACATGCCGCAGCCTGTGTGATACTTGCCTACTACCGAGAAGACCTACTCAAGTTCTCCTACGGCATTAGCTACGAATACCACACCATAAAAATTACAGACAAATTATCCAAAGAGCTCTTTACGTATTTGCTGATTGGCGTATTGCTGCATCACACGATTTTGTTTGGTTTAGAGATATTTAGGTTTAATTTTATCTGGGAAATTCTCTTGCGAACGATACTCACCTCGGTATTCACCCTAATTTTGTGTATCTTAATCATCTACTTGATCAAACCCTCTAAAAAATGAGAAAGCTCCTTTTGCCCTTTATCATCATAACAGTTGCGATAGCAATTTTGGTAAGGCTGCTTTATCTGCAAGTAATCGATGACTCCTACATTAAAAAATCCGAGAATAACGCCTTAAAAATCGTATATGAGTACCCGGAACGCGGCTACATCTACGACCGCAACGGCAAGTTATTGATAGCCAATCAACCGTCTTATGACATTATGGTGATTCCGCAAGAGGTAAAGGACATCGACACCTTGGCGCTATGCCAGATGTTGGACGTGAGCAAAGAAGACTTTATCAAGAAACTGGAAAAGGCACGGGTGTATAGTCCGCGTTTACCCTCTGTATTCTTACCCCAATTAAACAAGGCCGAGTATGCGGCTTTCCAAGAAAAAATCAGGCATTTTAACGGGTTTTATATACAAAAGAGATCCTTGCGCGACTATCAAGTGCATTCGGGCGCCAACATCTTTGGTTATATTCGCCAGGTCAACGAGCAAAATGTCAAGGGCAGTTCGTATTACCGCAGCGGCGATTTAATTGGAATTCAAGGCGTGGAACAGGAATACGAAACCGTATTAAGGGGAACCAAAGGCGTTAAATACATCCAAAGAGATCGATTTAACCGAGAAATAGGTTCCTTTAAAAACGGCCATTACGACACCCTTGCAGTTAAGGGAGAAGACATTACGCTGACCTTGGATTTGGAGCTACAGGAATACGGCGAATTACTGATGCAAAACAAACGCGGCGGTATCGTCGCGATCGAACCCAGCACGGGAGAGATTTTGGCTTTGGTAACCGCACCCAGCTACGACCCGAGTTTATTGGTGGGTCGCGACCGCTCGAAGAACTATACCGCCTTGTTTAACGACTCGATTTCCAAGCCGCTATTCAACCGCGTACTATCCGGAGAATATTCGCCCGGATCGACCTTTAAAATCTTAACCGGACTGATCGGCCTCCAAGAAGAGGTGATCAACGAACAAACGGCCTTTGTCTGCAACCACGGTTTCTTCTATGGGCGTGGCGCCTTTATGAAGTGTCACGATTCTGGCAGCATCTCTTTAAACAGAGCGATTGCCAGTTCTTGCAACACCTATTTTGCCAATGTGTACAAGCGAATCATCGAAAAATACAGCAAACCCCGCTACGGCATAGACGCTTGGAGCAGCCACCTCAAGAGCTTTGGCTTGGGCGAGTTTTTGGGTTACGACTTACCCGATGGCAGAAAGGGACACATTCCCTCTTCCAACTATTACGACCGTTGGTATCCCAACGGCGGCTGGAGAAGTACGACAACCATATCCAACTCAATCGGACAGGGCGAAGTGGTGATGACCCCCATGCAATTGGCCAATATGATGGCTACCATAGCCAATAGAGGCTATTTTTACACGCCACACATCATTAAAAAAATTGAAAAGCACGAGATAGACCCGAAGTTCACGACTAAAAATATCACCACTATTGATGCGCAGTATTTTACGCCGGTGGTCAATGGTTTATTTGACGTATACAACTTTGGATCCGGACGCAGCGTACAAGTAAACGGCATTGAAATTTGCGGTAAAACGGGAACGGTAGAAAACTTTATCAAAGTGGGCACCAAGCGAATTCAATTGGCCGACCACTCTGTTTTCGTTGCCTTTGCTCCCAAAGACGACCCTAAAATTGCCATAGCCGTATTTATAGAAAACGGTGCTTGGGGTGCGCGTTGGGCAGCACCGATTACCAGTTTGATGATTGAAAAATACCTGCGCAAGGAAATCACGCGTACCGATTTAGAAAAAAGGATGTTAGAGGGCAGTCTTGAAAGCGAATACGCCAAGGTAATCACCCTTCAACAGCAAGCCAAATTACCGCAACAACCCGTCAAACTACCGCAATAACATGAAAAACCAAAGCGTCAAAAGTACCATTGATTGGATTTCGATCTTACTTTACTTCGTCCTCGTTTTTGCAGGTTGGCTCAATATCTATTCGGCCTCGTTGCCCTTGGAAGCGACTTCCGTATTCGATTTAAATCAGATTTACGGCAGGCAATTGCTCTTTATTATGATCAGCATACCGCTAATCATCTTGGTGGTTTCTATAGACGCTAAATTTTACGAAAAGTATCCGATGATCTTTTATATAATCGGCATACTCTCCATACTGGGATTGATGGTTTTTGGTAAATCCGTAAAGGGACAAACCAACTGGTATCAGATTGGCGGATTCGGTATACAACCCTCGGAGTTTGTCAAAACAACCACTGCCCTGCTCCTGGCCAAGTTTATTTCCGACTCTCAAGACACCTTGACCACCTTTAAAGACCAGCTGATCGCCTTGGCGATTATAGGGATCCCCACGCTATTGATCCTGCAGCACGATACGGGCAGCGCCATGCTCTTTGCCTCCTTGATCTTTGTACTCTACCGCGAAGGTTTGCCGAGCTGGTATCTTTGGACGGGATTTATCATTATCGCACTCTTTGTGATGTCGTTGGTAATCAAACCCGGGTTTATCATCGGGCTCATTGCGTTTATCAGCCTTATTCACTTTATATTAAACAAAAAAATCAATCGAAATCCCTTTCTATATCTCGGTTTATCCGTGTTGATGATGTCCTTTGTCTTTTCTGTCGATTACGTGTATGACGAAGTCTTGGAGCCCCATCAAAAAGACCGGATCAACGTACTGATCGGGGAAGATGTCAACCTACAACGGGAGGGCTACAACTTAAATCAATCCAAAATAGCCATCGGCTCGGGCGGTTGGTTTGGCAAGGGCTTTTTAGAAGGCACCCAAACCAAAGGCGGCTTCGTACCCGAACAACATACCGATTACATCTTTACCACCGTTGGAGAAGAATGGGGCTTTGTAGGAGCGGCAGTAGTCATCACGCTATTCGTCTGTCTCTTCCTGCGACTACTCTATCTCTGTGAACAACAAAAATCGCGCTTTACCAGGGTATACGGTTATTGTGTGGTCTGTTTCCTGTTTATACACTTTGGACTCAACATCACCATGCTCACCGGACTATTCCCGACTATAGGTGTACCGCTCCCCTTCTTTTCCTATGGAGGTTCGAGCCTACTAGCCTTTACCATTCTATTATTTATATTCCTCAAATTAGATGCTAACAAAGTCAATGAATGGTAAAATTGGCCTATAATTTGATAAGTCCCTTAAAAAAAACAACAACTCATAACTCCGCTAATTAAGATGAAAAAAACACTATGGTTAACCGGCATTCTTTTCGCTTCGACTCAATTTATGTCTGCACAAGAAATACCTGCTTTAGAAGCCGAAAAAAACAAAGCCATTGAAAAGGTACAAGAGATTACACAAGAGAAAAAAGAAGTTTTAGATGCCTTAGAAAAGGTCAAGGAAAACACGCCCTTACTCGACTCGGAACAGGAAAAAATACGCGCGCACGAAGAGGAAGTCCGCTTAACGGCAGAAAAGGCACAACTCGAAGCGCAGCAAAGAGCGCAGGAAAACCTCGTTAAGGAATTAGAGCAAAAAGAACTGCAATCCATAAAGGATCAAAAGGAATTAGAAAAGGCTCAGAAACAATTGGAAAAGGCACAAAAGCTGGAAATCAAGAAGCAAAACAAAATCGAGAAATCGACGCGTAACCTTCAAAAAGCCAAGGCTAAACTATTTAAAGAGGAAGACCGTTTGCGCAGAGAAACCGATAAATTCGAAAACAAACTCCGCAAAGGATCGCTAACACCGATGAAAGAACTGAACGGAAAGGCCAAATTGCTAAAACTCAAAACCAAAACCCAATCGATGAAACTCGATGTGGAACGCTTGGAACTGGAATTGAGATCACTGTAGTTTGCAAACCAACTAACTATCACCCTTCTCAAAGACTTAAAAAAACTGCTCCGGCAGTTTTTTTGCTTTTACAAACCTTCCTACTCACTAAAAAGCGCAATCCCCCTAGCCGACCTTCGAAAAAAAATTCAAATGTCTATTAACAATGCTAACGCGTTATTTTTCCTCATTTTTTTTATTTTTATCTTCTTAGAAACCCGATGACTCCGCAATGAACCGCAGTAGTATTGAGGAATATTTGCCCCGCGAGAGGACTCGCTCGGCAGCGTTTTTATATTTGAGAAAAGATACAATTAGTAAATGAGATGTTCTTTGCACTGTTTACAGTAAATAGATGTTATAGCAGTAGTATAGAGGAATATTTGCCCCGCGAGAGGACTCGCTCGGCAGCGTGGAGTTATAGCAGTAGTATTGAGGAATATTTGTCCCGCGTGAGGACTCGCTCGGCAGCGTTTTTCTATTTGAGAAAAGATATAATTAGCAAATGAGATGTTCTTTGCACTGTTTACAGTAAATAGATGTTATAGCAGTAGTACTGAGGAATATTTGCCCCGCGTGAGGACGAGCGCGGCAGCGTTTTTATATTTGAGAAAAGATATAATTAGTAAACGAGATGTCCTTTGCACGGTTTACAGTAAATAGATGTTATAGCAGTAGTATTGCGGAATATTTGCCACGCGAGAGGACTCGGCGCGGCAGCGTGGAGTTATAGCAGTAGTATTGAGGAATATTTGCCCCGCGAGAGGACTCGGCGCGGCAGCGTGGAAAGCAAATACATCCCAAGGTCGAGTAATCAAAAAAGTTGTCAAAAACCAAAAAAAAATCCCGACCTCTAAGAGATCGGGATTTTTGTGGTGCCTCCAGGAATCGAACCAGGGACACATGGATTTTCAGTCCATTGCTCTACCAACTGAGCTAAGGCACCTTAAAAGTAAACTTTTAAGTGGCTTGTAAATCAAAAGCATTTTTGTGGTGCCTCCAGGAATCGAACCAGGGACACATGGATTTTCAGTCCATTGCTCTACCAACTGAGCTAAGGCACCATTTGGCTTTTGATTTCAAAGACATACTGTCCTTGTAAGCGGTTGCAAATATAGAACAGTTTTTTATTTAAACAAACCCTTTTGCAAAAAAATCATTACATATCTTTGCTTGAACAAACATTTCCACCATGCTTTTAGCCGTCGATATTGGGAACACCCGAACCAAAGTAGCTTTATTTGAGAACAATAGGATTGTTGAAATAGCCGTTTTAGAGCGGGAAAATTTTTTAGAAAATTTTAAAAAAATTTTAAAAAAATCGCGAACCGCCCCCAAAATCATCCTGTCTTCGGTGGGTAAGTTGGAAAAAGAAGCCCTAAGCTGGCTGCAACAACATACGGATTTACTCGAAATCGATGCACAAACGCCTTTTCCCTTTATCAACGACTACGCTACTCCCCTTACCTTGGGCATCGACCGCCTGGTATTGGCAGCGGGTGCCACCTTGCAATATCCCAAACAGAATCGTCTGATTATCGATGCGGGTACTTGTGTGACCTACGACTTTATCTCCAAGACCGACCATTATTTAGGCGGTGCGATTTCGCCGGGAATTGCCTTGCGCTATAAGTCGTTAAACGACTATACCGACAAACTTCCCCTGCTTCAACTCCAAGAACCACAAGATTTAATTGGAAATTCGACAGCAGAATCCATACATTCCGGAGTAATCCACGGCCTGCGTTGCGAAATCGACCAACTTATCGATAGCTACCAGTCTCGTTTTCAAGATTTAACTATAATTTTAACAGGAGGGGACGCAGTTTTTTTGGCTAAAAGACTAAAAAACCCCATATTTGCCCATTCAAACTTTTTATTAGAAAGCCTGAATTCCTTACATCAATATACAATTGACAATGATAAAAAAAATCTTTCTAGGCCTTAGTTTACTAATTGGTTCTACAGCATTAGCACAACAAGGAACCGCATCGCCCTATTCCTTCTATGGAATTGGAAACGTGAATTTCAGTGGAACCAACGAACATCGGGCTATGGGAGGGATTAGTACATACTCAGACAGTATTCACCTAAACCTAAAAAACCCCGCGTCTTTTTCAAAATTAAAAATGACGACCTTTACCTTAGGGGGAACGAATACGTCCTCGCAGTTTAAGAGCAACGAATACACCGAAAAAGCGAGCAGCACCCTGATTGATTATATCGCAGTGGGAATTCCCTTGGGCCGATTTGGCGCTTCATTTGGGATTTTACCCTTTTCGTCTGTAGGCTATAAGATTCATTCGGAAGTGGCTGTTGGCGATCAGATGAGAGCCAAGGACTTCAATGGCGAAGGCGGTATCAACAAAGCCTTTGCAGGACTTTCGTATTCGATACTTCCCAACTTGCAAGTCGGTGCCGATTTCTCGTATAACTTTGGAGACATCGACAACAATTCTACCGTTTTCATCACCGACGACGGCACGGGTTTCTTTTTGGCCAAAGGGTCGAGAGAACGCATAAAAACCAATTACAGCGGTTTTTCCTTTAACACCGGATTAATCTATACGCGCAAGCTCAAAAATTTGGACTGGCACAACAGCGCTACCTTTTCCCCTCAAACAAAAATCAATGCCGAGACCACGGCTTTCCTAGAAACGGTACAAATTGCCAATAGCGGTGGTGTGGTTTCTGTAGAAACGCGCGAGCAAACCGGTACGGACAACGACTTGACCATGCCTTCCAAATTCAGCATCGGAAGTGGTATTGGAAAAGCCAATAAATGGTTCGTGGGTGCCGAGTTTACGCAAACGCAAAACAGCAAATTAAAAAACAATTGGAAAACAACGGAAAAGGCTGGTTTTGAAGATTCTCAAAAATATGCCATCGGCGGTTACTACATCCCAAAATACAATTCATTTACCAGTTATTTTGACCGTGTCGTATATCGTGCAGGTTTTAGATATGAAAATACCGGTTTGGTCTTGGAAAATCAATCGATTAACGACTATGCCTTTAGTTTAGGTGCTGGTTTTCCCGTGGGAAGAAACTTTACCAACATCAACTTGAGCTTGGAATACGGCCAAAAGGGAAAGACGACGACCAACTTGATCAAAGAGAATTATTTCAACATTTCCGTAGGAATCTCTTTAAACGATTTATGGTTTGTTAAACGTCGTTTCGAATAACCCTTACTAGGCCATGTCTTTTATAAAAAACACCTTATCAACCGCTAGCTTACTGACAATTATTGTCTTGATGGCGTCTTGTGACAGCAATTTTAAAAAAATACAAAAAATCAATTCCGTGCCGTTTTTCGCTTCGGGAGAAGCGGAGAACATCCAATTAAAATACGTGGACTCGGGCAGTGTTAAGGCCATATTAATCAGTCCAAAAATGCTGGAATACAGCCAAGTAAAGTTTCCCTTTACCGAGTTCCCCAAGGGCATCCATTTAACGATGCTTGACAAAGAAAACAACAAAAACCTGGTCGTGGCCGATTACGCGATCCGCTACAGCAGCAAAGACCTGATCGACTTAAGGGGAAATGTAGTGATTACGAGTCACGACGGCAAAAAACTCGAAACCGACCAATTGTATTACGATCAGGCCAACGATTGGTTTTACACCGAGAAATTTTATAAAATATCCGACATAGACAACAGTTTTACCGAGGGGGTAGGAATTGACTTCGACAGTAAATTCCAAACCGTCACCGCACAAAACAGTTATGCCGAGAGAAACAAAACCGAATAAACGCATCGAAAACACCCTTTACTTATGAAAGCTTACGTACTTTTCCCTTACTTTTATTTATTGATTGCCTTGCTATTTATCTATGATGGGGTAATCAAATTCCAAAACAACGAAGATTACTATTTGCAAATAGTGGTAGCAGCCGTTGCGATTTTTATGTTTTTCTTCCGCAAGAAATACGCTAAAAGAATGCAAGACCACCACAAAAACAAACAGCAATAAAAAAACCGTATATCCACATACCCAGCCAGAGGCCAAAATCCACTGGCTTTTTTTATGGTTTACAGGGAAATAAAAAAACTACCAAAACCTTGAAACACCAAAAAAAGGCTGTTTGAGCGCGCACCTAATAAAAAAACCGGAAAGGCTGTATTTCGCCTTAGCCGTCGCTCAAAAAACCCGAAAAGCCCCAGCTTTAAAGAAAATCCACTAAATACAACGGAAACGGCAACATTATTTAGAAAAATATAGAATTATAACTTTTATTATTAAATAGATAATTGTATTTTCGCTCACTGAAAAAAATTACACATACTAAATACACATGGCAGTTTTATCAAAAATTAGACAGAAATCCGTATTATTAATTGCGGTCGTTGGTATTGCTTTACTAGCATTTGTTGTAGGAGACTTAGTTCGAGGCGGAGGCATCGGTAAGGGTTCTAGAAATGTTGGAAGTATAAATGGTGTTGAGATCAACACTCAAGAATTTATGCAAAAAGTAGCCCAAGCAGAACAAGGAGGTCAAGCCATGGGCGCGCAAGCGAACAATATGGTTTGGAACAATGAAGTCAATTCTGTACTCCTTGGAACAGAGTTCGAAAAAATCGGATTGCGAATTGGTAAGGATCAATTGGTGAATGTTATCAAACAAAACCCAAACTTTGCCAACAACCCACAATTCCAAAATCAATTGGGTAAATTCGACATCAATAAATTCAACGAGTTTATTGTAACCATGAAAAAAGGTGGTGCAGAACAGTGGAACGCATGGTTGGATTACGAAAAACAATTGGAGAAATTCGCCATAGAGCAGATGTATTTTTCCATGATTCGCGCAGGAATGAATACCACTACTGCAGAAGCTAAAAATTCGTATTACGTAGAAAACAGCAAGGTGACTTTTGATTATGTTAGCGTGGCTTATTCAACGATTAACGACGACCAAGTGAAAGTTACTGACGCAGAGATCGAAAGCTATTTAAAGAAAAACGAAAAGAAATACAAATCGGAACCGACACGCGACATCGAATACGTTTATGTAAGCAGCGTTCCGTCTGAGAAAGACAAGAATGAGGTTAAGGAAAACATCTCGGAATTATTGCAATCTTCTATCGTTTACAATGAAACGACCAAGAAAAACGATACCGTTTCTGGATTCAAAAACACCAACAACCTTAAGGAATTTGTCAATCTGAATTCAGATGTAAAATACGACTCATTATTCTATTCAAAAAGCGATTTGCCTTTGGAATACCAAGAGGAGTTATTCAACCTGCAACCGGGCGAAGTTTTTGGACCGTATTTATTTAACGATCACTACTGCTTAACGCGTTTAGTAGACAGAAAAGCCGGTGAAAAAGTAAAAGCGGCACATATACTCATTCCTTTCGCTGGTGCTGCCTCAGCAACGCCAGGAGTTACCAGAACCAAAGAAGAAGCCAAAGCAAAAGCAGACGACTTATTGAAGCAAGCTATGGCCAATCCGGCACAATTTGGTATGTTAGCCGCACAAAATTCTGAAGACCCAGGTTCTAAGAACAATGGTGGAGAGTATGACAATATTGCCAAAGGACAAATGGTAAAGCCTTTTGACGATTTTATCTTCAACAATGCTTCAGGAAAGTTGGGTGTGGTGGAAACGGATTTCGGATTCCACATCATCAAAGTAATGGAGAAAAAAGACGCGATTCGCTTGGCTACTATAGCTAGAAAAGTAGAGACTTCGGAAGCGACAGCGGATGAAATTTATACCAACGCTACCAAATTTGAACAAGAAGCAGCGACAAAAGATTTCGAAGCCTTGGCCAAAGAAATGAACTTACCAATACAACCTTCTACTACAGTACGCCCATTTGATGAGCAATTGCCTTTAGTAGGAAAACAAAGAAACATCGTTATTTGGGCCTTTAACAAAGAGACTAAACCTGGAGACATCAAGAAATTTGACAATGCAGATGGACACGTAATTGTAAAATTAAAATCGGCCAATCAAACGGGATTGCTATCCATTTCAGAAGCGAGAAGCACGGTAGAGCCAATATTGATGAATGAAAAGAAAGCGGCTTTGATCCGTCCAAAAATGGAAGGTAAAACACTAGCAGAAGTTTCGGCTAAAACCGGAGCCACTGTGACTACAGCAGCAGACGTAAGCAGACAAAACCCATTGATTATCAATGTAGGTCCGGAGCCGAAAGTTGTTGGAAATGCTTTTTCTCTAAAACCAGAGGCTACATCGGCCTTGATAGACGGAGCTAAAGGCGTTTATATCATCCAAACCAAAGCCATCAGCCAAGCACCAGAATTACCTAACTACAATACGTACAAGAGCAAAACCAATTCGGTAATTCGCTCTAGCGCACAGTCCAAGGTAATGGAAGCTTTGAAAAACAATGCTAAAATTAAAGACCACAGAATTGACGTGATGTAATCCGTTGTTTCCTTGATAAATAAAAAAGCCACTTTCCAAAAAAGTGGCTTTTTTTATTGGGTTTTTTAACTCCGAAAAAAATCTTATTTTTGCATTTGATTTCCACTAGTGGTCCGGCAGCCCCAACAAAAGGTTTGTTCGACTCGAGTGAATTACCGAACGATTGGAACGTCGTCGTTCGACAGCAGTACTCATTACCCATAAATCGCTTGCGGCAATCGTGCTGCAAGTCCGAGCCAATCAAAATATAAAAATCTATATATGAAAGCATACGTTTTTCCTGGACAAGGTGCCCAATTTTCCGGAATGGGAAAAGATTTATACGAAACATCTGAAGTGGCCAAAGCCCTATTTGAGCAAGCCAACGACATTTTGGGTTTCCGCATTACCGACATCATGTTTGAAGGTACGGCCGAGCAATTAAAAGAGACCAAAGTAACCCAACCGGCGGTATTTTTACATTCGGTGATTTTGGCCAAAACCCTGACCGAATTCAAACCCGAGATGGTAGCCGGTCATTCACTGGGCGAATTTTCCGCTTTGGTAGCCAACGGTACCCTTTCTTTTGAAGATGCCCTTCGACTGGTATCTCAACGCGCCTTAGCCATGCAAAAAGCCTGTGAGATCAAACCCTCTACCATGGCTGCTGTATTGGGATTGGCAGACGAAATCGTAGAAGCGGTTTGCAAAACCATCGACGGAGTCGTCGTGGCTGCCAACTACAACTGCCCGGGACAATTGGTGATTTCCGGAGAAACCACGGCTGTAGAAAAGGCCTGCGAAGCCCTAAAAGAAGCCGGTGCAAAACGAGCGCTACTCCTTCCCGTCGGCGGAGCATTCCACTCCCCGATGATGGAACCCGCTAGAACCGAACTCGCAGCCGCTATTGAAGCCACGCATTTTTCTCAACCAACTTGTCCGGTATACCAAAACGTGACTGCAAACGCCGTCTCTGACCCGCAGCAGATCAAAGACAACCTGATCTTACAACTTACAGCGCCCGTTCGTTGGACACAGTCCGTTCAGCAAATGATAGCCGATGGAGCGACTTCGTTTACCGAAGTGGGTCCGGGAAAAGTACTGGTTGGTCTGATTCAAAAAATAGACAAAACCGCCGAAACACACTCGGCTTAATCATTATTAACCCCACAAAAATCCTTGCCTTTGCAGGGATTTTTGTTCACTAAACACTTTGTATTGAACGCCCTCACCCCAAAACACTGGTTATTGGTCTTTGTATTAGCGAGTTTAACCGCCCTAGGCCCGTTATCCATCGATATGTACTTACCGGCCTTTCAAACCATAGCCACCGATTTAAACACTCCCATTAGTCACGTTCAAATTTCCCTGTCCTGCTTTTTAGGCGGACTGGCCGTCGGACAACTCTTCTGGGGACCGCTATCCGACACCTACGGCAGCAAAAAACCCATACTGATATCGCTTTGCCTATTCATGGTAGCGAGCTACCTCTGTACGGCGGTAGACCAGATTGAATACCTCTGGGGATTGCGTTTTTTACAAGCCCTAGGCAGTAGCGGCGGTCTTGTTATTGCCCGAGCCATCGTCAACAAGCGATTCAGTCGCGAACAAACGCTCAAAATCTACAGCATACTCGCCCTTATTGGCGGTATCGCTCCGATTGTCGGTCCGATCGTGGGCAATGAAATCTTAAAACACTTTCACTGGCACGCCTTATTTGTGGCGATGTTGCTCTTTGGCTTGATCGGCTTTAGCATGACTGCACTCTTCTTAAAGGAATCAGACGAGGAATCGATCAGTACCGCGCCTAAGAGCGCCAATTTCAGCGTTTACCTAGCGCTGTTTAAAAACAGGCAATTTTTAATCTACACCATTATCGGCAGTCTTTCCTTTAGCAGTTTGATGTTGTACATCTCCAATGCGCCGCTGTTGATCATGGAAGAAGGAGGCTTGTCTGGCGATGCTTTTAGCCTGGTGTTTGGACTCAATTCCATCGGATTGATGTTGGGGTCCTTCCTCACCTCTACCGTGCTGCAAAAACACCTGACCCCAAGGCGCATACTCTTTATCGCCACGGGTATTCAACTCATCGCGTCGGCATTGCTATTGGTTTTGTTGACCCAATCGTTTAGCATATATGCGCAATTGATCGCCTTATTCTTTTTTGTGCTGCCGCTGGGCATGCTGTTTCCCACGGCTACCACCTTGGCATTACGCCCTTTTAAGGCGCATTCCGGTACCGCCTCTGCCCTATTTGGCGCCTCGCAATTGGCCTTTACCTTTTTGGTATCCCTAGTGGTCAATCACCTGAGTAATGGCTCCATGCTCATTATGGCACTGGCCCTATTGAGTTGTGCCCTGCTCTCCTTTTGCGCCAATGTATTCGCTCCAAAAAGCGCCTAAAAAAACCCCTAAGCGACTGATCACTTAGGGGTTTTTATAACTTTTACAAGGCGGTATTGACAAGCGCTCTCTAGGGGGTTCTCAGTTTGTTTTCCCAATTCCAAGCGTTCAACAAAGCTTCTTCCAAGGTTTTGGTCGCCTTCCATCCCAATACATCATTCGCCTTATCGGTATTGGCATAAGCAGCGGTGATATCGCCTTCTCTGCGACCGACGATTTGATAGGGCAATTTCTTGGCAGTAACCTTTTCAAATGCGCGAATAACCTCCAAAACAGAGCTTCCCTTTCCCGTTCCAATATTAAAGACCTCAACCTTTTCCAAGTGCTTCTTATCCAACAAGCGTTTTAAGGCCACGACATGTGCCTGCGCCAGATCAACCACGTGTATATAATCGCGTACACAAGTGCCGTCGACCGTATCGTAGTCATCGCCGAATACCGACAACTGCTGACGCAATCCCATAGCGGTTTGCGTGATAAAAGGCACTAAGTTTTGGGGTACACCTATAGGCAATTCGCCGATCAAATTGGATTCATGGGCGCCTATCGGATTAAAATAGCGCAACACTATGGCATTGATTCCGGAAACCCGCGCCACATCGGAAATGATTTCCTCGCCAATTTGCTTGGTGTTGCCATAAGGAGAAAAGGCCGATTGAATCGGAGCGCTTTCCATGATGGGCATTTCCTTTGCCTGTCCGTATACCGTACAAGAAGAACTAAAGATAAAACTCGCTTCGGGTTTTTTCTGCAATTCTTGCAGCAGATAAATCAGTGTCGACAAATTGTTTTCATAGTACAACAACGGGTTTTCCACGCTTTCTCCCACGGCTTTGGAAGCCGCGAAGTGGATGACTCCCTCTATGTCGGTATGGGTATTAAAAAAGGCCTGCACGGCCGTACGGTCTCTTAAATCGATTTTTTCAAACCGCGGTCGCTTGCCCGAAATTTTTTCTATTCCATCCAATACCTCTAATGTAGCATTGGACAAATTGTCTAAAACGATTACGTCATATCCTTGAGCCTGTAGCTCCACCACGGTGTGTGAACCTATAAAGCCCAAACCTCCTGTAACGAGTATTTTCATAAGTTGAATAAATTTCTAATTTTAGGTAGTTCGACCTCGGTGTACGGAGCAATTTAATAGGCCCGCAAAATCTCAGCCGACTTCACATCGTTTATCACATAAAAAACAATAGGCGAAAGATACATCATTTCGCCTATTCCATTTTCTTATTTTGTTAAAAACGCTAAAATCGATTGGGTAATAAATCCGATTTGCTCGTCGTCTAGTTCCGAATGCATCGGCAAAGACAACACCTCCTGTACCAACTGATTGGTTACGGGGAAATCACTTTCCTTATACCTCGCATCCAAATACGCTTTTTGCTTGTGCAAGGGAATGGGGTAGTAAATGGCACAAGGAATGTCTAGCGACAACAAGTGTTGCATTAAGGCGTTCCGATCGGCATCGACAATTCTCAAGGTATATTGGTGAAAAACGTGACTGTTTTCCGTTTCGGAAAAAACCGGAGTAATGATATTGGGATGATTTGCCAGGGCCGCTGTATACTGTTTGGCCGCTTTTTTTCTGGCGATATTGTAAGTGTCTAACAGGGGTAATTTGACGTTTAAAACCGCCGCCTGTATGCTGTCTAATCTCGAATTCACACCTACTACATCGTGGTGGTACCTCTCGTACATTCCGTGATTGACAATACCTCTTATGGTGTGTGCTAAATCGTCGTCGTTGGTAAAAATGGCTCCGCCATCGCCATAGCAACCCAGGTTTTTAGAAGGAAAAAAAGAAGTGGCAGCGAGCTGTCCGATGCTACCGGCTTTCTTAACCGTACCGTCGGAAAACACATAATCCGCACCGATTCCCTGTGCGTCATCTTCGATAACGTACAAACCGTGCTCTTGAGCCAATTTCATGATTTCTTCCATAGGGGCTACCTGTCCAAAAAGGTGTACGGGTACTATCGCTTTGGTCTTCGGTGTGATGGCCTTGCGGATGGCTTCCACAGAAATATTAAACGTATCGGGATCGACATCTACCAAGACCGGTGTTAATTGCAATAAAGCGATAACCTCTACCGTAGCGGCAAAAGTAAAATCGGCCGTAATCACTTCATCCCCGGGTTTTAAGTCCAATGCCATCATGGCAATCTGCAAGGCATCTGTACCATTTGCACAGGGGATTACGTGTTTTACTCCTAAATACTGCTCTAAATTGGCTTGAAAACGGTGTACTTCCGGTCCGTTAATAAAGGTGGTGTTCTCCAATATTTCTTGGATTCCCTTATTTACAGCATCTTTGATTCCCTCATATTGACTCTTTAAGTCAACCATTTGAATTTTTCTCATGATTTAATGTATTTTAAACCGCTTTTACCGTTTGTATTTCCTCGAAAATTTGCAGTAAAAAGCCGTTTCGTTTTACTCTTAATAAGCCTTACAAAAGTAATAATTTATTGTGGGTATCTCCTATTCTTAATCAAAAGAAACGTATTTTAGCCACACAAAAATAGCCGTATGTTTTTCCTTTATAACCTCCTTACCTACCTGGCCAACTTCGCCTTAAAGTTCGTGGCACTCTTCCATAAAAAAATTCAACTTTTCATGGATGGGCGAAAGGAATCCTTTGGCATTTTGACTCGAGAAGTGCAGCCGGGCGACCGTTGCTTTTGGATTCATGTGGCCTCCTTGGGCGAATACGAACAAGGACTGCCGCTGATGGAGCGTTTAAAAAAGGCGTTCCCCGAGCACAAGCTCATACTCACCTTTTTCTCGCCCTCGGGTTATGAAGTCAAAAAAAACAATTCCTTTGCCGACGTGACCCTCTATTTACCCATGGATACTGCGCAACATGCCAAGCGCTTTATACAATTGGTACGGCCCGAAAAGGTTTTCTTTATCAAATATGAATTTTGGCCGAATTACCTCCGGGAGCTAAAGCGTCAAAACATCGATACCTATTTGGTATCTGGAATACTGCGCCCCGACCAAGTGTTTTTTAAGTGGTACGGCT
The DNA here is from genome assembly GCF_050562195.1 of Flavobacterium sp. JP2137. GTDB lineage: Bacteria > Bacteroidota > Bacteroidia > Flavobacteriales > Flavobacteriaceae > Flavobacterium. The sequence continues at coordinate 189,360 of NZ_CP191647.1, forward strand.
CCTTTTATCGAAAAGCACTGGATGCCTTTACCCATTTTTTTGTACAAAACAAAGTTTCTCAAGACCTGTTGCTCCAATTGGGACATGCTTCTACCGTTACCGGCGACACTCGTTTTGATCGGGTAAGCCAAATCTTGGAACGCGACAATACCCTGGATTTTGTCGCTCGTTTTAAAGCGGATAAAACCCTGTTGGTCGCGGGAAGCTCTTGGCCACAAGACGAAGCCCTGTTGGTGGATTACATCAACAACCAAGCCGATGCCAACGCGAAGTTTATCTTTGCGCCCCACAATATCAAACCGGATTTAATCGATAAACTACAGTCGCAACTAAACAAGCCCAGCGTGCGTTATACCCAGATACAGGACCAAGATCTCTCGTCCTATCAGGTACTGATAATCGATGCGTACAGCCTGCTGACCAAAGCCTACAGCTATGCCGACATCGCCTATATAGGCGGCGGTTTTGGTTCGGGTATCCACAACATCTTGGAGGCGGCTACCTTTGGCATTCCCATTGTCATCGGTCCGAAATACGCCAAGTTTCAAGAGGCCAGAGACCTGGTAGCGCAAGGCGGTTGCACCGCAGTGCACAATGGCGAAGAATTGAATAAAACCTTGGCAGATTTGTTTAAAAACCCCGAACACAGACAACAGTTGGGTCGCATCAATAGCGCATTTATACTGTCGAATAAAAATGCGACGCAGAAGATCATGCAGGCGGTATTTCCCTCCGTTTAGAACACCTCGCCACAAAGAAAAAGGCCGTTCCAAAATATATTTCAGAACGGCCCTAAGCCTGATATTCTCCATCCACCAAGACTATTGCAAATTTCCAGGTGTTCCCAACAACACATCTAAATTTTGACGTGCCAGGAAGTGGTAATTCGGTCTGGCTTCACGGTAAATCTCTCGAGCAAAATCGAGTTGGTTGGTCTGTCGGAGCGCCAAGTAGAGCGGCTCTATAAATTTGCGTCGACCCACCTGTACCAAAAACGCTTTGGCATTTGCATCAACCGCTTTATACTGCAATCGAAAAGCCTTTTCAAACCAAGCGCACTGGATTTCCGAATTTTTACTAGCGGTAAAATGGTATTGCTGGTCTATCCACTTCAAATCTTCCGAAGTCAACACCGAAACGTCAATGGAACGGATGTAGTGCAACCATTCGTTGGTCGACCACTTGGGCAAGGTTTCTCGGCGGTTTTTATCGTTTTGAAAGCGATTTCGATCTGCTGCGAAGCGCGCTTCTACCTGCTCAAACAATTTGGAAGTCGGTATTTTTAGATCCTTGGGCCAGCCGGTATCGTAGATCCAATTTTGAACAAAATCGTCTTCTCCACCGGTGAGATTTTCCTTTAAATAGACTACAAAATCTTCGGTATTGGTGGTTTTAAAAGCGTTTTCCTTAAAATATTTTTTGATAAAAGTGTCGAATTGCGAACGTCCATAGCGATCTTCCAACATTTTTAGAAACAGATACCCCTTGTCATAAGGTACGTCGGAGAATGCATCATCGGGATTGATGCCCTCCAAATCGATGTAAAGAGCGGTTAGTTTTTCGGGCAATTTTTGCATATCGGTCTTTAAATCCTGATACCCGATAACCGTAATCATATCGGCATAATCCCTTCCTTCCAAAGCCTCCATAATGCGGCGTTCAAAATAAACGGTAAAGCCTTCGTTGAGCCAGAAATCGTTCCAAGTGGCGTTGGTCACGAGGTTCCCCGACCACGAATGAGCCAGTTCATGTGCGACCAAATTGGTCAAGGAGCGATCACCGACCAATATGGTAGGTGTGGCAAACGTCAGGCGCGGGTTTTCCATACCGCCGAAGGGAAAACTAGGGGGCAAGATCAAAACATCGTATTGTCCCCAGGGATAAGCACCGTATAGGTTTTCGGCTGCGATGAGCATCTTACCCATGTCTGCCAATTCCCAAGCGGCGTCTTTTAACTGAGTCGGTTCGGCATAAACCCCCGTTCTATCGTCTATGGCTTGGTATTGCAAATCGCCAACCGCCAAGGCAATCAAATAAGGCGGTAAAGGCTGGGGCATTTTAAAGTGGTAAACGCCATCGGCGGTTTTTTCTTTGGGATTGATCGCACTCATCAATGCGAGTAAATCCTTAGGCACGCGCACCGTAGCATCATAGGTTATGCGGATACTCGGCGTATCCTGAATCGGAATGTAGGAACGCGTCAATATGGCCTGTCCCTGTGTCAACAAGTAAGGATGTTTTTTGTCGTGTGTTTGTATGGGGTCTAACCATTGCAAGGCACTGGCTTCGGGCGCGGTTTTGTAGTAGATGACCAAATGGGTGTCCTTAGGACTGATTTTCACCTTTAAGGCCCGGCCCTTCACCGCATCGAGCGCCCCCAATTCAAATACTGCCGGTTTGCCGTTTGCCAACAAAACCGAATCGATAGCCAATTCGCTGGTATCGAAATAAATTTCTTTTGACTGGTGGTTTTCAAAATCGTAGGCCGCACTACCGCGGATTACTTTATCGTCGAAATCGACCTCCACATCCCAGGAGAGGTGGGTAATTTTTGCCTTGCTGATGTGCGCATAGGTATGCGTATCCACATTTTTCTCATCGGCTACCAAAACTTGTTTCTCGCCACAGGATGCCAGTGACAAACCCAGTGCAATAACGAAACAACGTAATTTATACATGCTTGCTCTTTTAAATTTTAAATAAAAATATCCGTTCCCAATCGCGTGGCGCCGCCGCAGTGGCGCGAGGAAATCGGCTGCAAATATAAGAATTCCCCAGCCAAAGCCCCGCTACTTGTCGATCTTGTTCCGCAACACCCTACCAACGCCCTAGAACTAATAGGTAAATTTGTCGATATAGCCCTGCCGTTGCGACTCCGAAATACGCAGTACTCGATGAATATAATTGTCCATAGAGCCGTATTTCGCATCGATCTGATCAAAAGTCGCCTTGAGGTAAATGTCATTGATCCACGAGAAATTCTCCACCACTTCTTGGTTGAGGCCCGGATAGATCAGTCGGCCGATTTTGATCCAGCGCAATTGCTTCTCTATACCGGCCTTTCTATAGTTGTTTGACAGCAAATAGTCTTGATAAATCGTTTCGCGATCCACTTTTAAAATCGACAAAATCAGCGCACCTATAATCCCCGTGCGGTCCTTTCCCGCCGAGCAGTGAAACAAGACAGCGCCGTCTTGATCGAGTAGGGTGTGTATAATTTCGCGAATCACCTCGGTATCTTCGGTGGGGTAATAGCTGTAGAAAGCCTGAAGCAAGGCCACGGATTCCTCCGCGTTGATTTTGCCTTTAAACACGGCTTTACGCGTCTGAGCCAATTGGTCTTGCTCCTCTTCAAAAGCATTGAACTTGTAATACTGGGTAGAAGCGGGATACTTATCGGGTTTTTTATCTACTTCCGCCGGTGTTCTCAAGTCGACCAGCGTTCGAATATCCAAGTTTTCTATCGTTTTTAGCTCCTTTTTCTTCACCCCATTCAGCTGTCCACTCCGGAATATTTTTCCCCAGCGCAGCGTTCTCCCTTCCGAGGTTTTTAGTCCGCCTATATCTCTAAAATTAGGTGTTTTTTTAAAGTATATCCGGCGGTTTTGCAAGACTAGCGTATCGCCGTTCTCGATTTTTAGCTGCACCATTAGGCGGCTGGGTTCTTTTGAAAAGGCCAAGACAGCCTCGTCCTCACGCTTTTGCTTCGTCAAAACCGCATTGGAAGTATACAACAGCTGTTGTTGGTCGGCAGCCTCGTTGACATGCAACTCGTAATTGGACTTGTTCTCCACAATTATCGGAGCCTGAGACAAAGCAGACAAACGCGGGCTTTGAACCGGCTTATAGGCGCAGGAAGTGATTACACCCACCACTGCGGTCAAAACAAACACTCTCTTAATCATAATAACTATTTAAAGTATAAATTTAAGGCTTTAAAAAACGTCAAAAAAATAATCCCGCTACTATTCCCACAAACCAGCAGTGCGCTAGCGCAGACGAGTACAGGCAGCAAAGCTGTTTTAATTAAAAATCGTATCTTGCCGCTTAGATAAAAACAGTAAAATTTTACCCCCATGATTTCAAAGAGTTTAAAACTTTTAAAAGTACTGGTATTACTTTTAATGGTATCCCCCATTTATGCCCAACAAGGCGGTATGTGGATTCCTTCCTTATTAAAGGGAATGAACGAAACGGAAATGAAGAGTCTCGGAATGAAAATGTCCGTATCTGACATTTACGACGTCAACAGTTCCAGCTTAAAAGATGCGGTTCCACATTTTAACGGAGGTTGTACCTCTGAAGTAATATCTCCACAAGGCCTTTTATTGACCAATCACCACTGTGGATATGGACAAATCCAATCGCATTCATCGGTGGAAAACGATTATTTGGCCGATGGTTTTTGGGCCAAGTCGTTGAGTGAAGAACTTCCGAACAACAATTTGGTCGTAACCTTTATCGTCAAGATCGAAGATGTAACGGCACAAGTACTGCAAGGGGTATTAGATTCCGATACCGAAGCGGCCAAGCAAGTCAAAATACAAAAAAACATCGCCACCACTACCCAGACCTTTCCAAAAGAGCTGTGGGAGGAAAACAAGATAAAATCATTTTACGAGGGCAATCAGTACATCTTGTTTGTAACGGAAACCTTTAAAGACGTTCGTTTGGTTGGTGCGCCACCATCCTCTATAGGAAAATTCGGATCGGATACGGACAACTGGGTATGGCCAAGACATACGGGCGATTTCTCTTTGTTTCGCATCTATGCCGACAAAAACAACCGTCCGGCAAGCTACGCGGCAGACAACGTTCCCTACAAGCCCAAACACTATTTACCGATTTCCCTAGACGGCATTCAGGAAGACGATTTCACCATGGTCTTCGGCTATCCGGGAAGCACTCAAGAATACCTGCCTTCATTTGCGATTGAGCAAATTTTAAAGGAGTTGAATCCGGCCAAAATCGGCATTCGCGATGCGGCCTTAAAGGTAACCAACGAATTCATGAGAAACGATGCGGCGATCAAGATCCAATACGCTTCTAAGTATGCGGGTATTGCCAACTATTGGAAAAAGTGGATCGGCGAAAGCCAAGGTTTGGAAAAATCCAATGCCGTAGCCGTTAAAAAGACCTTTGAAGAAGACTTTAAGCAGCGAGTAGCCAAAAACAAGCAGCAAGCCGCTTATGGCCAGTTGCTTCCCGATTTTGAAAAACTATACCGCGAAATAGCTCCATATAGCTTGAGTCGCGATTACTTTATGGAAGTGGTTTTGAGAAATACGGAATTGCTAACAGCGGGTTTTAAACTGTACCAACTCGAGCAGGCCTACCTACAAAAGGGTGCGCAATCCTTTAACGACAGACGCAGCGCTTTTATCGCAGCACAGGAAGATTTTTACAAAAACTTCAACAAAGACGTGGACCAAAAGGTCTTTGAAGCCGTAGTAGCTTTGTACAGTCAAAAAGCACCCGCGGCATATTTGCCCAAGGAGCTTCAGAAAATCGATGTTCAAAAGACCTCACAATCGATATACGCACACAGTAAACTCAGCAGCTATGACGGTTTAAAGGAGTTGTTGAAAGGCGATGCCAAAGAGGTGTTTAAACGATTGAACAAAGACCAAGGCTATATCTTCACCAAAGCTTTGGCCGCAAACTACTTCGAGCATATTGCACCGAAGTACGATGCGTTGAACTTAGAGATTGCAGCACTTCAGAGAAATTATATGAAGGCCCAATTGGAATTGTATCCCGATGCTCGTATTTTCCCAGATGCCAACAGTACGTTGCGAGTGACTTATGGCAAGGTAAACGGCTATGCTCCTAAAGATGCTATATATTATGATGCCGTAACTTATTTGGACGGAATCATGGAAAAATACATCCCGAACGATTACGAATTTGACGTACCTCAAAAGCTCGTTGATTTGTACCACGCAAAAGACTACGGTCCCTATGCGGAAAACGGTAAACTGCCGGTAAACTTTATCGGTACCAATCACACTACCGGAGGGAATTCGGGCAGTCCAGCTATCGATGCTCACGGCAATTTAATCGGACTAAATTTCGACCGCGTATGGGAAGGAACGATGAGTGATATTTACTATGACCCGGCGATCTGTAGAAATATTATGGTCGACGTGAGATACATTTTATTCGTCATTGATAAATACGCAGGAGCCAAACATTTGATCGACGAGATGACTTTAGTGCATCCCAAGAAAAAATAATTTTCAACCCACTTAGACTCAATAAATTAAGTCTCGTATTTTTTTTTAAAAAAAAATCACTAAATAATTTAGGATATGAAAAAATTCATATCTTTGTCAAGAATTAATAATTAACTTTTATAATTTAGTAAGATGAAAAAAATTGTTTTAAGTGTAGCTTTAGTAGCTATGATGGGTGTTTCTTTTGTATCATGTAAAGACACTGCTAAAGAGCCTGCTGCTGAAGTAGAAGTTGTAGCTGAAGAAGTTGCTCCAGAAGTTGTAACTGAAGAAGTTGCTCCAGAAGTTGTAACTGAAGAAGTTATCGCTACAGAAGCTGCTGCTACAGAAGAAGTAAAAGAAGTTAAGTAATTAGACCTTTCTTTTATAAAAAAACCTCGCTATGCGAGGTTTTTGCTTTTTATACCATTGCCAACTGCATGGATTTGAGTTCTTCTAGGAATTTGCGTTCATTGGAAAGTCGCGGTACTTTGTGTTGTCCACCGAGTTTATCCTGATTTTTAAGCCAGTTGTAAAACAAGTTGTTTCCCGCTACGTTTAGCACCAGAGGGTTTAAGGTCATGTTGTTGGTCCGCTTGGCCTCGTAGTCTGAATTTAAATCCTGTAAATTGCGGTCGAGCAATTGGGCAAATTGGTCGATGTCTTGGGGTTCTTTTCGAAATTCCACCATCCATTCGTGTGCGCCCTTTTCCTTATCCTTCATAAAAATAGGTGCTACGGTATATTCCGCTACCTCTGCCTGAGTTTGCTCGCAGGTTTTCGCCAAGGCTCTATCGGTGTTTTCCACCATGAGTTCCTCACCAAAAACATTGATGTGATGTTTGGTTCGCCCGGTAATTCGGATGCGGTAAGGCGCCAGCGAAGTAAAGCGCACCGTATCGCCAATTATATAGCGCCACAAGCCCGCATTGGTCGTTATAACCAACGCATAGTTCTTATCGAGCTCTACGGCTGCCAAAGGCAGTACGCGTTGCTCTAAGGTACCAAAAGTGGCCATAGGTATAAACTCATAGAAAATACCGTAATCCAACATCAGCAGCAAGTCGCTGGAATCGTTTAAATCTTGTATGGCAAAGAATCCTTCAGAGGCATTGTAAATCTCGTAGTACTTAAAGCGAGAGCCCGGCAATAGCTTGTTGTATTGCTCGCGGTAGGGCTCAAAACTCACCCCCCCGTGAAAATAAACCTCCGCATTGGGCCAGAGCTCTAGCAAATTCCCCCTACCGGTATCTTCGATGATGCGGTTTAACAAGACCAACATCCAAGAGGGCACTCCGGCAAAACTCGTAACATTCTCGCCCTTGGTCTCCTTGACTATCGCGCTCATCTTGGTTTCCCATTCGCTCATCAAAGAGGTTTTGTTGCTCGGCGTACTGCTAAACTCTGCCCAAAACGGCATATTGTCTATGAGTATGGCCGACAAGTCGCCAAAAATCGTATTGTTGTCTTCGTACAATTGCTTGCTACCGCCCAAGCGCAAACTCTTGCCAGTAAACAATTGGGAATTTTCATTGTTGTTTAAATACAGGCACAACAAATCCTTTGCGGCTTTGTAGTGACAGTTTTCCAAGGCGTCGTTGCTCACGGGAATAAACTTGCTCTTGGCATTGGTGGTTCCACTGGATTTGGCAAACCATTTCACCGGTTCAAACCACAGTATATTTTGTTCGCCGCGTCGGGTGCGCTCTATATAAGGTTCTAACTCTTCATAGGTAAACAGCGGCACTCTTTGGGCAAAGTGGTCGTAACTCTTAATGGAAGAAAAATCGTACTTTTTTCCAAAAACGGTCTGTTCGTTACTCTTGATCAAATTTAAAAGCAATTCATTTTGCACTTCATGGGGGAATTTGAGAAACAACTCCATTTGATGAATTCGCTGCTTTAAAATCCAAGAGGCAATAGAATTGATAATTGTGAAAGCCATATTTTCTTTTTTAAATAAAATACCTCGTTTAAATTTGTGAAATAGCAAGACTACGCTCCAAAAAAACTTTTCGTATTTTTACCACTTTACCAAAAGTAACAATTTTCTTTATGCAATACGAAGGAGTTTTAAATAAAATGCGCACCGACTGGGGACAGCCCATTCAATATTTCCTAACCTTAAACCAAAACTTCATCAATGTCAATCAATTAATTGGCCTGAACTTACAGCTGACGTTTAAGGGGTATGAGTGTTTGAATTGCGGCAAGTCCAAAAAGATATTTCGCCAGGGTTTTTGTTACGATTGCTTTATCTCGAGTCCGGCTGTGGGCGATTGGATCATGAGACCCGAGCTCAGCACGGCACATTTGGGCATAGAAGACCGCGATTTGGAATACGAAACCAAGGTACAACTTCAGCCTCATGTGGTATACTTAGCCGTAGCCAGCGACGTCAAGGTGGGTGTGACCCGAAAAACTCAGGTACCCACCCGTTGGATCGACCAAGGGGCATCGCGCGCCATTGAAATTGTAGAGGTTCCCAATAGGTACCTAGCCGGCATTACCGAAATAGCGCTTAAAGATAAATTTACCGATAAGACCAATTGGCGCAAAATGCTGCAAAATGAAATCGCTCAAGTGGATTTGGCAGAAATCCGAAATTCTTTGGAATTGGTTTTGCCCGATGAAGTAAAACCCTATTACTTCAATACGCCCCACGAAATTCTGGAATTGGAATATCCCGTAATTCAATATCCGACTAAATTAAAGAGTTTAAACCTCGAAAAAACGCCTTATTTCGAAGGAAAACTTCAAGGGATCAAAGGGCAATACCTGTTGTTTGACGACGGAACGGTTTTTAACGTCCGAACCTATGAGGGCTTTGTAGTCACTTTGGAATTGGGCCATTAAAAGCAACTAAAAGGGGGAATCAACCCCCTTTTTCCTTTATGCTTTGCGCGTTATTTACCGTTGGAAACCTCAACTTCGTCCGGCACTACAACCTCCTCAGCTACTAGGGACTCTTGACTACGGCAAAGCTTTTCAATAAAAAAGTAGCGTTAAATGCCAGGAGCAAAAACTTTGCTGCAAACCCGTCTTCCACAAAGCAAATCGCCAAAAAAAACGCACAGGCAGTGGCCGTGATGCGCGCGTCGTAATCGTACTGCTGTATACGGGCTTTTTCTACTATAACCGCTATCAGAGACAGCAAGCTCCCCACTCCGATCAAAAAGAGCAACTCTTGAGCTGTATTGTTTTGTTCCACTACAGACCGGACTATTAGGGCTGCTGAAACAAGCATCCCCAAGATCAGGTTGGGTGTGTTCCATAGAGCCGGTTTGGACAGCAGACTTGATTTGTTATAAAAATCCACCCAAAAGTTTTCAAACTCCTGCCGTTCTACCACACGACCGCTCAGGCATTTCCTCTTAAAAACATCGATATGCCTCACCAGAAAGCGATCTCTAAAATCCATATAAAGCATCACGTAATAGGGGCTGCCCCCTTTAGGAAGCGCGATTTCGGATCTGTAGAAATCCAATTTTACCATTATCCTATCTACGCTATTGGGCAGCAGGAGTTGCTAAAATTCACCCTGTCTTATTTTAGTGAGCAAATTCCTATTGGCGTCGTAAATCTTGATGTTTCGCGCATGCGCCCAGTTATACGGAAGCACTAATTTTAGGTTTTATTCTTTCACAATGACTAACTATTTGTCAAAAAAGGGGCGTTCCTACAAATCCCAAATCCTCGATTTTCGCAGTCCCGATTTTTTTAAATTTCGTTTACACGTATCCGATCTCGATTTCAAAGCCATACTCCATCACAGTATCGATGAACTCCGCCGTTTTCGCAAACAAAAGTCGTGGCTAGGTAGCAGCATCTCGGCACCGTCGTGCTTTGCCCTGCTTTCGCATTTACTGTTTTTTACTTATTCAATAATAAATAAAAATGCAAACAAAAACAAGCACAAATCGATTTTACTTCACATTTTAATACCTTATAATCCACGTTTTCCGACAGTTACACCCAAAGCTACTCCAAAACAAACCGCTTTAAAAAACACCTTATAACGCGTGAATAAGTATGCGACAAAACAAAAACCCGCCTTTACACAGTCGTATAAGGGCGGGTTTTTTGTTTTTAAAGTCCCGTGCTATTTAAAAAGAGCACAGCGCCTATTTCCCAGCTTTACTCCTTTTTCTTTTTGCCAAACAGGTCTTTTAAACCCTCGCCAATCTTGTTGATGGTTTCCTCTTTTTTGGCGTCTTTTTCGGTTTGCTCCGGTGTTTGGGTTTCGGTATTGGCATCCTTTTTACCCCCACCCAACAAATTGCTCAGGGCATTGGTCCCTTGATTAATCAATTTATCTTTTTGGGCAGCGACAATTTGATTGGTCAAATTGGTTACGGCCTGATTTAAATCGGTCGTTACTTTGGGTTTACTGAAATCTCCGGTCAACCCCACCTGTATCGGTATGTTTTTTAAAGCCGCCATATCGGTTGCAGACAGCTTACTCAGGGCTCCGGATATATCGTCGCCCAGGTATTTGGCCGGTACGTCGAAGTTTAATTTATAATTGATGCTTTGGTCCAAACCGTGCTCTCCGGCAACCACTACTTGAACGTCTTGGTATTTAAGATCGAACGGATTGACTTTTACCTTGCCGTCTTTGAGCTCCAAGTGCATTTTTAGATTGTCTAGGTTCAATTTGCTCAAATCGACGAATTTCAAATTGCTATCCAAGGCGGTTAACAGCTTGGAGTTTTTCGCATCGATTTTGGTCGATAGCAATTGTCCCAACAAATCTCCGGTAAGACTGCTCATAATCGGCGTTAACTCCATGCCGTCGAGCTGCCCGTTTAACTTGATTTCCGAACTGATTTTACCGTTGATCACCCCTGCAATTGGCGCAATGCGCTTGAGCATATCGATTTGCGTAAACGACTTGGCGATATCCAAGGCTCTCAATCCCAAATTCATATCAAAGGTCGGTACGGCGGTCTTGGTCGACACCTTGCCGTTAAAACCAATTTGCCCGTCGAAAATATCGGTTTTCATGTTTTGGAACTGTACGGTTTGGTCTTTGATGACCAATTTGCCCGCTACGTTTTTTAGGGTAAGATCGTCGTATACCACCGTTTTTGCATCGGCAGTTAGCGTACAATCCAAAAATGCCGGTATTTTTAGGGGCTCCTTAGCGGCTACGCCCTTGGTCGGTGCCGCCTCTGTTGTTTCCGCCACAGGAGCCGACGCTTTTAAGATGTCGGACACGACAAAATTAGTGGACTTCAAATCGAAATTGCCCTTTAAATTTTGCTTGCTAAACAAAAAGCCGTAAAAATTGTCTAAGGTTCCCGTAGCCAATAGATCCGTGGTTCCCGTTTTTAAATCCAAGCGATTTAAACGCACCTGACTCGGATTAAATGCCAAGGCAGCTTCCTTGATTTGAAGCGGCTTGGCCATCTCGTCGGACTCGTAGTTAAAATTGGACAGCGAAATCGTACCCGCGTTTTTGATGTTTTGGTATTGATTGGTTTCGACGGATTTCATGTCGAACTCGGTTACCACATCGGCTTTTAAAACACCGCTCAATGGCTTGTCGAGTTTGATGGGATAAGCCTGAGTCAGATTGGCCAAATTGACAACGCCTTTCAACTTGGCATTTACATAGGCGTTATCCATAATGTTTTTAATACTGGCTTCTGCCTTAAAAACATCCTGATCGATTTGGAAGTTGAGGGTATTCAACAACACATAGGTATCGTTGATCAAACCGGTATCGTTGATGATTTTCGCATCGATGACGATATTTCGAATCGCCTTGGGCAAATCGGGATACTGAAAAGAAGCCCGATCCGAAGCCATCACGATTTCCATTTTGGGGAATGCGGTTTCCGTAAGTTGTCCATTGACCTTTCCAGACACCCTAAACTCCCCTTCGGTTTTTACTTTGTGAATATCTCCGGCATAGGCCTGCGGAATCAATCCCAAAAAGTTTTTAAACGAGGAATCCGGTGTGGCAAAATCCAAGTGATACTCTTGCCCGTCTTCCAATAGCTGTACGCTACCGTTAAATTTAAGCGGCAACTGATTGATTGTGGCCTTGTTTTCCTTAAAGGTAAATAACATTTTGTCCAAATCCATTCCCAAGACCGCCTGGAGTCCCATGTCGACTTGATTCAACAGTGTTACACCTCCCTTTTCAAAGGATACTTTGGCTTGCGATTGGGTGTCTAAATCCAGTATGTTTTGCGCCAGATTTCCGCTACCCGAGTGATTTAAATCGGATATGACCATTTTCATTTTCGCACTTAAATCGGTATACACCACAGTTACCCCCGTAAGGGAATACTGATTCAATGCCAGCGAAAAAGGGCTGTCGGCAGTGGGATCTTCTTCCTTGTCTTCTTCGTCCTTAATCGCGATATCGTAGTTCGCTACACCCGCCTCATTAATCGTTACTTGAACCCGCGCTTTTTGCACGTCAATGCCCTCGATGTGCATCGGCTTGTCCGCACCGTTGAACAATTCCATCATCGACATTTTCAAGCGGATGCGCTCGGCATACAACAGGGTATCGCCAGCAAAGGGCGCTTGATTTACTATGGTCAGGCCATCGATAGACACACCGGCCTTGGGGAAATTCTTAAACAGGCTTAAATCGATTTTGTCGTAGCTCACCTCAGCGGTGAGGTTTTTATTGATGGTTTCCAATACCATCTTTTCGATTTTCCCCCTAAATAAAAAGGGGGCCAACAGCAAAAACAACAACAAAAAACCGATTATCGATGCCGATATAATCCCTATTTTCTTTTTCATACTCCTACTTTTTTTCTTTCTTTTATACCATTTGACCCGCGCTTTGCCTTGGTCTTATCCTACTGCGTCCTCTTCTATGCAAATTATAAAAAAATAGTTCCAATACCCTTAACAAAACCATAAATAACCATAAACCGCCATTTCCAAAGGGAGCAGGCGGTTTAGGATATGGGTATGCGATTTTACAAACGGTTTAAACGAGCTGCAACTACAGTCGATTTCCGTTTGATTTTCTTTATTTTATCGACAGTTCATACGGCAACAGCGCTTGAACACCTTGGGCTTTGTTGAAATAGTTTAATCGTTCGATCATTTCAAAGGCATCAGGGCCAATTTTTTCTTTGATGAGTTCATCTTGAGTTTTCAACATAGACACGCCGATAAAGCCGCGAATCATGTCTTCGAACTTCACTTCGTATTCCGGGTAATTCACGGTTTTATACTCGGTGATTTCCACTTTTTTAGCCGCATACGCTATGGCGTCATGCAAGCCTCCTAAGGCGTCTACCAATCCGTTATCCAACGCATTTTTACCGGTCCACACGCGACCTTGTGCGATTTCATCGACCTGATCAAAAGTCATTTTTCGACCACTAGCCACGCGGTTCACAAAGGTTTTATAGACGTTTTCAACGCCTTCTGTCACCACGGCCTTGTATTGCGGGTCAATGTCCGAGAACGGGCTATACCCTCTAGAATTTTTATTGGTCGATACGTGTTCGGCATTGATACCAAATTTGTCAGCAACCTTCTTAAAATTCGGCAGCATACCAAATACCCCTATGGATCCGGTGATGGTTCCGGGTTCTGCAAAGATGTAATCTCCGTTACAAGCGATGTAATACCCGCCAGAAGCCGCCACATCTCCCATGGAAACAATTACGGGTTTAACCTTTTTGGTCAGTTCAACTTCTCTCCAAATCAAATCGGAAGTCAGCGCACTGCCCCCTGGGCTATTTACACGCAAAACAATCGCTTTAACCTTATCGTTTTCGCGGGCTTTCTTTAAAGCGCGGTTTACCGAAATCTCTCCGACATAATTGATGTTCCCCTCGCCGTTTAGGATTTGTCCCTGCGCATAGATAATCGCAATTTCATCCTTGGAGGTATTGGCTTGTTTTCTCACCGCCACTTCCTTGGCATAGGCAATCACATCAATGGTATTGTAATCTTTATCCTTATCCACCTTTAAGGCTTTTCTAATGCCGTTGTGGTATTCATCTTCATAAACTACCCGATCCACTAAATGCGTAGCCAAAGCCATTTCCGGCGTACGGGCTCCCAGTCTATCAGCTATGCTGTTTAACGTATCCAAGGGAATGTTTCTGCTCTTGGAAACATCTTCCAAAACCGTAGACCATATCGACTCCAACAACACCGTCATCTGTTCTCTATTGGCCTCACTCATGTTTTGCTCCAAATACGGTTCTACCGCACTCTTGTATTTCCCATGGCGAATCACTTCCATCTTTACACCCGATTTCTCCTGCAAATCCTTCATGTACAACACCTCTGCCGAAAGTCCTTTAAAGTCCATTTCGCCCACCGGATTTAGGTATACCGTATCGGCCACCGAATTCATATAGTACTCCGATTGCGAATAGGCATTGGCATAGGCCACGACAAATTTTCCGCTCTTTTTAAATTCCTCCAATTTTTCTCGGATTGAACGGCGCTGTGCCATTCCCAAATTCGAGTAATTGTTTAAAATCGAAATTCCCTTAATCTTATCATCTGTCTTAGCCGCATCAATGGCGTTTAAGATGTCTGAGACACCGTCGGAACTGCTGTCTACATAATTAAAATCCTTGTAATTGAATCGCCCTGCATAGTCGTATTTAACCTTGGACAAATCTAAATTGATCACGGTATTGTCTTTGATTATCACGGTTTCACCACTGCTCCCAAAGAGGACCCCCAAGAGGATGACCCCAAAAAACAGTATGCCAAAAAAAACAAACAATCCGACGATTGTTGCCAAAACATTTCTCAAAAATCTCATATAATTTTCATTTTCTATATTAGTCGTTTACACCTAAACTATGTTACAGTCCGTTTAAACATTCGCCAAAAGTAGTTGCTTTTAGACAGCGGTAAATTAAATTACTTTTAGTTAATTTGCCAAATGTTTATTCAGAATCAAATCATCCTTTCCCTTGGCAGCAATCAGGGAAATCGCACTTCCTTTCTTCAACAAGCTATGGCACTGATACACCAATCAGTAGGCACGGTGATTCGGGTATCTGCAATTTACGAAACGCCTTCGTGGGGATTTGACAGCGCAGCCTTTTACAATTGCGCCATACTGGTACACGCTTCCTTGCCTGCAAAAACTGTGCTAGAACGTTGCTTGGCGATAGAAGAACAACTCGGACGCCTGCGCTTGTCGTCGGAAACCTATAGCGCTCGGACGATCGACATCGATTTAATCGCTTTTGACGAGCAGTGTATTCAAACCGCTTTGTTAACGGTTCCCCATCCGCTGCTTCAAGACCGCCGATTTGTATTGCAACCGGTGGTGGATTTGCAATTGGATTGGACACACCCCATTTTGCGCAAGACATTTGCCGAATTGTTGCGCGATTGCCCCGACAATTCCTCATGTATCCGCATAGAAACCCCGGTAGCTCCCTTGGAAAACTACCGCTTTCAGGATGTGAACTTCCTGGCTATTGAAGGGAATATAGGCGCTGGAAAAACCACCTTGGCCCATAAAATATCCGAAGATTTTAATGCCAAATTAATTTTAGAGGGCTTTGCGGACAATCCGTTTTTGCCCAAATTTTATCAAGATGCCGCCCGCTATGCCTTTCCGTTGGAAATGTCTTTTTTGGCAGACCGCTACTCGCAATTGGCAGACGATTTGGCGCAATTTGACTTGTTTAAGGAATTTATCATTGCGGACTACCACATTTTTAAATCGCTGATCTTTGCGCAAATCACCTTGGAGAGCGAAGAGTTTCGCTTGTATAAACAGGTGTTTGAAATCATGTATAAGGAGACCCCAAAACCGGGGATGTACGTGTATTTATATCAAAACACGCAGCGCTTGTTGGAAAACATCAAAAAACGAGGGCGCTCCTATGAGAGTGACATCCCCGCTTCGTATTTGGAAAAAGTCAATCAAGGCTATTTCAACTATATCAAAACCCTGCCACAAGACAAGGTTTTGATTATCGATATATCCGAAATGGATTTTGTAAACCGCCAAGAAG
Source organism: Flavobacterium sp. JP2137 (assembly GCF_050562195.1). Lineage (GTDB taxonomy): Bacteria > Bacteroidota > Bacteroidia > Flavobacteriales > Flavobacteriaceae > Flavobacterium. The sequence goes on from NZ_CP191647.1 coordinate 205,558, forward strand.
ATTATATCGCTATACTGGATATCATTCAGCAGAAACTCGCTTCGCGTTGATTTTCTGAAACAGGTCCCAAACCACCATACCGGCACTAACCGAAATATTCAAGGAGTGCTTGGTTCCCAACTGCGGAATTTCAATCACCCCATCGCAGCAGTCGATTGCCTGCTGAGATACGCCTTTTACCTCGTTCCCAAAGACCAAGGCATACCTTTGCTGCGGCAACACTTCGAAGTCGTTGAGCATCACGCTGCCCACCACCTGTTCTACCGCTTGCAACGACACCCCTTCTGCACTCAATCGCTTCAATACTTCCACCACATCGGCTACATATTCCCATTCGACGGTTTCGGTGGCTCCCAAGGCGGTTTTGTGTATTTCTTTATTGGGTGGTGTGGCCGTAATACCACACAGATAAATCTTCTCTATTAGGAAGGCATCGCTGGTTCGGAAAACCGAACCGATATTGTGCAAACTGCGGATATCGTCTAACACCAAAATCAAAGGGCTTTTCGTCGCTTCTTTAAAGGCGTCGGTATCGATTCGGTTTAATTCGCTATTGGCTAATTTTCTCATCGTATCTGTCATAAGGCAAAAATACAGATAAATTCTGAAGTATTTACCGGGGCATTCCGTCTGGTTGCGCCCTATGTGCTGCTCGATTTGAACAGCAAGTGTTTTACTTAAATTAACATTTTACAAATCTTAAGATAGGGCAATAAATAAAATTAAAACGCGCCAATAGTCTGAAAAAAATGAAATATATCAATAAACGCGGGAAAACCCCCATACAAAAAGGTCTTTCCTCCTATATTTTTGCCTAGTAATCTTAAATAATTGAATTATGAAATCAAAAATTAAGTTAATGTCAGGTCGAACCATATTGAGTATAGCAGGTGTAATGGGCTTGTTCCTCGCTGGTTCATGTAATACGGATGATTTGATAGAAAAGGAAAAAGAGGTATTGATTCAGACCGATCCTCCCATAGTACTGGACTGCAATTATTTTAGCGAAAATAGAGTTTTGACTAAAAATCCAAATGCAGCCGTGGATTATATTATCAAATGTGTGATGCCAATACGCACAGCCGATATTCGCGTAGAGCCAGGTGTGGTGATTGAATTTGAGCAAGATGCAGGTATTGATATTTATAGCACGAGTGGGCAAGCCTCTTTTGCAGCCATTGGAACCAGCGACAAACCCGTCATTCTAAGAGGAGCCAAAAAAGAAAAGGGTTATTGGAGGGGGATTATGTACAATAGCCACAGTCCGCAAAACATACTTGAGCATACCCGAGTAGCAGATGCCGGCGGAAAACAATTCAATAGCAATGGCGACATGGGAGCGGTACATTTATATGCGAAAGCCCAATTGAGCATCAAAAACTGTGAAATTACCAACAGCAAAACATACGGTTTAAATGCGGTATATAAAGGCAGTGACTTGTCTTTGGAACACACGCGCTTCAAGAACAACGATATCCCAGTAATACTGGCACCAGAATACCTTAACGCCATCACAAACAGCAATGACTACAGCGGCAACACTAAAGATTATGTCGTGGTTGAATCAGGGTCCTTTGCCATAGAGACAAGCTGGCAAAAAATCAATGTACCTTATCAGATATTAAATAAATCGGCCTATGGATATAGTGGAGGTATCGATGTAAAAAACATCCTAACGATAGAGCCTGGTGTGGTGTTAGAATTTGATGCGGGAACCAAATTAAAACTAGTAGAGAACTCCGGTGCTATAAAAGCGGTGGGAACTGCCCAAGCCCCTATTGTATTCACAGCGATTAACAAGGTAAAAAATGGCTGGATTGGCATCTATTTCGTCAGCAAACACCCGGTAAATAAAATTGCCTTTGCCGAATTTCATTATTCCGGCAAAACCACAGGTACAGGAGAAAGTGAATCAGGAACAATACGGTTATTGCCTAATAATGTATTAGAAATCCACGACGTGACTTTTAAAAACATCAACGGCTGTGCTATCCGATACGGACTCAATGCGGGACAATCAGAGAATACCTTATTTACCTATAGCAACCTCAACGGTGATAACCAGACGTGTTTGGTTTCCTGCTTCGGACATGGTTGCGCTTAGTACTTATCAATTTCACAGGTTAATCACCGCATAAAAAGATTCAAAATCATGAGAAAAACGATATATCTAGGTTTTTTCTTGGCTCTGTTTTCAACCATCGCTGCACAGACTACTGTAGTGCTGGTAAAAGACATCCACGTTACGGGTAATGGTAAACCAACGCATTACACGGAGTTAAACGGCCGATTATATTTTCACGCCCAAGATGCTCAGTCGCTCCACCAACTATGGACATCAGATGGCACCGAATCAGGTACGGCTATTGTTAAAACAATCAATACCACCGGGTTTCGAGCCGAAGGAGGGTTTACAAAATTTCAAAACAAGCTGTACTTCCAAGCTCGCGATAACTCCAATGGTTTGGAATTATGGGTTACCGACGGTACGCAAAGCGGAACAAAGATGGTCAAAGATATTAAACCCGATAGCGGACATAGTCGTCCCAATGGTTTTACAGAATTAAATGGCAAACTGTATTTTCAAGCAGACGATGGAGAGCATGGTACGGAATTTTGGGCCACAAACGGAATCAGCAGTGGTACCACCATGGTTAAAGATATCGACTCAAGCGACTCTAATCCTCAGGGCTTTACGGTATTGAACGACAAGCTTTTTTTTCAGGCCTACACCACTTCAAACGGAATAGAACTTTGGTTTTCAGACGGTACAACTGCCGGAACTAAATTGTTTAAAGATATAAATCCCAATGGAAACAGCTCCCCAAATTACTTAACCACTTTTAACGGCAAAATATACTTTAGCGCTCATGATGGTGTTCATGGAACTGAACTTTGGGTTAGCGACGGTACAGCAGCAGGAACTTTAATGCTTAAGGATATCAATCCCAGCGGCGACGGAAACCCTATGCATTTTACGGCTTTCAAGGATAAATTATATTTTCAAGCCGACAGCGGATATCTCAATGCGGGAAAAGAACTGTGGTCTACGGATGGTACTACAGCAGGAACCGCGATTGTTTCAAGTCTTTTAGACCAGGGGGGCGTTTGGAATCCGAAAAATTTTATGGTTATGGGGGAGCATCTATATTTTTCGGCTAGCTCCCAGAATGACGCAAATGAACTCTGGAAAACAGACGGAACTTCCTCGGGAACCGTATTGGTAAAAAACATCAATCCCAAGCCCTACATCGGAAGCGACCCCGAGGATTTGTTTTCCTATCATGGAATGCTCTTTTTTAGAGCCAACGATGGCACTAATGGGATTGAGCTTTGGGAAAGCGACGGTACAGAAGCAGGAACTCAGAAGGTTCAACCTGCTATAGCTACAACTACAGCGCCTTTAGCTTCACTGCCTTTTTTTACTATTTTTGACAACAGCCTCTATTTTACGGCTTTCTTTGATGGAAATGGGCAGGAAATGTGGAAATTAAAAACTCCTAACCTCAGTACAGCACCTTCTGAAAAGAATCAAACGTTGCATCTTCGGATCTATCCCAATCCGGCAAATGAAACTGTAAATATTTTTTCTCAAGAGCCCATTACAAAGATTGTTATCAGGGACAGTTCAGGCAAATCCGTTTTTGAGAAGACTTATCAACTTACAGAAGTCCAAATAGATATTAGTAGCTTACCACAAGCATTATACTTTATCCAAGTAACAACAGTTAACCAGACTAAAACCTTAAAAATTAGCAAGAAGTAGTTAGTCGTTCTCGTTAATCACTGGCTCGGTACATAAACATACCGAGCCTTTTATTCGGTTGATTTAATTAGGGGAATACCCTAAATAAAGTTTTACTTCACCCCATTATTTACCCTTTAATTCAAAAAACATGTTAAAAAGCATTTTAACAATCGTCAGTTTCTTAGCAGTTAGTTTTGCGGTACAAGCACAAAGCAAAGCAGGTATCCACATTGGTTATGGCACGGAAACCGAAAGGCCGTTATTCGGAATTAACGCTGAATTTGGCGTCACCAATCAAATAACTGTCGCTCCCGATTTTTCCTATTATCTCACACAAAAACACCGCTACCTGACCACTACTATGTGGGAAGTCAATGCCAATGCCCATTACTACTTCCAAGACAAAAAGGATTTTAGAATCTTTGGATTAGGAGGCATCAATTACAGTCATGTTAAGGTATCCAGCGAACTTTCCACTCTATGGGCGGTTAGTAGTACAGCAACATCTGGCAAAGCTGGTTTTAATCTAGGTGGGGGTGGTACTTACGCACTTGGTACAAACATGGAAGCTTTCTCGACTTTAAAATACACCATTGGGAGCGCTGATCAAGTAGTACTATTTGGAGGTTTAAGATATATTTTTTAGTACATCCCCTAGAAGTTATTCGAGGAAAAAATCTTTTTCAGCCCCTTATCTTAGGGGCTGAATTTGGCGTTTAAATCCTGTTGGTTCGCTTGATACCTTCGTCAACCAAAACACACTCTGTTGAGGCCGGGTGGCTACGCCACAGCTGTTTATAGTGTAGGTTCTCATAGTCTGGCTTTCTTAAGCCCTATGAACCACATTTAGTACAGCAGCAACTTTCCGTTGATGAATTAGCTTCTAGGACAGCCCCATATAGAGGTTAATTGCCGACAGCCGTATAGACAACTTCCGTTTTGCTTGCCATACTTGCCTATTTGTGCAATGTACTAGAAGTGAAGTAGTATTACGAGTTGCTTCGTTTTTTTTATTTAATCAAATTTCAGGCATAAAACACTTTTTTTAAGTATTTAAATTAAAATTGAATATGTTTACAGCAAATTTTCAACACAAATACAAGTTCACCCTATAAAATATACTTTTTAGCAAATACGCGATAACACCCAAAAAAACGTCTTATGAAATTGTTCCTTATTGTGCTTTTCTATTTCAGCGTGTTGGCTTCTTATGCCCAACACGGACAAGAGATTAATACGGAATGGATGAAGGTTTGTCAACCCGATAACCAAGAGGAGTACTTCAACTGCCTAAACGACCTCTATCGGAAGTATCCCGCCGACTCTACTTATTTGCATGTACTGTTCGAAAAAGCCATCTATTACAACGACATCGGACAGGCCGATTCGGTGGTAAAATTAGCACTTTTTGGTGTAGAAGAGGCAAAAAACAGTCGCAGTTCAAAAGCCGAAACCATGCAGGCCGCCTTTCTGAATCTGTTGGCTGCAAAATATCAAATGCAAGGCCGCTTTAGTGAAGCGATGACGCTCATGATGGAATCCTTGCGCTTACACGAAAAAAACAACAATATCAAATACAGTAGCATTCTCAATTTCAATATCGGCGCTTATCACGCCTCTCTCAAAGACTTTGATTCCGCCAAAAAATATTTCGAACAGAGTTTTGAGCGTTTTAAAAAAATGCAAGACACCACTTATATGAGTGCTTCATTGATTGCACTGTCCGAATGCCATATGCATTTGGGTGAAGAGCTCGAAAGTCGGCAAACAGGAGAATTAGCCTACCAATATGCTGAGATTTCAAATTACCTCACCGCAAAAATTTCTTATTTTTGGATTAGCGGTAGCCTTTATGAAAAGCAGAAGCACTATGATCAGGCGGTCGCACAGTTTAATATGGGAGAATCCTTGATGGATACCACAGGCCTCTATACCAATTATTATATGGTCCATTTTATAGTTGGTAAAATGAAGATCTATAACAAACTCAAAAAGTATCCACACGCCTTAGAGGAGGCTAAAAAATTAGACGAAATCATAAAGGATCCGAGCATTACAATAATTCTACCTGATTATCATCAGGCACTGGCCGCATCACACTTCGGAATTGGCTCTAATAGACTGGCTTATTTACACTTACAAACCGCCTATACGCTTCAAGAAAAAAACCTTAGCAAAGAAAACAAAGACATCGTCAACAAATGGACTTTAGAGTATCAAGCGGAAAAAAAGGACAAGGAAATAGCCGAGAGCAAATTAAAAGTGGCACAGCAATCGTCAGAAATTGCGAAAAGAAACTTGATAGTAACCAGCCTGATTTTAATTGTTTTAATATTAATTGTTTTATTTTTGTATCTGAAATCGAGAAACAAATTCAGATTCAATCAACTTCGCGAAACCAATAAACGTCGATTAGTGGAGGCAGAGCTTTCTGGGGAACTCAAAGAGCAGCACCGCTTGTCAGTAGAACTTCATGATGGTATTGCCTCCAACTTAATTGCCATAAAACTGCAAATTGAAAACCACCCGTTTTCACACGATTTTAGCCGTACCATCGATTTGGTCAGCGACACTCATCAAGAAGTGCAAAAAGTTGCACGCAATTTGATGCCTATTGATTTTGACCAACAAAATCTGGTGACGGCTTTACACGCATTTAGCAGACAATGTGATTCACGAGAAACCCTAGTCAATTTTGAATCTAATTGCAACGCCATCATGCTCAACAAAGAAAAGTCTTTAGTCCTCTATCGCATTGCGCAGGAATTCATCCAAAACGCATTGAAACACGCTCAAGCCAACCGCATAGATGTACTGTTCTTACAAAACGACAGCGGTATTACTTTAAATATTGAAGATGATGGAATTGGTTTTAATCTAAAAGATTCAAGCGATTTAAAAGGTTACCATCATATTATCGAACGACTCCATAAAATACAAGCAAAAATCAGCTTAGACTCTTCACTAGGAAGCGGAACTTCCGTTTTTATATCTCTGAAAATTGATTAATTCATGAAAATACTTATAGCAGATGACCATTCTTTGATTATAGAAGGCTTTGTGAATGTGATAAAAAATCACGATGCCACAATGGCCTGTTTTACGGCTTCGAATAAAATAGAACTATTTGAAATTTTAAAATCACAGCAAATCGATATTCTCTTTCAAGACATATTGTTTGGCAAAACTGACGCGAGAGATTTTATCAAACAGATAAAAACGGACTTTCCTATGGTAAAAATCATCATCATTTCTACGCTTAATGATTTATTTACCTTAGAAACTGTGCTCAAACAAGGAGTGGATGGATATTTTGTCAAGTCGGACTCAAGTCGGGAAATAATTAATGCTATAGATACGATTCTCGAAGGTAACAAATATTTATCCAAAGACTTGTTACAGCAAAAAAACTGTTCCTATACCATTAAAAGCAATACCATTATACTCACCCCAAGAGAAAAAGAAATTCTCTGTCTGATACTGCAAGAAAGAACGACCAAGGAAATCGCTAAAAAATTGTTTATCTCCGATAAAACAGTGGAGAACCACCGAACAAACTTATTTATAAAGTTCGGGGTAAAAAATCTGGCTGGCCTAGTTAAATGTGCTATCCTAGAAGGGTTTTTATAAAAGCAACTGGGTCGTATTCCTCCATGCATAGTCCCCTTTATCCTGCGTGAGGGATAGCAGTGTAAATCCTTTTTGGAGCTTGCGAAGAAAAGATTGCAACGTATAGCCCGACCTGTTGAACGAGCTGGCCAAGCTCGAGTAACAGGACACGCCCACTTGCGAATAGAATGCCTCTAAAAACAGTGGATTTATTTAGCTTTCCTCGCTAAACTATAATATTTTTGCAGGTTCACAAAAGTATATCAACTATGTTTACTGCTTTGCTTAGAACGTATGTTACTTCGCCTTTACTCATTTACATCACCCGTTGTCTTTTAGGATTTTCTATCGGCTACAAACTGTATATGAGCCTACCGGAACACGAGTTGATGTGGACCATGATTTCGATTATACTGGTCATTTCGCCAGAGGGCAAAGACTCGCGTCGATTATCGATTGAGCGCTTTAAGTCCAATATGGTGGGTTCTGCCGTAGCTTTGGCCTGTATACTGATGCACGAACCAAATTTTTATGTTATTTTAGTCGGGATAATTTTGACGATCAGTACTTGTTATCTGTTCAACATCATGAATATGGCCCGGGTCGCCTTGGTTACCTTGCTCATCGTTTTGGTACAACCGCATACTACTCAGGTAGAACTGGCTCCAATCTTTCGATTTGCCTCGGTGACCATAGGCTGTTTAATCGGCTTGTTGATTACGATATTCACCTCGATGTTGTTGCGATATGCCAAAAGAAAGTTGCAGATCGCCTATTGATCCCACTGATATTCAGCAAATTTTCAACGAAATAATAGTCTAAACTCATATTTGTATTTCCTAAAACCACGAGCATGTCTGCAAAAGAAAAAAGCACCAAAGAAACCCCGTTAATGAAGCAGTACAACGATATTAAGAAGAAATATCCCGATGCGTGTTTGCTTTTTCGAGTGGGCGATTTTTACGAAACTTTCGGGCAGGATGCGGTTCGGGCATCCAAAATACTGGGTATTACCCTAACCAAACGAGGTGCGGGTTCGGCTAGTGAAACGGAATTGGCGGGTTTTCCCCACCATTCGATCAATGTGTATTTGCCTAAATTGGTCAAAGCAGGGTTGCGCGTAGCGATTTGCGACCAATTAGAGGATCCCAAAACCACGAAAACCATCGTTAAAAGAGGGGTTACCGAATTGGTTACTCCCGGTGTGGCGCTTAACGACGAGGTGTTGCACTCCAAAACCAACAACTTTTTGGCTTCGCTACACTTTGGAAAAAGGCTGATTGGCATCTCTTTTTTGGATGTTTCGACTGGGGAATTCTTAACCGCTGAAGGCGATGCGGAATACATCGATAAGTTATTACAGAATTTTCTGCCCAGCGAAGTGCTGGTTCAGAAAAACAACAAAAACCACTTCTTACACCAGTTTGGATCCAACTTTAACTTGTTCTATCTCGAAGACTGGATTTTTAAAGAAGACTTTGCCTTTGATTCCCTTACGCAGCATTTCGACACCAAATCGCTTAAGGGCTTTGGCGTAGAAGACCTGCAAGAGGGCATTATCGCCAGTGGTGCGATTTTGCACTATCTGTCGGAAACCCAACACACCAAAATCAAACACATTTCCAACCTGCAGCGCATAGCAGAAGATGCCTATGTGTGGATGGACCGCTTTACCATTCGAAATCTCGAGTTGTACCACAGCACCAATGTCAATGCGATTACGCTTTTGGATGTGATCGACAAAACGCTTTCGCCTATGGGTGGGCGTTTGCTAAAACGCTGGTTGGCCTTACCGCTTAAAGAGCTAGACAAAATCAACGAGCGCCATGAAATTGTAGCTTCCCTAAAAGACCATCCGGAGGTATTGGAGCACTTTCAATACCAAATCAAGCAGATTTCCGACTTGGAACGGCTGATTTCCAAAATTGCTACGGGCAAGGTTTCGCCGCGAGAACTGGTTTATCTAAAGGAATCCCTACAGGCCATTATTCCGATTAAGAAAAGGGCTTTGGAAAGCAAAAACGATTCCCTAAAAGCGATGGGAAACCGACTGCACGACTGCGAATTGCTGCGGGAGCGCATTGAAAAAACCATCCATCCCGACGCTCCGGTAGCGCTGTCTAAGGGCAATGCCATTGCCAGCGGTGTTCACGAGGAGCTCGACGCCTTGCGCAACATTTCCAATACGGGCAAATCGTATTTGGACGATATGGAAAAGCGCGAGAGCGAAAAAACGGGCATACAATCGTTAAAAATCTCGTTTAACAACGTTTTTGGTTATTATATCGAGGTTAGAAACACGCATAAAGACAAGGTTCCGACCGATTGGATTCGCAAGCAAACCTTAGTGAATGCAGAGCGCTATATCACGGAGGAACTCAAGGAATACGAAAGCAAAATCTTAGGGGCGGAAGAGAAAATCGCCAAATTGGAAAGCGAGATTTACGAGCAGTTCATCATCTGGTGTGCGCAATATATCAAACCCGTGCAACTCAATGCCCATTTAATCGCTCAAATCGACTGTCTGTGTTCATTTGCTCAATTGGCACAGGAACACCAATATGTGCGTCCGCAAATTGACGACAGTTTTGAATTGGACATCAAAGACGGCCGCCATCCGGTTATCGAGAAGCAATTGCCGCCCGATGTTCCCTACATCGCCAACGACCTTTACCTCGACCACAGCCAGCAGCAAATCATTATGATTACCGGTCCGAACATGTCGGGTAAATCGGCTATTTTAAGACAAACCGCCCTAATCGTGCTCTTGGCGCAGATGGGTAGTTTTGTACCGGCTAGTAGTGTGCGTATGGGATTGGTCGACAAAATATTCACCCGTGTAGGTGCCTCGGACAACATTTCGATGGGCGAATCGACATTTATGGTGGAAATGAATGAAACCGCCTCGATTCTAAACAACATCTCCAACCGCAGTTTGGTACTGCTAGACGAGATTGGACGCGGTACCAGTACCTACGACGGAATCTCTATAGCCTGGGCCATAGCCGAATACCTGCATCAACATCCGGCCAAACCCAAAACCTTGTTTGCCACCCACTACCACGAGCTCAACGATATGCAAGAACACTTTGACGGCGTCAAAAACTTCAACGTAGCGGTAAAAGAACTCAAAGACAATGTACTCTTTATTCGAAAGTTAGTACCGGGGGGTAGCGCCCACAGTTTTGGGATCCATGTAGCCAAGATGGCGGGTATGCCCCAATTGGTTATCCTCCGGGCTCAAAAGATGCTTAAACAGCTTGAAAAAGGCCATTCCAAAGAGGTTAACCTCGGAGAACTCGAAGAGGAAATGCAATTGAGCTTTTTCAATTTAGACGACCCCTTACTGGAAACCATCAAAAATGAAATTGCGTCCTTGGACATCAACACCCTGACTCCGGTTGAGGCATTGATGAAGCTCAACGAGATTAAAAAGATGTTGGGTTAGACAGCCGCGTTTGCCGCATCGCAATTCCATCTTTTAAACAAAAAATGGGGATGGACCGTGACGGTCCACCCCCATTTTTTGCATATCGAAAAAACGCTGCTTATTTTCTTATTCGAAATTTTGATAGGGTTCGCCTGGTTTTGGGTTGTGCAACGGCCATGGCCCTGGGCCCTGCGGCGTTTTGCTCTATAGAAGCCTGCCCCAAGTGCATGCCTTTGATTTGGCGCCCGTCGCGAAGGGTGTAATCGAATACGACCGCGGTGCGCTCGTCGGAATACTCGTTGCCGCGCTCGGTTACTTTTCGCTTAAAGTCGATGATGGAAAAGGTGGCGGCCGTCGAATATTCTTGTATGACCTCCTTATCGAGGACAAAATCGGCATACAAGGCGGCGTTCTGAGTTGATGCCGCCGGATAGGCCATCTTTTGGGGATCGGTTCGCACAAACCCCATATACAGTTTCATCTGTGTGGGGATCGCCTGGGAATCGGCCTGCTCATTTTGGGTATATACATTCCAGAAATCCACCCATTTTCCCGCCATTTGTTCTGTGTTGGAATAGACAAAACGCAGTTGAGTAGTACCGAACTTCTCACCGTCTATCTCGATATAGTTGCTGTCAAAGTTCGTCGTTATATCGCTGCTGATTCCCAGTGTTCCGTTGCCACAATAGACCGCTGTTGCGGTGGTATGGCGCTTTTTAAGAATGATTTTATTACCCCTAATCCGCGCGCCGTTGATGCGCAGCACACTGGAACTCGTTACATCATCGCCGGCGGCATTCTTTACGGTATAGGTGATTTCTTGTCCGTATTGCGGATTTTCACCCGCATCGCAAGTCAAGAACAACTGATTGCCCAGTGGAGTCTTGTCCGTAAAGGTCACCATCAGGGGTTTACTCGATCTAGATCCGATCGCCTTGGCCACTACGGTATGCGTTCCGGCGGTAGTGCGCGAATAGGTATTGCCCTGTATTCTTTTTCCGCCAACGTAAATCTGTGCCCGTGGGGTTACCTCTCTTCCGTTTCTCCGGACCATAAACACGAAAATTCCGCCAACCGCCAATTCCTTATCGGGAACAGCGGTTAGTTCCAACCGACTCGCATTGGAGGACAAGTCGTAATTTCCTTCATCGCTTACACCACAGGAAGCCGCTAAAACGCTTACGGCTATTCCTGCTAAAAAAAGACCGATTTTTCGCATAACTTTCAATTTTTCACAAAAATAAAATTCCACGCTGCCTCTTAGAGTCTCAAAAAAGTTTATTTTACCCACTATGAGTCTTTTTATCAGCTATTTAAGTGCATTTTACTACTATAAACACTTTGGTTTGCGGTTCTTTTTAGACAAGAGTTATCAATTTAGTAGGCTGGGGAGATTTTGGGGTTCGATAGGCCCTCGTCAGCACTGTTTACAGGGATGTGCCAATTTTTGGATTGGAAATCGTATGATGTAAAAAAGTTTAAAAAAAGTTTCATTTTTTTATTTCTGAGAATCAATGCTTTAAAAAAAACTTTGACTTTTTTTTGTCGTAGCCCTTGTGAATACGAAAAAACGTTCTATATTTGCACTCGCAATACGGAACAAGTATGGCGACGTTCTCAAACAAAAATAACATGCGAAAATAGCTCAGTTGGTAGAGCGCAACCTTGCCAAGGTTGAGGTCGCGGGTTCGAATCCCGTTTTTCGCTCTAGAATGCTCGAGTGGTGGAAGTGGTAGACACGCTGGACTTAAAATCCAGTGAACAGTAATGTTCGTGCGGGTTCAAGTCCCGCCTCGAGTACTAAACGGGAGAATTGAATTTTATATTCATTTCTCCCGTTTTTCATTTCTACTCTTTTCTAAGTTTATCAACAAGACAGACTTCATTAAAACATTCATTCTATCGGTTCGATATACCGCTCCATCAAAACTACTTTCTCAGGAAAGATTGAACCTATTAGGGGTCAAGATGAAAACCTCTGGGAATTGAAAATAACTGCTTTTTTACAAAGGCTGATTCGCTGATGCGTCCATTCGCCGATTTGAATTGCGTTGCATTCAATGATTATCTTCTGGTCGAAAAATGTTATACTTTACGCAAACTGGCGAATCATCGAATCTGCATAAAAAAGGGGGGCAATCCTAAATGTTCTGTTTATGCAAAAATAGTGACTAATCTATATAAGAAGAATTCTATATCTCTTACGCCTCTAAAGTGAGTTCTAAAAGCTTTGATTTTGGCATTAAAGGATACTGCAGAAGCACTGGTACTTCTGTTGTCAAAATAGTTTAAAATAGATTGATAGTTTAGCTGTATGGTATTGGCTACCGTATTAAATGTTTAGAGTTCGCTGTTTTCAATTTTATTATACCAATGTGCTAGTTTAGTGCAAGCCTACACCATTACTTTAAAAGAACATCAATTGTTTAACAAAACCCAACCACCCCTGTCAAACACTTAATATTTAATCCATTAAAATGAATTTGCCCTTGCATTTGTTGTTTGTTTTAATACTTTTGATAAAGTAAAGCTTTTTATTTTATTTGACCGAAAACTTTCAGATTCTTTATAAAAGTCAGATTACTCGATTTTTAATTCAAAAAATTAATTTATATGAAAGCAAGTCAAAGTATGTTTAAGGTTTTTTGCACGCTAAGTTTACTAATTTTTGGATATTTTACATTTGGGCAAACACCCAAAAAGATAGAAATAGCACTAAAACTGGCTCCTCTTTTTGATATAAAAATCTGTGATTCCTATACACTGAGCTACATAATTAATGAAACAGATAAAAACGGAGCGCCTATTTATAATAATGGTCTACTTACGCAAACCGTTACGACTGATAACCCGTTAAAAAGAAAGTCACTTTACAATCAAAAAACAGCTCCTCTTATTAATGTCATGCTTAAGAAAGATAGCTTAATCTCCGAAACAATAAAAACAGTCGATTCTATACATATTTATACTAAAAAAAAACATCAAATCGAAGTTTTAAGCAAGGAGAGAACCTATAGTAACACTTTTATAAGTACATTCAATATAGAAACAACACCAACATTTCTACAAGATACGGTTACAAAAAAACTTATTAATGTCGTTAAAAATAAAGATGGAAATTCAGTAATGAACTGGATTGAGAACAATCAAAAATATCATTTTATTGACTCTACTAAAATAAAAAAAGCGTTATACGCTGAAGAATTGATAGAAATTTACAATTACAATTCAGAAGATAAATTAATTACTAAAGACAATACACCAATTGGCATATATTATCCCATTAATATAGCCAGAGAAGAGGGCAAAATAAAAATTATTTCTCATATATCGCTCGCTTTTAATTCAGGAGATATAAAAATTGCGCTGTTACTAAATCAATCGTGTTATCCTTATCGGGCAGCGCATGGGTAGATAGAAACGCCCTTTTTTATAGGTCATATTTTGTATATTTAGGTTGCATGTTGCTGAACATAGGTTAGCTACCAAGGAGAAGTTATCCCTAGTGGAGAAGCCAAAGCGGTTGCCAAGAGTTTGGATGAAGTTTGGAGTGTAAAAGAAATAGGTCTTAAAAACACTATACAAGAATTGTTTGAAATTAGTTCGTTTATAAGACAAGTTGCTCCAAAACTGAAAACCGTTCCAAATGAAGCTTTCTTTTGGTCAGGAAAAACTGATTGGATTGGAGGTGAACTAGTAGCTAATGTAACAAAAATTATTATCATTGATCCAAAAACAAAAATTGAAAGAATAATTCTTATACGCTAAATTAAAGTAATATGAATATAAAGAATATTAAAGGAACTAGAAATACAATAGAAGTTGAAATAGATAATAAAGTAATTATGATAACTGGTGAACTAACAGCAACTCCAATATTCTATGCTGATATTGATTCTATCATAAAATGGGAGTCGCCTCATGAACAAAAAATTATTACAGAAAATGAGAAAAAAGAAATTATTAATGCAATAGAAAGCGAATCAAAAAATAAAAAAGTCCCTGTTGTTTTTGATTAATTTTTATACTGATGTCGTCTTGACTTTTAGAAAAGAAAGAAATGGTGTAGACCTTTGCATCGCTGAACAAACAAAACCCTAACCCTTTGCACGAAGTACTTGACAAAGACAGTAAGAAATTAAAACCAATACAAAAGATGTGGGATAATTTTACATATAAAGATTTACTAGAAGTACCGCCTACTAAAAAGCCTTGTTTTTTGGCAGGTACTTTAGTGAAAACAACAACCGGAAAAGTAGCAATAGAGGATGTTGTACCAGGTCAACAGGTGTATGCCTACAACTTTGCTTTAGATAAACTAGAAGTGAGAAGCGTAACCGAAATTTATAGAAATCGCACGGAGGTTTATATTTGCATACAGACCCAAAACGGAAAGATAGAAGCCACAGGGAAGCATCAATTTTGGAATCCCCTAGAAAAAAAATGGATCATGGCTAATAGCTTAGAGGTCGGGATGAACTTATTAGATTCAAAAGGGCAGTATATTGTTATACAATCCCTTGAAATTACAGCATCTATCGTACCTACGTATGACTTGGAAATTGAAGAACTTCACAACTACTATGTCGGAGAAGATGAGGTGCTAACTCACAATAAAAATAGAACTTCTATTTTTGCGAGTACAGAATTAATTAATGTTGAATTTTATAGAATTGTACAAGAGGTTGGAGATAGAATTGATACATTATACGTAGGACAGACGATTCAGAAGGTTGGTAAAAGATATGACCAACACCGAAGAGATCCTAAAAAAGCCTTTTGGAGAAAAAAAATGGATGGAGTAGCAATAATTAGAATCCATGGTGAAAGAGGGCCTTTTAAAATGCCCCCTTATGAGGCCGCAGTTGTAGCGATGTATGAAATAAATACAAGAGGTGGTATTAGGAAAAACAACCAAGGACTTTACAATAAACAACGTCCAATAGGCAAGAAAAAATTTGAGTTGTTTAAAAAATTAGGAACCGAGGGTGTGCCGTGAACTGTGTCACATAAATTAATTACACAATAAAAACGTAAATTAGTATTATGAATACAGATAATAAAAACACGGGATTTGATTTTGATAGTTTCAAAGAAGAGGCTATGGCTGGATTGTACCAAGGCAAGAAAATGGGTGGCCTGATGGCATTTTTGCACCTCTTTTGAAACACTTTCTAGAAACAATGATGGAAGGTGAACTGGAACATCATTTAGCGGAAGAAAAGGCAAAAGGGGTAACTAATCGGCGCAATGGCAGGACAACTAAAACAGTTCGAAGTATGCAATCTGGTAGTTTTGAACTTGAATCTACCAGAGATCGCAATGCAACTTTTGAACCTAAGATACTTCCAAAAAGGCAACTCATCGTTACGGATCAATTAGAAGAAAACGTAATATCTTTATATGCCCGAGGCAGTAGCACACGTGATATTGCTAGCTTTATCATGGAAATGTATGGTATGGAGATATCCGCTAGTGAAATTTCCCGCATTACCGATAAGATTATTCCGGCTATGAACCAGTGGCGCGATCGGCCTTTAGAATCTATATATCCTTTCGTATTCCTAGATGCTATGCATTATAAAGTTAAAGATCAAGGAAGTATAACTTCACGTGCTGTCTACAATATTCTAGGCATAAATCAAGAGGGCAAAAAGGAACTCATTGGTGTATATTTATCAGAAAACGAAGGAGCAAAATTTTGGTTATCAGTTTTAACTCATCTTAAATCACGCGGGGTACAAGATATACTTGTTGCCTGTGTAGATGGTTTAAAGGGCTTTCCGGAAGCTATACAAGCTGTTTTTCCAAAGACACAAATACAACTTTGTATTGTGCATCAAATAAGAACAAGTCTTCGCTTTGTGCCTCATAAAGACAAGAAAGCTTTAGCTGCAGATTTAAAGCCGATTTACACCGCTGTTAGCGAAGAACAAGGCTATGAAAGGCTTTTAGAGTTTGAAGAAACCTGGGGTAGTAAATATCCATTAGCAGCTAAAGGATGGATGGATAATTGGGGCCATTTATCTACTTATTTTGATTTTGATCCGCACATAAGAAAGGCTATATACACTACTAATGCGATAGAGGCCATGCATAGACAGGTTAGAAAAGTAACTAAAACCAAAGGAGCTTTTACCTCGGATCAATCATTGCTTAAGCTAATATATTTAGTCATTAAAAATGTTTCTAAGAAATGGACGATGCCAATTCACAATTGGGGTTTGACTATGTCGCAGCTTTATATTAAATTTGGGGATAGGCTACTGCCGTAAAGACCCTCCTTTTTCTTAGCTCTGGGACTTAAGTCCCAGAGCTAAGAAAAAGGAGATGACACAGTTTGTGTTACACTCCCTAGGAACCTTTAATCTTTGTAAGTTTTATGTGTAATTTAAATATTGAACAAAAATGAACTATCCAAAATTTATATTGAAAGACATCTATTGGTCTTTTTCAGAGGGTCGTATTGACAGCATTGATCTTTTCACAGAGGAAGTGGAGCAGTATTATAGAAGCATCTCTGCTAAAAAATTCCCTTTAAAATGGGATGATATTATTTTTAACTTCCCAGCAATTGAATTACAATATGTCAAGTATATTGATGATGAACCGGAAGAACCTTATGAGCTCGTTCGAGCAGATAATGGCGTCAACTTTACAGTTCGAGAATTATTTTATAAAACCCATAAAGTGGGTATTAATTTAGAAGATGATGATAATTGTTATTTTGAAGGCTTGATGCATTCAGGTGATGAAAATGAGGGAGTACCCATTTATTTCCTTATCACAGGGAGTTAATTGTTTTATGGGGTCTCTTTTAAAATCCATTTGTATTGTACAAGAGACCATGAAGCTATACGCTATCGATGATGCGCTGTTACCAAATCAGTCGTTTTATCCTTATCGGGCAGCGCATGGGTAGATAGAAACAACCTTTTTTTTGGTCATATTTTGTATATTTACGTTGCATGTTGCTGAACATAGGTTAGCTACCAAGGAGAAGTTATCCCTAGTGGAGAAGCCAAAGCGGTTGC
The DNA here is from genome assembly GCF_050562195.1 of Flavobacterium sp. JP2137. Classification (GTDB taxonomy): domain Bacteria; phylum Bacteroidota; class Bacteroidia; order Flavobacteriales; family Flavobacteriaceae; genus Flavobacterium. Next base: position 223,379 of record NZ_CP191647.1, read on the forward strand.
CAAGAGTTTGAATGAAGTTTTAAACACAAAAGCAGCAGCCGAACTTAAAGAGCTTTTGAATAAAGAGCTAGACTTGATTGCGAATAGCGGTAAAAACTCAGCTAAGAATAGTAAGAATTTAAAACCAATACAAAAGATGTGGGATGATTTTACATATAAAGTTTTACTAGAAGTACCGCCTATTAAAAAGCCTTGTTTTTTGGCAGGTACTTTAGTGAAAACAACAACTGGAAAAGTAGCAATAGAGGATGTTGTACCGGGTCAACAGGTGTATGCCTATAACTTTGCCTTAGATAAACTAGAAGTGAGAAGCGTAACCGAAACCTATAGAAATCGCACGGAGGTTTATATTTGCATACAGACCCAAAACGGAAAGATAGAAGCCACAGGGAAGCATCAATTTTGGAATCCCCTAGAAAAAAAATGGATCATGGCTAATAGCTTAGAGGTCGGGATGAACTTATTAGATTCAAAAGGGCAGTATATTGTTATACAATCCCTTGAAATTAAAGCATCTATCGTACCTACGTATGACTTGGAAATTGAAGAACTTCACAACTACTATGTCGGAGAAGATGAGGTGCTAACTCACAATAAAAATAGAACTTCTACTTTTGCGAGTACAGAATTAATTAATGTTGAATTTTATGAAATTTTAGGGGAAAAGAAAGAAGGTATATACGTAGGACAGACGATTCAGGAGCTTGGCGCACGATTTGAGCAACACCGAAGTAATCCTAAAAAAGCATTTTGGAGAAAAAAAATGAAAGGGGTATTTGAACTCAGTATCCATGATGAAAGAGGGCCTTTTAAAATGACCCCTTATGAAACCGCAGTTGTAGCGATGTATGAAATAAATACTAGAGGCGGTATTAGGAAAAACAACCAAGGACTTTACAATAAACAGCGTCCAATAGGCAAGAAAAAATTTGAGTTGTTTAAAAAATTAGGAACCTTTAATCCTTGTAAGTTTTATGTGTAATTTAAATATTACACAAGAGACCATGAAGCTATACGCTATCGATGATGCGCTGTTACTAAATCAATCGTATCATCCTTATCGGGCAGCGCATGGGTAGATAGAAACGCCCTTTTTTTGGTCATTTTTTGTATGTTTAGGTTGTTTATTCTTGAACATAGGTTAGACACCAAGGAGAAGTTATCCCTAGTGGAGAAGCCAAAGCGGTTGCCAAGAGTTTGAATAAAGTTTTAAACACAAAAGCAGCAGCCGAACTTAAAAAGCTTTTGAATAAAGAGCTAGACTTGATTGCGAATAGCGGTAAAAACTCAGCTAAGAATAGTAAGCATTTAATACCAATACAAAATATGTGGGATGATTTTACATATAAAGATTTACTAGAAGTACCGCCTACTAAAAAGCCTTGTTTTTTGGCAGGTACTTTAGTGAAAACAACTACTGGAAAAGTAGCAATAGAGGATGTTGTACCGGGTCAACAGGTGTATGCCTACAACTTTGCTTTAGATAAACTAGAAGTGAGAAGCGTAACCGAAACCTATAGAAATCACACGGAGGTTTATATTTGTATACAGACCCAAAACGGAAAGATAGAAGCCACAGGGAAGCATCAATTTTGGAATCCCCTAGAAAAAAAATGGATCATGGCTAATAGCTTAGAGGTCGGGATGAACTTATTAGATTCAAAAGGGCAGTATATTGTTATACAATCCCTTGAAATTAAAGCATCTATCGTACCTACGTATGACTTGGAAATTGAAGAACTTCACAACTACTATGTCGGAGAAGATGAGGTGCTAACCCACAATAAAAATAGAACTTCTACTTTTGCGAGTACAGAATTAATTAATGTTGAATTTTATGAAATTTTAGAGGAAAAGAAAGAAGGTATATACGTAGGACAGACGATTCAGGGGTTTGATACCCGATTTTCGCAACACCGAAGAGATCCTAAAAAAGCATTTTGGAGAAAAAAAATGGATGGAGTAGCAATAATTAGAATCAATGGTGAAAGAGGGCCTTTTAAAATGCCCCCTTATGAGGCCGCAGTTGTAGCGATGTATGAAATAAATACCAGAGGTGGTATTAGGAAAAACAACCAAGGACTTTACAATAAACAACGTCCAATTGGCAAGAAAAAATTTGAGTTGTTTAAAAAATTAGGAACCTTTAATCTTTGTAAGTTTTATGTGTAATTTAAATATTGAACAAAAATGAACTATCCAAAATTTATATTGAAAGACATCTATTGGTCTTTTTCAGAGGGTCGTATTGACAGCATTGATCTTTTCACAGAGGAAGTGGAGCAGTATTATAGAAGCATCTCTGCTAAAAAATTCCCTTTAAAATGGGATGATATTATTTTTAACTTCCCAGCAATTGAATTACAATATGTCAAGTATATTGATGATGAACCGGAAGAACCTTATGAGCTCGTTCGCGCAGATAATGGCGTCAACTTTACAGTTCGAGAATTATTTTATAAAACCCATAAAGTGGGTATTAATTTAGAAGATGATGATAATTGTTATTTTGAAGGCTTGATGCATTCAGGTGATGAAAATGAGGGAGTACCCATTTATTTTCTCATCACAGGGAGTTAATTGTTTTATGTGGTCTCTTGTAAGATCCATTTGTACTGTACAAGAGACCATGAAGCTATACGCGATCGATGATGCGCTGTTACTAAATCAATCGTATCATCCTTATCGGACAGCGCATGGGTAAATAGAAACGCCCTTTTTTATAGGTCATATTTTGTATATTTAGGTTGCATGTTGCTGAACATAGGTTAGCTACCAAGGAGAAGTTATCCCTAGTGGAGAAGCCAAAGCGGTTGCCAAGAGTTTGGATGAAGTTTGGAGTGTAAAAGAAATAGGTCTTAAGAATACTCTACAAAAATTGTTTGAAATAGTTCTTTTATAAGACAAGTTGCTCCAAAACAGAAGCTTTAGTTTCGGCGGGAGGACAGAACTCTGAATCAATAGTTAAGACATTCAGAATTAAAGGTAATCCAATTCCCAATCGACCAAGAGATAATCAGTCCATTAGAGCTAAAAGCTATAGTGAAAAATGGGGAAGCTTATAAACCCAATGAAATTTGCTATTGGAAGAAAATTTGCATTAGGTACAAAAGAAGGTGAAAAAGCCTTTCAAGCAAAAGCGTTAGAAATTGAAAAAAAGTATAATTTGCCAACTAAGTTTTAATAAAAATATAAAAAATAGGTGAAATTTCAAAATAACGATATACAAAAAGTGATCGTTATAAAAAAATCTTATTGGTAAAACAATTCCTCAAAACGTTCGACATCTTCTATAAAATTGTTCGATATTTGTCCCTTCGGGAGTACAAAACCCTAAACCTTGTTTAGGATTTTTTTTGCCCTTAAATTTGCGGCACTAAGGATTTTTACCTCCAAACAGCTTCCGACGAACTGTTGGTAAAACCCCAACCCATTCAACCGTCTTTTTACAGCTATCTATTCAATCGTTTTTTCCTCTATGTTATCATGAGTGCATTTGTTATCAGTCTAAAAGAAAATGGACAATTAAAATACACCTACAATTCCCGACGTGGTAAAACCATTTTAACCAGTATGGAATATTCCAGCAAGGAAGCGATACACGGTACGATTAACTTTCTTAAAAACAATTTTGAATTGGTATCGCTCTACAAGTTTAGGACGCCCAGTGGCAAATACTTCTTTAAAATCGCCATCGACCAAAACATCTACGCCACCAGCAGAAAATTCACCACAGAATTGCGTTTGATCAAAGGCATGGATGAGGTACGTCGGAATTTTATCGCTTCGGAAATACTCGACTTCTCTGTCGACATCTTTGCCAGTGCCGAAGAGGTCTTTGGCAAGGAAGACTAAACTCCCGCAATATAAAACAGCTCCTAGTGCTTACTCGGCGGCAAGTATGTATTTGTTGACGTGGTATCGCGTAACGGGTTTTAGGTGTTTTCCGGTTTCGGGATGTTCACCACCATAGCTAAAATATTCATAGACCCCTTGGTCGTTTTTACCATACCAAATGATCGCTTTGCCGTTTTTAAAAAAAACGGTCTCGGCCCCGACTTCCAACTTTTGAAAATGACGCAGCAAATGCTCCTGTACGGGGACTAACTTTCGGTAGGACGCAAATCCCAACGCGCGACTATTGCAATCAATCACTTCGTAGTGGTTGTCTTTCCAAAACATACAACTCGGTTCTTCCACCCCATATTTGTAAATCACCATTCCCCCAACCAATACTACCGACAAAATCAACGCATTAATCATCCAGTTTTTACTGCCAAGCGATCGATTCCAATCCGCTTTTAACAACAGCGGCTCTTCAACAGCAGCTCCGCGATTTGCTTCGGCTGTTGTGGATTGCCCTTCGTCTACGCCCTCCTCTTTATGGTCAAGGGCTTCTAAAAAAACTTCTTCTTTACCTTCCCAATCATCCCCAACAACTACCTCCTCTTCACTAACCGCAGCTGGCGCAATCGGCGCAATCGGCGCAATCGCAAGTGCAACAGCACTTCCCCCTCCTACTTTACGAAAATTGCTGTAGGGCCTATTTTCAAAGTCGGCCAATACCGCCAGCAGTTCCACTATAGTGGGATTGGGTTTTTCAGAGGAGCCCCGAATAAAATTTCTAACCGCTTTTAACTTTCCCAACTGAAATTGCCGAAAAGCACTGTCTATTCGATCCGATTTACCCGCTACTCTCGACAACTGAAAGAAGAGTTCAAATTGACGGCGATCGCTTTCCCTTTCTAGCGTCCAGTAAACTTGCTGGCACCAGTTTCTCAATTGGGCAGGAGAAGCGTTTAACCAAAGTCCCGCATCGGGACCTGATTTCGCTTTTTCAATCGCCATTTTCACTGCTTTGATATAGTCAGCAGAGGTAAACTTATTCATAAATCTTCATTTCGTTAGTAAGATTAAATGGGCAGCAACGGAATTGACACGGAACTTTCGGAATCTTCGGAATTTTCGGAACCCCATTGATACACTGCTACTTATACCTCATTTCTTTGCTTCAACAAATTTGGTTTTTGCTGCGGTTTGCTACCTCAACAAATGTACAAAACTAAATGAAGTAGGATTTGTGGGTTTCCTCATTTTGTAAAAGGGAAGTTACTTAATGCCCCTCACTTATACCGCTTCGCGCTTCCCTATTTATCGAGCTCGATTTTTTTTCAACCGCTTTTAAGGCCTTATAAACCTGATCGCAAAAAAAAATTAACCCATTAAATAGACGAAATAATGAAAAGAATATATGTGTTAGGTACGCTGATGTTGGTATTGGCCTCTGGACTATTCGTTTCTTGCGAAACGCCTGATGCCAGTGAGAGTCAGGAAATAAAGACAGAAATGGGCGATGCCGAAGGAGGCATCCCCATTAAAAAACCCGTAAGACCTCCGGTAAATCCCCCTATAACACCAAAAGGATAAAAGGACACTTCCATAGCAAGGACTCCCCCTCCTTGCTATTTTTACATCCGAGCACAGAGCCTTTTTCCAGCCCGTCTTTCCGCTGTGGTAAATTGCATTTTTTTTATGATCAAAAAACGATTACTTTCGAATCATGAAAAACGGAAGTGCTCTTTTACTGATTACTGCGATACTGTGCTGCCTGCTGTTTAGCGCTTGTGGTAAAACCAGCGATTCCGCCGCACTTGCACCCGCTGCGGCTTCGTCCCTAGCCTATGAGTACCAAAACAAGGCCGAAGCTTTTTTAGAACAACACCTCAACGACAGTGCGTATTACTATTTCCTACAGTCTAACCGGGAGTTATTGCGCTTAAGAGACTTTGAGAACCTGACTTATAACGCCATTCAAATTTCGGAAATCCAACTCTATTTGGGCGATGTACTGGGCGCAGAGGAAACCTGTACCGAGGCCTTAAAATACGCACCGGCCGATCAACCGACCTATTTAATTGCGATTTACAACAATATCGGACGCTGCTATCGGAAACTGTACAATTACGATTCGGCCATCGATTATTACGAAAAAGCCCTTAAGCTGGAAACCGACCCGCTACATCAGCTGATTATAAAAAACAATACCGCCTATACCTACCTCAAGAACAACCGCCCCAAACAAGCTATAGCCCTGCTCGACAGCTTGGTTCAAATACCGCTATTGCAACAGCATCCCCTACAATATGCCCGTACCCTGGACAATCTGGGAATCAGTCAATTTGAGGCAGACAACACAACGGGTTTAGAAGCCCTTAAACGCGCCTTAAACATTCGCGACTCCCTACGGTACGAACACGGTTTAATCGAGAGCTACGCCAACCTATCGCAGTATTACAGCGACAAAGACCGCAGCCTAGCCAACGCCTATGCCCTGCAGATGTATCGGCTGGCACAAAAGTTAAAGAATCCCGACGACGAGCTCAGTGCCCTCGCCCTATTATTAAAAAGCAGTGAAACGCCGAGTTTGCGCAACTGGTCTGAAAAATACATCGAACGCGCCAACACCATCAATCAAACCCATCAAACCGCCAAAAATCAATTTGCCAAAATCAAATACGACCACCAAAAAGAAACCGCCGAAAACCAAGAACTCAAAGCCAAAACCACCCAACAAGAACTCGACATCGCCAGAGAAACCAGTAGGAAGCAATTTCTGCTCTTTGTATTGCTCACCTTGGTGGCAGGAGTTTTCTGGTTTGTAAAAAGCAGCCGCCGCCGTCACAGCATCGAAAAGGCCAAGCAAGTTTATCTGACCGAAACCAACATTTCCAAAAAGATTCACGACGAACTCGCCAACGACATCTACAATATGGTTGCCTATTCCGAAAACTTTGACCTGGCGACCGAGACTCATAAAAACCGCTTGCTCAACGACCTCGAGAAAGCCTATAACAAAACCCGCAACATCTCGTCGGAATACGCCGCAGTTCGCTTTGGCGATGACTTTTCCAGTTACCTCAAAGGGCTACTGCAAGAATACCACGGCAGAGACACCAAAATCGTGTCGGTAGGCTTGGATGCCAAAGCGTGGAATAGCTTGTCGGAAATCAAGAAAATAGCGGTATACCGAGTCGTACAGGAACTGTTGATCAATATGAAGAAACACAGTAAAGCCACCTTGGTCAGCTTTCACTTTGAGCGCGTCAAAGGGCGCTTAAAAATCAGTTATTCCGACAACGGCACCGGTATCGTTAACGAAAAGTTAATTGCAAAAAATGGATTGACCAATGCGGAAACCCGCATCAAAGACATAGGCGGAAGTTTTATTTTTGAAACTGAAATCAATAAAGGATTGAAAATTTTTATAACCATTCCCACCTAACTATGTTTAAGAAAATATTAGTAGTAGAAGATATAGACAGCATTAGTCTCGGTGTAGTTACTATGCTTCAAGAACAAACCGATGCCGAGGTATTTCATTGCAAATACTGCGATGAGGCTTGGTTAAAAATCAAAAGCGCCGTTTTAAACAACGCCCCTTTTGATTTGCTGATCTCGGACTTATCCTTTACGCCCGACCATCGCGAAACGTCGATCAACCACGGAGAGGAATTAGTCAAAACCGTCAAGGAGCAGTATCCGGAAATCAAGGTCATGGTGTATTCGATTGAGAATCGCTTTGCCACGATAAAAAAACTGATTGACGACTGCGGCATCAACGCCTTTATCAGCAAGGGAAGAAACAGCATCAACGAGTTGAAAGCCGCTTTAACCACATTGGCTACGACGGACAACGTGGTGTTGTCGACGAATATTCAAGAGGTCTATCACAATCCGGAATTGGTAGAACTTCAAGAGGAAGACATCGTCATTTTACACCATTTGTCACAGGGTTTGAGTCAGGCTGAAATCAGCGCAATACTCAAAAAAAACGGTAGTTCTACCTCGAGTTTGAGCAGTGTAGAAAAACGCGTAAACAAACTCAAGGTATATTTCGATGCCAAAAACACGGTACATCTGATTAGCGTGTCCAAGGACTTGGGCTTGATTTAACAGCTATGTGATTGAAAATTTTAAAAGAACTGTTCCAAAGACCGTTCTTTTTTTTATAAAAAAAGTGAGCAAACTCGAAAGAATGCTCACTTTTTATTGATTCAAAATGGCCTAAGCGCCCATTTTTGCTATAAGTATGGGTTGCTAGGAAGCCGATTGCAATCGCTGCAGCAAGTTTTTGTTTAGGGCTTGTTCTGCATAGGCAGCATCTACGTGTAGCACGCCGATATCACTACTAGGCAGTTCATACATGGCATCGGTCAATATCGCTTCGCATAGCGAGCGCAATCCACGAGCACCCAATTTGTATTCCAAGGCTTTACCCACGATAAAATCCAGGGCTTCGTCGGAAATCGTAAAATCCACCTCGTCCATCTTAAACAATTTTTCGTATTGTTTGATCAAGGCATTTTTGGGTTCCGTCAAAATGGCTCTAAGCGTTTCTCTATCGAGAGGATCCATGTGCGTAAGCACGGGTAAACGCCCGATGATTTCCGGAATCAATCCAAAATCTTTGATGTCTTTTGGCGTGATATACTGCAACAAGTTCTCCTTGTCTACCAAGTCGCCATCCTTAGACGTTCCATAACCGACCGCTTGGAAATTCAAGCGCTTGGAAATGATTCTATCGATGCCGTCAAAGGCGCCACCGGCGATAAACAAGATGTCTTGAGTGTTGACCTCGACAAACTTTTGATCGGGATGCTTTCTACCCCCTTTTGGCGGTACATTAACCACGGTTCCTTCCAAGAGCTTGAGCAACGCCTGTTGCACCCCTTCACCAGAAACATCGCGGGTTATCGATGGGTTATCGCTTTTGCGGGCAATCTTATCGATCTCGTCTATAAAGACAATACCGCGCTCGGCTTTTTCCACATCGTAATCTGCCGCTTGTAGCAGTTTGGTTAAAATACCCTCTACGTCTTCTCCGACATAACCCGCTTCGGTCAGTACCGTAGCATCTACAATGGCCAAAGGCACATTGAGCATTCTGGCGATGGTTTTGGCCACGAGTGTTTTTCCCGTACCCGTTTGTCCCACCATGATGATGTTGCTCTTTTCGATTTCAACATCGTCGTCGTTATCCGCTTGTAAAAGGCGTTTGTAATGGTTGTAAACCGCTACAGACATCACTTTTTTGGTTTGATCCTGCCCGATGACATATTCGTCTAAAAAGGCGCGAATCTCCATGGGTTTTTTCAACAATACTTCCAGAGATAATCCGTCTTGACCGACTGCGCTGTTTTCTTCTAAAACAATGCCATAGCCCTGTTCAATACAACGATCACAAATATGCGCATCGATACCGGCAATCAGTATGTTGGTTTCTGATTTGGGTCGACCACAAAATGAGCATCTCATTTCCACTTTCGCCATATTATATAATTTCCAAAATTGATTCTTTATTTATTTTTTTGACCTGGTCAAAACCTCATCAATCATGCCGTATTCCTTGGCTTCTTGAGCGATCATCCAATAGTCTCTTTCACTGTCGGCATGTACTTTTTCAAAGGTTTGCCCGGAGTGTTCCGAAATGATTTGATACAATTCGTCTTTTAGTTTCAACATTTCGCGCAGGTTGATTTCCATATCGGTTGCTACCCCTTGAGCACCACCAGAAGGTTGGTGAATCATCACTCTAGAGTGTGGCAAAGCCGAGCGTTTTCCCTCTGCACCCGCGCATAAAAGCACTGCTCCCATAGAAGCCGCCATACCGGTACAAATCGTTGCTACATCGGGTTTGATAAACTGCATGGTGTCATAAATCCCCAAACCGGCGTAAACACTACCGCCTGGTGAGTTGATATAGATGCTGATATCCTTGGCGTTGTCCACACTTTCCAAGAACAACAACTGCGCTTGAATAATGTTGGCGACATAGTCGTCTACACCCGTTCCCAAAAATATAATTCTATCCATCATCAACCTTGAAAAAACATCCATAGAAGCGACGTTCATGTGGCGTTCTTCAATGATATATGGTGTCATGCTACCGACGATTTTATCGTAATACATACTGTTAATACCACGATGTTTTGTGGCGAATTTCTCAAATTCTTTACCGTAGTCCATAGTACTATTTTTTAAATTTTAAACTTTAAATACCTTCCAAAAAACAACTGTCTTACCCCGTGGAGAAAGACCTTCAAATATAGTTATTTTTTTTGGGATTAGATTGTCGTTCGTTTTGCTTTATAAAATGTTTATCAGAATTTTCGCTAGAAATTAGCAAAAGCAAAGCAGTGATTCCCCCTATATACCCCCTTAGTAACGGAGCGAAAAACAGTTTAGCCCCGAATTACACTGCTGGTGTAGCTCGAGAGAAACGGCAACAAAAAACGCCTGAACTATAAACTAGACAGGCGTTTTTTACCAATATTATAATGTTTCGGTTTATTCTCCGTACATTTCTTTGATAAAATCTTTGTAAGAAACTTCTTTGGATTTGGCGGCAACTTTTTCGTTGAACAAAGCCATCATCTTGTCGTTCATCACTTGTTCAGAAATACGTCTTACCTCTTCTTGGTTAGACATCACTCTTGCCACGATGTTTTCCACATCCGCAGCTTCCGGTTCTAACTGACCGAATTGAGCCATTTGCTTTTTGATCAAATCCGTAGTAAAAGCCTTTACTTCTTCAAAGTTAATTTGAAGGTCGTTTTCAGCGATTATCTTTCCTTCGATCAATTGGTAACGCAAGCCCTTTTCCGATTTGCTGTACTCCTCTTCTGCCTCTTCTGCAGTCAAAGGTGTTTCGCCTGCGGTTTGCATCCACTTCTTTAAAAACGTCGCTGGAAGTTCAAAAGTCGTCGTTTCGATTACGTGCTCGATTACGTCGTTCATGAATTTTTGATCCGCTTGAGAAACGAATTGTTTCTCTGCATCCTCTTTGATTTTCACTTTCAATTCCTCCAAGCTAGACACCGCGCCTTCTCCAAACAATTTGTCGAAAAGCTCTTGGTTTAACTCCGCTTTTTCAGTGGTGTTGATTTCCGTGATTGTAAAAACCACATCTACTTCCAAACCGTGAACCGCATCGTGGTCTACTTTTAAGAAGTCCATCAATTTATGGTCGTCGTCAAAAAGTCCTTTGGTATTTACCGTTACGGTATCCCCTACTTTTTTTCCGATGAATTTCTTTTGGTTGGTCTTTGTTCTAAAGGCATCAACGTTAATAGTTACTTCGCTATTAATACCCGCTTCTTCATTGACAAAAACGCCTGCCATATCATCGCCTTCAGCAACGACTTCTTTCGAAATCAATTTGCCGTATTGTTTTTGGATGTACTCCACTTGTTCGTCAAGCATCGCTTCATCTGCCACAACGGTATATTTTGTAATCTTATTTTTCGTGGTTAAGTCAACAGTAAACTCAGGAGCCAATCCCAACTCGAAATCAAATTTCAAAGTATCTGCTTCCCAATCGAAGTTCTCGGTAACTCTTGGAAGGGGATTCCCCAACAAGTCCAATTTTTCTTCTACCAAGTAAGCATTTAGCTTTTCTTGCAAAACTTTATTCACTTCTTCAAACAATACGGGTTTACCATATTGCTTTACAATTAAGCTCATCGGTACCGCACCTTTTCTGAATCCAGGAACATTAGCATTTTTTCTATAGTTTGCCAATACTTGATCCACATTACCTTGGTAATCTTCTTTTGCAAGCTCAACAGTAACGATGGCGTTAAGCGCGTCTACATTATTTCTTGTAATATTCATTTTTGTGTTTTTTTACATACTAAAATTGGGTTGCAAAAATAATTATTTTATGCAACCCAACCAAGTTTTTAACTAATTGTATTTCAATTAATAAAAAATTTATTTTATTAGGCTTCTTTTTTATCCAAAAAGCCGTTGAGTATCGATTGAACAAACGTTAAAACGATACTGAATAACAGTGCTGCCCAAAAGCCGTTGACGTGAAACCCGTTGACAAAGTACGAGGCCAACAAAATAATTACGGCGTTTATCACGAATAAAAACAATCCCAAAGTAATCAAGGTAGCTGGTAGTGTCAAAAAGACCAACAAAGGCTTTAAAAACATGTTTAACAAACCCAAAACTACCGCTACCCATAAGCCGGTAGTAAACCCATCTACAGCCACACCGGGTAATATGTTTGCCAAAAGCACGACGATCAAGGTCGTCACTAATAATCTTATTATAAATTTCATATATCGCTAGGGTTTAAAATTTAGGTCTTACGGCTCGGCCGCTTAATTGTTATTCGGCAAAAGCGTTGGACCGGAATAGGTAGCCGGATTCACCAACGGAATTTTTGATTTGTAATGCATATTGATCGTTTGTAGAATTTCGTTGGCTACGAAGGCATAACCACGAGCATTCAAGTGTACGCCATCCAAAGAAAACATTACGGTACTCAAATTCCCCAATCCCTTAAAGTAATCGGCGGTATAGATTTGTCCGTCTTCGGCTCTCAATCCGGATACCGCTTTATTCAGAACGGCATTCATATCGACTACAGCCAAATTTTTAGAGGCTGCTGCAGCTTTGATGATTTCGTTGAAATCGATGGTTGCCTTTTTAGCAATGGCGATTTCGTCTTTGCTCAACACCCATTGATCAGCCAAGGGCACAGAAACGCCATTGAGTTTAGTGGGATCTTCACCTACCGGTTTTCCGATGACTGACTGTGAAGTCAACACCAACAAATCTTCAGCCGTAGCCTGTCTGTAATTGGGCAAGCCCATAGCGCTTAGGTTGGTCAAAAACTTATCTTCGATCACCACGGCATTTTTACCGGCTACAAACTTAATCGTTCGTTGCGTCACTTCTTCTTGAGTCAGTGCACCTGCTCCTAAAGCCATTGCTAAACCGCCGTTATACTGGGCATAACCCGCATTTAAGGCAGCGGCATTTGCCGCATCTAAGGGCACCGGATTATAGGGAACTGTGGTAAAAAAAGGAATAGCCGTCACATCCGGAATCGTTGCCACCACACCTTTAGCGCCTTTAGAGGTCAATACTTCTATGATTTTCTCATAGGATTCTTTAAAAACCGACAAGGTCGTGATATCATTAGCACCGACTCCCGATACAGCACCGACACCACCGCTGGTGGAATACGACAAAACATCGTTGTTTCCAATCCAGTTGGTAAAGAAGGTCGGATTGAGACTCATCGCATCATCCAATACGCTAACCGTAGGAGAAGTGGCCTGACGCACGAAATACGGATTTGCCGTACCGCTTATGATCCCGCTCACATTTCCATAATTCGGCAACAGCAAGTGAAAGGATTTCGCATTGGGAATCCCCATATTATTGTAGGCTTTGGCCTGCAACTTGGATATCTCTATGGTCGGAGTTCCCTTTAAGTTTTCCGGTGAACCCGTTGCCATATTAATAATCAATCGCGTACCCGCCACTGGAGCACCTCCAAAGAGTAAGCCCCCTAAATTATTGGTATCATCGGCATAGCTCGGCTGGGTAAAAACACCTCCGCCCACTACGGCAAACTGTTTGGAAAGGATGTTTGGAAAGGAGTTTTCTTGACCGCTTTTAAAAACGGTTCCATCCATAAATCCGGCAGTCAAGGAATTTCCCAGGGCTACATAAGTACTGAAGTCTGCTTCACCGCTGCTGTAAATCCCATTGTCCACTTCATTGTCGAAAGACGGCTCGCAACTCGCCAGGGCTAGAGCCAAGGCAGGGAGTATATATAAATATCTATTTTTCATCATTTTTCATTTATAAATTAAAAACTATAAGACAATCCCAAACCGGCAGCAAATACACTTGTCAAGTAGGTACCTCCAAAGGTAACAGGGGTTCCGTCTTCGATAAAATGGTCGTAAGAGCTGTTGGTTTCACTAAAGTGAAGATAGGATACCGATACATCTACACCGAAGTTTTTGTTGATTTTATAAGTAAAACCACCAGTATAAGCTCTGGAATCATTACGGGGTGTTTCCGGTGCAAAATAACCTTCTTGCACGGGGCTTTCGTCGAAATACCAACCCGCTCTCAAAGACAATTTATCCGAGGCCGTATATTGCAACCCCAAACGGTAAGTACTGGAATCCTTGTAGTTTCTGGCATTGACAGAGCTTGGTGTGCCGTTGTTAAAGTCGATTACCAAGGCGTCATAAGCCCTCCAATAGGTTCTGTTGTAATCGAAAGCAAACAACCACTTATCCATTTTATAAGAGAAACCAGCGGTTAATTCTGCCGGTAAAGGCATGTCTGCGTTAAAGGTGGTATTGGTATAGGTTCCCTGTGCAAAAGCGGGTAAATCGTAGAAAGTTGCATCGCCGTCTTTGGCTTCCATCACAATTTTAGAGCGGTAATTCAATCCCATTCTAAAATCCTCGGTCAAGCTCACCAAGAAACCGGCGGTATATCCCCAAGCGTGTACGTTTTTCGCATCGATGGTCACGTTGGAACGGTTGCCTTGTTCATTGGTCATGCTTCGGGTAAGGTTTCTGTTGAACTCTACCGAACCGTTTACATAAATGGGTCCCCCACCAAAACTGAAGTGGTCGCTCAACTTAAAAGCGATGGTCGGCTGAAAGTAAAACGCCTTTAAATCGATATTGTTGACCAAGTGTGAGCCCTGCCAATCCTTATCCCAATCTACTGCACTCCCATAGGGGGTATATATCGCTAGACCGGCAGAAATCCAGTCGTTGATTTTTGCTGTTCCGTAAAAATACATGGGTGTACCCACATTTCTGGTGCTGTTGGTCCAGTTGTAAATGTCGTTTTGGAATTTAGTATCTGCTATTAAAGCAGTAGCGCCAGCAGAGAAATTATACCTATCTTCCAAGTACACCATACCTGCGGGGTTAAAAAACATTGTTTCTGCATTTCCAATCACCGCGACGCCGGTATGCCCCATTGCCAATTGCCTTTGCCCTTGCATACTTACGCGATAACCACCTGCAAAAGCAGAGGACGCAATAAGAGACAACAAGGTTACTGATAAAAGTCTTCTAATCATGATTTTCTAGTATTTTGCATTATTGTTACTCTCAAATTTAGCATATTTTACGAATTTTACAAGTAATTTACAGTATTTTTTTACCTTATTGTTTAGCGGACCGGCTTTAATGCAAAAAGAGCGAAAATTTCGCTCTTTTTTTAACAATATTTCTATTAAAAATTTTCAATTATAAGAATTGCTCTACGGCATTCTGAAATTCCATCGGTTTCTCGGCATGTACCCAGTGGCCGGCATCGGCTATAGTCATTAGGGTAGCCTGAGGAAAATGCTGTAAAATCAGCGGCAAATCCCCATCCTGTATATAGTTCGAACGGCCGCCTCTTATAAACAATACCGGCCCCTGATAGGCCTCTCCGGCAGCCAAGGCTTCGCCCACCGCTTCGGGATTTTGATTAAAGGCCTGTAAGTTAAAACGGAAATCCAATTGTCCCGGTTCTTTCCAATAGAGGTTCTTCATCAAAAACATTCTGGTCGACACCTCCGGTATATGGGGCAACAATATGGCCTCCACATCGGAACGCGAAGGTTTCACCGAAAAATCAACGGCATTCAACGCGGTCAATATATCCTGATGATGGGGAGGATAATACTTGGGACCGATGTCTACAATAAGCAGTTTAGACACCTTATCCGGGTATAGTACCGCAAACTTCATCGCGACTTTACCCCCCATAGAATGCCCCAAAACCACGGCTTCCCCGAGCTGATTGGCCTCGAAATATTCCGCGACGTCCGCGACCATTAAATCATAAGAAAACGCAGCGGAATGAAAGCTCCTCCCGTGATTTCTCATATCCAACAAATGAATTTCATAGCCCTTTTCAGCTAAATGAGTTCCAAAGCTCTTCCAATTGTCCGACATGCCCAAATAGCCGTGGATAATTACCAACGGAATACCCGTTCCCTCAATTTTTGAAAAAATCATATTACGATAGTTATTGCAATTTATTAATATACATATTCACCACATTTTCCAAGCCCATATACAGGGATTCCGCTATAAGCGCATGACCGATAGACACCTCTAGAAGTCCGGGAATGTGTTGTTTAAAAAAGGCGATGTTCTCCAAGCTCAAATCGTGTCCGGCATTGATGCCCAAACCCAATTGCTGAGCCAAGAGCGCCGCTTGAACATACGGCTCTATAGCGCGCTCATTGCCCCGACCGTACTGCAAGGCAAACTCTTCGGTATACAACTCAATGCGGTCTGCTCCGGTTTCCCGAGCGCCTTCGATCATCGACAAAACCGGATCGACAAAGATGGAACTGCGAATGCCCTTTAATTTGCACTCGGCAATCACCTCTGTTAAAAAAGCCTTGTTTTTGACGGTATCCCAACCGGCATTAGAAGTTAAAGCGTCCACGGCATCGGGCACTAGCGTAACCTGTGTGGGCATGGTTTCAAAAACCAAGTCCATAAAGCGGTCTTTGGGATTGCCCTCGATATTGAATTCCGTATAGACCACAGCCACCAAATCGCGGGCATCCTGGTATTTGATATGCCGCTCATCCGGTCTTGGATGAATGGTGACCCCTTGCGCACCAAATCGCTGAACATCAGCGGCCACCTTTAACAAATCGGGAACATTTCCTCCACGCGAATTTCTAAGGGTTGCTATTTTATTGATGTTTACAGATAATTTTGTCATGACAAATTGGTTTTAAAAACAAAAATACAAAGTATAATGAAGCACTATTGGTTTATTTTTGATTATTTTGCACGGTATTAAAGCGCGAACCATGAACAAAGCAGCAACACCGACGATACAGCAACACCTTCCCTTTGGCTTAAACACCACCCAAGCCGAGGCCAAAGCGTTCTTGGAAACCCATGCCCTCACGCACTATCCCGTAGTCGAGGCCAGGGCTTATATCGGCAGTGTGCTAGCCGAAGACGTATTCGTACTCGAATCCCAACAAACCCTAGAGGTGTTAAAACACGATTTAGAACCCTTTGCCATCAGTCCACAAGACAAGGGATTCGACATCTTGGAGCAATGTGCCCAGCACCAAACCAATATGGTGCCCATCGTAGACGCTCAAAAACACTATATCGGCTACTACCGCTATGAGGATTTAATGGACTTTTTTTCCAATACCCCATTTTTCTCCGAACGCGCCATTACCCTTATCATTGAGAAAGACCATCAGAAATACAGCTTTAGTGAAATCAGCCATATCGTCGAAAGCAATCACTCAACGCTGTTGGGTTTATACATCGCCGGAACAACCGACAACACCACGGAAATACTTTTAAAGATCAATTCCGACAACATCAATGAGGTGATTCAGGCTTTTCGCAGATACGATTACGAAATCCTATCCAACCACAGCGAAGACGCCTATAACAACGAACTGCAAGAGCGTTCCGAATACCTCAATAAATACCTCAATATATAACAACCCCGGATTATTGCATCCGTGCAATGAACAGGAAATGCCCTATAACCGTTAAAAAAGAAAGTTGACTATGAAATTTGCCATTTACGGACGAAGCTGCCAAGCGATTACCAAAGATATTATCGACCGAATGATGTGCGTTTTAGACAAACACCATTCTACCGTAGTATTCGAGGATGCCTATTACCAATTGCTCTTAGACAATAACATACTAGAAGACGTCTACGACACCTTTAGTGAAAAGAGAGACTTGGACCAAACCTATGATTTTTTTATCGGTATAGGCGGCGACGGAACCCTGTTGCGGGCGGCAAATTTTGTAAAGAGCAAGAACATTCCCATTTTGGGTATTAATGCGGGTAGACTGGGCTTCCTTGCCAACATTCAACAAGACGCTATCGAAGACTTATTGCCGCTGTTGTTTACCAAACAATACAAACTCTCGAGACGCTCGTTGCTCAGTTTGGATTGCGAACCCGACCAGTGTTCGATATTCGAGATGAATTTTGCCCTCAATGAGATTACGGTTTCGCGAAAGGACACCACCTCGATGATTACCATAGAAACCTATCTCAACAACGACTACCTCGCTTCGTATTGGGCAGACGGTTTGATTATCTCGACCCCTACGGGTTCGACGGGATATTCGTTGAGTTGTGGCGGCCCGATCATCACGCCCGAAACGGCCTGTCTGATCATCACCCCCATAGCACCACACAATTTAAATGTGCGCCCGCTAATCATCAGCGACGACACCCGCATCAAATTGAAAGTATCCAGTAGAGAACCGCAGTTTTTGGTCTCCTTGGATTCCGGAACCCAAGCCGTAGCCAACGAAACCGAGATCCACATCTCCAAGGCACCCTTTACGATTAACATGGTCGAATTTCCCGGACAGCTCTTTTTAAAAACCCTGAGAAACAAATTGCTTTGGGGAGAAGATAAAAGAAATTAATATCTATTTTTATACTTTCGAGTGATAAAAATCGTTTTAAAAAAATCAATGGTAAAAAAAACGCACATAAAAAAGGGATATTGCGGTTTTTAAAACTCTATATTAGTATATTTGCAACCTATTTTAACAAAATGACCCGAACTCTAGTAACTTTTTTAATGCTTTTTTGCATTAGCACGATAAGCGCTCAAATCCACGAAGTTGGCTTGAGCATAGGCGGCGCCAATTACGTTGGAGACGTAGGGTCAACGCAATACATCGCGCCCAAAGACATGGGCTATGGACTGGTTTACCGTTGGAATAGAAGTCCGCGTCACTCTTTTAGATTCAGTTACACCCAGCTCAAGATTAGTGCCGACGATGCCAAATCGGATATGGGCAGTAGAAAAAAGCGGGGTTATGCCTTTAAAAACAACCTCAAAGAGATTTCTTTGGGAATGGAATTCAACTTTTTTGAATTTGACCTTCACGAGCCTGGTTTTGCCGCCACTCCGTATTTATACAGCGGATTAGTCGGTTTTGAACACGACGAGTTTTACTTTAAAAAGGGCAAGTTATACGAAGATGGAAAAGACTTTTCCATGGCGATTCCCATCGTTGCCGGATTTAAGGCACGACTCGGCGATCGATTAATCATCAGTGCAGAAATAGGCGCCCGATATACCTTTACAGATAATCTCGATGGGAGCTCCGCCAGCGACCCTGCCTTCGAGTCCTATAATTTCGGAAAGAAGAACAACAAAGACTGGTATTTTTTTAGCGGCCTTTCCCTGACCTATACTTTCGGAAAAAACCCTTGTTATTGTACACCTTAATGAATTTGATTGAACAAATAAATCCCGCCACACTCCCCAACCACCTCGCTATCATTATGGACGGCAATGGCAGATGGGCCAAGCAAAAAGGTTTTCTTAGAATCATCGGCCACGAAAACGGGGCCAAAAGCGTGCGTACCACGGTGGAAACCTGTGCTAAATTGGGCATCAAAAACCTCACTTTATACGCCTTTTCTACCGAAAACTGGAACCGCCCTAAACTCGAAGTAGACGCTTTGATGAAACTGTTGGTCAAATCCCTAAAAAAAGAGCTCAAAACCTTCGTTAAAAACGAAATTGCCCTGAATGCTATCGGCAATTTATCCAATCTGCCCAAGTCGGTACACCACGAACTCCTAGAGGTTATGGACAAGACAAAAAACAACGGCAAGATGACTTTAACCCTGGCTTTAAGCTACGGATCCCGAGAGGAAATAATCCATGCGACCAAGCAAATATGCGATAAAGTTAAAAATAATATAATTTCAATAAGCGATATTGATGAATCAATTATTAATGAGCATCTTTACACGCATAATTTACCCGACGTAGACCTTGTAATCAGGACAAGCGGCGAACAGCGTATCAGCAATTTCTTACTTTGGCAAATTGCCTACGCTGAATTTTATTTTACAGAAGTGCTATGGCCCGACTTTACACAAGATCATCTCTGCCAAGCCCTGATTAGTTATCAAAATAGAGAACGAAGATTTGGAAAAACAAGTGAACAAATTAAATAATACTATAATGTTTCAAAAAGGTATCAAGACTCTTTTTGCACTTTTTGTTGTTAGTTTCAGTGCTACCTCAAACGCTCAAGATAGCATTTCTATTGCAAATGCACCAAAGCACTATATCCTAGGCGATATAGAAGTGTCGGGAAAAGTGAATTACAATTCGCATACAGTGGTTACTTTCGCTGGACTTAGCAAAGGACAATCCATTACAATCCCCGGAGAAGAAATCTCTGATGCTGTAAAAAAACTATGGAAACTTGGTTTCTTTAGCGATATTAACGTATACGAAACCTCTATAGTGGGTGATACCATTAATTTAGAGCTTAACCTAAACGAACTACCGCGTTTAAACGAGATAAAAGTCAAGGGACTGCGCAAGGGTAAGGCGGCAGCCGTACTCAAGGAGAGCAAACTGACCAAGGGTAAAATTGTCAACGAAAACCTATTGACCACCACGCGAAATTACGTGGTTAACAAATACAAAAAAGACGGCTTTTACAACACCAAAGTAAACATCAATACCATACCCGATTCCACGGGAAATAAAGTGGATATGGTTTTGACCGTAGACCGCGGCAGCAAGGTGAAAGTTTCTAAAATCGACTTTCACGGAAACGAGCAACTCACCGATGCCAACTTGAAAAAAGCGATGAAGGAAACCAAAGTTAGGAGTCCCTTTAATCCGCTTAGGATATTCAAGTCCTCCAAATTTATCCGCGATAAATACAACGAGGATTTAGGTAAAATCGTGGAAAAATACAAAGAAAAAGGTTATCGCGATGCCCGTATCACAATGGACACAACGATATACAATGCCAAAACCAACCGCATTGCCATCGATATGAACATCGAAGAGGGTAGAAAATACTACTTCGGTAACATTCGTTATCTCGGTAACACGGTATACACCAACAACCAATTAAATCGCATACTCGGTATCAAAAAAGGAGAGGTTTACAACGGTACCCTTTTGGACAAAAGGATCTCAGACAAATCCGACCCAGATGCCTACGACATCACCAACGAATACCAAAACAACGGTTATTTGTTTTCGAGAATTAACCCTATTGAGGTGAGAACTGCCAATGACACCATCGATTTCGAGATTCGAATCATCGAAGGTCCCATTGCCAAGTTCAACAACATCACCGTTACCGGTAACGACAAAACACATGATCACGTGATCTATAGAGACTTAAAAACGCGTCCAGGACAAACTTGGAGCAAGGCTACCGTAATGGAAACCATGCGTCGTTTGGGAGCCTTACAAATTTTCGATGCACAAGCCATCAATCCGGAAATCAAAAATGCCGATCCGAGTTCCGGAACTGTAGATGTGGAATGGCAAGTGGTTGAAAAGGGATCGAGTCAAGTCGAGTTGCAAGGAGGTTATGGCGGTGGCGGTTTTATCGGAACCCTGGGCTTGTCCTTTAACAACTTCTCCGTGAGAAACCTATTCAACAAAGATTCATACAAACCATTCCCTATGGGTGATGGGCAAAAAATGGCGCTTCGCTTACAGGGAAGTTCGTATTTCCAAACCTATAGCTTGAGCTTTTCTGAACCGTGGTTAGGCGGTAAAAAACCGATCAGCTTTTACGGATCGATTGCCTACAGCAAGCAGTTTTTATACAACTACAACACCAGAGATGTAAACCGCAGTCAGAGTTTTAATATCACCACGATCTCTGCGGGTATCGGAAAGCAATTGGCAGCGCCAGATGATTTCTTTACCCTTTACAATACCCTGAGTTTCCAATATTACGATTTGAACAACTACCGCACCGGTTTGTTTACTTTCGGAGATGGTTCGTCTAGAAACTTTACGTATACCGTAGAGTTAAAAAGAGATAACCGAGGGATGAATCCAATTTTCCCAACTTTTGGTTCGGAGTTTAGCATTAGTGGTAAATTTACCCCGCCATACTCGTTGTTCAACAAAATTGACTACGCCAAATTAAAAGACATGGAAGAGTATAAAGTACGTACCACTGAACCGATGAAAGCACCCAATGGCGCAGATATTCCGGTGGGATCTTACTTAAACGAGCGTGGAGAACCCGTAGCGAATTATCAGGATGCAGCGGCTAATCAAGAAAAGATCGACCAGAAAAAATTCAACTGGTTGGAGTATTATAAGATCAAATTCAAAGGAGACTGGTATACGACCCTATACGGCAAGTTGGTATTGCGTTCGACAGGCGAATTTGGTTTCTTAGGAGCCTATAATCAAAACCGAGGTTTGGTGCCTTTTGAGCGTTTCTATTTAGGAGGAGATGGTATGGCTAACTTCTCGATGGACGGTAGAGAAATCGTTCAGTTAAGAGGGTATGAGAATCAAACACTTACTCCGGTAAATGAATATGGTGAAGCAATTGGTGGTACGGTATACAATAAATTCTCCCTAGAATTACGTTATCCTATTACACTAAAACCAAGTGCGTCGGTATTTTTACTATCATTTGCTGAGGCAGGAGCTTCTTTTGATACGTTTAAAAACTACAATCCGTTTAAAATGCAGCGTTCTGCAGGTATTGGAGTCCGCGTTTTCATGCCGATGTTTGGTATGTTAGGATTTGATTACGGATACGGTTTCGATGCAGTACCGGGACAAACACAAAAAAGCGGTTGGCAGCCACACTTTATCCTAGGACAACAGTTTTAGTTTGCCATAACTAACTAAACGACTTAAAACATGAAATTATTATTTGCTTCAATTGCGACCATTTTAACCTCGTACGGTATCTATGCCCAAGGCAGCGTACGAGTGGCCTATATTGATATGGAATACATACTCAAAAAGACCCCGGAATACATTGAGGCAAATAATCAATTAGAACAGAAAGCGGCTACTTGGAAAAAGGAAGTCGATGTTAAAAAGGGCGAGATCAAGAAGCTCAAAGACAACCTCAGTGCGGAAAGAACCCTCTTAACGCGGGAACTCATTGAGGAACGCGAAGAAAACATTTCGCTCTTGGAGAATGAGTTATTGGATTTTCAGCAAAAAAGATTTGGTGCCAATGGCGACCTGATCACGCAGAAAATCATGCTGGTTAAACCCATACAAGACCAAGTGTTTACTGTGATTCAAGAAATAGCCGACGCCAAGCGATTCGACTATGTTTTGGACAAGGCATCGGAGTCTACCATGTTGTTCGCAACAAAACGGCACGATATTAGCGAACAAGTAATACAGCGATTGGCCCGTGCTAAGAAAAGGCAGAATTTAAGCGGCAGAGAAGTTGCGGCTTTAGAGGAATTGGACAAGGTGATGGACCAGCAAGATCTGAGAAGGGAAAAACGAGAGGAACAAGCCCGACGAAAACAAGAGTTTGAAGAAAATCAGCAAACCCCTAAAAAGGAAAACGCTGGCGAAAGCGCTCAAGAAATAGCCGAATCCAAAGCAGCTCAAGAGCTCGAAAAGCAAAAACTCTTAAAGGAGCAGCAGCAAAGCGAAGCGGAAGCAGCCAGGCAGAAGCAGCTTGATTTAGCGGCGAAACGCCAACAGGAGTTGGATGAACGCAAGTCGCAGATGGAGCAAAAACAGCGCGAAATCGCCGAGCAAAAACGCTTGGCAGACGAGCAAAGGAAATTGCAACAACAAGAACGCTTAAAGGAAATCGAAGACCAGAAAGCCAAAATAGCAGAAGAGAATCGCAAAAAGCAGCAATTGCTAGACGATTTAAAGAAGCAACGCGAGGAGGCTGCACTAAATCAGGGCGACAACAAAAACAAAGTCGACATGAGTCAGCTCGTCGAGGAACGCAAAAAACAACAGGAAAAGATACAAGAGGAGATTCGCCGTAAAAAGGAAATCGCCCTCGAAGAGCGCAAGGCCGCTTTAGAAGCCTCAAAGAAATTACAAGAAGAACGGCGTTTACGCGCAAAACAACAACAAGAAGACGCGAAAAAAGCTCGAGAAGAACTGCTTCGCAACGGTATTAAATAACCCAAAATAAATTATATAATAAAAATCCAAAATCAAGAAAAATGAAAAAAATGAAATCTTTATTAATTGCAGCGGTTGTATTTTTTGGAATCAGTCAGACTAACGTTATGGCTCAATCGAAAACTGCTCATATCGACGTACAAGAATTAATGGCACAAATGCCGGATATGAAAGCGGCAGATGCTACATTAAAAAAACTTAGTGAAGGCTACGAAAAGGATTATGGAAATATGATCACAGAGTACCAAGCGAAATTGAAAAAATTTCAAGATGAATCCGGTACGGCAAGTGAAGCGATAAACAAAACGCGTGTTGAAGAATTGGAAAGCATCGAAGGAAGAGTAAAACAATTCCAAGCGACCGCACAACAAGACCTTCAAAAAAAGCAGGTTGATTTGACCAAACCCATTTTTGAAAAAACGAGATTAAGCATTCAAAAAGTAGCCCGTGCTAAAGGTTTTGAATACGTTTTAGATTCCTCTATCGGATCGGGCGTTATCATGGCAGACGGACCTAACTTATTGGACGACGTTAAAAAGGACTTGGGTATTAAATAATACAATTTCTTATTAAACTATAGAAACTGCGCACTTAGGTGGGCAGTTTTTTTTTATATTTGTTTATGGATAATACGAACCCTATCGGACTCTTCGATTCTGGAATTGGCGGCACCACGATCTGTAAAGAAGTTAATTTGCTGCTGCCCAACGAAAACACGATTTATTTAGCCGACAGCAAAAATGCTCCCTATGGACAGCGCAGCAAAGCGCAAATAATCGCCTTGTCGATTAAAAACATGGATTATCTATTGAGCCGTCAATGCAAACTGGTTATCGTAGCCTGCAATACGGCCACCACCAACGCCATAAGCGAATTACGAGTCCGTTACGAGCTTCCGATCATCGGAATCGAACCTGCGGTCAAACCCGCAACATTATTGACTAAAACAGCCGTTATCGGCGTATTGGCAACCAAGGGAACCCTGACCAGCGAACTGTTTTCCAATACCGTAAAAAAATACTCGAATATCGTTATTATCGAACAGATTGGTTATGGACTGGTCAAATTGATTGAAGAGGGTAAAATCAATCATCCGGACATGGACCTGCTGCTGCAGGAGTACTTGACACCGATGGTCGAAAAGGGCATTGATACCTTGGTTTTGGGTTGTACCCACTACCCCTATCTCATCGCCAAAATCAGAAAACTTATTCCCGCCGATATAACGATTATCGATTCCGGCGTCGCTGTGGCCAAACACACCCAAAAAGTATTGACCGAAAAAGGCCTGCTCAACCCCACTTCCCATCCCGGACAACACCGCTTCTACACCAACAAAGACATCGCGGTATTGCAAATGTTTGTCGACCCTCCCACAGCCGTGGAATACTTGGATTTTTAAGCAAATTCGTCTATTCGCGGATTTGCGGATTCGAGAGTTGACGTAAAGCAATTCGATTTCTGCATTTGAAAAGAAGTCTTTTGAGTTTACTGCTATTTAACGCGGATTCGTCTATTCGCGGATTTGCTTGTTTGCGGAAAACAGTACGGTTTCTGCATTTGAAAAGAAGCTTTTCGAGTTTACTGCTATTCAATGCAGATTCGTTTATTCGTTGATTTGCGGATTCGAGAGTTGATGTAAAGCAGTTTTATTCAACGCGGATTCGTTTTTCTAATGCGGATTCGTTTATTCGCGGATTTGCTTGTTTGCGGAAAGCAATTCGGTTTCTGCATTTGAAAAGAAGTCTTTCAAGTTTACTGCTATTTAACGCGGATTCGTTTATTCGCGGATTTGCGGATTCGCTAGTTTGCGGAAAGTAATTCGATTTTCACTTTAGAAAAGAAGCTCTTCGAGTTTACTGCTATTCAATGCAGATTCGTTTATTCGTTGATTTGCGGATTCGAGAGTTGATGTAAAGCAGTTTTATTCAACGCGGATTCGTTTTTCTAATGCGGATTCGTTTATTCGCGGATTTGCGGATTCGCGAGTTTACGTAAAGCAATTCGATTTCTGCATTTGAAAAGAAGTCTTTTGAGTTTACTGCTATTTAACGCAGATTCGTTTATTCGCTGATTTGCGGATTTGCTGGTTTGCGGAAAGTAATTCGATTTTCACTTTAGAAAAGAAGCTCTTCGAGTTTACTGCTATTCCAACTGCATCGGCGCATTGCTTTTCAGGTGGATCAGTTCAACGTGCACTCAAAAAAAAAGAGACCTTGCGGTGTGCAAGATCTCTAATCGTACTAACGATCATTGGAAATTTATTTAAACCAACTGGAATACATCAGGTAATTATTGGATATACGTTCGATTTCCCCTGCGAAATTCGATTGGTCGATGTCTTTGACCTTTTTGGCCGGTACCCCGGCGTAAATCGTGCCAGATTCCACTACGGTGTTTTGTGTTATCACCGCTCCTGCGGCTATAATCGTATTGCTGTGAATCACACAATTGTCCATCACTATGGCTCCCATCCCGATTAAAACGTTGTCGTGTATAGTACAACCGTGTACGATGGCATTGTGTCCTATGGAAACATTATTGCCGATCACCGTGGGATGCTTTTGATAGGTACAGTGTACCACGGCTCCATCTTGTATGTTAACCTTATTGCCGATTTGAATATAATTGACATCGCCTCTCAGTACGGCGTTAAACCATATACTGCAGTTTTCGCCTATGCGTACATCGCCTACTATAGTTGCATTTTCCGCTATATAACAATCCTCTGCTATTTGAGGAGCTATTCCATTTACCGCTTTTATCAGCATAATATATAAATTAAAAAATCCCGATAAATATCGGGATTTTTATATGAATTAAAAATTAACTGCGGGGCAATTACAATCGAACTTGCTCGGTTTGCAAAAGAGATTAATACCCACGGTTAATTGGTGAAAACCACCGTTACCAAATTTAACATCGCCCGTTAAGTGCGAATAGGTATAGGCCACCATAAAGTTTTTAAAGTTCAAACCTAAAATCGGTGTGATGTACTGCATGCGTTGGGTGGCAATACTTCCCTTTTTAAGATATTCGGCTCCTTCCAGATTTCTGCGGTAAGAAACCCCACCCCAAACTTGACCGAAGCTCAATTTTTGGTAAACCTTCATATTGATATCAAAAGCCTTTTCACGAGTCTCGTCGGTATACTGAATCATAAATGACGGTTCCCAAGTAAATCCGCTTCTGCTTTCCGTACCGAATAGGTAACCCGCAGACCAAAGGTATTTTCTCATATTATCACTTTCGATATCGGTATACATATCTCTACTGCTAGAGATAGCATTCTTTACCGTAAAGTGGGTATAGAATTCAAAGTATTGGTATGAAGCACCAAAATCCACATTAAAGTAAGAATCCTTTTGTTCCATACCGCCAGTGATAATCGGGTCAAAACCACCAAATTTAGTTTGATCTAAAGTGGTTTGTACCATACCTGCACTCATACCAAAAGACAACATATTCAAATCGTAGTACGATCTTCCAAATTGTATATGGTGTGCATAAGAAAGTTTTCCCCCGATTTGCGAATGGTAACCATTCTTATCATTAAAAGCAATGACACCAATACCCGATTGCTCCCCTACTTTGGTATTAAAACTTAAAGTTTGCAAGGCCGGTGCATCATCTTGTCCAGACCATTGTTGTCTGGCCGTTACTCTCAATTTACCACAATTAGCAGCGCCTGCCATAGACGGGTGAATCAGGTAATAGTTGTCAGAAAGGTAGTCTGAATAAACAGACATACCTTCTTGAGCAACACTAAACTGTGATATCATCAATGCTAATGCTAAATAACGTTTCTTAAAAATCTTCATATACTACTTATCTTTTTAATGAGAAATGACCTTTAAATTCTCTACGATTACCTTGTAGATCGTTGTACTCCACAGTGAACCAATAATCCGTAGAAGGCACTGGTCTTCCTCCGAAAGTTCCATCCCATCCTTCTCCTGAAGGACTAACTTGTTTTAACAATTTACCAAAACGATCAAAGATATAAATCTTCGCATCTGGCTGAGCGCTTAGGCCTTTGATATTCCAAGTGTCGTTATGACCGTCACCGTTTGGCGTAAAGAATTTAGGATAATTCATTACTGAAACCACTTTAGAAACCGCACAAGCACCTGTTAATCGATCGCGAACCCAAACGATATGCTCTCCTGCTGTTACATCATAGAACACATTGCTGTTTTGATAAACCCCTTCGTCTAAGGCAAATTCATATACTCCTGGAGGCGATTTCAAATCGGCTACATTCACGATAATCGTTTGCTTACCGTTTTCTTTGATTTCATCTCTGTTACCAGCCGTCTCATCAATCGTTACCGAGAACGGTGCAATCTTAGTGATGACTACGGTAATTTCATTAAACGAAGCACAGTCTGTGGCTTTATCCGTAGTGCTCACGGTATATCTACCTGGCGCTTTGGCTTCATAGTACGAAGCAGTTGCTCCATTAATAACAGTTCCGTTGAACTTCCAAATAAAGTTATACAATTTAGAATCCAAACGCGTATCAATCATAAACGGTGTGATTTCTTTGGTTTCCAAATCCTCACAGATAAACCCACCTTCAATTGGCAATAGCTCAGGACGTTTGTTCACGATTACTTCGAAACGCACATCGGCTTCACATAGCATGGTATCATCGATACGACGAACCACAGCGATAATCGTTTGTGGACTACTACTATTGATGAACTGCGTTGGATCAGCAATTGGTCGGTTGTTTATAAAATCTTGCTCTGAAGCAAAATAAACGACTTTCAACAGGTTCTCAGGTATGTTTTGCACACCGATAATGTCGGCAGAATTCACTGTTAAATCAATTCTAGTAAATCCATCATTAACCGGTACTGCATCGTTATCGTCACAATAAATCAGTGGTGATTTAATATCGTAAGCAAACACTTTCTCCTCAACTTTCAAAGTCAAAGGCGCAATGTAGAAACATCCCGTAGTTCGGTTTTCCAAACGAACCCAAATAATCTGCAAATCTCTAGTAATGTTTGTATAAATTAACGGCATTGGAGGTGTATTTCCTGCAAGCGCTAAGTTTTCACTTAAGTAAAAATGGATGATGTAATCGTTCGCATTTCTACCGTTTAAAATTTCATTATGCTTTAGACTTAAGTCAAAAGTATACACTCCATCTGTAAATTCTTCACAACCCATCAACGGTCTAAGGGGTTGAATAAACGGTTGTACATTCACAACTAAAGACAGGGGAACGATTACATAACAAGGGAAATCATTCGTTTTGTTAAAAATCTTAACCCATACCGTTGTCGAACGTGTAAAAAACTTTTCAGGGAAGTCTAATTTCTCTATCCCAACTATAGCTTGCGCTTCATTGAGGTAGTATTCATACACCAAGTCCGCATTGTTATTGCTCAAATCTTCTTCTGCTAGATGCAGATTAAATTCACCTAAACCAGTATTGGTTTCGCCTTCACATACCTCTAGAGGTCTTGGGCTCAGATTGACATTTGGAAGTGGCGCAACTTTAATCGTCAAGGATTCAAAACTTCTACATCCGTTCTCCGCTGTCACGGCCACCCAAATAACTTGTGGGTTTAACACGTTTCTATAAGCGTACCTGCTTCCGATTTCACTTACATCATTTACGGCATTTTCATAAGAAGTATAATACTTAAATGTCGTTCCAAAAATAGGCGCCCCTCCAATCATTTGCAATTCTCTTTGTGTCAAATCAAACAATTGGTAACCGCTATTTGGCGTTGTTTCGCACATTACAATTTCTCTAACGTGAAAAAGCGACAAAGCATTGTTTACTTTGATGGTAAAATGTCCTACGTTAGAACATCCAGTTACGCGATTCTCTACTCTAACCCAAATTTCTTGTGGGTTTGTAATATTGGTATAATCACTCGGTGTAGGAATTCTATCCAATCCGATTAAGGCCGCTTCTTTAGTTAAGTAATAAGACACTACTAAATCAGCGATATTGTTTTGCGAAGCTTGTGATGCCAAAATAATTGGCGTTTGAACGGTCAGGTCAAAACGAGCTACGTCATTCACACCCTGAGTTCCACAAATAGCGATCTCCTGTAAAAACACCGGTATAGTAGGCGCTGCAATAACAGCCAAATACAATGGTTTAACGGTAAAGCAATTGGTCAATGGATCAAATCCTCTCACCCAAACTACCGGGTTCAATGCGTTTAAGTTATTGTATTCATGCGGATTGATAATTCTGCTCACATCTCTTTCAGCGTTGCCTTGGGTTTCGTAAAAACTAATTTGCAAACCATCGATTCCGTTTTGCAACTGCTCCATCAACAGCACCAAGTTAAAAGTACCGTGTCCACTTGCACTAGAGTTACATATCGCCACTGGCGTACTCGGAATATTCAATACCGGTAAAGGCACTACTCTTAAATTTACGGCTCTCGTAACGAAACAACCCGTTTCCACACTTTGTATTCTCGCGAAAATAGTCTGGTTAAAAGGAACTATGTTTTGATAGCTGTTTGGCAGTGTTGCACCACCTTGTTGTGCCGTTGCTTCATCGATATGAAAGGTTACCGCAAATCCTAAACGTCCGTCGAGAATTCCGGGAACGATTGTCGATAAAGTAAACACTTCAAATCCGTTCTCCACATTGCTATCGCACAAGATATAATCGTTTATTAACGTTTTGATTTGTGGCTCTAAAACTACTTGCAACGATATTTTAACCACGGCGAAACAACCGGTATTAATATTTTCAACGCGTACCCATGCCGTTCTAGAAATTAAATTCGAGAATGATCTCGGGTTAAGAATCGGTTGGATTCCCCTTTGCGCATGAGCTTCTTGAACGTGGTAAGTGATGCGGAAATCGCTTGGATTACTACCGTTCAATATTTCATTTTGCTTGAGAGTTAAATCGTAAATCACCTCTCTATCAAGATTGTCTACACACACTTTAAAAGGCGTAGGCTCTACCACATTAATCTTTCTGTTAACTCTTAAGTTTACTTCAACAATTTCACTACAAGTCGAACGAACGAAAGAAACTCTTGCGTATATCGTTTGATTCCACGGTGTATTGTTCATGTACGGGCTTGCAAGTGGCGACACATTGTCTCTTGCATTGGCGCGCGAAACGTGATACGTGATGATAACATCTGGTGGCACAGTAGTACCCAAGATTTGACTTGATATAGCGCTTAAAACAAAAGAACCGATACCGTCGTCATTGGTTTCACAAAAATCTGCCGTTACTGGACTGTTTAAATTCGGTAGGTCTGCTAATACTAAATTAATTCCCAATATCGAATAACAACCCGTCAGGTCATTTTGTACACGCACCCATATCTGTATTTCATCTGAAGTAAAAATATTCGGTAACATCGCATTGAAGTCTCCGGTTTCCGCTTCGAATTGAGTGCGGTAAAAAGTGGCACTTAAATTTGGTAAACCACCTGTTAAAGCTACTCTATTAGCTCCTAAATTATAAATTCCTAAGGTCTTGCCATTCTGTTCGATTGGACAACCGTAAATTTGTCTGATATCAACCACAACTGGGTTTACATTCACAATCAATTTAAATTCAGTAATTTCAAACTCAGCCGGTTGCGTATCGCTTTGAACACGTACAAATATCGTTTGACCGTTACGACCTAAATAAGTGGACAAGTTACCCAATAAAATGGCTCCTGTATTCAGTGAAGCATTGTTGAATGTTTCGAAATAACTCACCGTAAATCCAGGTGTTGTAAACACCAATGGCGTTTGAACACTTAAATCGAATACCGCTTCTTGTACACCTTGATCGGCACAAGCTGTTAAATCTTGCAACGGATTCAAAGTTAAAGTACAGTTTCTCACCAATACGTAAAAACTGTCGATTACGGCACAGGTATTTGCCGGATCGTTGATGTCGTATACCTTTACCCAAATCTGTTTAGGGCTATCGAGTATATCTACCGTTAAACTGGTATTTAAAGCAGCGCGATCAGCTTGAGCATCGGCTAGCGAGTTGAAATATTTAAACGAATAATTTGGATTTAAACTGATAGAAGGTTGTACTTCTGTCAGGTTAAACACTGCCTTACCGTTGGCTTCTTTACATTTGTTTAAGTTTGTCGGCGTACCCGTGATAATACTTGGTTTTACCGTAATGGTAATATCCTCTGTATATACACAACCGAAATTATCTTCTACTTCGTACGTATACGTATGCTCACCTACAGTTGTTGGATAAGCTTTAGTAACGCCATTTTCCAAAACTAAATCAGGATTAGGCAACCATTTCTCCGTATACACCTCAGGGGTATAAGACAGGTTTGGAGGCAAGAATTTATCGTCGAATTTAAGTTCCCAGAAAAAGAAATAACCGTAGTCACCCCCCCATTTATCAACAACCTCTATACACCATTTTCCATTAAGAGGAGCTCCGATTAAGTTCTCTAAACTGTTTCCTGGCGCTCTCACTGGAAGGTAAGTACCCGGGCTTTTTGTCAGACCTGTATCGCTTCCCGTTCCCGCTTGCGTCGGTGCTTCTCTCAAAGTCACTGTCGTAGTTGGTCTCTGATCAAAACAATAAGTCAATCCCGTTCCATATGTCTGGTTACCACCGCCACGCGTTGGATTTCCTAAGTTCTGACTATCGTTTAACTGATTTTCACTGTGGTATTGCAACAAATATACACTTGCCCCATTAGGCGCAATTACTCGGATATCTAAATCTCCTAAAAACGTATGCTCCATGTTAATACATAACCTTGCGATATCGTCTAGGCTTTCAATTACAGCAGATTCACAATATTCTGTAAAATCCATACAACTTCTAAAAGCTACAGGCTCCCCTGTAATAGGATCGCGCACACCGTCTGGCAAGGCCACCGGATTACTCACTGGAGGTACTATGACGTGTTCGATTCCCTGTATAACAATATTTGATGACAAAACTGCTCCTTCACCTAAACAATACACGGGCTTGTCTGCCGCCAAATTGAATTCGGTTCGCGCTGGATCGGACACTTGAACAATTACCCCAACTATAGACATGTTTTCACACAACAGTCGGTCTTTTACATTAAATCGTACTCTATATACTCCAGCTTCTTCGAAACTGGTTGTAACGCGTTTTCCAAATGCGCTTATATTATTATCAAAATCCCATTCATATATAGCACCTTCATCCGAATTCTCGAATAAAGCACTCCCTATAAAGGTAATCTCCTCACCAACACACAATCTAATAACCCCAGCATCTTCTGGACAGTCTACCGGAATATTAGGGTCAATAGCCGGAATAGAACCTTCGAATTTAGCAACAATCTCTTGACAGGTTGTGGAACAAGAAATACGTGCAGCCCATCCTGGCGCTGTTCTTTCAGTATTGGATGTAAAACGGATGGTTAAACAACCGGATCTATTGGCAAAAGTAGCACTTACAGCTCCTGGCGATGTGCCTCCTGTAAAAGGGCTACCCGCAACCTCTGCTGCACCTGCGGTGTCTCCATCAAAAATACGCAACCTATCGTGTACGCGGTTTTCCACAACTGGATTACCGTCATTCGTCAATAAAAAGCTATAAAAATCCAACTTCACTATTCCTCCTGGAGTATCCGGACAAATAGTCATCGTGATATCTTCACCTACGGCGTAATCCCTAGCAAAGCCTCCGGTATCATGAAAAATACCCGCGCACGCCTGGACCCTTCCATTTTGCATAATAATCGGAACGTCACTTCCTCCACCTTGCCCGTAGAAGAGGCAGGAATAAAAAACAAAAAATAGTATAAGTATTTTCTTCATAATTTTTATTTATTGGTATTTCAATTGTTTTAATTTATAACTACTCTATCACTCTAATTATCAAATTCACTCCTCGTTTGTTTGTACTGTGCTGCGCTGTCTATCATTTCCACTCATCTGCTCTGCTCAGACTATAGTAACAAAACTAAGTTATTTTTATTGTTTTAAACCTGCGCAAACTTTGATAAAAAGTAGCTTAATGCGCAACTCGCTGTTAACACGATTGTAATCAAATGTTAATTTTGAGTTTAAATTTCCAAATATAGCATTTCATACAATATAACTTCGTTAAATTTGAAAAAAATCAAAAAAAATGTCCCAAATAAAAACGATCGACAGTCAAAACCCCGCCATTGTTAAGTTTGTATTGCCAGACTTCATCATAAAAGGAGAGAGTTTTGAGTTTAAAAATATCGATGAAACGGCCTTGTCGCCGTTGGCAAAACAACTTTTCTATCTACCATTTGTTAAAACGGTCTTTATTTCGAGCAATTTTGTTGCTATCGAAAAATTTTCTATAGTTGAATGGTCCGAAGTTAAGGATTTAGTGGCAGAACAGATTCAGGCATTTTTGGAAAAAGGCGGAAAAGTAATCCTACAACCGGAAACGCCTTCTAAGAAACAACCCATTACGATTTACGGGGAAACCACTCCGAATCCGTCGGTTTTAAAATTTGTAGCCAATAAGATGTTGACTAAAAAAGCGGTCGAGTTTAAAAACATCGATGAAACCGCTTCTTCTCCTTTGGCCAAGGCTTTGTTTCAACTGGCTTTTATCAAGGAAATCTTTATAGACGAGAATTACATCTCGATCACCAAATACGACACTTACGACTGGCATGAAATCACCTTGGAGGTTCGCACCTTTATCAAGACATTCCTGGAAGATGGACATACAGCCGTTGAAGAAAACTTGGTGGCAGACACCACGGTAGCCGACAAGCAAGCCGAAGCGCACTTCGACAGCTTGGATACCACATCGCAGCAAATCATCAACATACTCGAAGAATTTGTCAAACCCGCTGTAGCAGCCGATGGTGGAAACATCGCTTTCCAATCTTACGACAAGGAACAAAACACCGTACAGGTCATTTTACAAGGTGCATGTAGCGGCTGTCCGTCGTCTACCTTTACCTTGAAAAACGGCATCGAAAACATGCTCCGACAAATGCTCAACGACGAAAGCATTCGCGTGGAAGCCTCTAACGGATAAAATAAGGCCTAACGCCTGCAAACAAAAAAGGATGGAGTTCTAAGAACTCCATCCTTTTTTTATGGTACTAAACGCGATTAGCGTCTTTTCTTAATATGCACTTCAAACTCCATAAACAACTCCAACAATCCCATCGTAGCTTTGACCAAATCATCGGTTTCAAACAATATGGAAAAATACAGCTTGGAGTTCTTCGGACTGGTCTCCGTAGTTCTAATGCGGACGATTTGCTTTTGAATCAAACTGTCTACATAGGTGATTAGGGTCTCCTTGTCCTTTAACAGGTTTTCTAATTGAGAGAAGTTTTCCTCGGAAAAAGTCGCTTCGATCTTGTCGAACAATTCCTGCAATTGCCTGTCGGTGTTTTTAAGATCGCGAATCTGATTAAACTTCAATTTCTTGTGGTTGTTATCCACGTGCGAAAAGCTGTTCTGGGCAATAAAGTTTACCGCCTTAACCATGTCTTGCAAATAGCCCAAGGTCAGGATATAAAATTTACTCGCCTCTACCGAGGTCTCGTCGAGATTCTTTACAAAGAAATACACATTGCCCTTGAGCTCTTCAATTTCTTTTTCGAGTTTTTTCAGTTTCTTTCTGCTCTGTTTTAACTTGCTCAATTCTTGCAAGCCCAAGCTGTCGATTACCGAAGTATACAGGGCTTTGGTCTTTCCGATTACCGTAGCCACCTGAGACGAGGTTTCGGTTACCACCCCTTGAATGGTCACGATATCGTGTGAATTGAGTTCTGTCGCTTTAGCGGCATCTTTCTCCTTGGTTTTTTTCTGGTGTTTTTTATTGCTTCTATACAGCAATATCCCCACCAAAATCAACAATCCCACCACGGCAAAAACCTCGCCTATCTTTAATATATATGCCGTTACAAAAGCCGCTAAGAACGCGACTATAGCCGTTACTAACCAGCCGCCAATCACATTGAAAACTCCGGTTACGCGATACACAGCGGTATCCCTGTCCCAGGCGCCATCTGCAAAAGAGGTACCCATGGCTACCATAAAAGTAACATAGGTAGTCGATAAGGGCAATTGCATGGAGGTACCGATGGAAATCAAAATACTCGCCACCATTAAGTTTACCGAAGCCCGCACCATATCAAAGGCCGGCTCTTCCATCTTGGCCACTTTGGCTTTAAGCGGTTTTTCGAAGCGCTTGTCCATTTTTAACTGTAGGGATTTGGGCAAGAAGTAATCCACTCCCATTCCCAAATACACCATTCCCCGAACCAATCCTTTGGACAACAA
This sequence comes from Flavobacterium sp. JP2137, assembly GCF_050562195.1. GTDB lineage: Bacteria > Bacteroidota > Bacteroidia > Flavobacteriales > Flavobacteriaceae > Flavobacterium. The sequence goes on from NZ_CP191647.1 coordinate 259,404, forward strand.
GTTGGGTTTGAATTTTTCTGTAGTCGTTCCCGAATCTTGGCGCGCCAAGTTCATTTCGGTTTCGATGACGTTTTTAGCCTTCTTTGACGTCCATAAGGTAAAGACCATAACCAGTCCGGCAATGACTAGGAAATAGAACGGCGCTTCGATATTGTCGTTGGCCAATTCGCCCATCATATATAAATCGGGATCCATTCCACTTCCGGCAAAGAAACCGTAAGATTGAAAAGCCGCAATGGGCACACCGATAAAATTGACCAAGTCGTTACCGGCAAAAGCCAATGCCAAGGCGAAGGTTCCGATAATGATAATAACTCTTAGGATGTTTATTTTAAAAACACTCATCAACATTTGTGAAAACAAGGTCCAGAAAACAAAGGACATCGCCACGATATGAAACTGGTGGTGGTTGATCCACGAATAGGTTTCTTTGGATATGAAGGACACGCCTTTAAGGCCTTTGATCAAGATAAAGAAGGTAATCGCCGTAATGGCAATTCCACCGAAGAGGGCACCAAAATACTTGAGGCGTTTATCGATGTGAAACGTAAAAAACATTCGCGACACATATTGCACCAGCGTACCTATAGTGAAGGATAAAATGACCGACAACAAGATGCTGTACACAATTTCGGATGCTTTTTCGGTATTGATGTATTGCGGTAGGGTGGCAAGGCTTCCATCGGTCATCACGATTTTGACAACGGCCAAACAGACCGCGGCTCCCAGCAATTCAAAAACGATGGAAACCGTTGTTGATGTGGGTAAGCCCAGGGTATTAAAAACATCTAAGAGCAGCACGTCGGTAATCATGACGGCCAAGAAGATAATCATGACATCGTTAAAGCTAAACATGCTGGGGACAAAAATTCCACTACGCGCAATCTCCATCATCCCGTTGGAAAACAAGGCACCGACTAAGATCCCCAAGGTTGCGACAACCATGATGGTCTTGAAGGGCACGGCTTTAGAGCCGATGGCAGAATTCAAGAAATTGACGGCGTCGTTACTCACACCAACCGTGATGTCAATAACAGCCAAAATCGCCAATGCTATCAGCATGACCACAAAAATCTGATCCATATCTATGTTTTTTATTTGCCCTGCAAAATTCCGCCTTCAAATTGTTTTCTACGTTAAGTTAATGTTATTAAACGATTAAGCGCAGGAAATATTTACCAGGGCAAGCGCAAATCAAAAAAAGCACGGCTTAGCGGACTGTTTTCAGTCGATTCCCCCCTCGACTATCCCGCGGCATCAAAACCAAATCTCCCGATCGTTGCGCGCGGAAAACACGCTGTTCATTCGCGCTGTTTTTGTTATCTTTACCCCCTAAATCGAGTCCTTATGAATGAGCTATCCTCCGAGTCCAGTCCGTATCTATTGCAACACGCCCAAAATCCCATTCACTGGAAGAGTTGGCAACCCGCAACTTTGCAACAGGCTCAAGAGCAGAATAAGCTGCTCGTCGTCAGCATTGGGTATTCCACCTGCCACTGGTGTCACGTTATGGAGCACGAGAGCTTTGAAACCGACGAAGTGGCTCAGTTGATGAACCGGCATTTTGTTTCGATAAAGATCGACCGCGAGGAGCGCCCGGATTTAGATGCTTTTTATATGAAAGCGGTGCAGTTGATGACCAAGCAAGGCGGCTGGCCGTTGAATGTGGTTTGCCTGCCCAACGGCAGCCCGATTTGGGGAGGTACGTATTTCCCAAAGGACCATTGGATAGAATCCTTAACGCAATTGCAACAGCTGTATGAAAGCGATGCAGACCAGGTGCGCGAATTTGCCACCCAACTGCACGAGGGCATTACGCTGCTTAGCGGTGTACCCGACAGCAAGCCCAAAGACGGCGCACTAAACCAGGAGGCCTTGGTAGCCAAATGGAAAAAGAGCTTTGATTGGGAATACGGCGGATACAGTAGGGCCCCCAAGTTTATGATGCCGAACAACCTCGACTTTTTGCAAAAATACGCCTTGCTCAACGGCGATGAATCCGTTTTGAATTACGTGGACTTGACCCTGACAAAAATGGCCTGGGGCGGATTGTTCGATACGGTTTTAGGGGGATTTTCCCGCTATTCCGTCGACCATCAATGGCACATACCGCATTTTGAAAAAATGCTTTACGACAACGCCCAACTCTTGAGCGTGTATGCCGATGCCTATAAGCGAACTGGAAATGGCCTATACCGCGAATGCCTGACAAAAACCATCCGCTTTATCGAAAGCGATTGGTCCAACGGAGAAGGTGGTTTTTTCTCGGCCTTGGACGCCGATAGCTTAAACAGCGCCAACCAATTGGTAGAAGGCGCATACTACTCTTGGACCAAAGCCGAATTGCAGCAATTGATCGGCGCCGATTTCCCGCTGTTTGAACAATTGTTTAACATCAATACATTCGGGTATTGGGAAGCCGATCAATACGTACTGATACAGAATCAAACCCTCGAGCAGTTAGCCGCTGACAACGATATGACCTTGGTTGCATTGCAGCAAAAGAAACAACTCTGGGAGGAGCGCCTTTTAGCAGCGCGCATACAAAGGCCGAGTCCGCGCCTAGACGACAAAACACTCACGGCTTGGAATGCGCTGTTGATCAAGGGCTATCTCGATGCTTACAGCGCATTGGATTGCGATGCCTACCTGGTAAAAGCACGGGAAATCGGCGCTTTTCTACTCGACAAACTGTGGTCTGAAGAGACGGGTCTCTACCACACTTATAAAGATGGAAAGGCGAGCATACCGGGTTTTCTTGACGATTATGCCCTTTTTATAGCGGCTTTAATCGCGCTGTATGAGCACAGCCTCGAAGAGGCCTACCTCAAACAAGCCAAGCAAATGACCGATTATTGCCTGGACGCCTTTCTCGATGTGGAAAATTCGTTTTTCCACTTTAGCAAGCTTTCAGACAATCCGATTATCACCCACTCGATTGAGATTGAAGACAACGTCATTCCATCGTCTAATTCGTATATGGCACAAAACTTAATCAAACTCGGTATCCTTTACGAAAACGCGCACTACAGCCAATTGGCCAAAAACATGGTAGCCACCGTAACCAGCCAAATCGATTATGCCTCGGCCTACTCCAACTGGCTCCTAGCCGATTTGTACCTCGCCGCGCCTACGGAACTGGCTATTACTGGCCCGAATGCCCTGAAAGAGGTGTTGCAAATCAGAAAGCGCTTGCTGTGTAAAACCCTGGTTTTCGGTGCGAATTCCGCCTCGACTTTAGCCTTTTTTCAGCACCGTTACGATGCGGGTCAAACGGCTTTTTACCTCTGTCAAAATCAATCGTGCCAAAAACCGGAAACCGACGCTGCCTTTTTGGAAAATCAAATGCTATAATCTATGAAAAAAACCGATTACCTGCTCTCCAAATACATCGAAGCCCTTATCGACTACATTCCCAATGTGGTTGGCGCCCTAGTCATCTTAGCGCTCGGGCTTTGGCTTATACGCCTCTTAAAAAAAATAGCGCAACGCGTATTTTTAAAGAAGCGCATCGACCCGACGTCAATCAGCTTTTTATTAGACGGTATTATTTGGGCTTTACGCGCCTTGTTGTTTGTCACCATCGCCTCTAAGCTCGGTATAGAAACCACCTCTTTTGTAGCGGTACTCGGAGCGATGAGTTTGGCCATCGGTTTGTCCTTACAAGGCTCCCTGGCCAACTTTGCCGGTGGCGTGCTGATTATATTGTTTAAACCCTTCCGCATCGGCGATGTAATCGAGGCTCAGGCCGAGGTGGGAAAAGTGCTGGAAATCCACATTTTTTCCACCAAAATAGTCAGCTATCAAAATCAGGTGATCTATATCCCAAACGGGATTCTATCCAACGGAAAAATAAAGAATTACTCGCAAAACAAACTGCGAAAAACAGAGGTATTGATACAGACACCGCTCAGTAAAAACAGTCAGGTCTTTATAGAAAAGATGCAGGAGTTGCTCTTGGCGAACGACTTGATTTTGAGAAAGCCCGATCCGCGAATTTTGATCAAGGAGGTTTTGGATACCAAGATGACGTACAACGTACAGGTGTGGGTGGAAAACCACAACCACACCGAGGTATCGTCTTTTATACTACAAAAGGGAAAAGAGGTGTTTGCCGCACTCGACTAAAGAAAGGCTATTTCTCTTTGGTCAGCAACAGAAAATCTTTGAGGTAAAAAGGTTCGAAGTAGGCGACATCTTCAAAGGCCTTGGATTGATATTTCTCCCAGGCCAACATCCCCATATCCTTAGCCGAGGGGAATAGAATTTCCTCGTAAAAGACAAACGAATCGCCTTGGAGTACCTCGCGGCACTTTAAAGCGCCATCGCCGATTAGATGGCATTTCTGACCGTCTAAATGCGCCCAAGCCCCTTCGGTAACCACCAGGGATTTGGTCTCTTCTATACAGCGGTAATCCGCGGTAAAAACGGCCGTAAACACCTCCATGCGTCGCGCGTCGATCATCGGAATGATCAAACCGTCCGCGATGTGCAGCTGTTGTGCCAACACGCTCAAGGTATTTATGGCAATCAACGGAAGCCCCAGGGCATAGCACAATCCCTTAACCGCAGAAACCCCAATGCGCAGTCCGGTGTAAGAACCCGGCCCCATGCTGACGGCTACCGCATTTAAATCGCTGAGATTCAACTGTGCTTCTGCCATGATTTCCGCTATAAACAGATGCAGCTTTTCCGCATGGCTAAATTGCGCCTCTGCCACTTCTTTTGACCACAGCAACTCCCCGTTGCCAGACAGGGCAACCGAGCAATTCTTAGTCGCCGTTTCTACACTTAAAATATAAATCATCTTTACTTCGCTATCTTTTTGACTTCTTCTCTGACCTGTTGTCCCGCTTCCAATTCGCGATTGACCAAGGCGTAGGGGCCGGTAATCACGATGTCGTCGGCCGATAAGCCTTCGACAATTTCGATGTTGCGGTCGTCTTGTATGCCCGTTTTTACCCATTTAAGCTGCGCAACACCGTTTGACAACACAAATACCGCCTCCTGTGGTTTTAACGCCTCAGATTCGCTTAAATCGGCCTTGTCGCCTTGACTCAAGCTGTCTTGTGATGCTTTAAGCACGATGGCGCTGATCGGTATGGTAAAAACGCCTGATTTCTTATTGGTTACTATATCGACGGTTGCCGTCATCCCCGGTCTAAACGGCGAATAATTCGACGGTTTCCCCTCTAACAGATCCTGATAGGACTCCTTGACAATTCGAACCTTAACCTTGAAGTTGGTCACCTGATCGGCGGTTAGGGTGGCGCTTGCCGAATTGGAAATACTGGTTACTATACCGCGGAATTCCTTTTTTAAATAGGCGTCAACTTCAATTTTCGCCTCATTGCCCACCTTGATTTTGACGATGTCGTTTTCATTGACATCGACCTCGACTTCCATATTGTTTAGATTGGCAACGCGAAGCAGTTCGGTACCGGCCATCTGTTGGGTTCCCAACACCCGCTCGCCCAACTCGACATCCAGTCGGGAAATCGTCCCGTCTACCGGGGCGTAAATCGTGGTTCTATTCAAGTTGTCTCGAGACTCCGTCAAAGAGGCCTGAGTGCTTTGCACGTTGAAATAGGCGGCGTTTTTTGCCGCTGTAGCCACTTCAAAGGCCGCAACGACCTTATCCCATTCCGATTTGGAAATCACGCCTTTTTCGAACAGGGTTTTGTTGCGGTCAAAATTGGACTTGGCTTCTTTTAGCTGGGCTTCCGCCTGACTCAATCCGGCCTTGCTGTTGGATAGCGAGGCCACCATGCGATCCACACCCGACTCGTACAAATCCGGATTGATGCGAACCAACAAATCGCCCTTTTTGACAACCTGCCCTTCCTTAACGGGCAAATCGATAATCTCACCGGAAACCTCGGGAGAAATCTTTACTTCGATTTCGGGCTGAATCTTTCCCGTCGCAGAAACGGTTTGGGTAATCGCATTTTTCTGCAAGCGAAGCGTCTCCACTTCTTTTAGCTGATTTTTACTGCCGAAAAAATCGGTCATATAGCCCGTTACCACCAATAAAATTGCCAGTATAATTCCGGTAATCAGTATGTATTTAGTTCTTTTTTTCATAAGTAGATGTCTAATTTTTAAATCGCCTCAACTGTTTTATGGTTTCCACTAGAGCGTGGCCTATAAGTAGACCCGCCTGGTCGAAAGCCGTTAATTATCAAAGATTGGAATTCCGAAATAGTACTCGAGTATTTTCGTTTTAAAGATATAGTCGTATTTGGCGCGCAACACTTCGGATTGGGCGTTTACCGCAAGGGTCTGCACCTGATTCAACTCGAAGATATTCATCAATCCCACTTCATAGCGCTCTTTGGCGTAATCCAAAGAGAGGTTGCGGGCTTCTAAAGTCACCTTAGCCGCTTCAAAGCTCTTTAGAGCACTTTGCGTATCGGTATATGCCGTGTAAACGGCTTGTTTGAGCTTTAGATCGGCAACCTCTTTTTCGTTTTTGGTTTGCTCAAGGTTTACCTTGTTCATCCGCACGTTGTTGCGGGCACTCCAACCGTTAAAAATCGGAATGCTAATACCCACGCCAAAACTTTGCCCCATATTGTTATCAAATTGATCGAACAGGGATTCCGGTCCAGAGATAATGGGCAGCATATTGGGTTGTACCACATTTTGGTTGGTATTTTCGACCACGCCAATCACCCGAGTTGGGAAATTGGGATCCAGGGTTTGCCCCACTATGCGATCGTTGTAGGCAGCCCGTGTGGCCAAACTGTAAAACCCGCGTATACTCGGCAAAAACACCCCGCGAGAAATCGCCACTTCCCTTTCGGCTATGTCTACTTTGGTCTGTGCCAATCGCAAATCGATTTGACTGATTTTGGCCTGCTCTAAAATTTCTTCTGCCGACTTGAACAACACTTCACTAACCGCTACTTCATAAGCTTGGTCTGCGATGTCAAACGATTGAAAATCGTCGATATGCAGCAATTGCGCCAAGGCCAAACGCGAGATCAACAGGTTGTTTTCCGCTGCGATAAGCTTTTGTTGTGTAGAGGCCACCGTCGCTTTGATGTCCAATAAATCGCCGGCGGGTACCACCCCTGCCGCAACCAATTCCTGGCTGCGCAACAGTTGCTGATTTTCATAGGTCAACTGGGCCTGATTGGTTTTATTCAATTCCTTGTTAAAGATGATTTGCAAATAGGCATTGATGACATTGAGCGCCACATCTTCGCGCATTTTCTGAGATTGGTATTTGGACGAAAGCACACTCAAGCGCGCTTTGAGCAATTGATTTTGATTTTGCAATCCCTTAAAGATGTCGATGCCCACATCGACACCAGCCGAAGTAAATTGCGTCGTTTGGTTTTCCAATAGTCCCGTAGTGATGTTTTGGTTTAAACCCAACGTCCACGAATGACTGGATTGTGCGCTGAGCGTCGGGAGAAAGCTCCCCCAAGCACCTTGCTTGCCAATGGCCGCACGTTCCACATCCAAATCGATTTGTTTGATGTCGATATTGTGATCCAGTGCATAAGAAACACATTCTTGCAAGGTCCAATTATGCTGTTGTCCGTAGCTCGCAAAGCAGCCGCTAACCCAAACAAAGCCCATGAAAAACACTTTCTTCGTCCCGGTGCATCTACCGCGCATCCACGTAAATATAAAATCCATAAGCAACCTCGATTTTCCTATATGACGCAAAAACAGGCTTTGCGTTACAAGTAATTACAAAAAAAAACCGCCTTGAAGACGGTTTACGATATCACTTTATTCTGCTTCTTTTTCTTGACTACACGATATACAAAATAACCGACTACCCCTACCAACAAATAGGGGAAAATCATCAGATATACGATACCGTCGTTTACAGCCGCAGCTTGCACGCCTGTTTCTTCGGTTTCCAACGCCGCTCTACACATCGCACATTGTGCGGAAGCCGTAAAAGTGGTCGCGATAAAAAACAAAAAAACTACTATTGAATTTTTAAATAAAGGCTTCATATACTTATTTATTTCTTTTTAAAAACAAGAACTACTCGAGATTCCGAGTCCGTCTCTCCCTTCTTTAATTGCTTAATGCGCGTAATACGGAGAAATCATCCAATACACCACCACACCGGTAACGGCCACATAGAGCCAAAGCGGAAAGGCGTAACGCGCAATCTTAACGTGTAAGTCAAACTTGCCCAACAGCGCCCGTACGTAAGTAACCAGTACTATGGGGATAATGATCACCGACAGTACGATATGCGAGATTAGAATCGCGAAATAAACGGTTTTTATCAAACCTTCCCCGCCGTAAGTCGTCGAGTCCGAAGTCATGTGATACGCGACATACATGCCCAAAAACAATACGGAACACAGTATGCAGACCTTCATCAGGTTTTCGTGTAGCTTTCGCTTGCCGTTCTTAATCGCCCAAACTGCTGCCAAGAGCAATACCGCGGTTACACCGTTTATAGAGGCATAAATAGGCGGTAAAAAAGACAGGGGTTTTACGTTTGGTATTTTAACGCCAAACAAAATGACCACGACTATGGGAATTACGATTGATAAAATAATAATCCACGTATTGTACCTCTTCTCTAATGCTTTGTCCATTACTCTTCTAATAACAATTTAATATCTTCTTTAATCATGCGTACGCCTTCGTCGTCCGTTCCGTCATAATACAAGATCGGATTTCCAAACTCGTCTTTTCTACAGCGAATGTTACCGTCTTTATCGATCAGCGCAAACAAACCGGAATGCTCAAAACCACCGGGTACGTTTTCGTTGGCAGCAGCGTACAGATTAAACTTTTTAGACAGGCTAAAGATGTAATCGGCATCGCCGGTCAACAGGTGCCAAAACGGCAATTTAACGCCCAATTCCTCGGCATGTGCTTTTAAGGCAGCCGGCGTATCGTTCTTGGGATCAATCGTAATGGAGGCGACTCCAAACTTTAGATTACCATAAAATTCACTTTGCAATTTAAGCATATTTTGATTCATAATAGGACATATAGTAGGACACTGTGCGAAGAAAAACTCCAAAACATATACCTTGCCTTTATAATCTTGACTGCTAATAGACTTGTCATTCTGGTCGGTTAACGCAAATTCCGGAGCCGGACCGATAACGACCAAATCCGCCTTTTCAAATTTGGCAATGATTTTGGGCACAGCCCAAATTCCAAAAATCAAAATGATAAAGGAAATTCCGATGTACGATTTATTTTTCATTGTTGTTATTGTTGTTATTGTTGTTTTAGGTATACAGCCGCACAGCTGCTCTGTGCTAGCCTTGAGATTTACTTGATTTCGGTATCGCTAACGATTTTGTTGTACTTTTTGAGTGCCAAGCGGTACTCGGCCAAAATCACCTTCATGTCGTCCATCATTTCGTTGTGGAGGTCGGCTGCAGAAATGGTATTATACCCCTCTCTATACTCCTCTTCACCCTTGTGATTTTTTCCCTTTCTACCGCGGAGGTTTCGCTCCTTATCCAAGATAAACACATCGGGAGTACCCAAGTTCTTATCCAGCTTTCCATGGATTTTAAACGAATCGTAAAAGGCTGTAATTTCTTCGGGCTCCAAGAAGAGGTAATCCCATTTTTCCAAGTCGGAAATCGGTTCGAGTTCGGCTCTGACGCGCTTCACTTCTTCTTCACTGCCAATAGGCGCGACAAAGACTACTTGAAAATCGTTAAAATCGCGGTATCTCTTGTAAATTTTTTGATCTAGGTTAAAGGCATTGCCCCGGTCTCTAAACATGTCGAAACCCGGAAAACCGATTACGGTAATTTTATCCTTTAAGACGATCGGATTTCCCGACCAGGTTTTTCCTTCCGGCAACTCGTTGACACCAACAGTTAAGGTGGGTAATTGGGCAAACTGATTGACCCCTGTGGCAAAGAAGAGATAGGCACAGATAGGCATGATAAACAAAACAGTAAGTATAATGTACTTTTTCATATCGGATAATTAGTGTTTTTTAACGGATTGTCGTTGGGCGCGCTGCCGTTGCTCTTGCAAACAACCGCACAGGCGTTAATCGACCCCTCCTTAAAGCTTTTTTGATTCCCTTGCGCAAAGGCTCCGGCAGCCCACTTGTTTAACTGATACCAACAAGAAAATGCCCTTGGCCACTATCGCAATAATCACTCGTACAAAAATAAAAAAAGGCGATTAATAAATCGCCTTTAAATACTTAATATGTTATTAAAATATCCACTTGTAAATGGAGTTATTAAACACGTCGAAAATATAAGCTCCCTCCGTTAATAACAAGGCTACCATATAAGCGATTAAGAAACCGAGTATTCCTACTACCGACCATCTTAAAGCGGCCTTTTCACCTTCTAAGTGCATAAATGCCCACATGATGTAATACGCTTTCCAAATGGTTAATAAGATAAAAATCCAGTTCAATAAACTCAAATGAACAATATGTGTATAGTGAAGGAAATCGGGTTTAAAAATACCGAAAACCACCTCTACTATAGTTATCAAAGAAAGAATTACGAATACCGTCCAAATTCTTTTTGTATTTGATTGATGTGCTGTACCTTTTGATGCTGACATTGTCTTAAATTTTAAAAGATTAAACTAAGTAGAAGAAAGTAAATACGAATACCCACACTAAATCTACAAAGTGCCAGTACAATCCTCCTTTTTCGACCATTTCATACGATTTTCTTCTTTCATAAGTTCCCAATAATACGTTGAAGAAAATCACGATATTAATAAGTACTCCAGTAAAAACGTGGAATCCGTGGAAACCTGTAATAAAGAAAAAGAAATCGGCAAAGACCTTATGTCCGTATTCGTTGTGTTTTAGGTTTGCCCCTTCCACAACCATTACCGCATCATTTAGGCGTTCCGCAGAAGCTTCTCTTGACAATATGATCTTGTGTTTGGTCTCGTCGATGAACTGCGTTCTGATACGCACGTTCGGATTGGCTTCAAAACCAGCTCTTACCTCTTCTAAAGAGTAGGTAGGCACGGTTGATCCGCTGATGAACCAAGCACCGGTGTTGCGCTCTTTTTGGACTCTCTGTTTATCGGCAGAGGCCACAGCAAAATCTGCCAAAGCAATTTGCTTACCGTCTTCTCCTACGAATTGCAAGATCGATCCACCGCGGGTTTCCACCGCTCCGTAAGATCCTTGAATAAAGTTTTTCCACTCCCATGCTTGAGATCCCAAGAAGATAAATCCTCCGATGATAGTCAAGAACATGTAAAAGGCTACTTTATTCTTCTTTAATTGGTGTCCCGCATCTACGGCCAAAACCATAGTTACCGAAGAGAAAATAAGAATAAATGTCATCAATGCCACATAGTACATTGGCGCATTTACTCCGTGTAAAAATGGAAAGTGATTAAACACCTCATCGGCAATCGGCCAAGAGTCCATAAATTTAAATCTCGAAAAACCATAGGCAGCAAGGAATCCTGCAAATGTTAATGAATCAGACAATATGAAATACCACATCATCATTTTTCCATAGCTTACACCAAGAGGCTCATTTCCGCCGCCCCAAATTTTTTCCTTAGTAGCTGCTGTAGTAACTGTCGCTCCCATATCAAGTTGTTAGTTAAAAAGTTCCCAAATTTAAGTCTTTTTTCTATTTATAGAAAGTAAAAAACAAAAACAAATAAATCCAAATCAAATCTAAAAAATGCCAAAACATCCCACATAACTCTATACCAAGAGTTTGACCCGAATTATACTTTTGTTTAAAATGATTATAAATTACGATTAGCAAGGCTATCAATCCACCGAATAGATGGGCAATATGCGCTATTACCACCACATACAAAAACGAAGTAGTAATGGTGCTTTCGCTCCCCGTAAAGAAATAACCGGATTCTATAACTTGTCCAAATCCTTTGAACTGCAAAAAAACGAATAATAAACCTAATACCAAAGTAGAAAGCAAGTAAATTGTCGTCTTATTGCGATCATCGACTTTAATAGCTCTGTGTGCCAGGCTAAAAGTAACACTGCTCAACAATATAGCCAAGGTACTGTATAAAAAGGCCGCTGGCAAAGTAAAATCACTCAACCAGTCCGGTCGTGACTTACTGATCACATAGGCGCTTGTAAGCCCTGCAAATACCATAATAATACTTCCCATCGCAAAGAGAAGCATCACCTTAAGTGCCTTGCCTTTCTTTTCTTCTTGTTCTTCAATAGTCACTTCCATAATTATCGCAAAAATTTATCTAATATATATATAATCTGAATCAACGAGATATAGGAAACACTCACCAACATCAGGGAGCGAGCCGCTTTCTCTGTTCGAGTTCTATACAGCTGTATGGCGGCATAAAGCATCCATAAACCCGCTAAAAAGACCAATACAGCAGAAACAGGAGATAAAAACAACCTGCCTGTAAGTCCCGTTGCCGGAAATATAGATATAATGATGAGCCAAACGGTATACAATATGATTTGAAGAGCGGTTTTCTTATCGCGTTTACCCGTAGGCAACATGGAAAAACCCCCTCTTTTATAGTCGTCAAACAAAAACCAACCAATAGCCCAGAAATGGGGAAATTGCCAAAAGAATTGAATCAAAAACAAGGTTCCCGCTTCGATGCCAAAATTATTTGTAGCAGCCACCCATCCCAACATAAAGGGAATGGCACCCGGAAAGGCACCGACAAAAACGGACAAAGGGGTCACGGTTTTTAATGGGGTGTAAATACTGGTGTATAAAAAGATGGAAATCGCCCCAAACATCGCTGTCTTAGGACTGACTACATAGAGTATAGCCACACCGACTACAGTCAATACCGCAGCCAAGGCAAAGGCCACTGAAGGTTTAACCCTTCCCGCAGCAATAGGGCGGTTTTGAGTGCGCTTCATCTTAGCATCCAGTTCCCGTTCTATAATCTGATTATAGACGTTAGACGCTCCTACCATACAGTAGCCACCGACCGCCAACATTAAAAGTGTCCACACATTGACTTCACGCCAATCCAGCACGGCCAAAAAATAGCCTGCAATAGTGGAAAAGACAACGCTTATAGCCAATCCGGCTTTGGTCATCTCTTTAAATTCCTTAAATAACGAAGTCTTAGTCTCTTGTGGTATGTTCAAAGCAGTTTTCATTTCATCTAAAATGGGAATGCAAATATACTCCAATTTTTAAAATAATACTTAAAAACTACAGCACTTACTGTTAATCTTTAATTAATGTAATCCTTAGTAATCGGAGGTGGAATCCGCGTGATCTACTATGCTCTTGGCCGACGAGGTACCCAATCTTTTCACGCCTAAAGCGATCATTTGCTCGGCTTCGCTACGCGAGCGAATTCCGCCGGCGGCTTTCACCGGAAGCGGATTGGCATTTTCCATCATCAGCACTATGGACGCCGGTGTGGCTCCATTAGATTTGCCCGCTTCTACAGGGTAAAAACCCGTGGAGGATTTGACGTATATCCTTTCGTATTGCCGTTCCTCAAACTTGGACAGGGCCACCTTTTTAACCAAGGTAGTCAGTTGAACGATTTCCAAATCGGTTAGGGCGGCTACTTCGATGATCCACTTGACCGTCTTACCCGCACTCAGCGTGAGCTGGGTACACTTCCAGATTTGGTCGCGCACTTGCGCTACCCCACCCTGCTGAAACAAGCGGTAATTCACCACAAAATCCAACTCGTCTGCACCATCGGCTATCGCGGTGGTTGCCTCCTGTATTTTGGCTTCCAGAGTAGCTTTGCCCTCGGGAAAATCGATGACGGTCCCCACCAAAACCTTAGACGCCGCCTGATCTATTTCGGTTCGAGCCAACGCCACGTATTGCGGCCGGAGCATCACCAACTTAAAAGACTCCTCGATCGCCTCTTGTATTACTTGAATAACGACTGCTGTGTTTTCTCCTTCACTTAATCCGGCTTGAACAGCCGTTTTCAGGTAAGTCGAATCCATATAATTTCTCAAATCCATATCGTTAAAAATCAAAAGCCCCACTAGGTGTGGGGCTTTGGTTATTTTTTTTTGTTGCCAATAAGGGATACGCCTAGTAAACCCAGAAAACTGCCGGAGCAATTCGCTGCTACATCTCCCCATTCCGCTCCTCTTGAAGTCGTGCAATACAACTGCAAAAGCTCTATAGTTCCGCCAAATAAACTGGCGCAGATAAAGACCAAGAGGTATACTTGAAATGCTTTCCACTCCAACCGATACAACAGGTACTTACTCCACAATACAGAAAAAACGAAATAAAAGGTAAAATGCACTATTTTGTCTTTGCCCGGAATATTCCAGCGGGAAACCGATGGGATGGTACTCGCGTCCATCAAACAGGCAACCCCTACCAAAACCGTCCAGACCAATGCGATCCAAAAGTATATATTACGCCCCAATCAATTCTTTATATGCAGCATCAGACAATAAATCCGCCACTTGTGACGCATCTGAAATCTTCACTTTAATCATCCATCCCGCTCCGTAAGCATCGGTATTTACCAATTCCGGCTCACTTTCTAAGGTTTCATTAAACTCAATAATCTCTCCAGAAAGAGGTAGGAATAAATCGGAAACCGTTTTAACGGCTTCTACTGTTCCGAATACTTCGTCACGATCTAACGATTGATCCAAAGTTTCCACTTCAACATAAACGATGTCTCCCAATTCTTTTTGAGCGAAATCAGTAATTCCTACTGTTGCGATATCTCCTTCAATAGATATCCACTCGTGATCTTTAGTGTACTTTAAATTAGCTGGTATGTTCATTATATTTAGTTTTTAGCAAATGTATGACAATTAAAATAACTTAAAAATTTTTAGCCTTGAATTTAAACGCATTCTAATTACGGCAACAGCTTCGACCCGAATCCGCATATTGGCTGCTGCCAGCTTGAACCGCGTTGACAACTGTATTAGCTGTTCCCTTAGAAATTATACCTCATGGTAAAACCGGCCCTAACATTGGTCATCGGAAAAGTCGTCGAGATCACCGCCTTCGAAAAGGTGTGGTCGTAAAAGAAAATCGCGGTTAAATTTTGACTCAACGCGTAATCCGAAGTAAAGCGGAACGACCAAATGTCTTGCCCTGCTCCCAACTGATTGTTGTCGTAGTCCAAATACCTGATTATCGTTTGGTTTTTACGCCAAGTAAAGTCGGCTTTGATGTTGATATCACTGGTGATTCGCCCACCCTGCCCGTCATTGGCCAAATCCGAGTTAAACGACACGTCTTTAATCCGGTACCCGAAACCTACAATATACTCATTTCCGCTGACTTCTGTCAGTAAATTATTGTCAAAACTCAGTGACAAGGCGCGATCCTTTCTGATTTCGGCCAAGATTTTAAAGGCGTTTTTCAACTCAAAATCCACGCGAACCAACGGATTAAAGCGCTCGACCAAGGTGGCATTGTTCACTATGGTCTCCACGGGATAATTGCCGTGATCGTTGACTTGATCGGGGTTTGCGATATACTCGTAGTTCGAACTAAACGACCCTATGGTATACCCCGCTTGATAGCCGTGATGTAAGGAGAATCTTCTAAAATTATCTTTAAACCAGCCTATTTTCATCAATCCGGTGTATTTCATGTTCCAGTTTGGCAGGGGAATATTTCTAAAAACACCCGTGGATACGCTGGAGGCATCGGCTCCGGTATAGGCCGCTAAAAACGCCGGTAATAAAACCGATTGGTTGTTTTTTCCGTATCCGATCGGGAAGCCATCGGCATCCAAATTGGCGGAATTGGACAAGTCAATACCTCGGGATGCCGCCAAGCGATTGGCTACCACCAGTCTGTTGTCTCTAAACTGATCAAAGGGCACCGAGCTGTTGATATCGCTTTTGCTAAACGCGGTTTTGATCAATACGGTCGATATGGTAAAGTTACCGAAATCGCTAGGAGCACGCGGGTTGTACCTGCCGTTCTCCACGTCGTACTGTTCCGAAAAGTTTTGCGTCATGGTTCTATCCGCAGACAAGTCGATCATCAAATCGGGTATCAGCTCCATTTGCGCTGTCACGTTTAAGGTTTTATTGTTGACCTGTGTAAAGCTTTGATTAAACTCGGGATAATCGGTGAGCCATCCGTTTTTAGCCGCGTTGTAACGCACATCGCTTTGACTACCAAAAACGAATCCCAACGAGGGTTTGGAAGTACCGAAGAATCCCAAACCAGGCATAAACCCGGGTAAGAAAGTACCGTTGTTCTCGGTATAGTTCACCTGTATGTTTCGCACACTGGTTACCAATCCGATCAAGATGTCGGTAACGGCATTGCCCTTATTCTCTTCTTCTTCCGGTTTGGCCACCGCATTACGCACCACTTTTTGCCCCGGTACCAAGGCGGCAACTTTTGCACTTGAGCTCTTTTTATTGCGGTCGCTACTCTTTACCAGTCCGATATAACGATACATCTTATCCATGGAGAAGACGGTGTTTAATCGGTGCGAATTCGCATTTTGAATCGTATTCCCCAAGTGGTAGATATTGCCGTTGTCTTCTACAGACGAAAAGGCGTCTGACGCTCTTTGCCAGTTAAAATCGCCGGTATAGGAATAGGTCGATTTGATAAAGGACAACATCGGTATTTTGTTGATGGGCAACTCGTAGTTCAACGTAAATTGCTGCATGTGCTGATTGGCTTCACCCACGTCAAAATAGTTGTCCCAAATCGTGTTGTCGTTGTTAATTCTGTTGTTGTAATCGTAATAGTTTCTAACGATATTACTGGTACCTGCGGTATACGACAACCTCAAAGACTTGGTTATATTATAATTAAATCCGTAGTTGTAATTAAAGAGGTAATTTCGTCTATACAGGGGTTCAAAGCCAATGCCTTCTACGTCGACCAAGCGGTATTGTTGCTTGTTGTACTGACGCAGTATATTCGTACTAAAAGACACGTTTGACGGCAGGTAATTGACGTTAAAATCGCTCAAAATTTTCCAATAACTGCTCTTCTTCATAAAAGCCGTTTTTTTAAAGGGCTCTATCGGCTTGGGATTGAAGGTATAGGCATAGTCCACCGCCGTACGGGTCTGCTGATCCATCAGGGCTTCGATTTCAAAATCGTGTCGCTCCATCTCGTTGTAAGAATGCGAGAGCGTCAAGTTTTCCACATCGTAGATACGGGCTTTTTTCTCGGGATTACGCTGTTTATTGACCCCGATAAAATTGATACTCTTACGCTTGGTATAGTCCTCTGCTCTATTTTGAATGGCGTTGCGCTCGGCGTCGGATTTGGCGCCGTCTTTCATGTATTTGAGTTTGATATCCGGATTAAAAGGATCGTATTCCGGCGTAATGGTCTCCTCGCCAATCGCATAGTTAAACGGCAAATTAATCCCCCATTTCTTCGGTAGCAATTGCCCCAAATTGACGTTGGTCACCAAATTATACTGTAATAAATCTTCTCTACTTCTCTCGTTTGGCCCTTGTTCCAGGCCACCAAAACCAATCGTCGAACGGCTTCCCGTTGCCGATAAATTGGCAAAATCTGCAAATTGTGCATCTACGTTTGCCACAGCTGCCCAACCGCCTTTGTTTTCCATATCGGACATGCGCAGTTCGTTAAACCACACTTCGCCTCGCAAATCTCTTGGTGCACCGAGTAAATCGGTTTGGTTTTTTAACCCGAGCATGATCGTGCGCACACGTCCAAAATTCGGACTACCCTTGATTCCCAAGCGCAGCTTATTGGGCTTGCCCGAGAGGGAGCCATCCAGTTCGTCTTCGTCTTTGTAGTAAATCAAATTGGGATCTACCGAGGCGTCGTTCATCTTCAAAACCTTGAGTTTGGTCAATAAATCCAGCGCTACTTCAATCTCATTTTCCAACATCCAAATCAGATCGGGAGCGGTTTCGCCAAAGGTCGTCAGTTTTAGCGGAATCTCCACTTGGTAGAAGTTCTCGGTAAAGTCATTTCCAAAACGGATAAACGCCACCATTTCGTCATCTCTCAATCGATCGGAAACCCCTTGTGGTTCCAAGGCTTCGGCGTGTATAAACATGCGCAGTTTTTTATACTGACGCATATCGACGCTGACATTTTTAAACACCGCTTTGGAATCTCCGGGCTCCAAGCCGCTTGGCGACATGATAGCCGGGTCGCGTTGGTATACTTTTAACGATAGCGATTGCTCGTTTTGATTGATCAACGAGTTGTTGGTATACACCTGTTCGCGCACCACTCCTGGAGGGGTTACGTAAGGTATGGGATTGCGTTCAAAGTTGTTTTCGAGATTGACCGAGGTCACGTCAAAGCCAACATTGGAGCCTTTGATGGGCGAATTGACATCTTCTATCAACGATCCGTCAAAGCGACGCCATTCGCTGCGCACCAAGTTTAAGGTTCCAAAACGCAGGGTTACTTCGTCTTTAAAGCCCGTTACAAACATCCGCATAAAGCGAACAGATCTCAAATCAGAGATGGGTCCTACGGCATTGTCTTCATTGGCATCAATGGGAATTTTATACTGAATCCAACGCACGGGAGTCGTCGATCCATCGGGTAGTTGAGCCGAGGACGTTCGAATGTCGACCACGTGATTCTCTCCTATTTTCAAGCCCGCTTTCACATCTACCGAAAATTCGTAGTAGGCGTTAATCGTATTCATCGTATTGTCGCCGTCGATATCTTCGGTATCGGGCAAGGTGCTCGACCCTCGGTTATTTCCGCTTAGTCCCACCGGAGAGTTGCGCTCTACACCGTTGTAATTTCTATAGCGCTCCAGTACATTCCCCTCGGCGCTTAAGAAGTATTCGTAATTATCGGCTGCCGGATCTTCCAGGTTTGCAAAAGACGGAAACATCGCCGCCTCCTCCGCATCGGAGAGTCCGTCCAAGCCCGTATCCTGAGCTATTCTATTTTGTTCGTTGGTATCAAAGGCATAGATCAACGAAGTCGATGCGGGAACTTTCCCCCAGATCGTCTTGATAACCGGTTGATTTCCGCCCGCCGTAGGCAGTCCATTTTCGTATTGCTTATGCCCATCTTTTAAGATGTCTTCGGAGATAAAGCCCAGGTTAAACTTCACCTGCCCCTGATTGGTTTCATTGGATACGTCGCCGGGATTTCCCGTGTAGGGATCCATCATCCAAAACTCGATAAACTCGACGTTTGCCTGTTCAAAGTTGGTCGAATTCAGCGCTCTCATAATTCCTCCCCAGTTTCTATCGGGGTTCATGAATCGACCGGAAGTCGCGTATTCGGGATTGTAATTGTACGGACCACGCTCCTTGGGATAGTACGTTAAATCCAAGGTGTTAATCACGCGGCTCTCGCCATAAGCGACGTCTTTAGAAGGGAATAATTCCTCGCTAAAAACACGTCGGGTCCGGTTGGAAGAGACGTCTTGTTCGGTGATGCCGTTTGGCCTTCTCGAGCTGGCATAGAAAACAGGGTCGATGGTATACCACGCCAGTTTACCCCGTCTGTATCCATAAGAGAGGTCGTTTGCCTCGTCGCCAAAGCCGACAGGGGTACTGGCCAAATGCCAGGCCTGAGGCGAACGCACATCAATATTGGATTGGGAACCTTCGAAATCGTCTATATACGAGGTGGCTTCTCCACCGAATTGATCGGCCTTAGAGCTGCCCGGCTTGAGGTAAGCAAACTCTCCTCTAAAGGAAATGCTCGACTCGGCATCGGTGTCCACATTGGGTAATTTATTGACCAATCGGGTAAAAAAGGGCACTTCGGTAGAATAGTTCACATTCATCCCCATGATGGTGTTGTTGACAGACTCTTCTCCATAGCTGGATTTTTGAGTCATCGGTTTTTCTGACAACCGCAAATAAGTGGCTCCCAACAAAAACTTATCGCTGAATTTATGTTCGACATTAAAACCGAAAAAACGCTTGGTTTGCTGTCCGAATACCGCATTGTTTTCGACAGAAATATCTATGGGGGTATTGGAAGCTTGTAGCCCGGGATCCAATATTTTCACCCGACCTCTGGCGTAATCGACCGTATAGTCTGCCCCTTCAATCAAGAGACGCCCTCCAGCCTGTACGACAACAGACCCCTGAGGAACATTATAGGCTCCAATGGGAATACCGTCGCCCATAGAGCTTTTGTAACGGCCTTTTAATTGGAATTTATTCTTATCGCCTTCTTGCAAAGCCGAAGCCTGAGTGCCGCGATACATTTTGCGGAAGACGTATTTTCTTTGGTTGGAGTTGTAGGAAGCGGGGAAATTGTAGTCTTCCGAATTGTTTTGCGATAATTTGTTGAACAAATGCGTTCCAAAAGGCTCTACCGAGGTAAAGATAATACGGCCATTTTGGGCGTCGATCGTGATTCCCTCAAACGTATTAAAATTGTTTTGACCGGTATTTTGATTTCCCATTCCCCCGGTATTGCCACCGGTTGACCCCAAACCACCAGCACCGACGCCGGCTCCCATGGCATTCATCGGATTTTGACCTACGGCATTGGCTACAAAGTCAAAAAAACCATCACCTCCTTCTTGGGGATCATTGGTGAAATTGAGTCGGTCTAGGTTAAAAACGCGCAACAAAGGCGTTCGCTCCACATCGGGAGGCAAAGGATCCGCTCCCGCAGCCGAGATGTAATTCAAGGGCGAAGGATCGGTATAGAGGATGTTAAATCTAAAGTCTTGTTGCTCCAATTGCATGGCGCCGGGAATTTGATAGATATTCTTCATCATCAAGTTCCACAACGGTTGCTCCACCGAGGTCAAATTGCTCTTAAGCATTTTTAACACCAAGTTTTGCGAGCTTGGAATAGGCGATTGTGTGGGGTCCAAATTGGGTATCACCGTGGTAGCATCGCCCCCATCGCTACCGAATTCACCTACTTGGTACACCTTATCTCCTATGGTATATTGGTAAGACACCGCCAACACCTCGTCGTTGGACAGGCGTTGCTGTAAGGAGATATATCCCAATTGGGGATGGAAGGTAAATTCGTTGGCCGTCAATTTACGGGCGCTCTCCAATTTGGAAAAATCCCGTCCCTCGGTGACCGGTATGTTAAATCCGGCTGCACCACTGGTGATGGTTCGTATACCGCTATTTAAGAAGTTTGATCCGATTTTACCCGGGTCAAATTTATTGTTTTTGTTATCCGAAGGTGCATCGGGCTGTGGATTGACGATAAAATCGGGATAGGCCTGTGTATTGACTCCGATGATTTCCATATCGTTGATACGAGACAAACGGCCCTCACCCAAATCCTGAATAGCGATGATATTACGCATATTGTTATCGGTAGTAGACACTCTGTTTTGTCGGTTGGTAATCCACACCTCTACCCTGGTAATTCGCACCCGG
Organism: Flavobacterium sp. JP2137; assembly: GCF_050562195.1. Classification (GTDB taxonomy): domain Bacteria; phylum Bacteroidota; class Bacteroidia; order Flavobacteriales; family Flavobacteriaceae; genus Flavobacterium. Next base: position 280,642 of record NZ_CP191647.1, read on the forward strand.
CTATTGATATAGGGATAGTTTTTTAAACTTTCGTCGTACCGGCTTCTAAAATACTGCGACAGGAAAAAGTGTCGATCGGCATCGTAGTCCAAACCGAAGAGTTCAAATTCTTCCATGGTTCCTCCGCCCTCGGCAACCACCGAGCGGGTTTGTGACTTTTGCTCGGAAAACACCCCGGTAAAGGTGGTACGACCAAATTGCAATTGGGTCTTGACACCAAATAAACTCTGAGCACCTCGAATCAACGAGCTGCTGATGGGCATACTGACGTTACCCACCTCAATTTTTTGTAAGATATCGTCCTCATCAGGCGTGTACTCCAATTTGATCAGGTTTTGAAAATCAAAGGTCGACTGGGTGTCGTAATTGGCATTCACATTTAAGCGCGTCCCCACTTTTCCCTGGAGACTCATCGATATTCTCTGGTCAAAATCAAAGGTAAAAACCTTTCTGTTTTTCGGCGAAAGCGATGGATTATCTTGTTTGGTATAGCGCATACCCAAATCGAACTCCACCGATCCCTGTGGCTTGACATCTATGGTATTTGAGCCAAAAATGCCTTCAAAAAGACTGGAGTTGACATAGTATCGCGGCAACATATCGCGCTCGACTTCCGGATCGCTACGGCCGTCTACGGTATTGAATTTTTGCATAAAATACAGTCTCATCTGCTCTTTGAGCACCAAGTCTTCGTATTGCTTACGCGTCAGGATTAAGGGATAGTCAATATTGTATCCGTCTATGGATTTGGTATAGATATAACGGTCGCTTGTCGGATCATAGGTATAGGACTCCGTGATGCTTTTAGGATCGGGTAGGGCAATACTTCCCACATCAAATTTCTTGGCATTAATCGTATCGGCAGCCTGTCCCGTTTGTTGTGCACGTCCGTTTAGGGTCAGTACTAACAACCCAATAAGCCAGAGCCATTGCGGGCAAACAAATCGTTTTTGAAAATTCACTTTCAAGTTCTATAAGTTTTTTAAAGCTTGTTTAATAATCATCTCCACAGAAGCATCGGGAGTTTGTTTGGCGATTTTAGCGACCACCCTCTCGGCTGTTTTTCTAACAAAGCCCAAAACTTCTAAAGCAGATAACGCTTCTTCTACATTTGTATTGTTAACGACTAAAGAAACATCCTCAATATTATATAATTTTATTACTTTCTCCTGTAAATCCAAGATGACTCTCTGGGCGGTTTTGGCTCCGACTCCCTTGGCAGACTGTATGGTTTTGGCATCGTTAGCGGCTATGGCCTGCAAGAGCTCTCGCGGACTGATCGACGACAACATGCCTCGTGCGGTACTCCCGCCGATCCCCGATACGGAAATCAGCAGCTTAAAAAGCTCGCGTTCGATCTTTTCGGCAAAGCCAAAAAGGGTGTGCGAATCTTCTTTTACCTGTAAAAAAGTGAACAACTTGATGTTTTCAGAGGCTGTTATCTGCGAATAGGTGTGCAGTGAAATATGTATAAAATATCCCACGCCGCCGCAATCAACTACTACATCTGTAGGTGTTTTCTCCACCAGTCTTCCCTGAATATGTGCAATCATCCTTTTTTCAAATTTTATCCAAAAATAGCAAATATATTTTAACTATTTTCTAACAGTTTTAAATCCGTTCGTATTTTGCGGCCCAGCGCTTAAAAACCGACGTTATTTATGCGTAAAACAACGGGGATTTCCCTTAAAAACGACAAAAGGGCTGATTTTACAATCAGCCCTTTATCGCCTTGTTAAAAACGGGTATTACTTTTTCTTTCTCAGGTCTTTTACCTGCGCATCCACAACGGCTACGGCAGACATATTGACCATTTCCTCCACGCTGGCTCCCAATTGGAACACGTGAACGGCTTTGTCCAATCCCAAAACTATAGGGCCAATCGAAGTCACTTTATCGAGTTCCTTCAACATTTTGTACATCATATTGGCGGCATCTAGGTTTGGAAAAACCAAGGTATTGACCTTTTTGTTGACCAATTTCGAAAAGGGAAATTTATCTTTTAACATCTCTGGATTTAGGGCAAAATCGATCTGAATTTCCCCATCAACAATCATTTCCGGATGGTTTTCATGCAAATAAGCCACTGCTTTTCGCATTTTGGCCGGCGATTCGTGATCGGCAGAACCAAAATTGGCGAAGGACAACATGGCTACCACGGGATCCAATCCAAACATGCGCACGGTACGTTCGGTCATCAGGGCAATTTTTGCCAAATCTTCTGCCGAAGGATTTGGATTAATCGCCGTATCGGCCAAGAACATCGGTCCGCGTTTGGTCATCATCACGTTGGTCGTAGCCACCTTAGAAACGCCTGCTGCTTTGGGTATCAATTCCAAAATCGGCTTAATCACCGACGGATAACTTCTCGAATATCCCGTTACCAACGCATCCGCATCGCCTTCGTTCACCATCATAGCGGCAAAATAATTGCGCTCGCGCATCCATTTTTCCGCGTCGTAAAAGGTGGTTCCCTTGCGCTTTCTAGACTCCCAATAGGAGGTGGCAAAACGGTTTCTGCGCTCGGCTTCTTCTTTTGTCTTGGGATCGATGATTTCCACATCGGCATCAAAACCGATTTCTTTCATCAATTCCAAGATAATTTTTTTATCGCCCAACAAGATCGGTATTCCAATGCCTTCTTCGGCTACGATTTGCGCTGCTTTTAAAACGTCTAAATGATCGGCTTCGGCAAAGACCAATCGCTTGGGATCGGTTTTGGCTCTGGTGGTCAACATTCTTACGAGTTTGTTGTCGGACCCCATGCGCTCATAAAGCTCATTTTTATATTTTTCCCAATCGGTAATCGGCTCGGTAGCCACTCCACTTTCCATAGCCGCTTTGGCTACAGCAGGAGGAACAACGGTGATCAAACGCGGGTCAAACGGCTTTGGAATGATGTAATCTCTTCCAAAGATCAATTTGGTTTCGCCATAAGCGATATTGACTTGTTCGGGCACGGAGGCTTTGGCCAATTCTGCCAAGGCAACCACCGCGGCCTTTTTCATTTCTTCGTTGATCTTGGTAGCGCGCACGTCTAAGGCACCGCGGAAGATAAAGGGAAATCCCAGCACGTTATTCACTTGGTTGGGATGGTCGGAACGCCCTGTAGCCATAATGATATCCTTACGGGTATCCATGGCCAAGGTATAGGAAATTTCGGGTAGCGGATTGGCCATGGCAAAGACCACTGGATTATCGGCCATACTCAACAACATTTCTGCCGAAACGATATTCCCGCTGGACAAACCGATAAAGACGTCGCAGTCTACCATAGCTTCTGCCAGGGTACTGATGTTTTTATCCGTTGCAAAATCGCGCTGCATCTCGGAGATTCGCGGGTCGTCTTTTTTCAAAACGCCCTTGCTGTTTAACATGATGATGTTTTCCGGATTAACGCCAAAGGAGATGTACAACTTGGCACAGGCAATCGCTGCGGAACCCGCACCGGAAACCACCATTTTAACCTCGTTCATCTTCTTACCAGCCAGTTCAACCGCATTGAGCAAGGCCGCACACGAAATGATTGCGGTACCGTGCTGGTCGTCGTGCATCACCGGTATGTTCAATTCTTCTTTTAATCGACGTTCGATCTCGAAAGATTCCGGCGCCTTGATGTCTTCCAGATTAATTCCGCCAAAGGTCGGCGCAATATTCTTAACGGTTTCTATAAATTTTTCTACATCGCGGGTATCCACTTCAATGTCAAAAACATCGATATCGGCAAAGATCTTAAACAACAATCCCTTTCCCTCCATCACGGGTTTTGATGCTTCAGGTCCAATATCACCCAATCCCAATACGGCAGTACCGTTTGAAATTACCGCGACTAAATTTCCCTTAGCGGTATATTTATAAACATTTCTTACATCTTTTGCAATTTCCAAGCAGGGTTCTGCCACCCCAGGAGAATAAGCTAAAGCTAAATCTCTTTGAGAAGCATATTTTTTCGTCGGTACCACTTGAATTTTCCCGGGAGTGGGTTTTGCGTGGTACAATAAAGCTTCTCTACGTTTACTGTCTTTATGCATATTTTTAAGTTTAGAGAAACAAATATAGGGTTATTGATCGTAAAAACTAAGTATTGAGCAGCACGAAATTTCATTTGAACCCGCAATTAACAAGCCGACCGGCCACATCCAAAAAAAGGAGTGAAAAACCTTTGTTTTTCACTCCTTTTTTTGTATTTTATCCTAGCAATACCACCGTTTACTCTCGGGATTTGATCTTTAAAAGAGACCGCCTTGTGAGGCCGGCCGTATCAGTCCCAAATGCTTAAAAGCCAAATCGGTGACCTCTCTCCCTCTAGGCGTTCGCATGATAAAGCCCTGCTGAATCAAAAAGGGTTCGTACACCTCTTCGATCGTCTCTGCATTTTCAGAGACCGCGGTTGCCAAAGTGGACAGTCCCACCGGTCCGCCTTTAAACTTTTCAATAATCACCCTTAGGATCTTATTGTCCATCTCGTCCAGTCCATGGGTATCGACATTAAGCGCATTTAAGGCGTATTGCGCGATTTCCACATCGATCGTGCCGTTTCCCTTGATTTGAGCAAAATCTCTCACCCTGCGCAACAAGGCGTTGGCTATACGGGGTGTTCCTCGACTACGGCCGGCAATTTCAATCGCCGCCTCCATCGATATCGGCATATTCAATATACCCGAGCTGCGCTCGACTATGGTGGTGAGCAATTCGGTATTGTAATACTGCAATCTGCTCTGTATTCCAAATCGCGCTCGCATCGGTGCGGTCAACAAACCCGAACGGGTGGTTGCCCCAACCAAAGTAAAGGGATTCAAGTGAATTTGAACGGTGCGGGCATTAGGCCCCGACTCTATCATAATGTCGATCTTAAAGTCTTCCATAGCCGAATACAAATACTCCTCTACGATCGGACTCAATCGGTGAATTTCATCGATAAACAAGACGTCGCGCTCCTCTAAATTCGTTAACAACCCAGCCAAATCACCGGGTTTATCCAAAACCGGACCCGAAGTAATCTTGATGCCCACATTTAATTCATTGGCCAAAATATTGGCCAAGGTGGTCTTTCCCAAACCGGGAGGACCGTGAAACAACGTGTGATCCAAAGCTTCATCCCTCAGGTTTGCCGCCTGCACAAAAACTTTTAAGTTGTCCAAAACTTGATCTTGCCCAGCAAAATCCTCAAAGGAAAGCGGCCTCAGTTTCTTTTCGACATCTAAGTCGTCCGAAGAAAAATGTTGGTTGGTCGGATTTAAATTCTCGTTCATAAAAGCAAAGATAATTGATTTAGTCGAAATACGGTGATGGAGAATTGGGCATTTGCTTTAGTAGCGGATTCGATGATTCGATGATTCGCTGATTCGTCTTGAATTGTGCAGAAGTATAAATGCCTAGTATTTTTATTCGGAAATTGAAATGCTTTACGAAAACTGGCGAATAAGCAATAAAAAGCTGATTCGTTGATTCGATGATGCGCTGATTCGTCTTGAATTGTGCTGAAGTATAAATGCCTACAATTTTTATTCGAAAACTGAAATACTTTACGAAAACGCGCAAAAAGCTGATGCAAAGATTTGCTGATATGCAAATTCGTCTTGAATTGTGCAAAGACGAAAGAACTGCTATTTTAAGCACAAAATGAAACACTCTACGAAAACTGGCGAATAATCGAATATGCAAATACGCGAATAAGCAATAAAAAGAATACGCAAATCCGCGAATAAGCAATAAAAAGCTGATTCGTTGATTCGATGATGCGCTGATTCGTCTTGAATTGTGCTGAAGTATAAATGCCTACAATTTTTATTCGAAAACTGAAATACTTTACGAAAACGCGCAAAAAGCTGATGCAAAGATTTGCTGATATGCAAATTCGTCTTGAATTCTGCAAAGACGAAAGAACTGCTTTTTTAAGCACAAAATGAAACACTCTACGAAAACTGGCGAATAATCGAATATGCAAATACGCAAATAAGCAATAAAAAGAATACGCAAATCCGCGAATAAGCAATAAAAAGCTGATTCGTTGATTCGATGATGCGCTGATTCGTCTTGAATTGTGCTGAAGTATAAATGCCTACTCTTTTTATTCGGAAAATGACATACTATACGAAAACTGGTGAATAAGCAATAAAAAGCTGATGCGTTTTGAATTGTGCAAAGACGAAAGAACTGCTTTTTTAAGCACAAAATAAAACACCCTACGAAAACTGGCGAATAATCGAATCTGCAAATCCGCGAATAAGCAATAAAATGCTGATTCGTTGATTCGATGATGCGCTGATTCGTCTTGAATTGTGCTGAAGTATAAATGCCTACAATTTTTATTCGAAAACTGAAATACTTTACGAAAACGCGCAAAAAGCTGATGCAAAGATTTGCTGATATGCAAATTCGTCTTGAATTCTGCAAAGACGAAAGAACTGCTATTTTAAGCACAAAATGAAACAGCCTACGAAAACTGGCGAATAATCGAATACGCAAATCCACGAATACGCAATAAGAAAAAATGACAAAAGTCGCCCAATAAATGAAGCGACTTTTGTCTTTATATAAGTAAGATATTTTCTAGTGTTGTAACTCTTCTTCACCTTCTCTCATCGGTAAGTTTTGCGGAGCAAAATCTTCTTCAAAGCCCGGTTTAGAGTAGTCATACGGCCATCTGTGTACTGTAGGTAATTCACCTGGCCAGTTACCGTGGATGTGTTCTACTGGAGTAGTCCATTCCAAAGTGTTGGATTTCCAAGGGTTTTGTGTTGCTTTCTTACCATAGAAAATACTAAAGAAGAAGTTCCATAAAAACACCAATTGAAAAGCAGCACCGATTAATGCGAAAACCGTAATAATAACGTTTACGTCGGCTAAGTCATCAAACAAAGGGAACGCTGTATTGGAATAGTAACGTCTAGGAAGACCTGCCATTCCGATAAAGTGCATCGGGAAGAAAACACCGTAAGCACATACCGCTGTTACCCAGAAGTGAATATAACCTAAGTTTTTATCCATCATTCTACCGAACATTTTAGGGAACCAGTGGTAAATACCAGCAAACATCCCGTATAAAGCCGATATACCCATCACCAAGTGAAAGTGAGCAATAACGAAATACGTATCGTGAACGTTGATATCCAAAGTACTATCTCCCAAGATAATTCCCGTTAAACCACCGGTGATGAATGTCGATACGAAACCGATACAAAACAACATGCCTGGGTTCATTTGGAGATTACCCTTCCAAAGTGTAGTGATATAGTTAAAGGCTTTTACTGCAGAAGGAATCGCAATCAACAAGGTTGTAAACGTAAATACAGAACCTAAGAACGGATTCATTCCCGATACGAACATGTGGTGACCCCATACGATCGTAGATAGAAAAGCAATAGCCAAAATCGAAGCGATCATCGCACGGTATCCGAAAATCGGTTTACGCGCATTGGTAGAAATTACTTCAGAAGTAATCCCCATCGCTGGTAAAATTACAATATAAACCTCCGGGTGACCCAAGAACCAAAACAAGTGTTCGAAAAGAACAGGCGACCCTCCTTGGTAATGCAATACCTCTCCAGCTAAATAAATATCTGATAAGAAGAAAGACGTACCAAAACTTCTGTCAAAAATCAACAATAAAGCAGCTGATAAAAGAACTGGGAAGGAAACGATACCGATAATAGCGGTAACGAACAAAGCCCATACAGAAAGCGGCAATCTCGTCATGGACATTCCCTTAGTTCTCAAGTTGATTACAGTAGCTACATAATTCAAAGACCCCATCAAAGAAGAAGCGATAAATATAGCCATAGAGATCAACCACATGGTCATACCCGTACCTGAACCTGGAATGGCTTGCGGCAAGGCGCTCAAAGGCGGATAAACCGTCCATCCGGCAGAAGCTGGTCCCGACTCTACGAATAATGAAAGGATCATGATAAGCGAAGAGATAAAGAACAACCAATACGACACCATGTTTAAGAAACCAGAAGCCATATCACGGGCTCCAATTTGCAATGGAATCAATAAGTTACTAAAGGTACCACTCAAACCTGCTGTTAATACGAAGAAGACCATGATACTACCGTGCATGGTAACCAATGCCAAGTATACATCATTCTTCATCACTCCGTCTGGAGCAAATTTGTCTCCTAACAACCAGTTGAAAATTCTAAAAGATTCATCTGGCCAAGCGATTTGCATTCTGAATAAAAGAGACATTGCCACACCGACAACTCCCATGATAATTCCAGTAATCAAATACTGTTTAGCAATCATTTTATGATCTAAACTAAACACGTACTTGGTAAAGAAATTACCTTTATCGTGGTGCTCGTGATCGTGACCATTTGTTATTTCGTGTCCTACTGCTGACATAGTATAATTTTTTGAATATATAAAACGTGAGAATTATTTAATTCTGTGGGCTATAGCTGTTGAATCTGTCACAACTTCAGCGTCCGGAGTTGCTGTTTCCACAGGTGCTGCCGGTGTAGCTGCCGCTGTTTTTTCAGCTTTAACTTGGTCGCTTAATAAAGGTAATTCTTTCAACCATTTATTGAACTCTTCTTCCGTTTCAACTACAATTTTAATTTGCATGTTGTAGTGAGAAGCACCACAAATTTTATTACAAAGCAACAAATAATCAAAGGTATAAGGGTCTAACGCCTCTTGACCTTCTGCAACTAATTTTTTGCTTTTCTCTACTCGTATTTTATTAATATTGTTTACTTTTTTCACAATTTCAGCGCGTTCACGCATCTCTGCTGTAGTCACCGAAGGCACTAAAGCAAATTGTGTCACCATACCAGGAACACAGTTCATCTGCGCTCTAAAGTGTGGCATATAAGCAGAGTGAAGCACGTCTTGCGAGCGCATTTTCATCACTACTTTTTTACCTACTGGTAAATGCAATTCCTTAGCCATCATATCGTCCTGAGCATTTGGGTCAGACATGTCTACCCCAACTACGTTGATTCCTTCAATATAACGAACGTTTGCTTTTCCGAGTGTATTGTCTTTTCCAGAGTAACGGATATCCCAACCGAATTGTTTGGCATAAACCTCTACATAGATTACCTCTTCCTCTTCATCGACAAACATGATGTCGTTCCAAGCGAACAAACCGTATAAGATCAAACCCGATAAAACGATTACTGGAATAATGGTCCAAACCGCCTCTAATTTGTCGTTATCTGAAAAGTACAGGGCCACATTTCCTTTTTTACCTCTATAACGGAAAGCGAAATAGTGCAATAGGGCTTGTGTAATAATCTGAACGATGAAAATCAAGATCATTGAAATCCACATTAGGTTATCCACGTGTACTCCGTGCTCAGAAGCAGGATTATCCATCAAAGGTAAGTCACCGTAGTAATACAAACAATAAATGGTAATCACATAAATAAATGCTAAGAATCCGAAAGATAAATATCCTTGGATATTATTGTCTTTATCTGTAGCGATCTGGGATTCTGCATCATTAGAAGAAGATCCGATCTGCGTTAGGTCAAATATTTTAGTCAACTGCCATACAGCAATTCCCAACAATATTACAACGGCTAATATTAATAAACTTGTCATTTGTTTATTACTTTAAATATTAATAATGAAAATGTTTACTCTCTTCAATCAAAGGGTTGTTCTTTGCTAACAAAGGAACTTTTGCAAGTGCCGTGAAAACAACAAATATAAACAATCCTGCGAAGAATAAAAGCGATGCGATCTCGGATACTCCAATAAACCAAGAACCACCAACGGTACCTGGAGTAATCATATTGAAGAAGTCCAAATAATGTCCTACTACGATCAAAGAACCAGCCATAACAATAATCCAAGTCAATCGTTTGAAATCAGTATTGATTAACAACAACAAAGGAAGTACAAAGTTAAGCACTAACATACCAAAGAAAGGCAATTTATACTCTTGAATTCTAAAGACGAAGTACGTTACCTCTTCCGGAATATTGGAGTACCACATCAACATGAATTGAGAGAACCACAAATACGTCCAAAAGATGCTGATACCGAACATGAACTTAGCCAAATCGTGGATATGACTGGTGTTTACATATTCTAAAAGACCCTTAGATTTTAGGTATAAAGTTACAAAGGCAATTACCGTAATTCCCGTTACGAAGAAACTAGCGAATACATACCAACCGAATAGCGTACTGTACCAGTGCGTATCGATAGACATGATCCAGTCCCAAGACATGATAGATTCTGTAACGATGAAGAATACTAGGAAAGCAGCAGCCAATTTAAAGTTCTTTTTGTAGTAACGCAAATCGTTAGTTTCGTCAAGAGCTAAAGAGTTTTTAACTGCATAATGTCTGTATAAGTTCCATCCAGCCAAGAACACTACGGCTCTAATAAGGAAGAAAGGAACGTTTAAGAATCCTGTTTTACCTTGGATGATTGGATCATTGGCAACAACCTCTGGATCCATCCAGATAAACAAGTGATTCATATTCATAGTAGACAATACCAATAGTACAAAGAATATAAGAGAGCCCGGTAGTAAATACGCGGTAATCCCCTCCATTACTCTAAATAAAACTGGCGACCATCCTGCTTGTGCAGCGTATTGGATGGCGTAGAATGCCAATACCCCTAGGGAGATTAACATAAAGAAAATACAGGCAATGTATAAGGCTGCCCATGGTTTGTTTTGCATTTGTTGCAGTACGTGCTCCAGGTGATGTTGATGTTCTGCATGTTCGGCCGCACTCACTTCGGAGTGATGACCAGATTCCGCAGCTACCTCATGAGAATCTCCATGGTGCTGTTCTGTTAAAATACGCTCAACGTCATTAACTGTTTTTGGTGCATTGATAAACCCGTAAACGATTCCTATCAATCCTAAGATCATTAGAATCAGTGCGAAGGTTTTCAATCTTTTTGAAAATGTGTACATATCTAAACTTCAAATAAGTTTTACAATTATAATTCTGATTTCAATTTCAACACGTAATCCGTAACCAACCAACGTTCGTGTTGACTCAATTGGTTTGCGTGGGATCCCATGGAGTTTAATCCATAAGTAATTACGTGGAATATACCTCCTTCAGTTAAATCACGATCAGCGTAATTAGGAACTCCAAGAAATTTCTCGCGTTTCACTAAGTTACCTTTTCCATCACCATTATCGCCATGACAAACAGAGCAATAAATTGTATACAACTCTTTTCCTTTATCAGAACCGCGTTCGGTATCTGCTAGAGGCGATTTCAGGTTAGCTCTTGCAGCATCTAATCCCTCGGTTGTGTTTTCGTATTCATAAGGCTCAAATCCACGAGGCACAGTGTGCTCTGCGGGTAATTGACCTTCTTTACCGTTTTTAAAAGCTGCTGATTCAGAATATGTTTCGTAAGCTACAGATTCGTACATATTCGGAAAAAACTGGTAGTTGGGTCTTTCTTTATTAAAACAAGAAGTAGTCAATACGGAAACCCCTACTAAAGCTGCTATTTTATATATAGTTTTCATTTCTACCATTATTCTTTATCGATTACTTTTACTTCTACCGCACCCGTACTTTTAAAGAACTCAATCACTTCTTCTTCGTTGCCTTTTAGAGCAACTTCCATTAAGAAATGGTCGTCAGTTGTTCTTACATCGGGATTTTCAGCTTCTTTAAAAGGCCATAATTTACTTCTTAGATAAAAAGTAATTACCATTAAGTGGGCAGCGAAAAACACGGTTAACTCAAACATAATAGGCACGAAAGCCGGCATGTTTTGAATATAACTAAAACTCGGTTTTCCCCCAATGTCTTGTGGCCAATCTTCAATCATAACATAATTCATCAGGAACGTTGCAAAAGCGAGTCCCACTAATCCATATAAGAATGAAGCTATGGCAATTCTAGTAGGCGCTAAGCCCATAGCTTTGTCCAAACCGTGAACAGGAAAAGGTGTGTAAACCTCTTCGATATGATGATGGGCAGCTCTGGTTTCAGCAACTGCGTGTAACAAAACATCATCATCATTGTAAATCGCGTGTATAACTTTAGTACTCATACCGAATTAATGATTTAAAGATTGATTGTTGTCGTGATTGGCGGCTCTCGCTCTTTTAAAATTATCACCAGATGATTTCAAAATCGTTTTCACCTCTGCTTGCGCAATTACAGGGAAACTTCTAGAATATAATAAGAAAAGTACAAAGAAAAATCCAATAGTTCCGATATAAATACCCGCATCTACAAAAGTAGGTTGGAACATCGTCCAAGAAGAAGGTAAATAATCACGGTGTAAAGACGTAACAATAATTACGAAACGCTCGAACCACATCCCTATGTTTACAATGATAGAGATGATAAAAGAAGCCATAATGCTCGTTCTAATTTTCTTAAACCACATTACCTGTGGAGAAATCACGTTACAAGTCATCATTAACCAATATGACCACCAGTAAGGTCCTGTTGCTCTATTCAAGAACGCGTATTGCTCATACTCTACTCCAGAGTACCAAGCTACCCACAATTCGGTGATATAGGCGACCCCCACTATCGATCCGGTGATCATCACAACGATGTTCATCAATTCGATGTGTTGTACGGTAATATAATCTTCTAGGTTAGACACTTTTCTCATGATGATCAACAAGGTGTTTACCATTGCAAATCCAGAGAAGATCGCACCAGCCACGAAATAAGGCGGTAAGATTGTCGTGTGCCATCCCGGTATTACTGAGGTAGCAAAGTCAAAAGATACGATGGTATGCACCGAAAGTACCAATGGTGTAGCCAAACCGGCCAATACCAAAGAAACCTCTTCAAAACGTTGCCAGTCTTTAGCTCTACCACTCCATCCAAAACTCAAGATCGAATAAATTCTCTTGGTAAATGGGGTAATAGCTCTATCTCTCAACATGGCGAAATCGGGTAATAAACCAGTCCACCAGAAAACCAATGATACCGATAAATACGTAGAGATCGCAAAAACGTCCCAAAGTAATGGGGAGTTAAAGTTCACCCATAATGATCCAAATTGATTTGGAATAGGCAATACCCAGTACGCCAACCAAGGGCGTCCCATGTGAATAATTGGGAATAAACCCGCTTGAACAACAGAGAAGATAGTCATGGCCTCCGCAGAGCGGTTAATGGCCATTCTCCATTTCTGTCTGAATAGTAAGAGTACGGCAGAAATCAACGTTCCCGCGTGACCGATACCTACCCACCAAACAAAGTTAGTAATATCCCAAGCCCATCCAACTGTTTTATTTAATCCCCACGTACCGATACCAGTACCGACCGTGTAGATCATACAACCAACTCCCCAAAGAAAAGCGGCTAAAGCAATCGAAAAAACTATCCACCATTGTTTGTTAGCTCTCCCCTCAACAGGTCTAGCCACATCAACTGTTATATCGTGATAAGATTTATCACCTATAACTAAAGGTTTTCTAATGGGTGCTTCGTAATGTGACGACATAATCCTTTATAAGTTTCTTAATTAATAATTAGTTATTTTTAGTTATTTCTAACTTTTACGTGGTAAAACACGTTTGGTTTTGTTCCAATATGCTCCAATAAATGATACATTCTATCATCTTCCACTAATTTAGCCACGTCCGATTCTTTGTCATTGACATCACCGAAAACCATAGCACCACTAGAACAAGCTGCAGAACAAGCCGTGTGGAATTCATCCTTACTCACCGCTCTACCTTCTCTCTTAGCAGTAAGAATGGTCGATTGGGTCATTTGGATACACATAGAACATTTTTCCATAACCCCACGTGAACGTACATTTACATCTGGATTTAACACCATACGACCTAAATCATCATTCATGTAGTAGTCAAACTCGCTATTTTTATTATATAAGAACCAGTTGAAACGTCTTACTTTATACGGACAGTTGTTCGCGCAATATCTCGTACCTACACAACGGTTGTACGCCATGTGGTTTTGACCTTGACGCCCATGAGATGTCGCGGCTACCGGACATACTGTCTCGCAGGGTGCATGGTTACAATGCTGACACATTACCGGTTGGAAAACCACCTGTGGATTGTCTGCAGATTCCTCTAGTTCTTTGAAAGTACTGTAGTTTTCTGTAAATCCTTTAGCTTTGTTTTTCACATCCACATCTCCTGCGAAAGTATCTTCAGAAGAATAGTAACGGTCGATGCGCAACCAGTGCATATCTCTACTTCTACGGATTTCCGATTTTCCTACTACTGGAACGTTGTTTTCGGCGTGACAAGCGATAACACAAGCCCCACAACCCGTACAAGCATTCAAGTCGATAGACAAATTGAAATGGTGTCCAACACTGCGGTCAAAAGACTCCCATATATCCACAGAACTCGCCGGAACAGACTGGTGATCCAAAGAAACCATCGGAATGATGTTCCAATCTCTAACGTCTTTAGAATTAAAGACCTCTAGAGTGGTTTCTTTAATAATATCCCCTCTTCCCATCAAAGTATTCTGCAACTGAACACAAGCAAATTCGTGTTCCCCTTTAGTTTTCTCGATGGTTACCGACTGAACCGTATTAAAATCATTGTATAATTTATAGGCATTCACACCTACTTGCATCTCTTCTTTCATCGCAGCCTTACGACCGTAACCGAAAGACAATCCCACTGTTCCAGCAGCCTGACCTGGTTGAATCAATACCGGAACGTTTTCCAAAGCCACCCCGTTTACCGTTATAGTAGCATAATTTCCATTAAGACCACCGTTGGCAACGTGATAATTCTTAAGATCAAAAGAAGCGGCATCTGCCTTAGAAATAGTCAGATAGTTATCCCAAGATACTCTAGTCAATGGATCTGGAAACTCTTGCAACCAAGGGTTGTTTGCCTGTTGTCCGTCGCCCATTCCAGTTTTGGTATACAATACCAATTCCAGACCTGCTGCTTTCTTCGTTTGAGCTAAAGTAGCTGCAGCTGCTGCGTAATCGTATCCTGCGTTTTGTTCGTTAGACGCTGCAAATTCTGCAAAACCGTCGTGAACTAATTTATTCCAAGTAACCCCGTCCAATACAGAACCGCCTACGGATTTCAAATAATCGTAATAAGCCGTAGTACTGCCGTTCCACACCAACAAAGCCTCTTGCAATTGTCTGGTATCAAATAGCGGACGAATCGTCGGTTGCATTACGCTGTAATGTCCTTTGCGCATCATCACGTCACCCCAAGATTCCAGGTAGTGAGGCAAAGCCGCCGCTATGGTTGTATGTAAAGCTGTTTCGTCCTCTTTAAGCGAGAAAGTCACAGATGTTTTAACCTTTTTCAGTCCTTCTTCGAACGCTGCTGCATTAGGCAAAGTGTAAACCGGGTTTACCCCGCTCATGATCAACGTGTGCACAGCACCTGCATTCATGTCTTTTACCAATTGCGCTACTTCAGCGGCATTTCCCTTGCGGACGTATTTTGGCTTTGATGGTAAAAACGCTTTAGAACCCAAGGCTTGGTTAATGGCAAACACCAACAATTGCGCGTTTACATCTTCCAATCCAGAAACTAAAACTCCACCAGCACCCGCAGCCTTTAATTGTTTGGCTGCAATTTCCACTTCCTTATCTCTAGCCACAGCGCCAACAGTAACCATACCGCCAACAACGATGTTATAAATTTTAACCAAAGCCAACTTTTGCTCTGCTACGGTCATGGAAATTCTCTTATCTGCATTCGCACCAGACAAAGACATATTAGCCTCTAGCTGAATGTGCTTAGACATTTTGCCGTTTTTCGGAATTCTCTTCATTCCGTAAGCCGCATCGTATCCACCTCCTTGCCAGTCACCCAACAAGTCAGCTCCTACAGAAAGGATTAAATCGGCCTGACCGAAGTCGTAATCTGCCAATGCACGCTCTCCGTAAACGCTTTGATAAGCATCTAAAGCTGCTGTCGAAGAAACCGCATCGTAAATAACGTGTTTGGCCGAAGGATTTAGTGTCAAAAATTCCCCGATCAAACGATCAGTCGATGGACTCGCCATGGTATTGGTCAACAACACCACTTTGCTTCCCGCTGCTTTTGCTTCGTCTAAGCTCGCTTTGATCTTAGCATCTACATCGGACCAAGAAGCTGCTTTGCCCTCCATTTTCGGTTGCTTTAAACGAAGGTTATCGTAAAGAGACAATACCGATGCATGTACCCGAGCATTAGCTCCAGACAAGGCATTTGACAAATTATTATTTTCTACTTTAATCGGACGCCCCTCACGGGTTTTAACTAAAATATTCGTAAAATCAAAACCATCAGCAATCGTAGTAGCGTAAAAATCCGCTACTCCCGGAATAATCTCTTCCGGCTGAACAACATAAGGAATCGACTTAATTACGGGTCCTTCACAAGCTGCTAAAGAAGCTGCTGCCGTAGAAAAACCAACGTATTTCAAAAAGTCCCGACGAGTAGTTGATGAAGAAGACAAAGTGTTTTTGTCTCCTAGAAATTCATCTGTAGGAATTTCTTCAACAAACTCATTGTTTCTTAGCGTCTCAACAATAGAACTATTATCATTCAGCTCTTCAACACTTTTCCAGTATTTTTTGTTTGATGCCATTGTATATATATATTAGCTTCTTAAATTATTTTTAATAGTGGCACTTTCCACACTCTAAACCACCCATTTGCGCAACGGTCAATTTCTCCACACCGTATTTCTTAGATAATTCCTCATGAATTTTCGCGTAATACTCGTTGTTTTCCATCTTCACATCCGTTTTGCGGTGGCAATCGATACACCAGCCCATAGTCAATGGTGAATGTTGTCTCATCACTTCCATTTCCTCTACAGGACCATGGCAAGTCTGACACTCCAATCCAGCTACAGAAACGTGCTGAGAGTGATTATAGTACACAAAATCTGGCAAATTGTGAATTCTTACCCATTTAACTGGTTTTTCTTCGCCAGTATACTTTTGAGCAGCAGGATCCCATCCAACAGCAGCGTATAATTTTTGGATTTCAGCTGTATAGAATTCCGGGCTGTAATCGCCGTAGTCTACACCTGCATCACCGGTAAATTCGCTTACGCTTTTGTGACAGTTCATACACACGTTCAAAGAGGGAATTCCCGAAGTTTTACTCACACGTGCAGAAGAGTGACAGTACTTACAATCGATACCGTTATCACCAGCGTGAATCTTATGTGAGAAATGAATAGGCTGTACGGGTTCGTACCCTTGATCCACCCCTATTTGCATCATAAAACCGAATGCAAAATAAGAACCCACCATAATAAACACTATAGTTGTTAGCACCACCATAAATTGGTTTTTAGCAAATGCTTTCCAAATCGGAACCACCTGACGAACTTCCGGAGTTAATCCGTTAGCCTCCACCACTTTATTAAGTACTTTCTTCACGAAGAACAGCATCGCCACCAACAGCAACAATACCACTACTAAGGCACCCAAGACCACCATGTTCGAAATATCATTCGAACCGCCACCTTGACTACCACCATCCGTCGCAGCAGGCGCTACAGCCTCCTTTTTCGGCTCAGAAGTATAAGCTAAAATGTTGTCGATATCTTCATCAGAAAGAGCGGGGAAGTCATTCATCACGACTTTGTTCCACTCATTGAAGAGTTTTACAGCAGTTGCATCCCCTGATTTAATCAGAGACGAACTACTCTTAATCCATTTGTGCAACCAGGCGGTGTCGTGTTTTTCGACTACACCACGTAGCGCAGGCCCTGTTGAATTTCCATCCAGCTTATGACATGCCGCACAGTTTGAATTAAATACTTCTCTACCTTTTGCTGCATCTTGAGCAAATGAAACTGTAGAGAACGATAGCATTAACGCTAAACAAAAGAAAAAAATCTTTGAAAACGAATTATGGTTACCCACTTTTTCCATAGTTATAAAATGATTATCAACTAAATTAGATAGTTTTTTTGTGCTAAAATTAGCGTTCTATTAACTACCCTATTTATAAACTCCGACAAAAATACAATTTATGAATTACTCTTAAAACCTTTACCAGACTTAAAATGTAATTTATACCTATTCTAAATAGACGAGTCGTGCATATTTATTTATATATATCGTACTTTTGCTACAAATACAATTCATTATGAGAATTTTAAGAAACCTATTAGCAGCATCCTGCTTAATTTGTTGCACAAATATACAGCTTGCCCAAGCGCAACAACTGCGCATTCAAGAGGACCCAACCTTCTCTAATTTGCTAAACGAGAAGCGAAAAACCAATTCTTCGACTACGGTGAGCGATCGTTTTAAGATTCAAATATTTTATGGCAACAATTCCGAGGCTCGAAGAAAGCTTTCGCAGTTCAATCAGCTGTACCCACAACTGGATGGCACCATCGTTTACACCAACCCATCGTACAAGGTTTGGGTGGGCAATTTTAAAACGCGAATCGAAGCAGAACGCAACCTGCAATCGATTAAGTCGTCCTTTTCCAACGCGCTGATCATACGCCCCAACAAATAAAAAAAACCGCTCGATATGAGCGGTTTTTTATTTTGTATAGCACTAACCAACCAGGTTGATGATCTTGCCGGGTACTATGATTACCTTTTTGGGCAGCACCCCGTTTAACTGTGCCTTTGTCCGTTCGTCTTTCATGACAATTTCCTCGATTTGCGCCGCGGTTAAATCCATGGGCAACTCCAATTTGAAACGCATTTTTCCGTTAAAAGAAACCGGATATTCCTTGGTACTCTCCACTAAATAAGCCGGGTTAAACTTTGGAAACGGCTGTTTAGAAACCGACCCCTCATGTCCTAAAATCGACCAAAACTCCTCTGCAATATGCGGGGCATACGGTGCTAAAACCACAGCTAGTGGTTCCAAAATTGCCCGGTGATGGCATTTTTGTTGGGACAACTCGTTTACGCATATCATAAACTGTGAAACCGAAGTATTAAATGAAAAGTTCTCGATGTCTTCGGACACCTTTTTAATCGTCTTATGCAGGCTTTTCAGCATCTCTGCCGTAGGTGCTTCATCGACAACCGCTACGCCGTTATCGTCGGCATACAAGCGCCAAATCTTCTTTAAAAAACCAAACACTCCCACTATACCAGCGGTATTCCACGGCTTGGCTTGTTCCAAAGGCCCCAAAAACATCTCGTATAAACGCAGCGTATCGGCTCCGTATTCTTCGCAAATATCGTCGGGATTAACCACGTTAAACTTCGATTTGGACATTTTTTCGACTTCGTGTCCTACTATGTATTTACCATCTGCGTCTAAAACGAATATTGCATCGTTAAAATCCGGACGCCAGGCCTTAAATCCTTCTAAATTCAATTCACTAGCCGCATTGACCAAGCTTACATCCACGTGCAGCGGCTGTACTTTTTGGTCGGTAATGGCGTTTTTAGACACAAAGGTATTCGTTCCTTCGATTCGATACACAAAAGCGCTGTTGCCCAAAATCATCCCTTGGTTTATCAGCTTTTGAAACGGTTCCTCTACGGGAACCACACCGATGTCTTTTAAGAACTTATTCCAAAAACGCGCGTACAACAAATGTCCTGTCGCATGTTCGTTTCCTCCTATATATAAATCCACATTTTGCCAGTATTGAATAGCCTTGGCAGAGGCGAGTTCTTCGGTATTATCGGAATCCATATAGCGCAACCAATACCAAGAACTACCCGCCCAACCCGGCATGGTATTCAACTCCAATGGAAAAACGGTAATATGGTCTATTTTTGAATTGGCTACCACCCGATTTTCCGCACGATCCCAAGCCCAAACCGTTGCATTCCCCAAAGGCGGCAAGCCGTCTTCCGTAGGTAAATACTTTTCTACTTCGGGCAATAATATCGGCAAATGAGCCGCCTCTATCATCTGAGGCAAGCCGTTTACGTAATACACAGGAAAGGGCTCTCCCCAATAGCGCTGACGCGAAAAAACCGCATCGCGCAAGCGGTAATTGGTCTTCCCCTTACCCTGATTTAAGGCCTCGAGTTTTTCGATCGCCAAAACCGTAGCCTCATTATAAGAAAGTCCGTTTAAAAAATCGGAGTTTTCCAGGGTGAAGTGCTCTTTGTCGGCATAGGCCGATTCCGAGATGTCACAGTCTTTAAATATATTTTTAAAAGCCAAGCCAAAGTGCTTGGCAAAGGCATAATCACGGTCGTCTCCAGATGGAACAGCCATAACCGCCCCCGTACCGTAACCGGCCAATACATAATCGCCTATCCAAACCGGGATGGGCTCTTTGGTAAACGGGTGCTCGGCATAGGCTCCGGTAAAAACGCCAGAAATGGTTTTTACATCGGCCATACGCTCGCGCTCGCTTCGCTTTGAAGTCGCTTCGACATAAGCCTGAACCGCCGACTCTTGAGCCGGGCTTGTTATTTTTGCCACCAAATCGTGTTCCGGTGCCAAAGTCATAAAGGAAACGCCAAAGATGGTATCGGGACGGGTGGTAAACACCTCGATAACCTCCGAGGAATCCTCAACTTTAAAAACCACCGAAGCTCCAACGGATTTTCCAATCCAATTGCGCTGACTCTCCTTGAGGCTTTCGCTCCAATCAATAGTGTCTAGTCCCTGAAGCAAACGGTCTGCATAGGCGGAAATGCGCATGCTCCATTGAGTCATTTTCTTTCGAACTACCGGATGACCTCCGCGTTCGGAGAGTCCGTTGATGATTTCGTCATTGGCCAATACCGTTCCCAAAGCCGGACACCAGTTTACTTCGGTTTCCGCCAAATAAGTCATGCGGTACTGCAACAAAATGCGTTCTTGCTCTTCCGAGCTAAAAGCGGTCCATTGCGCAGCGTCAAAAATCGCGATGCCCTCGTCACAAACCGCCTGAACGCCTTGATTCCCCTGAGTGGCAAAAATCGCCACCAAATCGGATATGGGCTCCGCACGATCCGCAGCCAAATTGTACCACGAATTAAATAATTGTATAAAAATCCATTGTGTATGCTTGTAATATTCCGGTTCTGAAGTCCGTACCTCCCTATTCCAATCAAAAGAAAAACCGATGCGATCCAGCTGTTCGCGGTATCGCTCAATGTTGGCCGCTGTGGTAACCGCCGGATGTTGTCCCGTTTGAATGGCATATTGCTCTGCCGGCAATCCAAAACTGTCATAGCCCTGCGGATGCAATACGTTAAAGCCCGTATGGCGTTTATAACGCGCGTAGATATCCGATGCTATATAGCCTAACGGATGCCCAACGTGCAGTCCTGCACCAGAGGGATAAGGAAACATATCCAACACAAAATACTTGGGTTTGTCTGAAACAGCTTCTGTTTTAAAGGTTTGATTTTCGCTCCAATATCTTTGCCACTTGGCCTCAATTTCATTGGGATGGTACTTCATATCTCGTTATTGTTTTTAAGGTACTGTGGCATCGCCTGAACGCGACGAGATTTGCCTCCGACAAACCCCTCGTCACCGGCAAATCCACAGCTCATTGCTCGTAGTTAAAACGTTGATTGCCCCTGAGAACACCGATTTGCGCCCGAAGCCGCCTCGCTTGGTGGGTTTTCCTACAACGAATAAATCAATTGACGCAAAAATACACTATATTTATAAGAAATATAAATCTTTAGGTGTTATTATCGCTTAAAGCCGTTTTTGTTTATTATTTTTACGCCTTAAAAAAAGAACTATGGCTTCATCTTTTGAGAGATATCAAAAAAGAAAATTAATTTCTTCCTATTTTTCGGTCATCTTGAGTATTTTCCTGGTGCTTTTCCTGTTGGGAACCCTGGGTTTATTCATCATGAATTCCGAAAAGATCTCTAACAACTTTAGAGAAACCATACCGATGTCTGTCTATTTTAACGATAAAGCCACCGAAGCCGAATTGACCCAATTCCAAAAGGATATGGAAAGCGCGCCTTACGTCAAAGACATTCACTATGTTTCCAAGGATTCTGCCGCCAAATCCCATCAGGATATCATAGGCGAAGACTTCCTGCACTTCTTGGGCTTTAACCCCTTGGAAAACTCCTTCGACATTCACCTTAAAGGAGACTATGTCGTGTCGGATAGCATCAAAAAAATCGAACTCGAATACAAAAACAATCCCCTGATTAGCGATACGGTCTACGACAAGCAATTGGTAGAATTGGTCAACGAAAACATCAAAACCATCACTTTTTGGATGTTGGTAATCAGTAGCTTTTTAGCGGTTGTTGCCATGCTGTTGATCAATAGCTCCCTAAGACTTTTGATCTTCTCCAGTCGATTTATCATCAAAACCATGCAAATGGTCGGAGCTACGAAATCCTTTATCCGCCGACCTTTTATCTGGCACAGCATGAAGCTCGGTATCATCGGTTCGCTATTGGCCATTTTAGGCGTGTTTGGCGTATCCTATTACTTAGATCAGCGCTTCCCCTCTTTGGGATTGGGCTTTCAAGAAGACTATATCCCCATATTGATCATCTCTGCGGGAATTTTTATGGTGGGCATCATCATCACTTCGATAAGTACGTTTTTTGCCACCCAGCGTTTCTTAAATTTAAAATCCGACGAATTATACTAAAAATATGAACAAGAACGACAACCAGCCTACCGACTTTCTATTTGCCAAAAGCAACTATCTGTTTTTAATCGCAGGAATACTAATCATTGCCCTGGGCTACATCTTGATGTCTGGCGGAGGCAACGACAATCCGGCCGAATTCAACGATGCCATCTTTAACTTTAGAAGAATCCGATTGGCTCCAACCGTTATCTTCATCGGCTTTGGAGTTTGTATTTACTCTATTTTTAAAAAGACCACCAAGTAGTAGCTCCAACAAATATACCCCCTTATAAATGGATTTAATTCAAGCCATCCTTCTCGCTATTGTAGAAGGACTGACCGAATATTTACCGGTATCCTCTACCGCGCACATGATTTTTACGAGTTCGTATTTCGAGATACAAAACGACGATTTCGTAAAGCTGTTCCAAACCGCCATTCAATTTGGCGCTATACTGGCCGTAGTGGTATTGTACTGGCGCAAATTCTTTGACTTTAGCCGTTTAAACTTCTATGTTAAACTCGCCTGTGCCGTAGTACCGGCTTTGGCATTGGGCTATATCTTTGACGAAAAAATCGATGCGGTATTGGGCGAGCCCATTCCCATTGCCATCGTATTGATTATCGGTGGTTTTGTCTTGTTATTCATCGACCGTTTTTTTAAAAATCCCACGGTACATCAAGAAGAGGACATCAGCATTAAAAAGGCGATTACCATCGGCTTTTGGCAGTGTTTGGCCATGATGCCGGGAACCAGTCGCTCTGCCGCTTCCATCATCGGAGGTATGCAACAGGGTTTAACGCGACAAACCGCTGCGGAATTTTCCTTTTTCCTCGCGGTTCCCACCATGTTAGCAGTAACGGTCTATGCCATAGTGCTAAAGAAATACGAAACCACCGGTCTAAAGGGCTACGAATTGCTGCTGCAAAACCCCGACAACATCAAATTGTTTTTGTTGGGCAACGTCATCGCCTTTGTAGTCTCTATATTAGCGATTAAATTTTTTATAGAAATCATCAAAAAATACGGTTTTAAACCTTGGGGTTGGTATCGTATCGTTGTGGGATCTCTGTTGTTAATCTATTTTGTATACGTAAAATAATGGGCATGAATACATCCGCTGAAGAATTTCAAAACGGACAAATACTATTGATTGACAAACCCTTGAATTGGACTTCCTTTCAAGCGGTCAACAAGATTAAATGGGCTTTAAAAAAGCATTTGGGACTCAAAAAGATCAAGGTGGGCCACGCCGGCACCCTGGATCCTTTGGCCACGGGATTACTGATTGTTTGCACCGGTAAATCGACCAAGTTGATTTCCGAATTGCAAGGCCAAATCAAGGAGTATACCGGCAGTTTTTTCGTCGGGGCTACCACGCCGTCTTACGACTTGGAAACCGCCGTAGACCAAACTTTTGACACCGCCCATATAAACGCGGATTTGATCGAACAAGCCCGACAGGGTTTTCTCGGTGAAATCGACCAAAAGCCACCCATTTTTTCCGCCATTAAAAAGGATGGTATACGCCTCTACGAGCACGCACGAAAGGGAGAAGAGGTGGAAATTGTCGCGCGAAAAGTGACGATCGACACCTTCGAACTGACCAGTCAAGTATTGCCAACGCTCGATTTTCGAGTGGTTTGCTCCAAGGGTACTTACATCCGTTCCCTGGCCTATGACTTTGGTGCAGCCCTAAACTCCGGTGCGCATTTAACCGCCTTACGCAGAACCAAAATAGGCGATTACGACGTTCAAAATGCCATTCCCGTAGAAGACTTTGAACGCCTGGTTTTGGGCATAGCCGAAAAACCCAATCCAGAAGACGCCTTGTAAAACCCCTTAGTCATGATTCAGAAACTTCAACTTTTCGCCTTGTATATACTGCTTAGCACCCCTTGTTTTTCACAGGAAAAGCTCGTGTTACAATCCGGCGATTTGATCTTTCAAAACCTCCAATGCGGACCGATGTGCGACGCGATTAACGAGGTGACTACGGGTTATAAAAATTTAAAATTCAACCATATCGGCTTGGTTGTCCTTAAAGAGGACCAAGCTTTTGTGATAGAAGCCGGAGGCCAATCGGTCAAAAGCACTCCCCTACAACAGTTTTTGAGTTACTCGTCCCAGACCATGTACCTGGGGCGTGTAAAGGAGGCATATACGTCATTGATTCCCGAAGCAATCGCCTTTGCCACCGAGCAAATCGGCTTGCCTTACGACGATGACTTTTTGTATGACAACGGCAAATACTACTGCTCTGAACTGATTTATGACGCCTTTAAATACGCGTATAAAAAGCCGTTTTTTAAACTCTACCCGATGACTTACAAACCCCTGGGGTCCGCCGACTATTTCCCCGTTTGGGTTTCCTATTTTGAAGCATTGGGTCAACCCATACCCGAAGGCCTGCCCGGCTGCAACCCCGGAGGCATTTCGACCTCGGACAAAATCAATATCTTGGGCGCTTTATAGGCTTATAAAAAAACCTAAACGCGCGATTTGCGTTTCTTTTAAGGGCGTAGTTTGGCCACATATTTCTCGATTTTTACCATAACGATCAGGAAAATAGCCCTCGATACCGTAAAATTGATTTTATAAATGTACTTTTGCCGAAATTATTGTTTTAGAGCTTCACAGTTGTTGCTCTTCTATAGAAACGATAAAGACCTCATTTTATTTATGAAAAGAATTATCAGTCACAGAGCTCTTTTGGGTGTAGAAAAAACCACCGAGTTAAAAGAATTAAAAACGATTTACCGCAATTTTATGAAGGAGTTCCATCCCGATAAAATTCAAGACAATCCGGAGGCTCAATTGGAAGCCGAAGAAAAGAGTAAAAAAATCATTGAAGCCTATCACTTCTTAGTGAGCATTGCACCGGAAACCATTGCAAACGCCTTGCCAGAATATACAGAAACCATCACTAAGGCCAGTATACAAGATTTCAATTACGAGCGTTCTGTGTTGACCATTGCGTTTACCGATGGCAGCAGCTACGAATATTTTAGCGTTCCGAGAAACACCTATATCAAATTGGTCAATGCCGATTCTCCTGCGCGTTTTGCCAGAAGACACATCTACAGTGATTTCATTTATAGAAAAACAGCCAACGCTGAATAAATAAAATATTTACTGAGGTTTTTGCAAACAAGAACCTCAGTAAATCCCTTTTAAATCGGGTCAAAATTCCTCTTTAGGCCTTTTGAAGAGCGGCTATTTTAGCCCGTTCATCAATTCGAGTACTTCCCTTTGAACAGACTGCCCTTTGTCCTTGGCATACCACTTTTGCAGCACCACTATACCCTGATCGTCAAATTGACCGTGTTCCGCTTTGTAGTCGTCCACCGTTTTTTGAGCGCCGAAAGGTCGAGGTCCCCAATCGCCTAAAACCTCTAGGGTATTTTTATCCAAAACGATGAGCTTGGGAATTGCCTTACCGCCATTGGTTAGGAATTCTTCCATCAAATCGTTGTTTTGATCTCGAAACACCACGACCAAATCAACTTGTTTTGTCGCTTCGGCCATTTTATTGACTACGGGCAATACCTGAGCAGCATCACCACACCAGCTTTCAGAAAGCACCAACCAAATATAAGCTCCCTTTAATTGTTGTAACTTCGCCTGGATTTCCGTATCTATGGTCACGGTTTTATCCAAGCGATTCATTCGAACCTCATTGAGCTCAGCATAAGGCAAGTAATCTTCCTGCAATTCCAGTATACTCGGATCGGTTTCTAAGGCAGTAGTAACAAAAGTTCTGTATTGTTGGTAGGTATAGCTTTTTTCCAAGCTTTGTGTAATAATGTTTTTCATTTTATAGTACATTTATGCAGTCAAATATAGAACAAATATCCATTCCAAAAGGCAGATCTCAAATGGAAGAACAACAATTAACGTCTGGTTTAGTCCTGTCAGGCGGCGGTTATAAAGGAATAGCGCATGCGGGCGTTTTACAGTTTTTTGAAGAAAAGGGAGTTCGTCCGCAGATGATAGCGGGCACCAGTGCGGGCTCGATAGTAGCGGGACTTTACTCCTTTGGCATCAAACCACCGGAGATTTTGGAGTTTTTTAAATCGGTAAACATCTTTAACTGGCACCACTTCACCATCAAGAAAGCGGGCATTATGGATGCGTATGCCTTTCACAAATACCTCAACAAGGTTTTTAAAGATCACCTCTTATCCGATTTGGAGATTCCCCTATTCATCACGGCCACCGACATCGTTCGCGGCAAATTAAAAATATTCAGTCCAGAAACCAAGATTGCCGACGCCCTTTTGGCCTCCAGTGCCTTTCCCGGCGTGTTTTCGCCTTTTAAAATCGAGGACCGTTGGTATAGTGATGGCGGAATTCTAAACAATTTTCCCTCCAACATACTACAGGGGCGCTGCGATTATATCATCGGCGTCAACGTTTGTCCGTTACAGGAAATTGAGGAGTCGCATCTCACGTCTATAAAATCGGTAACCGCACGGGCTTACGAACTGATGACCACGTTAAACAACTACCAAAAAATACAGCTTTGCGATTGGATTATAGAACCCAAAGCCCTCACAGAATACTCGACTTTTGAGCGCAATCGCCTTCGCATGGATCAGATTTATGAGATCGGTTATTTGGCCGCCAAAGAGACCTATGAAGAGAAAAAGCATAATTTTCAAAATCTTATTCTATAAAAACAGATAATGTCTATATTTGCACAATCTTAAAATCATCCTTTCAATGAAATACAAAAGAATTCTACTAAAATTAAGTGGAGAAGCCTTAATGGGAGAAAATCAATACGGTATTGATCCAAAGAAGTTAGCAGAATACGCTGCAGAGATAAAACAAATACACAGTAAAGGAGTGGAGATCGCCATCGTAATCGGCGGAGGAAACATCTTTAGAGGAGTCGCTGGAGCAAGTGAAGGGATGGATCGCGTACAAGGCGACTATATGGGTATGTTGGCCACGGTAATCAACGGTATGGCCTTGCAAGGTGCCTTGGAAGCAGCAGGGATGTTGACCCGTTTACAGACCGCATTAAAGATAGAGGCCGTAGCCGAACCCTATATCAAGAGAAGAGCCGTTCGCCATTTGGAGAAGGGACGTATAGTGATTTTTGGCGCCGGTACGGGAAATCCGTATTTCACCACCGATACCGCAGCGGTATTGAGAGGTGTTGAAGTCAATGCCGATGTGATTCTAAAGGGAACACGCGTAGACGGTGTATATACTGCCGATCCAGAGAAAGACCCGAACGCCGTAAAATATGAAACCATCACTTTCGACGATGTTTTGAGATTGGGACTCAACGTTATGGATACCACCGCTTTTACATTAAGCCAGGAAAACCAGTTGCCCATCGTTGTATTTGACATGAATAAAAAAGACAATTTACTTAAAGTTTGCGAAGGAGAAACTATAGGTACCACAGTAAATATTAATTGATAGAATAAAAAGTTATGACTGAAGAGATAAACTTTATTATTGCCAGTACTAAGGAGTCTATGGAGGGCACTATCGCCCACTTAGAGAAAGAACTTTTAAATATCCGTGCTGGAAAAGCAACTCCACAAATGCTGGGAGGTGTTTTCGTTGACTACTACGGCTCTCCGACTCCCCTGTCGCAGGTAGCTAATATCAATGTACCAGATGCGCGAACCCTTGCGGTAACTCCCTGGGAAAAAAGCATGTTGCAACCGATTGAAAAGGCAATCATGATTGCCAATTTGGGTTTAAACCCGATGAACAATGGTGAAAACATCATTATCAATATTCCCGCACTGACAGAAGAGCGCAGAAGAGACCTGGCCAAACAATCCAAGACCGAGGCCGAAGACGCCAAAATCGGTATCCGCAATGCTCGTAAAGACGCCAATACGGATATTAAAAAATTGGAAAAAGACGGTACTTCCGAAGACATCTGTAAGGTAGCCGAGGAAAGCATCCAAAAAATTACCGATTCTTACATCAAGAGAATAGACGAGATTTTCGCCGTTAAAGAAGCGGAAATCATGAAAGTATAAAGACCAAAAAATCCGCTGAATAGCGGATTTTTTTGTATACTGTAAATCGCACGGTCACCGTAGCCTTTTTTAAAGTCTTAATTCGAAACAAATTTAAGTCCAATAATCGAAGCGATTAAGGTAGTGACAAAAAATACCCGCCAAAAATCAGCCGGTTCCTTAAAGATAAATATTCCCACAAGTACGGTTCCCACTGCCCCAATTCCGGTCCATACCGCATAAGCGGTTCCTATGGGCAGGGTTTGCGTAGCCTTGTACAACAAAAACATACTTATCGCCAAACACACAAAAAAACCTCCCATCCACAGGGCGGAAGCCGTTCCGGTCGTTTCCTTAGCCTTGCCCAAGCAAGAGGCGAATCCCACTTCAAAAAAACCGCCGATAATCAATAAAACCCAATTCATATTTTTTTGGCAAATATACTGAACTCGTCGCCAACTGCGCTCCTATCCCCTTCCAAAATAAATTACACCACTGCAATTGTTTGCAACAATCCAGTATTAGATCCAAACAACTGCACTATATAAAAATAAGTTACGATATTTATTTTAATACCGAATAAATTTTAACATATTTGTTGCCACAAAAACAAACTAACAAACAACTTATGAAACCCTTTTACGTAATCTTCGCTTTACTGAGTACGGTGCTCATTGAGGCACAGTCGACCAAAAAAGTATTTTTTATCGGCAACAGTTATACCAATACCAACAACATACCCGAGTTGACCAAGCTCATCGCCACCTCTGCCGGCGACCAGTTTACCTATGCGCAACACACGCCCGGCGGCAGCACCTTACAGCAGCATGCCAATAACGCACAAGTGACCAGCACCCTGGCACAGGGCAACTGGGATTACGTAGTACTGCAAGAGCAAAGTCAACTCCCGGCCTTTCCAGACGCAGATGTTGTCCGTCAAGTATATCCCTATGCCACGGCATTGAGCGACAAAATCAGACAGTACAATCCCTGTGCGCAGGTTGCGTTTTACATGACCTGGGGCAGGAAAAATGGCGACCCCGCCAACTGCGCTTTTTGGACGCCACTTTGCACCTATTTAGGCATGGACAACCTGTTGCAGCAGCGCTATACAACTATGGCTACCGACAACCGAGGCATATTGGCACCCGTAGCCGCAGTTTGGCGCTATTTGATCACCAATCATCCCGAAATCGACCTGTATTCCGCCGATGAATCGCATCCTTCCCTAGCGGGATCCATGGCTGCTGCCTATACCTTTTACAGCATTTTCTTCCAAAAAACGCCGAATAGCGCCACGTATAACAGCGGTTTGCCCAATTCGACAATCAATGCGATTAAAAACGCCGTACAACAAGTGGTGTTTGACAACCTGAGACAGTGGAAAATTTACGATTACGACCCGGTGGTCCAATTCAATTATACCCTAAACAACAACGAGGTGGCTTTTAGCAATCTGTCGACAAACAGCCAAACCTATTTATGGGACTTTGGTGACGGCAATACCGCTACCGCAGCCAACCCCACCCATGCCTACACCCAAAACGGCACCTACACCGTAACGTTAAAAGCGACTACATGCGGCAAAACGGTGACCTTGGAAAAAACCTTGGTCATTAGCAGCTTGTCGATTACCGCCTTTTCAGACAAAACGAGCTTTCTATATCCCGTTCCCGCCGGTGATTACATCGAACTAAACACAGACGAGGTATTTGCCAACCTCAGCATAATCGACAACAACGGCAAAGCCATACAGCCGACCTACCAGCGCAACGTTACCACTTACACCATAGACCTACAAAAGTTGTCTAGCGGTAGCTACTATTTGATTATGCACCTAAAAGACGGTCCAAGGTCTCTGCCGTTTATCAAGAGATAAAAACACCCACAGCCCGACTGCAAGTACAGCAAACGGGCTGTTTCTGTGATTGCGACACAGCCGACACCGCAGCGCACAGCAACAAAAGGGCAAATCGCGCTTATAAATTGCGCCGACCGACAAAAATGGTCTCTTTTTTAGTATCTTTGCGGGTATTTTAGATTATCAAAAAAAATAAATCTAGTTTATTTTAAATATAAAAGTCGACGATGAAACACACTAAAGTTATTGACCTACTCAACAGCACCAATACGCTGCACGAAGTCAAAGCAAAAGGATGGGTGAGAACCTTTAGAAACAACCAATTTCTTGCTTTAAATGACGGATCTACCATTCACAACATTCAATGTGTTGTAGATTTCGAAAAATTTCCTTCAGAATTATTAAAAAGAATCAATACTGGAGCTGCTGTTTCCATTAAGGGAACCTTAGTAGAGAGCAAAGGATCGGGGCAAAACGTGGAAATCCAAGTCAATGAACTGCTTATTTTAGGCGATTCCGACCCGGAGAAATACCCGATACAACCCAAGAAACACTCTTTAGAGTTTTTAAGAGACAATGCGCATCTGAGAATACGCACCAATGTATTCGGTGCGATTATGAGAGTTCGAAGCACTTTATCCTTTGCCGTACACAAGTATTTTCAAGAGCAGGGTTTTTACTATTTCAATGCGCCCATAGTAACGGGATCAGACGCAGAAGGAGCAGGAGAAATGTTGCATGTCACTTCATTTCCCTTCGACAACATCCCCAAAAACGAGGATGGATCGGTTAATTACAGCGAGGATTTCTTTGGAAAAGCGACCAACCTGACCGTTTCGGGTCAATTGGAAGCCGAGACTTACGCCATGGCTTTGGGACAGGTATATACCTTTGGACCTACTTTCCGCGCAGAGAACTCGCATACCTCACGCCATTTGGCCGAATTCTGGATGATCGAGCCCGAAGTGGCCTTTATCAACTTGGATGAAAACATGGACTTGGCCGAAGACTTTATCAAGTATATCATCAAATACACCTTGGAGAAATGCGCCGACGACTTAAAGTTTCTCGATCAACGATTGACAGACGACGAGAAAAACAAGCCGCAATCCGAACGCAGTGAAATGTCGTTGCTCAGCAAGTTAAACTTTGTATTGGACAACAACTTTAAACGCGTGAGCTATACCGAGGCCATCGATATCTTGAGAAATAGCAAACCCAATAAAAACAAAAAATTCAAATACCCTATCGACGCTTGGGGCGCAGACTTACAAAGTGAGCACGAGCGCTTTTTGGTGGAGAAACACTTTAAGTGTCCGGTAATCCTCTTTGATTACCCCGCAGACATCAAAGCGTTTTACATGCGAATGAACGACGACGGAAAAACGGTTCGCGCTATGGATATTCTATTCCCCGGGATTGGCGAAATCGTAGGAGGTTCTCAAAGAGAGGAGCGCTACGACAAACTCGTGGAGCGCATGCAAAGTATGGGAATCGACGAAAAAGAACTTTGGTGGTATTTAGACACCCGCAAATACGGTTCCGCACCACACAGTGGTTTCGGTTTAGGCTTTGAGCGAATGGTGTTGTTTGTAACGGGCATGACCAACATCCGAGACGTAATCCCATTCCCGAGAACACCCCAAAACGCGGAGTTCTAAGACGCAATACCTTTTGTTAAATTGTTTACTTTATACAGATATTTTATTACTTTTGATGAAATAAGTTTTTGTATAAAGTAAACTTTTTTTATTCTGAAAAATCTTATTATTTCTTATCTTAGTATATGCTTAAACAAAACCTACAATTAAAGCTTTCTCAAAAACTATCTCCTCAACAGATTCAACTGATGAAGTTGATACAGCTTCCTACACAAGCCTTTGAACAACGGCTCAAGGAAGAGTTGATAGAAAATCCAGCGCTTGAAACAGGTAAAGAAGACAGCGTGGAAGCCGATGAGTTTTCGAACGAGGAATACGACGACTATGACAATGAAAGAATCGACACGGAAGACATCAATATCGATGAATACTTAAGCGATGATGAAACGCCAGACTATAAACTCCAAGCCAACAATTACAGCAGAGATGACGATGACTACGAAGCGCCTATCATTGCCTCGGTTAGTTTTCATCAAGATTTGATCAATCAGTTAAATACCTTTATCCTCAACGATTACGAGGGCAGTATAGCCGAATTTCTAGTGGGTAGTATAGACGATATGGGATACATTCGTCGCGAGGTTCAAGACATCGTCGACGATTTGGCCTTTACCCAAGGCATATATACCGATGAGGAAACCGTAGAACGCGTGTTGCACATCGTTCATGAATTGGAACCAGCGGGAGTTGGTGCGCGAAACTTACAGGAGTGTTTGCTGCTGCAACTTCGCCACAAAACGCCTAGTGAAGCGGTCGATTTAGCCAAGGACATCATCGAGAATCAGTTTGAGGCTTTTACCAAAAAGCACTACGACAAGATGTTGCAGAAATACGGTATTAGCCAGTCGCAACTCCGAAAAGCCATCGACGAGATCGAAAAGCTAAACCCCAAACCCGGAGGTGCTTTTGCCGGCAATTCCAAAGCCGTGGAGCACGTGGTTCCCGATTTTGCGATAAAAATCGTAGAAGGCGATTTGGAACTCTCCCTAAACGGGCGAAATGCACCGGAACTGCACATTTCCAAAGACTACCAGGAAATGCTCCAAACCTATAAGGAAACCGCCGAAAAACCGTCGACCACCCAACGCGATGCCGTACAGTTTATCAAGCAAAAATTGGATGGAGCCAAATGGTTTATCGAAGCGATTAAACAACGTCAGGAAACGCTGTTTGTAACGATGAACGCCATCATGGAATACCAAAGGGAGTACTTCTTAGACGGCGACGAGACCAAATTAAAACCGATGATCTTAAAGGATATCGCCGATTTAATCGGTTTGGATATCTCTACGATTTCCCGAGTGGCCAACAGCAAATACGTCGAAACACCCTACGGTACCAAATTGATTAAAACCTTTTTCTCCGAAGCCATGATCAACGATCAGGGCGAAGAGGTATCGACTATAGAAATCAAAAAAATATTGCAAAACATCATCGCCGACGAGGATAAGCAAAAGCCTTATCCCGACGATAAATTGGCCGATTTATTAAAGGAAAAAGGATACCCTATTGCGCGCAGAACCATTGCAAAATACCGCGAGCAATTGGATATACCCGTGGCGCGTATGCGCAAAAAAATATAGTGTTCAACGCTGTGTACTGCCGATTACTGCGCTGCGGTACGACTTAGACACCGCGTTTAAAAATAAACCATTGATGAAGAGATTTTTAGCGTCTTTCTCCTATTTTTTTCATCCAATCGTCATACCGATATTGGCCCTAAGCCTCTATTTCCTGCTCACTAAAGATTTTTTTAACGGCCTGGAAATCATGATTACCCTTAGCCAAGTGCTGATCATGACCTTTTTATTGCCCATTACCCTTTACTACTTTTTGCGCTCGATGCGGTTGCTCAAATCCTCAATCATGATAGACAGCGCCAAAGAACGGGTAGTACCCATACTGATTTACATCCTCCTGTTGATTATCCTAAAGGATTACGTACTGCAACACAATCGAACCTACGAGTTCAATATCTATATCTGGGGATCGATTTACAGCTATGTATTGCTGTTGTTGAGTATCTATGCCAAAAAGAAATTTAGCGTGCACGTAGCCTCTCTAACGGGCTGTATTACCTTCTTCACCTTGTTGTCGATAAAGTACTATATGCCCAATACGATTATCCTCAATACCCTGGTGATCGCCTTGGGTTTTACAGCGAGCTCCAGGCTTTATCTCAAAGCCCATCGCTCTTCCGAAATCGTCTATGGTTTTTTGGTCGGCTTGCTGCCACAGCTCGCCTTTTGGTATATCGCCTTTTACAAGATGTAAAACATCAATCCGGCATTAAAGGCTTTTACCTTGTTGTTGCTCTCGGGCACTACTTGATTCTTATAGACCGAATTCAAGCCGTAATACATATAGATATTCCAGGTATTAAATCCCGCCGACAAATAAACGCCGTATACCCATTGGTTTAAATCCGCACTGTTTTTAAGGGTGAAATCGGCTAAATCGCTTTTGGTTACCGCTTTATCCGCTACTAAATAGCTCACTTTAAAACCGGTATACACCCGCCAAAACTTATGACTTTCGGGCGTAGAAGTTCGCCAGCGTATTTCCAACGGAAAATCCAAGTAATGCAACGACAGGGTATTGCGGTCGTATTCCTTCAAGATTTGAGAGGGAAAATCGACACCGTCAAAAGGCGCTAAATTGTGGTGTAAATTCAAATAAGAGTAGCCGATACCGGGAGCAATAGCCCAAGTTCGGGCAGCATTGATGGGAAAATCACGTAAAAAACCCGCCTGTATACCCAAGGAAAGCGACCGCTGACTAAAACCCGGCGGCTTGTCTTGTAAAATCGAATGGGTAATACCCACGTAAAATTGATCTTCCCGATACTTGGTATCATACACCTTGGCCGTATCTGTTTCCACGGGCTGCTGCAACAGCTCTTGTGCCCCTGCAACTGCGCCGAATAAAAGTATAACTGCAACGATAATCTTCTGAAACATACTGCGGTTTTTTAGCGCTACTAAAGTAGTGAAAAAATATTAGCTTTTGGCAGAAATCACAGCGGCATCCCAGCCAACGGCAGGCAAAACAACTGCCCTAGAAAACATACACCAAGCCCACGGCCAAAATTTGCTTAATTTGAAAACGCGGTCCCTCGATGACTTGTACTCCAGCCACTTCGATTTTGTTTTTGATGTCGTCGTCGTAGATGATGTGCGTGCCGACATTGGCGCGAACATATTGGTTGATCTTCATATCCAACTTCAGCTGCCAATCGATGTCGATATTGCCGAAACGGTTAAAATAATCCGAGTATAAACTCAATCGATGGTCGATAAAAATATTTTTAAAAATCTCTTTCTTCCATTGGTTAGAGACCAAAATCCCGACTTCCGACTTGGATCGCTTACCGTGACGAATCACCTCGTTATGCTCGTTGTAAATCGCCTTATCCACACCAAATGCCCCTTGATCGGCCAAGCGCTGATCGGCGACAAAAGTAGATTTCAAGGTCAATGGAGAAAAGTAAACCGTAACACCGCGATGCGGTAGTGAATATTCCGCCCCCACCCCGACAAACAAATAGGCCGGTGCAAAGAGTTTGGAAATCGGCAAATCGGTATTGGGATAGGAATACCCGTTGGCAAATTGGGTGTTAAAACTGAACTTCGCCGTGTAATACCAATCGGAAATCGCCGAAGACTTATACCCAAAAGTGGAGTTTAGCTGGAAGGCGTCGTCGGTTTTACGCGACTCCCTGCCCTCTTGCTGATTCAATCCATACCGCAATATCAATTCGGTTTCCCAATTTAGACGGCCTTTGACGTATTTGCGCTTAAAATCGCCCTTGAACAAACCCGAAACCGAGTTATCCCCTCCGGCACTCCAATTGACAAAGGAAATCTGATTGATGTCCAAGCCCAATCTGTTGTATTTTTCCCAATAGCCGATAACGGTATCGTTAACCGGTAAAAAGCTCAAATCTATTTTTTGCGGAAACAGATCCAAGGGTTGTATGTTGAATTTGGGCTGGTTGTTCGGCACAAAAATCACCGGCCTAAAAAAGGGTAGGGAGGCCGAGTCGTTATAGTGTATCGTGATCGTCTTAGACCCGACCCCATCATAGCCAAAATTATCTGCCTTTTGCAAATCCATCAGCGGATTAAAAGGGTTTCTCAAGGAGGTCGGCTGCTTGAGCACCGTATCTGTCGCAATCAGGGTATCGTTTAAAACCGTCCGACAAGACGTGGCTTTAAGCGCTGCCCCCGCACTGCTGCTACACACCAGCATCACCGATAAAAGACCCCATACAAACCAACCTTTATGCCTCACTATTTCCATGTATTTATAATCTGAAGTACCGAAGGTACATCTATTCCACATTCCGCTTCTTGTTCCCCAACAGCAGCGTGTTCTATAAAGGAATCGGGAACTCCCAAAATCTTTACGCGCACCTCTGGGTAAAATTCCGCGATAAAACAGGCGATTTTACTGCCAAATCCCCCTTGAACCGACGCTTCTTCTATCGTATATATATGACTATAAGTTTGCGCAATTCGATGCAATTCCCTTTCGTTTAACGGCTTGATTACGGGAAAGTGGTAGTGGGCTCCTAAGGGCGAATTCGACTGTTCAAAAGCTTTACTCACATTATTTCCTATAGTACCGGTAGAAAGGAAGGCAAATTTATCGCCTTTTCTTAATTTACGAATATTTTCTATATTAATTTTTTCAAAAGGTTTTTGCCAATCTTTTAACACCCCTCTACCTCTAGGGTAGCGAATGGCTATGGGATTGTCCAATCCCAGTTGAGCGGTATAGAGCAGATTTCGCAACTCCAGTTCATTTAAAGGAGCGGCAATAATCAGGTTGGGAATGCAGTTTAGATAAGCGATGTCGAATACCCCTTGATGGGTAGCACCATCCTCACCGACCAATCCGGCGCGATCCAGACAAAAAATTACCGGCAAGCGCTGTAGCGCCACATCGTGAATCACTTGGTCGTAGGCGCGCTGTAAAAAAGTGGAGTAAATAGCACAAAACGGCACCAACCCATCTGCAGCCATGCCGGCAGCGAGGGTTACGGCGTGTTGTTCGGCTATACCCACATCTATAGCCCGATCGGGAAACGCATCCATCATAAACTTCATCGAGCTCCCCGTAGGCATGGCCGGAGTAATTCCAATAATCTTGGGGTTTTGAGCGGCAAGCTCGACCAAGGTCAATCCGAAGACATCTTGATATTTTGTCGCCAAGCCCGATTCGTCTGTAGGTGTTAACTCGCCGGTAACCCGGTCGAACTTACCCGGTGCATGGTAGCGCACCTGGTTTTCCTCGGCCTGTTTTAAGCCTTTGCCCTTGGTGGTAATCAAATGCAGAAAACGCGGACCCTTGAGCTGCTTTAAGCGTTGCAGCTCCGCGATTAACTGGGGCAAATCATGACCGTCTATAGGCCCGGTATAATCGAAATTCAACGACTTAATCATGTTGTTGTCGCGGTGGTTTTTACCGGTTTTTACCGCGGT
The DNA here is from genome assembly GCF_050562195.1 of Flavobacterium sp. JP2137. GTDB lineage: Bacteria > Bacteroidota > Bacteroidia > Flavobacteriales > Flavobacteriaceae > Flavobacterium. The sequence goes on from NZ_CP191647.1 coordinate 318,064, forward strand.
GAGGTACTCCTTTAACGCACCGACACTGGGGTCGATTCCGATGGCGTTGTCGTTTAAAATAACCAACAAATTCGCCGAGGTTACCCCCGCGTGATTCAAGCCTTCAAAGGCCATACCCGCAGCGATCGAGGCATCGCCGATTACCGCGATGTGCTGCCGTTGAAAATCACCCTGAATCTGAGCGGCCAAAGCCATGCCCAAAGCGGCGGAAATCGAAGTCGAAGAATGACCTACTCCAAAGGCATCATACGCGCTCTCTTCGCGCTTGGGAAAACCGCTGAGTCCCCCTTTCCTCCTGTTGCTGTCAAACACATCGCGCCTACCGGTCAATATCTTGTGTCCGTAAGCCTGGTGTCCCACATCCCAAATCAATTTATCCCGAGGCGTGTCAAAAACGTAATGCAAGGCCAAGGTCAATTCCATCACCCCGAGACTCGCCCCCAAATGCCCCTCCTTGACCGAGACGACATCGATGATAAACTGCCGCAGCTCGGAAGCCAATTCGGGCAAAAGCGATTGCGGAAGCTCGCGCAACTCTTCGGGACTATTGATCTTTGACATTATTTTATTTGACATGCTTTCCTAGAATAAAAAGACAAAATTACAATTTTGTTTTTACTTTTGATCTTCCTTAATGTAACACCTACAGAATTTAAGCCTATGGAGATGCTCTTTACCGATGAATATTTTATGGAAATGGCTTTGCGCGAAGCACAAACGGCTTTTGACCAAGGCGAAATCCCCGTAGGAGCCGTGGTGGTTTCTCAAAATCAAATCCTCGCTCGTACCCACAACTTAACCGAATTGTTAAGAGATGTTACAGCACATGCGGAAATTCAAGCAATTTCATCAGCCGCTAATTTTTTAGGCGGAAAATACTTAAAAGACTGCACTTTATACGTAACTTTAGAGCCTTGTGCCATGTGCGCCGGCGCCCTGTATTGGAGTCAGATTCCCCGAGTGGTTTTTGGCGCGGCAGACCACAAGCGCGGCTATCGGAGTATGGGCGGACAATTGCACCCCAAGACCACCGTCAAAAGCGGCGTGCTCGAGGCGCGTTGTGCCGAATTGATGACTCATTTCTTCAAGGGAAAAAGATAAAATTGTTTAATATAAAGTAGTGCTATGAAATTAAAATTATGGTTATTTCTGGTGATTGGTTTAACGGTTTTTCAAGCCTGTAAAAAATCGTCTAAAGACTTCAACTCGGATCCCTCTTTATTCAAGGATCACATCACGAGTTATACCTCGGGTTTAATATCTACCAAAAATCCCATTCAAGTGGGGCTACAAGCTCATACCGACCAATGGAAAGCCAATCAAGAAATCGATGAAAAGCTATTCAGCATTTCGCCCAAAGTTTCGGGGAAAATCGTCTATTTGGCCAACAACTCCTTGAGTTTTATACCCGAGAAGAAATTAGATCAAAACCAGGAGTATCAGGTGACGTTCCACCTGTCGAAAATCAGCGAGGTTCCCAAAGAGCTGCGCGACTTCAAGTTTACCGTAAAGACGACCAAGATGGATTTTGCCGTGGAAACCTGGGACTTTCAATCGGTGGGCGAAAACTATTACTTTTTAAACGGTACCATAACCACCAGCGACTGGATGTCTACCGAGCAGGCCAACGAATTGATTACGGCCAAGACCGGATCGGTTAAAAACCGCGTCAAACTGATCGGCAAAACCGAAGAAGCCCGATTCTTTTCCTTTGTCATCGACAGCATACCGCGAGGCGCTACCGAAAACACCCTAGCGGTTCAATGGGATGGAAAATCACAGAAAATCGATCAAAAAGGCAGTATAGAACTGGCCATACCCGCCAAGAACAGCTTTAAAATCATACAAACCAAAATCAGTGACGACAGCAATCAGTCGTTTTGGATCAACTTTTCCGATCCGATTAAAAGAAATCAGGATTTTAGCGGACTCATCGCACTGGAGCACACCGACGACATCAAGTTTAGCGTCGACGGAAACTCGATCAAGGTCTTTAGCGATACGCCTTTTGACGGCGAAATCCCCATCAGTCTCTTCCAGGGCATAGAAAATGTATACGGCAAGAAAACCGCCGAAACCACTACGGTTAAATTGTTGTTTGAACAGCAGAAACCCGCGGTAAAAATGGCCAAAAACGGCACGATTTTACCGAGTTCGGAAAACTTAAAAGTCAACTTCCAGGTGACCAACCTCAAGGCGGTAGACGTTAAAATATACAAGATTTTTGAAAATAACGTCTTGCAATTTTTACAGGACAACGAATTAGATGGCAAGTACAACCTGCGCAAAGTAGCGGCTCCCATAGCCAAACAAACCATAGACCTGTCTACGGGCAACCTGTCTTCTCTAAAAAAATGGAGCACACATGCCTTGGATATATCCTCGTTAATACGCCCCGAACCCGGAGCGATTTACCGCATCGAGTTTTCTTTTAAAAAGAGTTACTCGCTTTTTCATTGTGCAACCACCGATGGCGAAGACGCTCAGCAAACAGAGGAAGCGGAAGACGATACGGAGGAAGAAGACTGGGACGAAGACGACTATTACGATTACTACGATTACAACTGGGAAGAAAAAGACGACCCCTGCTCGAACTCCTATTACTACGACACCAAGGTTGCAACCAATATATTGGCCAGTGATTTGGGCGTAATGGTCAAAAAAGGGCTCAACAACTCGTATTTCTTTGCGGTAAACAACATCATTACCACCGAACCGGTATCCAATGCCTCTATAGCGATATACGATTACCAACAGCAATTGCTCACCACTATAGAAACCAATACCGATGGACTGGCACACTTTAACTTAGACAAAAAAGGATATTTTGTCATCGTCAAAAAAGACAACCACACCACCTACGTCAAACTCGACGACGGTCTGGCTTTGGCGGTGAGCAACTTTGACGTCGATGGGGTGAGTTTACAAAAAGGCCTCAACGGGTTTATCTATACCGAACGCGGCGTATGGCGACCGGGCGATTTGATTCACGTTGGCTTTATCCTAAACGACTTGTCCAACCCCCTACCGGACAATCACCCGATTAAGATAAAACTGTCGGATCCCTTTGGAAAGGTTTCCGAACAAAAGATCCAATCGAAAAACAAAGACAACCACTACAGCTTTACCCTATCCACTCCCGAGAATGCACCTACTGGAAATTGGGAAGCGGTAATCAGCGTAGGTGGGGCCAAATTTTACAAGCAGATCAAGGTTGAAACGATCAAGCCCAATCGCTTAAAGATCAAGAACGACATGGAGGGGAAATTGATTGCCTCCACGGGTTCGCGCATCAATTTCAACATCAATTGGCTACAGGGCGCCATCGCCAAAAACCTCAAAGCCGAGGTACAGGCGAAATTGGTACCTCAAGACACCCAATTCAAGGGATTTGAAAAATACACCTTTACCAACAGTTTTCAATCCAAATCGCCTATAGAACTCAATCTGTTTAGCGGTAAAACCGACGATGCTGGTAACTTCTCCTTTTTTGTAAAACCGGAGAGCAGCCTTGAAAATTCGGGTATGCTAAAAATGATTTTGGTGACCAAAATACACGAAAACGGCGGTGATTTTAGCACCGACGTTTCCACTTCTTCCTATTCGCCCTACACATCCTATGTGGGTATAGCCGCGCCAAAGGGAAATAAGTACGGCATGCTGGAAACCGACACCAAAAACACCTTTAACGTGGTTAGCGTTACGGAAAGCGGCAATAGAAAAGCCCAAGCAGCGGTACAGATAGACGTGTATAAGGTCAATTGGAATTGGTGGTGGGATGCCTCAGACGACAATATGTCGAACTACAGCGCATCGAACAACCACAAAACGTATTTCAGCACGCGTATACAAACCAACGCCTCGGGCTTAGGTCAATTTGATTTGACCGTGGCCGAAGCAGACTGGGGGCGTTACCGCATAGTAGCCACGGATATATCCAGTGGTCACATCGCGTCTCAAGACTTGTATATCGACTGGCCTATCTGGTCTGGAAAAACCAAAGACCACGGCAATGCCGAGGCCATCGTATTGAATATCGCCACCGATAAAACCGATTACAACCTCAAAGAAGAAGCGCAGATTTCCTTCCCTTCCAGCGAAGGCGGTCGGGCCTTAATCTCGGTAGAAACGGGTACAGAGGTATTGGAAACGCACTGGGTAAAAACCACTAAGGGCGAAACGATATTCAAGCTGCCTATTCGCAAGGAAATGGCTCCAAACGTATACCTCAACATCACTTTGCTACAACCACATGCCTCTACGGTTAACGACTCGCCAATTCGCTTGTACGGGATCGTTCCCATAACGGTACACAACAAAGAGACCAAACTGCAACCCGTGATTACGATGAGCGAAACCCTGAGACCGGAGCAAAAAGCGAACATCCAAATTCAGGAAGCTACGGGTCAAGAAATGACCTATACCATAGCCGTTGTAGAAGATGGCTTGTTGGATTTGACGCGCTTTAAAACCCCGAATCCCTGGAGCAACTTTTACTCCAAAACCGCTTTGGGCGTTAAAACATGGGACATATACAATGAGGTTATCGGCGCCTTTGGCGGTACGATTAATCAGGTATTCAGCATTGGGGGTGACGAGGACTTAGGAGGAGGACAGGCCAAAAAAGCCAACCGCTTTAAGCCGGTAGTCATTTATATGGGGCCTTTTAAACTCGAAAAGGGCAAGAGAGCCACACACGAAATCACCCTGCCCAAATACATCGGTTCGGTGCGCACCATGGTGGTGGCTTCGAACGCCAAGACCATGGCTTATGGCAGTGCCGAAAAGACCACAGTAATCAAAAGTCCTTTGATGATTCTAGGTTCTTTGCCTAGACAAGCGGTACCGACGGAAAAAGTTACTTTGCCCGTTACGGTATTTGCCACAGAGCCCCAGATTAAGCAGGTTAGCGTACGCGTAAAAGTAGACGGTAAATTCCAGCTACTAGGCAATGCTACGCAAAGCGTGAGTTTCACCCAACCCGACGAAAAAATCGTCTACTTCGAATTAGAAGTCGGCAAGACCAGTGGAAAAACAAAAATAGTCATCGAAGCGACATCCGGTAAGGAGAAAGCCAGCTATGAAGTGGAAATGCAGGTGGCCAATCCGAATCCGCGAACGTATAAAAATCAAGACATCGTCATAGAACCCAATGAGACGGCTCATTTGGATTGGACTTCCTTTGGGGAAACCGGTTCCAATCAAGCCCAATTGGAGATTTCCAGTTTTCCGGGAGTCAATTTGAGCTCGCGATTGAATTATTTGATCGCCTATCCACACGGTTGTTCCGAGCAAATTACCTCTGGCGTATTCCCGCAATTGTACTTGGCCGATTTTATGGAATTGACCAAAGAACAAAAGGACAACGTCCAAAGAAACGTGGCTGCCGGTATCAATAGATTGAAACAAAATCAATTGTCCGATGGTGGGTTTACGTACTGGTCTGGGTCCAAATACTACGACGATTGGTCCACCTCTTATATCGGTCATTTCTTTATAGAAGCCGAGAAAAAGGGCTTTATACTACCGGTCAACAGCAAGTCGAACTGGCTGAGTTTCCAACAGAAAACGGCAAGGCAATGGCGCTATCAGGCCCGATATAGAAATGATTTTGCACAAGCTTATCGCCTCTACACCTTAGCCCTGGCTGGGTCACCGGATTTGGCAGCGATGAATCGACTGCGAGAAACCCAAGGCATTTCCAACGAATCCAAGCTGCGCTTGGCTGCGGCCTATGCCCTAGCCGGACAAAAGAGTGCGGCCGAAAAACTGATGGCCAACACCAGCCTAGACGGCATGGACAATTACTATTATTACGGTTCGCCGGAACGCAACCAAGCCATGGCTTTGGAAACGTATTTAGTGCTCGGACAAAAAGATAAAGCACATCGCTTGGCCTTGGAAATTGCCAAAAACCTCTCGTCTTCGAGATGGATGAGCACCCAGACTTCGGCCTATTCACTCTATGCAATTGCCCTTTACGCCAAAGGCAATAACAGTGCCGACGGCATTGATTTGCAAACGACTTACAGAGGTAAAACCGAAACGGTTAAAACCAAAAAGGCCTTTATCGATCAACGCCTTAGCGTTTCCAACCAAGGCAATACCATAGCGTTTAAAAACAATTCCAAAAGCACCTTATACGCCCGAGTTGCCTACAGCGGTATTTTGCCTGTAGGGGAAGAGTTGGTACAGCAAAACGGCCTGGTAATCCAGTCGGCTTTTAAAAACAGCAACGGCCAGCTCATCTATCCGCAAACGATAACGCAGGGCAGTGAATTCAGCTGTGAGATCACCATTACCAATGCGACCAACAGAAGGGTAGACAATGTTGCCCTGACTCAAATCGTGCCTTCGGGTTGGGAAATTGCCAATCTGCGCTTTACCGACGTGGGCGAGTCTGCCAACCAAGTGGACCATACCGACATACGAGACGACAGGACCAACTTGTACTTCTCGTTGCCCGCCAATACCGCTAAGAGGTTTAAAATCGTTTTAAACGCCTCGTATCTCGGCCGCTATTACATGCCGGGCATTCAGGCCGAGGCGATGTATGACCACAATTATTCCAGCAGAACCCAAGGTATGTGGGTAGAAGTTGTCAAGTAAAATAAACACACCGGAACTCCTAGGAGTTCCGGTGTCATTTAACCCTAAATAAACTGTGAAAACAGCCGCAATTCCCCCTTTTATCAAACGCCACAAGATCAAAAGCCTGCTGCTTTTGGCGCTCTTGATATCGTATTACTTTTGCTTGCCCAAGCCGCTTTTTGACAAGCCGTATTCCACGGTAATCGAAAGTCGCGAAGGCTATTTACTCGGCGCGCAAATAGCCCGAGATGGGCAATGGCGCTTTCCCGAACAAGACAGCATACCTCATAAGTTTAAACAGAGTATACGCTACTTTGAAGACGAGCACTTTTACCGACATTGGGGCATAAACCCCGTTGCGATAGCCAAGGCAATTGCTCAAAATATACGAGCGGGCAAAGTCGTTCGCGGCGGCAGTACCCTAACCCAACAAACCATACGCTTGGCACGAGACGGAAAGAAGCGGAGCTATTTTGAAAAGCTGATCGAAGCGATCCAATCGACCCGCTTGGAGTTTCGTTACAGCAAAGACCGCATACTAACCCTCTATACCTCTCAAGCGCCCTTTGGCGGCAATGTAGTGGGCTTGGACATGGCTTCGTGGCGGTATTTTGGGGTTTCCCCACAACAGCTCTCTTGGGCAGAGAGTGCCACCTTAGCCGTATTGCCCAATGCGCCAAAATTGATTTACCCGGGCAAAAACCAACAAATCCTCTTGGCCAAGAGAAATGCTTTGCTGCTCAAATTGCACCGCAATCACGTCATCGACGCACAAACCTACGAATTAGCCCTAGAAGAACCGCTGCCACAAAAGCCACATCCCCTACCGCAGTTGGCACCACACCTATTGACGCAGGTGGCCAAAAAAACACCGCAGCAACGCGTACAAACCACCTTGGATTACGAGGTGCAACGCCGGGCCAATCAACTCGCACAAAACTATCACAACCTGTACAGTCAATCGGAAATCCACAATTTGGCGATTTTGGTGATCGATGTAAACACGCGAAACACCGTTGCCTATATCGGCAATGCGCCGACAACAGCCGCGCATCAAAAAGACGTAGACATCATACAGGCAGCCCGCAGTACCGGCAGCATCTTAAAACCGTTTCTATACGCTGCCGTAATCGACGAAGCAGAACTGCTGCCCGAAACCCTAATTCCCGATGTACCCACTCAAATATCCGGATACAGTCCCAAGAATTACAACCTGAGCTATGAGGGTGCCGTACCGGCCAACAGGGCTTTGTCGCGCTCCCTCAACATTCCCTCGGTGCTCATGCTACAGGATTACGGGGTCTATCGCTTTTACGAACAGCTGCAAAAACTGCAACTGCGACACATCAACAAACACCCCAATCACTACGGGCTATCGCTGATTTTAGGCGGTGCCGAAAGCAGTTTATGGGATTTGTGTCAGGCCTATGCCGGAATGTCTTCGACCCTGAATTACTTTGTCAGCAGCAAGGGAAAATACCGCAAAAACGAAATGACCGCATTAAACTGGAACAGCGCCATCCGCACCGACTTCGGCACAGAAGCGGTACAAAAAACGGGCTTGGGCGCTGGTGCAATCTGGCAAACCTTTGAGGCGATGCGAGAGGTCAACAGGCCCGAAGGAGACGAAGCTTGGAAGTTTTATGACTCCTCCCTGCAAATCGCCTGGAAGACCGGAACGAGTTTTGGAAATCGCGACGGCTGGGCTATCGGAGTCAATAAAGATTATGTCGTTGGCATTTGGGTCGGCAATGCCACTGGCGAAGGCAGACCGTCTCTAACCGGCGTTAGCAGCGCAGCGCCCATACTCTTTGACGTGTTTAATCTGTTGCCGCGAAGCCCGTGGTTTGACACTCCATATAACGATTTGGAAGAAGCGGATATCTGTGTGGAAAGCGGGTATTTGGCCCAACAATACTGCCCGAGCAAAAAAGGCTGGATCGTAGCCCGAGCCAAAAAGACCAAAAGCTGTCCCTACCACTTTTTGGTGCACTTAGACGCCAACGAGCAATATCGCGTAAACAGCAGCTGTGAATCCATCGAAAACATACGCAATAAATCGTGGTTTCAAATACCGCCTATACAGGCTTTTTACTATAAAAACTACCACGTTAACTACATCGATCTGCCTCCTTTTAGAGCCGATTGCCTGGCGCAAAATACCGCACAGTTAGATTTTATCTATCCCAAACATCAAATGACGCTCTATCGAACCAAGGACTTTCATTCCAACCTACAACCTTTTGTCGCCAAAGCCGCAGCTTCTAGCGGCAACAAAACCCTGTTTTGGTATTTGGACAACCAATACCTGGGCGCGACAACCAACTTTCACGAATTTGAAATAAAGACCACTACCGGAACGCATATACTGAGTATTACCGATACGCATGGCAACGAAAAAGCGATTGAAATTTATGTCAATGGGAAGTAACTGATGCGATGAGGCGATGATGCGAGTTGGGAAAACAGCTGCATTTATACCCGAATAAGAAAAAAGGCATTTGAGGGATTAATCCTAAATCTTGTGTTTATGCAAAAATAGTGACTAATCTATATAAGAAGAATTCTATATCTCTTACGCCTCTAAACTGAGTTCTAAAAGCTTTGATTTTGGCATTAAAGGATTCTGCAGAAGCATTGGTACTTCTGTTGTCAAAATAGTTTAAAATAGATTGATAGTTTAGCTGTATGGTATTGACTACCGTATTAAATGTTTTGAGATTACTGTTTTCGATTTTATTATACCAATGTGCTAGTTTAGTGTAAGCGACTTCTTTTACTGTTGTTGTATTATAAATGTTTCGCAGTCCTTGTACAAGATTGTAAGCTTGTTTTATGACAGGAAATTCTCTAAAGATAATTTTGGATCTAGTTTTTTGATTTTCAGTCCATTTATCGCTATCCATGCATAGCAAATATCTACTTCTTATTAGGAGTTGTTTTGGAGTGTCTCCGTTCTCAAACTCTTGAGCAACGTACGCTATATTTGCTTTCCTGGCCTCTTTAATAGCTTGATTCTCGTTATCCAACGCTTTCCAGCGTTCCTGAATACGAATGTCTTGTAAGGCTTCTATGGCTAATTTTTGTACATGAAAACGATCAGTTACTTGTATGGCGTTAGAAAAACTCTTGCTTACAATGTTTTTCATAGAACTAGCCATATCTAAGGTTACTTCGCGTACTTTTCTTCTAATTTTTGAGCTGATAGTAAGTAGTTTCTCTACAATAGGTTCAACCTTAGTTCCTGAAAATATGGCTACTAAGCTTCCCTTTTTTCCTTTAGCTCTTTTATTGGTTATGATTGTGTATAATTCCCCCTTAGACAATGCTGTTTCGTCTATAGAAAGATAAGGACCTATGTTCTCGGGATATATAAGCCATTCTTTTGCGTGATCCTTTACACTCCAATTACGAAAGTCACTTAAGGATTCTTTGTATTGTCGCTGTAGTTTTTTGCCATCCACACCAAAGAAACCACCAATGGTACGACAGTCACTGGTCTTAGTATCGATTAATTTCTTTTAAAAAAGAAGCGAACTCTGTTGTCATACGAGTTCCCTTAGCTACTAATTCCCAGTCTCTTTGCACTAATTTGCGAGATTCCTTCTCAAGCCATCTTCGGCGTTTCACGTGAAGATAAACACTGTTTCCTCGCAAGGGAAAGTCTTGTATGGTGGTTTCGTTGTGGAAACCGTGAGCAACCAAGATAAGGTCCTGATGCTCTATGGGAACAACATTGCGCTCTTCAAAATAAAGATGCATAATTTCTGCTTGCTTGGTGGTTTTTACCAAATCAAAATGCTCTACTAAGAATTCGGGTAATATCAATTTAAGTAACTCTACATAGTTGTCCACAGTATCTCTTTTTTTTGCAAAAATCGGAAGTTTTTTTTAATTCACACACAACTTTTGAGAATGATCCCATTTGAGCCGCACGGTACTTCCAAGCAAAAGGATGAGAGGCCAAATGAACGGGCAAAAAAAAACCGCCAACTCTGAGAGTAAGCGGTTTTAATTTAATCTGAAACTTCATTCCCTTTTTCGTCAAAGAAATGGTATTCTAGAAACGTGTAAGCGTCACGTGGTATAATTTTTATCCATTTTTTATATTCAAAAAACCATTTTGAACGCACTGATGGAAAACCTTTTGTCAGATATGCTGCGACAAAAGGGTGTGTATTTAAGACTACCTTGGGGTGGTCTTTTACAATTCTTTCTAGGCTAGACTTGATTTTATCGACAATTAAGATAGGAGCCTCTATTTCTCCGTTTTCATTATTCGGATCTTCTTCTCTTGTCTTGATATTTACTTCAGGTCTAACTCTTTGTCTAGTGATTTGAATCAATCCAAATTTACTAGGAGGCAAGATCTTATGTTTTGCTTTATCATCACTCATTTCTTCTTTGAGGAAATCATATAGTTTTTTTCTATTCTCTGGATTACCCATATCAATAAAATCGACTACAATAATACCACCCATATCGCGGAGTCTGAGTTGTCGAGCAATTTCGGCAGCCGCGATTAAATTGACCTCAAGAGCAGTATCTTCTTGAGACTGAGCTTTGTTAGAGCGATTTCCACTGTTGACATCAATCACATGCAACGCCTCTGTGTGTTCTATGATCAGGTAGGCTCCTTTACTCATGGAAACGGTTTTCCCGAAGGAAGTTTTTATTTGGCGTTCAATGTTGTACTTTTCAAAAAGAGGTACCTCTTTTGATTGGTAATGCTTCACTATAGAAACCTTTGAAGGAGCAATCTCTTGCAAATAGTCCTTCGTTTGATAGAACAACTCTTCATCGTCAATGTATATTCCGGTGAAGGTATCGTTAAAGACATCTCTTAAAATAGAAGATGCTCTATTGACCTCACCCAATACCTTTGAGGGGTGATGAGCGGTTACTAACCTTTTGCACATGGTGTTCCATTTGTCCATTAAGTTTTGCAAGTCTTTATCCAACTCGGCCACTTTCATGCCTTCTGCAACGGTGCGTACAATAACACCAAAGCCTTTCTGTTTGATCGATTGAACCAAGCGTTTTAAACGCTCTTTTTCCTCTTTGGATTCAATCTTTTGGGAAATTGAAATGCGATCGGAAAAGGGTACTAACACCACATATCTACCTGCCAAAGAAAGCTCAGAGCTAATTCTCGGGCCCTTGGTGGAGATGGGTTCTTTAACAACCTGAACCAAAAGCGACTGATTGGCACTCAACACATCGGTGATGGTACCGTCTTTGTCAATTTCCTTTTCAAAAGGAATGCTTTTTAGGGAGTAATCTTTTAATTTACCTGCGCTTACAAGTTTCGTGAATTTCAACAGGGTCGGTAGGTTTGGGCCTAAGTCGTGATAGTGAAGAAAAGCGTCTTTCTCAAAACCTACATTGACAAATGCAGCATTGAGTCCGGCTACTGGTTTTCGTATTTTTGCAATAAAAATATCTCCCACTTGAAAACCCTTGTCCTCTTCCTTATCTCTGTGTAATTCAATTAGTTTTCCATCTTTTAATAAGGCAAAATCTACGGCTTCAGAATTGGATCTAATGATTAATTCTTTATTCACACGGTACATTTTTATCCATACTCGGTTGTTGGTTGTTTTGACAAGCTAACTCCTAACAAATCGGTACAGATGGATTAAACAATCTTTTTACAAGTTTAGAAAAAACTTATAATACTTCATCGATTTTAATTATTAAAATATAAATCTATGAAAAAAATTCTAATAATTTTCTTTTTTTTAAAAAAAGAAAAAGTAGTTTAAAACTACTTTTTCTTTTTGTGACGGTTAGCTCTCGCTCTTTTTTTACGTTTGTGAGTCGCTACCTTATGTCTTTTTCTTTTTTTACCACTTGGCATAATGTGTGTAGTTTAGAGATTAATACTTATTTAATTTTTACTTCTGTGTTTGATTTAACGCCTTCTACAAATACCTTAGCCGGTTTGAAAGCTGGGATGTTGTGTGCTGGAATCTTGATTGTAGTGTTTTTAGAGATGTTTCTACCCGTTTTCTCAGCTCTTGTCTTGATGATAAAACTTCCAAAACCTCTTAGGTATACGTTATCGCCGGATTCTAAAGCGTGTTTCACTTCTTCCATAAAAGTTTCAACCGTCGCCTGCACGTCTCCTTTTTCAAGCCCTAATTTCTCCGAAATTTTAGCTACAATGTCTGCTTTCGTCATTTTAGTTATAATTTATTTTATTGTCGTCTGTTTTTTTTAGAGTGTGCAAATATATTAATTAATAATCCAATAATTCAACGTTAATCGATTAAAATTTAATCATATAAAGTTTTAAGTTTGCAGTTCACATATTTCGAGATGCTTTTTTCTAACAAACTAATTGCTTGGTACTTACAAAACAAACGGGATTTACCGTGGCGTAAAACACGCGACCCCTATGCAATTTGGCTGTCAGAAATCATACTTCAGCAAACTCGAGTAGCTCAAGGAATGCCGTATTATGAGGCTTTCCTCACTCAATACCCCAGCGTCTTTGATTTGGCGCAAGCTCCTGAAGACCAAGTACTCAAGTTATGGCAGGGCCTAGGATACTACTCGCGCGCTCGAAACCTACACGCGACGGCCAAAAAAATAGCCGAAGACTTCGATGGTGTTTTTCCCACTTCCTATAAAGAGCTCTTACTGCTCAAGGGCGTCGGCACTTATACCGCAGCTGCTATCGCATCGATTTCCTTTGACGAGCAAGTCGCCGTGGTAGACGGAAACGTATTTCGCGTTTTGGCGCGCTATTTCGGCATTATTTCAGATATCGCCACCTCCACTACCAAAAAGGAATTTACCGCCGTGGCAACAGCGCTATTGCCCCCAGGGCAAGCCGCCGTATTCAATCAAGCCATCATGGACTTTGGCGCTACGGTTTGTACGCCTAAAAAACCCCTTTGTACCTCCTGTGTCTTTCTCGACGACTGCGTGGCATACCACACCAATCAGGTGCCGCATTTACCGGTAAAACTCAGCAAGACCAAAGTTAGCTCTCGTTTCTTGAATTACCTAATATACAAGGATTCTTTAAACCAAACCCAAATACAGCAGCGCACCGATAAAGACATCTGGCAGCAGCTGTACGAATTTCCCTTGATCGAAACGCCGACCCTGGTCGAAGAGCGCAGCGTTCACGAGCAGATTTACCAACACAGCAGCCATCGAGATACCAAGCGAATCACCAAGCTCAATGCCGAACCGATTATCCATAAATTATCGCATCGCAAATTGCATATCAACTTCTGGGAAATCGAAGTCAACCACCCTTTAAATGATGGACTTTCCTTTTCGGAGCTCAAAAAATTTGCTTTTCCAATAGTTATTCATAACTTTATAGTTCAGCACTACGAATAAGGCATTTTAACACCGTATAACTTTTGAATTTATCTTTCTATCTATTATGAATGGAACCCTGAACAAAGTAACCCTCATCGGTCATCTTGGCGATGACGTCAAAATGCACTATTTCGAAAACGGAAACTGTATCGGTCGTTTTGCCTTGGCCACCAACGAGGTGTATATCAACAAAACCACCAACGAAAAAATAACGTCGACCGAATGGCACAATTTGGTCGTTAGAAACAAAGCCGCCGAACTCTGTGAAAAATATCTTTCCAAAGGGGATAAGATTTATATAGAGGGTCGAATTCGCAGCAGACAATGGCAAGCGGAAGACGGCACCGCGAAACACACTACCGAAATTCAGGTGATGGAATTCATCTTCCTCAACATCAAGAAAGACGCCGATGCCAAAATCAAAAACACGCCGCTATCCGACAAGCAATTGGCGATTAACAACTTTGAAATCCCCAGAGAAACCAACGAAGACGACCTGCCGTTTTAATTTAGAATAACCGGGTCTTTAGGGGTTAATCGCCCGGGCGATTAACCCCTAAAGACACCTCCAACACCACAGTCTACCCCCATTTCATTTTTTTTCGCATAATCGAGTAATTTTACGCGGTAGATTGTATATTTACCGTGCAATTAACCGCAACGAAAAAACACCGTTATAAATCCATCGTTTCCAATGAAATATCGTCTTAGTCGCCTGAGTATACTAACCGTTTTTGCAGGCAGTATTTTTTTATCGTGCCAAGATGCTCCGCATCCCAAGCCAGATGCCCTGTTGAGCTTGGAATATCCCAAGGCCACTTACGAAGCCTTTCGCAGCGACTGCCACTTTGAATTCGACAAAAACCAATGGGCCAACATTCAAGCCAAACCGAGCTGCAGTTTTGAAATTCACTACCCGGCCATGAAAGCGACGGTTTTTATCAATTACAAACCCGTTGACAACAACTTAACCGCCTTGCTCCAAGATGCGCAAAAACTGACTTACGAGCATTTTATCAAAGCCGACGAAATCAGTTCGCAGCCCTATATCAACGCCAAAGACAAGGTTTATGGCATGTTTTACTCCGTTGAGGGCGATGCCGCCACCAACGCACAGTTCTACGCCACAGACAGCGTTAAGAACTTTATGGTCGCCTCGCTATACTTCTATGCCAAACCCAATTACGATTCGATATTACCCGCTACCGAATACATCAAAAAAGACATGTATCGCATCATGGAATCCATACAGTGGCAAGACTAGCTACTAACCAACTTAAGCGCGTTTGCCGTTTTTTCACAAACCCAGTTTACGGGTAAACAAAAAAGGATTTGAGTTTATGCTCAAATCCTTTTTTACCACGGTCGCTTTAAATAAAAGAAACGCCTCTTAATTCACTTTCTTCGCCTCAAAATGCGACACCTTATAAATGCCGTTGGCTATTTTCTCTACGGTTTTGGTAAGGGATTCCGAATTTTGTTTGGCATCATCAAACGACACCGTTGCTTGTTTGGTTTCAAAATCGACCTTTGCGGATTTCACCCCGTCCAAAGCAGCCAACTTGGATTCGATCAGCTTGGCGCAACCCAAAGCACAAGTCATTCCCTCTACTTCAAAGCTAGCCAACTCAAGCTGTCCCGTTACCGCAGCTGTCGCTGTTGTATTTTGTCCTTGCTCTACCAGCTGTTCGGTCTTCTCTCCATCTTTACAAGCGGTAAATAGCAATACTCCCAATGCCAATCCAGCAAAATATTTCGTTAATTTCATCGTTTATCTGTTTAATATTCAATTTGTTCTCTACCACAAAAGTACAAAAAAGCCACTTAAAACCCGCGCATTTTTCAATTCAATTGTTTTAATAATCAATTCTTAATCACTTTTAAGCTTAAGCGCTCCGCATCGTCGACCAGAGTGGCTCCACATGAATTCACCGCTATAACCCGAACATTTAACATTCAAATTCTACTTCAATATTTTAAATACTCCATATCAAAACGGCCGCCTCGGATTTCAACCAAGCCTTTTTCGTCCGTCCACACATTCAACCAAAAGAAACCCGAAATAATCCGCAGTTCGGGATCGTGTTTGCTAATCGTCAATTCACCAAAATGCTCGAGAGAAGTGTAATAAACTTTTTCAAATCGACGTCCCGGCTCTCCCGAATCCACCGAATACGACAACGCTGCAAAGGCTCCCAAGGAATCCGAAAACGCCCCCAAACGATAGGTTCGTCCTGCTTCTATCGCAACATTTTCTACCATAATCATGAGATCTACCTGCGAGCCAAAAGATTTTTTATACTCTATTGCCAACAGACTCAACCCAACATCTTTTGAATAGTGTAATCCACCTGGCGATCGCAAATTAATCGGATGAAATTTTTCTCCATTAAGGTAAAAACCCATAGTCCCTTTGCCCTCTTGGGTGTGATCTGGCAGATCATCGTTAAAAATTTTACATCCCGCAAACAGCGCGACACACACTAAAAATGACAAGAATATTTTCATGACTCCTTAAATTTTACTTCAATATTTTCTATACTTGAAATCAAAGCGACCGCCTCGGATTTTAACAAACCCTGTACGAGATTATAAACCCGATCCCGAAATGATTTGCGCCTTCGATTCGCCTTCTTCATTCGTCCATGCTCCTTTATATTCGGCAGTGACTAGACACTCCTCTTAAGCAGCGGTAAAGGCTAAAAAAATCAACTATTCCGCTTCGCCTTCCTTTCTCCTTATATCAGAGGCGAACACTGCAAATACAGCGAGATAACTCCCGCGCAAAAACAACACAGCACCGCTGTATTCCCCTGCTCACAATAGTTAAACAAATGTTACAACTAATCGCAATACCTTATATATTAGGCACCTACAAAAAAGCAAAGTCACAAAAAAAACTTAAAAAACAAAAAAAATACCAGGGATTTATCGCAAAGAAACCCCGAAAAACCTCGGGTATTCCAGCAAAAAAACAACCCTAAACTTTCGAGTAATTCCATAAAAAAAGTTGTAAAAACAAAAAAAGCAGCAACCTTACGGTTGCTGCTAAAAAAGGAAAATCACTGTTTTTCCCGCTTTATCTAAATCTATTATTTAAAATCCGCATCGGAAACGCCTTCGTTAATTTTGGCTTCCGTCACCTTCATTTCAATATCAATTCCGACATTCATCTTAATCGTAAAAGGCAATTGAATTCCCTTTACCGCTTGGTAGTCGGAATAATACACCTCTTGCACTGCCGTTTTTCCATCGTGATCTACCGTAGTAAAAGTCGCGATTTTTAAACCGCTAGCAAGCTCGTAATAACTGGTTTCCTTACCGTCGACTACCGCATAAGCTTCTTTGCCATTGATGGTTTCGATTCCCTTTAAAACCACGGCTGCCTTGTTCTTTAAAGTCAGCTCCGAGAAAGTTTGTGCTCCTTTGCGAGCTTCCACTAAATCATCGCCCGTCAAGTCTTGTCTTTGTCCTTGTTGAACCGTGTATGCCATTTTAGGCGTTACCATCTGTTTGGACATCACGTTCCCCATCATGGATTGCTCCGACAACATTTGCCCCTTATCGGTTACTTTGGTCACGCTTTCCAAGTTCATTCCCTGTACAGTGGCTGTATACTTTAAAGCGATGGTATGCACGCCTTTTACCGCCTTTTCCCCCCCGATTGCCTTGATGTAGCCGTCGATTACCGTGTTCAAAGTAACACCTGCAGGTAAGGGTTTGTTCAATTCCGGTTTCGCTGTAGGATTTCCAAACTTATCGAAATAAGCGATTGGCATACCCAAGGTTTCCAGTCCGGGCAAAACATCTGCTGCCTTACCTACGATCACCACTCTCAATTGATTGGCCAAGAAATATTTTTGAGCGGCATTGCGCACGTCTTCTACGGTTACCGCATTGATGTTCTTAATGTAGTTCTCATAGAAATCACTAGGCAATTTATCCAACTCTGTATTCAGTGCATAACGCGCAATAGTCGCGGGCTTTTGGATTTCCATCACAAAGTTGCCGATGTATTTCGCCTTAGCATTTTTTAAATCCTCTGCCGAAACCAATTCCTTTCTAATCTTCTCCACTTCGTTAAAAAACTCCGTCACGGCGCTATCTGTAACCACGTTTCGCACCGACGAAGAGGCCTTAAATTTTGCGGGAAACTTACGGGCATTCCCGATAGAGGAATAGGCACCATAAGTCCAGCCGTGTGCCTCGCGAAGATTTAAAAACAACCTTCCTTCACCACCGCCACCTAGAATCTGATTGGCCAAAATAGCCGCAAAGAAATCCTTATCGGTAATCTTTAAATCCACGATATTGACCAAAGCGATTTCCGACTGAACAGCATTGCTCATGTCCACGAAATTAATCGTTGCCTGAGGAACGTTTTTCGGTTGTACAAAAGTCGATTTTGGAGCCGAAGCCTTTTTCCAACTTCCAAAGAGCTTGTTGACCAATTTCTCCGTTTTCTTGTAATCCACATCCCCTACAATAACCAAATAGGCGTTTTCAGGAACAAAGAAATCGGCATAGTGCTTTTGAGCATCTTCGAAAGTCACCTTGCTTAAGGTTTCTTCCGTTACAAATTCACCAGCGGGGTGGTTGATGCCGTAAACCAACGCATTTTCCACTCTAGTCGCTACTGCTGTAACGCTTTTCTCAGAGGATTTAATCCCTTCGATCGCCTTGGCTTTTTCCTTGTCAAACTCTTCTTTGGTGAATTTGGAATGCAGCGCTCCATCGGCCATCAGATTTAAAATCGTCTCCGAGTATTTCGACAAACCACTGGCATAAGCACCCTTGTCCCAAAATCTAAAATCCGCTCCTAAAAAATCGACTTCTTCGTTGAATTGATCCTTAGACATTTTATCGGTTCCCGCTCCCATAATAGCCGAAGCCAAACTGGAAACACCCGCTTTCTCACCTTCCAAATGCAAAGGGGCATCTAGCGTTAAGCTATAAGTCACCCGAGGCAGTTTATGGTTTTCAACGATCAGTACTTTTAATCCGTTCTTTAACGTAAACGACTTGGGTTTCTCCACGTTAACCGTTGGAGCTGGCCCCGGTTTAGGCTGTGATCTATCTTGTGCTTGCATAGTAGTAATGGCCAAAAACAAGCTTGTTGTTAATATAAATATTTTTTTCATTTTCAAGTTCTATTGCTTATTTTTTAACTGATTCTTTCACTGGAACATAATCTAAAACCAATCTTTGATTTGGATTGAGGTACTTCTTAGCCACATCTCTGATTTCTTCTCTAGTCACGGAACGGTAAATATCAATTTGCGTATTGATCAAGTTGATATCGCCGTACAACAAATAATTGGAAGCCAGGTTTTCTGCCAATCCTTCCAAATCGGCGTTGCTTTCCACATATTGATTTTCAAAGGTGTTTTGAAGTTTTTGAAAATCTCTTTCCGAAATTAATTCCGTTTGCAGCTTAACGATTTCCTGGTCGATATCCTTTACCAAGTCTTGAAGTTCAAACCCCTGCATCGGAATTCCATATACGAAATAGATGCCGTAATCCTCTTGGCTGTAGCTAAAAGACCCCACTTCCAAAGCCATTTTCTTTTCATCGACGATTTTCTTGTACAATCTCGAGCTCTTACCTCCCGATAAAACCGCGGCTACCATCTCTAAAACACGTGCGTCACGCGTTTTCATCGACGGCGTTCTATATGCGGTTACCACCATGGGCAATTGTATGTTGGGATCCTGATATTCGGCTTTGATCTCCTTTACGATAGGAGCCTCCACAAACTGCTCTCTTTTGATTTCCGCTCCTTTGGCAATTTCGCCAAAATACTTTTTGATCCAGGTTTTGGCCTGGTCTTTTTCAAAGTCTCCTGCCAATACCAAAACGGCATTGTTGGGGATATAGAATTTTTTGTTAAACGCCAAGAACTCGTCTAGGGTAGCGGCATCCAAGTGCTCCATAGAGCCGATAGGCGCCCAACGGTACGGGTGTTTTACAAATAGATTTTTCTTTACTTCGGTAAATAAATTGCCATAAGGTTGATTGTCTATACGCAATCTCTTTTCCTCTTTAACCACTTCGTTCTGCGTAGTCACCCCGATTTGATTAATCACTGGGTGCATCAGTCTTTCCGACTCCATCCACAGGGCTAACTCCAGGTTATTCGACGGAAAAACCTCGTAGTAATACGTTCTGTCGTCGGAGGTATTGGCGTTGTTTTGACCGCCGTTTGCGGTAACGATTTTAAACCAATCGCCGCGTTGAATATTTTTAGTTCCCTCGAAAAGCAAATGCTCAAAGAAATGGGCAAATCCAGTTCTCTCCGGATTTTCATCTTTGGCGCCAACGTGATACATCACCGATGTGACCACAACAGGAGCCGACTTGTCTTGATGGAGTACCACATGAAGACCGTTGTCTAATGTATACTCTTCAAAGGCTACTTTTTGAGCCGAGGCTGCCCCACCGATAATAAGAGCGGCGCTCAAAGCTGTTAAAGATTTTCTCATGGTATATAATTTAATTTTAGGTTTACGCTGAATTAGACGCTAGGGCCGGCGATTTGTTACAATACTACCCAAAAATAGGTAATTTATCCCTTTCAACGACCGCAGCACTCTTTAAAAAACTCAATTATAAAACATTAGTTGTAAACCAATAAAAAAAAAGTGTATATTTGCAGACTTTTAAACATTATATTATGTACGCAATCGTAGAGATAGCAGGGCAACAATTCAAAGTAAGCAAAGACCTAAAAGTTTATGTTCACCGTTTGCCTCAAGAAGAAGGAGCAACTATCAGTTTTGATAAAGTTCTTTTAATTGACGACAACAACAACATCACTCTAGGCGCCCCAGCTATAGAAGGAGCTTCTATCGAAGCCAAAGTATTAAGACACCTTCAAGGTGACAAAGTAATCGTCTTCAAGAAGAAAAGAAGAAAAGGTTACAAAAAGAAAAACGGTCACAGACAAGCTTTGACTCAAATTGTAATTGAAGGTATCAATGCAGGAGGAGCAAAGAAAAAAGCGGCTAAAAAAGAAAAAACTGCTGAAGCAGCTGAATAATTATTAACATTTAAAACTAAAACGTCATGGCTCACAAGAAAGGTGTCGGTAGTTCTAAGAACGGTAGAGAATCAGAATCGAAACGCTTAGGTGTTAAGATTTACGGTGGTCAAGCAGCAATTGCTGGAAACATCATCATTAGACAAAGAGGTTCTAAGCACAATCCAGGTGAAAACGTTTACATGGGTAAAGATCATACTTTACATGCAAGAGTTGCTGGAATCGTGAAATTTGAAAAGAAAAGAGACAACAAATCTTTCGTTTCAATTCTTCCATTTGAAGCTTAAATCCTTGTCTTGCTCTTAGCAATAACAGCAAACAAAATATAAAGACGCCCTAGGGCGTCTTTTTTTTTACGATAATTCGTTTATTCGATGATTTGCAGATGCATTTATTCGCTTAGGCTTGTAGAAAATATTTAAAGACTGCATTTTTTAGTCGGAAATTGAACTCCTTGTGCATTACCTAGCGAATAAGCACTCAAAGCGTATGCGTTTATTCGCTTAGGCTTGTAGAAAATATTTAAAGACTGCATTTTTTAGTCGAAAATTGAACTCCTTTACGCAACCCGGCAAATAAGCACTCAAAGCGTATGCGTTTATTCGCTGATGCGTTTATTCGCTTAGGCTTGTAGAAAATATTTAAAGACTGCATTTTTTAGTCGGAAAATGAACTCCTTTACGCAACCCGCGAATCATCAAATCCGCAAATCCGCGAAAATCATCAAATCCACCCTTTACTATAACAAGTTATCTTCTATTCTACGGTACTCTCGAATCCGCGAATCATCAAATCCGCGAATCATCAAATCCGCGAATCCGCGAATCCGCAGTGCCGTTTTTCCATTAGAAGACGATTTCTCGCCTTTACAAGCCCGTTTGAGTCCAAATTAATTCCTTTTAAAAGGATTTTACGTCCCGTATAAACAAATAAATTAACACTAAAAACAATCAAAAACAAAATATTTAACATTAAAAAATAAACATCGCCTTAAACCCGGACTGCATATCGTTAAATATCATAAAATCAACAAAAAGTTTTTTAAAACAATAAGTATTATTTAGTTTTGGTCTAAATAAAAACAATAAATATAGTTTATGAAAATCACTAAATTTTTTGCTATACTTGCCGTTGCCAGTATGCTTACAGTAGGTTGTTCCAGCGACGATTCTTCGCCAATTACCCAGGTTGAAGAAACTCAAAAAGAGCTTGAAGCTAAATTTCCAGTTGTGGGAACTTATGAGTATGCACATGGAACGATGAAAATTCCTTATGTGTTTGCCGCGCAATCACTAAAAGTACAGAATTCCAACATGAGCGGAGAAGACACCGAAGAGGTCGTTGTCAAAGCTTATCAACAAATAAAGGATTCGGTTTACAAAATAGTAACCAAAGAGACCAAAACCGGAAAATACACCGCCTTCTTCCTTAGAAACGTCACTGCAGAAAGCCTTGAAATCAACATGGACCACAGCTTTGACACAGAGAAAGAAGCGATCGACAGCAAATACGCAGATCCCGCTGAGGCGCCTAACAGCACCCACACCAAATTCGGTTGGTTAAAATTGACCAAGGCCAATGCATCGGCTATTCAACTTCCCGTTTCTGGCAAATACGTCTTCGACGGAACTAGTCAGCCTGGTGGCGGAATATACATCTATACCTTTAGCAACGAACAAGTTTCTTTTGACTCGGGTCACGGTGCTTACGACATGAAGGTATTGGCGTACAACAACACGACTAAAAAGATTTTACTAGAAGGCTTGGCTGCTAAAGCGGGTACTTACTATGTGGCACAATTAAAAGACATCACTACCAATACGGTAAAAATCGCCAGAGACACCAAAGCACCCCTAGAAGGCACAGACGCCAAAGCCTTGGCTGAAGCTATTTTTAACAGTGCTGCTGACTTAACCGGCAATTTTACAGAATACACCAAAGAAAACGCCATTTCCTTACCGGTACAAGGCAAGTACACTTTTGACGGAACTAGTCAGCCTGGAGGGGGAATTTACACGTATACATTCAGCAACGAAAAGGTTACTTTCGACTCTGGACACGGTGCTTACGACATGAAAGTACTCAAATACAACAGCGGTACTCAAAAGATATTACTAGAAGGTTTAGACAGCAAAGCAGGAACGTTTTACGTAGCACAACTAAAAGAAGTTACGGCTACTAGCGTAAAAATTGCCAGAGAAACCAAAGCTCCTCTAGAAGGTTCTAATCCTAAAGCAGAAGCGGACGCGATTTTCAACAGTGCTAGCGATATCACTGGAAACTTCACCACCTACCAAAAATAGTTTTTTATATTGATCTAGTTATTTTAACCTAAAAAGGCCGTTTCTCACGAAACGGCCTTTTTTTGTTTACGCTGTAACTCTATCGTATTCGCCGGTGACTGCTCGTCATTTAAACGTCCACAACTAGGCGGTTACCTTGATGGTTCTATACAGTTCCAACGCCTTGCCGTCGGTTAGCATCGAAACAAAATGACAAACATTCATCAGTCGCCCGTATAGGGTTTCGTTTTCTAGCAGGTATTTTTCGGGCAGTAATTTTAACATCAACGAATCGTAATGCGTGTCTTCTCCGTAAAAAGAATTGTTGCAAGCCGTACAAAAATGATCTAACAAGGTGTGGATCACCTGATAGCCGACCACTTCTTTTTCGATGACCTCTTTGCTTTGATACACCTTATTCACACTAACGGAAATCAGGTCTTTCATCTGCGCCACATAAGCGCATTTGTCCATCAGGGCATAAGGGAAATCGCCTTTCAATATCCTTTCTTCGTTTTCTATGAAAACGCGCACGGCGTCTTGAATCAAACTTCCGATTGCCAAGGCGCGCAGATAGCTCACGCGGTCTTCCGTACACGACAATTGGGCGTATTTTTGTGCATTGATACTCTTTTGGACGATTTTAATCAAGAATTCCAAGGCGTGTTCTTCGGGGATCAGTCCCAAATTAATACCGTCTTCGAAATCGATAATCGTATAACAGATATCGTCGGCCGCTTCGACTAAATACGACAAAGGATGTCTGTAAAACGCCCATTCATCGCGTTTTTTTCGAATCAGTCCCAAGTCGTCAGCCACGGCGATAAAAGCTGCTTTATCCGCTTGAAAAAAGCCGTATTTCTTATCGCAGATATCGCGAGTGGGTTTTTTGGGCAAACTCTCTTTGGGGTATTTCATAAAGGCTCCTAGCGTGGCATAGGAAATACGCACACCACCGTCTATACCGGGTCTGGACTTGGTCAAAACCGAAAAGCCGTTGGCATTGCCTTCAAAATCGATTAGATCTTGCCATTCCTTGGCGTTGAGCGCCTCTTGAAATACCTTGCCTTTTCCGCGCTTAAAAAAATCGCCAATAGCCTTTTCGCCCGAATGTCCAAAAGGGGGATTACCGATATCGTGTGCCAAAGCTGCTGCCGCGACTATAGCGCCAAAATCGTTTACTGTATAGCCCAATTCGGCATCTAAATGGGGGTATTTTTGCAGGATTTGCTGCCCGACCATTCGACCGAGCGAACGCCCCACTACCGACACCTCCAAACTGTGGGTAAGTCGGGTGTGAACAAAGTCGGTTTTTGACAAGGGAATCACCTGTGTTTTGTCTTGCAAGCTACGAAAAGCAGACGAAAAGATGATGCGGTCGTAATCGACCTCAAAACCTATTCTCGTTTCGTTCTCCTCTTTTCTATTTCGCGCTATACGGTCACCGTGCTTTTTTAAAGACAACAGCTTTTCCCATTTCATCATATTGTATGTTTTATCTATTTTTAAAATAGCTTTGGTGCTCTTTTACCACCGGTTCGCTACTGGAACAGCAGCCCGACAACAGTTGCTTATCGCAGTGCCATTTGGCCGTTGATAATATTGCCCTTAACCGATTTGAATATTTGATTTTTAGCCTCTGCAAAAGAAACTCCATAGAGGCGCTCCATCGCTCGAAACTCCTGAGGGTACTTTAAGAGCATCTTGTCGTAATAAGCATCCAAGACCTGATCACTAGGCGATGTGTACTCCAAATGCAGCTCAAAACGCCTCACCAGTGCCGGGTCGATCATCTGTATCTGATTGGTCGCCGCCATGAGTATGGATTTTTGTGGAAAGCCGTCGATCAATTGCAAAATCGCATTGACCACTCGTTTCATCTCGCTGTTGTCCTTGTTGTCGTAATCGCGAATTTGCCCGAGCGAATCGAATTCATCAAAAAACAACACAGCGCTTTCATACTGAATCTCCCGAAACAAGCCCTCGATGTTCTTGGCGGTTTCGCCCAGCTTAGAAGAGACGATGGTTCCCAGGTTGACAATGATTAATTTTTTGTCCAAATGCTTTGCAATGGCTTTGGCCGTCATGGTTTTGCCGCAACCGCTTTGTCCGTATAAAAGTATTTTATTCGACACCGGAAGCTCGTACTGCATCAGGACTTCTCGAAACTGATACTCCTTTAGGAACTGTTCGATTTGCCCCGCCACAGCAGGATTAAATACCACCTCGTTTAATTCGATATCACTGCGATCGATAAAAAAAAGAGCACTCATAACTTAAGTTGTTTTTACGATATACAAATATAATCAGAATAAAGCCGATTACAAACTCACTCGGGGATTTTACCGCCGAAAACGCCCTGCTGTACCACTGCAGTTAGCTCATCGACAGCGATGACCGCCAACAAAAAAACAGCCTCGAAAAGCTGTTTTTTATATGGTTCTTTAAGAATACATCTCGCGGTCTTCATCTCTAACCAAGAAAAACTTCATCGATTTTTTCGGATAGGTTTCATAGCTCTTGTCAGAAGGATTGGCGATAACCGTTTTGATACTGATTTTATCCCCCAATTTAAATTCGGATTCGACTTGTTTATAATCTAATAAATAAGGCCCACAGAAATAATTTCCATTTTCGTCTTTTTCAATGACTCCTTGAAAAATTCCTTTTTTAGTGTCTTTTTGCATTTTTTAATAATTTAAAGCACAAAGATACGAAGAATTTGAATTGTTACGGAATCGATTTTGACAATGCCCCGGTATTTTATGCGAGGGGTATTCTTTTAATAGTTGCACAAAAAAAAACCACCTGAAAAAACAGGTGGTTGCACTTATATAACAAAACAAAATCCCATTTAAGAACCGCACATTTCGCAATCGTCTAGTTCGGCAGATTGCGCATTGAGAATCATCGCTCTGTACTCTTCTACGCTAATCGCTTCTACATCGGAGGCTTTTGCTTGTGGTTTAGCAGCTGCCACTACTGGCGTTTCTACTTTTTTATCGTTGTTTAAGGTAAATTTAATCGCATCTACAGCCGATTTGGTTCTCAGATAATACATACCCGTTTTTAAACCGGACTTCCAAGCGTAGAAGTGCATCGAGGTCAGTTTGGCATAATTGGCCCCTTCCATAAACAGGTTTAGGGATTGCGACTGATCGATAAAGTACCCTCTTTGACGCGACATATCAATGATGTCTTTCATGCTCAACTCCCAAACGGTTTTATACAAATCGCGAATTTCTTGCGGCAGGTAATCCAAGTGTTGGATCGATCCGTTTGAGCGCATGATTTCTTGTTTTAAATCTTCGTTCCACAATCCCAGATCCACCAAGTCGTGTAAGAGGTGCTTGTTGACTACGATAAACTCACCCGACAATACTCTTCGGGTATATATATTCGAGGTATACGGTTCAAAGGCTTCGTTGTTGCCCAAGATTTGAGAAGTCGATGCCGTTGGCATAGGTGCCAACAACAAGGAGTTTCTAACCCCGTGCTCCATCACTTCTTTTCTCAGTGCAGCCCAATCCCAACGCCCACTCAAGTCGGCATCTTTCATACCCCAAAGGTTGTACTGAAACTCCCCTTGTGAAATCGGCGAACCTTCGAAAGTCGAATACGGTCCTTCGATCTTCGCCATTTCCATAGAAGCGGTGACCGCTGCGAAGTAAATGGTTTCAAAGATCTCTTGGTTCAAGGCCTTGGCTTCGTCACTGGTAAAGGCCATGCGCATCAGGATAAAGGCATCTGCCAATCCCTGTACACCCAAACCAACCGGTCTGTGACGCATATTGGAGTTTTCGGCTTCTTTTACCGGGTAGAAGTTTCTGTCGATGACCTTGTTTAGGTTGCGGGTTACTCTTTTGACTACATCGTAGAGGGCTTGGTGATTAAACTGGCGGTTTTCGACAAACATCGGCAGTGAAATCGAAGCCAAATTACATACAGCTACTTCGTCTTTGGAGGTGAACTCCATGATTTCCGTACACAAATTGGACGAGCGAATCGTTCCCAAATTCTTTTGGTTGGACTTTCTGTTGGCCGCATCCTTATACAGCATATACGGCGTACCCGTTTCAATCTGAGCTTCTAGAATTTTTTCCCATAACTCTCTGGCTTTAATCTTTCTTCGGCCCTTTCCAGCGGCTTCATAAGAGATGTACAAGGCATCGAATTCGTCGCCATATACATCGGCAAGACCCGGACATTCGTTCGGACACATCAGCGTCCAATCGCCGTCTTGCTCAATGCGCTTCATAAATAAATCGTTGATCCAAAGGGCTAAAAACAAATCGCGCGCACGCATTTCTTCCTTACCGTGATTTTTTCTCAAATCGATAAAATCGTATACGTCGGCATGCCACGGTTCTATATAAATGGCAAAGCTCCCCTTTCTCTTTCCACCGCCTTGATCGACATAACGAGCGGTATCGTTGAATACGCGCAACATGGGAACAATTCCATTTGACGTTCCGTTAGTGCCTCTGATGTACGAGCCAGTTGCTCTTACATTGTGAATAGAAAGACCGATTCCTCCCGCAGATTGCGAAATCTGAGCGGTTTGTTTTAGGGTATCGTAAATGCCTTCGATACTGTCATCCTGCATGGTGAGCAAGAAACAAGAAGACATCTGCGGTTTTGGCGTACCGGAATTAAACAGCGTTGGCGTAGCGTGTGTAAAAAACTTTTTAGACATCAACTCATAGGTTTCGATCACCGAATCGATATCGTCTAGGTGAATTCCCACCGAAACCCGCATCAACATGTGTTGGGGACGTTCTACGATTTTACCGTCGATTTTCAACAGATACGAGCGCTCCAAGGTTTTGAAACCGAAGAAGTCGTAGTTGAAATCGCGCTGGTAAATAATGGTCGAATCCAATCGCTCCGCATGGTCCATAATCACTTGGAACACATCATCGGCGATTAGAGGTGATTCTTGGTTGGTTCTCGGGTTGATGTAGTTATACATATCAACTATGGTTTCCGAGAATGATTTTTTGGTATTTTTATGAAGGTTAGAAACGGCTATACGGGCAGCTAAAAGCGCGTAATCCGGATGAGAAACCGTCATAGATGCCGCAGTTTCCGCGGCTAAGTTGTCGAGTTCAGAAGTGGTTACCCCATCGTAAAGGCCTTCGATTACTCGCATGGCTACTTTTACGGGATCGACCAATTCATTCAACTCATAACACAATATTCTGATGCGGTCTGTGATTTTATCAAACATTACCGGCTCTCTTCTTCCGTCTCTTTTTACTACAAACATGGGCTTAATTTTTTTGGTTTAGGACTGCGGTCCTTGGCGAATCTTTTTGGGGGATTAAAAATCGGCGTCGAAGCTGATTTTACCATCGTTGTCGTCTTTGCTGCTGATCACGCCGGCTTTTTGATATTCCGACACGCGCTTTTCAAAGAAGTTCGTCTTTCCCTGCAGGGAAATCATGTCCATAAAGTCGAATGGATTACTCACATTATACTCTCTCTCACATCCGAGTTCAACCAATAATCTATCGGCCACAAATTCCAAGTACTGTGTCATCAACACGGCATTCATTCCGATTAAACTAGCGGGTAAGGACTCGGTAATAAACTCTCTTTCAATATTTAACGCATCCACAAGGATTTCTCTAATACGCGCCTTAGGCACCTTATTGACCAAATGGTGGTTGTGTAAATGCACCGCAAAATCACAGTGAACCCCCTCATCACGAGAGATCAACTCATTGGAAAAGGTCAATCCTGGCATTAAGCCTCTTTTCTTTAACCAGAAAATAGAACAAAACGCGCCTGAAAAGAAAATCCCTTCTACCGCAGCGAAGGCGATTAAACGCTCGGCAAAAGAATCGGAATCGATCCATTTTAAAGCCCAGTCTGCCTTTTTCTTAATTGCCGGAAAAATGTCGATTGCTCTAAACAAGTGGTCTTTCTCTTCTTCATTTTTCACGTAGGTATCGATTAACAACGAATAGGTTTCGCTGTGTATGTTCTCCATCATGATTTGAAAACCGTAGAAGAATTTTGCTTCGGGATACTGTACTTCATTGACAAAGTTCTCGGCCAAATTCTCGTTGACAATTCCGTCAGAAGCGGCGAAAAACGCTAGGATATGCTTGATAAAATACCGCTCATCGTCGTTTAGTTTATTGTTCCAGTCGGTCAAATCTTGATGCAAATCAATCTCCTCTGCCGTCCAAAAACTCGCTTCCATCTTCTTATACCAATCCCAAATATCGTGGTGCTTAATGGGAAAAATGACGAATCTATTTTTATTCTCAGTTAGAATGGGCTCTTGAAAAGACATAGTATATTGATTATGAATATTAAACATTTTGCAGATTCAAAGAATCCGACTCCTACAAAGATTGTCATTTTTATTGTCAATCCGAAGTTTAAAATCCTAAAACTTATTCACAAAAAAGGCAAGTTGTTAACAAAGTGCAAAAATGGTTTTATTCGGCCAATAAAAAACTAACCGACTAACAACCAGTGACTTGGCAATTGGTTTTTTTGGGCTTAAAAAACTAGCAAACCGCTGCAAATACAGCTAATACCAAGGTTTTTTACCCTCGAAATCCCGGGTTCATCCAGTTGGTTTTTCACCGACTGCAAACCGCTCATCCCCGGACAACTGCCTTTGTGGCCCTTGGGTTTATTTTGTTAAAATCCGCTATTTTTTTTGTTGAATTGCCAAATGATTTGCGAACGCAAAAGGCGCCGCTCGCCGCAACAGTGCGTCGCACCACGGCCTTATCAGTTGCCGAAGGTAAACCGCACCGATGCCAGTACCTGAGAAGGCCTTAGCGCAAAGGTAGTAACACTAGTCAGGGCTTCTTGCACAAAAACCTGCTCGTGCGTTTTGGTATTTAATATATTGTTCCATTGCAAACCAAAATCCATGCGTTTGGACACCCAATTAAATCGGTACTTTAAATCTAAAAAGCGATTGACAAACCGCTGTTCGGAGAGTTGGTATTCGTTGTAGTCCAAAATTACACCCACGCTGTGATGGACCATCGGAAAAACATCTGCCCCGAACTGATGTCCCACATTTATACTGCGCACTGGGGTGCGCCCTTCGGTGCGTTATTGATTTTGATAATCAAGCTGGTAACTCACGTCCAACCAACTCCAATAATTGCTGTTTGCTTTAAAATTCACCGCATGACTTTTGGTTTTTACAGCCAACAACTGCTCGTTTACCACCAACTCGCTGTTTGAAACACTCAAATCGGCTCTGATGCTGGCATTACCCCTCCAATTTGCAAAAAACTTGCCTATAGCCGCCGAAACAGACTGTCCATTGACGGCGTTATCACGCGCTATTACATCGACTATTTGTTGCCCATTTTCAGCAATACGCTGCGTAAACATCACCGTTCGAACATCCTCAGACACGACATACACCAGGTCGCCAAAAACATTATTAATGGGGCTTTTATACGCTATACGCGTAGCTGCTTGTCGGTATCTGCTTTTCCAAATATCCGAATTGTACGAACTGAAATTGAGCTGGCTCATCACAAAATTGGGATACAACTGTTCCAAGCTCGCAAAGCGATATTGCTGACTCCCCGAAAGCGTAAGCGCCCAAAAAGTACTCCAATCATACTGCGCAAAGACATTGGGCTCAAACACCGCATTATCCAATTTCTCGATACGCGATAAGGCCCGGTCTTGAAGATCAATATGATAATTTTTCAGCGGTAAGTGTACGTTTGCGGAAAAGCGCTTTTGCTTGTAATTCAATTTTAGCCCGGCTTTGCTTATCGCGCTAAAATACCGTAAATCATTCGCATAGTCGGGACTTACCAAATAGTGCGATTGACTGGCGTCAAGCCCGTATAATTGACTGCTGTACTTTCGGTCGGTCAACTCCATACCCCCTTCTGCAGTCACCAACAACGCCTTGAGTTGCCACGAGATTGAGGCTTCGTTTTTTGTGTAAAAGGAATTATCTCGCAGCGACTGATCCAGCGCGATATAGGGTTTAAATACCGACTGATCCAGCGTTAATTTTTCAGTGGGATCGATTTGATAGTTTTGAGTATCGTGCGTATAATTTATCAGGGATTTCAAATTGACAAATTGTTTCTCATTCAAAGGAATCAGCGTACTCAAGCTGTTTTGAAGCGAAAAAGAAGGCGATGTCAGGGTTTGATTTACCGCGTCGTCGTCAATAACCAACACGCCCCGGTTTTTGTCGCGGACAGATTGAAACGTCAATTCTTCTTTTAGGTAAGCGTTTTTGACGTTCTTTTTAAAGGCGATTACCGCTTTGAGTCGCTCGTTAAAAGCCGCACTCTTATTCGTTCGCGTATAGCGGTTCTTCCACAGGGTTTTCCCGTCCGCATCCAACGACCGTATCTCGGTAGATTCCGTTCCCTCGCGCGTTACTGCGTCGTTGAGATAATAGGCATTGACCCGCATTTCCGTTTGTTTAGAAACATCGGTCAGCACGTTGATCGCACCTAAATGAGCGTTGTTAAACAAGTATCTTTGGGCAGCCACATTGGGCAAGGCCGTTTCCGCAATACCCAGACTTTGCCCGGGGGTACGTTGATAAAAAAAGGAATCAAAGCTGTTGGGCAGTGAAAAATCCGATAAGCCATAGCTCAAATCATCTCCGAAATTATTGGATTGGCCGTTGAAAAACAACTGCACTTTTTTATTGAACAACATCGGAGACAACTTGGCTTTCCACAAGGCTGGATCGGCCCCCACACCCATATCTGCCGAACCGGTTACCGTTACATTTTTCTTGAGTTTGATGTTGATTCCCGCATTTTCCGAGGCGACCTTTCCCTTTAACATCTTGATGGGCTGGTTGTTTTCAATCACTTCTAGCTTACTGACCGCAGCATTGGGCAAAGCTTCGGTAATCGAAGCATAGGCCCCACCCATCAAATCCTTTCCATCAACCAAAAACTGATTGATTTCCTTGCCCTGATATTTAATTCGGCCTGTAGGATCTACTTCAATACCGGGTATCTTTTTCAATACATCTGCTAAAACGCGGTCGTTTTTTCCGGCAAACGCGTTTAGATCGTAACTAATCGTATCGTTGCGCTGGGTGATCAAAGCGGCCTTAATCACGATTTCCTTTAATTGGGTCACCTCTTTTACCGCGGTAAAGTCGACTTGTTGCGTTTTGTTTGTGATTGCCGTTATCTGAGTTGAATAATTAAAACTACTCATGCGAACGACCAAATCGGACAAAGTACTCTCGACAACTATTTTATAATCCCCCTGTTCATCGGTCATTTCAAAAGCCAATACCCGATTGTTTTCAGGATTTTCAACCGTAATTGAGGCAAAGGCAAGCGCTTTATTTTGCTCATCGAGAACCCTGCCCGACAGCGTGGTTTGACCGTAGATCAAACCATTGGCAAGCAATATAAGCAACAGCATCCCATATCTCATTGTGCCATCTGTACTTTCGTCGCATTAAAAATCAACCAGACATCTCCTTTTTCCAAAGGATTGTTATGCGTTTTCATCCATTCCCAAGCGGCTTCATTGGTTATTTTAAACAATTCTGCCGGCTTCATCATGACACCATCTTGCGATATATCATGTGAACTTCCTATTCCATATCGATTAAACAGCACTTTCAAATCTTTAGACGGATCCAGTACGTGTTCTTTCATAACCGATAAATACTTGTCTTTTGACAGGGTCAAAACCGTTTCTGGCCGTTCGAACAAAGGTTCTTTCACCTGTTGCACCTCGATCAATTCTATGTTGTAATCCAAATCCGCACTCGTAGCCTTGACGATTAAACCCGGCAATCCACCAAATTTATAGGGTCCGTTGGGAATCGGAATTTGAGTTGTAAAAAAGACGTTCCAGCGGCGACCACCAAAATCCGTCTCAGCCAGTTGCGCTTGATACTGCTCTTTGTAGTTTATAATAGAATCCTTAATCTGCCATTTTATCTTTTCCGTTTCTTCGTACTGATACGCATTTTCACCCTTGTAAACAAAAAAGCTGGTTTTTCCCTGTTCCTTATACACATAATACGCCAAGTATGCCTTGTCTGCCGCAGCGGCCTCCTTAGCCCCCTGCCCTTCATGGCTCTTTTCATCAGTCAAGAACTTCCCGTTTGTGCTATTCTTGCTGTAATAAACAGAACGCTGTCCCACCACGTCCAAAACACTCGTCTCCGACACATAGGCCGAGGCCAACGAATCCGGTTTATAAGTGGTTTTATAGACAAAGCGTTGGGTCTGGGCAATCATCCCCGCCGAACAGAGCAAGCAGCTGACCAAAACTAGATTCTTTAACATAATTTTTTATCGAAATTTAAATACTAATTCCCAAAACACCTAATAAAAACCAAGTTTTATTCAGCAATAATCATCAATCATCTAAATCCCCTACAAACAACCTCTTTTCCAACCGGATTTTGGTATTGCTCCTGCCCAAACTTTAGCACGATTTTATCGCGCTTTAACACTAATTAGACACGAAACCCTATGCCTGATCCCCCGTATCGTCGACAACGGCCTTCCCTTAGATTTTAAACGCGCAAAAGCACAGGCGACATCGAAAAACACAACCCATGAATCGAATCGAAAACTGCTGCTTTCTCAGTAACCGCTACTAAAACATACTAAAAAGTCAAAACAAAACGCACAAGTCTTGTCGATTTAACACTTAATACAAGCCCGAATGATTAAATGTTAAATCCGGCTTTTATACTGTAATTGAATCCACTATGGGTTTACTCCATAAAAAAAGTCGGAAGATACTTCTTCCGACTTGAATTGCCTTAAACAAGGACTTTTACACTATTTGGAAAGTGACTAAAGCTCCAGGGCTTTTTTCACATCGTTACCCATCAATAATTCCACTGGATTTTCCAGTGCTTCTTTCACTGCTACCAAGAACCCAACCGACTCGCGTCCGTCGATAATTCTATGGTCATAAGAAAGGGCCACATACATCATTGGGTGAATTTCCACTTTTCCATTTACTGCAATTGGACGCTCAATAATATTGTGCATACCTAAAATTCCAGATTGTGGTGGGTTGATGATTGGCGTAGACAACATCGATCCAAATACCCCTCCGTTGGAGATGGTAAAGGTACCTCCTGTCATTTCGTCTACGGTAATTTGCCCGTCACGCGCTCGGATAGCCAAGCGTTTGATTTCGTTTTCCACACCGCGGAACGACAATAATTCAGCACTGCGCACTACAGGCACCATCAATCCCTTAGGACCGGATACCGCCACGGAGATATCGCAGAAATCAAAACTGATTTGCTCTTGACCGTCGATCATGGAGTTCACGTCTGGATACAATTGAAGCGCCCGTGTTACCGCTTTGGTAAAAAAGGACATATATCCAAGACCCACGCCGTGTTTGGCTTTAAAAGCGTCTTTATATTCGTTTCTCAACTGGTTTACCGGTGTGAGGTTAACTTCGTTAAAAGTTGTCAACATCGCCGTCGTATTCTTAGCGTGAACCAAGCGCTCCGCTACCTTACGACGCAACATAGACATCTTTTTGCGCTCAGACCCTCTAGCACCGCCAGTAGGTGTTCCCATCGAAGGTACTGCCTTAACAGCGTCTTCTTTGGTTATACGACCGTCTTTACCCGTTCCTTGTATGGTCGTGGTATCGATGTTTTTTTCGTCTAATATTTTTTTAGCTGCCGGAGAAGCCGTGCCCGATGCGTAGGTCGTTGCTGCTGCCGGAGCCGCTGCAACAGGTGCAGGAGCTGCTTTTGGCGCTGCTGCCTCTTCCACTGGTTTAGATGCTGCTGCTGCTCCGCCTTCTGGCTTTGCTGCACTGGTATCGATTAAACAAACTACTTGACCTACAGCCACAGCGTCACCTTCTTCTGCCTTTAGGGTAATAATACCACTAGCTTCAGCTGGCAACTCCAAGGTTGCTTTGTCAGAATCAACCTCTGCAATAGCTTGGTCTTTTTCTACGTAATCACCATCTTTAACTAACCAAGTAGCGATTTCAACTTCTGTTATGGACTCCCCTGGCGAAGGAACTTTCATTTCTAAGATACTCATCAGTATATTATTTTAGATATTGTTATTTATGTAAAAATACGAAATTATTATTATTATAAGTTTTTATCAAAAACTTTAGCTATAGCATACGCATAACGTTTTTTGGAACGCGTAGAACTACCCGATGCCGGTGCACTATACGCCTTTGTCGCCGCTAAACGCAGGGGAACTTCGTGGAAGTTCATCAACATAAAACTATAGGCTCCCATATTTCGAGGCTCTTCCTGTGCCCAAACATAGTCGTCTGCATGGGTGTATTTGGCAATGACCGCTTTCATCTTTTCTACCGGCAATGGAAACAACTGCTCGATGCGTACCAAAGCCACGTCGTTTCTACCCAATTTTTCTCTTTCTGCCACCAAATCGTAATAGAATTTACCGGTACAGAATACCACTGATTTTACGTCTCTTGGAGCTACTTCCTGATCGTCGATCAATTCTTGGAAGCTTCCCTCTGCAAAATCCGTTATAGATGATACTGCCGATGGATGTCTCAACAAACTTTTCGGAGTAAATACGATTAACGGTTTTCTAAAGTTAGCAATCATTTGTCGTCTTAGCAAATGGAAGAAGTTTGCCGGTGTGGTACAATCGGCCACATACATATTGTCTTCTGCACAGAGCTGCAAATAGCGTTCCATACGCGCTGAAGAGTGTTCCGCTCCTTGGTTTTCATATCCGTGAGGCAACAACATCACCAAGCCGTTTTGCGTATTCCACTTGGCTTCCGCTGCAGAGATATACTGGTCCAACATGATTTGAGCTCCGTTGGAGAAATCGCCAAACTGCGCTTCCCAAATCGTCAGGGTCTTCGGATTGGTCAAGGCATAACCGTATTCGTATCCCACTACCGCATATTCCGATAATAAGGAGTTGTAAATACTGAATTGCCCTTTCTTATCTTTTAATTTGTCCAACAAAATGATCGATTCTTCCGTATCTTCTGTTTTAATTACCGCATGACGGTGCGAAAAGGTTCCCCTTTCCACGTCTTGTCCGGAGATACGCACGCCAAAACCTTCAGTCAGCAAAGAACCATACGCCAACATCTCGCCCATAGCCCAGTCCAACTTATCAGACTCAAAGAACATGGTTTTGCGGTCGTTGATCAATTTTTTTATCTTGCTGATAAACTTCTTATCTCCTGGAAGCTCCGTTACCACCGAAGCAATATCCGTTAAGACTTCTTTAGACACCTTGGTGTCATAAGTCATTAACATCTTCTCTTCACTCGCTTTTTCATAACCCTTCCACTCTTCTTCCATGAAGGTTTTGATCTCGGCAAATTCGTGCTTGCGCGACTCTTCCAAAGAAGATTCTAAGGCATCTTTATATTTTTGTTCTAAAGCGGTTACATAGTCACTGTCGATGATTTTGTCTTCCAACAATCTTCCGCTATAAATATTTCTTGAATTCGGGTGTTTTGAAATCAATTTATACAACAAAGGCTGTGTAAATTTAGGTTCATCCCCTTCGTTGTGTCCGTATTTTCTATAACCGACTAAATCGATAAAGATGTCGGTACCGAATTCCATACGGTAATCCAGTGCAAACAACATCGCTCTTACCGCAGCTTCGGTATCATCTGCATTGACATGCAATACCGGCGCATTCGTCACCTTAGCCACGTCTGTCGAATAAATCGACGACCTTCCATCGGTGAAATTGGTGGTAAACCCTACTTGGTTGTTTAGGACCAAATGGATCGTTCCTCCGGTTTTATACCCTCTGAGCTTAGCCATTTGGATGATCTCGTATACGATACCCTGTCCAGCAACTGCCGCATCACCATGTAAGGCAATAGGCAATACTTTAGACGGGTTGTCCGCATATAAACGATCTTGTTTGGCACGAGCAATACCCTCGATTACCGCACCTACGGTTTCTAAATGCGACGGGTTTGGGGCCAAGTTTAAGTGAATGTCGTTACCAGATTTGGTTTGTCTCATCGAGCTCAATCCCAAGTGATACTTCACATCACCGTCAAAACCTTCCACTTCATTATAGTCTTTTCCATCAAATTCGGAAAAGATTTCACCTGCTGGTTTTTTGAATACATTGGCCAATACGTTTAAACGTCCTCTATGAGACATTCCCATGACCAATTCTTCCACGCCTCTGGCCGCAGCAGCTTCAATCAACATGTCCAAAGCGGGGATGGCTGCTTCGAGTCCTTCTAAAGAGAAGCGCTTTTGACCTACGTATTTGGTATTTAAAAAGGTTTCGAAAGAAACCGCTTCAATCAGTTTTCCGAGAATTTCCTTTTTTTGATTCGCGTCAAAAACAGCTTCTGGCGCTTCAAAGTGGTTTTGAATCCACTGTACTTCTTTCTCGTTAATAATGTATTTATACTCGATTCCAAGGGTATGGCAATACACTTGTTCGAGGTGTTTGATAATTTCTGCCAGTGTAGAAACGGGAAGTTGAACCGACTTAGCCGCTTCAAACGAGGTGTTTAAATCTGCCGTTGTCAAACCAAAATTCTGTATACTCAAATCCGGAGCCTCGACATTTCTATCGCGCAGTGGGTTGGTTTTGGTCAACAAATGCCCGTAGGTTCTGTATTGCTCGATAAGCTTTAATACTGCGAATTCTTTCTGAAATTGCTCTAGCTGTTTGGTGTCACCCGGTTCCGCATAAGCTTTGGATAATTGTTCTACAGGGCCATCGCTATATTCATTTGCAAAATCGAAACCTTGAAAAAAGCTTCTCCAACTCGGCTCAATGCCATCGGGATTTTGTAAATACTCATCGTATAACTCTGCAAAGAATGCTGTATGTGCCGCGTTTAAAAAGGAATACCTGTCCATAATTTTGTCTAAAGACCTTTGGTTAAAATAATTTATACAAAAATACAATACTTTGTAATAAATCTCTAATATTTTTGTTACTTTTATCTCACAAATATTTTATAAAACTGAAATGGGAAGAATTAACAATACTTATTTAACACGTTTTTTGCTTATTCCGTTTTTTTTAATGATATGCAATTCCATAATCGCACAAGATTTAAACAATATTAATAAAAAGAGTGATTTTTTTAATCACGTTAAATTTGGTGGTGCCTTAGGATTAGGTATTAGCAACAATTACACGGATATTTTATTGGCTCCGAGTGCTATTTATCAATTCTCCCCCACTTTTGCTCTTGGCCTTGGGATTCAGGGGAGTTATATTCAAAGAAAAGATTTTTATAAATCGTGGATGTACGGTCCCACTTTTGTCGCTTTAGTCAACCCAATTCCAGAAATTCAGCTCTCTATGGAGCTGGAACAGTTGCGAGTAAACAATACTTACACCTATGTCGTGCCCAATTACAACGATGATTTTTGGAATACCGCTTTGTTTTTAGGAGCGGGTTACCGTTCCAACAATGCCACTATAGGTGTAAAATACAACGTGCTCTACAAGAAAAAAGACCATGTGTACAACACCGGTTTTATGCCGTTTGTCAGAATTTATTTCTAAAACACACTTTTTGCCATTCGCGCCTGAGGATGACAAAGGTCAATTCCCAGAGGTAGTCGTCAAAATTCAGTCCCCGAAGCTGCAGTTCATCCACTACGGCTTCGGATACATCGATTCGATACAACAGGCTGGAAAACTTAGATCCGTCCGTTTCGGCCAACCTCAACAATTGCCCGTGCAACTCCTCTACCAAAGCGGCAGCTGTAGTCACTCGCTTTAAGACCTCCAACTGGGTCGCCATCAGAAAGTCCTTTTGCAATTGGTGTAGCAGTTGCGTGAGCAACTCCTGATTCTCTACGTTTTTCTCTAAATAGCGAACGGCTTCTAACATCTCTATAACTTATACTTCTCGGCCCATCAGGTTTTTGCTAAACTGACGTAAAACCTCTTTTTTGCTGTCTTCTATATCGATCAACTCCAAAACGCTTAGGGCTTTTTGGGTGTAGGATTCAATGAGTTCGGTCGAATCCACTACCGAACCCGTCGATAAAAACAGGGCTTTTACCGCGTTTATCTTTTGTTCTTCATCATCGGCAGTGTTCGAATACGCCGCGATAAGCTGTTGCTTTTCCGCTTGGTTTGCCCGTTGCACCGCACGCAGGTATAAATAGGTCTTTTTGTTTTCCAAAATATCTCCCCCGATGCGCTTGCCAAAGGAAGCCACATCGCCAAAGGCGTCTAAGTAATCGTCTTGCAACTGAAAGGCAATTCCCAAATTCAAGCCGAAGTCGTAAATCAAATCGGCATTTTTATCGGAAGTCTTGGCTACTATGGCACCCATTTTTAGGGCAGCACCCACCAAAACAGCGGTTTTGTATTCAATCATCTTGAGGTAACCCGAGATTTCTACATCGTGGCGGTCTTCAAAATTAACATCCCACTGCTGTCCTTCACAAACTTCAATAGCCGTTTTGCTAAACAATTTAGCCAATTCCTTAAACACTACGGGTTCGTAATTCTCAAAGTACTGATAGGCTAAAATCAGCATCGCATCACCCGATAAAATTCCGGTATTTACATCCCATTTTTCGTGTACGGTTTGATGGCCTCTTCTCAAACTCGCCTGATCCATGATGTCGTCGTGAATCAAGGAGAAGTTGTGAAAGAGCTCAATGGCGGTAGCCGCTGCCAAAGCCTCTTTGGCTGTAGAGCCAAAAATCTCCGCCGCCATCAAGGTTAAAACCGGTCTTATTTGTTTGCCCCCCAGAGACAAGATATATGCGATTGGCGCATACAGTTCTTCGGGTTTACCAGTCAAAGCAATAGCATCTATATGTTGTGCAATTTGATTCTTATAATCGATTATGGATTGCATTTATTTATTTTTTTGGTAAAAGTAACCGTTTTTTTTTACTTCGCCTAACATCTGTTCAAATGTTAAAATTATAAAAAACTACGGAAACTATAATTGTGTTTGCAGTTTCCTGATTATCTTTGCCTCAAATAAAAGCATCATGAAAAACGATATTCTTGCCAAAGCCATGCAGCTCTTTTTAAATCTTGGATTTAAAAGTGTGACTATGGATGATATTGCCAGCGAGATGGGAATATCCAAAAAGACAATTTATCAGTATTACACCTCCAAACCCGATTTAATCAAAGCCACCGTAGACTATTTCAACGATGAAATCAATGAAAAAGTCTGCCTAGTGACGACCTTAGACTTAAATGCTGTGGACGAATTGATGCTGGCACATTCCAAAATCGAGGAGCTGTTTTTTATCAAAAACTCCTCGCCTTTATATCAGCTGATCAAGTATTACCCCAAGATTGCCACAGATATAAAGACCCGACAATTGCAACGCTTTGAGCACTTAATCACGCAGAATATCGTCAAAGGGGTTGCCGAAGGCCTGTTTAGAGCCGATATCGACGTCCGTTTTATCGCGCGCTTATTCTTTGCCGGTTGTGTGTATTTAGACGATGAAGATTTTTTTCCCAACGATTCGTTTTCCTATATCCTCATACAGAAAATCCATTTAGAACTACATATACGCAGTATCGCCACCCCAAAAGGCATAGCCCTTTTGGAATTAAACTTAGAAAAATCCCGTACCAATGAATAAAACCAAACTCACCATCACCTGCTTGCTTTTCGGTATGATGGCTCAAGCGCAAGAGCTCAGGCTGACCCTTAAAGAAGCGATCAATTATGCTTTAGAACACAAAGTAGATGCCAAAAAAGCCCAATTAGATGTAGAGAACAGCCACTACCAAATTCAGGAAGTCCGCGCCTTAGCACTGCCCAACATCAGTGTGGAAGCGGGATTAAACAACAGTCCGCTCTTGCAACAAAGCGCGCTTCCCGGCGAATTTTTCGGTCAACCCGGAGAAACGGTGCTCGTTCCCTTTGGTCAAAAGTGGAACAGTACGGCATCGGCTACCCTGACGCAAACCATCTTTAACCAATCGGTTTTTACCGGTTTAAAAGCGGCAAAAACCACTCGAGAATTTTACATTATCAATCGAGAACTCACCGAAGAGCAATTGATAGAAAAAGTAGCGCAAAGCTATTACCAAATCTATCAGTCCAAAGAAATGCTTAAAACCATTACGAGCAACCTCAACAGTACCGAACGCATCAAGGGCATCATCGAGGGCTTGTACAACAACGGTTTGGCTACTAAAATAGACTTGGATCGAACCAAGGTGAGCTTAACCAATATCAGATCCAAAAGACAGCAGAGCATCAATGCGATACAACTGCAGGAAAACTCGTTGAAATTCCTGATTGGAATGGACTTGAATACTGCAATTAGCTTTCCGACCGACACCTTTGAAATCGATGGCACTGCCCTTTCGAACGAGGTGAATATCGATCAGCGCACCGAGCTACAACTCTTGAGAAAGCAAGAGGAATTGTTGTCTTATAAAAAGAAATCCATCGTAGCGGAATACTATCCGTCCCTAGCGCTTTTTGGCAACTTTGCCTATCAGGGTCTGGGCGAAGAGCTCCCGTGGTTTAAAAAACCCAGCGACGGGGTGAATTGGACCAATTACGCCATGGTAGGACTTACCTTAAAAGTTCCGATTTTTAGCGGATTTGCCACGCGTTCCAAAGTGCGTCAGGCCGAGATAGATCTAAAGAAAACCGCCCTGGATATCGCAGATACGCGCGAAGCAATGGACTTGTCTCACAAAAACGCCACCACGCAGATTCAAAACTCCTTGATCACGATCAATACCCAAAAAGAAAATGTCAATTTGGCTAAGGACGTACAGGAAAACATTCACAACAACTACCAAAACGGCTTAGCTACGCTAACGGATTTACTCGATGCAGAGAACGCCTATACCGAAGCGGAAAACAATTACACCAACGCCCTGTTGGACTATAAACTAGCTGAAATCGAATTAATTAAAGCTCAAGGAGCATTGAAATCTTTAACAAAATAATTAAAACGCCCACATGAAAAATAAAATTATAACTGGAATCGTATTAATCGCTGTATTGGCAGGGATTGTTTTAATATTAAATAAGAATAAAGCTCAAAACGAGGCGGAAACCGCTATCGTTGCAGAGAAAAACGCCTCGGTTGCGGTACGTGTAGAAAGCGTGCAAAGCGGTGTAATCGACGCGCAATACATTGCCAACGGCAACTTTATACCCGAACAAGAACTCACCTTGTCTGCCGAAACACCGGGTCGCGTAGTCCGCGTATTGGTACAAGAGGGTTCGGTGGTCAAAGCCGGACAAACCCTAGCTGTAGTCAATGGCGATCAACTAAACGTCAGCGTGCAAAACGCACAGGCCACTTATGCTACGGCACAGGCCGACGCCGCGCGTTTTGAAAGCGCCTTTAAAACCGGTGGGGTTACCAAACAACAATTGGATCAGGTCAAATTGCAGTTGGAAAACGCCAAAGCCAATTTGAGATCGGCTCAAATTACGGCAGGCGATGCCAATATCAAGGCTTCAATCAGCGGAATCATCAACAAAAAACACATCGAACCGGGCACTTTTGTATCGCCGGGTACTCCTTTGTTTGAATTGGTAAACGTCAGCAGGTTAAAACTCAAGGTAAACGTCGACGAAAATCACGTAGCCGTTTTAAAAATCGGCGATGTCATCAAGGTCAAAGCCAGTGTTTTTCCCGATAAGGTATTTGAAGGAAAAATCACTTTTATCGCTCCCAAAGCCGATGCTTCCTTAAACTTCCCCGTGGAGATGGTGATTCAAAACAATGCGAATAACGAGTTAAAAGCCGGTATGTACGGATCGGCCATCTTCAATCCCAATGCAGACAAGTCCACTCCGGTACTCACCGTATCGAGAAATGCCTTTGTCGGCAGTGTGAGCACCAACGAGATTTTTGTGGTGCAAGACAGTACAGCCCAATTGAGAAAAGTAATTTCTGGCAGAAACTTTGGCGACAAAGTAGAGATATTGGAAGGATTAAAAGCTGGTGAAGTAGTCATCATCAGTGGACAAATTAACCTGATTGACCAAACTCCAGTGAACATCATTAAATAAGATCCAATATCTGTAAACAATGAAAATATCCGAAATATCTATAAAACGCCCGAGTATCATTATTGTACTCTTTATCATCTTGATGCTGGGCGGTATCTTTAGCTACAAAAATCTGAGCTACGAATTGATTCCCAAATTCGAGGTCAATGTTGTAACTATTTCTACGGTTTATCCAGGAGCTTCGCCTTCTGAGATTGAAAACACCGTGACCAAAAAAATTGAAGATGCGATTTCCTCATTGGAAAACGTCAAGAAGATCGAGGCCAAATCGTATGAGAGCTTGTCTGTAGTTATCGTTACTTTAACTCCAGAAGCCGATGTGGATTACTCCTTAAACGATGCGCAAAGAAAGATCAATGCCATCTTAAAGGATTTACCAGACGATGTGGATCCGCCTTCACTAAACAAATTCTCGTTGAGCGATTTGCCGGTTATGACCCTCGGTATTACCAGTAATCTGGACGAAAAGGAACTCTACGATTTATTGGACAAAAAGATTCAACCCATTTTCTCGAGAATCGGCGGTGTAGCACAAGTCAACCTCATCGGTGGACAAGAACGCGAAATTCAAGTGAGCCTAGATCCCAAGAAAATCGAAGGTTACGGATTAAGCGTTCCGGCTATTCAACAAATCATTTTGGCTTCCAACTTGGATTTCCCAACAGGAAACGTAAAAACCCGAGAAAAACAAACCCTGATTCGACTGTCTGGAAAATACAAAAACGTCGAGGAATTGCGAAACTTGGTCATCAGCTCTGCCAACGGTATTCAAATTCGTTTGGCCGACGTTGCAGACGTACAAGACAGTCAGAAAGAAGTTGAGAAAATTGCGCGTTTGGATCAAAAGAACACCATCTTGCTTCAGGTTATCAAACAATCGGATGCCAATGCGGTATCGGTAAGTCAGTTGGTCAAAAACACTATAGAAACGGTTCAAAAGGATTATGCCGATCAGAACATCGAAGTAACCATTGCCAACGACTCCAGTGATTTCACCTTGGAAGCAGCCAACTCGGTGATGTTTGACTTGTTTTTGGCTATTGTTTTGGTGGCTTTTGTGATGTTGTTTTTCCTACACAGTTTGCGAAATGCCGTTATCGTAATGATCGCGATTCCGCTTTCTTTGATCGCTACCTTTATCGGTATTTACTTAATGGGCTATACCCTAAACTTGATGAGTTTATTGGGTCTGTCTCTAGTGGTGGGTATCTTGGTCGATGATGCGATTGTGGTTATTGAAAACATTCACCGCCACATGGAAATGGGTAAAAACAAGGTTCGTGCTGCCTATGACGGGGCTTCGGAAATTGGATTTACCGTAACTGCTATTACCTTGGTAATTGTGGTCGTATTCTTACCGATCGCTATGAGTACGGGATTGGTGGCTAATATCATTACACAGTTTTGTGTTACCGTAATTTTTGCTACACTATTGTCGCTTTTGGTATCCTTTACCATAGTGCCTTGGTTGTTTTCACGATATGGAAAAATCGAACACATCAATGCCCGTAGTTTTATCGGAAAAATCTTAAACGGCTTTGAAAGAGGTTTGGAAAAATTCACGCATTTTATCTCCAACTTATTGGTTTGGGGGTT
The DNA here is from genome assembly GCF_050562195.1 of Flavobacterium sp. JP2137. GTDB lineage: Bacteria > Bacteroidota > Bacteroidia > Flavobacteriales > Flavobacteriaceae > Flavobacterium. The sequence goes on from NZ_CP191647.1 coordinate 362,891, forward strand.
AAAGAGCCGAACCAATAAAGTCACCACTTTAGGTATCGTTATTGTGATGTTTGTCGCTGCTTGTTCACTATTGCCTCTGGGTTATGTAGGAGGGGAGTTTTTCCCGAAAACCGACAAGGGAGAATTCTTGGTTCAAATAGAAATGGAAAAAGATGCCTCTGTGGAAAACACCAACTTTATGACGCAGCGTGCAGAAGACTTTTTGCGCACTAAAAAAGAGGTGGTTACCATGATTACTACCGTAGGACAATCGTCTGAAGGTATGGGTGGTACACAGGCTACCAAGTATAAATCGGAAATTTCGGTGACCCTAACCGACAAATCCGAGCGTAGCGAAAGCTCGTTTATCTATGCGGCTCGATTAAAAAGAGAGTTGGAAAGAGAATTGGTCGGAGCCAAAGTAAAAACCGTACCGGTGGGATTGATGGGTGCCGAAGATGCGCCACTAGCCTTAACGGTAACGGGAGCCAATATGGAAGACGCCATGGAATTTGCCCTGCAAGCGCAAGAGCAATTGCGAAAAATACCGGGTTCTTCAGACATCAAATTGACCTCAGAAGACGGAAATCCAGAGATTAATGTATTGGTCGATCGCGATAAGATGTCAGCCTTGGGTTTAAACCTACAAACAGTGGGTATAACCATGCAAACGGCCTTTAGTGGAAATACCGATGGCAAGTTTAGAGCGGGAGAATACGAATACGATATCAACATTCGCTTTCAGGAGTTTTCAAGAACCAATATTGACGATGTTAAGGCGATTAAATTCACCAATTCGATGGGTCAAAACATCAAATTGGAACAGTTTGCCGATGTGAGCTACGGTTCAGGACCTACTTTATTGGAGCGTTTAGACAAGAGCCCTTCGGTAACCATACAAGCACAAACCATCGGACGACCGACGGGAACCATCGCCGCAGATTGGGAAGCGCAGTTTTCTCAATTGGAAAAAAAACCGGGTGTTGGCTATAAATGGGGTGGAGATATGGAGAACCAATCGGAAGGATTTGGTACTTTGGGAATTGCTTTACTCGCCGCTATTATCTTGGTTTATCTGGTTATGGTTGCGCTTTACGACAGTTTTGCCACACCGTTTATCGTGATCTTCTCCGTACCGCTTTCGTTTATCGGAGCCTTACTCGCGATGGGATTAACCAATACCTCATTAAACGTGTTTACGATTTTGGGAATCATCATGTTAATCGGATTGGTTTGTAAAAACGCGATTTTATTGGTGGATTTTGCCAATCACCGAAAGGAAGCTGGAGACAGTACCCACGATGCGTTAATCGCTGCCAACCACGCGCGTTTGCGTCCGATTTTAATGACGACTATTGCCATGGTAATCGGTATGATTCCCATTGCCCTTGCCAAAGGTGCGGGTGCTGAGATGAACAACGGATTGGCCATTGTAATTATCGGTGGTTTATTGTCGTCGCTATTCTTAACCTTGGTTATCGTACCGGTTATCTATTCGATTTTCGACAGTATTTCCAGACGTATGGGCAAACACGAAAAGGTAAAATACGAAGAATTGATGACCGCGGATTACGTGGTTAGCGAAACCTTTATCGATGAATTTGCCGCCAAGAAAACAAACGAATAAATTTCTAAAATACAGTTAATTGTTAGTTGCAAAATCCCGATGCCTTTCCCAATAAGGCTTCGGGATTTTTTTTGTTTTAGTCCCATCAAAGCGCCTAGTTTTTTTTATCGCGTTTCAATGCTTTGATAAAAACGGACGGACGCACGGCCTTAAATTGTAAAAAGGCATTGGAAAACTTCTGAGCCGTTTTAAATCCAGCTTCTTTTGCGATGCCCTCTATGGTGTATTTTAATAGCTGCTCTTCTGTCTTTAATCTATTATAAATAAATTCAATCCGCAAACGATTGATATAAGCCGAAAAATGGCTTCCCTTTGTCGTATTGATGACTTTGGACAAATATGCGGTGTTGGTTTCCAATTTTTTTGCCAAAGTACTCAGCGTAATTTCCCGATCCAAAAACCCCTTTTGCGCTTCAAAATTTGCCAACTTCGTTAAAATTGCCGCTGTTATTTCCCTTTTTACATCGACCGTAGTAGCGGGTAGACACTTGCGCATATCACTTTCGGGATTCAAAAGCCAAGCGGTAACCGCTTCTATTAAGGTGCATTCCTGTCGATTCTTGAGTTTGTATAGCCAATAGAGCAAAGCTCCTGCCGCACTCATAAACAATAAAAAAGCCGCTAGCACGTATAACCTCCACTGCTTTAGAGATGTTTCCAGCGATGCTTTTTCATATAGCAACTGCCTTTTTTCGAAGAATGTATATAAATTGTGATTGAGTTCGTCACAGTTTGTCATCCCTATGCGATTAAGATATAGCAACCGAGTAGTAAAATACAAGTGTTCTTCTTTGTTACCATTTTTCCCATACACCTCTATGGCCTTTTCATAACCGCATCGCAATTCCGCATCGGCATACATCAAGTGCCTTTTCACTATAGAATCCATAGACAATAATGCTCCTAATCCCTTGCGCTCTTGTCCAATTTTTAAAAACCCAAACCCTATATCTCTGTAGATTCTACTTTGCAAAGCGGGTTCGGTTTTTAGCAAGGGATTATTTAAATGATCCTGCAACCGAGCTATAGCTCGGTTTGGATAAGCGTCGAGATCCGACTTGGACTCAAAAACAGCGCATTGAAGCCGTTCCCATTCATAGAGATTATCGTCTTTTTTGATGATGTTATTTGCCTTGACCAAGGCTTTCTTCAACAATTCGATTTCGCCCAATCGCTCGTAAACACGCATTTTCCAAATGAGCACCTCTAAATAGATTTTTGGACAACCTGGCAACTGCGTTTTTTCAAGGTAAATTTCGCATTCATTCCATAATTTCAATGCCTTATCATACGATTCAACATGGAAATACACAGCGGCGATAGCAATATTGGTTTGGCAGTTACAAAAGCTTTCCTTGACTTTCGAATAAGGTTTTAGGGCTCTTATAGATTTTCCTAAAGCCACTTTAAAACTGCGGTCATAAAGATGCGTAGTGTCTAAATTATCACTGCAATCAGTCCCCTCCCAAATCAAAGCGCAGGCTACTTTTTGTTGCTCCACTTGGGTAGTAAACAGATTTAAACCGTTTAAAACGCCTTTGGCACGTACCAACTCACTACCAACTGTTAACGTTGTTGCACCTCCAAACAGCGGATTCTCTTTTGGGGTTAATCCAATTGTCACCCCTAAAAAGACCTCGTTACTTTTTTTGTAATAGGGAATAGCCAAGGTATTGCGTTGTCCCAAAACTATCGCCGAATTAAAAAAAACAATTAAAACAAGTTGCTGTCTACACTTCATTCACAACGAATTATTAATATTTACTCGCCAATTTTAATAAATATAAGATTTTTAATACTAAAAATAAGGCTATACAATACATTAAAAGCAAAACAAACTTGCCATTTATAAATGACACTATAAATAATTTGGTTTATGGCCGATTGGTTTATATGGTTTTGTTGCGTAGTGACGCTATGGTATTCTTAAAAATTAGTTTGGTTTTTTTGAGCGCAACGCTTCCTTTTTACACAACCACGACTGAAGTTTTCGGAATACTGAACTTAAAATTAGTTGTTATTTATAAACCACACTTACTCTTTTTTGTACGTTCAAACGCTTTTTCCTACTTTCATTGCTCTGTTGTTTAGCAACATCCGAATAATCTCGACTTGCAAGTGAGAGCGTCCAACGAAGAGATTTTATGACTTTAAAAGATCGTCCGCAGTTTTTAACCCCAAATATTTAATATTATGAAAAAAATATTTTTCAGTCTCATCGCTGTGCTGAGCTTTACTATAAGTTCGGCAGCGGTAACAGATACAAAAGCTATGTCGACCTTAACAGAAAGTGCTCAAACCGCTACCGTATCTCAAGCCCTAGCCAGCGAAGGCATCATCATTATTGGTGACGATGTTATTATAATCATTTATTAATCCTCCGACTTCCCGTTGGAGGCTAAAATCACAACGATTATGAAATATGTTATTTTTCTTGCCCTTTTTATATCGGGTACTGCGCTACAAGCGCAATCCTTAGCTGTAATTTATAAGGAGACCCAAAATCTCGACCGAATTAAGAAACAACTGAACGACCCAAAATTAGAAGCCTTAGTCTTGGAAAAAGTAAGAGCTCTGGATGCCGAAATGAAATTAACCGTGCATTCGCCGGAGAGCATTTACAGTCACATTTCCCCCTCAGCATCCAAATCAAATGCCCGTACTGTGTATAAAAATTTCGCTACTGAGCTACTCGTTTCAGAAGAAAGCATCCTAGACAGAGCCTTTATCATTGAAGAATCCCTCGAAAAACCCCAATGGACACTTGACAATGAAGAAAAGACGGTTTGTGGACTACTATGCCGTAAAGCGCAAAATCAATTTGGAGAAATAGCTTGGTATTCCACGGAAATAGCTCTAAGCGATGGTCCATCAAAATATTATGGTTTACCCGGACTCATCTTGGAAGTGGAAACGAAAAGCAAAAAAATAACCGCTGAAAAGATAGAGAAGTCAACCGTAGAAAAAATAAACATGCCAAAGGGAGGCAAAAAAATTAGTCGAGCAGCGTTTAAGAAGTTAAAAGATGAAAAACTCAGTGAATATGGCGTATCCGAAAACAACGATGAAATCAAAGTCATAAAAATGTAAAAGAGATTCATGATTAAATCGCTAGCCCTTTTACTGATACTTTTGTGCGTCAACTCCTATGGTCAAACACGCCTATTTGGAACCGTCATCGATGAACAAAAAAGCCCCCTGTCTTTTGCCACGGTGTCTCTTTTACAAAAAAAGGATTCCACTTTACTTGCCTACCATACCACCGATGAACTTGGACATTACCAAATACACAGCGACCATACGGGAGAACTGCTGATACAAGCGAGTTTCGTCGGATACCAATCCGAATTCAAAAAAATCACGATCAACGACAGTACTTCCCATTTACAAGACTTTATCTTAAAACGAGATAGTAGCCTACTCGATGAAATATTAATCAAAACAACCAACACTGGCACTCAATACGCGTCCGACACCATCCGTTATCGGGTAAAAAACTTCGTCGACGGTACGGAGGTGAATTTAGAAGATGTATTGAACAAACTCCCCGGCTTAGAAGTAGACGAAAAGGGCCGTATTAAAGCCAGTGGGAAAACCGTCGACCAGGTACTGATTAACGGCCAAAACTATTTCGCTAACAACACGCAAATTGCCAGTAAAAACCTCCCAGCAGAAAGCATTGAAAACATTGAAGTACTCAACAATTACAGCGAATACTCCCTTTTAAAAGGGTTTCAATCTAGGGAGCAAACCGTGATTAATGTCGCGGTAAATCAACGTTGGATTGATAAATTATCCGGAAAAATATCGATTCACGGAGGTGTAAAAGACGCTTATGACACCAAGCTAAACCTGATGACCATACAGCCGAAATACTTTTTAACCTTATTGAGCTCGCAGAACAGCATTGGCAAAGAGGTATTCAGTATCGAAGATTATCTTAAGCTACAAGGAGGTCTTGGCGAAGTCTTGACCGAAGACCATAGCATCGAGTTGTCCGAAGAAGAAAAACAACTGCTTAGTCCGCAAAAAAACAAGTACAAACAGGCCAACGGACTAAGTGCTTTAAACTTTAATTACCAACCCAAAAATCATTTTAAAATCAATTCGTACCTGCTCTACCACCACAATAAAAGCCAATGGCGGTATTCGAATTTATACACCTATCCGCACGATGTTTTTACAGAAGAAGAAACCGTTCAAAACGATTTAAGTCGATTATACACCGCTGCTGTAAAGATTCACTACGAAAAGTCTCCGAAAACCACCCTGGCGTATAATGGAGTTATTTCTAACCACCGCCTTACTCAAAACAACGACATAGACTTTCAGTTTACCCATACAGCCAATCACTTTTACGAAGACAGAACCAGTAAATCACTAAAAATCAACAACAATATAACGGCCATAACCCAGATAGCGGACAATCTCTTGATCACGGAGGGAAAAATTAATTACCGCCAACTGCCCGCTCACTACGCCTTGCACTATGATTCTCTATTTTACACTCCAGTTACTTTCTTGGAGCCAACTTTTAAGCAGCTAATACAGCAGCGCAATAGAAAGGACATACAGTTGGGTGGAAGCTTAGCGTTTTTATATAGACTTGGCGACCAACACTTTTTCCATGTCAAAGCATACACCGAATTGACATCGAGTACCTCGATTACAAAATTAGATCAGAACCCTGCCTACACTCAAGACATCAACGATTTGCATTTACAAACACATGGATATGGAAGTGCTATTAGTTGGAACAAGAACAAAGGTCTGCTTCGCTATAAGGTAGGCACGGCCTTTGATTTTTACAATTTTAAAAAGAACAGCGCCACCTCTGCCTCCCTTTTTAAAATAAATCCCTTTGCGAATTTCTCCTTATACCTTGACGAAAAACATCATTTGAATTTAAGCTACCAAAAAAAAACCAAGGCCAATGAGGTCGACTTATTTATTGAGAAACCGATTATAGAAAATTTTAATACCTGGTATGTTCCCGGTACGTTCCTTGAAACGCATTATTCAGAACAAGACTTCAAACTGAGATACCATTTCTTCGAATCCTTTTCTAACACTTTAATTGTCGCTATTTTCAACTACCATATCCAACAACACCCCAGCACTAAAAACATCACCCATGATAAGTTTGTCTCGACTTATGAACGAATTGCATCACCTCAAACCAAGCAGTTGTATCTCAACCTACTCGTCAACAAGAACCTCAACGTCATACCATGGGCAGTAGTACTAAAAGGCAGCTACTTAAAACACCGTTTTTACAACTATATAAGCGCACGAGAAAACAAGCAGATTGTAGGTAAATCTACTGTTGGACTGACCCTAAAAAGCAACTACAAAAAACCCCTCAACACCGAAGTGTTTTACCATTTTGAATATCAAAAAAGTCAGTCCACCATTCACCCTCCATTTCATCAGGCGGTTCAAAGCTGGGGAGCCAAATTAATTTATAAAATAAATAAAAGTTTACTATTTGATCTGCAATACGCATACAAAACCAACACCTTGTCTCTCTACGATCGAAATACTTTTTACTTATTAGAAGGCAAGCTGTCGTACAAAATGAGCAAGCGCTTTGAATTGTCACTCATCGGCGACAACCTATTCCACCTGAACAAACTGGACTGGAGTACGATTGGCTATCGAGAAGATTATATCATTAAAAACAACTTCGCCCAAATTCCTGGTTATGTACTCCTAGGGGTCAACTACACATTATAAATTCTGAGGCTTATACTTATTTTCTATGGGCTTCATACAAATCCCTGTTTATTTCCAAAAAAACTTCCATCAAAAAGAGCCACCGGCACCGCCGCCGCTGAAATCACCACCACCCATCTTCATCGGTGCTTCTTGACTTGCTCCGGGTTTCAATCCCAATTGGGCCGCCACAATCAGTGCTTCTACATGGATAAAATCCGTATCGTCGGCGAGTCGATCGGCTTCAAACGTCAGTCCGGTTTGCTTGTTCTTCAATCGTTTAACAAGAATAAAGGTCAGGCCAAACAGCAGCAAGCCACCCAAAGTAAGCCACCAGGCTCCCGATAAGAAGGCCGTGAGTTGTACTAAGTTATACAGCGAAAAAGCCAGGGTGAATAAACCCAACCACAAGCTGCCTTTGTCGCGTTGTTTCACCCCCAGGGCGATATAACTGAGCGGTACGGCAAAAGTCATAAACCAGTAAAAATAATCGATATAATGCAACGAGACTACCATATCCGAAGCCTCAGCCATATAAAAGTAAAGCGAAAAATTAAGAACGATGACCATGTTTCCCGAGAGGTAAAACAACAAAAGACTGTAATACCACCCCCAGGTCCACAGTGCGGAATAAACGTCCGCTTTTGTCCGTTTTCGAAGCGTATAGAAGCCCAAGCCCAGCAAAGCGGCAAACGCCATCATCGCGAAAGAAGCTAGGGAAACCTTTTCTTCCACCAGCCAATAGACTGCGGTAAAAGTAGCGAAAACACAGGCTGCCACAAGCGATACGACATTGAGGTAGCGAAGGGCGCATAAGCTCGTGACCACGAGTACACCGATGCCCCAAAACCAGATTGTCCATTGTTCGGAATAATCCAGAGCTTCCAGTACAATTAAGACTCCAGCCCCTGTGGCCAATTGGAAACTCCACAAAAAGGCATCGTCCAAGCCATAACCGAAATACTTCTTACTGCGCACCATCCACTCCAAACCCACCAAAGTGATTGCCGCAATTACAAAGGCAATTATTCCAGCATCGTGCAGCGAAAAGGCAAAAAGAGAAACGACTCCACCGATCGAAGCGCACAATATAAGTCCCACCAAAAGCAGTCCCGCTCTGAGTAGCAAACGCGGTTGCTTCTTTAAGGGGGGCAATTCGCTTTCAATCATGCGGTATTGCTCTTTATTGATAAAACCGCCGTCATACAAATTCAAGGCTTCTTCTACCAGCAGGGTATTTTCCAGGTCTGTTTTATTATATGCGATCATCGGACAGTTGTTTGTTGAAATTCTTAATTAGCTTGATAAACCACACGATTAAAGCGATAAAGTACAAGGGGGACACCATTAATAGTCCTTCGAAAAGATCGTCGAAGACATCGAAATAATCCAGCGTTCTAAACACAAAACCGGTAAAGCCGATGTAAGCGTATAAAACGGTGCAGACGAATAGGCTTATCGAGGCATTTTGGTAGGAGGCTCTGTAAAAAAAGTAAGAAGACGCGACAAGCGGAACGATATACCACCAGCCCGATTCTTGAAACAGGTTGCTCAACAAGGACAGGCTAATCAGGTGCAAGGCAAAGGTGAGATACACCAGATTAAAGTGTTTTTTCAAATTTACTTTAGCGGCATAAATCGACCATAAGACGAGTACTACACCGAGTAAGACGGCCGAATAGCTCAGGGTTTTGTCGTCGTAAAATTCGCTTTGAAACAAGGCTTGTGGAGAAACGGTTAACCCCACATAAGCGGCCAAGCCCGTAACACCTATCGAGAGTGCACTTTTATTGTCGAAGTAATAGGCACAAGAGAAACAAATCAGCACCGGCACTATGGTTGCCAATCCGTAATGCGACCCAAAGGCGTTGTATTGAAATTGCAGATAGGCCACAAAAACACAAGACAAGGATACACCAGCCAAGACGAGGTAATCAAAAACGGGGTTGTCAAAAGCCGTCTCGTCGCGCTTAAAGCCCGCGCTGTTTTTAAAGGCAAAATACAGGCAAACCGCCGCGATAACCACCAGCAAACCCAATATGGAAAGATGCCCAATGGTATCGATATTTTGATAGATCAAGAGCCCTACACCCGAGGTAAAAAGCAAGACTGCCCCATATAGTAAGGCTTTCAATTCCGTGCGAACGGAAAAGATCTTGCGACTGCGGTAGGCTTCGATTTGCTCAAACTGATTGGCTGTAAGCAACTTTTTTTCCAAAAGTTTTTGCGCATAGACTGTTCTATTATTCTCCATGTTTTACTATAAAATATCAATCAAATGTAATGTTTTATTTTTAGGACGGATTTATCGGCGGGATTTTATCCAATTTTAATTGTGAATCTCGAAAAATTAACCGTTGAGATTTTCCTGGCGATTAGCGGTAAAAACCATAAAAAAACCCAAATAAAATTTATTTGGGTGGTGGTATTCGCAGGGTGTTGTGGTATCGCGATTACTCGTCATATACATTGCCGTAGGTATTGCCCGGTACGGCAAAAAACTTGGCATCCACATAGCGGTAATGCCTGTCTAAGGCATTGATTTTCGCGACCTCCTCATCGGTCAAGATACATTGCACACTCTCCAGGTTTTGCACAATCCTTTCGGCATTGGTCGATTTGGGAATAACCGCGGTACCGCGTTGCACTTGCCAAGCGATGAGTACTTGAGCCGTGGTACATTTTTTGGCCTCGGCTATTTGGGCGATGACCTCATGCGTCAGCAGGCTCGGCTCGTCGGCTTTTTTCGTAGCTGCGGCACGATCTCCGGATCCCAATGGGGAATAGCCCGTCAATAAGATATCGTTTTCTCGCGCAAACTGCAGCAAGTCGTTTTGCTGTAAAAACGGGTGTAATTCCACCTGATTCACCTCTGGCTTAACCTTTGCTTTTTGCAATAAATCCGAAAGCTTTAGCACACTGAAATTCGAGACTCCAATGTGTTTGGTCAATCCGAGTTCCAAGGCTTCTTCCAGCTTGGTCCACGTTTCGATTATAGGCACCTCTTCCAGCGAAAGAAAATCGGCGGCAGAGCTGGGCTGTACACCGTGCTTAAAGGCCACGGGCCAATGAATCAAATACAGGTCTAAATAGTCCAATTGCAGGTCGCTCAACGTCTTTTTTAAGGCGGGTAAAACATAGTCCGACTGATGGGAATCGTTCCACAGTTTGCTGGTAATCCAAAGCTCTTCCCGCTTGACCACGCCCGCTTTAAACAAGTCGGCCAAGGCTTGACCTATTTCCGCCTCGTTGCCGTAAATTGCCGCACAGTCAATGTGTCTATATCCATTGGCGATAGCGGTTTTGACCGCTTCTCCTACCTCTCCCGGCTTCGATTTCCACGTTCCCAACCCAATAGCAGGCATTAAATCTCCATTTTTAAATTTTAATTGCTTCATTTTTCAGGTATTAGGTTAAAACAAACATACCTACTAAGTTACGCTTTTTCCAAGCCAACTAAAACTATTTTAAATGATTCTTAACACTTCGCATCGCTGCGCCCCTCGGGTAAACGATCGGCATTATTAGAGTCGCCGGCTTATCGTTTGACAGTGTTCGCAAGCGCACAACTTTTGTTCGCTTCCGAACACCATCCATCCGCAATATAAATCAAACCCTTACTAATCAATACCTTAGTCCATCATACCTTCTTGGCACAAAAATCTCATATACCTAGTGAACCCGCATTAGTTGCGGTTGTGCCATTCGGATAAACACGGCTTTGACGCAGTAAAACAGTCTCGACAAAAGCTGCTATCCACAACGTTTTAAAACCTATGATTATGAAATGCTTAAAATTGTTTTTGTGTTTGATGGTATTTGCTGTCGTTAGTCCGCTAAGCGCGCAGCATCACCTCCGCGGATCGCTTTATGACCTCAAACAACAGCCCCTTGACTTTGGAGATATTCGCCTCGTTCAATCCGACACCGACCGGGTATATCAGACCTATACCGACAGTTTGGGTACCTTTGACTTTGCCGATCTGAGCAGCGGTATTTATGTTTTACAACTGGTTGAATTCGGAAATATACAGGAGCAAAGAGAATTGCAAATCGACAGCGATATCGATTTGGGAACTTTTAGTCTTAGCAAAACGTCCCAACTCTCGGAAATCGTTATTCAAGGCAAGAAAAAGCTTTATGAAAGCAAAATCGACCGCACGGTTTTTAACGTGGAACAGTCGCTATTGGCCTCTAGTGGGGATGCCTTAGATGCGCTCAAGGCAACTCCGGGAGTGTCGGTTACCCACGACGATATCAAAATCATTGGAAAAAGCAGTATATCGGTGCTGATCAACGACAAGCTGGTTCAGCTCAGCGGGGAAGATTTAAACACCTTCCTCAAAACCCTCTCTGCCAGCGATATTGAAAAAATCGAAGTCATTACCACGCCTCCAGCAAAATACGAAGCCCAAGGCAACAACGGGCTTGTAAATATCGTTTTAAAGCCGCGACGCGCCAACGCGTGGAACAACAGCACCCGCCTCAATTACTATCAGGCGAGTTATGCCAATTTTAAATTTGGCAATACTTTTACCTATTCCAAAGACAAGCTCAGCGCACAGGTCAATTTGGATTTGGGCGACGGCTACCACAGTCGAATCGAGCGACTGACCAATGTCTATCCCGACGAGACGTGGATATCCGTGGACCCCGAGCGCACACAGGGCAAGCAATTCGGCGCTAAAATCAACCTGGAATATCAGTTCACCAAAAAATCCAGCCTAAATGTGCAATATATGAAAAACAACTACGACCGAGAAACGATTTGGAACTACGCCCATACCGACGTATTCGATCAACAGCAACAGCGCACTTCTGAGGTGTTTACTTCTGGCCATTCCCGAGGAAAGGATCGCTTTGAAAATTTTAACCTCGGATACGATTACAAGATGGATACGCTGGGGAAAAAACTGCGTTTGGACCTGGATTACTTCAGCAATGACAAGTACAACACCCGCCCTTTTGAGAGCGAGCACAACTACGTCAACACCGCGCTACCTCCTTCCCTGACTAGAGCGACGAGCAATGGCGATATCGACATCGATGTATACAGTGCCAAACTGGATTTTGAACATCCGATGAAGGCGTTTAAACTCGACTATGGCGCCAAGGTCAATTGGATTAAAACCGCTTCGGATTCAAAATACTTTGACCGCATCAGCGGACAACCCATAGCCGATCCGAGCAAGAGCGATTGCTTTGACTATAAAGAACAGGGACAGGCCTTGTACTTGAGCGCCACTAAAGACTGGACGCCCAAATGGAGCAGTCAACTCGGTTTGCGCATGGAGGCCACGCAAAACACAGGCACTTCACACACCCTTGCGCAAACGCAAAAGAAAAGCTTTTTGGATTTTTTCCCCACCGTGTACCTACAGTATAAACCAACGGAAAACCACAGTATCAGCCTCAACTACAACAAGCGCATTAGCCGCCCTTCCTTTTGGGCACTAAATCCCTTTAGATGGTATATCGATGCCTACAGTTATTCCGAGGGAAATCCGTTTTTAGAGCCTTTTAACACCCATAAAGTAGCACTGTCTTATACCTATAAGAACAACTGGAACACCAAGGTGGAATACAGCCGCACCACCAACGCCATTACTCAGGTACAAAACATCAATGAAATCGACAAAACCCGCAATTTCACTCAGGAAAACTTTTACAATGTGGACAGCTATGCCTTCAATCAGAGCTATACCTTTTCCAACTATCCGTGGTGGCAAAGCATTAACGCACTTACGGTAACCTGGTCCAGATCAACGCTAAACGACGATATTAAACAGGTGTATCAAGTGCAAAATGGGGCGAATGCCTTTGTATCGAGCAACAACAGCTTTAAAATCACTCCGCAATTAGCGGTGGAAGCCAATGGGTATTTCAGCTCGAAAACCCACTATATGATTTATAAAGTCGACCCCAGTGCCAACCTCGATTTGGGCGTGAGTTATAAAATGCTGGACGAACAATTAAAGTTTAGCCTCAACGTCTATGACGTGTTTCGAACCAGTGCTTCTAAGGTCTATACCAACACCGGAGAAGTCCAAACCACCTTTAACAATTATTACGACAACCGCTACGCCAATTTGTCCCTTACCTATAGCTTTGGAAATAAAAATATCAAAGCCCAAAAAACGCAAAGCGGCGACGAGGAAGCGCGCAATAGAATGTGAAAAAAGCCATAAACCGTCCTTTAGCGCACACTAAGTGTGCGCTAGTGAACAGCTTTGTTTTTGAATTACCCCTAATCAACTAGATACAAAGCAGTTATATTACATTGAATTTACGGCACGAAAATCCCCTTATATACAGCAATTACTTATAATAAAAACTATGAAACTTCTACCTGTATGCCTCGCGTTAATTTTGTTTGTTTTTTGCGGCAGTACCGCCCAAGCACAAAATCAAGTATTCGGTATTTTACAAAATAAGGAAGCGCAACCGATCGACTTCGGGGAAATTCACTTAACGGCCACCGATACCGACGAGGTGGTTCAAGCCTATAGCGATGTGGCGGGTGTCTTTCGCTTTGAAGGCGTGGCGGATGGCGCCTATAGCATACAATTTTTATACTTGGGGGTCGTCTATGAAGCGCGAGCGCTAAAGGTGCTGGGAAACCTCGATTTGGGTGTAGTGCCCATCGACAATCAGTCCCAGCTTTCAGAAATCGTCATCGAAGGCAAAAAAAAGCTGTTTGAAAGCCAAATTGACCGCACGGTTTTTAACGTGGAAAACTCCATCACCGCCTCCACTGGCGATGCTCTGGATGCGGTTAAAGCCACCCCTGGAATTATCGTAACCCAAGACGATATCAAAATGGTGGGCAAAAACAGTATTGCAGTGATGATCAACGACAAAATCGTTCAACTCAGCGGGGAAGACCTCAACAATTACTTAAAAACCCTATCTGCAGACGACATTCAAAAGATCGAAGTCATCACCACCCCACCTGCCAAATACGATGCCCAAGGAAATAGTGGTTTGCTAAACATCGTCTTAAAGAAAAAGCGAGAAAATGCGTGGAGTAATTCGGTGCGACTCAACTATTTCCAAGCGACAGATGCTTATTTTAAGTTTGGCGACACCTTTACCTACTCCAAAGACAAGTTTAGTGCCCAAGCCAGCTTGGATGTTACCAAGGGAAAAACGCGGGGCATAGAGCGCTTGACCAACTACTTTACCGACGAGACTTGGGTGGCGGAAGACCTGTCGAAAAACCGGCTCAACAACTTATCTGCCAAGGTTTCAATGGACTATCAACTCACTGATAAATCGAGTATAGGCCTGCAATACCTACACGGTATCTACAACAATACCGCCATTGAAGACATTACGCATACCCACTTATACGACCGTAATGAGGTGTTGTTTTCGCAGCTGTTGACCACGGGTGGTGCAGACCGGAAAGACCTCTTTGACAACCTCAACTTCAACTACGAATACCAAATGGACACCCTGGGCAGAAAAGCCACGGCCAATGTCGATTACTTCAGCAGTGACAAGGGCAATTACCGGCCGTTTGAAAGCGATCAGTTCTACCTATCCTCGCCTTTACCTCCTGCCTCGATGAAGGCGACGAGCAGCAGCGATATGGACATACAAATCTACAGTGCGAAGATCGATTTTGAACATCCGATGAAATTCCTAAAACTGGATTATGGGGTTAAAGCCAACTTTATTCGAAATGCCTCGGATTCCAAATACTTTGACCGTATTACGGGAAGTCCGATAGAAGACCTTAGCAAAAGCGACCGCTTCGACTATAGGGAAAATACCCAATCGCTATACCTCAGCGGTTCCAAAGACTGGAATTCCAAATGGACTACGCAGCTGGGCTTGCGCATGGAAGCAACCCAAACAGAGGGAAATTCGATTGCGATGAATCGAACCGATAAACGCGATTTTATCGACTTTTTCCCCACGGTTTACCTGCAATTCAAACCCACGGCAGCGCATTCGTTAAACTTCACGTACAGCAAGCGCATCAACAGGCAGTCCTTTTGGGAGCTCAACCCCTTTAGGTGGTATGTCGATGCCTATAGCTATTCCGAGGGAAATCCGTTTTTAAAACCTTACAACACCCACAATACAGCGTTGTCCTTTACGTACGCCAACAATTGGACCACCAAAGTTTCCTTTTCGAAGACCTTGAACGGCTCTTTTCAAATTCAAAACATCGATGAACAGACCAAATCCAGAACCTTTACCCGCGAAAACTTTTACGATTTGGAAACCTATTCGATCAGCCAAAGCTATACTTTTTCCAAGTACAACTGGTGGCAGAGTGTCAATATCGTCACGGCTTCCTATTCCAAAATATCCAATATAGATCCCGCGAAATCCATGCACCATTTGCTCAACGATTCCGGCTTCTTTTTCTCGACCAACAACTCCTTTAAAATAGATTCGCAGTTGTCTCTAGAATTAAACGCCTATTTCAGTTCCAAAACCAGCTTTCTCGTATATGCCATTGACCCGCAAACCGACGTGAGCTTTGGCGCCAGTTACAAAATGATGGATGGAAACCTGCAACTGAATTTGAGTGTGAGCGATATTTTTAAAAGCAGCGAATCCCGATTGTATACCTCAACCACTACGACGCATACCATGGTCAACAACAAAAACGAAACCCGTATGCTGCGCTTTGGCGTCAACTACCAATTCGGCAATAAAAACATTAAGGCAAAAAGCACGCAAACCGGCAACGAAGAAGAACGCAGTAGAAGTTAACGGCAAACGGCCCGTTTTAATCGACAAAAAAGGATCCTAGCGGATCCTTTTTTGTCGGTTTTACTCTGCGGCAAAGCGCTTGAATTGATCGGTGAAATGGGTGTTGCCATTTCTCGTATCAAATCGATCTGCCAAATCTGCTGCTTGCTGGTAGTAATGCACGCGTAAAGCGGCTAAATCATAGATGCCGTCTGGCTCGTAATAGGCCATTTTAGGCGAAATGTTTAAGGTTTTTTTGCCGCCTTCTTTTAACATAGGCAACATGTGTATCGCAAAGTTGTAGCGGTGTACATCTTCCGAGTCTATTTCCCATTCGGAAATTTTCTCAAAATACGCCCAGCTTTCCTCCTGTTGTGTATGGTGCATATAATACATCAATATCGTCATGGCAAAAAAGACCGAAGTGTCGTAGGCATCGCTTTTGTCGTATTCCTCCATCGCCATGTCAAAATACAAAGAAGCGCGCTCGTCTCCCGCTCGTACCAGATAATAACACAGGCAGCAAAACGTTTGAAACGGCATGGAATAACAGCTGAGTTTATGGTGAATTAAATCATAAGCCGTAGCGATTGCGTGGTCCATATTGCCCTCTAGCAATTCCAATTCAACCTTGGTATCCAACTCACAAGCGGGGCAATTGGCCATGTCGTCGACCATTTCTGCATCGGCCAAGGCTATGCTTTCTCGAGTTTGAGCATAGTCGCCCAAATGCAAATACCAAGAGGTCATCACGTTGTGATAGGCACGTGCCGTATAGCCGTTGCGCTCCAATCGAAGGCGTAAATCATCGCTGATCTGCAAGATTTGTTCTTTGGATATGGCGGTATTTCTACAGGCCGAAGCGACCATCCATTTGTATTCCCATAAAAAATCGGATTCTTCAAACAAATCGGGATCGCTATCGCGGGCATGGAGCAGCCACGCAAAGGCGGGAAAGCTCTCTTGACACTTCGAGGTGTTTCGCTCTTGTCGGATCAGGTCCAATCTCAGATCAAAACCCCACTCGATATCGTTATGCATATCGGCAATTTGTATCGCTTCTTTTAGCACGCGAATCTTGTCGTCAAAATGGGGTAAATCCGCTACCTTTAAAAGGATTTTTTGTATTTGTAAATTGTGGTTCATCGTCACTTAAATTTTAGGTAAAAATTGCGACATCCCCATGATCAACAATTGGTATAGGGCGTCGTTAAACACATCCATTTCTTTTTTATTAATGGTATATCCCCCCAGCATCAAGGCTTGGATATACATGATTTGAATCACCGCTTCAAACAAGAGTTCGTCGTCGATATACACCAGCTGCTTGATCAGGTCATTGCCCTGATTAAAGCAGAGCGTAGGCAGTACTTTTTCATCTTTGATAAAGTGCTGTAAGGTCGATGCAAACGGATTGGCCGTTGCCGTCAGTCCCTTGATGTTCTTGTTGCTCAAAGCCTCTTCGTTGGCGATGTAAAGGGTGGGTGTGTCTTGGGGTTTGAAATTCTTTATCGCTACCCGACAAAACTGTTTTTGCAACACCAAATCGGCCCGTTCTACAAAACGCTTGAACTCCGCAGACAAATCAAGGGCTTCCTCCAATTCGTCCAGCAAGTCTTGCGGAACTATACGGTCAATTTTCAGCTGCGCATCGGCCCTTTTGATGCGTTCAATCAAATCCGACTCATAACTGTAGGCCGCATTGATCACCATTTTGTTTTGGGAGCCCGCTATACGGCGTAACTGTCTAAAATCGTCTAAAGACGGGGTATAATAGAGCTGTTGGCCGTATTGCTTGATGTCCTGAAAGGACAGCAACCCCTTATTGGTTTCAAAGGGTAAATAATCCAAAAACAGCGTCATGATTTCCGTATCTGCCGCCGCCAGGGCTTTGATGTATAAATGATGTACGGTGATCAGCTGCTGTATTTTTTTGGCATCGGTCATCGACAACACCTTGAGGTAATCCTTAAAGCAATCGCTCAATTCCTTTTTGGTCTGCTTTAAGACGGCATTATTCATCAACGACTCTCTGGAGGCCGTGGGCTGTAAGGCATTGGTATTGATAATACAACGCACAAAAGACGACCATTCCGGCAGTAGGTTTGTCGCCTGATCGCAGAGATACATGCGCTTTAAAAATATTTTGTGTTCCTTAGTCGAGGAAAACGACACCTTATTGGGAATGACATAAGCCACCCCTTGCAGTTCGCCGGCATCGGATTCCAAGCGAAAAACATCGAGAAAACGGGTTTTAAAAACCGTTTTACCGTATTCCATCAACGCGTCTTTAGAGGCGTCTTTATCGAGCCAAATCGGATGGCCATCGAGCACTTCTTCCCGTTCATCTCCCTCGCAAAAAACCACCTTAATCGGTAAGGCACTGCCGTAAAACAAAACGTTTTTCCGAATTTCGTCCCTGCTAAAAAGCGATTTCCATTCGGGTTTGGCCAGTAAAATCACTCGGGTCCCGACTTCGGGTAAGGCTTCCATGGCCGCTACCGTATAGGTACCGTCGGCCCGGCCCTTCCATCGGAACGATTCCCCCTTGAGCAAGGAGCGCGATTCCACTTCGATTTCTTCACTGACAACCAAACACGACAGCAATCCAATTCCAAACTTGCCAATGAGCTCTTTGTCGACCAAAGCCCCCTTTTTGGAACTCTGTCCGATCACGGATAAAAACTGGTGCATATCGGCTTGTGACAGTCCGATGCCGTTGTCTTGAAATACGATTTTGTCTCTTAAAAATGTCACGGTAATCTGCCCCTGCACATCGGGATCGATTCCCTTGCGCATCGTAACGGCATCCATGCCATTTTGAAGCAATTCTCGAATGAATACCGTAGGGGAACTGTAAATATGTTCGGATAATAATTCGATCATCCCCTTCATATTTACCTGAAACTGATACTGATTGTTTTCTTCCATTTTTATAATGCCTATCGGCGTCTTCTCGGAGAATTTCCCGTGATTTTCATCGCTTGTTCGTGGCCATTTTCCGCGGCTTTCTGATACCATTGCATCGCCATATCGTCGTCTTGAACCACGCCTTCTCCCTTTAAATAACAATTGCCCAGCTCGTATTGAGCCGAGTCGTTACCCGCTTCTGCCGCTAAAATTAAATAGGTGATGCCCTCTTCTACATCTCGTTCGATTCCCTCACCCTTTAACAGCATCATCGCCACAAAATTTTGAGCGTCTACATGCTCCTCATCGGCGAGCTGTTTGAAATAAAAGAAGGCTTCGGGTTTGTCCTCATCGGTTCCCTTGCCGTAATAATGGCACATCCCCAATCGGTATGTTCCATCGGCATAGCCCCTTTCGGAGGCGATTTTATAATATTTAAAAGCCTCGGTCAAACTCTTGTCTACGCCGAGTTCAAATTCGTAGCAAATTCCCATTCCCTCCGAAACATAGCCGTGTTGCTCTGCAAAGCTGTAAAACTCCATTGCTCGGTCGTATTCTTGGGTGTTTTCATAGCCGTAAAGGTAGTAGTCGCCCAGGGATAAAGCCGCCAAAGCCGATCCGTTTTCATAGGCTTTTTCAAACCACGCTTTACCGGTACTCAAATCCTGAACATCGAGAAACCCATAGGAATGGTAGCATCCCAGTTTGTATTGTGCATAGGCAATACCCTGTTCTGCAGCGGCAGTCATGTGTTGAAGCGCTTGCTGAGGATCGGTCGGCAGTCCGCCATACCCCTCTTCATGCGCCAATCCCAAATCGACATGGGCATCGATGTATCCCAGATCCAAAGCCTCTTGAAAGTGTTGCAAGGCCCGTTCGGGATTTTCTGGCATACCCACGCCGTAGCGATAAAATCGAGCGACATGGTATTTTGCTTCTGCTATGCCCGCTTGAGCTGCGCGATCGAAGTATTCAAAAGCCAAGGTCGGATTGGGTGTACCCAAATAATTGTCCTCGTAGAGATACGCCAATCGGATAGCCGCATATAAATACTGATTCTCCAACGCTTGTTCGTAAAGCGTTTTGGCCGTTTCAAAGTTTTGTTGAACGCCGAATCCCTGCTCGTAACACATGGCCAATTCTATGCGCGCATAGTCCGAATTAAAATCGTCTACCGCTTTGCGATAATGCGCCAGTGCCTTTTCGGCATCGGGTTCGCCGGTATATCCATATCGGTAATATCTGCCGATCATTTCAATAGCCGTCAGGTTGTTTCGCGACGCGGCTATTTCAAAGTATTCCAAAGCGGTTTCGAAATCTTCCTTCTCTGAAAATTCCGCATTTTGATAACCCATTCCAATGCGATAGGGCGCGTAATCGTTGCCCATTTCCATCGCTTTATCCAACAGCGCACGAGCGGTGTCGAGATCTCTTTCCACATCTGGACTCTCCATTAAAATATAGGCTTTTTCCGAAAATGCTCTCGGATACTCCCGCTGGATCAACTGATCGATTAGCGCCATTCCCCGTTCAAAGTCCTTTCGCTCGGGATGGTAAATGCGGATCAATGCCAATTCAAAAATCGCATCGGGCAGTCCATACTCCAGCGCGCGTTCAAAATAGTAAATCGCCTTGTCAATGTCTTGATCGGCAGCGCGCGAATAAGAATAGTGATACCCCAAAGTATATCCGGCCAACAACACCCCATAGTCAAAGGCCTCTTTTAAAAGCTGAATTCCGCGTACCGCTTCCAACTGCTTAAAACGCTGGTTCACGATGTTTAGTCCCAGCAAATACTTGCAATACGCACTGCCTTCTTCGATACCCTTTTCCAGATAACTCAGGGCCTGTTCGTCTTCGCCTTTTCTCAAATAAAAATCGGCGTAGATATAACGCCCCTTCTGCTCTTTTTCGATGACATCGATATGCTCTTGTATCGCCTGCCAACCCGCTTCCTCCGAAGTGGCTGTATAATATTTGAGGTTCAACGACAACAGACCGCTTTGCTCAAAGCCCAATGACTTGGAGCGCTGTAGCAAGTCCCAAGCCGCTTCCGGATCGGCAGCTTCTGCGCCTTTAATGCCGTAATATACATTGTAGCCATAAGTCCCCAAAGAAGCCGCATCGTTTTGCGCCACCCCCTTCATCAGATAATCGTGGGCCATGTTCTCGTCCTTAAACTCCGCACGAGCACTGTCTATCAAATCGTATTGCACGCAATATGCCCTGTTATAGCCCAAAGCGATTACACGGTCGTTGAGATTCTTGCAAACGGCAAACCACGCGGCATAGTCCTCTTCGCTCAAACGCATCGAACAGTGGTAATTCCACGATTCGCTGTAAATTTGCTGATGCAAACGCTGCATGTCTTCGTCAAAAGCTGCTGCATCCACAGCGACTTCACATAGGGCATGTGCACGGTACCAGTCGGACACCTCGCTGTAGTCCGCTTGGGTAAAGAACTGTTTTGCTGCTTCACTTAGATTTTTTTTGTCGCTAGTATACGCATCGAGGTAGGATTGATAAATCTCTTTAAAAGGGTGTTCCATAATATAATTTTTCTGTCAACGATTCAATTAGTGGTAATTTGGGCGAAAGTTCGCCTCAATACTACGCTGTTAAACAAAAATATCAAATCTTTATAGAAAGCTTCATAAAAAGAAATTAAACTTTGAGTAAAATAAGGCCAGCTATTGCCTGCCATATAAAAGAAATGCGCGAATTACAAGGGGATGAGATCGTGCAAAGCACCAAAAAAGCAACGGCTCGAACAGGAATTGATTTGCCGAGCTGTAAATATTGGTAAGTAAAACGGAAATAGAGCATAGCGCTTTGAAGGACACTACAAGCGGCTGTAAGTTATTCGCCTCTTAGGTATTTCTTGTTGACGCGGGAAGCAGCGACATAAGACGCCAAGAATCCCAACACAAAAATGGTACTGCCGACCAAGAGTATGTTGTCAATGGTGATTTTGACGGGATACCCCATCTCACTGGTTATTTTAAGCAGTTCATAGCGCTGTTGCACCAAGACCACCACGATGCCGAGGGATATGCCTATAAACCCGCCAAAACTCGTTAAAATCAGTCCTTGAAGCAGGAAAACCCGGCGCAGCGAACGCTCGCGCACCCCTAAATTATGGAGGGTTTTCATGTTGTTTTGCTTTTCGAGTATGATCATGATCAAGGCTCCGGCCAAATTGAATAGGGTGATGATTACCACTAGAGTAAAAATCAAGTATACCACGATATTTTCGGTATTCAACATCTTGTACAAGCTGTCGTTGAGCTGCATGCGGTTTTTGATCTGCACTTGTTCGCCCAATATCGACTGAATGTCGGCTATGGCTTTGTTTAAATTGACCTGAGGGGCCAATTTGAATTCGAGATTGGACACCTCATTGGGAGCCAAACCCAGTAATTCCTGAGCGAGATGTAGGGACGCAAAGACGTATTTCTCGTCGAGGTCGTCATTTTTTAAGGTGTAAATACCCATCGGAATCAGATGGCGCTCGTTAAAAGCGCTTTCCGGATTGTCGATGGCTCCGGTTCCCGGTTTAATCGCATAGGCTTTGAAGGCGTTTTCCGTGTCAAACAACCCCATAGAGAGCTTATGCGCCACGCCCAATCCCAGAACTACTTCCTCGGAATCGGCTTCCAACCACTGTCCGAATAGGAGGTTGCTCTCCATATTGGTCACTTGCAAAAAAGCCGCATCCACCCCTTTGATATTGGCCACGACTTGTTTTTCATTGAACAAAAACAACACCCGATCTTCGACGACCTTGGAAACACCCGCCAAAGAAGGACTCGCCTTCAATCGCAATTCCTGCTCTGGCGTTAACACAAAGCTCTTTCCCTTGATGCTAAAAGCCTTTAACTCGGGATCGAGTTCGTTGGTAAAAGAGGTGCTAAATTCTCTCAATCCGCTGAATACCGACATCACGATTATCATCGCCATAGCACTGACCACAATGGCCACAGCAGCTATGGCTGTGATGACATTGATGGCATTGCTCCGGCTCTTGCTAAAGGCGTATCTCTTGGCGATATAAAACGGAAAGTTCAAATCTTATTTTTTCTTTCTTTTGATTAATAGTTCGCGGTCTGCGATTGGATTTTCTTCTCCTTGTAGGGCTTTGTCGATTTGATCGATATACTCCAAGCTGTCGTCTATATAGAATACCAAATTCGGTACTTTGCGCAACTGTTGTTTGACGCGTTGTGCCAAGTTGTGTTTAATCAGTGGTGCATTGGAACGGATTCCCTCCAACAATTCCTGCCCTCTCTCAATCGGAAAAATGCTTAGATACACTTTCGCAATCGATAAATCGGTTGTCACATTTACTTTAGATACGGAGATAATCAGGTTGCTGATTCCGTTGCTACGCACCTCGCCTTGCAAAATATCCACTAGATCTTTTTGCAACAAAGCGCCCATTTTTTTCTGTCTATTCGTTTCCATGCTGCAAAAATACAATTTTTTGGATGGAAATCTTTTTATATTTGCTAATACAAACAACTGTAAACAGAAAATGAAAAAAATTGAACACATCGGCATCGCCGTAAAAGACCTCGCCCAGTCCAATGCACTCTTCGAAAAACTTTTCGGAGCCCCCGCCTATAAAGAGGAATCCGTAGAAAGCGAAGGAGTCAACACCTCGTTCTTTATGAATGGACCCAATAAAATAGAACTGCTCGAAGCAACCCATCCCGAGAGTCCTATTGCAAAATTCCTCGAAAAAAAGGGCGAAGGCATCCATCATATCGCTTTTGAAGTGGAAGATATACACGCGGAAATATCGCGCTTAAAAAACGAGGGCTTTACCGTGCTCAACGAAATTCCCAAAAAAGGCGCTGACAACAAGCTCGTTAGCTTTTTACATCCAAAAAGCACCAACGGAGTGCTGATTGAACTGTGTCAGGAAATTAAAAAATAATCAAATTTATTTTGCAAAACCTTTGATTTATTTAAAAAAGGACGTAATATTGCAACCTCGAAACCGGTCCTATAGCTCAGCTGGTTAGAGCACCTGACTCATAATCAGGTGGTCCCTGGTTCGAGCCCAGGTGGGACCACATAAGGTTTGAAAGCTTCACAGCAATGTGGAGCTTTTTTTTTAGAATAACAACTTTTATAAAACGGCTGTCTCATTCTTGAAACAGCCGTTTTTATGATTTTTACTTAGCCAGATCGTTTAATAACGAATACTTTCCTGATTTTTTTAACACACCATCCTCAAAATAATACAAAAAATCATCCTTTTTTACCCTTGAAGAAAGTTTTGCATTCCCAAGCATATCATTTATAAAATACCTTTTATAAGTTGATTTATATTTTTTATTATAATACCCGTTGTCAATCGAAAAAATTGGAGAATACACAGGCTGATTAAATGTTGAACTCACAAATAGATAACCATCCATGACAAGAAACAATTTACACTTTCTCTCATACATTTGAAGTTCTAGTTCTCGCAATGACACTATTTCTTGTCTCTGATTTGATATCACGTAAACCAAAGCCTTAGGATATCTTTTTAACTCTTCTTTTAATTGATATCCATTTATTTTGGTTATTTGTTCTCTTTTTACCTCTTCAAAACTTTTGAGCGGAACGATGATTTCCTTCCAATCCTCCGTTAGAACACCATAATCATTAGTAAGATCTAAAACACCCCCACAAGAGGTTAGACTAAAAAAAGTTAAATAGACAAATAAATACACACACTTAATTTTCATCTTTGATATTGAATTAATTCTAACTTTCAAATTTTAATTTACTTCCCGCTCCGGGCATTAGTTGTCCATATTCAAAAACATAATCTGCTTCATATTCTATTTTTTCATTTATTCCCCTACCAAGCAAGTCATTTAGAAAATTCTTGCCATACACGGACCTCCTTTTTTGGGTATAATAATCCGTATCAATGGAATATAATGGACTTTCTCTTTTCTGATTATATGTCAAAAAAGTATATTCATAACCAAGCATAACAATAAATAATTTATATCCATTTTTTACAGCAAACTGCTCATATTCTTCCAGTGATAAATTTGATGAACAGCCATTAGCTAAAGTATGAACTATGGCTTTAGGATGTTTTTTCAACTCTTCCCTTAATTGATTTCCGTTTATTTTAGTTATCTGATTCATTTTCACTTCTTCGAAAGTAGTAAGAGGAACTACCCGTTCCTTCCAACCATCAGGTAAATCGTTGTAATTACTCGTAGTAATTAATGGCCCACAGGCCGCAAAAAGCAACCCTATATTGATATAAAAAAGCTTTTTCATCTAATCGCTATATTATGAAATTAATATATAATTGAACACATTAACAGGCTTAAAATTAAATTTATGGAAAAACTTATCTATTAGGCGGTTTATTATTTTATTCCTGCACAACGAATGACACAAATGAAGAAACAACAAATCACACCAAACAAGAGCTTAACCTTAGTGATGAAGATCAAATAATTTATGACAATGTAACATTTAAAACACTAAGTTATGAAGAAGTTTATAAACTTCTTGAGAATGACCTTACACCAATAATTTTTGGTTACGATTTTCATAGAGCTTCGAGAGATTGTCTACGTGGCTTTGGTATTTGTAAAATTCATGTCGCAGGTCCTGTTGGCCCTACACTCCCTCCTAATTGGCCACCAGTAGAACCACTTCCTCCAGGATGGCCTGGTCCTACACCTGGTGGAGGGGGAGGTTTCGGGACTACTCGAGTAGAAGGCCAAATATTTTCTGATAAAATTATTTTTGACCATTTAGTTCAAGATAGCCAAATCGACTTAAATAAATTTCCACTAGAAGTTGCGGAGATGATTATAGATGTTAACGAAAAACAATATCTTCTAAAAGCAAAAGACATTCAATTTAATTCTGAGCTAGGAGACAAAGGAGGATATAGAATAGAGTTTATGAAAATGTAATTCCTTTTCAACTACCATAAACCAATCTTTTTTATAAACTCAAATATTCATTCATTTAGTCCGGTTCGAAATTAATTTCGAACCGGACTCTTTTATTTTTAATAAAATCGCCAAGAGCTGTTACAGGATACATTTAACAATCAATTACAAAACCTCTTATTGTACTATCTTTCACTAAAAAAAATGCTTTCAATGTGGATAAAATGCCTACCACACTTCCAAGAAACACACTTCCAAGAAACACACTTCCAAGAAACACACTTCCAAGAAACACACAACCACCTGATAAACAATGAACTTAAAACGCGACTAAAATATCTCATAATCAGGTGGTCCCTGGTTCGAGCCCAGGTGGGACCACTTTACGCAAACTATTTATAAATAAGGGTTTGCGTTTTTTTATTATATGTATTTGTATAGTTTTTGTATAGAAATTATGACATCCCATATTTTGTACAACCAAATTTTAAAAGAAAATTTGATGGCTTATTTTAAAGTGCATTTGGATAATTAAAGTTAATTTTTACTGAAGTATCATTTGAAAAAATGTCCAGTTTTTCATACAATAAACTGGACAAAAGCATATATTTGCAGCAAATAAAAAGGCATGAAAACCACTGATTATATTGCAGTTACCATAGATAGACTTCCTAAAGGCTATGTTTTCACCTATGCTGACTTTACTACAGCCGTGAATAAAAAGCAAGCAGTCATTAAAGCTTTAAATAGAATGGTTGTTTCTGGTAAGATTGCTAAACTGTCTAAAGGCAAATATTACAAACCCGAAAGCACTCCGTTTGGAAATTTAGAGCCTAATCAGTTCCAAGTTGTAAAAGATTTACTTGAAGATAACGGAAAAGTAATCGGTTATCTAACAGGCTATAGTATTTACAATCAATTAGGATTAACTACGCAAGTGAGTAATACAATTCAGATTGGCAGGAACGAAATTCGTCCAGTTCTACAACGAGATCGCTATACTATTAAATTTATCAAGCAAAAGAATACCATTACCAAAGAGAATATTCCGCTTTTGCAACTATTAGATGCTATTCGTTACATCAAAAAAATTCCTGATAGTACTGTTTCATCCGCCTGTTTACGGTTCATATCCTTATTAAAAAACTTAAGTGAAAAAGAAACAAATACTTTAGTACGCTTATCGCAAAAATACCCCCCAGCTACAAGAGCACTTATAGGTGCTTTGTTGGACGAAATAGGAATTATGCAATTCCAAGAAGTACTACAGAAAAGTTTGAACCCAATTACAAAGTATAAACTATCAGGTGTCACTAGTGTTTTGAAAACATCCGAAAAATGGAATTTACTATGAAGTTACACGATGATATAAAACTATTTAGACAATCTATTGATTTTACCGCTCAGCAAATGGGAATATTACCCATTTATGTGGAAAAGGATTATTGGATTACGTACGTACTTCATCTAATCTTTCATGATTCAATTGGAACAGAAACCGTTTTTAAAGGAGGAACTGCTTTGTCAAAATGTTTTGGTTTAATTGAACGATTCTCTGAAGATATTGATTTAGTAGTTTTGAAACGAGAGGATGAAGGTGGAAATCAATTAAAAAACAAGTTAAAAAAAATAACAAATCTTGTTGGTACTAAATTAACTGAAGTTGACAAAGAAGGCATTACCCATAAAGTCGGAATACTTAGAAAAATCGCGTACAGCTATCCAAAAACAGTTACTGGAAAATACGGACAAGTAAGAGAAAATATTATAGTTGAAGCTACTTGGCTAGGGCGATATGAACCTTTTCATAAAACTACTATTTTCTGCTATATTTTTACAATGATGGAATCAGCGGGACAACATCAACTTGCCGAAGAACATGACTTATTACCTTTTGAAGTTCAGGTTTTGCACGTAAACAGAACTATTTGCGAAAAAATAATGAGCTTGGTTCGGTTTTCTTATGGAGAAGATCCAATCACTGACTTGCGAAATAAAATTCGCCATACTTACGATTTACATCAGTTATTAAAAGTTCCCGCAATTTTAGAATTTTTTGAAAGTCCTGCATTTGAAGAAATGCTTTCACTTGTTGGAGAAGATGATGTGACGAGTTTTAAAAACAACAATCAATGGTTAGCATTTCATCCTAAAGAAGCTAAAATATTCACTGAAACAGAAGAAACGTGGAAGGTATTAGAAAATACATACACGAATGAATTTGGGAATCTGGTCTATGGTGTACTACCAAATAGTGATGCGGTTTTAGATTCTCTAATAAGAATTAGAGAAAGAGTAAAGAATGTAAAATGGGATATTACAATTCCTGAAAACGAGAAAAAAAAATAACATGAAATTTACCGAATCACAATTAGAAAAAGCGTTTATCAGTTTGCTTCAAGAAGAAAGAATGACTCACCTTATTGGCTCGGAAATGCGTCAAATCGAATTTCAGGGGTTTCAGAACCTGAAACGGTCTATGGTCATATAGCAAAAAAGCACTTATTATTGAAGTTTTAAAAGCCTACCTGAGAACTGATTATGCTACCGAGAATGAAATAGATTCCACAGTTAGCCATTTAGAACGACTCCCGTCTTCGAACTTGTACGAAATCAATAAAACCAGTATGAAAATGGTGTGTGATGGTTTTTAAAAGCTCCTTCCGTTTCGAAAAAATCAATAGCTTTATAAAACAAACAAATTCAATGTGGATAAAATGCGGAACACAACGGTCAAAAACACATAAACACCTTTATATGATTTTGTTTTGTTGAGCCTCAGCCGTTATTGGATAAAGAAAAACTATACCTTAATTTTAAATTGTTAGAAGGAGTTTTGGAATCTAAAGAAGTAATAAAAGAATTAATTCCCGAATAGGACGAAACCATTAATGGTATCCATAAGTTTTTTACAGCAGTACTAGAAATTAAAGTTCCCATCAACTAGGAAAATCTTGAGAAAGAAAACAATACTCAAAAAACGATCAAAACGTTTAAAACTTAATAATATTTACAAGTATTTGATGAAGAAAAATACTATTTAATCATTTCGCAAATTATTATAAAACCAATAAATCATTTTAAATTTCCGGCACGATCAAATTTTTTGCTAAGGCATAACTCGACTATCGGAATTATTAGAATTGAAGCTACTGCAAAAAATATCATCAAAATATCCACAGCTAGTTCCTCCGAGGTAAGGTGAAACAAAACAAAACTCGCGATTATGAAAACCATCACATTTATAAGTTGGACCCGATTTGCGATTTTATTAGCGTAGTTCCATACATTATCATTTTTCATAGATCGACTAGTCTTATATCCAAAGAAACCTCTCTTTTTACTCGTATATTTCATACTTAAAAGAGTAAACAGTAACATAAGCACTGCGAATAGTAAACAATAAAATTGCATCTTAATTAAGTGTTTAAGATTTTTCTCCAGTACCCCAGCCCCCCTCAAAGACTTCTTTATCTAAAACGATACGAATCGATGTACGTTTTATGTAATCAGTACTTTTTTCATCGTCAATAGTAGGTGTACATCAAGAGAGTATTAACAGCCTCCCTTAAAAGCGATAAACCAATTTTTGTTGTTTCTAACCAAAACTTAAAAGATGTTAATTATTACAGATAAACATAATGTTAATACTTATTTAAAAGAACATAAAAAGTAATTTTGAGACTCAAAACACCATTCGAGGTACCTTACTTTATTGCGCTAAACCATCCTTTTTCGAAATTTCAGTCTCGAATACAATATTTGTGAACCCCTGAAGACAAGTTAGCATTCTATAGTAAAATGTTTTTAAAGTCGTATAATTTTCAAAGTATATATCTATTTTCGAATAGGGAAGCCGTTTTTCTTAAGGCTTGAATGCTTCATAATAATGCGAAGCTTTTCCAACACATTAAGCTCTCTATAAAGCATTTACAATAACATAAAATCAAAATACACAAAAACAAATATCGCAAAGAGCAACTTTCCACAACTTATTCGGTATTTATTTAAATCCTCTTTTGCATTGCTCTCAAAGTAATACGAGACAAGCACATCACTTCTTTACTTTTGCAACGAATCACACCTAATACAAACTATTCAAACCAATAACAAACTATAAATCAGCTAGATAACAGCATTTTAATTTGCTTTAAACTCTATTATTTACAAAAAACACTTAACAGAGCTAAACACAAAACACAACAGTACCAGACTCGGTAAGCAACAAAAAAACCGCTCAGTAAATTCAAATGAATTACTAATAAAATCAAAAACATAAAATAAGTTAAAAAATTAACATTATTCTTTGGTGTGTAAATTATTTTTTTTTTATGTTTGAAAGATAACTTATTAAATTTTTTATTATGAAAAAAACATTACTGGCAATTATTGGAGTATTCTTACTTATTTCTTGCTCTTCAGACAACACTAGTACAACGACTACCTTATCCGATACTGGTACAAAAAAAAACTTTGATATTGATTTAAGACTAAACATTCAAAGTTACGAAACTATTAAAGTTGGAGATCATGACTTTAAACAAGTTACTTTAGACGATAATATTAAACTAATAATAGCCCCTAATTCTAACGAGTTTAGTTCTTTTACTATGACAAATACTATAGCCCCTAATGGTTCTGGTTTCTTATTAATAAACAATAAAGACGGCTATTTTCATCAAAATTATATGAATTTTCAGAGATTGGCAAGTCTACAAAAGAATGCATTTAGAGAATGCATTTAGAGAATGCATGGACGAGATGTATGATATTATATGTGATAATTTCGTGGGATGTGTTGCATGGTATACCAATCCAGGAGTAGCCGTAATGGCGGCTATGTATTGTCAAGCTACGCTTCAGGAATTTCTAACTGCCGAATACGAAGTTCCTACATTCACAGTAGTAAAAATGTCTGATGCGTTAAAATTAGAGACTCAAATTTTACTCGAAAACAATTTTACAAAGGTTAGATCTGATTTGGCAAAGCATAAGTTAATACAAAGTAGAATAACCCAATAACAAACTATTATGAAAAAACTATTATTATTTACAATCGCACTCTTTATTTTCACAGGCATGATTGGTGCTTTAGCGAAAATCACTGATTTTAGAGCTTTAGGAAATACTCTTTTGACCCTTTCGGGAGTACTCCTTATTTCTGGAATATTTTTGATTTCAAAAATATTGTTTTCAAGAAAAACACAGTTATAAAAAATCTAAAAACAGTTATCCTATTTGATTTATGCATTACAAAGCATGAAGCAAAAGTAAATCGACAGGACAAATAAGGTTTGAAAGCTTCACCGCATGGTGGAGCTTTTTTCATTTAAAAATTATCGATTTTTTAGATGGAGACCATTTTTGCCAATACTGAAGTGCCGACAACACTAAGTGATATACTATGAGCGCACCCACAAGATGCTGGCGCCAGCGCAGAACAATTATTGAGTTACATTCGTTTCTATTAACGCTCCTTTTTTATTTACAATCCAATACAAACTATTATCAATAATCAGTACTCTTTTTTTATAACCATACTGTCCTATATTGTTTTTTCGTTCTTTTATAGTAGGCATAATTATTTCCTTATCGTCTTCGTTCAAAACTACTGGTTTAAACTCCTTGATTTCTGTATAAAAGAAATAATCTGTTTCAAAAACTATCGGATAAAATTTGTCATTAATAAACAGCTTTCTATTAGTAATCAATGCTTCTTTATTATCTAAATCTAAAAGACTAAACTTTAACATTGAATCAGACATAAATTCTAAAAAAAAAACAATTTTACCGTTCCCATTAGATCTCGAAATTTCATTGTAAATGGACTCTTCTGTATTTAAATCTAAAACATATGGAATCATTTCAGCTTGTTTCTTTATTGAACAACTTGTTAATATTAATAAACTTACAACTATAATTACTCTCATCAATCAATTGTATAATAATTAAAATCCTTCCCAACTTCATAAAGCATCCTGTCCATTATTAAAACTTTCTGTGCCTGAACTCCAACTCGAGTGTTATAAGCATCAATAGAACATCTATTTACACCTAAACTCCAAGATACTGACGAAGGCCCACTCGAAAGCGAAGATTCGCCCCAGTCCATTCTTTCGTGTGACGAAACAAAAAACCGAATCCCTACACAGCTGTATGCAAACAACAAAAAAAGTATCTCCTCCTTTTTATTTCAAACATTAATGGACACAAATTAGATGCTACTAAACTTTGTAGGCACCAGCAAGATGCTGGCGCCAGCGCAGAACAATTATTGAGTTACATTCGTTTCTATTAACTTCCCATTTATTTTATCAATAATCCAATACGTATAATGGTCAAATATGGGTTTTCTCTTTTTTAAGTCGTAAAACTCCATTTTCTCTCTTTCACTTATAATTGGCATATCAATCTCAACTCCATTTTCTATTCCAAAAAATGGTTTTTCTCTTTTTATCTCAGCATAAAACAAATAATCTGTATCAAACGTTATCGGATAAAAACTATCATTAATAAACAACATTCTATTTGTAATTGATTTTTCTCTGTTTTCGGCATAATTAAGAATTATCATAAGCCTAGAATCAGAAAGGTGAGTAATATAAAATCCGATTTGACCTTTTGCATCTGCTATCTCTTTATAGATAGATTTTTCAACTCTTAAATCAACAATATATGGAATTATGGAATTATGTCTTGCAGAAGAACATCCTATCAAAAATAACATACCAATATATAAAATAACCCTCATCATTATAAACTTTTAAAATCCGATTTGACCTGTGGCATCTGCCATCTCTTTATAGATAGATTTTTCAACTCTTAAATCGGACAATATGGACGTTTTGGCGTAAAAACTCAAAACATTAGCCGTAGTCTGAAAAGAATTGCTGTTTTCTATATCGTCAATTTCAAAAACATTGCTTAAAAGCAGGGTTATTATCCGTTCTAACACAACGCTGTCTTCTATAATTTGCCCCCTAAGCATTTGTGTCCTTAACGCTATCTACGGTGTTGTTTATTTCAAATATAACTAAATTCAAAAACAAATAAACGAACTCATGTGGTTCATTTGTAAACAATATTGAATTATAAACGAAAATAAATCCTATTTTAAAACAAATAGCTCGCTAAGATTAAAAAAATTATCAAAAATTAATCTTAAAATTTGACAAAACAATTATTTGTATGTATTTTCGGTTGGTCAAAAAAGTTCCAATATTGGCGTTTTTAAATCGCTGTATTTTCTATCGATACCAGTTACTTCAGAACATACACAAAAGTTTGCTATTATTTATGAAATTTGCTTATCTCCTTTTTTTTATGTGCTGTTATGCCTTGGTCTGTGCTCAACAACCAAACCTAATAGATACACTCAGTCCCCTGCAAAAAAGTATACTGAAAGCCGATTATAAAAAACGAAAAACTGTCTTCTTTGCCCAATTGGATGAGTCTCTAAACAAAAAAGAAAGCAAAGAAATCAAGTCTGTATTTGAAGAAAGCTATAAAGAAATTCAACAAAAGATTGACCAAAATAAAATTTTATACGACACCCCCTTTAACGACTATCTAAACACACTCGCTAAAACAATACAGCAAGAAAATCCCGAAATTCCCAAAAATCTATCCCTCTTGGTTTCTATTGAAAGCCAAACCAATGCTCACAATCGAGGTGAAGGCACTATAGTCATCTACAATTATCTACTAAATGCCTTAGACAACGAGGATCAATTGGTGTATATACTCTGTCACGAAATGGCTCATCAAACCCTAGACCATGTACTGAAATCGGTAACAAAATATGTCCAATCCAACAACTCGGAGGAATTAATAGCCAAAACTAAAAAATTAAAGAAACAGAAATACAGTAAAAAAACCAGTGCAGAAAATTTGCTGAAAGAAATCATTTATAACAACTCCGCTGAAAGTAGAAAAAGAGAAACTCAAGCAGACTCACTGGGTTATATTTTTTACTCCCGACTCAACCGAAATCCACATCAAGTTGCTAGGTCACTAGAAAAATTACGAGATTCCGATATAGAATCCGATTCTTTAACCCCACAAGACTACACCAAAATACTGGAATCCTTTCAGGTACAAATCAAAGACAAATGGTTTAAAATGGAAAGGTTTGACCAATATTATTATCAGAAAAATACCCGATTCAATACCGATTCCCTACGCAGTCATCCCAATATTGATGTTAGAATTGAACAGCTAATATCACTTGCACCTGAAATCAAAGGGCACGAACAAATCGCTACATTAAAAACCAGCTCGTCAGCGGAATTTATACTCTGGCAACAAAGCGCTATTTATCAAAACATTCAAAACGAATACTACTTAAAAAACTACGGCAATAGCTTGTATGAAGCGCTTAAACTTTATAATAGAAAACCCACCGAGCAAGTCAAAAATTGGATTGGCTTAAATCTCCAAAAAATCTATGAAGCCAAACAAACGTACAAACTCAACAAATTTGTCAGTCAGGTCAATGTAGCAAAATACACCCACAGTTACAATTTGTTTAGCAGTTTCATTTTCAATCTTAGTTTATCGGACTTAGAAAACATTTATAAATCTATAGAACCCCAAATTACTTTTACAAAAACATTATGAAAAAAACACTTTTACTCTTATTACTCCTATTTAGTTCAGCAATATACAGTCAGGTCGTTGAACTACAGAAATTATCTACGGGAGAAC
The DNA here is from genome assembly GCF_050562195.1 of Flavobacterium sp. JP2137. Taxonomy (GTDB): domain Bacteria; phylum Bacteroidota; class Bacteroidia; order Flavobacteriales; family Flavobacteriaceae; genus Flavobacterium. Next base: position 397,463 of record NZ_CP191647.1, read on the forward strand.
TCATCGAAAGCCAGCCCTTATTCAACAAAGAAGAAGACGATATTTACGGTTACTTCTTTATCTTTAAAAAAGACAAAATCGCCAAAAAAGAGTTTTTGTATGAATATGTACTTTTAGACAAAAACTTAAACAAAGTACTCTCTGGAGATTTTACGGAAAAACTTGGTGCGTATGGAAAGCTCATCGATGTTAGTTGTATTTACCGCGACGGTTATATTTCATTTAAAATAGACGAACGTTTTGTTTCTATTGGAGCCATTGTCCGCACTAAATACAGACTATTAGACATCCGGGAAAATTCACTCTCCGATTCATTTGTGTTGACTGAAAGTTTAGAAAAAGACTATCCCGAAGAATCAAAGTCCCTTAAAAAAAGTACGGTTTTCGCTTTTAGACCGAATTCATTTGGATATCATTTAAACACCCCACTAGAAAACAATGAAGACTCCGGCCTTCACAACATCAACCAAATGGGCTATGCGACTGCAGCGTCTAGAGCTAAGGGAATTCAATTTTTCAATGCACAGCTAAATCCCTTATGGTCCTACTCGTATAACGCCTCGGGAGAAAAAAAGCAATATGAGTCGGTTTCCTTTTTAAACAATACCAACCATTCGGATGTTCTCATCGGCAGACGCTACTTTCACGGGTCAAAAAACGAGGATTTACTAAAAAAAGGACAGCTGTTCGACTCTTTTCTGTTTTTCGACAAAGAAACAGGTAAACTAATCAGTGAAATTGCTCCTTACGGATTAAAAAAAGCAGCAGGAATACAAGCCAAAGATATATCTACCATTGATGTTTATCTAAATTCTAATGAAAAAGTTAGCTTTTTGGACCGTATCATGAGCGAAGACACCAAAAACTTCCTCTTAGATGAAAAAAAAATTATTGGGTTTTCCAAATCGGAATACGAGATTGCTACAGGAAAGGAGTTAAATAGAAATTTCTTTAAATGGACCCAATTAGCGCCACATCTACCCATAAACGAAAACGGTTACATCAATGAAAAAGGAGAACCTAACAGTTATTTATTTCTTCACGATGCCCTTTTAAAATCCAATGGCAATCTGGTGTTTGTTACAGAACAGTACAAAACCTTATCCGGCAATGCATTTATGAACGGTATGGAAGGAGTGAAAATATTCGACATGATTCTTTTTGAGGTCGATAAAAACATGAACTTGGTTCAGTATAAACGCATCGATAAAGGTACAAAAAGCGTACGAAATGGTGTAAGAATGCAGGGTACTACAGCTAATTATTTTGGTATTTTTGATTATTCTGGCTACCAAGACCTCGGTGACGACAACTTTTTATTCTTCTATTTCAACAAACAGAAACCAGAGAGCGGCGGTAAAAAACAATGGGTTTTGGGAATCGTATCCAATATCGACGGAAGTTTTACCGAACAAAAAATCAATTTAAAGTCTAAGGACGGTAGCGAACTAACTATACAACCCGCTAAAAAAGGCTATATCATGATCGTTGAAACCATTGGAAAAACATCGGAAATTCGCTTGGAAAAAATAAATTAAAATCACCTTTTCATCGCTTCAATGGGATAGTATCCTACTATGCAACAATCTATTTATATGGGCTATCATTTTGTGGCAGCCCATGTCTTTTTAAACCCTTTTGCCTTAAAATCCAACGCAACACCTTTATTTCAACTATAGCCAAAAACAACACCGCTGTTTTTACGATTAACAAGGTTTTGTCTACTACTTTAGTCAGATTTTCCAAAACCATACGCACCCCTCACTTTAGGGTCACTTGTTTAATAATTAGACTTTGGTCCATTCGAATCCAAAGTCTTTTTTAACTCATTTATAACTTCTTGCAATTGATGTGCCTCTTCCGTTCTGACAAACTCCTCATTTTTGTAATAAAACAATTCCGGAAAACTTTTTCCTGTTTCAAAATTTCCAGGCTTGCCTTTGTACATCTGTTTAATTTCATTAATGATTTTTTGCTCCTTGTTAAACCGGAGTCAATGCTCATCAAGCAGGGCTAATTTCTCGTGTAATTTACCCTTTTTGTAATTCTCAATACGAATCATGGAATCAGCAAATAATGCCACAAACCGAAAGTCTTTGTTGACCGGATCACTTGCTATTTTGTTGGCCTCCTTTGAAAACGGAACACAGGGCCCACAATTGACAGCGGTAATCATGTAAATCGTGTTTCCTTTGGTGAAATTAGCTATATTAACTTTCTTCCGATCAATTGTATAATAGACCCCCAAATCAGGAGTTAAAAGTGTTTCAATTCCCAAACTATCTACCATCGTAATCCCACCATAAATCCCTACCAGATCGGCATTAATTCGATACTATCGTGTTTATCTCCCGTTCCATTTTCTTGTAATCCATTTCATAGAAATTCCCTTTTTCATCAAATTCCATGATTTCGATAAATTGATTAAATTCTTTCTCTGTTAAATTCTTTTTAAGCATCGGCATTGGGTGACCTTTAAAAAATCCTTTCATCTTATGTTGCTTACCTTCTCTAAAGCATCCAAAAAAATCCGAATCATTCCCCACCACAACATCAACTCACAGGATTGGTGTTGTGCTATATCTCGGTGTATTTCTTGGTCATTGGCAGTAGAAAAATGCTTGGTAAACGCGTCGTAATACCAGCCTCCAACAGCAAAGCGAACAAGTTGACCTAACTGTAGCGATAAATCGGATAAGGGAATGGATGCTTCGATATAATGAATCATCTTGATGTCGATTTGATCCTTAGTAAAATCCAAACTATCGGTATCGAGCAATTGTTGTACACTCAACAATAATGATTGTAAGACCCCCAACAAACAAGCTTGTTGCACTTCCTGAGTATGGGTGTATGCTATTTCAATTTTTCCAGATAATAAGCGTTTTAAATCGTGCTGATGTAACAGTTTGGGGAATTGTTCAAACAAATCCGATACAACGGGATTATCAATGTTTTTGAGCAGCAAAAAAAGGTTGTTATGCAATTGATAATTATCTGCAAAAACGAGTTCAAATACCCGTTTTGCTCGAGTGACCGTTTTGACTAAACTCCCTTTGTTTTTGTTTTTTCCGTCATCGTCCATATCATAAAGTTTTAGTTTTACAAAAATGAAAAAAACCAATCGGATATATTATACCAAAAAGGATAAATTATACGAATTTTCATTGAACATCAAGACACTAACAACTAAAAAACGCGTATTCAAAAAAACCTCACTGCAATCATCTTCCTATAAAAATAAAAAAATTTATGTTATAATCAACCCTCGAGCTCCTTTTTAACATCGGAATTAAATCGCTAATTCGCTCTATGCCGCAACGGATATATTATGCTTAAAAAGGGATAATTTATCGGATATTTTTTTAACTTTACCCCTATACTTGTCAACCGATGGCTCTATCTTTGAGCCTTTGATAAATCAATACACTGTTATGGAACACAAAATACATCAAGGAAGAAACGTTAAGCGCTTTAGAGAAATGCTCGGGATTAAGCAAGAAATGCTCGCCTTCGACTTGGGCGACGATTGGAACCAAAAGAAAATTTCCTTATTGGAGCAAAAAGAAGTAATCGAAGTACCGATGTTGCAACAAATCGCTGCCGTTTTAAAAATCCCCGTAGAAGCGTTTCAAAACTTTGATGAAGAACAGGCGATTAACATAATTTCCAATACTTTTAATGACGAAGCTTTTATTGGAAATTCAGGAGGATCTTACCATATTAATCCCGTTGAAAAAATCATTGCCTTACACGATCAGAAAATTGCTTTATACGAGCGTATGTTACAAGAAAAAGACGAGATGATGGCGCGATTGGAGAAATTACTTGAAAGCAAATAAGTCTTTACAACAAACAACTACCACAATGACACTATACAACAAAAAGCTAAGCTCGGAATAAATCCGCGCTTAGTTTTTTGCCTTTTAAGATTCCTTAAACGATTCAAAACCTGACACTACCCATCGAAATCGTTAGTTAGTGAGCTAAACCTGGTATATTACTAGACAACTGTAAATTTTGATTATTTCCACCACTAGCTGTTTCCGCAATTTGCCCTATCCCAATTCCTATCTGCCCCAATGACATTGTTAATGCTATAGCTCCACCAGCTGCAGCTCCTGTACCTCCAGTAGAGCCAATATAACTAGCGGAAGCAACGATACCCTACAGCTCCTCTTGTACTATTCATTGCTCCATTAACATATGAATTATACGAATTTTCATTGAACATCAAGACACTAACAACTAAAAAACGCGTATTCAAAAAAACCTCACTGCAATCATCTTCCCATAAAAATAAAAAAACTTATGTTATAATCAACCCTCGAGATCCTTTTTAACATCGGAATTAAATCGTTAATTCGCTCTATGCCGCAACGGATATATTATGCATAAAAAGGGATAATTTATCGGATATTTTTTTAACTTTACCCCTATGCTTGTCAACCGATGGCTCTATCTTTGAGCCTTTGATAAATCAATACACTGTTATGGAACACAAAATACATCAAGGAAGAAACGTTAAGCGCTTTAGAGAAATGCTCGGGATTAAGCAAGAAATGCTCGCCTTCGACTTGGGCGACGATTGGAACCAAAAGAAAATTTCCTTATTGGAGCAAAAAGAAGTAATCGAAGTACCGATGTTGCAACAAATCGCTGCCGTTTTAAAAATCCCCGTAGAAGCGTTTCAAAACTTTGATGAAGAACAGGCGATTTACAATATATCGTGTAATTTTTCTGACAATGCTGTGAACAACAATGGTTTTAATGTACAAAACATCAATCCCGTTGAAAAAATCATTGCCTTACACGATCAGAAAATTGCTTTATACGAGCGAATGTTACAAGAAAAAGACGAGATGATGGCACGATTGGAGAAATTACTTGAAAGCAAATAAGTCTTTACAACAAACAACTACCACAATGACACAATACAACAAAAAGCTAAGCTCGGAATAAATCCGCGCTTAGTTTTTTGCCTTTTAAGATTCCTTAAACGATTCAAAATCTGACACTACCCATCGAAATCGTTAGTTAGTGAGCTAAACCTGGTATATTACTAGACAACTGTAAATTTTGATTATTTCCACCACTAGCTGTTTCCGCAATTTGCCCTATCCCAATTCCTATCTTCCCCAATGACATTGTTAATGCTATAGCTCCACCTGCTGCTGCTCCTCTTGTACTATTCATTGCTCCATTAACATATGGATTATTCGATTCAAATTTCATTGAAGATGGGCCATACTCCCCAAAAAGAGTTGCGCTAAAACAAGGATGCGTTGAGGATGCTTTAGTAATCGAAATATTTTCCATTACCGTTCCAGTTGATGTAATCTCTCCTGATTCATCATAAAACAATTGATTCTTACCATCTAAAATAGCATCATCATAAGTATGAGTCGACGGAGTGTTTTCTCTTGTAAAAGATTTATTATACTCTCGTTTACCAGTTTCATTAACTGTTCTCCATCCCTCCGCACTCCTCCCCGTTGGATCAATCAAATTAATCGGGTTATTGTGTACATAATGATACGGATTCCAACTAGGAAACTGCTCCGCTAAGGGGTCTACGTTGAAGCACTTCTACTCCATTTTTGCCTCGCGCGTCACTTCATTGCTACCATAAAAATAAACTTTTCAATCATAAATACTAGTCTTATAACAGAAAAAAACTAACAGACAACAGGAATTCTTAAGTCTATTAATAAAAACACAAGACCTCACTGAAGGGCAAAAAACAACCGTCACAGACTTACTCGAAGCTTTTATTTTTAAAACCAATCTCAAAAAGGAACTTTCTATATAAATACAAAAATCCCAACTTTTTACGGTTGGGATTTTTTATTTATTCTTGCCACACGAAAGGATTGACTTCGTCGAATTTCATTTCGTGCGGTAGCGGGGGAAGACATGCTTAGATAATTCTCGGTATTTTACCTTTAACTTCATTTAAATTAAAATACTTTTCTTGATAACACTCATCTAGTAGCAAATTAGTCAAAAAATCTAGATTGCCGATTTCTAACTCCACCAACTCAGCAATAAAATCTAAATATTCTATTCTATGAGTAATTCTATAAAGAAACAAACTTGCTAAAATTTGCTCTGAATGAAAATAATCTGAAGAATTTATTACTTTTTCAAATGAAACTACAATCTTATCAAAATAGTAAAATTTAACATTATTAGATATGTAATTCAAAGATGCTAATACAATGTAATTTTCGTTTGCACCAAACTTAGTTATTATCTCAAGAACACTTAAATATTCCAGGTTTAATGATATGTCATTAGCAAAATAAATTAAATCAGAGACGAATTCAGTATCACTATTGTTTAGATTTTCATTAATGAAAATTTCTAAATACTTTTTGTCATTCTCATCAAAGAGTATATATTCTCGTAAGAACAAATCTATAAACTCTTTATTTTCTACAGACAGAATTTCTTTAATATCATCTAATCCAAGCTTAATATCTGAATAACAAAAATCATGAATTAAGTTATATCCCTCTTTCCAACCCAATTCATTTAAAGATTTTAACCTAAAAACAAAATCATCTCTTTTTCCCTCCTTTACTATGTCTTGATCCTCTTTGCTGAGTTGCTTTTTCATGTGCTTTTAATTTTTGCTTTTCTGCCGATGTTCTTTCTCCTATAGGTTTAGTACTAATACGTTCTAATTCTTCAGACCCCAGCCTTTTATCATTATTTCCTCTTTGCCCCATTGAGTCAAAGAACCCAGAGGTCTTAATGCTTTCAGGAAGAGAAAAAGAAAATTGCATATCTTCACTACTTCCCGTCTGTATTGCTGCAGTCATTAGATATCCTATCGCTACTATTCCTGCAACTAATTTTACTGCCGGATGTGCTGTTTGAGGACTTAGAACTAATGTCGACGCAGTCGAAATATTCCCATCCGATTTTTTTCCTATTCCTGATGAAATAACAGAAACAAAATCTCCGTCAAATCCTCCTGCTTTATAAGCAGATGAAGTCGCACCATCTTTAAAATTAACATCTCCATTAGATTGAAACTCAAAAACTTGACCATTTTGATTTTCTCCAAGAAAAGATTTTGCTATGAATTCTCCTTTTATATTTTTATCATCAAGGTCTTTTTGATTATTTATAGTAGAATCGTGTTTAATCGTACCATGCTCATTCTCATACCATCCATCACTTTCCTCCGCAGACATCCCCGTCGGATCAATCAAATTGATTGGATTGTTGTGTACATAGTGGTATGGAGTCCATCCTGGGAACTGCTCCGCTAACGGGTCTACGTTGAAGCACTTCTACTCCATTTTTGCCTCGCGCGTCACTTCATTGCTACCATAAAAATAAACTTTTCAATCATAAATACTAGTCTTATAACAGAAAAAAACTAACAGACAACAGGAATTCTTAAGTCTATTAATAAAAACACAAGACCTCACTGAAGGGCAAAAAACAACCGTCACAGACTTACTCGAAGCTTTTATTTTTAAAACCAATCTCAAAAAGGAACTTTCTCTTTAAATACAAAAATCCCAACTTACGGTTGGGATTTTTTATTTATTCGTACCACACGAAAGGATTGTCTTCGTCGAATTTCATTTCGTGCGGTAGCGGGGAACAATACACCCTCACTGTGAATTAGTTTTCTCTTTCATCCTTACCATCATAAACTTACCGCCAAATCCTTTTCCTCTCATAATTATAGTATCCAAATTATATTTTTCTATTATAAAAGAATCTGTATTAAAGTCTAGTTGTTTGTTTTCAAATTTGAAATTCCAAATTCTTTTTACATCACCACCATGAATGTCATAATTTTCATAATCCACTCCTTCTTCATTTGTACTTTTAGAGTAGAAAATCTTCAAGTGACCATCAGAGTAGAAAGAATATTTATATCCTAAATACCTAAATGATTCATTCTCTTCTAAAGCATAATAGTTCCAGAGCTTACTGTGCTTATCGTTATTTAAAATTATTTCCTCAAAACTATTATTACATCTATCACAACTGATTAGCAAACAGCTTAGTATAAAAACAAGAAAAAATCTATTCATAATTTAAATTATTTAATTGGGAGATTTGGGCTTTACGGGGTTTAAATATTCCTTGGTGCCTCCATTTTTACTAACTCCCCATCCATAACCTGACCTATAAGATTTATCTAATTTATAACCACCTACATTTGTATCATTAAAGTTGTCAATTAATTCCCCTCTAACTTTTATATTTTCAACTCCGATAATATAATTCAACATATTACCAACCATTCCATCTTGAAAATCTTCAGTTGCTTTACTAAAAGAACTATTGCCCATTTGACTAATATATACACTAGCATGACTCTCATATGTACTATTAACCCCATTTAAATCATCTTCTCTGTGCTTTCCTTCATGAAATAATACATTCATTAAATTATTTTTATCGTTTAATGAACTACTCACTTTTCCATCGACTCCTGGAGCAATCCAAATTCCGTTATCTTTTGGGTCAAAATGAGCGATACCTGAACTAACATAACTAGCACCAACTCCATTAATTTCCATTTTCCTACCGTAATACCCTCCTATATTCGCTACAACTTGTCTATTTCGATTATTCAATCCAAACCAACTTCTACCAATTGAATAATCAGACAATAATCTAGTTTTTCCTCCATCTATTATTACAATCTGTGACTTCCCGTCATTTACAACTTTAATTATACTACCTACTTTATTAAGATATACTATATCTCTTCCATCTGGGTCAATAGCATTTACAGGATTATTTGCTACATACACATATCCTCCAATTCCAGGATACTTCTCCGCCAGCGGATCTACGCTCAAGAATATACTAGCTACAGCATCATATTATCACTCACTAGCATCTTTATTTACAACGATAACTTTTTTAGTTACACGCACTTCATCCTCTAACCACCTTCCTAAATCCTCTCCTTTCTCCCCTTTCTGATTTAGATTAATCATTACTGCGTCATTAATTATCCCGTCAATAAAGAAAACACCTTCATAATCAAATGAAACATTATAAATAGGGATTTTCCTATTATCTATTGCTCCGAAAGTATCATTTACAATTGTTTTTAAATAATTAAAATCATAATCAATTCTATTAGTTAAAGCCAAACTCACAAAAACGTAGCGTTTTTTATCCTCATTTGTAAAAACTTTAGTAATAGAATCATAATGACTTTCAAACAAAATCTCCCCATCATATTTTTGATTTACATATATAGTATCTGGAAAATCTATTCTTGCTTGAATTCTTTCCACATTTATTACAGAAGGTAGTGAAAATTCCGGTTCTACATTATTCCTTTTACATCCTAGAATTAATAAAAAAAAGAATATACATAATAATTTAATCATCATTTAATTTTTAAATACTGTTTATACTTACTAACCTCTCTTATTGAATCTCTTAAATTTAGTTTTTTGACATTATTTATATCATGTATATCAACTAGGGTATCTTTCGGTTTTCCTATATGAATCGCAGCGTTGTTATAAGGCGATGGAGGAAGAAAATTAATATTTATCCGTTGCATATACTTTACAGCCTTCTTAATATTTGGATCTTCACCTAAAGCCACAGCGCCAGAAGTTGCACTGGTCAAATGTTGCAAAATTTGTGCAAACTGAGATATGCTATTTAGTCCTTTTAAACTAGCTCCACCGGCTCCCATAAGTGAGACATCAGAAACTCTAAAACTTATCGCATTCACATTCTGACCGCGCATAGATTTCTCATCATCTCCGCCTGTTCTATTATATCCCCAAATCGTATAACGATCATAAGGTGAATTATTAGCTGTACCATTTCCAAGAGTCGTAGTATGATGACAACTCACGCAATCTGATATCCCTCCTCCTGATGATTCCGTAGAACCATCAGCATTATAAACAGTACCTTCTAATTCGAATGCTGTTCCGTAATAATGTCCTTCAGGAGTATTTGTGCCATCATACTTAGGGTCGTATGTAGCCTCCGTCGTATTTTCCTTGACAATCCACCCATCACTTTCCTGCGCAATCATCCCCGTCGGATCAATCAAATTGATTGGATTGTTGTGTACATAATGGTAGGGAGTCCATCCTGGGAACTGCTCCGCTAAGGGGTCTACGTTGAAGCACTTCTACTCCATTTTTGCCTCGCGCGTCACTTCATATCTCCAAAGAACCTATTTCCTTCTCTATAAAAATAAACTTTTCAATTATAAATACTAGTATTTTAATAGTAAAAAACATCATTAAAGAAAACGAACTATTAAACTTGTTCGTAAAAACACAAGACCTCTCTGAGAATCAAAAAACAACCGTAAAAGACTTACTCGAAGCTTTTATATTTAAAACCAATCTCAAAAAAAACTTTCTATATAAACAAAAAATCCCAACTTACGGTTGGGATTTTTTGTTTATTCACACCACACGAAAGGATTGAGTTCGTCGAATTACATTTCGTGCTCTAGCGGGGATAGCTGAAATCTAACTTTTGCTCAATTTTCATAATTAATATACATCTAACATACTTTTGTCACGTAAATAAAATGAAAACAAAGTTTTTTTACTTAATGGAACGGCAGTACTATCTTTGTTTTCAAAGTACAGATATAATTTGACATCTTTAATAATATATTTTGTGATTCGTATTTTTTCATTTGTATAAACCTCCTCCATAGAGTTAATAATAGAATCTAATTTAGTTCCTTCCATCTCATCTTGACTAAAACAAATAAAAACTGTATCTTCTTCAGAGACTGTCGGCGGAAACATTGATACATATTCATAGCTGTTTTTACCATGAAATAATCTAAACCTAATATTTTCAAACTGATTTTTTATACTCGATTGATCTATTTTAACAGTGAAACAAATGCTATTCTTATCTTTTCTGTTTTTATTTAAATAGAACATAGTAACATCTTGAACATACAACAGTTCTGAATAATCATTTTTTAATGGCAAGCTATCAACTTTAAAAAAGAATTCTTCTCCAGTTTTACTTCCACACGAAATAAAAAAAAACATAGACAATAACACTAAATTTTTCATCTATTTTGAATTTAAATCGTAATAATATTCCATTGCTCTTTTATAATTATTTGTAGTATTATTCCAAGAAGGCAATTGCCTTTGATACTGAATCGCACGTTGTTCTAGATTTTGTTTATCAAGAAAATTTGATTTTATCAATTCCCCGTAATTAAATCCATAATTAACTTTACTTCTAACACCTAAATCATCTAAAAAATGCCTATACTCGTGCCCTATAGTGTTTTGCATATTACACTTATTATTTAACATAAAATCAAACTTTCCATCAATAAGCATAAATTTTTCCGAAATATCAACTTTATCGGAACTAAACAAACCTCCGCTATTAAATTGTAAACGAACCCACATCTGGGTGCCTTTTGAAAACCCAGCCTTTTCTGCGTTTCTTGTATTTTTAAAATATGAAGGTTCTAATTCAAAACTCCCTCCATTTACACTTGACAAACTGTAATCTGATGAATAATAAGACACTATATCCTTTGCTGCATCCATTCTTTTTGTAAAATCAAACTCAGATAATAATTTATAATCCTTATCTCCTTCGTTCCTAACAAGGATATCGTCTCCTACTGTATCGATTAAATAAGCTTTACCATTTTTAATCTCCCAGTGATCTTCTCCACCTTCCTTACTCATTCCCGTAGGGTCAGTGAACATAATAGGGTTGTTACCAGTATACAAATACGGCTCCATAGTCTGCTCCGCCAGCGGATCCACACTCAAGAAAACACTTGTTCTTGGGTTATAATACCGCGCACCGTAGTAGTAATAACCGGTTTGTTCGTCTAATTCTTTGGCATTAAATTTATATATATTATCAAAGTTACTGTTGTTATGCTCCACCATCATTTCGCCGAAAGGCAAATATTCATAATAATGCGTCGGCATCCCATTGACGTCTGTAAGATAAGAAGAACTCCCTAAATGATTGAGCGTTTTTGTATTTAACAGAAGACTCGCCCCCAGCATGCTTGTATTTATCCGTAGCACACGAAGGGACTGCTCCGTCGAATTTCATTTCGTGCGGCAGCGGGGGGATCGTAATAACGCGCACCGTAATAATACATTCCCATTTCTTTGTCAAGTTCTTTCGAAGTAAACAAATACGAGGTATGGAAATACAAAAACTCCCAATATGATCGAGAGTTTTTGTACTTGAAATAAACTACACGAGAGGACTCGCGCAGTAGCGTTAGTTAAATACTTCCTTTCGTAGCACACCAAAGGATTAACTTCATCGAATCTTCGATTTCGTGCGGTAGCGGGGTTACCTTTAAACCCATAGGATATAAAAGCACTTACCAAATTACAGTAGTAAAACAAATTACACTTTACTACCACTTAAACCAAAACAACGATATTGAACTTTTACGCTTTTTTAATACACATCAAAAACCCCGATAAACTTAATTTAATAAAAACACAAAAACGCCAAACTAGATAGCCTGGCGTTTCTTTTACTATATAAAAGCCCTGAAATTTGCAGGGCTTTACTTTTTTTATTACAGCACGAGCAAGATGCTCGCGCCAACGTGGGAATATTATTATCTAAGTATATATCTAAAAAAGGTTACTAAAAAAAGTAAAACTCCAACAATCAAAAATAAATTCCTTCTATCGTTAGTTTGCTTCTTATTAAAATACTGTTTTATAAAAAACCCAGAAAGTACAATAGGTACTAAATATTCGATAAATCCCATATTTAAAACATCTCTTTAATATTTAACTCCTTTAATCTTAACAAGATTTTATTTTCATCTTCTTCCATAAATGAAACCAAATCTCCTTTCGTGTTTACTAAAATTTCTCTATTATCTATAATTAAGATTAATTCATAAAATTTATTTGGATAAGATATTCGTTCTTTATACTTAAAAGCTAAATTCTTGATATTAAACTTTTCATACACTACTTTAAATAAAAACCGCTTTTTTATAATAATTTCTTCTTCATTTACAATTAGAACCTCATACACCTTTCCAAAAAAGGGCGGAATCAAATACCATAAAAGAATAAAAGACACCAAGTAGCTAACAACTCTGAAATTTAGAATATTTAAATAATCGAACACTACAAACAATATTATAACAAAAAAGCAAAAAAATAAAAAAGACTTATTTATTACAGCCTTGTAGCTTTCTATATTCATTCTATTTGTTTTCAACGTTAATTAAATCATTGACTGCTTTTCCAGTATCATATAATTCATAACTATTCTTAATCATCTGATTTTGATTCTTAATGTTCTTTACATTCTCTTTAACTGCATTAATTACTCCTCCACTATTTCCCAATTGCGTTGACAGCAAACTAGCACCTGCATCAATAACCTCTGGATTAGAGAAATTTATTTCTCTTGCTATTAGTCCAGGAATACTCCCAGAAGCTTGCAGATTTGTATTATTTCCTTCTTGAAATGTATCCACTATCTGTGCACCTCCTAATACAATTTGTCCAATTGATAAATTTAACGCAACAGCTCCTCCAAGAGGGGCACCAATTCCTTCTGTCCCTACTACATAAACAGAGGCACCTACAGCTCCTAAAATTCCACTCGCAATATTCAGTCCGCCATTAACATAAGGATTTACTTCTACATTTAAGTCTCCAATATTGGCCGTATGATGACACTCAATACATGGTATTGTAACAAAATTCGGTTGAATTGGACCTACAATAACTTCAAGTTTTTCATATTTATTTCGACCTCTAATCACCGATTTAAATGAGTCCCAAGCATCCCTAATCCATCCCTCTCCTTCCATTCCTGTTGGGTCAACAAAATTAATTGGATTATTATAAGTATATGCGTAAGAATTCCAATTCGGATACTTCTCCGCCAACGGGTCTACGTTCAAAAATATACTAGCCCCCGGATTATAGCAACGCGCACCATAGTCGTATAGCGTCATAGTATTTTTATTCTTCGTGCACTAGCAGGGGTGTAGCATCCTGGTTCTTATCCAAAAACAATGCAACCTTTTTTACAATACTTATCTTTTTTTCATAATCAATCTCTAAAGAAATATCATAAAGACAATGTCCTAAATCGATTTGCACATATTTTATCTCAATACCATCTAATAGCCTATAAAATTCCATACTAACATAAAACCCATCTCCTAATTCTATTTCCGAGATTGACTCCGGGTCTTTTGTTAAGTCATTAATATAATACTCATTATACCAACTCATATCATACCCAAAACAATTAACAAATTCTTTGTATCCATTTTCCAAATCTATCATTAATGGAGAATATGCATAATTATTGTAAAAAGTTTTAAAAAAATCATCAATACTTTTTTTACTTAACATTGACAATTTCTTTTTACTCCCTACTCCATTCATCATCATTATATCTCCATTTGCTTTTGAAGAAACCGTAACCACAACCAAATACTTAAGAGCATTTCCAACTTCCTTCTTAGCATTAATTTTATAATATGAGTTACATCCTGAAAAATAACACATAAAAAATGACAGTACTAAAGCATAGCAAATTCTTATCATAACTATTCGACTTTAGGTAAAAAACTACCATTCCCTAATTGGTTCGCTTCTTTTCGAGTCATCCTCTCAGGAGGATATTCCATTAAACCTCCTGTATTTCCTGTTCGTATATTGTCATCTAATCCCAAAGTATGTCCTACTTCATGAATTCTATTAATGCTATTATCATGTTTTGAATTCATCATTATTGATTTTTTCCTTTCTGTAACACCGCCTGTTTCTAACATAGTACCTTCTTGATTTATCCTAACTTTAAACACATTTCTATGAGAATCCTCATTTCCTCTCTCCAAACTATTACCAATACTGTACCCTTCAAATTGCTCTGCATTTGCTTTTATTTTAGTTTGAAGCGAACTTCCACCGTCCTTGAAACTTAAATCAAATTTAATGCTGTATCCCGCATAATCTCCTTCCGTAACTGATAAATTTTGTTCATTAAACCAAGTATTTATCTGAATACTCATACTTTCAATCTGTGCCGGACTATATCCAGGTAATTGTCCACTTTGTGTAGCCCTAGCTTCTGTTTGAACATAATATACGGCCTTGATAGTAATAGTTCTATTTTGCCTATCAATTACGCGTATCCCATCCCGACCATCAGGATCAATATAATTAATAGGATCATTAAATGTATAGATGTAGGGAGAATAACTAGGATACTTCTCCGCTAACGGGTCTACGCTCAAGAAAACACTTGTTCTTGGGTTATAATACCGAGCACCGTAGTAATAATAACCGGTTTGTTCGTCTAATTCTTTGGCATTAAATTTATATATATTATCAAAGTTACTGTTGTTATGCTCCACCATCATTTCGCCGAAAGGCAAATATTCATAATAATGCGTCGGCATCCCTTCGAGATTTTTTGTTGTTAATGACCAGGCGAAAGAATTCGTGCCGTAGTGGGGAATATCACCTTCATTAAAAGAGTTTACTTAATTCATATACTAACACTTTATAACTCTTATACTTTAGAAGCCATAATTAGAGCGAAAACAAAAAAGACTGTTGAGAGCAAACTATACAAAGTATATATAAATACTTTATACTTAGGTTTTCTATTTAATAACAAATCTCTTTCTACATCATTTAATTTATAATAAAAATAGTATGAGTTAATAACAATTAATACTATCATCGGTGAAATAAAAAAGATATAATTCAACCTAATAGTTGAAAATAAAAAATGCATTATTAAAACCAATAAAGTGGTGCAATTGACAGCCTGAACAAACGTTGTATGTATGACAATGCTCAATGGGGTTTCATACTTTGCATTCCTCATTAATTGTTGATAATAAGCTGCAAAAAAATCTAACCAAAAACTTCTAATAACGCCAATAATTCCCATTTATAATTATTTTATTGTTAAGGTATAAGTTTGGACTCTGTCCAATTGTGCCTCCTTGATTTATAAGTAGGAGAATTTGTTCCAAAAACAGCTCTATTGTATAGCTCACTCTTTGGTAGTGTATTCTCAAACAAAGTATACGAAGCACTATATAAGAGTCCATATCCCCATCCTAATTTGGTTCCTATTTCTATTCCTAAAGCATTATTTCCAATAAAATGTGCTCCTGAAGCATAATTACCTTTATATATATTTATAGTTCCATCTGCATATCCTGCTAAATCCAATCCTTTTGACATTAGATTTAATCCTGTCTTCAAATTTTTTATACTCCGCATTGATTCTTGATATCCAGAGGCATATGTACCAACACCTGGTCCTTGATAATTCGAATTATTCATCCGCAGTAAATTTGAAGCATTTGAAGCATCTCCCATATTATAAAAAGACTGCTCCATATACTTACTACTTAATTCCCCCAATATACCTGCTGCTGCACCACCGCCCAACTGTCCTGCAGTTACCACATTAGCTAAATTAGAATTCCCATCTGTTGCATCAATAGAGATTCCTCCTAGAAAATCATTTCCACCACCACTATTGTCTCCCCAAATACCATCATTGTATGTCCAACTTCCTGTTTTATCTGTATGAACCGTCCCATTTGCAAAATTCCCTTCTGCGGGAGGGTCATAATTCTCCGCAATCATCCCGGTTGGGTCAATCAGATTGACAGAGTTGTTATGTACATAGTGGTATGGCGTCCATCCTGAGAACTGTTCCGCTAACGGGTCTACGTTGAACCACTTCTACTCCATTTTTGCCTCGCGCGTCACTTCCTATCTGCAAAAAATCTATTTCCTTCTCTATAAAAATAAACTTTTTTTTCAATTGAACAAAGAATACTGCAAGATGTCTTTGCAACTAAAATTGGAATACGTCACCACCGCATCCAAATACGAACGTGGGGAAGCAGTGCCGTCTATTGAGGCTGCCAAAAAGCTGGCTAAGATTTTAGATACTACGGTGGGCTACCTGTTGGGCGAAAACGAACAGGCCGACCTGTTTAAAGATCCCGCTATGTTAAAGAGGTTTCAGGATATTGCAACCCTCCCCGAAAAGGAAAAGGAATGCCTGCTCACTACCGTTGACCACTTTATCAAAGCAAGCAAAATTTCTTTGATGTAAATGCCGGGCTTGATGTTATGATACTTTCTTCAATGCTTTTAGAGCTTCCTTTCTTATTAAGGCTTTAGGGTGGTTGGTCAACATTGTTATTTTCTCCCTTGCCTTGCTTGATTTCATTCTGCCCAATGCTTCTAAAGCGTGGGGCGTTACTTCTTCATCATCAAGCAAATTAATTAAAACATTTTCTGCTTTTTCAGACTTCACTTTCCCTAAAGCGGCAACAAACATCTGCCTTGACATTCCATTTGTTTTGTCTTGGACTATCGGCAATATACTTTCAACGTCATTTTCTGTAATCGTTGTGTAGATTGTGTTTCCAATTGCCCAACGCAAAAGCGTTTTATCTTTAGGTGTTCGGTTGTATTCTGCTATTAAAACAGGACTTGCTTTTCCGATTGCTTCCTTTACTGCTAATGCTCTTACAATGCCTTCTTTAATACCAATATGTTCTATTCCTTCTTGTAATAAATTAAGTAAAACAGGTATTGCGGTTGTATATGGCTTATCAGTATTTACTAAATCATAAATATCATTTACACTAATCCCAGCCTTTGCCAATTCGGATTTTATTTTGTTCGCTTCTACTACTTGGTTCAAAACCCTGTCGGGACTGGGAATTTTAAGCTTTGGCGATTGGGAAAAGTTAGGTTTAAAGTTACTTGACAAATCTTCTGCACAGTCACCACCACAAAAGAATACAGACCAATAACTATAGAGTAAATCTCTCCAATTATATTTACTCTGGGCTCCCAATTTGGGCAGGGTTTCATTAAGAGTCTTTCCAATCTCTTTATTATCGAGTTCTGCAATAACAAAATTCAAGCCGCCAAAGGCCGAAATCCCATTGGAATTCAATATCTTCATATCTGCTTATTAAGTATCACCAATTTAGGTGATTACAATAAGAGCACAAAGAATTGAATATTAAATATTTACCTTTTTTATTAACAGTCAGTTGCGGATTTATGGAAGGATTCGTGCGGTAGCTGGGGTTATTTGTTAGAATACACTGAATTATCTAAAATATAAATACTTAAATATTTTAAATCAGATTTTAGCTTATCAGTTCCATTATCACTGTATAAGAATATTGAATCATTCTCATCTTTTTTATTCATATAATCTTCTAATATACAATCTCCGTTGTTAATTATTTTCATTTTTGAATCCGTATTAACAATCAATTTTCTATTATACCATATTAAAGTTATACCACCTGTATTAACTGTCTCAATGGCACAGCTTGATGGCTTAACAATACCATAATATTTATAAGGAATCACATAACATATTCCTCCAATTCTTTTCCAAACAGTTACTTCTTTACCGTCTTCAAGTTTATAGAAACTTCGACTTTGGTCAATCGCAAAGCAAATAAATAAAAAAAATAATATAACATAACCGGCTGATTTAATATACTTCTTCATAATTAATTCAATCCATTTCTTTGTCTATTTCTATATTGCATAGGATTCTTTTGTCCCCAAATTCTATATCCAGCTGTGTGTCCTACTTTTTGGGCATATTGAGATGGTTTTCCCTCTGTAGCAAAAGGGTTTAACTGTTGCCATTTTTGCAATCCACCAAACGCACTCCTTGTATCACTCCAATTCCACCCTTTAGAAGCAGCAAAATAACCAGCTCCAACGTTTCCAATATCTCTTGCAGAAGCAAAAATAGTTTTTCCACTATTACTTTCCGACATATTATCAACACCTTGGAATAACATTCCTCTATAATGATGTTTATTCCATTGGGTAGTAGGTAATTCATTTCTACCTCTTGCCTTAAAATCATAATGTTTACCGCCAGTTGCATTAGGCATATAATCTAATTGTGTCAAACTGGAATTATTTACAACTTCATTATTTAAAAAGTCAATTCCAGAAGTATCATAAGTATTAATCACAGCCCCTTTAACAGCTTTTCCTTCTTCTGTTAAAAAAGAATACTCTGTCAATGATTCTCCTATCTTTTCAGATTTTTTATTATAATGCCCTTTTGAATCAGCTAAATATATACTCTTATCTCCATCTGCTTTTCCACTTACCACTTCATATTTTCCCTCTCCGATTTTTCTTACTCCAATACTTTCTCCACCTTCCTTACTCATCCCCGTAGGGTCCGTAAAGTTAATCGGGTTGTTTCCTACATAGGAATAGGCTTCCATCGTTTGCTCCGCTAACGGGTCTACGCTCAAGAAAACACTTGTTCTTGGGTTATAATACCGAGCACCGTAGTAATAATAACCGGTTTGTTCGTCTAATTCTTTGGCACTAAATTTATATATACTATCAAAGTTACTGTTGTTATGCTCCACCATTATTTCGCCGAAAGGCAAATATTCATAATAATGCGTCGGCATCCCATTGACGTCTGTAAGATAAGAAGAACTGCCTAAATGATTGGGCGTTTTTGTATTTAATCGAGGACTCGCCCCCAGCATTCTTGTATTTATCCGTTCCACACAAAGGGATTAACTCTGTCGAATTTCATTTCGTGCGGTAGCGAGGATTCGTTTCTTTAAAATTTCTTAAAAAGATACGCTCTTTTTACGTCCTTTTTTATAAGAAAAAGCGTATCCGAATACGCAGGTTTAATGATAATATCACCCTTTTCTGCGGTATAATCAAATATATCGTTATCATTCAAAACTTTATTTGTATAAGGGTAAAAAACAAACTCTTGCCCGTCTTTTAAAGATATACCAGCACCGTGATTGACAATTCTGACAGCTTCTAGTGGCGAATTGATTTCAGCCGAATAAAACTTCAAAAAAAATTCTTTACCCCTTTCTATTGCTTTTTTTTGCATCCAAATACAAATTGGAACAAGAATTATTAAAACAAATAACCCTAATTTCGAATAGTGTTTCATTATTTCTTTTTATAAAAATCATATAAGATAAAAGTATTATTTAAAGACCAGACTCCATCCGACTCCGATATTTTATGATTCCTGAACCAACTAGTTTTAGTACCTCTTTCTTTTGCCCAATCCTTAGCTTCTGCTTTAGTTTCAAATCGGCCATCAGGGTCAATGAAATTAATTAGGATTATTAAAGCTATAACGGTACGGTGTCCAGTTTGGTGCACTCTCCGCCAGCGGGGAGCTTTTAGATTAAATCAATTTCCCTCCGAATTCCCCATTTTCTTAAGCTCATTTAAAAAATTATTTTCAAATTCTTTAATTTCTAATTTTTCTTCCTCCTTAGTAAAATCTCGTCCAAAAGCCTTCCATTTACCTGTCGGTTCTCTAATAGAAATTAAAGCCAATGTGGTAATAGAATTTGTTTTACTCCTTACCCAACAAAAATAAACCCTTTCTTTATTTGAGTCAAAAACATAGAAATAGTACCAATGACGATCTTCTCTCCGACCTTCTTTAGTTTGATAATCTTCTGGAACAACTAGACTAGAATCTACTTGCTTTAATTTATGAATACTCTCAATCAATGTTGATTCAGAAAGCTTAAATTCATATTTCTTCGAAAACACATAACTTCCTGGTTGTATATTAAATCCAATATATAATACGAATAAAATAACCAGAATAATTGGTATTAATATTAAAATATACTTTTTCATCTATTGATTTTTTGAAGGTTTATTGGAAACTCCCACATTCGAAATATCATACCAATACTTAATGTTCCTTAGTCCATTTTTAGAAAACAAAGCTCTTTGGTTTTTTGATGACGCTAGTAGCCCTAGACCAATTCCTAACGTTCCAGCATAAATTTTTGTTTTAGGATCTGGAGCTAAAACTGCAATAGCAAGCTCCTCTCTTACAAATCTCCAATCTGCTCCGATTGCCCTTGGATCTGTTAACAACCCTTTTAATCCTTCTATTCCAAGATTATCATATCTTCTATCGTGTCCAATCGCAGGAAACTCTGATAAATTAGAAGGTACATAAGAATAACTAAATGCCCCTTCATTCGTTCTTGGATTATTCCCTCCCGGATATGTAAGTCCCAATAGATTTTTCCCTACTGTAGATAAATCTGTTGAATTTTTAGCAGATATAAAAATCTCTCCCATTTGAGTCGTCGAATTTCGACTACCATCTCCATTCAAATTATCTCCTTTTAAATACTCGCTCGAATTAAAGGTCTGAAATGATAAATCCGAAAAACTACATTCTTCACATAAATAGGTAGAACCTTTAGGAGTACTACTTTGTCCTGTTGCATTTGTATCATTTGATATTGCACCTGTCACATTATCTTTTATCCACCCATCACTTTCCTCCGCAGACATCCCCGTCGGGTCAATGAGATTAATTGGATTGTTGTGAACATAATGGTATGGAGTCCATCCGGGGAACTGCTCCGCTAACGGATCCACACTCACAAATATACTCGTCTTCGGATCGTAATAACGCGCACCGTAATAATACATTCCCATTTCTTTGTCAAGTTCTTTCAAAGTAAACAAATACGAGGTATGGAAATACAAAAACTCCCAATAGCATCGAGAGTTTTTGTACTTGAAATAATCTACACGAGAAGACTCGCGCAGTAGCGTTAGTTAAATACTTCCTTTCGTAGCACACCAAAGGATTAACTTCATCGAATCTTCGATTTCGTGCGATAGCGAAGGTTTATCATCCTTCAACATCCAAAATGATATCAAAAAAAACCGGGCTCACAGTAAACATTCTATTTTTACTTACTCCTTTATTCAATAATAAATAATATCCTTGTACCGTATTACGTCCAAAACTTGTCGGAGTAATTCTTAAATTTATTAGATTATCAACAACAGGCATACTATCTCTGGAGTATTGATTATAATTACAAAAATCTCTAATACGATGTTTTTCTTTAAAAAGGTAAACTTGCAAACATTCTTCATATAATTTATGATCAAAAAACAATTTCATAGTTATATTTGTCGGTTTATTCAATTTATTTATTTCCGATTGAGACTCCATATTATAAAAATTTCCCTTTTCAAAATTTAAGGTGTTATTTACGTATTTTTTTACAGTGTTCTTATTTACATTTTCACAATACGTAATATAATTCACAATACTATCTAAGCTATTTTTATCAGAATTTTCGTAAAGCCAATCACCGACAGCAGTTTTTTTATAAAGCCATCCTCTTGAAACGTGATTTTTAGAATCATTTATAACGGAATAGATAGAATCAGAATTTGGTATATAAAACCACGTTATCAACTGTGACAAAGAATCGTCTTGCACAATCAATTTTTTACCGAATTTATATTTATTGTCTACATCATGAAATCCGGTTGGAAAGTCTAAATTTCCTTTACAAGATATGAGAATTTGTAAAACAATCATTATTATAAAAAAATTGTTATTTTTTAGCATCTTCATATATTTTTGCTGCATTGAAATCCATATATTTATCACGTAATGAATCTCTAAATTTACTTCCAGAAGCACTCCCAGTGTCTTTGAATCTATTTAATTAATCATTAGTCATGGGAACTTGAACTGAATCAGGATTAAGTCCATTGTATAAAATCACATATTTAACAAATTTCTTAATATTTGGATCTTCACCTAAAGCCACAGCACCAGAAGTTGCACTGGTCAAATTTTGCAAAATTTGTGCAAACTGAGATATGCTATTTAGTCCTTTTAAACTAGCTCCACCGGCTCCTATAAGTGAGCCATCAGAAACTCTAAAACTTATCGCATTCACATTCTGACCGCGCATAGATTTCTCATCATCTCCGCCTGTTCTATTATATCCCCAAATCGTATAACGTTCGTATGGAGAATTATTAGCTGTACCATTTCCAAGAGTCGTAGTATGATGACAACTCACGCAATCTGATATCCCTCCTCCTGATGATTCCGTAGAACCATCAGCATTATAAACAGTGCCTTCTAATTCGAATGCTGTTCCGTAATAATGTCCTTCAGGAGTATTTGTGCCATCATACTTAGGGTCGTATGTAGCCTCCGTCGTATTGTCCTTGACAATCCACCCATCACTTTCCTGCGCACTCATCCCCGTTGGGTCAATCAAATTAATTGGATTGTTGTGTACATAATGGTAGGGTGTCCATCCTGGAAACTGCTCCGCTAACGGATCCACATTGAATCACTTCTACTTTATCTTTGCCTCGCGCGTCACTTCATTGCTACCATAAAAATAAACTTTTCAATCATAAATACTAGTCTTATAACAGAAAAAAACTAACAGACAACAGGAATTCTTAAGTCTATTAATAAAAACACAAGACCTCACTGAAGGGCAAAAAACAACTGAAATGGTCGTTAAAATGGCGAGGGCTTTTGATGTAACCGTTGACTTTTTAATCGGAGAAGGTGAAAACGCTACTTACGACAAAGAAACAGTAGAACGTATCAACGATATCCATAAAAATGGACGACGAGACTAAAAATATTTTATTCAATGTCATTGATACCTACATCCAAAATTTTAAAACAAAAAAAGCATTTGCTAAGTAATAAATTAATTCTAGCTATTCGATAAAACAATAAACTCACTAATCTAATGACTAGCGGGTTTGTTTATTTAAATGTTCACATAATCAGGAATTATCTTTTAACTACTCTAAATTATATTTATTATAATACTCATAATTCCCTAATGTATTCTTTCTGTATGTTTTAAATTCATTAGTATTAGTTTTTTTAGATATAGAATCACCAACTTTTAGATCAATACTATCTAAAACTGTAATATTTATTGATAAACCATTTTCTAAATAATATTCTATGGTTCGTTTTTGCCAATCACTACTATCTATTACTTTTTCATTTATTTTACTCTCATAAAACTTTGTTCTATTATCCTTACCTATAAAATAAAAATATATAAAAATACCGATAAGTATCATTAAAGGATATAGTCGCCAGACGTTTTTAGTCTTCATATTATTAAAATTTAAAAATTTGAGTGACAATTGGAGTATATTGATAATTTCCTTGTATATTAATTACTGAAGCAGGACTACCTTGAATACCTAAACCAACTTGACCAGATATACTTATAAATCCCCCGCTTTTTCCAAAAGGATTACTTATATCTAATGGGGCATAAGAAGCTCCTATTGACGCATCTAAAAAAACACCTAATCCTCCTGAAGCACCAAAACTATGACCTTGTAGCATCCTTCAATCAATAGAGCCTGGATTTCCTGTATAAAAACCTTTTCCAAAAGTAATACCTGCATTTGCCTCAACTTCGTCACCAATAGCAGCATTTATTGTTGGTGTAAGATATAAGCCAGGTTCCTTACCTCTTGTTAAAAGAGTAAAATTAAGAGGTGTAGTACCTACACCTAAAAAAGCAGTAACATTAGATGATAAACCTATAGTATAACTATCTGATATCATATTTCGAACAAGTGGTGTATTCCAATTATCCTTAAACCAGTTTTTAAAGTGATTATACCCTGATTTTTCCTTATTCTTCTCCCAATCTGATGCAATCTTATCACTTGAAAAACCACTTTTCTTTGCACTAATAACAATTTCATCTAAAGTACTACTTATACCTTCAAAAGTAGATTCTAACAATGAGGGTTGCTTCTTTGGATTTCCTTCCCCAGATTGTTCCGCACTCATCCCTGTAGGGTCAATCATATTGATTGGATTGTTGTGTACATAGTGGTACGGCGTCCATCCTGGGAACTGCTCCGCTAACGGGTCTACGTTGAAGCACTTCTACTCCATTTTTGCCTCGCGCGTCACTTCATATCTGCAAAGAACCTATTTCCTTGGCTATAAAAATAAACTTTTCAATTATAAATACTAGTATTTTAATAGTAAAAAACATCATTAAAGAAAACGAACTATTAAACTTGTTCGTAAAAACACAAGACCTCTCTGAGAATCAAAAAACAACCGTAAAAGACTTACTCGAAGCTTTTATATTTAAAACCAATCTCAAAAAAACTTTCTATATAAACAAAAAATCCCAACCGTAAGTTGGGATTTTTTGTTTATTCACACCACACGAAAGGATTGAGTTCGTCGAATTACATTTCGTGCTCTAGCGGGGATAGCTGAAATCTATCTTTTGCTCAATTTTCATAATTAATATACATCTAACATACTTTTGTCACGTAAATAAAATGAAAACAAAGTTTTTTTACTTAATGGAACGGCAGTACTATCTTTGTTTTCAAAGTACAGATATAATTTGACATCTTTAATAATATATTTTGTGATTCGTATTTTTTCATTTGTATAAACCTCCTCCATAGAGTTAATAATAGAATCTAATTTAGTTCCTTCCATCTCATCTTGACTAAAACAAATAAAAACTGTATCTTCTTCAGAGACTGTCGGCGGAAACATTGATACATATTCATAGCTGTTTTTACCATGAAATAATCTAAACCTAATATTTTCAAACTGATTTTTTATACTCGATTGATCTATTTTAACAGTGAAACAAATGCTATTCTTATCTTTTCTGTTTTTATTTAAATAGAACATAGTAACATCTTGAACATACAACAGTTCTGAATAATCATTTTTTAATGGCAAGCTATCAACTTTAAAAAAGAATTCTTCTCCAGTTTTACTTCCACACGAAATAAAAAAAAACATAGACAATAACACTAAATTTTTCATCTATTTTGAATTTAAATCGTAATAATATTCCATTGCTCTTTTATAATTATTTGTAGTATTATTCCAAGAAGGCAATTGCCTTTGATACTGAATCGCACGTTGTTCTAGATTTTGTTTATCAAGAAAATTTGATTTTATCAATTCCCCGTAATTAAATCCATAATTAACTTTACTTCTAACACCTAAATCATCTAAAAAATGCCTATACTCGTGCCCTATAGTGTTTTGCATATTATACTTATTATTTAACATAAAATCAAACTTTCCATCAATAAGCATAAATTTTCCCGAAATATCAACTTTATCGGAACTAAACAAACCTCCGCTATTAAATTGTAAACGAACCCACATCTGGGTGCCTTTTGAAAACCCAGCCTTTTCTGCGTTTCTTGTATTTTTAAAATATGAAGGTTCTAATTCAAAACTCCCTCCATTTACACTTGACAAACTGTAATCTGATGAATAATAAGACACTATATCCTTTGCTGCATCCATTCTTTTTGTAAAATCAAACTCAGATAATAATTTATAATCCTTATCTCCTTCGTTCCTAACAAGGATATCGTCTCCTACTGTATCGATTAAATAAGCTTTACCATTTTTAATCTCCCAGTGATCTTCTCCACCTTCCTTACTCATTCCCGTAGGGTCAGTGAACATAATAGGGTTGTTACCAGTATACAAATACGGCTCCATAGTCTGCTCCGCCAGCGGATCCACACTCAAGAAAACACTTGTTCTTGGGTTATAATACCGCGCACCGTAGTAATAATAACCGGTTTGTTCGTCTAATTCTTTGGCATTAAATTTATATATATTATCAAAGTTACTGTTGTTATGCTCCACCATCATTTCGCCGAAAGGCAAATATTCATAATAATGCGTCGGCATCCCATTGACGTCTGTAAGATAAGAAGAACTCCCTAAATGATTGAGCGTTTTTGTATTTAACAGAAGACTCGCCCCCAGCATGCTTGTATTTATCCGTAGCACACGAAAGGATTGACTCCGTCGAATTTCATTTCGTGCGGTAGCGGGGTCCTAACGGATGAAAGTATTCCGTGCAAGATTCTTCAAGAGCAAAAGTTAAAAATTCTTTATAATTTAAAAACTATACTATAAAACGATTTTACAAGTTCTTTTTGCATTATCGAATCAAGATTCGTAGCTGTGATCGTTAGAGATTCATCTCCTCTAAAATCAGTAAACCGAATTGATGTTCGTCCTATACTATTCTTCTTTGGAATTCTAAGTTTAGCCTTCTTATTATTTATTGTATCATAATAATAAAACTCATGATGAAAAACGCCTTGATTTTCATCTACTTCAGGAGTATCTGAAAAAAACATATCCCTCACAGGAAAGTCGTTACTTTTGAATAAATGATAGTCTTTCACATTGTTAACTACAATTACTTCATCAAAAGAAATTGAATATTTACCCATTTCTACCAAAACTGTATCTTGATTCTTAGTAATTAAATAAAAAACCTCTGAATCAATTCCTCTTTGCTTAGAAGACTGCCAATCCAAAGGCATATCCATTGTAAAGAATTTAAAATCTTCAATTTTATACTTTTCATTTGCGCAACTAATTAGTACGAATAAAAGGCTTAAATAAACTATCTTTTTCATTATTTTATCTGATGTCCTTTAATAAAATCACTAGTTTCTTTTCCACTCGTTTTCTTATATTTATCTGATTCTTTATAAACTCCATTAGAAGCATTAGGGGAAATCTGATTTGATATTATATCACCTCTTTTCTTATTATTTAAATTAGAGTTCCCAAAAGCTGTCGGATGCATCAAATCACCAATTTCACTATGATTAAGCCCCAAATTGTGTCCTAATTCATGTTGAGCTGTGTGATTAAAAAGACCCTCATCAATTGTTTTAGAACTAACCCCAGAAACACGTCCATTTAAAGTTGCAATTCCTACTCCAGAACCGCTAGAATTCGGGTCATTATCAACATTCCTCCCAATTACTAAAACATGCTCATCCTTTCTAATATCATCTACAGAATTGACAAACCTATAACTAACAGTAAATTCCGTTATATTATCTGCCGTATTGAAATTATCTTTGTATCCTTGTGCTTTGCCTTCAAAATTTTTAAATCTTGCTTGCCCCCCTTTTGGATTATTATATATTGTTTTTGACAAGTCTGAATTGTTTGTGTTCAAAATAGCCAAAGTAACATTAACTTTAATATCTCGTTGCACTTGATTGCCAACTTGCTTTCTATTACTATCAGTAATGACAACATTTTCCGCACTCATTCCCGTTGGGTCAATGAGGTTGATTGGATTGTTGTGTACATAGTGGTATGGGGCCATCCTGGGAAATCCTCCGCCACCGGGGACGAAGGCTGCCGTTCGAAATCGAAGATTCGACCTAGTCAATCCATTCGTGTGGCGAAACAAAAAACCGAATCGCTACAAAATTCTTTTCATCAATAAAAATAACATTTTCTACTTTTTAATGCAATATGTAATAGTTCAAAACATACATTAATTGTTACCAAATAGATTCTACTAAACTTTATAGACACCAGCAAGATGCTGGCGCCAGCGGGGGCTTTCATATTACCTTTTCTTAATTCTCAGCATTTGTCCTTCGGAAGTATTTAATTCAAAAGTATAGTTTTTGTCTTTTGATAAAGGGTCAAATCTTTTCCTGTACTTCTTTTTGTCCAAATTGTAAACCTTAAGAATAAAAAACATATTGTGGTTAAACCAATTCTTTCCTGCTTCGATTTCGTATGTGTAATAGTAAGACTTATCTTTAATATAAGTCTGATAATTAAATTTTAGTATAACACTTTGGGTTTCATCAGAAATCAAATCATCATAATCTGATTTTCTTAGTGATATATTCCCTGGATAATATCCTGTAGTGGTTTTTATTTCTCTACTACTTTCGTCTTTAGATGTAATTAATAATTTTACACCTAAAGAATTAGTTATTATTTCCTCGTCAATTACAATAATGAAATTAATGTTCTTAACTTCTTGGGAATAAACATTTATTGTTATAAAAAGCATTAAAATAGTGATATATTTCATAAGCCTAATTTTTAAGTATATTCTGTATAGCATTCCTGCTTAACATTAAAAGTTCCTTTGTATTTCTATCATAAATAACCGCTCCGTTTGGCCTGTTTGGAACTTTAAAAGTACCATTAGGATTTGTAGTAACGTTCTTCAGATTAATTTTTTTCAAAGGTCCGACTATAATATTTCTATTAAATTGACTAAAAGCTCCCTTGTCTGTTGGAGAAGGTGCAGTTGCCTCTTGTGGATATATCATATTACCCACTTGCTGTACTTTTGTCGGATGGGAATGAATAGTCGATTCTACATCCGCTATTGTACTCCCTATAGGGAGGCTAGGCAACGATGCTTTAGCTGTCTGGACCCCATCAACTATCGTTGGTAATTCCCCAGTAGCACCTCTAATTGTATTTCCATTATTCATTACTAGAGAGGACTCTTCACGTAAACCTCCATTATCTATAGTTCTTTCTAAAACATTTAGGCTTTCTCGTAAAGCAACATCGCTTGGTAAAGTTACTCCTGATTTCACTTTACTTGCATCAACATTTCCTTTTGTCTTGGAAATTTAACTTACTTCTTTATCATCTGTAACAATGTACTTTTTATTATCATTAACACCATCTGTACCAATCTTATCCCCTTTTTTATTATAATAATCCCCATCAACTGCCGCCATTCCCGTCGGGTCAATGAGATTGATTGGATTGTTGTGTACATAGTGGTATGGCGTCCACCCCGGAAAATCCTCCGCCAGCGGGTCAACACTCAAGAAAACACTCGTCTTTGGATTGTAATAACGCGCACCATAGTCGTATACCGTCTATAGTGATTTTATCATTCGTGCGCTAGCGGGGATTGACTTTATAGAATCTTCTATTTTCCGTGGGAACTACATCCATATTGAAATCCATCCTCAGGATAATTAATTTTCCATTTTAAACTTTCTAAATCCTTTAAACTATACCCCTTATACATATATTTTTTTCTTATATATAAACTATCCCAAATATGGTATTGCAGATTATCGAATTCACTAGAATTAGATGAAATATTTCTTGTCAACAAACTAGAATTAATCTCGCTTTTTTTCATAATAAGTACATAGATCAATGTATCTGGCTTGGCTCTCTCAAATTCTCCCTCCCATCTATTAAATATACCAATTGAAATTCGTTCTAATGGCAAAACCTCTCTCAAGCCAGAGCGCTCATTAGCTTCTTTGTTATAGTCAATTTCACTAGGAAATCTAAACCTAACACAGATTGAATCCTTAGTGTTATTTCTTATAATTAACCTATTATCTTCAGGGTCACAAGAAAAAAACACAAAACAAAACAACATATACATATATTTCATTCTACCTATAAATTTTTCTACCGGTACACCCTTGCCCTAAAACGTCTGCTCTTTTTTCTGATGCAGAATCGTGATGATTAAACGTGGGAAAAGAGTAGCCCTTGTAGCGCTTATCACACTTGGGAAAGCTATCGTTTTTAAATACTCTGCCTTATTATATTTGAAATTATGTTTATAATCTAAATAATGCCCATATTCGTGAGCCAAAGTTCCTGCATCCGACATTCCAGGATTAGTAAATATCACATTCCCTGCCGTTAAGGCACCATACATATGTGGAGAACTATATATTTCAACTCCAGGATATTTTTCAGGATTACTAATATTCTTCATTTCTCCCATCAAATTTAAAGATGAGTACAAAGGATCTGATATACTACTAATAGTTAAAGACCTTTCAAATTTATCTTTAGATTGAGTATTAGACAAATCAAAAATAATATTAAAATCTCCTACTGGCTCTTTAAATTCACTCGCATCATAATACCCATTAAAAGATGTTGATCCATTATCATTAGGTGTAAAATGTTCATATAAATCTTTACTTTCATTCCAAAAATATTCACCTGTATCATCTCTAAAATAATCCAACCCTTTAACCGGAGGCTCCGCACTCATCCCCGTTGGATCAATCAAATTGATTGGATTGTTGTGTACATAGTGGTATGGAGTCCATCCTGGGAACTGCTCCGCTAACGGATCCACATTGAACCACTTCTACTTTATCTTTGCCTCGCGTGTCACGTCATCTCTACTATAAAAATAAACTTTTCAATCATAAATACTAGTCTTATAACAGAAAAAAACTAACAGACAACAGGAATTCTTAAGTCTATTAATAAAAACACAAGACCTCACTGAAGGGCAAAAAACAACTGAAATGGTCGTTAAAATGGCGAGGGCTTTTGATGTAACCGTTGACTTTTTAATCGGAGAAGGTGAAAACGCTACTTACGACAAAGAAACAGTAGAACGTATCAACGATATCCATAAAAATGGACGACGAGACTAAAAAAACATTATTCAATGCCATTGACACCTACATCCAAAATTTTAAAACAAAAAAAGCATTTGCTAAGTAAAGAGTTGATTCAGAATTTTTTATAAAACACAAAACCCACTAATCTAATGAATAGCGGGTTTTGTCTTTTATAGACACAAGCAAAATTACTTGAACTAACTAAAAGTTAAATTCTCTTTAAAAAATATCGCAATACTCCATATTATTTTTATCAATATCTTTGAAAAAATAAATTCTATTTTCTACTATTTTATCTAAAAAAATTAGTGGCTTAATGTTACTTAAATATTCTACTTTTAAAGAAACTAAATTTATTTTAGCCAATTTAAATCCTGACTTAAATAAACTATTAAAATAAGCAGGAATATAAATATCATTTTCTTTAAAAACAAAAGGACCTCCATAACGACCTTTCATTTGATTATTATTTATTGCTAAATTTCCAACCTCAGGCCCTCCTTGACAAATTTCCATTAAATGAAAGTATTCGATCTTATATTCCCCAATTTGTTTTTCTTCTAAAAACTGAATAGGATTTTCAAAGTAATTCATTATTTGACGATTTTAGACGTTTGATTTATTACATTTTTTGATGGTACAACAAATTGCATTGAGCCTCCAGGATACAACCCTGATTGTGGGCCTATTAAGCCAAATTTAACTGGAGTTCCCTTAGGAATAAAACCAGTTGTGTATTGAGATAATGAATTCCATTCAGGTCTAATTGCTGCAAATGTCCTATTAGTAAAACTATTTGTTCCAATTTTTGCACCCCAAAAATCAGGTTTGCCGAAATACATATTTCCGAATCTTTGTACTGGTATATTAAACGGTGCTTTTACTGTAACTCCTCCAAACAAAAAACCATCTGCTGTTGTTGGATTAGCGAATCTACGTGTAATTAAACCTTCAGCAACTTTTTCCGAAGCATAACCAACTCCATACCCCCATTGATAACTAGACAGCTGATCTAAATTACTAACAGTACTACTTGCTGTATTATAAATTTGTTGTCTTTCATTTTGAACATACGAATTACCTTCTGAATTTAATGATGGACTCAACATAACTTCTGATGATCTAGCAATATTTAGCCATCCCTCTTCTGTTCCTAAACTTCTTACAAAACCCTTAGTATCATTCCAACCTCCTCTAAACCCATCGCCTACTCCATTAGCAAATTGCGAAACTTTTCCTACAACATTTATTACAATCTCATTTAAAGTTCCTCCATTAACCGTTCCTTCACTTTTTTCTTCTGGTGGATCTTGAGGGCCTTGCGCACTCATCCCCGTTGGATCAATCAAATTGATTGGATTGTTGTGTACATAGTGGTATGGAGTCCATCCTGGGAACTGTTCCGCTAAGGGGTCTACATTCAAAAACATATTGGTTATACTATCACTTATTATCGTCTTTATTTAAAACAACAACTTTTTTAGTTACACGCACTTCATCCTCTAACCATCTTATTAATTCATTTCCTTCTTTGTCTTTTTTCTTTATATCCATCAAAACTAAATCATTAATAACACCATCAAAATACTGAACACCCAATTTAGAAAATGTTACACTAAAATAGATCGACCTATTATCGTAAGCACCAAACGTATCTTTTACTACATTTTTTAAATGCCTATAGTCATAATTAACATCATTTGTAGTTAGCATTATATATCGTACAAATCTATTAACATCTCTATCTCCAAACTTCGTAATTATAGAATCATAATGGCTTTGAAATTTAATTAAACCATAATTCTCTTCCTGAACAAACACCGTATCAGGAAAATCTATTTCGTATTTTATTCTAGGTTCTTCAATGCTTTTACTTGGATCTTTATATTCTCTAACCTCTTTACGATTGCAACCGCAAACCACAAAAAACAGGCAAAATAATCTCAAAACTTGTGTCTTCATCTTCTTCTATTAAAATTATCTCTATTTCTAACTCCTTTAATTGAGTCTCTGGTATTAAGCTCATGAACCTTCTTTTGATCTTTAATATCTATTACTGTATCTCTAGGATAAGGAGTATGTAATGTTGAATTATTTCCAAAGAAAGGCTTTGTTGCCTGATAATCAATCCGCCCTACTACCATCGTAGTTGAAGATGAGTTTTCATCACCAGAAACAGGAGTCCCCATTGGTTTATAACTCTTAGTATCAAAAGGATTACTTCCATCAGGAGCTGCTCCTGGCATAAGTGTTTCTGGTCCAAAAATGTCCATCGCAAAAACCATCAAAATTGTCATGTCAACAGTTTCCGAATCTCGAGATCCTACTGGAGGTTTATATGGCGAACTCTTACCGCCATCCATCGTAAAGTTTACGCCATTATTAAATGCTGAAAAAAGATTACTAAAAAACCTACCGACCCAACTTTGCTCACTCTTTTTATTAACATTAATAGTAATCTCACTTAACTCTGTTGCATATGCAACAACTTTTGCCTTATCAGCATCACTCACTGTTGTTTCTGTAGGATTCCTCAAAACCGGAGGGTCTTGATCAATACCCTCCGCACTCATCCCCGTCGGATCAATGAGATTGATTGGATTGTTGTGTACATAATGGTAGGGAGTCCATCCTGGGAACTGCTCCGCTAAGGGGTCTACGTTGAAGCACTTCTACTCCATTTTTGCCTCGCGCGTCACTTCCTATCTGCAGAGAACCTATTTCCTTCTCTATAAAAATAAACTTTTTTTCCAATTGAAAAAAGAATACTGCAAGATGTCTTTGCTACTAAAATTGGAATACGTTACCAACTTGTCCAAATACGAAAGAGGCATTTCCATACCCTCTTTGGAGGTAGCCGAAAAAATAGCTACTGAATTAAATATCTCACTAGACCAACTCGTATACGGCGACAACAAAGCCGAAAACATCATTAAAGACAACGAACTTCTAAGTCTATTAATAAAAACACAAGACCTTACTGAAGGGCAAAAAACAACCGTAAAAGACTTACTAGAAGCTTTTATCTTTAAAACAAATCTCAAAAAAGAACTTTCGATATAAATATAAAAATCCCAACTTAACGGTTGGGATTTTTGTTGTTATTGATTCGCAATAGCAAGATTGTTAAAAACAACTAATTGTTAAAAAACTTTGTAGAAATAAAAACTCCTATTAAGCAAAGTATAACTAGAAAAAATATATTCCTTGCCCAATGCTTTTCTGATTGCTCTTCTTTCAAATTTGTTTTACAAAATTTAATCAAAAGCCACCATAAAAAGCCACCAATATCCGAGTAAATAATAAATGTCATAATTAAAATTTATGAAGTCTGATTTTAAGCATTACATCTGATGTAATTATTTTAGATGTTTGCGTCTTAAAATGATGTACTGCATCTGCTCTCTGCCTTGATACTTTATCGGAACCTAGTCCAGCCTTTTCAGAACCTAAATAAAGATCTAATGTTTTCAAAGCTCCTTTAACCAAAAAAGTACTAGGTAATTTTCTCTCGACAACATTACTCCCCCCATTAGACCATACATTACTAAAAATATCTTTGTATAAATCCGAGTTGTTATTCTCTTTCGAATTACCCCCAGAGAATGTACTCTTTAAAAATTCATAAGTCAAATTTTCAAAAATAGGTTTCTCATTTTTCCCATAAGACTTCGATTCTATTCTATTCGAAACATCACGCAAATAATTATCTTGTTCTTTCTCTATCTGAAAATTATCTACCGCATTATTACTTCGTGTTCCAAAAAAGCTACTTCCCAGATTCTCCACTTTAGGTTTTTCAGTTGAAGAAGTCCTCCAATGTTCCTCTGCTTTTGATTCTGCTTCTTTACCTACACCATCAAACCATTTCACCTCTCCCGTTTCTTGATTTTTAATCCAATCATCATTTTCCTGTGCAAACATCCCCGTTGGGTCAATCAAATTGATTGGATTGTTGTGTACGTAGTGATACGGCGTCCATCCTGGAAAATCCTCCGCCAGCGGATCCACGCTCAAGAAAACACTTGTTCTTGGGTTATAATACCGAGCACCGTAGTAATAATAACCGGTTTGTTCGTCTAATTCTTTGGCATTAAATTTATATATATTATCAAAGTTACTGTTGTTATGCTCCACCATCATTTCGCCGAAAGGCAAATATTCATAATAATGCGTCGGCATCCCATTGACGTCTGTAAGGTAAGAAGAACTCCCTAAATGATCGCCATGGTACCACCAAATTTTTCCTTCTCTATACGGTGGTTCTGGAATAATCGGTCCAATTGGAATAACCGGATCGGGTTCCTGAACCGGATCCCCGGGTTCTACCTCCGGTTCTTCTACCGGTGGAAAAGTCTCTTCAACTTTTCCCGGTCCTGTTTCTGTTGGTGGGTAATCCACATAATATTCACTCTCGATAACGATTTCCATAATGTCACAGTATGTCAGCCCTTGCATCAATAAATTCTGCAAGTATTTCACACATAGGTAATCATTTAATCGCGTACACTCATTAAACACTGCCATAAATTCGAGATAACAGTCTGTTTCCGTTCTTATAGTAAGACATTTTGTGTGCACCCTCATATATACAATGGCCTCGCAATAAGTCAGTCCGTCCATAATCAACGCCTCCAACTTTTTAACACAGTCCCCGTTGTTATGACTTGCTAAATACCCCAGATACTCCTCGTATTCTAATTTACAAGGCTCTACCCAACACGGTGTTTTTTTTATATCATTTAGGATTTCACAAGCACTCAGACCCTGCTGTTGTAAATTTTTAATCATTTCAAAACAGTCTGTATTTTTCACACCATAAAACTCTTCGAGTAAAATATACAGTTCCGTTTCGCAATCGGAATCCGAATTGGTTTCCCTAGCTTGAAAATCAAGTACGCCCAGCTGATTTTCTTGATAAATCGTACTCATTTGACGCTGTAAATCGGAAACTCGAGCCTGTAGTTCCTCTTCGGTATCCGGTACCAACAACGGATCCAACAGCGCAACATCTCCAACCTGACTCGCAATTCTCTGACTATTTGAATAGTAGTGCTTCGTATACTTATCGCCACTATACACCAAATAACCGCTTGGATAAATCGTCAATTCATCGATGGAGGTCATCCCCCTAACTTCGCCTCCGTTTACCATTAAATTCTGAGCATTTCCCAGACTCTTAATTACGCGTTCTCCTGCAGCATCATACACATAATAACTAACTTCATTTCCGTTGACTACGGCCTGCAATCGATCTTGAGCATCCCAATATAGATTTCTCGATACCGAGTTGGCGCCCACTGTTTCCGTACTCTGTGTTAAATTCCCATTCTTGTCGTATATATAGGAATGCAAACTTGTATGTGTTGGCTCCACCATGCGGATATGCGAAACGGCATGGGGTTTCTCCGGATTTAGATACTGATAAGTTCCTTTAAATTCATTTTCTGTTAGACGATTCTCTTCGGTATAAACATTATAAACACGGTGTCTTTGATTTTTCTCTACGATACCGTGAGTCTGGTTGTATTTCATCTTTAGACTATGCTTGTGCACCTCACGCTTTCCTGTCCAATCGGTATCTGCTTCCGTCAAACGGTTATATGCGTCATAGGAATAACTCTTACTGGAAACACCTCCTATATCCAAGTCTTCAGCTAACGAAACCTCATTGGATAATTTTGTGACATTGTTATTTCGATCATACCAATATTCGTTTTGTTGAAAGATTTCGTTGGTCGGTCTTCTCAAAGTAGTTGCTCGCAGACGACTTTGGAGTCCATAATAAGATTCTGTAACCACATCGTTACCCAGTACAACCTTGATTTGATTCCCCAAATGATCATATCGAATGTCTTTGATATAGTCGACACCACTATCATTGAATATTTTTTTCAATGCACCACCACCGTCGTAGACATAGTGCAACTTTTCTCCATCTGGATATTCCAAAAACAAAGTTTGCCCCCAATAACCATGTGCAAATTTCATTTTAAACACCCTAATATTACCCAATGGATCGATTATTGTTCGCTCGTTTGCGATTAAAGATCCATAATGACCGTATTCGAAGGTTTGAAAACCGGTTTGATCTTCTTGTTTACTAACTCGATTATACAAATAATCGAATTTCACTTCGTGATTGGGAAACTTCACGCGCTTCAAGCGTTGAAAATCATATTCATAGGTAATGCGATCGCCTCGTTGCATCAAATTCTCCGTGACCAAACTGGTCAGCTGATTTAGAAAATCATAGGTAAAGAACGTTTGTCCCTTATCGGGATGTGCACTATAGGTTTTCCTACCTAAACCATCATATTCATACGAAGTTGTTGCTCCCATAGCATCTGTTACCGTTAAGACTTCCCCCAGAGCACCATAGGTAAAATTAGTACATAAAGTTTCTAAAGCTCCGAATTGCTTCGTCGCGGTAAGTCTGTTTCTGGAATCAAAATAACTAATTGTTTTGTTTCCTTCCGGCAGGGTTACTTCTTGCAAAAACCGTCCTTTGTCGTTACAATCGCGTCCATGACCATATTTCATTACCGTTAAGGCTGCAATTCCATTGACGGTCGTATGAGTTACGCGATCCAAAAAGTCATATACGTAACTAGTCGATGCATGTTCGTCTAAGACCGGTGCAGAAAATCGTTTTATTTCCTCTTCCATATCTCCCGTACAAGATTCCTCCTCATTTGCTAAGGCAGATTTAACCGCACGTCCAAATTCATCGTAGATAATCGGTGCCGAAACAGCAAATCGATATCCCGAACCACCCGTACAATCCTCTAGTTTCTCCAAACCCGTTTTTGTTTGTATTACCCGGCCCAATCCGTCCACAAAAGAAGCTGTATAGGTAAATCCATGCTCCTCTGGATTACTGTTGACCCTGAAATTTGGACCCGATTTGGTTCTTTCCGTAACCACATGTGCAAATCGGTTGTTATTTAAATCTATCCTATCGGTGTGATACGTATTTTTAACTATTATCTTCCCCGAGTTCGCATTGTCACTGATATAATCTATACGTCCAAAACGATCAAATTGATAATATAAATCTGTACCATAAACATCCATAATCCTTGTAGCAGCACCGAAAAGATAGTTGTAAAGCATTCTACGGCTCGCTCCATACGAATTAGAAACCTGCTTTGGATAGGTATTTAATTCCCCTTCGTAGTCAATGGTTGTCTTTAACGCCAAATCCGTGCTTGTGATATTATTCGGGCTCGGATTCCTCTTACTGATAAGGTTTCCGAAAACGTCGTATTCCATAACCGTACTTCCGGCAAACTCATTGCTACTGCCCTGATACAACTTGACTTCGGTAATATTTCCACGCGCGTCAATCACCGATTTGGTGTTTCTTCGCTGTGAGGCTGTGAATAAATTATGCGATTCTGGAATACTCACATTGTATCGATCAAAGTCTATATGATAATTCATAGAAACAGTAATCAAATCAGCGTACTCTTGATTCAGATAATCGCCTATATCTCTATACCCCAATACATTTCCAAAAACATCATATTTTTCAAAAAACACTTGAGTTCCTCGTTTAAAGCCCTGGGTATCATCGACTCCATTATAAGTAAATTCGTTGGTCGTCACCGAACTCAACATAGGGAATATCCGTTTGTTTTCCACAAAACTACTCGTAGAACTTATACCCGATGAATAGGTCTCTCCAGAATTATTTTGCGTAGGTGTAATGGCCTGAACAAACTTATAGCTATATAGTTTTTCACTGTGAGTTCTTCCGAATTTATCGCGGAAAAAACTTCTTTTCACCAATCCTTTCTTGTAGTAATACTGACGTAAACGAGAAGATTTCCCGTGAAGATACAAGTCACCATCCGTCATGTCGTTTATTACATATTGCACGATATTACTTCTATATTTTTTATCGTCTTGATCTAAATCGTTGGTAATTACCTCTCCAAATCCCAAAAAAGATCGTTCTCTTCTATCCTTATATCCATTATAATACTCAAAGCTCCTTCTCATATTATTTTGTCCGTCTCCCGCATAACCATCATTAATCGTCGCTGCTGTCATTACCCATTTAGTAAATGGCATGGCATAGGAATTCCCTACTTTTTTCTGTGTATGCGGATTAATCGTATTGTAATCCAGCGTTATGGTTGCTCCCAAAGGTCTTTTAACTCTTTTAAGCATATTGGTTTTTCCTATTTTAGAAAAATTCACCGTCAGCGTACCTTCGGAATCCGACCTTAAAATATCTGGATAACCATCGCCGTTAAAATCCATAATTTGAGTGGTTTCCTTATTAACGCCCAATCCAATATTCCCACCAATTGACACACATGCTTTTGGCCCTACTAAGGCAACTGGAACTATAAAATAAATACAAATAGTAGCATTTGCATTGACTCCTCCGCTATAGGAATCCGATGCTCTAGGAGTGGAGACGGGTAATGTAATCGACGGTGGAGCAAAGCCATCACCGGTATTTAAAGAAACCTTATTGCCATCGACTATTTTATCTGGCAATCCGTCTCCATTAACATCGATCAGGGAAACCTTGTCTGCCGCTATGTTTTTTGCAATGGAAAAACCAGCCGAAATCGACCCATTAAACAAACTAAGTCCCCCTCCACCAGAATAAGTATTCGTTTCAGTCTTTTTTAAATCGGTCAATCTCCATGTGGTTTCCGATTTAAAATGATCTCCATAATTAAGCGCTACCCTTCCATCACGTTGCAAGAGATCGGGAAGACCATCGCCATTGATATCGATAAGTTCACTTTCCGTATAATCATTTATTGAGAAAAAGGAAGCATTTATTCCAAAACCAACGCCCATTCCGCTTTTGGTAATCATGTGATTGGCATTGACTCCTCTTCCATCTGCACATACCGTGATATTTAATCCCGCTCCTCCTGCCAATGAAGCTCCGGCTCCAACACCTGAAGCGATTGATTTTTGAAGCACATAAAAGTCGATAACATTCCTCGACAAGCCACCACGACTATTAGTAAGCTGAATTTTATCCGCAATAATATCGGGATAACCGTCGCCATTAACATCTTTATAATCATTTTTTAATTCTGATTTCGTATCAGACTTGGTTCCGCTGGCAACCAAATAGCCCGCAGAAAGATCTTTTGTTGTACTGCTAATTCGCTTTACAATAGAAACGGCTTTATGATTTTCCTCCTCTCCAATTCCATCGCCTGAGGTAACCCAATCAGGAACGCTACCGTCAGGCTCTTCTTCTTCTTCAGGCTCCTCTTCATTAATATCTTTATTGGGCTTAAGCTGGTCTCTCCTTAAAAACAACTGTTCGTGTATTTCCCATTGAGATCTTTTTTTGCTAGGGATTAACAGCAACATCTTGGATACACTTCCTCCAGTATTACTAGCTCGTCTAAAATTATCTATACATTCTTTATATTCTTCATAAGTATCCTTATCGTCACAAGCAGCCATTTCTTCCTCCGTTGGATTACCGCTGTCTTCGTCGGAATCATTTTGTACGCTGGCATAACTGAGATCCTGTAAATAAATAGGTTTAACACCCTCATCATCTCGTATCGGCTTATACGCAAATTGCCCCCAATTTAGATGCATCGTACCAAATTGATTGGCAGGTCTCGGCATATAAATATTATGAGAAACCTCTTGTTCAATCGGATTGATTGCATCGGATTTGATGACCAATAGAGCAGTTGCTAATTTGTTGTTCAATACTTCATTATCCGAACTGTATTCAAAATATATTTTATTCCTCAAACTTGAATGAGCGTCGTAATCTAGAGTAAACTCTAATGTACTTGTTTGTACTGGAATATCGTAATATCCGGTAACAACATTAAAGGCTCTCGCGTCTGTAGCCACGCCCATTGGCGACATTAAATATCTATATTTCATCAGTTTATGAGGATCACCATCTTCTTTTAAAACCTCGCCATTTCCATTTTTAACCACTAGATAAACCAACGACATTGGGCAGTTTATACAACCGGACACACTAAAACTGTGTTTTACTTTAAAACGTGTAGTAGCAGCGATTTCAGTGTTTTGATGTGTTTTAAATCCCTCATGAAAAATACTCATCTCCTTGACCAATTCTTCATTTAAGAATGCACTGTCTATACTGCTAAGTGTCGGTTTCCATTTTTCATCTATTCGCGCCCAATTAACATTCGAGTCTGACCAAATTTCTGCTTTTATATGTTGAAAACTCGCTTCGTCATCTTCGCTTATGGTATTTATCGAAAAATTATAATTAAATGCCCCTAAATCGTTCAACTCGTTTAGCTTTATTCGCTTGCGAAATACTTCCATCGGTATACCCGTCCCTACTGCAATGGGCTGACCTGATGCATTTAACTTATACCTTTTCACCACTAGGGTAACCTCATCAGATAGTTCGGCATTCGGACTGCTATTGTCTATGGAAAAACCCGGCCAAGTGATTTGATAACTCCCGTTGGAACGGATAGATTGAGTCAAAAATCCTCCGAGTAAGAAAGCTTCTGAATAGGTAGCATTATAGGGTGAGAAACCATTAGGGTCCTTGTAATCCCTATCTTCGCGGTAAATCACTTTAGGATCCCAAGTTACCATATTCCCTTTATAATACTCGACATCTGCAATCACCCTAAAAAAGATACGATCTCCTTTATTTACACTAATATTGGTCACTATCGTTGGGGTAGTAAGAGACTGAGCTACTGTTTGTCTTTTTATATAGTCTGTGAATCCCTCTGACTCTAGGGCTCCTTTTTCGATACTAAAAGAGACCGATGGAACAGTTGCATCTTTGGCAAGGGCTCCACTAATATCAATAATCCCCGACTTGGGAGCGACCCAAATCCGAACCACATCGACAGTGCTTTTGTTCTTTTCCTTCTCCACAATATCTCGATTTACTTCTTCACTATAATCTAAAGCATTGGGCGTTAAAGAACTATTCGCGGTAAATTTAGGGAAACGAGTCAGTGGATCTAATCGATTAAAGTACACTTTCTCATTACTGATAATATCGACCAATCCATCGGCATTCACATCTTCCAAAAAGGTAGTCGTTTCCGTATTTGACCACGACTTCCCAGAACTGGCATAGGCAAAGAAATGAGCCTCCAATCCTGTTCCCTTGGTGACCGTTCGTGACTTACTAAAACTTTTCTGCCCCTCAATCGGAATGATTAAATCACTAAAAGAAGATCCCGTGTTTTTTCTGTAATATAACTTATTGTGCTTTTTAATCAATTTATCAGGCAAGCCATCGCCATCCATATCCACCAAAGCGATAATCGATTCCGACTTGGAAGTGTTTCGCGATTGGTTCACGCCTATAGTAGAGTTTTTTGAAAAAATATTCAGGGAAGACGGTATAACTAAAGCCGCCAATCCCGCAGTTATGGCGCCATTTATTTCTTTAAACTCTGAAGAACTCCCTCCTAAAGCCGAAGCCGAAGTATTGAGTCGCGTAAAAAGATTGTCGAAATCGCGATGTCCCTGTATTGTTTGAGGTCCTGTAAACAGTCCGGTAGTCGTTTCGTCGTAATACTCAAATTCATGCGTATTAAAAAGATTATCGCTTCCATCTTTCTGCTGAATTTGATCGAGTAGCGTTTTTCCAAACGCACCGACCTTATATGTAAAATTATATTTTCGAACAACTTCTAAAGAGGCAGTCCCCTCGTAGACAATTTCGATCTGATCCAAAACATCTTCAACCACTTCTTTCACTCCCAAACGAGTAGTCATTGATCGATCGCGTCTATCACCTACTCCATTAGGACTGGTGGTTCTATGAAAAATCACTTTGTAATTATTCGTTGAACTAGCCAAGTGATTTAAGGTATACCGAATAGTAGAAAGATAGATCTGTTTTCCCTGTCCCACGGTGCCCGATGAGAAATATTTCACCTCATAGTTATATTCTATAAAATTCCCATTGAGATCTTCTACTTTGGAAAGCATCCAACGTCCAATATTTCCGGTACTCGTGGTCAATCGCGACTGCCCTGAATCACCATAATAGTATTTCATACCCGACTTATCGATTAC
This sequence comes from Flavobacterium sp. JP2137, assembly GCF_050562195.1. Taxonomy (GTDB): domain Bacteria; phylum Bacteroidota; class Bacteroidia; order Flavobacteriales; family Flavobacteriaceae; genus Flavobacterium. The sequence continues at coordinate 440,620 of NZ_CP191647.1, forward strand.
AATCCAATAATAATTAGTCGGATGCGACCCCATACGTTGAATCTTATTAAAATTACCTTCCTGTTTGTTGAAAAATAGCGCGTCCTTTACTCTATCCATAAGAGAACTGCGATGCGGTTCGTAGAAATCATCTCCATTAGTCCATAAAACCACGTCCTCTCCATTGACCAGATAAGATTCACTCTCCTTTCCTTGATCGTATTTTGCGGCTCCCCATTTGGTATTGACTTCTATAGACCCCACACCTAAATTCCAACCTAAACCCAACCAACCATTTCCTCCTGCACTGTTGTATTGCACCGTTAAATTCGGTTGTAATCCCTTTCTCCCGCCGGGTATTTCTATAGGATAACTCAACACCGCATCTCCCTCTTGATTGGCCGACGGCATCTCGATTAAATTCATCTTGTCTCCAGGATGTGCAATGGGGAAATTGTCAATTGTCGTTTGTGTAAACGCATCGCTCTCTGGACTCTCTGGAGCTTGAATAACTCCCGCTACGTAATCGGTAAAGTGATTGGTATTGGAAGTGACGATTTGCTTTGCGCTATCGATCGTATCTCTCTCTACTACTTTCCACGACTTCGCCTTTGTGTCAAAATAGAAAATATGAATATCCTGTTCCTTATATCCTGAGGGCAACAGGTCTTTATCGTAGGTGACACTCAGTTTTAAATCCTTTTCAAAAGTTGTTCTGTCTGGAAAAAAGCGGTACCCCAATTGCCCCTTTGTCACATTTTTTATGGTCATCCCCATAGGGGCCATATCGTTTTTACGCAATTTTTCTATTGAAATAACCACATCACTTTTCAATGCTTTTTCCGGCAATAATAAAGACGCACCATCGGCTTCTAAATACTGTTGCTGATTGGCTTTAATTGCAAAACCATATACCTGATTTCTTTCTTCCAATTTAAAAATACGTTCGAAACTCAATTTTTGAGTGGCAATCGGAATGGTCTTTTTTTGCTCAACACCTCGCTCCATTTTAATCAACTCAACCGTCGTCGAACCTGATAAATTCCCTAAAACTACAGCCTCAAATTCTCCTGATTCTGACAGGGCAATCTTAGCTCCCTCCAGGGTAAAAACACCTCCATCAACTTGGTTTATATTGCCAAATCCTCGCAAATAAACCTCCTTGTCGTTTAACTGATAACTATTTGTAATTTGAAAATCTGCAGCCGCATCATCATACTTCTCTATTCTGAATCTAACATTCTTCACTTGAACAGCAGTCCCTAATGCTTCGAAAACATTTAACAAAATCCGGTTTTCACCTTTTAAAAGCAGTTGTGGATTGATCTTTTCACTCTGATGAGACCAATTTGTAGCTGAATTGATCAAATTCCCCCCCAAAGCGGTATTCTCGTTGATACTTCTAGAAATACTGGTAAAATCTGCCAATCCCTTTAAATCGTATTCCAAATACACTCTGTCGTTGAATTTAGGAGCCTCATCTAAGTGAATCTTAAACAGATTATCAAAGGGATCATCGGCAATATCCAAGGTTGCTCCAATTATTCCGGCACTCATATCAGCGTCGTATATTAATTCCGACGGACTCACATGAGTCATTGCTGGTTGCGGACTATTTTGTACAACTTCTTGCGCCCTATATTCGTCTGGGATCTCTTGTTCATCGACCGTATGATTGCTAAAAGAAGTAAAACTCCCTCTAGATCTGATTTCTTTCAATTCTACCAGTCTTTTGCTCGTTGCATAAGATTGAATTGGATATATAAACGAGCCGTAAATCAAGGCGATTACCACTAGATTATGACTCAGATTGAATAAAATACGCTTTAACTTTTGTAAATTGTCGGTATGAAATATAGTTGGTATAGACATTAATGCAGCTTTATATTATTGAACTATTAATTTAAAAACTCGAGTATCTCCCTCTGTTTTAATCAGAATGATATAAATCCCTTCCGTATTTAATATGTGAGAATACTCGATATGACTCGTTTTTTCATATTCCTTTGAGGTCAAAAACTGCCCTTTTAAGGTAAAAACACTAAGGGCCACCTTGTCCATCTGCTTCGAAAAACTCACCCGAACATCAAAGGGCTCTCCTGCTTTTACCGGATTCGGATACACCCCATTTTCGCTATGGTTCGCCTTGTTGTTTTCATTCGCATCAGCTATTTCTTTTTCCATGTTTACCACGGAAAATGGCCACGAAAAACACTGTCTATCGGTAGATACTTTTAGAGAATAACTCCCTGTCTCCTTAAGCTCTATTTCAGAACTACTACCCAAATGCTGCGTATCTTTATACCATTCGTATTTTAAATCAGTGCGATTAAAAACCCCAGTAAAAAATGGAGCGACTAGCACCTTTCCATGCTTATCTAAGTTCCATATCGTTTTAAGTTCTAAAGGGATTGACTGTGAACCTATATCACGGCCGTCTTGCTTTAAGGTATTTCCCAATGCGTCTTCTACAACCACATCAAAAGCATCCTCAAAAGGAACTGTCGCTATCTCCAGTTCGTTGAGCGTCGTCTTCTGTTGTTTAATGACCATACCCGAGGCGTCGACAAATTTTATAGCATAAGGCTTTTCACCACCTTCGATGGTCAGTTTTAAGACATTTTTTCCATCGCAATAAAACAACCAACTACTGTCAAAATCAAATTTCTTTCGTCTATAAAGTGATAAGTACCCTTCATTACTGACCGCTTTGTCGATGTTGATGTCCTTAAAAACCAAAACAGAATCAACCGTTTCACCCTTGATCAACTTTAGTGAATTTAAGTTTATGGGATCCTTGGTAGAATTATTGATATACAAAAAATACTCCTGCCCTGCAATCGTGTCTTTAAATTGATCCAAAGCCAATTTTATGTACATATTCTTAGCCGTAAAGTTTTTGGTTTTATTATATTTCCAGACCCGTTGCAATTTTTCAAAATCCCTCTTCGCCACTTCCTTAAATGAAACAGCTGCGCCGTTATCTCCAAACATCAAATAACTGTCCTTTGCTAGATCACCTTCATTCAACACATTATGGATGTTTTCTTCAACTAATCCCATTCGAAAGAGACTGTCGTTGGAATTTTGGGTTTGCCGTTGATTTAATTCGAAATAATCACTTCTCCCCAGTCCTGTAATTCTTTTAGAATAAGACGCATTATTCTTATAATTCCATAAAACTATATCGTCTATTGACATATAGTCCAAACCCGCTTCAAGAGAAACTCCATATTTTATCGATAAATAGGTTTGTATAGGAAGCATTTCTGAAGGCGAAAGTCGTTTATCATATACCTTCAACTCAAATAGATCAATTTCTGGCATGTCCTTGATAAAGGTGTAATTGATGCCTTTTTTTAAATTCAATTCACGAAAGGAATCGCTGTAATTTAAAGCTATTCCAGTCAGTACGTTGCCCGACTTTATCCGCATAAACTTATCACCGTGAATATACGCATCGCTTATTTTGGTTATATTTCCATTAAAGTGAAACTCGGCAAATACGGTTTCGAATTTTGGTCTTTCTTCTTTTTTCGGAGTATGTTGTTTAAAAACAGCAAAAAAAGTATTGTCTCTGTTTAACTTATCGGCAATTATAATCATGGGATTATCTCCAAAATGGACTGTACTATTATAATTCAATAAGGCTAAACTATCTTGCTTTTGAGAGGAACTCAAAGCTGCTCCTTTATACCAGATAGCGGGAACGAGAATGTTTTGACTATTTACCTGGGGAATCACAAAAAAAGTAAAGAGAGAGAAACACAGAAAAAGATATTTCATATTAAGTGGTTTTAAACTATGACCGGTTGTAAACTTAATTTAAAAATTATATTTACATTAATTTTAACATAATTATTTAACCATCTAGGCATTTTCTTTAACATAAACATCCCAGCACGCATACGTGTAAAATCATTTTTTAACTAAAAAACAAATATTCATTAGTTAAAAACATAAAATTTTATTAACTTTATTGAAAAACACATTTTAAACTACGATATAAACACCTTGGATTATCGAGCTTTAAGGCTATTTTTGAATAAAAAACCACTAAATTGTAGTGTAAATTTATAAATGTGCACAACTAAATTTATTTAATTTTCAAACATTAGCACTAATTAGCGCGTATAAACTAAAAAATAATGTGTTTTAGTTAAATTTAAATCTGTAAATAACACGCGAGTTTACACTTTGTTAATTCCCGACTTTTCACCTTTTAAGCAAAACCCATCGCTTCGGAATCGGCCTGTTTTTTTCTAATTTATCGAGGAACGCTACGCTATGAACTAGGATGTTTTTCACCCATTGATTTGTTAATTATAAACAAATGGAATTTAGTCGAGCGCTGTAGAATTAATACGCACAAAAAGACCCAACAACGAGATTGTTGCGAGCTGTTGTACCATTGGCTCAAAATGAATTGAAACCACTTGATTCGTCAAGCAGGCTAGAACAGCTGTGTAGCCCATTACGCAACTTTTCGGTTGATGGAATCAACCCCTAATTCAAGATGAATAGGATGGATAAAAATCTAATTTTATTACTGGTCATCTGCAAGATGCTGCCGCCAGCGTGGGAAGTAAAATAACTGCTATACTCCTGTTAAAAGCACAAGTGCAAGCAGCAGACGATTCTCTATGAAATACTTTCGTTTCTCTCCCTTTCATTTTGAAAACTCTGAGAGGGGTAGGTTTCCAGAATTTCTTGTTTTAAGCTTAAAATCTCGGCGAGCACATCGGAATCGGCTTCGTTGACCAAAACCCTTTTGATGCGTTCGATCAAACCATCCTTGTGCACCTCGTTCTTGAGATTTCGCGCCATTAGCGCACTTATGACTTCCAAATCGTGAAACACTTCTGCCACCAACAAGCTGTAAATACGGCAAAAATGCGCCTCCTCCTCCTCGGGCTTGCCCTCCGGCAATTGAGCGGAATAGAAACCGACAAACGCCTTTTTCTTTCCGGCACCACTCGCTTCAAAAAACTTGACGAAGGAGTCCACATCCATATTGTGTACAAATTTATTTCTAATTTGATACAGCATGGAGATCTTTTCCTTTAGCGCAAACGGCAGATACTTCAAATCCGACAGCAGAGAGGTTTTGGCGTGAAAACTCAGCACGTTGGCCGTTGTTTGAAAAGAATTGCTCCTTTCCACATCCTCTATTTCAAAAACCTTGCTCAACAACAAGGTAACCACGCGTTCCAATCGGACACTGTCTTCGATAATTAGTCCGCGCAGCGTTTGTGCATTTGTTTCCATCTGATTAGTTGTCATTTTTTAAACATCAAAGAGCTGTCACTCTTCCGATTTGGCTCCCTATTCTCCCTTTGCGGACTGGGCCTATCCACTCAATTAAAACAAGGGTTTGGGCGCGTTGGTCGCTAGCGTCTTTTTTAAATCGTTGACGACCTCTTGCAATTGGTGGGCATTGCCATTTCTAACCATCTTTCCCTCTTGGTAATAAAACAATTCGGGAAATCCGGTTCCGATTTCAAAATCGCCCGACTTGCCCTTGTACATTTGCTTGATTTCCCTGATGATGTTTTGCTCGTTATCAAATTGAAGCCAATGTTCATCTAAGAGTCCAAACCGCTGAAAGCGGCTGCCCTTTTGATAGTTCACTAGGCGTATAGCCGGATCGCTGTACAAGGCGACAAATTGGAAGTCCTTATTAGCAGGGTCGCTAGCAATTTTGTTGCCCTCTTTAAAAAACTGCATACAAGGACCGCAATTCACCGAGGTAATCAGGTAAATAGTATTGGCTTTGGTCAGTTCGTCTATATTGACTGCTTTACCATCTCTAGTGGTGTAGACCACCAAATCGGGGGTTAATTTATTTTCGAGTCCCAGGGAGTCCACCATGGTGATGTCGCTATAAAAACCCTGCATATCGGCGTGAATTCGATACTGTACACTATCGAGTTTATCGCCCGTACCCTTTTTGAGTAAATCATAATCCATCGCATTTAAATTCCCGTGTTTATCGAACTGCATGACCTGCATAAAGCGATTGTATTCGCTTTCGCTCAGGTTCTTTTTAAGCATGGGTAAGCGCGTGTTTAAATAGGTCTCTTTGTCCATAGCGGCGTCGTTACAACCCGTGAGCATAGCCGACGCAGCAGCAACTAGGAAAATATTAGGAATGAGTTTCATCAAAAAATATATTAAGTGATTTTTAAGCTTTGAAATTCCAAAAAAACGAATGAGTCTTCGTTGATTCTTATAAATTCCAAACAATACGTCAAACCTAGTGTAATTTTATTAATTATTATCATCAAAAATAAAAAACTGTTGCGCTAAACGGTGGTTTAGTCGATGGTATAATAATTGATTCCCTCAAAATTTCGACGAATAAAATCGTAACCCAAGTCGTAGGTAATCGAAGCTCCCCCTTCAAAATTGAAGGCAAACCGCTGCCCGTCGGTAGCGATTGATTTTATGCGGGAGAGCACTGCGCGCTCCTCCTTGGGGTCGGGTCCCCAGTAGGTGTAATTGGGCGTAAATTGCAAGCTGTATTTCGGTTCAAAGGTCGCGTTGGTCTTCGCCGCTTTTCTGAGTTCTGTCCAGAGAAAGAAGCTTTCCGACTTTTGCAGTGGCAGTAAAAACGCCGAACCAACAAATGTAAACGTGTCGTGTTTGGGATAAAAAGGCTCATCTGCCTCCGCTAAACGGGTTAGTGGAGTGGTACGGTAAATATGGGCGATACTTGCATAGGCCCAAACCAGTTCCACAGGAGCCGCTTTTCCATAATCGTGTATGGTTTTAACAATTTTTCCGCCTTTGACGAAAGTGGTGGTTATCGACTGATCGTCGGTATGATTTACTTGATAGGAGTCGGCGAGCGCTTCGGGTTTTGCCCGAATAAATTTATCGAAAAGGTAATTTTTTAACCGGGCATCCAGGGTGGAACCATAGCGTCCGAGGGGCACGACATACCCTTGTCCTTGAAATAGGACTGCCGCAGTAGAATCGATTGAAATATCGATTATGGGACAACTGCCGTAGCAACCCGAACTCGAATAAATCACTTGATCAAATGCCGCAGTCGCAACGACAAACGCCGCTCTTCGCCGGTATTTTAAAATCCTAGTGCCGTCGGTGGTCAAGGATAAGGTGTCGTTTTCTAAAGCGAGGAATTTCCCCACAAAAAGTCGATTTCCCGTCAAGGGGTTGCGTACAAAAACACTGTCGCGAACGGTTTTATACGGCAATTTATTACCCAAATAGCCGTGCACCACCTTACCGGAAAGCGAATCTATTTCCTCGTTAAAAAAGCCCAAATACCAATCGAGACTATCCTTTGTTAGGGTCATACCATCCGGTATCCAGCGGTGTGGCGGCGGTGGACGATCGTCGCCAATACGCTCCTCGATTGGAATGCGTTCCCAATCGCCAACAATCGTGTTGCGCAGTTGGCGGTCTGCAATTTTTCTACCGACCGAGGAGTCGCAACTAACACCTAAAAAGCTTCCGAGAACTAAAACAAAAAGTATGTATTTCACTTGCGGGCATTTAATTTAAAGTATGATGGTACTCCTCCCGCTTAAAGACCGGTATCAGTCCGCACTTTTTTCCTGATTTAAGCGGTGTTTATCGGCTTTCTTCCAGCGTTCGAGTATGATGATCCACAGCAAGACCGTCAGTCCGAGCACGATGAATTTTTGGGTATTGTCCAATCCGTTTTTAATCAAGGAATTAAACAGCATCAGCTGTATGATTAAATGGAAACAGGCCGAAGCAACGATGGACCTGGTCGTATGTGCGACCTCTCCAATTCCCCAGCTTCCCAGAATTAACATCGCTAGAAAAAACAGGTTTTCGTAGGGCGTTGCGTTGCCGAGAAACGACAGATGCCAAAAGTACCAGAGAAACCCAATCAGCAAATAGCGCTTCCACGGTTTTAGGTCGCGCAGTTCTTCTTGCAAATAACCCCGCCAACCGTATTCTTCCATGATGCAATAGATCAAACTGCCGACCACCGCCAGTAAACCATACGCATTGGGCTGGATATCCCATCCGTTTTTTACACCGATCACCGACACTAAAACAAGTGGTATTACCGACATCAGCAACGCCCTTTGCGGAGAAGTTCCTCCGAGAGTCATCTCGATTTTTCGCGTTTTACGCAGCTGATACCGCCCGACTAAAGCTCCGATAAAAACGCCGCTTCCCTCGAGTAGTACCTTTAAAATCACTTGTATCTCCGCTGGAAATTGCCCCAGCCACTCGCCAATTCCAAACAGCTCGAATCTAAAAACATTGGAGACGACGATTGCAATGACAAAAAAAACTAGAATCCGCTGTACACTAACCGGAAGTGCTTGCATATATTTTTATACTTTAATAAAATTAAGACGGTATTGCAAACAGAAAGTCAATCCCATTTCCAATTCATCACCAATAATACAAAAAAATATGCTTTTGAAGCGCTTTATCCGAAAAACTTCGGGTGTTTTAGGGGATCGACCGGCCGGTTCGTCTCTTCTCCTGGGTTTAGAGTGCGAATAGGCGTATCTATTCGTACTTTTAAATGCTTTACTCCACAGCTTATGCCTTGGATTGGAAAAAGCACGACTCCCATTTAGAGGCCAAAACAAATGCAAATTCGGTGTTGAACCAACTGATGCCGCTCGAAAAACAGGTTTATATTGAGTTGTATTTAACCGCATATTGCAATCTTTTTCGTATCTTCCTCCTCATATCTTAAAAGCAATTAAAATGAAATTAAGTCAAGCTTTATTGGCCGAATACACTCAGGAAGCGGCTACAACCCGATCTCTATTGGCACTAGTTCCCCTTGATCAAAACGATTTTAAACCGCACGAAAAGTCGATGACTTTAAAACAATTATACGGTCATATCGCCGATATTGCCGGGTGGTGGGAACAGTGTTTGGTACAGGACGAATTGGACTTCGCAAAAACCAATTTTGCGTCCAAAGACTTTGAGGACACGGCTGCCCTATTGGCTTACTTTGACCAAAACGTCGTAGCTACCACTAAAATTCTAAACGAGATTGACGAGTCGGAATTTGCAAAAAACTGGACCATGAGAAGTGGCGAACAGATTTTTAATGTTTTTCCCAAAGCCGTAGTTGCGCGTAGCTGGTGTTTGAATCATTGGTATCATCACCGCGGACAGCTCTCTGTTTACTTGCGACTGCTAAACGTGCCTTTGCCTCCGATTTACGGTCCCACTGCCGACACGGCGGGAATCTAACTGCCCTTGATCCGTATCCTTTTAGGAAATCACCTATAAAAAGGCTCATTCCACTGGAGAATGGGCCTTCGCTGTTTTGTCACTAAAACCCTCGTTGAAAAAGCTGCGGAACACGTGGAAGAATTTGATTTGCCCCAGCATTCGGACTCTTATTTTTCCCGCTTAAAGCACGATTGAAAATTCTAATCCACAGCTAGCAAAACAACGGTAAGCAGCCACATAATCAAAGTATTGTAGAAGTTATGGTATGGTCTACAAGCCAGAGTTGTCCTAAACGTACCTACTGCAAAAGGAAACCCATGTAAAAACGCGAGGTTTTCTAAGGGGGATAAAATAAGAACAAGGGGGATAACTACTTCCCATTTCAAGGCTTTGCCTTTATCGAACAACTATCCGTGATAAGTTGTCGTCATGAGTAAATCCACACCGGTCTATGCTCCCGATAAAAGGCAAGTGTGTCAGACCGTATCGGCCATCGACTCGTATTTCCGAAGCTCGACTGTCCATTGGCGGTATAGTGGTTTTCCCTTAGACCCATTTGCCGTTACTGCAAAATTGGGGTAAGCCTGAGTTGGTTCGATAATGAGAACCGAATAAAAACCATTCCACACACCGAAATCCCGCGTTTTAATTCCGCGGTCTTCTCTTTTTAGAAACAAGACTTGAATACACGTACTTTTGAAAATCGTTACTCCGGGTTACTCCTTGGCTCATCGCAACAAAAAACGGCTGTAAAGTCTAGACTTACAACCGTTTTAAATGCTTTGAATCCCCGCTGTGTATTCCGTGGAAATGCTTTTTAACTATCCCGGAAAACCGAGCCTCTTAGCGGAAGTTAAGCTTCCTTTTTATCTTTCGTATTTCGTTACGACTTGACTGATCTTTCCAAAAATAGAAACACCCGACGGGTCTTTCATTTCGATTTCAATTTTATCGCCAAAACTCATAAATGGCGTGGACGGTTTGCCGTCTTTTATGATCTCCAGACAACGCACCTCGGCCAAACAACTCGAGCCGTCTACACTGCCTTGATTGGCAACTGTTCCCGATCCGATAACCGTACCGGCCATCAGCGAGCGGGTTTTTGCCGCATGAGCGATTAATTGTCCAAAGTTAAACGTCATATCCACACCCGCATTAGGAGATCCGATGAGTTGGTCATTCAGCGTGGAGTGAAGCGGCAAATGCAATTTACCCGCCAACCACAGTCCATCCAACTCGTCTGGTGTTACCACTACGGGAGCAAAAGAAGTCCACGGTTTGGACTGGTAAAAGCCAAACTGCTTAGACAATTCATTGGGAATTAAGTTTCTCAGTGAAACGTCGTTGATAATGGTGATTAATTTGATATGCGACAAGGCCTCTTCGGCTGTAACTCCCGCCGGAACATCGTCGGTGATTACCGCCACTTCCGATTCAAAATCGATTCCCCAAGCTTCGTCGGCGATTTGAATATCGTCATGTGCCCCGATAAAAGCATCGGAAGCGCCCATATACATCAGTGGATCGGTCCAAAAGGATTCTGGCAATTCGGCATTTCTCGCTTTTCTCACCAATTCTACGTGAGTGACATAAGCGCTTCCGTCTGCCCAATGATAGGCTCGGGGTATCGGAGCCATTACAGCGGCCGTGGTGAAGTCAAAAGCATCGGCCAATGCTCCCTTGTTTAAATCTTGATATACCGCAGCCAGCAGTCCAGCAGTCGTAGCCCAATTGTCGATAGCAGCCTGCATGGTTGGCGCTATATGTGGCACGGCTATCGCGTGGGTTAATGCTCGGTTCACTACTACTAACTGACCGTCTCTGGTCTGATTTTGTATCGTTGCTAATTTCATTTATACGTTTTTTGGTTTTGAGTTTTTGGAAAACCGCTGTCTTTTAACCGCTCATAGCGCAAGAGTACAGCAGCCGATATCCGTAATTATTCATTGGGTATAGACTGGAAAAAACCTACAAAATTCGTAAGCTTTCGCCCTGTAAATATATAAAAGTTTAAGCCCATAAGCAATTGTCTAAAAGATGCGCAACCCGCATTTTGCTTAACAGTCACGAGCTTTAACCGTTAATACACAGGTTGTCAAGTCCTTATTAGACCTTGTTTATTCCCTAAAAAAAAACGACGGGCAGCGGCGGCTAGTCGACGGGTTTATCGCTACAAGACAGGCCAGCTGTACGCGATTTCTATAAGAAAATGCGGTTTTTATTGCGGTTTTAAAAGAAAATCGACCCCTTAACTCCATTAAGCGTTTAAAAAAAACCAAAAAACTTGGTGGGTTATTTTTTTTTAGCTATCTTTTAGGTATGCTTTTGGCAGCAGGCCGAAAGCGATGTAGTACGTTAACTAAAACCCTATAATACCATGAATAAGATTGTTGCATTATTTTGTTGTTTTTCCCTGCTTCTCGCCTTAGGGGCTGTACTGAAGATGATTGAATATAAGGATTTGGGCGATGCCGCTTTTATAGCCGGTTTTATTGTCCTAGCCACGGCTTTGGTCCTGGTTTTCAAAAAGAATCGCACCCGGGTGTAGCAAGGCTTGATTCCCCATTTGTGTAGGCGGTGCACTAGTGCGCGCTGCCCTCTTTTTCGCGCGGCAGTGTTTCGGCGGATTCCGCTTCTATATGAACGTTTATAATTCCAGCGGCCTTGTCCAGAAGTTGAATACACTGAGGACTTAGGTGCCTTAGGGTAACGACCTTGTGTTGTTTCTCATATTTTTCGGTGAGCTTATGCACGGCATCTATAGCCGACATATCCGCTAGGCGAGACGCTTTAAAATCGATTACAATTTCTTGAGCATCGTTGAGCCAATCGAACTGCTCCAGGAAAAGGGTGGTCGACCCAAAGAAAAGCGGTCCGTAAATCGTGTAAATATCGCGCCCGTCTGCAGCCTTCGATTTTTTGACACGCAGCCTTTGCGCGTTATCCCAAGCGAAGACCAGAGCGGAAATCACCACGCCCGCTAATACGGCCACGGCTAAATTGTGAAAAACCACCGTAATCGCCGCAACGGTCATTCCGATAAAGATATCGCTTTTGGGCATTTTGCGTATAATCTTTAGGGAGGCCCATTCAAACGTGCTGATAGCGACGATCATCATTACTCCGACTAAGGCCACCATCGGTATTTGTCCGATGACCGGTGCCCCTACCAAAATAATCAGCAAAATAGTCAGCGCTCCTACCACAGCAGAGATGCGGGTACGTCCGCCGGCATTGAGGTTGACAAACGTCTGCGCTATCATCGCGCAACCGCCCATGCCGCCAAAAAAACCGTTGACTACATTGGCCGTTCCCTGAGCCATGGCTTCGCGGTTCGAATTGCCTTTGGTATGGGTGATTTCATCGACCAAGTTCAAGGTTAGCAAGGACTCTACCAAACCCACTCCGGCCATCACCACCGCATAGGGTGCAATCACCTTTAGGGTTTCCCAAGTAAAGGGAACCATAGGAAACTGAAACTGCGGTAAGGAGCCACTTATCGAAGCGATGTCCATGACGCGTTTCGTTTCTATACCGCCAAAATAAACCAGGGCGAGCACCACCACTATGGCCACTAGAGAGGCGGGTATGGCTTTGGTCCACTTGGGCAGCAAGGTTACGATGCCGATGGTTAAGGCCAACAAGCCCAACATCACATAGAGCGCATGACCTTGCAGCCAGGTATAATCGGTGCCGTCATAGACTTTAAACTGTTCCAATTGAGCGACGAATATGATGATGGCCAAGCCGTTTAAAAATCCATACATCACCGGCTGTGGAATCAACCGTACAAATTTCCCCCATTTAAAAACACCGACCAGAAACTGCAGCAGTCCCGCGAGTAAAAGCGCGGCAAAGAGGTATTCCACTCCGTGTGAAGCAGCCAAGGCAATCAACACCACTACCGTAGCCCCGGCACCGCCGGAAACCATACCGGGACGACCGCCTAAAACTGCGGTGACCAAGCCCATCAAAAAAGCAGCATACAAGCCGGTTAAGGGCGATAATCCCGCCAAAATAGCAAAGGATAAAGACTCGGGTATCATGGTCATGGCCACGGTTATCCCCGCCAACAATTCGTTTTTGAGGTTGATTTGGTTTCTGAATTCCAACAGGGTTTGTCGCATATAATGGTAAGTTCTTGAAGTCAATTGTTTGGCAAAACAGGATTTCAACGGCTATTCCCAGCGCTGGGCTGTCCGCAGGCCTATTCGCCTAAAGGGCAAAGATATTCTTTTTATTTCAACGCGACTAGTAGTGCTTTCTCCAGGACCACAGTCCGATGCGGTTAGCAAAACCGCAGACAGGGTAACTTTAAGAGAACAAATCAATTACAGTCGCCCTTTGCGATTTTAGGTAGATTGCATCTCTTATAAAATGGTTGTTGAGCCAAAAACAGTGTTTGGTATAGGCCTGGAGTCCGGTGAGCACATCGGGAACCGGCAGAGGAAACACGTCGGCAGCATTGCGGGCGTGCGGGCGAACATGGGCCACGGCACTGAATTGCTTTGTTGGAAAAGCGGTAAAACGCCGGCCATTTTTAATCGCGGTGACGATGGTACCCGCTCGTACCAAGGCTTGCGTAGCCAGCCACACCCGTTGCGCTTCGAGCAAATGCTGGGGTTCCATATTCCAAAAAACCGCCTTATCAAAGTACAATTCCCCGGCGATGTACTTGAGAAAAACCACGAGGAATTTGCGTTCAAGCCGCTGTTTAAACTCGGAATCTTCCCACTGTATCTGGGCGATTTCCTCGTATTTGAAATGGGGAAACGACATGGATTCTTTGGGCAGATTAGATTCGCTTAATCGAACGGTTTTAACGGTGATTTCCGCCTTTTCAAACTCTTCGATTTGCTTGTCCAATTCCACGCCCAGCAGCAGATTGGTCAAATTGGCGGTAAAATTTTTTGCTTTGTCGTTGAGGGCAACTCCGGCCTCTGCTGTGAGCTGCGCGATAGACTTGCCGCAATACGGACGGAGTTTGCGCAAAACCACCGCTTCTATAGATTCGGATTGAATTTCTGGAGCTGCGACCAGCAATTTGCCGTAATTCGGTTTGGCATCGCCGGCCAAGTTGGCGATGATGTGATTGACATAACCCTGCTTTAGGGAAAAAGCTCTTTGCATGGCGGGTTGCGCACTGTGGGGTTGCCTTCTGAGGGAATTTGCGTTGGCGCCCTTGGTACAGGCTGCCAAATAAAACGTATCTCCTTCGGATAATTCATGGGCTTTCCCGGCTTTTATCTTTTGTACGATGCTGCTCCAGTCTTGCCGAATCACCTCCAAATCTGCGGGTGGAAAACGCCAGTCGCCCACCAGTTTTATCTGTAAATCCAACGCGTTTACTTCGGGTTGGTGTTCGTAGAAGACCAAGAGGATATGCGCATTCTTTTGGATAAACGAGCTGGTTTCGAACACCTCATCCACGATTTCCACATAGTTGATCAGGTTGAGCACCAGTCGTTCTTTGGAGCGATACGCCTTGGTTTTGAGCACTTTTAGCGGTGCGGTTTTTAGCTCCAAACCCGCTTGGGCAAAGTCGGGTTCCGAGGCGGAGTTCAAATCGTATCCAAAGTAGTATTTTTCCAGCAGCTGACCGAAGTTGCCCTTGCCGCGGTAGACTTTAGCCATAGCCGATACATCGATACAGTTTCGAAGGCGTTGGCTTTGCAGTTGTTGCGCAAAAGCCAGTATGCTATTTTTGTCGGAAGGATTGTACATGGACTATCGTTATGGGCGAAAAGTAAATATACCCCAAATAAACTCGGGTTGTACGGCAAGCGGCATCCTTTTAAAAAAGTTTAAAAAGAGGCCGCTATTCCATGCTTATATATTGTTTAACAGCGACTGACCAATTTGCTCAATCACCCCCACTACCAAGGCATTGCCCATAAAAAAGGCCCGCTTGGTGTCGGTCATTTTATCGATATAGGTGTGGTTGTCCGGAAACATATTGAGTCGCTCCAGCTCCATAGGCGTCAGTCGTCGCAGCCCTTTGGGGGTGGCGATAACGTGTTTAAAGCGCGAGGCCGACTTTCCGCCCTCGCCGGTAATAATGGTACGAGAGGCCTTTTCTAAAGGATCGGGGAATATCATACCGCCTTCGCTGTAATTGTATTCAAAACCGCTGGCATTTTTTCTAATTTCCCGCTTTGCCCCTTTGAGGTAATTCCATTTCGGCAAGTCTTCTTCGTCGATAAAGTATTCGGCTGGAACGCTTTTCGCATCGATAACCACGTCCTTGAGCAAGGTGAAGTCCGCATCGTAATCGGGCAGGGTTTTTACCGAAGTCACCACCCCGTCTATCATGATGCCCGTATTTTCGAACGGCGTTTTCTTTCCGGTTAGATTAAACGCCTCGGAGATCGCTACGATATCCGCTTCCAATTTGAATTCAGAGACTACTGCCTTTGCGGCTTCCGTTACGGGAAACACATCGGCTATGGTGCCCTTACTCAAAATCCATTGCAGCGGTGCACCCGCTTTGATTTTATCGTAAATCGCAGTGGATTGGTGGTAAGCCAGGATAAAAGTTCGCTTTCTGCGTTGCGGAAATCCGTAGTCCGCCGCGTTGATCACGCGCCATTCCACCACATAGCCCAATTCGTTTAAACTCTGTAAAATAATGGCAAAATCTCGACCTCGCTGCTTGGAAGGCGAATTTAACAAGCGGTCGACATTTTCCAAAAACACATACTTGGGTTTGTTTTCCTTGTCGGATAGTATCTTGTGGATCGACCACCACAACACCCCTTTTTTACCGAGCAAACCCTTGGAGTTTTTTAAAGTGGTCGCTACGGAGTAATCCTGACAAGGAAATCCGCCGACCAACATATCGCAATCGGGAATTACCGTGCAGTCCTTAACCACTTCTTCGATATTCTCGTTGCTGTGGTTTTTGGAATCCCAACGCGATTCATACACCATAGAAGCGTGCTGAATTTTTGTCGAGGGTTCCCATTGATTACTCCAAATCACCTGATAGGGTGTTTGAAATTTCTCACTGTAATTGGAGGTAGAAGATTTACCTTCCCAGCCTTCCAAGCCCAAGCGAAATCCTCCTACACCGGCAAATAATTCAACCACTTTAATGTTTTTCATAGGTAGCTCCTGTTTTTTACTTCAACCAATGGCTCAGAGTGTTACCGCATTGTTGTTCGACACGACTAAAGCGGAGGACAAGCCCTTAAATTGGCGTCATGCAAAAGTACATATTTTAAAATGCTTTTTGCTCTAAAAATAAGATCAGGGCACAGTTTTCTGTGTAAAGCAGCTTCAAAATAACCATCGGATCGAGTAGCCATTGCTTAAAACCAAAGTCGACAAAAGGGATTAGCCAGCAACAAAAGCACACTATTAAAAACGCCTATGCCTTGTCGCTACGCCTTAAAATGCTCGCGACTCAAACGCCACGGCATTGCGAGAAGCTTAAAGCAACGCGGTAAAGCGACTGAAGTGAATTTTACCAACTGCTATTTACGAGACCCCATTTAAGCAAACGGGGCTGAGCAACCGCTAATCAAGTACATCCTTACATAAGTGCGGACTTCTTACAGTTCTCGTTTTCTCATAAAATGTCCGAATAAGACCAAAACCTGCCCCAATTAATACTAGCAATATCCATAATAAATACCGAAATTTGCATAAAAAATTCACTATGTCGTATTTAAGTAAAGTAATCAGCGGGACTTGTCCCAATTGTGGTAAAACAAAATTATTTGCGGAAAAGGGAAATCCCTTCCTATTTAAAATGCCCAAAATGAAGCCTAAATGTGAACATTGTGGATATTCTTTTCACCGAGAAACCGGGTTTTACGTAGGGGCTATGTATATGAGTTATTCCTTGACCGTAGCCGAAATGGTTGCTGTAATTGTCTTAGGTTTAATATTCAAGCTGACATTCATTCAGATTTTTATCACTATAGCCATCGTAGCATTCCTGCTTTCGGCCTTTAATTATAAGATGTCGCGGATCATGTGGTTGAATCTCTTTTACAAAGAAGAGTAGGAAATATCATATTAAATATAGTATATTTGCGCCACTGAAAAACAAAAACGGGTGTAGTTCAAGGGTAGAATAGCGGTCTCCAAAACCGTTGATGGGGGTTCGAATCCCTCCACCCGTGCATCACCATAACAAACTCATTTGGTTTACGCCAAATGAGTTTTTTTATTCGTAGCGCTTTAGAAATTCCCTCGGGGTTTCGCCCGAACGTTTTTTAAACAATTTGGAGAAATACGAATAGTCTTCATAGCCGAGCAAGCTCGCAATTTCATTAAAGCTCTTTCCGGTATAAATCAGCATGCGTTTGGCTTCGAGCACCACGCGTTCCAAGATGATATCCGTCGTGGTTTTATTGACTAAGCTGCGGGTAATTCTATTGAGGTGCTTGGGTGTTATATGCAGCCAATCCGCGTATACCGCTGGCGATTTAACCGTTAAAAAATGCGCCTCGAGCAGGTCTTCAAATTCCAAAAATCGAAAGTTGTACTGGCTGAAATGAGCGGTTGGAAAATCGTCTTCGGCTATGGCAAATCGATTGAGTTCGATATAGAGCTGGGAGGTGATATTCAAAATGAGCTGATGTCTTTTCCATTGGGCGTTTTTGTATTCGACCAACACTTGTTGGAATAAATTCGCCACGTGCTTCAAAAAATTGCCCTCGATATAAATTGCACTGGAATGGTAGACCGATGTATAAATCGGGTATTCGCGTATGCGTTCGCGCACAAAAACCATGTCGAAAAACTCTTGGGTATGAAAGAAGATAAAACCGTCTACGTCTTCCGAGAGCTCCCAACTGTGGGTTTGCCCGGGAGCCAATAAAAACACACTGCCCGGGCGCACTTGGTAGATGCTAAAATCCACTTCGTGTATCCCGGTTCCCCGAGTAAAAAGCATGGTCGCATAAAAATTGTGTTTGTGCGGTTTTTCGATACGACTGTGATTGCTGATCAAGTGATTGGGAATGGTATTGGCATAAAAATCATTGCCAAAACTATTCTCGTTTAATTCATCTATTTTCAAAATCGCAATTCTATCCATATAACGCAGCTTTGCTTCAAATTTACGTTTATTTCGATGATGTTGCCCATTTTAAGATTAATTTAGCGGTGATTTGTCGCTTGTTCGCTTTGTTTTTGTTGGAATCCACAAAAAAAAATTCAAACTTTGTTGCAGTGATAACAACAACCCCTTTACGCAGTACCTCATGAAGCACCTAAGCGCCTTCTTCCTTTTGGGATTATCCCTAACCGCCTGTACCAATACAGCGGACAAAAAATTGGAATCCCTAGACAAAACCTCTGCACGCGAGGTGGTTTTAAAAACGTTAGTCGTTGGCGATACCACCCTACACATCAGCAGTCAGAAAATATGGGCCAACAACGAAATCATCGCCACCCGTATCGACACTATAAAGACCGCTACTCAGATCAGAAGTTGGAGCAGTGATGCAGCCGACACCGGAATAGATATGACCAAAACCCCTATTTATGTAACTGTCGAATAATGAGCACGAGAAAAAGCAGCAAAATGGTTTCGCTAATCCTGATTACATCGGCTTTAGCCTCTTGTTCAAAACCGCAACAAGAAGAGAAACAAAAAGTATATATGAGGGCCGATAGCACGGCGCCCTACACCGAAGTCACACAGGAATACTCGAGAAACAACGGTATGGGAATGGGCAGTGCCCTGTTGTGGTATATGGCATTTCGTCCGATGATGGGCGGCAATGGCTATATGAGCAACGGCATCGCAACCAAGTCAAATGTCGGAAACAATACCGCCAAGAACAACGCGATGAAGGCGCAAACCGCCCGCGGTGGTTTTGGCTCTTCGGCCAAGGCATCTGCCTCGTCATAAACCCGAATACCCCGTTGATCTAGACCATTTCGGTTTTTAAAACCGACGCTAGATCCCGCGATAAATCACGACTGCAACCCCCTTTACAGATGAAAATAAAGCACATCAGTACCGATAGTCATTGGCAAGAGCGTTTGGAAAACACCGGATTTGGTTATCACACCGACGGCGACCAAACGTATTGGGTCGAAAACTATTACTATACCATAAGTCCACAACTGGCCGAAGACATTGCCCAGGCGACCAACACCCTGTGGAACATGTGTCTCAAAGCCGTAGACCACGTGATCAGCAACCGCTTGTACGACGCCTTTCACATTCCGATTTTTATGCACGAACACATTGCATTTGGTTGGGAAAACGATGTTCCCAGTGTTTACGGGCGCTTTGACTTTGCTTACGACGACATCAAAAAACAGTTAAAGGTTTTGGAATTCAATGCCGATACCCCGACTTCGCTTTTTGAAACCGGCGTCATTCAATGGCAGTGGATGCAGCACTATTTTGGAAAAAAAGTCGATCAGTTCAATTCGGTTCACGATCGATTAATCGCCACTTGGAAAGAGCTCAAACCGCATTTAAAAGGTTCGACCCTACATTTCACCTGTCTGCGCGAAACCTTAGAAGATTTAACCAATATCGAATACCTGCGCGATTGCGCCATGCAAGCCGGCATCCACACCAAACTGATTTACCTCGATGACTTGGGGTGGAACGGGGTTAATTTTGTCGATTTGGAAGAGGAAACCATCACGGATATCTTTAAGTTATACCCTTGGGAATGGTTGGTACAGGAAGCTTTTGCCCTCCATGTTCCCAACGATGTAGACCGCGCCAACTGGATCGAGCCCTCGTGGAAGATGATTCTCTCCAACAAGGCCATATTGGCCGTTTTATGGGAACTTTTTCCCAATCATCCGCTGTTGTTGGAAACCTATCTCGACGAGCCTAAAAACCTGGTCAATTACGTCAAAAAACCCCTGTTATCGCGAGAAGGAGCCAATGTAACGCTCTACATCAACGGAAAAATCATCGAAGCCACTCCCGGCGATTACGGAGAGGAGGGCTATATTTGCCAAGAACTCGCCTCGCTGCACAAAGAGCATTCGGGTTACTCGATCATCGGCAGTTGGATCATCGGTCAAGAGGCCTGTGGAATTACTTTTCGCGAAAGCGACCGCATGATTACCACCGATAAGAGTCGTTTTGTACCACACATCATCGAATAAAAAACGCTAGTAGCGGTCGCACATCGACCGCTTTTTTTAGCGCCAATTTCAAGGGAGCTACTTTGCTCTTGCCCACTGAGGCCTTTCTGGCCTCCACACATCAACATCCCACCAAACGCGCCTTACAGCAGCATTTTTCGTCTAAAAACCCGTATTCCAGGCATTAAATAATTGTTAATTTTTAAGACAGGAACTGTCATAAATTCTTTTTTTTATTAAATTAGATAAAAATTAACCAAAAATCAAGACCTATGAATGCAAGAAATTTAAGTATCGGACTATTAGTAGTAGCCGCACTAGCCACCTCCTGCAAATCCTCGACCGAGAAGGATGCAGCGGCCAAGGCCACCATTGAAAAAACCTTAGATCCCGGAGTCAGCGTGAGTGTCAAAGACGGTGTTGCCACTATAAGCGGTTCATTTACCGACGAGGCCACTCGAGAAAAAACCCTCAAAGACATTAAAGCAACGGCGGGAATCAAATCGATCGACGACCAATCAACTTTAATGCAAGCGCCAGAAATCCCATCGGCCGAAGCGGTTAGCATACACGCCGACCACCAATTGAACAGCGACCTCAAAACCATATTGAGCGCCTATCCAAGTGTACAGGCTACGGTAAACGAAGGCATAGTAACCCTAACGGGGTCTATTGAGCGCAACAGCTTATCTCCGCTTATGCAGGCGGTTAATGCCGCTCATCCGAAAAAAGTAGAAAACAAGCTGCAAATCAAATAGTACTAACCTCAATATACACTTATGAGTTTACAAGAAAAATACGCGCGATTGATTCAGGAAGCACAAGCGCAATCGATTCGCAATTTACAAGTACGCGAACAGGATGCGGTTTTATATATCGATGGGGAAGCCAGCACAGGCGAAGTCAAAGACAAACTATGGAGCAGCTATAACGAAATCGACCCCGATTTTCGCTCGGGCGATTTAATCCTCAACATCCAAGTAAGCGTGGATCCGCAGGCCACCAAACTCCGAGTGAGCACGGCGCACGGCAACCTCAACATCCGAAAAGGCCCTGGAAAAGATCAAGAACTCCTGGGCAAATCGGCACATAACGCTGCGGTTACCTTGCTGAGTAAATACAATAGTGAATGGTACCTGATTCGAAACGAACAGGGTATAGAGGGGTATTCCTCCTCCCAATACCTCACCCAATTATAAAATAGTCATCTAAGTACCGCCTCTTTACCAAGGGGCGGTATTTTTTGTTTTTATAAACATATCTTTGCTCAAAAAAAATGCTGACGGACTACATATACGACCAAAATTATAAAAACTACGTTTTCACCGAAGGCGAAATCCAATTTAAAGAATTTGAAAACTGCACTTTTGAAAACTGCAACCTCAGCCGTTGTGAGTACCTAGGCGTGGTTTTTAGCGATTGCACCTTTACCCGCTGCGATTTTACGGAAGCCAAAATCAATTATGTCGCCCTGCGGAATTGCGATTTTATAAATTGCCAATTGACCAGCGTCAATTTTGCGATGACCGATCAGGTTTTGTTCGACTATAGGTTTACCGATTGCACCATGGATTTTACCCAGTTTTACGGTTTAAAATTGAAGCGCATGACCTTTACCAATTGCAGTCTAATCAGCGCGGATTTTATGAAAACCGACCTGACCGAAGTGCTGTTTGACCGCTGCGATTTACACTTGGCGGTATTTACGGGGGCTACGGCGATTAAAGCCGACTTTTTTAGCAGCTACAACTACAGCATCGATCCCGAAAAAACCCAACTCGAAAAGGCTATTTTCTCTCAAAATGGACTTCAAGGGCTGTTGCAGAAGTACAAATTGGTCATTCGTTAAATCGGACTTTGGCCTGGCGCCTGGCACCTGTTGATCAGCACCTCAAGGCAGCGGCGTCCTTTTTTTGGTCGTGCACCCTTAAAAAATGCGCTCCCACTCCCAAAAGCAGTGATTCCCCGCTCTTAATTAACAATTACGGATAATTATAATTACAAAAACTAGCTTTTTGTTAAATTTATTTCCGATATTTAAAGGGCGTTAAACGGATTTGGACGAAAACCAAAAAGCGGATTCGCCCATGCGTGAATGCGCCTTGGATTGTGGTTAAATCGAAGAAGCTGCTTTTATAGGTGGAGACTCGCGAATCCGCGAATAAGCGAATAAACGAATCCGCCAAAAAAACGAATCCACCAAAAAAGTCGATTCGCTCATACATAAATGCGCTTTAAATTGTGGTAAAATCGAAGGGCCTGATTTTATAGGTGGAAACTCGCAAATCCGCGAATAAGCGAATAAACGAATCCGCCAAATTAAACCCGTAAATTCATGCTCCTCTAACAGCCAAACACCTTATGAAGATGTCCAGCAGCTTAAAAAAAACAGCCTACATATTAGGCGCTATACTCGGTTTAGCCTTAGTGGTCCATTTGGGGATTAACTTTTTTATCAAAAGGCAGCTCCCTCAGATTATCGATGCGCGCAACGACACCGCCTACGATTTCAAATACGGAAATCTCAGCTTTTCCATCTTTAACAACAGCATCAGTATAGAAGACATCGAAGTAACGCCCAAAGCGGGGGTGAGCATCAAAAAGGACATTGACTTTTTGGGCAAAGTAGACAAGATCAGTTTGATCGGGGTCAACTTTGTCGATTTGATCAAACGACACCACCTCAAGGCGTCTACCATTGCGATTATCGGTCCGGATATCACGGTTTTTAAACCCGAGCAACGCGATACCATCAAGACCAAGTCCAAGCTGAGCAGCGTGATCGACATCAGTCGCATCAGCCTAAAAAACGCGCATTTAAAAATCATGTCCACCGACGGTCAAGAGCGCTTGCAGGAACTCTACAACATCAATATGGAGATAGACGGGGTTTACTTGGGTAAATACACCCAAGAAAAAGACATTCCCTTTACGTATACCCACTTTAAAATACGCTGTGATTCGGTGTTTAGCAAGCTCAATGAGTTTCAACACATCAAGACGCAAGCCATCAGTGTAGACCCCAATCACCTGGATATGGATCAGTTTCGCATCATACCCGACATCGACCGAAAAACCTTTAAAGCAGCGCGCACTTCGTCCAATACCCGTATGGATGTAGTCGTGCCCAAACTCCGTTTGACCGGAACGGACTGGGGATATATCGAAAACAAATTCTTTTTAAAGATTCAGGCCATCAACATCGATTCCATCAATTTTAAAATTTTGGATCAAAAGGTGCAGACCGTTTTTCAAGCGGCCAAAAAACAAGCGGAGCACGTAATTCAACCGTTGATTCCGTTTCGCGTAGACATCGATTCGATTCACATAGAGAAATCGGCTTTCAATTCATTAAACATCCTCGACGTTCAGAACGTCAATATTCGCATCTCCAAAATTTCAAATCGCACTATGAAACACTTATCTGTTGCAGAGGTGTTGTTAAAAAATCCGATTTTCACCCATTACCCCAAAAAGGGGAGTAACCAACCCACTCAGGAGAATCGATTGGGAATTTTAGACGATGTCATTGAGATTGCCTCGCTAAAGATTGAAAAAGCACAATATGCGATGAAGGACGCGCAGCGTATAAAAAACACCTTGGAGGTAAAGGACTTCAATTTGTCGTTAGACAAAATTCGCATCGACGATCAAACCGTCCAACGAAAAGTGCCTTTTATCTACCAATCGCCTCGACTATCCACCGGTAAAATCCACTACAACACCGGGCGATTTTACGATGTGTATTCCAACGGCATACAGGTGGTTGACGACCATATAGAGCTTGCCAATATCGAAATGAAGCCCAAATATTCGCGTGTGCAGCACGTTAAAATGCTCAAACTCGCCGATGACATCTATACGATTCGCACCAAAAAAATCGCTTTACAGCACTTTGACTGGGGCTTTGACGCGCGAGAAACCTTTTATCTCAAAGCGAAAAAACTGGTTTTAAACGAGGTATATGCCAATATTTTCCGCAACACCACGCCCCCACCCGATATGAGTCCGAGCACGATGTACAGCAAGAAATTGCGCGACTTAAAATTCGGATTGGAAGTGCCACAGGTTCAGATCGTGCGTGCTCAAATCGAGTATGAAGAAGTCGACGACAAAGCCATAGCTCCCGGCAAACTGACCTTTAGCAATTTTAATGCACAGATCAAGAATGTATACAGCGGCTATGGTCGCAAGCAAACCCCCAATACCGAGATCGTCGTCGATGCCACTTTTATGAAGGCAGCACCGGTTCACGTGGTTTGGACTTTTAACATCATGAATACCCGCGAACGCTTTAACATCAAGGGAAGGATTACCAATTTCCCGGCGCTATCCATGAATGCCTTTCTCAAGCCCTATGTCAAAGCATCTGCCTCGGGTACCATCGAAGTGGTGACTTTTGACTTTAGTGGAAACGACGATTATGCCGTGGGAAGCTTTGGGATGAAATACCAGGATTTAAAGATGACCCTTTACAAAAAAGACGGGGAGCGCAAGCGAAAGCTGCTCTCTGCCGTGGGGAATATGTTTATTAGAAACGACACCAAAGGCCTGACCAAAGAAACGCAGATTAAACAGGTCGAGAGAATGAAGGAATCGTCGTTTTTCAATTATCTTTGGTTGTGCTTACTACAGGGTTTAAAACAAACGGTATTGTAGGTTTTATTAGGCTGCAGTAGGCTTTATTACAAATTATATACTTCGATTATGAAAACCGCTTTGATTACCGGCGCTACCTCTGGAATAGGCGCCGCCACGGCAAGAATACTTGCACAAGACCACCGATTGATTTTATGTGGCCGACGCACCGAACAACTCGACGCCATAGCGCGCGAACTCCAATCGCAGACTGCGGTGTTTACCCTGTCTTTTGACGTGAGCGACAGTCTGGCGGTCTCTGCCGCCATCGACTCCTTACCGCCAGAGTGGTCTGCCATAGATGTATTGATCAACAATGCGGGAAACGCCCACGGATTAGACCGCTTTCAAGACGGCGATTTAGACGATTACAAGGCGATGATCAACATCAATGTACTCGGATTGATTTATGTAACCAAGGCGGTATTACCGCTGATGGAGCAAAGCCTTAACGGACACATCGTCAACTTATCGTCTATAGCCGGCAAGGAAACCTATACCAACGGCACGGTATACTGCGCTTCCAAAGCTGCGGTTGAAGCGCTAAGCCAAGGTATGCGCATGGATTTGTTGGAACGGGGAATCAAGGTGACTAATGTGGCTCCGGGTGCAGTGGAAACCGAATTTTCGGCGGTGCGCTTTAAAGGCGACCAGCAACGTGCGGCACAGGTTTACCAAGGGTATACTCCGCTAACAGCCGACGATGTTGCGCGGGCCATCCATTTTGCCATCGGTCAGCCCGACGGTGTACAAGTGGCTGATATTACCCTTTTTCCCAAGGCACAAGCCGCGGCAACACTGATTAAAAAAAATTAATACAGCCGAACTTTTGTATGCATTTATCGCCTACATTTGCCTGCTGAAACCCAATCTTACAACTCTCTATTTCGAATGAATTTACGTGTGATATTATTGCTCGTTTTTACCCCTATATGGATCATGGCAAGTCCTTTAGATCCCAAAGAAAAAGTCCTGAAAATCGACTATTCTTTTTATCGAAATAGTCCGGTTAGCACCGCTATAGACCCCTCCGCGAACCAAGTGCTCTTGGATCAGGCTCTAGCGGCATTTAGCAGCGACGACAGCAATTTTTTACTGACGGTATACTCCAATAAAAATTACCTTCGCGTCGAAGAAAACGGTTTTCTCAAACGGGTATACGTGTCGAATTACCTCGAAAACACGGCCTATATCATCGACAGTTTGGCGCAAAATGCGTATCCGAGTTATCCGATAAAATCTGTGGGAACTACTACTTCGGAAGAAATGCACACCAATAACGAGCAGTTAAAGATTGCCTTTTTTCCCGAAACCAAGATGATTGCCGGCCGCAGTTGCAAGCGCGCCTCGATAACCTTTGACGAAAAACAGAGCATCGGCATCACGATTTGGTATGACGAATCCCTGCCCAGTATCGTATGGGGACAATACTCCTATTTGGACCGCATACCCGGAGCTGCACTGGAGATCACGTCTAACTTTGAACAGGAAATCGGCATTCAAGCCAAAAACATCACCGAGGTTCAGGTGCCCTTGAGTTATTTTAAAATTCCGCTGAATTATCAAATATTGGAGTATAACGAGGAGGAGTTTTTGGACGAGCAGGAAATCATCGACGTTCAAAACGATCCCGCCTTTGCCTTTAGCAACGGTTACCACTGGTACCAAGATCAAAAGTTGGGTTTATTCGGCATACGCGATGCTCAGGGCAAAACCGTCTTGGAGCCGTCGTTTTTTCAAATTGAATCCTTTTCCGATGGTATAGCCATAGTGAGTTATAAACAGCAACAAGGCGCTATTAACGACAAGGGTCAATTGATTATTCCCTATATCTACGACGAATTGCACACGAGCAACGAAGAGATGATTGCCTTTATGGAATTGCACAAATGGGGCTTTTTCAACACCTTGGGCGAAAAGGTAATTCCGGCGAGCTATAATTATGTAGCCGATTTTTCGGAAGGCCTGGCCTTGGTGTCCAAAAACGACAAATTTGGATATATCAACGACAAGGGCAAGATTGTCATTCCCATTCAATTTGACTATGCCAGCAATTTTGAAGATGGCGAAGCCCAGGTCGAGATCGACTACAAAAACTTCTCGATCAACAAACGCGGTGTTCGCATTCGAGAATAAGCTCCTAAAGCACTACCCGCGTGAGGGATCGCCGTGGAAATCCTTTTTGGCGCACGCGCCAAAAAGATTGAAACACAGCGCCCGACCCGCTGTGGGGAGGGCGGAGTTCCCACAGCGGGGCACGCCCAAAAACTACATCGCATTAAATTTTACGCCCACCGTAAACCAACGTCCCGGCATGGGTACCGCACCGGCTTCGACATAGGTGTGATTGAAGATGTTTTGTGCATCGAGGTAGAAGCTGTATTTGGACAGCTCGTAGCCCAGCCGCGCATCGGTGAGGAAATAACTCTTATAGGACAGTCGTTCGTTATAGCGATTGGTCCACATGGCCGACCACTTTTTGTGGCGGTAATTCACCGTAGTTACCACTTGGTGTTTAAAGCTCTCCACGGTGTATTTGGAAAGGCCTGCCGGATCGTCAATTTCGGGCGAAAGGTAGGTATATGCCAATCCGAAATCCCAAACGCCACGGGGTAGATTCCAGCGGTATTTAGCAGCCGTATTCATACCGATAGTCCTGTTGGAGGCGGCATTGTCCGTTTGCCACGGTTGGGTTTCATCGCTGCGTACCCAATCGATAAATTGATCGATATCCCGGTAAAACACAAAGGCATTGGCGCTAAAATGATCGGTTTTAAATCGCACACCCCCTTCGATTTGATAAGCGGATTCCGGCTTTAAATGCGGGTTGCCCAAATTGGGTTTTTGATTGAGGTATAAATCGGTAAACGAGGGTATGCGCTGACTGCTGCCCACGCTAAAAAGGGCTTGCCACTGATCGGACATCCGATAGCTGGCATCGACTCCAGGAAAAACCTGCCAACCGTAAAAGGAATTGTAATTGGCATAGGCTCCGGCATTGACGTCTAAGCGGTTGAAAAACTCGCGCTTGAACTCGGCAAACAAACCGTAATTCGAACGATTATGCGCGCCGATATTGCTGGAATTAATCTCTTCATAACGCCATTCGACTCCCGTGGAAAGCACCCCGTAATCCGTGCGATAATGCGCTTTGACATCGGTGGTTAAGGCATTGGAATAATGTTGGCTACGCGCCTTGGAGAGGTCGTTTCTATAAAAGCGGTAATCGTCATAATTGTATCGGTAAGCGATGCTTGGCGCCACGGTAAAGGCCTCGGAAAGCAAGTGCTTGGAACTCAACGACAGCAAATAGGTATTGATGATTTCCTTGGCTTCTTTGTCGATCGGTGCGGCATAAAAGCCGTTGGCACCAAAAGAGCTGCGCACCAATCCGCCTAGCACCATTAAATTATTGCGGTCGTTGGCCTGTATATTGCCCTGATAAAAGAGTTTGCTGTTGTGAAAATCCGTGTTGTAGCGGTAGCCATTTCCCGATTCCTGGCTTCCAAAAAACAAGTGGTTGTGTTTTTTTTCTACCCAGCTCCCGCCGAGCTGAACTCCTCGACCGTTAAACCATTCGTCGTGACCCGTTTCGCTGTCTTTTTCAAAACTACTCCCCCCATAGATATGGGCAAACAAACCGTCTTTGTGCGGATTCTTGGTTACGATATTCACGACACCGGTGAGGCTGTTTACGCCGTATAAACGGGCAGAAGGTCCGCGCACCACTTCGATGCGTTCAATGGCTTCTATCGGAACGGGTATGTTTAAACTGTTGTGTCCGGTTTGGGGGTCACTGATTTTTTGACCGTTTAACAACACCAGATTTTGCTCAAAACTGCCGCCGTCGATACTCAGATCGGCTTGGGTGCCAAAGGGACCGCGCTGGCGGATATCCACTCCAGACACATAGGCCAGCAATTCATTGACCGAACGCACGGGCAACTGTTTAATCTGGGCTTTGTCCAAAATTTGAAGGTTTCTATTTTTTGTGGAACTCGGCAGCTGTAAACGGGTTTCGTAAATGACGATTTCCGAAATGGGAGCGGATTTATCGTCGGTTAAATTTGGTTTTTCTTGGGCATAACCCCAAAAAGCCGCCAACAAAGTGCTTGCTAAAATAGATTTCTTTTGCATGAATTAAAAAATTGGATGTGCAAAACTACACGATTCCAAACAGCTAACAAAGCCTATAGCCGATTTTACTAAAACGACCCTATACTACCGCCGGCATTCACAGGCCTTCTAAGCTCCTATTAGCCCGGTTCCCCTTGACTTTAGCACGACGAGAGAAAATGCCGTCCAAACTAAAAAAACACACGAAATAAACACCAAATACCGCCATACACTATAAATACACAGGCATTCAAATAAAATCACCGCCAATTTTGCATTTTATTCACAAAACCGAGCAGGTTGTTTTTCTTTTCAGTAATTTCGTTCTTTTAAAAGTGAATACGCAAAAACAAGTAACATTTAACAAAACATCTCTTAACAAACAGCCTATAATTCATTTTTTTTAATTATTTTAGATAAAAGAAGCTGCGGTAAGGCGCGGGCTAAGCGGGCGGATACGGTGGTGTAATTACACGGGAAAACGCTGCCGCAATCGATTAAAAAAACAAAAACCATCCATCTATGAAATACTTTAGCATACTTAGTTTGATCTGTTTAGGGTTGATCAGTTGTCAAAAAACCAAGCATCCGGTGAGTGTGGTGATCAACGACACCATAGCGCTGTCTCCAATAGACGCCGTTTCGGCTATAGCCTTTGACAGTTTGCTGCTCAAAGACAAATCGGCCGAGCTTCAACGATTTTACCGATACAATCAGTTTAAAACCGTTTGGGCTGAGGAATCCAACCGAAAAGCGCTGATTGAATCGATTGAAAAGATACACGAAGACGGGTTGACGGATCGTCCTTATGACCTGGCACGGCTAAAGCAAAACAACGACGGTTACATCAAGATTGCCGATGTGGAAAAAATCCATACGGATTTGATGTTTTCCGAGAGCTTCTTTAAGCTGTCCAACGATTTGTACAACGGTCGTTTGGACCCGAAAAAACTCTATACCGATTGGGATTTAGACCCGAAGAAAATCAATACGGGCGCCACGATGCACGTGGCCTTGGAAAACAATGCCATTGCGCAATCGCTGGAC
The DNA here is from genome assembly GCF_050562195.1 of Flavobacterium sp. JP2137. Taxonomy (GTDB): domain Bacteria; phylum Bacteroidota; class Bacteroidia; order Flavobacteriales; family Flavobacteriaceae; genus Flavobacterium. The sequence goes on from NZ_CP191647.1 coordinate 470,686, forward strand.
AGTTTACGGCCGAAAAATGCCATTTACAACGGCTTGCGCGCGGCCTTGAGCAGGCTGCGCGAATTGCCAGACGAGACCTTTGACGAATTTGGAACGGGCAGAAAGATCAAGCGCAACGATTCCCTACCGGAAATTGTCGAATTAAAGAAACGCCTGATCTACTGGGGCGATTTAAAACCCGAGGAGCACAGTGCGCGATTTAACGCGGAAACCGAAGCGGGTCTCAAGCGCTTTCAAGGCAGAAATGGCTTGGATGAAACCGGCTTGCTCGACAAGGAAACCGTATCGACTTTAAACCAGACCAAAGCGCAAAAGATCAGCCAAATCTTGGCAAACCTCGAGCGATGGAGGTGGTATCCCAGAGATTTGGGTACGGACTATGTGTTGGTCAACATTCCCGATTACAGCCTAGTGGCGGTTTCCAATGGCGACACCATACAGCGACACAAAGTAATCGTAGGCAAGCCGGCGCGTAAAACCCCGATTTTATCCTCCAAATTTAGCGGCTTGGTCATCAACCCAACGTGGACGGTACCACCGACGATTTTAAAAAACGACTTAACGCCTGCTGCAACCAAAAACAGGGGGTATTTTGCCAGTCGAGGATTTACTATTTACGACAATAAAGGTCAGGTAGTCAGCGCGCAGGATTGGAATCCAGAAAGGGCTTCGAGCTATCGTTATGTGCAAAAACCGGGGAATTCCAATTCGCTGGGGCGCATTAAATTTGACTTTAAAAACAACCACATGGTGTATTTACACGACACCAATAACACCAACAACTTCAACAAAGACGACCGCGATTTGAGTTCGGGCTGCATTCGCGTGCAAAACCCGTTTGACTTGGCCGACTATATCTTAAAAACGGAAAAGAATCCCTACACCAAAGCCAAAATTGAGGCGATGTTGAAAACGGAAAAAACGCAGGGCATTCCCCTGAAAAAAAGCGTCCAAATTCATCAATTCTACTGGACGGCATGGAATTCCAAAGAAGGCATTCAATTTCGCACCGACATCTACCATTTAGACGACGATTTAGCCGCGAAACTCCTTTGATAATCGCCGCGTTTAAGCGTTGCCACGACAACAAAAAAACCACCCGAGACCGGGTGGTTTTTTTGTTTAAAGGCCTACGACCTCGATATGATTCACTGGGTTGTTAGGCCAGGAAAGATGATTTTTTAAGGTAATCCTGATTGGGATAATAGATAAACAAACACGACTCTTCCTTGATCATATTGATGATTTCCGTTCTCAATTCCAGGGGAACTGCTGGGCAACCCAGGCTTCGACCCAATCGACCTTGTCTTTTGGCCAAGTGTTCCGAGGCGTAATCCGCTCCGTGAATCACTACAGCCCTGTTGCGCGCGTTGTCGTTAAACCCCTTGTCTAATCCGTCCAAACGCAGCGAAAAACCGTGTTTGCCGGTATAGGATTCACCGGTTTTATAAAAGCCAATACTGCTCATAAAGGAATTGGTGGTATTGGAAAATTTCTGAGCGAATTCCGACCCGCTATTTCTGCCGTGTGACACCACGGTTTGCAACATCACTTCGTTGGTTACCATATTGATGATCCACATGCGTTTTTGCGTAGACGACAGGCTAAAATCGATAATGGTCAAGACCTCCTTTTTGATCAGCCCTTCTTTTTTCATTTTGGTAAAGCCCTTTAAGGCTTCTTTAAAACTTTCCAGCGATGGGGCGGAAAAAGTTTTGACGTTTAAAGTCTCGTAGGTCGACAGGGCAACCTCGTCAAAAGTGGCCGCTTTATTCGCTAAGTGTTTAACTTCGTTTTTTGTAGTGTTTATTGTGTGTTCACTGTTTTTTAGTTCGTCGGTATCCATCCATTTAAATGCGAATACAACCACCAAAACCAAAGGCAATAGTTTGTAATACATTGTCATTCTCTCCTTTACATTAAATTTTTAAAACGTAAATGTAAAAACAAATTGATACCGAGCACTATAAATAACATAATAATTTGTTTTTTTAACATTCTATTTTTTAATGAAGTATAATTACAGCAGGTTGCGTATTTTTGTATGCATCAACTACTAGACTTCGACAAACATGAATAAAAAAGTGATTTTAATGATCCTCGACGGCTGGGGAAAATCGCCAGATCCAAAGGTTTCTGCCATAGAAAAAGCACATACGCCCTATATCGACAGCTTATATACCCAATATGCGAGTGCCTCGATTTTGACCGACGGCTTAAACGTGGGTTTGCCCGTGGGACAAATGGGAAACTCGGAAGTGGGCCACATGAATTTGGGCGCTGGGCGCATAGTATACCAGGATTTAGTCAAGATTAACCTGGCGGTAGAAAGCGGAAGCATAGCCCAAGAACCCGCGCTTCAGGCCGCTTTTAACTATGCGAAGACCCACCAAAAAAAGCTGCATTTGCTCGGTTTGGTTTCCGATGGCGGGGTACACTCACACGAAAAGCACTTATACGGCTTGCTCGATGCCGCTAATCAAGCGGGTTTAACAGACGTATACGTACACGCCTTTACCGATGGTAGAGATGTGGATCCCAAATCGGGTGCCCATCACATTGCTGAATTGCTGCGTCAGATGGAGCAAACCACCGGTCAACTGGCCTCGGTAATCGGACGTTATTACGCCATGGATCGCGATCAGCGGTGGGAACGGGTAAAAAAAGCCTACGACCTCCTGACACGAGGCATTGGAATGCCGTGTAAAAACGCGGTTTTAAGCATACAAGACAGCTACGCCAACGCGGTAACCGATGAGTTTTTAGAGCCCTTAATCATGACCGATGCCCACGACCGACCTGTAGCGACGATACAGGACGACGATGTGGTGGTGTTTTTTAACTTTAGAACCGACCGCGGCAGGGAATTGACCAGTGTGCTTTCCCAACAGGATTACAAGGCTTTTGGCATGACCAAATTGCCCCTGTACTTCGTTACCCTAACCAATTACGACGACAGTTTTAAAAACATACACGTGGTTTACGACAAGGACAACCTGACGGAAACCCTGGGCGAGATTTTGGAGCGCCACCACAAAAAACAACTGCGCATAGCCGAGACGGAAAAATACCCGCACGTTACTTTTTTCTTCTCCGGCGGCAGGGAAACCCCTTTTGTAGGCGAGCAACGCCTATTGTGTCCTTCGCCCAAAGTAGCGACCTACGACTTGCAGCCCGAGATGAGTGCTTTTGACCTCAAAAACGCGCTGATCCCAGAATTGGATAAAGGAGAGGTCGATTTTGTGTGTCTGAATTTCGCCAATGGCGATATGGTGGGACATACGGGAATTATGGAAGCGGCAATCAAGGCCTGCGAAGCGGTGGACCAATGCGTGCAAGGCGTCGTGGAAGCGGCGCTTAAAAACCACTATACCACCATTATACTCGCCGATCACGGAAATTGCGAAACCATGTACAATGCCGATGGAAGTCCCAATACGGCCCATACCACCAATCCCGTTCCCATTATCGTGGTCGATCCAGACATCAAACACATCCGTGACGGTATTTTGGGCGATTTGGCTCCGACGATTTTGGACTTGATGGGATTGGAACAACCCGCCGTAATGACCAGACATTCTTTGTTGCGTCCGCATTGAGCATCCAACTAGCCTGTAACCATAAAAAAAACCAGCTGAAAAGCTGGTTTTTTTTATTTGACCTGATCGCAATAAGCCTTCAATACGGCCTCCCTATGGTCGGGATGCGCAATTTCTGCCATGGCGTGCACCCTTTGCAACAGGGTTTTTCCGTATAAGTCGGCAATTCCGTATTCGGTCACCACATATTGTATATGTGCCCGAGTGGTCACCACACCGGCACCTTGTTTTAAAAACGGTACAATTTTATTCTCCCCTTTAGCCGTAACCGATGGCAGAGCGATTATCGCCTTTCCCCCATCGCTTAACGAAGCGCCTCGGATAAAATCCATTTGGCCTCCTACCCCGGAATACATTCGGGAACCGATGGAATCCGCACAAACCTGTCCGGTGACATCGACTTCGATCGCCGAATTGATGGCCACCATCTTGGGATTTCTCCGAATCACTGCGGTATCATTGACATAGGAAACCTCTTTCATCTCGATAAAGGGATTGTTGTCGACAAAGCGATACAAGCGCTCCGATCCGATTAAAAATGTCGATACCACCCGACCTTTGATAACGCCTTTGTTTTCGCAGTTAATCACCCCGTTTTCAATGAGGTCAATCACCCCGTCTGAAAACATTTCGGTGTGCAAGCCCAGTCCTTGGTGATGGGTGAGTTTAGACAATACCGCATTGGGTATGGAGCCGATGCCCATTTGCAGGGTGCTCTTATCCTCGATCAGTCCGGCAACATGGGTTCCGATGCGGTTTTCGATTTCGCTAATCGGCGCTGTGGCTGAGGCAAAAATGGGCGTATCGTGCACCACGCCAAAATCGATTTTGGAACTGTGTATCACGCCATCGCCAAAGGTGCGCGGCATTAGGGCATTGACTTGCGCAATGACGATTTTGGCGGTTTCGACAGCGGCCATAGTGGCTTCTACAGAGACCCCCAAGGAGCAGTAACCGTGTAAATCCGGTGGCGAAACCTGTATAAACACCACGTCTAGCGGTAGTATACCCTTTCTAAAAAGGCGTGGAATTTCACTTAAAAACACCGGCGTATAGGAACCGTTGCCCGCCGCTATGGTATGCCGCACATTTTTGCCTATAAAAAAGGAATTGACGTGAAAACTGGCCGCGTGCTTGGGATCGGCATAGGGCGCCGCTCCTTCGGTGTGTATGTGGCAAATCTCTACTGCGCGCAATTCATCGGCTCTATCGGTCAATGCTTGCGTTAAAATTACGGGTGTCGCCGCCGCGGCGTGTACATAAACTCGATTTCCAGAGCGTACGACTTGTACGGCTTCGGCAGCTGTTACATATTTCATAAATCTTCTCTATTTGTTTTTTTACGGTTTTATCGAATCGCGCTGCAGCAATTGCAGTGAATCGCACACTGTGCTCCGGGCGACGACATGGATTTTCTGTTTGTTCTTGTGGTTAATCGACCCGGCAGCCCGCTTTTGCGCTGGAAGCGAATCCGCTTGCGCTGCGCTTGCAAACAGTAAAATAGGCTTGGCACTAGCCCGACGACCTCTAACAAAGATACTGAATAATCAAAACATAACTTCCATCTAAAAACAGTTGATCGAGAACATTTTCAGTTCACGCTAAAAGTTGTACTTTTGCGCTAAGAAAAATTTTCGATATGATTATTATAAAGACTCCAGAAGAGATTGAGTTGATGCGTCAAAGTGCTTTAATCGTTTCCAAGACCCTTGGAATGTTGGCTACAGAACTTAAACCCGGCGTAACGACTCTAGAGTTAGATAAAATGGCCGAGGCCTATATCCGCGATCACGGTGCAATACCGGGATTTTTAGGGTTATACGACTGTCCTTCTACCTTATTAACCAGTGTCAATGAGCAAATAGTTCACGGACTACCGACCAATCGCCCCATAGAAGAAGGAGACATTGTCTCTGTAGATTGCGGTGCGATTATGAATGGTTTTTACGGCGATCACGCCTATACTTTTGAAATTGGCGAAGTAGCTCCGGAGGTTAAAAAACTATTGCAAATCACCAAGGAATCCCTTTATGTCGGCATTCGCGAGTTCCGTATCGGCAACCGTGTTGAAGATGTAGGCAGTGCGATTCAGAGATATACAGAAGCGGAAGGCTATGCCGTTGTACGCGAATTGGTCGGACACGGATTGGGTCGCAAAATGCACGAAGGTCCGGAAATGCCCAACTACGGAAAACGCGGGAAAGGAAAAAAATTCATGGAAGGAATGACCGTTGCCATAGAACCGATGATAAACCTAGGCACAAAAAACATCAAACAACTCAAAGACGGTTGGACGATTGTCACTAGAGATGGCAAGCCCAGCGCCCACTTCGAGCACGATGTAGCCCTAGTAAATGGCAAGCCGGAATTGTTGTCTACCTTTGCTTATATCTACCAAGCTTTGGGCATTGTCAGCAACGAAGAAGACGAGTTTAGAGCCGTTCCCTTAGTTCTGTAAATCGCCGATGAAACGCCTTTTTAAGAGCCTATTGAATACCGTACCTCGACCGATTTTAATTCGGTTGAGTTATGTTATTCGTCCCCTATTAGCCCTATACCTCAAGGGCAATCGCTTTACCGACCCCATAGACGGGAAGGGGTTTCGCAGCTTTTTGCCCTACGGCTACGCACAGCAGCGCCCCAATGTTTTATCGCCCAGCACCCTGTCCTTAGAAAGGCATCGACTGCTGTGGCTTTTTTTACAGCGGGAAACCGACTTTTTTAGCGCGCCTAAAAAAGTGCTGCACTTTGCGCCCGAGCAGGCCTTTTACCAGCGCTTCCGCAAACAAGCCAACTTGGACTACACCACTACCGACTTGGAGTCGCCTCTGGCAGATGTTAAGGCCGATATTTGCCAGCTGCCCTTTGCCGACAATTGCTTCGATGTGATACTGTGCAACCACGTATTGGAACACATTCCAGACGACACCCAAGCCATGCGCGAGCTGTATCGCGTACTGCGTCCCGGTGGTATGGGAATTTTTCAAATTCCACAAGACCTCCAACGCGCCACCACTTTTGAAGACAACAGCATCACCGACCGTGCCGAACGCGCCCGGGTATTTGGACAGTACGATCACGTTCGCATTTACGGCCGCGATTATTTCGACAAACTGCGTACGATCGGATTCGAGGTCCGCGAAGTCGACTATACCGCCCAATTGACCGCCGAAGAAATCGAACGCTTTTGCCTGGCTCCAGGAGAAATAATTCCACTTTGTACAAAACCCTTATAATTTATTGCTAATAAATTACTTTACAGGGCTTTTCTGTTTTTGAATCGCAACATTTAGTCTATATTTGTGTTTATTATCTGCTTTAAACCAAGGCTCTATGTTATATTCCAAAATAAAATTTACCCTATTAGCCCTCTTCGTTTTTGTCGTACACGCTTTGGGGCAAAACAACATTCAGGAAAAAACAGCCAACTACATCAAGTCGGCTGCATTTATGGCCAACAATCAGGCGGTGGTTCCCTTTTTTAAACTGGGTGCTGCAATAAATTTTGACTTTGACGATTTGCTCGCCGGCGAATCCGACTACTACTACAACGTTACCCAATACAATTACGACTGGACGCCTACGCGCTTGAGTAAAATCGATTATATAGACGGCATGGACAATCAGCGCATCGCCAATTATTCCAATTCCTTCAACACCCTTCAACTCTATTCGCACTACAATTTACAACTGACCCATTCCAAATACCGGATCCTCAAAAGCGGGAACTACGTATTGGAAATCAGCAACCGCTCGGACGAGGTGGTTATCCGCAGGAAGTTTATCGTCTATGAAAACTTGGTCAACGTACCGGTACAGATCAAAAGATCTCGCGACATCGGCACCATTACCGCCAAGCAAAACGTGGAGTTCACCATTAAACTCGGGGAGCAAACCTTTCAGAATCCGGCACAGAACATCCGCGTCAGCCTGTTTCAGAACGCCCAATGGGCCTCTTCGATTTCCAAGGTAAAACCGCAGTACACCATCGGCAACGACCTGATTTACAAATACAATAAGGAAACCCAGTTTTGGGGGGGCAATGAGTTTCTCAATTTCGACAATAAAGACATTCGCGCCACGACCAACGCCATTGGAGAAGTGACCGCAGGCGAAATTTACAACACCCACCTCTATCCCAACCTCGACCGCTCCAACAAGACCTATACTTTTTTCCCCGATCTCAACGGCAGTTTTTACCCCCGCAATATCAACCGAGAAAACGCGGCGATTGAAGCGGATTACACCTGGGTATACTTCACGCTCATCACACCGGAAACCCTCGATAAAAGACAGTTTTACATTACGGGTATGTTTAACAACTACGAGTGTACAGCGGATAATTTAATGGTGTATAACCCCGAGGTAAAAGCATATGAAAAAGCGCTGTTGATCAAGCAGGGCTTTACCAATTTTCAATATACGGCGGTGAAGAATCAACGCGTCGATTTTGAAAATCCCATAGACGGAAATTTTGCCGAGACCGAAAACCAATACCAGGTAATGGTCTACTATCGCGGTAACAACGATTTATATGATCGGGTAATCGGAATGGGCGAAGCGAATTCCGAACATATAATATATTAATTTTTTAATTGTCTCGTAATTAATTATTTACTATTTTTGAAAAGTTCTACTTTTTTCAAAATCGACAAATATGGTTTCTCAAATAACAAAAGGAATTAAAATTTCGGTGAAGACGGATTTTGAAGGCACCTATTTCAAAAACCACAAGATTCACTTCGCTTTCAGCTACGAAATCACCATCGAAAACCAAAGCAAAGATTCGGTGCAGTTGCACTCGCGCCATTGGGAAATTTTCGATGCCTTAAACGATATGGAAAAAGTGGATGGCGAGGGCGTTATCGGGAAGAAACCGGTTTTAAAACCCGGTGAATCGCACCGCTATTCCTCGGGTTGTTTATTGACCTCACCCTTTGGCGCGATGCGCGGATTTTACGGTATGATCAATTTTGCCACCTCCCGTTCCTTTAAAGTTTACATCCCCACTTTCCGTTTAAGTGCCCCATTTGCACTGAATTAAAGCAGCCCACCCACCTATTGTTTTGGTATTTTACCGCAGAATAACGGCCGCTTTAAGTTAAAAACCGTACCTTTGTACTCTACATTATTCATACTATTAAATATATTATCATATGCCTAAAGGAATTTATAATGTTCCAAAAGCATTTAACGAACCCGTTAAATCATACGCTCCAGGAACTAAAGAAAGAGAAGCTGTTTTAGAATCATTCACGGAACAGTACAACCAACAAGTAGATATTCCTCTATTTATTGGAAGTGAACAAATCAAAACGGGCAAAACCAAAACACTTCATCCCCCCTTCGATCATAAGCACCTTTTAGGTCATTACCACTTAGCGGAGAAGAGCCATGTAGAGCAAGCGATTTCTACCGCCTTGGAAGCGCGTAAAAACTGGTCTGAAATGCCGTGGGAACACCGTGCTTCTATCTTCTTAAAAGCTGCGGAATTACTCGCGGGTCCATACCGTGCAAAGATCAATGCAGCCACGATGATTGCGCAGGCAAAAACCATGCACCAAGCAGAGATTGACGCCGCTTGTGAGTTTATCGATTTCTTGCGTTTTAACGTGGAATTTATGACGCAAATCTATTCGGAACAACCCACTTCAACCGATGGGGTATGGAACCGCTTAGAGCACCGTCCGCTAGAGGGATTCGTATATGCAATTACTCCATTCAACTTCACGGCCATTTCCGGTAACCTACCCGCTTCTGTAGCGATGATGGGTAACGTAGTGGTGTGGAAACCCAGTGCAACTCAAATCTTCTCGGCTAATGTCATCGTAGAGGTTTTCAAAAAAGCCGGTCTTCCAGACGGTGTTATCAACGTGATTTACGGAGATTCTGCCATGATTACCGACACCCTACTCGCTAGCCCGGATTTTGCAGGCATACACTTTACCGGTTCTACGGCTGTTTTCAACAGCATGTGGACCAAAATTGGACAAAACATCAACAACTATAAAACATATCCGAGAATCGTTGGAGAAACCGGTGGAAAAGACTTCGTTGTCGCCCACCCTTCATCCGACCCGATCGAAGTAGCGGTAGCTTTAACCAGAGGTTCTTTTGAATACCAAGGACAAAAGTGTTCTGCCGCATCTAGAGCCTATATTCCCGCGTCTCTTTGGGGTGCAGTAAAGGAAAAAATGACGCAGGATTTAGCGACAATCAAAATGGGAACGCCGCAAGACCCAACGAATTTTGTGTCTTCCGTAATTTCCGAAAGCTCTTTCGACAAATTGGCTTCCTTTATCGAGCAAGCGAAGAAAGACAGCGATGCCGAAGTTATCTTAGGTGGAAAATACGACAAATCGGTTGGATACTTTATTGAGCCTACGGTAATCTTGACGACAAATCCACACTATGAAACTTTAAAAACAGAGCTTTTTGGACCGGTATTGACCATTTACGTATACGAAGATGCGAAATGGGAAGAAACGCTTGCATTGGTAGACAGCACATCGGCTTATGCTTTGACAGGAGCGATTTTCAGTCAAGACCGTTATGCAATTGTTCAGGCGACAAAAGCCTTGAGCAATGCAGCAGGAAACTTCTACATCAACGACAAACCAACCGGTGCCGTAGTAGGGCAACAGCCTTTTGGCGGTGCACGTGCTTCGGGAACCAATGACAAAGCAGGATCGATTTTAAACCTGATCCGTTGGGTGTCTCCGCGAACAATCAAAGAGACCTTTATTCCGGCAACCGATTATAAATACCCGTTTTTAGGGTAAACTTTTCCTTAACAGCTAGTTCGACGAACTAGCTGTTATCTTTTATCAATCATTCAGACTCTATTGATTATTTAGCGTCGATTTTACACCGCCTTAGATACCTAATGTTTGTTTCCAACAAACGCCCCATTAAGGCGTATCCACCAATTATTCAGTACTTTTTTATCACCACAGTATGATTCATAGTTGTAGTGTAAAAAGCTATTTTATTTATTTCTCCTTTTAATTAACATCTATGTGCGCTTTTTTCAGTAATTTACATAAAAAACCACACATAAACCCGAGAAATCAAAAGTACTGGGTTATATCGTTTAATCATTAAAAACATAACTCTTGTTAAAAAAACAACACCTCAAAAAAAGACTGGTGGTCAATCCGCCGGTATTCTATACCACGATTTTACTGATCAGCGTCAGTTTAATCCTCTGCGTGCTATTTTCAACAAGCATCGACCAGTGGTTTGCCCAAACCCAACTATCGATTACACAAAATCTAGGTTGGTTTTTAATCGTTGCTGTCAACGTCATTTTAATTTTCTGTATCTACCTTGCCTTTAGCAAATTTGGAAAAATCCGACTCGGCGGCGAGCAGGCAGAACCCGAATTTACTCGCGCTTCTTGGTTTACCATGCTATTTAGTGCCGGTATGGGTATTGGAATTATGTTTTATAGTGTAGCCGAACCGGTGTCGCATTATAGCGATACCCCTCGCGCTGCCGCCGACTCGGTACAAACCGCCATACAAGCGATGAATTTCACCAGTTTGCACTGGGGATTTCACGCCTGGGCCATCTATGCCATCGTCGGACTCGCCTTGGCGTTCTTCTCCTTTAACCGCAAGTTGCCCATGTCGTTCCGATCGCTATTTTATCCCTTTTGGGGCGAAAAAATTCACGGATGGCGCGGCCACAGCATCGATATACTATCGGCCCTAGCTACCATATTCGGACTATCCACTTCCCTGGGATTGGGAGTTACTCAAATCAGTGCGGGACTCACCTTTTTGTTCGACTGGGAAATTACACCACTGATACAATCGGTAATGATTTTGGGGGTTATTTCCATCTCCACCATATCCGTGGTATCGGGTTTGAACCGCGGTGTTAAACTGTTGAGTTCGGGAAACATGATTCTAGCTTTAATCCTGATGTCGCTGATCTTTTTATTCGGCCCCACCCTGTTTATCATCAAGGGCTATGTGCAGAATACCGGGTCTTATCTGGCCAATTTTATCGATATCAGCACCTGGAACGACACCTTTAGCAATAGCGGATGGCAAAACAAATGGACGATATTTTATTGGGCGTGGTGGATTGCCTGGTCGCCTTTTGTCGGCAGCTTTATCGCCATCATTTCCAAAGGAAGAACCGTTAAGGAATTTATATTAGGGGTTTTGATTATCCCTTCGCTCGTCACCTTGTTGTGGATGAATATCTTTGGCGGAACCGCCTTGCACTTTATACTCGAAGGCGACCTCAGCATGATTTCAGCGGTTAAAGACGATATGTCGACCGCCCTATTCGTGTTTCTGGAAAACTTCCCCTTTACGCAGTTCCTATCGATATTGGCCATTATCCTGATCTTTGTATTCTTTATTACCTCATCGGATTCGGGTTCCTTAGTCGTCAACAGCATTACTTCGGGAAATGCGGAATACACCCCGATTTGGCAACGGATATTTTGGTCGTTCCTACAGGGATTTATCGCCATCGTACTGCTTTGGGGCGGCGGTCTTATCGCCCTGCAAACCGCCGTTATTATCACCGGCATCCCCTTCGCTGTAATTATACTCATCATGTGTTACAGCCTGCACCAAGGACTGCAAGAAGAGTTACAGCGCCAAGACAAGCAACTCAAATCCAAACAAGAGCGCAGTTATAAAGACATTATCTCGGAACTGATTGACGAACAAAATAACAACGATATCTAATGACTATAGACAAAAATAAAAAATTAAGCCTCCTCATCGGTTTGGACTTGTCCAAAATGGACGCTTACCTGATTGAATACGTTAAAATACTCTACAAAATACTGAGTGTAGACAAAATCGTCTTCATACACAACCTCAAGATGGGCGAGCTTCCCAAAGACTTTCTAACGCCGCAAAACACCGAGCGGATTACCCAGCAGCTGCAACAGCGCTTACACGATCAAATTCAAGCGACAGCCCCCGAATACGCCTTTGAAATCTTGGTTAAAATGGAGAATTATTCGGAACTGGCTTTTATGAACCTGTTTAAGAAGGAGACCTTCGACTTGCTGGTACTCGGCAACAAACAAAACTTCGTAGGCAACGGCGGACTGGCACAAAAGCTCATTCGCGTATTGCCTTGCGCCACACTTATGGTGACCGAAACTTACAGAAGCCCGCTTACCACCATCATCGATGCGATTGACTTTTCAAAATACACCACGGCTATCATGGGTTGGGCAGATCGTTTTAAAAACAATTCTAAGGGACAGCAAATCAATCATTCGGCCGTATATATCTCCAAATTCAATTGGGCCTTTTTACCGACGATCACCGCAAAGGGCATACAAGAAGCCACCGATTTAGACATCGCCAAAAGACAGCAAAGCTGGAATGAAAAATACGCCAACTATTCCGATATTCAAATTATCGCAGCAGGCGAAAAAAGCGTTCCCACCACCCTGCTCGAACAGAGCGAACGTCTGAATGCCAATATCATGATACTCGGCGTTAAGGGAAGAACCGGATTTAAAGATCTGTTTTTGGGCAGTGTCGCCAATGATATTTTACAAAGACCAACAAATACTTGTTTGCTCTTTGTCAAATAAGCAAACCGTATTTCAATAACTTTAAAGTGGTTTTACCTTGGGTAAAACCACTTTTTTGTTTAACTCACAGTTAGCGCGCGAGTCTTCTCACCAGTTAGCGCGCGAGTCCTCTCGCGCGCCTTACATTAATCACAAAAAAAACCAGTTAGCTCGCGAGTCCTCTCGCGTGCCTTACATTAATCTCAAAAAAACCAGTTAGCGTGCGAGTCCTCTCGGGTGCCTTACGCCTTACATTAATCTCAAAAAAACCAGTTAGCGTGCGAGTCCTCTCGCGTGCCTTACGCCTTACATTAATCACAAAAAAACTAGTTAGCTCGCGAGTCCTCTCGCGTGTCTTACATTAATCACAAAAAAAACCAGTTAGCGTGCGAGTCCTCTCGCGTGCCTTACGCCTTACATTAATCTCAAAAACCGTTAGCTCGCGAGTCCTCTCGCGTGCCTTACGCCTTACATTAATCTCAAAAAAACCAGTTAGCGTGCGAGTCCTCTCGCGTGCCTTACATTAATCTCAAAAAAAACCAGTTAGCGTGCGAGTCCTCTCGCGTGCCTTACATTAATCTCAAAAAAAACTAGCTACTGCGCGAGTCCTCCCCCAAATCCGTAACTGACTGTTAATAAAAAAGGTAAAGATTTAATAGTCAATTCCTTGCACTCTTGTTATAATCGCGCAAGTCCCGCGTGGTTTGCACGATGATCGGTACCAATAAAAAAATCACCTTGGTCGAGGTGATTTAGTGGATTAACCCTTGTATTTTAGCGGCATATACACCACTTTTTTGGTTTCAAAAAAGGCATCGTCAAAAATATCGGCTAACGGAAATTCCACGGCTCTGGGGAAGTCTTTTAACTCTTCGGTTAAATCGCCTCCTTTGAGATAAAGGATGCCGTTGTCCAAATCGTGCAGATTGTCTTTTTTGGTTTTATAGCGAATCCAACCGGCGAAATCCGGCATATTGGTTACGGCGCGACTCACGATAAAATCGAATTTCTCCTCGACCAATTCGGCCCGTTTTTGTTCGGCTTTTACGTTTTTAAGTCCCAAAGCAGTAGCAACCTCATTGACCACTCTAATTTTTTTGGCGATGACATCGATCAGATAAAAATGGGTTTCCGGAAATAAAATTGCCAGGGGAATACCTGGAAATCCCCCACCGGTGCCCACGTCCAAAATATTCGAACCCGGCAAAAAGCGCATGACCTTGGCAATGCCCAGAGAATGCAAGATGTGTTTGACATACAATTCTTGGATATCCTTTCTGGAAATCACATTGATTTTAGCATTCCAATCGGCGTATAATTCCTCGAGTTGTTCAAACTGACTGCGTTGTTCTGCGGTTAAATCGGGGAAATATTTTAAGATCTCATCCATGGTAAAAAATTTTAGCAAAAGTACGCATTTTAGCACGTAAAAAGTTTTATTCCCCTCTATTATCTCCTAGATAATAATTACCTTTGATGGTCATTACTAATTTTAATTCCCAATGAGCACGAATTTATTATCCGATAGAATAAACAGCTTATCTACTTCCCAGACATTGGCGATGGCTGCAAAAGCCCGAGAGCTCAAAGCACAGGGCATTGACATCATCAGTTTGAGTTTGGGCGAGCCCGATTTCAACACGCCAGAATTCATCAAGGAAGCCGCTATAGCGGCCATTCACGATAATTACAGCAAGTATCCACCCGTGGACGGCTATGTTGACCTCAAGGAAGCCATCTGTCTAAAGTTCAAAAGAGATAATAAACTGGTGTATACGCCCAGCCAAATTGTGGTTTCCACCGGTGCCAAACAATCGTTGTACAACATCGGTCAGGTGATGATTAACCCGGGAGATGAGGTTATTTTACCGGCTCCATTTTGGGTGAGTTATTCCGAAATCATCAAAATGTCTGGTGGGATACCGGTAGAGGTACCGACTTCGATCGACACCGATTTTAAAATGACCCCACAACAACTCCAAGCAGCCATTACCGACAAAACCAAAATGATGTGGTTTAGCTCTCCGTGTAACCCGAGCGGATCGGTTTACAGCGAAGCAGAGTTAACGGCTTTAGTGGCGGTATTGGAACAGCATCCCCAAATTTTTGTCGTGGCTGATGAGATTTATGAGCACATTAATTTTTCCGATAAGCATTGCAGCATTGCCGCTATAGGCAATATGATTGAACGCACCATAACGGTCAATGGGGTGGCGAAAGCCTTTGCGATGACGGGTTGGAGAATAGGATATATTGGAGCACCGGAATTCATAGCCAAGGCCTGCACCAAAATGCAAGGACAGGTAACCAGTGGTGCCAACAGCATTGCACAGCGCGCAACGATTGCCGCTGTTACGGCCGACCCATCGGTATTGAACGAGATGGTTCAAGCCTTTAGAGGTCGCCGCGATTTGGTTGTCGGCTTGCTACAAGATATACCGGGTTTAAAAACAAACATCCCCGAGGGGGCCTTTTACGTATTCCCCGATGTTTCCCATTATTTCGGAAAAACCATACAGGGAATCGAAGTGAAGAACGCCGATGACTTTTCGTTTTTACTGCTCGAAAAGGCACATGTAGCCACAGTGACTGGCGAGGCATTTGGCAATCCTAACTGCATCCGTCTGTCTTATGCCACTAGCGAAGATTTGCTAAAAGAAGCCCTTAAGCGCATCAAAGACACCTTGACAAACTAACTATAAAAACCTCACGCTGTTGAGGTTTTTTTTGAACGATATACCACTACTAGTACCACACAACCATGATTAAAAAAATCCTATTATTGGGTTCTGGTGAACTGGGCAAGGAATTTGCCATAGCAGCACAGCGCCTAGGTCAATACGTCATTGCGGTTGACAGTTATGAAAACGCCCCAGCTATGCAGGTGGCAGACCGTTTTGAAGTGATTAATATGCTCGATGGCGCCGCCTTAGACCGCATCGTCGCCAAGCACCAACCCGATTTTATCGTTCCCGAGATCGAAGCGATTCGAACGGAGCGTTTTTACGAGTACGAAAACCAAGGCATCACCGTAGTTCCCTCCGCAAAGGCGGCGAATTTCACGATGAATAGAAAGGCGATTCGCGATTTAGCGGCTAAAACCCTCGGCATAAAAACCGCGACTTATCAATACGCGACTTCGGCCGAATCACTGCGCTTAGCCGTAGCACAAGTGGGCATGCCCTGTGTGGTCAAGCCCTTGATGTCTTCTTCGGGCAAGGGACAATCGACAATCAAAACGGATGAAGACATCGACAAAGCCTGGGAATATGCCGTAGACGGCTCTCGAGGCGATGTGATTGAAGTGATCGTCGAAGCCTTTGTCGCTTTCGAATCGGAAATCACCTTGCTAACCGTTACCCAACACGGATTACCCACTTTGTTTTGCCCGCCGATTGGACACCGTCAGGAACGCGGCGACTACCAAGAGAGCTGGCAACCCGCATACGTATCGGCTGCCGACCTGCTCGAGGCGCAAAACATGGCACAAAAAGTGACTCAAGCCCTCGGTGGAGCCGGACTGTTTGGCGTGGAGTTCTTTTTAACTCAAGACGGCGTGGTTTTTTCGGAACTGTCGCCCCGTCCACACGACACGGGAATGGTTACCCTAGCCGGTACTCAAAACTATAATGAGTTCGAATTACACCTCAGAGCCATATTGGGCTTACCCATCCGAGAGATCACCTTAGAACGCGCCGGTGCGAGCGCTGTTATACTCGCTACGGCTCATTCCGACAATCCCGCCTATAGCGGTTTTGAGAAAATTGCCGCTGAACCCCAATCCGATTTCCGCATTTTCGGAAAACCCACCGCTAGGCCCTATAGAAGAATGGGAGTTGCCCTAACTTATGGATCGCCGGAGACCGCTGTTGAAGAATTGGTGGAACGCGCAAAAACCATCAAAAACTACATCGAAGTAATCCATTAAAAAAAATGCTTGTGGACTTACTGCTTAAGAGTATTGCAAAACACGTCGTTCTCACCGAAGAAGAACAAGCCTTTCTATGCTCTAAAGTCTCGCAGAAAACCTATAAAGCCAAGGCGCTTTTACTGGAGGAAAACGAGATTTGTCACCATTCCTTTTTTGTCATCGAAGGGATATTACAGAGTTACAACATCGACGAACAAGGGGTTAAACACACCCTGAGTTTGGCAACTACGGGTTGGTGGATTGCCGATATGTATAGTTTTCTCTCGGGAAAACCCGGACAATTGTATATCGAAGCCATCGAAAACACCACCGTACTTTGCCTGCATAAAGACGACCAACAACTGTTGTTTGACCGCATACCCAAGATCGATCGCTATTTTAGAATTTTAATCGAAAACTCTTTAATCGCCAATCAGCAACGCATTATAGACAACCTTAGCTTAACCGCCGAAGAGCGTTATGAGCGATTTTGCGCCAAACACCCCACGATTAAAGACAAGGTGCCTCAGATACACATTGCGTCCTATCTCGGCGTAACGCCAGAGTTCTTTAGCCGGATGAAGCGGAAGCTACTCACAAAATAAAAAAAAGCCTTTTTGAACCGATTCAAAAAGGCTTTTTTATTTCTTAACCTACATCAAGTGGCTTCGGGCATTTTTCTTAATATATTTGTGATACAATAAAGAATAGAGCAACAGTCTAAAAAGAATACATCTTTTAACAACCAGCATCGCTTTATTCCAAATAACGAAGTCTATGAGCCCTTTTACTTTATTTTCAGATTCGTCTAGAGGTTACGCCGACCACGGTTGGCTCAAGACCCATCATACCTTTAGTTTTGGGAATTACCGCAATTCGCAACGGATACACTTTGGAGCACTTCGCGTTTTTAACGACGACTTCATCGATTCGGGCATGGGTTTTGGCACGCATCCCCATCAAAACATGGAGATCATCACCATTCCTCTAAACGGCGATTTAGCCCATAAAGACAGCATGGGCAACGGTACCGTTATCCGTGAGGGCGACATCCAAGTGATGAGTGCCGGTACGGGAATCGAGCACAGCGAATACAACGCCAATGCAGACAAGCCCGTGGAGATACTGCAAATTTGGTTATTTCCCAAAACGCATAATGTGACACCGAGATACGAACAAAAAACCATCGACAAAAAGCAAGCACACAATCAGCTTCACGCTGTATTAACGCCCAATCCAACAGAAAACGCGGTTTGGATTCACCAAGATGCCTGGTTTTACCTCAGCGACTTGGATGCGGGAAAAACGCTTGAATACAGCAAACAGCTCGCGGGAAATGCCGTTTTTGTCTTTGTGATTTCCGGTGCATTAGAAATCAACGGTCAAAAGCTAAACCGCCGGGATGCCATCGGTTTTACCGATACGCAGCACTTCGAAATTAGCGCTCAAGAAAACACCCAACTACTCTTGATGGAGTTCCCTGAAGAGCTGCCATCTTTTTACCAATAATTTAAAAAAAACAAACTATGAACAATCAAAAATGGAATATCGACCAAACGCATTCAAGCATTGAGTTTAAGATCAAACACATGATGATCACCAACATCAAGGGAAACTTTACCGATTATCAGGGCGAAATGACTATGAATGAAGGAGACTTCGAAAGTGCTGCTTTAAGCTTTACGGCAGCAGTAGCTTCGATCAACACCAAAAATGCCGATCGCGATAAGCACTTGCTGAGCGCCGATTTTTTCGATGCCGAGCAATATCCTACGATTGCCTTTAGCTCGACAAAAGTAACGAAGAAAAGCGGTAACGACTATACGATTACCGGTGAATTGACTATGCATGGAGCGACGAAAACCGTAAACCTGGATACCGAATTTGGCGGTGCGATGAAAGACCCTTGGGGAAACACCAAACTAGCCCTTAATGTGATAGGAAAAATCAATCGTAAAGACTGGAATCTCAACTGGAACTCCGCTTTGGAAACCGGTGGTGTACTGGTTAGCGAAGAGGTTAAACTCGAAGCCGACCTTCAATTTATACTGGCTTAATATCAAGAGCAGCAGTCCCGTAAAAAGGCTGCTGCTCCTTTTTTATATACCTTTGAAATCCCTTTTCAACGATACGATCAATACAGCTTTATGGTAATGTATTGCGGTTTAACATCTTTCTCCTGCCGCTGTACAACCGTGTTAAGGCTGTTGCTGTGCAACACCTTAACCACCAAAGTCGTGTCGTTTAACCACGCATAAGATTTTTCCGAAAACAACTTAAACGCCACAAAATTGACGTAGGTATCGAATATCAATTCGCCGGATTTTACATCGAGCAAACTGAAATCAATACCGACGCTGGAATTGTTTTGCAGGCCGACGATTCGCTTTTTATCCGGCGACAATTTGGGGGCACCACTGATGTGGAATGGCTCCACATCGAGGTTGTTCATATCGTAAAAAGTATAATACGTTTCCATATCCGCAATTTCCTTGACGATTACTTTGTGGAGCAGCTCGCTATAACCCACCAGTGCCAATTGGGTTTCCACTTCGTCCTCGAAGGAGTGCTTTTTCAATACGCGTTTGCTCGTGGCGCCCTGAATAGCGATTTCCTTGGCATTTTCCACAATCGCGGCCTGAGGCGTGGTCAAAACGGTATTTTTGGCCAATTTGTAGGTAGCCTCGTCTGTAAAGCGCAACTCGCCATATTCCTTAAAACTCGTGGTTGCTATTTCTTGATCTTTGATTGACATGGACCGCAGTTGATTCAAATCGGCATCGGCCTTAATTTGTTGATGGGAATCCTTGGTAAATTGGCTTTTGGGTACATAGGCACGCACCGTAGTTCTCGGTTCGTTGCGCAGTTGATAATGCACCTGATAAAAATTTTCCGACTCGCCAAAGACGTACAAACTGCCAAAGTGATTTTGAGCCGTTACCGGAATTACCACCGACTTGCTGTGGACATCTTCTTGGGTATAAATGACAAAGGGGTCGGTTATTGCGTTAACTGAAAAGGCCGCTTGATTATAACTATCAACATGGGCTACCTCGGCAAAATCCCCCACTTCAGCAGCTGGTAAATCGCTCGCAGCCCCTTCTTCGCTTGCTCCTTTGAGCTCCGTGGTATTGTCGGGTTCCACGTTCTTTTCCCGACACGCAGTGAGGCTGATGAACACCACAGCCAACAGTCCCGAAATTATTTTCTTTTTCATCTCAAATTGCTTTTGTACAAATTTATGATTTTATCGAATCTTACAAAACTTAAAAACAGCGATGGATTCCCACTCATCCGCCATCTCGACCTTTCGTTTGCGTTTGCTAAAAAAATCCTATCAAAAAGGTGCTATAAAACATTATTATTCTTAAATTGATTGATATAAAGGGGTGCAGCCCTAGTTAATTTAAAATTCTCCCCAATGAGCAAGTACAAAACTCTAAAGATTATGGGCTATATCGCTGCGTCAATTTTGGGCCTAGCCATCCTCATACTGCTGGTGGGTGTGTTGTTTCTCAAACCGTGGACGGAACGAAAAATAACGGAATCCATCAATCGGAATCCACAATTTCCATATAGCCTTACTTATGCCGAATACGACCTCAGCCTGAGTACGAGGTCGGTTACTTTTACCGATTTGGTGCTCACCCCAAAATCGGATACGCTTGCTGTCGGCGTTCACTTGGTGGGCGCGAAAATCGAGGAACTTCGCATATCGGGAATAGGCTTGTACGACCTGTGGCGAAACAATTTTAGCGCAGACAAAATAAGCCTCAGTACCCCTCATATCGCCATGCGAAAAGGCCGTAGCAAACCCGTAGACTCCCCGGCCAAGACCCCGTTTAAACAGCTGATTCGCGTAAACCAACTCGACCTAACGGCCGGCCGTTTTCAATGGGAAGACAGTTTGGGCAAACAGCATTTGGTGTACTTGGAAAACCTCGATATCCAAATCGATCAAATCGAAATCGACTCGACCTCCTTAAAGAACAAGGTGCCGTTTCGCTTTGCCGATTACCGCGTGAGTTACGACAGCTTGGCTGCGGTAGTCAATCGTTTTTACACCCTTAGCACCAAAAAGACCCGCTTGGACAACGACCGATTGCAGCTGCGAGAATTGGAGTTAAAACCGGTATACAGCAAGGAGGAGTTCCAAAAAAAGATCACCAAAGAAACCGATTTGTTTGCCGTTAAAAACACCGACCTTCAACTGGATCGCTTCCATTGGACCTTAGACCAAAACGGGTTTAAACTTACGGCTGCAAAGTTGCAACTCGACAGCTTGACGGCAGAAGTATATAGAAACAAGGCCGTTGCCGACGACACCTCAATCAAACCCCTGTTTTCAAAAAAACTCCGCGATTTAAACTTCTTTCTAGCCCTAGATACGGTTATCGTAAAGCACAGCGCTATTGCGTATATTGAGCAATTGGACTTTAATACCGAAGCCAGCCACATTAAATTCGGAGCCTTTAACGCGCAAATCACTCAGGTACTCAGCGGTATAGCTGCCAAGGAACGAAAGAAAAAAACCCAAATAGACGTCGATTGCTTATTTATGGGAACCGCACCTTTAAAGGTGCATTGGAATTTTGACGTTAACAATACGGCCGATCAGTTTGTGTTTTCGGGCAGTATCCATCAGTTGCCCACGGCAAAGCTCAACACCTTTCTGCGTCCACAAATCAACGCGACCACCACGGGAACCCTCGATCAGGTATACTTTAACATTTATGGAAACCAACGGGAATCCAAAGGGGATTTTAAAATCAAATACCGCGATTTCAAGATTGAGTTTCTCCGCAAAAACGGTCAGAAAAAGAACCAATTTCTTTCGGCTATAGGCAATCTCTTTGTTCGCAACGACACCGATAACACCTTTAATGAGGCCGAAATTGAGCAATTGCGCAACGAGGAAAAATCCTTTTTCAATTTTATGTGGATCAGCTTGGCAGACGGGCTTAAGAAAACTTTTTTAGTAACCAACAGCAAACACAGCTCCAAGAAGAAAGGTTAATCGCTTACTTTTTTATAAGTTTACATCACCTAACCAACGATTATGATTACGCCCTTACGTTCCACTATACTATTAACCCTCATTGCCTTGAGTTCTTTTTCGTGCAAACGCGAAAATACCGCTCACAGCAGTGGTGAAAACAATCCCCTTATGGCTACTTGGGAAACCCCCTACTCCGTTCCGCCTTTTGACGAAATTGAAAACGCGAATTTTGAATCTGCTTTAAACGAAGGAATCAAAGACCAGCAGCAGGAAATCGAGGAAATCCTCAAATCCAGCGCCAAGCTCACCTTTGAGAACACCATCGCTGCTTTGGACAGCTCCGGTCTTTTACTAGAACGGGTATCGGCGGTTTTCAACAACCTCCTCAGCGCTCATACCAACGACGAGCTACAAGCGACGGCTTTAAAGATGGCCCCGACATTATCCGAGCACCAAGACAACATCTATCTCAATGCGGCCTTATTTAAGCGTGTACAACTGCTGTGGCAGGCCAAAGACGCCTTAAAGCTCACGGCGGAGCAGCGAACGCTTTTGGAAAAAACCTATAAAAGATTTGTTCGCAACGGCGCCTTATTGACGGCAGAACAGCAGCGGGAATTTCGCGATATCAATCAGCAACTGGCCTTGGCCTCCCTTCAATTCGGCGACCATTTGTTGGCGGACACTCAAGCTTATGCCTTGGTGATTTCCGACAAAAAAGATTTAGCGGGTCTCCCTGCCGAAGTCGTTGCAGACGCGGCCGCAGTAGCGCAAGTTCGCGGCAAAGCGGGACAATGGCTATTCACCCTAAACCACAGCAGTATCATGCCCTTTCTACAATATGCCGAAAACCGATCGTTGCGCAAAGCGATTTGGACGGCCTTTCAGCAAAAAGCAAATCAAGACAACGCCTTTGACAACAAAGCGCTGGTACTGCAAATAGCCAATTTACGCATGCAACGCGCACAACTGTTGGGATATCCAAACCAGGCATCGTATGTGTTGGAAGAAAATATGGCCAAAGACACTCAAACCGTCTACCAATTGTTGGACCAGTTGTGGCAAGCTGCCCGCAAAAAGACCCAGCGAGAAGAACAAGACCTTGAGATACTCTTGCATCGCGACGGTATATCGGGACGCATTCAACCTTATGACTGGCGTTTTTATACCGAAAAAATGCGAAAATCGCGTTTTGATTTGGATGAAAACGCCCTCAAAGCCTATTTGAGTTTGGCTCAAGTGCAACAAGGAGTCTTCGATGTGGCTACCCAGCTGTATGGCCTGCAATTTAAAGCCTTGCCCGAGTTGCCGAAATATCACGAAGACGTGACCGCTTGGGAGGTGACGGAAAAAGACGGTGCGCTGCTGGGAATTTTATATTTGGATTTCTTTGCGAGACCGAGCAAGCGAAGTGGTGCCTGGATGACCTCCTACCGCAAGCAACAACTTCAAGACGGACAGCGCATAGCGCCGATTATCTCCATAGTCTGCAATTTTGCAAAATCCAATGGAGCGACACCAACACTGCTCACTTTTGAGGAAACCACCACGGTTTTTCACGAGTTTGGACATGCCTTACACGGCTTGTTGTCCAAAGTAAGCTACAGGAGTCTTGCCGGTACTCAAGTGCCCCGAGACTTTGTTGAATTGCCTTCACAGATACTGGAAAACTGGGCGGCACAACCCGC
This sequence comes from Flavobacterium sp. JP2137, assembly GCF_050562195.1. GTDB lineage: Bacteria > Bacteroidota > Bacteroidia > Flavobacteriales > Flavobacteriaceae > Flavobacterium. Next base: position 494,441 of record NZ_CP191647.1, read on the forward strand.
GGTATTAAAACAATTTGCCAAGCATTACCATACCGGTCAAAGCATACCCGACGACTTGATTGAGAAATGGCAAAAGTCGCAAACCTTTAATCAGGGGTTTGCCACGACCGAATATTTAGCGGCAGCGCTATTGGATATGAAGTACCACACGCAAACCACGGCCATCACCCAAGAGGTCGATGCGTTTGAACGGGCGCTCACAGACGAAATCGAACTTACAGCAGCGATTATACCCCGCTATCGCAGCACTTATTTCACGCATTTATTTGCCGGTGGATATGCCGCGGGTTATTACAGTTATATCTGGTCGGAAGTATTGGATGCCGATGCGTTTGAAGTGTTTAAAACCAAGGGACTCTTTGATGCTCAAACCGCCAAATCCCTTCGCACCCAGATTTTGGAAAAAGGCGGTACGGAAGACCCGCTGCAATTGTATATCAACTTTAGCAGACATCAGCCCGATCCGAAAGCACTGCTCTCAAAACGCGGACTACTCACCACTCAGGATGATTAGTTCTTCCTTAATCTATCAAACAAAAAACTCGTTAGCCAATACTAACGAGTTTTTTTTATGCATTTTTCAAGTTGATGATTTCTTGAGTAGTCAGGGTTCTCCATTTTCCTCTTGGAAGGTTAAACTTCGTCAATCCGGCAAATACCACGCGATCTACTTTGAGCACGTTGTAATTTAAGGACTCGAACAAATTGCGGACTGTTTTTACATTGGTCGCTTTTAGTTTGATGCCGATTTCCGTTTTCGGTTGATCGTCTACGTAATTAATCTCTTCGATATATACTTTATGACCATCCAGTGTTAGGCCTTTTTCCAATTTTTCCAAGTCTTCGTATTTCAAGTTTTTATCCAAGGAAACTTGATACATTTTTGACGAGCGTTGGTTGGCTGTAGTAAACTTTTGAATCATTTCGGTATCGTTGGTAAACAACAGCAATCCCAAAGTGGTTTTATCCATTCTTCCAATCGGACTCAACATGCTTTTAGACGCTCCTTTTACCAGAGTCAATACGTTTTCTGGACTAACGATTTCTTCGGTGATTGTCGAGAAACCCTTGGGTTTGTTCAACAAGACATAGACTTTTTTCTCCGGATTGATTACCGCGCCATCAAAATTAACTACATCGCCCGGTTTTACTTGGTAACCCATTTCTACAATAACCTCGCCATTAACTTTTACGTTACCGGAAACGATGTAAATGTCTGCTTCTCTCCTAGAGCACACACCTGAGTTTGAAATATATTTATTTAATCGGATATTATCTTCATCTAAAGAGGTGACTTTCTTTTGCTTAGGCTTTCTTTCAACCACCGGTTTTGCACTGGCGAAAGTTGATTTTTTATCGTCCTTTTTAAAAGTTTTCCCCTTTGGCTTATTCTTACTAGCGCTTTTCTTAGCGTTTTTGTCGCTTCCCTTACCGTTATTCATAGTACTTATTTTTGCAAAGATAACATTTAAATACACTACTATTAATTAGTTTTTTCGCGAATTGCGATAAAAAAAATTACACTACCTTGCTTTACAATCCGTTAAAGAGTTGTTTGCCGTGGATAACCACGCTGGGATCGATTAAAACAATCGAAAAAACGCCCAATAAAATCAGGAGTTTTAGACTGATATGCAGCTGATGATATTCCAAAATTGTTTGAGATTTCCACAATTTAAAGGTAAAAAAGCTCAAGATAATCAAACTGAAATAAAAGTAAATACTCATATAGCCCACATGGTGTTCTTCGATCAAAAAATAAACGGGAATCACAGTGAGCACGACGAGATACGTAATGATTCGCTTGGCGGTTTTTTCGCCAAAACGCACGGGAAAGGTTTGGTATCCGTTGGCCAAATCGCCTTTGATGTTTTCCATGTCCTTGACGATTTCGCGAATCAGCACGATGAGATATAGAAAAAGGGCGTGTAGAAATATGGCTTCGTAATAGTTTTTAAAATACATCAATATCCCGAAAAAGGGCGCGATTACCAAGAAGGACGCGGTTAGGTTGCCGATGATGGGAAAGCGTTTGAGTTTGTGGGAATAGAACCACAGCAAAAAGATGAAGGCCGAGAAAAACAAACCCGCTCTAATCGACACCACCGATACCAAGGCTACAGCCACAAAATTGAGAAAAAAGTATACCCGCAGTTTGGTTCTCTGACTGACCAATCGGTCCAACATGGTTTTTGTGGGCCGATTGATCAAGTCCTTTTCCATATCGTAAAAGTTATTGATGATATAGCCCGAGGCAATTGCCAAGGTGGAACAAAAGATAATGATAAACAATTGGGGGTCCAAAAGCACATCCAAGGCCCTTTTTTCCGGAGCCAAAATAAATATGGACGCCAAATACTGCGCCACGACGATAACAAAGATGTTGTACCCGCGCACCACAGAAAAGAAACTGAATATTTTCATCAATATCAATTTGGTTTTCCTTGAGCGCATTGAGTTCTATTGTTAATCGCCTGTAGCGATGGTTAAGGTTTGTAAATAACGGCTTTTAGAATTGATAAACCACTTCGAGCTCGTAGTCTTTTAACGAGGCTTTGGCCTTTTCTAAATCCTGTGTAAAACCGAGTATATAACCACCACCTCCGGATCCGCACAATTTTAAATAGTAGTCGTTAGACTCTATTCCCTGTGCCCAAATTTGGTGAAACTGTTCCGGTATCATCGGTTTAAAGTTGTTTAAAACCGTTTTAGACAACTTTTTGGTATTGGAAAAAAGGGCTTTCATATCGCCGTGTAGAAAACTCTCCACACAGGCATCCGTATATTTGACGAATTGATTTTTAAGCATTCTTCTAAAACCCTGATCTTTTAAATTTTCCATAAAGATGGTAATCATCGGAGCGGTTTCGCCTACCATACCCGAATCCAACAAAAACACGGCTCCTTTTCCCTGAGTGCTCTGAGAAGGCAGTCCTGTAGGTTCCACATGGTCTTTGGAATTGATCAAAATCGGCAAGCTCAAATAGCTGTTTAAAGGATCTAATCCCGAACTCGTACCGTGGAAAAAAGATTCCATTTCTGCGAATACCGTTTTGAGCTGCAGCAATTTTTCGCGGGTCAGATTTTCCAAAACCGTAATCTTATCCTGTGCATAGCGGTCGTAAATAGCAGCGACTAAAGCACCGCTACTCCCTACGCCATATCCTTGGGGAATACTCGAATCGAAATACAATCCACCGGCTATATCCGCCTGCATTTCTTGTAGGTTAAAAACCACCAATTCCGGTTTGCTCTCTTGCAAATCTTCTAGGTAGGCAGCAAAATTGCGCAAGCTTTGATTGGATTTTTGCGTTTCCGCTGTGGGGGTATCACCCATTTTTAATGCGCCCTTATAAAAATTATAAGGTATGGAAAGGCCTTTGGAATCTTTGATAATCCCATACTCTCCAAACAGTAGTATTTTCGAATAAAATAATGGTCCTTTCATAGCAGTAAAAGTAATATTTTGAATACAAAAATACGGTTTTTTTAACTGATAACCGCTTTGTTAGCTGTTTTTTATAAAAACTGATTCTTAAAGCCATAGACACAGTGTCGGCATCCGTTTTGACAGCATTGTCCTTTCATCAAGTGATACTGTTCGGTAAAGACAAAATAGCCGTTTTCAATATAATAATGCACCCCTTCAATCATTTCACTACGGCGTTTTGGAAATTCATGAACCAGGGAAAAAGCGACCATCTCGTCCATTTTCTTTAAGCACGAATTGCACAAACACTTGTGAAAAGTCGTCTTTAAAAAGGCGATGGTTTCTGGCCGCAATTGCAATTTCTGGCAGTCGCAATCTTGGATGGCTGCGGCATTGCAGCTTAGAGGTTCTTTACAGTGGGTACAATGCTGTGGTTTCAATTGGGAATCGTCGTTTATAAATTAACTACAAGTATATTGCATTTATACTTCAGCCTAAAACATTTTAACACTACGGCCCCAACTATTTTCTCGATTTTATACCGAGGCCGTAGTATGCGATAAATTTAATCTAAGTTTAACAAGAAAAAAACAGTTACCAAGCGCTGAAAAATTTATTTTTACAACCGTATAACAGCAAATAAAAGGCGCTTAGCGGCAATTGCCGTCTGTGGTTTACCAAAAACACGTATACCCATCCTATATGAAAGTACTGAGTTTGATCGTTTTGGGTTTCTTTATAAATTTCCTCGCATTGCCGACTATTGCGGTGGCGTTTGATATGGACCTCAACATTCCAACCATCAGTATATCCGAAGAGAATAAAAAACCGATTACCAATACCGAAGAAGAACACCATCCGTACAATATTTTCGACTACCTATCCGATTGGGGATTGGACCGAAAAGCGACGGCAAAAAATGGATCTTTCGACCATATCAACGACAAATTACCTCGTTTAAACATCCGCGAGATCCCCGACCCCCCTCCCGATTTAGCATAAACTTTGACCGTAAAAATTAAGGCTGCAAAATATTTTTGCACGCACTTCTCTTGTCAAATTTTATTTTAAAATCCATGAATACTACACCTATATTTACAAAACTGAAAACCAGTTTTGCGCCGGGACTTGTCGTTTTTTTAGTGGCGCTCCCCCTTTGTTTAGGCATCGCACTTGCCTCAGGCGCGCCGCCCATTGCCGGTATTATCAGTGGCATAATCGGCGGTATTGTCGTCGGCTTTCTCAGCAATTCCAACATCAGTGTTACCGGACCAGCAGCGGGTTTATCGGCCATCATACTGAGTGCCATAACCGACTTAGGCTCCTTTTCCCTGTTTTTATGTGCCGGTATTATCGCCGGTATCCTCCAGGTCATATTGGGTTTCTTAAGATCGGGAACCATTGCCAATTTCTTTCCCAGCAATGTGATTGAAGGCATGCTTGCCGGAATTGGTGTCATCATCATTCTCAAGCAAATTCCGCTGATCTTCGGACTAAACTCCCTTTCGGAGCTCTTCCAAAACAACGCTGCTGGATTCTTGGGTCAAATCCATTTCGGCACGCTAATTATCACAGCCGTATCGCTGGGAATATTACTTCTTTGGGACAAAATCCCTTTTTTAAGGCGGGTAAAAATATTGCCCGGCGCCTTAATCGCGGTAGCCGTAGCCATACTGATCAATTTTATCTGGACCAGCACAAATTCCAGTTTGGCGATAGCCGGCAGTCATTTGGTTGCTATTCCGACTTTCCAAAGTGCTGCCGAGCTCGCAAACATTATTGTACTGCCCGACTGGAACGGGTTTTTAAACCCTGCGGTATGGATCATCGGTTTTACCATCGCATTGGTAGCCTCTATAGAAACGCTGTTGTGCATTGAAGCCTCGGATCGCCTAGATCCTCTAAAGCGCAATACCGACACCAATAGAGAATTGAAGGCACAGGGAATTGGAAATCTGCTAAGCGCCTTAATTGGAGGCATCCCCATGACGTCTGTGGTGGTGCGCTCTTCTGCCAATGTCAATGCCGGTGGAATATACAAAACCAGCGCCATCATACACGGGCTGTTCTTACTAATCGCCGTTTTGGCACTGCCTTTTGTGCTCAATTTAATTCCCTTGGCCACTTTAGCGGCCGTACTTATACTCGTGGGATACAAATTGGCAAAACCCCTGTTGTTTATCCACTTCTGGCAAAAAGGGCATACCCAATTCATTCCCTTTGTCGCCACTTTTTCCATGGTGGTTCTATCGGATTTACTGATCGGTGTTGCCGTGGGATTAGCAACCAGTGTCGCTTTTCTGTTGTTTGGAAACTTAAAAAAGGCTTTTAAATACGAGAAGCGACAAACCTCAGAAACCGCTGTTTTTCACATTCGCTTGGCAGAAGAGGTTTCCTTTTTAAACAAATCGGCAATCAAAAGCCGCTTGTACAGTCTTCCGCAAAACAGCAGTGCTTATATCGATGCCAAGCAATCGGTATACATTCACATCGACATCGTCGAGCTCATCCAAGACTTTATCAATGCACACGCCAAAGAAAAGAACATCGATGTGCAAACCAGCGGTTTTCACAAGTCGTACCACACCGAAAACACCAACAAAATCCTCATTCTTCAACACAGAAAATCCATTTAATCATGAATACCATAACCGCAGAAATCTTAGCCAATACCTCAGCAGTAGAAAGTTTAAACATATTGATGGAGGGCAATAACCGCTTCGTCAACAACCTAAAATACAACCGCAATTTCCTCAGCCAGATCGAAGAAACCAAAAACGGTCAGCACCCTCACGCCATCGTACTGAGTTGTATGGACAGTCGCACACCCATCGAACACATTTTCGACCAGGGAATCGGCGATATCTTCAGCATCAGAATAGCCGGTCATATCGTTACGGACGAGGTGATTGGCAGCTTGGAATACGCGTGTAAACTCGTGGGCACCAAACTAATTCTCGTTTTGGGTCACAGTAAATGCGGCGCTATCACCGGCGCCTGTCAACACAAAAAACTAGGGAAACTAACGGGCGTTCTCGCTAAAATCACCCCGGCTTTAGTCACCGTACAGCAACGGCTACAAAGCACAGACCACAGCGAAACGGAATTGATTTCGGAGGTAACCAAGGAGCACATCATCCAATCGGTTCAAGCGCTGACCAGACAAAGCGACGTTTTAAAAACGCTCTTGGAACAAGACCGAATCGGAATCGTCGGGGCGCATTACGACGTGTCCAGCGGCAAAGTGGAAATCCTCTCCCAGAAGTTTATATAACCACAAAAGGAGCTGTCTTACGACAGCTCCTTCGTTTTTTAATCAAAGAACCCTCTCCTTACCACGGCACTTTACACGGGTATGTCTACCCCGTAAACACCGTCATACTTTCTTTATTCGAATATTTTTCCGTGAGTAACCAAAAAACGCAAAGAAAGCTCGGAGTCCTTGGGTCTTATATATAAATCGTTCGCCATACACCATTAGTGATGACCTCTAAATTATTTCAGTGTAGAATAATTGTAAAACTGCAGTTTCCCGTTGGCTTCGATTTTGATTTGATCTTTGACCTTTTGCCCATTGGCTTGGGTGAGGTCGATCTCGATCTCGTTAATCCCCGGTTGTAGGGGTACGCGTACGTAATTGATTTGAGACGGTAGGGTTTGCCAGTTTCTCGTATCGGCTTTTTCAGAGATCATATTGTACAACTGCATGCCAATACCCAATCCTTCCAAGACCGCATTATTGCCGTCCGACGATTTTGCCGACGAACTCAAGGCGTATTCTGCCCCTTTTTTAATCGCCAATCGCGTTAATACCACACCCATTTCTTTCGCAAAACGCTCGTTGAGTGTTTGAACAGCCAATTGATTGATGTCTTCGACTTTTTCAAATTTAAAGGTACCACCCGTAGCACCAGTAATTTGGGCCGAATTGTAAAACAGCGGTCTCGATACGTAATCCGGATAGGCTACGCGCAAACTGTGCACCGCATCTAAACCCGATCCACCACCGCCGATACTAAAATCGAAGGGAATAACCAATCCCCCAGCGACATCGGTAAAAAACAGGCTCCCATTCGATCCTTTAACCAGGGTAAAAACCAAGTCTTTTTGGATTTTCACCGGTGCAATACCGTTTTCCCAAAACACCACTAGCTCGCCAGCCGGCGCCTCATAATCCTTAAAGCTGCTGTTGAATTGCTTTTCAAATTTTTGAAGTTCGCTGACAAACCCCACTTTGGAGGCCATGCGCATGACGTCGTATTTTAAGTTTTCGGGCAAAGCTACACCGTAATAAACATGGTCTTCGCTGCTTTGAAACACCTCTACGGCATTTCTGTAGGCGATAAAAGCATTGTTGTAATCGTTATCCTGTTCGTAAATCAGTCCTTGGAGGATTAAAGAAAAGGCATCTTTGGTATACCGGCTGTTCTTTTCGTTAAACTTATCGCCTTGCGATTGGTTTTGCAAGGTAATTCGCCGCGCTTCTACCAGGGCTTCTTGGGTTTGACCCAAATACAGGTAGTTAAGTGCCTTGTAATAGTGAAGCATAAAGATTTCAAAATCCTCTCCTTTATAATTTTGAGACATCGGATTCAGCACCGCGCCTACTACAGCATCTGAAGTGCTTTTCAACCCTATTTCCACCAATAAATCGGCCTCGTTAAAATACTTGTTACTGTTGGTATAATCGCCATTCAAATGCGCAACGCGCCCCTTCTCCATGAGATACAGCAGCTTGTTACGCGGTTTTTTTAACAGCGCATTCTTCTCCAATGCCTTGTCGGCTTGGGCCAAATCGCCCGTAGAGACACTCTGATAATAGGCCGTGATACGATCGTGATATGTGGCGCAACTAAACGCGAAGAACATCAACACTACAAGTGCTGATGTTCTTAGTATATAGGCTGCACCTCTCTGATAAATCATTTAGTGGAGGTTTAGTTTTTGACGTATTTGGCAATTTTTTTATCTCCTATCCAAACCACTTCGCCCGTTTGAATATTGGTCAATTCTAAGTCAACTTGATAATATACCACTTTTTTCTTTTTGTGGGAATCCACGATGGAGTTTATCGAACCCTGAAGTATGTAGTCTGCTCCATTTTCCATTCCAAATTTTTTCATCGTCGCTATAGACGCATTGGTTTGCTGATCGGCTTTTTCCGCACGCAATTCCTCTCTTTTTTTACCGCCTTGAACCAAACGCACGCGTTGTGATTGAATAAAGGTGCGTTCCACATCCTTTACAAAGGTTTCGGCATCGATGTGTTCGTGGCTTTTGTTGAGCACCATACCCACTATAACTACGGGTTTCTTTCCTTGATGATCCTCGTTGTGGTTTCCGATCCACGGATCGTTTAAAATTTTGTTGGTCATTTCCGTAGCGACTTCTCTGGAATCGGTATTGTTCCAGCGTCCGCTGATATCTATGGTTTCCTCTGTACTCACGCGAGTCACCTGTCTTCCACAAGAAGAAATAAATACACCTGAAGCCACTAAAAGGGCTGCTATTGCGATACGTTTTAATTGCATAATCTTATTTATAAATTAAATTTTTAAAATGAAAACCAAAAATCTCCCGATCTAAATCCAATATTGGGCAACCAACTGTTCCAAGATCGGTGCGAATAGGGCGAATAATAATCGTAATAATAACTGCTTCGATTCATGCGTACGTCGTAGTTGCGACTGCGTCTAAGCGCCCGACGCTCCTCTCGTTCGTCATACCAATCTCTCGCTTTATAAGTCTGCTGCACCGTGGTACCCAAGGTGGCGGTAAGACTGTCGTTGATCCGCATGTATTTATCTTGACTTTCTCTATAATTCGGGTTTTGATCGGCGACTTGCGCAGCGGCTGAAACCGCAGTGAGCATCGCTACGGACAAGACCAAAACGTTCAATAACTGTTTCATATATACCTACTTATTTGTGATTTAACATTCCTTGCCGTTCACACAACTGACTTCTTCCTTTTCTACAAACCAAAAGAATTGCAGCGGTGATGGCATCGCTACTGTTTCGCGCTCTCTCAAAATTAATAAAATAAACGGTAAAACAGTCGCTTCAAGTTTAATAAATCAAAAAGAGTACCACTCTTGACAAAACCGGCTATAATCGAGCTAAAAACCCCATAAAAACCTACAAATCAATCTTTTGAGCCCCAAAACCCATTTCGTCTGCTATAAAATGCTGTTGTTGGCACCAAGGCGCTAGTACCTCTTGTACAAATTCCATCACCCTCGTTTTATGCGCTTTGGGAAACAACAAATGCACGTTGGCGCCCGCATCTAAGGTAAAGCAAACCGGTATTTGAAACTGGGATCTAAAACTCCAGATGTGCTCGATGATCTGCAAGGTTTGGGGTTTCATCAAAATAAAGTACGGCATGGAAGTCATCATCATGGCGTGCAAGGTCAAGGCTTCACTTTCAACGATGGCGATAAAAGCCTCGAGATCTCCGGTTTCCAAAGCGGTTTTCAACCGCGACAAATTGGCTGGTGCCTGTTCAAATCGCTGTTGTGCAAACGGGTGTTGGTGCATTAAATCGTGTCCGACCGTACTGCTGACCTTTTTCTCGCCTTTGTCGACCAACAAGATAACGTCTTGAAAGTCTTGGAATATCGGATGCAAGGCACCGTCAAAAGGCACTCCGTAATAATCCGAACTCGCGGCAATTTCCGAATGTGCCCCCCAGACCACTACGGCACCGGAGATGCTTCGGCAGGCACTGCCCGAGCCCAAACGGGCTAAAAAAGAAGCTTTTTGATTGAAGTAATTCGCATCCATCTGCGGGTTTAACCCCTGCTCCAACTGCATGAGGTTTACCGCCAAAGCCGCCATACCCGAAGCGGAAGAAGCGATACCCGAACTGTGCGGAAAGGTATTATGGGTGTGTATCACAAAGTGATAATCATCTATATAAGGACAATAGGGACGAATTCGCTCGAAAAACTTTTGAATTTTAGGCTTAAATTCCTCTTTGGACTGTCCGTCAAAAAAGAGATCAAAGCTAATTCCCGAGATTTCCTTCAACTGAAAATCCAATCGGGTGATGGTTTTGCAGTGGGTCAGGGTAAAACTCAACGACGGGTTGGCGGGAATTTGACCTTCGCGCTTTCCCCAGTATTTGACCAAGGCAATATTGCTCGGCGCACTCCATTGAAAACTGCCTTCGGTTAATTTCTTTCCAACAAATTCATATACAAATGTTTCTTGCCCCATTTTTTGCTTATTTTTATAAATCAAAGCTCCCCGGTTAACGACTGGGAGTTTTTTTCTTAGCGGTTATTGTTACAAAGATAAATTTTTAAGACAGAATAGAAACTCCTAAAATCACTCTCATGAAAAAAACATTGAAAATTGTCATGGGTATACTGCTCTGCTCTGGGGTGGGCTATTTGTCGAGCATCGTTACCCGAAGCAGCTTAACCACTTGGTATCCCCAAATCGAAAAGCCCTGGTTTAATCCGCCCAATGCCGTTTTTCCCATCGTCTGGCCCATACTTTATATCCTGATGGGAATTGCAGTGGGTATGGTATGGGCCAAACGCGCTGCTGCGGAAAGTCTTGTGCGCAAAGCCCTGATTGTATTTGGTGTGCAACTGCTGTTAAACGCCCTGTGGTCGATATTGTTTTTTGGCTTGCAAAATCCGAAGCTCGCTTTCTTTGAATTGGTCGTGCTCTTGGTAGCCGTCATCTTCTGCGGCCGACAATTTTACAAAATTTCGCCATGGGCAGCCTATTTGTTAGTGCCTTATGTGTTGTGGCTGTCCTTTGCGGGAATTCTCAACTTCAGCATTTGGATGCTAAACCCTCAACCGTAGTATGCAAGGGGAATAAAATCAATAGGCGTCCTGTACAACAAGACGCCTATTTAAATTTTTGAGCTCGCCATTGGCGTAAAACGCCTGGGATTACCCTAAAGCCATGCGGTATTAATTGCCGCTGATGCGGTTCGAAATTTCTGTCGCCGCTATAAAACCGGTCGTCCATGCGTTCTGAAAATTAAAACCTCCGGTAATCGCATCGATGTTTAAGATTTCACCGGCAAAGAACACCTTGGGAAGTATTTTGCTTTCCATATTTTTAAAATTGACCTCTTTTAAGTCAATTCCTCCTGCGGTGACAAACTCTTCTTTAAAGGTACTCTTGCCGTTGACTTGAAATTCCCCTTGAGTCAATTGCAAGGCCAAGGCCTGCAATTCCCTTTTGTTTAAATCGGCCCATTTGGCTTCCAACGCTATACCTGCGGCTACGACCAAGCGCTCCCAGAGGCGATTGGGGAAGTCGAAAGGGCATTTTTTGACCACTATTTTTTTGGCGTTCTCCCTTTTGATTTCCGACAGTTTTTCTTCGGCATCGGCCAGGGAAACCTCGTCGGTCAACCAATTGACCTGTATGTGAAATTGATAATTCTTTTCGGCTAATTCGCGGGCACCCCAAGCGGACAAACGCAATATACCCGGTCCGCTCAACCCCCAATGCGTAATGAGCAAGGGACCGGTGGCTTCGAGTTTTAACCCCTTCACCTTTACGGTTGCTGGAGCGGCAATCCCCATCAAATCGACCAGTCGCTTGTCCTTTATATTAAAGGTAAAAAGCGAGGCTACCGGCGGGATAATCCGATGTCCACTTTCGGCTAATAGCTGCCACATTTTCGGATTACTACCCGTAGCAAAAACCAAGTAATTCGCTTCAAAAGCCCCTTGATTGGTATCGACTTTCCAGCTGTTGTCCTTTTGAAAAACCGCTTGAACGCTATAGCCCGTCAACAAGTCGATATTCAGTTCTCGGGTCGCGGTCAAAAAGCAATCGATGATCGTTTGGGAGGAATCCGTTACCGGAAACATACGGCCGTCGTCTTCTATTTTTAAGGCAACACCCCTTTTTTCAAACCACTCTATGGTATCGCCGCTACAAAATTGATTAAACGGTCCGCGCAGCTCTTTGGAACCGCGGGGATAAAAACCCACCAGTTCTTTGGGATCAAAACAGGCATGCGTTACATTGCAGCGCCCGCCACCCGATATGCGCACTTTGGAAAGCACCTCTTTACCGCGTTCTAAAATGGCTATTTTTATTCCCTTGGTCTTTTCGGCTAAATTGATGGCTGTAAAAAAACCCGCAGCGCCTCCTCCTATTATTAATACGTCGTAATTCTTCAATACCGCTAGTTTTTTTTTGTAGATTTTAGTTTTAAAATGCCCAATTTTTGATTTCCTTGAAAAAAAAGTACCTTTACCACAAAGATAGGCACTTTACCTATTTTTCAAATTCATTCAAAATTAAGATTATGAAAAAATTTGCTTTTCTATTGATTATCGCCTTCTTCTCCATGTGTAAAACCGCCAAACCGCTCTTTTCTAAACCGGAATTGACCGTAGAAGAAACCCTTGAAAAAATCAAAGAAGAAGACCGCTTACCCAATGAAAAAGATGTGATTGACCTGCCGGATTACGCGCAAGTACGAGACGATTTCCGCTCGGTTAGTGACAAGACTAAAGACAACTACCTCCGCGGAATGAGAGCGAGTGAACCTCAGTATTCGGTAGTGATATTGACCAAGGGATACAAAGGGGAAAACATCCGTATTAAAGCCGAAGACAAGACCTATTTTAACGGCATGACCATGTCTCATTTAAAAACGGGAATTGCCAAATCCATACGCGTAGACAACGATAAAGATTTGACGATATTCGACAACTTTACCGGTAAGAGTTTAACGATAGAAAGCAATCACTTAAAGATGTTTAAGTTTATATATATACTCAAAAACAACGCAGATAAAGAAATTCCCTTTCGCGTGACCTTTAGCAATACACTGCGACCGGTTTTATAAAATCATCTCGCGATAAGGCAGTACGACATCAAATCCCTTAGCACTAAAGTAAGCTAGGGGATTTTTTTTGGCCGTGACCAAAACAAAATCTCCTCCCCAAGCTCCCAAGCTTTTTACGGCACCGGTAAAGTCTGGAAAGAATACCTCCTTCACCTTGGGCATGTCTATAATCGCAGCGATTATCGCTTCGTGCTGTTCCAACAGGCATTCGAATTCTTCCAGGGAGTTGCTGTGCAGCAACTGCTGTGTTAGGGCATTGATTTCCGCTTTTTGAGAACTTCGGTTGGCCGAGTATTCCCGATATCGCGCAATGCCCGCTTTGCTGTCTTGCTTTTGATTGAGGTATACGAAGTACAAGCAGTCGGAAAAAACCGGATTAAAAACGACGGATTCAATTTGGGGACCGGCATGGGTTCTGGTATACAATATCGGACTGTGGTATTGCGCACAAGCGATGTCGTAACCGCTACCGCCAAAAGCGTCTTGCAACAGTTGAAAAGCATCTACGCCCACCCATTGCGCAATGTTATTGATTACGGTAGAAGAGGTACCCAGTCCCCATATTCGCGGAAACTCCAACTGCGTTTCGACATCAAATCCTCGGGATTGTTCGAAAAACTGGGGATTTAAGCGATGTGCTGCTGCGAGTATTTGCAGCAGTGTCTTGAGGTAAGGGGAATCGGTAGACTGCAACTGCAGATTTAGAATACGGGAAACCGCAAAGGTCTCGTCGATCCACACCGCGCCGTCACGATCAAACGACAGCCAATGAATCTCTCCTGTTTTAACGGGAGTCACCCGCAGTTGTTGCCCCATTTTTGTGGGTAAAGCCAAGGCTTGAGCCCCATCTAACACCAAATACTCGGCGGTGATGAGCAATTTTCCATGACTGTAGTAACAAGAGGGGCTCGTCATAACTTACTTCCTTAGACTTTCGAGCAACTCGACTACCGCACTGTGAGAAACGATGTTTTTCTCGAAGTGTAAAACCGCATTCCTGCGCTCCTCGTCGGTTGCTTTAAATTGATTGAGGATATTTTTTAGGTGCATTTTCATGTGCCCTTGCTGAATTCCGGTGGTGGTAAGCGATTTTAGGGCGGCGAAATTCTGCGCCAATCCCGCCACAGCAACAATCTGCATCAACTCTTCGGCATTGGGACTGCCCAACAGCTTTAGAGCCACCTTAACCATGGGGTGCAGAGACGTCAATCCGCCTACGGTTCCCAGGGCCAAGGGCAAATCGAGCCAAAAGGTAAAGATACCGTCCTCGACCTTGGCGTGTGACAAGCTGGAATAGCTCCCGCCCCTAGAGGCATAGGCGTGAACGCCGGCTTCAACAGCTCTAAAGTCATTGCCCGTAGCCAAGACCAGCGCATCGACGCCGTTCATAATCCCCTTGTTGTGCGTTACCGCTCTAAAGGGTTCTACCTCGGCAATGCGAACGGCCTGCATGAATTTGGCGACAAACTCTTCGGGATTTTCAATTTCCGAAGAAGTCAAGTCCGACACCGCACAACTCACCGAAGCGCGAACGCAGCAATTGGGTACGTAGTTCGACAATATACTCATCACCACCTCCAACTCCTGTTCTGCAGAGTCAAAATGGCGTGCTTGTTCTTTTAAAGTCGCTGCAATTTGCTCCAAACAGCTGTTGATAAAATTCGCCCCCATGCTGTCCTTCGTATCAAAGGTCACGTGCAATTGGTAGTAATTTTCCAACAATTCGGTTTTGTCGCGCAGCGCAATGTCTAAAATTCCACCGCCGCGTTTCCTCATATTCTGAGTAAGCGCCTCGGTATCGGAAAAGAATTGCGGACGAATGGTATCGATAAAACGGGTGAGCGCGGCGCTATCGCCGGTATAGGTAAAGTGTACCTGGCCTATTTTTTCGGTGTTTAAAACCGTTGCTTTAAAACCGCCTCTTTCAGACCAAAACTTTGCGGCCTTTGCAGCAGCTGCCACAACGGAGCTCTCTTCGATTACCATCGGAAGGGTGTAATTGCGGCCGTTAATCACAAAATTCGGTGCCACACCAAAGGGCAGGTAAAAATTCGTAAGGGTGTTTTCGATGAATTCATCGTGCAATTTTTGCACGTCTTCGTCCGAATTCCAATACGTTTTAATCAGCGCTATGATTTCCTCTGAATTCGAAAAATAAGTCTTTGCAATCCATTGCAATTTCTCTTCTTTAGTCCACTTTGAAAACCCTTTGATATTTGAAGCCATCATCCCCTTATTTGTTGTGGCAAATATAAGGGTTTCGCGCGGTATTAAAAATGACATACACAGCTTAAATCCATTCTAAGTAATCAAGCCTTGGCATTTCTTGTCGTTTTAATCCTCCAAAAGGGGGCGCGAACAGAAAAATCACTTCATTTTTGGTTAATTCAACAAAAAAACTGGCAAGGCTCATATTTTTTCACTAAAATTGGAAGTTTTTTTGACAGTAAATAAAATGAATAAAATACCTACAACGCTTTTATTTTGCCTAATTGCCTTAAATATGGCTTTTGGTCAAAAGCAGATTTCCCTCAATGAAATTTGGAATGGATCTTTACAGCCTCAGAGAATGGTTTCTGTGAGTGCCATGAAGAACAGCAACCAATATTCCTTGGTAGAATACAACGCTAACAGCTCGAGTTCACAGATTAACAGCTACGATTTCGCGACTTTAAAAAAGGCATCGACCCTGTTTGACACGGCGCTTTTTCCCGCGATTAAGAGCATCGACGACTACAAATTTAGCGCCGACGAAAAGAAGATTTTAATCGCAACGCTTTCCAGCCCGATATTCAGACATTCTTTTACCGCCGACTATTACCTCTATGATATCGCGACAAAAACCCTGGAAAAAGTGGGAGACTCCCCGATTCAAGAGCCGACTTTCTCCACAGACGGCACACAGCTCGCCTACGCTCAAAACAACAATCTATACCACTACAACATTTCGACCAAAACCGCGACGGCCATCACTCATGACGGCAAGAAAAACCACATCATCAACGGTATATCCGACTGGGTTTACGAAGAGGAATTCGCCGTGGTGAGTCAGTTTGCCTGGAATGGCGACGGAACAAAAATCGCTTATGTCAAATTTGACGAAACCGAAGTGCCCGAGTATTCTATGGACATTTACGGCAAGGGACTATACCCGACGCAAAGCGTTTTTAAATACCCCAAAGCAGGCGAGAAAAACGCCTTGGTTTCCCTGCACATTTACGATGTAAAAACGCAAAAAACCGCTGCGGTCGACCTGTCCAACTACAGCGACTTCTACATACCGAGAATTCAATGGACCAACGAAAGCGCTTTTTTAAGCGTGCAAGTGCTCAACCGCCATCAAAACCACTTGGACCTGCTCTTTATCGATGCTAAAGACGCCTCCAAAAAAGTCGTTCTCAGCGAAACCGACCCCGCATATATCGACATCACAGACCACCTGACCTTTTTAAAGGACAACAGCTTTATTTGGTCTAGTGAAAAAGACGGTTACCTCCACCTTTACCACTATTCCAAAACCGGACAGTTGCTAAAACAGCTGACCAAAGGGCCGTGGGAAATCACCGAATACTACGGTTTACACGAAAAAACCAAAACCCTATACTTTCAGTCGGTCGAAAACGGCAGTACTAAAAGAGATGTTTTCTCCATACAGTTAGACGGAAAGAACAAAAAACAACTCACGACAGATTCCGGAACCAATTCCGCCTTATTCAGTCCCAATTTTGACTTGTTTATCAACACCTTTTCCTCGAGTGTACAGGCGCCGACATACACCTTAAAGCAATCGAAAAACGGACAGACGCTAAAGACAATCGTCTCTAATGAAACCTTAAACAATCGATTAAACGATTACCAATTACCCGAGAAAGAGTTCTTGGAAATACCGACCGAACACGGCGGGATGATGAATGCGTGGATCATGAAACCCAAAAACTTTCAAGCCGGCAAAAAATACCCGGTATTGATGTACCAATACAGCGGTCCTGGCTCGCAGCAAGTTGCAGACAAATGGTGGGACACCAATGACTTTTGGCATGCTATGTTGACTCAACACGACTATATCGTGGTTGCAGTAGACGGACGGGGCACGGGCTTCAAGGGGGCGAAATTCAAGAAATCGACTCAAAATCAGCTAGGTAAACTCGAAGTAGAAGACCAAATAATAGCAGCTAAATATTTAGGAAATTTTAACTATATTGACCCCTCTAGAATTGGAATCTGGGGATGGAGCTTTGGAGGCTTTATGTCGACCAATTGTCTGTTAAAAGGGGCGGATGTTTTCAAGGCCGCCATTGCGGTAGCACCGGTGACGAATTGGCGTTTTTACGACACCATTTACACCGAGCGCTATTTGAAAACACCACAGGAAAATGCCGCGGGTTATGATGAGAACTCCCCGATTTTCTTTGCCGACCAACTCCAAGGTAAGTATTTGCTGATACACGGCAGTGCCGACGATAATGTACATGTGCAAAACACCATGGTGATGATCGAAGCTTTAGTACAGCAGAACAAACAATTTGACTGGTTGATTTACCCCGATAAAAACCACGGTATTTACGGAGGAGCTACCCGCTTGCAATTGTATACGAAGATGACCGATTTTATATTAAATAATTTATAAGCCTAGCCTTTAAGAACAACAACATGGAAGAAAACAAAAAACTGATCACACACTTAAGCAAACTAGGGATCGACGACAAAATGGTTATGGGTCATCCGGCAGGGCTATTTGTCTTGTTTTTCACCGAAATGTGGGAGCGCTTTAGCTATTACGGAATGCGTGCGCTATTGACAATCTTTTTGATTAGTAAAGTGATGGATGGCGGCTGGGAATGGTCTCGAGAAGATGCCATGCAACTCTTCGGAATCTATACGATGTTGGTGTATTTCACTCCTTTGTTGGGCGGTATCATCGCCGATAAGCTAACCGGCTTTAAAAAAGCTATCGTACTCGGTGCATTAATCATGACCATAGGTCATGCTTCTATGGCACTAGAGGGCATCAATCAAAATTTCTTCTATATCGGATTGCTCTTTATGATTTTAGGAAACGGGCTATTCAAACCGAATATCTCTTCTATGGTCGGCCAATTGTATCCCGACAGCAGTTCTAAAAAAGATGCGGGTTATACCATTTTCTATATGGGTATTAACGCCGGTGCTTTCTTAGGTATGTTGTTGTGTGGTTATATCGGTGAAAAAATCGGATGGCATTACGGCTTCGGTTTGGCTGGTATCTTTATGTTTTTCGGGATGTTGCAATTCTATTTTGCCACCAAATTATTCGGAAGCATTGGAGAATCGCCAAAGGAAAAGAGAGAAGCGATCAATCAGGGAACCGAAACAGAAGAAGAACCCTTGCCAAGCAAGGTAAAAAGAGACCGACTGATTGTGGTGGGTGTTTTGATGTTTTTCAGTATCTTTTTCTTCTTGTCTTTTGAACAGGCGGGAGGTTCGATGAGTATTTTTGCCAAAGACTACACCCAGCGCGTTTTAGAAGGCTCTGCGGGTACCATCTTTAAATGGGTCGATGCCCTGTTAACCCTTTTCCCCTTGGTTATTATCACTTGGGTTTTGGTGGGATTAGCACGAAAAATATATGCCAAATATCCGGTTACCATTATCTTTACTGCCATATCCTTTATCTTGGTTTGGGCTTTGGGAATCTGGAAAATAACACGAGAATTCAACGCTATAGAAACCGAAATCACCGCATCGTGGTTTCAAATTTTAAACTCGTTCTTTATCATCACCCTAGCTTCGTCATTCAGCAGGCTATGGGAAAAAATCTGGAACCCTTCTGGGCCGATTAAATTTGCATTAGGACTGATTCTAGTAGGTGTTGGATTTGCGGTATTGGCCTACGGAGCACAAGACATTCCACAGGGAGCTGCAACGGCTTCGGTGAGTATGTTGTGGTTGGTGTTGGCATACTTTTTCCACACTTCTGGAGAGCTGTGTTTATCGCCAGTTGGCTTGTCTTATGTGAGCAAACTATCGCCTAAGAACCTCTTGGGGCTAATCTTCGGACTGTGGTTCTGCGCTTCGGCTATCGCCAATGGACTTGCCGGATTCTCCGGTGCCCTAATCGACAAGATCAGCGCCGAGCACTCCATCTCTTATTTCTTTGGAATATTCGCCGTACTACCCGCTGTAGCAGGTTTGGTACTCATAGCCATATCTCCAATACTCAAAAAATTAATGCACGGAATTCGTTAATCGAATCCCCTAAAACAGTCCTCTTATGAGTCAAGTACAGACATTAGAAGAAATTCAAAATTTCAAAGGCAAATATCCCAGACAGATCTGGAGTTTGTTTTTCTCGGAAATGTGGGAGCGTTTTTGCTTCTACGGAATGCGGGGAATGTTGGTCTTCTTTATGATAGACCAGTTGAATTTCGACGAAGGCAAGGCCAACCTACAATACGGAGCCACTCAAGCCTTTGTATATGCCTTTACTTTTATCGGAGGTTTGTTTGCCGACAAAATACTCGGTTTTAGAAAATCCTTGTTTTGGGGTGGAGCCCTAATGATCGTCGGCAGTATGATACTCGCCTACGATCCGCATGTTTTCTTCTTTACCGGAATTGCCTTTACCGTTATTGGTACGGGATTCTTTAAACCGAATATCTCGACGATGGTCGGTTATTTATACAAAAAAGGCGACAGCCGTACCGACGCGGGATTTTCCCTCTTTTATGCCGGTATCAACCTAGGCGCTTTGATCGGGGGCTATCTGTGTATCGCCATCGGAAAAGGACAATTGTTCTCCGATTTAATCGAACACGAACACCGCTGGAACGTGGCTTTTGGATTGGCTGCTTTGGTAATGGTGATCAGTTTAATCAACTTTCACTTCACCAAAAGACATTTAGGCCCCATAGGCCTTCAACCGAAAGACGTTTTAGAAAATGGCGAACAGAAAAAGAAACCGGTTTGGCACGAAGTGGCCGTTTACGCCTTAACACTTGCCATGGTGCCTGTCATTATCCAAATGGTAGACAACACCCAATACACCGATTATTTTATGGCCATCATCGGTCCGGCGACCTTGCTATACCTCTTTTATGAGATGTCCAAAGTGACGGCTGCCGAGCGAAAAAAATTATTTGCCGCCTTGATATTCATTCTTTTCTCCATATTGTTTTGGGGAATATACGAACAAGCAGGAGGATCACTCAGCATATTTGCTGCGAAAAACTTAGACAACACCGTACTGGGTATACCGTTGGACCCCAACGGAGTCAATAACTCCGGAGGTGCCTTTTTTATCATTCTACTCGCACCGCTATTGGGATTATTGTGGATTTGGTTGGCTAAAAAACGCATAGAGCCCAATACCGTTGTCAAATTCGGACTGGGTTTCCTATTGTTGGGATTGGGCTATTACGCCTTATTTGCCACGCGTTTGTTTGCCGATGCCGCGGGAATCACTTCATTGGATTTCTTTACCATTGCCCTGTTGATCATCACCTTTGGAGAGCTTTGCCTCTCCCCGATAGGACTGTCGATCATGACCAAGTTATCTAC
Organism: Flavobacterium sp. JP2137; assembly: GCF_050562195.1. Taxonomy (GTDB): domain Bacteria; phylum Bacteroidota; class Bacteroidia; order Flavobacteriales; family Flavobacteriaceae; genus Flavobacterium. Next base: position 515,244 of record NZ_CP191647.1, read on the forward strand.
GGCCAACCTACAGGGAATGATGATGGGAATGTGGTTTTTAGCCAGTGCCTACGGCCAATATGCCGCAGGTATAATCGGAGCCAATATGTCTGCTTCCAAAACGGGAACCTCCAATTTAGACAGCTTAATGGCCTATACGGAAGGATATAAAGAACTGGGCGTTTATGCCGTAGTTGCTGGGGTGGTATTGATATTGATATCGCCGTTTATCCGAAAACTCATGCAAGAAGTCAAATAAGAACATTCACTTTTATCACTATATTATGTCAGAAGACACCACAGCAGAACAGAACTTTTTTAAATCGACCGTATTAGGACATCCCTCGGGACTTTTCGTCTTGTTTTTTACAGAAATGTGGGAACGTTTCTCCTTTTACGGAATGCGAGTCCTATTGATTCAATTCTTAACCATGACCTTGTTGAGTGACAATCCAGGATGGGGTTGGTCGGCAGAAAATGCGGGGGCACTTTACGGTACCTACGCCATGTTGCTTTATATCACCCCTATTTTCGGTGGAATTATAGCCGACAAATACATTGGATATCGCTGGGCAGTTGTAGTCGGAGCTATCATTATGACCCTGGGTCATGCTGCCATGGCTTTGGACACGCCACTGATGTTGTATATCGGTTTAGGACTTCTAGTTGCTGGTACCGGTTTCTTTAAACCAAACATGACTTCGATCCTTTCGGAAATGTATAAAAAATTCCCGGAGAAAAAAGATGGTGCATACACCATTTTCTACATGGGTGTAAACGCAGGTGCCTTTTTCGGAATGATGCTTTGTGGTTATTTAGCCGAAAAAATTGGATGGCATTGGGGATTCGGCTTAGCCGGTATTTTCATGTTGTTGGGAACCGCACAATTCTGGTTGGCCAAACCGTTATTCGGAAATATAGGTGAAGTTCCTACCAAGGAAAAGAAATTGGCTGTGGCTACGGCAAATGCGGCTTCAAACAACGAAGACGACAAGCCCAATCCCTTTACAATGGTCGATTACGTATTAATCGCCATTACAACGGTTATCGGTCTTTTATATGCCATTAACGATCCGCTCTCTAAAATTGCCAAAATCAATTTATTCCCGTTTAGTTACGGCAGCCTTGACGGACCAAGCCTCGCGATATTAGTTGCCTTAGTGGCCTTTATATTTTTAATTGTAAGTCGTCTGTCGCGTTATACGAAAATCATTAGAGACCGTATGATTGCGGTAATTATCTTCGCTTTCTTTACCATTTTCTTTTGGATGTCTTTCGAACAAGGAGCATCGTCTTTGGTAATCTTCGCAAGAGACAATGTCGATCGTGCTTTAGAAGGCTCTGCCCTGACGGCATTTAATATCGTAAATACCTTATTAACCATAGTTCCGTTAGTGATTATCTCTTGGGTTTTAATCCTTTTAGGAAAACAAACCTGGACAAAAATACCGGGATCCAACATCGTATTAGCGATTTGTTTCTTGGGTGTTTGGGCGGTAGCTATCTGGATGCTTTACAAAGAATACACAGCCGAATCTTCAGAAATCACCGTTTCTTGGTTCTCGATTTTAAACTCGTTCTTTATCATCACTTTCGCTTCGTTGGTATCTAAAGTTTGGGACAGTAAATACAACCCGCCAGCCGCTGTTAAATACGGTATGGGATTGATCGTTATGGCGATTGGTTTTGGCTTGTTGGCTTACGGATCTCACGGTGTGGCTGAAGGCGTTAAAGTTTCGATGATCTGGTTGATCCTCGCTTATTTATTCCACACTTTAGGGGAGCTTTGCCTATCGCCAGTTGGACTGTCTTATGTTTCTAAATTGGTTCCTGCCCGTATGATTGCCTTTATGTTTGGTATGTGGTATTTGGCTATTGCCGTTGGAAATAAATTAGCAGCTGTAATCGGCGGACAAATTGAAAACATCACCAATCAGTACTCGTTATCTACGTTTTTCTTGATTTTTACGGTAGTGCCTATAGTAGCCGGTTTACTGGTTATGTTGCTCAACCCGTTCTTGAAGAAGTTGATGCACGGTGTAAAATAATAACCGCATAATAGAAATCGACAAAATGAAAAAACTCATATTGCTTATTGTCATTGCTTTGGTCGGAGCAAGTGCTTCCGCTCAAGAAATTAAATGGATCACTTTTCAAGAGGCTATAAAAGCGCAGAAAGCGAATCCCAAACCCATTTTTATGGACGTGTACACCAGCTGGTGTGGCCCGTGTAAGATGTTGGATCAAAACACCTTTACCGATTCCGCAGTTATCGAACAAATCAACAGCAAATTCTATGCTGTAAAGTTCAATGCCGAAGGAAATGAGAAGATTGAATTTGCGGGCAAAACCTTCGGAAATCCGAATTACGACGCCAACCGAGCGGGCCGTAACGGCATGCACGAGTTTACCGCTTTTCTAAGAGTACCGGGCTACCCATCGATGGTAATCATTGAAAAAGACGGTACGATTAAAAAGACCTTAGTAGGTTACAAAGTACCGCAGCAACTCCTGCAAGAAATCAAGTAATTTCCGCATTAAAACCTATAGAATCCCTTTTCCGATACACTGTGAAAAGGGATTTTTTTTTGGTTGCACCACTGCTGCAATCGCCGAACTTCCCAGGGTGGGAAGGTCGCTGCGGCCAGCACTAAATCGGGTTGATGATACGCAATTACGCGACCGAAGTGGAGTCGCGAATTTCCGCTAAAAAGCAAGATATCCGCTTTTGCAGCGGTCTGATACCCACCCAAGCTATCGATGAGCAACAGCCGCTGATTGTTAACCGTGAGCAATTTGGGCAAAGGGCAATACTCCAACTGTCTAAAGATGGCATGGTTTTTATAATCGGTTAGTGCCCCAGCCTTTAAAACACGCGCATCGTCGGCATATACCGAAATGCGTTGCTGCCTTTTAAACAGCAAAACCGTTTGCTGGCGGTGGTACAAAAGCAGCACTTCACTTTTATTGGCTTCCGAAACCGCAAAGCCGACATACAACAGTTGAAAGAGCCATACCGCTAGCATTGCGGGCAACACCAAGCGCCGCTGCCGCGCTTTAACCGCAAAACCGACCACGAGCAAAACCACAGCCGCGCAAACCGCTAAAAAGGCGTTTAAATAGAGGTTCTCCACAGGGTATACCGACCATTCAGACAACCCACGCACCACGGCATTCATAAACGCGATCAGCAGGTTTACCCCTTTGCCCAACAACAGTGCTGCCCCTGGCCACGCGAAATTCAACGCCAATAAAACCAGTAGGCTTACCAATATTAGAGTCACCAAGGGAATTACCAGGAGGTTGCCCAAGAGGAAAAAAACGGGAATCGAGTGAAAGTAATAGATCGTCAGGGGAAGTATGCCGATTTGAACCGCCAAAGACACACCGACGATTTCTTTGACATAGCGCCACAGTCCCCATTTGGACGTGCAAAAACGCCTGATGATCGGATGAAAAAACACTATGGCAAACACGGCGGCAAAACTCAACTGAAAGCCCGCATCGACTATATAAAAAGGACGGACGCACAGCATTGCAAAAAAGGCAATAGCCAGATTGTTATAGGTGCTGGAATGGCGTTTGCCACAGCTCGCTACGGCCATCAGCGTAAACATGCTGACGGCGCGTACCACTGGAGCGGCAAAGCCCGCTGTCAGGGCATACAGCCACAGCACCACTGTGGCCATGACGTATATAGCTACGGTGCCCAAGCGAAGCCGCTTTAAAAGCCAAACCAAAAAAATATAAATGATTCCGATATGCAATCCGGAAATTGCCAGCACATGTACCACACCAACTGCGGCAAAACGACTTTTTAAATCGGCCGAAATCCCCTGCCGCTGTCCGAAGAGCAACGAGGCCACCACCGCGGCTACTTCGGGTGTGAATTGGTGCTTTTCAAAACTCCCGATCAACCGCTGTCTAAACCCCTCCAGCCAGGCAGCGGCGTCCACCACCACCTCTTCTCTCTTATACCCTTCGGAAGCCAACCGCAATTGCCCATAGATTCCCCGCTGCTGTAAATACGCCTGATAATCGAATTGATGCGGATTTAGAGGTCTGTCGATGGCAGAAATGGATTGATAAACACTGAGATGTTGTCCGGCTTGAAAAGTCCCGCCTTGTTCCCCTTTGGGCACTACGACCAAAATCCTGCCCAAACTAGCTCGCTCTTCGACGAACAGCACCTCTGCTATATACCGATCGGCATAAGCCGTGGGCTTTAAGGACTCGCGTATGGCGATTTTTAAAAAGTGCTTCTCGCCTGCCGAAACCCGTTGGGTATAGTGCTTCTTTTGGTTGCTCACCGTATGCACATAGGCCGTTGCAGTGCCCAAAGCGAAGAACAACAGCATATAGCAAGCCGCGTATAGCATTCTAAAAGCGACCGACACATAGCTATGAGGTCCTGCGAGCAGCAATCCGATAAATGAAAGGGGTAAAAGGAAGCGCAGGCTGTAAAACTCCGCGACTACAGGAAGAGATAAGATGCCTAAACCAAAGAATACAGAAAGGCTTAAAAAGGGAAATTTCAATATCTTCATGGTGAAAGATATTGAAATTTCCCTGTCTATCAAATAGTTACCTATTTTTTAACGCTATACTATAAAAGTTGTTTTTCGTAAACTCGGTTGATTTGTGCAAAAGTACGGTTGTAATACGCTTCATTAAGAGAAGACACGATCACCCCCTTTGATGTCGAAGAGTGTATAAATTTGATATCCTCGCCTTTTACTTCAACTATAATTCCCACATGGCTGATTCTCGATTTTTTTCCGGTTTTAAAAAAGATTAAGTCTCCCTTTTGCGCTTCAGAAGAATTAATTTTTTGTCCTATGGAAGCCATATCTCTCGAAGAACGAGGTAGGGCGATATCGAAAGCATTGAAAGCGGTACTCACAAACCCCGAACAATCCATTCCATCTCTAGAGGTGCCGCCGAAACGGTAACGAACCCCTTTAAAGTCTTCGGCTACATTGAGCAACTGTTCAGTCATATAACTTCCCGTATCCTCTTTGCGGCTGGTTTCGTCAATTTCGTTTAATATTTTACCCAATTCCTCTACACTAATTTCTTTGGTATCGGTAGCGGCTATGTCCTTTCCTTTAGTGGAAGCGGTTTTTCCCTTTTTTCCCTTAATGGGTGTTTTGGGTGGATTATTTGCAGGCGTGATATTATCTAAGGCTACTTTTTGCAGGTTCGCTGCGGGTGACCGACTAGACAATAACAGCAGTACAATTAAGAAGGCGGAAGCGTACGTTTTCATAATTATCGATGTTGTTATCTCACAAATATAGAATTTTATTTTAAAAAACAACTCATAAATTTTTATTAATTAATCGGGCTGTCAATTCACTGGCACCTTTTCCGCCAAGCTTATCTATCAGTATATCATAATTTTGCAATATTTCCTCCCTGCCCTGTTGCTCCACAATCTTAGAAAAGGCGGCGTAAATGCTTTTGCTGTTACAGTCTTCTTGGATCAATTCGGTCACCACTTCCCGGTCCATAATTAAATTGACCAAGGAGATATATTTTAGGGTAATAATGCGTTTTGCGATTTGATAAGAGATCGGATTGGCCTTGTAAAGGACCACTTGGGGCACCTTAAACAAAGCGGTTTCCAAGGTCGCTGTACCCGAGGTTACCAAAGCGGCATAGGCCACATTGAGCAAACCGTAGGTATCATTGGAAACAAACGCGACGTTCTTATCGGTGAGAAAGCGCTGATAAAATTCAAAGTCCTGACTCGGTGCACCAGCGATGACAAATTGGAATTGCTCAAAATGAGGGACCACCGTTAGCATTTGCGAAAGCAACTTGGTAATTTCCTGTTTGCGACTCCCCGGCAATAAGGCAATAATGGGACGATCGTCTAAGCGATGCCGCTCTCGAAAGGTCGAATCGGCGCTACTGCGGTATTCCTCGACCGCATCGATTAAGGGATGCCCGACAAACTGCACGGGAAAACCGTGTTTTCCCTCGTAAAAATCCTTTTCAAAGGGCAAGATGACATACATATAATCGACATCGCGCTTAATGGCCTTGATGCGATTTTCTTTCCACGCCCAAATTTGCGGGGAGATATAATAATGAGTCGGTATGCCTTTTTTCTTGGCCCAAGCTGCGATACGCATATTGAAACCCGGATAATCGATAAAGATAATTGCGTCGGGAGCAAAGGCTTCGATGTCTTTTTTACAGCTCGATATATTTCGGAGTATGGTTCCCAAATTCTGAACGACTTCGGCAAAGCCCATAAACGCCAATTCGCGATAGTGCTTGACCAAAGTACCGCCGACCTTTTGCATTAAGTCGCCGCCCCAAAAACGAATTTCGGCTTGGGCATCCTCTTTATAAAGCGCCTTCATCAGGTTAGACCCGTGTAAATCGCCCGAAGCCTCTCCGGCAATAATATAGTATTTCATAAGTCGATATTAGTTGTTTTATAAGCCGCATGCCCGGGTGCGCTCTTGGGCAATAGACCGGAATAAACCGATTTACTAGCGCGCAAGCCCGCGGCCTTTGCAGCCGAAATCCATCGGCAAAAACCCAGCCGCTAAGATAATACCTCCTGCTTTGAAATTCAGATTTTTTTTAGGTCGGCTTTGCAACAAAATCGAAAGCCCCCAAAAAGGCCTTACAAATCCCAGCGATTGAGCAATTGAATCGCGTGATAAGCCGTAAGGTCAAACTGTACGGGAACCACCGAAACAAACCCGTGCTTTAACGCCCATTCGTCGGTATCTTCGCCTTTGTCTTGATTGACAAACTCACCGGTCAGCCAATAGTACTCCTTGCCGTGTGGACTCACGCGTTTGTCAAACTTTTCCTGCCAGGTCGCCTTGGCTTGACGACAGATCTTAATGCCTTGAATTTCCGCTCTCCTGAGTTTGGGAAAATTGACGTTTAACACGGTTCCCTCGGGAAGTCCATTCTTTAGGGTCTCCAGGGTCAACTGTTTTACAAAGGGCAGGATCTCGTCAAAATTCGCATTCCAGCTAAAATCCTGTAGCGAGAAACCGATAGACGGAATTCCGCTCATCCCCGCTTCCAAAGCCGCACTCATCGTACCGGAATAAATGACGTTTATCGATGAATTCGAACCGTGATTGATTCCCGAAACGCAAATATCCGGCTTGCGATCCAAAATCTGATCCAAGGCGATTTTTACACAGTCAACCGGAGTGCCCGAGCAACTGTATTCCCGCTCTAAATCCGGGTCTATAGCCACCCGTTCTATAGAAAGGGTATTGTTTATCGTTACGGCATGCCCCATGGCAGATTGCGCTTTATCCGGTGCCACGACCACCACCTCACCAATCTCCTTCATCACAGCTATCAAAGCCCGTATACCCGGAGCTACTATACTGTCGTCGTTGGTGACTAAAATTAAAGGTTTTTGTTTCATTACATTATTTTATTTACTTTCGCTAAAGTAATCAATATAAAATCAAACCCGATCACACAACTGCCGAACCCTTGCTAAACCTAACCTATTCTTTGATTTTTAACACTAAGGTTTAACAAAATATTATTGAGGCTGCTCTTAAAGTCTCTGATTATTTACTTACTTTAGATGAAAATTAATTGATGAACACTATTTGGTCATTTATGAAAAGAAACTATAAGATAATACTACTCATATTAGGCGTATCGACTCTGTTGTGGAGTTTTATACCCAAAGAGCCTAAAGAGAACCCTGAGAAAGACCAACTATTGCTAGAGATGATTACGTATTTACTGGAAAAAGGACACTATGATCCGGTAAAGATTGACGATGCGTTCTCCAAAGAAGTCTATAAAGAATACATTAAGTCCTTGGACCCTACTAAGCGCTTTTTTACGCAGGCAGACATCGACGAATTTGCAAAATACGAACTCCTAATCGACGATATGATTGCCTTAAAAGACTTGTCTTTTTTCAATTTGACGCACGACAGAATCGTTCAGCGCATGAAAGATGCACAAGGGATTTACAAAGACGTATTGAGCAAGCCCTTTAATTTATACACCAATGAAACCTTTGATGCGGATTACGACAAACAAGCTTTTTCAGCCGATGAAGAAGCCTTGAAAAAGCGTTGGGAAAAGCAGCTTAAACTATCGGTTTTATCGACGATATCCGATAAGATAAAATTACAAGACGGCGAGGAAGTGGCCACAGATGAGTTTGAAGACGAAGCAAACGAGGACAGCTATGCCCCTGTCAAAAAGAAAAAAGAAGCTGCTCCGGTAGAAAAGAAGAGCTTTGAAGAATTAGAGGTAGAAGCCAGAGAAGCCACTTTAAAATCCTTAAATGAGTATTTTGGATTTATCGATGACTTGCAACGCCAGGATTGGTTTACGATTTACATCAACAGCATAGTGGAACGATTTGACCCGCATTCCTCGTATTTAGCGCCGGAAGACAAAGAGAAATTCGACGCGAGCATGAGTGGTACAATCGAGGGTATTGGAGCCAAGCTTCAAAAGAAAAACGACGTTACCGAAATTTCGGAATTGATTCCCGGAGGCCCCGCATGGAGAGGAAAGGAACTCGAAGCCGGCGATATCATATTGAAAGTAGCTCAAGGCAATGAAGAGGCCGTAGATGTGGTGGGTATGAGATTGGAAGATGTGGTTAAAAAGATCAAGGGCCGCAAGGGTTCTGAGGTGCGTTTGACCGTAAAAAAAGTAGACGGAACCGTGGTGATCATCTCGATTATCCGCGAGATCGTGGAATTGGAAGAAACCTATGCCAAGTCGAGCATTATTGTTCACGGCAATCAAACCTATGGCTTGATTCAGTTGCCAAAATTTTACATCAATTTTGAAAACAAAGACAATCGCGATGCGTTTAAAGATGTAGCCAAAGAAGTGGAGCGCCTAAAGGAGCAACAAGTTAGCGGTATCATCATGGACCTCAGAAACAACGGTGGAGGTTCGCTGCAAACCGTAGTGGACATGGCGGGACTATTTATAGAACAAGGCCCTATTGTACAGGTGAAATCGTCCAAAGGCAAAAAAGACGTGTTGTTTGATCGCGATGCCAAAGTGCAGTGGGACGGCCCCTTAGTGGTGATGGTCAACAACTTTTCCGCATCGGCTTCCGAAATTTTTGCCGCGGCTATTCAGGATTACAAAAGGGGAATCATCATCGGAAGTAAGCACACTTACGGCAAGGGTACGGTTCAAAACATCATCAGCCTTACCGACTTGCTCAAGGCCCAACAGCCCTATGGCGATTTGGGAGCGCTTAAGTTGACCCTACAGAAATTCTACAGAATCAACGGAGGATCCACACAACGCGAAGGTGTATTGAGCGACGTGGTGTTGCCAGACCGCTTTTCGTATATCGACATGGGCGAACGCGACATCCCGAATGCGATGCCGTGGGACAAAATCGACCGCGCGAACTACACGCCTTTGAAAAATGATTTTCAACCGGCAATCAGCAACAGTAAAAAGCGCATTGCCACGAATCAACAATTCAAGCTCATCACCGAGAATGCACAGTGGATCAACGAGCGAAAAGACGAAAAAGTATTCAGTTTAAATTACGACAAATACAAACTAAAACAGGAACAGGTGGAAGAAAAAGCCAAAAAATTTAAGGCGATTTCCAAGTACAACAACCACCTGACATTCAACTCGCTTCCCTACGAATTAGAGAAGTTTAAGAATGACACTATTTTAGAGAACAAGAGAAACAGATGGCATGAAACCCTGGCGAGTGATGTGTATGTAGAAGAGGCCGTGAATATCTTAAAAGACATTCACAAAGGTCCGCGCACCACCACTGGTGAACTCACGGTTAAGAAAAACAAATTAGCGGAAAAGCATTAGTCTTAATGGCAGATAAAACCATCTCTAACAATCAATTAGCGCTCCAAAAATTCAAGAAGGATTTTTGGGGCGTTTTGTCTTTTTGGTTTGTGGTCGCATTGAGTTTTATCTCGATATTTGCCTATGTCATCGTACCGGATAAAACCCAAAACGCCAATGCGGGCAACCTCGCTTTGCGGTCAAAGGAACCGGGCTTTAGCGTAACCATGTTATCGCTAGACGACAAATCGGAGACCGCTTCTAGCTGGTCGTCTTGGTTTATGGGCAAGGAACAACTACCCCTTGAAATCCCCATCGTCAATTATCACTTTAGCCGGGATTCCCTTCACTTTACCACCTACAGCAATCATCCGCAAACCGCAGAAAAACTGGCATTGCCACTGACTTATTTTAAAGACCCCACCCCGCATTCAATCATCGATCAGTCCATACACCAAAAGAATTACCTCTTGGGAACAGACAGTCAAGGCCGCGATTTTCTCAGTCGACTCATCATCGGCTCTCGCGTATCCTTAGCCATCGGATTTGTAGCCGTGACACTCTCGTTGTTGATCGGCGTGTCTCTAGGTGCAGTTGCGGGATATTACGGCGGTAAAATCGATGCGTTAATCATGTGGCTGGTCAATATGGTGTGGTCCATACCCACTTTGTTGTTGGTAATCGCCATCACCCTGGCATTGGGCAAGGGCTTTTGGCAGGTTTTTATAGCCGTCGGGCTCACGATGTGGGTCGAAGTGGCCCGAGTGGTCCGAGGACAGGTCATCAGCGTCAAAGAACAGCAATACGTCACCGCTGCAAGGGCTTTGGGCTATGACGACCTTCGCATTATATTGCGACACGTTTTACCCAATTGCATGGCCCCGGTGATCGTGATTTCGGCCGCCAATTTCGCTTCGGCAATTTTAGTGGAAAGCGGACTGAGTTTCTTAGGTCTTGGTGCCCAGGTACCCGTGCCGAGCTGGGGCTCGATGATCAAGGAAAACTACAACTACATATTGATGGGCAAGCCCTACCTCGCATTGATACCCGGTATAGCCATGTTTTTATTGGTCATGGCTTTTATGCTGATCGGCAACACCCTGAGAGATGCCTTGGACGTCAAGAAATAGCATCAGCATACCAATTCCACGCATCGAATCCGCTTAGCGGATCAGTATTTTTCGCAGATCGTTCCTATTGCCGTTAAAGATATTCACATCGACCGGAGTCGCTATACCCGATACTATGCCCTTTTCGGTAAATTGCCAAAAGTGCCAGTTGGGCTTGATGTTTTCGACAAAGAAATTGTAATTGGCGATCCAGATGATGTGATCGGGAAAGGCCTGTTGCAGATGCTTGTTGTAATAATGCTCTCCAGAATACAGTATCGGCTGTACGCCATAGTGATTTTCCACCACCTGCATCCATCTTTTCAAGCCCGAAATCAGGCTGTCCATCGATTGATTCTTGGGCAGTTCTTCGATGTCGAGCACCGGCGGAAAATCGCCTTCGCCCAATTGGACTGTACGAATAAAGTGCTGCGCCTGTTCCAGGGAGTTTTCATTAGGCCGATAATAGTGGTAGGCACCGCGTATAAAGCTATTGGCACGAGCGCTGCGCCAGTTTTTCAAAAAAGCGGTATCTACGCCATCCCTTCCCATAGTCGCCCGTACAAAGACAAATTCCAACGAAAATTCGCTGTTGATCGCATCCACCTGCTCCCAATCCAGGTTGCCCTGATAATGCGAAATATCAAAACCGAACACCTTGTCGGCATGCCGTTTTAAAACCTCGACATTTCGCAGGTCGAAAACACTTTTTTCAGCTGCCGCCTTTCGCTCGGCACTAAACAAATACTTGATGCCGTCTTTATAGCTGATTCCGAACCAAATGCCCAAGCCCACAAAAAATACCGCAACCACGATCCACTTGAGGTGATGCAGGTTAAAGCCGGTCTTTTTCTGAGGCCTTTTTTTGGGAGTCGGTTTTTTTCGGAGGTTTTTTCTCGGTGTAGCCATGCGGGAATTATAAGCCTGTAAAAATACAGCTTTATACAGACTTATGAGAACAATCCAAGCTCAAATTACGCCTTCGCACCCGCCACATCAATTCGTCGTCAACCCGCCATCTACCGCCATCACGCTACCTGTAATCCAACGCGCCTGTTCCGACGATAGAAACACGGCCATATAGGCAATGTCTAGCGGCTCGCCAATTTTCCCCAACGGATAGATCTCTGCGATCATCTCGTGAAAAGCTGCCTGCGCCTCAGTGTCCAATTGGGTCAGGTTAAACGCCAACTGCGCGGTTTGCACACTGCCCGGTGCTATGGCATTGACGCGAACCCCATAAGGTCCCATTTCAAAGGCTAAGGCCTTGGTAAACGAATCCAACGCCCCCTTGCTAAGGGAATAAGCCGTGGAATGTCGGCCCCGCAACATGCGGTGCGAAAAATAGGAGGATATATTGAGCACACTACCGCGACTTTCCAACAGTGCAGGCAGGACGGTCTGAGTTAAAAAATAAGGCGCTTTGACGTTTAAATTCAGGTGGCGCTCCAACAGCGTTTGATCGGTTTCCGAAAAGGCTACAAACTGTCCCACTCCTGCATTGTTGACCAAAATATCCAAACGCGGAAAAACCGTCCAAAGGCGCTTGACGCAATCCGCTATGCCCGCGGTATCGGTCAAATCAAAATCCAAGCCCACCACCTCGGCGCCCAAGCCACGCAAGCCCGAGATCGCCTGATCCAGTTTTCCCCTATCGCGCCCGACGAGGCAAACCGACGCTCCATTTCGAACAAACTGCTCCGCAATAGCCAAGCCGATGCCGTCGCTACCGCCCGTTACTAGAGCATACTTACCGCGTAACATCCCCTTGGCCTTGTGCGTTATTCAACTGCCAACTATCGGACAACCACTGCTTGGTTTGCCGTTTCTTCCGACCGCTATCCCAGATAATATCGCGTTCAAAAGTGACTATACTGCCGTCGAATCCGACAATGACCCAGGCGTAGTCCCGAGCCGATTTGCGAAAACACTTGTATTTCATACCGACAAGCTGCTCCGCTTCCCCTCCCATTTCCAGGGGTTCGCCGTGCTTATCGGTCCACAAATGCTCCACATTATCCGCCAAATTCGAATCGACCCTGCGCAAAAAATCAACCGCAATTGTGCGGGTCTCCCCTTCCGACAACTGCGGTTTGTTCAGGTATTTCGAATCCATACGCGTAAAGCCCAAAATACGAAAGGGCTGCTTTTTGCTCACCAAAAATGAAAAATGTTCGCCCAGCAAACCGCTGTTCACCGATTTTTCTGCTCGAAACAAATACGCTTCCACTTGGTCTATGCGAACCAAGCTCACTTGCTTTAACGAAAATTCTGCAGGAATCTCCAATTGTTCTACAAAAAAAGCCAAAGGCGCCGCTGCTTCCGCCGCGCCAACGGCAACTTGTGCCCTACTGTTTGTTACGGTCATAATCCAAGGAATTAAAAATAATAAATGCTTCATTTTACCAATATTTGTAATTAATACACACTCGTTGTAATTTACTTACAATTGCAAATGAAATAAAATATTTTTACTTTTACAACAAAAATTGCAAATAACTTACAATGGCAACAAAAGACAAAAACTTGGCGTTCGACTATGAGTTTCTCAACAAGTTGATCGTGGGCATCGGTGAGGTAGCGCAGATCACGCAAATTCCAACCCGACAGATTCGCTATTGGGAGGACAAGGGCATCATAAAAAGCCTGACTGAAGGAGAGGGAAAAAACCGCAGATACGATTATGAAAACATCAAAAAGCTGCTTTTAGTCAAAGAGCTGATTGACGAGGGGTATACCTTAGACGCTGCCGCGGCCAAGATTCAAAACCGCATGAATACGATTGAAGACACTTTGCGCAAATTAAACGGCAAATAAGTCGCTACGACCGCAGTGCATACTGTAAAAAAGCGCTCAGGAATTGCGAAGACTAAAAGCCTTGGTGTTCCAAAGGCTGTACGCGCAATACGGGTACCGGAAGTTGGATGCCGTTTTCCTTAAACTGCTTGTCGATTTCGAATCGAATAGCACTGGCTATGCGGTCGTTGTCAAAGGAGTTATCGATAAAATAATAGAGTATAAAACGAATGGACGATTCGCCAAATTGATCGAGAAACACCAAGGGATGCGGATCTTTCATCACATCGGGATTGATGGCAGCACAATTCAGCAAGACCTTTCGAACACTCTCGACATCGGTTCCGATATAAACACCGACATCTATACGCGCCCGAATCACCTCATCATCTTGCGTCCAGTTGTTGATGATGTCGTCTATAAATTTTCTATTGGGGATTACGATGATTTTGCGGTTTCGCGTTTCGGCTATAGTCGAACGGAGTTTGATGATTTTAATCCGCGCCACTTCGTCGTTGATGTGAATCACATCGCCCACGCTTAGGGTCTTGTCCATCATGATATAGATACCGGCGATCAAATCTTGAAAAATCTTTTGAAGCGCGAGTCCCAATCCGACAAACAGCGCCGCCGAGGTGGTCAAAAACATATTGATATTGACCCCAATGGCATTGAGGATAAAGAAAAACATGATTACGTAAACGAAGTAGTTTACAAAATTAAAGGCGCTGCGCAAGCGGCCGCTGTCTTCGATAGACGAGATTTTTAGCACGGTTTTCTTTAAGAATCTCAGTCCATAACGCGTCAGGACCAAGGTGAAAACCACAAAAAAAACCGTACCAATAGTAACGGTAATCGATTTACCAGCGTAAATCTCATATTCCAACAACTGAGACAATAGCTCTCCCATAGCGAACGACTTTAAAATACCCTACTTATAAATTTAAGCAAATCCGGCAAAAAAACAAAGTAAGTTTTGGATTAAAACAGCAGTAAATAAAAAAACCTCTTCTTTCGAAGAGGTTTTGTGCGGGTGAAAGGACTCGAACCTTCACACCGTGAGGCACCAGATCCTAAGTCTGGCGTGTCTACCAATTTCACCACACCCGCGGCTTTTGTTTCAGTAAGCGGTTGCAAATATACGAACTGAAATTTAATATCCAAGAAAAAATTAATTTTTTTTTATTATTAGCTTTGTCTTGATAAACGGTAACTATTCAAATACAACCATGAAAGATTCTAAACAATACGTACAAGAAAATAAAGACCGACTGATAAACGAGTTGATCGAACTGCTAAAAATTCCTTCTGTAAGCGCAGACAGCGCTTACTCTCAAGACGTTATAAACACAGCCGAGGCCGTTAAAGCCAGTCTTGAAAAAGCGGGTTGCGACTTGGTAGAAATGTGCGAAACCCCGGGATACCCGATTGTATACGGCGAAAAAATAATTGATAAAAATTTACCAACGGTTCTGGTTTACGGACATTACGACGTACAACCGGCCGATCCGATTGAACTTTGGACATCCCCTCCCTTCGAACCGGTAATCAAAAAGACGGACATTCACCCCGAAGGAGCCATATTTGCCCGTGGTGCCTGTGACGACAAAGGACAGATGTTTATGCACGTCAAAGCCTTGGAATACATGATTCAAAACGACGCCCTACCGTGTAACGTCAAATTCATGATTGAAGGAGAAGAAGAAGTGGGTTCGGTGAGTTTGAGCTGGTTTGTCAAGAGAAACCAAGAAAAACTGAAAAACGACGTGATTTTGATTTCCGATACCGGTATGATTTCCAACGAACAGCCTTCGATCACCACTGGATTAAGAGGTCTAAGCTATGTGGAAGTTGAGGTAACGGGACCCAACCGCGACTTGCACTCCGGATTATACGGCGGAGCAGTAGCCAATCCGATTAATGTATTGGCCAAAATGATTGCTTCCCTACACGACGAAAACAACCACATCACCATACCGGGTTTCTACGACAAAGTAGAGGAACTCTCCAAAGAGCAACGCGCAGAAATGGGCAAGCGTCCCTTTTCGTTAGACCAGTACAAAAAATCTTTGGACATAGCAGAAGTATCGGGCGAAGCCGGTTACGACACCAACGAAAGAAACTCGATCCGTCCGACCTTGGATGTCAACGGAATCTGGGGCGGTTATACCGGCGAAGGTGCCAAAACCGTTATTGCGAGCAAGGCCTTTGCCAAAATATCCATGCGTTTGGTTCCCAACCAAGATTGGGAAGAAATCACGGAATTGTTTAAAAAGCATTTCGAGAGCATCGCTCCCAAATCGGTAAAAGTGGTGGTCAAACCACACCACGGCGGACAGGGCTATGTAACACCTACAGACTCTATCGGCTACCAAGCGGCATCGAAAGCCTATACCGACACCTTTGGCGTAACACCTATTCCCGTGCGCTCTGGCGGAAGTATTCCCATAGTAGCGCTCTTTGAAGAAGAATTAAACTCCAAATCCATCATGATGGGCTTTGGCTTGGACAGCGACGCTATTCACTCGCCAAACGAGCATTTTGGCGTGTTTAACTACCTTAAGGGAATCGAAACCATACCGCTGTTTTACAAGTATTTTACGGCCTTATCCAAATAACATACAACCACCCAAATCGGGTGGTTTTTTTTGGCTGCCCGACAAATAACCGCGGTTTTAAAGCCGCTAAAACAGTCCCGTCCTCAGCGGACAAATCGGGCGTTGCTCAAAAGGTTAAAACAAAAAAGGAGACGCTTTAAAAACGTCTCCTTTTGTATTAAATAGCGGTTTTTTATCTAACGCTAACAGAAATGTGTCGGTCGAGTACGCGCTCCGATTCGGGAGCCGTGGCGTCATACTTAGCAAATTTGGATCCGTAGCCCTCAGCGCCGTCTACCTGACTTCCTTTACCCGCGGTTTCCAAACTCTTCTTTACCGCCTGAGCACGCTCGCCGGAAAGTTTGATATTAACGGCTTCCGTACCGGTTTTGTCGGTATACCCACCTATTTTGAGTTTGGTATCGGGAAAGGCGTGCAAAATAGCGACGATATTCGTCAATTGTCCTCTGGAATCTTCGGTGATTACCGCACTGTTGGTTTCGAAGTTTAAATTGTCAAAATCGAACCAGGTATCCTTTAATTGATTAGCGCCCATTTTTTTGTAGTCCGTCTTTAAAAAAGCGACTAAACGGTCTTCGATTCCGCCTTTATACGCATCGATAACCACGCCGTCTGGCAAGGTTACCTTGAGGACTTCTCTATGGTTTAAATCGACGGTTTGACTACTGGTACCGTCTACTTGTTGCACGCTGTTGGAATCGACTACAGTCGGATTAACCGTACCCGTTGTCGGCGTTTTCCCCTTGCCGTTGAGAAAGAAGTACACCAAGGCAGCGGCGATGAGCAACAGTATAATATACAACCAAATTGAACCGCCCTTTTCTTTTTTCACTGGCGCTACCGGCTGTGCACGCTGTGCGTGTACCACAGGCTCAGGCGCTGAGTGTTTTCCCGCACCAAAACCCAACAGCGAGAAACCAGCGGGTAAGGCAGCGACAAACGCCCCTTTATTCGCCCCTAAAAAGGAAAAGATTGCATCGGTGTCGAAATTGGGACTTAGGTTTTTAAAAAAACCGAGCACCCCACTAGTCGCTTGCTCCATAACGGTATTTGCAACGGGTTCACTCAATCCGCTTTCGCGTTGTATGGAAGCCATTACTTCGGCATTGGAACTTCCGAAAAGCGAGGGAAACCCTCCTTTTATAACCGGTGAAGCCTGACTGCCGTCAAGGGAATCGACAAAATAGTTTTTAGCCTGACCCAAGATGGCAGCCAAACTTCCTTTGCTCTGATTGGCAAATCCCAACAGCACAGAGGTAATCGACAAATCCAATCCCTTTTCAAGCTGACCAGTCGAAGCCGCTGTTGCGTTGCTCAAATCTGAAATCGTTTCAGGTGAAATAAAATTTCTAACCTGATTAATGAAACTTTTATCCATAGCTTTGTTGTTTTAATTTTCCTCATAAATTTATGGAATTTTATAACATAAAACCATTTTCAAAGAGAGCGGCTGCCAATTTTAACAAAATACCACCCTAAAACCAGGCTTATATTCACTTGCAAGCCCTTAAAACATCGGCCTTGTCAAAAAAATAACAATTTATAAATTTTAACATATCTACCCCTTGTTTTTCTGTTCAATCCACAAACCCATATACTTCGTACTCTGCATAGTATGATGTAAAAGCAATTGTCCGACAAAATTAAATTCGCGGTATTTTTGCAGATTGACCATCCGATTCGTAAGCCATTCCAAGAAGTGAGTCGCAGCCCGCTCGTCGGCATAGCGCTCCGATAAAATAGCACTTCCCCTCCATTGTGCCTCCTGCCACAGTGCGCGGTCTTGGTACAGCAAAACCGCCTGGTCTATAAAATCCGCATCGGAATCGGCTATAAAACCGTTCCATGGCAAATCACCGGTCATGCCCTCTGCACCTATGGAAGTGGTGACACTGGGCGTTCCGCTTTTCATCGCATCGACAAATTTCCCTTTGATTCCCGCTCCAAATTGTATCGGTGCGAGCAACACCCGGGCAGCGGTCAAAACCGGCCCTACTTCCGCTGCTCTTCCGCCTACGATAAAGCCCTCTTTGGGCTGGTGCAATTGACTGACCTTCGCACTGGCATAAGCCCCGTAGATGTGAAGCTGCGCCTGAGGGAGGCGCTTGCGCAGCAGCGGCCAAATTCGGGTCTTTAAAACCTGTACGGCATTCCAATTGGGTTCGTGTATAAAGTTGCCTATAAACACAAAATCGCGGCGTTGTTCAAAAGATGGCCACTCATTTTTGGCTTCGACAGTGGTGTCGGCTTCCATAAAGGGCAGGTAATACAAGAGGTCTGCATCGATTTTAAAGCGCTGTTGCAAGAGTTGCATTTCGTATTCCGAAATAATTAACGAGGCATCGCAGCGGTAGATACTCGCAATCTCGCGCTTCGCCCGCTCGGTAAACAACGGCATTTCGTCAAAGGGAATTCCCCTTTTAAAACTCTCGTGTCGCGCGTGTCTTAAAAAATGTAAGTCTTCCGTATCCAACAAGCGCAAGGCATTGGGACATACTTGAGCCACCCGCCATCCGTATTGCTCTTCGATCATAAAGCGATCAAACAGCACCACATCGGGTTTCCACGCAGCCAGCTGATCATCCAAAGCCGAGTCGTTTAAGGCGATGGGCTCTTCTTTTACCCCTAGGGCGGGCAGGTCAAAACTAAATTCAGACTTTCCCGCCGCACAGGCGAATTGCACCTGCACACCCTGCTTTAAAAACCAAGCGATCAACTGTATCATCCGAGATCCGGCTGCCGAAGAAGTGGGCTCCGGCCATACCTGCCCGATAACCAAGAGTCGCTTGGCGTTCCAAAAATTTTCCATCGTACAAAATAACGGAATATTTAGATGGACTGCGCCATTTTTTAAAGCCCATAATAATTGCTAAATTTGCAGTTAAAATATTTGAGATGTTAGGATTAAAATTATTGACCGACCCCAGATGGGCAAATATTGCCGAATCTAATTTAGAAGAGATTTTAACCGATCACGCTTGGTGCGAGCAAAAAGCCGCAACCAACGCCATTACCATCATCGCCTATAACTCCGAACACGAAGATCTGGTTACGGCTTTGACCGATATCGCCATTGAGGAGATGGAGCATTTTAAGATGGTTCACGAAATTATCAAGCAACGCGGATACACCTTGGGCAGAGAGCGCAAAGACGACTACGTCAATCAATTGTTTAAGTTTATGAAAAAAGACGGCAGTAGAAACGATGCTTTTATCGAGCGCTTGTTGTTTGCCGCCATGATTGAAGCCCGCAGCTGCGAGCGCTTTAGAGTGCTTTCAGACAACATCAAAGACGAGGAACTCGCCGTTTTTTACCGCGACCTGATGATTAGCGAAGCGGGGCATTATACCACCTTTCTCAAATTCGCCAAAAAATATACCGAAAAAGTCGATGTAGACCAACGCTGGAAAGAATGGCTGGACTTTGAAGGTCAACTCATTCAAAACTACGGCACACAGGAAACCGTACACGGATAAAAACCGCCATAGGAAAACCCTCTTGATCCGCAGCGAAGCAAGGGGTTCCACGGTTTACACCTTCAACACAAACGGCAGGTACTCCCGTTGCCGCTCATAATTTAACAGCAGCATTTTTCTCAGGTTCTCGTTTTTAAACATCAAGGCATACATCGCCCCCTGTGCTCTTAGGTGCCGTTCGCTCCGATCCAAGCCCAGGTTCATCTGGTACAACTCGGTGAGCCCACTTACAAACTCGCGATACATATTGAATTCCTCGCCTTGGTAATTCGCCAGAATTGTCGAAAAGCAAAACGCTTCCGCAAAGGCATGGCGCTTTGGCTCCGTTTTGCCAATGTCGTTTAAACCCACGCAGACTTTACCGACCAGGCGCTCTTGGTCGTCAATTTTTAAAATCGAAAAAAACTTCACCGCCTTATTCATCAAATCCGGCAGGCTCACCGTGTCTTTGGGCATCGACTTCTCCACTACTTTTTTCGAAAAATCAGTCAACACCGACTGAAAGAGACTATCGCGTTCCAAGGTTTTGATGTAGGTCTTTTGCAAGAGCTCCGCATCGGTTATCGCCTCGAGCTCCTCGTAGTGGAGCCGCGCTTTAAAATTTGTCAGCACATAATTCCAATTTTCTATATTGGCGTTTACAGCCGTGGAAAAACAGCGGTCTGCATCAACGGCAACTGCCTTATCCAGTAAATAAACCTTCTCTTTATGCACCTCTTTTTCAATTTTAATAAAATCGTTTAAATGTGCCGCAATCACACAGGAATCTTGGGCATATAGTCCCGTAGCGCTTATAAGCAATGCGCAGAGAACACCTAGTCGTAGTCGTTTTTTCATCGTAAATCGCTTT
The DNA here is from genome assembly GCF_050562195.1 of Flavobacterium sp. JP2137. GTDB lineage: Bacteria > Bacteroidota > Bacteroidia > Flavobacteriales > Flavobacteriaceae > Flavobacterium. The sequence continues at coordinate 535,883 of NZ_CP191647.1, forward strand.
AAATTTTTAAAATAAAAGTTCGGTCACTACCCGAAAAAAAACGGGAGTGGGTAACGCTATACCCGTCATTGAACGGCCAAAAACACCGATTCAACGCGCTTTAAACCACTGCTAAATCGACCTATTCTTTCACAATAGCGTCACAAACATGAATTCATGTCGAAATATATGTAATTTTACAACAAAAAACAGGAGTTTTTGATTTTTTAATCTACATTTGTAGTTCAAAGTATACAAACATAGACCATGAAGCCTTTTTTGCACTTCGTACTCGCAGCGGGATTGCTATTAACGGCCACCGCCTGTCAAATCAACCGCACCAAAAACCACGAGCGCGTCGGCAAATGGGTTACGACGATGAGTCAGGACGATCAGCTGATGACGATTCGCGCCAAATACAACCGCAAAGGATTGGGCAAAGGCAGCTGGCGATACCACTTAGACGGAAAACTATATAAGAGAGAGGTATACGACAGGCGCGGAAACTGTTTTGTCACTGCCTTTCACGCCAATGGAAACACCGCAGTCACAGGGCAAACGCGTTTGGAAACAAACCCGTCTGGCATTCATTGGTTTTATACGGGCGATTGGTTGTACTTTGACGAAGCGGGCACTCTAACTCGAGTTAGCCACTACAAGCACGGTGCGTTGATTCGCGAGACCCAAATTGAAAAAAAATAAATCCGCACAGCCCTAAACGGCTTGCTAAACCCTATTAAGACAGATGAAACTATCCCCCGCAGAAGAACAATTAATGGAATCGATATGGAAGCTGGAAAAGTCGTTTTTAAAAGAAATTATCGACGAGCTTCCCGAGCCCAAACCGGCAAACACCACGATTTCCACGATGCTAAAACGCATGACGGAAAAGGGATTTGTCGGATATATAGCATATGGAAAATCGAGGCAATACTATCCTTTGATTGCAAAAGATCAGTATTTTTCGAAGCAGGTTCAAGGCATGATTAAAAATTTCTTCGGAAATTCCGCCCTGCAATTCGCTTCCTTCTTTACCAAGGAAACCCCGATGAGCCCCAGTGAGCTTGAGGTGCTTAAAGGCATTATTGACGATGAAATTAAAAAGGCAAAACCATGATTGTCTACCTCTTAAAAACCACATTGAGTCTGGTGGTGCTATTGCTGCTTTACGCCCTGCTGCTTCAAGGTTTAAAAATGCCTGTTTACAAGCGCTTTTACCTCTTAACTGCCTTAGTCGTTTCGTTGATTTTTCCACTGTTGACGCTTTCGACCACAACCGTACCCTGGGCAAATGCTTTACCCGCCTACAGTGCGGCAACCTTAATCATCGACGGCAATTCGACCGAAACCGCAGCGGTTTGGAATACGACGCGGATTTTTGGATTTATCTACGGCCTAGGCGCCCTGTTTTTCCTGCTTCGATTTATCGTTAATCTCTGCCGCTTACACCGATTGCAAAAAGGACAACACCGGGAAACCGTCAACGGTATACACTATGTCTTTTCCAACAAAATCGCCTATACTTTTGCCTTTTGGAATCGCATCTACCTTCCCAAGAATCAGTTTAGCAACCTCGATTTCGCCAACGAAATCATCCTACACGAAATCACTCATATCAGACAACGACACAGTTTGGACATCCTCTTTATCGAACTGCTCAAAATACTGTTTTGGTTCAACCCCATTTTTTATTACTACAAAAAAGCCATAGCGCTTAACCACGAGTTTTTAGCCGACGAAAGCGTGGTAGCCACGACGAAAAACAGCGCCCGCTATCTTCAAATACTTTTGCAACAGCAGCGAGAAAACCCGTCACAACTGCTGAGTAGTTCCTTTTATTATCAACCGACCAAAAAACGCTTTATCATGGCCACAAAAACCGTGGACCCCAAAAAAAATATCCAAGCAAAAGGTCTTGCCACCCTACTACTTGCCGGTATAGCCTTGACGAGTATGCAAGCAAAACAGCACAGCAACCCAGCGCCGCCAACGGCAAACACCGAGTTTGCAGTTCCCGATAAAAACGCCGAATTTCCCGGGGGACATTTTGAGTTTGGCAACTATTTTATCCGCACATTCCAATATCCTACACCCCCAGATCAACCGATTAAACTGATCTTTCAGTTCGTCGTAGAGGAAGATGGGAGTACGGGTCATATCCGCATTTTAAAGGGCTTCAACGACGAGATGAATCACCGCGTCATCGATGTAATCAAGAATAGTCCGCTGTGGAAACCCGCGGAAAAAGACGGGAAAAAAATCCCAAGTTTGTTTACCATTCCCATCACTATACAGGCCAAAGACGAAAATCAAGCGAATGTAAATTAATTCATTTGACCTATTTCTTCTCTAAGTTTTTTGGGTAAGCTCGCCAAAACGAGTTCATAGGAATGGTCGATCAGCTCTCGAATCAATGCAGCGGGTAAACGACCGGTACAGCTCAGGGTATTCCAGTGCTTTTTATTCATGTGGTAGCCCGGATTAATCTCTTCATATTCCTCGCGAAGCTCCACAGCCCGCTCGGGATCGCATTTGAGGTTAATCGCCGCCGTTCCTTGTTCCCAATCGCTAAGAGCGGTTAGTGCGAAAATTTTTCCGCCTACTTTAAAAACCAAAATGTTTTGGTCAAAGGGAAAGTGTTCGGAAACTCCTTTTTTTAGGAGCGCATATTCGTAAAAACTCTGAATGCTGTCCATATCGTCAATTTTAAAATGTATTTATCCGATCTTCTTATGCTTCGATTCGGTACAAAATCGGTTTGCTCGGCGAAGCATCGTTTTCGAAAGCGGCGATCTGCAGATTTAATACATACGGGCCGTCTTCAATGGAATTGGGCACATAAATCAGCTCTGTTATCGTAGCGGAAAAACGCGCTGCTGCCGACAAGTTAACCACATCACTAATATTCCAAAAAGCCTTGTGGCTAACCAATTTACCGCCGTCCTTTTCCTTGTCTACACTGGGCAGGTCTATCAATAAATGTTCGATACCCGCTTCTCTTAAGAAAACGACTGCTTCTTCCGAGAGGTAAGGCGGATTGGTATGGGAGTATTTTTGATGTTGTTTTACCTCATCGTTGGGCAGTGTTCTAATGACCAAGGCCGTTTGTTTATTATCGACCCATTGCTCTTGTATTTGCTCTACGCCAATAACGCGATCCTCCCCGATTAAAATGGGCGAAACGCTCAGGAGTTGCGCTAAAAACACAAATTGTTTTAAATGCTGATTTACGCTATAAAAATCAAATGTAATATGTCCCAAGCACTCGGTATGGGTACCGTGGGCGTGTGGATTAAAAGCGATGTTATTAAAGTTGGTAGACGATTGTCCTTCGCTGACCTTGCCGATCCAATCTCCGTCTTGTACCGGAGTGATTTGCGGCTGGTTTTGATACCAGGCAATGGGATTGTCGTCCGAAGCGCTGAGCGGAATCGAGATATCGATGGGCTTGGAAAAATCTACCGTATAGGTTTGGTCTAAAAAGGCGATGCTTGCTTTCAATTTTTTATTTCAAATTTAACCAAAATAAGTCAGCCGCAATTCCATCGCTCAAAAATTTCCCCTTATTGGTAATGGTCAAAATTCCCTTTTGATCCGCCATCAAACCATCGGTTATAAATCGTTCGGCTTGAGTCGATAAATACGCCCGGTATTGGAGACCAAATTCCCGTTGCACCCGATGCAGGTCTACCCCCCAAAGGGTGCGAAGTCCGGTCATTACATATTCGTTATACCGGTCTTCCACCGACAACAACTCTCTTTCGATGGGCAAAATTCCTTCTTGAATTCCCTTGATATACAAGCTATTGTTCGCGATATTCCAACTGCGCGATTCGCCGTCAAAGCTATGTGCAGAAGGCCCTACGCCTAAGTATTTCTTGCCCAACCAATAGGCCGAATTGTTTTTAGAAAAAAACCCGTCTTTGCCAAAATTGGATAGCTCATAGTGTATGAAATTCGCCTTTTTCAGGCGGTCGATCAGCAATAAGAAATGCTCGTGAGCCGCGCCGTCGTCGGGTTGGGGAATGCTTCCCTTTTGAATGAGTTTGTACAAGGCCGTTTTAGGCTCCACGGTCAAGGCATAACTCGAAATATGTGGAATGCCCAAATCCAAAACCGTCTCTATATTTTGCAACCAACGTTCGGCAGTCATACCGGGAATTCCGTAGATCAAATCGATGGAGATGTTTTTAAAATACCGCGTCGCCTCGATCAGGCAATTCAGCGCTTCCTCCGCATTATGCGCGCGATTCATCATTTTTAAATCCGCTTCAAAAAACGATTGAATACCGATACTCAGTCGATTGATTCGCGTTTGGGCCAATTTCTGTATGGTTTTCGAATCCAAATCGTCCGGATTGGCCTCTAGGGTAATTTCCGGTTCGGCGCAGACCTCAAAGTGCGTCTCGATGAATTCGATGATTTGAAGGAGCTGCTCCACTTCAAGTATGCTTGGTGTACCGCCTCCAAAGTAAATGGTTTCAATAACTTCGCCTTTTAGCTCGGCACGTCTCAGCAGCAATTCCGCCGTGATGGCCGCTATCATCTCGTCCTTTTTCTTCAGCGAGGTCGAGAAGTGAAAATCGCAATAGAAACAAGCCTGCTTGCAAAACGGAATGTGTATGTAAATTCCTGCCATTTATTTTTTTACTCGTTCTTGATTTTGTTTGACAAAGGCATCCCAGCCGCTATACCCCTTTCCCACTTGGAGCTTGCCCGAATTAAAAAAGTGGCATACCGCAGCGGCCAAACCGTCTGTACTATCCAAGTTTTTAGGCAGTTCTTTGAGGTTTAGAAGCTGTTGCAGCATTTTGGCCACCTGTTCCTTGCTGGCATTTCCGTTTCCGGTAATCGCCATTTTTATCTTTTTGGGCTCGTATTCCGTAATGGGAATATCGCGCGACAGTCCGGCTGCCATGGCCACGCCCTGGGCGCGTCCCAATTTGAGCATCGACTGTACGTTTTTACCAAAAAACGGTGCCTCAATGGCAATTTCATCGGGGTGATGGGTGTCTATTAACTCGATGGTTCGATCGAAAATATGTCGCAACTTGGTGTAATGATCGTCGTATTTAGACAGCTGAAGTTCGTTTAACTGGATGAACTCCATCTTCTTCTGAACAATCTTTATCAATCCAAATCCCATAATGGTCGTTCCGGGATCTATACCCAAGATAATGCGTTCTGTCGTCAATTCAATTAGTTTTAAAGGGCCTTCTATTTCACGAAAAATAATGTTTACTTTTACAGTAATGAAATTCGCATCTGACAAAACTAAGCAATTCCTCGTACTTCTAATCAAAATATTAGTAGTGGGTTTCGCATTATATTTTATATACAAGCAGTTGTCCAACGACAAGGCACTCGATTTCAACGTTTTGCTCCCACTGATTAGCGACCCCAAAAACATCGGGCTCATTGTCTCGGTTTTATTTCTGACTTTTGCCAATCGCTTCGTCGAGATTTTAAAGTGGAAAAACCTGGCTTCGGTGGTGGAGAACATCAGCCTCGGTCAATCGACCAAACAAGTACTCAGCGCCCTGACCCTCGGACTCTTTACCCCCAACGGCATAGGGGAATACGCGGGAAAGGTATTGTATTTTGACCGTAAATACTCGGGAAAAATCTTGTTTCTCAACGTGATTTGCAACGGTACCCAGGTTATTTACGGACTGGGTTTTGGTACTTTAGGTGCGCTGTCGCTGCACTTTATCTACCACATCATACCCAATCGCGTCATCGGACTGATTATCGGGGTACTCTGTCTGGCCGCCCTTTTGCTTTTTTTATTGCGAAATGTAGCCATCAAAGGGTATTCGATAAAATGGGTATGGGCGGAAATACAAAAAATTCCGGCGCGTATACACCGCAAAAACCTGGCACTCTCCTTTCTCCGATACTTGGCACTGATGCATCAATACGTGTTGCTCTACCGTTTATTCGGAGTCGACCTGCCGTATTTTGAACTCTTGTGCAGCATTTCGTTTATCTACCTACTCGCTTCATCCTTGCCGAGTTTTCAATTTTTGGAATTCGCCATCAAGGGCAGTATTGCCTTATACATCTTTAGTCTCTTGGGGGTCAATTCGTGGATTGTAGCCATCGTTGCCGCCCTGATTTGGTTTTTAAACATCGTCATTCCCGTGTTGATAGGCAGTTACTTTGTCTTGCAATTTCGACTGAAAAAATAATTATTCTGCCTTGATGATCAGCGGCAGTATAAACTGCGTTTTCACCGGTATTCCGCGCTTGATCGCCGGAGTGATTTCCGGAAAATTCACCAACCTCAACTGCAGCAAACTATCGATTTCTTGCGATCGAAACCTCAGGCTGTCGCTCACATAATAGGGTTCAAACTCCAAATGCGCATCGGGAAAGACCGTAATACGCACTTCGATGGTGTCGATTTTGGGATGCCTGGAGGTTAGGGAATCCAATTGGAGTTTTTCCTGTAAACGCACGGTGAGGTAATCAAAAAAGCATTGCTTTCGCTGGGCTTCATCCAAAAGGGAATCGCACAAATCCACACTGGGATAAGCATCGACCTGAGTCCAATCGATCTTTTCGAGCTCCTCTTTTAACAGCAAATCGCCGTTGGGGATTTTTTTGTCCGACCAACCGCAGCCACTCAAAAAGAGCAAAAGAATGAATAAGGGATAATATTTAATCATATATAATAAAGTCGTACTTTTATTCTTCAAAAATACAAAAAAATAAGAGATGGAGTATATACTATTGAGTCTCAGCCTAATTTTAATCGTAGCCGGCCTCGTGGGGACTATACTTCCGATATTGCCCGGAGCGCCATTGATTTGGTTTGGGCTATTGATGTTGTATTTGACCCCCGGTATAGCAATCAATTATTGGGTGTTGGGCATTTCGCTGGTTGTCACTACGGTCTTAGTCGTGCTGGACTACGTGATTCCCGCCCAGGGAACCAAGCGATTTGGCGGTAGTAAATACGGTATTTGGGGCACCAATATCGGACTTGTAGTCGGTATATTTGTGCCGATTCCCCTGGGTTTTCTCATCGGTCCCTTTGTCGGGGCACTCGTGGGCGAATTGCTGTATGACTCCCACCATGTCAAAAGAGCCTTTAAAGCCGCGACCGGTTCTTTTGTAGGTTTTTTAGCATCCACTTTTATTCAATTTGTGATTGGAATTGCCTTTTTAGGAATATACCTGCATATTGTGATTAAAAACTGGTCGGTCTTTTTCTAATTCACTCACCGCTATTACCGGTTGTGCTGCTTGCCTTTCTTGAGTTTTCGGAACTTCTCCAAAGAGCTGCCTGCCGAATCGAAAAAGGTAATGCCGATTCCGATTAAAACGATAATCCCTCCGACGATCATCTGCGCGTTGATCTCTTCGTTTAAAAACATCCAAGCCAAAAGCGACGCGAGCAAAGCCTGACTCAGCAAGCTCAACGACACCCGTGTTGCACGCATGTACTTGGTGGCATAACTGATGAGCAACCAAGCCATCAACTGACACACTATACCCTGAATGAGCAGTACCCCCCAACCCCAATTCGAAAAGCCCGCCAAAGGTTCGCCGCTGATCACGCACCAAATTCCCAGATAAATCGCCGAAGAAAGCAGGGTAATGCTCATAAAGGCCACTACGGGAACTTCTTGCAGTATGCGTTTGCTCAGTAGCATATAACTCGCATAAAATACGCCCGACAGCACGCCAAAGATAAAAGCCTGATCAAAGCGAAGCTCGACAAAAACGTCGATCCCCACCAATACGACCATCCCGATCAACGCAATCAAGGTTCCCCACCAGAAATTGGTAGTCGGTTTAATCTGCAATATAAAATAACTGCCAATGCCCACCCATACCGGAGCGAGATTGGTTAACAAAGTAGCCTGAGTAGCCGAGGATCCCACTATTGCAATGTTCCAAACCGCTACATCCGACCCCATAATAACCCCTGCCAATACCATCAAGGCAGTCAGTTTCAGGGAATACCCTTTGAACTGCTTGGTAAAAATGGCATAGGGAACCAACAAGACCGCCGCAATGGCCATGCGATAAAAGGCAGAACTCAAACTCGGAACGAGGTTTAATCGAACTAAGACCGGAAAAATCGAAATGCAGAGAATCCCAATTAACAGGGCGAGGCGGGGTTGGTTCATCGTTTAAATTTTTTGCAAAACTATCAAAAAAAACAGGCTTACGACTTCTTATTTCAAATAAAATTAACCCCCACTTAAAGCCGACTTTTTACGGAGTTCCCGTTATTTATCGCAGCTGTGTTTTAAATCGCTCTTTTGCCGTTATACTATTTTTGCCGCGCTGTAAAAAAATCAGTGCTAAAAACCTCCAAATAAAAAAATTGTTTAATATATTAGTCGGTATAAAATTTATGCTGCCCTAACCACTGCTTTAAAAACGAAACAAAACACTTGTAAATCAATATATTATAAAATAAACAGCCAAACTGAAAATGAAAAAAGAAATGAGCAAGCCCTGAATTTACCACACCTCAACGTCCGAACCGCTATAGTTTTAAATCGGCGTTTTTAATCCTAAAAGCGCCATCAGCGTTTTGGCAAATTGGTTATCCACGTATGATTATCGCCTTGTTTTTTCTTTTAACCCCCGCTCTTTTATTGGAAAAACGAAACGCATTATGACCTACAAAACCAACAAATTCGAGTAAACCGCCCCTCCCTTTACCCCTGCATCAAATCGCTACAGAAAATCCCCTTCCACTGCCCAAGTTTACGGTGCGGATATGGCTCTGATTTCTCATGACGAAAACGGCTTGCCGCTGTCAACAACTTGGCATTGCCCCCGACATTCAACGACGGAAAAACAACCGCAACTAAAAACTAAACCCAGACGAAACGAGACAACGACTTTAAAACACCTTAAATATGAGAGCGCCTAACTTTACAAAAGACTATACTAAAGGACTTACTAAAATCTTAAAATCGGTAAAAATCGCGGTGTTACAAGAAGAGGAAACACTCTTTCATCTAATCGATGTGGAAGGCAATGAAAGGGCCTTTCAAGAGCCCTTTCTCTTACTGTATTACGCGCATAATAAAACCGGTGCTACCTTATGGCAAATTCTATTTGGCTATATCCCCAAAGAACGCTTAATCCAGAGTGTGCAATTCAAAGTACAATCAGACAAAAGGGGCCGGATCTACCTTCCCAAGATAGGCTGTTTTAAAACCGACTATCCCTCCTCAAAATTGTACTTTGAGTACAACTGCCTCACAAAATCCTATCAGATAAAAAACCAGAATGGCGTCGTCGCTACCTCTTTAGTCCCCAACCTTAGAACAGCCAATCAACAAACCACTTTCTATGCTTTTGAACACGACTATTTTGAAATTGCCTTTAAACCTTACAACCGTTTAAACAAAAAGGCACATAAGCCGACAAATCCCTTATACCAATACAACTTTGGTACCTTTAACCGAGCGTATAAACTCTTGCAGCACACCAATTGCAACTACTTTGAAATGCTGCTCCACGCCCTGACAGGAGTTTATAATTTTCACAGCGACCATTACCCCAGTTTTTCAGACAGACGCTGTTACGGTATTGCTTTTCTAAGCGGAACTCGCAAGGATTCGGTCGTATACTTCTTAGTGGAACTCGCCCAACAAACGGGCCACACCATTTTCAATACCATACTGCAAAATCGCCAAGATTATTTCGCCATAGACATCCATACCCCAAGGAGCGCGCTGACCAATAATGCCGACGACAACAGCCACGTATACGATGCCTTTCACGGTTTGTATACCGCGGTAAAAGTTGCTGAAACGCTCGATTATTTTATAAAAAAGCCCCAGCTCTTCTCGGATTCTGAAAACCATGAAATCAAAGGCAGGCTGCTAGCTAATTCCCACAGGTATAAAATGGGTTTTTACCGCATGGATGTAAATCGTGTTTTTTCAGCTAAAGGTTTACTCAACTACCAAAAACTAGATAATTACCTCCAAAGCCTGTATCACAAACACGCGAAGTTACTTGCGGAATTTCCTTATGTGCCTGATGGGGTTGTTTTTAATTTTTCTAAATTTTTAAAGCAATTCCCCTTGAAAAAAAAATGACACCAAGTATAGTAGCGATTAATTTTACTCCGGGTATTAAAGCACAAAAAACCTCGGTGTATTTATAAGTTTAACAGTTGTGCTGCTATTAAACCTTGGACCGTTGGATAAAGCACGCAAAAAACGATGCTTTACCGCAGCGAAGTCGTATCGAAAGTATCAAGCGCGATAAAACCGCTGCGAGTATATCCAATATTTGATTATCTTTGCAAAAATTTTGGTTTATAGAACTGGCAATCAGTTCGTAATTAAAAAGGGAATCAGGTGAAAATCCTGAACAGACCCGCTGCTGTAAGTTTCGCGTATTTTTTAAACATTTAGGTTCACTGTTTTAACCGATGGGAAGGACGTTTAAGAAGGAAACAAGTCAGAATACCTGCCAAAATTACAATTCGTTTCAAGCTTTCGGGAATAGGGCTTAGTGACCACAAATTTCTTTTTGTTCAAAAAAGCAATGGCTGTGTATCTCTAATGCCCCCAAGCAAGTATAGATCAACAACAAAAAGAGAGATGTTATCAAATAAACTCCTTTATTTATTCGTCATCGGGATATTGCTGAGTTCCCCGCTATTTGCTCAAGAGGAAAAAGAATCCTCTAGGGAGCTGAGTCCTGTGGTTATTGAGATTACCCCATATAGGGATTTGATTCCGGTACAACAGCTCAGCGGACAAGAATTGCAGCGTATGAATGCGCACAGCGTTGCCGATGCTATGCGGTATTTTTCGGGCGTAAAAATAAAGGATTACGGGGGAATCGGCGGACTCAAAACCATCGATGTTCGAAATATGGGTACCCACCATGTCGGTGTTTTCTACAACGGTGTAGCCGTTGGCAATGCGCAAAACGGGATAGTCGATTTGGGAAAATTCTCGTTGGACGATATCGATATGCTGCAGCTGTACAACGGGCAACGCAGCACGATTTTTCAATCGGCCAAAGAATTCGCCTCTGCCACTGCCGTTTACATCAATTCCAAAACACCACAGTTTAAAGAAGGCAAAAAAACCAATCTAATTGCTCGATACAAGCTCGCATCGATACAGCTCAACAATCCCTCCTTTCGATTGGAGCAGCAAATCAGCGAGGATGTTTCGGCCAGTTTAAGTGCGGAATACCTGCATTCCAACGGCCGTTATTCCTTTAGATACAAGCGTCACAATCTCGACAACTCCGTTGCTTACGACACTACGGCAACCCGAAAAAACGGAGACATCGATGCCTTTAGAATAGAAGCCGGCTTATACGGAAAAAGCACTCACGGCAGCTGGAAGGGTCAATTGTACTATTACGATTCCGAACGCGGACTACCGGGTGCGATCGTCAAAAACAATTGGTCAACCGGAGAGCGCAGTTGGGACAAAAACGTCTTGGCTCAGGCCGAACTCACCCAGTTTGTAACCGATCGCTATAAATTCCAAATCAAGGGAAAATTCGCTTACGACTACACGAGATACCTGTCTCGCGACAGCATAGAGTTTTTCGAAAATCAAGTGACCAAAAACCTTCAAGTCGACAACAGTTACTACCAACAGGACTATTATATCTCTGCGGTAAACCTCTATAAAATCACGCCACACTGGGAGGTTTCCCTAGCGACAGACTTGCAGTACAACAAGCTCAATGCCACTCGAGAAGGCATAGGAACCCTGTTTACCTATCCCGAACGCCTGTCCTTTATCAGTGCCGTGGCCACCTCCCTAGACCTGGGTTCCTTTAAGGCGCAGGCCAGTGTATTGGGTACATTTACCAAAGAAAAAGTGCGAAACAACCTACAAGCCCCAGACAGAAGCGTGTTTTCTCCGGCCCTATTTCTGAGTTATAAACCTTGGAAAAACCGCGATTTGGTGGTTCACACCTTCTATAAAAACATCTTTAGAATGCCGACCTTTAACGATTTGTATTACACCCAAATCGGCGATGCCAATCTAAAACCCGAATTTACCAATCAAGTCAATCTCGGTGCTCAATATCAAATTCCCCTGGAAAGCCCCTATCTGAAATCGGTTTCCCTAAAACTGGAAACCTATTATATGAACGTCAAAGATAAAATTATCGCCGCTCCAACGGGAAGTATGTTTCGATGGATGATGACCAATCTGGGACAAACAGAGGGTTATGGAATAGAAACCGGTGTGGGAACAGCTTGGACCTTGGGTACGGCGCAAATCACGACTCAGGTCAATTACGAATTTACCCAGGCCAAAAACTACACCACCATAAACGACATTAAACTATCGGCCTATGGCGATCAAATTCCCTATGCTCCTTGGCATTCCGGATCGGCGATAGTCGGTGTTAATTATCGGGATTGGGGATTTAATTACAGCTTTATCTACGTGGGCAAAAGATATGACGGCGCGATGAATAATATTGCCCGCAATGCCGTTCAACCCTGGTATACGCACGATATTTCCGTTCAACGGGATTTTGCGATAAACCCATACCGCTTCCGCCTTAGTGCAGAAGCCAATAACATCATGGATCAACAGTATGATGTGGTGACCAATTACCCGATGCCGGGCCGCAATTTTCGTTTGATTTTGAGTTTCGAACTGTAAAAGCGCTCCCCATGCATCAACTGCCGTATACCAAGCCGGAAAGCCGGTTGAGTTGCCGCAGTTTAAAAATAATAAGCAGCAGTTAACTATGAGAAGACAACACCTATACTTACTCTTGCTATTTGGGCTACTATTGAGCTCGTGTAGAAAAGACGAAGTCATTTACCTATCGGACGCCCATCAAGTTGCGCCACCGCGGGTGGGTAGTAGCATCGAGGGATTCTATCTGTTGAATGAAGGCAATATGGGCATGAATCGCGCCACTATTGACTACTTTGATTACGCTACTGGAGTGTATACGCGGGACCTCTATTCCGAGCGAAATCCCAATGTGGTCAAAGAACTGGGCGATGTGGGCAACGACCTCAAAATATACGGCAGCAAAGCCTATGCAGTGATCAATGTGTCCAACTATATCGAGGTTTTTGACGTAGCCACCGGTGTTCACATCGAAAAGATCAACGTTCCCAACTGCCGTTATATAAATTTTCACAACGGCAAAGCTTATGTCAGTTCGTATTCCGGACCGATACAGGTCAATCCCAATGCCGAAGTGGGCTTTGTGGCCGAAATCGATACCACTACGCTAAAGGTAACCAGACAAGTATCCGTAGGCTATCAGCCCGAAGAAATGGTGATTCAAAACAACAAGCTCTATGTGGCCAATTCGGGAGGCTATCGGGTTCCTAATTACGACACTACCGTAGCAGTAGTGGATTTAACCAGCTTTTCGCTGATTAAAAAAATCGATGTAGCCATCAACGTGCACCGCTTGCAAGTCGATAAACGCGGGGATATCTACGTGAGCTCGAGAGGGGATTTTTACCATACCGAACCCAATCTATACGTGATTGATTCCCAAAGCGACGAGGTCAAACAAAAGCTGGACATCCCCGTTAGCGAAATGACTATTTCGGGCGACAGCCTGTATTATTACAGTGTTGCATTTAAACACAGCTCGGGTCAAAACGCAATCAGCTACGGCATACTCGACACCAAAAGCAAAAAGATCGTTTCGGACCGCATCATCAAAGACGGCACCGACAGAAACATATTGATTCCCTATGGCATCGCGGTTAATCCCGATACCAAAGAGATTTTGATTACCGATGCACAAGATTATTTGGTTACGGGTTTTGTCTATTGCTATTCCCCCGAAGGAATACTAAAATGGAAGACTACCGGAGGTAATATTCCCGCGCATATCGCTTTTGTGCGCAAAAAGAAACCCTGATGAAGCGTTGACGCGTAGTAAAAGCGTGGCTATCGCAGTAGAAGTAAAATTATAATTCATTAACCCCTGAACAAAAACGAATTCTATATGAAAAACTTTATCAATTACAGAGCGTTCTCCTTAGCTTGTGTGGCCTTGGCTGTTATGTCGAGCTGTTCGTCTAGCGACGATACCGAAGAGGTTATACCGATTAACAGCAGTCCTTATGTCACTAAGGTACTCGATTATTCACCGGCCGTAGGACAGTTTATCAATATGCTACCGAAATACGAAAGCGGTGATACCCGCGAAAAAATGATCCAAAAAGCACAAGCAGCAGTAAGCGGTGCCAAAGGCAGCGGCGTGAGCCTGGGCGGTTTTGGTGGCTATATCGTAATGGGCTTTGACCACACGATTGCCAACGTGGAGGGCTTAAGGGATTTTCGCGTTTTGGGCAATGCCTTCTGGGCCAGCAGCAACCCCAATGCCAGTGCAGCGGAGCGCGGTGGAAGCAGTGAACCGGGCGTGATTATGGTCGCTTATGACCGCAATAAAAACGGCCAACCCGACGCAGACGAATGGTATGAAATCGCTGGTAGCGAGCACCAAAATCCCAAAACGATAAAAAACTACGAGATCACCTATACCAAACCCGACCCCAACAAAGCCGCCACAAGCGATCCGTTGGCGACTTGGGCTACGGATATCGAATACATCTATTGGAGCGACAATCAAGGAAACTCCGGTTATAAAACAAAAAACAGCTTTCACACACAGAGCTATTATCCGGAATGGAACACCGCTGATCAAATCAGCTTTAAAGGCACCCTGCTTCCCAACAATGCGGCAGACGAAAGCGGCAACGGCAATTATTGGGTACAGTACAGCTTTGCCTATGGATATGCAGACAACGTACCCAATAAGGATGACGAATCCGCTATCGATATCGCTTGGGCTGTAGACCAAGCTGGAAACCGCGTAAACCTGCCGGGAGTAGACTTTATCAAGATATATACCGGAACCAACCAAGAATCGGGAGCAGTGGGTGAAATCTCGACCGAGGTATTTGGAATCGAAGACTTACACCTGCTCAAACAAAGCATTCCCACTAGAAACTAACTAACACTAATTTACATATTATGATTACAAAAACCAAAAATCTCTTTTATACCCTAGCGCTTATCCTCGCCTTGGGTTTAGGACTCAACTCTTGTAGTAGCGACGATTCGGGCATTCCCACAGATGTGGAGCAATCCATCCGAGTAGACGATACGCCGATCGCGACAAAGCCCTTTTACTTTACACCTAAAAACACTTTCCCAGAGCACACCCAATTCTTTTGGTATAGCGAAAACCAGTTAATTTCCGAAACGGAATCGTTTACGCATATCTTTAAAAAAGAAGGCGAACAAAAAATTGCGTTGCGCACTATTGAAAATGGAAACACGCGTCATTATACGTACATCTTTAAGGTACTGCCGGACAATACCGAATACGCAACCCTCGATTTATCGAACTTTGATTTAAGCGACGGACAACTTACCGCTGGCGGAAGAATTTGGAGCAAAACCTTTGAGGAGGATGCCGAATTGCATTCGGGTATTTTTCAATTCAATCACTTGGCCTTTCCAGATGTCTATACGTGGATGGGTTTTACCGTATCGAATAGCCAGGACAACAGCGACCAAATAAGTCAAGAAGGCGGTTGGTTACAAAACCAATGGGGCACGATGCCTCAGGGCGGTGTTAAAGGCAAAGGAAGTCCTTTTCTCGTTTCTTTTGCCGACCACAAACCCCATGCGAGCGTGCTTCCACAAGGGCAAAAAATTGATGTAGAACGCTTTTCCAGTACCGTTAAAATAACGGACGATAAAAATCAATACCTCGCAAAAAGCGTGTCCTTGGCAATTAGCCCGTGGCCGTATTACGGGGTGTTAAATGGCGATGTCTTCTCTAGAAAATTCGAGCAAGGAGACTTTTTTGCCATCCATATCTACGGTGTTAATAAAGAAGGTATGCTTAGTGCCGGTCAACCCGTAACGCATTACTTTGTAGATTTTAGAGATCAGGTTGGAAAGATTTCCACCGCTTGGAATAAAGTTGATTTATCCGCACTCGGTGAAGTAGAATACTTATTGTTCTTCTTGGAAACTACAGATGTTGGTGACTGGGGCGCAAACACAGCCTTGTATTTCACCATGGATCAATTGACGGTTGAAAAAGTAAGCAAATAAACCTGCGTTTATAAATCGCTATAGAAAAGCGGCTGTCTTCCAGATAGTCGCTTTTTTGGTTTTTAGCAGCAGCCGTATTTTAAAGCGCGCTAAGCCATGATACCCTCGAGAGCCCAACGAAATCAATACCCGAGACTTTGCAACCCCAAACCCCCTTTAAAACAGCTGTAAGCCCTGTCGAAAACACTTTTAAACCTCAGCTACTTGTTTTGTTCATCGCATTCAACACCGCCAGGAGTTCTTCGGATTTTTGAGTTCCTATCAGCAAATTTTCCCGATTCTTAAAAGCGATTTTTAAGCCCTTATTTCCGCTAACAGTATAGGCCTGCCCGTCTCTGCCCATTCGCACACCCCAACCTCCATACGCGCTAAGCGGCGCATAAACCACAACGTCCACAGTGGCAACCTCTTCCCAACGAATCTGTCGCGAGGATACAAACGGCCAAAAGACCACCTCAATTCCCCTGGTATCCATTCGGGTAATCAATTTAATTTTAAAGAAAAAAACCAAGAAAGCCCCATAGGCCAAGTCGAACAACAGCAAAGCAACCTCAGACACGGGCTCCTGACCGATTCCCTCCTTAAAAAAGATTTGCGCCACTGTTACCCAGCCCAAGAACACAGCAGGAGCGATTAATATTCCGATTAACCACCCTTGGCGAAACTGTTGCTTTTCTGTGAATACTTCCTTTGCCATTGCTGTTGTTTAAGCGTCCTAAGATAATTATATTATTCGTACAATTTCAGCCCTTTTAAATAGCGCTGTGAAAGAATCCAAAATCCATAACTACTCTTTTAGCACGCGTTGCTACAGCGTCAAATAATGCGGTGTTTCACCGAATTGCGGTTAAATTCAAGTATTTAGCCTTCCCCATGATCAAGTAGTACAGCAGATAAGCCGCCAGCGGAAAAAACAGCAGTATGCTATAATAAAAATCAAAGGCTTTGGACAGGATGAGGTCCACGATAAGAACAGCAAACATCAAAAAAGTCAATAGCTTCCACGACTTGTTCTTATAGGCAAAACTACTGACCTTAAAATTGTGGACGCTGGAGTCGTCCCCATCGATATAAATAATTGGACTGCTGCACCAATCTATCTTTGTCTGTATGCTGTGCTTGGCAGCAGTGGCTACAAATTCCTTAGTTTCTCCGTTGGCCACAGTACCGACCTTTTGACCGTCGATAAACACCCGATAATTTCTAAGTCGATTGACCCCTTCGCTGCTTCTTACAATTCTAATCACTGCCATGCTATTGCTGTTGTTTATTAAGGCAAAAATAAGAGATCGGCAAGCACTAAAATTGTATAATTGAGACAAAGTAGCAGAGGTCGCTATAGATTCATTGGTTTTTTTAGCAGATTAGCGGATTGCCTATGCGCGACTTGGCGTAAAGCACCGCCGTTTCCACATTTTAAAAATAAATCTTTGACTTCGCTACAATCCAAAGCGAATTTGCGAATCAGCAAATCGGCCATTTCAAAAAAGTAGATCCTGCGACTACACCGCAATCCAAAGCGAATCAACGAATCCGCGAATCAACGAATCCGCTATTTTAAAAAGCAGCGATTACTACCAAATAAAAAAGCCTCCCTTTCGGAAAGCTTTTCATCGGTCTAACTACTAAACCCGGTACTTGCGTACCATAACAACACAACTAATTTTCTCCCTTTTTTAAGAGGGCAAAAAAAGCCTCTCATAAATGAGAGGCTTCCTTTGTACTGGCGGTCTGGACGGGACTCGAACCCGCGACCCCATGCGTGACAGGCATGTATTCTAACCAACTGAACTACCAAACCAGTAATTATTATTAACCAAAAAAAATATTACTCATTAGAAGGAAAAAGACCAAAGTATAAGGTGGGTATAAAAAAGCCCTCCAAACCTGGAAAGCTTTTCATTGGTCTAACTACTAAACCAGGTACTCTCGCACCGAACAACACAACTTTCTTTATACTTTTTAAGAGGTAAAAAAAGCCTCTCACGTTGAGAGGCATCCCCTTTGCTTTTTAGCGGTCTGGACGGGACTCGAACCCGCGACCCCATGCGTGACAGGCATGTATTCTAACCAACTGAACTACCAAACCATTGCTCTAATGCGGTGCAAATATACAACCATTTTGGAACTACGCAAACTTTGCGAACAAAAAAACCAATCTTTTTCAAACCTTTTTTCTAACACCAATGACACTCAGTCTAATAGAAATCGATATTTTTTTGATATTTTTCTCCCATTTGGCCAAACGCCCCTAAAGATATTTTTTAAAAAAAATCGAGATTTCTCTTGGTGTTTACAAACGGTGAATTTACGCTGCCCGCATTCCCATCCTTTCCAGGTCCTCTGCGCTAAATTTAGGGGATGAATCGACAAAACTGACGGAACACTCCAACACCCTATAGGTACAACTACCGGATGCAACCGCACAAAAATCGACAAAAATCGAATGCCAAAACCCACACTATAAAGAGCTGCCCTCGGATTGGACTGGACAATCTTCAGGTTCTCGACAGTTTCAAGGCACAACGACTGCGAGCTTTCGACTTTTTGAGAAGTCCGACAGCCGACACGCTACGGTTTATACAACCTCGCTTAGCGCACTCCAACAACGGCAAATAAAAAGAGCCCTCGGATGAGGGCTCTTTTTATTTACACTGTGAAGGCGCTTATAGCAAACCGTTGATAGCATCGGTATAAGTCTGCTTAGGAGCAACACCTACCTGACGCCCTACTACTTCTCCATTTTGGAAAATAAGTACCGTAGGAATGTTTCTAACACCGTATTTAGCAGCAAATTCTTGATTCGCATCAACATCTACCTTACCAACTACGACTTTTCCGTCAAAATCGGAGCTCAATTCTTCAATAACGGGACCTAACATTTTACAAGGTCCACACCATACTGCCCAAAAATCAACCACTACGGGTTTGTCTGATTTTAATACTACTTCTTCAAAAGTAGCGTCTGTAATTTCTAAAGCCATTGTCTAATTTTTTTTGTTTCCATACAAATCTAGTAAAATAATTGAACAATTAATTTAGTTCTCTATTACTTTTATTTATACCGCTATTAATATTACCGTTTAATTCAATCTAAAATGCACTTGTAACTGCTCCAATTCCTCTAATAAGTCGGCCGAAATATCTATTTTGGAGTTCCTACTGGGCATGGTTAATTTATTTAAAACGCGAAATTCCTCCTTTACTTCGGGGATTATAATTTGCGATTCGTCGATGTCCAACTCGGGCTCGCCCTCGGTATCCACCTCCTGAATCAGCTGCGTTATGGCTTCCATCTCGATGCGTTGCTGCACTTTTTCCAACTCGACCACCTCAAAAGTCACCGTTTTATTCCCTTGATAGGTATCGAACAACATCCTGATTTTCTCGATTTGATTGTCCTTGAGTTCATTGATATTCATCTGTATGATCAATTTCTTCGCATAGGTAGGAATCACGTCGTGTAGCAATTTTAACTCGGTAAACTGCAGTCTCGGGTCGCTGCGCTCGCCGGCTTCGTTTTTGATCCATCCCTCTTTGACCGTCACCTTAAAATAGACGAACTGATTGTTGAGCAAAAAGTGTCTGAATTTTAAAAACTCCTCGTTAAACATTCTAAACTCATAGGTTTCATCGTAGCCCTCCACGGTAAACATCGCCCAATCCTTGCCCTTCATCGAGGTTCTAAACTGCACATTGCTGATCATACCGGCAAAGGAAACCACCCGCCCTACTAGAGGTGCAAGGTTTTTCAGTTGCTCCAGGTTGACGTTGCAAAAATACTTCATCTCGAATTTAAAGTCGTCCAGGGGATGTCCGGAGATATAGATTCCGACGACTTCCTTTTCTTTGGCGAGTTTTTCCATGGTACTCCAATCGGGGCATTCCGGAATTACGGGTTCTGGAATCTGCACATCGCTATTTTCGCCAAAGAGACTGACCTGAGACGAATTTTCGTTTTCCTGAAACTTTGCGCCATAGCGAATTGCCTTTTCCAAAAAGGTATTGACATCGCCATCCGTGTGGAAATACTGTGCGCGTAAGGTTCCTTCAAAACAGTCAAAACCACCGGCCAAAGCCAAGTTTTCAAAGGCTTTTTTATTGGCTGCTCTCAAATCGATGCGCTTGGCCAAATCAAAAATAGACTTGTAGTCGCCGTCTTTACGACACTCCACTATGGTGTTTACCGCACCGGCACCCACGCCTTTAATCGCGCCCATACCAAAGCGCACCGCATAGTCGTCATTTACAGTAAACTTGTAAAAAGACTCGTTGACATCGGGACCTAATACCTTTAAGCCCATTCTACGACACTCTTCCATAAAGAAGGTAACCTGCTTGATGTCGTTCATGTTATTGGACAGTACCGCCGCCATGTATTCCGCGGGATAATGCGCCTTTAAATACGCCGTTTGATAGGCGATCCACGCATAACAGGTCGAGTGCGATTTATTAAATGCATAGGAAGCAAACGCTTCCCAGTCTTTCCATATTTTCTCTAAAATCTTGGGATCATGTCCGTTTTGCGCAGCCTGCTCAACAAATTTGGGTTTCATCTTATCCAAGACCTCAATTTGTTTTTTACCCATGGCCTTACGCAAAACGTCGGCCTCACCCTTGGTAAATCCGGCCAATTTCTGCGACAAGAGCATCACCTGCTCCTGGTATACGGTAATTCCGTAGGTTTCCTTTAGGTATTCTTCCAAGGCATCCAAATCGTAAACTATGGGTTCTTCCCCGTTTTTACGTCGAATAAACGAGGGGATATACTCCAAGGGTCCCGGTCGATACAAGGCGTTCATCGCAATTAAATCGGCAAAGACCGTCGGTTTTAACTCGCGCATATACTTTTGCATCCCCGGCGATTCGTACTGAAACACGCCCACGGTTTCTCCGCGCTGAAACAGCTCGTAGGTTTTGACGTCGTCTATGGGAATCTCGTCGGCATCGATGTCGATGCCCGTTCGGTATTTTACTAATTTTATCGTATCTTTAATAAGGGTCAGGGTCTTTAACCCCAAGAAGTCCATCTTTAAGAGGCCGGCGCTTTCCGCCACGGCATTATCGAATTGGGTTACATACAAATCCGAATCCTTGGCCGTAGTTACGGGTACGAATTTGGTGATGTCGTCTGGGGTAATAATAACCCCACAGGCGTGAATCCCCGTGTTTCGCATGGACCCCTCCAAGATTTTGGCCTGCTGAATGGTCTCTCCCGCAAGAGAGGATTCATTGGCAATGGCAATCAATTCTTTGACCTTGTCAAATTCTTCCGAGCGCAAGGCTTTTTTGACCGTTGCTTCATCCTCGGACAGGAATCGCGCTAAATTCCATTTGGACGGCATCATCGCCGGGATTAACTTGGCTATTCTATCGGCTTCAAACAGGGGTAAATCCAACACTCGTGCGGTATCTCTAATCGCCGATTTGGTGGCCATTTTCCCATAAGTGATGATTTGCGCTACTTGATTGGCTCCGTATTTATCGATTACATAATCCATAACCCGTCCGCGTCCCTCATCGTCAAAGTCGATATCGATATCGGGCATGGAAACCCGATCCGGATTTAGGAAACGCTCAAAAAGCAAATCGTAGGCAATGGGATCCAAATTGGTAATTCCCAAGCAGTAGGCCACTGCCGATCCCGCCGCCGATCCCCGCCCCGGTCCTACGGATACGCCCATAGCACGCGCAGCGGCAATAAAATCTTGTACGATCAAGAAATAGCCCGGATATCCCGTACGCTCTATCGTAGCCAGCTCAAAATCGAGTCGTTCTCTAATTTCGTCTGTAATTACTTTATAACGCCGTTCTGCCCCTTGATAGGTCAAGTGCTTTAAAAAACTGTTTTCTCCGCGCTTTCCCTGTCCGTCACCCAAATCGTCTTCGGGATGCACAAACTCTTGGGGAATATCAAATTTCGGCAATAGTACATCGCGGTGCAGCACAAAAGGCTCGACCTTATCGATGATTTCCTGTATGTTGTAAACCGCATCCGGCACATCGGAAAAGGCGTCCTTCATCTCGTCTTGCGATTTGAAATAATACTCCTGATTCGGCATTCCATAGCGATATCCACGGCCTCGTCCAATGGGCGTGGCTTGTTTTTCACCTTCTTTGACACACAATAAAATATCGTGTGCATTGGCATCTTCCTTATTGATATAATAGGTGTTGTTGGTCGCGATCAGCTTGACCTCGTGCTTGCGCGCCAAATCAATCAAGGTTTGGTTGACCCGATTTTCATCTTCCTGGTTGTGTCGCATCAGCTCGATATAGAAATCGTCTTGAAACGCTTCTTTCCACCACAGCAAGGCGTCTTCGGCTTGCTTTTCTCCCAAGTTTAGAATTTTATTGGGCACCTCTCCCGATAAGTTCCCCGACAATACGATGATGTCTTCCTTGTATTGTTGGATTACTTTTTTATCGATACGCGGCACGTAATAAAACCCGTTGGTATAGGCAATAGACGACATCTTGGCCAGGTTGTGGTAACCGTTTTTATTCTTGGCAAAAAGCACGATTTGATATCCGTTGTCCTTTCGCTTTTTATCGGTATGATCTTCACAGACAAAAAACTCACACCCCACTATGGGTTTGATCAATTCCAAGGGCTCTTGGCCCGCATCGATGAGTTCTTTGTTTTTGGACTCCACACCTTTATTGTGATCCGAAACGGTTTTAACAAACAAAAATGCGCCCATCATATTGCCGTGATCGGTCATGGCCACAGCGGGCATATTGTATTTTGCAGCAGATTTGACCAAATTGGGAATCGAAATAGTCGATTGCAAGATGGAAAACTGCGTATGGTTGTGCAGGTGGGCAAATTTAGCTTGCGCAAAGCGCTGCTTATCCTCATCCGACACCAATACATCTTGGGAAACCGCTTGCATTTTTTCCAAGCGCTTGCGAATATTTTCGGATGCTTTTTGTAAATTGATATGTTTGAGTCCGACCTTTTGAAAAGGTTGCGGATGGGCTTCTTTATAGCGCTTTAAATAGGTAGGGTCGGCTTGTAGCTCTTCCGTCGAATAATTATCTCTTTTGATTAACTCCAGAAAACAACGGGTAGTGGCCTCGACATCGGCCGTTGCATTATGCGCTTCGGCAAAGGGTTCGCCAAAGAGATAGGCGTGCAATTCCGTAAGCGTAGGCAATTTAAAACGACCTCCTCGTCCTCCGGGAAGCTTTAAGAGCTGTGCTGTAGTTTCGGTACAGGTATCCAAGACCGGCAAGGATTCCATGACACTGGGGGTTTGCATTCGATAAAACTCACAACCCATGATGTTCACGTCGAAACCGACGTTTTGTCCCACCAAAAACTTGGCTTTGTTCAAAGCTTGATTAAACTTAATCAGGGCTTCTGCCAAAGGAATACCCTGCTCCATGGCCAACTCGGTAGAAATACCGTGAATGCGCTCCGCGTCATAGGGGATATTAAATCCCTCGGGTTTAATCAAATAATCTTGATGCTCGACCAAATTCCCCATCTCGTCGTGTAGCTGCCACGCGATTTGAATACACCTAGGCCAGTTGTCCGTATCGGTTAATGGAGCCGACCAACTCTTGGGAAGACCGGTGGTTTCGGTATCAAAAATTAAATACATAGCTTATTATCTGAGGATTATACGTGAATGTTTTAACAAAAAGAGAAAGTCAAAGTTACCGATTATAAATCTAAATTTAGGTTAAAAAAAAAGCTGCTTTAAAAAATAAAGCAGCTCTTAGTGAAAAATAAATTTAACTTTAGATTTTTATTTCGCCTCTTCCATGGGAACGCGATAGAATATTCCCTTTTGAAAACTTACAACACTGTCCTTGTCATTTCTTAAAGCGACAACAAATTTTCCGGTGATGGTTCCGGGCACTTGATCCTCTAAAGGAGCAAATTCCACATAACCACTTCCCTTCTTCGCTCCGGTTTCGAAAATCAACTGCTTGCCGTCTTCCAAATCGTGAACGAGTTTTGCTCTGTTGCTCGCTACGATACCCAAATCGTACTTGCCACCAAATTCATAAGCTGCGGTTCTCAACACCAAGACTTCCACCCCATCGGTAGCGGTAATCATCAAAGCGCCTTGATTGACAGATGCACTAAATTCATTGGCCTTCCATGAGGTACTGTAATTGCGCTCTGCTTCAAAAGCGGGATTGTTGAATTTAACGTCGCTCTCACAAGCCATCATCCCTAAGGAGAGGGCTAGAATAAAAAATATCTTTTTCATATATAAATTTTTACTGTTTTACCAATGGACCTCTAGAAACCGTTATTTATTACGACCCGGCAAGTCTTAAGGATGTTTCCATCGCAAAATGGAGGTTGAATTCCATTTTGAAAAACAAAAATAACTTTTTAAAATTAATATCATAACTTATTTTTAATAAAACATTAACTTTTAACATTATTTGAAATAAAAGCAAGTAAAAGCCTAGGTGTTACAAAAATAAATTATCTTTGCAGCATTATTTAACCGAGGTCGGGAACCTCAAATTAATCACAAATAGATTATGTCTGTAAAAATTAGATTACAAAGACACGGTAAAAAAGGAAAACCTTTTTACTGGGTAGTTGCTGCTGATGCGCGCTCAAAAAGAGATGGTAAATACTTAGAGAAAATCGGTACTTACAATCCAAACACGAATCCTGCAACTATTGACATCAACGTTGACAGTGCTGTAAAATGGTTGAACAATGGTGCACAACCAACAGACACGGCAAAAGCAATTCTTTCTTACAAAGGAGTATTGTTAAAACACCATTTAGAAGGTGGTATTAGAAAAGGTGCTTTAACTCAAGAGCAAGCAGACGCGAAATTCGCAGCTTGGTTGGCGGATAAAGACAACAAAATCACTTCTAAAAAAGACGGTTTAACTTCAAACAAAGCAGATGTGAAAGCAAAAGCAATCGCTGCTGAGAAAGAAGTAAACGCAAAACGTGTTGCTGCTGCACAAGAAGCTTTGGCTGCTGCAGTTGTAGAAGAAACTGTTGCTCCAGAAGCGGAAGCCGAAGTAGCAGAAGAAAACAACGAAGAAACTCAAGCTTAAATTTTTGGTGCGATATGCGTAAAGAAGATTGTTTTTATTTAGGCAAAATCGCCAAAAAATTTAGTTTCAAAGGAGAAGTCTTGGCCTATTTGGACACGGACGAACCGGAGTTATACGAAAATTTGGAATCCGTGTTCGTTGAATTCAACGGACACTTGGTTCCTTATTTCATCGAGCAATCCTCGTTACACAAGAATGATTTTCTGAGAATTCAATTTGAAGACATGCGTTCCGAAGCGGATGCCGATAAGATTATCGGTTCAGAAATCTACTTACCCCTAGAAATGCTTCCCAAACTGGAAGGCAATAAATTCTACTTCCACGAAGTAATCGGATTTGATGTTGAAGACACTCAATTTGGTTATGTGGGAAAACTCGTTCACATTAACGACAGTGTATCACAGGCGTTATTTGTTATCGAGCGCGATGAATTGGAGATCCTCATCCCCATGATAGACGAATTTATTCACGAAATCGATCGCAAAAACAACAAAGTCATCCTCAATTCACCCGCAGGTTTAATCGACATTTATCTCGAAAAATAGTTTTTTATAGTGTTTCGCTTTAAGCAGTTTAGCATTGAACAAGATCGCTGTGCCATGAAAGTGGGAACAGACGGCGTGCTTTTGGGCGCATGGACACCACTACCCGAAGTGCTTTACAGCGTTTTGGACATCGGGAGCGGCACGGGTTTACTAGCGCTTATGCTGGCACAACGCAGTTTGGCCGAGCAAATCGATGCCCTGGAAATCGACGACGACGCCTACGAACAGGCGGTAGAAAATTTTGAAAACAGCCCCTGGAACGATCGCTTATTTTGCTATCATGCCGGCTTGGATGAATTTGTCGACGAAATAGAGGAAGAATACGACCTGATCGTTTCCAATCCCCCTTTTTATACCGAAGACGTTAAAACCCTGGACGACAAAAGAGATTTAGCGCGTTTTGAATCATCCCTACCCTTTGGCGATCTGATTGAAGCAGCCGATCTTTTTCTCAGTGAAACCGGTATATTTTCGGTGATTATCCCCTTTAAAGAAGAGGAGCAATTCATTGAAATGGCTCGCGAATCCGGACTTTTCCCCTTTAAAACGACCCGAGTAAAAGGACATCATACCGCAGAAATCAAACGCTCTCTCTTGGCTTTTAGTAGAAATAGCGAAATACAACAGCTTTGTGACGAACTGATTTTAGAAGTAGAAAGACATCAGTACACCCCCGAATTCACGGAACTCGTTAAGGATTTCTACCTTAAATTATAAACTTTTTTTAAGCGCGATTGCTGGATTAAACTACGCAAAAAAAACGCGTTTGAAAGCACCATCGGTACAACTGTAAGCGTGAACAAAATTGTTAGGTTGAAAAAAACGGGCCTACACTTGGCTTTATCCGCAAATTCCCGACGAAAAAGTTAAAAAAAGACGTGTACAACGTACCGCAGCAGTGTAGGTTGCATGCTTTTGTTTCGCGACTAAAAATCCCATTAAGCAATAGCATTTTTTTGTACTTTAGCACCTAGAACTAGGTTTTCGCAGTATATTGTCTAGTTCAACTCAAAAAAATTAATCTCTCGTCCCTTCTGATAGTCCAAAGTCCTCAACTATTATGTTCTTTTAATATATCCACAAAAAACAGTTCAAAAAATGCTCAAAGAACACCAAATAAAACTTACCGAAGAAATAGTTGAAACCGCATATAAATTATTAACACACAAACTTGCATACGGTGGATTAACCGCGAGAAATGAAAGTGCCTTTCAACTGGAGTTTGGACATATTTTAAAAACTATAGGTCAGCTTTACGAATTTCGACTTGTCGATAAATTTCACCTTGAATTTGAAACGTATATTTCTCTAAACACCACAAGTATAAAGAGTAAATCTGAAAGAGCAAGGGTGGATTTGCTTTTGAAATACCAAGATGATGACAGCACAACCAAAGTTGCTATTGAACTCAAATTTTTTAAAAAAAACAATCATAGAGAACCTAATAATCGGTATGATGTATTCAAAGATATTTCAAATCTTGAATTATATAAAAGTCACGACATAGACCTTTGTTATTTTATTCTCGCAACAGACCATTCTCATTATTGTTCTAAGGAGAATTATTCGTCAGACACCTCCGACTTTGATTTTCGACACGGACAAAAATATAAAGCGGGAACAACACTCAAATATAAGACCGCAAAACCCTATGGCGAAGACCTTTCTCTTCAACAAGATTACGATTTTTGTTGGGACACCATTAAAGATCTTTATTTTTTAAAACTAAAAGTATAGTCAGTTTCTTTCTTAGAAACATCAGTACACCCCCGAATTCACTGAACTCGTTAAGGATTTCTACCTTAAATTATAAAGGGTATTTTAAAATAAAGTTTCAGTAAAAATACATTAAAGATTAATAACAGGCAAAACGGTTGTAAATAAAGGCTTTACAGCCGTTTTATGATTTTTTGGTAATGAGATAAAAAGCAGTAAAAAGCGAGGTTTGGCAAAAGTAAGGTTACTAAAACGTTACTTTTGAAAACAGAAACAACATCTTTAAAATACTGTATTTCAGCATCCTGCATAGTTTTTCATATTGTTCCGTAGCTCACATAAGTTTAATTTTATCATTAAGAATTGTGAGTATGGAAACGACAAAAAAATCAACGTTTAAGGTGTTGTTTTACCTTAAAAAGAACGCCCCAAAGAAAAACGGAAAGGTTACGGTTATGTGCAGGATTACCGTAAACGGCAAACAGTCTGCATTCAGTACAAAGCTGGATATTTCCGCAACAAATTGGGATTTGAAGTACGGCAGGTTTTTAGGTAAAAGCCGAGAAGCCCAAGACACAAACAGCAAACTTGACAAAATTCGTTCGGGTATTGAGGAATGCTATTCCAAAATTCTGAAGAACGAGGGGGCTGTAAACAGTGCTAAACTTAAAAATGCCTTTCTCGGAATGGAAAGCGGAGAACTTACCTTTTTCAAATTCTATGAACAGTTCCTGTCCGATTATGAAAAAAAGGTTAATAGCGGACTTCGGGTGAATGGCACACGCAGTAAGTACAAAACACTGTTAAAACATCTTCGAAATTTTGCACTTACAAAATACGGTTATTCCGATGTGTCTTTTAACGACCTTACACCTAATTTTGTTCAGGACTTTGATTATTACCTACGTGACGACCAAAGTTTGACACACAACACCATTTGGCTGTATATGATTGGATTTACTACGCTTTGCCGATTAGCAATGAGCAGAAAGCATCTTACTTTCAGTCCGTTCAGCGAATACAAGAATACTAAAATGGACAAAGACCGTGGCTATCTGTTACGGAACGAATTGGAACAGCTCGTAACGTTCAACTGCGAGAAAAAGAAAGACGAATTGGTAAAAGACCTCTTTGTTTTCAGTTGCTTTACAGGACTTTCGTATTTGGATATAAAAGGGCTTAAGAACAGCAATATCCAAGAGTTTTTTGACGGTAACCAATGGATTATTGTACGCAGAAAAAAGACAGCTACATCGTCAAACGTGATGCTGTTGGATATTCCAAAAATGATTATTGAGAAATATGCAGGATTTTCAAAGGACGGCAAGGTTTTTCCTGTTCCGTCTAACAGCTACTGCAACGATAGATTAAGAGCAATATCCGAACAAATCGACTGCTTGAAAGAAAAGAAAGTAACCTTTCATTTGGCACGACATACGTTTGCCACCTTGTTTTTGAGCGAGGGAGTTCCCTTGGAAAGTTTAAGCAAAATGTTAGGGCATAAAAACATTGCCACGACTCAGATTTATGCAAAAATTCTAAACGAGAAAGTCGGAAAAGATATGCAGAAGGTATCGCACAAATTTAAAGGTATGGTGCAGTCTTTTGTTTCTAACCTCTGAAAAATCATTATAAATTATAAGTACTAAAGTCAATGCTAACCGCTTTGGCTTTTTTTGTACTTTAGGCATTGATAAAAATAATATCTACGAAAGTTAAAATAGTATAAATATTGACCAGTTTCGGGGTTATACAAACAGCAAAGAAAATACCGAAATCAGGAGTAAAAAAGAAAGTATGACACAAGAAGAACTGATAATAAATTGGAGCGATAAAATCCTTCAACATTTACTGAAACTCAAAGAAGAAAAATATACTGACCTAACTTTTTGGCTTAGAAAAAAAGATAGTGAAAGACTTAGAAAAGGATATTGGTTTCAAGGAAGTCATTACATTTTTCTCGGTTTGGTAAATAAAGGTGATTGGAAAAACAAAACTAGACAAGCAGGTTTGGTATTTAATTTTTGGGATATTGAAAATCCCAATGCCTATCTTGAGTTAGCATTTCAATCAGAAAAAGATACACAAATTATACAAGCTTATGAAGAAATAATTGAGAAAATAGGAGGATTCGAAAAAAAGGGCAAAGGCAATTATTATAAGCATTATCCTGAAACAGATTTCATAAAAATAATTAACTCTTTCTATTCAAACGAGTGGAAAATATTTATAGAGACTTTTGAAAAATTTAATCTTACAGAAGAATTAATCATACCCGAAGACAAGTTTCAGAGTTTATTGAACAGAACATTGCAAGTTAAAGAGAATAGAGATATTGAATTACCACAAGATACTACTCACGAACCAGATGACGACATAAATTATTGGTGGTTAAATGCAAATCCAAAAATTTGGTCAATTAGTAAACATAATGTTGGGGAGAAACAGACCTATACCACCCATAATGAAAAAGGAAACAAAAGAAGAATCTACAAACATTTCGAAGCTACCAAAAGAGGTGATTTAATGATTGGGTATGAAAGTACCCCTACTAAGCAAATAAAAGCTATTTATGAAATTACACAAGGAATTCATAATACAGTCAAAGGAGAAGAAATTGAGTTTGAACTGATTGAAAAATTAGAAATTCCTATTCATTGGAATGATTTGAAAAACAATCCCTCGCTTCAAGAATGTGAAGTTTTTATAAATAACCAAGGAAGTTTATTCAAGTTGACAGAGGAAGAATATGAAATTATAAGAGAGATCATTGATAATAAAAATATTATCACAGAAAAACTCCTTCAGTCTGAAAACATCAAGAGTTACAAATTTTCTGAAGATGCAGACAAACCATTTATCAGTGAAGAAGATTTCTTGAATACCGTTTCTCTATTAAAGCGGAAGAAAAATATAATTCTACAAGGTCCTCCAGGTGTAGGAAAGACTTTTATCGCTAGAAAACTTGCTTATGAAATTATGCAAGAGATAAAAGATACTAATATTGAAATGGTTCAATTTCATCAATCTTATAGTTATGAGGATTTTATACAAGGTCTACGCCCTACCCAAAAAGGAGGTTTTGATTTACGAGATGGGATTTTTTACTCATTTTGTCAAAGAGCGTTGGCTCATCCTGACCGTCCTTTCTTTTTCATAATTGACGAAATCAATAGAGGTAACCTAAGTAAAATATTTGGCGAGTTATTGATGTTAATTGAAGCTGATAAAAGAGATGAAAAATTTGCATTAAAACTTACATATTCAGAAGATGAAGAAGACCGATTTTATGTTCCAGAAAATCTGTATATAATTGGCACAATGAATACGGCTGACCGTTCTCTTGCAATAGTAGATTATGCTTTGAGAAGAAGATTTGCTTTTGTTTCATTACAGCCTGAATATGGTCTAAACTTTCGCTCGTTTTTAAGTGACAAAGGTTTATCAGAGGGAATTATTGAACACATATGCACTTCAATTTCAAAATTAAATATCAAAATAAGAGAAGATGTTAACCTTGGAGAAGGCTTTCAAATTGGACATAGCTATTTTTGTACATACTCAAATGCTGGAATTGAAAATATATGGTGGTCGGACATATTAAATTATGAACTAAAGCCGTTGCTGGAAGAGATTTGGTTTGACGATCTTTCAAAAGTTTCTGATATATTAAAACAGCTTTCGAGATAAAAAATGGCAATCCCAATTGAAAATATATACTTTTTGCTTTGCTATGCTTGGAATAAGTTAGACGAAAAAGAGCGTGTTGATGTTTCTATAGATGACAAAACAGAATTACTCGATTTATTTGCTAAGGTACTAATTACATCTTCAAAGCTTTTACTCAAAAGAGGAATCGATAAAAGCTATATTGACCACCAAGAAGAAATTTCAGGGATTAAAGGCAAAATTGAAATCAGTCAGACTCTCAAGAGAAATTTACCTTTCAAACAAAAAACTGTTTGTACTTATGATGATTTCTCTCCCAATATAATCACAAATCAAATTTTGGTTTCAACAATTTATAGGCTCACAAGAACAAAAGGCATTGACCCTATCCTAAAAATGGAATTAGCAAAATTGCAAAAAATGTTACTCGGAGTTGACTTAATTGAAATCAAAGGAAGTCACTTTAAACAAGTCAAGTTAAACAGAAATAATCGTTTTTATGGTTTTGTGATGAATGTATGTCATCTTATTTTTCAAAGTACATTACCATCAGAAGAAAAAGGAAAATACAAATTTTCTGACTTTACAAGGGATGAAAAGAAAATGAATCAGTTGTTTGAAGCGTTTATTAGAAATTTTTATCGTATTGAGCAGAGAAAATTTAATACTGTTAAAAAAGAAATAATTAAATGGCAATTTCAAGAAGATGATATTGAAAGTCATCAGTATCTACCTCAAATGGAAACTGATATTTCATTGGAAAATGAAGAAAAAAAGATAATTATTGATGCTAAATATTATAAAGAGACAATGACTGTCAATTACGACAAAGAGCGAATTAGGTCATCTAACCTATATCAGCTATTTAGTTATTTATTAAATCAGCAAGATGGTAGTGAAAAAACTAAAATGGCAACTGGAATACTTTTGTACCCAACTATTGAGAGAGATTATGATTTAGATTTTAAATATGACAATCATAAAATTCAGATACGGACTATTAATCTTGACACAAATTGGAAAAATATATCGACAAGGCTTAAAGAAATAATAAACGTTTGATTTAACATTAATAAAGTAAGTTATATAATATAAAACAGCCCATAAAAATGTTAAAATTCTATTTTAATTTGCTTTTAACTGTTTTTCTTCTCTACATTTGTCTCAATAAAAATACCAAAAATGATTTCGAATTTTGTAAACCCGATGATGCTAATGATGTGGACTACTCCGCAAGGCTCGCTGTGTTTATAAATCAACTATAACAATACACCTAAAAGCCTTTGCAACTGCAAGGGCTTTTTTGTTTTAAATTCATTCTAATGCTAGTAATTACACCGCTTAACGCCATGTCAATGATGATGATGATGATGTCTATGATGACTTACATCCCACCTTGCTATTGCCCAAAGCCAAGCTAACAAACTATCACTAGTTTTTCTTGAAGTCCTTTTGGCCCTGGCCAAAAGGACTTTTTTCGTTTTGTAACTTTTTAACCATTCAAATATATAAAACCATGAGCACGACAAAAATTTCAACACTAGCCTTACACAGTGGACACGACACCCAAGCCGTAGCGGGAACCCGAGCCGTTCCGATTTACCAAAGCAGTTCGTATGTATTTCGCGACAGCGATCACGCTGCGGGTTTATTCAATTTATCGATACCGGGCTACATTTATACCCGCCTAAACAATCCGACCAACGACGTGCTCGAGCAGCGCTTGGCGGCACTGGAAGGCGGCATAGCAGCCGTGGTTACGGCTTCGGGCGCATCGGCGATTTCCACCGCCCTGTTGACCCTACTAAAAAGCGGCGACCACATCGTGGCCTCGAGTAGCCTGTATGGCGGCACCTACAACTTACTTCAGGTAACGCTTCCCCGCTTGGGCATACACACCACTTTTGTCGATCCGTCGGAGGTCGAGAACTTTAAAAAGGCCATTACCCCGGCAACCCGCGCCGTATTTGTTGAAAGCTTGGGCAATCCCAAACTCGATGTCTTGGATTTACGCGGTATTTCCGACATCGCCAAACAGGCCAAAATCCCCTTTATCGTCGACAATACCGTAGCCTCTCCTTGTTTGTGGAATCCGATTAAAGATGGAGCCAACATCGTGATTCACTCCCTGACCAAGTACATTTGTGGCAACGGTACTTCGCTGGGTGGCGCCATAATCGATGCGGGGACTTTTGACTGGTCCAGCGGATTATTTCCCGAATTTACGACACCCTCAGCGGGATACCACGGGCTGATTTACCACGACGCCTTGGGTAAAGCTGCCTTTATCGCCAAGGTGCGCATAGAGGGATTGCGCGATTTGGGCGCTGCTCTTAGTCCGCTTAATGCCTTTCAAATATTACAGGGATTGGAAACCCTGCCGCTGCGCATCGTCAAACACAGCGAAAATGCCTTAGCACTCGCACAGTGGTTAACGCAAAACGATGCCGTAGCCTGGGTAAACTACCCCGGATTGCCGTCGAGTCCGCAATACCAACGCGTTCAGAAATACCTTCCCAAAGGGCAGAGCGGCGTGGTTACCTTCGGTCTAAAAGGGGGTTATGAAGCGGCTAAAAAAGCGGTGGATGCCACCGAACTCTTTTCGCTAGTAGCCAATATTGGCGATACCAAATCACTGATTATACATCCCGCCAGCACCACCCATCACCAACTAAACGAAGAGCAGCAGCACACCACTGGTGTAAGTCGCGATTTGATTCGACTCTCCGTCGGTATAGAAGACATCGAAGACCTCAAACAAGACCTACAGCAAGCTTTTTCCCAATTGTAAATCCACATACCATGAGCACCCTCCGCCAACTGCCCCTTCTCCCCCTTGTATTTCTAAATGGTCGTAGCCAAAAAATCGACCTGAGCTATCGCCGCTACGGTTGCGCCCTACACACGGCACCCGTGGTAGTGGTGCTTCACGCCTTAACGGGAAATTCTGCGGTAAGCGGGGAAACGGGCTGGTGGAAAGCTGTGGTGGGCGCGGAAAAAGTCATCGATACCAACCGCTATACGGTAATCGCATTTGACACGCCCGGCAACGGTAGCGGTCCTGCGGTATTGGACTGGGAAAACTGGACTACACACGATGTTGCCCAGTTGTTTTTGCAGGGTATAGCTGCGCTAAAAATCAGGGCGGTTTTTGCCGTGATCGGCGGTAGTCTCGGCGGCGGAATTGCCTGGGAGATGGCCTTTCAACAGCCGCACTTGTTCCAACACCTGATTCCCATTGCCACCAATTGGAAGGCGACAGATTGGGTAATTGGTCAGGTATACGTCCAGCACCAATTGCTGCAAAACTCGTCTCAACCTATAATGGACGCTCGGGCACACGCCATGTTGCTCTACCGCAGCCCGGAGTCTATAGACCAAAAATTCGGACTGCAAAAGCAGTCGGAGACTCAATACAAGTCCGAAAGCTGGTTGGCGCACCACGGTAAAAAACTCGATGCGCGCTTTTCGCTGTCGGCGTATTTGCTGATGAATCAACTGCTCAAAACCATTGGGCAGACGTATCAGTGGAGCGACTTGGCAAAATTGGCGCAGCACCATACCCTGAAAATTCACC
Source organism: Flavobacterium sp. JP2137 (assembly GCF_050562195.1). Lineage (GTDB taxonomy): Bacteria > Bacteroidota > Bacteroidia > Flavobacteriales > Flavobacteriaceae > Flavobacterium. The sequence continues at coordinate 570,502 of NZ_CP191647.1, forward strand.
CGATCGGCATAGATAGCGACCTCTTTTTTACGGCGGCAACTATACGAAAATCAGGGGATTTCTTACAGGAACACGGCTCCCAGCAACCCTATCGGCAACTGGTATCCATACACGGACACGATGCCTTTTTAATGGAATACGAACAGCTCGACAAGCTGCTCGCACCCATTTTTACGGTGTAGCCCCAAACCAATCACTAATCCATAACAAACAATTGATTTCATGAAAATATTAAAATTCGGAGGAAAATCTCTGGCACAACCGCATGGTTTTGCCGCCGTATGCCATATCATCGATCAACACCACCGAGAAGGCACGCCCTTTCACGTAGTGGTTTCCGCCATAGACGACACCACCGACCGCTTGGAGCGCTTGCTGCAAAGTGCCGCTAGGGCGGAAGCTTACCAAGCCGACTTCGAGCAGTTGACGCAATTGCACAGCAGCAGTGCCGATCTTACCGCCGAATATACGCTGATTGACAAACTGCTGGAAGGGGTTTCCCTTTTGGGCGACTACAGCGACAAGCACCGCGACCTGCTGTTGGCACAGGGCGAAATTATCGCGGCCAAAACGCTCGCACATCAATTGATTGCACAGGGCCTACTCGCCTGCTTTGTCGATGCGAGACAGCTGCTGCGCACCACCGCCACTTACGGTCAGGCACAGCCCTTAGACACCCCATCGCGACAAAACACCCGCAGCTATTTTCAAAATGAGGTGGCACAACAAATCGGCATCATCACGGGTTTTATCGGCAGTACGCTCACGGGAGAAACCACGACCCTGGGCAGAAACGGCAGCAATTACAGCGCCTCCTTATTCGCCTCCTACCTCGAGGCCTCAGAGCTCAAGAGCTATACGCATATCGACGGCATATATACCGCCAATCCAGATTGGGTAGCCGATGCGCAAAAAATAGCGCATTTAAGTTATGAAGAGGCCAGTGAAATTGCACATTTGGGCGCGAGTATTCTCCATGCCAAAACCATAATCCCCCTGTTGGAGCAGCAAATTCCGCTGCGCATTCTCAATACTTTTAAACCCGACGATTGCGGCACCCTGATCAGCGGCGACTCGAGCAAATCGGGCATACGAGCCTTGAGCGTTTTGGAAAAAACCAGCTTGATTCAAATTACAGGCAAGGGCTTGTTGGGCAAAGTGGGCATCGATGCGCGGATTTTTGAAGCGCTGGCCCAACGACAAATCAGCGTTAACATCATTTCGCAAGGGGCTTCCGAACGGGGCATCGCCTTTGTCGTTGCGGAATCGGATACCGCACAAGCGCTAGAATCGCTGCAGTTGGCTTTTAAAGCAGACATAGCCGCTGAAGACATCAGCAGCATCTACGCGACAGAAGCCGTATCGGTACTCTCGATCATCGGACAAGATCTATCGACCTTCCAACGCTCTTATAGCGCCCTGATCAACAATCAAATCGTTCCGCTATTGATCAGCAATACGGTTACGGGGCATCAAATCAGCTTGGTATTGCCGCAGCGGCAGCTGAAAAAGGCATTGAACATCGTACACGGCGAAATCTTTGGCATCGACAAAACCATCCACCTCTTTTTGTTTGGCGTGGGGACGGTGGGACGGGTGTTAATCGAGCAGCTCTTAGCGGCTCGTGCGGACTTAGAGTCTAAAAAAAACTTGTCGATCCGCATCGTTGGGGTTTCCAATTCCAAGCGGATCCTGTTCAACGTCCATGGAATTTCGCAGCAGTGGGAGCGCGAACTGGCCGAAAGTGCGATACCGACAGCAGCCCAAACGGTATTCGACTGGGCAGAACAACAGCATTTGGGTCATTTAATCGCGGTAGACTTAACGGCAAGCAGCGCCTTTGCCGAGAGTTATCCGCTGTGGATCCGCCACGGTTTTGACTTGGTTGCGGCCAATAAAATAGCCAATACCCTATCGTTTTCCTTTTATCAGAGGCTGCGCGAGGACTTGAAAAAATACCTTAAAGAGTTTTTATATGAAACCAATGTAGGCGCAGGACTTCCCTTGATCGACACCATACAGCTGTTGCATCAATCCGGCGAGAACATCACGCGTATTCGCGGGGTATTCTCGGGAACTTTGAGCTTTTTGTTCAACGCCTTTTCCTCGGAAAGCACTACATTGAGTTCGGTGTTGCAGCGCGCCATCGCTCAGGGATTTACCGAACCCGACCCCCGAGAAGACCTCAACGGAAACGATGTGGCGCGCAAGTTATTGATCCTGGCAAGGGAATTGGATTTACCGCTTGAAATGGCGGATATTCAGATTCAAAATCTGATTCCCCCCGCCCTGCAATCGGTAACGGCGGCTACTTTTTTACAGTCGTTGACGGTTTTGGATCCGCTGTACGACCGCATCAAATCCGAGCAAGAGGCGGAGCACGTTTTGCGCTATGTCGGCGACTTATACGGGGATTTAAGTGGGGAAACCCCAGCAAATTTAGCCGTTAAGCTCATCTCTGTTCCTCAATCCAGCGCTTTGGGGCAGTTGCAGGGTTCGGATTCCATTTTTGAGATTTATACGGACTCCTATGGCGACCGACCGATCGTGATCCAAGGAGCGGGTGCCGGAGCACGGGTAACGGCACGCGGTGTTTTTGGCGATATACTACGGCTCGCCAATAAGAAGTAAGCGACTTTTTTCCACGGGCTCGCGTGAGGGATGGTAGCGGCATCCTTTTGAGCGGCGCAGCGCGACAAAAGATAGAGCGGACAGCCCGACCCGCAGGGGCACGCACAAAAAAAGCCAGCTCGAAAGCTGGCTGTTTTATTGGGGATTGCTAGGCCAAAGCGCGGCCGACCTGAGCATGGCTCGTGTTTTTTAACTGTTGCACACCGTGGTTATTGTTTGTTTGACGCTTGGATTTGTTCTTCTATCGCATCCCAAAGTCCTATTCTGCACTGCAGTGCTTCTATAGAAACCTGAGCTACTTCTTCCCATTTGTCGGCATCGCTACCACAGAGTTCTGCAATCATTTTCATGGCCATAGGACCGTGTTCGTCGGCATCCAACTCGATGTGTCTTTCGAAGTAATAGAGGAGTTTGGACAAATCGGTTTGCGGAAAATGCTGTTGGAAATTTCTCAGGATTTCGGTAAACATCGCCGGTATGAGGTCTTCCCGTCCAAAGGTAAAGGCCGCGGCTATTTCGTGGCTTTTCCCTCGGGCGATTACGCCGAAACTAAAGTTTAAAAACGCCTTGATTTTCGGGTGCATCGCCGCTTCTTCAATGGCCGTAGTCACGGCATTGCTGCGGTGAATCGCCTCCAGAAACCGCTCGATGGGTTGGATGTCGGCTTCGGAAGCCTGCATCGCTTCTACATACATTTCAAAATGGCTCAACCGACGGCCGTCCAGGCTCAAATCCGATTCTTCTGCCAAGACGATTTCGTTGATCAGGTAGCGGGTTTCGGGATTGGCCGAGGCAAACCAAGGCACCGTAGTACAGGTTAGCTTTTGCTGCAAGGCCTTGAGTAACGACATAAAATCCCATACGGCATATACGTGTCCCTGCATAAAGATTTGCAAATCTGTTACGGTTTGAATCTTGTGATATAGGGAGTGCTGCAACAACAAGTCGCGATGTGGTTGTATACGCGCATTTATTTGTGAAAGGGTCATGGATTGTTTTTTTTACAAAATTAAAAAAGCTTCCCGATTAAGAGAAGCTTTTGTTATGATTTTAACCTTTGTCTATAGACTATTTGAATGCGGCAAAACCGGTTACATCCATACCCGTAATCAATAGGTGGATGTCATGAGTTCCCTCATAAGTCACTACAGATTCCAAGTTCATCATGTGACGCATGATTGAATATTCCCCTGTAATACCCATTCCTCCCAACATTTGACGGGCATCGCGAGCGATGGTCAAAGCCATGTCTACGTTGTTTCTTTTGGCCATAGAGATTTGTGCTGTAGTTGCTCTACCCTCATTTCTCAATACACCCAATCTCCACGTTAACAACTGTGCTTTGGTGATTTCCGTAATCATTTCGGCCAATTTCTTTTGTTGCAATTGCGTTGCTCCAATCGGTTTGTCGAACTGTATACGCTCTTGTGAATAACGCAAAGCGGTATCGTAGCAATCCATCGCTGCTCCAATAGCGCCCCAAGCAATTCCATAACGAGCCGAATCCAAACATCCTAGCGGTGCTCCTAATCCAGACTTGTTGGGCAATAGGTTTTCTTTGGGTACTTTAACGTTGTCAAAGATAAGCTCTCCTGTAGCAGAAGCTCTTAACGACCATTTGTTGTGGGTTTCCGGAGTGGAGAATCCTTCCATTCCGCGCTCTACGATTAGACCGTGTATACGTCCTTCTTCGTTTTTTGCCCAAACTACGGCAATATCGGCAAAAGGGGCATTGGAGATCCACATCTTGGCTCCGTTTAAAAGGTAATGGTCGCCCATATCTTTAAAGTTCGAAATCATCCCGCTTGGGTTTGAACCGAAATCAGGCTCGGTCAATCCAAAACATCCGATAAACTCGCCGGTAGCTAATTTTGGTAGGTATTTTTTGCGTTGTTCTTCGTTTCCGTATTTCCAAATGGGATACATAACCAAAGACGACTGTACCGACGAAGTAGAACGAACACCACTATCGCCACGCTCAATTTCTTGCATGATTAAACCGTAAGAGATTTGATCCAATCCCGCTCCTCCATATTCCTCTGGAATATAAGGACCAAATCCACCAATTTCTGCTAGACCTTTGATCAACTGTTTTGGAAATTCTGCTTTTTGCGCAAACTCTTCTATAATTGGGGTAACGTCACGTTTCACCCATGCCCGAGCAGCGTCACGCACCAATTTGTGCTCTTCAGATAATAAATCATCTAACAAGTAATAATCAGGTGCTTGGAATAAATCTGGTTTCATATCTCGATTTTAATGGTTTGTTAAGGTGATATGGTATCGCTGTGGTACGGCTCTGCTTGTTTAAAACAAACTTTGGGTGCTGGGCGATTTCATATACCGTTTTTTCTCTATTTCATTGGTTTAGCGACCGCCTTTTCCCGCACTGCGCTGGTTGAAAACAAACGAAGGCGTATGGGCGAACTCCATATTGCATGCTATATGCTTAACAGCGAAGCAAAAGTAAGTATTCTTACACTAGAAATCAATGTTAATACTGAGAATTCAGCAATTGTTTTCAATATATTCCAAGACTTGACGCCGCGGGTATATCGCTGCTGTGGCAATTGCAGCCATTTTGGGCTAATCGCCTGAACTGATCTGCACTAGCCCTGCTGTTTGAACTCCTATAACTCCTATATGATGCTGGGTATTGCAGCAAAAGCTGGGCTGTTCCGCTGGTATAAACCGCTTTAATCAAAAAAACAGGCTGCCCAAAGGGACAACCTGTTTATAGGATATAAAGACTGTTTTCAAATTACATATCCGGAGCCAATTCCACTTCCAAGCCGTCAATTTCCGGCGTGAGGTGAATTTGACATCCCAATCGGCTGTTTTCCTTCACATTAAAGGCTTCCCACAACATCGCATCTTCATCGGGGTTCTTCTCGGGCAGCGCCACGTCGTTTAAGACATAACACTGGCAAGAAGCACACATCGCCATTCCACCACAGATTCCAATGGTCCCTTCAGGTGCCAATTCATAGGCCCTTACCAATTCCATCACATTCATATTCATATCTGTAGGCGCATCTACGACATGGCGCACTCCTTCTCGGTCAACAATTGTAATTTTAATATCTGTCATTTCTTTAATCTATAGCTTTTACCACGGCTTTCTCCGCTTCTTTTCTACTGCCATCAAATCCGTCAATGCCGGAAACGGTGGTGTATTTTAGCACGTATTTCTTACCTGGATTCAATCGGTTATACACGCTTTGACACATCAAGGTCGCTTCGTGGAAACCACATAGGATCAACTTTAGTTTTCCCGGATAGGTATTGATATCGCCTATGGCGTAAATTCCTTCAATATTGGTTTGGTAATCGAGTGCATTATTAACTTTAATGGCGTTTTTCTCAATGTCCAATCCCCAATTGGCTATGGGTCCCAATTTGGGTGTCAAGCCAAACAGCGGTATAAAGTGATCACAAGTCAAGGATACTTGTCCGCCTTCGTGTTCTAAGGTTACCCCTTCCAAACGGTCTTGGCCTTGTATGCTAATAACTTCGGCTGGTGTCAATAAATTGATTTTCCCCTGATCCTTTAGCGCCTGTACTTTTTCTACAGAATCCAAGGCTCCGCGGAACTCATTGCGTCGGTGAACCAAGGTAACTTCTTTGGCCACGTCGGCCAAAAACACACTCCAATCCAAAGCCGAGTCGCCTCCGCCCGAAATCACTATGCGCTTGTCGCGGAATAGCTCGGGATCTTTTACAAAATACTCCACGCCTTTATCCTCGTAATAAGCGATGTTATCTATAAGGGGTTTACGCGGTTCAAAACTGCCCAATCCCCCAGCAATAGCCACGGCCTTTGCGTGGTGTTTTGTGCCTTTATTGGTGGTCACTATAAAAGTGCCATCCTCTAATTTATCAATGGTTTCGGCTACTTCATTTAGGGTAAAGCCCGGTTGGAATTGCTTGATCTGTTCCATCAAATTATCGACTAACTCTCCAGCTCCAACAGAGGGATATCCCGGTATATCAAAAATGGGTTTCTTCGGATACAACTCCGTCAATTGTCCTCCCGGCTGCGGGAGTCCATCAATAATATGACATTTTAACTTTAAAAGACCCGCTTCAAAAACGGTAAATAGTCCTGTTGGACCGGCACCAATGATTAAAATATCGGTTTGAATCATAGTTTTAAAATTTATTACAAAGGTTATAAATCTTTCTAGCCTATACCATGATAAATGTCAATTCACCCCGATTGAAACGACTTTCATTTTGGAAATAATGACACTAAAAAGTTCGGGCACTGACCCTATTATTCTACGTTTACAACGGTTTCGATTTCCGGAGCGTACTTTTTGATGGTGGTTTCCACCCCTGCGCGCAGCGTCATTTGATTAACACTACAAGAGGTACAGGCTCCTTCTAATCGAACTTTTACGTGCTTGTTGTCTTCGATTGAAATAAGCGTAATATCGCCTCCATCTGAATTTAAGAACGGACGAATTTCTTCTAAGGCTTTTTCAACGTTGAGCTGAATACTGTTTGTTGTCATAATTTTAATTTAAATGAGTGTAAAAATGCTGTTTAGTTTTTTTGCACTGCAGAACAACCCGCCATAGTCGTTATTTTAACTGCTTCAGTAGCCGGTAAACTCTCGTTTCTCTTAACTACCTCTTGCACTACATTTTTGACAATTGCATCAAAAGCATTAGCTACAACTGTTCCTTCTTGAAGGGCTGCTGGGCGACCGTAATCACCTGCTTCGCGAATGCTCTGCACCAAGGGTACTTCTCCCAAGAAAGGCACTTCTAAGTCCTGAGCCAAATTGCGCGCTCCCCCTTCTCCAAAGATGTAATATTTATTATTTGGTAATTCTTCTGGTGTAAAATAGGCCATGTTCTCAATAATTCCCAAAACCGGAACATTGATACTGTCGGACATAAACATCGATACGCCTTTTTTGGCATCGGCCAAGGCTACCGCTTGTGGTGTACTTACCACTACAGCTCCTGTAACAGGTAAAGACTGTAAAATAGATAAATGTATATCACCTGTTCCCGGAGGTAAATCCAGCAACAAGAAATCCAAGGCTCCCCAATCTGCATCAAAAATCATCTGATTCAAGGCTTTGGATGCCATAGGCCCTCTCCAAATAACCGCCTGATCAGGTCTTGTAAAAAATCCGATCGATAGGATTTCCACCCCATAACTGCTAATGGGTTTCATCTTGGACTTTCCATCTACTTCTACAGAAATGGGTCTGGCGTTTTCCACATCAAACATAATCGGCATAGAAGGTCCGTAGATATCGGCATCCAAAATACCCACTTTAAAGCCCATATTGGTCAAGGTTACCGCAATGTTTGCCGTAACGGTCGACTTTCCAACACCTCCTTTTCCAGAAGAAATCGCTACGATATTACTGATACCGGGTATGGCTTTTCCCTTGATTTCCGGTTTGTCTGCTGCCTCAACTTTGATGTTTACCTTTACTTTGGCCTTGGCGTCGATCTGATCGTGTATGGCTTTCATCACATCTACCTCAGCTCTTTTTTTTATGTGTAAAGCAGGAGTAGTCAAGATCAAATCCACAACGACTTCGTCACCGAAGGTCATAACATTCTGAACAACACCACTCTCTACCATATTTTTTCCTTCTCCCGCAACGGAAATCGTCTCCAATGCTTTAAGAATTTCTTTTCGATCTAATTTCATGATATACGTTTCGTTTCCAACAGATTAATACCCCTGTCGTTAATAGGCAAATATAATGGTAAATGTCGAGATTCTAAAGTTAATGTATTCTAAATATAGATAAGAATAAGACAGCGATAGAGAAAACCAATCGCGTCAAAATCGCCTAGCGCTATTTAGTGGATTCCGCAAAACGCTCGTCGTACGCGCCTTTATCCGGCCTGGACGTATAAGCGCTGTTGCGTTCGGAAAAACACCAAAGCCCTCGTAAAAACGATTTGTTTGACGCGAAGTAAGCGAACGCCAGCCTTGGTTTTGCGAATTTTGTTGGTTTTAAATCGCATTTAGCATCCAAAAATCCTTTTCAACCCGCACTTTAACGGATTTATCAAGGCGTTTCACCGCGATATTTCCCGCAAATTGGAATTGCCCGCGGCTTAAAACCAAAAAAGTTTTTGCGAACCTCTCGACCGAGAGGTTCTACAAAAACCCGAATAAAAAAAGAATGTTGCGATAAACCGCTAGCGTCACTAGGTTTTAGCGACGGCTTTCACTGCGGTTTATTTTTTGTTGACCTTGCCCGAAGAGCTGTTTTTTACATTGACTTGGGTCGGATTACCAGAGTAATTGATGTATGCCGAGGAAGCTGCCGAAGCATCGATTTTTTCAGATACATAAAAAACTCCGGTAGAAGACGAACTGGCCGATGCCTTTAATTCTCTTAACTTTAAATCCCCGGCCTCTATTTTTGCAGAACTGGACATTTCTGCCACTGCGCTCTTTACGTCGCCTGTTAATTTCATCGCCGAAGAGCTACTCGCCGACAGCTTCAACTTTGCCGCACTTACGGCGCCCGAAAAATCGGAAGAGGAGCTCGTTTTAATTTCCAAGCGGTCCGACGCTTGTATATCGGCTTTTACATCGGCAGAAGAGGAAACCGCCACTACGCAGTTCTTGGCTTTCACCTCGCCCTTAAAGTAACCCGAGGAAGAGGCTTCCAAGGTAAAATCGTCTGCTTTTAGCGCGTCTTTACCGATAAATTTAGCCGACGAAGACACGGCTACAGCATTTAAGTGCGGCCCTTGTACGCTTACTTTTACATTCTTGAAACGGCGACTTTTGCCCTTGCCCCAACTGTTTTTTTCGCTTTCGATATAAACTTCTAAAACCGACCCCTTGACTTGGGTCCTAACCCATTGAAGCGTTTCCTTGCTATCGGTCTCCACCGTAATCTTGGGCGTAGTGGAAATCGAGTATGTCAGTTCTATGCCCTGCGACACTTTAACGCGGCTAAAAACTCCCGTATTTCTCGTTTCTTTTACTTGGGCGGTCATGCCCAACGTAGCTAACAAAAAAATGATTAGTACCTTTTTCATGATATAATTTATTTAGATTACACTTTGTATTGGACCACGGAATAAGCCCGTGTGCTTAATGAGGCCTGAAGGTTCTTGATAACAGAACCCTCATCGCCCAAAAAAACCGAATTCATACTAACTAATTCAATTTTTCGCTGTTTTAAAAATCGACGGCTAAACACCCCAATGATTTTAAAACTATATTGTTCAAAGAATGGCCTCGGCCGCGCTTTGTAAGATTTACATTATTCGTATTTCAAGTATTTCAACAAATCGATTTTCGTGGCAAAATACGCCCTAAAAACCACCACTACCAAGGTTAAACAAAGCAGGGTAACGCCTGCAACCACAAAGGGAATCCAGTGCAGTTCGCCGTGGTAGGCAAAATTATTCAGCCAGCTGTTCATCAACCAATAGGTGGGAATCGCAGCAACGGCAAAACCTATTAGTGCCAAAATCACGTATTTTGTTACTAGATTTCGAATTAAATTTGCCGTATCGGCCCCTAAAACTTTTCTGATGACGATTTCCTTCAATCGGCTCTCTATGGAAAACGACACCAAAGCAAAGAGTCCGAACAACGAAATAAAGACTACTACGAAGTTTAAACCTCGAAACAAATTGCGTTGTTTGATGTATTGCTTGTAGTTTTTGGCAAATTGTTTGTCCAAAAAAACAGCCTTAAACGGATATTCCGAATCGATTTGTTTTTGCCAAAAGAGCTCAATTTCTCGCAGCGTTTGATCGGGGTCTGCCGAGTTTATCTTTATGGACACTTCATTGATGTGGTAAACCAAATAATCGATAGCTCTATAATCGAATAACACCATAGGACTGATTTTATAGTTGAATCCCGTTCTAAAGAAATCATCCACCACACGGGCAATTTTATATTTTCGCTTGTTGTACATAAATTCCTTACCCACGGGATTGCGGATGCCCAACACCTCGACCAAGCGGTTGTTGACCACCACAGTCAACAGCGAATCATCGGCCGCGGACGCGTCCATGGACATGCCTTGCTTGTTGCGAATACCCAACAGCTTTAAATAATTGAGATCCACACCACTTATATCGAATTCCACGCGTTTGCCCTCAATCGTCAGCGTCCCCCTAGGCATGTTTTTATTGGAAAACGGAATGGTGCCCAAGGCCACTTTTTCAACGCCCTTGATATGGCACAAGCGCTTGGAAAACTCTTCGGACTCGATAAACTTACGTCGAGACTGGTGATTGAACAATTTGGCTTGTACGATATGCCCGCCTTCATAACCCAATTCTTTGGTTGCCATATACGCCACTTGTCGCGTGATTACCAAACCGCCTACCACAAAGAAAAACGCTATGGAAAACTGCAAAACCAACAACACATTTCTCAGTTTCACCCCGCGTTGACTGCGGGTATACTTGCCTTTTAGAATCACTAAAAAGTTCACTCTATAGATGTACAACGACGGAATCAAACCGCCCAGCAAGACGACAACCAAGACGATTCCCGCAATAACCTGCCAAAAATCGAGCAAATTCAGGCTGAGTGTATTATTGATAAACACCGAAAAATGCGGCAGCATAAACTCGACAAACACCAGGGCAAGAATCACGGCTATAGCGCTATTGATCACGGTTTCAAAAACCAGTTGCCCGACAATTTGCTTGTTGCTCGCACCCAGTATTTTTCGAATTCCCAGTTCGTTTACCCGTCGAATGACATAGGCGTTAGTCAGGTTGATGTAGTTGACAATCGACAGCAAAAGAATCATCAGGGCACAGCTTAAAGCGACATATATAAACTCCAAGTTCCCAGTACCTTCCAATAAACCGGTCGCTTTGACATAGAGGCGCACTTCGGCTAAAGAGGCCAAATTCACCGCGGTTTTACCGCCGACATTTTTTATGTATTCCGCAAGGGATATCCCCTCTTCCCGCGCATATATCGCGGTGATGTTTTCGTAAATCAATTGTTTACTCAACGCCTCCAAAGCCCTTTTATCTCCCTTTTTATTGGCCTTAATCAGTAGCCCCAAATTCAAATTGAGCCACAGTTCTTCATCGAGTTCCGTGTCGCGTTCTATACTGCTCAGTACAATATTGGGCAGCATGGAACTGTGCTTATGCAGCCGATATACCCCGCTGATCTGATAGGGCATGTGCGCCAACGACAGGAATTTACCCACCGGATTCCGATTGCCGAAATACTGCTTTGCGACCTCCTCGGATATGGCAATGCTGTTTGGTTTTTCAAAAACGGTTTCCGCCTTGCCGTAGACAAAATCAAAGGAAAAAAACCTAAAAAAGGATTCCTGTGTATTGACAATTTTGTCGACTACGCCCTTTTGAAATTCCGACTCGGCAAAAAACTCCAGGTACTCAAACGAAAAGTAACAATAGTCCTCGACCAAAGCTGGATACTGAGCCAACTTGGGTCCCAAAGCAGCCGAACTCGCAATATAGTCCTCGTCGTTTTGACTGTAGGTCATTTCAAAAATGCGGTCGCGATCGGCGTTCCACGCATTGTATTTATGCTCTTCCTGCCAATACAGTACGGCGAGGATAAGCGCAGAAATCCCAATGGCCAAACCGAGGATGTTTAAAAAGAAAAACAGCTTGTTCTTTAAGGTCTGATGGAGGTAAATTTTAAACCAATTCTTGTACATGTAATTATCGCGCTTTTACAGACCCCATAGAATCCGTGTATTTTTTTACATTCTTAGGATTTCCATAATAAATCACCTTACCCATGGAATCGGCATAGGCATCGAGGCTGTCCGACACGTTGACCTCTGCCTTGCCCAAGCTGTCGGCTTCTACCTTGGCTCTTTTCAATCTAAAGTTCTTTCCGTTAAAGCTCGCGGCACTATCGATGTTGAGCAGCAGTTCTTCCGCATCGCCTGTAATGTTGATAAAAGCGGCGCTATCCAAGCTTGCCTGTACTTTTTTGGCCGATACATCTCCGGAAAAACCCGAGGCCGAATCCATGGTAAATACCATGGTGGATACGCTAAAATCGCCTTCCATCTTTCCAGCGGAATCCAGCGTAATCGACACCTTATCTGTTTTAAGGCGCTTGGACACTTTTATCTTGGCAGCGGACTCGGCCATAAAGCGCGACACGCCTTTTTGCGACACATATACATTGATGCCCTGCGGCCATGATTTTAGACTGATCGAGCGACGTCCGGGCACGGATATATACACCCTAAGGGTATTGTTACTCACTTCGGTATAAATGTTTTTCAAATCGACGCTTCCGTCGGTTTCCACGCGTATGTCACCATTTTCGTTGGGTTGCAATATCACCTGTACCCCTGTGGAGGCTATAATTCCGTCAAAGGATGCGGTTTTTCTCGTTTCGCTGGATTGTGCTTGAAGAATCCAAGACATCAGAAACATCAAAAAAATCATTATCAGTCGTATCATGGTGTTTTTCTTTAGTGTGATTTAGTCCGCAAAGACATCTATGGTTTTGGTATTGTTTTTTTCGGTCAATATCATACCGTCCTTCATCAAAATGGTGCGCTGCGAAAACGACGCATCGTGTTCGGAATGCGTGACCATAATGATGGTCGCTCCTTGTATGTGCAATTCCGTCAGCAGTTCCATGACTTCATTGCCGTTTTTACTGTCTAAATTTCCGGTGGGCTCATCGGCTAAAATCACGGTTGGTCTATTGATTAAGGCGCGCCCGACGGCTACCCGCTGTTGTTGTCCGCCAGATAATTGCTGGGGAAAGTATTTTAAGCGGTGTACGATATTTAACTTTTGCGCCATCTCATTGACCCGTCGCTTGCGCTCGGCCGACGGAACCTTGTTGTAAATCAAGGGCAGTTCCATATTGTCAAAAACATCTAATTCGTCGATGAGATTAAAGTTTTGAAACACAAAGCCAATATGCTCTTTGCGCACCTTTGCGCGCTTGGCTTCTTTTAGCTGCAGCATCTCTTGACCGATCAGCGCATAGCTGCCCGAAGTAGCCGTATCCAACAGTCCAATGATATTGAGCAAAGTCGATTTTCCACAACCCGAAGGGCCCATAATCGAAATAAAATCGCCCGATCGCACCTCTAGGTCTATACCTCTTAAGGCCGTGGTTTCCACTTCTTCGCTCTGAAATATTCGAGTTAAATTCTTGATGTTAATCATTGCTTATACCTAATTTTAATTCGGTTTTTGACGCCCTAAACGCCTTGAAACTTACCTGCTTGACAAGTGCCTTGCCCTGCCGCTAATCGCCTCGGCAAAAAACCGCTGAGACTACGCTTGCACACCGCTTTTTTGCGACTTTTTCAGCTCGACGGCTATAAAAAGCAACCCGCCTACTAAAATACTCAAAAAGCACACAGTATGCGTCTGGTTTTTTGCTATTTTTACCCAGCAAAGCCGTATTCATATCGCTTCATTTCTAATACTATAAGTGTAAAAATGTGCCAAATTTTAATTAACTTACAGCGTATTACTAGTCAACGACATACAAAAACAACCCCAAAGCAACTGTCCGATTTTGAACACGCTACTGTTCGCTTTTGGAATACCCTAACTGCCTTATGAAAAAGACACAGACCACCCTATTGATTTTAGACGACAATGAAGAAATCCTAATAGCGGCGAGAATGCTGTTAAAACGGCATTTTGAAACGGTGATTACCACTGTTAATCCGAAAAAAATCCCGGAATTGCTCAACGAGCATCCGATAGAAGTGATCTTGTTGGATATGAATTACCGCCTGGGATATGAAGACGGCAAGGAGGGTATTTTTTGGTTTAAGGAAATTCAAAAAATGGCTCCTAAGGTTCAGATTATCTTAATGACCTCATACGCGCATATAGAAACCGCGGTGGAAGGCATTAAATTAGGGGCGATTGATTATATTTTAAAGCCCTGGAACAACGAGGTCTTATTGCAGACGATCAAGGAAGCGGTTAAACTCGTTCGCAAAAAGGGCCCTGAAGTTGCTCCGACTCCCGCAAGCTTTTTCAAAGGCAGGGCAGCGAGTATACAAAAGGTGTATCAGATGGCCGATCGGGTATCCAAAACCGATGTCAACACCTTGATACTCGGAGAAAACGGCACGGGAAAATACGTGCTTGCCCAATACATACACGAGCAGTCGGCGCGAAGGGAACAGCCGTTTATCCATGTCGATTTGGGTTCTCTCAACGAAAACCTGTTTGAAAGTGAGCTCTTCGGTTATGCCAAAGGCGCCTTTACCGACGCCAAACAAGACACCGCAGGCCGTTTTGAGATGGCACACGGCGGTACGATTTTTTTGGATGAAATCGGCAATGTTCCGCTGCATTTGCAGTCCAAACTGCTGCAAATCATTCAATCCAAATCCGTGATTCGCTTGGGCGAATCCAAGACCCGTCCGGTAGATGTACGCATACTTACGGCGACCAATTCGGACATCGAACTCGAAGTGGAGCAAAAGCACTTTCGCGAAGATTTGTATTACCGCATCAATACGGTAGTACTTTCCCTACCGGCTTTGAGAGCGCGCAAAGAAGACATCTCGAGTTTGATGGACTTTTTTCTGCAGCAGTACGCAGACAAATACCAGCGATCCCTTCCCAGCATAGACAATTATACTCGGGAAGAACTGACCAAGTACGACTGGAAGGGCAACATTCGAGAAATGCAGAACCGCGTGGAACGCGCCATGATATTGTCGGATTCCGATCAGCTTACACTTGCGGATTTTGGCATTTCTCAACTGGCTATTTC
Source organism: Flavobacterium sp. JP2137 (assembly GCF_050562195.1). Classification (GTDB taxonomy): domain Bacteria; phylum Bacteroidota; class Bacteroidia; order Flavobacteriales; family Flavobacteriaceae; genus Flavobacterium. Next base: position 585,868 of record NZ_CP191647.1, read on the forward strand.
GCCTTACCAAGACGAGGCGTCGCTACAGGAAATCGAACGCATTTCCATCGTGAAAGCGATGGATAAAAGCCAGGGAAACATCAGTCAGGCTGCTTTAGAACTCGGTTTATCACGTGCGGCTTTGTATCGCAGATTAGAAAAACACAACCTCAAATAAGCGGTATTGAAAACAACCTCCTTTTATCAAGCGCTATTTATACGTATTCTAGTGATTCTCGCTTGTACGGCTGCTTGTTTTTGGTTTTACCAAAATCAGCAGCTCTTTACCATGTCCTTTTTGGGATTTGTGCTGCTGATTTTACTGGCAGAATTGTATGCGACCATCAAAAAGCACTACGATGCTATTGATCGGGTGTTGCTCGCCATGCTCTACGATGATTTCTCCTTAAAAACAGAGAAAAAGCAGGTCAATGAAACCATGCAAAACCTGCAAAATCTCTATCAAAAACTACAGCAAAAACAACAAGACCACGAATCCAAGGAAGTCGTTTACCTCAACATACTCAACAATCTGGAAACCGGTATACTCATACTCGAAAAAAACGATGCCGATAACTGGGACATCTTTTTAATCAACGATTATTTCGCCAACTACTTTTCCATACCCAAAATCAGAACGTGGAAAAACCTCGAGAAAATGATTCCCAACCTCAGCAACTACATCGCGTCTATCGGTTTTCGCGAAACCAAGTCGTCCATAGACATACGCCTGGAGGGCGAGGAGAAACAAACCTTTATGTTGCAGACTTCCAAAACGCAAACCCAGCACAAGGAATACTACATCATACTCTTGGACTCCATTCAAAGAGTTATGGATAAGAAGGAGAAGAACACTTGGTTGAACCTGATGAAAATCATCTCGCATGAATTGATGAATTCCCTGACTCCCATACATTCACTCGCCTATAACATTCAAGAGATTTTAGAAGAGGACAACTTGACCGCAGAAGACTTAGAAGACATTTCGCTCAGCATTAAAACCATTGTCAACCGCAGCAATCACTTGCAGTATTTTGTCGAGAATTACCGCAAGCTAACCATGTTGCCCACGCCTAGAAAAACGCGGGTTAACCTGACGGACAGCTTGGAAGCCAGCTTAAACATTATGCAGCCGTTGCTCGATGAGCGAAACGTGGTCCTCCACCGTCAATACGCTGCGGATTTAGCGGTATACTGGGACAGTGCACAGTTGGAACAGGTTTTTATCAACTTGTTAACCAATGCGATTCACGCCGTAGCCGAGCAAGAAGACAAAAGCATCAGCGTTGCGACATCGATTGCCCACCAGCGGTTGATTATCGAATTTATCGACTCGGGCTTGGGCATAGCGGAAGAGATTAAAGAGAAGGTGTTTATTCCGTTTTATACCACGCGCAAAGAAGGTGCGGGTATTGGGCTACCCCTGTCTAAAAACATGGTAGAAATGCACGGTGGCTATTTGTTGTACAATCGAAAAGATCAAAAAACGGTGTTTTCTATTCACTTTCCGCTGCAGAGTCTGACGGAGGAATCCACAGATGTGCCTCGAGATGGCGCACTTGATAGTTTTCTATAAGCACCCCTTCGCTTTCCAAGAGCTGCTGCATCAGATGGGTACCGTCGAAATGGTGTTTTCCCGACAGCAAACCGTTTCTATTGACCACGCGATGAGCGGGAATATCTTCGCGTCCGTGAGAAGCATTTAATGCCCACCCCACCATACGAGCAGATCGGGCGGTGCCCAACGCCCTTGCAATTGCGCCATAAGTGGTGACTTTGCCATAGGGAATTTGCGCTACCAACTGATACACCCGTTCAAAGAAATTGTCTTTTTCGTCCATTTACTTCAACAGTTTATACAGGGTTATCAACGCGATAATCCCCGTGATGGTACCGATGCAATAATTGATGTTTTTAAGTAAAAAATGCTCTTCTCGATCGGAGTTTTTAAAAAACGCTATATAGAGATACAGCATTAATGCCGAGCCCAACACCACGCCTATCGACAACAAAAACGTATGCGCCATATAGAAGACGGGGAAGTCGTACGAGGCCAAAGTAATACTCAGAAAAACGTAGTACGGAATGGGAAACACATTGAGTGCTGCCAATAATATTCCGTAGAAAAATCGGTTTTTAATCGCGAGGCTGTTGCCGTCGACCAACTCGCCTTGGGCCTCTTTCTTTTCCTTTTTCTTGGCAAAAAACAAGAAGTACAGCGTGAGTGCACCAAAGATCGCCACCCCGATTTCCTGTAGAGTTTCGGAGATGACCACACTGGACTCGATGAGCTTGGCAAAAAAGATGGCGATATAGGTTTGTATAAAAATGGTGAACAAGGCCCCGAGCACATAGCTATAGGCGCTTTCTTTTCCTTCTTTTAAAGCTATTTTGACCGCAGTCATATTGAGCAATCCCGGTAGGGAAACGCCAATTACTGCGGCTATAAAACCAAATAGCAAAAAATAAAGATATTCCATTTACTTAATTCTAAACTGTATGTATGTGATTGCCTTGTCGTGTTCCAAATATTGTTTTTCGTAAAATGTCTGGATTTCAGTTACTACAGACGGCGCCCCTTCGTTTTTATAAACGTGGTGGTTGGCGTACAAAACCTCATGTCCTTCACCGTGCAACAGCCCCAGTGTATAACCGTGCATAAACTCGCTGTCGGTTTTGAGGTTAACGATACCGTCGGCCTTTAAAATCCGCTTATAGCGCTGTAAAAATTCCGAATTGGTCAGGCGGTGTTTGGTTCTTTTATATTTGATTTGCGGATCGGGAAAGGTAATCCAGATCTCACTGACCTCTGCCGACTCAAAAGCCGATTCGATCAACTCTATTTGGGTTCTTAGGAAGGCGACATTGTGGAGTTTTTCTTCCACAGCGGTTTTAGCCCCTCTCCAAAAGCGCGCTCCCTTGATATCGATACCGATAAAATTCTTGTCCGGAAAGCGCTTGGCGAGTTCCACGGTATACTCTCCCTTTCCACAACCCAATTCCAAAACTATGGGTTGGTCGTTTTTAAAGAACTCCGAATTCCACTTGCCTTTAAGGGGAAAATCACCGACCATTTCTTCTCTGCTAGGCTGAAAAACATTACCAAAGGTTTCGTTTTCTCTAAAGCGTTTTAATTTGTTTTTACTTCCCACTCTATTATTTAATTTTTTGGTAAAATTAAGGAAATATACTTAATGTAAAAGGTTTTTATATTAGACAGTACAAATAAAGCTCTTGAAAACGCCACAGAAACGGCTGTTTTTTCTCTTGTTTTATTTTTTAGTCCTTAAATCCTCTGTAGATGAAAGATCCCATTTTGATTAGCGACCTCAACCGGCCCGTAGCCACCAAGTCGGGTTCCACCAAGAAGCGAATTCTCGTAGCCCCCTTGAACTGGGGACTCGGACATGCTACGCGTTGCATCCCCCTGATCAATGCCCTGATCAAATCCGGTTTTGAACCCGTAATTGCCTCGGACGGTCCGGCCTTGGCGCTGCTGGAAAAGGAGTTCCCCGACTTGCAGTGTTTAAGCCTGCCCTCTTATAAGGTAAGCTATGCCCAGAAGGCCTCGCTCTTTAAGCTGCAACTCATCGTTCAACTCCCCGCCATATACCGCGCTATCGTTCGCGAGCGCCAAGTGCTCAAAAAATGGATTGGCACCTACAGCCTAGATGGCGTTATCTCCGACAACAGACTGGGCATGCACTCCCGACGAATTCCCTGCGTATTCATCACCCATCAATTGAGGATATTATCTGGCAATACCTCTTGGTGGACCACCAAAATCCACCATTATTTTATCCGTAAATTCAACGAGTGCTGGGTTCCCGATTCGGAAACCAAAGAAAATCTAAGTGGTAAACTCGGTCATTTGGAGTCGAGCCCTTTTAACCTCAAGTATATCGGTGCGCTGAGTCGCTTTCACAAAAAGGCCGTCGAGCAGCAGTACGACTTACTGGTGTTGCTCTCTGGACCAGAACCGCAGCGCACGCTGTTGGAAGTCAAATTGCAACGCGAATTGAAGCGATTCGAAGGGCGTATACTCTTTGTTCGGGGACTGATCGAAAAAGAACAAGTTGTGGTGGAGCGGTTTAACAAAACCACCTACAACTACATGACTACGCTACAATTGGAATTGGCCCTCAATCAGAGTGCCATGGTGTTGTGTCGCTCGGGCTATACCACGATTATGGATTTAGCCCATCTCGGAAAAAAAGCGTTTTTTATCCCTACACCGGGGCAATACGAACAGGAGTACCTGGCCAAGGAGCTCGACCGAAAAGGCCTGGTTCCGCATTGCAAACAAGACCGATTTAAGATCGAAGAACTCCAGCGTGTAGCGCTTTATCAGGGGCTAAAAAAGCTCAATAGCCCGGTGTTGTGGAGCGATTTATTTAGCCCGTTCCAGCGTAAACGAAAATTCTGATCCGTAGCCGAACTTGCTTTCGAGATAAATGTGTTCTTCGTGTGCTTCCACGATGTGCTTTACAATGGACAGCCCCAATCCAGATCCGCCCACGGAACGCGCACCGCTTTTGTCGATGCGGAAAAAGCGTTCAAACAATCGAGGAACGTATTTCTCTTTAATACCGTCGCCGTTATCCGTTACCCGAACGATGATTTTGTTGTTGACCAAATCCTCTATACTCACTTCGGTGGTTCCCTTGACCCGACCGTATTTGATGGAGTTCTCCACCAGATTGCTGATCAATTGCACGATGCGATCCTGATCGGCGTAGACCAGGATGGGATTGACGTAATTCATATCGAAAATCAAGGAGATTTCCTTTTGCTCTGCCCGCATTTCCAACAGGTCAAACACGGTTTCCACCGCTTTGACGATATCGAATTCCGAGTAGTTCAAATGCAAGTCGCCGGTTTCCAATTTGGTAATCATATCCAAATCCTTAACGATATAGATCAGGCGTTCCACGCCCTTTTCCGCTCGCTCGAGGTATTTTTTACTGACCTCCTCGTCGTTCATCGCGCCGTCGAGCAAAGTAGAGAGGTAGCTCTGAACGGTAAACAAAGGGGTTTTTAATTCATGTGAAATATTGCCCAGAAATTCCCTGCGGTATTCCTCGCGCACTTTCAACGATTCGATTTCGATTTTTTTGTGCGTGGCAAACTTCTGAACCTCATTGGTCAAGGTCTCCATATCTGTGGTAATGGCTTTGCTGCGCAAAACCGACGAATCCAAGATGGAGACGTTGTCGTAAATCTTTTTTATTCTGCGGTAAACAAAGTGTTCCACGCGGTATTGTATAACGAAAAAGGAAAAAATATAGACGAGGCCGGCAAAGAGAAAGCACAGCAACAGGCTGGCTTCAAAAAACAACACCAGCAAAATCAGCAGGATTAAAAAACTAAATACCGCAATAAACAAGGCGGATTTTAGGGCAAACTTATACGATTTTTTAAAGCGTATACTCATTATAGATCCAATTTATAACCGACACCTTTAATGGTTTTAAACCATTCATCTCCTATTTTCTCTCTCAATTTGCGAATGTGCACATCGATCGTACGTCCGCCAACGATGACTTCGTTGCCCCATACCTTATCCAAGATCTCTTCGCGTTTAAATACTTTGCCCGGTTTGGAGGCCAACAGATAGAACAATTCAAATTCCTTTCTCGGCAAGATGATTTCCACGCCTTCTTTAACAATTTTATACTCTTCTCTATTGATTTCAATCTCGCCGACGTTTAAAATATCGCCGTTCTTTTCCTCTTCTTTAAACCTTCGCAACAAAGCCTTAACCTTACTCATCAATACTTTGGGCTTGACGGGCTTGGTGATATAATCGTCCGCACCAGCATCAAAACCCGCTACTTGAGAATAATCTTCACCACGAGCAGTTAAAAAAGTAATAATCGTATTTTGCAATTCCGGAATTCGTCGAATGTGCTCACAGGCCTCCATACCGTCCATTTCGGGCATCATCACATCCATAATAATTAGATGAGGCTGCTCTTTTTGAGCTTTTGACACGGCCTCTCTCCCATTAGTAGCGGTACTTACTTGGTAACCTTCTTGAACGAGATTATAACCAATAATCTCCAAGATATCCTGTTCGTCGTCGACTAACAAAATCTTAATTTCCTTTTTTTTCATCGTGAGTAGTGCTTGTTTAGAATGGTAAAGATAAAGATAATACAAAACCAAATCATGTGTTAACGGTAATTTAATGTCTTAACCTTTTAATGATTTTAGTACAACAAATTGGTAACAGGGCGGTAACCTGCGAATCACATTAAGGTAATTCATTTGCATAACCTAACACACCAAAAATGAAATTACACGTTTTACTACTCGCTTTGTTATTTACCTGCAGTCTATATTCGCAGAATGGCACCCTAAAAGGGAAGGTCTCCGATTCCGATGCAGGCCTAGCACCACTGGCATTTGCTACTATTAGTATAGCGGGAACCACCCTAGGGACCAGTTCCGACGCCAATGGCCAATACCAATTGTCTCTTCCCTCGGGAAAACACACGGTACTATTTAGTTATTTAGGATATGATACCCAATCTTTTGGCATCACTATAGCAAAAGGCGAAACCAAGACACAGAGTGCGTCCTTATCGTCTAACAGCACCGAACTGGAAGGCGTGGTGGTACAAGCCACTTCCAAGAAAGCCAAGGAAACCGCTTTGTTGCTCGACCAACACCGCTCTTTGGAAATCAAACAAAACATCGGCGCCCAAGAGCTGTCGCGAAAGGGAATTAGCGATGTGGCTGCCGCCGTGGCCAAAACCACCGGCGTGGTAAAACAAGAGGGCTCTGGCGCGATCTTTGTTCGCGGACTAGGCGACCGATACAACGCCACTTCGATGAACGGCTTGCCCATTCCCTCCAATGATCCCGAACGCAAAAACATCAGCTTAGACTTGTTCTCTACCGATATTGTGGAATACATCTCTATCGACAAGACCTACTCGAGTCGCATTTTCGGAGATTTTGCCGGCGGACACGTAGACATCATTTCCAAAGACCACAGCGGCGAGGGATTTTTTAATTTCTCCATCGGATCTCAAGTCAACTCCAATGCGGTTAAACAAGATCAATTCCTGTTGTTGTCCGACCGCAATTACCTGGGATTCTCCAAGAATGACACCCCACAAGACCCGTTGAAAAACTACCAATTCACCAACAGCCTCAACTTAAAAAACAGAGCGCCTTACGGCAGTAACTTTGGTTTCAACACCGGAAAATCTTTTAACATCGGCCAACAAGGTCAATTGAATTTGTTCGCAACCGCTTCGTTTGACAACAAATACAAATTTAAAGAAGGCATGGTAAAATCGGTGCAAGCCCAAGGCGATGCCACCAAGGATTTTGCCACCAAGGAATACGAGTACGCGACCAATACCACCGGGATGTTCAATGCGCAATACAGTCTAAACCCCGACCACAAAATCGGATACAATTTATTGTACATCAACGGTTCATCTGAAAGCAACGAGGAGTACCGCGGTTATATGAGAGATTTGGCCGACGGCGCAGAAGGCGGATTCTTAAGAAGGGGCAATTACGTTCAAAACACCTTATTGGTCAATCAGCTATTAGGAGAACACAAATTGAATGAGCAATTCAAATTAAATTGGGGCGCTTCTTATAACACGATTAAAAGCGACATGCCCGATCGTATTCAAAACACCTTCCGCATCAAAGAAGGCGACTACTACTTTACCACCAATTCCGTAACGGACAACCACCGTTATTATCAAAATCTAAACGAGGATGAGGTTGCGGGACGAATTGCCTTGGATTACAAATTTGGCAAGAAAGACGATTTGTTGTACCGCGGAAAATGGACCGTGGGATACAGCAGCCGCTTTAAAAACTTGGATTTCCAAGCCAGTCAATTCAACTACCGCTTAGGCAATGCCTTGCGCAACGTAGCCGTTGACCCCTATAATTTAGATGCGGTACTCAATAAAACCGGCTTTGAAAACGGCGATTTTCAATTTGAAACCTTCCTGGGCGACCGCAATTTAGATATTGCACTAACGCCGCAAACCTATGAAGGCAAGCAATCAATCAACGGCGGATATACCGCAGTGGAATACGAACTCAACCCCAAATGGTCTGCAGTGGTTGGTTTGCGCGTAGAGCAAATCAGTCAAGAGATCAAATGGAAAACGCAATTGGACTTGGCAGGCGATAAAAACACCTTTGAAAAAACTGCTTTTTTACCGAATTTATCCTTGAAATACGCCTTGAACGACCGAAATAACTTTAGACTAGCCGCTTCCAAAACCTATACGCTGCCGCAGTTTAAGGAAAGAGGTTTGTTTATGTACGAAAAGGCCACGGGATCGATAAAGGGAAATCCGGATCTGTATCCATCAGACGATTATAACTTGGATTTAAAATGGGAGTTTTTCCCGGAGAACGATGAGATTTTCTCCTTAACCGCTTTTGGTAAATACATTCAAAACCCGATTAACGAGATTACGATTACCTCATCCTCAGACGATATATCCTTTGCCAATACCGGAGATTCGGGCTATGCAGCGGGTATAGAATTAGAGATTCGAAAAAACCTATTCACCTTTGACGATACCCATAAAATTACCGGGGGCTTAAACGCAGCCTATATGAGAACACATCAGGAATTGGATTCTGAAAAAGTGCGCAAAGAGAACGCCTTTGGAGCCGATTTCACCCACGACACCGCTAGTTTCACTGGAGCAGCAGACTTGGTGATGAACGCCGACCTGAGCTATATCAAAGAATGGAACGACCGCAATATTATGGCTACGATTTCGTATGCTTATATCTCGGACCGCATTTACTCTTTGGGATCGCAGCAATTGGGCAACTCGGTAGACAAGGGCTTTGGAACTTTGGACTTTATCTTTAAAACCAAACTGAGCGAAAAGCTGGGCTTGGGTATAAATGCCAAAAACTTACTCGACCCCAAACTGGAGCGCGTACAGGAAAATCTCGATCAGAACATTTTGGTTCAATCGTATAAATTGGGCAAGAGTTTTAGCCTGAGTTTAAACTATCAGTTTTAAGCATCTCCTTCAAAAGCAGTCTTCGGGCTGCTTTTGACGTTTTTAGCCTTAACGTTCTTAATACTGAGCTAACACAAAGACAACCTGGGAATATTAATTCGATAATATTCTCTTAACCACCGATAAAAGACTAATTCGCAAATTTGTATAACACTAATCAATTAACCAAAAACAATGAAAAAACTAGTTAGAAACGCATTCGGAATTTTATTATTATCCTCTTTAACCTTAGTGAGCTGCAGCAGTAGTGATGACAACAGTGATCCTATAGAAAACGGCGACGGGTTTGTACTTAATGAAAACAACTTCAACGGAAAAATCTCCAAGGGAACCGTAACCTTAGACGCTTCAAAAACCTATATATTAAACGGTAGAATTCTGATAGAAGACGGTGCTTCACTAGTGATTCCAGCAGGAACAAAAATCATTGGAACCGGCGGAACCACTTCGTTTATCGCAGTAGCTCAGGGAGGAAAAATATTTGTAAACGGCACAGCTGAAAAACCGGTAGTCATGACGGCCAACATTCAAGAGCAAGCCCAGTGGGGTGGTTTGGTAATCTGTGGAAAAGCCCCTATCAACAAGGGAAAAACCGCTACGGCAGAGGTATCTGAATTGACCTATGGTGGTGATATCGCCAACGACAGTTCGGGATCGATTACGTATTTAAGAGTAGAATACGCTGGAGCGCGTTTTAACACGGAAAAGGAATTCAACGGCATTTCTTTCTTCGGTGTAGGTAGCGGAACCAAAGTGGAATACGTACAAGCTTACAAAGGAGCCGATGACGGATTTGAGTTTTTCGGAGGAACGGTAAACACCCAATACTTGGTGTCTAACGGCAACGAAGACGATCAATTTGACTGGACAGAAGGCTGGACAGGAACCAACTCCAACTGGTATGCTAAATTGGATTTTGGCAGAGGGAATCGCGGTATAGAAGCCGATAACAATGCAACCAACAGAGCGGCAACACCGATTGCCAACCCGACGATCAAAAACATGACCTTAGTCGGATTGGGCGAACAAGGCGCGGAGCCACAAGGACTTAAATTGAGAGAGGGTACCAAAGCCAATATCGACAATTTGGTATTGAGCAACTTTACCGTTGGATTTGATGTGGAGCACGACGAGACCTTGGCCAATGTAGCCAACGGTTCTTTAAAGATTACCAATGTTAAATTTGACCAGATAACGACTAAGGCAAAAGGGAAAAATACGGCAAAAGAAAGCGTTAACGTAGACGGTGTATATACCGAAAACGATGGTGCCACTGGAGCGGGCCAAGGAAATGCTGTTCCAACTTGGGCAAAGGGATGGACTATCGGTTTATAAGCATTTAAACCCTAAAAATGTTAAAAAAGTCATCTACTCCCCGTAGGTGACTTTTTTTTGGTATTATATTTGAAATAAATACTTATATTTACGCTACAATACTGTTATATGGAAAAAAAGTACTTATATATTTTATCGCTCTTTCTCTTACTAGGCTTTAATGCCTTAGTATACGGACAAGTTGCCGATCCCGTTACCGTTTCGAAACCCGCAGAGAGTATCGAAGGGCTACAGTTGTATCCCAACCCGACCTCCACAGGAAAAGTTTATATCATTAGCAACAACAACCTTCCCAAGGAAATTGGCCTCTATGACATTTTAGGCAAAAAGATATTTAGCACGTCACTGACGACAAAAGAGTTAAACCTCCCCAACATCAATCCCGGAGTGTACCTCATTAAAATCAAGGAAAAAGACGCTACTGCTACGCGAAAATTAGTCATTCGATAGTCGTTCTTCTTTTAGATATAATTCAAAGCATCGATAAATTTCGATGCTTTTTTATTTGTATTTTTGTATAAAATAAATGGACGTGATTACAGCAGAAGACATCATTCAAATCAACACAACCAAGGAATTCCAGAAAATGGCCTTGAAGACCTTTCGTTTTCAATACGACCACAACAGCGTTTACCGACAATTTTGCGATTTGCTTCACCGAGACCCTTCTCAAGTAAAGGCCATATCCGACATTCCATTTCTGCCGATTGAGTTCTTTAAGAGTCGGACCGTTTTGAGTTCCACCGCGGCTGTACAAACCACTTTTAGCAGCAGTGGCACCACCGGCATCGTGACGAGTCGGCACCACATCACCGATTTGTCGTATTACGAGCTCAGCTTTAGAAAGGCTTTCTCCCATTTTTACGGCAATATTGAAGACTATGTGATTTTGGCGCTACTGCCGTCGTATTTGGAACGCGAAGGCTCTTCCTTGATCTATATGGTCAACGATTTGATCGAGCAATCCAATCATCCCGACAGCGGTTTTTACCTTCACAACTATGCCGAATTAACGCAAAAAATCCTTCAATTGGAACGAGAAGGACAAAACACCTTATTGATTGGCGTGACCTATGCCTTGTTGGATTTGATCGAGCTGCAAACCTTCGAGCTCAAGCACACCGTCGTAATGGAAACCGGAGGTATGAAAGGCAAGCGCAAGGAGATGATTCGCGAAGAATTGCACGACTTGCTCTGTGCGGGATTTGGCGTCCAAGAGATCCACTCGGAATACGGCATGACCGAATTGCTGTCTCAGGCCTATTCCCTAGGCCATGGCGTGTTTGAATGTCCGCCGTGGATGGATGTATTGATTCGCGATACCGAAGACGCGCTGACTTACCTACCCGACGGCAAAGCCGGAGGTATCAACGTCATCGATTTGTCCAACTACTATTCGTGTTCGTTTATAGCCACGCAAGATTTGGGCAAAAAACAACCCAACCATTCTTTCGAAGTGTTGGGTCGCTTTGATCATTCCGACATCAGAGGTTGTAATCTGATGGTGGTTTAAGTTATTTTACTACCAAAACAAAATAGTTCTTTTTCCCCTTTTGCAGCAATACAAATTGGTCGTTGATCAAATCTTGTGGTGTAATGATATAGGCTTCGTCTACCTTTTCTTTGTTGACCGCAATCGAATTGGCTTGTAGCGCTCGTCGCGCTTCTCCATTGGAGGCTGTGAATCCGGATTTACCGGCCAAAGCATCGATTATGGTCATTCCCGCATCCAAGTCAGAACGGCTGATTTCCGCCTGTCCCACGCCTTCAAAAACATCTAAAAACGTTTGTTGATCCAGTTGTTTTAGATCGCCAGACGTAGAGTTTCCAAAAAGGATGTTGGAGGCTTTGATCGCATTTTCCAAATCGGCTTGTGAATGCACCATCGTTGTCAACTCGGCAGCTAAACGCTTTTGAAGCACGCGCAGATGCGGCGCTTCTTGATGTTCTGCCGTAAGTGCTAGGATAGCTTCCTTAGCGATAAAGGTAAAAATTTTGATGTATTTCTCGGCATCGGCATCGGAGGTATTCAACCAATACTGGTAGAATTTATAGGGCGATGTTCGCGCTGCATCCAACCAGATATTACCGCCTTCGGACTTTCCAAATTTGGTTCCGTCTGCTTTGGTAATCAACGGACAAGTCAGGGCGTAAGCCTTACCGGAAGTCACTCTGCGAATCAATTCGGTACCTGTGGTGATATTGCCCCACTGGTCTGAGCCGCCCATTTGCAGCGTCACTTTTTTCTCTTGAAACAGGTGCAGGAAATCGTATCCCTGCAACAATTGGTAGCTAAATTCCGTAAAGGACATGCCCTCAGCAGATTCTCCTGTAAGGCGTTTTTTTACCGAATCCTTAGCCATCATATAATTAACGGTGATGTGCTTTCCGATTTGACGAATAAAATCCAAAAAGGAGAAATTCTTCATCCAATCGTAATTATTCACCAATTCCGCCGCATTATCCGTACCGGAATTAAAATCTAAAAAACGCTCCAATTGCGCTTTAATGGCATTTTGATTTAGCAGTAAGGTTTGTTCGTCCAGCAAATTTCTCTCGTTGGATTTGCCCGAGGGATCGCCAACCATACCGGTAGCTCCACCGATTAAGGCCACGGGTTTATGTCCGGCCAACTGAAAGTGCTTGAGCAACATCACCCCTACTAAATGTCCAATATGCAATGAATCGGCTGTTGGGTCGATTCCCACATACGCAACACGCATTTGCTCCAACAAATGTTCTTCGGTGCCTGGCATCACGTCGTGGAGCATTCCTCTCCAAGTCACTTCTTCAATAAAATTTTTCATCAAGTTCTTATTTTTTACAAATATAGACAATTGAAAGGCAATTGAAATATTTTTCACAAAAAGTCACTTCGCAAAAAAGGGGTTTCGCCCCGGCTGCCGTTTTTTTATCCCGCTGCGCGCATCGCTCTTTTGCCGGCCCTGTTTGCGGAATAGCGCCTAAAAATTTCATCATGTAAAACTTATCTTTTACATTTGTATGGATATGATATTAGTTACAGGAGGTACCGGTATGTTGGGAGCGCATCTATTGCTCGACTTGCTTCGCAAAGAGGAGGTGGTTCGCGCTATATATAGAACGGAAGCGCCCATAGAGAAAACGCGAAAACTATTCGCAGACCGCGACTGCATGGATTTATTTCAGAAAATCGAATGGGTGGCTGCGGATTTAAACGACATTCCCGCCTTGGAACGCGCTTTTGAGCAAGTGACCCGGGTATACCACTGTGCGGCCTATGTTACCTTCGACCCCAAGGAAGAAGAAGTACTGCGCAAAACCAATATCGAAGGCACGGCAAATCTCGTCAATCTGGCCATAGCCTATAAGGTGGATAAATTTTGTCACGTGAGTTCGATTGCCGCCCTGGGCGAAACGATCGACAAGGACAAGCGCATCGACGAAAAATCGAATTGGAATCCCGACGGGTTTCACAGCGATTACGCCATCAGCAAATACGGCAGCGAAATCGAAGTGTGGCGCGCCAGCCAGGAAGCACTACCGATTATCATCGTCAATCCAGGTCTAATTTTCGGAACGGGATTTTGGAATCAGAGCTCGGGCGAACTGCTCAACAAAATCCATCAAGGCATGCCGTTTTACACCAAGGGTAGCGTCGGTGTCGTTGCGGTAGAAGACGTGTGCTCGATCATGATACAGTTGATGGACAGTTCGATTAAAAATCAGAATTACGTGCTGGTTTCGGAAAACATCGGCTTTCAGGACCTGCTCAACGAACTGGCCGATTCGCTTCACAAAAAAAGACCCAATCTATACGCCTCCCCTTTTAGCACGGGCATCGCCTGGAGACTGGATTACCTAATTTCGCTGTTGACAACAAAAAAAAGAAGCTTTTCACGGGCTACCGCAAAAGCTTCTCATGCTACTGTTTTATACGATAATTCGAAGATAACGCAAACGCTGAATTACGCGTTTATTCCTGCGTCCGACTTCTTAAAACCTTTGTGTCAAGCGTATCTGCAGTCACTTTAAGCTTGATTGCTTTGGCTTTTTCGTCGGCTTCTAAGCGTTCCTTCTTCTCTTGTTCTTCCTTTTCCAAGGCCGCCAATTCCGCTTTCTTTTCCTCCAAGCGCTTTCGGATGTCTTCTTGAATTTCAAAATACGATTCGTTGCCCAGCTCGATGTAATAACGGTTGTTTTGGGCAAAGGTCAGGCTGTCGATTTGGTATTTTTTCAACACCGCATCGGCGCGCACAATCGACAAGGTGGTATCGGCGTAAAACGCACTGGTATTGTCAATACCTCCCAGCAGGGCAAAGTCGTATAAAATATCGACCATCTTATCTCTTTCGATAAATTTTTTGGGCTTCTCCAACTCCTTTTTACAGGAGACCAGCGCCAAAAGGCCGCATAATAAAATCAGTTTTTTCATAGCTAAATATTTTTTAAGCAACCGCCTACACCTGAGGCACAGGCGGTTATCAGGCCGAAATTACCTCAAAAACAACAAGCGTTGTCCGGCTTTTTCCGCACTGGCTTCGCCGTTTTCCCAAGCCAAATGGCCGTTGACAAAAGTATGGGTAATCCGCGCATTAAAGGTTTGCCCTTCAAACGGAGACCAACCGCATTTGTACAATATATTGTCTGTAGCAACCGTCCAAGGTTGAGCGGGATTTACCACAACCAAATCGGCGTGGTAGCCTTCGCGTAAAAATCCTCGTTTTTCAATTTGAAATAAAATCGCCGGGTTATGGGCGGTTTTCTCCACGATTTTCGCCAGGCCAATCTGTCCGTTTTTACTCGCTTCCAACAGGGCGACCAGTGCGTGCTGTACCAAAGGTCCTCCCGAAGGCGCCTGACTGTATTTCTTTGCTTTTTCCTCTAAGGTATGCGGGGCATGATCGGTTGCGATAACATCGATGCGGTCGTCGAGTAAGGCTTCCCAGAGCGCCTTGCGGTCTGCAGCCGTTTTAACTGCGGGGTTCCACTTGATTAAATTGCCTTTGCTCGCGTAGTCCTCATCCGAAAACCAAAGGTGATGCACACAAACTTCTGCGGTAATCCTCTTTTCACTCAGTGGAATATCGTTTCTAAACAAAGCGGTTTCCCTTGCGGTAGACACGTGAAAAACGTGTAGTCGGGCCCCGGTTTTCTCGGCCAGAGCAATCGCTTTGGAAGACGACAAATAGCAGGCCTCGGCACTGCGGATCAACGGATGTGCTTCCACGGAAATATCCTCGCCATACAGCTCCTGATAGTGGGTTAGATTTTGTTGTATCGTCGCTTCGTCTTCTGCGTGTACGGCGATCAACATCGAAGTACTCGAAAAGATCCGCTCCAAAACGTCTTCGCGATCGACCAACATATTACCGGTAGAGGAACCCAAAAAGAGTTTGATCCCCGCCACGTTTCTCGGATTGGTTTTTAACACCTCTTCCAAGTTGTCGTTGGTACCGCCCATCATAAAGGAGTAATTGGCGAAGGACTTGGCGCTGGCTATGCGGTACTTGTCTTCCAACAAGTCTTGAGTAACGGCATTGGGAACGGTATTGGGTTGTTCGATAAAGGAGGTGATTCCGCCGGCGATAGCCGCGCGAGACTCGCTTTCGATATCGCCCTTATGCGTTAGACCGGGTTCTCTAAAGTGCACCTGATCGTCGATCATACCCGGCAACACATAACAGCCTTGTGCGTCGATAACCCGAACATCTGCACTGCTTTCGATATGCGGTGCTATTTTTGCGATTAAGCCGTCTTCGACGAGTATATCGGCAAAAAAAACCTGTCCTTCATTGACCAGTTGTCCGTTTTTGATTAAAAAGCTATTCATTATAGTTTGTTTAGTAGTTGTTTGATTCGAAGCGTCACCACGCCAAAAACCGCTTCTTTGATAATGCCGTTGGACATTTTAGAGGCGCCTTCGGTGCGATCGGTAAAGATGATGGGGACTTCGACGAGCTGAAAGCCCAAGTCGAAGGCGCGGTACTTCATTTCAATTTGAAAGGCATAGCCGATAAAGCGGATTTTATCCAATCGAATGCGCTCCAAGACCTCGCGGCGGTAGCATATAAATCCGGCGGTGGTATCGCGAATTTTCATCCGGGTGATAAAGCGGACATAAACCGAAGCGAAATACGAAAGCAAAACGCGGTTTAAGGGCCAATTGACCACATTTACGCCCGTTACGTAGCGCGAACCGATACTCATGTCGGCACCGTCTTCACAGGCCTTTAAAAGCAAGGGCAGGTCCATCGGGTTGTGCGAAAAATCGGCATCCATTTCAAAAATATGGGTATAGCTGCGTTCCAAAGCCCATCTAAAACCGTATACATAGGCGGTTCCCAAGCCTTCCTTTTGTTGTCGCACCTCTAAAAAAAGGCGATCGGGATATGCGCTTTGCAAAGACCGCACTGCTTGAGCGGTACCATCGGGAGAATTATCATCCACGACCAAAACGTGAAAATGTTGGGGCAAACTCATCGTCACGGTAATGATACGCTGTATATTTTCAATCTCGTTATACGTGGGAATGATAACAACTCCTTGGACCATTTTAAAAGTGTTTACTTGCAAAAGTAAACTTTTTATATAAAGTTATTTCACAAATAAATTACAATATCCTTTTCTGAAAAAAAATTTAGTAATTTTACACCCGTTATGATGGATATTACATTAACCCAAAGAGTGATTGAGAACAAGGATTGGGCAACGCTATTGTTTTTGCTTTGCTTTGGCATTGTAGCAATCAATAGAAACGTCTTTGAAGTTCGCTTTACAGAATATCTACGGCTTATCGTATCGGAGAAATACACCAAAATTTACAAGGACAGCGCCAACCTCAAAAGCAGCTTTACCGTTTCGCTGTTTTTTGTACAGCTGATTTCGGGTACGTTCTTTGTACAAATTTGCCTTAAGAGCTTTGGATACCTCAACCACTATTCGTTTATATCCTTTATACGCATCTTAAATTTCATCACCTTTTTTATTTTAGCCAAATACCTGATCGAAAAAATCGTTGCGATTGCCTTTAATATAGAGGAGTTCTCGGAACAATTCAATTTGCAGAAAGTCAATTACCGAACCTACGTATCCCTGTTGATATTACCGGCAAACCTAATTCTCTTTTACAATGATTTCTCGAGCAAAATCCCCCTTTTCATTATTATGCTTGCATTAATGATAACAAACATCATCTTATATATTATCTTTTTAAGGAATTATCAAAATTTAATTCTTAATAGATTATTTTATTTTATTTTGTATCTTTGCACTCTTGAAATAGCTCCCTATTTTTTCCTTTATTATTGGTTTACAAAATCTTAGAGCATTAGAACATAAATTATGAAAGTGAAAACAATTTTGGTTTCTCAACCAGAGCCTAAAGTAGAAAATTCACCGTACTTCGAATTACAGCAGAAGTTGAAGGTCAAGTTTGACTTCCGACCTTTTATCCATGTTGAGGGGGTATCCGCTAAAGAAATTCGCCAGCAAAAAATCGATTTAAACAACTATACAGCGATTATTTTAACGAGTAAAAACTCTGTAGACCACTTTTTTCGTGTAGCTGAAGAAATGCGATATAAAGTCCCTGAAACGCTAAAGTATTTCTGTCAATCGGAAGCTGTAGCCTATTACCTTCAAAAGTATGTGGTATACAGAAAGCGAAAAATCTACGTAGGTCTTAAAGACTTTGTCGATATTGCTCCATTGATTAAGAAATACAAGGACGAAAAATTCTTACTGCCGGCATCGGATCAGTTGAACAGCGATGTTCCAACGACGCTCAATGCTTTAAAGATCGACTGGACAGAAGGTGTTTTTTACCGTACCGTGATGAGTGATTTGTCTGATTTAAAAGATGTGTACTACGACGTACTGGCCTTTTTTAGCCCTACGGGAATCAAGTCGCTATTTATGAATTTTCCAGATTTTGAACAAAACAATACGCGTATAGCGGTATTCGGAAGCACTACACAGAAAGAAGCTCTAGACCACGGTTTGCGAGTAGACATCATGGCACCAAGCCCTGAAGCGCCCTCTATGACTATGGCCTTAGAAAAATACATTGCCAAAGCCAATAAATAAATCTTTTGACTGCGCTCAAACGACAAAGCCACTTCCGCAAAGAAGTGGCTTTGTCGTTTATACACCAGCCAAGCCGGCTACTACCGTCTCATATAAAACCCCAAGCCCCGCATCAAGGATACCGATTGCAGCCTACAGATCGGCACGACTTGCCGTCGGCTGCAAAATCTATAAAACAAAAAAAGCCGGATGATTAAAAATCATCCGGCTTTTGTATTTCCAGAGGTTATCCTAGATTTGCGGCCCTGCAGCCACTAGAGATTTTCCTTCTTCATTATCGGTGTAATTCGCAAAGTTCTTTACGAACAAAGCAGCTAAATCCTTGGCTTTAGCATCCCATACTGCCGCGTCTTCGTAAGTGTTTCTCGGATCTAAAATAGCGGTATTTACCGCATTTAGCGCCTTAGGCACCACCAAGTTAAACACGGGAACGATTTCCGTTTCGGCATTTTCGATAGAACCGTCTAAGATGCAGTCGATGATTGCACGGGTATCTTTGATAGAGATTCGCTTACCTGTACCGTTCCATCCGGTATTTACCATATAAGCGGTTGCTTGGTGCTCTTCCATTTTCTTTACCAATTCTTCTCCGTACTTGGTTGGGTGTAAAGACAAGAATGCCTTTCCAAAACAAGCCGAGAAAGTTGGCTCAGGTTGCGTAACCCCTCTTTCGGTACCGGCTAATTTGGCGGTAAAACCAGAAAGGAAGTAATATTTTGTTTGCTCTGGCGTCAATTTAGAAACCGGAGGCATTACGCCAAAAGCATCTGCCGTTAAGAAGATCACTTTAGTAGCATGTCCCGCTTTAGAAACTGGCTTAACAATATTGTCGATGTGATAAATCGGATAAGAAACCCTTGTGTTTTGCGTGGTAGAACCGTCTTTAAAGTCGATAACTCCCCCGTCTAAAACCGTTACGTTTTCCAACAGTGCATCTCTGCGGATTGCACCGTAAATATCCGGTTCGTGTTCTTTGCTCAAATCGATGGTTTTGGCATAACAGCCGCCTTCAAAATTGAAAACACCGTCGTTGTCCCATCCGTGTTCGTCGTCGCCGATTAGCTCGCGTTTTGGATCGGTAGAAAGCGTTGTTTTTCCCGTTCCAGACAAACCGAAGAATACCGCTACATCACCGTCTTTACCCTTGTTGGCAGAACAGTGCATAGAAGCCATTCCCTGCAATGGCAAATAGTAGTTCATCATGGCGAACATACCCTTTTTCATTTCCCCACCATACCAAGTACCTCCAATAATTTGGATTTTCTCTGTAAGGTTAAAGGCGATATATACTTCGGAGTTCAATCCGTAGTCTTTGTATTGCTCAAAAGTCGCTTTAGACGCATTCATCACCACGAAATCTGGCTCGCCAAAGTTTTCCAACTCTACTTCAGTAGGGCGGATAAACATATTTTTGACGAAATGAGCTTGCCAAGCCACTTCCATGATAAAGCGCACCTTGAGGCGCGAGTTTTCATTGGCACCGCAAAAAGCGTCTACCACATAAAGTTTTTTGTTGGAAAGTTGCTTTACGGTAGTTTCCTTAAGCGCATTCCACGTATTTTGATCGATGGGTTTGTTGTCGTTTACACTCTGTGGAGAATTCCACCACACTGTATTTTCCGTAACCGCATCTTTAACTATATATTTATCCTTAGGCGAACGTCCTGTAAACACACCTGTCATTACATTAACCGCCCCAAGCTCTGTTACCTCGCCTTTTTCGAACCCTTCTAATTTTGGGCTAATTTCCTCGTCGTACAAATATTCGTAAGACGGGTTGTAAATAATCTCAACCGCATCTGCAATTCCGTATTTTTCTAACGAGATAGATTTAGAAACATTCATATCTATAAAATGTGTTGTTGTTAATATGTTTGCAAACTTAGAAATAAATTTAAAAATAACGATACTAAAATCGTTTTTAAATCCCTTTTTTGACAAAAAAACCCTTATAGGCAACGATAAACCAAGCGGTGATTAATAAAACACCTCCTATTGGCGTAATCGGACCTAAAAACTTAAAATCTACGGGAGTTAAACCGTTTGTCGCCAGCAGGTAAATCGATCCTGAAAAGAACAAAACTCCGAATCCCACCAACCCGCTTATCACTTTTTTTGTCTTCGGAGCCAAGAAGGGTAGCCCAGCGACAATCATCAGAAAAAAGGCGTGATACATCTGATATCGCACGCCGGTTTCAAAGGTGATCAACTGATTTTCATCGAGCACTGCCTTAAGACCATGAGCGCCAAAAGCCCCTAGAATCACGGCTATTCCACCTAAAAGAGCGCCAAAACCCATTATTTTTTTATCCATGGTATTTTTATTTCAAATATACGATTCTTTAAATTAAGTAGGCTTTCAAAATTAAATGGGTTTTTTATTTTTTAGCGCTCGTGAAATCGCTATTTTCGTGTTTTAATTAAAAAACATATTATGAGAAATATTTTAATTGTTGGAGCTGGTCGATCGGCTTCATCTCTAATTAAATATCTATTAGAAAAATCTGATTTAGAAAATTTACATTTGACTATAGCGGATCTTTCGTTAGAACTCGCTCAAAAGAAAACCAATAACCACCCCAATGCCACGGCTATCGCATTGGACTTATTCGACGTAGAACGCCGTAGAGAAGAAATCTCCAAGGCCGCCATTGTCATTTCAATGCTTCCCGCCTTTTTGCACATCGAATTGGCCAAGGATTGCCTTAGCTATAAAAAACACTTGGTTACCGCCTCTTATATCAGTCCAGAAATGGCTGC
This sequence comes from Flavobacterium sp. JP2137, assembly GCF_050562195.1. GTDB lineage: Bacteria > Bacteroidota > Bacteroidia > Flavobacteriales > Flavobacteriaceae > Flavobacterium. The sequence goes on from NZ_CP191647.1 coordinate 607,038, forward strand.
CTTAGACGAGGAGGTAAAGAAAAACGGCTTGGTGTTTATGAATGAAATCGGTTTGGATCCCGGTATCGATCACATGAGTGCGATGAAAATACTCGACGAGATTCGCGCCAAAGGTGGAAAGACCATTTTATTCGAATCTTTTTGCGGTGGCTTAGTAGCCCCAGAATCGGACGACAATCTGTGGAATTACAAATTCACTTGGAATCCGCGCAACGTGGTTTTGGCCGGACAAGGTGGTGCCGCCAAATTTATACAAGAAGGACAATACAAATACATCCCGTATAACAAGGTTTTTAGAAGAACTGAATTTATGGAGATCGATGGTTACGGCCGCTTTGAAGGCTATGCCAACAGAGACTCCTTAAAATATCGTTCGGTATATGGCCTAGACGATGCTTTAACCGTTTTTAGAGGAACGATTCGCAGAGTCGGATACTCCAAGGCGTGGAATATGTTTGTGGAATTGGGATTGACAGACGATTCGTACACCATAGACAATTCCGAAGAAATGTCGTACCGCGAGTTTATCAATTCGTATTTGCCTTACCATCCGTCCGACTCGGTAGAGATCAAATTGCGCTTGGCGCTCAACCTCGATCAAGACGACATCATGTGGGACAAGCTCATGGAGTTGGACATCTTTAATGCCGACAAGATTGTCGGTATAAAAAAGGCGACTCCGGCGCAAATCCTGGAAAAAATTCTCAGCGACAGCTGGTCTTTAAAAGAGCACGACAAAGACATGATCGTGATGTACCACAAATTCGGATATGAACTCCATGGCGAGCGCAAGGAAATCGACTCCAAAATGGTTTGCATAGGCGACGACCAAACGTATACCGCTATGGCCAAAACCGTAGGATTACCCGTGGCTATAGCCGCCTTAAAAATACTCAAGGGCATCATCACCACTCCAGGTGTTCAAATGCCGATTGAAAAAGAAGTTTACGAGCCCATCTTAAAAGAGTTGGAACTCTATGGCATTGTCTTTAATGAAAAAGAAGTTCCCTATACCGGATACAAATAGCCTACTGCCCGCTGCCTCCTAATACGAGGCAGTTTTTTTTTACCCACAGCCCACAAAAATCGACCGATGAAAAGGGTATTTCCGATTGCGATTTTATTCGCTAGCCCGTGGTATGGCCTGAATTAAGGTTTGGGTATAGGTAGATTGGGGGTTTTGATAGAGCGCATCGGCCTCGTTCATTTCGACAATCTGCCCTTTGTTCATCACCGCTACCTGATCGGACATGTATTTGACCACAGCCAAATCGTGCGAGATAAACAAATAGGTAAAGCCAAAATTCTCTTTGAGTTCGTTGAGCAAGTTTAAGACTTGCGCCTGTACCGATATATCCAATGCGGATACCGATTCGTCGCAAACGATGAGTTTGGGTTGTAAAGCGATGGTTCTCGCTATGCCGATACGCTGGCGCTGCCCCCCTGAAAACTCATGTGGATAGCGGTTAAAACAGCTCTCGTCCAGCCCTACTCTTTGCAGTATTTCGATTGTCTTTATTTTGCGCTCTCGGCTCGAGCCGTGCAGTCCGTGTACTTTCATCGGCTCCATAATCGCCTGACCCACCGTAATTCGGGGATTCAAAGACGAATACGGATCTTGGAAAACAATTTGAATTTCCTTTCGCAAAGCGCGAAGCTGATTTTTAGACAGTCGCGTAATATCCTGACCTCTATAGTATATACTGCCCGAACTGGCCCGATCCAACTGCAATATCGCATTGCCCAAAGTCGATTTACCGCAACCGCTTTCACCTACCAATCCCAGGGTTTCGCCTTCGTAGATCTTTAAGTTTACAGCACTCAAAGCCGTAAACCGCTTTTTGGAAAACCAATTTCCACCTTGGATGTACTCCTTGCCCAAATCGCGCACTTCCAAAAGCGGTGGCTGCGCATAGAGCGCGGTCAAACGCGCTTGTCGCTGCTCCGGGGTTACGACTTCCGACAGCGGGCTGTCGTTTAAAAAATCGGCTATGGTCGGCAAGCGCTTTAAGCGGTATTCCAGAGAAGGTCTGGAATTGATTAAGGCCTTGGTATAAGTGTGGGTGGGGCTTTGGAAAATTTGACGCGTAGCTCCCTGCTCGACGATCTCTCCTCGGTATAAAACGACCGTTCTATGGGCAATTTCGGATATCAAAGCCAAGTCGTGGGTAATAAACAAAATGCTCATACCGGTTTCTCGTTGCAAGTCGCGCAACAGGCTGATAATCTCCTTTTGAACCGTCACGTCTAAAGCCGTAGTCGGTTCGTCAGCAATCAGCAATTGCGGCTTGCAGGCAATGGCCATCGCAATCATGACGCGCTGTTTTTGCCCGCCTGAAATTTGGTGCGGATACTTGTTGTAAATCCCTTCGGGATCCGGTAGTTTTACCTGCTCAAAAAGCGACAGCACCTCGGTTTTGACCTGTGCCTTGGAAGCCGTAGTGTGCTCCTTCAACATTTCGGCTACTTGCATTCCACAGCGCATAGAAGGATTTAGGGAACTCATCGGTTCCTGAAAAATCATCGCTATTTTTTGTCCGCGAATCGCGCGCCACTGTCGTTGACTGCAATGCGTGAGTTCCGAGTCGTCAAAGCGGATTTCTCCCGAGGAAATTCGAGAAACTCCTTCGGGCAATAGTCCCATCAAGGCCAAAGCTGTTACGGATTTACCGGAACCCGACTCCCCAACGATACCGACGATTTCGTTTTTGCCAATTGTAAAGGACACTCCTTTGACAATGGGCTTCCACGCTTTGTCGACCATAAAATCAATCGTGGCAGACTTTACTTCTAAAACACTGGTTTGTGACATAACTGTTGCAAGACTTTGAAATGTATTGCAAGGTATCAAAATAAAAAAAATCAACAACTAAGCTATTTCATTGTTTTTCACTATTTCAGCAAGATTGTTGTTCCATTCCTTTTTACAGCTTTACTTAAAGCGCTCCTTTGAATAAGGATTACAAGTAAAACGCCATTTAAGCCTTATTCAAGTAGGCTTTTAAACAAACGACGGTTGACTTGATACCTATATAGCATCTTATTCGATAATAGGTCGTCCTAAAACTTATACCCGAGTTTGCCATGATTCGCATGGAATGGGTTACTCGAAGTCAACAGTGGCAACAATATACTGATAATGACTATACTTAGTCGTTATTTGACCACTTAAATTAGGTCGGTTGTTGAAGCTGATATTCTAAGTAGAAATCATCTATAACGTTAAAAAGCGGAATCCCCTTTTCACTTTAACGGAAATTCCCTCCAAAAGCGCGGGCTTTAACTCGATTGATGCAAAGCTCAAAAGCGTCAAGACTTTATAAACAGCGTTCTCCTTTCATTTTATTGCCAAGAGAACGCTGCTTACTCCAGCCACTAAGCCGACCATTAAGCCACCTTAATTGCATCGTATTCCTTGACTAAGGTGAGGATCACCGCAGTAGACTTGTTCATATTGGCATATACCGGACAGCGGTTTTTAACCGAATCCATCCATTTTTTTAAGGCTACTATAGACGCACTCGAAGTGGGTTTAATCACGACGTTTACGGTTTTAAACCCTACACTGCCCCTCTTATCGGCAGCCTCCCATTTAGACGCTTCTATCTCCCCGGAAATCTCCAATTGAATCGATCTCAAGTTCAACTGTTGCTCTTTGGCAACGGCCTTGCCCACCGCGTGAATACTCCCGGCCAAACTCGCCAAGAGAAATTCCACCGAACTCGACGGCTTGGACGTTACAAATCCCACTTCATTGTTTAACGTCAGCGAGAAGTCTTCTGACTTGACGACAAACTGACTTTCTTTGGCCGAAAACCCCAATACTTTTACCACTCTTTTACCCATTACACTTATTTTTGAAAATTAAAAAAATCACTTTTTACCCTATAAAAAAAGTCCTCTTGGAACGGCTACCAAAAGGACTTACTATATCATTCATACGAATTTAAGAAACAGTTCATTTTAGGCAACCAGCAAGACACAAGTGCATATACATCCACTTGGAAATAAACATCGAAATAATACAATTGCTATTCATATCGTTGTTGTTCACTGTTCTTACTTGCCGCAGTCTAAAGCTGCGACCTCATTGGTTGATCTAAAAATGACTCAAAAAAAAAGCCCCCGCAAAAGGCGAGGGCTCTAAATATATCTTTTATTTGAAATAAAACTATACAACAAGACCCCTCGCGGATAAAATCCACATGGTAAAATTTGATGAATAATGTTTATTGCAGTTCATGTTTTCTTCTTTGTTGATACAAATTTGGAAATGTTTTGACTCCTAACCTAAGGAAGTTTTTGTTTTAACTTATTTTTAACCTAAATCGAAAGCAGTTCGCTTTCCACCAACAAAGGCAAGCGCTTAAACCTTAAAACGATCTGCGCCACGGCGATTACATCCTTTTCGCAATAGGTGATAATGCGATCGATGTCTCCTTCGTTGTAATACACGGCGCCGACTTGACTGCCGTCGATGTCGTCCTTGGGTGAGGGAATTTCCAAAATCTTGGTCAGCAGTTTTAAGGAGGTATAGTGCTTATAGTCGCCAAACTTCCAGAGTTCCAAGGTATCGAGATGCGGCACTTCCCAGGGCTTTTTGCCGAACAGATTGAGTTTTTCGGGTATGGGAACGCCGTTAATAATCATGCGTCTGGCTATATAAGGATAGTCGAATTCCTTGGCGTTATGCCCGCAGAGCAGGTGTTGGGGTTTGTTGAAGTAGGTTTCCAGCAACCGGCTAAAATCGTTTAAAAGCTGGGGTTCTTCACCGAAGAAAGAGGTGGTTCTAAATTGTCGGATGTCGTTTTTAAACACGAAATAGCCCACGGAAATACAGATTATTTTACCGAATTCTGCCCAAATCCCCGCCTGGCTGTAAAATGCTTCTGCCGTCATGGCATCTTTGCGCTGATAGGAGGTTTTGGCCTCAAAAAGCGCTTGCATCTCTTCGTCCAAATGGCCATAGTACGCCTGCTCGGGTACGGTTTCAATATCCAAAAACAAGATGTGCTCCAGGGGTATTTTGTCTATCATAGTTATTTTCTTTGTGCGAGCATTTGGTAGGTTTCGTCTACATAGATATAAAAGTCCTTGCTGTGCGCATCTTCCGGGGTTTCCAATCCCTTTAAATGACCTAGCCTTACGATGATGATGTCGTCTTCGGGAATCACGATCACGAATTGTCCAAGATGTCCGCGCATATAAAACATGGTTTTGTTGCGGTAATTATTGAGCCACCAACCGTAACCGTATTCCGGACTGTCGGGAAAACGCGGTTGTATGGACTTGGCCACAAAGACACTGTCTAGCAGTTGCTGCCCTTCCCACTGTCCGTGTTGTTTGTACAATTTTCCAAATCTCGCAAAGTCGCGCGCATTACTCGCTATACAGCAGTAGGCCTTTTCTATACCATCGCCCTCGTGATCGATTTGCCACAGCGCGTCGTTTTCCGCCCCCATGGGTTTCCAAAACTTCTCCGATACGTACTCCGCCAACGGCTTTTTAACCGCTTTTTCCAAGACCATAGCCAACAATTCGGTATCGCCGCTCTTGTATTCAAAGTGCTTGCCCGGCTCACCGCTAATCGATAAGCCCATCATCACCTTGCGCAGGTCTTTATCGAAATAAGCGCGCGTTACTATAGAAAGTGGACTGTAATACTGCTCGTCCCAGCTTAATCCCGATGCCATAGACGACAAATCGCCCACGGTGACTTGCTCCTTATAAGCTCCTTCCAATTCGGGTAAGAAATGATTAACCGGTTGCTCTAAATTTCTGATTTTCCCCTCCATGATGGCCTTGCCCAAAGCCGCAGATACCACGCTTTTTGCCATGGAAAAGGAATTGCTCTTGGAGTCTTTGTCGTATCCATCAAAATAACTCTCGTGCCAAATACTGTCGTTTTTAATGATCAGAAAGGCGACTGTTTTTAAATCGCTATGGGTTTTTTCCAATCGCTCCGTCGCTTTTACGGTATTGTAATCCGCGGCGAGCTTCCACGGCTGTGCAACGCCTCTCTTGATCTCGCGGTTGGGAAAATATTTATAATCGTCTAAAAAAGCGGTTTTATGTCCGTGAAAGTACACGGTACGCACGGCGGTAATCAAATAATCGACTTTAAACACATACATCAAAGCGACGAGTACCACTACAGTAATCAGGGATATTTTAAGTATTTTAAACAGTTTTTTCATAACTTTATCTTTAAAAGGCCTACTAAAATACTAATTAAATCAACGCTTGGCGCGATTCTTTAAAACAAAGATTGTTGCGGAGCGGGGGACTCTATGGCGAGCAGGGCCTTTTTGACGTGTAAACCGGCAGAGAAGCCGACCAAGGCGCCTTCCTTCCCCACTACCCTATGGCAGGGAATGACGATGAGTATGGGATTTTTGCCGTTGGCACTCGCCGCCGCACGGATGGCTTTGACGTTGCCCAATCGCTTAGACAGCTCGAGATAAGATATGGTTTTTCCGAAGGGAATGCGCTGCAACTCGCGCCATACGCTTCGCTGAAAATCGGTGCCCACCGGATTAAGTGTCAGCTCGAACGTTTGGCGTTGCCCCAGCAAATACGCTTGCAATTGGCTTTGCGCTTGCGCTATAAATACCGAAGTAGCCGAAGTAGGTTTGTCGGCGGGTGTTGCCATTCGAATCTGCGTTAGGCCGCAGTCGTCGGCTTGGAGGTATAACGTACCGAAATCGGTGTCCATCAGCGTAGCATATATCATAATCCTTAAATCCTTCGGACAAATATACGGAATTTAGCCACTTGCAGCCACCGCGTTAAGGGGTGTAGCGGCATCCTTTGGCGGCGCGCTTATGCCGCCAAAGATAGAGCGGAACACCTGCCCGAAGGGAACGCCCTAAAGCAAAAAACCACCCGAAATGGATGGTTTTGTATTTATAAATTGGCAAAGAAATCATTGCCCTTGTCGTCTGTAATTATAAAGGCAGGGAAGTTCTTTACGGTGATTTTCCGCACGGCTTCCATACCGAGTTCTTCAAAATCGACTACTTCGACTTTTAATATATTTTCTTTAGCCAAAATCGCGGCTGGGCCACCTACAGACCCCAGGTAAAACCCTCCGTATTGTTGACAGGCATCGGTGACGTCTTTCGAGCGATTCCCCTTGGCCAACATGATCTTGCTTCCGCCAGCCGCTTGAAACTCCTTGACATAAGGATCCATCCGCCCTGCCGTGGTTGGTCCGAAACTTCCCGAGGCCATTCCCTCTGGTGTTTTTGCCGGACCGGCGTAATAGATCGGGTGATTTTTAAAGTATTCTGGCATCGGCTGACCGCTGTCGAGCATTTCCTTGATTTTGGCATGGGCAATATCGCGGGCTACAATCACGGTTCCGTTTAACATCAGTCGGGTTTTAATCGGATACTTGGTCAATTCGGCCAGGATGTCGTCCATCGGCATATTTAAATCTACCACCACCGGCGCTTCGAGATGCGGAGCAACAGCGGGTAATAGTCGCGCTGGATTTTGTTCCAACTGCTCTACAAATATACCTTCAGCCGTAATTTTTCCCTTGATGTTTCTGTCGGCAGAACAGGAAACGCCCAATCCTACCGGACAGGAGGCAGCATGACGCGGCAAGCGAATCACGCGTACGTCGTGTGTAAAATATTTACCGCCAAACTGTGCGCCTATCATCGATTCCTGACAAATCAATTGCAGGCGTTTTTCCCATTCCAAATCCCTAAAGGCTTGTCCTCCCATATTACCGGAAGTCGGCAAATGGTCGTAATATCCCGCCGATGCCTTTTTGACCGCAGCCAAATTCGCCTCGGCAGAGGTGCCTCCAATAACCAACGCCAAATGGTAAGGCGGGCATGCAGAGGTTCCCAAATCTTTGATTTTTTCTCGTATAAACTCCGCCATCGACTTGTCGTTTAACAGCGATTTGGTCTTTTGATATAAAAAGGTCTTATTGGCCGATCCACCGCCCTTGGCTAAAAACAAAAATTCATAAGCCGCTCCCGTGGTCGCATATAAATCGATTTGCGCCGGTAAGTTGGACCCCGAGTTTTTCTCTTCGAACATACTAATCGGTACAATCTGCGAATATCTTAGGTTTTTCTTTTGGTATACATTGAAGATTCCCTTTGACAACCACTCGGCATCGTTGGCTCCGGTATAGACGTTTTCGCCCTTTTTTCCCATGACAATAGCCGTTCCGGTATCTTGACAGGAAGGCAGTTGCCCTTCGATGGCTACCGCAGCATTTTGCAATAAATTATAGGCTACAAAACGATCGTTGTCCGTGGCTTCGGGATCGTCTAAAATGGCTTTTAGCTTTTCTAAATGACTCGTACGCAACATAAATGATACGTCGTCCATAGCGGTTTCCGCTAACAATTCCAATCCACGAGGATCGACAGTTAGAATTTGGCGATCGCCTAAATTTTCTACTTTTACAAAATCAGAAGTGATTTTACGATAGGTTGTCGTATCCTTTTGGATTGGATAAGGATCTTGATAAAAAAAGTCCATGGAATTGTTAGTTTATTTTTGTTGAAGTAAAATTACAAAATCAGTTTTGTAAAAAACCTTAGAATCGCTCTAAATAGGGTGTCAGCCGTATTGAATCTCCTGCTCCCACCCTAGAAAAAAACTTAAAAACCACAAACCACTGAAAAACAACCGCTAAAACAAACAAACACTTAACCCAGTTCCTTAAAAAACATCTATTCCCTTCACCCAATTGTGGTATTCATTTCGGAAACTTCGAAATAAAAAAATTCTTATAAGGGACATTGATACGCGCGGCATCTCTTTGTGGGTACACGTGTAAGCCAGAGATTTTTCTCCTCATCGCAGACGAGTCCGCCTATATAAAAAGTCCGTCGCCTAAAAAAATGCGCAAAAACAAGGCGCATTTTAACGACTTGATGTAAGTTTGCAGTTCAAACTATATTACGATGGAATACAACAGTGTTTTTATTCAATTTTATGACCAAGTCAAGTCAAGTATCAACGCCGGCACTTTCGCCAAGCTTACCATGGCAAAAACAATAGGCGATACCGAGCTTAAAAATATTTATGTGCGCCTGAACATCTTGGAAACAGGCGGATATAATCTGGCTTTAACGACGCGATACAAAACAGAAGAAATTGAGAGTTTTCACACGGTTGACGAAACTTTTATGATATTGCGCTCGTACCTTAAAAACCCTTTTTTAACCGCACTGCTGTTTACGACGGAAATGGACTTAACCTTTAAGGTCAATAAGAAAAACATAGGCAGCCTGGTCGAGCAAGCCCCTACTTTTAAAAATGCTTCGCCGGTAATGCTGGAAATGATCGAAAAGGGCATCGTAAAACCATAGGACTCGCGCGGTAACGGGTTATCTACAGTAAAGTTGCTAGCAAAGTTTATAAATACTAAAGACACATAAAAAAAACCGCTAAAAAAGCGGTTTTTTTGATTTATCACAATTAAAAACTGCGCATATAGGCTTCTATCGCTCGCAATTCGTGTTCGCTCATCTTTTTGGTAATACTAAAATTGGCCTGCATAATCGGAAATTGAGAAGGGTCTACGATGGCTTCGCCCTCGCCCTGTAAAAAGGTAACGATACTCGCCTGATGTTCGTCGTAGATTTTGGTAATTTCCTTGATACTAGGCCCGATGACTTTTTTATCGGCCAAATGGCAGCTGTTACAGGTTCCTTTTCCTTCAAACAACGCCTTGCCCTGTGCAATCATTTTTACGGGGTCTGTACTTTCCGCGGCATTCGCTCCCACTGCTGTAGGGTATAAAGCGTCTTTCTCTGTTGCGCTGCCCTCTTTTTTACAAGCGGTTAACGCCAGCACTCCTAAAAGCAGTAGTGCCGATTTCATCGTGGTTATCATAAGTTGTTTATTTGTTGTTTATTTTGTCGTTCAAATTTAAGCATAACAAACTACAAACCACTTCGATAAACAGCTCTTTTATTTCATTAAAAGCGCAGCGGCTTCCTTGGCGAAATAGGTCGATATCAAACTCGCTCCGGCTCGTTTGATGCAGGTGAGTTGTTCCATCATAATTTTATCGTGATCCAACCAACCTCGCTCGGCGGCTGCTTTGACCATGGCGTATTCTCCCGAAACCTGGAACACCGCTACGGGTACTTGTACAGCGTCTTTTACCTCGCGTACGATATCCAAATAAGCCATACCCGGTTTGACCATCACGATGTCCGCGCCTTCTTCCACGTCGTAAAGCGCTTCTTTAATCGCTTCTATACGGTTGGCATAATCCATTTGGTAGGTTTTTTTGTCTTGTGGTATTTCGGCATTATCTACAGGAGCACTGTCTAAAGCATCGCGAAATGGACCATAAAAAGCCGAGGCATACTTGGCGGAATAACTCATGATTCCCACATCGGTATAACCACTGCTATCCAAGGCCTGACGAATGCGCAATACCCTGCCGTCCATCATATCGCTAGGGGCTACAAAATCCGCTCCTGCCGCAGCATGTGAAACGCTCATCTGCATGAGAGCATCCACCGTAGCATCGTTTAAAACCGTGCCCCTTCCTATAATTCCATCGTGCCCATACATCGAATACGGATCTAAGGCTACATCGGGCATCACGACCATTTGCGGACAGGCATCCTTAATCGCCTTGATGGCTCGTTGCATCAATCCATCGGGATTCCACGCTTCCTTTCCCGTATTGTCCTTTAAGTGCTCTCCTACTTTTACGTATATATTAACCGCGCGGATTCCCAAGGCATACAATTCCTTAACCTCCTTTACCGTCAAATCTATGGAACGCCTATAAATTCCCGGCATGGAAGCTATGGGCTCTTCTATGTGGTTTCCCTCTGCTATAAACATCGGAAACATAAAGTCGGCCGGAGTCACTATGGTTTCACGCACTAGACTTCTAATGGATTCACTCACTCTCAGCCTTCTACCTCTTTCTAATGGAAACATATTCTTTTTTTTATTTGATTCTTTATATACTTTTATCGCCTACACCCACGCTCGGGGTGCGGCCAAAACCGCCAATAACTTGGCTTCTTCAGAGTCCTGCTCGGGATGGTGATCATACACCCATTGTACCGTTGGAGGTAAGCTCATCAATATGGATTCGATACGTCCATTGGTTTTCAATCCGAATAGGGTTCCCTTGTCGTGTACCAAATTGAACTCGACATAGCGCCCTCTTCTAATTTCCTGCCAGGTCTTGTTGGCCGCTGTAAACGGCAATTTATTCCTGCGTTCGACTATGGGTACATAGGCTTCTAAAAAGCTGTTTCCCACTTCGGTTACAAAGGCATACCAATCTGGCATGCTTCGCTCCGGCGTTTGTTGCAAATGATCGAAAAACAGTCCTCCAATTCCACGGGCTTCATCGCGATGGGTATTCCAAAAATAATCGTCGCATTGTTTTTTATACAACGGATAGAATCCCGCATCATGACGATCACAGGCATTTTTGCAGATCTGGTGAAAATGTGCAGCGTCGTCTTCAAACAAATAATATGGGGTCAGATCTTGTCCGCCTCCGAACCACGATTTCAACACGGTTCCATCGGCCTCATACATTTCAAAATAACGCCAATTGGCATGAACAGTGGGTACCATAGGATTTTGAGGATGCAAAACCAAACTCAAACCACAGGCAAAGAAATCCACTTGACCCACTCCAAAATAAGCTTGCATGGTTGGGGGCAATGCACCGTGAACGGCAGAAATATTAACGCCTCCTTTTTCAAAAACACTTCCGTTTTCGATAACTCGAGTTCGCCCTCCTCCTCCTTCGGCACGCTCCCATAAATCTTCTTGAAATTTTGCAGTACCATCGAGTTGCTCCAGTCCTGAAGTAATGGTGTCTTGCAGTTGTAATATATATTGATAAAACTGATCTTTCATGATGAAAAAATAAATTCGTTAGTACAAAGCGCAAACCAATCGATACGGAAAAGCAATTCTAACTTTTCTCTTAGAGTCGGCTTAATTTATCCATGATTTCAAATGAGAAGGACTTGCTCTCTGTCTGTATAAATTGATAAAGCGCTTTGGCTTTTTGTCGCAGATTGGAATATCCGTCTCGCTCAGACCAAACGACTAAGGCATCGGCAAATTGCTCCATGTGCTTCCAGTCAAAATGGAATTGAAGCAGATGCTGGTTGAGGGTTTGGGTATCAAAATCGCTCAAGTCGTCGAGACTCATGCCTATTTTATTCAATTCCGCTTCGAATTCACTGCCGTTTTCGGGTACAAATACCAGCGTAATCAGCTTTTGTAGTATGGAATTGATGCGTTGATCTTCTTCACTGCGTAAACCTTTGTTCAACATGGTTTTTACGTTTAAATATTAATAAAAAGAGTTTGCTGCCTGGCAGCAAACTCCCTATGGTTACTGTCCGTATTCCTTGACCGCTTCTATAAAAGCCTTGGCGTGGTCTACGGGTATATGCGGTAATATTCCGTGTCCTAAGTTGACGATATATTGGTCTTTTCCAAATTCGTCGATCATTTCATGCACCATTTTTTTGATGGTTGGTATGGGCGACATCAAGCGACTGGGATCAAAGTTTCCTTGTAGGGTAATTTTATTTCCAGTGAACAAACGCGCGTTTTTGGCCGAACAGGTCCAATCCACACCCAAAGCCGAAGCCTTGGACTGTGCCATTTCGCCTAAGGCAAACCAACATCCCTTACCGAAGACGATTACCGGAGTTACCTCCGACAAGGCTTCGACAATTTGATTGATATAATACCAAGAAAACGTTTGATAATCTACCGGAGACAACATACCGCCCCAAGAGTCAAAAATCTGTACGGCATTGACACCGGCCTTTACTTTTTCTTTTAAATATAAAATGGTGGTATCGGTAATTTTTTGCAAGAGTGCATGTGCTGCTTCGGGTTGCGAAAAGCAAAATCCTTTGGCGATATCGAAACTCTTGGAACCCTTTCCTTCTACGGCATAGCAGAGGATGGTCCACGGCGATCCGGCAAATCCGATTAAGGGCACCTCATCGTTGAGCATTTCTTTGGTTACTTTAATCGCATCCATAACATACCCCAGAGTCTCCTCAATATTGGGCACAATCACTTGCTCTACATCTTTTGCCGAACGGATGGGATTGGGAACCCAAGGCCCAACGTTTTCTCTCATTTCCACATCGATACCCATCGCTTGCGGGATGACTAAGATGTCTGAAAACAAAATTGCCGCATCCGGTTTTACAATGCGGATGGGTTGCACGGTGATCTCCGCGGCGATTTCCGGCATTCTACAACGGGTAAAAAAATCGTATTTATCTCGTAAGGCACGAAATTCCGGTAAATACCTCCCTGCTTGACGCATCATCCATACGGGTGGTCGTTCGACAGACTCCCCTTTTAAAGCTCTTAAGAATAAATCGTTTTTAATCATTTTTTTTGTTTGTTAAAACCCCCTTTTTTCCAAGGGGTTTATTTATAATAGTTTACGCAGGCTTCTAGGGTTGCTTCCACGGTGGGGAAACGCGCCAGTACCGAGCGTTTGGTAACTCCTTCTAAAGCGGCGGCAGTGGTTGTGCCAATGCAAAAGCACACTTCGTCGCCTATTTGATTTTGTTGTAGATAACTGTGAACGCCCGAGGGGCTATAGAAACAAATACCGCTGAGTGTGGCATCGATTTGCACGCTGGTCAAATCGGTTCTATACACCTGAAATTCGTTACAGGTCATTTGAGCTGCACTTAAGGCATCTGGCAAAACGGCGCTGCGCAAATTGCCGTTGAAGAAGCTGATTGTACAGTCGGGAAAATCGCGGGTGATAATCGGCGCCAACTCGCTGGCGTAATGCGCCCAAGCCAACACCTGCCAACCTTTTTCCTCCAAGAGTTCCTTGGTTTTAATACCCACACAAAAAACGGGCTTTTGCATCAGCGCTGACTTTTTGGGATGTTGACATATACTGGCCACGGCATTTTGACTGGTAATCAGCAAATAATCGTGTAATTCATCGATATCGAATTCCAACAGGGCGATGCTGATAAAATCCTGCTCCAACAACTTCAGGTTTCCCTGGCTCACCATAGCCTTTTGCCGTGGTGTAAGCGTTTTTGTCGATAAGATTTGCGGCGATTCACTCATGGTATAAAAGCTTCTACTCGTTTATTTTTTTAACTGTTCACGCAAACGCGTCATCAAGGCATCTCCGCCATTGTCCAGTATTTCCTTGGCGGCAAAAAAGCCCAACTTCTTCCATTCTTCGATGGGTACTTCTTTGTGTACTTCAAACTTCTCCACCCCGTCCAAAGAGAGTAAAACACCTTTAAAGGTCAGGGTATCGTCGTGTTCGTTGTACTGCACAAATGCGCCTATAGGCGCGGTACATCCGCCTTCGAGGGTTCTCAAAAACTGACGTTCTATATAGGTGGCGATTTCGGTTTCTATGTCGTTCAACTGCGCTACGGCATCCAACGCATAGTCGTCGTTTTCCATGGCTACCACCACCATCGCACCCTGAGCGGGAGCGGGGATCATCCAATCTAAATTGACGAAATTCTTCGGTTTTTTGGCGATGCGATCCAAGCCGGCGGCGGCAAAAATGGCCCCATTCCACTCACTATCTGCGAGTTTTTGCATACGCGTGTTTACATTTCCTCGCAAATCAACCGATTGATGCCCCGGATATTTGTTCAACCATTGCGCTTTGCGTCTCAAACTACCCGTGGCCACAGTAGCCACCGGTTGATCCAGGAAGGACAAATCGCCTTGGTGCAATAGAATATCCTTGGCGCTGGCTCTTTTGAGAACAGCGGCCTGAACGATGCCCTCGGGCAAAGCCGTGGGTACATCCTTCATCGAATGCACGGCGATGTCGACGGTACCCTGAATCATAGCCGTGTCTAGGGTCTTGGTAAATATCCCTGTAATCCCCATTTCGTATAGCGGTTTGTCGAGGACTAAATCTCCGGTAGACTTAACGGCGATAATTTCTGTTTTATAGCCGAGATCACGGAGTTTCTTCGCTACCGTGTTGGCTTGCCAAAGCGCTAACTCGCTATCGCGAGTTCCGATACGTATTGTTTTAGTCATTTTTTACAGTTTCAATTTGGAAGACTTTTTCGATCCACTCAATACTCTCATCGACCATGGTGTCTTCGTGTTTCAGGTGATTGGCAAAATGCGTGGTTATTTTTTGAATAATTCGCATACTGATTAGTTGCGCGTGTTCTTCTTGGAAGTTTTCTATTTTTTTTCGGTGGTAATTTAACTCGTTGTCTCTAATGACCTCCAACTTGGTTTTTAAGGCGTGTATGGTGGGCGCAAATCTGCGCGCCTGTGCCCAGGCTAAAAATTCGGTTTTCACCTCCTCAATAATCGCCTCTGCCTGAGGGATAAACTGCTTGCGTCGCTCCAGGGTATCATCGGTCATCTGCGACAAATGGTCGAGGTGAATCAGCGTTACTCCCGGCAAGTCGCGCACGTTTTCATCGACGTTTTTGGGAATGGACAGGTCCAAAATCAACAGCGGTTTATTCAGGTTTAAAAGCGTTTTGTCTACCGTCGGATTCTGAGCGCCTGTCGCTACGATCAAAACATCGGCCTGTCGAAGCTCGGAATGCAAATCGGCGTAATCCTTGACGATTAGGTTAAACTTACCCGCAATTTCCAAAGCCTTATCCTTGGTGCGGTTAATTAGAGTTATATGTTCGTTTTTGGTGTGTTTAACCAAGTTCTCACAGGTATTTCTACCTATTTTACCCGTTCCAAACAGCAAGATGTTCTTGCTCTGAATATCGGGTACGGTATTCATTATATATTGTACAGAGGCAAAGGATACCGAAGTGGCTCCCGAGCTGATTTCCGTTTCGTTTTTGATGCGTTTGCTCGCCTGAATAACCGCATTGACCAAACGTTCAAAGTAATTTGTGGTCAATCCCTTGGCACGCGCTTGGATAAAACTGTTTTTTATTTGACTGATGATCTCGAAATCGCCTAAAATTTGACTATCTAAACCCGTACCCACGCGAAACATGTGCGATATGGCATCCATGTTTTTATGCACATAAGCCACCTTCTGAAAATCCTCTATGGTACCATTGCTGTTGTCGCACAACAGCTTGATGAGCTCAAAAGGATGTTGGGCAAATCCGTATAATTCGGTCCTGTTACAGGTAGAAATAATAATCAAACTCGCTATTCCCACTTCATTCGCCTGATCAAAAACAGCACTTTTAGCGGTGTCGCTAAGGCTAAACTTCCCCCTCATTTCTGCATCTGCCTTCTGATAATTCAGACCGATTACATAAAATGACGCGTGTTTTACCTTCGTTGAGTTTTCCATATTATTTGCTTCAATTCTAAAAAGTACACAAATGTATCACTTCGCTTTAGATAAAAACACCGCTAGAGGGACTATTTATATCGTTCTTAGAAAAACTAAACAAAAGTGTGCATATTATTGTAAAAACCAGTACTTTTGTAGCAACAGCAATACTTTAGAACGAACTTATCTAGATTCATTCTAAATAAATAAGTCCGAGAAGTCGGCTGTTATGCTTTAAAAAAACAACGCTATGAGTCCACATGAAGAAGTAATAATTGAAGACGATTTTATACTGTTGCGATTCGACAACCAGAGCAACGAAACCCTCACCTACGAGCGGGAGATGAAAATGGGTATCATCCAATTTCACTTTGCTTTAAAGGGCAGCGCCCGTTTTGTGTTTAACCAGGGGAGTTATGTTTTGGAACTTCAGGGCGAGCGCTCTTTGGTTTTGTACAACCCCCAACGCGAATTACCGGTGCACTTGGAAATCGCACCAAATTCGTGGATAGTTTCCATTTTAATATCCATACAAAAATTCCACTCTTTATTCTCGACCGAAGCGGCCTTTATCGGATTTCTCAACGAAGAGACCAAGGATAAAAAGTATTATGGCGAAGAGAGCATCACGCCTTCTATGGCCATAGTGCTCAATCAGGTTTTCAACTACCACTTGAACCCTTCGATCAAAAAGCTGTATTACAAAGGCAAGACCTACGAGTTGCTGAGCTTGTATTTTAACCGAAACGAAGACCCCAACGCCGAGAACTGTCCGTTTTTAATAGACGAAGAAAACGTTTTAAAAATCCGCCGGGCCAAGGAGATCATCATCAGCCGCATGGCAGAACCGCCCACCTTGCAAGAACTCGCAGATACCGTTGGCATCAACATCAAAAAGCTCAAAATGGGCTTTAAGCAAATTTACGGCGATTCGGTTTTCAGCTTTCTATTCGATTACAAAATGGAATTTGCCCGCAAGCTTTTAAACAACGGCAATTACAACGTGACCGAAGTCGGTCTAAAAATCGGCTATAGCTCGGCGAGTCATTTTATATCGGCTTTCAAAAAGAAATTCGGGACTACACCCAAAAAATACCTGATGTCTATCAGTCAAAACATTTCATAAATCCCCAAAACAAACCACGATGAAAGGTGTATTATTAGTCAATTTAGGTTCTCCTAAAAGTCCGGAACCCAAAGATGTAAAACCCTATTTAGACGAATTTCTAATGGATGAGCGCGTCATCGACCTTCCTTATCTCTACAGAGCATTATTGGTCAAGGGAATCATACTCAATACCCGTCCTAAAAAATCGGCTGCGGCCTATAAAAAAATTTGGTGGGATGAAGGTTCGCCCTTGGTGGTGCTTTCACAGCGCACCCAGGCCAAAGTCGCCGACAAGATGGATATCCCTGTCGTATTGGCCATGCGCTATGGCGAACCGTCTATCGCACAGGGTTTAGAAAAACTACACCAACAGGGAGTTACCGATGTTTTTATGATTCCGCTATACCCGCAATTTGCGATGGCGACCACCGAGACCATCACGGTATTGGCCGAATCGCTTCGTCAGAAGTCGTATCCACAGATGAGCATTACGAGTCTGCCCGCCTTTTTTCACAAAAAAGAATACATCGCCGCCCTGTCGCAGTCGATTAAAGCCCACTTGGAAAATTACGACTACGACCACCTGCTCTTTTCGTACCACGGCATACCCGAGCGGCACATCAAAAAATCAGACATCACCAAGAGTCATTGTCAAATCGACGGAAGTTGTTGCAACACCCCCTCGCCCGCACATGATTACTGCTACCGCCATCAGTGTTATGCCACGACCAAACAGGTAGTAGAAACCCTGCAAATCCCCGCAGACCGATACAGCATCAGCTTTCAATCGCGTCTGGGTCGCGACAAATGGCTGGATCCCGCCACGGACAGCACCGTCAATCGACTGGCAGCCGAAGGCATTAAAAAGCTCGCTATAGTTACACCGGCCTTTGTTGCCGATTGCTTAGAGACCTTGGAAGAAATCGGCATGGAAGCCCGAGATGAGTTTTTGCAGCGCGGCGGCACGGATTTTAAAACCATTCCCTGCCTAAATGACGACGACCAATGGGTCGACGCCTTGGTAACCTGGATTAACGAATGGAAAACTAAATAGCAATTCGATGTATTTATACTTAAAAGCATTACATATCATTTTTATCGTTTGTTGGTTTGCCGGACTTTTCTATATCGTCCGGCTCTTCGTGTATTATGTCGAAGCACAGCTCAAAAGCGAACCGGAAAAAGAAATCCTTTCCGCCCAATACCAACTGATGACCAACAGGCTTTGGTACATCATCACTTGGCCTGCTGCCGTACTCGCTGTAGCCTTTGGCATCGGCATGTTTATTTACAATCCGGCTTTATTTTCACAACCGTGGATGCACGTCAAATTATTTTTCGTACTTTTATTGTTTATTTACCACTTTAAATGCCAGCAATTTGTAACGCAAATTGAACGACGCACCCTCAAAAAGACCTCTGCTTTTTTTAGACTTTGGAATGAGGGCGCCACGATCATTTTGTTTGCCGTTGTCTTTTTAGCCGTTTTAAAGAATGCCATACATTGGATTTACGGCGTCTTGGGCATCATCGCCTTGGCCTTTTTATTGATGATGGGATATAAGTTTTACAAAAAAATACGCCAACAGAACAAGCAGTAAATGAAAAACAATTTTCTATTGAGGAATTTTTCATTGCGAAATAGAATTTTTATTTCGTTGATTTTTCTGACTTTAATTTCGTCGGTGCTCATTGCAGCGGTATCGGTCTATCAATTCCGAAAAGAAGCGCGTACCTTTCATCAGGATCGCTTGGAACGCAAGGAAAACTCGATCAACGAGCACATAAACTTTATACTGGCCACCACGACCTATCCGCTAACCACCAAGAACCTCCCCTTGATATTCAAGGATAAAATCCACGAACTCGCCACCATACACAGCATCGAAATCAACATACACGACCTCAATGGGCAGCTGTTGATATCGTCCAAAGGGAATTTCTCCATAGACAGCATTCCCCCACCGATATCGCCGATGATATTAAAAATCCTACAATCGTCTCAATCCAAGCGCTTTGTCGATTTAAAAGTCATCAACAACGAGCGTTACCGCACGGCCTACAACTACCTCAAGGACAACAAATTCAAACCCTTGGGCGTTATACAACTGCCGTATCCGGAGGAAACCGAATTTTACGAAAACGAAATTCGCAATTTCCTCATGCGCTTTAGTCAGGTCTATCTCTTTATGCTGATCATGTCTATCACCATAGCCTATTTTCTATCGAGTTATATCACGAGTAAACTGCAGACGATCAGCACCAAGATAACCGAAACCCAACTCAACAAAAAAAACGAAAAGATTCTGGTCACCTCCTCGAGCAAGGAGATCAACGACTTGATTATCGCCTACAACCAAATGGTAGACCAATTGGACGACAGCGCTTCGAAGTTGGCGCAAAGCGAGCGCGAACAGGCCTGGAGGGAAATGGCCAAGCAAGTAGCCCACGAGATCAAAAACCCCCTAACCCCGATGCGACTCACCGTACAGAGTTTTCAACGGCGTTTTGACCCCAACGACCCCAACATCGTGCAAAAAGTAGACGACTATTCCAAAACCCTGATCCAGCAAATCGACACGATGAATTCCGTGGCCTCTGCTTTTTCAAACTTTGCGTCTATGCCCGCTCAGAAAAACGAAAACCTAAACGTGGTCAAGGTCGTACAATTGGCCTTGGAAATCTTTAACGAAAACTACATCCGCTTCGAATCGGAACACAAGAGCATCATCACCAAGATGGACCGCACCCATTTAATCCGCATCATCACCAACCTGGTCAAAAACGCCATACAAGCCATACCGGCTAGTCAAGACCATCCAGAAATCGTTGTATCCATCAAAAAAACAGGCGAAAACGTACTCTTGGAAGTAAAAGATAACGGGATTGGAATAAGCATTGAAAATAAAAATCGTATTTTCGAACCTAAATTCACGACCAAATCCAGCGGAATGGGATTGGGATTGGGAATTATAAAGAACATCGTAGAAAATCACAACGGCACGATCAGCTTCGAATCCGAGCCCGGAAAAGGGACTTGCTTTCAGGTAAGCCTGCCGATCATTAACACATAAAACACTCATTATGGAATTTGAAAACATTTTAGTTGAAAGAGAAGAGCCTTTGGCTATTTTGACTATTAATCGTCCTACCAAACTAAACGCCTTAAACAAAGCTACTATTGAAGAATTGCATCAAGCGCTAAAAGTACTGGAAAAAGATCAAGCCATACGGGCAATCATCCTCACGGGAAGCGGCGAAAAAGCCTTTATAGCTGGAGCCGACATTTCGGAGTTTGCCAATTTCTCTTTAAGCGAGGGATCACAATTGGCAGCCAAAGGTCAAGAATTGCTCTTTGACTATGTGCAAAACATCTCCAAACCGGTTATAGCAGCCATCAATGGCTTTGCCTTGGGCGGCGGTTTAGAACTCGCCATGGCAGCCGATTTCAGAATCGCTTCCGACAATGCCAAAATGGGCCTGCCAGAAGTAACCCTAGGAGTAATTCCCGGCTATGGAGGAACCCAAAGGCTTCCTCAACTGGTAGGAAAGGGTCGCGCGATGGAAATGATCCTAACCGCTTCGATGATCGACGCGGAAACAGCCAAATCCTACGGCTTAGTCAACCACGTAGTCCCACAAGCCGAACTCCTGACCTTCACCAAGGAAATCGCCCTTAAAATCGCTAGAAACTCCCCTTCGGCTGTCGGTAAGGCAATCAAAGCGGTACACGCCAACTTCAAAGACGGCGTAAACGGTTTCCACGAAGAAATCAAAGCCTTTGGCGAGTGTTTCGCCACAGACGATTTCAAAGAGGGCACCACTGCCTTCCTCGAAAAGAGAAAACCAACCTTTAAAGGATATTAATAAAAAAAGACCAACAGCTGTTGGTCTTTTTTTATTAATTGCGGATTTGCAGATTCGCGGATTCGTTGATTCGCTTATTCGCCGGGTTGCGTAAAGGAGTTCATTTTTCGAATAAAAAAGGCAGTACTTAAATACTTTCTGCAAACTCCGCTGGTACCCTTTTACATCAATGGCGGATTCGAGGATTTTTTGCGGATTCGCGGATTCGCTGATGGAAGATGCGCAAAACACCTCCTTCCCAAATTAAAGAAGCAAAAATTAAGAATTCACCGAATTCCATGTGAATTCACGTCTGGGTGTATCGGGAATACGCATTAAAAAACCGAGAATTTAGCGCATAAAAAAAGACCTTCGAAATGAAGGTCTTTTTTGTTGGCCTACTAGGACTCGAACCTAGGACGACTGAACCAAAATCAGATGTGTTACCGCTACACCATAGGCCAATGCTTGATTCTTTAAGCGTGATTACTTCTGTAATGCGGATGCAAAAGTAGCACTATTTTCGTAACCTGCAAACTTTCCTACAAAAAAATTCATTTTTTTTTATTTTTTGTAAGCAGTGACAAAAAAAACAGTTTCTTTGTATCTCTAAGTAATTTAAGAATCAAGTAACTATAATTTATGTTGACATTTAATTTT
This sequence comes from Flavobacterium sp. JP2137, assembly GCF_050562195.1. Taxonomy (GTDB): domain Bacteria; phylum Bacteroidota; class Bacteroidia; order Flavobacteriales; family Flavobacteriaceae; genus Flavobacterium. The sequence continues at coordinate 628,934 of NZ_CP191647.1, forward strand.
AAGAGGTGGGATTTAATCATTGGCTGGCTCGTTTTTGCCCTTGCTTTAACTACCTATGCTCTTACCGTCGAACCTACCGTTAGTTTTTGGGATTCGGGAGAGTATATAGCCACTTCAGCGAAACTCGAAGTAGGCCACCCACCGGGGGCTCCTTTATACCAAATGCTCGGCGCATTCTTTGCTATGTTTGCTACTGCGCCTCAACACGTCGCTTTAATGGTCAATATGGTATCGGTATTTTCAAGTGCCTTTGCCATATTGTTTATGTTTTGGTCCTTGACCAACTTGCTCAAAAAAATTAGTAGTAGTTATTCCGAGTGGAACAATTCCAATGCTATTGCAGTATTGGGAAGTGCCGCTGTAGGATCGCTTGCTTTCACCTTCTCGGACAGTTTTTGGTTTAGCGCCGTAGAAACCGAGGTATACGCTTCAGCCATGTTGCTCATTTCACTGTTGTTGTGGTTGGGTCTGCGCTGGGTCGACGAAATTGATCAAGCCCGAGGCAACAAATGGCTCTTGCTGATTTCCCTAATTATCGGACTCTCTTTTGGCGTTCACTTAATGGCTTTATTGACCATTCCGGCCATTGGATTTTTATATTTCTTCAAGAGATACCCCAAGGTAACCGTAACCAACTTTATCGTGGCCAACTTGGTTATCGTCGGCATTCTCTTTTTCGTTTTTATGTTCTTATTTCCATACACCTTAGGTTTTTTCGGAAAAATGGAAATCTTTGTCATCAACGAATTGGGTATGCCCTTTAACTCGGGAACCATACTGGCGTTCTTGTTGATTTTATCGTTTTTCATCTTCGGACTTCGGTATACAAAAAAGAAAAACAAGCCCTTTGCCAATACGATTTTGCTTTGTTTGATCTTTATCTTCGTCGGACTGACCTCTTGGGTCATGTTGCCCATACGTGCCAATGCCAATACGGTAATCAACGAAAACAGGCCTTCGGATGCTGCAGAGCTACTCGCGTACTACAACCGCGAGCAATACGGTTCACAAGGACTGACTTTTGACGCGATGTTTTCTTCCAAATACGCCGGTATAGACGAGGAAAACCCGTATATCGACGACAAGCCCAACTACGAAAGGGATTATACCACGGGCAAATACGTGATTATCAACAATTATAAAAATGCCTCACAAAACGTCGACAGCAACCACAAGGGCTTTTTGCCGAGAATGTGGAGCACCGACAACAGTCACCGCATCAATTATATGCGCTATACCCAACCTTTGGATTTCCGAATCAAGCCGGAATACGCACAAGAAGATCAGCTGGTACAGTTGGTATCTGGCGTAAGACAAGGTTTGAGAACCGGTGAAATTGGCTTGGAAGGTCTCGATCAATTTTTCAATCAACACGGTCGTTACCTAGACATCGATAAACCCTCGTTGTCCGACAACATCAAATTTATGTTTGAATACCAATTCGGTTATATGTACTGGAGGTATCTGATGTGGAACTTTGTCGGTCGCCAAGACGACATTCAAGGAAATGGCGGTACACAAAACGGCAACTGGATTAGCGGTATTAAATTTATAGACGAAATTCGCCTGGGCTCTCAAGACAATCTGCCTTCGGACGTCTTAAACAACAAAGGTCGAAACCTCTATTTCTTTCTGCCTTTTATACTGGGAATCATCGGTGTGATTTTCCATTTCAAAAAAGATAAAAAATCCTTTTATGTGTTGCTGGTCTTGTTTCTATTTACCAGCCTCGCCTTAAAAATATTCTTAAACGAACGTCCTTTCGAGCCTCGAGAGCGTGATTACGCCGTAGTGGCCTCCTTTTTTGTGTTTGCGCTATGGATCGGATTTGGCGTTTACGCCCTGTACGACGGACTAAAAAAATACCTGAGCCCCAAAATTGCGGGTCCCGGTATCATTGCGGTATCCTTGCTTTGTGCACCGATACTCATGGCTTACCAAAACTGGGACGATCACGATCGCTCGGACAAATACACCGCTTTGGCCAATGCCAAGGCCTATTTGGACTCTTGTGACCCCAACGCCATATTGTTTACCATCGGTGACAACGACACCTTTCCTCTTTGGTATTTACAGGAGGTCGAAGGCTATAGAACAGACGTACGCGTAGTGTGTACTTCCCTCTTGCCTCAAGACTGGTATATCGATCAGATGAAATCCAAGGCCTATGACTCGGAACCCCTACCGATTAACTTTACACATGATCAATACGTAGCGGGAACGCGCGACATCGTGTTAATCGAGGAGTTGATTGAAGACCGCATCGACATCAAACAATTTTTGGACTTTATACGCTCGGATCACCCGCGTTCCAAAACCAAAACAGATTCGGGTCAAACCCTGTATTTGGTCCCAACGGGCAAGATTCGAATTCCGGTAGACAGCACGGTTATCGCCAAGAACAACATCGTATCTAAAAACCTACGCGACCAAGTGGTTCCGCATATCGATGTGGATATCAGCGACCGCGTCTTATACAAACACCGATTGATCATGTTGGACATCATTGCCAACAACAACTGGGAGCGTCCGGTATATTTCTCCGGAGGCAGTTTCGGCAACGACGATTATCTGTGGATGAAAGACTATTTGCAACTCAGCGGTCTCACCTATAAGCTGGTTCCGATTAAAACGGCAATTAGCGAACAAACCCACACCTTGTACATGGGCGGCATCGATTCCGATCGCATGTACAAAACCGTGATGGGTTGGTCTTGGGGCAATAGCGGCGGCAACATCTACCACGACCCACAGACGCGCAGAAACAGCATACAGTACCGCATTAACCTCGCTAGGCTAACGGAAAAACTCATCGAAGAAGGACAGCTTAAAAAAGCCAAGGACATCATCGATTTGGCCATGACCAATATGCCTATCGATCAGTTCCAATATTACAGCTTGGTACAGCCCTTTGCGGAATCGTATTACCTGGTAGGCGAAAAGCAAAAAGCCCGAGAGATTATCGATCGATTGGTCGTAAAATCTCAAGAGCAATTGAACTACTACAACGGATTAAACGTGGGCGATCAGGAGTATTACGCCATGGAAATCATGAGCGAAATCGAAACCTACAGACAGCTGTTGCAGATCGCCGAAGAACACGATGTGGACTACTACAAAAAAGGCGTTCCGGTTTTCAACAAATACAACGGTTATTTCGCCCGATTTAAGCGGAGCAACTTAGAATAAACAAACCCGAAAAAAGCGATATGAACTAAAACCACTTATCGCTTTTTTCTATTATAAACTTCGTATTTTTGCAGTGGCTGTAAGCCATAAAGAAACAAGATGATAGAAAATAAAAACCCCTCCAAAACCGCCCTTTCACAATTGGGAGAATTTGGACTGATTGAGCATTTGACCAAAGTATTCGAAATTGGTCAGGACACCACCATCAAGGGAATTGGCGACGATGCAGCTGTTTTAGACTTTAAAGACAAACAAACCGTAGTATCTACCGATTTATTGGTAGAGGGCGTGCATTTTGATTTGGCTTATATGCCACTCAAGCACTTGGGCTATAAAGCCGTAGTAGCCAATCTGTCGGACATCTATGCCATGAATGCGGTACCCAGCCAAATCACCATCTCCATAGCCGTTTCCAATCGCTTCCCTTTGGAGGCCTTGGAAGAGCTCTTTGACGGTTTTGCCCTGGCGGCCAAGCATTACCAAGTAGACGTTATTGGTGGCGACACCACCTCTTCGCAAAAAGGGTTAATCATCAGCATTACCGCCTTGGGTTATGCCCAAGAAGACGAGATCGTTTACCGAAGTGGCGCGGGCGACAAAGACCTGCTTGTGGTTACGGGCGACATAGGAGCAGCCTATATGGGGCTGCAAATACTCGAACGCGAAAAACAAGTGTTTTTGGTCAATCCCAACAACCAGCCCGACTTAGATGCCTACAGCTATTTGATCGAGAGACAACTCAAACCCGAAGCGCGCAACGACCTTAAAAAGCTCTTAGCCGATTTGGAGGTACACCCGACCTCGATGATAGACATCTCCGACGGCTTGTCGTCTGAGATATTGCATTTGTGCAAGCAATCGCAAGTAGGCTGCAAACTCTACGAGGACAAATTGCCCTTGGATCCCCAGTTTATCAACGCCTGTGAGGAATTTCAATTTGACAGCACCACGATTGCCCTAAACGGCGGCGAAGACTACGAGCTGCTCTTTACGATTAAAATGGAAGATTTTGAGAAGATCAAAGGAAATCCGCACCTTTCCATCATTGGCTATATCAATCCAGAAGACGAAGGCACGCATTTAATCACTAGAGAAAACACGCAAATAGCGCTGAAAGCCCGTGGATGGAATGCCTTAGAAGAAGATAACGACTAAAATAAGGCACCGAGAAATTCGGTGCTTTCCTTTTTATACTAACCTTTACGCTGTACCGCTCCGATATTTTAGTTTGATTCTAAATTTTCGTCTTTATGACTCAAATGGTTTTCAAATAATTATATTTACGGTTAGCAAAATATCGAACAAAAATGAACAAAAAGTATCAACTTACTGTAAACTCCGATTCGAATTATCAGTCCGCTGACCTCTTGGGTTTAGAGGTAGACTCCACTTTGGTTTCTCCCCTAAACTACCACGTTTTAAAAGACCATAAGTCCTTTACCGCTACCATTGGCGAAAGTCATTTTGAGCAAAAGCACTATGTGGTTAAGGTAAACAACAACACCTATAGCGTAAACATCCAAAATCACTTGGATCTACTGATTAAACAATTGGGCTTTTCACTGGCAAGCAGCAAGCAAGTCAATGCGATTAAAGCACCGATGCCCGGATTGATTTTGGAAATCAGCGTACAAGTAGGTCAGGAAGTCTCTGAAAACGACAATCTACTGATTTTAGAAGCGATGAAAATGGAAAACAACCTGAGTTCGCCGCGTACGGGAATCATTAAATCCATCTCCGTTTCCAAGGGAGACACGGTTGAAAAAGGACAATTGTTAATTGAATTCGAATAGGATTATGAAAAAAATATTGATAGCCAACCGAGGCGAAATAGCTGTTCGTATCATGAAAACAGCGAAGAAAATGGGCATACAAACCGTAGCCGTATTTTCAACAGCAGACCGCAATGCTCCCCATGTAAAAATGGCCGACGAAGCGGTATGTATAGGCGAAGCGCCGTCGAGTCAGTCGTATTTATTAGGCGATAAAATCCTCGAGGTAGCCAAGCAATTGGGCGTTGACGGCATACATCCCGGCTATGGATTCCTCAGTGAAAACGCGCAATTTGCCAATAAGTGTGAGCAAAACAACATCACTTTTATCGGTCCGAATTCCCATGCGATTGAAGTTATGGGAAACAAGCTCGCAGCTAAGGAAACGGTGAAAGCCTACGATATTCCCATGGTTCCCGGTTTGGACGAGGCCATTACCGATATCGACAAAGCCAAACAAGTGGCTGCACAAATCGGCTTCCCGATTTTGATTAAAGCCGCCGCAGGTGGTGGTGGAAAGGGAATGCGTATCGTGGAAAACGAAAAGGAGTTTGAATCGCAAATGCAACGCGCAATATCCGAAGCGACCAATGCCTTTGGCGATGGCTCGGTATTTATCGAAAAATACATCGGTGCTCCCCGTCACATCGAAATTCAGGTTTTGGCCGATAAACACGGAAACATCGTACACCTTTTTGAAAGGGAGTGCAGCATACAACGCCGTCATCAAAAGGTTGTAGAAGAAGCCCCTTCGGCTGTATTAACACCGGAAATCCGACAAAAGATGGGTGCCGCAGCCGTACAAGTTGCCGCTTCTTGTGATTACGTAGGTGCGGGAACGGTAGAGTTTTTGCTCGACGAAAACAAAAATTTCTATTTTCTAGAAATGAATACCCGCTTGCAAGTGGAACACCCGGTAACCGAGTGGATCACGGGCTTGGATTTGGTAGAAATGCAAATTCGCATCGCCGATGGCGAAGTATTGCCCTTTAAACAAGAAGACCTCAAAATCCAAGGTCATGCCATGGAATTAAGAGTATATGCCGAAGACCCGCTAAACGATTTCCTACCAAGCGTTGGTCATTTAGACACCTATATCTTACCTGTGGGCGAGGGAATTCGCGTAGACAACGGTATCGAACAAGGAATGGATGTGCCTATTTACTACGATCCGATGCTCGCCAAACTCATCACTTACGGCAAAACCCGCGAGGAAGCCATTCAAGTGATGCGTCAAGCCATTCAAAATTACCAGGTCGAAGGCATCAGTACTACGCTGCCTTTTGGTCAATTTGTCATGGAACATCCCGCTTTTAAATCGGGGGATTTCGACACTAATTTCGTCAAGAAATACTACCATGCCGAGCTGTTAAAAGAACAGTATCAGGAGGAAGCGCAAATAGCGGCTTATGTGGCTTTGCAGCAGTATTTAGACGATCAGAAACAATTACGCCTACCTAACTAGTCCATCATGAATTCGAAAATAAATCAATTACAAGATAAAATCGCACAAGCCCATTTGGGCGGAGGCGAAAAGAGAATTGCCACGCAACACAGCAAGGGAAAACTAACCGCCAGAGAGCGCATTTCGTATTTGTTAGACGAGGGCTCTTTTGAAGAAGTGGGGATGTTAGTCACCCACCGAACGACGGATTTCGGCATGGAAAAAGAGATTTACTATGGCGATGGTGTGGTTACCGGTTACGGTACCATCCACGGTCGCTTGGTCTATGTATTCGCACAGGATTTCACCGTTTTTGGAGGAGCCCTTTCGGAAACCCATGCCGAGAAGATTTGTAAAATCATGGATATGGCCCTAAAGATGGGTGCTCCAATGATCGGATTAAACGATTCTGGAGGTGCGCGTATTCAAGAAGGCGTTCGCTCACTAGGCGGTTATGCCGACATCTTTTTTAGAAACGTACAAGCATCGGGGGTCATCCCGCAAATTTCGGCCATTATGGGCCCTTGCGCTGGTGGAGCCGTTTATTCTCCTGCCATGACCGATTTTACGATGATGGTCGAGGGTTCTAGCTATATGTTTGTAACCGGGCCTAGCGTAGTGAAAACCGTGACCAATGAAACCGTGACTTCTGAAGAACTCGGTGGTGCCAGTACGCATTCCACCAAATCAGGTGTAGCGCATACCACCTCAGAAAACGATGTGGTTTGTCTGGAAGACATCAAAAGACTTTTGAGCTACCTACCGCAAAACAACACCGAAGCACCGGCCTTACTACCGATAACTTTAGGCGAGGAAACCCGTCTAGAATTGGACGCCATCGTTCCGGAAAGCGCCAATAAGCCCTACGATATGAAAGAGGTGATCAACGGCATCATCGATGCGGATTCCTTTTTCGAGATCCACAAGGATTACGCGGAAAACATCGTGGTGGGATTTGCCAGACTCGGCGGACGCAGCATCGGTATTATCGCGAACAACCCCATGTTTTTAGCGGGATGTTTGGATGTAAACAGTTCGATTAAAGCGGCGCGTTTTACCCGTTTTTGCGATGCCTTTAACATTCCCCTACTCGTTTTGGTCGACGTACCGGGCTTTTTGCCAGGAACCGATCAGGAGTGGAACGGAATTATCGTTCACGGCGCCAAATTGCTCTATGCCCTAAGCGAGGCTACGGTACCAAGAGTAACCGTAATTACGCGCAAGGCGTATGGTGGAGCTTATGACGTGATGAACTCCAAACACATCGGAGCCGACTTAAACTTTGCTTGGCCCAATGCCGAAATAGCGGTAATGGGCGCCAAAGGCGCCAGTGAAATCATCTTTAAAAAGGAAATTTCAGAAGCAGCTGATCCCGCGGCTAAGCTGGCGGAAAAAGAAGCCGAATACGCCGAAAAATTCGCAACACCTTATCGCGCGGCACAACGCGGCTTTATCGATGAAGTGATTTTACCACACGAAACCCGTAGAAAACTGATCAAGGGATTCGCTATGTTGGAAAACAAAGTTGTAGATACGCCTAAGAGAAAACACGGTAATATTCCGCTATAACGCTCTCGGTTTTTCAAGAGCTAAACGTCCTTCTGTATTCGTATAGAAGGACGTTTTTTTTCAGCTAACAACCTGACTTACAATGTTAAATTTTTTAATAAAAATATTTTTTATGCTTTTTTTTATACTTTTGGTTCTGAACAAATTATATCAAAATAGGCTAATTATAAAAATCTTTTATCATGAAAAATTATGTAATTCTAATGCTTTTATACCTGATGACAACCGCGTGCTGTAGTAGTTCAGATTCCAATCCTACACCTGTACCCACACCTACACCTACGGTATATGAACCAAAGGTTATGCTCTTAAAGGTTAACTACCTTACAAATGCCTTTGAAGGGGCAGTAGAAATCCCCCTAGAAAAAAAGAGCTCTACCTTTACGCTTCGCAAAGAATATCAAGAACCCTCTGACATCGGAAACATCAAATTGTTTCACAAAGAAACCGATCAACTGTTGTTTGATGCTAGTATAATTTGGATGGGTAAAGGCCGTATTTCTTATCCACAATTTATAGCTCCCGATAACTTTGAAAGAGTAGCCCAGCCAAATCCGATTTATCCTGTAAACGGTTTTAAAATGCTTATCTTATTTGACTCCTTTTTTGTAGAGCCCGATTTGACCCAGGCCTGGGCTAGGGTACAAACCGTAATGCTAGCACGCGAGTATCTAAACGCCAATCCCGAGCAACAAGTCAATGTATACTTGCATCAACCCAGTGCAGACGTGGGAGATCCCGAAGACTGGAGATGGATTTTCTTCCTAAAAAACTAAACCGAAATCACTTGATGAAAAAAAAATCTTTTCAGGGGTTAAACGCATAGCTGTAGTTTATTTTGACAAACCCATGAACTGCAGCTATATCGATTTTTCACCACTGTGGAATACGCACACGATAGCCGACAAAACAGCCCTTAAATCAAAAAAACATTAGCCCAATATGCTGTAGAACAATACCGCATAATACATTGAATTATACCCGCATTGAGAACGGCCCGCAATGCTTGTTTTTATTTTGTTAATTTCAAAGTTGTGCCCCGCGATTTTATACCTTTGACCTTCCTTTCACTACACCTAAAATTTTTTGTCGTGCAAAAAAAACTTCTACTAAGCCTGTTGCTCGTATTTACAAATATGATCTACGCTCAAATCCGACCTTTGCACATTGAAAAGGTAGCGGATAACCTCTATACCTACACCACTTATCAGGAGTTTCAGGGCACCTTGTATTCCTGCAACGCCCTTTACCTCCTTACCGACCAAGGGGTGGTATTGTTCGATACTCCCTGGGACAAAACCTTAAATCAGCCGCTGTTGGACTCCATTCAAGAGAAACATCAAAAAAGCGTGATTAAAGTGTTCGCCACCCATTGGCACAACGACCGCGCCGGCGGTTTTGACTTCTTTAACAGCCTGGGAATCGACACCTATTCCTCGGCGCGAACCAACAGCATATTGCGCCGAGAAAAACTCGCTACAGCCCGATATGAATTCGGCGACGAAGTCAGCTTTAGCGTAGGCGGAGAAACCTTTGAACTGTGGTTTCCGGGTGAAGGACACACCACAGACAACCTGGTCGTTTGGTTTGCCAAGCAAAAGGTACTCAACGGCGGTTGTCTGGTTAAAAGCAGTACGGCAAAGGACTTGGGCTTTACCGCCGATGGCGATATAGCCGCTTGGCCAGAAACCATTAAACGCCTGCAACAGCGCTATAAAAAAGTGGAGATCACCATACCCGGCCACGACGACTGGAGGCAACCGGGGCATATACAACACACCTTAACGCTGCTAAAAGCGGCAAAATAAGACTAGATCATTCATTTTGCGACTAATACGGCAGCTCAACCGACGGAAAAGATTAAAAATCGGATCATCCTATACATAATCTCAAGTCTTTTGCTATTTTTGCAGTATGGCAAAACAAGATGATATTTTTAAAAATGTTATTTCGCACGCAAAGGAATACGGATTTATATTTCCGTCCAGCGAAATTTATGACGGTTTAAGCGCGGTTTATGACTACGCTCAAAACGGAGTGGAACTCAAGAAAAACATTCGTGAATACTGGTGGAAATCCATGGTTCAAATGCACGAAAATATTGTGGGCATTGATTCTTCGATATTTATGCATCCGACCATTTGGAAAGCCTCGGGTCACGTCGATGCTTTTAACGACCCCTTAATCGACAATAAAGATTCGAAAAAGAGATACCGTGCCGATGTATTGATAGAGGATTACTGTGAAAAAATCCATCAGAAAGCACAGAAGGAAATCGAAAAAGCCAGTAAGCGCTTTGGCGACTCATTTAACGAAGAAGAATTTATAACCACCAATCCAAGAGTGGTGGAATACCTCGCTAGAAAAAAGGCCATCCTCGAGCGTATGGCTCAGGGGTTGGACAGCGGTGATTTGGCCGATGTAAAAGCCTTGATTGAGGAATTGGAGATTGCCGATCCCGATACGGGCTCGAGAAACTGGACCGAAGTGCGTCAGTTCAACCTGATGTTCGGAACCAAGCTCGGCGCTTCTGCCGATACGGCTATGGATTTATACCTTCGACCGGAAACGGCTCAGGGTATCTTTGTCAATTTCCTCAACGTACAAAAGACCGGAAGAATGAAGATTCCCTTCGGAATTGCACAGACGGGAAAGGCGTTTAGAAATGAAATCGTAGCGCGTCAGTTTATCTTCCGCATGCGCGAATTTGAACAGATGGAAATGCAGTACTTCGTCAAACCGGGCGAGGAGATGAAATGGTATGAATACTGGAAGGAAACCCGTCAGAAATGGCATTTATCCTTGGGAATGGGTGCGGAGAATTACCGCTTTCACGACCACGAAAAATTGGCGCATTACGCCAATGCCGCCACGGATATCGAATTTAATTTCCCCTTTGGATTTAAGGAATTGGAAGGCATTCACTCCCGTACGGATTTCGATTTAAAAGCACACGAACAACATTCGGGCAAAAAACTTCAGTTTTTTGACAACGATACCAACAGCAGCTATGTGCCTTATGTGGTAGAAACCTCTGTAGGTCTGGACCGTATGTTTTTGGCTATTTTCTCCAAATCGCTACAAGAAGAGGTTTTGGAAGACGGCAGCAGCAGAACGGTATTGCGACTTCCCTCTGTATTGGCACCGACCAAGGCAGCGGTATTGCCGTTGATCAAGAGAGACGGATTGCCGGAATTGGCGCGTGAGATCATCGAGGAGCTCAAGTGGGACTTCAACGTAGCCTACGACGAGAAAGACGCTGTAGGGCGAAGATACCGTCGTCAGGACGCTTTGGGAACCCCTTTCTGTATCACCGTAGACCACCAGACTCTGGAAGACCAAACCGTTACTATACGTCACCGCGACAGCATGAAACAAGATCGCGTGGCCATTTCAGATTTAAAAAACCTGATACAAGACGAGGTTTCTATAAAAAACTGGCTAAAACGCATGTAAATGCAAACCGAATATCGAAAAAGGCGCTGTTTAAAAACGACAGCGCCTTTTTTATTTTATATCTCCAGCTTTATATCTTATTGATTTTTAACACAATTACAAGAAAAAATCAAAAAAAATTTAGTATTTTTAATCAGCAGTGGTTATTAACCTAGATTAAGTTTCTTCGCCGATAAACACCTTAATTTTGAACATACTAAAAATAGAAAATCATGAAAAAATTAATTTATGTATTTGTCGCCGTATTCGCATCGGCCACTATGTTTGCTCAAACGACTTGGAAAGTCGATCAAATGCACTCGTTTTTAACCTTTTCGGTTAAGCACTTAGGCATTTCTTTTGTCGAGGGAAAATTTGATCAGTACGAAGGTTCTTTTACCGCGAGTAAAGCCGATTTAACCGACGGGAAGTTTGACTTTAGCATTCAGTCTAAAAGCATCAACACCGGAGTTTCCATGCGTGACGACCATTTGAGAACCAACGACTTCTTTAATGCAGAGAAATACCCCACCATTACCTTTACCTCCACATCGCTTAAAAAGGTTGCCGACAACAAATACGTTTTAGACGGTACGCTGACGATTCGCGGTATTGCCAAACCGGTAAAATTTGACTTGGTATACGGAGGTCTTTTAAAAGACGATGGACAGGGAAATCAAAAAATGGGCTTCCAAGCGACTACGACAATCAACCGATTTGACTTTGACGTAGCCTATGACCCAACTGGACAAACCATTGCCAAAGAGGTAAGCTTAAAAGTAAATTTGGAGTTTACGAAGTAAACACCCGGTAAAACAACACCCTGTTTTGCAACAAAAAGGACGTTTTTCTCTGGAAAAACGTCCTTTTTACTTTATTTAAACAGTTCTTTTGTCGTGATTATCCGCGTCCCTACATCGGCATTCAGACTGTGTTCGATCATTTTCCGCGCCAAATCGGCCACGGTTATCGGGCGGTATTTCTTGGCGATACCCAAGCGGTTTAAAAACTGAATCAGTCCTTCAAAGGTCTTTTCTGTCTTGCGATCCGTTTCGGGTCTGATCAACAAACTCGGTTGAAATATCGTGAGCTTTTTAAAATCCAGCGCGCGGATCGCCTGTTCCAAAGCGCCTTTCATCTTGGAGTAAAACACCCCCGATTGGGCATCTGCGCCAATGGCAGAGACCAAAACAAAATTGGGTATGCCATTGGCACGTGCGCTTTGTGCAAAATTGTATTGATAGTCGTAGTCTACTTTCCACTGCCGCTCTTTCGTTCCCGCCGCTTTTAAAGTGGTACCCATGGCCGAAAAGGCCACCTCGCCTACCACCAATGGTGCCCACAGCTCCGGTTGTTCAAAATCGACCTGCTGCACCAGGAGTTTGGGGTGGCTGTACGGAAAACCGTTGCGCACAAATACCGTCACACTTTCCACAGCGTCGGTTTCGAGCAATTGCCCGACCAACTCCAGTCCGGTAGCTCCCGTAGCTCCTATAACTAATGCGCGTAACCCCTTTGTCTTATCCATGATTAAACTTGTTTCTTTATTAATTATGCGGTTGTAGCATATTCTGTGGATCTAAGATCTCGTCCAGCCTTTCCTTGGTCAACAATTCGCGTTCCAAGACCAGCTGGTATACACCTTTACCGGTTACCAGAGCTTCTTTGGCAATGGCGGTACTCGCCTTGTATCCAATATACGGATTTAATGCCGTAACGATACCGATGCTGTGCAAAACCATGTCTTTGGTATGCTTTTCATTGGCGGTGATGCCCACGACACATTTTTCATTTAGGGTGTGCATCGCGTTTTGCAAAAACGTCATCGACTCCATCAAAGCCTGGGACAATACGGGTTCCATAACATTGAGCTGTAACTGCCCTGCTTCGGCGGCCAAGGTTACCGTTAAATCGTTGCCCATTACCTTAAAGCAAACCTGATTGACCACTTCGGGAATCACGGGATTGACTTTTCCCGGCATGATAGACGAGCCGGGCTGCATAGGCGGCAGGTTGATTTCATTCAAACCCGCACGAGGCCCCGACGACAACAAGCGCAAATCGTTGCATATCTTGGAGAGCTTGATCGCTAATTTTTTTAAGGCCGATGAATAGGCCACCAAGCCACTGGTATCCGATGTGGCTTCGATCAAATTCGGAGCCGAAGTCACCGCTTCCTCCAGGATAACACCCAAATTTTGTGCACACAACTCCGCATAGCCCGGCACGGCATTCAATCCCGTACCTATAGCCGTCGCCCCCATATTGATTTCCAAAAAGGCTTGGGCTGCCTGGTTTAACGAAGCCACCTCTTTTTCCAAAGTAAAGGCAAAGGCTTCAAACTCCTGCCCCAAGGTCATGGGCACCGCATCTTGCAATTGGGTACGCCCCATTTTTACGATGTGTACAAAGGCCTGTCCGCGGCTTCTAAAAGCGGCTACCAACTGTTGCAACTCCAACACCAATCCCTTGTTCATTTCGAATAAGGCAACTTTTAACGCAGTCGGATACGCATCGTTTGTCGATTGGGACAAATTGACATGATCGTTTGGCGAGCAAAACTCATAGCTGCCCTTGTCCTTTCCCATCAATTCCAAGGCGCGATTGGCAATAACCTCATTCGCGTTCATATTGACCGAGGTTCCCGCACCTCCCTGTATCATATCGATCGGGAATTGCGCTAACCACTGTCCCGAAATAAGCTCTTGACAGGCCTTTTCAATGGCGGTATAAATTTCTAACGGCAAGACCTGCAGTTCGCAATTGGTTTTTGCCGCAGCCCATTTTACCTTGGCCAAGCCCTTTACAAACTCGGGATAATCCGATAGCTTTTGGTTGGATATTTTAAAATTTGCAAGTGCTCTTTGCGTTTGAACGCCGTAATAAGCGGATTTCGGAATTTCCAAATCCCCTAAAAGATCACTTTCTATACGAGTTGGTTCCATGATATATATTGATTTTGATGAGATAACAAGTTACAAAGCAATTTTTTGAACTGCTGATAAATAAATCTTAATTTTTACTGCGATTTCAGCGGGCGCTACAGTCCTTCCTTGAAAAAGGTCGTTTTCTCACTCGAAGAAGCCCTCGACATAATACCAACTGCCGTTAACCGCTTCAAATAGCGAGCGCTCCCAATGCGTTTGCAGCACCCCATCGGCATCGCGATAATACGCCTTAAAAATCACTTGAGTTTCTTGGACGTCCAGCACTTCCAATCGCAGCCACTCGCTTTCCTGGGCCCAATCGATTATAGCTTGTTTCTTATAGCGGTAACGCTTTTTGGGGTGGGTGGTTTTAACCATATAGTCTGCGTTGACCAGCACATAAGCCGAGTACCGAGAGCGCATTAGTTGTACGGCCGACTGGGCCAGGCGCTCCCCTTTTAACAGCGGACCACAGCAGTCTTCAAAAACAGCTGCCGCACCACAGTAGCAAGAATTTCCTTCCATTAAACGGGCAATTTAGTTTCCAATTCCTCGACGATCTTTAAAAACTTACCCCATTTCACCAATTCTTCATCATCGGCTGTATGGTCGAGTCCGTCTAAGATCATCGTTTTGATTTCTTCCAGTTGGCGCTCGCTGTTTGCGCGATCATTCTGAGCGATGCTCACCATCAATTGCATAATTTCTCTTTGTGTATTTTCTAAAGCCTTCTTCATCTGGTTTGTTTCTGTATTGAATATTCAAAGATAACGGGTTCTACGCAATTTTAGAATTAAATGGACGGGCTTTTCCATTTTTAAAAAAATTTAATTATTTTTCGAAAACAAAACACAACAACTTGACTAACAACCCTTTTAACCCTTCTTAACTCGGCCCTTTACCATGATATTTAAAAGTCTGTTTAACCTGTGTTTCCCGCGGCAGTGTTTTGGCTGTAATCAAGTGCTGCTGCGTCATCAAACGTTTCTCTGCGCATATTGCCTGCATCACTTGCCCTTTACCGAGCAACACCGGTTTAGAGAAAACGAGGCCTACCAACGCTTTCACGGCAGGCTGCCTTTGGAAAACTGCAGCTGCCTGATCTATTTTACCAAATCGGGATTTGTACAGCGCCTCTTCCACGAGCTGAAATACAACAACCAACCCGAAATCAGTCATTACCTCGGAAAAATATACGCCTCCCAACTGCAAAACACCGCCTGGCTACAGACGGTAGATGCGCTTATTCCCGTACCCATGCACGCGACAAAGCGAAAGAAAAGGGGCTATAACCAAGTAGACGGCTTTGCACAAGCGCTCTCGGAAACCTTTGGTATTCCCATAGCCCAACAGCTGCTCACCCAAGAAAAGCCCTCCTCCTCCCAAACGCGCAAAAGCCTCTTTGAGCGGACCCGGGAAAACAAATTTCGTTTTCAAATCGCCTTTCAGCCCCAGGACCACGGCAAGCATTATGTATTGCTAGACGACATCTTAACCACCGGCGGTACCCTGGAAGCCTGTGGAAAAAAAATACTGGAAATCCCCGATTGCAAAATAAGTATCTTGTGTTTGGCGCAAACGCAATAAACTTTTTACAACTAGATTTTATTCCTTAAAAATATAGTCGTTAATTTGTCGGATAAAAGCCATATTATGTTGAGAATACGTCAGATTGCCCTTTTCTTGATTCTAATTACCACTTTTGCCAGTTGTGCAAAACGCGGTTTTATATCCGGCGGAGATCCAGACACCATTCCACCGGTGATGCTGAAGAGCACCCCTGCCAATTACTCGACGCAATTCGATGAAAAAATCATCAAAATTCAATTTGACGAGTACATCAAACTCAAGAACATCAACCAGCAACTGATCGTTTCCCCACCGATGGAAACCGCTCCGGAAATCAGCCCGATGGGCAGTCCTAAAAAAGAACTGACCATCAAGATTATCGATACTTTAAAGGCCAACACCACCTACAGTTTTAACTTTGGCGAAAGCATTACCGACAACAATGAGGGCAATGCGCTAAAGCAATTCAAATACATCTTCTCGACGGGAACCTATATCGATTCGCTGCAAGTAAAAGGAAGTATACGCGCGGCATTTAAGAAAAATCACCCCAACTTTGTCAATGTGATGCTCTATGATGCAGCAGATTTTGGCGATTCCACCGTGTATAAGCAAAAGCCGCTATACGTGACCAATACACTGGACAGCTTAAAGAACTTTTCGCTGGAAAATATCAAGGAGGGTTCGTACTATATGGTGGCCTTAAAGGATAAAAACAACAATTTTAAGTTTGACCCCGAACAAGATGAAATCGCCTTTTTAAAGGATCCCATCAGCATACCAACCGAAGACACCTTTGCGTTGAATTTATTTAAATCGCAAGAGAAGCTCAAGGTCAATAGACCGGCACAACTAACGCAAAACAAGTGGTATTTGCCGTATATAGGCAATCCGGAGAAGCTCGAGGTCAAAATCAAACACGCCAACAACGAGGTCTTGCACGCTTTAACGCGTTTGCCCGGTAAGGATACCCTTCAAATCTGGTTTCCCAAGATGGAAGTCGACTCGCTGTTGATGGAGTTTAAGGCACCCGATTACGAACAGCTTTTTACCGTACGTCCGCGAAAGATAAAAACGGAAGACACGCTTAGCGTTAGCGCGGTACAACGCGGAAACCTGGACTTTAGAGATTCGTTTACCCTAAGAACCGCCACGCCTTTTGCCAAGATTGACTCGACCAAAATATTGATTACCAATAAAGATAGTGTAGCGGTGGCCTTTAAGATCGCGCAGCGACCTTGGCTTCAAGAGTTGTCCTTAGACTTTGAAAAAGCGGAAGACAACAAATACAAAATTCAGCTGTTGCCCGAGGCGCTCACCGACTTTTTTGGCAAGAGCAACGACAGTTTAAAATTTGAGGTCAGCACCAAAAAATATACCGATTACGGAAACCTGATCATCAATCTAGGCGGAGCCCAGCGCTTCCCCATTATTGTAGAGGTACTCAATTCTAAAGAAGAGGTGGTTGCGAGCCTGACCGCAACCGATAGCAGTCCACTGCGCTTTGAAATACTGCCCCCTCAAAAATATTTTCTGCGCGCGATCTATGACGACAATCAAAACGGCCAATGGGACAGTGGTTATTACTTCGATCGCCGACAACCCGAAGAGGTGATTTACTACCCCGCAGAAATTGATGTCCGCGCGAACTGGGATGTCGACCAGCTGTTTAATCTAACAGAGTAAAGGAATCCCCATCGCTTAGGAACGCCAGTTTTTTCCTAGCCTGAATCAAAATGGGTTTTTCCAGGGTGGCATACAGAACCGCTTCGCCGCTGTGTGGAGCAACGAGGTAGCCACCCATATAATCCAACACTTGCGAATGTCCGGAATACTGATTAGCGCCGCTGTCGGTACCCGTTCTGTTGACTCCAATGGTATACGCCATGTTTTCAATAGCCCTTGCTTTAAGCAAGCTATCCCAGGCGTAGATGCGTTGATCGGGCCAACTGGCCACATAGATTAACAAGTCGTATAAAGTACCGCTATTGCGCGCAAAAACAGGAAATCGCAGGTCGTAACACACCAGCGGACAAATCTTCCAGTCTTTATAGGTGACTAGCAATCGTTCCGTTCCGGCAGCATAGGATTTTTGCTCACCGGCCAGCGAAAACAAATGGCGTTTGTCGTAGGTTTGGTAGGTTCCGTTGGGAAACACAAAAAACAAGCGATTGTAATACAGGCCGTTTTCCCTAATGACAATACTGCCGGTCAACGCGATATTTTGCTGCATACAGCGGTCTTGCATCCACAATACTGTAGCTCCGTCCATCACTTCAAAAGCCCGTTCGGGATTCATGGTAAAACCCGTGCTAAACATCTCTGGCAAAACCACCAAATCGGTATGGGGTTCCAGCTGTTGGATTTTAGATTCAAAATATCGGAGATTGGCCGCCGGGTCTTCCCACACCAAGGGCGCTTGAATTAGAGCTACTTTCATGTTTTTTGTCTTTCTACCAAAGTTAGTCAAAAATGGATCAAGACGAAAGGCCGTGGAATTGAAAATCGAGTAACTAGCGGTAAAAGTTAATTCGCCGATTCCTCCCTGCGCCAATTCGCTTGGCACAGGGAGGAACGCCGAGGCGTACACTTTGAATTCAAAAACGGCCTGGACGAACGGATAGGCAAATTGACCAATCCGCTACTAAATCAAAACAACTCCTTGACAATTTGCTGAATCAGGTTTGATTGGCCCATGGAATAATAATGGAGCAGCGGTATTCCCGCTTTCAACAGTTCCTGACTTTGCTGTTTACACCACTGCAAACCAATCTGAGCAACCGCCGCATTATCCGTTGCCCTATTGATTTCCCCTACCAAATCTTCGGGAAAATCGACTTTAAATCGATGCGGAATCAGGTTTAATTGCCTTTTGGTGGTAATCGGTTTTAAACCCGGAATAATCGGCACTAATATATCGGCGGCACGACATTTTTGGACAAATTCAAAATACTTTTGGTTGTCAAAAAACATCTGCGTAATGATGTAGTCCGCACCCGCATCCACCTTCTGTTTTAAAAAGCGAATATCCTCATCCAAACTCGGTGCTTCCAGGTGTTTTTCCGGATAAGCTCCTACTCCAATACAAAAATCGGTGGCGTGGGAGTTTTCCAAATCCGCATCTAAATAAATTCCGTTGTTTAAGTTATGGATTTGAGTCACCAGTTCGTTGGCAAAATGATGTCCCTTACTCTCGGCTCTAAAATAGGTTTCGTTTTTAATCGCATCGCCCCGCAGGGCTACCACGTTTTGGATGCCCAAAAAATCCAAGTCTATCAAAAAATTTTCCGTGTCTTCTTGGGTAAAACCACCACACAGGATATGCGGCACTGCGTCTATTTTATATTTTTCTTGAATCGCCGCGCAGATACCGACAGTACCGGGGCGCTTTTTAACGATTTTCTTTTCGAGTAGGCCGTTTTCCTTCTCTATATAAACAAATTCCTCTCTGTGGTAGGTCACGTCAATAAAGGCTGGTTTTACCTCCAGTAAAGGTTCCATATTATCGTAAATACGCTGTATGTTTTGCCCTTTTAGCGGCGGTAAAATTTCGATGGAAAAACGGGCTTTGGCCTGAGCCAATTCAAAGTGTTCTGTTACTTTCATAGTTTATTATCTTTATCTTAGTGCGTCGACACCGCAAAATATCAACAACAGCTCATGGTGGTTGTTTTATAAATCCGTCAAATTGGGAGCGAGCCATTTTTCGGCATATTCCAAGCTGCACTTCCTTCTTTGGGCATAGTCTTTCACCTGATCGGTTTTGATTTTCCCCAATCCGATGTACTTGCTCTGTGGATGGGCGAAATAGTAGCCAGACACCGATGAGGCCGGCCACATAGCCAAGTTTTCGGTCAAGACCACTCCGGTTTTGTTTTCGACATCGAGCAATTTCCAAATGGTTACTTTTTCGAGGTGATCCGGACAGGCCGGATAACCCGGAGCAGGTCGAATTCCCTGATATTTCTCTTGGATCAACTGTTCGTTTGTCCAATTTTCTACCCGGTCATACGCCCAAATTTCCTTTCGGATTTTAGCGTGTAAATATTCGGCAAAGGCTTCGGCAAACCGATCGGCCAACGCTTTGATCATGATGGCTGAGTAGTCATCTAATTCAGCTTCGTACTGCTGGGCTATTTCATCTACCCCAAAGCCCGTAGTCACGCAGAACAAACCGATATAATCTTCGATTCCGCTGCTTTTGGGCGCAACAAAATCCGCCAAGGAGATATTGGGTTTTCCCTTTGATTTTTGCGACTGT
The DNA here is from genome assembly GCF_050562195.1 of Flavobacterium sp. JP2137. Classification (GTDB taxonomy): domain Bacteria; phylum Bacteroidota; class Bacteroidia; order Flavobacteriales; family Flavobacteriaceae; genus Flavobacterium. The sequence continues at coordinate 649,100 of NZ_CP191647.1, forward strand.
TGCCGTAAAAACAGCAAGGTATCGAGCAGTACTCCGCTTTCATCATACACTTCAATATCGTCGTCGTTGACTTGATTGGCCTTGAATATACCGTATACTCCTTTACCGACTAAGCTTTGGTTGTTTTGAATTTCAGCCAGCAGTTGTTGGGCATCGTTCCATAAAATCTGCGCCTGCTCTCCAACGATATGATCCGTTAGTATTTCCGGGTATTTCCCGTGTAAATCCCACGATCTAAAAAAGGGAGACCAGTCGATATAATCCAATAACTCCGCGATATTAACCGCTATATTTTGTACCCCTAAAAAAGCGGGTTTTACCGGCGCCTCAAGCGTCCAGTCTACTTGCAATTTGTTTTTTCGCGCCGCGACTATACTCAAAAAATCCTTTTGGCGAGCGCGGTTTAAATATCCGGTTCTCAAATCCGCATATTCCTGTCGAATCTGCAGGGCATAGTCCTGTTTTTTGCCCACTAAATTCCCGGCAACACCCACAGCGCGAGAAGCATCGTTGACATGGACTACGGAAAAGGAATATTCTGGCGCAATTTTAACTGCCGTATGGGCTCTAGAAGTGGTTGCACCCCCAATCATCAACGGAATATCGATTTTCAATCGGTCGAGTTCTTTGGTCAAATAAACCATTTCGTCTAAAGAGGGCGTAATCAATCCGCTTAAACCAATGATATCGACTTTTTGTTCGATCGCGGTTTGAATAATGCGCTCCGGACTCACCATAACTCCCAAATCAATGATTTCAAAATTATTACACCCCAATACGACGGCGACGATGTTTTTTCCAATGTCGTGAACGTCTCCTTTTACGGTGGCCATCAATATTCTCCCCGAAGAATTGGAACTTCCATCTTTGGCTTTATCGATAAATGGCAACAGATAGGCAACGGCTTTTTTCATTACTCTCGCGGATTTTACCACCTGTGGCAAGAACATTTTTCCGGCTCCAAACAAGTCGCCCACGACACTCATACCCTCCATTAAGTGACCCTCAATAACCTGAATCGGCTTGTCTGCTTGCAGTCGCGCTTCCTCTACATCCAATTCGATAAATTCATCTATACCCTTGACCAAGGCATGAGTAATTCGCTGCTGTAACGGTTCCGTTCTCCATTCTTTAGGCGCTTCACGATGCGCGCTGGATTGATTTTGATAGTGATCGGCAAAATTCAACAAGCGCTCGGTGGCATCTTCTCTGCGGTCTAACAATACATCCTCTACGCGTTCTAATAAATCTGTGGGAATTTCATCGTAAACCATCAGCATTTCAGGATTGACAATCCCCATGGACAAACCGTGTTGAATGCCGTGGTATAAAAACGCCGCATGCATGGCTTCGCGCACATAATTATTGCCTCTAAAAGAAAAGGAAACATTGCTTATACCGCCAGAAACATTGACATCAGCGAGGTTGGTACGGATCCATTTTGTCGCTTCAAAAAAATCTAACGCATTCCTGCGATGCTCTTCCATACCGGTTGCAACCGGAAAAATATTGGGATCAAAGATGATGTCTTCCGGAGCAAAGCCCACTTGAGCGACCAAGATGTTGTAGGAGCGTTCGCAAATTTCAATGCGTCGCTGGTAAGTGTCTGCCTGTCCGTGTTCGTCAAAAGCCATCACCACTACGGCAGCGCCATATCTGCGAATCAATTTGGCCTGTTGCCTAAAGACCGCTTCCCCCTCTTTTAAACTGATGGAGTTGACAATGCTTTTGCCTTGTACTACTTGTAATCCGGCTTCAATGATTTCCCATTTGGAGCTATCAATCATAATGGGCACTCGCGATATATCGGGTTCGGAGGCGATCAGATTTAAGAATTTTGTCATCGCATACACCCCATCCAACATGCCTTCGTCCATGTTGACGTCGATAATTTGCGCGCCGCCTTCTACTTGTGCCCGAGCGACATCGAGGGCTTCCTCGTATTTACCTTGTTGTATCAATCTCAAAAACCGCTTGGATCCGGTAACATTGGTTCGTTCGCCTATATTGACAAATAGGCTTTCCGGGCTTAGGATTAGCGGCTCTAAGCCCGATAATTTTAAATAATTGTTTTTTGCATTCATCTGTTCGTCGTATTTTTTTAATGGCTATAGTTCCATCACATCCTATTGTTGTTACTATTGGGCTGTTTTGCGCTTAGGCTTTATCCGTTTTGCCGGCCGCTTAAAGCGAGTGGCTAAAGGGTCTCGGTTTAAACTGCGCTGCTGTATCGGCAATCCGTTGGATGTGTTGTGGGGTAGTTCCGCAACAACCTCCGACGATATTGACCAAACCATCGTGGAAATAGGACTGTACCAATGCTTCCATTTGACAAGGAGTTTCATCGTATTGACCAAAAGCATTGGGCAAACCCGCATTGGGGTAAGCCGAAATGGCCAAGGTGGTGTTTCTAGCCAGCGTTTTTAAATAGGGTTGTAACTGCGCTGCTCCTAAAGCGCAATTCAAACCGATGCTCAACAGGGGAATATGAGAAATAGAAATGAGAAAAGCCTCGACCGTTTGACCCGAAAGCGTTCTACCCGAGGCATCGGTAATCGTTCCGCTGACCATAATCGGCACCGCAACACCGCGCTCTTCTTTTACTTCTTCTAAGGCAAACAAGGCCGCTTTTGCATTGAGGGTATCGAAGATGGTTTCGACGAGAAAGATGTCGCAACCGCCATCTAACAGCCCGGTTGCCTGTTGTTTGTAGGCCAACCTCAGTTCGTCGAAAGTGACGGCTCGAAATCCGGGATCGTTAACATCTGGTGACATACTGGCCGTGCGGTTTGTCGGGCCGATAGCACCCGCAACGAAACGCGGTTTAGACGGTGTTTTTGCGGTATACTCCGCTGCGGCGGCACGTGCAATCCGGGCTGATTCCAAATTTAATTCATAGACCAAATCTTCCATGTGGTAGTCCACCATTCCTATAGTGGTACTCGAAAAAGTATTGGTTTCAACGATGTCAGCACCGACCTCGAGATATTGCCGATGGATGTTTAAAATGGCCTCGGGTTGGGTTAGCGACAACAAATCATTATTTCCCTGCAGCGGGTGGGCAAAGTCACGGAATCGCTGCCCGCGATAATCCGCTTCGGAAAAACGGTGTTTTTGAATCATCGTTCCCATAGCTCCATCCAAAATCAAGATGCGCGATGCTAAAGCTTTATACAATTGTTCCCGACGTTTTAAGGATTCGTTTTCCATGTGATTGTTTATAAATTTTTAATAAAAAAAGCCCCTTTGAATATCCAAAGGGGCTTAAACTAAAGTGGTTTTTACAACTACTCGTCAACTTCTGGATACGACAATTCGGAGGCACATCATCATGTGCATCATCATCATACCGCTGTTTAAAGTAATTGTATTCATATAATTTTTTTCAAAAAAAAAAGCCCCTGAATGTCAGAGGCTTTAACTTTATATCGTTGTTAGATTTTAAGCAATAGCGACCTCTGCGGAGTTTCTCCACATCATCATCATTGCCATATTTAATCGGGTCTTGTTCATATATCTTATTAGCTATCTTATTAGCAGTTTCAAATGTATAAAAAATATCGACAACTACAACTGTTTTTATTCTTTATAGCCTTTTATTCGCCCATCCGCCGTTGGGTGAATTCGCTTTGACAGGCTCAAAAATTCAAAATACCGAAGATCGACCGCTCTGTCCTCTCACACCAAGGGCGCTTGGAATAGCGCTATTTTCCTGTTTTTTTCTTTCTATTAAAGTTAGTAAAAAACGGATACGGCAGATCTGTGGCGGGTTCTGCCCATTCGGGTGGCCCATGTCCTAATCGACAAAAAACTTCCGCTAACCCCTCTATTACATCCCCTAGAGCCGTCGTCGGTATACCGACGCATTTCAAAAAAACCCTTAAAACAAAAAACAGCTGCAAACCAGGGTTCACAGCTGTTTAATAGCTGGGCGTAAAACCCTATTTGCCTATTAAGACAAAGCGAAACAGTTCCTATTTACACCATTCGACATACTTATCTTCCAAAAATTCAATGTAATACAAGTCTTTCATGATTTGGAAATGCACCTTGGCTTCCGCTTTCCCCATTTGTTTCGATTCCTTGGTTTGATCGATCAATTCCCCTTTCAGCGATTTAAAATTTTTGAGTGCTTCTTTAAACTCGGTTCTTGAAATCAAATCGCCCTTGGCATCAACCGCTTCCATATACTCCTGATAGGCTTTGCAGTTTTTACCGACGTATTTCAACACTTTAAACACCTTGCTCTCGCTGGGGAATGTAGTATTTTGAGTAAGCGAAACGACATAGTCTTCGCCTTTAACAGCAACGAATGCATAGGTATACCAATACACTCCCCTGTCGTAAACCGAATATCCATAGGTCTTGAAATTACCCGCCATCAATAGGGGTAAAAACATGGTTTGCATTTTCTTTATCTGTCCGTTATCCAAATCCAAACGCGCCACGTTGATTCTAAATACCTCCATAAAAGACACCCCATCCTTATCCAAGAAGGTTACTTTCTTGATTTGACTTGCCGGCAATTCCTTAAATTCGCTTTGCCCCTCTTCTTTAAAGCGAATTTTTTCCGCCACTATATTGGCGTTACTCATGGCGTTTCCATCGTTCTGTACAGCGAGTCCTCTTAAGATGAAATTCTCTGCTTTATTGTTTTTAACCGTGCCCGAGAGTACGGTATCGTCCATAAAAGTTATGCGCGCCGGCCCTGATTCCTTATTGACTTTTAAGTGTAAAAATTGTGCTTGCATCGGAAGGCATCCCAACGTCAATACGAGCATTAAAATAATATTTTTCATCTGTTGTTTTTTATAAAGCGTTCTTGACGCCAATTCGAGACCAAGATAGTTTATAGCAGGCGGAACTTCCTAATTTTTTCTTAAATTTGATGTAATCCCCTGGGCAGCATTTGGTAAAAAAACATAAAAAACCCAACAAAACCGCCATCTTGCTAACTTTAAGGATGAAAAACAACCGCAACTATAAACAAATTCCAAGACACCGCTAAAAAACCATGGTTCCGTTTAAATTTGCTCGATTTTGGAAACAAAAAAAGCGAAGACGCACGTCTTCGCTTTTTAAACTATAGGTCTAAATGCCTTTTATTTAAAACTTGCTTTTAGATATTCTCTATTCATACGAGCGATGTTTTCCAAAGAAATTCCCTTCGGACATTCTACTTCACAAGCTCCGGTATTGGTACAGTTACCAAAACCTTCGTGATCCATTTGCTCGACCATGTTTAACACGCGTTCTGTAGCTTCAACGCGACCTTGAGGTAACAAGGCGAATTGCGATACTTTAGCAGACACGAACAACATGGCTGAAGAGTTTTTACAAGTAGCCACACAAGCCCCGCAACCGATACAAGTAGCCGCATCAAAAGCGCGATCGGCATCGTGTTTAGGAATGGGAATGTTGTTGGCATCTTGAGTGTTACCCGAAGTGTTTACCGAGATAAATCCACCTGCATGTTGAATTCTATCAAAAGAAGTTCTGTCTACAACTAAATCTTTAATCACGGGAAATGCTTTGGCTCTAAACGGCTCGATATAAATCGTATCGCCGTCTTTAAACTTTCTCATGTGCAATTGACAAGTGGTTACACCACGGTCTGGTCCATGAGCTTCTCCGTTGATAAACAACGAACACATACCACAGATTCCCTCACGACAATCGTGATCAAAAGCAACAGCATCATCGCCTTTCTCTACCAACTGATTGTTTAAAACATCCAGCATTTCCAAGAAAGACATATCAGGTTCAATTCCGCTGATTTTATAATCAACCATCTGACCCTTATCTTGGGCGTTTTTCTGACGCCATATTTTTAAAGTAAGATTCATATATCGAATTTTTACAGTGCGACTAGATCCCAAAAGATCTTAGGCGCAATATTATTTATAACTACGAGTTACCAATTTAATGTTTTCATAAACCAAGTCTTCTTTGTGAAGCACTGATTCTCTTGGATTGCCTTTGTATTCCCAAGCAGCTACGTAGGCGAAATTCTCATCGTCACGTTTCGCTTCACCATCCTCAGTTTGGTGTTCCTCACGGAAGTGTCCACCACAAGATTCCTCTCTGTGTAGGGCATCTTTTGCAAACAATTCTCCTAGTTCTAAGAAATCTGCCACTCTTAACGCCTTTTCCAATTCTTGGTTAAAGCTGTCAGCGCTTCCAGATACTCTAACATCTTTGTAAAATTCTTCTCTCAAAACGGCAATCTCATCCATCGCTTCTGTCAAGCCATTAGCGTTACGAGCCATACCTACCTTATCCCACATGATTTTCCCTAATTTCTTATGGAAATAATCCACAGAATGCGTTCCCTTATTGTTCATCAAATGATCAATCATACCGGTAACGTTTTTCTCTGCTTCAACAAATTCTGGAAGGTCTGTAGGAATTTCTCCGGTACGAATATCCTGAGATAAGTAATCGCCAATGGTGTAAGGCAATACGAAATATCCGTCGCCCAAACCTTGCATCAAGGCCGATGCACCCAAGCGGTTCGCCCCGTGATCCGAGAAGTTGGCTTCTCCGATACAGTAACATCCCTCAATGGTTGTCATCAAGTTGTAATCCACCCAAATACCACCCATGGTATAGTGTACCGCTGGATAAATCATCATTGGGGTTACATACGGATCCTCGTCAACGATTTTCTCGTACATCTGGAAAAGGTTTCCATATTTGTTTTCGACTAAATCACGACCTAATTTGTAAACCAATTTGGCGTCGTTTTCGTCTAAATGCTGGATTCTCGCTTGTTCTTTACCGTAGCGCTCAATGGCCGAGGCAAAGTCTAAGTAAACCGCTTCACCGGTAGCATTAACACCATAACCGGCATCACAACGCTCTTTTGCAGCACGAGAAGCCACGTCACGAGGCACCAGGTTACCGAATGAAGGATATCTTCTTTCCAAGTAGTAATCTCTATCTGCTTCGGCAATTTGAGTGGGTTTTAATTTCCCTTCTCTAATGGCCAAGGCGTCTTCTTTTTTCTTAGGCACCCAAATACGTCCATCATTACGCAGGGATTCCGACATCAAAGTCAATTTTGATTGGTGGTCTCCGGTAACGGGAATACAGGTTGGGTGAATTTGTGTATAACAAGGGTTGGCGAAGTAAGCACCTCTTTTGTGGGCTTTCCAAGCTGCAGTAACGTTTGATCCCATTGCATTGGTAGACAAAAAGAAAACGTTTCCATAGCCTCCTGTAGCGATTACTACAGCATGAGCCGAATGACGTTCAATTTTACCGTTGATCAGGTTACGAGCGATAATTCCTCTTGCTTTACCATCAACAACCACGATGTCTAACATTTCGTGACGGTTGTACATTTTTATTTTACCACGACCGATTTGACGGTTCATAGCCGAATAGGCACCTAAAAGCAATTGTTGCCCCGTTTGACCTTTGGCATAAAAAGTACGGGAAACCTGTACTCCACCAAAGGAACGGTTGTCCAAAAGACCGCCGTATTCGCGGGCAAAGGGAACACCTTGTGCCACACATTGGTCGATGATGTTTTCCGACACTTCCGCCAAGCGGTGTACGTTTGCCTCACGAGCTCTATAATCGCCTCCCTTTACCGTATCGTAGAACAATCTATGCACCGAATCCCCATCACCTTGATAGTTTTTCGAAGCGTTGATCCCTCCTTGAGCCGCAATCGAGTGCGCACGTCTTGGAGAATCTTGATAACAGAAAGCTTTTACGTTATATCCTAACTCAGCTAATGTCGCAGCAGCAGAACCACCTGCCAAACCAGTACCTACGATGATGACATCGATATTACGCTTGTTTGCAGGGTTTACTAAACTGATGTGATCTTTATATTCTGACCATTTCTTATCGATAGGTCCATTGGGAATCTTTGAATCTAATTTCATAATCAATTGTTTTATGACTACTTAATAAAATGAATGTAAATTGGAATAATCGCAAACAACAAAGGAACTATAATTGCAAATCCCTTTCCTAAACCTGAGATTAAACCATTGTATTTAGGATTATTAGCCCCTAGAGACTGAAAAGCACTTTTAAATCCATGCATTAAGTGGAAGGCTAAAACAAGCATTGAAAACACATAAAAAACAGTAAATGCTAAACCGTATTTCGCATCTTTGAAAAAGGCAATAGTAATCGAATGTAAATCTTTGTATCCCTGTGCAATTTTAACTTTAGCGGTAGGATCGAAAAACTCTGTTTTGTTTTTGATCTCCACGCCATCTTTAGGCAAATACCCTCCTTGCGTCGTTACGTAAAAATCTTGTGCCATACCCGGTTGTACCTCGATGGTAGTGGTGTGTAATGGCATTTCTTCAAAGTGCATTTTCGCCCAAAAGTTCATCATGTGCGTCGCGATGAAAACCAAGATTAACGTGCCCAAAATCGCCATGTTTCTCGACTGCCAAGTACTGTTTGACGCCGCATTGTTCTTAGCATAACCGATCGGTCGTGCTTTTTTGTTTTGGATTGTCAATAAAATCCCATCGATTGCGTGGAATAAAATTGAAATGTACGTTACGTAAGAAAGAATTTTTACTGCTGGATTGGTAGTCATAAATAGGGCATACTCGTTGAATTGCAACTGAGTGCCAAAAATCAACTGAAGGTTACCTACTAAGTGACCTACCAAAAACACGCATAAAAATAAACCCGTAAGAGCCATCCAGTATTTCTTACCGATTGACGACTTTAAAAGTGCAGATTTTGCCATAGTGTAATTTTAATAGTTTTCTTGAAAAAAATCAAACAAAAATACAGCTAAAAACAGTCACTTACAAAGGGCTTCATTTATTTATACTCGGTATAAACAAGCTAAAAACCCTTGATTTTAAAGGAAAACAACTATTAACTTACTAAAAAAGTGAAAAAGTTAACGAAAATGAAAAAAAACTAAAATGTTTTGGTCATATCTTTGTCTGTAACGATGATATAATCGGCTTTACCCAAAAAATCTTTGTCGAGTTTTTGCAGTTGTTCCTGAGAAACCGTGGCTATGGTTAAGAGCTTTAAATCAGGATTATAGCGGTTTAAATACCAGTTAATCCCCTCGTAATCGTCGCTGTGATAGCTGCCGTTAAAATGCAAAAACAGGGTGTTTGGCGGTCGGTTTTTATCGATAAAATACGCCATAGTAGCGTCTTTAATCGCCTGAGCTTTGGGCAAATTATCGTTTGCATGATCCTCAAACATTTCCATCATTTTCAGATAACCCGGCAAATTTTTATCATAAGGAAACGGTAAGGGCGCCATCCAAGTCTTCTCTTCTGCGCTTAAGAGTTCCAGGGATTCCACCCCTTCTTTAAACACCTTACTCGCATAGCGTCTGGGTACATTTGTAGCGATAAACGCGATGTTTTTCGCCTTGGCCAAATCGACCAAGGGCTTGTAATCCGTCTTGTAATTGTTCCACAAACGCACCAGGGTATCCATGCCTTTTTGGTCGATTTCGCCGCTGAGATAGCGGTTTAGTCCCCGCTGATTATCCGCTTCAAACATCTCGGCCCCCATCATTACGGGTTGTTGTGCCGTCAGGGTTTGGGCCATTTTTAATTGCAGCCAATGCACTATGGAATTGTCGTGGTATTCGCCAAAGAGCACCACGTCTTTTTTGGCGGCGTCGCGTATCATTTTTTTATAGGTGGTTTTCTTTCCACTCTTGGTATAAATCTGGTAGGGTTGCACTTCTTGAGCCGTGATGAGCAGGCTGCTAAACAGCAGCAAAACAGTGGTGATATATCGTGTCATTGAGGGGTAATTTTAAGTATTAACGCCTTGTAAAAGTCGTCCAAAACCGCGCTGCTATTCCTTAAAAAGGCGGCTGTTGTCCGTTGATTTACGCCACATTTTACGAAGACTAGGGGCTTGTTGCCACAAAAAGTCACTAACTTTGAAAAACGCGCAGCGCATTAAACCTCAAAATTATGAAATATAAACAAATCGACCCCCTTTTATTCGTTAAGAATAGAAAAAAATTCACTGCTGCCATGCGCCCCAACAGCGTGGCGGTATTCAATTCTAACGACATCTATCCCGTAAGTGCCGACAGCACTTTGCCCTTTGCACAACACCGCGATATCTTCTACCTCTCGGGTATAGACCAAGAGGAGTCGATCCTGGTTTTGTTTCCCGATGCGCCCTTTGAGCAGCTGAGAGAACTGCTGTTTGTACGCGAAACCAACGCGCAAATTGCGGTTTGGGAAGGCGCCAAATTAACCCAAGCACAGGCCTTTGAAGTGTCTGGCATTAAAACGGTGTATTGGCTTGCCGATTTCGAGCGGGTTTTAAAGGAAATCATGGCCTATGCCGACACCATGTATATCAATACCAACGAGCATTACCGTTCGGCCGTAGAGACCCAAACCCGGGAAGACCGCTTTATCAAATGGTGGAAGGAAACCTACCCGGCACATCAGGTAGCCAAGAGCAACCCCATATTACAGCAAATCCGCTCGATTAAAGAAGCCGAGGAAATCGCGTTGATTCAACACGCCTGCGACATTACCGAAAAGGGCTTTCGCCGCGTGTTGAGCTTTGTAAAACCCGGTGTATGGGAATACGAAATCGAAGCGGAATTGATTCACGAATTTATCCGCAATCGCTCCAAAGGCTTCGCCTATACACCAATTATCGCTTCGGGAAATAACAGCAATGTATTGCACTATATAGAAAACAATCAGGCGTGTTTGTCGGGGGATTTAATCCTGCTGGACACCGCTTCGGAATACGCCAATTACTCGAGCGACCTAACGCGAACCATACCGGTAAATGGACGCTATAGCAAACGCCAACGTCAGGTATATGATGCGGTATTGCGCGTAAAAAACGAGGCTACTAAAATGTTAGCACCCGGAACGCTTTGGAGAAATTACCACGAAGAAGTGGGTAAAATTATGACTTCCGAACTCCTTGGACTGGGCCTGTTAGACCGTGCCGACCTACAAAACGAGGATCCGGCCTGGCCCGCCTATAAAAAGTATTTTATGCACGGTACTTCGCATCAGTTGGGACTAGACACGCACGACTACGGCTTGCTGCACCTGCCGATGGAGGCCAATATGGTTTTTACCGTGGAGCCCGGTATTTACATACCCGAAGAAGGTTTTGGAATACGCCTTGAAGACAATGTGGTGATCCAACCTCAGGGTGAACCGATCAACCTGATGAAAAACATCCCCATACTCGCCGAGGAGATCGAATCGCTGATGAATACCTAAGACGCTGTATCTATAAGTTACGAAAAAAACCGCTTTTCCCCAAGGTAAAAGCGGTTTTTTTGTATAGAATACGGACGTTAAACCGTCCGAAAAGCCTGTTATCGCTATTAGAGCAACTGTCGATGTACGGCTTGCGCCACCTTTACCCCATCCATAGCCGCAGAAATAATTCCTCCGGCATAGCCCGCACCTTCGGCACAGGGAAACAAGCCCTTGACCTGAACGTGTTCCAGGGTGAGTTCGTCTCTGGGAATGCGCACCGGCGACGAGGTTCGGCTTTCCGTAGCCACCACCACAGCCTCTTCGGTATAGTAACCGCGCATTTTATTGCCAAAGGTTACAAATCCCTCTTGTAGGGCTATGCGCACTTCTTTGGTCAAGACCTGATCGAGCAAATTGGAGCTTATCCCCGGCAAATACGAACAATCCGGCAGGCTAGTCGACACTTTTCCCCGAACGAAATCGGTCATGCGTTGGGCCGGTGCTTTTAACAAGCCGCCGCCTGCTTCCCAGGCTCTCTTTTCGATGAGTTGCTGAAATTCCATCGCAGCCAAAGGTCCCGTAAAACCGTATTGAGCAAAGTCCTTTTCATCGACCGTCACCACCATACCCGAGTTGGCAAATAGGCCGTCGCGCTTGGAGGGCGACCAACCGTTGACCACCAGCTCTCCTTCGTCGGTACTCGCCGGAGCGATGATTCCGCCGGGACACATACAAAACGAGAAAACACCTCTACCCGCTTCCTGACTCACCAAGGAATACGAGGCCGCAGGCAATATGGGGTTTCTCGACTCGCCGATGCCACAGTGATACTGAGCACGGTCAATCAGCGCCTGAGGGTGTTCTACCCGAACGCCCAAGGCAAAGGCTTTGGCCTCTATATGCACTTTTTTCGCCTCCAACATCCTAAAGATATCTCGGGCAGAATGTCCTGTAGCCAGGATCAATTGTTCGGTTTTCACGGTGATTTCGCCGTTGAGCGTCAATCCCTTAATCCGGTTGTTTTCGATGTGTATGTCGGTCAATTTGGTGTCGAACCACACTTCTCCCCCGCATTCGATGATACCCTTGCGCATATTGGCAATGATTGCCGGCAATTTATTGGTGCCGATATGGGGGTGTGCTTCTTGTAGTATTTTTTCAGAGGCTCCAAAATAGTGAAACCACTGTAGGCTTTTGATGATATTGCCTCTTTTGGTCGAACGGGTGTACAGCTTCCCATCGGAATAGGTCCCCGCCCCGCCTTCGCCGTAGCAATAGTTGGATTCTGGATTGACAATTCCCTCTTTGTTCATCGCCGCCAAATCGCGTCGTCTGCTCTGCACGTCTTTTCCGCGTTCGATTATGATGGGTTTTAGCCCGAGTTCGATCAACTCCAAAGCGGCAAACAAACCCGCAGGACCGGCACCTGCAATGTACACCTCCTTTGCATTGGCCACGTTTTGCAGGTTGGGCGAAAACGCAAAAGCGTCTTGAAATTCCTCACCTATAAACACATTGATTTGCAATTGCAATACGATATTTCTAGAACGCGCATCCAAAGAGCTTCGGATGATTTGATAGGCATTAATGGCGCTAACGGGTGTTTTAACCGCTTGCGCTATGCGCGTCTTTAGCACTTTTTCGTCTGCCGCTTCTGCCGGTGAAATTCGTAAAATGATATTTTGAGCCATGAACTAGGTATAATTGACTGCAAAAGTACGCGTTTTTACCCGTCCGACGAAATATCCCCAATTTATTGCGTGAGGGATAGCAGCAGCATCCTTTTGCGCAGCGCAGCGCAGCAAAAGATAACGCGGATAGCCCGACCCGCAGGGCACGCACAAAAAAATAAAATCTGTTCGGATATGGAGGGGCTGTTTTATATAAATTGTATTTTTGCAATTAACACCTCCCAACCATGACGACAAAACAAATTACGCATAAAAACACGACCCTGTCCTTTACCGAGGGCGGCAAGGGTACGGCCTTGGTTTTTTTACATGGATTTTTGGAGAATGCCACGATGTGGCAGGGGTGTATGCGTCATTTTGAGTCGAAGTACCGCGTGATTGCCATCGATTTACTCGGGCATGGGCAAACGGGCTGTACGGGTTATGTGCACAGTATGGAAGACATGGCGGATGCTGTTTTTGCGATACTGACGGAATTAAAACTGCGCAAAGTGAGCTTTATTGGACATTCCATGGGGGGCTATGTCGCCTTGGCCTTTGCGGAATTGTATCCCGATCAGGTGCGCAGTTTGGCATTGGTCGCTTCGACCTCTCGTGCCGATAGTCCCGAACGGCGCATTGTTCGCGATCGCGCCATGGAATTGGTCAAAAAAAACAGCTCGGCTTTTGTGACGATGTCGATTCACAACTTGTTTAGTGAAGCGGCACACCAACGCTTTGCCCCCGAGATTGCCCAAGTAAAGGAGCAGGCTTTAAAGACCTCCAAACAGGGGATGATAGCCGCCTTGGAAGGCATGAAAATCCGCTCGGATCGCGAAGTTATTTTTCACTTTGCGCCTTATCCGATCTTGTTGATTCTCGGCCTAAGCGACACTTTGGTCGCGCAGCAAGATGCGCTAGACCAAATCGAGGGCAGTCCGGTGCAGTTGGTCACCACCGCTGGCGGTCACATGATACACCTGGAAAACGAACCGGAATTGATCGATGCCCTAACGGCTTTTTTAAAGCTTAAATAAGCTTAGAACCCCAAGCCAATACTTAGTTTAACGCTTCGACAAAACTGCTGTCGGGATGGAGTATGGCGTTGATCAAGTCCACCAATTCCGTTTTAAATTCGCGCAGTACCTCGGCAGAAATCACCGAATCGATTTCCTTACCCTGGCGCACGCCAAAGAACAAAAAGCCTTCTTTGCGATTTTTAAACGAGTAAATACCCGCTTCCAAGGGGCGGTTGCCCGCTTCGGATTCAAACATCAGGGCATAGCACAGCAACTGGATGATCTTGTCGTTTTTCAAATCGGCCGTCAGTCCGTCCCAGCTCTTTAAGCGCAGTTGATTAGCCGTTACTTTTCCCGATTTATAATCGATGACGCGGATGCTCTTATTGCGTATTTCAATGCGATCCACAAAACCCGAAATGATTACCGGATACGGCAATCGCTCGTCTACCAAAGTGTATTTAAGGGAGCGTTCCAGTTCCAAAATCTGCACTTCGTCGCCATTTTGAAGGTTTCTGCGCTCCTCTGCCAAAAAGTGAAACACGTTTCGCTTGGCCACTTCGAAGGCCAGTAGGTTTTTTCCGAGTTTTTCTCTATTGCTGCTGTATTCCCTTTCAAATTCCATTTCGACCACCGCATCGGACTTTTTTTGCAAATCGTCCAGATCGGCCACGGTAAGCATACGGCCGACCAGGGGTTGATACAGCTGTTCCAGGGCGTGGTGAATAATGGTTCCCAAGGTGTTGAGCGCTACGTTTTCCTCGACTTCTTCCACTTCGCGTATACCGAGTATTCGCTGCAGGTAGAACTGAATGGGGTTGCGCAAATAATTGGTCAGTGCCGAGGGCGAAAAGCCCTTGTTTTCGGCAATTTCGCGCAGTTTTGACTGCAATAATTCCGACTTGGGAACCTCGATGGGCTGGTAGGCTTTTTCGGGCAGAAAGGCGGAATAGGTCAGGTGTTGCAACTGGTGGTTGGGTCTTTTTTCGATTTCCAACTGGGTGATAAATCGACTGCGCTCCCCGGCGTCCAAGCCCTCTGCTTCGGAGTTGTACAACAGGTATACGTCTTTGGCTCTTAGCAGCAGGTGGTAGAAGTGGTAGCTGTAAATCGCGTCTTTTTCCTTGTAGGTCGGCAGGCCCAATTCGCGCTTTACATCGTAGGGTATAAAGGAGTTTTGCGACTTGCCCGCCGGAAATTTCCCCTCGTTTACCGAGGTGATGATCACCGTGTCAAAATCGAGTACCCTACTTTCCAATACCCCCATGATCTGCAAGCCTTTTAGGGGCTCGCCTTCAAAGGAAACTTCGGACAAATCGATGATTTGCTTGTAAATTGCATAGACGTTTTCGACCGTATCCATCGTCGGGTATTTTTCGCAATAGGTGATTAATTTATTAATCAATTGGTACATGGAATAAAGGAAGGTTTTCGACAACTTTTCCTCCTCCGCCTGACCCGAGTGCTTGTCTTTGATTTCCAATAGTATGGTCGACAACAACCGCAGCACGACCAAAGGCTTGTCTTCCCACTTGGTCAACAGCAAATCTCGTAGGGTATTGGGCTGCGGATTAAAGGTTTTTAGGCTGTCCAAGCTAAAAAACGTCAGGTTGCCCTCGTGTATATTGGCAATGGTTGTTCCCGCATCCACATAGGGCTCTATCATCGGATTGCTCAACACATCCAATACCTCTTTGTGGTATAGGGTGTAGTTTACTGCATCGCGACGCAAGGCATTGAGGTGCATCTTAAACAATTTGGCCACCAATATTTGCACGGGGTTGCTCCGACCGTCGTAGCCCATGGTAATGTTGAGCGCATCGACCTCAACAGGCAGGGAGTACAACACCGGCATCAACAGGTTTTCCTCGCCCAAAACCAAGGCTACCTGATTGAGGCTTTGGTTTTCGCTCTTGATCTTCTCGATGATTTTTCCCGCAATACGCGCCTGACCAACGGTTTTGGGCGTTTTGATAATGCGAATGGTCTTGGGTTCGCTAAAATCGGTCACGATCCAGTCCATCGGATGGCTGCGGTAGTGTTTCCACTGCTTTTTAATTCGGCGCAAAAACAGTCCGGCATCGTGAAAGGGGTCGTTTAAAAACACGGCGTCGATATCCCAAAATACCTTGGCGCAGCCCCTGGCCAAAAAGTCTTGAATAATCACTTCTTCTGCGGCATTGAGCGCATTGAATCCTGCAAAATACATTTTTTTGTCGCCTAGTTTCTCGGCAAATTCCGCCGATTTATCTACCGCCTGACGGTATATCAGCCCTTGGTACCCCACTTTCTTTGCGGTTAAATACTCAAAGAAAGCTTGGTAATACACGGGCATCATCTCCCAAAACTCCAGATAATTCTGAATCATAGTGGTACGCTTTTCCAAATCGAGAGACCAGTGCTTGATGTCTTCAATGTCTTTTAGGTATGAAAAAACGCGGTTGGGATTTAACAAATACCGATCGATTTCATTGAAATCCTGTAACAGCATCTTGGCCCAATTGGCAAATTGCTCAAAGGGTTGTAGCTTATCCGGAGTTACCACGGTGCTGTAGACTTCATAAAACTCAAAGAGGAGTTCTATCGAGTCCAAAGCCCGCAAGCCCGACATTTGCTGAATCAATTCTTCCACACTGCTAATTTCAGGCGCAAAGAGGCTCTTTGGATATTGTTTTTTCAAGGCTTCTAACAAGAACACCTTGGCCCTTTTGTTGGGCAAAACAATGATTAAATCGTCTAATGAATCGGGGAAATCCGCTTTGATTTCCACACTTAATTTATCTAAAAACCGGATATTAGTCATGCAACACTTTTATTATAACCTCAAAAAACTTGGTTTTGCCCTGTGGATTTTCGCCCTAGTACGGGACTAATTTACACAGAATAGCGCGGGTTTTCTAACGCATTCTCCTATAAATATATAAAAAAAAACGCCCCGATTTCTCGAGGCGTTTTCTATTGTACTGCAGGGATGATTATTTTTCTAAAACCACCTCTACACGTCTGTTGATCTCTCTACCTTTAACGGTTTTGTTAGACTCAATTGGTTTAGAAGAACCGAAACCTTTAGAAGTTAATCTACTAGCATCGATACCTTTTTCAATTAAATATACTTTAACAGCGTTAGCTCTGTTTTCAGATAATGGCAAGTTGATTTTATCAGAACCTGTGCTATCTGTATGTCCTTCAATGCTAAATTTAGCCGTTGGGAACTCTCTCATGATTTTAGCCATGTTGTCAAGAACTGGGAACGTTTTCTCTTGGAAAGTAAACTTACCTGTATTGAACAAGATTGTTCTTCCGTAGTCGTTCAACTGTTTCATTTGCTCTTCTTTGATCTCTGGACATCCGTCGTTAGAAGCAGGACCTGCAACATCTGGACATTTGTCTAAATGATCTGGAACACCGTCACCGTCTCTATCTGGCCAAGGACAACCTTTGTTTTCCTTAGGACCTGGAACTGTAGGACATTCGTCTTTGTTATCTGGTGTACCGTCTCCGTCTGTATCAGGACAACCGTTGAATTCTTTAAGACCTGCAACATCTGGACATTCGTCTAAATGATCTGGCACTCCGTCTCCGTCAGTATCAGGACAACCGTTAAATTCGGCTAAACCAGCTACATCTGGACACTCGTCTAAATGGTCAGGGATTCCGTCACCATCAGTATCAGGACATCCGTTGAATTCTTTAAGACCAGCAATTTCTGGACACTCATCGTATTTGTCTAAGATTCCATCTCCGTCTGTATCTTTTCCACCAAATTGGAATTTAATACCTGCGAAATGTTGCATGTGCGAAGCGATGTCAACATTAGGAGTTCTTGTATCGTCAAATGAATGTTTGTACGTAGACTGAACGCTTAAAGCGATGTTTTCCGTGAACCAAAAGTTCAAACCTAAACCTCCATTAACCGTACCAGCACTAGCATCTCCCATAAAAGTGTATCCACCACCAACTAATAAGAAAGGGTCAACCACTTTAAATTTCAATAAATCTTTGAAGCTATACTTAACTTCTGCATCAATTCCGTAGTAAGTTAAATCACCTGGATTGTAGATTTCGTAGTTTTCCGCCTCAGGTTTGATGAACTTATCAATTTTATTTACAGATCCTGTGATTCCAAAGGAGAAACCATCTCCTAAGTATCTTGCTACGTTCAAGTAAGATACAGACGGAAGGATGTTCCACTGATCTTTAACGTTGAAGTAACCTCCTAATCTGTTAGAGAAGTTGTTTGTTGTACTAATTTTAGTATCAACAGCATTGGCTCCGATAGTCACCGCCCAAGGGTGATCCGCATTCTGAGCGTGTGAGGTTAACCCCGCGCAAAGAAGTGCTGCCGCAAATAATTTGTTGAGATGTTTCATAACTTTTTTTATTTATTTACTGTACGTAATAATATGTAGCAAAAATAAGACCTTAATTGTTATCTACAAAAAATTTCTTAACAATTATCTCTTTTTCCTACTAAAATTGTGTTTATTTTATAATATTCAACTGTTTTCCTACTTCTGTAAACGCCTGAATAGCTTTATCTAAATGTTTTTGCGTGTGTGCTGCGGATAATTGAACGCGAATTCGCGCTTTATCCTTGGGAACGACCGGAAAAAAGAATCCCGTTACATAAATCCCTTTTTTCAACAACTCTTCGGCCATCTTTTGGGCCAATTTTGCGTCGTACAACATTACGGGTACTATAGCCGAATCGCCGTCAATAATGTCCAATCCCGCCTTTTTGATTCCCGCTTTAAAGTAGTTGGTGTTCCACTCCAACTGATCGCGTAGGGTATGGTCTCTTTCGAGCACTTCAAACACCTTTAACGATGCCCCGACAATAACCGGAGACAGGGAGTTCGAAAACAAATACGGTCTAGAGCGTTGTCTCAACAGCTCGATAATCTCTTTTTTGGCCGTGGTATAACCACCCATAGCACCTCCGAGCGCTTTGCCCAAAGTACCGGTGATAATATCTACTCTACCCATCACTCCTTTTGCTTCTAGAGTTCCCTTGCCCGTAGCTCCGATAAAACCGGCGGCATGACATTCGTCTACCATGACTAAAGCATCGTATTTATCGGCTAGATCGCATATTTTATCCAAAGGCGCTACCAAACCATCCATAGAGAACACGCCATCGGTTACGATAATCTTAAAGCGGTGTCCGGCTTCATTGGCTTTGATCAATTGTTGCTCCAAATCGTTCATGTCGCTATTTTCATAACGGTAACGCGCGGCTTTACACAGGCGAACACCGTCGATGATAGAGGCGTGGTTTAGGCTGTCTGATATGATGGCGTCTTCTGCACCAAACAAAGGTTCAAACACCCCTCCATTGGCATCAAAGGCCGCCGCATACAGTATGGTGTCTTCCGTGCCGTAAAAATCGGCAATCTTCTGTTCGAGTTCTTTGTGGATATCTTGTGTTCCACAGATAAAACGCACCGACGACATTCCAAAACCGTGGCTGTCCAACGCGTCTTTTGCCGCCTGAACCACTTCGGGATGGGAAGAAAGTCCCAAATAGTTATTGGCACAAAAATTTAAAACCGTTTCACCAGTTGAAATCGTAATCTCCGCTCCCTGAGGAGAGGTGATAATACGCTCTTTTTTAAACAATCCATTTTCTTCGATAGCCTTGAGCTCCTCTTGCAAATAATCTTTAATCTTTCCGTACATATTTATGCAAATTTATGTTTCCTAATTACTATGGCAAATGTACCATATTTATATGATCTCCTGTATACAGGATGATTTTTTTAGCCACTTCGTAGCCCATATCCTCTAAGGCCAGCTGGTATTCTCGCACTTGCTTTATATGGGCTTCTTCGTTTTTTCCCGTTTTGTAATCCAACAGATACGCCTTGTTTCCGCGTATGGTTACGCGGTCTGGCTTGATATTCTTAAAGGTAGCACTAAAAATGGTACGTTCATTAAAAACCTGGCCATTTTCTGCAAAATAAGGTGCTAATTCGGGATGAAAGACGATGCTTTCTACCAATTCCTTAAAATTGGACCGTTGGCTTTCGGTAATCAGTCCCGCCTCGACACTTTTGTCCAAGGCCAGATCCACGTCGTGTATCGTATAGACATAGGCCATGATCTGATGGAGTATATTGCCGTATTCTATGGCTTTCTGACTTTCGGTATCCCACATCAAGGCTTCGCGTTGGGCGATTTTAATCGATTTAAAATCGATCAGCTGATCGACGGAGTAGATGGTTTTATTGTGGTGCTCCACATCGGGCACAGCGGTTTTCGAACACTTGATCGCCTCTCCAAAATCATAGCTAAAGTCTTCGTCGGTATAGCGCCCCGACTTGATTAAAAACTCCAAAAAAAACTTAGACATGTTGTTTTGCAGTTCTCCCGATCGGGTGATATTCTTAGACGAGACGATATAGAGCTGCTCTTCGGCCCGGGTTAGGGCCACATACAGCACATTGACATTGTCCAGCAGTTCCTCCTGCTGTTTTTCCTGATACAAGCGCTCTGCCCAGGCGCCGTATTCGGCCACTTCCTTTTTGGAATCGACCAAGGCCTTGGGCAAATCCAAATCCTCGTCTTCAAGATCCAACCAGAGTTTGTTGCGCGAGGCCCGCGAATAATCTTCCTCGGCAAAGGGAAAAATCACTACGGGAAATTCCAAGCCCTTGGACTTGTGTATGGTCATAATGCGCACGGCATCGACTCCTTCTGGGGTGGGTATGCTAAACTTCTGTCCGTTGTTTTCCCAAAAGTATAAAAAGTCCGAAATGCTGTATTGACTCTTGATCGTTCGCTCCAATACCAAATCCAAGAAGTACAACACATAGGAAATCGAACTCTTGTCCTGTAAAAAGGCGCGAACGATGTCTTCTACGGCTTCGTAAAGCGATTTTTTTCTACAGCCGTTAAACGAGATGAGCACGCCTTTGGACGCCAACCATTTTTCGAGTTCGGGTATGTCTTTTATCGCTACGCCTTCGGCAATAAAATCGTGAATGGGCGTTCCTTGCGGCTGCTTAGACGCCACGTAATAGAGCATCAATGCCTTGGCCTCTCGGTCGCGTTCGTTTTTTAGGAATCGCAATACCTGAATGATCAGGCGCACCTCGGTGGCATTGTCGATCAACAGGGAATCCGAGGAGAGAATCGGCACTTCCCACTCGGTCAAATAATTGGCCAAGGCCACACCTGCCGCTCGCTTTCGGGTCAACACCACGATGTCGCGGTATTGAAACCCCTGGGCTTTAACCTTTTGTATCGTTTCCAAAGTCGCCTTGACGTGCAAGGCTTCTTTGGTTTCTACCTCTTCGTCCGATTCGGAGGCGGGTAAAAATTGTATGTTGACATAACCGCCGGTTTTGGCGTTGGTTTCCTGGCTGCTGTTGTTGGCGTACAGGTCTTGATAATCGGCTTGAGTAAACGAATGCGACAGCTCTTTAAAAAAGGCGTTGTTAAAGTTGATCACCTCGGAATAGCTGCGGTAGTTCTTTCCCAAAACCACGGTTTCCTTACTCGGGTTTGAAAAAGGGTTATCGCCTTTGCTCAAAGCGATAAATTGCTCGGCTTTACCGCCACGCCACCTGTAGATGGACTGTTTGGGGTCGCCGACAATCATCAGGGTTCCCTTGGTTCCCGACAGGTCTTCGCCGGCCAGAGCATTGTCGATTAACGGAATTAGGTTTAACCACTGCATTTCGGAGGTGTCTTGGAACTCATCGATAAAAAAATGTCGGTAGCGCTCGCCCAGGCGCTCGTATATAAACGGCGCGGGTTGGTTTTGAATCTCCTTGTAGATGATGGCGTTAAACTGCGAGATCGACAGTATATTTTGCTCCTCCTGTATGCGGTCCAGCTCCTGTCGGATGGTATTCAACAGCGAAAGCGGGGTTATATTTTTTAAAAAGGCCTCGTAAAAAGCCCTTTTGGCATAGGCTTTATAAACGGTTTGCAACAGCGCTAACCAGCGTGGAATCACCGCCTCTATTTGGGCCCGATCGGCAGCGGTTTTATTGATTTGCACATCGTCAAATTCGACAAATCGCTTGTGCGCAGCGGTGACTTCATCGGTTTGGATTTTCTTTAAGTGATTGGGAAAGGTTCCTCGGGAAAAGGATTTTTCGTCGATGTTTTCGTCGCGCATCCACTGTAGGGCCTCACTACCCAAGGCCTTGGTCTGTGCGCTGATCTTTTTAATTTCGGCTTTTAGTCGGTCGCGTACCGCCACAAAATCGGGTAAGTTGACCTCTTGAAACAGGGCTATTTCGTCGCGATTGTTTTCGTTCATCAGCAGGTAACCGATTTCCATCAGCTCCCGGGTCACGTCCCAACTCTTGTCGTTATCGGCCTTATCTATGGAAAACGCGATGAGCAGGTCGGTCAACTCCCGATCGGTACCGGCCCTAGACACGATGGCGTCTACGGCTTCCTGCAGCAATTCTTCCGATTCCAACGAGACGTCAAAGGTAATGGGCAAGTTTAAATCATGGGCAAAGGAACGAATGATTTTATGCGTAAACTTATCGATGGTCGAAATGTCAAAGGCCGCATAATTGTGGATGATGTTTTTAATGATTACCTTGGACTTACTCTTAATCAACTCGGCTTTTATGCCCGTTTCCGCTTCGATCTGCTCCAGCATGCCCCAGTGTTTTTCGGGCACTTCCTCTTGGGAGAACGCAAATAAACTGGAAACAATGCGCGACTTCATTTCCTCCACCGCTTTGTTGGTAAAGGTAATGGCCAAAATGTTTTTATAGGCGTCGTTAGTCTTGTCGGACAGCAAGATTTTCAGGTATTCTTTAACTAAAGTATGGGTTTTTCCGGAGCCCGCCGAGGCGTTATAAATTGAGAATGAGGCAGTAGTCACTTATTTATTTTATATTACAGTTAACGATAATTAAACTTAGTCTCCTTTTGATATTGAAGTTAAATCATTAAATTTGAATAAAAATAATACTAATCTTTTTAATAACACTAATTATGGCATTCGAATTACCAAAATTACCCTACGCTTACGATGCGTTGGAGCCGCATATTGATGCTCGCACCATGGAAATACACCATACCAAACATCACAATGCTTATACCACGAACTTGAATGCTGCTATTGCAGGCACCGATTTAGAAGGAAAGAGCATCGAAGAAATACTACATCACCTAGACTTATCCAACGGCGCTGTTCGCAACAACGGAGGTGGATTTTACAACCACAACTTGTTTTGGGAAGTAATGAGTCCAAACGGTGGTGGCGAACCCACAGGCGAACTCGCTGCAGCTATCGATAAGGATTTGGGTTCTTTTGAGGCTTTTAAAGAGGCTTTCGCCAAAGCTGGAGCTACTCAATTCGGCTCAGGATGGGCTTGGTTGTGTGTAAAAGACGGCAAATTGGCTGTATGTGGAACACCTAATCAAGACAATCCATTGATGCCAGGGGTTAGCTGTTCAGGCACGCCAATCTTGGGAATGGATGTTTGGGAACACGCTTACTACCTCAACTACCAGAACCGCAGACCGGATTATATTACTGCGTTCTTTAATGTAATCAACTGGGAAGAAGTAGCCAAGAGGTACGCTGCTGCTAAATAAGCATCCGCGCAAAAATTGACCAAGGCTGTTTCTTCGAAACGGCCTTCGTTGTTTAAAGTCCCTGACAGCCCTGCCGCTGAGTATTGCACAATAAAAAAGCAGCAGTAGATGTGAATCTACTGCTGCTTTTACTCTAAAGCCCATTAATACATATAGAAAACCCAAGGCTTTTAGAGCCGAAGTCCTAAACACCCTCATTCACCCCTTCAGGCTTACCCTCTATTTAACTTTGCGTTGTTGACAATGACGCAAATCTCATTCGACTGCCCTAAGAATTATCAGCATCAAGTTACTTAGTCATTCAGGTGTTCTATTTAAAAATCCATTTAAACATTAAAGTCCTAGTGAATTTTCATCTCTTTACTTTTTTGCTTTCAGATTGATAATCATTGGATTAACCGTTACCCTAGTCTTTTTAGGGACACCAATTTCAATGTCACAGAAATCGACTTCTTGAGTATCTGTGAAATCATAAGATTTAATAGTAACCTTTCCTGGCCCATTACCCATACTACCGTTTACTTTATGTCCCACGTACCCTATTTTACCACGTGTCATATCAATCATGGGAGTTACATGCCCTCCGATTTCAATATAAACAATGTCGTGATCTCCGGGTACAATCCCATTGGGAATAGCAGGTCGTAAGACATCCCCACCATGAATACCTAATCTATAATAATCCGAATCGTTGGCTCCCCACAAATAAGGAACGCCATCTTCATCTATAGCCCCTGCGCCCTCACCAGCAGAGTTATGGCTAGAAGCATTTATAAACTTGATGTTCTCTAAAAATCCAGTCCCAGTTCCGACTCCATTGCCTGTTGGACTTAGCACTGTTTGCCAAGTCGTACTAGTGGCGCGCGTTCCAATTCCAAGCATTCCGTGATTATTAATACCTAGAGAATACACTCTTTTATCCTGACCTAAAATATAATAAGTAGGCTCACTTACCGCAGAAGCACCCGGAGCAAAATTAGTTCCTGTTATGGCCGTCATCTTCACTTGGATTCCCGGAGGCAACGCCATTTTTACCGGCACAGAACTACTAAACCTTGGCGACCCATCGCCTTTGTAAATATAATCTCCCCAAGTATATAAATCGCCGTTTTGCGTTAGAGCCATCACATGCCCTCGGAAATACACTTTTATAGAAGTCACATGACTAATTGCGGCTTTATGCCATTTGTCGTCAGTCTCTAAACTACCGTCCCCATAGACAGACGGATAACTGAAATAACCGAGTTGACTATTGTTAAAAGCAGCAATATAAACATCTCCAGACTTAGTAAGGAGAGTAACATTAAAGCTCGCCGCAATCATATTTTTAATTTGATCAGGCGTTACACCCTCGGGTAGCGGAACCCTTTGAAAAGAAGTGTGCTCCACGGGTGCTTGTGGCCACCAAGCTTCCGGAATAGTCCGTTTCACTCCCCAAGCATAGAGACCTTCGGTAGACAAGAGCAAAAACCCTCCAGATTGCCCTCCTGCAGCAACCAGCCTGATATCGCCTTCATAATTAGTACCCAAGTGATGCGGTGGATTTGCCGGTTCCTGATCTAGGTCGGGCAAAATTTTTATAGGCGTATACACATTGTCCAAGACTGCCTCTCCGAAAATAGAATATCCCGTTCTTGTACGGATTACGGTTTGATGCCAAAGCGACTGAATCCAAGAATAATCGTTGGAGATATTTTCCAAATCAAAACAATACGAATCTTCGTCTACGGGAATTCCTGCCCCGGTACAGACATTTTTGCTAGCATCTAACCAATACAAGTTTTTTGGCACTGTATATCCCCCAGACCCCGTTACAGCACCGTAACGATCTACAGTTACCGGACTGACTCCCAACATACCGTCGTGATCAGGATCTGAATAACCCATTTCGATTACGTCGCTACAAGTGTCGGCATCGGCATTTAAATCTTGATGATTCGGAAATCCATCACCATCGGCATCTTCGCCAGTACAAATTGCGCGTGGGTGCAGCGAGGGCTTAAAGTTATCTACCGTAGCATTAATCTCGATAAGGCTGTTGGCCATACCAGTTACCCCTGCCACTCCGAGCAAGCGATAAACGCGGTATACTCCTTGATTTTTAGTCACAGTCAACGGAACTGTCAGGGTGAGAGCCGGGGTTATGGACGATGATAAATCGACCCATGAAATTCCGTCATTAGACCCTTGCAACAACACTCTTGAACTGTTCGTAAAAAAATCCTTTGCCTTAAAAAACACTTTAAAAGCACTGTATTCCACACCCATAGCCGTTCGAACAGCAAGCCTAAAAATCTCGCGATCAGCCAAGGATGTGGCCGCAGGAATTTCCAAACCAGGACTGTCCACATCCGCAAGACCATCAATCAGGAAAGCGGGAATACCTGCTGAATACGGCAACCCACTATCGGCTTCCAAGAGCTCGTTGCGTTCTTGTACCTCGTATAAGGACTTAGACAATACAAAACAACTCGGCGATTCGACATGATCGTAAATCCCGTCGTTGTCGTCGTCTACATCTAAAAGATCGGGAACACCATCGCCGTCAAAGTCATGCATAGCATTAATGAGTGGGTTTTTATAAAATTCGAGTGGCGTAATATAACCATGACCGATTACTGCGCCATTAACATCTACAGCTACGGGACCGACACCGACCATACCGTCATTATCGGAATCGCTAAATCCCGCTTCCACAACATCGAAAGCCCCATCACCATCACTGTCTAAGTCTTGATGATTGGGTCTACCGTTTAGGTTAATGTCTTCGTCTACGCAATCGGCTTTAGGATGAAAAGAGGGCATATAGCTTCCTACGGTCGCCGTAATTTCCAACATCCTTTGCGTACCTGAGTAGCTACCGCCCGTGCCCAAAAGTCTATAAACAGCATACCGCCCTTGGTTTTTAGTAACGGTAATCCCGTTGATTTTGTTATTAATCGAAGTTCCTATGATATTCTCCGTTAAGTCGACCCAAGTTAGTCCATCCTGTGAACCTTGTAAAACATACTTGGAGGAGTTGTTAAAAAAGTTGAAGGAAGAGTAATGAATAGTAAAGGAATTAAATTCTATTCCATTGCTCAGCAGGGTGCTGATTTTAAAAATTTCCTTTCCCTCTAACTCGCCGCCCGTACTAAACAACAGGCCGGTATTATTTAAAGTAATGCCGTCTATTAATTCCGATGGAGAACCAGACACATAATTCAGCGTTGAACTGACCTCCAACAGTACCCGGCGATCTCCAGCGTAAAAAACAGTTTTATCGAGATAAAAACAGTTGGGAGACTCAACATGATCGTAAATCCCGTCGTTATCGTCATCTATATCTAAGGCATCAATAACCCCGTCACAATCAAAGTCGTTTGGACAACCGGTTGTTTGTCCGAAAAAGACCGACGTTGAAAACAGGAAAACAAACAAAGAAAGCCGCATGGATTTCTTTGTTCGCAACATAAGTATTATTTGTTTCATACTAAATCTATTTGTTTCGATTATTATTTAACCACCAAAACCACATTCATAAAATCACTGCTATCGCCATTGAGCTGGGCAGTAGGCTGAACGCGATAAGTTAGAATACCATCGGCGGTTACGGCTACATCATAAAAAACAGTTTCGCTATAATGTGTGACATAATAATACAAATCGGAGGCTGCGCTAAAAAAAGGAATTTGAGTAGGCGCCCCATTACTAACTGCTCTTGGATTAGAGAACTGGGTTTTATACAATTCATAAAGGTTATAGCTGCCCGAAGTATTAGTGATATCTAATACTATAGAAGGCATATAAAAGAACTTGACTACATTTCCACTAATGCACACCCAATTTGGATTTGCTGGGGTACCTATATTTTGGCTTAAACACTGTCTGTCCGTATCGTACACCAACAAACCGTTTGCTGGGTTCTGAATACTCGTGGCTATATTAGCCACTCTAGGAATCAGTACTCCTGTATTGGCTCCAACCACATCAAGAGCAGAACTCGGGTCGGCCAATTGCGCTCCTATCGCTGTTCCTCCTACCGGAGTTATCTGAGCAAACAGTTGACCCGATAAAACAAATAAACAACAGAGCAACAAACAGGATTTAAAACTACTTCTTTTCATAACAATTTACATTAAAAATTAAACATACATAAAAATTACTAACAAATTTTTTGGTTTTTATAAAGTATAACAGAACAACCAGGCTGTCCTCCTCTTTTTAGCAGCGACAAAAAACACCATTGTTTATGGCAAATACCCTAATTCACACCGTTTTTCCTTTCGCCTCTACCAGCCATGGCGGTAGTCCAAAACAACTAGAGTCGAACCAACACCCTTAAATGTTTTATATTACCACAAAAAATAAACAAAAAAACCCATTTATTATACCTCTTTTATCATTAAACCTAAGTATTCAACAACGCCTTAAGTTGTTAAGACACCATTTTTAATAAAAGTCACATTTTTAATAAAATAAAATGTATTTTATAAGGTATTTTTTATAAAACAATCGATATATAAATAGCATTTTACCTGAAATCGTCCAAAATCAGGGCTATTTATTTAAGAAAACACCGCTTTAGGTAGCGGGTGTTTAAAAACTGAAACATGATGAATAAGCCCACTTGCAGATTCAGCTGTTGGCGAGGAGTTGGCGGAAATGCATATTAACGCATACGCCGTTGCGCGCATTTTTCCCGGAATTCGCACGAAATTAAAATGCCTTCTATGGAACTGCAAACTGCTACACTCTGCGGGAAATAAAGGTCCTGCGAGTAATCAAATTCGCGTTTTTATGCATAAAAAAACCGTCTCTGCGAACAGAGACGGCCTTAAATAATTTATATAATTTCGGTTCAACAACGTTAAAAAACGCCTTAGTACTTATCATAATGGTGTGCTCGTATAAAGCCGACTAAACCCTTAATGTTTTTACAATTTATAAAGCCTTTTTTTCAGCTGTAGAATTTCTTAATACGCACGAGCGTCTTTTCCTTCATAGTAATTCATAAAGGCGCGATTGACCACTCTTTTTCCACCGTCTGTCGGGTAGTTTCCGGTAAAGTACCAGTCGCCTAAATTATTGGGACAGGCTTGATGCAAGCTATCAACGGATTGAAAAAGCACTTTTACCTCGGATTTAATACTTGGATCCTTGACCATTTGAGCGATTTTATCCGATATTTCCATATCGGTAAAAGGGGCGTAAATTTCTTTGACGTAATTGACAATCTCTGCATCGGCCAAGTTTTCCTGTGCTTTGGACTTAGCATACACCTCCTCCACTATATAATACATATTGCGTTCTTTGAGTAATTCCATAGTGGCTTGAAAAGCGATTAGCCCCTCTAACTTAGCCATGTCTATACCGTAGCAGTCGGGATATCTCACCTGAGGTGCTGCGGAAACCACAACAATTTTCTTCGGATTTAACCGGTCCAACATGCGGATTATACTCTTTTTAAGGGTCGTTCCCCTAACGATGCTGTCGTCGATAATCACCAGATTATCCGTTGGCTTGATTACGCCGTAAGTCACGTCGTAGACATGGGCTACTAAGTCATCTCTGTTTTTGTCGTCGGTGATAAAGGTGCGCAGCTTGGCGTCTTTAATCGCAATTTTCTCTGTGCGCAACTTGACAGACAGGATTTCCTGTAGTTTTCCTTCGGACAGATTTTCTTTAAGCGAAAGGATATCGGCTATTTTGCGTTGGTTTAAGAAATCCTGAGCCTCTTCGACCATCCCGTAAAAAGAGGTTTCGGAGGTATTGGGAATATAGGAGAACACCGAGTTGTCCGTATCGTTATCTATCGCTTGCAACACAGCGGGAAAAATCAGTTTACCCAAGTCTTTACGCTCCTGATAAATCTCCGCATCGTTACCTCTGGAGAAGTAAATGCGTTCAAACGAACAGGCTCTCTTCTCCAAGGGTTCTAAAACTTGTTCAAAAGATACGGTGGCATCTTTTTTAATGATCATCGCCTGACCGGGCTGGAGTTCTTTTATGTCTTCATAAGGTACGTTAAAGGCCGTTTGAATTACGGGGCGCTCTGAGGCAACCACCACAATTTCGTCGTCTTCATAGAAAAAAGCCGGACGAATTCCCGCCGGATCTCTAAAGACAAAGGCATCGCCATGGCCAATTAGTCCCGCCATGACAAATCCACCATCCCAGTTTTTAGAGGCTCTTTTTATAATTCTACCCACGTCCAATCGCTCTCCAATAATCGGAGATGCTTCTCGTTTGGAGTAGCCTTCATTTTTGCATTCAAAGTATAAATTGGTCACTTCATCATCTAAGAAATGCCCTATTTTTTCCATTACCGTAACGGTATCGGCCATCTCCTTCGGATGTTGTCCCAAACGGACCAAATCGGCAAAGAGATCTTTGACGTTGGTCAGGTTAAAATTCCCTGCAACGATTAAATTGCGGTGCATCCAATTGTTTTGACGCAAAAAGGGGTGAACGCTTTCGATGCTGTTTTTGCCAAAAGTACCGTAGCGCACATGACCCAAAAACACCTCGCCCAAATACGGTATGTGTTGCTTTTGCAAATCGACGTCGTCGGCGTATTCCGGATGCTCTTCCAACTCCTGGTTGATGCGCCCGTTGATCTGCGTAAAGATGTCTTGTATGGGCTGCGCCTGATTGGAACGCACCCGACTGATGTAGCGTTCGCCTGGATCCATGTCCAATTTCACACTTGCCAATCCCGCGCCATCTTGTCCCCGGTTGTGCTGTTTCTCCATCAGGAGATACATTTTTTGAATCGCATAAAAAGCCGTTCCATACTTCTCTTTATAGAAAGACAAGGGCTTTTTGAGTCTTAAAAGGGCAATACCACATTCGTGTTTTAGCGCGTCACTCATACTGTTTATTATTGTAGTGTTGTTTATATATCACAAAAAAAAGCCCCATAATGAGGCTTCGGAATTCCGTTATTTTGATAATTCGATATCGAATTGGGTCAACATTTTGAATTGTTGCAGTCTGGCGTCTACGTCTTCACGCGTCAAACGCTGCATGCGTTGGGTACCGAATTCTTCCACGCAAAACGAGGCGAGATTCGAACCGTAGATAATGGCGTTTTTCAGATTGCCAAAAGAGATATTGCTGCTTTGCGCTATATAACCCGAGAAGCCCCCTGCAAAAGTATCCCCTGCTCCAGTCGGATCATACACCTCTTTTAGGGGTAAAGCCGGCGCAAAGAAAACATCGGTCTGATGAAACAACAGTGCTCCGTGTTCGCCCTTTTTAATCACGACGTATTTCGGTCCCATCTCCTGTATCGCTTCTGCGGCCTTAACCAAAGAATACTCTCCAGACAATTGACGGGCTTCTTCATCGTTAATGGTGATGACATCGATGCGTTTCATCACTTCTTTCAGTTCGTCCAGCGCACAATCCATCCAAAAATTCATCGTATCCAAAACGACCAACTTGGGTTTGTGTTCCATCTGATCCAAAACGCTGATTTGGATATTGGGATGCAAATTACCCAGCATCACCACATCGGCGTCTTTATAGTTTTCCGGTACTACCGGATTGAAATCTGCCAATACATTTAATTGGGTTTCCAAGGTATCTCTAGAATTGAGGTCGTTGTGATAACGGCCGCTCCAAAAGAAAGTTTTACCGCCTTTGACCACTTCAATTCCCGATATGTCAATATGGTTATTTTTTAAAAGATCGAGATGTTCCTGAGGAAAATCATCTCCAACCACGGAAATAATCGCCGATTGCACTTTAAAGAACGAGGCAGCAAGTCCAATATAAGTAGCTGCTCCACCTAAAATCTTAGCTGTTTTTCCGAATGGGGTTTCAATAGCGTCAAAAGCCACTGTTCCCACGATCAATAATTTATTCATATTAAGTAATAACAAATGAAGCTGCAAATATAAGGTATTAGTTATAGCTGACCAATACTAGCTCCCTTAAAAAAGAGCGGGAATTACGTTAAAATTGCGCCTACTTATGCGTCGGCATTTTGCTCGTAAAACACATCGGGCGGCAATTGACCTTGCTGGGCAGCAGCGACGGCCAACTGATCGCAGCGCTCGTTCATCGGATGGTTATTATGGCCTTTGACCCATTTAAACTCCACCCAATGCTCGCGGTAAATCTGGAGAAACCGCTTCCATAAGTCGGGATTTTTCTTACCGACAAAGCCCTTTTTCTCCCAGCCAAAAACCCAGCCTTTCACCACGGAATCCACCACGTATTTGGAATCGGAAACCACCAAGACCTTAGTCTTTGGGTTTTTTAGCTTTTCCAGGCCCACGATTACCGCCAAGAGTTCCATGCGGTTGTTGGTGGTTTTGCGAAAACCGCCAGAAAATTCCTTAAATACTTTTTTACCCGCCCATTCCAGTATAAGCCCATAACCTCCCGGTCCGGGATTTCCCCTAGAAGAGCCGTCTGTATAAAGGATTACTTGATGAATTTCTGCCATTAAAAAGGTTTTAAAAGATTTTCAATCACTTCGGGAAAATGGCAGTATTCCAATTGCTGTACCGCCTCGGCAATAGCTTCGACCGTGGTCGGGTATTCCAAGGGGGTGGTCGCTTGAAAAATAACGTTTCCCTCGTCGTAATTCGCATTGACAAAATGTATGGTTATACCCGTTTCCTGCTCTTTATTATCCAAAACCGCCTGATGCACATGCTTGCCGTACATCCCCTTTCCGCCATACTTGGGCAAAAGCGCAGGATGGATGTTGATGATTTTATTCTCAAACAAATCGACTAAGGTCTCGGGAAGCTTCCACAAGAAACCGGCTAAAACGATCAAATCCGGATTAAAATCCCGCATGATTTTTTCCACTGCCCCATCATTTAACATATTTCTATCAAAAATTACAACGGGAACCGCGTTTTTTCTCGCTTTTTCTATTACCTTAGCTTCTGGGTTATTCACCAAGACTAAAAAAGCGGTATTGACAGCCTTGTTTTTGAAATAGGCCATGATGTTTTCAACATTAGTGCCTGATCCGGAAGCGAATAAAAGTATTTTTTTCATCTATTTTGAGTGAGAGTAAGTTAGAAACGAGCAAATTGAATGCAAAAAAAAGAATAATAACTGACAATAAACAGAAAAATAGGCAGAAGTATTAATTATTTTTATAATTTCGCACCGACAATTAACATGTAAAAACTGGTTTTAAAATAAAGTTTTTTATTTTTGCCATCGAAATTAAATTTAAAATTAAAAGATTATGTCAGACATTGCATCAAGAGTAAAAGCGATTATCGTTGACAAATTAGGCGTTGACGAGAACGAAGTTGTAGCAGAAGCAAGCTTCACCAATGATTTAGGAGCTGATTCACTAGACACTGTTGAGCTTATCATGGAATTCGAAAAAGAATTTGATATTCAAATTCCAGATGACCAAGCTGAAAACATCGCTACAGTAGGTCAAGCTATCTCTTACATTGAAGAAGCGAAAAAATAATAACAGAAACTCACGTGTCTGTAACAAGCACGTGAGTGTTATTATTTTTTTAAAAGTAGACTAGACAGGTTTTTTAAAAAACGGAAAAAGGACAGATTGGAGACAATCTTACAATTATAAAATTAAACTACCCAATGTTTCCTTTTTTATATAAAAGAGATCATTGGGTATTTTTATTGACATCAAAATTATAAAAAATTTTTTATGAAATTAAAGCGAGTTGTTGTAACAGGTTTAGGTGCACTGACCCCTATTGGAAATAATGTTCAGGAATACTGGAACAACCTAATTCATGGAGTGAGCGGTGCAGCCCCCATAACTTATTTTGACGCTACCCATTTCAAAACGCAATTTGCCTGTGAGTTGAAAGGCTTTAATGTAGAAGATTTTATAGATAGAAAAGAGGCGAGAAAAATGGACCGTTATGCGCAATACGCGATGGTAACGGCGCAAGAAGCCATGCAAGATGCTCAATTTGATTTGGACCAAATCGATCACGACCGCGCAGGCGTAATCTGGGGATCGGGTATTGGAGGCTTGGAAACCTTCCAACACGAGGTGACGAATTTTGTAAACGGCAACGGGACACCAAAATTCAACCCCTTCTTTATCCCAAAGATGATTGCCGATATCGCAGGTGGTCACATTTCGATAAAATACGGTTTTAGAGGTCCTAACTTTACCACGGTATCCGCTTGTGCATCGTCTACCAATGCTTTGATAGACGCTTTTAACTACATTCGTTTGGGACATGCCGACATCATGATTACCGGCGGTTCAGAAGCAGCTATTACCATTGCAGGTGTAGGTGGATTCAATGCCATGCACGCGCTTTCCACTAGAAATAACGACCCGCAAACCGCTTCTCGTCCGATGGACAAAGACCGCGAGGGCTTTGTATTGGGAGAAGGCGCTGGCGCTTTGATTTTGGAAGAGTACGAACACGCTGTAGCCAGAGGTGCCAAGATCTATTGCGAAATAGGCGGAGGCGGAATGTCTGCAGATGCTTATCACATCACTGCCCCTCATCCAGAAGGATTAGGAGCTAAAAACGTGATGCTGAACTGTTTGCGCGACGCCGGACTAACCCCTACAGATGTGGATGGTGTAAACATGCACGGTACCTCCACCCCTTTAGGAGATATTGCGGAATCCAAGGCGATACAACACGTATTTGGCGAACACGCTTATACCTTAAATTTAAATGCTACCAAGTCGATGACTGGCCATTTACTCGGAGCAGCCGGTGCTATTGAAACCATCGCTTCGATAAAATCTATTGTGCACGGCATTATTCCTCCGACTATCAACCATTTTACAGACGACGAAAACATCGATTCCAAACTCAACTTCACCTTTAATCAAGCGCAAAAGCGCGATGTTAAGGTCATCATGAGCAATACTTTTGGTTTTGGCGGACACAATGCCTGTGTATTGGTTAAAAAATTAGATCTTTAATCCACGATTTGCGTGATGAATATACTTTACAAAATTTTTAAAATTTCCCGTTCTCAAGTAGAAAACGGGTTTTTTTATGACAATATAACTCGTATTATCGGCGACAAACCCATCGATATTCAGAATTTTAAAAGGGCTTTTACCCACCGCTCCATGAATTTGACCGACGCCCAAGGTCATCCGCTCAACTACGAAAGATTGGAGTTCTTAGGCGATGCGATGCTGGGTTCGGTTATTGCCGCGCATCTCTATTTACAAGTTCCCAATGGAGATGAGGGCTATTTGACCAAAATGCGCTCCAAAATTGTCAGTCGCGAAAACCTCAATGAGTTGGGAAAAAGCCTTAAACTCATCGATTTGGTCGAAAGCAAAATCGGCAATCAACAGTTTGGAGAAAACATCTACGGCAACCTGCTCGAAGCGCTGATCGGCGCGATTTACCTGGACAAGGGATTTCCTGCCTGTGAGGGCTTTATACACGATAAAATCCTCAAAAAGGAAGCGGACATCCAGCGCTTAGAGACCAAAATAACCAGCTATAAGAGTTTGTTGATCGAGTGGTGTCAGAAGAAAAAATACCCCTTTAAATTCGAATCTTTCGAAGAGGAAAGCTGCGAAGATGTGCGTTACTTTGGCGTAAAATTATACATCAACGATAAGATCGTAGGCCGCGCTCGGGGAACTTCCAAGAAAAAAGCTGAGGAAAAAGCCGCACAACGCGCCTATTTTGCCCTACAGGAAAAAATCATCGCCGCCGAAAAATAACTTAACGTTCATTTACCATTTAAGTTTAAGCCATGTCTTAGAAAGTCGTATATTTGCATCTAACTTATCTATATGACTATACATAGGATATCCATAGACGACTTTATTACGAGCGATTATGAGTTGATTGCGATTCACTCGGGATTGGAAGATTATCGAGTAGCCTTTTTTCTCAATCAAGCCTTAGGCACTCAACTAGCTAAGTGTAAAGAGGAAATAGAAATCAATACGGGACAGCTTCCCAGCTATTTTTCACACTATTTATTTGAAGACCCCAGACAGGACATCGTTTGGAATTTAGCTTCCAACAAAACTTTTTTCTCTACAGACAACACCTCTCCCTCACCGCTTTTCAAAGAGTTAAATCCCGCCTTTCTCACCCCGATTTACCTGTTGCCCGAGTTGAAGAAAGTCGACTTTATCCTAAAAATAGAAAATACCGACCACACCTTCGATATCGAAAGCGTGATGGACAAGATCAATATGCTCAAGGGCATTACTACAGCATACGAATTGCAGCAAAACACGATAAAATCAAAAAATAATTTAATATTCTAAACAATGTTAACAAGAAAAAAAACCAAAATAGTAGCCACATTGGGTCCAGCTTCTAGTTCTAAGGAAGTCATCAAAGCCATGATAGATGCTGGGGTAAATGTTTTTAGAATAAATTTTTCCCATGCCGACTACGCCGATGTAGAAAGCAAGATTAGAATTATTCGAGAACTCAATGAAGAATTTGGATACACCACGTCCATCTTAGGCGACCTACAAGGTCCTAAGTTGCGCGTCGGCATTATGAAAGAAGATGTGATCGTCTCCAAAGGTGACATCATCACCTTTTCTACAGCAGAAGAATTTCACGGAACTGCAGAACGCGTGTATATGAATTACAAAAACTTCCCGATGGATGTCAATCCAGGGGAGAGCATTTTACTCGACGACGGTAAACTGCTTTTTGAAGTTATAGAAACCAATAAAAAAGACGAGGTTAAGGCATTGGTTATCCAAGGCGGACCGCTTCGTTCAAAAAAAGGGGTCAACCTACCCAAGACCAAAGTATCGCTTCCGGCCTTGACCGAAAAAGACATCCGCGATGCGATTTTTGCAATTAAAAACAAGGTGGATTGGATCGCTTTATCGTTTGTAAGAACGCCAGAGGACTTAGAAGATTTGAGAAATCTAATCAACGAACACTCTGAACACAAGATTCCGATTATCGCCAAGATTGAGAAACCCGAAGCCGTAGCGAACATCAATAAAATCATTGCGTATTGCGACGGGCTTATGGTCGCTCGTGGTGATTTGGGTGTGGAAATCCCGGCTCAGGAAGTGCCTTTGATTCAAAAACAATTGGTTCAAAAAGCCAAATCGGCTCGTATACCCGTGATTATCGCTACACAGATGATGGAAACGATGATCAGCAGCCTAACACCAACCCGTGCCGAGGTGAATGATGTAGCCAATTCGGTGATGGATGGCGCTGATGCCGTGATGTTGTCTGGAGAAACCTCTGTGGGCAGTTATCCGGTACAGGTTATTGAAAAGATGAGTCAAATCATCTTAAGCGTGGAGGATTCTCCGCTTATTAAATTACCGCAAAACACACCGGAGATCAAGACCAAACGATACATTACCAAATCGATTTGTTACCACGCCGCCACCATGGCCAATGACATCGACGCCAAAGTGATCTGTACTTTGACCAACAGTGGGTATACCGCTTTTCAGATTTCGGCCTGGAGACCGAATTCGCACATACTCGTATTTACCTCAAACCGCAGAATTTTGACGCAGTTGAGTTTGTTATGGGGGGTTTCCGCCTATTTTTACGACAAATACGTCAGTACAGACGAAACCATAGAAGACATCAACTCTTTGGCCCGTGCACACGGTTATGTGGGCAAAGGCGATATGATCATCAACTTGGCTGCCATGCCTATCGTAGAGCGCGGTATGGTCAACACCTTGAGAATCTCCGAGGTGGTCTAACACAAAAAACACCCGGCTCGAGTGCTCAAATCACTCGAGGCTGTTTTTAAAATTTAAATCGCAGTTGCACCGCAACTGCTTTTTTTTGCTCTGAATTCAAATTCGACAAGGACACACCGATCAGACGCACCGAATTTTTTAGCCGCTCCTGATACAACAACTCCTTGGCCACGTCGAGCAATAACTGCTGTTCCGACACAAAATAAGGCAAGGTCGTACTTCGGGTTTGCTGGGAAAAGTCGGAATACTTGATTTTGAGGGTGACGGTTTTTCCCGAAACCCCATAGCGTTTGAGCCGCTGTTCCAAATCGGCGGTAATCCATTCCAGTTTTTCGACGATAAATATTTCCGACGATAGGTTTTCGTCGAAAGTCCGTTCGGTTCCCACCGATTTAACCGCCCGATCGGGACGTACAGGCGAAAAGTGATTGCCGCGTACGATTTGGTAATAGTGCCCCCCAGCCTTTCCAAAGTGCTCGATCAAAAACGCTTCGGACTTGCCCTTTAAATCCAAGCCCGTAAAAATGCCCAATTGATACATCTTGTCTGCCGTAACCTTGCCCACACCGAAAAACTTTTTAATTTCCAACACTTCCAAAAAGGCG
The DNA here is from genome assembly GCF_050562195.1 of Flavobacterium sp. JP2137. Classification (GTDB taxonomy): domain Bacteria; phylum Bacteroidota; class Bacteroidia; order Flavobacteriales; family Flavobacteriaceae; genus Flavobacterium. The sequence goes on from NZ_CP191647.1 coordinate 686,831, forward strand.
ATAACCTCTTCGGGGTTGATGGTTTTTTGTCCGTTGGGCTTGTTGTAATCGCTGGCTACTTTGGCGAGGAACTTATTGGTCGATATCCCCGCCGAGGCCGTTAGCTGGGTGGTTTCAAAAATGCGCTGCCTGATTTCCGCTGCGATAAGCGTCGCGCTGGGGTTGCCCTTTTTGTTTTCGGTGACATCTAAAAAGGCCTCGTCCAAGGCCAGGGGTTCGACCAAGTCGGTATACTCCAAAAAGATGGCCCGAATTTGCCGAGACACCTCTTTGTAACGATCAAAACGGGGCGGCATAAAGATCAATTGGGGGCAGTTTTTCTTGGCCATCACACCGCTCATCGCACTGCGCACGCCAAACTTGCGGGCTTCATAGCTCGCCGCTGCCACCACGCCCCGATTTTCGGCACCGCCTACCGCAACGGGCTTTCCCCTTAACTCGGGAAAGTCCAATTGCTCTACAGAAGCATAGAAGGCATCCATATCGATATGTATAATCTTTCTTTGCATAAGTCGGCATTTACCCCTTGCAAAAATACCGATTTTCCGCGTAGCAGCCTCGGTGCTGCCCCGGAATAAATCGACTCCGATAGCGGCAAAATCGGCCTGTAAAAACACACCCCCAAGGTCGGCAAGCGACCTTGGGGGTGTGGCGGTAAAGCAAGCGCGTTATTACTCCTTAACAATCAATATGGAAGGGGAGTGATTGAGCCACGCACTGCGCGTTTCCACCAATTTCTTCCAGCTGTTTAGACTGATCAGCATGATGTCATAACGCTCTAGGGATTCGTCGGATATGGCCTTGTCTTTGGTGATCATGATGTGATTGGGCGTCACTTGCTCAATGCTGCGGATGGATTCTTTAAAATCCGCACTGCGCTCGATTTCGCCAGAGGCGTCTAAAATCGTAATCTGAGCCTCTACATTAGCGATCCACTTTTGTGCATATTGCAGCAAGAACAAATCCGATTTATCGAGTATGGGAACAAAAACCTGTTCGATTTTCTCAAAGTTTTTATTGATCAACACCCCTACCGGCACCTTGGCGCGAATCAGCACCTGACGGGTGCGTTCGTCGAAAAAGGCGTGTTCAAAAATGCGCTCTTTTCCCGTTACCTTATCGATGATGATGTCGGGATTGATAATTCGGGTGGTAAAGCCCAGAATTTTCCCCAGGAGGGTTCCCTTGTAGATTGAGTGACCAATTTCCAGTAAAAGCAGGTCGCAACTGTCTTCATTGACGATTTCGACCATGTCGGATTCCAAGTCGTTCGACACTTTAAAAAGCGTGAGTACCTCTTGATCCAAGCGGCGGGCTTCGGTATCGATCGGCTGAAAGATATGCGATTCGTAGTCGTCGGAATTAAAGGCATTCACATCGGAACTCGACACGATGTGCATAGTGGTGATCGAAGCGTTTAAGCGTTGTTTTTTGACCAGGCTGTTGGCGATGTTCAACAGCGCTTTGCCATTGACGGCATCGTCAAAAAACATATAGATGCGGTATTTGTTCATCACCTTGAGCTCATCGGGTGCCGAAGGCAGGTCTTTGCCAAACACCTTGTTGATGATGTCCAACAACGGTCCGGTCATAAAAGTGGTGGCCAAAGCCATAATTACCATCATGGCAAAGACCTCGCCGGTGAGTATGCCCAGGTCAAAACCGATGTTTAACACGATCAGCTCCATCAGTCCTCGCGTATTCATCAATGCGCCTATGGTTAAGCTGTCGCGCCAACTCTGTCCGACGAACTTGGCGGCTAAAGCACTGCCGACAAACTTGCCGACCGTAGCCACCAAGATGATATAACCCGTCACCTTCCACAGATAGGGTTCGTTGAGTAGCCCTATCTCCGTTCTCAGACCCGTATACACGAAGAATAAGGGCAGAAAGAGTATCACAGCTACATCTTCTACTTTTTCGATAAACAAGGCTCTAAATCGCACGTTATCCGGCATAATGGCACCGGCCATAAAAGCGCCAAACAAGGCGTGAATACCGATGACCTCTGTACAATAGGCCGAGAGGATCAACGTCAGCAAAAAGATGGCTACCGTAGCCTTGGAAATATTTTTATTGCTACCCTGAATCTTCCCGACCCGCTCCAAAAAGGGTTTGACCAATTTGAGCATGACCATCACGTAAACCACGGCCAAAGCCATAATGTAAAGGGAGCTGGTAAACGAACCGGCCTTGACTATGGCGATTACCGCAGCCAACATACACCAGGCGGTTATATCGTCTGCCGCAGCACAGGTGATCACAATGGTTCCGAGACGGCTTTTGTGTATGCCGCGCTCTTGTACGATACGCGCCAAGACGGGAAAGGCGGTAATGCTCATCGATATCCCGAGAAAAAGGGCAAAAGAGAGAAACTCTACGCCTTCGGGAGCGAAGGAACTGAAGATATAATAGGCCAAAACCATGCCCAATGCAAAGGGAATGATAATGCTGGCGTGACTGATTAGCACGGCGTCATGCGCCTTGTTTTTAAGCACTTTTAGATCGAGTTCCATACCGATTACAAACATAAACAGGATCAGTCCAATCTGACTTAAAAAGCTCAAATTAGGCAGGGATTCGACGGGAAAGAGGATGGTGGAGAAATCGGGGAAATGCATGCCTAAAAAGGAGGGTCCCAAGGCGATACCGGCGATGATTTCGCCGATGACCGACGGCTGTCCTATTTTTTTACAGATCCATCCAAAGGCGCGGGCTACCAAAACTATGGTAACGATTTGCGCCAATAAAATCGCCAGCGGATGTCTTAAATTCACCAAGAGCGACTCCAAAAAATTCTCGTAAGTCGTCAGTTCTGAAATAACGGGCACTACGTTTTCTTCGAGCAATTGGCCGCGCGAGACTATCCAGTACATCAACGCAGAAAACAATCCAATTACAGCGATGTAGAAAAAGGTATTTTTATACTTTGCCATCATTAATGGGTTATAAATTCGGTGCAAATGTCCGTCAAATTCGGCTGTTTTAAACCCGCTGTGCCTCAAACTATTTCAAAGATGTCATGAAAGCGAAAAAAAGTGCTACAAAACTAAATCTTCGATAAAAAATCCGATTTAAAGTGAACCCCCAAAGTGAGGGTCAACGGCTTTTTAGCCTCGGTAAGCAAGGTGGTAATGATTTCGTCGTGATTAAAAAAGCTGACGATTTTCAGGGCAATAATCTCGCTTTTATTGATTCTACAAAAATCTTTAACCGGCAAATCCTTGCCGATTTTCTCCAGGGATATATTTTTCAAAATCAGGGTACTGCCGTCGGCGAGCATAACCACCTTATCACGAGGATCGGAATCCGACGGTTTGATGTGTAGTATGCTTTCAAACTGCAAAACCGCTTTGCCCTTATTGCTATTGACCGTCATAAAGGTCGATTGCTCCGTCGGACTGATCAGCTTTAAGGCTTTTTGAATCGCCTTTTCCAAGCGCTCTTTTTTGATGGGCTTGGTGATGTAGTCGATGGCGTCGATTTCAAAGGCATCGACGGCAAATTCGCGGTAAGCCGTAGTGAAGATAACGGGTTTATTGCCCAATAGCTGGGCTACGCTTAGTCCATTTATCTGCGGCATCTCTATGTCAAAAATACCGAGATCAAAATCCAAATCAGGTGCCTCTGCCAGCAGTTTAATCGGGTCGTTGTACACTTTGACGATTTCCATTTCGGGAATTTGCTCGCAAAGCATCTTTAAATAGGTCAAGCCCGGCAACTCATCATCCAGTAAAATGCATTTTAGCTTTGAAGTCATCCAGATTAATTTTTAAATGTGCAATATAAACATCGTTTTCGACAAATCGCTCCAAGCGGTAATGCTCCTTATAGATGATTTCCAAACGCTTGTGCAGCGATTCCAAACCGAATCCGCTGTGGTTTTTTTTAAGGGCGTTTTTGGGCGAGGTCTTGTTGGAAACCATCAGGTGAAAGCTTCCGCCCTTTATTTCAAACAAAATCGAGATAAACGAATCGGCACTCTGCAGGTCGGCATGCTTAAAGGCATTCTCGATCAGGTCTATAGAAATCAGCGGTGCCAATAGGTTTTGATCGTACAAAATCTCGTTGGCCGCTATTTTATTTTTGACATTGAGCTGGAATAAGGGACTGATTTTAATCTTGTTGATCTCGATCAGGCTCAGCGCAAATTGATGTTCTTCTCTAGGCGAAACCAGCTTTTTTTGGCTGTCGTATAAGACGTAATCCAACACCCCTGCCATCTTGTCCAGGGCAAAGTAGGTTTGATAGGCATGCGACTGTATGGAGTTTAAGATGTTTTTAAACAAATGCGGATCCAAACGCGACTCCAGGGATTCCAGTTGCAAGTGCTTCATCTTGGAATCGATGAGAAAGAATTCCCTTTCCAATTTACTATTGCGCTGCTGTACCCGTAGCAAATAGTACAAGAGCACTACCACCAAGAGCAGCAGGATCACGATAATCGCCGTTTCCAACACTACTACTGTCATGCTATGATTTGTCTTTTTTGAGTTCTTTGGCTGCCGCTTCCTTTTCCAGGGTGGCATCGACTTTTATCGGCGGAAAGAAAAACGCGGCTGGATACAATTTAAAGTATACCAACACCGATCGAAGTAGCGGAAAAACCTCTAACAAAGGGATGTTTCTCGAACGGAATGCCAGACCTAAAGACAGGCTAAAGCTCACTATAAAGTTGACAAATCCAATGAGTCCCATACCGATAAATGCCCAGATCAGCATGGAGGTACCCACGCTAAAGTCGGCACCAAAAATTCCCATGGCTATATTTCCACTGACAAAGGTAATGTGTCGAATATCCAAATTGAGTCCCAGGAAAACACCGATAGAACCGGTGGTACCGAGAAAAACCCCAAACCACACATTAGACATAATACCGGGCCACTTGGCTTCGAACCAGTTGGCCAGTCGCTTGGTGCGGGCAATTCCGAGATTGCGCTTTAACCAAGGGTGTTCTTGGATGCGGTAATACACCTGATTGTGCTTGTGTTTGTTGGATATATTACCGGAAATAATACCCGATAAAAACAAGAAAACACCGGCTATGGCCGCGTGAAAGAGCGCCGGAGAATCCACCGGACTCGCATCGGTTAAGAGCTTATGCCATTTGGTGTCCACGATATTAACCCCTGTAGTTAAATCAATTAACCACACACCCAGCAGCGCAACGGGAAAAGCCAATAAGACGTTGCCTACAAAGGCTATAAACTGCGAGCGAAACAATCGGGCGAACAATTTGGCAAAGGCCATGTGTTTTTCACCAGTTTGTATATGCTTTTTCATACCATCCTCAATAGCCTTTATGATAGTTGCAGCGGTCATTGCCGGTTGTTTGGTTGCCAAGGTAAAGCCCATCAAATAGATGATGGTAAAACCAATAGCATAATTTATACTGTACAAAAAAGCAAATCCAAAAGCACTGGCATCAGCTTTAGACATCAGGATTTTAATAATACACAAAAAACCAACAATGACCCCCGCACCCATAGAGGCCTTAAACATCTGCCAGTATTCCTTAGCGGATTCCGTGATGTAGTGCTCCCCGGTTTTGGCCGTGTGCTGGGTAATTTCGTAAGACAGCAACTGGGTGCTCTCGCCGATGAGCTTGGAAACGTCGTATTTATAGCAATTGTACTCGATGAGCTTTAGCGCCAAGTATACGGTATTCTTTTTTCGGTCTTCGTATTCATCGACCACCAATAGGGAAATCAGTATGCGTATGCGGTATAATTGTTGGCGTATGCGCAGCAAACTCTGATTGACCTTGAGCGATATGCCGTATTTGGAACTGTTTTTAAAGGCCTGACTGACGAACTCCAAACATTGCTTGTGCAGAATCAACAGCTGCTTGTAATTCAGATCGTCGGAAGTCAGGTAGTGCACCACATCATCGCGAAGGTTTTGAGCGATCATCAAAAACTCGTTTTCAAAGGCTAAAAAAGGACTCTCGAGGTGGTTGTATTCCGGCACCATGCGAATCAAATTGCTCTCCATGGCTCGCCCGCTCATGCGTTGGGTAATCAAACCCATCGACAGGATCAACTCCGACAATACGGAATTGTCTTTGGCCGTGGTAAAAATGTCGGAAAACTCCAAGAGGTCGAACAGGGCAATGATTTGTTCTTCGGGAATTTTATTGATCCACTCCGAGTCGGAATGCTTGTAGAACACCTGATTTAAAATATACTCAAAGGTGTCTTTTTCGGGCTGATAGGGTAATATTTTGGCAAAAAGTCGCTTTTTCACTTCGGGAATAAACTCCGAATCCTGTAAGATACCCGCATCGGAAATCATTCTGCTAAACTTTCGGTTGCTCAGTAAGTTTTTAAGGTAATTCATAAACGCCAAGCGATCAATGGGATTATTGACCAAATGACTCAACAATTCCTCTATAGATACTCGGCGAACGTTTTTAATTTTTTTGGGGCGGAACACATGTACCAGATCGATTAAGAAAAGCAGCTCCTCTCCAGAGTACACCTCTCCATCTACTATATATTTATTAAAAAGCTCGTCAACAGTATGGGGTGAAATTAGTTTATGTCTTAAATTCATTACCTACATTTTTTATTACTTTTACGTACTGACTTTTAAAAGTTAAATTCCGTAATTTGGATTAAAATTACACTATTTATTATAATAACTATGGTTGAGATTGAAAGAAAATTCAGAATCTACTCTTTAGATTTCATGGCGGCGGCTTACCAACAGGACCGCATTCGTCAAGGCTACCTCAATTCTGCTGCGGAACGAACTGTAAGAGTACGCATTAGAGGCGAGCAAGGCTTTTTGACGATTAAGGGAAAAAGCAATCACTCGGGAACCACGCGACTGGAATGGGAAAAAGAAATTTCGCTTCAAGATGCCGAAGCCCTAATGCCGTTGTGCGAAGATTATATCATCGACAAGACGCGCTATTTGATCCATTCGGGCAGTCATCTGTTTGAGGTAGATGTGTTTCACGGAGAAAATGAGGGATTGATGATCGCAGAGGTGGAACTCGGCGATGAAAACGAGGTTTTTACCAAACCCGATTGGCTGGGCGAGGAGGTTACCGGCGATATCCGCTTTTACAATTCTCATCTCTCCAACAATCCGTATAAGCGTTGGTAATTAGTTGATCAGCTCGATGAGTACTTCTAGTACGCCGTGATTTTTATTATCGGTAATATCCATAAAGGCCTTTTTGGAAACATCCAATTCGCGACCTCTAGTAAAGGGGCCACGATCATTAACCTTTAAATCAACGGATTTGTTATTGGCCGTATTGGTTACTCGAATTCGGGTACCAAAAGGCAATGTCTTGTGGGCGGCTGTAGGTTTTTTATTGCTAAAGACCTCGCCACTCGCCGTTGATTTGCCATTAAATTTGTCGTGATAATAACTGATTTTGGCCTTTTTCTTGTATACTTTGGTAGTCGCTTTTCCGCGAGAAGCCGAACAACTACTCAAAATCAGAACGGCTATCAAGGACAAGCCCGCTACCCATTTTAAGCTATTGAGACTTTTAAATATCCCCATCAATTTTTTCAATCTTAACGTTTAACACACCACTACCCTTATGTTGAGCAATCTCCATAAAAGCTTTTTTCGTGATATCTATACCTCGGTTTTTAGAGAATGGTCCTCTATCGGTAATCGTTAAAATAACGGATTTTTTATTTTTGAGATTGGTCACCTTTACTTTGGTACCAAAAGGCAGGGTACTGTGTGCTGCGGTGTATTTATCGTTGTCAAAAACAACGCCACTGGCTGTACGTCTACCGGTAAAGCGATCGTGGTAATAAGAAGCTTGTGTAGATGCTGTAATCATTTCTGTGTCCTCCTCCGCAACCCCTGTTTCGGGCAATTGCAAGGGCGTCATGGCCACGGTATCGGCAGCGATTGCCGTCTCATAAAGCACGGGCGCTGCTATACGTTCTAGGGTTGTTGTCTTTTTATCACTCTTTTTCTTGGGTCGCATCGAGCTGGTAAAACTGCTCAATACCAAGAAAAGAAGTAAAAAGAAACCGGTTTGATATATCCTCATAACGGTGGTTTAAATTTACAGTACTATTTTTAAAAGCTATAAATATACCCAAAAAGCCCTTTCGGGCTTTTTTTATACTGTTAAATATTTCCTAACTAAACCAAACTCCCCATGGAATACGAGATAAAATAAGGATTAAGCCCAAGGTATAAAAGATGGCGAAGAACTTAAATTTCTTGTCGCTCTCCACTGCTCTCTTGTGTTTAGACCAACCGATTGTAATCAATACAATACCGATTATATTGATCAGCGGATGCTCCAAAGCATATAAACGCGTCATTGAATTGCCCATGGCCTCTCCCATACTCACTACTCTAGGAGATACAAAATAAAGAACCAATCCCACTACCAATTGAATATGTGTAAAGATCAATGCGAATAGGGCAATCTTGCGATCGCTTTCCTTAAACGTTCTTTTGGACGTCAATCCAATAATAGCACTGATAGCTGCAACAGCCAATAAAATAAGCGCCAAATATGCAATACCTGAGTGCGCCTGTTTGAGAATGTTATACATATTGTTGTTTTTTGTTTGAACACAAATATATAAATAAGTGTTCAATTAACTTTCACTGTTTAAATGCGGTTTTGCGCAACCGGCAAAAACGACAGGAACAAGGGCGGCAAAACGCCTTATTTAGCGGGATTAAAGCGCATTAGCTCCTTTAGAGCAAAAGGCCGAAAGTTGTATTTTAAAACGATTCTAAATAAAAACGTGGTTTTTAAGCGCCTTAATCCCGGCAGCGCCCCGTGAAACAACCGCCTTAGCGCGGTAAAAGACACCGGATACTCACGCCAACGAGTGCAAACTCATCCAGGCCGAACCCCAGAGCAGCACTTCAAACGGGCTATCGCGCTGCGCATAGCCGCAGAAAATCTACGAAACACGGTTTTTCAAAGCCACTTAGCGCTTTTTGAATTTGCCCCACAGCAAGCTCAACGCGATGATAAATGCCGGTATCAGCACCACGTCTCTAACGCATTCGCGGTCCAAAGTGGGCACGCTCAATAAAACCAATGCAATCAGCATTAAAATCACTATGGTGATCGTTGCCAATTTTCTCATATCTCGGTTGTTTTTTATTCCTCTCCGACTCTTCCTCCTTAGACAAACCCCTTGTTTAGCGCAATCTTAATCAGACCGGTACTGTCTGTCGCCCTAAAGTTTTTCTTCATCAACGCAATTCTTCGATGTACGGCCGCCTCACTGATAAAGAGCAGTTCGCTGATTTCTCGCGCCCGATATCCCTGACTCAAAAACAGCAAGATCTGCATATTGCGCTGTTCGCGCATCAGTGTATTGCGATTCATTTTATCGACCTGTAAAACGACCTCATCGCTGTAAAATCGCCCTCCGGTTAAAACCACTTCCAAGGCCTGCCGCAAAACATCCAAGGACACTTCGCTTTTAATCAGCAGTCCGTCGGGCAAGACCTGTTTGTGTATGTGATACACAAAGAGAATCTCTGAATGCGAGGTAATCAATATAATCTTAGCCGTCGCATTGGCCTGCTTCACCGCTCGTATCCATTCAATACCCTTGCTGACTTGGCGCTGTTTGGGACTGCCGATATTGCAATCCATCACCACCACATCCATCTTCACTCCCGAGTTTAGCACAGCCGTTACCTCGGCAATCGTACTGCACTTATAAAACATCGCTCCCTGATAACGCTTCTGAAGTATGGCTACATAGCCCACCAGTATCAACGGATGATTGTCTATTAATAAAAAGTTCATTTGTTTTGATTTAAAGTCCGAGGTTCCTTAACCGCAGCCCCCCTTAAATAATAATAATCTCAGCCCCTTCCCAAAGCACGCCACTGCCGGCCAACGGCTTGCAGCCTGCGCTAGCTTTCCTTATGGCAATATATCTAAAAAAGAATAAAAAAATATTTAAAATCAAGTTTTTAACACTAAATCGCACCAAACACTATTAAATGTTAAAAATTAAAGAAGATATTGATAATCTCATTTTGCGCTTAAAAACACGGCTTAACACCGCATTATGTGAAACTATCCGAAAAAATCGAGTGAGCTTTAGCTGCAAATCCGTTGAGTACAGCTCCTTAAGCCGTAGCATAAAAGCCCTCAAATATGGCCTAAACGACGACAGTAGGCCGATAAATCGGCGGCTACATCCGGCAAAAGTTAAAGAAGACCAAAAAGAAAAGCGGTGTTTTTTGAACCGATGAGCAAACACCTGCGTGTTACAAAAAACCGATCTGTGAAGTTCAAGCGCTAAGGAGGCGAAGAACGGCCTTAGTACCCGTTGAAGTCCGGTTAAAAGTTCCACGCAAAAGGCTATAGATATTGAAAAGAAGAACGCCTTTTACGTGGAATAAAAAATTTCTAAGAATGCCTCCATGTCAAAGAGAAACATTCCATGGCGCGAGAAATAAGCTCAAAATCGTTTTCCATATTCGACCTTTGCCGCAACAACTGCCTCCTATTTTGAGTTATACCTTCACTCCATCATACTTTTGTCGGTTTGTTTTTTTTTCACAGTATCGCCGAGATTATATCGAAAGAAAAAACAACTGACACATTTACCCTCCATTTTTTTAAGTTAAACAATCTTTTTAGGCTACTTATATCGCTATACTGTTTACCTAAAGTAGCACTAAAAAACCGACTAACTCCTTTTGCTTTTTTTATTTAACATTTAATAGGATGCGATCCTATCAAATGTTAAATCCAAACAGTCCCAAGATATGAGCCGTTGTTTAATTGTGTGATTTATCGTTAAAAACGCCCTACATCAGCAACGCTTAAAACCGGCTTAAATGAAGTTTTGCTTCACGGCTTCGCGTACCAAACCGCCGTTGTCCAGCACGTCAAAAGCCTCTTTCATCAAAGAGATGCGCTTTTGAACCGTACTTCCACTGAGCGAGAGCAGGTCGCCGATATCCTTAATCTTATACCCCTTGGCCAACAACATCAAAATCTGTATGTTGTGCTCTTCCCACATCAATTCCTTTTGCGCAATCTGCGTCATACACTTTTTAACGGTATCGCTGTAAAAGCGGTCCTCGTTTTGAATGCACTCCACCGCTTTGACAAGAACGGCTGCCGTGACATCTTTCTTGATCATATAGGCGTCGGGAAACACCTTTTTATGAATGTTGTAAACGGTTAAAATTTCGTCGTGCGCGGTAACCATCACCACTTTCGCCCGAGGAAAATACCGTCTGATCTCTTTGGCCAAATCCGCACCATCCCAAATACTGCGAACCTCACAGGGCGGCAAATCAAAATCCAAGATAAAGCAATCTATATGGTTTTCTCGCTTCATTATCGCATAGGCCTGATCGACCGTATGCGCCTTGTGGTACGAAAAATACGGGTAAGCACTTTCGAGGATGTGGACATATCCTTCGATGATTAGGGGGTGGTCATCTACAATCAGGAAATTCATTCTTTGGCTTTTTATTAACAAAGTATGTGTTTTTTCCATATAAATAAAAATATAAAGGGCATTTTCTTTGTAAAAACATTTTCAACAGATGACTCACCCATTTATCATTGTAGACCAGCATGATGTGGAGGCGGAAAAAACCCTGGAATCCCTGCGGCTCTTTCCTCATCTGAATTGTTTGGGCATCTTTAAAAACGACGAAACCCTCTTTGCCTTCCTCCTTAGCAAAAAACCCAGCCTGGTTTTTGTAGCAGAAAACGCCTTCCAGAACGACCAAGGCCCGTTGAGCTTTGACAGCCTTGGACGCATACACGAATACCTGAGTAACGACATCTATTTCATCTACCTCAGCAGCTTACCAAACGATGCCTTTCCCGCCATACAAGCCGGTTTTTCCGATTACTTGATCACACCGCTTAAACTGCATTTGCTCGGCAACTCCATCGCGCGCTTTAAAAGCAAAGTCCCCTTAAAAAACAGCGCATACTTGGCCATAAAATCCTATAGCGATTACAAATTCGTCAAATATGCCGACATCATCTACTTAAAGGCCGACAACAACACCACCGACATCGTCTTGACCGACGGGCGAACCACCACGGCGTTTAACACCTTAAAATACTACCAAGAAAACCTGCCCAGCCATTTTGTTCGCATTCACAAGAGCTATATCGTTCACATTGAAGCCGTGCATCGCATTCATTTCAGCCAGGCCAAATGCTATTTAAACAACGGTGAAATCATACCGATTTCGCCCAATTACCGCAGTAGCCTCGAATACATACTCGACCACCTACAGCTGTAAACCCAAATAACGGGTTTCACCCCTCAATTGCAGGGACAGACTCACCAATGCCCCCCTTTCACTTTTAGCCCTTTCAAATCCTTCTTTTTCCCGCTGTGCTGCGCTTTCTTTGTAAGTGTATTTAGCAGGCTACTACACTAATAACCAAACTGTTTGCCGCAACAAGGGAACTTTTAAAACTCGAGTTTTAACTGTTGTTGCCCCAAACAGGAATAGGCGATTCCCCGCTTTTTCACCGTCGCAAGCGCTGCTTGCGCTTTGGATTTTTTTAACCCAACCTTAAAATTATTTAATATGAAAAAAGCACTTTTACTTTTCGCAACCCTAGGCCTTGCCACAATCGTTCAATCTTGTACTTCTGACCTTGAGGAGGCTACTACTCCTGATAACACCACTACAGAAGTCCCTGTGGACAGCTTGGATCTGATAAAAAAAAGAACTTATGACAATGGTGATCTGGGCAAAGACCTCGACAAGAGAAAATAATTCATTTATTTAAAAATAATCTGAAGATGGCTTCCCAGTCATCTTCAGATTGTATAATTTTGAGTGTAAGATTCGTCATCTCAATAACGCTCTATGAAATTCCCCCTATATTGTATACTCATCGCGTTTTTGTGCATCCAATGCCAAGACCACGATAGAAAAAAAGCGCTGACTCAATATCAGCTGTACTTAAATAAGCTGAACGACTCTACGACTCCTCTCCCCGAGCGAGAGCATTACCTCGACTCCATAACTGAGCTGTTCGACCACGAAAACAATACAGCGGAACACCGAAGTCACCTAAAAGAAACCGCCGCCGCAGCCTATAACCAGGGTTACGAACAACGCTATTTTGAGCTCTCCAAAACCTTATACAAGCAATCCGTAAACAAACAAGACAGCAGCCTTACGGCACAAGCGCTGTATTTTATCGGCGATTATTACGAAGAGCGCAACCAGTCGGACAGCGCTTTTTACTATTATTCCAAGTCGCACAACCTCTACCGCTCCTTAAACGACACCCTTAAACAGGTCAAGACCTCTTTGTACAAGGCAGGAATCCTATTTGACGAGGGAATCTACAACGAAAGCGAGGCGGAAATATTAAAAACCCTAAAGCTCTTAAACAACAATACGGAACAGCGGTATCTGTACGAATGCTACAACCTCTTGTCGATTGTTTTAAGCCAAAATTCGCAACATAAGGAAGCCTTATTATACCAATACAAAGCCCTACAAACCCTAGACGAGCTCAAGAAAACGGACTTTAGCCCAAAAGTATTGCGCAATTCCCAGGTCTACTGCTACAACAATATGGGCAATACCTACGACAAGCTCCTGGATTTTGAACAGGCCGAATCCCTGTATACCAAAGGATTGTCGTTTCCGAATTTGAAGCGCGAACAACCGATGTTGTACGCGATGTTGCTCAATAATCTCGGCAATAATTACATGCAGCGTCAACGCCATACAGAGGCCTATCCGCTGTTGATCGAATCCTTGGAAATCCGAGACAGCCTCGACTTAAAACCGGGCATTATCACCAGTAAAATTCGATTGGGCGATTACCACATTCACCTGCGCGATACTACTGCGGCATTGCAGTATTGGAAGGACGCCTATACCTTGGCCAAGGAGACGCGCAGCAATGACGACATCGTCCGAAGCTTGAAGTTGCTCTCCAATTACGACCGCAGCAAGGCCCAATATTATTCCGACTTGTGCTTTAAGGCACACGACAGCTTAAAGAAAATCGAAATGCAAACGAAGAACAAGTTTGCGCGGATACAATATGAAACCGACGAGGTGGAGCAGAAAAACGAATTACTGGTTCGTCGGGTTTCTATGATGGGCTTGGCCGTTGGTGGCTTAACCCTCTTAATACTGGGCTTGATTGTGATTTATCGCTTGGAAGCCAACAACAAGCGCTTGCGCTATTTGCAAGAACAGCAAAACTCCAAGGAGGTCATTTACAAATTGCTCTTACAACAGGACGAACTCGGACAGCAAGTCTTGCTCAAAGAACGCAATCGCATTGCCAAGGAATTGCACGACGGCATTATCAATACCTTGTTTAGCATCCAATTGCATGTCGGCAAATCAGACGACGCTCAAAAAAATCGCTTGATTGCCGATTTAGAACGCGCCTCGGAACAGATAAGACAGGTATCACACGACCTCAAAGACCAGTCGTTTGTTCAATCGAACTTCTCCGTTTTAATCGAGGCCCTGATTGACAAGCAGCCTCAAGAAACCACGGCTTTTGAGTCGTTGATTCCCAAAAACCTCGACTGGTCCGCTTTTAGTTACGAACAAAAAATCAATATCTACCGATTGCTGCAAGAGGCTTTGCAAAACGTACTCAAACACGCACAAGCCACAAAATGCTTTGTTGTACTGTCGGAAAACGCCACTGATCTAATCGTAAAGGTTCAGGACAACGGCATTGGATTTAACAGCGACAAGGTTCACAAGGGTATCGGTCTTCGAAATTTGGAAGAGCGCATGGAAGAATTGGGCGGCAGCTGGACCATCGATTCCAAAATTGGCGTAGGTAGTACGGTAAAGTTTGTGATTCCCAAGAAGAAAACCGAAGGGTAAATCGCCGTGCCCGCTGTTTGACCTTTGCAGCTGCCCGCACCCAAGCCTGCGCGCATCTATAGGCGATTTCACGCAGCGGCTCATCGCACTTGTGCGCGCATTTCAACCCGGGCTCAAACAAAGCCCAGTATTTTTGCTTCGCGCAGCAATCCGCTATGGTCTTCGACCTCAAAGGATTTTTTTAGCACGCCAATTCTCTTGTTCACCATGCCGACACTCACCGCCAATTCCACACTGATTTGACGTACCTTATAGCCCTGATCTAAGAGCATGAGTATATGGCGGTTGTACTCTTGCTGCAAAACCTCCTTTGCCGCAACAGCATCCATCGTCAATCGAACCCTTTTGGAATAGAACACCCCACCGCTTCGAATCTTTTCCCTGGTTCGTTCCAGATGACACCATCTAGATGGTCGATATAGATCAAGCCTTCCGGACAAAACGCACGGTGTATATTGTAAATATCAAAAACCCTGGGAGAGGTGGGTATCAATACTATTTTGACGCCTTCGAACTCTTTGCGGTAGCGCAGTACTAAATCGATTTTGCGCTTGACAATCCTTTTGCTAGCCTCACAAGGCATCTCCATAATTAAGGCATCCGCATAGGAAAGTTCTTCCGGCAAAAGCCCTGCCGAATCAAAACCACTAAGGGTATAATCGGGAATCCGCAAGGGCTTGTGCTTTAAAGCGTCCTCAAGTCGCTCTGCAAATATCGAGCTCTCACTTATAATTTGAACTATTGGCTCCATACTGTCGCTTTTAAAATGACGGCTAATTAAACCGTCTTATTCGATAAAATTAAAAAAGCCGCCCTAATAAATATCAAAAAAACACATTTTAACGTATTTTCAATAAACAATCGGCTGCAAATCCTATTTTTTACAACATAATTACCTAAATTAAGAACGGCATCCCTCCGTTGCAGCAGCAGTCGGCACAAATCGACAACGGCACCCCATTCGGAGTGCCGTCATCAGCAAAAAAAAATAATACAATCAATAAATTACTTGTAAAAGAGCGTGTAATTCAGACGCTTTGAGGTAAGTATTTTGCTGGTAAATCTTTTGGTATTGGTCGGTCAAAAACACCAGAGACGGGTAAGTAACCACGCCTTTTTGCTCGGCAAAATAGGTCGCGAGTTGATGGGTGCCCGATTTCAGTCCCCTTTTTACAAATTCCATTTTGACCTGATTCCACCACAGGGTTTCCCGAGACTCGCCATCGAAAAAAATCAGGTAGTAGTTGTCGTTGAGCTCTTTGATCAGGGCTTGGTCTGCAAAGGTCTTTTGCTTCATCAGCGCGCAGTAACTGCACCAGTCGGTATAGAAAAAAACCAATAGGGGCCGCGCTTCCTTCTGCATCAGCTGCTCGATTTCCACAAAATTTGTGGTGGCTAATTGCGCCGGTGCCGCACAAGACCACAGTCCGACTATCCAAATCCAATACTTCATTTTTTTGCTTATTTGTTCTTTCTCTTATTCGTTCCATTATGCGCTGCTATCCACCGGCTTTGATATCGGTCTTAAAAAACGGTATACCGCAGGCTCAAAAACCCTTGAATACCCTGTAAAGGGGTATAGCTGTAATCGTTGGGTTCAAAAATCACGTCGTTTCTTCCCGCTGGTGGTGCTACACCGTTACCCGGCTCTCCATACGGATCCCACCATCGGGCTATGGTATCTTCTTTGGGCAGGGTATTGAATAGGTTTTTGACTCCTCCGTAAATTTCAAAGCGCTCGTTAAACTTTTTGGTCAGTTGTATGTTGGCCAATACCACCCAAGGGGAATATTCCGGTCGGTAATCGTCTTCTACTCGAGGTAAACGCATGGGTCCGGTCCAATTTCCCGTTAGATCGGTTGAAAAACCACCGCCAAAATCATAGGTTGCCAACAGATTACCCGACCACTTTGGCGCGTGGTACAAACTGTTTTTATCGCCATCCTCCTTGCGATATACCTCCATAAAAGTTGCTCCGAACATCAGTTTTAAAGGAAAATCAAATACGACATCCACGTTTAGAGATAAACCCTGAGAGATGGCATGACCGTCTAAGTTGTCGTAAATGATTTTGGTTTGATCAGTATCGGTATCGGCGTCAATTTTATTGGTGAAATAGGAATAAAATGCCGTGGCGTCGAAGTTAAAAACCCCAAAGGAAGCCGGTAATTTCCAGCTGTAATTCAAATTGGCGTTATAGGATTTTTCCGGATTTAATTCTTCTGCAAACACCACTTCCCGAGCTCCGGTTAGGGCGCGGTGGTCTTCAGTAAAGACATTGACTACCCTAAATCCGGTGCCAAAACTCGCTCTTAAAGCCTGATGGGCCGATGGGGTAAATTTATAACCAATTCGCGGGGAATGTATGCCCTTGTGCACTTTGTCGTAATCAAAACGATAGCCGAGCAAGAGTTTGTTTTGCTTGTTTAAGGTCCACTCATCCTGTACAAAGACCCCCACATTGGGCTGTTTCATCGGATCGTTGGCCAGCAAGCCGCTGTCGTCGTAAATTCCCGTACCGCGGGTATTGTCGTCGTAATAGGTGTATTTATAAGACGCTCCCAAGAGCAAACTGTGATTGGCGAGCTCCTTATCCCAATACGCTTGACCGAAAAACACCTGTTGTTTGGCTTGGTAAGACTCCGTGCCGTAAAAGGAGTTTTGCTGGTGCCAATTGTAGGAAAACTGGGTGTAGATATCGGGCGTAGTCGGCAATTGATACCTCCCTATCGCCTCCACTCTATTGGTAAAAATGCTTTCGCCATACACCTGATCCCCCCCGCGATCGCGTTGGCGGTTCCAGTGATTTTCCCCGCCCCAGCGGTCTTCGTACACATAGCGCAAGGCCATACTCGCGGTACGGCCGTGGGCGCGTTCCAAGTCCCACTTGTTAAACAGCGAAATGCGATCCTGTAGGGTCACGTCGGTAAAACCGTCGTTGTTGCGGTCTTTGCGCTCGCCGTATTTAAAGTAATTTACTCCCAGTAAACCGTGGACGTTTTTACCGGCCTTAAACTTCATGGCGGCATCTAAATTCGTCTCCAACCACGATGTGGTGAACCCGTCCAAACTCAGCAATGGCGCCGACTTGGCATTTTTGGTAATCACGTTGATAATCCCGCCCATCGCTTCGGTGCCATAGAGCGAGGAGGCCGGTCCTTTGACCACCTCGATGCGCTCGATCAAACTGTTGGGTATACCGCTCAATCCGTAAACCGTCGACAGGGACGAGACTATGGGCATACCGTCGACCAGTATCATCGTATAGGGCCCTTCCATACCGTTGATGTGGATGTCGCCGGTATTGCAGACGTTGCAGTTTAACTGAGGCTGTACGCCGTTGATCAGCCGAACTGCATCAAAAAGAGAGGAAGTCGGATTTTTTTGCAGAAATTTTGGCGTGTATATCTCTACCGGCACCACCGATTCCGATTTTAAAACCGGTTTTAAGGTGGCCGACACGACGATTTCGCTTAAATCCGCATCCAACGGCAAATCCAATTGAACAGTCACCCAATCCTTCGCCGTGACCGCAAGCCTTTTTTTAATCGACCGGTATCCGATGTATTCCGCTCGTAGCGTATAAGTGCCTGCCTCCAAATTCGGCAGCTCAAAATAACCGCGTTCGTCCGTGGCGACTCCCACCGCGGTTCCCTCTATAATCACCGCCGCGTCGATCAGCGGTATTCCCCCGGATAAAACCCTTCCCTTAATTCCGGTTTGCGCCGCTACAGTCCAAGAAATTAATCCGCATAAAAGCACAAGTATTAGTGTTCGCATAAATTTTTATTTAATTTGTTTTAAAATAATTTTTAGACAAATCTAAATATTATTTCATTAAAAAAAAAGAATGTACTTTTGTATTTTGTAAAAAACATTATTATGCTGACTTATTCCGAAGAGAATTACCTCAAGACCATCTACCACCTTTCGCTGTTTCAGAAAAAAGGAGTGGCTACCAATGCCATCGCTACTCGGATAGAGACCAAGGCTTCGTCGGTTACGGATATGATTAAAAAACTCAACGACAAAAAACTGATAGAATACCAGAAGTATCAAGGGGTTACCCTGACGGAAAGCGGACTGATGGCGGCCAAAATGATCGTTAGAAAGCACCGTTTATGGGAGGTATTCTTAGTGGAAAAACTCGGTTTTTCGTGGGACGAAGTACACGATGTAGCCGAGGAATTGGAGCATATTAAATCGGAAAAACTCGTCAACAAGCTCGATGCGTATTTGGGTTTCCCGACAGAAGACCCGCACGGCGATCCGATTCCCAATGCCAAAGGCGAGATTAAAACCGTCAATAAATTGTTGTTGTCCGACGTCAAGCGGCATATCAAGTGTATTTGCGTCGGGGTAAAAGATTCGTCGAGCAGCTTTTTACAATACTTAGACAAGCACAATATGGCGTTGGGCAGCGAGATAGAAATCTTGGAAATTGAGGTTTTTGACCAATCGTACCGCGTATTGATAAACGGGGTTGAAGTGAGCATATCCAAAAAAATAGCCAGTAATTTATTTGTAAAAACCACGGAGTAACCTCCTTTAAAAAGCCTAAAAATGGAACAAAACGCTTATAAATCACTCGCTCAGGGACTGGGAATTGCCGGTTTTATTTTGGGAATACTGACCTTATTGATTTCCTTTATCCCGTGTTTTGGCATATTGGCCGTGGTCTTTGGCGTTTTTGCCATAGTGGTTTCCACCGTTGGCTTGGGCATTTCGATCAAGCACCAACAGCCCAAGATATTTGTCATCGTCGCCCTAATATTGGCCGGAATTGGTTGTACCGTCGCCTTGCTGCAGTATTTTGTACTCGCCAAATTCGCTAAGGAAATGCCGATGCACTACCGAGAAGAGCGCAACTACCCCTTGGATACCGATACCATTTATTCCGATTCCGAAGCGGCGTATTACAACGACCAAGACACCATAGTTTATGACAACGCTGAGTAAAACGGCCGTTTTCCAGTACCAAACCGTCAATTACACCCTGTTGCTCATCCTGCTAATCGGCGCTGTGTTCGCGCTTTACAGCCCGCTAACGCCGAGTTGCTACTACAGCGACCTGGGCATCACTTGCCCCAGTTGCGGACTCACTCGCGATTTTAAATCGATTTTACAAGGCGCTAAAGCCCCTTTTATCAATCCCGCTTCTCCTTACTATTTCGCGGCCTTTAGCTGCTTAATCCTATCCAGAGTCACGGCGATTATACGCTTGAAATACCGTCGTAAAACAAACGGGTTGATCCGCTTTGAAGGCGTCGTAGTCGGCCTTATCGCCCTCTGCCTACTACTGGCGCGCCTTTAAGGTTAAACAAAACGCGACTTATGGCCACAAAAAAACCGGAAGCGCGTTCCGGTTTTATATATCTCTAAGCAACTTCTCATCCACAGCCGCAACCGCCGCTGCCACAAGAAGAATCCTTTCCACCGCCTTTTTTAGGCTTCCAAAAAAACTTCTTTAGCAAAATGACTACCGCCACCGCCACTAATCCGTATGCTATAATTTCTTGATAATTCATCTTTTCCTATTTTAATAATTGATACGCAATCAAAGCTACTACATAGGCGAATACCGTCATAAAGACCAACTGAAACATCGTCCATTTCCACGAATTGGTTTCTCTCTTGGTTATGGCTACCGTTGATGCACATTGCATGGCAAAGGCGTAAAACAACAACAGCGATATACCCGTGGCAAAATCGAAAACCTTTTCGCCATTTGGTCGCACTTCTGCCGCCATTCTGTTTTTAATGGTCTCCTCTTCTTCGGTTGATCCCACGTTGTAAATCGTCGCTAGGGTTCCGACAAAAACCTCTCTGGCCACAAATGAAGTCAGTACGGCTATACCAATTTTCCAATCGTACCCCAAAGGTCTTATCACGGGCTCTATGCCCTTTCCTATGATACCAATATACGAATTTTCCAATTGATAACTCGCTATATGTTCTCCTAATTCTTCTTCGCTATAATGTTGGTCTGCATACTGTTCGGCCACGATTTCTTCGGCATTCTCAAACTGTACTCCCGGTCCGTGTGCGCCTAGAAACCATATTATAATCGACAATACGAAAATAATCTTACCCGCTCCATAAACAAAGGCCTTGGTCTTTTCAAGCATGGTATAGAACACATTCTTGAGAATCGGCATTTTATAACCGGGCATCTCCACGACAAAATACGTCTTGGCCTCTGCTTTAATCACTTTGTTCAACACCCAAGCCGCAGCCAGAGCGGCAAAAAAGCCTATTAAATACAACAGCCCCAGAGTCAGTCCTTGCAGGCTCATAAAGCCAAACAACTTCTGGTCGGGAATCACCAAGGCAATGATGATGACATAGATGGGCAAACGGGCAGAACAGGTGGTAAACGGAGTAACCAATATGGTTAGCAGTCGTTCCTTCCAGTTTTCGATATTGCGCGCAGACATGATCGCGGGAATCGCACAGGCATTACCCGAAATCAAGGGTACCACACTTTTTCCGCTCAAGCCAAAGGGCCGCATAATCCGGTCCATCAAAAAGACCACACGACTCATATAACCGGTTTCCTCGAGTATGGCAATAAACATAAAGAGTATCGCAATCTGAGGTACGAAAGGCATGATCCCACCGATACCTGGCACTATACCATCGGCGATTAAATCGGTGAGTTTTCCCGGTTCCATCACCTCCTTAAGCCAAGAGCTCAGGTTGGAAAACGACTCATCTATAAAATCCATGGGCACACTGGCCCATTCGAATATCGCTTGAAAAATAAGCAGTAAAATTCCAAAGAAAATCAGATAACCGTACACTTTATGGGTTAAGATACGGTCGAGACGGCCGCGTAAATCCTTGGCTTTGCTGCTGTCTATCACATAGGCCTTCTTCAAAACCTCGTTGATAAACTGGTATCGTCGAACGACTTCCTTTTGTTGCAGTCTTTTGATGTCGGACTCCTTGTAAGCCAATCCGGCCTTTTCAATAGCCGCACGGTTTAGGTCGGCCAGGTGCAGGTCTTGTGTAAAGACCAGCCACAGCTTGTAAAGCGGCTCTTGAGGAAAGGTCGCCTGCATTTGACTGAAGAATGCACTATCGATTTGCGAAGCGTTTAAAGACGGCTCCAAATCGATGTCCTTATAGGCGATAATCGCTTGTTTTAAAGCGCTGATTCCCTCTTTTCGACGGGCGCTTATCAATACTATTTTGGTCTTTAATTGCTGTTCCAACACGGCGATATCGATGGATATCCCCTTTAAAGCCATTCTGTCGGCCATGTTGACCACCAAAATCGTCGGTATGCCCAAATCCTTAATCTGGGTAAAGAGCAGTAAGTTTCGCTTGAGGTTTTCCACCTCGGAAACCACTACGGCTACATCGGGGTAGAAAGTATTGGTCTTATCCAGCAACAAATCGGAAACGATTTGCTCATCGACCGAACTGGGATTGATGCTGTAGGTACCCGGTAAATCGATAATGGTAGCCGTGATTTCATCAGCGAGTTTGCTCGAACCCACTTTTTTCTCCACGGTGATACCCGGATAATTTCCTACTTTTTGATTTAATCCGGTTAAGGCATTAAAAACCGATGTTTTACCAACGTTGGGATTGCCGATTAAAGCAACTTTTAGATTTGATTTCATCAACAATTATTTTCTAATTTCTATACGGATTTCCTTAGCCAATTCCCTTCTAATAGCAATATGGGCCTCATTGATACACAGGTATAAGGGGTCGCCCAATGGCGCTACCTCCAGCAATTCCACTTGGTTCCCGGGCAAGCAACCCATCTCCAATAGCTTTAAGGGCACATTATCCATATCAAAATCTAGTATGGTGGCTTTTTGGCGCTTACCCAAAGTATCTAAGGTGATTTCCATTTTTATTTAGATTTAATTCACGTTGCAAAAATAACTAATTAATGAGCATAACCTAATATAAGCCGTCATTTATCCTCTTAAAAAAAGACTAAATAATCCTCAATTACAAGGCATTTACTTCGTTTCGTGTTCGTTTAACCACTTGATGTCTTCCAGGAGTTGTTTGACGTTATTGGCTTCGGGATCGGGAGTGTCCAGGTTGGTTCCGTCGTAAAATCCGCGAATCCGCCCTTTGCTGTCGACCAACACAAAATTTTCGGTGTGTACCATGTCGTACATCTCATCGGGTGAACCGGTTTTTACCGCCAAATACGACTGTCTAGCCAGATAAAAGATATCCTTTTTATCGCCCGTTACCAGATTCCACTTGGCATCGATGACTCCTTTTTTCTGTGCATAAGCCTTTAAAACGGGAACGCTATCGATATCGGGAGTGACGGTATGGGACAATAGTTTGACATGAGGCATCTCCTTAATCTGCTCCTGTAACCACACCATATTGTCGCCCATAATCGGACAAATCGTCGTACAGGTGGTAAAGAAAAAATCCGCTACATATACGGTACCCTCATAATCCTTATTGGTGATGGTATCTCCATTTTGATTGGCAAATTTAAAAGGAGCTATATGATGCCTTTGCTTATTGGCCTGATGTTGAATCAGGGTATCGACCAACTCGGGATTGACCATCGATGGGGTGTACACCGGCAAAGACTTGCGCCAAGCTAAGGCATTGTAAAACATGGTCATTATTCCAGCGCACAACAAAAAGAAAAACAAAAAGAAATATCGATATTTTTTAAAGAAGACTGCCATAAATACTTTTTTTGCGAATTTACGAAATGACTTTAAAACAATAGGTTAAAATCAAGCTAAAGGTCAATTTTAGGTTTGCCGCGTATATACATGCGGCTGTTTCCCTATTCGCTGAGGCTTGGCCCGACGATAAAATTCTAAAACACCTTACCCGCTCATTTTTATGGCGGTGCGCATTTCTTCGATTTATAAAAAAACAATATCTGCGGTCTTCGACTCTTGAAGCACGGCAAAACGACAATTAATTGTACGGCAATTAGCAATTAATCCTTACTTTTGTTTAGAAACAGTTTTAAAACTATAAAATCGAAACAGATGAATAAAAAGTTATTGTTGTTTTCTGCTGCTACACTTGCCCTGGTATCGTGCAAGGACAAAGGAGCTGCAGATGCAAAAGCCGAAACCCCGACGGAAAAGCACGGAATTGTTTTGGAATACATGGATAAGTCCGTTAAGCCTGGGGATGATTTTTTTAGATATGTCAACGGTACTTGGTACGACAAAACAGAGATTCCATCAGACAGAACACGTTGGGGAAGTTTTGACGAATTGCGTAAAAACACCGATGCCGATGCTTTAGCGATTTTAAAAGAAGCGGTAAACAATGCGAAGCTCGATCCGAAATCCGATCAGGCGAAAGCCGTTGCTGTATACGAAACGTATATGGATACCCTAGCCCGAAACAAAAGTGGAATAGAGCCGTTAAAACCTTACCTCGCCAAGATTGACGCCTTGCAAAACGCCAAAGAAGCGGTGGCTCTAATCGCGGAATTCAGCAAGGAATCCAGCTTGGGCTTTTACAGCGCCTACGTCTATGCCGACGCCAAGGATTCCAATACCAATACCGTGTATTTGGGAACGGGCCCTTTAGGACTCCCAGACCGCGATTATTACATCCTGCAAGATGCAGATATGAAGGATAAACGAGAAAAATATGTAGCTCACGTATCCAGAATGCTTCAGATTGTTGGCGAAACACCGGAACAAGCCAAGAAAAACGCCACCAAGGTGCTAAACATAGAAACCGCTATGGCCAAACCGCAATTGGATCGCGTAGAACGCAGAGACGACAGAAAGACATATAACCCGATGAAGTTGGCCGAATTGCAAAAACTGACTCCTAGTGTGGATTGGAATTTGTATATCGCCGCTGCGGGCATTAAAAACCTAGACTTGGTAGTGGTTTCCGAACCGCGCTATATGAAAGCCCTGGAAACGATTTTAAAAACCGCTGATATCAGCGATATCAAGGCGTATATCAAATGGAACCTCATCAACGAATCCGCAGACCAATTAACCACTGCGATCGAAAAAGCCAACTGGGAGTTTTACAGCAAAACCCTTCAAGGTGCCGTAGAGCAAAGACCGATTGAAGAGCGTGCCTTGGCGGTTGTCAATGCAACGGTTGGAGAGGCTTTGGGCAAGCTGTATGTAGAGAAGAAATTTCCTGCAGAAGCCAAAGAAAAAGCCAAAGCCATGATAGACAACGTTATCGAAGCTTATAAAGTGCGCATCAACAACCTTCCTTGGATGGCGGAAAGCACTAAAAAAGGGGCTATCGAAAAATTGAATAAATTCACCGTAAAAATTGGCTATCCCGACAAGTGGAAAGACTATTCTAAATTGACGGTAAAAAAAGCAAAAGACGGCGGAACGTATTTCGACAATATGAGAAATGTGTCGATCTGGTCTACGGAGCGCAATATCGAAGACTACGGCAAACCGGTAGACAAAACCCGTTGGGGTATGGCACCGCAAACGGTGAATGCGTATTTCAATCCATCGTATAACGAAATCGTATTCCCAGCAGCGATTCTTCAACCGCCTTTTTACGATTACAAAGCCGATGAAGCCATCAACTACGGAGGAATTGGCGCGGTGATTGGTCACGAAATCTCACACGGTTTTGACGATTCAGGCGCGCGTTACGACTCCAATGGAAACTTGTCCAATTGGTGGACCGATGAAGATTTGGTTCGCTTTACGAAATTGGGAGATGCCCTGGCTGCTGAATACAGTAAACTAGAGCCGCTTAAAGGGTTCTTCGTAGACGGTAAGTTTACCTTAGGAGAAAACATCGGCGACTTAGGTGGTGTTAACGCGGCTTATGACGGGCTGCAATTATACCTAAAAGCCAATGGCAATCCAGGATTAATAGACGGTTTTACACCGGAACAACGCTTCTTTATCTCTTGGGCGACCATCTGGAGAACAAAATCTCGTGATGAAGCACTTAAAAACCAAGTAAAAACCGACCCGCATGCTCCGGGTATGTACCGCGCCTATGTGCCGCTACAACACGTGGATGCGTTCTATTCGGCCTTCGATATCAAAGAGGGAGACAAACTTTACATCAAACCGGAAAACCGCGTTCATATTTGGTAGTCCACCCCCATATAAAGGCCTTAGATTTATTTCTAGGGCCTTTTTTCATTAGGTCATTTCCGCAGAAAATACTACTTTCGACAAATGAAAGAAAGGGAAAAAATCAGTGTTTTTTGGTTTAGAAGAGACCTGCGCTTGGAAGACAATCACGGCTTGTACCGCGCCCTGCAATCGGGTTTCCCCCTGCTGCCGGTTTTTATCTTTGATCCGGAAATCCTCGAGCAATTCGAAGAAAAGCAAGACCGCAGAGTCGATTACTTTCATCAAGCCTTAGCCGACCTACACCGCGAACTGCAACTTCAGCAAACGGGCATTCGCTTTTTTCACCAGCAGGTACTGAAGTGTTTTGACCAACTCACGCGGGAATACGACGTCCAAGAGGTGTATTGCAATACCGATTATGAACCCGCTGCGCTAGCGCGAGATGCTGCCGTTCGACAATTTTTGTCGGACCGACAAATCGCCTTTAAAAACTACAAGGACCAGGTTATCTTTGAGGCCAATGAGATACTCAAAGCAGACCACACGCCTTATACGGTTTTTACCCCCTATTCCAAAAAGTGGTTGGAAAAGCTGCAACCGACGAACTACCAAGCCTACGATTCGCATTCCCTACAGGCCCATTTCTTAAAATGGCCGGCCCTAGCTATTCCCCCATTGTCCGATTTGGGCTTGGAGCAAACCGCCACCGTTTATAGCAAACCCGATTTGCAAAACGTCGACATCACCCAATTTGACCGCCTCCGCGAATTTCCGCATTTAGAGGCCACCTCCCATTTGGGCATTGCCCTGCGCTTTGGTACGATTTCGGTACGCGCTGCTGTTGCCTTGGCCGTTACCGCCAATGCCACCTGGCTTAAGGCCCTTATTTGGCGCGGATTTTTTATGCAGATTTTATTCCACTTCCCCCGAGTGGTAAACGGCAGTTTTAAAGTGAAGTACGACGCCATAAAGTGGCGAAATGACGAAGGGGATTTTGAAAAGTGGTGCTTGGGGCAAACGGGTTATCCCTTGGTCGATGCGGGCATGCGTCAGCTCAACCAAACCGGCAG
Source organism: Flavobacterium sp. JP2137 (assembly GCF_050562195.1). Lineage (GTDB taxonomy): Bacteria > Bacteroidota > Bacteroidia > Flavobacteriales > Flavobacteriaceae > Flavobacterium. The sequence continues at coordinate 713,790 of NZ_CP191647.1, forward strand.
CATGCACAACCGCGTTCGCATGGTGGTAGCGAGTTTTTTGACCAAACACCTGCTGATCGATTGGCGTTGGGGCGAGGCTTATTTCGCACAAAAATTGCTGGATTACGACTTGGCTGCCAACAACGGCAACTGGCAATGGGCCGCAGGCACGGGCTGCGATGCTGCACCCTACTTTCGCGTCTTTAACCCGCAGGCACAATGGGACAAATTCGACGCCGAAAACCGCTATGTTCAAAAGTGGCTGCCCGAGTGGAATACCACCGACTATCCCTTGCCCATAGTAGACCATCGCTTTGCCAGAGAACGCGCGCTAACGGCTTATAAAACAGCCTTAAAAGACGATTTCTAGGAGCGTGCCCTCGCCTTCTGCGCTTTCCAAAACAAATTCGCCCTGAATTTCCCCCACCCGTTCGGCTAGGTTTTTTAAACCCAAACCGCGCTTGGTCTTTTGAGTGTCAAAGCCGATACCGTCGTCGGAAATGCGCAGCTTGATTTTATCTTGCACTTTGAGAATCCAAATGCTGCAGTTTTTCGCGTGCGAATACTTGTTAACATTTTGCAAGGCCTCTTGCAGTATGCGGTACAGGTGCATTTTAACCGCGGTCGGAATCGATTCCCAGACGATACCGCGGTCGACAGACAATTCAAACCGAGTTCCAAATTCATTCTGCTGCAATTCGAGCAGTTTTTTGACCACCTCCTCAAAGGTCTGGTCCTTTAAGAACTGCTGACTGACCAATTTGTGCGAAATCGCACGGACTTCCTCTTCGGCCTTACACAGCTCTTGTACCAAGAGTTCCTTATTTGCCTCGGCCGTTGTTTCGAGTTGCATCAGGTTAAATCGCGTGGTAAAAATGCGGTTGACAATACCGTCGTGCAGCTCTTTTGCGATGCGGTTTCGCTCGTCCAACTTGGCATTTTGCGTTTTAAACTGCTGTTCGATCACCAATTGATAAATCTGTTGATTGGCATCTTGTTGCTTTTGCATCAACAACAATTGCTTGTTTCGCGAGCGCAAACGCAAGATTACCAGCAAAAACATCAATACCCCAACCACCAAAGCCGCGATCAGAGTAATGCGTCTATTGCGCTCTTTTAGCAATTCGTTCTTGTTGATCATCTCCTCGGTTTCGTAGGCGATACGCGCAAACTTATTTCGCGCTAAGCGTTCCGTGACCTGTATGTTATCGAGTATTCTCACGTATTCTACGGCAAAGCGCGCCTTGTTGCTCGCGTCGTGCTCCGCCAAAAAGCGCAGCGCTTCCTTCTGATCGTAATCGCTGTTAAAAGCCACGGCCAAATCGTAGGCATCGTGAAAGTATTTTAAAGCCGCTTCGGTCTGTCCGGTTTTGTGATAGTATTGACCGATAGTCAGCTTACTAACGACAACCTCTTGAGTCGAACCGGAATTTAGTCGTATCGCCTCGGCTTTTTTCAGTTGGGGCAATACGCCTATGGTATCGTTGTTCTTCATCCGAGAGAAATGCATATTGTTGAGCAAGGCCGAATAAAGCGCTGGATATTCCTCGTTGTCACCCACGATGTCCAATCCCATCTGATAGTAGGCGATGGCCTGCTCATAGTCGGTATTGACCTCGTACAAGCCGCCGAAATTATTGTATAGGGCTCCATAAGCCAGCTCCCAATCCTCTTGATTAAACACCCCTTCATCTTGCATTAGCTGCAGTTCGTTTTGGGTTAGTCGGTAATAATTCAGGGATTCTTCAAAGGATTTCAGTTCGCATAAAACCAAGCCCAACAGCTGATAACTCTCGTAAATCATCATGGGATTCTGCGCTCTGTTCACATAGCGCAGCACGCGAATAGTCTCTACTTCTGCTTCGGTATAAAAGCCAAAGTCGTATAAAATAGACGCCTTTCCCAACGCCATCTCCCCAATTTTAACCGAGTCGTTTAGGCTGCGGTACCATTTTCCCGCCTGTTGGTAAAAGAAATAAGTGCTGTCAAACTGCAGCTTATTTTCGTAATAACCTCCTAGAAATTCAAAACTGCGCGCCAAGCTCAACGAGTCCGACGCTTCTTTGGAATAGGTTCTCACGCGGTTCAACAGCTTTAAAAGGCGTTGCTCCTTTTCGTTTTTGTCGAACTTCGTGGCCAACTCCAGCAGGTAAACACGAGCGGTACAGCTGTTTTCCTCCTCCATGGCTCCGCGATACAAACTGTCTAGCACCCCCTCCTTAGCCGCAGCATCTAGGTTGCTAAAGTCAATTGTGCTCAAAACCTTACTGTCGATTGTGCGCTCCTTGACCCCGCGGTCACAAGAGATGCTCAAGGCCAATAAGACAAAAACGCCCAATAAATAATATCTAAAATTCATAACTGCTGTATCCATTCATTCTAGGACAAAAGTAAACATTAACCCCCAAATGGGCATCGGCAAAATAAACCGAATAAAAAGAGCGCTATAACCGCCTTGCAAACCCCAGCTGCACCCGAAAAAAGCGGCCAAACCCCAACCGACAAATAACTTTTGTTTTAAAGTGAATTCCATATTAATATAACTACCTTTATGGTGTCAAAAGACTTCTTTTACAATTAAGTCTGCCGATTGTATAATACCATTCAAAATAGAAACATGAATATCCTAATTGTAGATGACCACCCTTTGACTGTTGAAGGCTATCATTTTTCCCTTTCGAAACACCCTTTTTTTCAGAACAACACGATTTTTTCCAAGGCCTACGACTGCGAATCCGCCTATCACCTGATTCACAAATCCATCGAGCGCCAGCTGCCTTTTGATTTGGCCGTAATCGATTTGGGCTTGCCGCCCTTTGAAGAAAAAAACCTTAAAGACGGCACGTATTTAGCGCGTCATATCATGGAAATTTTACCCGACTGTAAAATTGCGATTATCACGGCACATACCGAGATCATCATCATTTACGACATCATTAAAAACACCCGTCCTCATGCCTTAATCGTCAAAAACGACATTACCCCTCATAACTTACCGCTCTTGCTAAACGACATCTTAGAGGGCAAACAGGTTCAGAGTGAAACGGTAAAAAAATGCAGTCAGGAAATCTGGAAGAAAGAATTGATGCTCGACGACAACAACCGATTAATCTTGTTGTACCTCTCCAAGGGAAACAAGCTCAACGACCTACACCTGTTGATTCCACTAGCACCCGCAACGCTGAAGAAACGAATCAACAAAATGAAAGAAGCCTTTAGCGTATCCGACACCAACTGCCTCATTCAGGAGGCTTTTAAACAGGGGTTTGTCTAAAATAAAAACTGGAAACCCGCTATCGAATATCGATGGCAAGTTCCCAGTTATCACTATGATCTTACGCCCTTATCTCTTTAGATAATCGCGTAAAACGTATTGGAGAATACCTCCGTTTTTATAGTATTCAATTTCGATCGCCGAATCAAAGCGCGCCAGCACTTCAAACTCGATTTTCTCACCCGATTTTTTCTCTGCCATAACTTTGATGCGCTTATGCGGTTTTAAGTCGGCTGCCAGTCCGGTAATCGTGATGGTTTCGGTTCCGTCTAATCCCAACGAAGGTGCGGTATCCGGCTTGATGAACTCCAAAGGAGCCACGCCCATACCGACCAAGTTACTGCGGTGTATCCGTTCAAAACTCTCGGATATCACGGCCTTTACTCCTAAGAGGAAGGTTCCTTTGGCCGCCCAATCTCGCGAAGACCCACTTCCGTATTCCTTACCTGCAAAAATGACTAAAGGCGTTCCGTCTGCTTGGTATTTCGCCGCCGTTTCAAAAACAGTCAACGATTCGCCCGTTGGCAGATAGGTGCTATAGCCTCCTTCGCGTTGCGCGATTTTATTTTTGATACGCACGTTGGCAAAGGTACCGCGCATCATGACCTCGTGATTTCCACGTCGCGATCCATAGGAGTTAAAATCACGGGGTTCCACACCCTGTGACATCAGGTATTTACCCGCTGCCGATTCTTGGTTAAACGAACCCGCTGGCGAAATGTGGTCGGTGGTTACCGAATCCCCTAAGTACAACAACACCCGTGCTTTAATAATATCCGTTGTCGGCAATACCTCCTCGGAGATGTTTTCAAAAAACGGTGCTTCGCGAACATAGGTCGAATTGGGATTCCACTCGAATTTCTGCCCTAACGGAGCCGCTAAATCCTTCCAATCTTGCTCTCCCTCGAAAATAACGCCGTAAACCTCATCGAAATCCTCTTTCTTCATCGCGGTACTGATCACTTCGTTGATCTCTTCTTGCGTTGGCCAAATATCGCGCAGATAAACCGGTTCTCCATTTGGATCGTAGTCCAAAGGATCGTTGATCAGGTCGATATCCACCCGTCCCACTAAGGCATAGGCTACGACCAACATCGGCGACATCAGAAAGTTCATCTTGACCTGTGAGTGTACCCGAGCTTCGAAGTTTCTATTGCCCGACAATACCGAAGCCACGACTAAGTCTTCCTTATCTACGGCCTCGGCTATATGCGGAGGTAAAGGACCGCTGTTTCCAATACAGGAAGTACAGCCATAGCCCACGGTGTGAAAGCGCAGGGCTTCCAAATCTTCGGACAAGCCCGAACGCTCCAAATACTTGGTGACCACCTTGGAACCCGGTGCCAAACTGGTTTTGACCCACGACTTGGTGCGCAAGCCCCGTTCAATAGCCTTTCGAGCCACCAATCCGGCGCCAATCATCACATCGGGATTCGACGTATTGGTACAACTGGTAATCGCCGCTATGACAATGCTACCATCGCTTAATATATATTCCTTGTTCTTTAATTTGATACGCACCGAGCGCAGGGTATCGGAGGCGACCTCTATATCCGTAGCTCGCGATGGAATCGGATTGTCCTCAAAGCGGAATTCCGTACCCGAACCACCTTCTTCCAGCCAGGTATGCTCGCGCCGCTCTTTTACCGATACATAGGTTCGGTTGTGCTCTTCTTCCAACAATTGGGAAAAAGTCTGGGCCAAATCCTTTACATATATCTTGTCTTGCGGACGCTTTGGTCCCGCAATAGTAGGTATAAGCGTATCCAGGTTTAATTCCAGTACATGTGAGTACTCAATTTTATCCTCGTCTACACGCCACAACAAGTTTTCCTTGCAATACGTTTCCACCAATTGAACCTGCTCTTCGGAGCGATTGGTTTTGCGCATATAGTTTAGGGTTTGGTTGTCGATGGGAAAATACGTTACCGTACACCCAAACTCCGGCGACATATTGGAAATGGTTGCCCGATCCGTTACGGATAAGTGATCGAGTCCCTCGCCAAATACCTCCACAAACTTTCCGACAACGCCGTGATCGCGCAGCAATTTGGTAATGGTCAAAACCATATCCGTAGCCGTGGATCCCTGCGGAATTTTTCCGGTGAGTTTTAAACCCACCACTTCCGGACAGGTAAAGTAAATAGGCTGACCCAACATGGCGGCCTCGGCTTCAATACCACCTACTCCCCATGCAATAACCCCGATACCGTTTACCATAGGGGTGTGTGAATCCGTTCCGACCAAGGTATCCGGAAATGCCCAGCCGTCTCTTTTAATCACGCCCTGAGCCAAATACTCCAGGTTTACCTGATGGCAAATTCCCATCCCCGGCGGTACCACGGTAAAGTTATTCATGCCTTGTTGTCCCCATTTGAGCAATTCGTAGCGCTCGGAGTTTCTCTCGTATTCCTTTTCGACGTTTTTCTCATAGGAGTAATCCGTACCGAAGAAATCTACTTGAACCGAGTGGTCGATTACCAAATCCACCGGTATGGCCGGATTGATTTTATTTCCATCCTTGCCTTTTCTAATAAATTCGTCGCGCAAAGACGCCATGTCGACCACAGCGGGAACACCGGTAAAGTCTTGCATCAACACTCGAGCGGGTTTAAAGGGAATATCTTTATCGGTTCCCTTAGGGTCCCAATATATCAGCGTATCTAGATGTTCATCTGTAACCACGAAACCATCGTGATTTCTCAAGACATTTTCCAATAAAATCCGTATGGAAAAGGGCAATTTTGAAATCGGTTTTCCCTCTTCTTGCAGTTTCCGTAAAGAAGCTATTTTGTAATCCATAATTTGTTCGTTTTTTTGTTCCCCCTAATTTACAAAACAAAGTCGATCAATGCCTTATATTTTAAAATTATTGTGAAAAGCTTTAGGAAACGACCTTGAATTTCAAAAAACAACAATATAGTCCGCCTAAAAACTCGGCTTTTATAAAGGAATTTGCTCCAAGGCAAAAAATGCTACTTAAACGGCCGCAGTCTCGCCAGTAAAAGAAGCTTAACACACTAAGGACTACGACCTCAGATACCGCTATCGTTCTCGTACCGCTGCTCCATTGCCGAAGAGCAGTTGTTGGATTTCAGCATAGGTCTGCGGTTCAAATGTGGTGAGTTTTTTATCCTGTATAACAAAGATCTGCTGACAGTGTGCGTATAAAATATCGATGATGTGTGAAGAGATGATGATAATGCTGCTTTGGGCGATTTCCAACAATTGTTGCATCAATAGATAATTGGACTCCAAATCCAATCCATTAAAGGGCTCGTCTAAGAGATAAACGGCATACTCCTTTTGAAAAACGGCATTGAGGTATACCTTCTTCTTCATACCCGTAGAAAACTCCTTGATCAGCTTATCCATGGGCACTGGGAACAGTCCTTGTTCAGTTTCCTTTTCCACACCTAAGAGGTGGGCGTAAAAATCGGTGAATTCCCCTGCGGTCAGCTCGTCGTAAACAGGCGGTTCTGCCGGACACCAAGCGAGGTTTTGCAAATTCGTTTCTCGACCGTTGAGCAAGCACTTGCCCGCGTATTTCTCCAACCCAAGCACACAGCGAAACAGAGTGGTTTTTCCCTGTCCGTTTTTTCCGACGAGTCCATAGATTCCCGGCTGATTCAACTGTAGGTCGATGTTTTCCAGCACCCGATCAGCACCGTAATTCTTTTCGATAATCTGGATGTTTAGCATGGTTTTAGAACTCGAAGGTTGTTAATAGCTTTTTGATAGAGAAAAGGCAGGGCAATTAATGGCAGTCCAAAGGTAGTCATGGACAAGCTTATAAAAAACACCCAAAAGAGTTGTTGCAGCAAGGGGTTGTGAAAAAACACATATTTCAAGATGACGTTGAGCACCACAGCACACAAGGGCAAGAGCAAGAGGTACAACCAACTCCAAAAAGAGAATAGCAGCAGGGTTAATGCCAAGGGAATTAAGAAAAAACCAATATGAATAACCTGGGTATATACCTGAATGCGCAAATAACTTTTAGCATCCCCTACCGATCGCTTCACCTCTTCTTCCCGCTCTCTTTGGAAACTGGGAATACACCCCAACAGTGTTATCAACAGCAAGACTCCCAAGATAAGTTGTTCGTTTTCATAGCGCTTGGCCAAATAAATACCCCCTACACAAAAGGGTAGGGCGAAAAACAATTTGTATTTGCGAAACGACATGGTCCAAAATGGATCGGTCATTCGAAACGGAGAACGCAGGGTTTTAAAGCTTCTTTTGGGAAGGCTGATAAGGCCGAAAATAAAAACGGCCACCGCCAATGCCGCCAACCATTCGCCCTTTAAGAGCAGCACTGCGTAAATCGGCAGCGTGTAAAATCCGTATTCTAAAAAGAGGAGCCCTTTATATCCCCTCTTCAGCTTTAACAGTTCCATGTCGGTTCTGTTCCAATGGTACAAGACCACCTCCAACACAAAAACCACGCAGTAGTATTTGAGTGCCTCAAAATTAGTAAAAATCACATACGCCACTAGTGCATACGCCAGCAACGTCAAGCCCATAGCCATATAATCGCCCTTGGAAAAGATTTTCCGAAAGCGAACGGTTGCCAAATACATCAAGTTCTTATACATCTATAGTGCGATTCCGTTGTTTTGTGGCAAGCCCGTCAAAAGCAGTACCTTAACAACGGTCAAATTAAACCCTTTTTTAATGGACCTGCGGTATTTTCACACTTTTTTTTTATCTTTCCCCTACATAAGAAATCTTCTACACCCCTTTTCAAGTCAACATAAACCCTTTACTAGTAAGAACCGTATTTCTATGCCTAAACGCTACCTCATCATACAGCCGCCCCTATCGGACAAATACACTTTTTTAGTCGATTATATATCCGAAAACCAAAGCTATGGCTGGGCCACGGATATTCAAAAAATCAATTACAACCGAAAAATTCTCGGTGATGCATTTAACATCGACGTCAAGATCAGTTTGTTGCTCAGTGAGGCTGAAGGAAGTACTTTTGTCTTTGGTTTGGGGTATTTTGTGGCGGTTTTGGAACTGCAGAACGATGAACAGGAGGGGCGCATGACTTTTTACCATTGCTTGGTCGATATCGTGCGCTCGGATTTACTCGAATTGTTTTCCAGGCGGTATTCGAATTCCATAGCGGTAAAATGGCTGGAGGTATACGACTACATCATGCAAAACCTAACTCCGGAACGAGACAGCGTACAGCTCCTTAAGCCCGAAGAGTAGGGCGGCACGCTTTTCGGTTTATTTTGAAGGTTTTTTTAACTATCTTGGGGTTCAAATTAGATTTAACGCCAATATTCATGAACAAATTATTCTATATACTGAGCATCAGCTTACTATTGGCTGGATGTAAAGGGGCTAAAAACACTTTTTTACTCGATGAAGCACTGGCGCGCAAATCCAAAACCAGCTTGGTTATTTTAAACGAACACAGCAAAAACGCCCAGGCATTTGAAACGGTTTTTATCAAGGGAAACGCCAATTACGCCTCTGAAAGTCAGAGCGAAAAAGCGACTATAGAAATACAAATCGAGAAAGACAAACAAATCTATATCAACATCCGATACAAGGGAATTTCTGTTGCCAAGGCACTGATTACGCCCGATCAGGTGCGCTATTACGAAAAGCTCAATCGCGGGTATGCCGAAGGCGATTTCGGACTCCTCAGTCGACTATTGGGCAAAGACATCACTTACAATCACCTGCAAAACATCCTTTTGGGACAGGTTTTGGACAGCGAAGCCGGTGACGATATGACCGCGAGCATACAAGGAGGCTTACACAAACTGAGTCCCGTGGATAAAACGACGGTGCAGTCGACCTATTTTTTTGAAGACAAAAGCACCCTGTTAAAGAAAGAAGAAATCACCAGTCCACAAAGCGATCACAAGGTGACCATTTCCTACCCCAAATATCAAAAAGTGAACAATTACGTGTTGCCTACCGGTATCAATATCAACGCCGCACTCGAAAAAACGACTCAGGTTAAAATCAGTTACGACAAGGTGACGTTCAACGAGGCGCTGTCGATAAAATACAAAGTCCCGGACGATTATAAACTCTTAAACTCCGCATTGAATTAATAGCCTATTGCTCCAAATTAAACGGAGCAGAAAATGCTCATTAGCTGTTTGCGGTGGTAAAAACACAGCATCTAAAAAACAAAGTAATTTATTGTTTAATTACTATGGGCAATGTTGCTTTAAATTGTTGTAGTCTTCTAAAACAGTGTAATCGAATTCAACGTCCAATTCCATTGCTTTTTTTAAATCATCACAGGCTAAATTCTCATTGCCCATCTTCAAGTGGATGACTGCCCGACTGAAAATCGCTAAATTAAAGTCACCTTTTAAACCTATAGATTTTGATAAATCGGAAAGCGCTTTTTCAAATTCTCCCGTCGCTTCAAAAATCTTCGAACGGTCATAGTAAATCATATATGCTTGAGGTATTTTGGAATATTCTGCCAAAATATCTTCAAAATTCACCAGGGCCTCGTCATATAGTTTCAATGTACTATTCACCTGTACCATAGTACTTAAATACTCCAAGTTATTCGGTTCCATTTTTAATTGTACTTGCAAATCATCCTTTGCTTCTTTGAATTTTCCCTCCGCCATATACGCTTTCGCTCTACCGAAAAACACCGATGGATACTCGATATTGCGTTCTGAAATAAGGGTAAAATCAGCAATTGCTTTTGTAAAATCACCCGCTGCAAAATAGGCATTCGCTCTCATGAATAGAACGTTCAAATCGCCTCCTTTACCTATAGCTTTGGTAAAGTCGCTGATTGCTGGTTTATATTTCTTTTGGCCGAGATACGCCATCCCTCTGTTGAAGTACATTTTATGAGAATTCGGTTCTAATTTTATCGATTCATCAAAAAGCTTAAACGCTTGTTCCGGGTCATCATTTTTCAGAGCCGCAACCCCTTGCACGCTCAAATCCTGCGCAACGGTTTGAGCAAAAAGCGTTGTAGTGGCCACAAACAAAATCCACAATAAAAAAAATCTTTTCATAAATCTGCCATTTTAAAATAGTTAAATTAGCTATAAATCAGGATTATACCTACTTAAGCAAGTAAAAATACATCAAATTTAGCTAATTTCAATACATAGTACCTTAAAAATGCGCTCCTAAGAACGACTGCTATATTCTAGAATATAACCTCGTAGCAAAAGTCGTTTAAGCGTATTTCAATCAAGTAGCTCCAGAGCAGCAGCTAGCAGCAGCTTGAATTGGCCGATAAACTATTGCCTTGCTTTGCTTTTGGCTGTGGTGCAACACCACAAGCGTCCTCGGCCAAACAAGCGGTGATCGTAGGAATCAATAAAAAATGGCTGCCGTTAAATTGCAAGTGGTACTTTCCTATGGTCTTAGTACCCTGTACCTCCACTTCTATGTCGGCATCTTCGATATCGAGTTCCTTCTCCGAGCGCTGAATAATACCCAGCAGTTTCCCCGCCTTTAAACGGTGGTCAAAATCATTGGCATCCCAAAGCTGAAAACCCACTTTTTTCTCGCGTCGAATCACGCCGCCACAGTCGATATACGCCTTGGTGATTTGTCCCACTTCGGTTACGTGAAAGTGCTCCTTGACAAAACTGCCGTCTTCAAACTGAAAATCCACCCGCTCCAAACCCGCTAAGGCCTTTTTTACTTCTGATAATTTCATAGTATACTGATTTAATTACACATCGTAATATTGCGATATTGATTTATAAAAAAACGCTAGCAGCAATCGCTGTTGCCCGCGCTAACATCTCGATTGAAAAACTGACCAAAAGCCCTGTAAAACTCTTGCCACACCTCCGGGTCGATGCAGTAGCAAATCGACTTGCCCTCCACGGTGCCCTTGAGGAGTCCGCAATTCTTTAGTTCCTTTAAATGTTGGGAAACCGTCGCTTGCGCCAAGCCCAATTCAACGACTAAATCGCCGCAAATACAAGCTCTTTCGTCTATGATGTGTTGCAGTATCGCCAGACGCGCCGGATGCGCCAATACCTTAAACATATCCGCCAGGCTGTTCTTCTTTTGACTAAAGAGTTCCGATTTCGTGATTCCCATTTCCCTATTGGTTAAATTTCATATCGCAATATTACGATAACAAAAAAGAATAGTCAAGCAAAAAGAGTCTTTTTTGTAATTACCAATCCTGGATGCCGCAATAACGACCGTGATTTCGACACAGCACGAAACTGCTACGCGCAGCAGCACCCTTAACAGGTCCATTTCAGCGATTAACGAACGCTACCATAGCTTTAAAAGTTTTGGCAACAACTATCCGGCAGGGCTATCCGTCACAGCCTGCAATAAAATTATATTCCACATTTATAATCAACAAAAATCATCCCAAATAAATCATTATCCCCTATTATTTGAAGGTAAACAACCAAAAATACACAAAAACAAATTTATCTATTTTTATCTAGTCTAAATAAATGTATATTTGTAGTGGGAAATAATTTTTATCTCCAGATATGAAGAAGTCTAACTAAAAACCAAAGAATGAAAAAATTAAACTACGCTATTTTACTGCTGATTGCCCTGCTTGGATGGAATCACCAAGTCCGTGCGCAACAGTTTACCCGAGCTTCCGAAACCGAGCTCGAAGGAGCCTTTTACGGCGACTGCGCCGCGATTGCCCTCGACAACAGCGGCTATCCCGGACTGATTATTTCCGGAGCCCTCCTCGGTTACCAAACCGGACATACCGCGCTCTATCAGAACGAACTAGGGCGGTATACGCCCTTGGAACAGCTCTTTACTTCAATCATGTATTCCTCCATAGCTACGGGCGACCTCAACGGCGATGGCTTTGAGGATTTCGCCATTATGGGTACCAAAAACGACGGTAGTAGCCCGGTGGAAGCCGTATTTGAAATTTACTACAACAACGGCGACAACACTTTTGTCCGAAAAGACAATACCGGTATCGCAGCGGCCAATTTTGGATCGTTAAAAATCGCCGACCTCAACGGCGATGGCTTGCCCGATTTGTTTGTCAACGGCAACAGCGGATCGACTTATATCTCCAAAATCTATTTTCAGGATGCTGAGGGAAACTTTAGCGAATCCGACAACGCCTTAACCGGTACTTATTTCAGTGCCTCATCCCTTTTTGATGCCGATGGAGACGGACTTGTAGACATCTTAGTCACCGGATTCGACACCGCGTACAAACCCAGTGCCACGCTGTATCTCAATCGCGGCAACGGCATTTTTGAAGCCCACGACAGCGGTATTGCTGGCGTGTACTTTTCGTCTGTAGACGCCAAGGACTTTGACGGCGATGGCAGCATAGATGTACTGGTATCCGGTATGAATACCGCCTATGCGGCCAGCCTAAGCCTCTACCTCAACGACGGCAACGGCAACTTTACACCGTCGCCCCACAATTTTTCCGGTACCTATACGGGATCATCTTCCCTAGTAGATTACAACAACGACGGCCACCTTGACATCTTCTCCATGGGTACCGGGGCACAGGGTCAAAACCTCACGCTCTTTTACAAAAACGATGGAAGCGGCGATTTTGTTGAAGACCTCGCCAGTGCCGCGGCCGTCCAAGCCTTAAACATGAGTAAGGCCCAATGGCTCGACTACAACATCGACGGCCTGCCTGACCTCATAACCATGGGCTATACCGGAGACCGTGCATTAACCGCCTTATACCTCAATACCAATCGGGAAAATCAGGCCATCGAAAGCGTCGCCATCAGCACGGAAAACGATGTGGAACCGGAAATTTCCACGGAAAACGGCAGCCTGCAATTGACCGCTGTCGTGAATCCCAACAATGCCGTACAAACCGTTATTTGGACGATCGAATCCGGCAGTGACCTGGCAACGATCAATCAAAGTGGACGCATTACCGCTACGGCCAGCGGAACGGTAAACGCACGCGCTACTTCCGCCGTAGATGCTTCCAAATACGCAGAACTCGAAGTACTGATACACAGCAGCGCTCCTACCGACCCTTACTGTAGGGTAACCGTAGATTACGAGGTGGAACCCATTACCTTAGTCCGCTTGGCGGACCTCGAAAACACGAGCTCCCCCACCATAAATGGAAGTCCTGCCTACGAAGATTTTACAGCCTTAATCGCCCATGTTGAACGCGGGGAAACCTACACCCTCACCGTAAAGGGAAATACGGCTGGAAATTTCGAAAATGACATCCGCGTGTTTATCGACTGGAATCAGGACACGGTGTTTGACATGCATAGTGAATACTACAGCGTGTCGCTAATGCCCTCGAGTGGAACGGATTTCGTTGAAGCGACGATCAGCCTGAGCATTCCACAAAATGCCCTAGAGGGACAAACGCGTATGCGAATCGTCAAAGACCAATGGAACATTTATGAAGCGGGTGACTTCGATGCTTGTACCGACGCCTATTACGGGCAAATTGCGGATTATACCCTGAGTATTACCGCTGCGGTAGCAGTAGAAAACGTGTTCGTAACCACCGCCAATCACCAAGATCCGGAGATTACGCTTCCCAACGGAACCCTCCAACTGTACGCGATGATTAGTCCGCAAGAAGTTAATCAAGGGGTTACATGGTCCGTTATCCAAGGACAGTCATTGGCCACCGTCGACCAAAACGGACTGGTTACCGCTATTACCAACGGTACGATACGCGTACGCGCCAACTCTGTAAAAGATCCAAGCAAATACGACGAAATCGAAATCACTATACAGTTTACACTCGGCATACGCGATTTTAATACCAGCGCCCTACAGTACTATCCCAATCCGGTAACGGATGTGCTACATATCGACTCGGACTCGGAAATTACCCGTATACAGGTGTTTAATATGCTCGGACAACGCCTCCTGGAAAAGAGCACTTCCGACAAACAAACGCACATCGACTTGTCCGAAATTCCCGCGGGAACCTATAGCGTTCGAATCACTTCGAACTCGGCACAAAAAACGATTAAAATAATCAAAAACTAACTCCCCATTCCAACGGAATACCTCGGAGAAACTCCACAGTCCTGAGCCTAAAAAACTCAGGGCTTTTTTGTTTAAACAAACGAGGAATCCGGGAAGTCGAATTGGATATTATTAAATTGTGGTTTTGTGTTGGTTTGCGCTATACCTGCAAAATATATCGTTTTGCACAATGCGTGCAAAAACGTCGGTTTATTAAATAACGAATGAGCTCAAGTGACCCATCATTTCCATGGTACATTCCGCGCATTGTTTAGTTTGAATATCTTTTCAATAAATGTCTTATTGGCACTATCCCTATACGGGAAAATTGGATTGAGAAACATCAAAATTATAAACCTCCTATTTGTTCTTCAATATTCGAAGCACCCATTCCCTTTGCAGAAAGGCAATCAACAACGTTTTCGCGACCCTCTACCTTTTTTTGCTCAGGGATAAGCATAGGGTTAAAACTCGCGTCACCGCCCCTAGAAACTTGAATTTCACTCGCCCTATAACCGGCTTTAATGGTCTTATTACCCATAATGGTTTGTTGACAAAGACCAGGCTTTTATAGTCTAATGAGCATCTAGCTTTTTTTCAATTCCTCGCTTTTGCAGGTCTTTTAGCACGTCATGGAGTTCTTCTACAGTTTGAAACTATTTAAAAACTCCTCTGAAATGCGATCAATCGATTTCAAAACTGTATAAAATATAAATATAAAAAAAATGACTTGGTCTTTTTCTGACCCAAGTCATTTTTAACTACTTAGATAGATTTTTTGGATAGTGTCAAATATGTTTTTCACAATTTCAATTGCTTTTTTCAAAGAAGGAATGTCAAACTGAACGATGATTTCACGTGGAGTATAGGCTTCCCTCAAAACCAAATGCTGCAAGGTCATGGAATCGCTAAAGGAAATGAGGCTTTTTCTCCCGAATTAATCGATCATATTTTTCAGCTTATTTATTTTGCTCCTTCTATGGGACAAGCCTTACAGTATGTTAATGGAAGTGAGGAAAATGGGAAATAAAGCATATTGAGGTCAGTCGAGAAAAAGTATAAAAAACAAGGTTAAAGATAAAATCTATCGAAATCAAAACAGTGTTAATAAAAAAATTTGCATTACTATTTTATTTATATTTAACACTTGTTAGCCTACTATATATTTAACACTTGTTAGCCTACTAGAGAAGAAAAAACAACTATAAACGATGCTGTTTATTATTGCCTTAGCGGGATGAGAAAAACCAAATAATGAAGCGATAGTCTATCAAGATAAAACTGAATTTGATTTTCTTGATTACAAATCAAATGAAAATCCTTTTATTGTTGAAAAATATTATATTTCTTCTGGTATAGATATGATCGATGATTTTAATCAAAGAGCAGAAAATGGAGCAGAATACCCTATTGACAGAGTGAGTCGCCCGCTCACCACAACAGTAATTACAAGGGGCACCCCATTGGAATGGATGGTTAGAAGTCAACACACAAACCCCACTTCATTTATTTAGCTGAATTATTTGCAAACTGGTTAATCAAAGTTTTTATGGAAAAATATATTAATATCGTATTTATCTTCTTTACAACAACACTATTAATGAGTTGCGAAGGTGACCCCATAAACTATCAATACATAGTGGAAAACCAAAGTGGCGTTCCCATTCAACTAAAACTATATACTCTTAGTGCAGACGGTCAAGTTTCATTAATAAGGTATATCAATCTGGATAATGGACAAACAATCGAAAAGAGAGCAAAACGTTATCGTCCATCATCTGAATATGATTTTGTTGAGTTTTTCAGGCAGGACGAAGGCTCTCCAAATGCAATGGAAGTTATTTATAACAATCAAAAAAAGACGGTGTTTTTTCTACAACGTTATACCAGTGTAGTTAAAAACACGTGTGAAGATGATTTTGGCAGAGAAGTCCCTTGTGATCCGAGAAACTTATTAAACACCTTTATTTATAGTAATATCAATGAACATTACATCTTTACAGCAGAAGATTATCAACAAGCTGATGACTGCAAGGGGAATTGTGAGTAGTAAGTACTATCTAAATAGCATATAAATCAAAATGCTTAAAATCAAGTGATTGCTGTTTGATGCTTATTTAGATTGGGAATTTGAATAAATAAAGCGTCTTATAAATATTGAACAGTAAAATGAATAATATAGATAAACAAACAGCATAAAAAAAGCCTCAGAAATTATCTGAGGCTGTTTATTTTTTTTAAGTGCACCACGAATGCAAATGACTAATGGGACACTATTACAGTACAAAAATACAATTATTATTTAATTATATACCTATATCCCAATCCTAACAGGGCTCTTTTTATTTTTTAATAACCATTTTCAAATAAGCTACTTTTTCCTTTTCCGCTTCTAATAAACGCTCATATAGTTTTTTATTTTCTTCATGTGATTCTATTAATTTATCTAAGGGATTGAAAGTCGGATTATACAAATTCTTGATTGCAGAAGATTCATCTTGAAACGTATTATTGGTAATAATATTCATGACTTTATCATCCGAATACTCTTTAATTGCCTCCACAGGCACTTCTAACAATTCCGCAATTTTTTCTAACTTTGACTCTTCAACAGATTCACTGTTTTCTATAATAGATACTTGTTGCTGACTAACACCTAAAAGCTCAGCTAAAGTTATTTGCTTCATCCCTTTTATCTCTCTTATTCTACTAATATTTCTTCCTATATGTTTCTGAGTGGCTGTTGTCATGACGTGATTGTTTGATGTTTACAAATATACTAAAGAGATTTTCTTAAACCTAGAAACTAACTTTCTTCAGTAGTGTAAGATACTAATTTTCAATTGAATTAAACAAGTAAAATTAGTTTGAAACTCTTAATTCCTTAACAACCTTTGACAGTATTAATAACCAAAACATTGTCGAACTATGAAAGATCCATTAAAAATCAATGAATTACAAACACTCCCCCTTGTCGTTCAAGAAAAGCTGTTGGAAGAAATTCGCAATGAGAATATAGATTTAATCTTTTCAGTAAGTCATCCATTTTCTCCTATCCCTCAAATTATTGTCGTGCTGAATAAAGACATAAATAACAATAGGAAAGTCAAATTACAAGAGTCGTCTTGGAGGAAGGAAGTATTTGTAACGTTTAATATAATTGTAACGTTTTGTAATCATGCAATATTT
Organism: Flavobacterium sp. JP2137; assembly: GCF_050562195.1. GTDB lineage: Bacteria > Bacteroidota > Bacteroidia > Flavobacteriales > Flavobacteriaceae > Flavobacterium. The sequence continues at coordinate 731,179 of NZ_CP191647.1, forward strand.
GAATGAAGCACAGAACCCTGATTTAAATAGTTTAAGAGCCTTAGATTAAGATTCTAATTGTGAAGATTCTTACAAAGCTTTATTTAAAAAATAATCTTTTATAAGTTCCCTATCTTTACAACAACATTTCCCTTTAAAAAAAACATGAAAAACCGAAATACAGCAACGCTTACAAGATATAGCAACCCATTTTGATAAAGAAAATTTTATTTATGATTTTCTTTTGTCTTTTGGTTTGTCAAAAACCACGATAACACGCTTAAAAAAAGGCGATTACAACCTTTCTAAAAATGAAGGAGAACTTTTTTACAAAGGCAAAATATTTTTTAAAACACTTACGGAAGGCAGTTTAATCGATACCATTGACGAACTGTCGAAAGACGATAAAATACTTATACAAAAACCAATGTCCAATAAAATTTCTTCTATTTTCTCTTTTGGTATATCTAATTCCATACCTCGATCAATAAGTTTTTGTATTTGATCCTCTATACTGGTTGCTAGTCCTGCCGTTTTTTATAAAGTGTTATCCTTATATTTAGTTAAAACATTAAATATAAGCATTAACTTATTACGACATCGTTTCATCTAAAGCTAAAACAGAAAGAATTAATGTCGATAATTTTTTATGAACATCCCCTTTTTCGCTATATCCTAATACTTACCACTAACGTGCCTGGGCCTGACGAAGGTGGCGATTTTAGCACAAATGGTCAATCAAAGAACAAATTTCAAACTTACAAAAAAGCTTCATACAAAGCACGAATCCACCACTTTTGCCAAACCGATGTTATAGGCGTACCCTTTTTCGGTTACTACGTTGAGCGTTGGAAAGTAAGCTCTTTCGCAATTTTAGCATTTTACGGTTGGCTTGTACGAATTGCAAATGCGCTTGCTTTAGCATTGGCATTAAATAATATAAATTTTTGTTGTCTATTTGAAATTTGTCCGTAAATTTGTCCGTGTCCGTAAAAATGTCCGCAATATGGTAAATGTTAAATTTTATTTAGATAAGGCTGATAAGTCAAAGCACTTTCCAATTCATTTGGTTTTAAGGCAAAAAGATGTTCAAGTTAAGGTTTCCACAGGTGAAAAGGTGATGAGAAAAGATTGGGATACCAAAAATCAAAACGTCAAGGAAACTGAATATTTGCATAAGAGTATTAATAAATTTCTTGCCTTTTTAAAACAAGAAGTGGAAAAACATTTTGCATCTGCTCCACATAGTCAGTTTACTGATGTAAAAGTTAAAGAAAAAATTTCGTCGCTGGTCAATAGTCGTAAACAAAATACAGATGTGTCAATGGTTTGCGAAGATGCTTCAGAATACGAAACAATGCAGAAGATAAAATTTTTGGATTTATTTGCTGGTGCAGGTGGTTTTAGTGAAGGTTTTTTACAAGCAGAACACGGAAATAAATATTACGATTTTCGTTTAGGAAGTGACATCAACGAAAATTGTGAGTTGACACATTTAGCTCGTTACAATTATCAATTGGGAATGGATGCAGAGTTTTTGCGTCAAGACATTACCGAGCCTGATTTTATTGATAATCTTTTGAAGAAAGTAAAAGGTCAAACAATCGATGTTGTTTGTGGTGGACCTCCTTGTCAAAGTTTTAGCTTGGCAGGAAAACGAAAAAAGTTTGATAAAAAAGATGATTTGTTCGCTCACTATCTGAACGTGATAAAAATGCTGCGTCCAAAGTATTTCGTAATGGAAAATGTGAAAGGAATTTTAACAAAAGAGGGAGGAAAAATCAAAGAAATGATTTTGCAAGAAATCCGCTCTATTATTGATTTAAAAGAGTTTTCTCAGCTGATTCATTTTGTTGCCAATCTCAAAAAGTCAAGTCCAGAAAATCAATTTATACTCGATTGTTATTTACAAAGATTAAATTTTGAAAAAGCTGTTGACAAAGAATTAGAGACAAATCGAGAAAGCTACATTCAAAATATTGAAAATAAATTTCGAATTCTCGCCCCAAAAATAGCGGACTACAAAACGAGCAAAACCGATATAAATTTTGCAACTATTCGTCACGGATTTAATATGCTAAAAAGAGCAAAAGAACTGGCATACATTAGAAAAAAAGTTATTCAAGAGAAAAATCATAACGATTTAGATAATGACTTCTTCGCTCCAAAATTTGATGATTTTTTAGTGTCTATTGAACCGAATAATATTATTGAAGAGATACATAATGCCTTTCAAAGACTAAATCCGTCAACAGTTTTCAAAAGTGAAATTTCGAATATTATTCTTGCTCTCGAAATTTATAATTATTCTTTTGATGAATGTGTTCAAGGTTTGACTGAAATTGCTAAAACACAAAAAAGTGATGAAAAATTATATGAAATTCTTACACACATTCGCTTATATAATATCGACCAGCCTTTTGTGGCTTTGGCTTCTGATTATGGCGTTCCACAAAATCGAGAAAGAGTTTTATTTATTGGTTGTAGAAAAGACCAGAAATTGATTAAAACAGTTCCTGCTACCGTTTCTAAAAATGAAAAAGTAACCGTTTTTGAAGCTTTGTATGATTTAGATTTCATCGGAAATGATGATGAGAAATATAATTATGAAAACATTAATTTGAAAGTAAAATATAATGGAACGACCGAGCAAATGGAAGCCTTGTTAAAAAAGCGTTCTCTCGATGGAAAACCAAATACTAAAAGTGGATTGACTTATGCAGAATGGTCAAAGCAAGGAAGATTGCTTGGACGTTTTTCGAATGCTAAAAATCCTTTTTACGTTCGGAATTCTGAAGAGTTGGAAAATGTATTGACACATGTTGTCGCACCATTGCAAAATCATAAAACGAGTAAACAAAATGATGATGTTGTAAAACGATTGAATGTTATTCTTAATGCAGGGAACTATAATGAAGCAAAGGAAGAATTAAAAAAATTAGGACTATCTTCTGAAAAAAGAAATTATAATGTTTTAAAAGCAGAAGGGCAAAGTTCTACTATTATGACTATTCCTGATGATTATGTACACTATTCAAGTCCAAGGGCTTTGACTGTTCGTGAAATGGCTCGTTTGCAGTCTTTTGATGATAGTTTTGTTTTTCAAGGAAAGCGCTCTACTGGCGGAAATAAAAGAAAATTTGAAGTCCCTCAATTTACTTTGGTTGGTAATGCTGTTCCTCCTTTAATGGCAAGAGCGGTCGCTTTAGAAATATTAAAAAATATTGATTAAAGATGAGGCAATTAACCAAAGTAGAAATAGAAAGAATAAAACTTTTAACGGAAAAATCGGTTGAAGTCACATTGATTGAGCCAACAGGAACAGGTCTTGAGAAATCTATTATGGATGCGACTGGTTCTGTTCGGGCATATTTGAAAGATAAAAATATTCACGATTACGAGCTTCAAAATCAAGGTCAAGAAAGCAAAATACAAGTCAATTCATATTTAGTTAGTCCTGACGGATTGATACAATCGATTGCTTCGCTGTACCGACCAAATACTAAAAAAGGTGACCCAAGAATTTGGTTTAAAGGTTTAGGAGTTTACTCAAAAGCAAATGATATTTTAGGGATTATTTCTTATGAAAATGATTTGTATGTTGTCAATGTTACACAACTCGATTTTGAAAGTTTGATTTACGGAATTGCTAATAATCCTCTGAAAGAATTGGTAAATGAAATTAATTCTTTGTCAAGAGAAGTGGCTGACGAATTATTGATTTTATTAAGAAAAATTAGTTTGCAAGGAGCAATTCCTGCAATGTTGCAAGCCGATACGGCAATTGGTAGAACTCTTGAAACACTTTTAGGAATTAACATTAATTCGTCAAAACAACCAGATTATAAAGGCATTGAGCTGAAAGCTTTTCGTGATAAAAGAGGTAACCGAAAGAATTTATTTGCACAAGTTCCAGATTGGTCAGCCAGTAAGTTTAAAAGTTGTGCGGAAATATTGGATGAGTTCGGATATAATCGTGGTGATGATTTTAAATTGTATTGTACAGTTTCTGCAATAGTCCGTAATTCACAAGGTTTAAAGTTGAAATTGGATACCGATGTTCGTCAACTAATTGAAAACTCTGAGAAAGCTTCAGTTGGTGATTTCGTTGTTTGGGGGTTGGAAACATTGCATAAACGTTTGCTTGAAAAACACAACGAAACCTTTTGGGTTGCAACGGATACTTTTATAATTGACAATAAAGAACATTTTATATACAAGTCGGTCGAACATACGAAAAAACCAATTGTGTCCCAGTTTGATATTTTATTGGAACAAGGAATTATTACACTTGACCATTTGATAAAGCGAACTCAAGTCGGTAAAGTTGTCGAAAAAGGTCCAATATTTAAGATTAAGCCAAACGCTTTGAGTATGTTGTTTCCTCCAAGTCAGTCATACGATTTGTTGTCGAAGTAGGGTTGGAGTAAGCGTTAGAAGAATTGAAGTTCTTTTGGCTATCGTTTGTCGGATTTGTGCGATTGGAAAACCAAATGTGTTTTAATATGTTGCCGTTAAGGGGCTTCTTTTAACGGTTCGAAGCTTGGCGCCAATGGCGAAAATTGAAGCGATAAGTTTCAATTTAGCGACACAGTAAGCAAAAGCCAATATATTGAATAATTTTAAGAAAAAAGTCAATATAATTAGCTTTTTTCGGAATAGAAAGCCGAAACTTCAAATTTTAGCCTTAACCCGCCATTGCGCCAAGCCCTTGTTACCCGAGGGGTCATTTTTTTACTATAATAAAGTATTCATTTTTAAATAAAAAAGCCATCTATTAAAAACAGATGACTTTCAAATGTGGCGGGGCACTGGCATCGAACCAGTTCCCAACATATAATATTTAATACTTGGCATAGATTTTTGGTTAGTTGACCGACCCGCCTGCAATGCCAACGCCTCCGCCAATCCACATAAAGTTTACGCTTAAAAAAGTTAGGATAAACCCTATAGTAAGATGTACAATTACAGTTTTTGCTATTTCCATAAAGTATAATTTTTTAGGATGAATAATAAAGTGACTAATAACGATAATCAAAACCTCTTTTAAATGCCAAATCTTAAAGAACTTTGTCAGGGTTCCCAGATCTTCAGGTTTCCCAATAGGGAGTGTAACACAAACTGTGTCATCTCCTTTTTCTTAGCTCTGGGACTTAAGTCCCAGAGCTAAGAAAAAGGAGGATCTTTACGGCAGTAGCCTATCCCCAAATTTAATATAAAGCTGCGACATAGTCAAACCCCAATTGTGAATTGGCATCGTCCATTTCTTAGAAACATTTTTAATGACTAAATATATTAGCTTAAGCAATGATTGATCCGAGGTAAAAGCTCCTTTGGTTTTAGTTACTTTTCTAACCTGTCTATGCATGGCCTCTATCGCATTAGTAGTGTATATAGCCTTTCTTATGTGCGGATCAAAATCAAAATAAGTAGATAAATGGCCCCAATTATCCATCCATCCTTTAGCTGCTAATGGATATTTACTACCCCAGGTTTCTTCAAACTCTAAAAGCCTTTCATAGCCTTGTTCTTCGCTAACAGCGGTGTAAATCGGCTTTAAATCTGCAGCTAAAGCTTTCTTGTCTTTATGAGGCACAAAGCGAAGACTTGTTCTTATTTGATGCACAATACAAAGTTGTATTTGTGTCTTTGGAAAAATAGCTTGTATAGCTTCCGGAAAGCCCTTTAAACCATCTACACAGGCAACAAGTATATCTTGTACCCCGCGTGATTTAAGATGAGTTAAAACTGATAACCAAAATTTTGCTCCTTCGTTTTCTGATAAATATACACCAATGAGTTCCTTTTTGCCCTCTTGATTTATGCCTAGAATATTGTAGACAGCTCGTGAAGTTATACTTCCTAGATCTTTAACTTTATAATGCATAGCATCTAGGAATACGAAAGGATATATAGATTCTAAAGGCCGATCGCGCCACTGGTTCATAGCCGGAATAATCTTATCGGTAATGCGGGAAATTTCAATAGCGGATATCTCCATACCATACATTTCCATGATAAAGCTAGCAATATCACGTGTGCTACTGCCTCGGGCATATAAAGATATTACGTTTTCTTCTAATTGATCCGTAACGATGAGTTGCCTTTTTGGAAGTATCTTAGGTTCAAAAGTTGCATTGCGATCTCTGGTAGATTCAAGTTCAAAACTACCAGATTGCATACTTCGAACTGTTTTAGTTGTCCTGCCATTGCGCCGATTAGTTAACCCTTTTGCCTTTTCTTCCGCTAAATGATGTTCCAGTTCACCTTCCATCATTGTTTCTAGAAAGTGTTTCAAAAGAGGTGCAAAAATGCCATCAGGCCCACCCATTTTCTTGCCTTGGTACAATCCAGCCATAGCCTCTTCTTTGAAACTATCAAAATCAAATCCCATGTTTTTATTATCTGTATTCATAATACTAATTTACGTTTTTATTGTGTAATTAATTTATGTGACACAGTTCACGGCACACCCTCTTTTAAATTTATAAAGCGTTCAAAATCAGGTGTTTTTTTATTTTATGCTTATTTGATTGGCAATTAAAAACTATTGAACAGATAAAAAATAATTCATACTAATATTCAAAAGTAAAAAGAGTAGTAAACATTTCACAGAGGGACATGCATGTCCCTCTGTGCTTTACAATTTGATTTCTAATATTGTTGTTTTTTTGTAATCAAAAAATTTTGTATTCAGAAACTGTAATCAAATTACTTTGTTTACAGTAATTGTATTTTTTTTGTAATCAAGTGTATTTGTATTCAGAAATTGTAATCAAATATATTTGTTTATACAAAAACATGTTTTTTTGTAATCAAAAGATTTTGTATTCAGAAATTGTAATCAAAAATGTTTGTGTTCCTAATTATGTCATTTTGTGTAATCAAGAGCCGTTGACTGGTTTTATTTGTTTAAATTTGTATACAAATATCAGTTTATGGATTATAATTTAGATAAAGCAGTAGATTATCATTACGATAATTTCCCACCAGAAAATATTAACTATACTCTTTTTATACAAGAATTAGTAAAAGCAACCGATGCGTTGGCTCGTTTTGACCAAATGTTAAAAAATTTACATAACACTGAAATTTTATTAGCTCCTTTACGTAATCAAGAAGCAGTAATTTCTTCAAGAATAGAAGGTACAATTAGTACTATGGATGAAATACTTCAATATGAAGCGGATCATGAAGGAGAAGATACAGCTACTGCAAAAGCAGACGTAATTGAAACTATTTTGTATCAAAGAGCTTTAAAAAATGGGCAAAGTGCTTTAGAAAGTGGTTATAATTTTTCGTTGAGTTTCATTAAGCAAATGCATCAACAATTGTTGTACTTAGGTAGAGGTGCCAATAAATCTCCAGGTCAGTTTAAAAAAGAACAAAATTACTTGGCTGATAGATTAAAAAAAGAAATTCAATTTATTCCTATTCGACCTGAAAATCTTGACGAAGGATTGGAAAGACTTTTTAAATTTTTAGAGGATAGTAGTTTCCCTCCATTAATTAAAACGGCTATCATGCATTTAGAGTTTGAAGCGTTGCATCCGTTTAAAGACGGTAATGGCAGAATTGGCAGAATGTTGATTACTCTAAATCTATGGCGAGAAAAAATTCTTTCACAACCTCATTTTTATATTAGTGGATATTTTGAAGAGAATAAAGATGAATACATAGAGCAAATGCGTAATGTTTCAAAAACAAATGATTGGAACGAATGGATTCGCTTTTTCTTGAATGCTGTGGAAAGTCAAGCTATCAGAAATTTAGAAATTGCAGAAAGTATTAAAAATTTGTACGAATCCACAAAAATAGAATTTTCAGATTTACTATCTTCAAAATGGAATATGGAAATACTAGATTTCATTTTTACTTATCCAGTATTTAGAAATAATAAGTTTGTGAATACTACAAAAATTCCAAATGCAACAGCGGTACTAATGATAAGAAAATTAGTAGATAACGGCCATTTAGTTTTAAGAGAAGAATCATCAGGACGTAGAGCTGCAATGTATTCTTTTGAACCTTTGATGCGATTAGTTAGGGTATAGACTTTAAGCGTTTTTAATAATAAATCACAATGGAAAAAGAAAAGAATACAGACTATATAAAACCTATTAATTTGGTAAATGTTACTTATGATCAAACAGGCAAAAGTAAATCGACCAATGAATTAGGAATGCGTGAGATGCAGGCAAAAGCGTATGAAGCTCGTTCTGCACAATATTTATTATTAAAAGCTCCGCCTGCATCGGGAAAATCAAGAGCTTTAATGTTTATTGCATTAGACAAACTTATTAATCAAGGTATAAAAAAAGTAATTGTAGCCGTTCCAGAACGTTCCATCGGGAACTCGTTTGCACCCAATGAACTAAAAAAGTATGGTTTTTATGCCGATTGGGAATTAAATAACCGATACAACCTTTGTGCTCCTGGCAGTGATACTTCTAAAGTAAAGGCGTTTAAAGAATTTCTACAATCGGATGAAAAAATATTGATTTGTACGCACGTTGCGTTTTGCGTTTGAAGGATTACAAGAAACCGACTTTAATAATTGTTTGGTGGCAATTGATGAATTTCATCATGTTTCTGCTGATGGCGATAATATTTTAGGTAATGTAATGCGTAGAATTATGGAGAAATCTACGGCTCATATTGTTGCGATGACTGGATCGTATTTTCGTGGCGATAGTGTTCCTGTATTATTACCTGAAGACGAAGAGAAATTCATAAAAGTTACGTACAACTATTACGATCAGCTTAACGGATATGAGTATTTAAAATCCTTAGGAATTGGCTATCACTTTTATCGAGGAAGATATTATAATCACGATGAAGAAAGAGGAATGTCAGCATTAGAAGAGATTTTAGACGAAAATCTTAAAACGATTATTCATATTCCAAGTGTGAATTCAGCTGAATCTTCCAAACAAAAACGCGAAGAAGTTAATCACATCATTGATTGTATTGGTGATTTAGAGTATCAAGATACAGAAACAGGCGTTTTATATGTGAAAAGTAAACGTTCTGGCAGAATCTTGAAAATAGCTGATTTGGTTAATGATATTCAGAAAGAACGTGATAAAATAACCGCCTATTTACGAGGAGTAAAAACGCCTGAAGATATCGATATGATTATTGCCCTGGGAATGGCAAAAGAGGGCTTTGACTGGCCCTTTTGCCAACATGCTTTAACGATAGGATATAGAGGTTCGTTGACCGAAATCATTCAAATTATTGGTAGAGCTACTAGAGATAGTAATAATAAAACACATGCGCAGTTCACTAACCTTATTGCGCAACCTGATGCTGTAGATGAAGATCTACGTTTGTCTGTAAACAATATGTTAAAAGCAATAACGGCTTCTTTATTAATGGAGCAAGTATTAGCACCTAATTTTAAGTTTAAACCGATGGATGATCTTGAGGAAGATGAAGGAGAGCCAGACGACGAGAATACAATCAAAATTAGAGGATTTAAAAAACCTACTTCACAACGAGCAAAGGATATTATAGAAAGTGATTTGAATGATTTAAAAGCACGTATTCTTCAAGATGGTACCATGTTGAAAGCGATGCCAGGGAATTTAGAACCCGAAGTCATCAATACGGTTTTAATTCCAAAAATTATTCGGGAGATTTATCCCGATTTAGGAGCTGAAGATGTAGAAGCAATTCGCCAATATGTAGTAGTGGATTCTGTTGTTAAAAATGGTGAAGTAGAAGAGCACGGCTCAAAGAAATTCATTCGCATGGCAGGAAGCTTTGTAAACATAGATGATATTCATATTGATTTGATTGATACCATTAATCCATTTCAAAAGGCTTTTGAAATTTTATCTAAAAATGTTACCACCTCTGTTTTAAAAGCTATTCAAGACACGATTAATGTTACCAAAATAGAAATGACCGAGGAAGAAGCGATTGCGTCGTGGGAAGCTATTAAACGATGGAAAACAAACACAGGAAAAGCACCTGATATTAATTCACATGATCCAAAAGAACAAAGATTAGCACAAGCTTTATTATTTTTGCAGGACGCAAAACGTAGAAAAAATCAAAATGGCTAAGAATTTAGATGATATTTTTAATGACGATGATTTTGGTTTATTAGAGTCACAACAAAAGCAATCTTTTGTGCGAACAGATGAAGATCGTTTGATTGATTCATTTGAAGAAATTAATCATTTTTTTGAAAAGAATAAAAGAGAGCCATCAACATCTTCTATGTCTGAATATACATTATCAGCTAGACTGAAAGGTTTTAAGGCTAATGAGCGAAACAAAAGTATCTTGAAAGCGTTCGATCGTTTTAATCTTTTAGGTAAAGTAGAACTTAAAATTGAAACATTAGATGATATCTTAGGTGATGCCGATTTAGGATTGTTAAATGATGAAGGAGATTCTTCTATTTTTGAATTTAAATACACTCCAAAAGAAGGTAGTAGAGAAAGTGCAGATTATATTGCACAACGAAAAGCTATTTCAGACAAAGATTTTCAAAAGTATGAACAGATGTTTAAACAAGTTCATAAGGAACTGAAAGAAGGAAAACGTAAGCTTTTAAACTTTACGAATGCAGAGGATAATTTAATTGAAGGAAATTTTTATTTAGTTGATGGTTTATTGTGCTATTTAGAAGTTTCCAAAGCTGAAAAAGTAATAAAAGAAAACAAATCTGGGGATCGAGTTCGATTAGAAGGACGTACAGTTACTGTTTTTGAGAATGGAACTATTTCGAATATGCTATTTCGTTCATTAGGTAAAGCTATTCAGAAAAACGGTAAAATTGTTACTAATACAGATGAAGGAATGTATAACCAACTTCAAGAAAATTTCAATTCTGTGAGAGAAGAAGATGTTCAAAGTGGTTGGATTTATATTTTGAAGTCAAAATCAGAGAGACCTGAAATTAAAAATTTAGAAAATCTTTATAAAATTGGTTTCTCAAAATATCCTGTGCAGGAACGTATTAAAAACGCATCGAAAGAAGCGACTTATTTATTTGCTGATGTAGAAGTTATAGCTTCTTACAACTGCTATAGCTTAAATGTAAATTCCTTTGAAAGCTTCTTACATCGTTTCTTTGCTGAAGCTTGTTTAGATATTGATTTGTATGATAAGTCAGGAAATAGATATATCCCGAGAGAATGGTTTGTGATTCCTTTAAATATCATCGACGAAGTAATTCAACTTCTTTTAAATGGGAATATTGTGAATTATAAGTATGATGTTGCAAATAGAAAAGTTGTACTAAAATAAAATATATCCTTGACTCTTCAAAAAATAGATAAATCACACAGCTGCTATTAGCACCTAATTTAGCACCCATAAAAACAAAACTCTCTAAACACTAGCACTTAAGAGGTTTTTCGCAGAGAGGAAGGGATTACTACGTGAGCCCAAAGGGGGTTCAAAACACAAAGAAAAACCACGGGCTAGCGCCCTCGTTTTTTTGTTTCCACACCGCTTGTGAAAACAAAATCAAACCAGAGGGATTACTACGTGAGCCCAAAGGGGATTCAAAACACAAAGAAAAACCACGGGCTAGCGCCCTCGTTTTTTTGTTTCCACACCGCTTGTGAAAACAAAATCAAACCAGAGGGATTACTACGTGAGCCCAAAGGGGATTCAAAACACAAAGAAAAACCACGGGCTAGCGCCCTCGTTTTTTTGTTTCCCCTCCGCTTGTGAAAACAAAATCAAACCAGAGGGATTACTACGTGAGCCCAAAGGGGATTCAAAACACAAAGAAAAACCACGGGCTAGCGCCCTCGTTTTTTTGTTTCCACACCGCTTGTGAAAACAAAATCAAACCAAAGGGATTACTACGTGAGCCCAAAGGGGGTTCAAAACACAAAGAAAAACCACGGGCTAGCGCCCTCGTTTTTTTGTTTCCACACCACTTGTGAAAACAAAATCAAACCAGAGGGATTACTACGTGAGCCCAAAGGGGGTTCAAAACACAAAGAAAAACCACGGGCTAGCGCCCTCGTTTTTTTGTTTCCACACCGCTTGTGAAAACAAAATCAAACCAGAGGAATTACTACGTGAGCCCAAAGGGGGTTCAAAACACAAAGAAAAACCACGGGCTAGCGCCCTCGTTTTTTTGTTTCCCCTCCGCTTGTGAAAACAAAATCAAACCAGAGGGATTACTACGTGAGCCCAAAGGGGGTTCCAAACACAAAGAAAAACCACGGGCTAGCGCCCTCGTTTTTTTTGTTTCCCCTCCGCTTGTGAAAACAAAATCAAACCAGAGGGATTACTACGTGAGCCCAAAGGGGATTCAAAACACAAAGAAAAACCACGGGCTAGCGCCCTCGTTTTTTTGTTTCCCCTCCGCTTGTGAAAACAAAATCAAACCAAAGGGATTACTACGTGAGCCCAAAGGGGGTTCAAAACACAAAGAAAAACCACGGGCTAGCGCCCTCGTTTTTTTGTTTCCCCTCCGCTTGTGAAAACAAAATCAAACCAAAGGGATTACTACGTGAGCCCAAAGGGGGTTCAAAACACAAAGAAAAACCACGGGCTAGCGCCCTCGTTTTTTTGTTTCCACACCACTTGTGAAAACAAAATCAAACCAGAGGGATTACTACGTGAGCCCAAAGGGGGTTCAAAACACAAAGAAAAACCACGGGCTAGCGCCCTCGTTTTTTTGTTTCCACACCGCTTGTGAAAACAAAATCAAACCAGAGGGATTACTACGTGAGCCCAAAGGGGATTCAAAACACAAAGAAAAACCACGGGCTAGCGCCCTCGTTTTTTTGTTTCCCCTCCGCTTGTGAAAATGAATTTTCACCGCGGGGGGAAACAAAAAAACCGATTGTTTTCACAATCGGTTTTTCTTTGCAGAGAGGAAGGGATTCGAACCCTCGATACAAACTTTTTGATTATAAACAACTTACTCCAAGCTTAGCTATGTTGTATGCCTAATAGTATGCCTTTCTAATATCTACTAACTTAATAAAGTTCTACGCAACTTAGCTAATAAGATGGAATCTCCATATATCAAATAAGTAATTTTAACTAGCCTAAATAGAGAGATGGTGTTATTTCCAATTGTTCCAACAAAGTAACTCTCATTAGTTTCTAATTCAGTTTGTACCTCCAAGAGATTGGTTTTTAATTCCCCTTGGTTTAGCTGAGATAGAAAAGGGAGTTCATTTTTAAAAGAAACAATCACAGCTTGTAGAACATCCCAATGAAATATTAATTCCATTTTATCTGCGGGGTAATTACATATGCAATACACTTCCTCCCCAATATACAAATAGCTATCATACCCCTCTATTCTCTCAGCTAAAACCTCCAAAACCAATTCCAATTCCTCATAATCTATACCTATATCAAATGGTAATTTTGAAATTCTCATAAGCTAAATGATATAAAAAAACCACCTCATTACAGGTGGTCTAAATGATACTTGAAAAAACTTACTCTTTATGGTCTTTTCTCCCATTCTTAAACAATATATTAATCATACTTGAACAATGTGATAAATTCAATGGTATTCTCAAATTCACATCTATTTAATTCTATTAGATAAGCTTGATATGGTTCTTGAGAATATGCAATCCTAATAGTAGTATCAAAGAACAATGTAGATGCAACTTTCTTGTATTTACTAAAGCATTCTAATTGCTTGAGTAAATTGCCATCATACCATTTATATTCCTTAATTGCTGTTTTAAAATAGGATTCTTTACTATGAAATTCTACTATTCTATGTAGTTCATAATATAACTCAATAAAAAAACAAGTTTCTTCTCTAGTTGAACAGACACAAGGATAAGGTTTGTCATTGTTCTTTAACCATCTACTCCATTTACCACAACCAGATTCAGAGATTAAAAAATGTACATAGTTCTCATTTTGAATTACCCAGTCCTTTATGGTACCAATAGCAAAGTCTTCTGGTATGAAATTTTCATATTTAAACTCTTCTATATAATTACTCTTTATCTTCTTTATAGCCATCTGTTATCCATAAAATAATTGATACTATACTCCAGAATATCACGAAACTAAAGAAAAACAGAAACATACTTATTGGAGAACCCGTATCTATCCATACATACAGTGAAAGTAAAGTAATTAAAATACTAATTGTTATTAACAATCTAACTGTACCAGTACTAAGCCTCTTAATGCGATTTATTAATTTCTCCATCCTTATTTACTGATTTTCTTTAGAAACAAAACTGCCCCTATTAATACAAAAACTCCAATCACTACAAATCCCCAGAAAAAGGACTGTTCTTTTTTATCTTCTAAGTAAACTTTTTCCATATCATCATAATTCATAACATGGGGATTTAAATTCTTCTCTCTAGCTATATCAGAATGTCTAGGGTCAACACTAGCACTTTCTCCAGTTTTTATAGCCATAGCATCCAATCCTGAATAGGTTGGTGTAGAATCACCTAGCTTCTCTTTAACAAAACTGTCCCATTCTTCTTTAGTCCCCTTCAATGCTTTCAATAATTTTTCATTTTTATCTGAAACCTTTTTGTCATTTGAATCACTCTTTGAAGTCTGACAATATGTTGAAATACTCAGCAACAAGATTATTGCTAACAGAAATCTTCTCATAATTATACTGTATTATATTAATTAAACAAGTTGCCATATATGGCATTATAATAAACAAATATAAATCTTTTCTTCACTTGTCAAATATGTCAAGTATGGAAAAATTAGATTTATTAAAAATCATAGGTAAAAATGTAAAAACTGCTAGAGAAAACAAGAGTATGTCTCAAGTTGATTTAGTAGGTAAAATGGAAGGAAACATAGATACTACCAATATATCTAGAATTGAATCTGGCAGAACCAATCCAACTATATATACTCTCTTTAGAATAGCTACTGCATTAGATGTAACACTTGAAGAACTAGTTTCTATTGAGCAACAATAATGCCCTCAATTTAACTTTGTTGGTTTAGCTACAGTCTTAAGAGAATAATGAGTAAAAACAAAACTTTTAGCTATATTATTATATCAACAAAATAGTATCCTGAGTGAATTTACAACTAAAAAGTTCCTTTTACACACCTCTTCTCACACATAATTTTTCAAAAAGTAAAAATCCTTCCACTTTTGTCTTACCCCCTTTATAGAGAGAATGACAAAACAGGAAGGATTATAATCTTACTTTACAAATTCTGATTTAGTACTTTCCATTAGTAGAAAAAGTATGCTCTTCTGATAGTAACCTTTGAATAGACTTTTCTTCCTGAGACAATACTTCTTCTGGAACATAAACATATCTATGTGATAATACCAGTACTTCTCCAGTCTCTTTGTTCACGTATTCATAAAGCTCAGACTCTTGCTTTACTACTCTACCAGTCATTTCTGTACCAATCAAAGCTTTACAAGTTTGTTCATCAAATGTAGAGGTAACAGTTGCTTTTCTAACTGTAGCATAAAACTGATTAGTGGTTTGACTTTTTATCATTTCAATACCACCAGTAATCTCTAATACAAAGAACTCCTTTCCATCCTCTGTCTGTCTTTTTTTATAGTCAATAATACGTACCATAAGTATAATTTTTTAAGTTAAACATTGCTTACATATCAGATCCTCCTTCCCTCAAAGCTCAGCTACCACCTTGAACTTTAGCTAAGAAAGAAAATCTTTTATATAAACCACAAGAAATCCACTTCCTGCTGAGAATAAGTGGGGGTATTCAGTTCTGTATAATTAAGGGGGGGGCTTTACAAGGTGGTTTACACACGTGATGCTTTAAGCATATTTTTTTTAAAAACCAAAAACAGTTATTAACTTCTGTTAATATCTTAAATAACTACTAATCAAAATTATAACTACTTTAGTAAAAAAAAGAATCTAATCTTTTATAAGAAATGAATTCTACACGTAAAAAAGTATCTAAAATGAATACAGTTCAAATAGGCAATGATTTTGAAGATAAATCTTACGAAATAATAGAGAAGATTTTAAATAACAAAGACCTATCATTAATCCCTGAACATTGTAAAATATTTAGGAAGAAAAAATACCACGCGCAAAGTAGGGCAAATGGAATTATTTTTGATTTGTCAATTGAAGTAACACCTCCCAACTCAGAAAGCCCCACACTACTTTATTTAATTGAATGTAAAAAATATTCATCTACTATACCAGTAGATGAAGTTGCTTTATTTGCCCAATATATAAGTGAAATAAAAAATTTCACAGTAAAAGGTGTTTTTATAACTAATAGTAAATTACAGAAAGGAGCCTTAGAACAAATAAAGTACCATGGAATGATGTTGATTGAAGTAGATGAGAATAACTATAATATTTCTCATTATAAAAGCATAAAAGCTACCACGCAGAAAGATGATTATGACACAATAATTTTAAAAGCATTATGCAATATATTACTACCGAAGAAAATTGATGGCTTACAAAAATTATCTAAAAGACAAATAGATAACATTGTGTCTAAACTTATATCTGATTTTAACCCTACTATATTACAAAATGCTACTGCAACACCTCTATTTGATCTCTTAGATTTCCTCAATAAAACACATAATTTACAATTTGAATATTCAAAAATTCTAGATAATTCAGACAATGAAGTTTTGGGTTATTTTAATTCTGAAAACACTACCATCTACATAAATCCTTCTATAAAAGGAACTAAGATTGAGCCTTTTGTTATTGGACATGAAATAGGTCATTTTATTCTTCATAGACACTTAAAAATCAATGAAGTTGTATATAATAATTTTCAAGACACCTCTTTTAATCTAATTACTCAAAGTTTTAAATTAGATAATCCTAAAAACTGGATTGAATGGCAAGCAAATCACTTTAGCTCATGTCTATTACTACCAGAAACAAGCATTAAATTAATGTTGGTAATTATTCAATTGGAACTTGGAATTAGCAAAACAGGCAGTATATTCCTAGATGAACAAGAATGTAATAAGAATGATTTTCGTGAAATCACAAGAAGGCTCGCTATACATTTTGAAACATCTAAAATTAGTATAGAATACAGACTTAATAGTCTAAAGCTAATTAATAGACCTATTAGAATTAATAAACCAGAAGAAAACAATATTGAGGATTTAAGAGCACTATCAATCTTAAGAGCCAACAGAGATAACATTTAGCCATCCTAGGTATAAACATGGGAGTGTAACACAAACTGTGTCATCTCCTTTTTCTTAGCTCTGGGACTTAAGTCCCAGAGCTAAGAAAAAGGAGGATCTTTACGGCTGTAGCCTATCCCCAAATTTAATATAAAGCTGCGACATAGTCAAACCCCAATTGTGAATTGGCATCGTCCATTTCTTAGAAACATTTTTAATGACTAAATATATTAGCTTAAGCAATGATTGATCCGAGGTAAAAGCTCCTTTGGTTTTAGTTACTTTTCTAATCTGTCTATGCATGGCCTCTATCGCATTAGTAGTGTATATAGCCTTTCTTATGTGCGGATCAAAATCAAAATAAGTAGATAAATGGCCCCAATTATCCATCCATCCTTTAGCTGCTAATGGATATTTACTACCCCAGGTTTCTTCAAACTCTAAAAGCCTTTCATAGCCTTGTTCTTCGCTAACAGCGGTGTAAATCGGCTTTAAATCTGCAGCTAAAGCTTTCTTGTCTTTATGAGGCACAAAGCGAAGACTTGTTCTTATTTGATGCACAATACAAAGTTGTATTTGTGTCTTTGGAAAAACAGCTTGTATAGCTTCCGGAAAGCCCTTTAAACCATCTACACAGGCAACAAGTATATCTTGTACCCCGCGTGATTTAAGATGAGTTAAAACTGATAACCAAAATTTTGCTCCTTCGTTTTCTGATAAATATACACCAATGAGTTCCTTTTTGCCCTCTTGATTTATGCCTAGAATATTGTAGACAGCACGTGAAGTTATACTTCCTTGATCTTTAACTTTATAATGCATAGCATCTAGGAATACGAAAGGATATATAGATTCTAAAGGCCGATCACGCCACTGGTTCATAGCCGGAATAATCTTATCGGTAATGCGGGAAATTTCACTAGCGGATATCTCCATACCATACATTTCCATGATAAAGCTAGCAATATCACGTGTGCTACTGCCTCGGGCATATAAAGATATTACGTTTTCTTCTAATTGATCCGTAACGATAAGTTGCCTTTTTGGAAGTATCTTAGGTTCAAAAGTTGCATTGCGATCTCTGGTAGATTCAAGTTCAAAACTACCAGATTGCATACTTCGAACTGTTTTAGTTGTCCTGCCATTGCGCCGATTAGTTACCCCTTTTGCCTTTTCTTCCGCTAAATGATGTTCCAGTTCACCTTCCATCATTGTTTCTAGAAAGTGTTTCAAAAGAGGTGCAAAAATGCCATCAGGCCCACCCATTTTCTTGCCTTGGTACAATCCAGCCATAGCCTCTTCTTTGAAACTATCAAAATCAAATCCCGTGTTTTTATTATCTGTATTCATAATACTAATTTACGTTTTTATTGTGTAATTAATTTATGTGACACAGTTCACGGCACACCCTCATAAACATAGGATGGCTATTCTCAACTCAGAAACCACTGACAATTACCATCTCCAACAACAGCCTTAGCAAGTTCTTGATTAAACTCAAAAGCATTTAGATTCCTTTCTAGAAAAGTATCAATGTAGCTACTCTTATTAGCTTGAGTAAAGAGATTAAACACATTCCATAGGTTAATATTTCCTTGTTCATTCTTACAGAAACTCTCATCTTGATAGAAATCCCTAGCTATGGTATTGAATTGTCCATCATTAAAAGTCAGTTCAGGAATTTGGAGTTTTAGAGATTTTGGTAAATGCTGATATAATCTAGCTTTCCCAACTAGCTGAGCAAATTGATGCTCAGTAAGATGATATTGGGTAAAATCCTGCATCAATTTAAGATGATTTTCTAATTGATAATTCTGCATTACCTCGAGGATTTTAGATTCCAATTCCAGATAAGAACTCACACGCATTTCTGATACAAAACCATCAGAACTTACACATAGATTACAACAAACTAGGTTTTGAAAACCAATAAAAAACTTAAACTTCTCAAATGACTTCTTGTTATAGAGGTTCTCCTGATTATAAGCTCTTACACCTCCTACTGTTAATGCTAATTCATTCCCATTAATAGTTTCAGTTATACTAGGAATCCTAACAATGAATGCCATTCTCTCAAAATATTGTGTTTTCTCGTGGTCTAAGAGCTCTTTAGCATTCTTGTGAATTGCATCAGGTGTTCTCCCTTTAATTTGATGAGAGACTCTTATTTCGGGTTTTTCAATTTGTTGTGGATATTCCACTCTATACTGCACCACGAATCCGTTAAAGTGCACCACTTATTCCATCAAAGTATACCATTAATTCCGACAAAGTGCACCACTTATTCCGACAAAGTATACCACTTATTCCGTTAAAGTGCACCAGTAGTGTTAGTTTTTTTATCAATAAACAACTGACATTCCGGCATATAGTGCACCACTTATTCCAAATCAAAGTACACCACTGAAGAGTATAAAATATTAATTAAGCTAATTTAGGATATGTTTTTAACCCTAACATTATTCTAAATATGGCTAATAAAACTCTTCCTATGCACAAAATAAAGCAAGTACTGTTGTTTTTAGACAGAGGCGTTTCACAAAGAAATATAGCTCTGCAAACAGGTATAAATCGTCGAACTATAGCGTCCTATTTAGAGCTAGCACAACAAACTAATTATTCATTAGCAGAGCTAGTATCTATGGAAGATAGTGATTTAGCTCAATGTTTAGTTTTAATAGAAAAAGACTCCATTTTAGATAATCAGCGTAGAATTCATTTAGAATCTGTATATTCTTATTTTTTGATAGAATTGAAAAAAATAGGTGTTACTAAATATTTGTTATGGCAAGAGTATATTCTAGAAAATCCTGAAGGCTTTAAATACTCTCGTTTTTGTGAAATTCTGAGTGAGTTTTCAAAGATAAAAGGAGCTACATTAAGCGTTAACCATGAGCCAGGGGAATTAATTGAAGTAGACTTTGCGGGAGACAAATTAACTTATATAGATAGATCTACTGGAGAAATAATATCTTGTCCTGTATTGGTAATGATTCTACCATTTAGTGGATTAGCCTATGTAGAAGCTCTTGTAGATGCAACTGTACCACAAATAATAAAAGCCTTGAATAATGGACTGGCTAGCTTTGGAGGAACTTCAAAATCCATTATCTCTGATAATATGAAACAGTGGGTTAAGAAGGTAAATCGCTATGAACCAGAGTTTAATGAAACACTAGTGCAATGGGCTAATCACAACAACATAAATCTATTAGCTGCAAGACCCTATCAACCAAAAGATAAGGCTTCCGTGGAGAATATGGTTAAAATTACCTACAGACGGGTGTATGCTAAACTCAGAAATGAAGAGTTCTATTCTTTAAAATCTTTGAATAAGAGTATACTTGAAAAAATAAAAGATCACCATTTACTCAACTTTCAAAAGAAAACTTTTAGTCGTCAAGAATTATTTGAAACACAAGAAAAACAAACTTTACAAGTACTCCCATTAACTCCTTATGTGTCTAAAAACTATACTCAAGCAAAAGTTCAAAAGAATTACCATATAGTACTGGGAAAAGATTGGCATTACTATAGTGTTCCTTATCGTTATATAGGCAAACAAGTGCGAATCATCTACTGTACGGACTATGTTGAAATCTATTTTGGCAATGAACGAATTGCAGCACATATAAGAAATTATTCAAAGAACCACTTTACTACAGAGCTTTCCCATCGCCCAAATAATCATCAAGCGTTCTTAGAAAGCCAAACTTGGGATGCGAATCACTATTTAAAAGTAGCTTCTGAATATGGTTCAAATACAGCATTGTATTTTCAAAAAGTTTTAGATAGCAAACCTAATGTTGATCATACTTATCAAATTTGCTTAGGTATCCTGCGTTTAGCTAAATCCCATCCACAACGCATTGAAAAAGCTTGCACAAGAGCTTTAATAGGAGTGCGTTTCAATTATAGCGTGCTAAAAAACATCCTTGATAATAACATGGATATGATAGAAGACGCTGAAATAGAGTTTAAGAAAATACCTGAACACGAAAACCTACGTGGAGCAGAAGCATATAAATAAAACCTTTTTAAATATATAATATTATGAACACAGACAAAACAGTAGAACAACTGAAAAATCTACGACTTACAGCTATGGCTAATCGTTACCAAGCAGCTTGTCAACTACCGATTCACGAGCAACAAAACATTCATGAACTATTAGCTAATATGGCACAGGCTGAAATAGAATATAGGGAGGAAACTAAAACCAAGAGGCTTTTAAAAGCAAGTAAATTGCGTTATAATGCTTTACCTGAACAGATCATATGCAATGAAGAGCGCGGACTTACAAGAGAACAAGTATTAAGACTTTCTGATACCCTTTTTTTAGAAAAATCTGAAAACATACTCATTACAGGTGCTACGGGGTGTGGTAAAAGCTTCTTAGCTTGTGCTATAGGCAGATCGGCTTGTATGTTAGGTTACAAAACAGCCTATTTTAGTATGAGTAACTTCATCGAGAACTTAGCTCAGACAAGATTAGATGGTACTTACCTTAAATGGATTAAGTATATCTCTAATCAACACCTATTAATCCTTGACGATTTTGGACTCAAACCTTTAACTCCAGATGCTAGATTAACTCTGCTTGATATACTTGAAGATCGCTATGGAAAGAGCTGTACAATAATAACTTCTCAACTACCTATTGAGAATTGGTACAACTTTATTGATGAGCCAACTTTAGCTGATGCGATACTTGACAGATTGACAGCTTCTGCACATCGATTAACTTTAAAAGGAAAATCTCTAAGAACAAGAAAAATTTAGTAAATTTGATAATATCAGTGAAGTACATGATTATTTATAAGAGGTAGTCTAACTGGTGTACTTTGTCGGAATGGTGGTGCACTTTCACCGGAATATACATTGTTGAAATGGAAATACTTTATTTACACATTGTAACACTATATCTATAAACTCTTGATGTGCTATAGTCTTTTCATTGTCTTTAGAAAAAACTGGAATAATACAATCATTTCTCAGTTCAATAAGCTCTACTTGTTCTGTATTAGCTTCTATAAATGGCTTTTGAGTAAATCTAGGTGCTACTACTATACTATTTATGCTACTAGCTAGAACTATAGAATTATTTACCTCAATATCCTTTTCAACAGCAGCTACACTTACAGAATTGTCAGGTATAGCTTTCCTGAGTGTATATGGGTTACTACTTTCAGTACGTATTTCTTTATCATTAATAAACTCCATTCTAGGAATAAATCTTTCAGTTATAATTTGCTTGTCCATTGGATAAGAAGTTTTGAGGGTTATTTAATTGGAATAGTTGCGTTTTTTTCTGTTCATACTCAGATTTTAAAACTTGTTGGAATTGAGGATATTTCTTAAACAAAGACAATAACTCCCCAATAGTGATACAATTTTGTATCTTAAAATACAATTGATTCTCTGTTATATCTAATGCTTCATCAGACACTACTGTTCCTTCATTACACCATTCTGCTATAGAAGTACCTATACTTTCATTAATTATAAACTCTGGTTTTCCCATAAAGAGACCTGTTCTATCTTTTGATGACACAGCATAGTGTTTAATATCTACATCAAAGACCAATGTAAATTCATAGTCTAAACCATCTCTTTGAACTGCTTTTAAACCAACTTTTTCTGGAATGTATTTTCCATCCTTCTGATTTAACACATAGTCTTGCTTGGTTCTCATAGTAGTTATAATATGCGCATTACATTGAAGTATCTTAGAAACAAAATTCTTTTGTCTAGGAGTCACTTTACCCCAGTTAGTAAAGGAATTTCCAGCTAATTTGGAATGAAAATCCAGTAATTCATCCCAACAATGGGAGATAGAATCTATAATGATTACCTCCATACCTGCATTTTCACAAATATCAATAGCCTTGATATAGTTTTCAGGAGTATATGGAGGTAATAGAGAAAGTACATTGTAATCTCCTAAATGGGCATACAAGTCTGCACTTCCATTCTCTGTGTCAATTATAGCAACTTTTGAAAAGTTACCATTTGTTAAACCTTGTGCTAGTAGTAAACTGGAATATGTTTTTCCAGAACCTGCACTGCCTTGTAAAGCCATTTTTATCTTGGCTTTCTTTCTTTCAGATTGTCTTAATTGCATAAATTAAAATATTTAAAATGGTTAATATTAAACTGTATAAATAAAAAATAGCCATAAAATTAATTATGGCTATTAGCTTTGATTTACTGTAAAAGATTGATAATGTGGTAAAAAAATAGTAGCTTTGTGCATCAATCACTTGACCTGAAACCTACTACAATAAAGTAGTCCTCCTCTTTTTTCGTGCGTTGTTAAAATCCAAAAACTTCCAATGTGGGGGAGATTTTAAAAGAACCCCCTACGTGGTTCTCAGGAACTAGCTGTCCCTTGAGAGAGAGGAGAATTATAGAGTTTGTCTACTTCTCGTAAAACACATATATAGAGCTCACGAAAAATAGACAAAATCTCAATTAAGTCTAAACTTGCATTCTTCCAATATCATTCAATCCAATTTCAAAAAACAAATCTTCAGACTCTTCTGAAAAATTATAGTCTGGTAAACTAATTAGATTGATAATCTCTAGATTAGATCCTACCTCTTTTACGTTAAGAACAATCTTTACATATTCCCTATTCTCACTTGTTAGTCTGTAGTCCTTTGTAGTGAATAAATCTTTTAATAAAATACTATATAGTATATCTATTTTTTCTAATTCACTTTTATCCCGCATTCTTCTTTTCAATTCATAGATACCAAGTGAAAAGAAGTAATCCTCCTCTACTAAATAATCAACTGTCTCATTGAACCTCTGCACATTTACTCTACTAATAAAAATAGCATCTGGCTTATTCCTTAGATAATTAGCTACTCCACCTCTTGGTCTACACTCTTGTTGTGAAGCTATCATACTATCTCTAAAAACTCCAAGAAATTGATATGCTAATATCCTTTTCTTTTGCAATTCTAAATCTTCTGCAACTATTTCAATACCTTCTGCAATAGCTATACATTCAATTAGATATTGACTTCTTGTATATTCACCATCTACTAATCTTCCCTCAGTGTAATAGTTGATACTATTATAACTATTATTTGCATATAAATACCTTTGTACAAACCCAAGTAACTGTTGCTCAAATAATTTACATAGTCGTGAAGAACCATTAGGTTTGATATTTCCCCACTTACCACTTAAGTCCTTTATCTTTAATTGATATGACTCAAATAAATCACTGCGGAATTGTCTATAAAAATAATAATCATTAAGGTGCATATACAAATCATTGAATATATCTGTTAAATACATCTCTAGATATCTAGCTAGACCTTGTTGTACTTTTCCTTCCTCAAAAAACAATATTGCCTTTAAACTAATTCTTTTCAACCTACAGTTTACAAACTGATTAGCTATAGCACTATAAGTAATATAAGCAGATAAATCACCTCCAAAGAACTGAAGATTACTTAAAAAACCTTCTCCATCATCTAATTTAAACAGCTTATACTCTGGATAAACTAACCTTGTTAAACCTTCTCTTTCAGCTAATCCTACTTGTGTTATCTCATCAACAATTGCTCCTTTCATTTCATTATTATAGAAGCTCTCTTGCAACACATTTTGTTCACTTAGTGGATAATACTTGACTTTAGGTTCTACTTGTTGAGAATTTTTTATTCTATCATAATTTTCCATAAAGAAGTCTCTTTTTGGAATATCACTATAAAATGGTAAAGTAGTATAATCAAACTCGGAAGGTCTTGGTAAAATAATATAAATTTCACCCTTTTTTCTTTGCCTAGCTAAAGCTTGAGTTACAGTATTTATTCCTCCAGAGAAAATTCCATACATATTCTGAAATGGCATCTTACAACTTTGTGAGGGCATAATAATAACAAAAGCATGATTGTCCTTTTCAATATTTATCCCAGTTTTAAAATTTGTCCCAACATTACATTTATCAGGATTATATCTATTCTGAGGCACTATTCTCGAAGTTCTTTGATTTTGAACTAATTCTGATGTGCAGTTATTTATTTCAGTATACTTTTTATATAATACAGAACCTATTCCAGTATCCTTATTATCAATTATATCCTCAGCTAATTTCTTAGAATAAGTCAATATATCTATCTCCTTATCTTTATCAATTAAATCTTGAATTAAAACAGTGATATTTTCATCATCATATTTATAAGTTCTAGCTTGATTATAATACAGATATAAGTCACTCTGCTTATCTTCAAATCTTTTTCTCTGTGATTCTATAATCTGAATTTTGTTGCCAGTTAACTCTGCCATATACTCAATAACCACTTTGGATGCTTCATTAAAAGTAGCACTAACTACAAAGTTCTTGCAAATAGTATCTTTCCATTTCCAGAGATTAAATACATATTTTTCTTTAAAATTATGAATAGTATCATGTATTTCATCATATATAAAAATGGTTTTCTTTTGATTATCAACACAATGCTTAGACAATCTACTTAGATAATCTCTCTTTACTTCAGAATTAATCAATGCATCTTCTCCTGGATTCCCTAACAAACAATTAGTAGTAACAATATGTATGGATTTCTGAAGATAGTCTGAAGTACCTTCTTCCCCAAGCTCTTCATATCTAAAAATAGATTGTTCTGGTATATCTTTAGAAACAAGGGCATTATAATACTGAGTAATCAAGCTCACATAAGGACTAGCTATAAAAACAATATAATCCTCTAACTCAAAATAAGTTTTAACTATCTCAATAATAGAATAGGTTTTTCCTTGCCCTACAGAAGCATTGATTACTACTGTGTTTTTTTCAGCTATATCAATTTCTCTTTGTAATGCTTCATTTATATAACCATTTTCATCAGGTGTAATAATTGTTTTTTCTCCAACATCAAAGTTGGGAAAGAAGTCCTCACGATTAATCTCCTTAAATTCAATAGGGAAATCCTGAAAAGGTAAATTTTGTAATTCCATAAAAAATATTTAGCTGTTAAGTAAATATAAACATCACAGCTAAATATCTTAAATTATTTGTTCTTTAATTTTATGGAAAGCTTCTCAATATGCTCACTAATTTTAGATTGTACGATCTTACCATAATGTTCTTGAGTCATAGAAATTTTAGAATGCCCCAATAACTCTGACACAATTTCCATAGGTACATCATTGTAAAGCAACACTGTAGTAGCAAAAGTCTTTCTAGCTATATGATGAGTTAGGTTCTTTTCAAATCCCAACAGAAATGCTATTTCTTTTAAATAAGAATTAAACTTCTGATTGCTAATTTTAGGAAACACTTTACTTCCATTTTTATGTTCCTGCTCACTAATTATTTGCAATGCTTTTGGAAGTAGTGGAATTGAGATTTCTTTATTGGTTTTCTTACGAGTCATTTTAACCCATCTATTACCATCAAAACCAGTTACAAGGTGCTTGTCTTCCAATTCATACATTTCATTGTATGCAAGTCCAGTATAACAGCAAAAAACAAACATATCACGTATACTAGCTAATCTATTTTGTGAAAAATTAAAGTTCTCTAATTTACACAGCTCAGGTTGTGTTAAGTAAATTATTTCTTTCTTAGGCTTTTTAGCCTTATACAACATAAATGGGTCTTTTACTATATAATCTATTGACTCAGCTACTCTTACTACTCTTCTAAATCTTTGAATACTCTTAAAAATAGTGGTTGGCATATACTTCTTTTCTGTCTTTAAATAATACTCAAAATCAGTAATGAAATTAAAAGTCAATTCTTTGAGAAGAATATCTTTCTTATTAAATCTAAACCACATAAAATCACAAATATGATTCTGAGTGTTATTATATCTCTCCCAACTATTTATAGAAGTTTCAATTCCTACTAGTTTTTTCATTCTACTGTTGTGGTATTCAAAAGCATCCATTAGAGATTTATCTTCATTTTGAGTTTCTCCTTTGTATTGCTTGTAAATATGTTCTACATTAAAGTCTACCTTCTGTAATTGTAGCAATAAAAAAGCCTGATTAATATTGTTCTTAATCAGGCTTATTTGTGAATTGATAAAATTGTTCTCCTCATTAGGAGGATGTGCTTTTTGTTTGGAATTAATCCAATATTCAGGATTTATAAATAATCCTGAAGAAAACTCTTTTCTATTTTTGTGATAGGTAAGCCTACATCTTACAGGGCACTTACCACTTTTATTGGTTCTGTTCTTCTGTAATAAGAATAATATGTTTAGCATTTTTTTTATATTTTAAGATATTTTTATTCTTACTATAAGTGTATTTTAAATAAAAAACCACCTTAAAAGGTGGTTTTTTTCATTATGTGATATTGAGCTCAAGCTTAAAACATCACCACTTTACTATGTTTTTTTTCACGCGTAATTATAATGTTGTATATGTTCTGAATTTGAAATAGATGTTTGATCAATAAACAAAGGATACAGAACATCTAGTGGCAAAGATATTTTTTTACCACAAAGACCTTTCACTGAGTCTTTAATCAAATTAGCAACAAAATTAGTTAAAAAGTGCCCTCTTATCATAGACCAAATTGTTTTTCCAATCTGCTCAATTTTATTACTAACATTAATTACTTCTTCTTCGCTAAAATGACTAGTAAGACCTGTAATAAATCCATCTATTTTTATATCACAAAGTTCCGTAGAGTTCTTGTTTTTTAGAAATCTACAAGAATTTGTACCTAAAATTGAATGCCCCTTTTGATACACTTCATTTGCAATTTCATAAATCAAAATAGGTTTGATTTTATTTTCAAATTCTTGAATTCTTAAACAAATTTCTTCCTCAGTTGCACGCGGTAAATTTTGACCAGCAACTTTACTAAATTTTTTTATAATACTTTTTATTGTACTTAA
This sequence comes from Flavobacterium sp. JP2137, assembly GCF_050562195.1. Taxonomy (GTDB): domain Bacteria; phylum Bacteroidota; class Bacteroidia; order Flavobacteriales; family Flavobacteriaceae; genus Flavobacterium. The sequence goes on from NZ_CP191647.1 coordinate 759,142, forward strand.
ATTATAAAATGTATTTTCAATTGAGTGACCATAAGTTGTAAATATTCTTTCATGAGTCAAATTAATATCTAAAAAATCACTATAATCATTATCTTTCGCTACATAGATATTAACATTATCATCTAGGATTTTACTTACATATTTCTCTAATTCTTTGACACCTCCGACTTCTTCCACATGAACATTTTTATTAGAAATTCTAAAAATATGTTCCCAGAAAATAACATCATCATCACCTTCAACATAAATACTAAAATCACAATTATAGAAACTCGGAATCACCTCCAAAGCATCATTTGAATACTCTAAACTATCCATTTATAATCTTCTCCATATTTATCATGTTATTCTTATATTTCCCTACAATTTCAGGAGAATGAGTTGCAACAATTATTTGCGAATTCGGATTTAATTGACTTATTGAAGATATCACTTTTCTCTGCCATTCAATATGTAAAGACAATTCAGGTTCATCAGCAATAAATATTGTTTCAGTCTCTTTTTGTAATAAAGTTTCGGTCAAAAGAATTATCAATTGTTTTTCACCTGAAGACAATTGAGACATGTCTATTTCATCTTGCTCTTTAAAAATACTTAACCCTCCTATTTTACTATCTTGAAGATTAAATTTTTTATTTTTAGTGTCTTGAAATTCATTTAATAAAAAAATATATTTATTTAGTCTTCGGAAAATATTGTTTTTATTTTTTTCTAATTTATTTGATAATTCAATTATATTATTTGTTCGTCTTAATAAAGTAATTGGAGTTATATCATTAGCATATAACCCTTGCTCAGGATTAGTATTTGCTTTATTTATACTCTCTGATGCCTTTTTAATAGCTTCGATATGTTTATCAATAGATTCTGAAATTTGGTCATCCAAAATGCCCAAACCATTATAAGCTTGTTTAAGACCTATTTGAATTTTACGTATATCTAATTTAATTGGCTCATTTAGCCTTACATTATCAAATTCCTCATTAAAGAGCATTGTTTTTAAAACATTTTCTTGAAAGTCTTTTGAATGTTTCGACAACTCTGTTTCTAGTTGTAGTTGATAAGCTCTAAGATCTCCTATCAATTCTTCAAGTCTAATATCAATTGAATTATATATATCTTCTTTGCGTCTTTCAGTGTACTCATCCTTAATTAATTTCTCTCTACTTACTGATAGATAAGAAACATTAGTGAGAGATTGTAACTCTTCTTTTACTGTACTTATTTCTCTGTATAGGTGTGGTGAAAACCTACCATTATTCCTTTTTAAATATCTAATTTCTCTATTTGGAACAATAGGCAGGTCAAATTTTTTCTTTCCAATTTTATATTGAAGAAGATGATATTGAAAATTTTGTTCAATTTTTGTAACTTCAATTTTTCTCCTACGATTATTACTTTTTAAATTTATTACTATTTCAGTAAATGGAATATTATATAGTAACTCTAAGTCCGCTGTTAATACAGCTTGTAACAAATTTATAAAAGTGGTTTTTCCAGTGCCATTTCTACCAATGAAGATATTAACATCATCATTAAAATTTGTTTTTATAATTTGGTTTCCCCAAAAGCCTTTTATTTCAATATCTTTTATTTTTAACATAAGATTCACAGGGTTAAATTAGATAGATTCTTCAAAACTAACAGTTTTTATTTAAAAATTATTCATCTCAATTATTTTTACAAAAATAACTAGAGTAAACTTACCATAATACTTTAAAAGTAGTAAAAGTAAATTCGATACAATTATACAAAATAAAAAGATAGTACGCCTAAGAAAAAATATGGTACACCTATATGCACACCTAATCAGTAAATAAATAGCATATACACAATTATCTCTTTACTAATGTAGCTACACAAAGGATAAGAAATCAAGTAGTTATAAAACAAAAAAATCCCGCAAGTAAAACTTACGGGATTATTGCAGAGAGGAAGGGATTCGAACCCTCGATACCCTTTTGGAGTATACACACTTTCCAGGCGTGCGCCTTCGACCACTCGGCCACCTCTCTAATTCGAGTGCAAATATAGGATATATATCGGTTGTAAAAAGTTTTTTTTTGCTGTAGATGCAATTTTATTTTATTTTAAAAAAGCAAACGACCATAAAAGGGGTTTAGCGATTTATTTGGCGAACACATCCCACGAAAAGCGCAGTATGGTTAGTCCGACGATAATCAGGAAGAAAATCCGCACAAAGGAGTTTCCCTTGAGCAAAGCCAAGCGAACGCCTAAATACGCCCCTAACAGATTGAATACCGCCATGGGAATGGCGTATTGATACAAGATGTGCCCCGACTGCGCAAAGTACAGCATAGCGGCTATATTGGTCGCCACGTTGATGTATTTGGCGCTGGTGGTGGCTTGTAAGAAGTCGTAACCGATTAGGGATACAAAGGCCAATAACAGAAAGGTTCCCGTTCCCGGACCGATCATACCGTCATAAAATCCTATGGCAAACCCGAATACCAGTCCCACGACCAACTGATTGATTCTGCTGCGGGTTTGCTGCGATTGCAATCCGAAGTCCTTGCGGGAATAGGTATATACCGCAATACTGATCAGCAGCACCAAGATAACGGGTTTGATTCCCGCACCACTGACCTGCGTAATCGCATAGGCCCCCAAGAGCGCACCGACAAAGGCCAAGGCAGCTATGGGCATCAACAGCTTCCAATCTACAGCCACGTTTTTGGAATAGCGGTAAGCGGAAAAAGCGGTACCGCTCAACGAAGGAATTTTGGTGGTACCAAATAGCGTCGCTATGGGATACTGCGGTAAAATGACCAGCATGGCCGGCGTTTGCAGCAGTCCCCCTCCGCCCACAATCGAATCGATAAATCCCGCACATAGCGATACCAAACACAGCAATAGGGTTTCAGAGGTAAACAAATCACCGATTAATACTTCCATTAATTTTTGTTGTAATCAGCCGTTGCGCCTGCAACTGCTTTCGTTTTTAAATAAGTTCCTTTCCCGACCTAGCGCTTACACCAAATGTTGGTGGTCTCGTTTGTCTATAAAAGTGGTGGGTTTACGGTTCATCGGATTAAAGACAATTTTTTGCAATTCCTCCCAGTCGTTAAACACTATGCGCGGTGTCACCCGCAATTTGGCCCTAAAGAGATCTTTGATCACGTTTAGAAAATGCGGAGAACTGTCGGTGGTAACGATGCGAATCAGTATGTCATCCGTGCCGATATCGTTGTTGGAAATCTCGATCAGATGCAGTTTGATCTCATCGAAGGACGCGAGCAAATCGTGCATGGCTGGTGGATACAAAGTGGTTCCCTTGTATTTGATCATGTGCTGCTTGCGCCCTTCTACCGGGCCTATTCTATAAGTAGTTCTTCCACAGCCACAGTCCGATTGGTGTTTGCGCACCATATCGCCGGTTTTAAAGCGCAGCAACGGCAGGGCTTCGATGCCCAAAGTCGTTACAGTTAACTCGCCTATTTGTCCGGCTGCCACCTCTCGGTTGTCGTCGTCCAAAATCTCGGTGATGATCAATTCCGGGTGGTGGTGCCCCCCTTGTAAGTACTGACACTCGGTAAAGGCCGCGCTCATTTCGGTAGAGGCATAGGTCGAAAACAAGTGTATGTCCCATTTATCGGTAATGCGCTGCGCGAGGATATTGGGTTTTAAATCGGCTGTTCTCAGGGTTTCTCCAATGCAGATTACCCCGCGAATACTCGATTGCTGATAATCGATGTGGTTGTTTTCGGCAAATTCGATGAGTTTTAGCAAAAATGACGGTACGCCGATCAGGTATTTGGGTTGGTATTTGAGGATGGAGTCCCATTGCAATTGCGGAATACCCGCTCCCACCCGAATCACTCCGGCACCGAGTTTGCGCAATCCCAGAAAATACGCCAGTCCCGCCATAAAGCGACGGTCCATTGTGGTCATCAATTGCACCACATCGCCTTTTTGTATACCGGCGCACTGAAAGGAAATCATCTCGTTATAGGCCAAACGGTCCAAATCGCCGTCGGTCAGTCCAAAGGTTACCGGATTGCCCAAGGTACCCGAGGTGGTGGCATAGTCGATGATGCTCGTTTTGGGCACGCAAAAGAAGTCGTCGTTAAACGCCTGCAAGTCGTCTTTAGTCGTTACGGGCAATAGCGTCAAATCCTCCAGGGATTGTATGGAGGCAACATCGATTGCCGCCGCTTTAAACTGCCTGCGGTAATAGGGTGAATACGCACTGAGATAAGCCAGGAGTTCCCTGAGTTTACCCTCTTGAAATGTTTTTATCGCCGCTGTGGAGGCCAACTCTATTGATGGTATTATCTGCATCGTCTCTCAATTTTTCGCAGGTATTTCTCAACCCGTGTTGCTTCTGTTTGGGTGGTAATCTCTTTGCTCTTTGCCTTTTCAAACTCGATTTGAGCCAATTTTAAATAGCCCTTTTGAAAAAAATATTTTCCCGCCCAAAAATACACGGACCAAAGTTCGGGATTTAAATTTTGATATGCCTGCATTTCAAGTGGAGAAATAGGAGATTTATCGGCGATTAATCGCTGTATTTCGCGGTCTCGGATTCGAAACTTCTCGTAATTTTTATAGGCGGCGGTTTCCAGAAACGGATCCTTTGCCAAGGTTAAGCTGTCGATGCCCAATTGGCGTATGCCGGGCGCTTGTCCGTCGAATATTTCACGCAGGTCGTAGGCGACAAACTCGCCGAGTTGGTAGGGATTGGACGAAACCCACACCAAGCGTTGTTCGGGTTTAAAAATCACCGCATGATGTGCCAATAGTTGATTTAGGGCTTTTTCGTTGCCGTAGCCTAATTTCTGTCCTTTTAAGCCGTCTTTATCCCTAAGAATTGCGGCCATCTTTGCGGGGTTGAGCGCATCGCCTTGGGCGATGACTTCCTGCATTTTATCCCAGCGGTAGGCGGAATGGCTCGTCGCTATTTGCGCGGTATTGCGCGCATCCGACTCATAGGTTTCGCTCTGAAAGTGGTTGGAACACAAAATGTAATTGTTGTTTTCCACGCGGAAGACGTCGAATTTTTTGGGCGAAATCTCCAACAGTACCACTTGCCTATCGGCGGCACTGCCCACCATAATCGATTCGGATACAAACACTTTTTTATCCCGAGCTATCGCAATGGCCTCGTCTAGGGTGGAGGCGTATTGTAAAATTTCTCGGGCCAAAATCGAAATCGGCGTTTTGGCCTTTAGGGGAATGCTCGATTTTGCCGCGTTGATCGTCACGGTTAGCCCGCGCTCATTCATACCCGATACCACGCCTATCATGCCCGGCCAGGTTACCGACATAAACGCATGTCCCTGATCGGGTTTGACAAAGGCTATAAGCTTGTTTTTGGCAAAATCATCGCCGGCATAAAAGTCAAAATTGCGACCGATAATCAGGGAGCCGTCTTCGGATTTATCGTCCCATACCGCCAAGGAGGAACAACCGACCAAGGCCAGGTCCTGAAAGGCGTGACCGATATCGTGTGCCCCGTGCAGATACATATTGCGCTGGTAGGGATTGCCCAAAAAGCTGTAGCGCTCGGAGGCGTATTGTGAGAGGCCAAAAATCTCGGTTTGGTATTCCCGGGGAATGTGTTGTTGAATATCGCGGTTGTAATATTTGAGCAGCTTGACCAACAGCCGTTGCTTCCAGGCCGAGGGAACCAATTCTTCTACTTTTGAAAAGAATACCTGTTCTTGAAAGTGGTACAAATCCTGCGTTAAGGCACCGGTTTTATAACCGATTTGCAACGCATCGCCAGAGGTGTAAAGCTCCCAAAGTTGTTGGCGGTTTTTGATTAAAAAATTATCTCCGACAGCCGATGTGGAGTCGTCGATCTGAACCAACTGCGGTAGGCGGTTGTCAAAACCCTCTAGATTCGGGGCTTCGCTCCATTTCTTTTTAACCATACAGGAGCTCAACAGCAAGAGCAGCACCAAAAGGCTGCAAGGACTAATGGTCTTCATAAGCATCGAGTTCTCGGTGTACACGATCTAACAAATGGTCGCGGCCCAAAATTTCTGAGCAGGTTACGAATGCACCTATGGTCACGCCCAATATGCCGTGCATACCCACGTTTTGTCCGGTAAAGAAAAAATTGCCCAGTTTGGAGCGCGCCGATATAAACGTTTTCATCGGGTTGTTGGCATCTTTGACAAAGCCATACATATTTCCGTTTTCCGCACCTATAAAATCGCGGTACGACAAGGGAGAAGAGGTATACATGTGGGCCACTGCTGCGCGAATTGCCGGAAATTTCTTTTCCAGCTGTTTGAGTATCAGTTCGGCCTTTTCCAATTTAAAGCGTTCATAGGATTCGCTGCGGCTCTTTTTGTCTTGTATGGTCGAGATGTTGAAGCTGTCTTCCCAGCGTTCAAACTCCTTGATGTCCATATAACTCATCACCGTCATGCTTTCGGCCCATTGTTGGTCTTTGACCGAGCAGTTCATCGTGGAAACCACCAGATTCGGCCAGGTTTCTACGGGTTGCTCAAAGGTGTTCCACACCGATTCTATGGCGTCAAAATGGTAGGTGTTGTAATTTTGATAGGGAAAGGAATTCGGTTTTAACACCAAATAGACCGTAAACACAGACGGCACCACTTCCAAGGCTTTAATTCGACGGGCAAAGGGCTTGGAAAAACGCTGTTCTCCCACCATTTCCAAGGTGTTTTTTAGATTGATATTCGAAATAAACTCCTTGCCATAATAGCGTTTCCCCGCCTTGGTGATACAGGCTTTTACCTGGTTGTCCTCGAAGTGAAAACCGACGACCTCGGTGTGTTTATAGGTTTCTCCTCCGTGTTTTTTGAGTTCTTTAATCAGTAATTTTGAGATCTGACTGCCTCCATTCAAACACCTCCAAGAGCTGTTGATGTAGGAGTTTATCGACAGGGCATGTACGTACAGCGGGCTGCGATCGGCATCGCCTACATAGAGGAAATTCGTTCCGGCCAAGATGGCTTTGAGCTTCTCATTGGTGGTTACCGTATCAAAATACGCCTTGGCCTTGATCGACAACACCGCTTCGTCATAACCATTGCCCTTTTCTAAGGTATACATGGGAAAGGCGTGACACATCTCCTTGATCTTAGCCAGATAAGCCCGTAGGTTATCGGCTTCTTCGGGAAAATAAGGCAGCAACTGGCGCACGAAATTTTCATACCCCTGTGCGTGCGGATACTGGTTGTCGTCGCCGTCAAAGGTTACCACATCATAGCGGTCGCGATCCATGCGCTGCAGCTTTAAATCCTTCATTATACCCAAATACGTAAAGTACTTGTACAGGTTTTGCCCCTTATCCAATCCGCCGATATAGTGCACTCCGGTATCAAAGATGGTTTTGTCGCGCACAAAGGTCTGTAAGTTGCCTCCATACTGGTTGTTTTTCTCCAATACGCAGACCTTCTTGCCTTCTTTGGCCAGGATAACCGCCGAGGCCAAACCGCCCAAACCGCTTCCAATCACGACTACATCATATTCTTTATGCTCCATTTTTCAAACGATTTAATACAGAGATCGACGCATCACTCCAGCTGACTTCAAACGAATCCAACGGTAAACCACTGGTATCGATCACCTTGAGGACAATAAGGGTTTTTATAGATGCCGGTACGCACTCCAGGTTGTATGCTGTTGTAATCAGTAAGAACTCACAATCTGTACTGGCTTCGCTTAGATTTGTCAGATAGGTGATATCCCTAATCTTAGACAGGTAATTGGTTTGTGCCACGGCTCTGTGTTCCTCATCAATGATCCACGTCTGTACTTTTCTCTTGGCTTCTTGCAAGGTAAGCATAAAGTCTTTCTGTCCGTAATCGTTGGCGATATGTAAAATCACCGCAGTTGCAGGTATATGTGTATTCCATGAATGTATAGCGGTTTTAGAGTCTTCAAAATCGCTTTTAACCGCTTTTTCTATCTCGTAATCCTTATAGCGGTAACTGAGCAGTAATTTCTTTTTGAAGTACGACTCCCCTTCTAATTCGCGACGAATAGCGCTGAATTCCGCCTTGAAATGACGGCTGATCTTTTTGGTACGCTCGGCGTAATTGGCCCCAAAAGAGGGGTCGTCATAACGGATGCGCTTGCCGATAACATTGATGATTTGCCCGTCGTAAATAATGTGATCGCCCTTGGGAATCACCTCGGAATTTCCGTGTATATAAATCGGTAACACGTCGATTTTCAACGCTTCGGCCAAGTAAAAAGCTCCTTTGTGAAAGCGCTTGACATCGTTGTCTATCGATCGGGTTCCCTCGGGGAATATCATCAGCGAAAACCCCTGATCTGTGCGTTCCTTTAATCGATCCAAGCTGTTTTCTATACCTTGAGATACCGGGTAAAATCCGGCCATACGCACCACCCTACCAAAAATAGGTGAATTGTAAACCCAATCGTTGATCAGGAAAACGATATTGGGATGCACCATTCCAATGGCCAGCGTATCCAAAAACGAGGTGTGGTTGGAGATGATTATGGCGGATTTGCTAAAGTCCTCTTCGTTTCTGTTGAGGAGCCCCTTTTTTACAAAAGGATTCAAATACAATACCGAAGTCATAAACCACGACATGCCCTTGCTAAAAACCCGATATTTCTTTAGTTTACTCACCGGAGCCACTATCATAAACAAGCGAGTACTCAGCGAAAACAATACCCCTACCAGGCCGTAATACAGGAATGAAAAACACGAATGGAAAAACAAGCGCAGGGTAATGGGTGATTTTCCGTGTTTGGGACGGTTGATGATAAACACTCTAAACAACAAAGGATAGAGTACAAATGTAATCATCACCGCGGCAAACATTCCAATAAGGGAGACCAGTGAAATGGATTTTAAGGCGGGATGCTTGGCAAAAATCAGGGCTCCAATAGCCAAAATCGTCGTTAAGACCGCCAATAGGATTGAAGTTCGGTAAGCCGGCATTTCATCCTTGCCGGTGGAGTACTCCTTTTGTAGGGCAGCGGTCATAAAAATGGTAAAATCCACGCCATGACCAAACACCAACGTACACACTATGGTACTAAAAATATTAAATTCAATCTGAAACAACCCCATGAGTCCCATGGTTACCAAACCGGTAAGCACTATGGGAATCATACTGATGATGACCAGTTCGATGCGTCGGAAGAACACCCATAGAATCAGCACGATTGCCACAAAGGAATAATTGATAAGCTGATTAAAATCGTTGACCAGTTCACCCAAAAAGGTTTCGTTCATCTTTTGGCGATCAATGACCAACAAATTCTGCTGATCGGCCAAATCTGCTACAAAGTCTTCTCGTTTGCTGTGGTCCAACTTCACCACGGTAGACACGGTATAAAAATCCTTTTCGCGCGAGATAAACTCCGCGAGGATCTGCGGATTTAATCCTTGATAGTCCTCTAGTGAAATCGGGCTAAAAGGCGTTTGCAGCAGCTGGTAAAACCCTTGGTAGGTTTGCGGTTTAAAGCCGTAGGTTTCGCCTGCCTTAATCAACTGCTGTCTCAAAGCGGTGGTGTCGACCGTAGTGCTCCAAAATGCCTCCCAACGCTGCAAGCGTTCGCGCTGGTCTTTTTGCGATAATACCAAACCGCCCAAGGAGCTGAAATTTACGATTTCACCACGTTGTTGCTGTTGGTTTAAACGGTGAAACAAAGCGGTGTTTTCCTCGATTAGCGCATCGACATCGGTACCGTATTTGGCCAAGTAAATCGCCTTGGTTTGGATATCGGCACTGGATTCCAATTTGGCTTCGGCTTGTTTGAGTTCTTCTGGAAAAAAGTTGAGTTTGGACAGGTTATCGTCAAAGCCCACTTTGTGAAAGGTAAACAGACTCAACACGATGAGTACGACACAGGACAAAATAAGCAGTTTGCTCTTGTCGAAATCGAAACGCGCCAGTTTGTCTACTATGGTTTGGTTTTCTTCCAGGGTTTTGTTGGGACGGTACAGATGCGGAATCATCAGCAGTGAAATAATCCCCGAAGCCATTACGGTAATCGAGGCAAAAACGCCCAAATCCTTTAAGGATTCCGAATTGACAAACAGCAGGCATAAAAAGGCAATAGCCGTGGTACCGCTACTCATTAAAATCGGTTTGGTGATTTCTTTATACAGGCTTTTGGTATCGCTACTGTGCTTGTAGTGCGTCATAATATGCAAGGCATAATCTATGGTTATTCCCAGCAAAACCGCACCGATACTCAGGGAAATCGCCGAGATGGAATCCTTTAAAAAGTACAAAATCATCAGGGCAAATAAGCCGCTAAACAGGGAGGGAATAAAGATGATGATGGGAATATAAATCTTTTTATAAAAAAAGATCAGGATCAACATCAGGGCACACATCGAAATCAGTACTGTGGTTTGTATGTCGTGTTTGATTTGCTTGGCATTGGCCACAGCGACAAAGGAAGGTCCGAAATAATCTAGGGTCGCCTTTTGCGAAAACCCCTGGTTGATGTGTGCTTTAATCGCGTTTAACTCGCCGGTAAACACGGTATTTTGCTCGGTTTCGCTACCGGATAAATTGGGGTTGATAAACAGCAGTAATTTGGATTCGTCTTGAGAAACCACAAAGCCGTTGTACAGTTTATAGTCGTCACTGAGGTTGAGTTTTTGCAGCTTTTTTAGGGCGATAAAACCAATTCCCGCCGGGTCTTTTAAGAGGAACTCCTTGGCGACCATACCCGTGGGGGAAACCAAGGTTTTATAATTGTTTTCCACCAATAACGGCAGGCTATCTGCCTGTAGTTTTCGCTGGATCGACGGATAATCTTCCGCCTCTAAAAACAGCGGTAGATGCGCGTAGATAAAATCGAAAGTCTCGCTGATGTTATCGTCGTCCAGTTGTCCTTGAATCGTATTGATATACGGGGATAAACGCTGTATGCTATCGAGGAAAACCTGTGCCATTTCCGATAAGTCTTCGGTGGTTCCCAAGGAATCCCGCTCTATGATGACCGATATTTTGTCGGCAAATTTGAGCTGTTTTAACACCTTAGAGCTGATCGTGGTCTTTTCGTTTTTGGGAATAATTCGGGTTATATCCTCTTCAAATTTAATCTGAGAAGCAAAATAGCCCATAATAGCTAATGCGACTAACGACAACAAAATCGAAAGGGTTTTATTCCGGTTGACCCGTAAAAATATCTGGTAAAAAAACTGATGCATAACTAGTTGTTTTTTGAAAACTGAAACAAGGCATAGGCCGCAAAACCGAATGCGGTGGCTACTACAGTCGCGAGTATAAAACTGCCGACGACATACTGTATCAGATGGTCCGAAATCATGTCTATCGACATTTGTTCAAAGTTAAGACTTGTTTGCGACACATAAAAGATTCCGCCCACTTGCAAAGAGCCGTAAATGATAAAGGGAATCATTGGCGGAATGCTCACATTGGAAAACGCAAAGGACAAGACCTTGTTTAGCCTAAAAATTGCGGCGAGAAAAATGGACAGAAAAGATTGCAGTCCCCATAGCGGTGCTATACCGATAAAGGTGCCCAAAGCGATGGAAAGCGCTTTTTTTTCGGCCGAATCATCGCTGCCAAGCAGGTCTTCACGCAGGAATTTTTTAAAGCTTTTTTTTTTAAATTGGCAAAAGAAGTTACGCGGAAAAATATAGATCAACGCGATCAAGACCAATGCGGTATTTAAGAGGCTGATTCGAGCAAAATCCTTGATCGGTCTAAAGTGCGACACCCTTTCCAAGGGGTCGTACAAGACGTTTATCGGTACGTTTTTGACGGGAATTCGCTTCCATGCGGTGCGCACGATGACTTCAATTTCGAATTCAAATTTTCGAGTTACATATCGCGTCGGAATTGCATTTAGGGGGTACATGCGATAGCCCGATTGGGTATCGGTCAGTTGAATACCGGTCTCAAACCAAAACCAAAAATTGGAAAAGGCATTGCCAAAACTGCTTTTCTTGGGTACGCCATCTTGACTCATGTTGCGGCTCCCTATCCAAAGCACCTCCTCTTGAGCCTCGAGGTGTTTCTCCACAAAAACGGGAATGTCCTCGGGAAAGTGTTGTCCGTCTGAATCTATGGTAATCGCATAGCTGTAGCCGAGTTCCAACGCCTTTTTAAATCCCTGCCGCAGCGCATAGCCCTTGCCGCAATTCTCGGAAAAGTGAATCTGACACAGCGCGCTATAGCCCGCCAATATATCCGGGGTGTGATCGGTAGAGCCATCGTTGACCACGATGATTTGGTCGGTAAAGCACAAAACACCTTCCAGTATACGAGAAAGTGTTTTGGGGTTGTTATAAGTGGGAATAATAACGCAGATTCCGCACTCTTGCATGGTCTGTGTGATGCTGGATACCGACTTCATTACTGCTGCTTTATTTAAAAATTTTGCTTGTCCGCTTCGGTGAACACCTTGGACTGCAAGCTGTAATCCTTGATCAGCTCCTGAACGGATTTGGGTTCTTTTTTATACCCGTCGACTATCATTTTTCTATCCTCTTCTATGTTGCTGCTGTACTTGAGTATTCTGGGTGCATGCTCTTGAATCGATAGGCGAATCAATCGCATCTCCACATTTTTAGGTTCTTGAGCGATGCTTTTTTCCAGTATGGTAAGCCCCTCTGTCGCATATTTTTTCTTGTGCAATAAATCGCTGCTGTTTTTTGCTCTAAGCGTTATGGCCGCTCCTCTATAAGCTTCGTGCAAGGCTGAAGCCGAGCCCTGTTCGTCGAACAGATCATAAAAGGCTTGAGCCTTTTCCTTAGAGGAATTGGCAACTTTAAAATGCGCGCGAATCACACCCAAATCGGTGGTGGTGCTGCTAAAAGCAAAGGTAAATAGGATCAAAAGGAACTTCATCTTATACAATTTTAAAGGTTGTACTCATTTTCAAGGCAACGGTTTGCTCGTAAGTAGCGGTGGTTTTAACCTTGTATTGCGCTTGGTCTACATCGGTAGCCAGGTTTATTTCGAGTCGTAAATCACTGTGAATTTCCGGATTGATTAAGGCCATAAATTTGACGTTGCTCACCACGCTCATAAACAGTTTTTGACCGGTAAAATCTTCGGATAGTTCTTTGATGATTTGCATCATACAAACTCCGGGAGTTACGGGATTATTGGGAAAATGTCCCTTAAAAATATCGTGAGTTTTGTTGAGTTTAATCCAGACTATATAGTTTTTATCGTCCTTTTTCTCCAAACTTTCAACGGAATAAAAATCTTTTAACAACATCGCAAATTAAACTATTACAAATTCTTACTTTTTTACAAATATACATCCTTTATTCGCATGTAAACAAGCGGTTTTCAAATAAAAACGGGAGGTGCTTTGCCTACTAACACCACCCGATGAACCGCTGCTAAGCGCGCTATTTAAACTTGTAAAACAAGCCTACTTGAAACACGTTGTTGGTAATGTATTCGTGGTTGTCGTCAAAGTCGACGAAGTAATCGTTAAAAGGGTCGATCATACCCACTTTCAAGCGCGCTTCAATGCCTAAGGACTCGGTAAGTTTATATCCGACCCCGAGATTTAAGGTCAAATCCACTTCGTTGGTGATGTATTCCGGCGCCTGGACCATAACATCCAATCCGGGTCCTACTTGTAAGTTAAAATTCTTGATGTGGAATTTATTGATGATGCTTACCCCCATATACTGATAAGCCAAATTGCCTGTCATTCGCTGGCCATACTCCTGCTCACGACCTACGGGGGGAATCCAGTCGTAATTGCGATAGTGAATATCGTTCGCCCCTTGTCTCGAGTAGTTTAACTCGGGTTGCAGGGTGTAGAAGGGAGCGAGTTTTACAGCTCCAACCAGGCCTACATAAAAATCTGTTCGGGTATTGCTATCTACGTGGCTTAAGCTGCTAAAGTTGGCACCGGCTCGAATACCGGGACTAAAACCAACCTGTGCCTTGGCCTGAAAAAAGCCTAATAGGCAAAATAAAAGTAGCGTTTTTTTCATTGTTGTTGTTTTAAACGGTTAATACAATTTTAAGATCGATTTGGTGGTGAATAATTTCAATTGTTCGCAATTGACCTTGCGCAGCTGTCGTAAAACTCACATCGACTTTGGACTTGTATTTGCTGTAGAGAACGATCTTCTCCAACTGGCCGTTTTCTTTGTTCACGCGGAAGAACTTGCGATCTTCACTTGACTCATATCCCCAGCTTTCGCCTAAATCCAATCGCTTGTCGACCGGATTATCAATTCGAACTAAAGCGGCAAAGTCCCGCTGTAAAACACGCAGGATTATCTTTTTGTTCAAATCGTCCATCACGTAATTGGCTTGGAAAGAATCCGGGCCCAGGGTAAAGTCAAAAAGAGTATTTCCAAAATCGGAGGTAAAAACCATTCGATGCGTAGCCACACCGATGCGCTTGGCTACAAACAAACCCGTTAATTGCTTGCCATAGACCTCTATACGCGCCCGATAGAGCGTTTCTTGCTGATAGTCCGAGAAATAATTATTAACCACCGTGTCTTGTACCACCGTCGCATTCTTGCCCTCTATGTGAAAGGGCTTGCACGAGTTTAGGCTCAGAAGCAGTGAAAGGCTAATTATTAAATATCGTATCATCTAGAGCGGTATTGGTCTTTTTGTTTTTAAAAATTATCCGGGTATAATCATCGGAAGGCTCGATGAGCTTTACTTCACTTACCGTACTTTGATCGCTACTAAAATATAAAACAATTTCTTTTATATACTTATTTACTTCTTTTAATTTCGGTTTTAATTTGGCAATATCCTGATTTTTATCTTTGAAATAAGTGATGACAAAAGCCGATTCGTCAAACATATTCCCGCTCACACTGCCCATGATAAGCGCATTGATTTTTTCAAACTTCTTGTTGTTGCCCAAATCGATTTTATTCTTTTTTCCCTGGTCGTTGACATAGACTTTATTGTCTTTAAAAACGATGCTGTACACAAACGGCTTGTCGTATTGCCACAACAGCTTACCTGGGGTTTTCAAAGACATCTTTCCTTCGGATACGATTTCCTTATCCAAAAAGCTCATGTGTTTGTACTGTACAAAATCCGTGGTTAAGGTTTTGATTTTTTTAGCTTCCGCTACGGTTGTTTCCTTAAACACTTTTATTTCAGCCGCGTTCATACTGCGCTGTTGGGCGCGTATGCTTTGGCTAAAGATCAGCAGTAATACTAATAATACTCGTATTTTCATAATCAATAATATTTTTAGTCCGTTAGTGTGGCCGGAAATCACCCCCTTTGTTGGGGTTCTTTCGCTGCCGCGTTGGCATAGCCCTCCAATTCAAACAAATCGGCTACCGAAACGCTTTGGTAGGCATTCTCCTGAAGAAATAACAACAATTGTTCCACGATTCGAACGGTTCTAAGCGAAGTGTCGTGAAAAAGCAACACACTACCGGGTTTTATTTTGGAAATAACTTTTTTTAGAATCTTTTGTTCGTCGGTTATTACGGTATCCAAAGATCGGATGTTCCATCCGATTACCTCGTGCGTCGTCTTTTGGAGCGCTCGAGCAATATGGGGGTTACTCACCCCAAATGGCGGGCGAAATAACCGCGGTTTAACACCGATGATCGCGTGTATAACCCGATCGGTTTTGCGAATTTCATCGGCGATTTTGTCTGCCGATAAAAAGCCGGTATTCCTACTGTGTGTATAGGTGTGATTGCCGATGAGATGTCCTTGCTCGTGTATTTTCCGCACCAAATCCGGATGTTTTTCCGCCTCTTTGCCAATGCAGAAAAAGGTCGCTTGTACGCGATGCTGCTGTAGCAAGTCCAAAATCGCTTGGGTATGCACGCTGGGCCCATCGTCAAAAGTCAGGGCGATGCGCTTGTGCTTTTCGCGTGGATTTCGATAGTAAACCGGCAAAAAATAACCGAGTCTCAGATCAAAAGCGCCCCAGGCGAGCAGGCCTAAAAACAAGCCCGTCCACCAACAAAGTCCCCACCAGCTCGTTTGCAAGAAGACAGCGCCGAGGACAATTCCCAGCAAGCCGCTCAAATAAACCGTAAGGACATAGCGGTGTTTTAGCATTGTGTCAACAAGATTAAGCTGTGGTCTTCTCCTCTCAATTGATTGTACACCAATACGTTTTTAATCGCGGTAGTGGTTTGCTCCCCCTTTAAAACCGAGGCGGGAATCGCCTGATTTTTGAGCAGGCTACTAGCGACTACGACGCCAAAAGCCGAAGCGGTATCGTATTCTCCAATCAGGTGTTTGTAATGTACTTGAGCTGCCGCCGGACAGGTTTCGACGATTTGATCAAAATAAATTTGATGGCTGTTTACGCTGTTTTCTCCAAGAACCACCACATCAATATCAGCGGAAAGCATCTTGTTCTGCGCCAAAAATTGTTCAACAGCACCCCCAATATCCTCAACCGCTATGCGATGTTGTATGGATACATCTACTAATTCGGCATAAGAGGCGGTTGTTTTTTCGTTTTGCAGACACAAGAAAGTTGCGCCTTCTCCTATATTAACCCCTTCTTTAAACGGTTTATCAAAGTCTTTATTGACCATTTCCGTCAGTTGCAGCAGGCTTAAAGTATAGTCCGATATCTCTTCGATTCCCCCTACCAGAGCATTATTCAGTTCTTGGGTCTGAACTTGCAGTAAGGCATCAAGCAAAGCCGATTCAAAGGAAACTGCGGCATGTACGTAGGTAAAGTTGTAACCTTTACACTGCAAACGCAATGCAATTTGAGCGCCTACGGTATTGTGTGTAGACTGTATAAACGAGGTTGGGGTGAGGTATTGTTCGTCGTTTTCGAGTATGCTCTTTAAAAACTTCTCGGAATCTTCCAAACACCCCATACCCGTACCGGTAATTATGGCCTCTGGCTGGGCTAATTGTGCCTGATCCAGGGCTTTTTGTGAGGCATAAATGCCCATTTTAACGCCTTTGGCCATTCTTCGCAGCATAGCTGGGGCGATTAGCTCCTTATAGGAGGGCTGTTGCGCATACGTAATCGCTTGATCAATTGGAACATAGGAAGCCAAATCCAATGCTCGAAGTGGATCTTGAATGGATACGCTTCCCACTCCATTGATATATACCTGTTTCATCTGTTGCTCTTCTTTTTTCATGGTGAATTAAAACAATCAACACCGACTTGTATGTTTCTTAATAGCCGGTGTTGCCACCTTTGTTCGCAAAAACCAAGGTGGAACAATTGCCTCCAAATCCAAAGGAATTGGACAATACGCAGTCGATTTTCTTGTGTTGCAAACGCGTTTGTGGGATCAAATTAAACTCTTCCATGGGCGTGACAAAATTCAAATTCGGATACACCACTTGGTTTTGCAGGGACAGCAGGCTATAAACCGCTTCGATTCCACCTGCTGCAGCCAAGGTATGCCCGGTAAAGGGTTTGGTCGAACTCATATCGGGCACCTTCCCATCAAAAAGGCGAAGCAAAGCCCTTCCTTCCGACAGGTCATTATTGCCCGTTGCCGTTCCATGCGCGTTGATATAATCGATTTGTTCGGGTGCGATTCCGGCGAGTTTCAAGGCTTTGTGCATGGCCAAAAAGGCTCCTTCGCCCTGTTCGGACGAGGCAGTTTGATGAAAGGCATCGTTGGCATTGCCATAACCGACCACATAGCCCAAAACGGTTTTGTTGTCGCGGGCCACCATCTCTTCGGATTCCAGCACCAAATAGGCTGCGGCTTCGCCCAGATTGAGGCCTTTTCTATGTTGATCAAAGGGCGCGTTATACGCATCCGACAGGATCATCAAGGTTTTAAAGCCGTTAATCGTAAACTTCGACAAGGCATCGGCACCACCGACCACTACGCGGTCTAACTTGCCCGACTTAATCAGTCTACAGCCCATCATCACGGCGTTTGCAGCAGAGGAGCAGGCGGTGCTAATGGTGGTCACCAGTCCGTCTATACCCAAATAATCGGCTATCTTCTTACTGCTATCGCCTCCGTTATGGCTGTGGATGTATTTCTGGGTTTCGGGCCGGGTAAAATAGTCGTAGAAATACTTTTCCGTAAAGTCCATTCCCCCTACACTGGTAGCCGAAATCAGACCGGTTTTACCCGCATTGATATCGCTAATACCAGCGCTTTCCACGGCGCATTTGGCGGCATAAGCCCCCAACAAAGCCGTACGGGTAAAACTGTTATCCGCAGGCAGCGCCAAGCGGTCGATCAACTCTTGGTTGCTCCACTTGACCTCGCCTACATAGATATCCGATTGATGCACCGTTTCCAACTGCGTCAATCGGCTCAATCCATGCTGACCTTGTAGCAGCGAATCGAAATTTTCTGCCACGGTTGTACCAATGGCGGAAATAATTCCCATTCCCGTAACTGCGACTTGATACTGCTTCATTATTTTGTTCTGTTTGCCTGTATGTATTGCGCCATGGTTGCTATCGATTGAAAAATCGTTTTCCCCTCTTTGGGATCGCTCAATTTAATGCCGTAATCCTTATCCATCAAAACGATCAATTCCAAAGCATCGATCGAGTCTAAACCAAGTCCATCGCCAAATAAAGGGTCGTTATCCTGAATATCGGCTACGGCTATGTCTTCTAAGTTTAAAACCTCTACAATCTTGTTTTTCAATTCTGCTTTTAAGTTTTCCATTTTTTTTAATTTATGATTTTTTGTATTTCTGTTATATGGTGTTCTCTCGTTCCTCGGTGTTCTACCAGGTAAAACACCAATTTGTATGTTTCTTGATAATATTCCACCCAACCGCAGAGTACCTTTTGGGCCTTTTGCGTTTGCAGCAGGTAGTTGGCGTAAGTGTGCATGAGCGCTACCGGATAATCGGGCGCAATAAAAAAAGCGTTTTCCGACTGCAAGCGGTGCTTGATGCTGATTTCGCCCAGGCAGATATTTGCCAAGGTATAGACAAATACGGCCGGACTGGGGTAAAAGGCTAGTGGCGAAGCAATGCTCTCTTGGTGTCTGATATCGGTGTCCAAGCTCGACGACTTGTTGGCCAAAATCACGGCGATATCCCCTTGCTGATCGCCCTCGTTAAGCAGGCATTCCGCGCCTAGAATCGCCAATTTACTCAGCGCATCCATCTTAAAAAATTTGGGATAAGCCAGGGAAAAATGCTGGTAGGCCCCTTTGGCAAATGCGGCAAAAGAAGCGGCTTCGCTCAATTGGTAAACCTCTTGCCCGTCCACGCTGATCCGTTCGGCTTCTATGGTGGCATAATGGGATATATACACGTTTTCTTTCACTTTAATACGCTTTTTCTAATACGATAGCCGAATTGGTTCCGCCAAAGCCGGAAGCCGTTTTCAGCACGCGGTTAATCGGTTGTTGTACGGCCTGAGTAGCGATGTTTAAAGCTACTGAAGTGCCGATTTCTTCAAATCCCTTACAGCATAGCTGTCTGCTGCGGTGCATGGCTTCCATCGCCACAACCACTTCCAGCAAGCCAGAAGCGCCAAGTGTATGACCGTAATAACCCTTTAGGCTGTGTAGGGGAATGTGTTGCATGCCCAATCGGTTGAAGGCTATCGCTTCCATTTCGTCGTTAAACAAGGTTGCTGTGCCGTGCGCAGAGATCATGTCGATTGCTGTGCCGGCGCATTGTGCTTCTGCCAGGGCTCTTTCAATACTTTGGTAGAGGCCTTCTCCGGTTCTGGAGGGCCCCGATATGTGATTGGCATCGCCTATGGAGGCGTCGCCGAGTATTTGTATCGCGTGTGCAGCGGGCTCGGTAGCGATGTATACCGCCGCCGCGGCTTCGCCCAGGCTCACGCCCGATCGGTCTTTGTCGTAGGGCTTGCACGGCGTGGCGCTGATCGCTTGAAAGGAGGCAAAACCCGAAACCACAAACTCCGAAATCTCATCTGCTGCCACGACATAGGCCGATGCGAA
Source organism: Flavobacterium sp. JP2137 (assembly GCF_050562195.1). Lineage (GTDB taxonomy): Bacteria > Bacteroidota > Bacteroidia > Flavobacteriales > Flavobacteriaceae > Flavobacterium. The sequence goes on from NZ_CP191647.1 coordinate 778,958, forward strand.
CAGCTCCATTTGAAGGAGTCGCTTGGCTACAGACAAGGCCATTACCCCCGATACACAGGCATTGCAAACAATTATAGGCTGGGTTTTAAACCCGTAGCGCTCCCCGATTTTTGCGGCCAATAGGTTTAAATCGGCCTGCGTCGGATCGGCGGTTTTTAAAAAGCCGATATTCCCCTTGGTCGTCGAAATTATCAAGGCAGTATCGCTGCCGACACCGTTGGTTCGAACCAGGGGATCCAAGGCCAAAAACAGCATTTTCTCCAAGCGGCTGTCGTCCGCTTTGGATTGATTCCAAGCCCGATGTGCCCAATTCAATTGGTCGTCGTCTATACGAGCGGCGTAAAACTGCTCGATGCTGCCCAATTGGGGCACTCGAGCAATTCCCGTTTTCCCCTCTTGTATCGCGGTCCAATTGGCTTCCAGGCCAAAGCCCAGAGGAGAGATACAATTCGCTTGATTGATATAAACCTTCTTCATATTACAACAGCCCTATTTCTTTTTTCCACGCTTCAAAAAACGCGGGAATATTCAACGATAGGTTGCCCTCCTGATCGAGGAAAACCTGTGTGGTTTCACCGGTACAGACCACTTTATCATCCGCGTTAAACAGGCGGTATCTAAAGATCATTTTTGCCGCTGGTGTATCGACAAAACGGGTTTCTACACGTACGGTATCGCCGTATTTAAGCGGCAATTTATGTTCGCAAACCGACTTGACAATCGGGGTGCTGTATCCGTTTCTCATCACGTCCAAATAGGCTATTTGGTGTGCGCGTCCGAAGGCTTCTCTGCCGTCTTCAAAATAGCTGATGTAGTTGCCGTGCCAAACGATGCCCAAGGCATCGGTTTCGTTAAAGCGCACGCGTATCTCGCTAGTCACCGTTAACTCGGGTATTTCTCTATACAGCTCTTTTCCTTTTATCATATAAAATTGCTATAATAACCATGAATACAAAAAATAAAAACAACAGGGCAATTTCCGGCGCGATATCCAGCAGGGAGCCGTTGCGCAATACGATGTCGTAGTAACCGCTCAGCGCCCAATTCATAGGCGACAATTTCGATACGTACTGCATCAGTTCGGGCATGGCAAAAACCGGAATCCACACCCCGCCTACCGCAGCCAAAATAACGACAAACGTAGCGCCAAAAGGCGAAGATTGCTCTTGTGTTTTGGCCAGTGTTCCCAGTATGATACCGAGTCCAATGGCGGCCAATCCCGCAAAAAGCGTCATGATGCTCAGCAATATAAAATACCCCTGTACCTCAAATTGCGGCAGGCCCAACTGCGGAAATACAAACCGACCTACCAGGACGATTAAGTAAAATTGCAACAGGCAAATCAGCAGGTAAGTAATGGTTTTGCCCGCGAGCAATACATAGGTCGGTGTCGGATTGCAAAGCAAGCGCACTTGAGTGCCCAAGGTTTTTTCCTTAACCATATTGATCGACAGCGGAACCATGATAAAGAAAATGGCAAACAGGCTCCAAGCGGGTACATTGTGCTGTACCGAATTGGGCTTGATCGGTTGCTGCTCCAAGAGCGGCGACATCTCCTTAAATTGAATAAAATCCTTGACACTGCCTACCAAGGGCGCGGTACCCTCGCCTAGGCTCTGTTGAAACGCCGCGTAAATCAGTTGGTTTTCCGTTTGTGCAATCATTCGGTCGATGGCGTTTTTAATGCCTTCTTTAAACGAATTTTGCGTGGCGGGATCGAAATACAAATGGATTTCCTTATCGGTAACTATTCTATCGATATCGACATTCGCCGTAGCCATGCTAAATTCCTCCAGTATTTTTTCTACGTTTTGATCGATCTTGACCTTTAAGTCTGCCGACAACTGCGCAGGCAGTACCAAAGCCATCTGATAGGTTCCCTTATTCACGGCTTTCTTGGCCGTTTCTTCGGTAATGGCTTGGCCGTCGATTTGATCGATCCACTCAAAAGTACCCGAGGCATTGATTTGTTTTTTTATCGTATCGGCAATGCTTCCCCCGTCGTTATCGACCAAAATAATCGGCAGTTTACGATCGGATATCGCCTGATATGAGCTGTTTTGAATTAGGGTTACCGTGACCACAAGAATTACGGGCATCACAAACAGGATAATCAGCCCGCCAAAATCTCTTTTTAGCAGCAGCAATTCCTTTTTTATAGACATTCCCAATTTATACCACATCGCGCAAGGTTTTTCCGGTTACTGAAAGGAAGACATCTTCCAAGTTTTTTGCGCCAGCGGTTTGAGCGATCAATTCGTTGGGTGTGCCTTGTACAAAGAGCTGTCCCTGATCGATAATGCCAATTTTAGTACAAAACTCCTGTGCTTCGACCAAGTGGTGCGACGTATAAATAATGGTGGTTCCCAGGGCGTTGAGCTGCTGTAAAAACTGGATAATAGCCGTTTTTGACTGCACGTCTACCCCAACGGTAGGTTCGTCCAAAAACAATAATTTGGGTTGGTGTAACACTCCGGCAATCAGATTGACTCGGCGCTTCATACCACCGGAAAAGGTTTCTACTCTTTTATCGGCAAAGGCCGTTAGTCCCAAGACTTCGAGACTGTGGGTTACGCGTTCTTTGAGTATTTTTCCCTTTAGGCCGTACATACTGCCAAAATACATGAGGTTTTCCCGTGCTGTTAGCGTGGGATACAGGGCGTATTCCTGAGGTACTACGCCGATATTGCTCTTGATAGCACGCGGCTGTTGGCCGTAATTCCATCCCATGAGCGTCATGCTGCCCGAGGTCGGACTCAACAGACCGCAGAGCATGGCAATCAGGCTAGTTTTTCCCGCGCCATTAGGTCCTAACAAACCGTAAATCTCGCCTTGATCGATTGCGAGGTTTAGGTTGTGGATGGCAAAGGTTGTTGCTTCCTTGTATTGTTTATACAGTTTTTCAATATGTATGATAGGAGGACTACTCACTTATACGGCTTTTTTTAATTTTTTAAAAAATTGTTCTTCCAGATTGGCTAAATCCAATACCAAATTCGACAGCAACTGATAAACATCTTCTTGGTTGCTGCGCTTTTTATACACCCGGGCGGCTTCTACAGCAAAATCGCGCCATAGGTCGCCGATATGGGTCATCTCCAGGGCGAGTTCCCGCAATTGCGGATTGTTTAAAACCACCGAGGCTTCTTGTAAAAAAGCGGCGTATATAAATCGGAAACCACCACCTCCGGTACCGATTTCCTCTTGCATACGCACCATTTGCGCCAGGTAGTGATTCGCTTTTCTCACGCCTTGTTTCTGCGGCCATTTTAAAATGCTCTTAGCCACCATACGCATACCGCGAACGCCCACTATAGGAACGGGAGCCAGCATGTCGTTGCAGGTTTTTTTAATCGCTTTTTTAATGGCGCGTTCCCAATCGATTTGTTCCGGTATGTAAACCGGATAATATATCTGTCCCTTGGGGGCAAAAGCCCCCTTGGCAAAACGCACGCGTTCCAAATCTTTTTCCGTCAATCGAGTCACCTCTTCCATCACGGGGTCGCTAACCAAAAACTCCTGGTCTATCTTGCCGTATACCACCAAATTATGTGCGTTAAAATGGAATTTATACTCGTCGGGAAAATAGGTCAAATGATACACCCCTACTTGCAATCCCGAGGGAATATCGTCTTGTAAATTCTGTTCCAATACGCTTTGGGCTTTCGCCTTATCGTAAAACTTAATTCGCTTAACCTTGATTCCCAATCGCTTGGCCACCCGGTTAAAGATAAGCCCCGGCAAGGGTCTATAGCTAATGGCGGGTGCATGATTGACTTTTATAAAGGGTAAATACACGAAGAAAAGCCCCGAACCCAAGCCAAATACCATGGGTTCACTAATCTCGATTCCTTTGTTTTTGAGCAAATTAGAGGCTACTCCATTTTCACAATGTGCCGACTGATGATGCGTGAATTCTAGTTGCATTAATCTTCTCCCTTATAATTTTTTAACTCCTCCACCTCGATGTCGAATATATCGGCATAGCGCTGAAGGATTTTTTGATTTAATTTTTTAAAAACCGCTGGTTTCGCATGGCGTTTCACCCGCCATACCCACATATTCACATAGGCGGCAAGGGTGCTCCAATCCATGCGGTGCAATTCCATATAATAGACAATCGGGCTGACCAATTGATTTCTAACATCGCTTTTTGACTGCTCAATGCGCTCTTGTAAAAGCTGCAGTGTTTCGTGCTGAACGATGCTTTTGGGCTCCCAACCGCTACTCAATTCGGTGGTGTAATTCCCTTGATCATCTACGGCATAACAAAGCTCTTTAACTTGAACTTTTTCCAAACTACTCTTATCTTGAGGAACTTCCGATTTTTTCATATCTCGCTCTTTATTTTTTGTGACAGCCCACCGATTGGTATCTACTGATCGACACTTGCGCTATCCATCGCAGGGTATGCGAATGCTATTGATTTTTTTGCAATAATAAATTGATTTCCGCATCCAATAACTTCACCTGATCCAAGTAGGTCACGACCTGCATGGTACAAATAGAATAGGTTGCTGCATTGAATTTAGAGGCCAATACCGCCTTGGTTTCTATGGTGTTTCCTACTCTTGGCAGGCCGTATATCTGCAGGTTTTTAATCGAACTGATAAACCCCAATATATTCGCGCCTTTGATTTCCTGTTGGTTTTCGTCGAAAAAATAGGATTGCCCTACTATAGCCGAACAGGTTTGGGCGGCATTTTCAATTAGACCTGCTTCTACAAAGGCGCCGTTATCCAAAAAAACCGTGTCGGGTTCTATGTAAAAGCTGGTCTTTACCCGCTCGTTGGTAATCTCCGAAATAATATCGACCATCAACATCGGTTTGCAATGCGGCAGATAATTTTTGATTTCAATCTTTTTTTGATTTCCCAAAGCTTTCATACTATTGTGCTACAACTGTTTTCATCTGCCCTTTGGCCAAAACCTCCCCGTTGAGGGTGGTTTCTACTTCTACTAGAGTAACTCCCATAAACTCTTGTAAGATATGGGCGGTACTGACAATTTTATCGGATACGCGAGGCAAGCGATAAATAACAATCTCCTTAATCGATCCGATATATCCCACCGGAGCGACCAAGCCTTTGCAAAAGAAATCGTAACCCGTGTGCAATGCCACGGTCTGTGCCATGTGTTCTATAAGACCCGCTTCTTGCAATACGCCTGCGTCGGCCAATATATTGTTTCCCATAACGGTTAATCCGGCCACGACCTGTGTTTGCCCAAAAGACCACAACGTATCGACCATAACAATCGGGTCGCGTTGCGGAATGAGTTGTGCAATTTGCTCGCGGTCCACTATAGGTAAATTCACATCCATATCTAACACACTTTTAAATAGGCATAGGCATAGGAAAAACGTCCGCTTTCCGGAACGGAAAGCAAAATGCGATCGCCGGACTTCAATTGTCCCGAATTCATCAGCTCTTCTAACATCAGATAGATCGAAGCCGAACCGACGTTTCCAACCTTATGCAGGTTCATAAACCATTTGTCTTTTGCTATTTCCAAACCGGCTTCTGCAAACTTTTGATAGAGTCCATCTACAAAGTAATGCGAAGACACATGGGGAAGGAAATAATCGATATCGTCGGGTGTTAAACCGTGTTTCTCCATGGCTGCTGCCATGCTTTCCACCCCTTTTATCAAAATGTTTTCGTTGAGTACCTTGACGTCTTGCTTTAAGGCAAAGACCGACTGGTTTAGCCATTCGTCTGCGGGATAATCGCTCCACGGCTTGATGCTGCCGTCGTCCAATTTATCGCCACCGGCATACATACAGGCTTCTAGCTCATGGGCGAAGGAATAGGATTCCATCCACTCAATGCGCAGCGAAATGGGGCCTTTGGCCTGGTCTTCCAACAGAAAAGCCGCAGCACCATCCGACAACATCCACCTTAAAAAGTCTTTTTTAAAGGCGATGATCGGCTGCTGCTCCAGCTCTTTGAGGTTTTCGATTTCCTTGGTAAATCGGTCGGCGATCATCCAGCTGGAAACCCGTTCCGAACCCGTACACACGGCGTTTTTAGCACTCTTTGACTTAACCGCCAAATAGCCGTATTTCAGCGCATTCATACCCGAACAACACACGCCCGAGGAAGAATTTAATTCCAACGGGCGGTTTTTTAACAAACCGTGTACCATGGCCGCATGTGAGGGCAACAGGTGATCGGGAGTCGAGGTACCGCAAGACAGTACTTCCATGTCGTTGGCAGAAAAATGGGCATCGAACAACTGCTGCACGGCCAAATAAGTCAACTCAGCATTGCTGTGTGTAAATTGCCCTTGGGCGTCTATCGCATAATAGCGGTTTTTAATTCCGTTATTGCGCAAGACAATTCGCCTCGCCTTGGATTCCGTATCGTTAATCTTGCCGAGTACCGCTTCCATCTCCTCGTTGGAAACGGGCGCATTGGGCAAAAACTTCGATATTTTATTGATGTATACTCCTGACATAGTTCCTTACTGTATTCCTTTATAATATTGTTCTTCCCTCTTTGTCTTTACATAAAAAAGAGGATATAAAATCAAATGAATCAAATGCACGATCGGCGATAACACCCATATAGCGAAAAACAAATAATAGTTAAAAACCCTTAACCATCGCTTTCTCGCTTGGGGGGTTTTAGAAATGATCATCCCCGACCACAAAGTAAACATTTTATTAGCTTTTTTGTCCATAGAAACCAAAAAATGACGGACCTCAACAGCCTTATTTTGAAGCAATTCGTCTTGAAGCCCTATAAAGCTTGACCTCTTGAGGTATTTCAAAATCACTTGTCCAAAGACCGCACTGTTTTGTATTTCGCTGTCCGAAACACCGGGCAAAGGCAGTATGCCGCCCAGGCGTTTTTTAACCCCCGTAAACATCCAATCGACCAAGGTAATCACGCTAATCAGGTTGACCGCCCGATCGACCAAAGCGATGTTTCCCACCAATTGCGCCTGATTTTGTTTGAGTAAAACCTTGACTTTCTCCTGCGCCATAACCCACATATTCCGACTGCCACTAACCGTAACCACAGGCGTATTGCCCAATAGGGTTTTGGCATACGGGCTCTTTAAAAAAGAATTGATAGGAATGGAAGGCGTTAAATACCACACTTGATAACCCAAGATGACCAAGTCGTATTTCTGTTGAAGTATCGGCGCCGATGGCGGCTCTATTTCAGCGGGTAGCTGTTGAAAAGACTCTGGAAAAGCATCGAAAAAAGCCTCTTTTTCCCAGGGGAAATCAAAGGGTTTCTTCATTTTAATTTCCAGATAATCTACTTCTACCTCATTATCTGAACCCAACGGCTTGGTCAATTGCTCGACGATGGACCTCAGCTGTCCAGATTGCGTATAATAAATTACCAGTACTTTTTTCATTGCATTATAATTAACCCTTATACTTCCAGAAATCAAAATAATTAAACCACTGTAAGGGGTATTTCTTCAAAATATCTTCGACACTGTGACAGTACTCTTTTAAGAGTGCTTGAGCATCTCGATGTTTGGCCGTCGCTTGCCTGGCGTATAAGTGATAGTGCAAACGCGGTTCTTTCATCACATAGACAAAGACAACGGGCACTTGAAGCCTGGAGGCGATTAGAAAGGGCCCCGAGGGGAATAGGGCTTTTTTTCCAAGTAGTTCCTCCGACATCACTTTTGAGCCTTCAAAATAACGATCGCCTGTAAAACAAATCAACTCATTGTTGTTTAAGGCATTATTGATTTCAAAAATATGCGACAAATCGTCTTGCACAATTATAAATTTTATCGACGAGCGCTGCGACACGCTGTTTAGATAGGCTTTTATATGGCTGTGTTCCTGATCGGTCGTCACTAAATTAATCGGACTATCAAATTCCAAATCGGCTAAAAAATATTCGGCTATCTCAAAATTTCCCACGTGCGCGCTAATCAAAACTCCTCCTTTTTTTTGGGCGACCAAATCTCTTAAGATGTGGATTCCATCAAAATCATAGGTGAATTTATGGCGTAAACCCGCGGATATCGCCGTTTTATCAATCAGTATTTTTCCAAAGGAAAAATAGCTTTTATACATAGACCAGAACGACTTTATAGCGGAATACCGCAATCGGCTGTTTAAGTAATACCACAAATACCGATTGCTGGTTTTTGAAAATAAAAAATAATATAGCGATACAAAAATTAGAACGGCATAAGCCGTTCTAATTCCCAATTTCTTTATACAAAATACGAATATTTTGTAGCCTAAAAGAGTCCCTTTAGACTTGCCGTCCCATTGACTCATGTTTTTTTAAAGTATTAGTTTGTCAATAACAACTTGTTTTCAATTAGGGCATAAAAATCTTCAAAGGTCACCACGTTTACAAAGTCTACCTCTGTCAGTTTTACCCCGAAATTAGCCTCGATAATAACCACTAAATCGACATAATCCAAGCTGTCCAATTGCAGGGTCGCCTTTAAATTATTTTCCGGAGCGATAATGGTGGAGTCCACTTCAAATTCATCAACTAAAATGGCATTAATTTTCTCTAAAACATCTTGGTTATTCATGGTCTTTCTGTATTTTTCTTATCACTAAGGCGGAATTGGTTCCACCGAATCCAAAAGAATTGGACAAATATATGTCAAATTCTTTATTTAACGTTTCCCTAACTATATTTAGACGGGAAGAATCTTCATCTGGGTTCTCAAAATTGATGTTTGGCGCAATAAAATCGTGCTGCATCATCAAATTGGAATAAATAATTTCACTGGCACCGGCCATCCAACATTCGTGCCCTGTCATCGATTTTGTCGAGCTTACATAGGGCTGTGTATCGCCAAAGACCTCAAAGATAGCCTTGGCTTCATTGGCATCACCTATGGGTGTGGATGTGGCATGGGCATTGATATATGCGATATCGCTGGGTTGCAGTCCGGCCTGTTCTATGGCGCGTTTCATCGCCAAAGCCGGGCCTTCTACGTTGGGACTGGAAATATGGCCGCCATTGGAAGAAAATCCATAGCCCAAGATTTCCGCCACTATGGGAGCGCCCCTTTTTATGGCCGAGCTGTAGCTCTCCACGACCAAGGTTGCTGCACCTCCGCTGGGCACTAGTCCGTCGCGTTTGGCGTCAAAGGGCTTGGAGGCCAAGGTCGGATTTTGCTCATTCGGAGAAAAAACCCCTAAGCCGTCAAAATTCGCCATGCCGTATTTGTTGATTTCCTGGGCACCGCCACAGATAATCATGTCTTGTAAACCCGCGCGGATTAGGGTAAAAGCCAATCCGAGTGAGTGCGACCCACTGGCGCAGGCTGCACTGATGGTCATATTGATGCCCTTTAAGCGGAAAACCGTAGATAAATTCATGGTTACCGTGGAGTTCATCGATTTAAAAATCGCTCCCGATCCGATTAAAGAGGTGTCTTTCTTCGCTCTTACTATATCTGTTGATTCGATGATGGCCTGAGATACGCTGTCGTTTCCGTAGAGTATACCCACCTCATTTTCATCGATGTATTGCTGTGTAATGCCGGCGTTTTCCAAGGCTTCCAAGGTAGCCAAATAGGCGTATTCGGTCTCTTGACCGATACTCAAACGCTGTCTTCTATTCAATAGGGCCTTTAGGTCTGGATTGGGAACCATACCGGTCAATGCCGACTTAAAACCAAATTCCTTGCGTTCTTGATCGAACACTATACCCGATTTCCCCTCGTACAAAGACTGTTTCACTTCTTCTAAGGAAGTTCCCAAACAAGAATAAATTCCCATTCCCGTAATCACTACTCGCTCCTTCATATCTCTTACGAATATATTCCACCATTAATGTTGATTACTTCACCCGTTATATAACTCGCTTTTTTCGATGCCAAGAAAGCGACCAATTCCGCCACTTCTTCTGCCTCGCCAAAGCGGTTGGCCGGAACGAGTTTAATCAGTTCCCCCTCATCGAGCCCCGCGGTCATCTCTGTTTTGATAAAACCGGGTGCCACGGCATTCACCGTTATATTTCGCTTCGCAACTTCTTGAGCCAAGGCCTTGGTTGCGGCGATTACCGCTCCTTTTGCAGCGGAATAATTCGTTTGTCCTGCGGTTCCCTTTAGTCCGGAAACCGATACCATATTGATAATTCTACCGTAGCGATTTCGAAGCAGCTTTTGTATAAAGAAATTGGTGACGTTAAAAAAACCGTCTAAACTGGTATCGATAACCTGCTTCCAATCGCTGGGTGTCATCCACATAAAAAGACCGTCTCTGGTGATTCCCGCATTATTGACAATGACTTCCACCACCGCTTTCGGATTGGCTTCCGTCCAAGCGGTCAGCACTTGGCTAACCTCGTCGTAATCGCCTACATTAAAGGCGAGTAATTCGCCTGTGGCTCCCAAAGCAATCACTTCCGCCAAGGTATCTTGCGCCGCTTGCAGGTTCGATTGGTAATTGATTAACAAATGATAGTTGTTGTCTTGTGCAAATCTCAAACAAATCGCTTTTCCTATACCCCTAGACCCTCCTGTTACTAACGCACATTTCATGGTAATTATTCCTTATTAGTTTTGTTGTTTCCCTATATTTTATTATACTGCTCTTTGGCAATCGAGACTCCGCTTGCAACTTGTCGCAGCGGTATCATTTAATTTTGCAATAGCTGTGCCAATATTATACAAAAATTAAAAATTAAAAGTACACTTGACGGTATTTTTCCAACATTTAACACTTATCCCCCAGAGCCCCTTGTAATAATCGGTTGGGATATTGCCATACAAACGCAGCTACCGCGGTGCATTGGCCCTAAAAATGGCCGCTGCGGTTCAAAATCTGGAACTGCTCGAAAGCAGCCTGTACGCCTACTTAAGATTCCATCAAATGATCTTTGACGCGCTTGATATACGGATACAACACTTGGTCTTCCGAGAATACCGGTATAATCGCTCGAATCTCGTCGTACCACTTCTTGGTTTCGACCGAAACCCGATTTTGATAACCCAAGGCGTCTAAAGCCTGTGCCAGGGTAATCAGTTCGATGGCCATAACCTCAAAAGCATTTTCGATGACCTTAGCGCAGAGTACGGCAGCATTGGTTCCCATGCTGACGATATCCTGGTTGTCGTTGTTATTCGGAATGCTGTGAATATACATCGAGGTCGATAAGGCCTGGTTTTCTGCTGTAGTAGAGGTGGCGGTAAATTGCGCGCCCTGCATACCAAAATTAAAGCCCAATTTGCCCAAGTTGACAAAAGGGGGTAATATTTCGTTGATCTTTGAATTCAACAGGTAATTTAACTGGCGCTCCGACAACATGGTCAATTTGGTAATCACCAGCTTTAACTTGTCCATTTCCAAGGCGATGTAATCGCCGTGAAAATTCCCGCCGTGATACACCTGTTGGGTTTTGACGTCGACGATGGGATTGTCGTTGGCCGAATTTATCTCCTGTTCCAATATGGTTCCTACCTGATCAATCGTATCCGAAATCGGTCCGAGAATCTGAGGAATACAGCGTATGGAATAATATTCTTGTACCTTATCCTTAAAAATCTTTTCTTGATTTTCGCCGGTATACAGGTGTTCTTCTCTTTTTTTAATCAACTGGCTGCTGCTCAAGTGCTCGCGCATTTTGGCCGCTATGGCCCGTTGTCCAACATGCAATTTGGAATGGTTTAACTCCAGGGAATAATGATCGTCATAAGCGCTAACCAATTCGTTGATACCGCAGGAAATCTTTACCGACCAGTCCAGTAATTTTCCGGCCTGTGTCCAATTGACGATCCCGATACCGGTCATGACCGAAGTACCGTTCATCAGCGAAAGTCCCTCGCGGATTTTAATCTCTATCGGCTGCAAGCCCTCCAATTCAAAAACCCCTTTGGTCGCTCTGCGTTCGCCTTTATAAAACACCTCACCTTCTCCGATCAACACCAAGGCCAAATGGGCTAATTGCACCAAATCGCCGCTGGCACCAACGCCACCATGAGCAAAGATCAACGGGGTTATATCCCTATTGATCAACTCCATCATCAGGTTGAGAACGGTTTTATTGATTCCGGAATAACCGAGTGATAGGCTGTTTAATCGAGCGAGTATGGCCGCCTTTACCTGAATCGGAGTCAAGGGCTGCCCCACACCCGTGGCATGACTTCGAATTAAATTATACTGCAGTTTGATGCAGTCTTCCTCTTCGATTCGATACTGTGCCATGGGACCAAAACCCGTATTGACCCCATAAATAATTTTGTTTTTAGAAAAATCTTTTAAAAACTCGAAACTCTCTTCGACCCTTTCCCAAACACTATCCGAAAGACTAAAAGCGTCTTTATTAAAAATAATTTTGGCAAAATCTTCTAAATTTAAGTATTCGTTTAAAGTATTCATGGGTGCGTTATTTTTAACGATTATAATTCTCTAAATTTATAGCGTAATTTAATTAATGATGGGTTAATATCAATAAATTTGACCCTATAAAAAGATATGCAAATTTAGTATTTTTTAACAATCATCCTAATCATAATATATGACTACAGAAAATGTTGAAATTTTAATCGTCGGTGCCGGCCCATCAGGAAGTGTTGCTGCAGGGTATTTACACCGACAGGGGATCAAGGTTAAGGTGGTTGAGAAAACCAAGTTTCCGCGCATAGTCGTTGGAGAGAGCTTGATTCCTCGGGTAATGGATCACTTTGAAGAGGCGGGCTTGATGCCGGCACTGCAAGCGCAAAACTACGAACAAAAATGGGGTGCCCGCTTTATACGCGGGGAGGAGGTTTGTATTTTTGACTTCAGCGAAAAATTCTCCAAAGGTTGGGACTGGACGTGGCAAGTGCCTCGGGCAGATTTCGATCTTGCGGTAGCCGATGAGTTAATCAATATGGGCATTGATTTGGAATTTGAGTCCGAAGTGATGGCGGTAGAATTTGACGGTACCCAGTCTACGACTACCATCCGCGATAAGGACGGGCAAATCAAAAAAGTACAGGCGCAATTCTTAATCGACGCCAGCGGCTATGGTCGGGTATTGCCTCGATTATTGAACTTGGACGAGCCTTCCAGATTAAATCCACATTCTGCGATTTTCACTCATATTAAGGATATCAATCGCCCCGAGGGTAGAGAGGGGACTTTAATCTCCTTCGACATCTTAGAAACCCAGGTGTGGCTGTGGGTTATCCCGTTTTCCAACGGCAATACCAGCGTGGGAATCGTCGGGCCTACGGTTTTTATCGAACAGCTGTCTTCGGACGCGAGCACGGCTACGGCCTTGCGCAATGCCATCGCGCTGTCCGATTACTACATACAGCGGTTTGGAACCCTGCCGTTTATATTTGAGCCCATTAAATTGTCCAACTATTCCAAGGCGGTTAAACAGATGTATGGCCAGGGATACAGCCTGACGGGCAACAGCTCGGAATTCTTGGATCCGGTGTTTTCGTCTGGGGTTTGTTTTGCTACGGAATCCGGTATGTTATCGGCAAAATTGGCCCTGCGTCAATTGCGTGGCGAAGCGGTCGACTGGGAAGTGGAATACGCCGATTATATGAAGGAGGGCATCGCGGTATTTACCACCTATATCCAAGAGTGGTATACGGGAAATCTGCAGGAATTGTTTTATCACAAACCGGAGAATCCCGATGTCAAAAGCAAGATATGTGCGGTATTGGCCGGTTATGTCTGGGACAAGGAAAACCCCTTTGTACTAAAACACGACAAGGTGATTAAGAACATGGCACACCTGATAAAATTAGAAAAGGAAAATCAAGAGAAATAGACCGCAATAGAGAGAACTACATCAATTCGTTTTTGTAGTTCTTTTTTTTTGAGCCTTATAGAAAATTTCCGGTGTAGATAAGGGATTACTACCCCATTTCCCCACAAATAGGGCGCTCGAATTGCGCTTTAAAATCGGCTGCATCCACCTGCTGCCCCAAGAGGAACATCAATTTGGTAATCGCGGCTTCTGTAGTGATGTCCATACCGGAAATCACGCCGATTTCCTTCATTTCCGTACTGGTTTCATACTGTCCCATGTTGACGCTACCGCCCGAACACTGGGTAACATTGACCACTTTTAAACCCTGATCCATCGCCTGGTGCAAACACGATAAAAACCACTTTTCTGTCGGGGCATTACCCGAGCCGTAGGTTTCCAAAATCAGTCCTTTGAGGTGTGGAATCTTTAAGATGGATTCAAACATCGACTGGTTGATACCCGGAAACAGCTTTAAGATCATCACGCGCGTATCCATTTGTTTGTACACCGCGAGTTTTTTTGTGGGATCGTGCTTTAAAAGCAAGGCTTCATTAATCTTAAAATGCACTCCTGATTCTGCCAAATGTGGTACGTTTGGCGAGGTAAAAGCATTAAATAATTCGGCACTAACCTTGGTGGTTCGATTGCCGCGATACAATTTATATTCAAAATACAGGCACACCTCTTGAAAAAGCGGTACGGAATTGACCTGAAAAGTAGCGACTTGAATCGCTGTAATCAGGTTTTCTTTGGCGTCTGTTCTCAGGTCGCCGATCGGCAATTGAGAGCCGGTTAACACGACTGGTTTTTGGAGATTCTGCAACATAAAACTCAAGGCAGAAGCGGAATAAGACATGGTATCCGATCCGTGAAGAATTACAAAACCGTCGTAGCGGTCGTAATTTTCTTCGATAATCGACACCATACTCACCCAATGCTCTGGGTTCATATCGGAAGAATCGATTGGGGTATCAAAGGAATAGGTAGCAATAGAGCAATCCAACAAGTTCAGTTCGGGAATGCGCTCCAACAATTGGTCAAAATTAAACGCTTTTAAGGCACCGGTAGAAAAGTCTTTGACCATTCCGATGGTGCCACCCGTATAAATCAACAGTATCGCCGGTTTTTTATACATCGATAAATTTTAATTTATTAACAACGGGATTGGCATACATCGCCAAAAAACCGTCTACAATGATTCTATTTCCCTTGTCTACGCGCAATTCCAAACGGCGTTCAAAGAGTTGTTTTTCCTTTTGGGTATAACGCGATTCGAAACGATTGGTTTCGAACATGATGTCGTAAGCGATAAAATTCGTAGGCCACAACTTATAGGTTCTCAAAATGGATTCATCAATAATCTGAGCCACCGCCTGAATTTGCTTGTTGTTATTACAAGAATGGTTTTTCACCTCTTCCAATTCGGCATCGAGCACATCGCCCACGTGTATGTGGATGCGTTTTTTCTGCCCCATAATACCGCTGAGCAAATTGACGAAATCTTCGTTTTTGTCTTTGATATAGGCCTCATCTTTGGCCTTGGCCAACAACTGCGGCATTTTTAAGGCATCTGTCGGATCGTATTCATACGATATGGAAACGGGAACAATTTTAATTTTCTTAAAATAGTCCATCAATTCCGGCTCATCAGACGCCATTCCCAGCATTTTCAAAACCCCTTGGTGGGTAGCATCATTCCCGTCTTTGGTACGGCCTTCACGTTGTGCGATCCATACCGAACGGTTTTCTTTATCTAATAAATAATAAATATACTCGGACATCAACTTAGAACTCACCAGGAGATCCCGCGGCGCTAGTCCTCGTTTTACCAAGAAATTTCTATTGAGTTTGGAAAGTGCTAATAAAAAAGATTTTTGCACCAAATTGTCGCCAACCGCCGAAGAAGTCATGATTAAATCATGGTCTTTCAGGGCTACATTGAGTAACGAGGTATCTAAGATGATATCTCTATGATTGGAGATATACAAATAGGAAGTATCTTTATCTAACTTATCAAAACCCGAAGTGGTTAACCCTTCCGAGCTTTTTTCCAAAACCTTTCTGACAGAATAATATATAAACTGTTCTTGAAAATCCTGAATAGTATGAACGTCTTTAAGACGCTCCATCCATTCGGACTCTGGAGTATCTGGAAAAGTAAATCCCATCAACGCTTTCATCATCGGGTGATTTGCTATACTTTGCAGTACTGCATTCACCTCAACATCATGATAGTGACGAATTGAATCAAACTTTAACATTATAGTGTTTATGTTTTAATAATTGGCAAAAGAACGCAATTTTTAGGCAATTCCTGCGCAAATCTTTGTTAAATACCAAAAACAGCTAATGAATTAGCTGTGGTAATTTGTGCAACTTCCTCTATAGAAACGTTATATAGGTCTGCTATCTTTTGAGCGACATTTATCATATAAGCACTTTCATTTCTCTTTCCCCTAAACGGAACCGGTGCAAGATACGGAGAATCCGTTTCTAGTACGATATGTTCCATCGAAATTTTATCAAGAAATTGATCGATTTTTCCATTTTTAAAGGTCACTACTCCACCGATTCCCAATTTCATCTGTAAATCAATGGCCTGCAAAGCCTGTTGCTCGGTACCGGAAAAACAGTGAAAAATTCCGCGTAAATCCGCAGCTCGCTCGCGTTCCAAAACCTCAAACACCTCGTCAAAAGCATCGCGACAGTGAATGTTAATTGGCAATTGATACTTTTTGGCCAGCTGAATCTGATATTGAAAGGCTTCTTGCTGAATACCCAGGGTGCTCTTATCCCAGTACAGATCTATACCGATCTCTCCCACTGCAACAAAGGGACGTCTGGCCAATTCGGCGGCGACAAAATCCAATTCCTCTCGGTAATTTTCCTTGACACTGGTGGGGTGTAGCCCCATCATCAGATGAACCTGCTGCGGATAATTTGCCTCTAAGGCATACATGGCCTTCGTATAAGAGGTGTCGATGGCAGGGATAAAAAAACGCGAAACGCCCGCATCGATGGCGCTTTGGATGACGCGATCGCGGTCCTCGTCAAAAGCGCTGGAATATAAGTGGGTATGGGTATCCGTTAAAATCATGACTGGGTGGTTTAATTTAAAATGCTCCCGATGGAATTTCCCACAAAATTACCGCAATTAAAGTTTTTAAACTACTTTTGGGTAATGGAAAACCTTCAAGACCTCTTAATAAAAGACGGCTATAGAAAAATATCATTCCGCGTTTCCAAGACGCAGCACCTTTTTCTAAAAGCAAAAATCAACGGTATCAGCGGCGATTTTATCCTAGATACCGGCGCTTCGAGTAGCTGTATTGACTTTATTCATATCGAACACTTTCAGATTTGCGCCACCGATTCCAACACCAAAGCATCCGGTGCTGGTGCCAATGGGATGCTGACCCAGGTTTCGTATAAAAACCACCTTCAGATGGGACGCTGGAAAAAACCGGCTATCGACTTGGTGATACTCGATTTATCCCATGTAAACATAGCCTTAGAACAGTACAAGTCCAAAACCGTTCACGGTATTATAGGCGCAGACATCCTATTAAAAGGAGAGGCGATTATCGATTATAAAAACAGCTATTTGTTTTTAAAATAATTCTTAGCGCTTGTATTCGGCAGCGACTTGCTCGAGTTCGGTATACCACTGTGCACCAAATTTGCGCACCAAGGCTTCTTTGACAAATTTATATACCGGTACTTCCAATTCCTTACCCAAAGAACAGGCGTCGTCACAGATGCTCCACTTGTGGTAATTCACGGCTGAGAAATCGGAAAACTCCCGTACTCGAATGGGGTACAAATGACAGGAAACGGGCTTTTTCCAACTGATTAAGCCCTCGTTATAGGCCTGTTCGATACCGCAAAGTGCTGTATCTTCGTCAAAAATCACATAGGCGCATTCCGCTCCTTGGATCAAAGGCGTTTCAAATCCGCCGTCTTCACCGATTACAGAAGTGCCTTGAGCTTCGATGGCCGCAATGCCCTCGGGACGTAAAAAAGGCTTTACCGTTTGGTAAATATCCTGCATAATCTTCGTTTCATCTTCTTCCAAAGGTGCTCCGGCAGTACCATCCACACAACATTCTCCCTTACATGCCGACAAATTGCACACAAATTCCCGCTCGAACAATTCTTCTGACACAATTGTTTTCCCTAATTGAAACATATATTCTAAATTAAAATGCCTGCAAAAATACAAACTTTATTCGGGCTTTATTTGACCACAGCCCCTAAAAGACACTATTTTAGAATCAATCCAGATCCGCAAACCCTCAAATAAGCCGCTATGCTTTGCTCATCGGTACAAATGACAAACGCCCCACCCTAGCTTCACAGCCCACAACAAGCGCGTTCTTCCCAAAATTTGGGTATCGAAAACCCCTAGGCCAAACGAATTGTTCAAAAAACCTTTATTTTAAAAATAATTTCAGTAATTTGTCCTTTATATACCTTTTCCACGCCATAACCCCTAAAAAAAACTCCAATGGAATTAGACCTTAAAGAAATCATCACCACGGGAATGATTTTATTTGCCGTAATCGATATTTTAGGAGCCATTCCCATCGTGGTGGAATTGCGCAGTCGCGTGGGACATATACAATCTGAAAAAGCTACTATCGTCGCTGCGGTAATCATGATTTCCTTTTTGTTTATCGGGAACGAAATTCTAAACCTCATCGGTATCGATGTAAATTCCTTTGCCGTTGCCGGGGCTTTTGTCTTGTTTTTTCTGGCTTTGGAAATGATTCTCGGCATTCGCTTGTACAAGGACGAGGCACCCAGTACTGCTTCTATAGTGCCGCTAGCCTTTCCACTGATAGCCGGAGCGGGTGTATTGACCACCTTATTATCGCTTAAATCGCAATATCAAAACATCAATATCATCTTGGGAATCCTCCTCAATATGATATTTGTGTATATCGTTTTAAAGATGTCTGGGAAAATAGAAAAGCTCTTGGGCAATACCGGTCTCAGCGTTATTCGCAAAGTTTTCGGTATCATCTTGTTGGCTATTGCTGTTAAATTATTTGCAAGTAATGTTAAAGGCCTAATCAACTAATTTATTTTTAGTACTTTTCGGGTTCTTATACAAATTATTTATTACAATGAAAATTTTTAGTTATATCGCACTACTTGTCGTAGCTGCTTTATTGGTGGTAAATGTGCTTTCGCTAGACTTCGACAATCTGTTTGAGGGCAAGAGCCTTATTGCACTGATTGGCATTATCGCATTGCTTTGTGCCGTTTGCGTAGTTTTGATTTTTAGAACGTCTAAATTAATCGACGAAAAAACAAAATAAGCATGTACGATGCATTGATTATTGGCGGCGGAGCTGCAGGGATTTCCTGTGCCCTAGTCTTGGGGTCTGCTCATGCCAAACCCTTTATGAATGGCAAGAAGATTGCCCTTATCGCCCACCAAAAAGCCTCCATGCTTCAGGACGCGGTTTTCTACAATGCTTATGGGGTTCCCGCTGGCAAATTAGGCGCGGAACTGCTGCAAGAAACCAAGGAGCAATTGCGTACCCACTACCCAGAAATCGAACAGATCGAAGGGGAAAAAGTACAGTCGGTGCTGCGCCAAGGCGCTGGTTTTGTAGTTCAAACCAACAAAAACACTTACGAATCCCTGCTTGTTGTCGTGGCTGTAAACTCGAGTTCGAGCTTTCAAATCGAAGGACTGATGGAATTTACCCAGCCCCACGGCAAGTCTTTGCCGCAAAAGAACAGGATTCAACTGAAAAACGACGACCAGCTCGTGGCCACCAACTTATACGTTGCGGGTACGCTTGCCGGACATCGCAGTCAACTTTCCATAGCTGCTGGTAGCGGTGCCGCCGTAGCGACCGATATTTTAACCCTGTGGAATAACGGTACAGAAACGCACAGTCACGATAGCATCCGATAGGATTTTAGCGCCGAATTCGATAACTCGAAGGACTCAGCGCTAAAATCGGATAGGTTTATGGCTTTTTTGAATCGATAGCCTTAATCATCGGATCTTCTTTTAAAATCCACTGATAGTAATCTTGCTCTCCAAACAGCTGATGCACAAACTCGCCTACTAAAAAGAATTCGATCAAATCCCTTCTCTTATCGAGGTTAAAATTGAGTCCGTTATCGCTTAGATGCTTTTTAAACTGCTTGTAAATTTGTTCTTTTTCCTTGACCTTTTCGCTTAAACGCGTTTGGCTATAACTTTCAAAAGCCGCTCGGTTGGCATCGATTTGTTCAAACACAAAATAACTGACCAAACCGGACCTCATCAACAACAAAACGGCATCGTCGCCGTGCTTTAAGTCCAGGGGCACAAACAAGTCGGGCACTATGCCTCCACCGCCGTATACCACCCGTCCATTGACGGTTTTAAACTGCAAGCTATCGGCTATTTTGATGCTGTCTGCGGCATAGAGTTCGCCGCTTTCGTAGCGCGTAATAAAATCGTTGTTATACTCTTCAAAGCCGTGGTTGTAGGCCTTTTGAATCGACCTGCCCGAAGGGGTGTAGTAGCGCGCCGTAGTGAGTCGCACGGCAGAACCGTCGCCCAACATCAGCTCGCGTTGCACGAGTCCCTTGCCGAATGAACGCCTACCCACTACGGTACCGCGATCGTTATCCTGAATGGCTCCGGCTACGATTTCACTGGCAGAAGCACTGTTTTCGTTGATGAGCACATACAAATCACCCTGTTCGTAAATCCCCCTAGAGGTTGATTTCGACACGGTTGCATTGCCTTTTTTGTTGACCGTTTTTACGATGAGCTGCTTGGCGGGTAAAAATTCGTCGACGATCTTGATCGCCTGATCCATATACCCTCCGCCGTTTTCTCTCAAATCCAAAATCAAACCCGTCATCTTGGCCTCCTTAAGCGCTTTGAGCTCTTCGATAAACTCGGCATAGGTAGACTCGGAAAAGCGGTTGATCTTTATATACCCCATACCGTCGGTTAACTTGAGTCCGACATCCACACTTTTAATGGGAACCATCGAACGGGTAAGCGATACGGTCAAGGCTTGTTTGGTCTTTTTTCGGTAGATCTTGAGCTGTACCTTAGAGCCTTCTTCTCCACGTAAAATCGACACCAAACTGTCGTTGGGTGTTTTTTGTCCGAAGAGCTTTTTGCCGTCGGCATATAAAATGCGGTCTCCGGCCATTAAACCCGCCTTTTCAGAAGGGCCTCCTACCACGGGTTTGATGACGGCCAAACTGTCTTTATAAACGTAGTAGTTAATGCCGATACCGACAAATCCACCCCGCATGGATTCGGAAATGGATTGCATTTCACTGCGGGCAATATATACGGAATGCGGGTCTAGCTGCTCCAAGATGGAGGTGACCGTCATGTCTATAATCGAATCGGTATCCACATCATCGACGTATTCCTGTTCGATAAAGTCGATGAGTTTATTCAACTTGACCTTATTGGCATTTGCCGACAGGCTGCTGGGTTGAAAAGTCGACGATACCACAAACCCTCCCAACAGTATTCCCAAAGACAAGGCAATGGAAACAATCAGTGGCCAAAAAATCTTCTTCATATCAATTAGTTATCTAAATCGGGCAAGTGCATTACCTCTACCCCTGCTTTAATCAAAAAGGAGATTCCTTCGGTATCTTTATAATCGTTTTGATATACCACTCTTTTAATGCCAGACTGATGAATCAGTTTGCTGCAATCTCTACAAGGAGACATCGTGATATACAGGGTGGCATCTTGACAACTTTGGGTGGATCGCGCCACTTTTAAGATGGCATTGGCCTCGGCGTGAAGCACATACCACTTGGTCGACCCGCTTTGGTCTTCACAGCAGTTTTCAAAACCCGAGGGCGTACCGTTGTATCCGTCTGAAATAATCATGCGATCTCTCACGATAATGGCGCCCACTTGCTTGCGGGTACAATAAGACAACTGCCCCCATTCGCGAGCAATTCGCAGATAGGCTTTGTCGTATTTGGCCGTTTTCGTCACGTCTTTATTTTCCATTTTATCCCTTTAAAAATGCCCTTCATTCTACTGGTTAAATCCATGAACCCGACATCTTTAGAAAGTGCAAAAATACACAATCATTTGACTACTTATTCAAGAAAAAATCAGTATTCTAAATTATTTTTATCAACTCTGAAACCAGTACGCCAATCGCTAGAGATGACACGATTAAGCCCCATTCCTTTTGCGTAAAACGCAGTAGGGTTTGCAGGGCATAAGCCACCAAAAAATAAAGGATTGCCACCGTGATGAGCCCGCCCAAATAACCGGTGGAATACCCCAATAGGGCCACAAACTTATAAGAGGCCTGACCGACTATCGGCTTCCAAATATGCGCGTGCAGGATGCTGTCGATAAAACCGAACAAAAAAGCGATGACATAAAATAGGGTATCGCCTTTGTTTCTGTGCTTTTTTCCGCTGCTGAGCAGGCGGTAAAGGCAAAACAAAAACAACAGCAACAACATCGACCAATACGACCACCTAAAGGCTTGGGCATTGATGGTAACCACGTCGAAAAAACTGATGGAAGCATTGAATAGAAACCCCAAGGCAATTAAGGCCAATAGACCCAAAAAGCGCCCCCAGTCTTTCATGACATAGGGCAGCAAGAGCACTGTAGCAAACAAGACGACCAACAAATTGCTTTTTAAAAGAAACTGCTCGAATCCACGAGCGATATAAAAAACCACCTCTAGCATCATTTATTTAAATTAATTAACTCAAATTTACAACTATTATTACTAAATTGAGCCATTATTACACCACTTTAAAAAACGATTCACCTTAAAACAACAACATTATGTCATATACCGATTTATTTGATAGCGGCTTTAAAGACCGAAACAAAGGACACTTCGCCTCTATTGTACGCGTAGCTCTTTCCGATGGTGACATCAGTGAAGAAGAAAAAAAATTCTTAGATGAGTTGGCCATTCGCTTGGACATCTCCGATGAAGAATACGAATTAATCCTGGAAGACCCGACCAAGTTTCCAGTAAACCCACCCTACCTACAGGTCAATCGCTTGGAACGCCTGTACGATTTGGCGCGCATGGTTTATGTGCACCATATCTTGGGTCCTAAACAAAAAGAGGTGTTGCGAAAATTTGCCGTGGCCTTGGGCTTTTCGGGCAATGTGAGCGATATCGTCGATAAGGCGCTTTCCCTATTGGTACTCAATGTCGATAGCGAAACCTTTATCTACGAAATGCAAAATATGGGAAGATAAAAAAAAGGCTGCTTCGGAAACCGAAGCAGCCTTTGTCCTTATAGCAGGACAATATACATTGCGGGACCGCCCTTGGGTGATCTCGTTTTTTATTGGTTTTGACTCATAAAAGCCTCTGCCTTGTCGACCATGTTGATACTTCCGCAAAAGAACGGCACTCTTTGGTGCAATTCGGTTGGGTCGATTTCCATGATTCGCTGAAAACCGTCTGAGGCTTTTCCCCCAGCTTGCTCAACGATAAAGGCCATTGGATTGCATTCGTATAACAAACGCAATTTCCCTTTGGGCGCCTTACTGCTGGTCGGGTAGATATAAATTCCCCCTTTTAGGATGTTTCTATGGATATCCGCTACCAAACTCCCGATATAACGCGAGGTGTACGGTCTGCTGCCCTCTTCTGCCTGACAGTATTTGAGGTAATCCTTTACTCCCTGCGGAAAATGGATATAATTGCCCTCGTTGATTGAGTAGATTTGTCCGTCTTCTGCCACCTTCATATCGGGATGCGACAGATAAAAGGTTCCGATTGCCGGATTTAAGGTAAATCCATTCACACCATGACCGGTGGTATACACCAACATGGTCGAAGAACCGTAGATTACATAACCCGCCGC
The DNA here is from genome assembly GCF_050562195.1 of Flavobacterium sp. JP2137. Lineage (GTDB taxonomy): Bacteria > Bacteroidota > Bacteroidia > Flavobacteriales > Flavobacteriaceae > Flavobacterium. The sequence goes on from NZ_CP191647.1 coordinate 802,516, forward strand.
TACTTGATTTTCACCTTTTTGTAAAAAGTCGGCTATCGTTACCGGAGTACCCACAGGAGTAACTCTTCTATAGATTGAAAAAATCGTTCCTACCGAAACATTGACATCGATATTTGACGAGCCGTCTAAGGGATCCATCAATACGACGTATTTATTGTTGTTGTTTCCATCGCGACCGTTAATCGCAATAAAATCGTCATTTTCTTCCGAGCCAATTCCACAAACAATCTCTCTATTCATCAGGGTTTGAATAAACACTTCATTGGCGTATACATCGAGCTTTTGCTGTTGTTCACCTTGAATATTCTCCTTTCCGAAGGCCCCCGTGATATCTACTAAGCCCGCTTGATTGACCTTGTGACTTACTATTTTTGCCGCCAAACGAATAGAGTTGATCAATCGCGATAACTCACCGGAAGAATACTGAAATTCGTCTTGTTTCCCGATGATGAACTCCCCTAAAGTTTGTGTTCTTTCTATTAACATGAAATATTGAGTGTTTAGTTGTGTAAATTGGCTACAAATATCGTTAATTTTGTGAATTGAACGGCTTATAAAAACCATTATAATTATTTTCAAATGAATATCAGAAAAGCTCAAGAGCGCGATTTGCCTGTCGTATTGGATTTGATTGGCGAATTGGCACGATTTGAAAACGAGGCCGAGGCCGTTGTCGTTAGTTTAGAAGAGCTGCGCCGCGATGGCTTTGGGTCAGACCCGCAGTTTTGGATTATCGTTGCCGAAGTAGACCAGGTGGTGGTCGGCATGGCATTTTATTACTTTCGCTATTCCACTTGGAAGGGCAGGACGATTCACTTGGAAGATTTAATCGTACGGGAATCGCATCGCGGCAGCGGCGTGGGTTATGCCTTGTACAGTGAAGTAATCAAGCGCGGCGCCGAAGAAGGGGTACGCCGCATTGAATGGGCAGTACTGGATTGGAACGAAGCGGCGATTCGCTTTTACGAAAAAACCGGTGCGCAGATATTGCGCGATTGGCACTTGGTACAAATGGACCAACAGGGAATTACAAATTTTATCGCTCGATTATAAATGAAAATCTACAAATTCGGCGGTGCCTCTATCCGAGATGCTGTCAATATCCGAAATGTCGGTCGGGTTTTGCAAACCGTGGGCTATGCCGACTGTTTGATTGTTGCCTCGGCCATGGGCAAAACCACCAACGCCTTGGAGGTGGTGGTCGCCCGCTACTTTAGCGCTCCTGCCTCTTTGGACCAAGCCGTTCAAGAGGTCAAAGACTATCACTTTCAAATTGCATACGACCTGTTTCCACAATCCAAAGCGGGATTGTTTAGCGAAATGCATGCGCTTTTCGAAAAACTCAACCACTTTTTAAGCGCGAACAAGTCGCCCAATTACAATTTTGTATACGATCAAATCGTCGGTTATGGCGAATTACTCTCCACGCTTATACTGCATCACTACCTCGAGAGCTGTGGTATAGATAACCGCTGGACCGACTCGCGACTGTTGGTAAAAACCGACACGACTTATCGCGATGCTCAGGTCGATTGGGAACTGACTCAATCGCAAATACGCTCGGAGATTCGCAGCCAAGTGCTGCATATCACTCAGGGATTTATCGGTTCGGACCCCAACGGTTTTTGCACGACTTTAGGTCGAGAGGGTTCGGACTACAGTGCGGCGATTTTTGCCTTTGCGTTAAATGCCGAGAGCGTGACTATATGGAAGGATGTGCCGGGGGTACTCAATGCCGATCCGCGCTATTTTCCAGAAACGACCTTGCTGGAGCACCTCTCTTATCAAGAAGCGATTGAACTGGCGTTTTACGGCGCCTCTGTCATCCATCCCAAAACGCTGCAACCCCTACAACAAAAGGAAATTCCCCTATACGTTAAATCCTTTATCAATCCGCTATTGCCCGGAACCGAAGTGTCCAAAGGCATGGCTTTAAGCCCGCAAATCCCGTGTTTTATCGTCAAAAAAAATCAGTTGTTGATTTCGCTGTCGTCTTTGGATTTCTCGTTTATTATGGAAGGGCACATCAGCGAAATTTTTAAGTGTTTTCACCAACACCACATTAAGGTACACGTGATTCAGAATTCCGCCATCAGTTTTTCGGTATGCGTGGAAGACCCCTTCCAGCAGTTTGAAGTATTGCGCAGCATCTTGTCCAAACAGTTTAAAGTGAGCTATAACGAAGGGGTATCGCTGTATACGATTCGCCATTTTGAGGAGCAGTCCGCGGAGCGAATTTTACAGGACAAAACCCTTTTGCTCAAACAGGTCAACCGAGAGACCATACAGATGGTGATTAAGGAATAGTTAAAGCAGGCGGAGAAAAGCGCTTTTGAAGAACCTTTTTTCCACAGCTTCAATCATACCAACGTAGTCGCTAAAAAAACAAACAAACCCTTTGCGCTGACTAACACAAAGGGTTTTAAACAGGAATTCTCAAAAAAAGCAATTGGGTTTTATTCGTTTCTACACCTCGGCGCCCAAAAATTACCCCATTTTTATAAAAAACGTTCTGCTCTTCAAACTGCTTACATCAAATTTCCACGTCTATTTTTCCTGTGCTATTTATCGACCCGCTTGGCTTGTTTCGTCTCTTATATTCAATGACCGTTGGTTATCTCTTAACCATATTTCCTCTGCATTTTAACGGCTGGTTATTGCATACAGATTCGCCTACTTCGTTGTGTGTTGGTGCGCATCAATAATTGACTAATGCACTTTAAGCAAAATGCTTTAATGCCTTTTTGAAATTCGATAACCTTTACCCAATTCAAAGCCCATAATTGACCGGCAAAAAAACCATACATACTTTGGACGCGCAAGAACTTCATTTGCCTCAAAGGTTATGCCTAATTATTGGTAATAGAAAAGACGCTTCTCTTTATTACCTATCCTTCCAAAGCTCGGTACGATAAACAGCTCAATTCTCCTAAGTGCACTAGAAAGAAGAAAAATCCCCTAGTTTTTGAATTTCAGCAATTTTTAACTGCACCTGCTATTTTATTCGGTCCCTTACATGACCCCGAAAAAAAGCCGTTTTTTTATTTGATATCGTTGTGTAAACATTTACTTCCAGGGGTGGCAGCGCAAATAACGCTTTCACCTCGATGACTTCAATAATAGGCGAAAAATTTCGCTTCAAAATGTGTTTCTTTTTTTTATATAGAAAAACATAAAACCTTATTTTTTAATCCATTTTATCGGTTTTTCTCCGGCTATCCTTACCCAGTAAACCCCCGGCTGCAACTTGCCGACGTGGATTTGCTGTGTCGCGTCTAAAGTTCCGCTTTGCACGTATTGACCGGCGGTATTAATAATATGATACGCTTGCATTTTTGGGAATTCTCGCGGCCGATTCAAAGCAAGCCAATCTGTTACTGGATTGGGATACAAAGACACCGTACGCACAGAATTAAACGAGGTAGTATTGATATTTTTAGACAAGATATACACCATTTTCTCTGGCGGATAGGAGGTCAATCCCGATTGCTCTTCGGTTAAATCACTTAGCCATTGCGGATCCAGTCCTTCGCCCACAAGCAATTCCATTCGTCTAACTTCCAATGCAGCCCCCTCTAGAATGGGGTCATGAATTACTTCAAATTTCCCTAACAACACATAAAAAAAGGGTTTTCTGATTGTTTCTCCATCATTTTCTTCATGACCCTCGTCGAAAAACAAATTGAAATCGGTAATACTATGAGGACCGTAGCGCACTTCGACTCTATTGTTCTGTTCAAAGAGCCACAGCTGATATGTGAGACGCATGGCCTTGGTATGTGTGCTTAGGATTTCAGAAAAACTAGCGCTGTTATTTACTTCGATTTTAAATATGCGTTCTCCTTCGTTTCCCTCAGTCTTGTATCTCAGTGGAGAAGCCGATGGAAATATCTCGGGAGGCAGCTCATCCTGTACATAATTAACGGGAAAACCGGCATCAATAAGGTTGGAGGAAAGGAAGAAAAACACAAAAAAAACATTTGGATTTGCGGCGGACTCCGCGACTAGGCTACTGCCGTTAAAAACACAGTTCTCGACCTCTTCCCCGTAAAGAGTTAGAGGAAAAGGAATGGGCAAAATAAACCGATTATTGGGTGTCCATCCGCTGCTATTTAATGATGTGGCATTGCTCAAGGCCACATAAGGTTCGGTTGCAACAGTAGCATAAAAAAAGGGTTGTTGTGCTATTAGGCTTACAGACAAAAGAAAGGCTATTCCCGTAATAAAAAATGTTTTATTTAATATTTTAGCTAAAATTAACATTGTTTGTATGGCTATTTAGATTTTTTTTTAAAATTGGAGTAAATAAAAACTCTGTACGGTACCTCCGCCTACACCTAAAAAATGCCTCCAACAAAAGCTGGAGTTTGCACGTGATGGGAATCTACTGTTCAATTTTTAATTATTTGTTGAATCGATTGACCAGGAATGCGAATAAAATAGACTCCGTTTGTCAACGGAGTTAAATCCATAGGCTTTTGAAATTCAACGGTACCCAGCAGAACACGCTGTCCTAAAGCGTTGTATATTTCGTACGGCACTTCCGAGAGTACCCCAGATTGCTTTGGCTGTATTAGCCACAATAAACCGGTAGTGGGATTGGGATAGTAACCATATGCTTGTTTGTCAAACTGCGCTGCTTTTAAATTGGGTCCGAATTCAAATACCACGCCTTTTTTAGGATAAGCGTTAAGTCCAGCTACTTCTTGGTAATCATCCTCGACCATAAAAGGGCTGTTCTCGCTTCCGGAGAGATGTTCGTGGTGAACAATATTCCAAAATATTCGTCCCAAATCTTCGTCTAGCTCACCGACAAATCGATTGAATCCTACAGTATAGTAAGGAGCAAGTGGTTCACCGAATTCAGCTTGGTTAAAAAATAGGTCGAAGTTGGTCATGCTGTTTTCTCCGAATCGGATTGTCAAACTTCTTTTTGCCTCATACAACCAAATTTGGTAATTGATGCGCATCAAATTGGAATTGAGAAAATCGAGTTCCTCTGTACTTGCCGCATTATTGGTTTCGAACTTGAGAATTCGATTCCCTTGTTGACCTTCCACTTTATATTTAAAAGGCGATTGAGTTGGACTACCCATAATTGGCGCTCCGCCGCCCTCAACATATCCGGCATCGATGAGATATGCGGTTTGTGCACTTAGGCGAAAGCCCAGAAATTCATCGTCTTTGGCTATGGCAAAGAGATCTCCGTTGGTAAACCAGAGCTGATCTACTTCGCGGTCAAAAAAATAGACGGAGAATGGTAAAGGGATTCTAAAATCGTTGTAATACTGGCGTACAACCACATTTAATTCCTCGGCATTTTCCAAAGGTACATACGGTTCCTCATAACGCGTCACTTGATAGGATTGTGCCTTCATGCTACTGCAGCTAATTGCCGTGATTAAGACCAATAATGTTGTTTTTGATAGTAATTTTGTTTTCATTTAGTAGTTTGTTTTAAGTTTTCGTGTACAAAAAAAGTAAAAAGTATCTGCTGAAAGTACGATTTCGCTCGTCGACAAACCTTCTATAAGCGCATTTTTAAAAGTAATTATTGGGCTGGCTGTCATTGATTTAACTTCCCTTATAAATTTGTTAAAACAGCTGCCTACAGCAAGTTGAGCAGTGGTCTATTGATATAAAATTATGGAAATGTCTCGAAAAGTCATTTGCACCCTAAGAAATTTCATTTGTATTAAAAAAAACTAAAACACAGGTAATGTGCAACTTACAAATTAGTTTTAGTAATTGATTTGTACTCTTATTTATTGACCTTGTATGCTTAGGTATTTGACCACGACTATCTCCGCTGCATTCTAAAGCGTGTTCGCTGAACGATTCTTTGAATGGACAACTCGCCGAGGAAACTATTGGCTTATTCTATGGTCTTGAACCGACCACTCAAAATACAGCAAGAGCCAATAAAATGTTGCCGAAGAGGGAATTTTGGCGCAATAATTAGTTCTGGGAAAAATTCGGTTGTTGCTTAAGGAAAGTAACTACGGTCTGATTTTCGGGTATACTTAACTTTCTGCGAATTTCAGAATTTCTGCGATAAACCGTGTGAATGCTTAAATGCAATAACTCGGCTATTTCCTGCAAAGTAAAGCCTCCCTTTTGCAGCAAAATCACTTGTATTTCGCGAGGGAGCAGCGTTTTGGACCGCAGTAGCAACTGCTGCTTAAATTCGGGATATACCGAGTGTACCAGCTCTTCAAACACCTGCCAATCAAATTGAAATGCATCGGTAGAATCGTGTACAATCAAGTTGTAATCAGCCAATAGTTTGTCGTGTTTTGGCGACTTGGGAAACAGGGTGAGCACAATCATTTTTCGATAAATCTTTAACTGCTTAACGGAAGACTGTTCGTAGTTCTTTAAGGCTTTATCCTTTTTCTTAAGGAGTTTATCCATTTCGAGAAGGCGCGCCTTATTCCATATCACCTTTGTGCCTACAAAGAGGAGCGCAACAAGGAGTAACCACGCAAGCAGTGCTCGCGTTAAAAGTCGATTTCGATGTTTTAGATAGGCTATTTCGCCCGACTTCGTTCTTGCTTCCCATTGTTTATTTACGTCAAAGGTAAGCAAACTGTTAAAGCGTTCTTTTTCATAGATGGAATCGGAGGCCGAGGCATACCACCGATACTCTTCAAAGTAGCTTTTCACGGGCTGACGGAGCGCTTCAGCTGGAGCGAGAGAACCAAAGGCGGCGCTGATCAGGGCGGTGTCGCGGTTTTGCGCCGCGGCCAAAAAGGCTTTATAATTGTATAAATTTGCGGAATCGGGCTGTTGTAAATCTTCGAATATCTCTGCGAGTATCAACAGGTATAGGGCCTTGAGCTTGCCATTTTCGTCGACTGTCATTGCTCGTCTCATGTCTTGTTGCGCCTTTTTATTACGGCCGATTTTCAGGTACGTCAGGGCGCGGTCTTTATAGATATCCGCGCGTAGATTGGGCTTTTCCTGGGGGATTTGATTCAGGGCTTTGTGGTAATCCAGCAGGGCTTTGTCGATCTGCTCGGTAGCGACATAGCAGTCGGCCCGCTTTCGAAGGGCATTGATTTGGTAATAGAGGTCGTTGGCTTTTTGCGCCCATTCGCCGGAGTAGGTAAACCACTTGATCGCCTGCTCGTAATCGCGTTCGCCTTGGTATACTTCGGCCAGTTCACTGGCGCTGCGTCCGGCGAGTTTGTAGTTTTGCGTCGACAGTCCAATCGCCGCGGCTTGATCGTAATAGCGCTTGGCCAATGTCCAGTCTTCGCGGGCTTCGAAAACGCGACCGGCGTATAAGCTGGCGCGTCCTCGTTCGGCCTGATTGTCCGTTGCGGTATAGTACTCCAGCGCTTTTAGAATTAGGGTATCGCCGCGGAGTGAACGGTTGCGCTTCTGGTGCATACGCGCGGTAAGCAGGGTCCAGCGCGCCATACTTTCGGAGGGCTGGGCATCGGATAGGACGACGCTGTCTAGATATGCCTGCGCCGAATCGGGCGCGGTATAAAAACACGCTTCTGCCATATTGAGATAATGTTGATTTTGGGTATCCCCACACGAGATGACCAGTACCAATAAAAACAAACACCCGTACACTCTTTTTTTCATCGCCCTTTGCCTTTAAGCAGCCTGCTTCTTTTAACAAAGCACACCATTTACCGCTCTAAATTAAAAAAACAATTTAAAAAGCACTACTTCTTCGCTTTTAAAAATAAAAATTAACAGTATTTACCGATTAATTGCCCGTTTTAAATTTAGCACATCTTTTAAAAAGTTTCCGACTAGATACACTACTTTTGACAAATATGAGTTATAGATAATTATGCTTCGACCCCTACTGGCTTTACTGTGCTTCTTCTTCGTTTCCGCTCTTGAGGCTCAAGAACGCGAATCGCTGTATAGCCGTGGGAAGTGGAAGGCGGAAAGCGATACGATAAACCTGCAAACGGGCGGTTTGAATCCGTCGTATTTTCGGGTGCTCACCGCCGATCGGGACAGCGTTCCCGCAACGGCCTACCAGATGGATTTTCAGCTGGGCCAACTGACCTTACTCGACGCGGAGCTCAAACGGGATTCGCTGACGATCGAATACCTGCGCTGGCCGGATTTTCTAACTCGTACCTATACGTATTATCCCGCCGAACGCATCGTTGCCAATGCGGCAGGACAGCAGTTGTTTGCCTATAAAGACCAGAGTCGCTCTTCGGGTTTTATCCCGTTTGAAGGGCTGAATACCGCGGGTAGTATTTCGAGGGGTTTTACCGTGGGCAACAATCAAAACGGGGTGATGAACTCCAATTTGGATTTGCAGATTACGGGAAAACTCTCGGACAAAGTGCATATTCGCGCTTCGATACAAGACAGCAATGCGCCCTTGCAAGACGGGGGTTACTCTCAGAAAATCGATGAATTTGACCAGATTTTTATGGAGCTCTTTGCCGACAATTGGTCGATCAAGGCCGGAGACATCTTTTTGGAGAACCGAAAATCGCGGTTTCTAAACTTCAACAAGAAAGTACAGGGGCTGTCGACCTCCTTTACCTTTAAAACCGAGTCGTCCAAAACCATCGTCGAGGCTGCTGGAGCCTTGGCACGGGGTCAATACGCCAAGAGTTCGTTTGTCGGACAGGAGGGCAACCAAGGGCCTTATAAGCTCAAGGGTCCCAACGGGGAGTTGTTTATCCTGATCATTTCGGGTTCGGAGCGGGTGTACGTCAATGGGATTGCGCTTAAACGCGGCGAGAACAACGACTATGTCATCGACTACAACGCCGGAGAAATTCGATTTACCACCTTATTCCCCATCACTTCCGATATGCGTATCGCCATTGAATACCAGTATACCGATCGGAATTACACCCGCTTTGTCGGATATGGCGGTATACAGCACGAGCGGGAATCTTGGCATATTGGCGGTTATGTGTTTACGGAAACCGACATCAAGAACCAGCCGCTACAGCAAAACCTATCCGAGACCCAGATCGAAACGCTGAAGCAGGCGGGCAACGACCCCAACAAGATGATTGCTCCTTCGGCATATCCGGATGTGTATTCGGAAAACAAAATCCTGTATAAAGAGGCTGTGGACGATTTGGGCGTGCCGTATTTTGTGTACTCCAACAACCCCGACGACGCTCTTTTTTCGGTGCAGTTTAGCTTGGTGGGCAACCAAAATGGGGATTACCAAATTCAAAACAGTCAGAGCATCGGAAAAATATACCAATACGTACCGGCCGTAAACGGGGTAAAACAGGGTAATTACGCCCCGGTAACCCGATTGATTGCTCCGGTGCGCAATACGATTATGACCTTACTCGGCGGCTACAGTCCTTCGGAGAAAACCGCGGTTAAAGCCGAGATTGCGGTGAGCAATAACGACGAAAACCTTTTTTCGGCTATAGATGACGAAGAAAACAAGGGCTGGGCCACACAGGTCAATGCCAAGCAGCGCTTGTATACGGGGTCGATTTGGATCGATGCCTTTGCGGATTTCCAGTTTATCCATCGCAATTTTAAATCTTTAGAGCAATTGTACTCCATAGAGTTTGATCGCGATTGGAACTTGGATTTCGCCACGGGCAATCAGAGTTTAATCTCGGGGGGCTTTCAGGTAATTTTTCCCGAAAAAGGGCAGGTGGGATATCGGTTGGAGCAATTGGATTACGGCGATGCCTTTACGGGTTCGCGCCACCACCTCGACGGAAGCTGGAACAGTGGGGCTTGGAAAGCGCATACGCGAAACAGCGTTTTAAACGCGGAATCGGCTACCAAAGAAACGCGTTTTCTGCGCAGCCAGTCCGACGGTCGTTTTCACTTTGACAAAAACTGGGTGGGTGCCCGACTGGATTTGGAAGACCAACAGGAAACGGAATTGGGGGCAACGCGGAATCTATTGCCGCTGAGCCACCGCTTTACAGAGGTTACGGCTTATATCGGTCGGGGCGATAGCACGGCGGTATTCGCGGAGATAGGCTATTCGCACCGCATCAACGACAGCATACAGCTCGGCGCTTTGGAACAGGTTTCCACCTCGCATACCTTTTACCTCAAATCCAAATGGATACAAACCCAAAACCGGGATTTGAGCTTTTATGCCAACTACCGCATCCTCAATTGGAGCGATTCGGAGCTGGAACGCGAAAAAACGCTGAACTCGAGAATGGTCTACAACGACCGCTTTTGGGATGGGTTGGTACAGACCAGCACGGTATACGAAACGAGTTCGGGCAGTATAGCCCAGCAGGAATACACCTATATAGAAGTGGAACCGGGTCGGGGTATATATATGTGGGTCGATTACAACAACAACGGCATACAGGAGCTGGAAGAGTTTGAGGTGGCTCCGTTTCCCGACCAGGCGAAATACGTGCGCTTGTATTTGCCCAATCAGGTTTTTGTCAAAACGCATCAAAACAAGTTTTCCCAGTCGTTGATGTTGAATCCGATCAACTGGCAGAACACCCAAGGATACAAGCGGTTGTTGTCTCATTTTAGCAACCAAACGGCCTACTCGATCGACCGCCGGGATTTGCGAAAGGGCGACGGCTTTAACTTTAATCCGTTTACCAAAGACGACGAGCAACTGGTGGGCTTGAACGAGAGCTTTAGAAACAGTTTGTTTTACAACCGCGGTAGGCAGAAGCATTCGGTGACCTATACGTATTTAAAAAACCGCACCAAAAACCTGTTGTCCTTTGGGGCGCAAGAGAACCAAACCGTTAGCCATCAGCTGATGTACAGTCACCTGATTGCCAAGACTTGGTTGATGGCCCTATCGGGGAAGACCGCGAACTCGGAAACGAATTCCGACACTTATGAAAGCAAGAATTACGCGATTGAAAACCGCAGTATAGAACCGCGGATCTCGTATTTATTTTCTCGCAATGCCAGTTTGGACTTGTTTTATGAGTTGCAGAAAAAGGAGAATGTAAAGGCGGATTTTGAGGCTTTGACCCAACACCGCCTGGGCACTTCGTTTATGTATACCTCCAACAACAACTTTACGGTCAACGGCGAGGTGTCGCTGTATAAAAACGACTTTACGGGCAATTCCTTTTCGCCGGTGGCCTATCAGATGCTCGAGGGCTTGCAACCGGGAAAAAACATCACTTGGCGTTTGATGGTGCAGCGAAATCTGACCCGCTATTTGGATTTGAACCTCAATTATCAGGGTCGAACCACAGAGGAATTCGCCACCATACACACGGGTAACATTCAGCTCCGGGCGTTTTTTTAAGCGCGGGCCTGCCCTGCTGCAGCGCAGCGTGTTAGGGATAGTAGCGGCATCCGCTTCCGCAGCGCAGCGCAGGAAGCGATACAGCGGAAAGCCCGCCCGAAGGGAACACCCTAAATCCGTTTAAAAGTTGGTTTATTGTTTCTATCTTTAGGCCTTATTACTGCGATTATGTCTGAAAAGTATTCCATTATATTCCAACCACCCGCAGCGGTGATCGAACAGGTGCAACAGCTGAAATCCGACTTGGCCGAGGTGATCGGTTGGTATGCGAGTCGCCATGCTGCCGCGCATATCACCATACAAGAATTTGTTGTTGACCCGCGCAAAATCGACTTAATCAGCCGTCAATTGCAGCGGTACTGCGCTTCGCTGACTCCGGTGGCGGTTTGCTTAAACCGCTTGGACAGCTTTCCCAACGGGGCTTTTTTTATACAACCCGATCCGAGTTCGCGACTGCTTTTAGCGCAGTTGATGAAGGGGATTCAACAGGCCGTACCAACGCCCAATACCCACCGAGGCACCGAGCCACACCTGACCATAGGCCGGCGGTTGAGCTTTGAAAAGCTCTTGATAGCCCGAGAGGTCATCGCTACGCCCAACATCCGTTTTAGCTGCGACACCGTGGCTTTGCGCCGTTTTAATCCCCTTAAAAAGCAGTTTGAAATCGTCGCGGAATTTCCGTTTCTCGGGCTGCCCAGCACTCAGGAAATTCAGGGCTCGCTGTTTTAACCTTGACCGCAGCGATTCGGCTGCTGCGCGTAGAAGGCGTGTGAATCCGTTGGAAAAGGCGCAAAAAAAAGGGACCCACTCTAAAAGAGCAGGTCCCAAATTCTACACATTTTCTCCCTTGTAGGAGTTTTGCAGCAAGTACAACCGAATTACATCTTCACAATAATGAATTCTGATCTTCTGTTTGCTTGATGTTCTTCTTCTGTACAAGGTACGCCATCGGCACATTTGTTGGTCAATTGGCGTTCGCCATAACCTTTCCACGTTAAGCGCTTTGGCTCAATTCCGTTTGAAATCAACCAAGCTGCCGTAGATTTTGCACGACGCTCGGATAAATTATCGTTGTATTTGTGTGACGCACGACTGTCTGTATGCGAACGCACATCGACAACCATGTTCGGATATTCTTCCATTACCGCAAAGACTTTTGCCAATTCCATGGCGGCGTCTGGACGAATGTTATCCTTGTCTAAATCGAAATAAATCGGATTTAAATTCAACACCTTAAACAAATCATCGCCTTCTTTTAGCGGGATTTTTGTTCTTTCCAAGACTATGGTCAGTTCGGTAACACCGCTTTCGTTAGGCAGGGCCACCACTTCTTCTTTCACCGAATAATCCGGTGCTGTAGCTTTTACTCTGTAGCTGGTACCACAGTCATACGCGGTATCAAATAGGTATTGGCTGTTGGCGTCCATCTTGTCGGTATTGGCCTTGTCTGTATAATCCATCTGGTACAAGTTTAGGCTTGCATTGGAGATGATTTGACGGGTTTTGGCATCGACTACCGTAACCTTTAAAGCTTGATTACAATCCAAGACCAAGGCGCGATTTTCTTTAAAAGCATAGATGTCGTCGTTTCCAACGCCTGTTGCTCTATTACTTGAAAAATAGCCGCGTTTGTTGGTTTTGTTGATGATATACGCGAAATCGTCGTCGGCGCTATTCACGGGAGCTCCGATGTTTTGCACATCGTTAAAACTGCCGTCGGCTTTGATTTTGGTCGCATATACATCCAAACCACCCATACCTGGGCGACCGTCTGTAGCAAAGTACAGCTCGTCATCGGCACTGATGAATGGGAAGGTTTCTCTACCGTCGGTATTGATAGTGGCTCCCAAGTTTTCCGGTGTACCGAATTGCTTGTCGGTGATCGCAATGCGCCAGATATCGGCCTGACCAAAACCACCTGGGCGATCGGACACAAAATACAGCATGTCTTCGGCGGGGTTTAAGGCCGGGTGAGCGGTATTAAACTGGTTGCTGTTGAAGGGCAATTCCGTTACGTTGGTCCATTTGCCGTCTTTTAATTCAGCGCGGTAAATTTTCAACAAGGTCGTTTTTTTGCTGTCTGTTCTGCGAACACCGTCGTAGTTGTTGCGCGTGAAATACATGGTTTGACCGTCTTTAGTCACTACGGGAGTGGCTTCGTTGAATTTGGTACTGATTTTACGGCTAAATTTCTTAGCTTTTGTCAGGGTACCGTCTTCTTGAATATCCGCTGCGTAGATGGTCGTAAAGGCTTCATCGGTCCACGTATGCACTTTTTTGGCAAAATTACTGGTATCCCGTGCGGTGGAAAACAACACTTGATCTTGGTAAAAACTGCTGCCGTAGTCGGCATAAGTGGTATTGATTCCGGCGTCTTGAATGTCAAAACGGCCGGAATTTTTGGTGATTTCCGCTTGGTAGTCCTTGTCGGCTTGAATGATTTTCGCTCTTGAAGACTCGTTGTTCTTTTGGGCAAATTGCTTTAAATAGTTAGCAGCCTGCGCCTCTTGACCCACGTTCTTTAAGGTTTGTGCATAGCGGTAAAAATACTCAGCTTCTATCTCTGCACTGGGGAAGTCTGTAAACAACTGGCCGTACCATTTGTTGGCTTCCTGATATTGTGCATTGAAATAATGAGCATTCCCCAAATTCTTTAGAATATCGGTATTTACATGTCCACGTTCCGCGATTTTCTCGTAAATCTTGATCGCGTCGATATAGGCTAATTTATCGTAGTCTTTATCTGCGCGAGCGATTCCCACTTGAGCCGCTGCGTTATGATTCATTAAAACGAACAACCCAACGCTTAATGAGCATATTATTTTTTTCATAGGTCTGCGTTTTAGAAGAATCTCGGAGAGTTGATGCGCTTGTACTTGTTGAAAAGTTCAAATCGCAAAAACACTTCGTGAGATCCTGAGTTATAGTTTGCCAATTTAGTCGTTTCTCCATCATAGGAATACCCGATCATCAGTCCGTCTGTCACTTGGAATCCAACCAAAGCGCTCCAAGCGGCGTCATAGCGGTAAGCACCTCCGAGGGTAAACTTCTCGATAAACAAGAAGTTTGCACTGATATCGGCTTGTAAGGGCGCACCAGCTGTTGCTTTTAACATAAAAGCCGGTTTGAATTTCAGGTTTGGATTTAACTCAAATACGTGACCCCCTATCAAATAGAACTGCATTTTTTGTTGCATGGTGGCATACATATTATCGTCGTATCGCTTGGTTTCCAAGAAATTGGGCACAGATAATCCCAAGTAGCTCTTGTCGGTGTGGTAATAAATACCGGCTCCGATATTCGGGCTTACTTGGTTACTGATATCTTGACTAAACATCACATCGTTGGGGTTGTAAACGTTTAATTCGCTATAGCGAACGTCTAAAAGGTTTACCGATCCCTTTACACCAAATGACAATTTGTGGTTTCTTTCGCCCAGATCCAAGGTATAGGAAAGGTCTACCGACATGGTATTGTCTTTCATCACACCGATTTGATCGTTGACAAAGGATAAACCGATACCCAATTTACTGTTGTTGATTGGGGTGTTTATCGAAAACGAATTGGTTTTTGGCGCTCCATCTAATCCTACCCATTGCTCACGGTGCAAACCGAAGATACTCATCGCTCCACGGGAACCGGCATAAGCAGGATTCACGTTGATCGTGTTGTACATATAATGGGTATATTGAGAATCTTGTTGGGCGTGCATTGCTGCACTGCCCATTAACAAGATTCCATAAAACGTACTCTTTATTGTTTTATGAATTTTCATCGTTTGCAAATTAATTAGATTCTAAATGAATGTATCCGGATTGCTTCATCGGTTGCGATTCTCCATTTCCAAGATTGTAATCGTAGGTTACCACGTAGAAGTAAGTACCCGTAGGTAGTTTATCTCCTTTGCTCACCACGTCTTTAGCATTGGAATACCCCTTAAACACATTTCCGTTTGAGTTGTAATTCGTTGTACTATAAACCAGGCGTCCCCAACGGTTGAAAATCTCCACGTTGTTTCCAGGATAGCAATTGATTCCCTTTAATACAAATTCGTCGTTGTTACCGTCGCCGTTTGCAGAAATCGCGTTGAAGATTTCAATCTCACAAGCCAGGTTTACCGTTTGTTGGAAAACCGATTGGTTTCCACAAGTGTCGGTTGCCGTCCAAGTACGGATTAAGCTGTATTTGTTGTCACAGTCGCCCGCTACTTTTTCTTCGTGTAAGTCTACCTTAACGCTACCACAATTATCGGTTGCAGTCAATACCGGTGCCTCTTTTAGGTCTTCACATTTCATGAATACCGTTGCTGCTGGTAAAGGTTCTACAAATACCGGTGCGGTAGTATCTTGAATGGTAATGGTCTGTACATGACTCACTGCGTTTCCACAAGCGTCTGTAGCGGTCCACGTTCTCAACACTTGGTAATTGCTTCCACAATTTCCATCTACACGCACTTCATTGAAGCTCATCTCTGCAGTTCCACAAAGATCCATCGCATTCATCACGGCCACTTCTGGCAAACGATCAGAACATTCCAAAGTGATATCCACAGGCAGGTTTGTTGTGAATACCGGTGCAACCAAATCAATAATGGTAAAGGTTGCGGTGGTGTTATTCACATTTCCACAAGAATCCGTTACGGTAAAAGTCACTACTGTACTTCCCGTAGATCCACAAGCTTTTGTCAATCCTTTGAAGTTGTTGGTCCACGTAAATCCGGTAGAACACGCATTCACTGCTTGAGCACCCCCAAAGGTGTTTAACCAAGCGTTTAGGTCGCTGCTGTTGCCATTGCCATCACAGTTTACTGTAAGGTTTTGGGCTTCTACGGCAAACTGCGGTCCTGTCGTATTTTGCGTGGTGAAAGTAGCTTGTTTAGCCACTTGATTCCCACAAGCATCCGTCGCGACAAAATTCACGGTAATCGCCTGTGTTTTACCACATAGATTACGGGTTTCAACCACGGTATGACTCCAAGTTACTGCGCTGCAAGCATCTTCTGCCAGGGCACCACCTTGATTGGCCAACCACGCGTTGTATTGCGCTATATTACCCGCTCCATCACATTCTACCAATTCGTTACTCGGCGGAGTAACCATAATAGGTGCTTTGGTATCGACTATGGTAAAGGTCGCTGTAGTAGTGATTTCATTTCCACAAGCATCTGTTGCGGTAAAGGTTACTAAGGCGCTACCCGTTGCTCCACACGCCGCTGTTAGACTGGTGAAATCATTCGTCCAATCTACCGTACTACAGCTGTCTGTTGCTATGGCTCCGCCTTTGCTGGCTAACCACGCATTCAATTCTGTCGTATTACCAGAACCGTCGCACTCTACTGTTTTGTTTTGTGCTGCTCTAGTAATGACCGGTGCGGTTTTGTCTTCGATGGTAAAGGTTGCTGTTGTAGTAACCGCATTTCCACAAGCATCTGTTGCGGTAAAGGTTACGAGAGCACTTCCCGTTGCTCCACAAGCCGTCGTTAAGCTCGTGTAGTCATTCGCCCAGGTTACTGCGCTACAAGAATCTTGTGCTCTAGCTCCACCGCGGTTACTCAACCAATTATTTAAGGCCTCTGTAGTGTTGGTACCACAAGTAACCGTTAGGTTTTGTGCTTCTTTCACCAAAGTAGGCGCTATGGTATCTTCAATGCGTACCGAGGCTACCGTTGTCGTGGTGTTGCCACAAGAATCCGTTGCAGTAAAAGTCACCACGGCATTTCCTGTCGTTCCACAAGCGGCGGTAAGGCCGGTATAGTTATGAGACCAAGTTATGCTGCCACAAGCTTCTGTTGCCGATGCCCCACCATGGCTGTTTAACCAGGTGGTAATACGGTCGTTTCCGTTGGTACCACATTCCATGATTAAATCTGCCGCTGGCGTTACCAGTATCGGAGCTGTTGTATCAGCTATAGTAAAAGTCGCTTGTTTTGTGGTTGCATTACCGCAAGCATCTGTCGCTACAAAATTTACGGTGGTCACTTTTGTCTTTCCACAAAGGTTACTCGTATCTCCTGTAGTATAACTCCAAGTTACGGCGCTACAAGCGTCGGATGCTACGGCATCTGCATGACTGGCTAACCAAGCATTCCATTCTGCTGTATTTCCAGCACCGTCACACTCTACTACTTTATTTTGAGGTACTGTCGACATTACTGGTGCCTTAGTATCTACTATAATAAAAGTAGCCGTTGTGGTTACGGAATTGTTGCAAGCATCCGTTGCGGTAAAGGTTACTAAAGCGCTACCCGTTGCTCCACATGCTGCTGTCAAGCTGGTGTAATCATTAGTCCAATCTACCGTGCTACAGCTGTCTGTGGCAATGGCTCCGCCTTTACTGGCTAACCAAGCATCTAGCTCTGCTGTATTACCAGAACCGTCGCACTCCACCGTTTTGTTTTGTGCAGCTCTAGTAATTACTGGATTTGTTTTGTCTTCAACACGGTAAGTAGCTGTGGTTGTCACTTCATTACCACAAGCGTCTGTTGCAGTAAAGGTAACTAAAGCACTACCTGTTGCTCCACAAGCCGTTGTTGTTAAGCCCGTGTAGTCATTGGTCCAGGTTAGGGTTCCACAAGCGTCTTTTGCAATGGCACCAGCAAAGCTGATCAACCAATTGTTTAGCGCTACATCTCCGTCCGTACCACAAGCTACTGTTAAGTCTTGTGCTGGTTTTACCAAGGCCGGGGCTATGGTATCAATCACTTGTACCATTGCTTCAGTTTGGGTTTGATTACCACAAGAATCCGTAGCTGTAAAAATAACTACTGCACTTCCTGTAGTACCGCAAGCGGTTGTTAACCCATTGTAATTATGAGACCAAGTAATCGTTCCGCAATTGTCGGAAGCAACCGCTCCACCATGGTTGTTTAACCAAGCGTTTAACGCATCTACACCTGCGCCACATTGGATGGTCAAAGCTTTTGCTTCAGTCTCCATAATTGGCGCCACAGTGTCTTTAATGATGAATACCGCTTGTTCAATAGTGGTATTACCAAAGGCATCTTTCGCGATGAAATCCACGATAACGGTACCTGCTTTTCCACAAGTAGTATTGGTATCCTCGATAAAATAAGACCAGGATACTGCGCCACAATTGTCGGTAGCTTCTGCACCGGCATGGCTATCCAACCAGTCTTGAAATTCAGTCAAGTTTCCATTACCGTCGCATTCTACCGTTTTATTTTCTGTTGGACGCGTAATTACCGGTGCGGTAATGTCTACAATCGTATAGGTTGCTCTAGTAGAAATTTTATTTCCACAGGCATCTGTCGCTGTAAAAGTCACTTCTGCGGTTCCGGTATCACCTGCGGACAGGGTCAAGAAGTTATGGCTCCAAGTGACGTCACTACACGCTTGCGCTACTGAAGCGCCACCGTGGTTGATCAACCATAAGTCCAAAGCTGCTCTGTTGTTGGTACCGTCGCATTCCACCACTTTATTTTCTGCTGGACGCGTAATTACCGGAGCTTTTTTATCTTCTACTTTAAAAGTAGCTTGAGTAATTGCGGTATTTCCGCAAGCATCAGTAGCCGTAAAAGTCACTAAAGCCGTTCCTGTTACTCCACAAGTTCTGGTGGTCAAAGTCAGGTAATTATGGCTCCATGTTACCAGGCCACAATTGTCTTGTGCTTCTGCACCTCCGTGATTTAACAACCAGTTGTTTAAGGTTTGCTCGGTATCCGTACTGCAATCTACTGTTAAGTCCTGTGCTTTTTTGGTGATGGTTGGTGGTGTTTTATCCACTATGGTCACCGTTGCACTGGTTTCTCTGAAATTACCACAAGAATCCGTTGCTCTAAAAATCACCACAGCACTTCCTGTATTACCACAAGCCGCTGTTAGTCCGTTGTAATTATGAGACCAAGTAATGGTTCCGCAAGTATCTGAAGATACCGCCCCCCCATGGTTGTTTAACCAAGCGTTTAAGGCATCGACTTCGGCCCCACATACGATGGTCAAATCTTTAGCTGGAGTAGAAAAATCGGGTTTGGTCGTATCTTCAATGATGAATACCGCTTGTTTAAAGGCACTGTTTCCACAAGAATCCGTTGCGATAAAATCGACAATGATCGTTCCTGCTTTACCACAAGTTGTATTGGTATCTTCAATCAAATAACTCATCGTTACGGTTCCACAAGCGTCTGTTGCTTCGGCCTCGGCAAAATTGCTTAACCAGGTATCAAATTCGGTCAAGTTACCCGCACCGTCACATTCTACCGTTTTGTTTTTCGGCAATTCCGTGAATTTTGGCGCAGTGGTATCCACTATAGCGAAAGTGGCTGAAGTGGTCGCTGCATTACCACAAGCATCCTTAGCTGTAAAAGTCACTGTAGTCGTTTTAGCTCCAGCACATGATCCCGAAGTCCATACCGTAAAATTGTGTTCCCACGTTACTGATGTATTCGTACACGCGTCTGCTGCCACAGCACCACCATGACTGTCCAACCAAGCATTGAATGCCGCTGTATTACCAGCACCATCACATTCTACGGTTGTATTCGCTGCTGGGATACTGATTACAGGAGGTGTTTTATCTTCGATAGCAAAAGTTGCTGAAGTGGTCGTTTCATTTCCACAAGCATCTTTAGCTGTAAAAGTCACTAATGCACTCTGAGTACCTGCACATGCTCCAGCGGTTAAGGCCGTGTAATCATGCGCCCAAGTTACCGCACCACAAGCATCGGTTGCCACGGCACCACCATGACTAGCCAACCAATTGTTCAAGGCTTCTGTGGTATTAGTACCACAGGCTACCGTTAAATTCTTAGCCGGAATATCCAATACCGGAGCTACTTCATCTTTTATGGTAATGACTTGAGTACATACCTCTACATTGCCGCTCGCATCTTTCACGGTAAATGTTCTGGTAAAACTTCTGAAACCGCCTACACAAGCAGTGATTGCAGAATCGGTATAGTCATAAGTGATGCTTCCACATGCGGTAATCGCCGTCGGTATTCCCGTCACTGATGGGGCATAACTGCTACCACACACTACTTCAACAGCCACTGGGCATTTGATTTCCAACGAACAGCATACCGGAGGTATACCCGTTACAGTTACCGGAGTACACATCGTAGCGTCTTCGAAGGTCACGTCGTAAGGCGTACCGATGTCAATGCTTTCCGATGTCCATACATTGCCATTAAACGTACCCGGTGCTCCAATACCAGTAGCGGTATATGGTGAGGTACCGTTTAGGGTTACAAAAAGCTTATACGTCCGTTGATCTACGGCACAGGCAAATTCGATATTGGTCGCCTGTAAATTGTTTGTCTTAAGCAATACTTTAATCGCAGCGATATTGCTCTTACACAATCCGCCAGCAATAAATCTATTTACTACGTAGTAGGTTCTGTTGTGAATTAAAGGCGTATTCAATGGCAATCGCGCCACTTCAGCTACGGCATCTAATTCATTTTCGTACCACGACAAATAAAACCCGTTTGTAAAGGCGATATCGGCCAAGGTGGGTTGTCCTCCAGCCACCAGCGGATTACAAATCTCGCGCGTTTGTTGTGGTGGTGTAATGGTCAAGGCCGTATCGATAGGCAATATCATCGGTATTTCATCTTCGATCAAAACTTGATCGATACCATTTGGACAATTCAAGTTTGGATTTATACAAGTGGGTACTTGAATGTTTTGGTATACCGACACGTATACCACACCAAAATTGTGTTCACAAGATAAGGTTGTATCGTCGCTCTTCGTATATTTCAAAGGTACGTTTACCAATTTCACTTGTGTTCCCACAGGAATATTTCTAGCAACTTTATAGATATAACCGCGTTCTGGGTCAATTCCCACAAAGGTCGCTGCTCCAGCCGGTACTAAATAATCATCCGGATTACCGACCATTACCCATGAATCAGGGAATTTGAAGGCAAATCTATAATCTGTAGTAATCGCGTCTGTATTTCCAAAATTACCGGAATTGGTCGTAGCAAAATTATACAAGGCTCTTAGATTGGCCCCTTCGGTCAATACCGGATCCAATCGCACTTCGTTGGTGTTGAGCACCAACTCTGGGAAAGAAGTCGATCCACCCGCTACGATAATTCGATTACCGCTAGCCGATGTCACCGCACTTGCAGGCAATGGAGAGCCGCAAACGTTTTCTCCAGTTGGCGTAAATGCAATTCTTTGACCGCTCCTAAATTCGCAGCTTTCAATTTTGAAATCAATTCTCACTTGGATACGCTCCAAGGTATTCAACACTATGGATTCGTCAAGAGTTATAAACAAATCCGTTCCAACCATTACCGCTTTTGCTGGGTTTCCGTTGGTAAAGATATTAGCCGGCATTATATTTCCAGAAAACACGTCGCTGTATTGAAACCTGCTGTTGTATTTTAATCCAGGCGCGTTTGCGAAAGGAACCTTAATCACGAGCTTACTCACTTCGGAATCTCCGGCATTGTGAACTTGAATGGTATAAGACAAGATATCACAGAAACCGTGCTGACTATTGGCATTGGATTGGAATACGATGGTCGTTTGCAAATTGTTTTTTAGCATCCCATAGGTCAACACCTTATTGTTGATCACACAAACTCCAGCATTAACATTAACCGGATAATCCGTACAGCTATATCCAACTGGAATATCCAAAGATTCTATATTACAGTTGATAAGATCCGCCGTTACTAGATAATAATTTGTCGTATTTGCGGCAAAATCTCCTAAGCGGTATACATCTGCATTCGGACTCATGGCTACTAGAGGATTATCACCTTCGTAATTATCCACTTTCTGCACGGATCTTAAAACAAGATTTCCTGTTTTTTTACCCATCCAAACATTGGTAAAAGCTCTGGTATCTGAAGTGTTTTCAATTTTCACTACCCAAGTCACCTCTCTACCGTCTGGGCTCATTTGCCCTAGTCTATTGTCGTTTAACAATTCTAAAGTAAGGCTGCCAAAACCGGTGTTGTATTCAAGTTGTTTCGTTGAAGTATACGGTGTTTTATCACCAGCACCATCAACGACATTGCCATTAATAGTCACATCAATGTTTTGTAAAAGTGCCGTAGCCGAAGGCTCGCACTCAAACAAGGATACGGTTGGCGTTATTTCTAGGACAAAGCCTTCATCTAAATACTTTCCGCCTGTGAGTGTGTTGAAAAACTCAACCAAATCCACCGTAAAAGCACCGTTATTGACATTCATACCGGTATCGACGTAGGGGTTGGCAACACCCAACCACGGTTGGTTTTTAACCGCTACTTGAATCCCAGTCAAAACTAAGTGCTCTGGAATCTGTAGTGTAACATTTGTAAGTTCATACAAACTGCGGAATTCTCGTTCAAAAACCCCATCTTGTCTTGGAAACCCAAGGATCGTTGCAGTTAAAACCGCGGTATTATCGCTGTTTTGACAGGTAGAAAAACTGGTTTTCGCACCTTTGAATTCGATGTTTTTATTGACATAAAAGCCAGTTGCCGTGTACGCTCTACCACAGAGGAATTCATTTCCATCAGAATCGACTAAATACGATTTTGTCGGGAATTTCTTCAATCCTAACTGGGAGTCTAGCGCCTTAAACTGCATAGAGAAACGCACTTTATCGCCGTTGGCAAATGAAACTAGCGCATTGGGCTCCGTGGTTAAATCAAAAGCGAAAACATAATTGGTCGCATTTTCTGTAACCGTCAATCCGGAGAACGTCGTTTCTACCCCAGCACGCGTAACCACTAGCGCACCGCTATTAGCGATTAAATTGACCTGGGTATCCGCGTCTTTTTCAACTTGGAACTTCACTTTTGTCCAAGAAGCTACACTAGAAATCTTTACATCGGAATTTTGAGAAACCTCTAAAACGTCGCCCGTTATAAACATTCTAATATTGACTACGCTTTTATCGGCTTTAGGTGTAGTAGGAACGCCCAAATTATTGACTCCAAGACCTAAAGTAACTCTTTCCAAATCGGCAGAGCGGTTGTGCAATCCATTAGCACAAGGCCCGGCATCGCAATATCCGAGTAATGCCACTTCGTTGCATTTAAAGACTACTGGCGCACAGCCTGGATTTAAGATTAATTCCCCTCCTACCTTATACCAGATATCCTGAATTTCTCCTGAATTCCCTGGGTTATCACACAAGAAATTTATAGGGAATTTTAGACGGCTATTCGACAAGTCTAAATCCTGACCCACATTCCATGGTGCGGTACCATAGGTAAAGGTCAATCTAAATTTATTAGCACCGTCGGCTGTAACCACGCTAGTAACAGCAGTAGCCCCGGTAAATATTTTAATATCGTTGATATTTGCCACGGACAATGCTGGAGATAACTCTATGGTTACGTCAAACTTATCGCCCACTTTTAGATTGGTAAAAGGAATTTTAAAGTTGGTAAACAAATAATCGGCAGCATAAGGCTGTCCGGAGATTGCATCGATTTCGCCAATATTAATTCCCTCATAAACGTAATTCACCGCGTCACTCACGGTTTCAGCAGCGGAAAAAGGTCCACCACAACCGTCTGCAAAGTCATAAGACAAGCTGTAATGGGTGTCGTAAGTAGAAAACGCCGTAGGGGCGGAATCACAAGAAGCGTCGCTTGGCGCTCCGTAGAACTGTTCAAACTTCACCGTTACGGCCTGACCGATTGTCAGTGAATTAGTTGGGTTTAAACGGACTTTAATCTTTGTCGGTTGGCTCGCGCTTCCCGCTACTACCGTAATATCTGCCGGATTAACCGCAACCCCACCAATGGTTAAGGTATTGATATCGATATAGCCCGCAGGATCGTTAGTTCCGATTTCAAAAGCGATATCCGTAGCGTCTGCGTTGCCCGTATTTGTAATATTCCAAGTATGGGTATACTTTTGATTTAAACAAGTAAATGCCGGTTTGACCGCCTGTACTTTTAAATCAGGTCTTCTATCTGTTTTTACATTGACCCATTGCGTAGCGGATGAGCTGACATTAGGCGCGTTACAGCGCTGTGTACAACCGTAATACAACTCATATTCCGTTGCCGATAAGGTACAACTGTTAATCGTAACCTTTTCCTTAAACGTAATGGTTGCGCCACTATCTAACGTAGCACCGGAAAAGATTACCTTACCGGGATTGCTGACGTTAACATCCCAGCCTAAAGCTGAACTAAAATCATAGCTGTTATGCATCAATCCATTGCCTAAATCGCGCTCAAATACCAAGGTAGAGATTGGACCATTTCCCTGATTGATCAGCGTAATAGTACGGACCACCTCATCACCCATATAACCGGAACTCACAGCAGGACTAACCCATACTCTTAAAACGGCATATTCGATGTTGATAATTTCACTAGTACCGATTTGAGGATTCACTGTACAGCCCGAAAAGGTGTACTTTACCACCTGCTGGTCTGCGGGTATTATGGAACCAATAACCGAACACAGGGCTTTGACATTAAAGGTAACCACCATCTCTTCCGATGAAGGTCCGGCTGTAAGATTAGGAAGGGAAACCGTAGTACCTTGTACCGTTTCAGCGGATACGGTAACCGTATTTCCATTGGCTTTTACAGAACCCGGCTGAAGTTCAAATCCCACTGGAATCTCCAACTTCAATTTACCTTGAGTACAAGCTCTGCTACCTTTAGCAATCCTAACTGTAAATTGTTGGTAGCCTTCACAAACACTGAGCAAGGGTACATTGCTGTCCGTCTTTAGGGTTTGCGCATTAGCACCACTTACAACTAGCAGCAGTAAAGAAAACAAGATCGCCATCGGAATGGGAACCCTCCTTCTAAAAATTGCAAGAAAATGCATTAGTGTAATTTTGTAATTCATAAATAATTTTTTTGTTTTTTAATTAAATTCTACTCACAACGATTACTTGTGATTCTAGTGATTTAGTTTTCGCGGTTGTTTTAGGTGTTCATCTGTTTATCGGTTTTAGGTTAAAGACTCGTTTTATAGCATATTTTCGATTGACGGCCAACTGCGCTTCTCATTGCTTAAGAAATTGAAAGCAGCAGCCCTATTTTACAGCACTTTTTGCGAATTATCGTTTTGACACCAGGTCACACTTCAATTCATATTAACTTTTTTAATAGTATAAATCTCGCAAAAGCGCAGATTTTAACAATTTGCCTAAAAAAGGAATTATGCGGAATTTGCAACTGTTAAAACCGCTGTTTATTTTGGGAAAATCGACTCCTCGCATTTTAAAGGGCCATTTTGTCTAAAAAACGCCCATAAAAAGCCTGTAAGATTCTTTTTATTCCTCTTAACACTGCAAAATTCTAACAATCAGTCAAATAAAATGTTCCAAATAATTAGCGCGGAAGACGCGCCAATTATATGAAACATCAGTTTTAGGAGTACTCCTTTAAAAAAAAGGCTGTATTTTCAAGGGTTTAAGAGGAAATAGGATGGAAAAAAGGTTTCAACATCACGGCCAAAAACGTTCTTTTTTATAAAAAAAATAAATTCCGTATTATTTTTCAACTTTTTTTAAGCAAAAAAAGGTTTTATTAATTTGTGAGTCCTTTTTTGGTTTTTTTTTCACAACTAAACGTTTTATTTACCGAATAAAATTTGGTTTTAAATATACAAATGTTACTTTTTAAGTAAAAACTAAATAAATATTCAATTAAATCAACAAATAAATCGCGGATAAAAAAGTCAATGAAATCGTAAAAAAATGATAATAATGAAATACAATGAAGTATTTTTATAAATCGCGTTGCAAAATGCCAATACTTGTCGGAGGCAAAAGCCAAGAAGGGGATAATTCTTAAAAAGGTAAGGAAATCGCGATACGTGAGCTAAACAATGCTGATGACCACTGGGAAGTCAGCACTGCAAAAACGGTATTTTACGCGGGCTGCGCGCTTTAGAAAAAGGGGATGCTTATGCCTGCTGCTTTCTGTAATCGGCAGGAGAAACGCCGAAATGCAGCTTAAAGACCCTAAAGAAAGAGGTTCTGGAATTAAAACCGCAGGCAGTGCCTATATCGCCGATAGAACTGGTGTTGTTGCGGTCTTTTAGCAGGCTAGAAGCGTGATTGATGCGATATTGGTTGATGTGCTTATTAAAGTTGCTGTCCAATACTACAGTAAACACCTGAGTCAAATGATGCTTGGTCATTTTGAGTTGTTTGGCCAGGTTGTCGATCGTCAGTTCCGAGTCCAAATACAGTTGGTCGACCTCCATGGCTTTCTCGAGTCGGCTCAGGTACTCGGCGCCTTCGTCTGCACTGATGCGCGACTTTTCATACTTCAAGCTCTGCGGTTGTACCACAGCCTCCAGATACTCGAGATCTCGAGCGACTTCGGGACTCTCGTGGGTTTCGACTCCAATAGGTCTGACCACGCTGAGCACCTGGTATCTAAAAACCACCCAGGCCATCAACAGCATAAACAAATAAATCACCAAACCGTTGACCGCCGCCTTTTCTTCATCGGATCCTTGGTCGAATACAAAACTCAAGAAGACCAATGCGACCAACACCATAATTTTGACCGCGTGATTGGTGACGAGCTTCAGTTCTTTAACCCCGAAGGAACTGCTGAATTTGACAAATCCAAAAACCGCATAAATGATAAACTGTATGCCGGAGCCCAAGTACAACGCCATTAAATAAACGACCTGATATTCCGCCAACCAGCGTTTTTGTGTGAGCAGCAATACATAGAGCACCACAAAGACCATAGCGGGCACTAGGTGAAAAAAGACCTTTCTAAAGCGCCAGTCGGAAGCTGTTTTGAGCACCAATAGCGAAGTATAAAAGAAAGGGGCGTAAAAAAGGCTAAAAGGAGCCCCGATATCGACAAAGGGCAATTCTTGAAAGAGGTATCTGGCAAAACAGACGTAGATGCTGTGTGCGCTTATAAAAACCAAGAAACACGCCACCACCTGGTCAAAGGCCGAACGCTTGTTGAGCTTGAGATTTAAATATAAAGTGGCCAAAGCCAATACGACCGTGGCCGTGAGCACCAATAAATAAGAATAGCGAAGCAACATCATAGCCGCCGCATTTAAAGTACGATATTATCCGCGCGAAAGCGCGAGGGTGTCTGACCTACAAACTGTTTGAAGTACTTATTAAAGGTCGATTTAGAATGAAAGCCACATTGGTAGACCAAGGCTTCGATGGTATAATGATCTTGGGTCAACAACAATTGCTTGGCGTGCTCGATTCGATATTTGCCCAAGGTGGCATAAAAACCGGTTTCCATTTCGCTGTTCATCACATCGGACAAAACCACCCGCGGCACCTCAATGTGTTGAGACAGGTCTTCGAGGGTAAAACTCGGAAATAAATAGAGGTTGGAATTTTGAAAAAAAGCTTCGACTTTCGCCACTACCTCATTTCTGAAGAACAGCTGTTGATCTACGGGCTCTGCTTCGGGCGTTTCTTGCAACTCCACCAGTGCTTCGGGCAATACCTCGGTCTGGATTTCCGCTTCGAGATACATGAGATAGCAGAAAAAGCACAACATCATGACCAGCATTCCCAAGAATAAAAAATTGTATTTAAAGCCCAAAATAGGACCGAAATTTTCGTTGAAAAACTCGATGATCAACAGCAGGGAAACCACATACATATAAAAAATGCAAAAACTGACAAACACCTGCATATTGTGAATCTCTTCGCGTTGTTGAATCTGCCTCAATTCCAACTGAACCAACACGCTGTAAAGCAAAAGATAAATCACGTTGACCGTCAAGGCCAAATCTCGATTACCCACTAGGGTTATTAAAAATAAAACAGTAAAGACCAAGAGATGAAAACCCACCGATTTACTAGTGTATCCATGGGCTTCGCTGCGTTTGGACACAAAAAGATAGAGCATCGGGGCCAAAAACATGTCTATATAGACCATAAAATCGAAACAGACCAAAGTCAATTGCAACAGCAAAAGCCCAAAAGTAACTTTCAATATCCCATTAAACCGGAACCTTGTACTCTTTTCGAAATCCGTTAACAAAAGTCTTATTGCCATAACATTCAACCTTTTTCAATTCAAAAAACATCCGCGCTCACTACCTGCTTTCCTCAAAATTAGCGGGCTGCAAATTTATAGGTTATTTAATGAATTAAAAAACAATATAAAGAATACTTTTGGCAAACTATTGATAAATATTAGGTTGTAAAAACACGCATTATTTACTATTAATCGCAATATGAAATAAATTAATAGTACAAAAAGAGATAATATTTAATAAAACGTGAAGTAATTATGACGCCGTGACAACAAACCAACATAAAGTCTGATAAATTGACCCAATAAACAAAGCTAAAGTTCTTATAAACTGCTATTTTATCACAATTAATGACAAAAAACACTAATCGTTTAAAATAGCATATATTGCGAAAGTTCCCAACCAATGACTTCCCATATAATCGTCGTTATTCAAGTGGTCGATCGAATAATTAAAATGCTGATTGGCCAATACTTGCAAATGCGACAATTCCGGCAAGGCTTTAAAGATTCCGCTCAAACAATGCGATCGACTAAAATTGAGCCCGTCTAAATGTACTAATTTTCCGTCGGTTCGATCAGACACTACGGCAGGCAAAAGCTGGAAGTCTTTTTTGAAAACGGCGGGAAGAAATTGCTTCAACCAAATTCGGTATTCCGCCTGATCGAGAATTTTACTAAACAAGAGGGCCTCCTCAAAACAAGGGGATAAAAAATCATAGCCGCTAGGTTCATAGCTCAGGTTGCAATCGACATCGGTGGCAAACAAACGCTTGCTCTCGGATACCAGCAACTTTTCAAAAGCGCTATCGCCCATTGCGCGAGCATAGTCTAAGGCCAAAATCATCGAAAAGGCCGAATTGTCGTGTTGCCCGGTTCTAATGGGATAGACCAATTTAGGCAAATAGCGCTGATAACGCTCCACGATTAAATCGGACAAAGGCAGGAGGGTCTGCCCCCATTGGCGGAATTGCACGTCTTGGGAAAGCGACAGCTCTGCCTGCAAAGCCAGTAACCAGGCCCATCCATAGGTACGCTCAAAACTGCTGTTGTTCGCCTCGTTAAAAAACGCGATTTCCACCTGTACATGCTCTGGGGTAAAGTGCTGCTCCAACAGTTTTCGCACGGCGCCATCGGCATCTAAATCCGGATAGCGCGTCAGTAATTTTATGATCGACCAATACCCGTGCACCGACGAATGCCAATCAAAACAGCCGTAAAATAGCGGTCGCAATTCCCTAGGCGTCTTGAGGTCGGCAGCACTGCCCAAAACCTGACCCAATTTGTTGGGATACTCCTGAGTAAGACAGTGCAAGGGCAGCTCGAGCAGGCTCGCCGCCCGCGCCCGAGTGAGCACGGCCGTAGCGGCTCCATCAGGGCTATCCACTGCTGTATTCGCCGATTTATCTCCACAGGAAAGCAGGCACATAGCCGCAATAAAAAAAATCCATTTCATAGCTCGTGTTTTTTAAGTTTCTCCGCTGTGCTCCGCCAGCATAGTGCCATTTCTATACCTCCTCTAGGTCGTCATTTACAAGGGTTCTACCTCCGATAACCCCTCATCGATGCACCGGCTTTTACCCACTATATGGCAGCGGGAATCCCGGCCCCAGAGCCATGCTCAAAAATAAAGTATAAAACCCAAAAAGCAAGCGCTTTACAAAAATAATATTCCCGTATAAAACCGCCAAATCACCCCCTAAGACCGGCCGACTAAAAAGCGCGTAGCGCTTCCTTTTTTTCTTATCTTTATTAAAAATTAAAAGCATGAAAACCCACCTCTTACGCGGACTACTTTTTGGTGTACTCCTATGCAGCAGCAGCCTGATTGTCAGTTGTTCCGACGAGAACTTAACGACATCGACCGCCTTAAAAACAATCGAGCATTACCTCGAGGAAAAGCCTGTTTACGAAACCACCGACCTTCAATTGGGCAAGACCAAACTGCGCACCAATAAAGACATGGAAGAAATCGAACACTACAAAAGTCTCGAGAAAAAAGGCTTGATATCCTTTGAGGAAGAAAGCGTTAAAAAGAAATGGTTGTCCAAGGACAGCATTTGGACTACCGATATCCACATCAGCGACTTGGCTAAACCATATATCATCAGTCAGAAGTCGTCCAAGGTAACGGTCAAGACCATACAATACGAACTCGACAAAGAGCAACCGCTACAGATCAACAACAAGAGCAAGCGCAACGCGACGATAACGGTGATGCTGTTTAAAAAAGAGACGCCATTTGCGGTATTGGCGGCAGATAAAAACCCCAATTCGACCTTTATCACTCGAAAATTCAAGCTCAAATACCACGAGCAATACGGCTGGGAAGTCGCTAAATAAGCCCGAAGCACTATGAAAAACTTTTCTATACTCGCCTTAATTCAGGCGGTTTTGGCCTTGATTTGCGGAATCCTTATGTCCAAAATGTCGTTTATCGGCAGAATGGGCATCAATTTTTTACATCGCGACTACGCGATCTTTAAGACGTGGTGGAAAACTGCCTTATTGATCTTCGCCATACAGTTGACCTTGCTGCTCCTCTTGTCTTTGATCCGTTATTTCACTCCCGCAAAAACGGCCAAATCGCTGTTTGTATTCCTGTTGCTCTTGGGATTCGCAGGCGCTTATCTGACCTATGTCGATTTTACCACCACCTCCCATAAAATGATGAAAGGCAGCTTTCACAGCGGCGGTTATCTCTTTTGGTTGGGTTGGACAATCAGCAGTTTATACTTTTTATTTTGGAACAAAAAAAAGCGCTTGCCCTTGGCCGAGATTCCTTTAAACAAGCAAGATTCCAGCGAGAACGAGCCGCTTTAGAAATCTTTTTTATCCCCGGACTGCACTATAAAACCTTGTTGAAAAGAATAAAATATGTATGTTTACATCATCAAATAACCATATCATGAAAAAATACGCTTTTATTGCTATAGCTTCAGTAGCATTTTTAACCTCGTGTAACGTCACTAAGAAAGAAGCTGTAAACGAAGAAACCCCTGCAACGGAAAACGCAGCAGCAGCCACTACATCCCCATCGACAGAAAGTGCAGCACCAGCTGTTGCAGCCACTGCAGAAGGGTTAAATCCAGAACACGGACAACCGGGACACCGTTGTGACATCGCGGTAGGAGCTCCTTTGAACACTGCTGCATCGCAAAACGCAGCTCCGGCTATCACGACTAGTGCCGAAACAGCACCACAACCATTTTTGGTGAATGACGCTGCCAAAGCGGGAACGAGCGCTGCTACGGGCAAACTAAACCCTCCACACGGAGAACCGGGACATCGTTGCGATATCCAAGTAGGTCAGCCGTTGTAAGCCATCGACGATTAAACCATACAAAAAACCATCCACGTGATGGTTTTTTGCGTTTTAACACCTACGGCGCGCGACTCTTATCGTTAAAAAGTTTACCGTTACGGTACGATTGCTTATTTTTGCCCATCAATTCGAAGCTAAATTCTGTTCTATTATGATACAAGATCCCAAACGATATACGCTAACGGCGGCCCTACCTTATACCAATGGACCTATTCACATCGGTCATTTGGCCGGAGTGTATATACCCGGAGATATATATGCGCGTTTTCTGCGCTTGCAAAACAAAGATGTGGCTTTTATCTGCGGAAGTGATGAGCATGGAGTAGCGATTTCAATGAAGGCAAAAAAAGAGGGCATCAGCCCCCAAGAGGTTATTGATAAATACCACCAAATCATCAAACAATCCTTTGCGGATTTTGGTATTTCCTTCGACAATTATTCGCGTACTTCTTCTAAGATACACCACGAAACGGCTTCGGAGTTTTTTAAAAAACTCTATGACGACAGCAAATTCATCGAGGAGGTTACCGACCAATTATACGACGGGGAAGCGCAGCAATTTTTAGCAGATCGTTTTGTCATAGGCACTTGCCCAAAATGCGGCAATGAAGAGGCTTATGGCGACCAATGTGAAAAATGCGGTACTTCTTTAAACGCGACGGATTTAATCAATCCCAAATCGACGATATCCGGCAGTAAGCCGACTTTAAAATCGACCAAGCACTGGTTTTTACCCTTGGATCAATACGATGCTTTTTTGCGAGAGTGGATCTTGGTCGGACATAAAAACGACTGGAAACCCAATGTATACGGACAAGTGCGTTCGTGGTTGGAAGACGGTCTAAAACCGCGCGCAGTGACCCGCGATTTGGATTGGGGCATACCCGTTCCGGTTGCTGGTGCAGAAGGCAAGGTGCTTTACGTCTGGTTTGACGCGCCTATTGGCTATATCTCGTCGACCAAGGAATGGGCCGAGCGCGTTGGCAAAGACTGGGAGCCATATTGGAAATCCGAAGATACCAAATTGGTACACTTTATCGGCAAGGACAATATCGTTTTCCACTGTGTGATCTTTCCTGCCATGCTAAAAGCAGAGGGCAGCTATATCTTACCGGACAACGTGCCGGCCAACGAGTTTTTAAATCTCGAAGGCAACAAACTCTCGACTTCCAAAAACTGGGCCGTGTGGTTGCACGAATACCTGGTTGACTTCCCCGACAAACAAGACGTACTGCGCTATGCCCTAACGTCCAATGCGCCGGAGACCAAAGACAACGATTTTACCTGGAAGGATTTTCAGGCGAGAAACAACAACGAATTAGTTGCTATTTTCGGAAATTTCATCAACCGAGTAGTGGTGTTAACCCATAAGTATTACGAGGGTATCGTACCGCAACCCAACGCGTTTTCCGAGGTTGATTTGGCTACTTTGGCCGAGCTCAAAGCCTATCCGCATGTGATCGCCAGTTCTGTCGACCGCTACCGCTTTAGAGAAGCCTTGGGAGAAATGATGAACGTTGCGCGACTGGGCAACAAATACCTGGCCGACGAAGAGCCTTGGAAGGTGATTAAGGACAACCCCGAGCGCGTTAAAACGCAGATGTATGTAGCCTTACAAATCGCTGCGGCTTTGAGTACTTTGGCCGAGCCCTTTTTGCCGTTTACAGCGACAAAACTCCAATCTATCTTAAACGTGCAAACGCCTCTTAGCTGGAAATCGATCAGTGAAAAGTCGGATTTACTGCCGACCGATCACCGCATTGGACAAGCGGAATTGCTCTTTGCCAAGATTGAAGATGAAGAAATACAAAAGCAAATCGATCGCCTTGAAGCGATTAAAATAAGCAACACGGCCGCGAGCAAAACCGTAGAACCACAAAAGGAAATGGCTCAATTTGACGATTTCGCCAAATTAGACCTAAGAGTGGGAACAATTATTCAAGCTGAAAAAATGCCCAAAGCCAACAAATTGTTGATTTTAAAAGTGGATACCGGACTGGACATCAGAACTATAGTGTCGGGTATCGCGGAGCACTTTACACCTGAAGAGGTTATTGGACAACAGGTTACCGTTCTAGCCAACCTAGCGCCTAGAGCCCTAAGAGGGGTGGAAAGTGAAGGCATGATTTTAATGACTGAAGACAAGAACGGCCAATTGGTTTTTGTCCATCCAGCAGCAGCAGATGTTGCCAATGGAGCTACTATAAATTAAACGTATCGATGAAAAATCTTTATGCAATTCTCGGGATACTACTAACGGTATCCCAAGCTTTTGGGCAAGTCGCGGTAGGTGGTTTTGAGACCCCTCTTCAAGAAAAGGCTCAAGCCTATGTGGTTAGCGATCATGAACAGGCCGTCAATTATCTGTTGCTTCACAAAAAAGAGCAATCGCGAATTTACAAACTCAATGCTCAAATGCAGGTGGAGGATTCGATTAGTCCGATAGCCCTCGACTCCAAATACACTCAAAATGCCGGTTCTCTAATCGAAGACGGTCAACCCGTACTGTTTTGGAGTACGAAAAACAAAAATTCATACGCCTCTCAGAAATACGATTTTAAGACGCAGCAGTACAGCACCAAGGAATTCGAATTAAACTTAAAAAAGGAAAAAATCCTGTGTCAGTTTACCTGGGGAAACCAATTGCACATACTCACGGTACTCGAGAATTCCAGTGTTGTGAAAATGTATAAATTCACCAATTCAACCACCTTAAAAAGTCAGTTGATCGACCTGAGTACCTATATCTTTTTCGACAAAGACTATAAAAAGGAAAATTTCGACAAGATTTTAAAGTATTCCTTTATACTTTACGGTCTTACGTATGAGCCCTATGAATTGGAGCAAATGGATCACCGCACGGTGACGCCACTGCCCATGGCATCCAACAAAAAGAAGTTCTATGTCGAGAACAACAACTTGTATATCACCTTAGACCATCACGTGGACTATACGGAAGTCATTCGCATTGACCTCGTCAACTCGACCAGTACACAAATATATGTGAAGAAGCCCGCGATTGAAGCCGGATCAAGGTACGAACTCAACTCGAATTCCTTTCTATATCACGATCAACTGTTTCAGATTAAGACCTCCAATAAAAAGATGTTTTTAACCGTTAAAGATTTGGAGGGAAAACTGCTGTCGGAATTTACCGCAGATAGCAAGAGTACGCTGGATTATCTCAATCAAAAACCCGTACTGCAAAACAACGGTAAAAACACTTCATACAAGGATTCCCAAATGGCATCGAGCTTGTTAAAGCAACTAAAAAAGGACCGAATCGCCGTTAGCAGTTTTACCCATAAACAGGGGTACTCCCTTCAATTTGGTGCCGTCGCAGCGCGCGAATTAAATTTGGATCCGGCGGCATTTGACTCTTTTGAATTATCGGATGGTTTGCATATAGCAGCCTTATCCACCAGCTGGTCCGCCAATCCGATGTTGATGAAATTCCAAGCGTTCACCGAGTCGCCAAACACATTTGCAACCGTACTGACAGACCGTGACTTTCAGCCGATACCGGGTCAAGTTGAGCCTACGGTATTTCAGAAAATCCACACCTTTATCAATAATAAGGAGTTTTACAGTACCGCTGAAACCCTGTTTCAATTTCAGGAAAAGATCTATTTAGGCTACTTCGACCGACAGGCCGGCCGTTACCGCTTTTATGCGTTTAAATAAAACAAAAAAAACAGGCAATGCCTGTTTTTTTGTTTTATATCGTGCTGTTATAAACTGGCCTTGTTCAACAAATCCATTTGCTCGGCATTCAGCTTAAAGCTTATCGCTTTTAAGATATCCCCTAATTGCGCTTCGCTTGTTGCACTGACAATAGGGGTGGTAATCTCCGGTTTATTGACCTGCCAAGCCGTGGCCAAGGTCGCCATGGAAACGCCTTGCTCCAAGGCCAACTGATCCAAAGCATCGAGTATGCGCAATCCCCTTTCGTTGAGATAGCCCTTAACCATGTCTTTGCGTTTGCTGCCTTGCAAATCGGCCTCGGTTCGATACTTGCCGCTGAGAAAACCACTCGCTAGGGCGAAATAGCTCATCACTGCCAGTTGCTGCTCTTGTACTATGGGCAGGTAATCGGTTTCGAATTTCTCGCGGTCGTATAAGTTGTACAACGGTTGCACACTGATGTATGCTCCCCAATTGTTTTCCACGGCAATTCGATTGGCCGACACTATGCGTTGGGGCTCCAAATTAGAGGCCCCGATATAGCGAACCTTGCCCTCTTGAATCAATTGGTTGTAAATGCCCATCGTTTCTGCCTGATCGGTTTCCAAGTCGTCGTAATGCGACTGATACAGGTCGATATGGTCAGTTTGCAGCCGTTTTAACGAGGCTTCAACACTCTGACGGATGTAATCCGCACCGAGTCCTTTAGAGCCGTCGCCCATCTGCCCGCCTACCTTGGTGGCCAAAACGATTTGATTCCGTTTGCCGGATTGCTTAAACCACTTACCAATCACCGCTTCCGATTCTCCGCCCTGATGTCCGGGCACCCAATACGAATAATTATTGGCCGTGTCTATAAAATTTAAACCGTTATCGACTAAGGCATCCAACATTCTAAAGGAGGCTTTTTCATCTAAAGTCCATCCAAACACATTGCCGCCAAAGGACACTGGGGAGACTTTTAACGCTGATTTTCCAAAATTTATCTTATCACTCATTGCGCTCATTTATTTATTTAAATATAAGTCATTTGCGCGAAAAGACCAAAAAAAGCAGGTGCAAACCGCGGCGTTCGCCCCAGAAAACAAACGAATACCTCAACGATAAAATCATTTCGCTAGCCACCGAAGCACCGTTCCGCTAACTATATGCCCCCACTGCAAAGCATCAAGCCCTGTAAACCGGAGCTTACAGGGCTTAATATCTAATGGATTACCATCAATAACGCCGTTATCGACCACAGCATGCGCTGTATGATATCCGCATTATTTGATGGCTTCTTGTATCGGTGTTCCGATATTGCCGTTGGGCTCTTCAATTTTTAAGATGGCGGCCAGCGTTGGCGCGATATCCACCATGTGAATTTCGCGATTACTCTTTCCTTTATTAACGCCCCAGCCCATAAATACCAAGGGAATGTGGGCATCATAAGACGACCAAGTTCCGTGGGTGGTTCCCGTTCCGTTTTCGGCACCGCTAAACCATTGGGGTTCTAAAATATACTGGATTACACCGCTTCTCTTGAGGTGGTAACCGTTGATGATGCGCTCTTTGATACGCGCCGGTATGGATGCGGTGGCGGTCTCTTCCATATCGGTAACAAAAGCGATGCCCTCAATCTTTTTCATATAAGCCACTATGGCTTTGCGAATCGCTCCTTCGTCTAAGCGCTCCGAAGCTACCAAGGCATTGTTTAAGTGAACCTGATAATTCATCAGACTGTTTACGAGGTCTTTTTTACCGAATTGGGTTTCCAACATCGCATTGATTTCCGATTTGTATTTTTTGGTATCGAAATAACCGGCATTTCCCTTTTTGTCTTTAAAATAGCGCGGATTATGGGCAGCCCCATGATCGGCAGACAAAAATAAGGTATAGGCATCCTTACCTATTTTCTGATCTAAATACGTGATTAAACTGGCCAAATCGGCATCCAATCGCAAATAGGTATCTTCGATTTCGATGGCATCGATGCCGAATTGATGTCCGATATAATCGGTTGAAGACAAGCTCACAGCCAAGAAATCGGTTACACCTACCGGGTTATTACCCAACTGCTCTGCGGTTATCGCGGCTTTGGCCAAATCCAAAGTCAGGGTATTTCCAAATGGAGTTCCCTTAATCAGGTCCAAGCCGTTGTCTTTGCTTAACTTTTTGAGGTCTCTCGGGAAAACCGGTTGTGCTTCTCCCTTGAATTTTCCTTCATATACCGTATTGTCTTCGGTACTCAAGGTATAGGTTTCTATGGGATACAGGGTATTCCACGACTGATTTAAGTATTTTTCTGTAAGTTTGCTCTTGTTAAAATCCGACACCCATTTTGGCAATTGCTTCATATAGAAACTGCTGCTGACCCAGGTTCCCGACTCGCCGTCAAACCAATAGGCCGCATCGGCAAAATGGCCTGCGGGCAAAATACCGCCACGGTCTTTCATAGCAATACCAATTACCTTGGATTTAAAATTGGTTGCCAATTTCAACTGATCGGTAATGGTAGAGGTCAGCAGGTTTTTGGGCGATTGCATACCTACTTTCCCCGTCACTCCAACTCCGGTTACACTGTCGTCTTGGGTACAATATCTGTTTTCTCCGGTGCTCTGAATAATAAAATCGTTACCGGCTATGCCGTGAATAGCGGGAACACTACCGGTATAAATGGAACTGTGTCCAATGGCGGTATAAGTGGGCACGTAATTGATGTAGGTGTTTTCGCAGGAAAACCCTTCGTTTAGCAGTCGCTTAAATCCGTTGTCTGCATAGCGGTCGTAAAAGCGATAGAGGTAATCCCAGCGCATTTGGTCGACCACCACACCCACTACTAATTTGGGTTTGGGCAGCGGATCTTTGGCAAAAAGTGCGATCGAGAAAAAAAGGGAAATCGTAACTAAAAAACGGGATTTAAAATTCATGATGTATTTTTATTAAGTCAACTGATACCGCTTTAATGGTCGTTGCATTCCGCTACAAACCAAATGGTCGCAACGGCTGGACTTCCATTAAACCGAGTTCAAAATTACTGATAATTGCAGTCTAGCCCAAACTTCTCCTTTCAATTAACACGATTCCAAGATATCTATCTCAAGTAAAGATCAAAAAGAAGCGGGTTTCTAAACCACCGTAAAATTAGAAAAAAACAATCCGTTAATGTTAGCTCAATGTTATATTGTGCTGCGTTTTTAGTGTTTATAAAGAAAACAAAGACCAATAAAATCAATATCTTTGTGTGCATTCTATACAAATCCTATGAATAAGATTAAAGTCATTGCCTTTGATGCCGACGATACCCTTTGGAACAACGAGCCTTTTTTTAATGAAGCAGAGAAAAAATTCTGCATTCTTTTAGAGGATTACCTCTCCCATCAGGGTTTATCACAGGCCCTATTTAAAACGCAGATCGACAACTTGCCCTTGTACGGATACGGAATCAAAGGCTTTGTGCTTTCGATGATAGAAACCGCTTATACGGTATCCAATCACACAGCCAGTATCAAGGTCATCGAAAAGATTATACACATTGGCAAAGAACTCTTGACCAAGCCCGTAGAGCTCTTGGACGATGTCGAAGACGTTTTGCAAAAGCTACAGCAGCGCTATAAATTGGTCGTTGCGACCAAAGGCGATTTAAAAGATCAGCACCGCAAGCTGCATCACTCGGGATTGGGTGGTTATTTTCACCATATCGAAGTGATGTCGGACAAACGCGAGATTGATTACGAGAAACTGTTGCTGCGCCTAGAGATTCAACCCGAAGAATTCATCATGATTGGAAACTCATTAAAATCGGATGTGTTGCCGGTTTTAAACATCGGTGCTAGTGCGATACACGTACCCTTTCACACCACTTGGGCCCATGAGCGAATCGACCACGAAATTGTACATCCTCGTTTTAAAACCATTAAAAAGCTGTCTGAAATTATCGAGTTGTTTTAAGGTTTCCGTAAAAAAGCAAACAGCCGCCTCGAATGTCGAGGCGGCTGTTGTTTTTAAGGTCGGGCCGCCGTGCGTTGAAATCGCCCGTCGTTTTGCCCATCCCGGTTTCAATCAATCGCTTTTAAAACGGTCGCTTAAGCGGTTCCCAACTGGAAATTCTTCGATTAAAACAGGAATCCCAGAGAAACGCCGAAGGACTCGTTGTATATTTTGATGTTTTCCACACCCGGATTTCCCTCCAATCCAAACGAATTGGCATTGTCAAAAATCGGTGCAAATCCCCTGGAATAATAGGCTCCAATGGAGAATTTTTTCTTAAAGACATAATCGATACCCGCTACAAAGCCGTAGTCCATTTTTTGCAGATACTTATAGTCTTCGGTATCTTCTGCTGCGGTACCGAAAATTTCGTAGTCCTGGTACGTATTTCCGTTCTCGTCTACAGCGGTAATCGAGGCGTTTAACAAGACGTGGATATAGGGTCCGGCATAGATTTCCAAGCCGCCAATCTTAAAGGTTGGCGAAATGGGATTGATCTTTAATCCGCGCATGGTCAATTTGGCATCCACCACGGCATCATCGTCCAATTCTCTGGCAAATTGCGCTCCGTATTGCTGGTAAAACAGCTCGTGTCTGAGTGCAAAGTACTTACCTATTTCGCTAGAGACCGCGATACCGGCAAAAAAGCTATTTTGGGCGTCGGTTTTTCCATCTACCGCCAATTGATGCAATTCCTTGCCATAGAGATCCGATTGAATCCAGCCTGCTTTTATTCCAAATGAAGTGATTCCCTTGGGCTGTTGTTCATATTGCGCCCAGCCCGTTAAGGAGCAGAGGATAAAAAAACAGCTTATAATTAATTTTTTCATGTGTCGATATTTATTGTTTATCTAAAGTCGTCTGACATCGCCTTGCTGTAAGGACAACTGAAGTCCCATCAGCCTGAGCAGCGATTTGACCGCTTGGTTATTTAAAATTCAATATCCCAAATACCCACTGCTTTTTCGAGTTCTACCAAGGCCACGGCATAATCAAAGCGCGCTTCGACATAAGCCTCACGCGTTTCATTATAGGTTCGCTGTGCGTTTAAAACTTCCAATAGGCTGCTAGCGCCTCGTTGATAGCTGTAGGTGATGCCGTCCAAAACCTCTTTGGCTTCCTGCAACATACTGCCTTCAAAAAGCTGTATTTGCTTTTGCTTGGTCAGATAAGTATGGAGTGCTTGTGCAATTTCCTTCTCCAATTCCAATTCGACATTGCGGTATTCCAATTCGGTTTTTTGCTGCTCGTAAATCGCGTTTTTCAATCCCGACTCCTTTTTGTTGGAAAATTTCAGGGGCACGGATATACCGGCTTTTACAGCGGTATTTCCCGGCGTAGGCGCCACGGCATTGCGCGCAAAGGAATTGCTTTCGACCCCTAGGCTCAGTCCCAGATCGACGACCCGTTCGGCGCGCGCCAAGCGCACTTCGTGACTGGATACCGCGAGGGTTTGTTTGGCGACTAAGTAATCCGTTCGCTGTTGGCGCGCGGTCTGAATCAATTCTTGCAAATCAAACAGTCGATCAAATTTTTCCCAATCGCCCTCGGGTACAAATAGCGAATCGCTTTTTTCAACGGCAAACCATTGTTTAAGGTCTAACAAGCTGTTTGTCCACTCGTTTTCTGCCTCTGCCAATTCGTTCTTCATCGACTTGGTTTCCAAACGGCTTTGTACCGATTCGACCTTGCTGATTTGTCCCAGCGAAAAGCGAATGCTATCGGATTTGGAAATTTGCTTCATCGACTCGTAGGAGTCTTGTTTCACCGCGACGAGCATTTTGTTTTGCAGGGCTTCCAAAAAAGCGACGGTCGCGTCGGCGCGCAATTCGTGGAAGTGGTTTTGCAGTTCCAAGGTGGCGAGTACACGCTGGCTACCCGCCAGCAGTTTGCGGGCTTTTCGCTTGCCGCCGAGTTCTAAATCCCAGCTGAGTTCGGCTTCAAAGCCGTAGCCCATTTCCATGCGTCGCTCGCCGTTATCGGTCCAGCCAAAACTCAGTTCCGGATTGGGAAATGCCTTGGCGGCTTCCACTTCGGCTTCGGCTATACTCAGGTTGTATTTTTCGGCTAAATACCCCAAATTATGTGTCCCTACTCGATTTAAAAAATCGGGATAGTAGATTTTTTGCGTCTGGGTGGTGGCAGGCTGCACTTGTGCCCCAGCACTTTGAGCGCCCCCAACCAGCAAAAGACCGGTTATCAGCAGGGAAATCCATTTATTTTTCATACGTAGATACTTTTTACTTTAAGAATTCCAGTGTTTTTATAAGGAGCGGCGACGCAAAGCGGTCGCCGCCCCTTATCCAAATCCCTTTATTCTTCTACTTTTTTTGTTGTTACAAAATCTTCTTCGCTTCCCCACTTCTTCTCTACCAAATAATAAAGCGCTGGTAAGACGAAAAGGGTTAATAGGGTGGCAAACAAAAGACCGTATACGATAACCGTCGCCAACGGACGTTGTACATCGGATCCGATTCCCGTTGCTAGAGAAGCGGGAAACAAGCCCAGTACGGCAACTGTGGCCGTCATCAACACCGGTCTAAAACGCTCCTTGGCTCCGATTAAAACCGATTCTTTCAGCGGTTTGTGCTTTTTGCGTTGCTGGTTGATATGCGAAATCATGATGACACCGTTTTGAATGGCCACCCCAAATAGGGCGATGAAACCCACGGCAGAAGACACGTTTAAGCTCATGCCTCGCACGTTTAAGGCCAACATTCCGCCGAAGAGCGCCAAGGGCACTACGATCATCAACAAGCCCGCTTGTCTGAATTTTCCAAAAGCTCCGTATAAGAGTATAAACATCAGACACAGGGTTAGCGGCACGATTATTCCCAGTCGTTGATACGCGCGGTTTTGATTTTCAAATTGTCCGCCCCATTCCACGCGAAAACGCTCGTGATCGTACTGGACTTGCTGTTCGATTTTCTGCTGTGCATCTTTTAACAAGGAGCCCAGGTCGCGGTTTCTCACGTTGAGTTTTACCGTGAGGTGGCGTCTGTTCATCTCTCGGGTGATGGTACTTTCTCCAGTGCTGGTCTTCACCTCGGCCACTTGCGACAGCGGGATCTTGGCACCAGTGCTGGAGGTCAGCATGAGATTGGCGATTTTCTCCGGGGTATCACGGCTCTCTTCGCTGTAACGGCAGCTGATTTCGTATACTTTATTGCCGATAAACACCTGGGAGATGGCCTTACCGCCTATGGCGATTTCGATCAATTCGGCCACATCGGAAACGTTGAGTCCAAATTGGGCAATCTTCTCGCGATCGGCATGGATTTGTAGCTGTGGCAAGGGCGGTTCTTGATCGATTCCCAAATCCACGGCTCCCTCTACTGTTTCCAGGGTTTTCATCACCTCATTGGCGATGCGTCGGGTCTCGTGAAAATCCTCTCCGTATACCTTGACTACCAATTCGCTGTGCGCACCGGAAATCTTGTCCATAACGCCGTCGATCATCGGTTGTGCAAACCCCACTACATAACCCGGTAGGGTTTTATACTCTGCCGACAACTCTTCGATAAGGTCGTTTTTGGTTTTTCCACTCGGCCATTCGGAATAGGGTTTTAGCCCGATGGAGCACTCGTAGTGCGAGGGGGTAAAAGGATCGGTTCCATCATCGTTTCGCCCCGCCTGTACCATCATATAGGTTACCTCGTCGTACTTCATGGTCCGCGCGCGCAGGGTATCGCTCATCTCCTTGGATTTCTCTATGGAAATTCCCGGTGGCAGTTGCACTTGCAACCAGATGGATCCCTCGTCTAAGGGCGGTAAAAAGTCTTTACCCACACGCATGGTTAGTCCGACTGTGAGCACCAGAATAATCAGTAGCGGTACAAAGACCTGTTTGGGTTTTTCCACTACTTTTATCACCCGTTTGTGGTAGGCAACAGTAAGTTTTTCCAACCAACGGTTGTGGTACATTTTACGGGGTTTCCTGTATACGACATAGGCCAAACCCGGAATCAGGAATAGGGCCACAGCCAAGGCCCCTAAGAGGGCATAACCCACGGTAAAAGCCATCGGTGTAAAGAGTTTTTTCTCTACGCGTTCAAAGGCAAATAGCGGTAAATAAGCCGTGATGATAATGAGCGTGGCAAAAAAGATGGGCTTGGCCACTTGCTTTGCCCGATCGGCGATGGATTTTTCTCGCAATTCGTCTTCGGGATTCTCCTCCCGCTTCTTTAAAATACTCTCCATCATCACTATGGCCCCGTCGACGATAATACCAAAATCTATGGCTCCTAAGGAAAGCAGGTTGGCCGGTATATTGGTAAAATGCATCAGGATAAAGGCGATTAACAGCGACATGGGAATGGTAATCGCCACTAAAAGTGCTCCTCTCCAATTGCCCAGGAAAATAATCAGTACTATAATCACCAATCCGATTCCTTCTATCAGGGTTCTCGAAACGGTATTTAGGGTGGTATCCACCAGGTCGGTTCGGTCTAGAAAGGTGTGTATCTTTACGCCTTCGGGCAGGATTTGATCGTTTAATTCCGCTACGGCTCTATGGACGCCTTCCAAGACTTCGGATGGATTTTGTCCCTTTAGCAGCAAGACAATTCCCTGAATACCGTCGGAATAGTTTCGCTCGCAATCGGTGTATCCCAAGACGCCTTTGCGCTCGATATTTCCGTATTTCAGCTTGCCCAAATCGTTTAGGAATACCGGTACGCCGTCGTCTGCTTTGACAACGATTCTACCGAGGTCTTCCAGATTTTTAATCAGTCCGATTCCGCGCACTACATAGCCCAAATCGCCTCGTGTGAGTACACTCCCTCCGGCATTGACGTTGTTTTCTTCGACGGTCTCGGTCACGTCGCTCAGCGACAGGCCGTATTGTTCCAGCTTACGCGGATCCAGTTCAATCTGAAACTGCGTGGTGATTCCACCGAAGTTGGTCACCTCAGCCACACCTGAAATTTGGTTGATTTTGGGGATAATGGTAAAGTTCTGAATGTCTGTCAGCTCGCGCAGACTATAGCCTTCCCCTTCGATTATATAGCGGTATACCTCCCCGATAGGCGAGGTTAAGGGATCCAATTCGGGAACGGCATCATAGGGCAATTCCACGTCGTTTAAGCGTTCTTGTATGCGTTGTCGGGCAAAGTAGTCGTCGACCCCGTCGTTAAAAACGATGGTAATCATCGACAGTCCAAAGGTACTGTTGCTGCGCATAACGTGCATACCCGGCATACCGTTGAGGGCCCGTTCGATGGGAATGGTTATTTGCAACTCCATCTCTTCGGCGGCCAAGCCGGGAACCTGAGTAACTACTTGCGAGGTGACATCCGCAATATCGGGATAGGCCTCGATAGACAATTGCTTCCAGGAAAAGTAACCGAAGATCCCCAACAAAAGAAATAGGGCGATGACTAAGCCTCTTTTTTCTATAATTGTTTTCATTAAATTTTTCATCGTTTGCTGTAGATTTTTTTATTTGGCTTGCAACAGGTAAATACCCCCTTCGCTGATTACTTCAGCATCGGCAGTCAAGCCTTGAATAATTATGGTTCTATCGCCCGAACTTCCCGCGCTCACAACGTCGGTGCGTTGGTATTGATCCGGGCCTTTCTTGACGTATACAAAAGAGCTCTCCTCATCTTGCATCAAGGCCTTAGTCGGTATAAAGATGACTTGCTCGGGTTGGTCGATAAAATGAACGTTGACATACATACCGGGTTTGAATCGGCGGTCTTGATTGTCTACTTCGACCAACACTTCGACGCTGCGGGTTTCCTCGTCAACAATTTCGTTGATGTGGTGAATTTTACCCACGAGCTTTTCGCCGGGATAGGCGGATAATTCGATGTTGACCTGATGCATTTTGTTTAAATGGTTTAAG
The DNA here is from genome assembly GCF_050562195.1 of Flavobacterium sp. JP2137. Taxonomy (GTDB): domain Bacteria; phylum Bacteroidota; class Bacteroidia; order Flavobacteriales; family Flavobacteriaceae; genus Flavobacterium. Next base: position 847,496 of record NZ_CP191647.1, read on the forward strand.
TCTTTTTCTTTGACTTTTCCGACTATCCACACTTTCTCCAAGGCTGCAATAATGGCAATGGGTTCGGCATCCTCCTTGATGTATTGGCCCAAAACGATGGTGTTGTCAATAATTTCTCCCGCTATAGGTGCTCGCACGATTAGCGGTTGTCCCAGCACTACTTTTTTGGGTTCTACACTAAAAATTTTCAAGGCAGCACTGGCCTGTGTTAGGGCCGCTTTACTCGTGATAAATTCGGTTTCGGCTTCTTCCACCTCTTGCTGAATTCCCACGCCGTTTGCCAACAAATCGCGCTGTCTCTTCAAGTGGAGCTCGGCTTGTTTAAACTCTTGTCTAGCGTCTAAATACTCTTTTTGCGCTTCAAAATAGTCCGGGGAGCTGATTTCAAACAGCGGTGTTCCCACTTGTACCCGTTGGCCAACTCGCACAAACGACTTTTGGATTCTCCCGGCAAATGGCGGGGCTATCTCCGCAAAATTATTGGGAATAGCCTTGACTACTCCGGCGGTTACCAACTGAAAACTAAACGCTTCTTGGCTGACTTTAGCCGTTTTAATTCTCGTCTTAATGTTAGAATCTTCCCTTAACGTGATACGCTTATCGGTGACTTGAAAGGGCGATTCCTCTTCTAAAATGGGTTTTTGCTTGCAAAAGGCAAACAAAAAGCACAATCCTACAACCAGTAGTTTTCTAATCATTGTAATACAGTTTTTGGTGATAAAATGGTTTTTGATTTTATGGTTGGAATAGCTGCTGTTGCAGCATTTGAATTTTTGAATGGGTTTCATAATAGCTTTCCTTTTTTACACGCTTTTCGAGACTTATAGGTGCTCCACGCGGTTAATGTTTCTCCGATTCGCGGTACGACATAAGGCAGTAATTCGATTTGTTCCTGCTCGGTCAACACGGTAAACCAATCGTGTCGTTGCTGGGAAGACATGTTGTCGAACAGTTCGGAAAACTGCTGCTTCGGGATGAATTGGAAGTAAGACAATTGTTTGACCAGATTGAAATGCGTAAATATCGCGGCTTGTATTTCGGTGGTAAATTCCTTAAAAAGTCGCATCAATACGGCATTATCTACCCCGACCAACACATCGCTGATTTCCCTTACGGGCATTTTCTTTAATACGGGGACAATTTGAAACAGATGATCGACTTGGCTCCCCGCAGGCTGTCCCATCACTGTTGCTCGAGTACTTGTTTTTATAGTCTGCATGGCCTCGCTTTTTATTCATTAACATGGCTAATTACCTCCCAGCTCACTTCTGAGACGCCGTATTCCAAGGAAAGTCTGCGGGCAATTTGCTCCATCATTTCGTCGTTTTTGCCGTTGGCTAGAATTTCTGAGGTGAGATACGAATAGGTGGGATCGCCGTTGTCGCTGCTTTTGAGCGAGCGCAGTTGCAGGTTGGGTTCGCTTTTTAGGGCGCTCAACATCAGCACCCGCACGTGGTTTTCCACCTGTTCTTTGCATCCGACTATCAGTTGGTATAGCGGTTCGGTCGAATCGACCTTGGCAAAGGACATGCGATTGATGCGGTTGCCCAAGGCGCGCATAGAAACGTGGATAAACACGATGATTAAGGTTAGGAAAACGGCTTGTTGCCAGAGTCCGGCACCGGATAGGGAACCCACCGCGGCCGAGCACCAAATCGTAGCGGCTGTATTGAGTCCACGTATGCTCATACCGGATTTCATGATGACCCCGGCTCCGAGGAAACCGATACCGGTAACGATTTGTCCGGCTACCCGAGAGGGGTCGCCCTCCACCCCGGTAAGGGAAAGGGAAAGGAGTATAAAACTAGCTGCTCCCACAGCGACAAGCGTATTGGTTCTAAGCCCTGCGCTCTTTTGTCTAAATTGGCGTTCTGCACCCACTAAGGTTCCCAATATAAACGCCAATGTCAATCGGAAAATAAATTCTGTAATTACCATAACTCTCTTTTTTGTGTTTCATCAAAAACACAACTTCGTTATGCTTTTGACTTACTAATTAAATTTCGTCCTATTGGGATCTGCTTCCATGTTTGGTTTTTTTTTTTTGATGTTGCAAATGTATAGGATACACAAAAGAGGGCCTGTTAGAAAGCTCTTAGAAAAAAATTAGAATCTCATTAGAGACTAGAGGTGGGGAAGGATGATGGTGAAGGTGGTACCCTCGTTCGCTTGAGACACCACACTAATTTGTCCGTGGTGTAAGCTGACAATTTTTTGGGTTAGGGAAAGTCCGATACCGTTACCGGCAAAGGCATTGGCTTTGCTGCCTCTGTAAAAGGGCGTAAAGATGTGTTCCAATTCGGCCTCGGCTATACCGATCCCGTTATCGGAAAACGCGAGTACGATATCCGATGGGGTACAGGATATCAATACGCTACACTGGTTGTCGTGCGAAAACTTACAGGCGTTTTCGAGTAAATTGACAAAGGCGACCTGCAACAAATAGGGATTGCCGTAGGTGGAAACCCATTGATCCAAATCGAGCTCATCGAGAAAGTTCAGGTGTATTTTGTAGTTGGGTTGGGATTGTTGCAATTGCTGGCAGGCATCGAGCAACACCTCATCGACGCGGATCTCCTTAAAGGCGATTTCGGAACGGTCGTAATGCGCTTTGGCAAAATCCAACAGGCTGTTGGACAATTTGACGATGCGCTCGGAATCGGTCAATGCGTTGTTGATGGTTTTTAAATAGGCGTCGGCGGTGAGGTCTTGCCGTTGCGACAATTCCAATTCCGCTATTATCGCTGCCAAAGGGGTGCGCAATTCGTGAGAGATATTGGATACAAACTGCTTTTGAGCGTCAAAAGAATCTTCCAAGCGGTCGAGCATCGCGTTAAAGGTTTCTCCCAAGCGATGCAATTCGTCTTTATATCGAGCGGGTTTGATGCGCAAATCGAGGTTGCTAACGGATATCTTATTGACTTCGTCTATGATGTCTTGAACGGGTTTGAGCGCGCGATTGGAATAAAAATATCCCGCTCCAAAAATGAGTACGGTCGACACCAAAGTCATAAACAGTATGGTCTTTAGAAGATTTTCTTGTTTTTTAAAGCCGTATTCGTCGAAGGCAGTAGCGGTAATGATATAATCCTGGTTTTTAAAATGGTATTTAAGACCGATGACCTGCCATTGGTCTTGATAGAATTTTAAAGAGCCCTTGAGGTAGATTTCATCGACCATGGTTCGGGTTTCCTTGACCATGTCGATTTCAACGGCATCGTGATACAGCAAGTGGAAGCTGGTGTCGTAAACCGCCACTTCGACTTCGTGTAAAATTTGTCTGTTGTTGCTGTAAATCTGATGTAGGGTTGCAGGCGACACCTGCGCATCCAAAAAGAGGTTGGCCTTGGTAATGGCTTCCTTTTGCAACAAGAGGTAGAACTCTTTTTCGCGACTTTTTTCCGAAGACCAGTAGAGCACCGTGGCAAACACGAGCAAAATTGCTACGGCCAACACCGTGAACAAAATGGTCAAACGGGTTTTAATTTTCATTGGCCTTCAATATAAATCCCATACCCGCTTTGGTATGTATTAGTTTGCGATCAAAGTCTCGGTCTACTTTTTTGCGTAGATAATTGATGTATACATCGATAAAATTGGTACCGGTATCAAAATGGGTATCCCAAACATGCTCGGCAATTTCCGTGCGAGACAAGACGCGCTCGGCGTTTTCCATCATGTATTTCAACAAATTGAATTCCTTAGGTGTCAGGTGTATCTCTATGCCTTGCCGCTTTAATTGCTTGGCGTGGAGGTCCAATTCCAAATCGGCATAGGCCAACAGGTGCAGCAGTGGTTTTTGATTGGATTCGAAGCGCTTTAGCAAGGCCCGTACCCGAACGTGCAACTCGCGCAACTCAAAGGGTTTGACCAAGTAATCTTCTGCTCCGGCATCAAAACCCTCGACTTTATCGTCGGTGGTACCCAAGGCGGTAAGCATGATAATGGGCGTTTGCGGCAATTGTTTCTTTAATTCCTTACACAATTCTATGCCGTTGATGTGCGGTAAAATCACGTCTGTGATAATGAGGTCGTAGTCGTGTTGCAAGGCCAATTTACGTCCCATAAGCCCGTCATAAGCCACGGCAACCTCATAAGCCTGCTCTTCTAAACCGCGCTTGAGCAATTCTGCCATACGCGTATCGTCTTCTATTACTAGTATCTTTATCACCGTGCAAAGGTAAAAGGATATTTCTTTAATTCCCAACACTCTAGAAATTTCATTGCAATTAGCGTTCGGTTTCAAAGACGCCACTGCGGGTTTTACCTCCAAAATATTTTGGTATAAAGCTTATCCGATTTCGCGTTCTACTAGCTAAAAATGCCAAATATCTGCGCCCAGGCGGCCTGTATTACTGTAAAAAGCGTTGGATAGACGGGTTTACTTGCCGTATAAGAAAACCGAATTCCCGCAATGCGAATTCGGTTCTGTCCTTACACCGGCGGTCGCCACTTGTTTAAGATTTCTCTTTCCCTCCCAGCAATACCAACTCGGATAACACCACTTCGGTGGTCGATTTTTTAACGCCCTCCTTGGTTTCATAGTCGCGGTATACCAGTTTGCCTTCGACGGCGATCTCTTGTCCTTTGCGAACAAATTTTTCGACCGTCTCTGCCAATTTGCCCCAGGCCAACACATAGTGCCATTGGGTCTGTTCCACCCGATTGCCTTGGTCGTCGTAATACACGTCTGAGGTGGCCAAGCTAAAGTTGACCATTTTTTTTCCACTTTCGAATTCCTTGAATTCCGGGTCTCTGCCCAATCGACCAATTAGCCGTACGCTGTTTCTCAATGTACTCATCGTTTTTAAATTTAAGTTAAACATTCCTTTACGGTTTACAAATCACTTATAAGCGGTTCACACTAAGCGGTTAAAAAACATTTACAATCGAATGTAACTGCTTGTAACCGCTTGCAAATGGATTTTTTGTACCTTTAAAAGAAAAAAAGAGCATGGAAGCAGCTATTAATAAAGTAGAACTTCGAAATCTTCAAGTAGAAGATTATTTAGAATTAAAAAAATCCATGATGGAATCTTATGAGGGTATGGAAGACTCTTATTGGATAAAAGACGAGATCGAAGCGCTGTTGGCTACCTTTCCCGAAGGTCAGTTGGTGGTATTGGTCGACGATATCGTGGTGGGCTCTGCCCTGTCGTTAATCGTCGATGAACGCCAAGCCATGTCGGCCCATACCTACGAATCCATTACGGGCAATTCCACCTTTTCTACGCATAATCCCGATGGGGATGTCCTATACGGAATCGATGTTTTTATACATCCCAAATACCGCGGTTTGCGCTTGGGACGCCGTTTGTACGACGCGCGTAAGGAAATCTGTGAGCAATTGAATTTAAAATCGATTGTATTTGCTGGGCGTATACCCAACTATTTAAAGTTCTCCAAGGAACTCACCCCCAAACAATATTTAGATAAAGTTCGGGCCAAGGAAATTCACGACCCGGTGATGTCGTTCCAATTGAGCAACGACTTTCACGTGGTGCGCTTGATGCGCAATTATCTCGAAGGCGATAAGGACTCCAAGGAGTATGCGGTTTTGCTGGAGTGGAACAATATTTTCTACGAGAAAACCCAACAGCTGATCAATACCAAAAAGAGTGTGGTTCGACTGGGGCTGATCCAATGGCAGATGCGATTGCTCAACGATTTGGAGGAGTTTTTTGATCAGGCCGAGTTTTTTATCAATGCCGTAGCGGATTACGAAAGTGATTTTGCCATGTTTCCCGAACTGTTTACCGCGCCTTTGATGGCGGATTACAACCACTTGTCCGAGGCCGAGGCCATACGTGAGCTCGCTCGATTTACCGATGCTATTCGCAAAAAGTTTCAAGAGTTTGCCATTTCCTACAACATCAATATCATCACGGGCAGTATGCCGTATATGATAGACGGTACGCTGTATAACGTGGGCTTTCTATGCAAGCGCGACGGAACCTATGAAATGTATTCCAAAATCCATATTACACCCAATGAAGTGCATTATTGGGGTATGCAAGGCGGATCAAAAATCCAGACTTTCGACACGGATTGTGGCAAAATAGGCATTATCATTTGCTACGATGTCGAGTTCCCAGAACTTTCTCGACTGCTCGCCGATCAGGGAATGGACATCTTGTTTGTACCCTTTTTAACCGATACGCAAAACGGATATACCCGGGTGCGGAGTTGTGCACAAGCGCGAGCCATCGAAAACGAGTGTTATGTGGCCATAGCCGGTTGTGTTGGAAACTTGCCCAAAGTGAACAACATGGATATCCAATTTGCTCAAGCGGCGGTTTTTACCCCTTCGGACTTTGCCTTTCCCACCAATGGAATTAAGGCCGAAGCCACCCCAAATACAGAGATGACCCTGATTGTCGATGTGGATGTAAACCTGCTAAAAGAACTGCATGAACACGGAAGCGTTCAAATTAAAAAAGATCGTAGAACCGATTTATATGAGACCAAGAAATTGAAGTAAATTGCGCACACCATGAAAAATTGCTTAGAATGTGGAACTAAATTAGTTGGCCGAGAGGATAAGAAATTTTGCAACGACAGCTGTCGGAATTCGTATAACAATAAGATGAATAAGGATTCCAATAACCTGATGCGCAATACCAATAATCAGTTACGGAAAAACTACCGCATTCTAAGCCTTTTTAACCAAGAGGGCAAAACCAAAATCAGCACCTCTAAACTGCTGCAACAGGGTTTCGACTTCCAGTTGTTCACCAGTATCTATCAAACCAAAACGGGCGCGATTTATTATTTTGTCTACGACCAAGGCTATTTGAATATCGATTTGGACCACACCTTATTGGTGCGTAAAAACCCCTAACCACCTTCTAAACAACCCATTCTTTTTACAGGAATAGACACCGCTTTCAACCAAAAAACGCCCTTTATTGCTAAAAGGCGTCTTGAGAATGCGAACACGGCTGTTCTATTTTAGAATTTCCTTGACCATGCGATCGTCGCCGTCTATTTTATTGGTATTCGTTAGGTCTAACAACTTCGTCATCACCGGATAAATATGGATGTTTTCAAATTCCTTGACGAAAGTATTTTCCTTGATCTGTGGTCCCCACGCTAAAAATGTCGCCTTCATATCGGGATATTGGTAGGGGTCATAACCATGGGCTCCAGGACTTGCCTTTTGATTGGAAAAATAATACGGACTATCGGCGATCAATACGATATCGCCAATACGGCCAAAATAATCGTCCTTGGCTCCAAAGTGGTACTTTTCAGGTACGGCTGACTTTAGATACACCTGATACTGCGGCGCTTTTGCCGCGAGAATCTCTTGATACACTTGTTTGATCTTTGTCTGATCTTTGACAAATACACTCATATACACGCCGCCACTCACTACGGTAAGTTCTTCGGGATTGATTTTAATCGGCAGGCTCAACAATTGGTTTTGATCGATGTTGGTCATTCCGTGATCGGCGACAAACATATAGTTGACCGGAAGCTCGGTTTTGCTCACCGCCTGTACCAATTTCTTAATCGACTCGTCTATATAAGCCACCGCGGCTTTGGTCTCTACAGCGTCGGGACCATAAGTATGGCCGGCGTGATCGACTTCGGGAAAGTAAAACGTGATTAAATGCGGTCTGGTTTCTTCGGGTAGACTCAACCATTTGACCACTTCCGCAATGCGGTCGTCAATCTTTATCTTTTCGGAATACGGATAATAATAGGAAGGCAATATCCCTTGGATTGCCGCTTCTGATCCCGGCCAATAATAACAGGCCGTCATCAACTGTTGCTGTTCTGCCAAGGCCCAAATCGGCGTACCGCCATACCAAGCAGGATCTAAAACCGCTTTGGCGTTGCGCAGCGAATAGCGTTCCTCGATTTTAGGGTCGTATATATTGTTACCCACCAAACCGTGGTGCGAAGGGTATAAACCCGTTACTATGGTGTAGTGATTGGGAAAGGTAACCGACGGAAACGACGGAATTAACGCTTGGGCACGCACGCCTTTTTTACTGACATCACCCAAAAAATGGGCGCCGTGTTTCTCTATATAATCATGACGAAAACCGTCTGCTGATATCAAAATCAAATACGGTTTTTGCTGTTGTTCCCGATCATTTTTTCGATTGGGCACTACGATCTGCTCATTGCCCTGCTGAGCTAAAAGCGTTGAAGACCCCATTAAAAGAGTAGCCGTCAACAGCGATAAAACTATTTTTTTCATGTTTCAAATTTACTAGATTTAAAACAAACCGATATTAAGAACACGTTAAACTTGGGCCACGAAATGCAAATGCTATGCCCTAGTCCAGTATCTTTACTCCTCCTTGTAGACCGAGGTACAGCAAATCGGATAGCCGCAGTGGCCGCGGCCTGAATTGCTTAAATGGTAAAATCGATTAAAAAGCGCGGTAAGATGAAGACAACAATCAGTATACTCGGCTGTGGTTGGCTGGGATTCCCCCTGGCACAGCAGTTGAAACAAGCGGGATATCAGGTCAAGGGTTCGACTACGACTCCCAGTAAATTATCCCTTTTAGAAGAAAGCGGCATAGACGCCTACCTCATCGACTTGGAGGCGGCTGTTTTGGACGAAAACACACTCGGCGACTTTTTGGCGGATTGCCACAGCTTAATCATCGCGATTCCCCCGCGTTTTAAAACGGCTGCTTTGAGTTACGACCGCCAGTTAGAACGACTGCTTCCGCCCTTGCGCAGCCAGGGTGTAAAGCGCATTTTCTTTATGAGCTCAACTTCGGTTTACGACTGCCAGTCCGATTGGATTACCGAGCACACACCTACACTTACAAATAGCGCGAGCGCCCGCCAATTGCTCAGAGCCGAGCAGCTGTTTCGGGCCGAAACCGATTGGGAAACCACCGTATTAAGACTGGGCGGTTTATTTGGTCCGGAGCGTCATCCGGTAACTTTTCTATGTCGAAAAGCCGCCTTTGAAAATCCGGATTTACCGGTGAACATGGTACATTTAAACGATGTCGTCAAACACGTTTCCCAGCTGCTCTTGCAGCGCCAAAGCCAACGAGTTGTGGTGTACAATGTGGTGGCTCCCTACCGTCAAACGCGCGCTGCGTTTTATGGCGAAGCCGCTCGCGCTCGCGGACTGCAATTGCCCGCGGCTACGGATACCGATTGGACCCTGCTAAAAAGAGTGTGCGGCGAAGCCCTTGCCAAACAAACCGGATTGCCCTACAGCTCCTGATTGGGGACTAGGGCGTCGGGGGCGAATCGTCTGGGCAATTATCGTCTTCGCCAGCCTTTTCCTGATTTTTGAAAATTTTGGTAATCGCCTTATTAAACAAGGGCGATTCGTTGTCTTCTTCGCCGAGCAAAAAGCCCCAAGGGCGCAGATCCTCGACGCGGTCAAAAACAATTTTGAGAATTGCCAAAATCGGTATGGTCAGCAACATGCCCGAAATACCCCAAGTCATCTCACCGATGACCAAGCCCAATATCACCACTAGCGAGTTTAATTTAACCTTAGAACCCACTACCTTAGGCATAATCAGATTGCCGTCGATGGCATGAATGACCACTATGGCGATGACTACAAACAGCACGTGACTGGCCGAAGTGGTCGCAAAGGTGATGATTACCCCAATGACCAAGGCCATGAAAATGCCGATATAAGGCAATACATTGAGCACCCCCGTGAGTATGGCCAACATAAAGTTGTATTTAACTCCAATAATGCTGTAGGCTATCAGTGCTAAAACGGTGACGATTACCATTTGCAGCAACAGTCCCACCAAATATCTCTTGACCATGACCTGTACTTGAACCACGACATCCAACACCAGGTGCTGGTGTTTATCCCTAAAGGCCAAAACGAGAAATTTTACCAGATGGCGGCGGTACAACAGTAAAAACAGCGTATATAAAAAGGTAAACACCAACAGCATAATCACACCCGATATGGAGCTCAATGCTTTTCCGAGTATATCTGTTCCGGTGCTGATGGATTTGGATGCGGTTTGGGTAATATAATCCAATTGGCTGTTTTGCTCAATGCCAAACTGCTCTTGTACCCACAATTGCAAACTGGAAAACGAATCGATTAATTGCTGCTGAAAGGCGGGCCAGTCGTCTGCTAACTTGGTCATCTGCATGGCCAACAGGTACAAAACCAGCACGATTAATCCCGTAAAGAGCACCGTGGCTACTATGGCGGCTAGGGCGCGGGGAAATCGGCACTTTCGCTCTAAGAAACTGCAAAACGGAACCAGCAAGGTGGCAAAAAGCAGTCCCAATACTATGGGCACGATTACATTTTGTCCGACAATGCCCAAATATCCCAAAACAACAATACTGATCAGGACACAGGCCAACTTTAAATAAAAGGGATACTCGAATTTTAATCGCATAGGGCTTCGTTTTAAGGGGGTATTACAGCAAAATAGGAAATATCTAAACAATCGAATAAACCAAAAAGCACTCCTTACTCAGCGCGTCAAAGCGGTACTTTCCGGTTTTTTTTAAGTTTACTCGTTTATTTTATATTTATCACAATTCGGCATCTCTTGCTCATTTTGGGATTAAATTACAAAAAAAAGCACTTGTATCTATTTTTTTGTAAAAAATTACTCATTTAGCCCAATCAGACTCCCCTTGGCTATACCGATAAAACCAAAGCACTTAAACGAAAAGCAATGGCGGTTTCAACAATTATATTATATTTACTTTAACTTTACGCTAACAACAATTTAACTTATAAACCAACATGAGTAGCGCCAAATACTATCAAGACGCCTTGGCTATTTGGAAAAAAATGAGTCAAAGCCCAACGAATAACGAGCTGCAATTAGAACTGGATGTGTCTAAAAAGATCAATGCCATCTTTCATGTAGGCCCTTACTATTACTACATATTCGACCTCCCTTCTGGACAGTTTATCCATGTTGACCGAAGCATTTATTCCATTTTAGGCATCGAAGCCGAAAGCATCACCGTAGCATCCTTTATGGACTTATTGCACCCCGAAGATGTAATTTACTTTTTAAACTTCGAGCAAAAGGTCAGTGCGTTTTTTAGCCAATTGGCGATCGATCAAATCTTAAACTACAAGGTGAGCTATGATTTTCGAATTCGAAGAGCCGACGGTCAATACATACGCATACTCCATCAGGTAATTACGATCAATCACTCCGACGAGGGTAAGGTATTGCAGACCTTGGGCATACATACCGACATCAGCCACATCAAAACCACGGGGAACCCCAAATTGTCCTTTATCGGATTGGAAGGGGAACCCTCCTATATCGATGTGGATTATCAAAAGGCCTTTACCCCCAAAAAAGAAACGTTTTCAATTCGCGAAAAAGAGATCCTCAAGCACCTTTGCGAAGGGTTTACCTCGGCCGAAATCGGACATAAGCTATTTATCAGTGAACACACCGTCAATACCCACCGCAAAAACATACTGCGCAAAACCACGGCAAAATCCACCACTGAACTGGTTGTCCTGGCTGTAAAACAAGGCCTATACTAATACTTCTTGTCGCGAACGACGCAGCCCAACTTCCGACTACCCCGCTGTTGCGTTGGGCGTTTGACTGGATTTGGCTTGCTAAATCCAGCGATTAAAAACGCTCACTCCCTTAAATACTACACCCAACTTCCACAATGAGATTACCCAATAATGGGTATTGTCTACTCTAATACGAGCCGGTAAATTTGTTTTTATATCAAGCTTAACTAACGGGGAAGTCGAAAACCAAAAAGAGTAGACGTCAAAAAACAAAATATCTTTTATATGAAAAAATTTCGAAATACATCGTTTGCAGCCCTCTTACTGCTGGTTACCCTCTCGTTTGGCAGCTGTACTTCTGACGACACTTCTTCAGATGAAGGAGGCGGAGGCGGAGGAAGCGCCTGCAGCCTGGAAAAGGAAGCCAGAGACGTGGCAGCGGCAGGAGAGAAATTCTCGCTAAACCCTACAGCGAGCAACTGCAATGCCTATAAAAAAGTGTATCAGGCTTTTGTCAACAAAGCCAACGGCTGTACAGAACTGACTCAGTCTATGAAATCGCTGTTACAGGCCAATCAAACCATTCAAAGCATGGATTGCAACGATTTGTAAACAAGGCTTGTCAAAAAGCGGTATACGCGCTATTAGCCCGCTAATCCGTATGCGGTCGTTTTTCCATAAAGGGGAAAATGCTCCTTCTGGCAAAAGCTGTGCTTGTAACCACAAAGCCCCTTGGGATCTCCAAGGGGCTTTGTCGTGAATTAAAAAACGTCTTAATCGATTTTCATCTCGGGAATATCCCCTTCGATGATCAAATCGGCTGCTGTCGCTTTGACGATATCTGCTACACTGACACCGGGAGCGCGTTCCAACAGTTTAAAGCCCTTATCAGTAACTTCCAACACCGCTAGTTCGGTTACGATTTTTTTGACGCAATTCACTCCGGTTAGAGGCAGCGTACACTCCTTGAGTATTTTGGATTCGCCCGCCTTATTAACGTGCATCATCGCCACGATGATATTTTCGGCAGAAGCCACCAAATCCATAGCTCCTCCCATGCCTTTAACCATTTTACCCGGAATTTTCCAATTGGCGATATCGCCGCGTTCATTGACTTCCATGGCACCTAAAATGGTTAAATCGACGTGTTTACCCCGAATCATTCCAAAACTCGTAGCCGAATCGAAGAAAGAGCCTCCGGGCAATACGGTGATGGTTTGTTTACCGGCATTGATCAAGTCGGCATCCTCTTCTCCTTCAAAAGGGAAGGGCCCCATACCCAACACACCGTTTTCACTTTGAAACTCCACATCCATTCCGTGAGGAACGTAATTGGCGACTAAAGTGGGGATTCCAATACCTAAATTGACGAAATATCCGTCTTGTAATTCTTGTGCAATTCGCTTAGCGATGCCTACTTTATCTAACATAATTTTGATTCAATGGTTAATGATTCCCGTTGTGCTACTATCAGACCGCGGTTTGCAAGCAGCAGCGGTGTTTACAAAAAAGTGCTTACGACTTCGCACGCACAGTGCGTTGTTCGATGCGTTTTTCATATTTCTCGCCTTGGAAAATGCGCTTTACAAAGATTCCAGGTACGTGAATTTCATTGGGGTCTAATTGCCCCGCTGGAACGAGTTCTTCCACTTCCGCTATGGTAACCTTTGCCGCACCGGCCATACAGGCGTTAAAATTACGCGCTGTGCCCTTAAAGATCAAGTTGCCAGCCTCGTCGCCCTTCCAAGCTTTTACGATGGCGAAATCCGCTTCAAAAGCTTGCTCGAGTATATGTGGTTTGCCGTGGAATACGCGCACTTCTTTGCCTTCGGCCACTTCCGTTCCATAGCCCGCTGGAGTAAAAAATGCCGGTATACCCACTTGGGCGGCACGACACTTTTCGGCCAAAGTTCCCTGAGGTGTTAGTTCGACATCCAATTCTCCCGACAGCATCTGTCTTTCAAATTCCGCATTTTCGCCTACATAAGAGGAAATCATCTTTTTAATCTGTCTCTTTTTCAAAAGCAATCCCAATCCGAAATCATCTACACCCGCGTTGTTGGAAATGCAGGTCAATCCGCTTATATTTTTTCTCACCAACTCGTTGATACTGTTCTCGGGAATCCCGCACAAACCGAATCCACCGAGCATAATAGTAACGTTATCGGCAATATCTTGCAAAGCTTCTTCCACATTTGCAACTCTTTTATTTATCATAACTAATTGGTTTAATTAATTTGGTTAAAAATATAAAAAAAACGCCTCTAAAAAAAGGCGTTTTGGTTATTTTAAAAATCGAATTCCTCGGTGCTTAACTCGATGGAGTCCGTATCGGTTTCCACTTCTACGGCTTTCCAGCAATCCACTCGAATCGACAGGTTTGCCGGTCGTTCAAATTGTCCCTTAGACACTTTGAGCTCGGGATCGTCGTAGCATTTTTTCATAAAGATTCCCCAGATAGGCAAGGCCATGGTTGCCCCTTGTCCGTATAAGGTGTTTCTAAAATGGGCGGCACGGTCTTCGTTACCCACCCAGATTCCCGTTGCTAAATTCGGTACCATTCCAATAAACCATCCATCACTGTTGTTTTGGCTGGTACCGGTTTTTCCGGCAATTGGATTGGTAAATTTATACGGATGTCCGGTTACTCGGTTGTATCCGGCACCGCCGCTACCCGTACGCAATCGAATACCCGATCCGGACTCGGTAACGCCTTCTAGCAATTTGATTACGGTATAGGCCACGTCTTTGCTCAATACATCCTTGGCTTCTGGCACGGCATTGTATAAGACTACCCCGTTTTTATCGGCTATTCTCATGATGAATTGCGGCTTGATATACACCCCTTGATTGGCAAAAGTACTGTAGGCAGCCACCATATCACTTACGGTGATTTCCACAGCGCCTAAGGCGATTGCGGGTTGTTGCGGTATATCGGATTTCACTCCTAAATCGCGAGTCATATCGACTACGGCTTTAGGCCCTACTTTATCCATCAATTTTGCCGTTACGGTATTGACCGAACCGGCCAAAGCGCTCTTTAAAGTCATGATTCCCCTATACGTTCTCGACGAGTTTTGCGGAGACCAATCTTGGCTAATTCCGTATCTGCCCTTAGGCATGGTAAAGGGGGAGTCGATAATAGAATCGCAAGGCGAATAGTGCAATTGCTCAATAGCGGTTGCGTATACAAAGGGCTTAAAGGTCGAACCGACTTGTCGCGCTCCTTGTGCTACGTGATCGTATTGAAAGTGCTTGTAATTTATACCACCCACCCAGGCTTTGATATTACCGGTTTGCGGCTCCATAGCCATCAGTCCGGTTTGCAAAAAGTGCTTGTAATAGATGATGGAATCCCTAGGAGTCATCACGGTATCTCTTTCGCCTTTCCACGTAAAGATTCGCATAGCGGTTTTCTTTTTAAAGGACGCCAAGATATCTGCTTCGGACTTTCCTTGGGCTTTCATCTGTCTCCAACGCTCGGAGTTCTTCATCGCGCGATTGACGATGCTCTCGATTTCTGCTTCGTTGAGCTTTAAGAAAGGGGCGGTTTTATTGGTTTTATTCTGTAGAAAAAACTCTTGTTGTAAATTGGATAAATGCTGGGTTACCGCCTCTTCGGCATAGCGTTGCATTTTGGAATCGATCGAGGTATAAATCTTCAATCCATCGCGGTAAATATCGTAGGTAGAGCCGTCTTTTTTGGGATTTTCCTTAACCCAACGCCTCATAAAATCGCGTAAATACTCTCTAAAGTAGGTCGCAATTCCATCCTTATGGCTTTCCGGTGTAAAATGCAGGGAGATCGGTTTGTCTTGCAGTCGAAGTTTTTCTTCTTCCGTTATAAAATTGCTTTTTGCCATTTGATGCAAGACCACATTTCGCCTTTTTTGTACCAATTCCGGGCGTTTAACCGGATTGAAATACGATGGGTTTTGAAGCATCCCTACGAACATTGCTGCCTCATCGAGGGTAAGGTCTTTGGGTTCTTTACCGACATATACACGTGTAGCCGAGCGAATTCCAACGGCATTGTTGACAAAGTCGGCTTTGTTTAAATACATGGTAATGATTTCTTCTTTGGTGTATTGGCGTTCCAATTTAACGGCAATCACCCATTCCTTGGCTTTTTGCGTGATGCGTTCAAAGATATTTCGCGATCCCTCACCGTGGAAGAGCAATTTGGCTAATTGTTGTGTAATGGTACTCGCTCCTCCGTTGCTCCCCACCGAGGTTAAAGCTCTTAAGGTACCTCGGGCATCGATACCGGAGTGCTCGTAAAAGCGTTCATCTTCGGTAGCTACAAGCGCATTGACCAAGTAATCGGGCAAATCGGAAAACTTCACAGGAACGCGGTTTTCCAAATAGAATTTCCCCAAGGTTTTGCCGTCGGCCGAAATGATTTCGGTCGCTACGTTACTCGCGGGATTTTCCAGTTCGTCAAAAGTAGGCATGGCTCCAAAAACGCCCCAAGAGGCGAATAGGAAGAAAAGAATAATTGCCGTTATTCCACCGGCAAACAACATCCAAAACCATTTAATATAAGCCCCAAACTCACTGGGTTTTGTCACTTTTTGTTTTTTCATATATCTGTTCAACTAATTATTCTGCTTTTTCAATTCTCAGTCCAATTTCCGAGATGCCTTCCAGTTCTTGTACGCCGTCTACCTTACCGGATTCGCGTACCGCTTGCTGCACTTGAAAGGTATAGGTTCCCGCCTGCTTAAAGGTAAATCCCTCTTTTAGCCACAATTTACTTTCCTTGATATCGGTAAAGCCCGTTCCCAAAAGCGTGCCGTCTGCACGTGCCATTTGAAACTCCAAGGTATCTACAACCACCTGTTTATCGGGTTGCTCCATCTTGACGATAACAAACAAGTTGTTAAAGGGATATTTGTTGTTGTTTCTGACGTTCAAAAACAAATTATGCGGGTTTAAGCTGTCTTGTTGCTCTACGACAAAGGTCTTTATATCGTCTTTATTCCAAGCGGTACCCACGGTTTGAAACTCGTCGAAAACGCTTTTTTTATCGCAAGAAGTCAGCACGCCAAGCAACGCCACTGCTGCGAAAAGAGTTTTATTTCTTAGGCGCATTTTTTCTATGTGTTGAATTGTTATTCGTTTGATTCTTATTGGACTGGCTGCTATTCGGTGCCGCGGTATTGGGTGCATTAGACTTGTTTGGCACTCTTTTTTTAGCCGGTCTCTTTTTCTTTTTAGGCTGATCAAATCGGGTTACACTGTCTTGTCCCACGGCATTTTGGAAGTTTTTCTCTTCTCCTACTTCGGGTTCGATCGCGTAGTTTTCCAATTCCTTGGCCTTTTCTCCCGCCTTGTTTAAAGCGACGATTTCCTTTACTTGATCCACGGCTAACACATACCAATTGGCCGAGTTATTCGCATAGGCAAACCACATCATCCCCTTAAAAATGTCTATTTTCTGACAATAGGCATCGCCTTTAAGCGTGCTGATTTTGGTATCGGAATCGGGCATGCCTTTTAAGGCGTCCAAATAGGTGTCGAGTTCGTAGTTCAAACAGCACTTTAACTTACCGCATTGTCCGGCTAATTTCTGCGGATTCAACGACAGTTGCTGGTAACGCGCTGCGGAAGTATTGACACTTCTAAAGTCCGTTAGCCAGGTCGAGCAACACAGCTCTCTTCCACAAGACCCGATACCGCCTAAGCGCGCCGCTTCTTGTCGGAATCCAACCTGTTTCATCTCTATACGCGTGCTGAATTCGCGTGCAAAATCCTTGATTAATTGTCTAAAATCGACGCGATCATTGGCGGTATAATAAAACGTCGCCTTAGAGCCGTCGCCTTGAAATTCAATGTCGGAAATCTTCATTTCCAAGTTGAGCTTAATGGCCAATTCACGCGCTCTCACTTTCATAGGATCCTCTTTACTGCGGGCATCTTGCCAAATATCGATGTCCTTTTGAGTCGCTTTTCTGTATATTTTTAGCAGGGTGCCTTTGGCATCTACCTTTTTCTTTTTCATCTGTACCTTAACCAACTCTCCGGTTAAGGTTACGATACCGACATCATGCCCCGGTGAGGCTTCTGTCGCGATAATATCCCCTATGCTTAGGGTGAGTTTTTCCGTATTGCGGTAAAAGTCTTTACGCCCGTTTTTAAAACGCACTTCAACCGCGTCAAAGGGTACGTCTCCATTGGGATACGACATATTCGACAACCAGTCAAAAACCGTTAGTTTATTACAACTATCTGTACCACACGTTCCATTATTTTTACACCCCTTGGGTGTTCCCGAACTATCTTTTCCCGTTGAACAATTTGTACAAGCCATGCTATATTTTTATATATTTTCAACCAGAGGTTGTTATAAATCATTTTTGTTTAATCGTTGGTAAAGATAGTATTTTTTGTAGGTTAGTTCCTTTATTTTTACGATAGATTATCAATTGCACTAGACCGAAGATGAGCGGTTTCCCAAAAAACAGTCGGCTATTTTAAAATAATTCGCAGCTAAATGACCGATAATGGAAATTTTAATCCCTCGAACTGCGGCAAAGCGTTGCTTTTTTAGCATTTCTACAAAATTGACCGCCCAAAGCCGTTGTCTTTTGCCTGAGCGCCCCGAGTTAGCCCGCGATAAATCGCCGAACCGGCGCCGGCTTTACAGAAATTTAGCCTAGCTTTGAGCTTTACTAACAACGCGAATCAGATGGAAAAAACCACGACCATAACAGGGAGAATACACCAGGATAAATCATTTACCGCAACCGAGTTCTCGGGCGCATTATTAGAGGGCTTAATCGGTATGGAGGACAGCGAAGACCGCGAGCCCTTGCTGGTATTCATCAAGATCAAAGACCAAAACTGGCATCGGTTTTTTCTCGACTCCGCCATCGGTTTTTGGGAAAACTGGCAGGAAACCGAAGTCGACCAATCCGAAGCGCATTTGGACGAGGTCGTCTACGTCGATTACCGCGCAAAATATTCCCTTGAAAACAAGCAAATAGCGGATATTGTATGTTTGGATTCTCAAATAATCATTACCTTTATCAATAAGGCACAATTTATCTTAAAAGAAGTGAATCCAGGAGCTGTCGACACGCCTTCGGCAGTAATATTTATTCCATAAAGTATAAAATTGCAAGCATTCTATGAAAAAAACAATCATTGTCCGATTTAGCATAAAACCCGAATTTATTTCGCGTATTAGAGCAGCTTCCAAAGACTTACTCGAACAAACCAGACAAGAAGCGGGCTGTTTGGCCTTTAACTTCTATCAGTGCACCGAAAATCCCTCTGATTTTATTTTCTACGAAAAATTCAAAGACCGCGAAGCCGTACAGCTTCACAACGAGGCGATTTACGTGCAAGATTTCCTAGCGGTGATCAAAGAATCGTCTCAAATCGACATGGATTTAGAGGTTTTTGACTAAACCATCGCAGGCCCTAGTCTTTAAAGTCGCCGACCAAGCAGCCGTTTTACCCTAGCCGCTTGCTTCGGCCCGGGCTTGCTGTTGACCACACCACCAAAAAATGCCCATCGGTAGCATGTCTTCAACATGTGTTCCACATGTCTTTGGCTTCTGCAAATTCCGTCCGCACACCCTGGCTCTCCTCCTCTTAACGACTTCTATCCCAGCAGCGCTGCATCCACGTATTCCTCGCTCCACCTTCTTTTTCGCTCCTTTTAACCGACGTTTGTTATATAAATATAAAAAAAACCTAATTAAATTGGGTGTTTTTAATTTTTTTTTATGACATTAACCACTGATTTTCAGTCATTTCAAAATACTCGGTCATGAAAAAGTTTAGCATTAGTCTTTTTCTTGTTTTGAAAGTCTTTAATACATGGGCACAGCCAAACCAAGAAATAAAGGGACGGGTGGTCGATTCCAGATCGCAGCACCCACTACGGGAAGTCGTCGTCCGTGTGGTCGACGCAGCCGACACGGCACGCACCACTGCTGCGGGCTATTTTTTATTAAAAACGGCCACTGAGGGCACCCAAACCGTGCAGGTATATAAGCACGGCTATAGGACCAAGCAGTTTTTAGTCGATACCCGGGCGAATAAACCGTTGGATTTGGGGATCATCCCCTTAGAAGAAGACTTGCCCAGTGGTATAGAACGGCCTTTGACTTCACTAGCCGCTGTGGATTTGGAGGAGCAGTATGCCGAATCGGAAAACAGTTCGGGTTTGACGGCCTCCTCCTCCGCGCTTTCTCTGCAAAGGGCGGCGCTGGAATGGAGTGCTGCCCGCTACCAGATTCGGGGTTTAGACGGCAAATACCATCGGGTTTTGGTCGATGGAATACCGATGAACAAGGCGCACGACGGTCGTTCCCTTTGGAGCAATTGGAGCGGACACCACCACTTACTAATCCGGCGGGAATTCACCTTGGGAACCGCGACAAGCGGTCGCGATTTTGGCGGAATACTCGGTACTCAAAACATCGAGACCCGAGCCTCCTCGCTGCGCAAAGGAGGGCGATTTTCCTTGGGCAGCAGTACGTTCTTTCGCTATAAGTCGATGCTGTCATACGTTTCCTCCAGCAAAAACAGGCGTTGGCACTATGCCATTTCCGCCACAAAAGCCGAGGGCAATGCTGGCGCTATCGAGGGCACTGCTGCCGAAGTATCGTCGGTGCTACTCGCCGTGGAAAAGCAGTTTAACAGCAGACACCACATCCATTTTACCACCATATACGGTTACAGCAAACGGGGAAAAAGCAGCGCACTAACCGACGAAGTGACCGAATTGATGGGGCCGCGCTACAATCCATATTGGGGTTGGCAGGGCAGCTACAAGCGCAACTCCCGCTTTAAAGTGGTTGCCGAACCCCTGTTTACACTTGCGCACTATTGGACCTTTGACGATAAAACCCAACTGACCACTACCCTTGCTGTGCAAACGGGAATGGTTGGAAACAGCAGCTTGGGATATCGAGCGACGTCCAATCCCGATCCGACTCATTACAAAAATCTACCCAGTTACTTTTTGAGTTACCACAACAGCAGCGGCATCCAGCTGGGGCATCAGCAACCCTATCTCGGGCTGGCCACTGCAGCGCGCGCCTATTTTTTGGACAACAGCCAAATCAATTGGACTCAAATCTATCGCGACAATCAGCAAAACGGATACAGTCGGATAATCCTCTATCAAGATCGAACCGACGACCAAACCCATACGGTCAACATCTATTTGCAAAACAAGCGCTCCCAGCACCTTAGCCTCTATACAGGATTGGGCTACCAGGGGCTGCGTTCCGAAAACTACCGACTGCTGACCGACTTACTCGGGGGCAGTGCCTACCTCGACACCGATTATGCTGCTTCCCAAGCGCAAACCGACCTAAACAGCGCAAATAGACCGCTAGGGGTTGGCGACCGCTTTGGTTACCACTACCGACTCCAAGCCGATTTCCTCCAAGCCTTTATGCGACTTTCCTCCGATTACCGCCGACTGCAATGGGCCGTAGCAGTGCAAGCTTCTCGCACGGGCTATAGACGCGAAGGCCTCACGAAGAACGACAACGACGCCGAGCTCAGCGACGGCAAGAGCGCTAAAAAAATATTTACAGACTACGGCATTAAAGCCGAAGCGACCTACCGCCTCAATAGGCGTCATCGCCTTGGCGGCCAGCTGGCCTACACCGGGCTTGCTCCGACTTTGAATACTGTTTTTTCCAACGCGCGACTCAGCAACCAACTTGCCCCAGGGGTCACTAGCGAGAATACGCTCAGTGCGGCGGCACAGTACAGCCTGCAAACCAACGCATTTAAGGCGCGCATTGGCGGCTACCTGATCGAGATAAAAAACGCCGCCCAACTCTCGTTTCACTATAGCGAAGGGATCAGCGGATTAACCCCCGATGGCACTTTGAGCAACGCCAGTGTTTCCGAGCTCTTAACCGAAATAGACAAACGCCATCTGGGCGGGGAACTCAGCGCTGAATATTCGGTTTCGCCGGCGATAACCATCGCTGCTACCGCAGCAGTGGGTCAATACTTTTACACCAATAACCCGAGGATGCAGCTGCAGGTCGACCGCTGGGCGCAAACCGTCGATTACGGCAGTACACGGCTAAAAAACTACAGAATAGCCAGTGGACCTCAAACCGCAGCATCGTTATCCATCACCTATACCCCGCCCACCAAGTGGTGGTTGCGGCTCGTCGCTGCCTACCTCGACAACAACTATACGGCTCTTGCTCCCATACGCAGAACGGATTACTGGATCGCCAATCCAGAAAACCCCAACAACAGTCCGTACACAGCGCTGACTGCAGCTGAACTGAGGACGCTGCTGCAGCAGGAAAAGCTCCACCGCATCCTGCAATGCAACTTCACTATGGGCAAACAATGGCGCCGGAGAAAAAAGGCGTTGTCCGCATTTTTGAGCGTCGAAAACCTCTTTGATATGCGCTATAAAATCGGCGGATTTGAATCGGCTAGAAATGCCAACTACAAGGCCTACGCCCAGGACTATTACAGCGGCAATCCCGCCTTTGGAAACCGCTATACACACGGAGCGGGAAGGCTTTGGTACGGAAAAATTTACTATCAATTTTAAATCAACTCCCATGAATTACCCAACCCTAAACAAAGCCCCTCTAGTCGCATTACTCCTGCTGTGCGCCGCTTGTGTCAAGACCGATGGTTTTGAACTGCCGAATACCGATTGTATAGAACCGCATATCCAAGCGACCAAAAGCGTGGAATCCCTGGCGGAGTTCGCCACGAATAGCGCACAACGATACGCGGCGCAGGACGTGATTTCCGGCTGGGTCTTATCCAGTGATCGCGAACGGCACTTTGCCAACAGCTTGTATCTGCTGTCGGAAAACCGGCAAACCGCCTTTAAAATCGCAGCCGAGAGCACGGGTCTCGGACACTATACCCGCACACCCGTAGGCACCAAGGTATACGTACAATTGGAAAATCTCTATATACAGCAGCAAAACGGCCTGTTGGTCTTGGGCGATGTATTCGATGAAAAAATGGGTACCATCAGCAAGGTGCTGCTCCACAAACACCTGATTCCGACTTGCCAGCAAATCAACGAGGCGGAATTGATCTCGGAACTAACGCTGGTAGAAGTGCTTGATTCGGAAAAGTATCTCGGAAAATTAGTCGCGCTTGGCGAAGTGCAATTTGTCGATTCGGCGGTCGGTCTTCCCTATAACCAAGAAGGTAGCACCGCAACGCAGCGACAACTGACCGACAGGGCTGGAAACACCCTGGGAGTGCGGACTCAAAAACAAGCCTTATACTCCACCGATTTAATACCGTCTAACAGCGGGAAAATTACCGGAATATTGACTCCAATGGGATACAGCTACCAATTGACCGTCCGCTTTGAGCGGGATATACAATTGACTGAGCCACGCTTTGAAACGCCTGTGGAGGCCAGCCCCTAGAACAGCGGAAGTACAGATGCGACAGCGGTGATGCACCGGGGCATATACCGCATTTAACGCGGTTTTTAGCGCAGTTTGCGAAAACCGAATCGATGAACCCGCAACTGGAGTAATCCACTTCCAAAAAGCCTAAAACGCAAAAAACCCTCATTGCTGAGGGTTTTTATATTTTAACTGTGAAAAGGATTATTTCAAGGCTTCTGCCCCACCAACGATTTCCAAGATTTCATTGGTAATCGATGCTTGACGCGCTTTGTTATAAGTCAATTTCAATTGATCTCTCAATTCTTGTGCGTTGTCTGTAGCTTTGTGCATGGCAGTCATACGCGCTCCATGTTCCGATGCGAAAGAATCCAAAACCGACTTAAACAATTGTGTTTTAAGGGAGGTAGGGATTAAGCTTTCTAGAATTTCTTCTTTAGACGGTTCATAAAGATAATCTGAGGTTGTTTTCGAATCCGAAGCTTCTGGCAACATCAGTGGTAAATATTGTTCGGTCATCACGATTTGTGTAGCCGCATTTTTAAACTGGTTGTACACCAATTGTATGGAGTCATATTGTTCTTTTGCGAAAAGATCCATCAAGTGCTCAGCGATAACCGCTGTAGCGTCGAAAGACAAATGATCAAAAAGATCACTATCGTTTTCGATTACCTGGATATTTTTGTGCAAAGCATCGTACCCCTTTTTTCCAATAGTCAACAAATCTACGTGTGTCCCTTGATAAACCGTAGCTTTCAAAAGATTGACTTGTTTGATTACGTTGGCGTTAAAACCCCCACACAATCCTCTGTTAGAAGTAATGGCTACAATTAAAACCTTGTTTACCTCTCTTGTTTGAGAAAAAACACCTGAATGATCACCTTCTAAAGTTGCACTAATATTCTGGATTAATTCCGTCAGCTTTTCCGCATAAGGACGCATCGCAGTAATAGAATCTTGCGCTTTTTTTAATTTAGCCGCAGAAACCATTTTCATCGCAGAAGTGATCTGCATAGTCGATGAAATGGAGGTAATTCTATTACGAATTTCTTTAAGATTTGCCATTTTTAAATAGTGTAAGTAATTAGAGAAAAGCAATTGAAACCAATTGCTTTTCTACAACCTAATTATTAATATTTAGAAGATACTTCTTTAGCTACTTGCTCTAGAGCTGCTGTAACTTCGTCAGTTAATTTACCTGCTTTTAAAGCATTTAAAACCTCTTTGTGTTTTAAGTTTAAGATTTCTAGATAATCTTTTTCAAATTCCTTAACTTTATTTACAGGAACTCTTCTCAACAAGTTTTTAGAACCGGCGTAGATAATCGCTACTTGGTCTTCCACTTTATAAGGATCGTTTACTGCTTGTTTAAGGATTTCCACGTTTCTTCTTCCTTTTTCGATTACGTTTAAGGTAGCCGAATCCAAATCAGAACCAAACTTAGCGAAAGCTTCTAATTCACGGAATTGCGCTTGATCCAACTTCAAAGTACCAGAAACTTTTTTCATCGATTTGATCTGTGCGTTACCACCAACACGAGATACCGAAATACCCACGTTGATCGCCGGACGAACCCCAGAGTTAAACAAATCCGATTCCAAGAAAATCTGACCATCCGTAATCGAAATTACGTTGGTTGGGATATAAGCCGAAACGTCACCCGCTTGTGTTTCAATAATCGGAAGAGCCGTTAATGAGCCACCTCCTTTTACCAAATGCTTGATAGAATCTGGTAAGTCGTTCATGTTTTTAGCGATGGTATCGTCTGCAATAACTTTAGCCGCACGTTCTAGCAATCTCGAGTGAAGGTAGAAAACGTCCCCTGGATAAGCCTCACGTCCTGGTGGACGACGAAGAATCAAAGACATCTCACGGTAAGCTACCGCTTGTTTAGACAAATCATCATAAATGATCAAGGCTGGACGACCTGTATCGCGGAAATACTCCCCGATAGCGGCACCTGCCATTGGAGCATAAACTTGCATTGGAGCCGGATCAGAAGCATTCGCAGCCACGATAATCGTGTACGCCATAGCGCCTTTGTCTTCCAATGTTTTTGCAATACCTGCCACGGTAGAGGCTTTTTGCCCTATGGCCACATATATACAGTATACCGGTTGCCCAGCATCATAAAATTCTTTTTGATTCAAAATGGTATCGATACACACGGTAGTTTTACCCGTTTGACGGTCACCAATTACCAACTCTCTCTGACCACGTCCAACTGGAATCATGGCATCGATCGATTTAATACCTGTTTGCAAAGGTTCTGTTACCGGTTGACGGTAGATAACTCCTGGTGCTTTACGCTCCAATGGCATCTCGTACAATTCGCCTCCGATAGATCCTTTACCGTCAATTGGAATACCCAAGGTATCCACAACACGACCTACCATTTGCTCTCCTACTTTAAGGGAAGCGATACGGCGTGTTCTCTTAACGATAGACCCCTCTTTAACTCCTGTTGAAGGACCTAACAATACAACACCAACATTATCTTCTTCAAGATTAAGTACCATTGCTTCTAATCCATTTTCAAATTGAACGAGCTCTCCATACTCCGCGTGAGACAAGCCGTATACACGAGCTACACCATCTCCTACGGAAAGAACGGTTCCTATCTCTTCTAAAGAAGCGTCAGATTCAAAACCAGATAACTGTTTTTTTAATATTGCTGAAATTTCAGCAGGTTTAATTTCTGCCATTTTGATTTATGGTTTATACACGTAATACGTGCGGTGATTTTAATTAGTTAATTGTCGTTTTAAATCTTGCAATTTATTTGCCAAAGAAGCGTTGTATTGTTGATCGCCTATTCTGAGGATAAAACCTCCGAGTATACTTGGATCGACAATGTTTTCAATGCTTACTTTTTTAGTGGAAATCTGTTTGATCTTCTCCAAAACCTTGGCTTCCATAGCTTCGTCCATGGCGATAGCCGTGGTTACTTTTGCCTTTTGTATACCCAATTCCAGGTCGTACATCTCTTGAAATTTAGCGGCAATCGCCTCTAAGATATCAAAACGTTTATTGTGCATCAGCAATTTAAACAATTCTATAGTTTGTGCAGAAGTCGTTGCAAATACTTCCGACAGGGCATTGAATTTCGCCTCGCCTTTAATGATGGGATTCAAAAGAAATACCTTCAAATCTTCACTTTGAGAAATGGCATCAGAAATAAAAACCATGTCCTTATTAATCGTTTCCAAAGTTCCCTTTTCTACAGAAATCTCCAGCATTGCTTTAGCGTATCTTGCCGCTGCTCTAGTGCCAATCATAAGGATGAATTAATTTAGTTTTACTTCGTCTAACATTTTCTCCACCAATTTAACTTGGGCTTCTTTGTTAGATAATTGATCTTTCAATAATTTCTCAGCGATTTCGATAGAAATGCTAGAGATGTGATTTTTCAATTCGCTCATCGCAGCATTCTTCTCTGCTTCGATTGTCGCTTTTGCTTGAGCAATGATTTTGTCGCCTTGCTTTTGTGCTTCTACTTTAGCTTCAGCCAGCATGGTTTCTTTAATATCACGAGCATCTTTAATCATCGCATCGCGTTCGATACGGGCTTCTTGCAAGATGCGTTCATTATCTGCTTTAAGATTCTGCATCTCATTTCGAGCTGCTTCCGCAGAAGCCAATGCCGTATTAATCGATTCTTCTCTACCTTTTACGGCATCCAATATAGGTTTCCAAGCAAATTTCTTTAGCAAGAAAAAGAAAATAATAAAAATAGCTGTTGTCCAAAAAATTAAACTCTCAGGTGCTACAAAATTCATAGTATATTAGCTTTAATTTGTTTTTTTAATGTAAAAATAGCATCCTAAAACCAACCGTTTCAGGATGCCTTTTTTTTTCAAAAATTATTTTGCAATTAATGCAACAACCACTGCAAACAATGCAACACCTTCGATAAGTGCAGCAGCGATAATCATTGCAGTTTGAATTTTTGAAGCTGCCTCAGGTTGACGAGCAATAGCATCCATTGCAGATCCACCAATTTTTCCGATACCTATTCCTGCCGCTAAAGCAGCAATTCCAGCACCAATTCCAGCTAAAATCATAGTTAAAAATTTATATAGTTAATATTTAATAAAACTCAAATTAATTAATGGTTCTCCTCTATGGCTTGACCGATAAACAGTGCCGACAACAAAGTAAACACATAGGCCTGTAAAGCGGCAACCAATATTTCCAAGGCGCTCATAAACAATACGAATGCTCCGGATACCGGCGCGATAAACACCGTTTGAAATATAAAGATCAAACAAACCAAACTCAATATAATAATGTGACCTGCGGTGATGTTTGCGAACAAACGAATCATCAAGGCAACGGGCTTAGTCAACATACCCATCAGTTCTACAGGAACCATAATTGGCGCTAACCACACTGGAACTCCTGGCGTATTGAAGATATGTCCCCAATAATTTTTATTTCCACTAAACAAGGTGATCAAAAAGGTAAACATAGCCATGACAAAGGTAAAGGCGATATTTCCGGTAAGGTTTGAACTAAAAGGGAAGAACGGAATCAATCCAAAAAGGTTATTGACCCAGATGATGAAAAATACCGTCAATAAGTAAGGCATGTATTTTTCGTATTTTTTGGCTCCGATATTTGGGATGGCGATTTCATCTCTTACGAAGACGATTAACGGCTCCATAAAACCGGCCAATCCTTTAGGTGCTGCTGTATTTTTCTTATATGAACGCGCTACGGCATTAAACAAAATCAGTATAAAAACCACCGACATAATCAAGGCAAAGACGTTTTTGGTAATCGAGAAGTTTACCGGTCTCTTCGAAAAGTCTGTAATTGAAGGCGCTTCAACATGTGCTCCCGGCTCCACATCTGCAAAAGCAGCTGCGTAATAAATATTCCCGTGGTATCTAACGAATTGTTCTCCGTTTTTCTCCACGACCACAGTTGCATCATCATTGTGGTCAAATTCGCTAGACATAAAAGTAACCAATCCGCTGTTTGTCCAGAGAATTACTGGTAGAGGCAAGGAATATGAGTGACCGCCGTAATCGAAAAAATGAAATTCATGGGAGTCGGCAATGTGGTGCTGAATTAACTCTGTAGCATCAAACTCTTGAACTTTTTTGTCGTGACTTTGACTTCCATCGGCAGCTATTGAAACGAAAGGCATCAAGATCATCACTAGGGCAGATAAATACTTCATGAATTTTTTTGCGGTCATCATTTTTACTTAAAAATTGAAAATTATGGTCTGTAAAATTTGATGCAAAGATAAAATTTTTAATTTATAAATAACTGTTAATGGTGAAAAAAAAATTAACACGCATCATGCTATAAATCAAACGGTTTCCTCTTTTTTATCATTTAACAATTGAACGACAAAAAAGGTTTCGAAAAATAAATAAAGAAAATACGGAACAAAGAATAGCAGTACATCAGCTATATAGGAACGATCGTCGCTTCGGATAATGGGCAATAGGAAGAGTATTGCCAACAGCATTTTAAAGAAACTACTGGCCATAAAGGCATAACCGGTGTAGTCGGAAAAGACCGAATTGATGTATAAAATAGCGATATACAGCAACAGCGTTACGGCAAAAAGGAAGCCATAAATAGCAAAAGTATGGTAATAATACACGCTGGGTTCCAATACAAATTCGACAAAAAGGTATTGAGCACCGCCGACAAGGACGGTAAAAAGAAGGATGTATTTGATAAAATTCACTAATTTTTGCTTCATTATGGGTTTGGAGTTTATAGATTTAATTTTTTTTACTGATTTGTTGTACTTGTTTAATAACCAAATACATGGATACGAAAACCCCCAATAGTGAGCAGCCGACGGTAAAACCCGAAAAATCGTTCGGGTATTTTTCGTCGAGCCACACACCCAAATAGGCCGCTGCTCCAATTAGCGCGCCCATTTGAAGCGCAATACCGGAGAATCGGAGGTATTGGTTTATTGATTTTTTGTCTTCTTGACGCATTTATTTTTTTAGTTTGGGCACTTCCTCCACCGGTAAAATTCCGGTCATCTCGCAGCTCACTTTAAAGACTGCTCCCGGTTCTACGGATAATTGCCCCACCTTAACCTCTCCCGACACCATGGCCGAGGATTTGAGAATCAAGGCCTTAGAAACCGTCATCACCCCTTCTATCCGTCCTTCTACATCGGCGTTTTCACAAATCACGTCGCCTTTTATTACGGCACTAGGCCCTAAAACCAGTCGCCCTTGTGAGGTAAAATTGCCGAGCAAAATACCGTCTAATCGGAAATCCGCCACCGTTTCTATAGACCCGTTAATGGTCGTACCCTCAACGATTCTATTGGTTTTCCCTAATAAGTCTGTGTAAATTTTCTTTTTGGGTTTGTCAAACATAATTATTGATTTTTCGTTTGCAAAAAAGAGTCCCAATTCTTTTTCACTTGGATTACGGTGTAATTCTCCGAAGAGATTACCAACGCTTCCTGGTTAATTTTATATTCCGCTGCATTTTTAAGATACGCAATGGCAGCCTGTGCTGCTTCTGCGGTCTGAAAACCGTGAATTACAAAAAACACTTCTTTGGCCGTATAATAGTCCTGCGAAAACTTCACTTTGGCATCGTGTCTGTCCAAGGCATAACGCTCGAGTTTTTTAGCCATCAACGAGGCGCTTTCCTGTATTTCCGCAGGTATGCGGTACACAATTTTCCAGCTCTTCGAAGGCGCATCGCTCCATTTTAAGGCGTTTAACTTGGGCAAATCTCGATTGATGATGCGCTCGGCTTCCTTGGCTTCGGCCTTACCAGCATAGGTTAATGCTACGTAGTTTAAAGCGGTTTTATAAACATCGACGCCCTCTAAGCGACCGATTATATTGGCCTTTAGCAAATCGAATTTCGGCAAATGATCGCTGTCTACAAATTGCATAATCGCTTGGTCAACTCCGTCCAAGGCTTCCACATAGCTCCCTTGGTTAAATGCTTTGTAGAGTTTGCCGTATACCTGTTCTGGCGAGCCTTCTACTTCGGACGAAATGTTTTTGTTTAGCAGCAATTCCGCGTATCTCGAATCGGCATGCTGACTCAGTATGTTTTGTTTCCAGCGCTCTGCCTTGGCCGGATCAATGCTCAAATAGATTTTATACAGATTGTATTTCGCCGGCAATACCAGACGATCTTCGGGATTAAAGGTCAATAAGGCTTCCAGTTTATCGGCAGCTAGCTGATATTCTGCAAACTTATCGCTGTAGATGGACCCGAGTTGGAAATATGCAAAATCACGGTCTTTCTTAATGGCCACCAACTCTTTGGGATCGGTTGGGATTTGACCTTTGTAAAAGTCGACGGAATAGCGGAGGTTTTCCTCCGGTTGTTCTCCGTTTGCCGCGCCATTGCCCTCTTGTGCAAGCAGGGTTTCCGAATCTCTACCCGGCAAAGCCGACGCGGTTGCCCAGCGCCAGTTTTCCTTCAATTCTCTGTTTCCCCAACGTTTTTTAAATTCCAATTTACCAAATGCCACCGCATTCTGCGAATAGAAATAGAAGTTGGATGCACCTCCGGCTTTGGCGCCTACGCCAGCTGGGAGTTTTTTCTTCAAAAAATCATTTTCTCCACCACCACTATCCAGGGGCATGGGATTGGAGATGGATGCAAATGGTGACTGTCCGCTGGTTTGCGGTGCTTTGCTGGCCAAGGCCGCTTTTTTGGCGTCTTCGGACTTCATCTTATCGATCAAATCGCCGATATAGCGCTCTTGTTCCGCATCGCTCATGCTGACCAATCGCAGTATACTATCGCTGGTTTTAGCGGTGCGTTCGTACAAGACCACATCGTGCAGGTTGTCGCGTTTTTTGGTAATTTGAAAAAACTCTTTGGTTTTCGGTGGCAACAAAACCAGCGTACTGTCGTAATACTGCCCCGCCCATTCATATTTGGCGCTGTTGAAATAAATCTCCGCCAGACTCTTATAGTTTGAAGCCTTTAGATAGTCGGCGCCATTGCTGTGTTTTAAGGCGGTTTTAAAATACGTAATCGCCTTGGGAACCCTTTCTTGTTTGAGATAGAACAAGCCCACTTGGCGGTTGAGCAA
This sequence comes from Flavobacterium sp. JP2137, assembly GCF_050562195.1. Lineage (GTDB taxonomy): Bacteria > Bacteroidota > Bacteroidia > Flavobacteriales > Flavobacteriaceae > Flavobacterium. Next base: position 878,412 of record NZ_CP191647.1, read on the forward strand.
ATCCAAATACGGTCGGTTTTCGCGGTCTTTCAACAGGTCTTTATACTTGTCTAAGAACGCGACGGTATCCACTGTTTTAATATCGCCGTACAACAGTTGATTGGCATGAGACTGAATCATATACGGTCGCGGAGCGCGTCGGTTCATGTCGATGACTTCCTGAAAGGATTGCAGGGCTAAATCCCTTTGATCCAATCGTCCGTATAATTGCCCCAGTATAAAGCTAAAACGCGCTTTTTCCTCTGTGCGTTCGGTCAGTTTTTTGGCTTGTTCTAAAGGGGCAACGGCACTGTCTTGATGACCGATATTCAGATAGGCCTGCGCGATAGTCGCCAACGCATCGGCTCTATTTTGCTTGGCCAAACTCGGTTCCTTAAGCATTTTTTTGATGTTTTGTATAGCCAGTTCATCATACATCAGTCGCAAATTGGTCTTTTCACGCCAAACCTTGGCCTCATTGATTTTATCACTATTGGGATATTTGTAGAGTATGTAATTAAATGCTTCTAATGCGGGTATAAAACGGTTGTCGTGGTAACGCGCTTTTCCCAACAACAGATAAGCCTCGTCCATTTGTGGATTTTTTTCACGTCCGCCTATGTACATCGAGCGCTTTTGGATGGCCTTTGTCGCCTTGTCTTCGGCCAACTGAAAATCGGGATCTTTGGCCTTGTCGTCCAATAAGGCGCGCTGTTCGGGCTGCATCCGCTCTATGGGCAATACCTCCCAAAAGTTATCGTGATACTGATCTCTCAGGTTGGCTAACCCTTTGTCAAAGGCGATATTGCCGTTGTACAAAACATTGAATTTTGTATTTAAAGACTGGAACTGCCTGTTTACGAGGGCATCTTTTTTGGTGGAACAGGCCCACAGCAAAACGCCCAACATCAAGAGTAAAATATATTTAGAGCTATTCGTTTTCAATATTCGAAGTTTAAACACTTAACTTTTAAAACACTTTTTTAGTATGACTACTGGGTAAAAATACGGCACTTTTATCTAAAAAAGTGGTTTTTAGGCAAAAATAAGAAATTCGCCCATCCAAAATTGGATCGGCGAATTCTAAGAATGAAAAATAATTGAATAGCAATTGCTGTAAATCAAACGGCAAAAAAGGCTTGAAGCTCGCTTAATGTATTTTCAGAGGTTTGTACATCTTTGACCAGGCGTCCCTTTTCCAGGGCCACGATACGGGTAGAAACTTCCACGGTATGTTGTAAATCATGGCTCGAAATCAGCATGGTTAGCTCTTGGGTGACTGTTTTTTTAATCATCAGCTTTTTGAGTCGTATTTGAGTGCTCGGATCTAAATTGGCAAAGGGCTCGTCCAATACAACCAATTTGGGATTTCCCAAAAATGCCGCGGCTATGCCTACCTTCTTTTGATTGCCCTTAGAAAAATCGCGCAGGTATTTACCGCTACTGAGAATTTCTCCGTTAAAAAAATCAACATACTCTAATAAGGCGTTTTCCAGCTGCTCTTTATTCAGACCGCGCAGGGCGCCGATAAAATAAAAATATTCCTCCGGCGTCAGATAACCGATAAGAAAGCTCTCATCGATAAAAGCCGCTGTAAAGGGCTTCCAGGCTTCGGTTTCACTCACGGCGAAACCGCCGTTGACCAACCCTCCGGTAGTAGGCTGTATCAAATCGAGCAGCAGGCTAAAGAAAGTGGTTTTCCCCGCGCCGTTGTTTCCCACCAACCCGAAGCACTCTCCTTTTTTAATGTGTAAAGAATCTATGGAAAGCACGGTATTGCCGTTGTAAACCTTGGATAAATCTCGTACGTGTATCATATTACATTTGGATTTTTACTTTAATTTTTTTGTTTAAATGCCTGTATGGCATCGTATTTTTCCCTTTTATAAAATTTTTCTACTTGATTAAATATCCTGTTTCTAAAGGCCAAACCGCACAGACCAACTACAGCCAGTACACTGATGGCTATTTCAAAACCGAAAAACAGCTTGAAACCCACGTAAATCAATACGGGCATTAGTATTTTGGGCATGGATACTAATATGGTTTTTAGGTCGAAAGCCTGTTGATTATCGAATATCTTTTGGTTGATTTCCAGATTGACAGGCATTTTTAAAAAGGCCCCTCCCCATAAAGTCAGATACGAATTTACGCCGATGTTAAAAATGGCCATACTCACTATAAGGGCGTATACCTCCCAACCAAAATAGAGATAGAAGGAACTGATCAACACTAAAATCACCGTGGCCATAACCATCAACCACCATTTCGCCAACAGATAATCTCTGTATTTGATATTTTGGCACATCAACAGGGAAAAATAGGCCGAATCCCAACTGGGTACCAACTGTCCGAAGTTGATTAAAAAACCGGCAGTAACCATCATAGCAGCGATTAAATCCATAAAATCATTGTCGTAACCGTCTATAATGCGAGTAAAGAATAAAAGCCCGAAAAACACGCTTAGAAAACTGTATACGACCGCTGTTCGCGGTCGTTTATTGCGCTTAATCATGCGCAAATCGTTCTTTAAAAAGACGCTGAGCCGCCCAAAGCGATTCAGCCAGTGAAAATCTTCCGACACAACAACCCGCTTGACCTGCGAAAAACCGGCATCGAGATACAGATTTTGATTGTAAAACTCCAAAGTGATTATATACAGCAGCAACAGCAATCCCAGCGCCGACAAAACCATTAGAGGAAACTCGTAGAAAGCGGTAAAAAAGCCGCTTACTAGCCCTTGGATATCGATGATTTGGAGGTATTGCAATGCCGTGCCCACGAGCAGCAGCGCTAGAGTTCCGTAGAAATACTTGGGACGATTACTGATCAACAAATGCAGAAAGTTTAAACTTCCTACGACCATCAGCAGGCTCAATCCCCAAAAAATCACTTTCGACAAGGTGAAGCCCTCCACTATTAAAACCGCACAAAAGGGAATAATCAAAAACAAGTGTACGCCATTGAAGATGGAAAACACGGATTTACCCAAAAAGTAATGGACCAGGCTCTTGCGTTTCACATTGAGTACTAAAAGTGGGCGAATATTCGCTGTAGGCAGTTTCTTAAAGATAAATCGCAGGCATAAATCTGCAGCAAAATAGTAAATCAGATAGGTATTGACCGTTTCAAAGGGCTTTAACTCGCTCTCTTCTAGGATAAAATAGCAACCGACACCCAAACCGAGGGCCAGAATGAACATATTAACAGCGGTAAACCAATAGATGATGCGTATCCAAATATTTACATTAAAAGATGCCGACCGAAAAAAAGCTTTCCACTCCAGGGGAAGTAAGTACTGTAACATAATCGAATTGCGTTTTGATTAATAAGTACTCCAAAGCCTTTTATTGTTACACTTTTCGGGCAAATTTATGCCAATATTAAGCCAGGGCGGCCACTACTGCTTTTTAATAATTATATTTGCACGACAAAAAAACACCCTGAATTGGTTTTATGAAAAAAGATATTGTTATTCCAGAGGTCAAAGATGTTTTCATGGCCGCTGTATACGAATGGAACGAAGAATTTGTAGGCTATGCTTGGTACGCCTACCTCATCAACCGAGGAGATTGTCCGCTGGAAGCGATTATGATTATCTCGGAAGCCGAAGGCGTGATCGCTGGTGAAGCGCGCAAGAGCAGTCTGTTTCGACATGCTTTTCCGCTATTGGGTCCAGGAGAAACCCTCAAAGTAGAATTGCTCGATGAGCAGCTCTTCCCCTTGAATAACCGCTTTATGCTGACCTACTTTTCACAAGGGATTTTATACGACAAAACCTATGTATTCCCCGCCGATAGTATAGCAACAGCACAGCTGATTGAACTGGACATCAACGCGCATCGCGGAATTTACTCCCTATAAAAAAACAAGGCTGTCTCTTAACGCGAGACAGTCTTTTTTTGTTTATTCGCGGATTTGCTTATTCGCGTATGCGCCAGTTTATGTAAAGTATCGCAGTTTCCGAATTAAAAAAGTAGGCATTTTCAAATTTACCGCAACCCAAAGCGCATCCGCGCATCAGCCTTTTTTTGCTTATTCGCGGATTTGCTTATTCGCGTATGCACCAGTTTACGTAAATTAAGACAGTTTCCGAATTAAAAAAGCACGCATTTAAAATTTACCACAACCCAAAGCGCATCCGCGCATCAGCCTTTTTTTGCTTATTCGCGGATTTGCTTATTCGCGTATGCGCCAGTTTATGTAAAGTATTGCAGTTTCCGAATTAAAAAAGCACTCATTTTCTAATTCACCTCAAACTAAGGCAAATCAGCCTTTTTTTGCTTATTCGCGGATTTGCTTATTCGCGTATGCGCCAGTTTATGTAAAGTATCGCAGTTTCCGAATTAAAAAAGCACTCATTTTCTAATTCACCTCAAACTAAGGCAAATCAGCCTTTTTTTGCTTATTCGCGGATTTGCTTATTCGCGTATGCGCCAGTTTATGTAAAGTATCGCAGTTTCCGAATTAAAAAAGTAGGCATTTTCAAATTTACCACAACCCAAAGCGCATCCGCGCATCAGCCTTTTTTTGTTTATTCGCGGATTTGCTTATTCGCGTATGCACCAGTTTATGTAAAGTATAGCAGTTTCCGAATTAAAAAAGTACTCATTTAAAATTCACCACACCCCAAAGCGAATCAGCCTTTTTTTGCTTATTCGCGTATGCGCCAGTTTATGTAAAGTATTGCAGTTTCCGAATTAAAAAAGCACTCATTTTCTCATTCACCTCAAACTAAGGCAAATCAGCTTTTTTTTGCTTATTCGCGGATTTGCTTATTCGCGTATGCGCCAGTTTATGAAAAGTATTGCAGTTTCCGAATTAAAAAAGCACTCATTTTCTAATTCACCTCAAACTAAGGCAAATCAGCTTTTTTTTGCTTATTCGCGGATTTGCTTATTCGCGTATGCGCCAGTTTATGAAAAGTATTGCAGTTTCCGAATTAAAAAAGCACTCATTTTCTAATTCACCTCAAACTAAGGCAAATCAGCTTTTTTTTGCTTATTCGCGGATTTGCTTATTCGCGTATGCGCCAGTTTATGTAAAGTAAGGCAGTTTCCGAATTAAAAAAAGTACTCATTTAAAATTCACCACAACCCCAAGCGAATCAGCGCATCAGCGAATGGACGAATCAGCCTTTTGTTGCGTCTTCGCCAGTTTACGTAAAGTATCGCAGTTTTCGAATTAAAAAAGCACGCATTTAAAATTCACCACAACTCCAAGCGAATGGACGAATCCGCTTATTTTCTAAAGAACCTAAAACACAAAGAGGCTGTCCTTTTGAGACAGCCTCTGTATTTGATGTAGTATAAGGGTTAGGCCTTCGCCTTAGGCGGAAACAACAGCGACAATACGATAGATAGGGTCAATACGGAACCAATAACCATTAAAGACACCCACGACTCCATGTGATAAAAGGGGGAGACTATCATTTTGGCTCCAATAAAAGCCAAGATAATGGCTAATCCGTATTTTAGTTTGCTAAAACTGTCCATGAAATTCGCCAATAAGAAATAGAGCGAACGCAGTCCTAAAATAGCAAAGATATTTGAGGTATAGAGTATAAAAGGGTCGTCTGGCGCGATGGCAAAAATAGCGGGTATGCTATCTACCGCAAAGAGCAAATCGGTAAATTCGATTACGACCAAAGCCACAAATAGCGGCGTGGCCATGCGCACTCCGTTTTTAACGGTAAAAAACTTGTCGCCATCGTAGTCCTCACTAACTTTAAAAAACTTGTGTACTAGTCGCACAGCGGGATTCTTGGACAAATCTGCCTGAGCATCATTCTCCTCCTTGCTAAACCACGACTTAAAACCGGAATACAAGAGGAACACCCCAAAAATAGTGAGTACGGCATTGATACGCACGGTTTGTCCGAACAGATTCATATCGGGTAAATACGTGTGATTGATCAATTCAACACCGGCAAAGATAAATATGGCTCTAAATACTAAGGCCCCAATAATTCCCCAGAACAACACGCGATGGTGTAGGTGCTTGGGTACTTTAAAAAAGGTAAAGACCAAGATAAACACAAAGAGGTTGTCGACGGAAAGGGCTTTTTCTATCCAATAGGCCGACTGGAATCGGGCAAAGTTTTCGAAATCCATGTAGAAGTAGATCACTCCACTAAACAACATAGACAAAGAAATCCAGACGATAGACCAAGTTAAGGCTTCCTTCGTAGAGACCTCATGGCTTTTTTTGTTGAAGATTCCCAAATCTAACAACAACATAATGAATACGGCAATACCAAAAACGGTCAAAATTCCCGGATGATTAATCAGATGATCCATAATTATATTTTTATTTTACTCGGCAAAAATAATTCTTAAAAACTGCCCCAAGAGAATCACTATAATCGATTGTAAATCAATTTATTACAATGCCCTAAAAAACACTGCAATCGCCACAACAAAAAAGCAACGAACTGATATTCAATTCGTTGCTTTAAAATTTTTTGATTTATTCGCCACCATGCTCTATGGGTAAAAATTAATCCAATTTATCGGTCAATTTTTTAAACACCTTTTTGGGGTCCTTACCCTCGTATAAGATGTCGTAAACCGCATCGATAATCGGTGTTTTAGCCCCGTATCTCTTATTGAGTTCGAAAGCACTTTTGGCGGCGTAATAGCCTTCGGCAACCATATTCATCTCCATTTGGGCAGACTTTACGGTATAGCCCTTGCCAATCATGTTTCCAAACATTCTATTTCTCGAGAAAAGCGAATATCCGGTTACGAGCAAATCGCCTAAATAAGCGGAGTCGTTGATATTTCTTTTCATCTTATGCACTTTTTGAATAAATTTTTTCATCTCTCGAATGGCATTGCTCATGAGCAAGGCTTGAAAGTTGTCGCCATAGCCCAAACCGTGTGCCATACCACAGGCAATAGCATAGATGTTTTTTAGCATAGCGGCATATTCGGTACCGACGATGTCATCGGATATTTTTGCCTTGATGTAATGACTGCTTAGACAAGCAGCAAGTACTTCGGCATTTTCCGTATTCGAGCAGGCAATAGTCAGATACGACAAGCGCTCTAGGGCTACTTCCTCTGCGTGGCAAGGTCCGGTTAATACCCCTATATTCTCATAGGGAACCTGATATCCTTGATGAAAATGCTCTCCTACAATCAAGCTGGTTTCGGGAATGATTCCCTTAATGGCAGAAAAGATCACCTTTCCCTCTAAACTCTCTTTTAGGTTTTGAAGTTCTGCATTTAGGAAAGCCGATGGAATGGCAAATATAATATAATCGGCATAGGCCACGGCCTCATTGATATCGTTGGTCAGGCGAAGTTGATCGGTATCAAACTCGACGGCACTGAGATAATTGGGGTTGTGTTTGTTAACTTTTAGTGCTTCTAAAGCGTATTCGCTTCGCATGTACCAAGCAATTTCAGACAGGTTTTCGCACAGCATTTTGACAATCGCCGTAGCCCAGCTTCCTCCTCCGATCACTGCAAATTTTGGATTTTCCTTCATATAACACATATTGTTCAACCGTCAAAAGTAGTTAAAAAACTAATTTCAAGCAATTAAGTATTCCTACGTATTAAAATAATGAAGTAAACATCATACGAAAACCCGCGTATATTTCAAACAAAAAAACTGCTTTTTAAACCTATTGCCAACAATAATGAAACGGATTCGTCAAAACCATCCATTAAAACCAAGCAAAGCCTCCAAGTAGCGTAAGGGGGTAAAATCATTAATTTGAAAAACTTTAACAGTTTCTTAATATCAGTAAACACAATCCGCTTTGTAATTATAGCGTTATCTTAAAGAATTGGACAGTGCGATATCAAAGTCATCGGTTTTCGGGACTTTTAAACAAAATGTCCAATCCTTTATATTTGGGTATAAAAGCGTTCGTTTGGATTCGAACGCTTTTTTTGTTTACAGGCTCTTTTGGAGTATTTGTTCCAGTTTTTCAAGATCCAAATTCTGATGCTCGCCCAATGCCGTCCATTGGCGATCTTTAAATCGCGCTACTATAAAAGGAATGGCTTTATCGGCGTCCTCGGTACATTCAGAAATTGTTGTGGGCATACCGGTTTGCTTAAAGAAGGCGGTGGTTCGTTCAATGGCTTCTGCAGCGATTTGATCGTCGCTAGCTGCTGAGATTTGCCAAACGCGCTTGCCGTATTGTGCCAGTTTTTCCTTTTTGCTTTCAAAAAGTACGCGATACAAATTAGGTCCGATAATCGCCAGGGTTCTCGCGTGATCGATTCCGTATAAGGCGGTTAGTTCGTGTCCGATGGCGTGCGTGGCCCAATCGACTTTTACCCCTTTGCTGATCAAGCCATTTAAAGCCATGGTACAACACCACATCAAGTTGGAAGCAGCCTGATAATCGCTGGGGTTTTGCAATACTTTGGGCGCTGTTTCTATCAGGGTTTGCAGGATTCCCTCCGCTATGCGGTCTTGTAAATCAGCTTGCTGTGGAAAGGTCAAATACTGCTCCATCACGTGCACAAAGGCATCGATCAATCCGTTTTGAATTTGACGTGTCGGCAGGGACTGTACTACGGTGGGATCGCAAATCGAAAACTGAGGAAACAAGGCTTCGCCGCCAAAGGAGAGCTTTTCTTGAGTAGCGGCAATCGTTACCACCGAACCGGAATTCATTTCACTTCCCGTTGCCGGCAAGGTTAAAACCGTTCCAAACGGAATCGCATTTTCCTTGATCAGCATACGCTCGCGGATAATAGTAATGGGATCTCCGGCAAACTTAACCGCTGCCGAGATAAACTTCACGCCATCGATAACACTGCCTCCACCTACAGCGAGGATAAAGCTGATGTTCTCTGCGCGAATTAGCTCCACTGCTTTCATCAAGGTTTCGTAATGGGGATTGGGTTCAATACCGCCAAAGGGCACCACCGTATAACCTTCCAAGGCTTCTACGACTTGCTGATGCACCCCGTTTTGAAAGATGCTTCCGCCTCCATAGGCCAACAGTATTTTCGCTCCAGGAGGTATTAGGGATTTTAACTTAGCTATTTGATCTGCTCCAAAAAGCAGTCGCGTGGGATTATACCATTCAAAATTCAACATAGTTCTCGCTTTTAAAGCTTAAAATTAAGACTTCTAAAACCGTTGCCCTGCTAAGTTTATGTTATTTTTTGTAGAATAGGTTGTGGTGGATGTACTTCCACACCTCGCTGTCGAGCAAGGGTCGTACGTCTTTGCTGTCTTTGATACCTTGTCGGATCGCCGTAGAGGATATTTCGATTACCGGCGCCTCGATTACCTGAACACGAGACAAATCGATGTTTGGCGGCAGTTGGGAAACCTCATCGGAAATTCGGGGGTATACATATATGGGATAGCGCTCGAGTATAACCTCGTAATTTTTCCATTTGCTCAGCGACTTCAGATTGTCTTCACCCATAATCAGCGCGAATTGATCTTTGGGGAATTTTTCTTGCAAATGGGCTAGGGTCGTAATGGTGTAGTTGGGCTGGGGCAAATTAAACTCGATATCCGAAGGGCGGATTTTCGGGTAGTTTTGGGTGGCTAAATGCACCATTTCAAGACGGTGGTAATCTTCTAACAATCCGCTTTTTTTCTTTAGCGGATTGTGAGGCGTGACCACCATCCATATTTCATCTAAATCACTGTATTGCGCCAAGTGATTGGCAATGATTAAATGGCCTACATGAATGGGATTAAAAGTACCGAAATACAATCCGATTTTCATGGCAAATTAGTTTTATTGAATAAATGCCTTAACGAGTTCATAGGCTTCATTTTGCGCTACTTCCAAGTCGTAGTTTTTAATAATGACATCGAATTGCGGCGCCGTTGCCAATTCGACAGAGGCCTTTGCAATTCTCATATTTATCTTGTCGTCGCTTTCGGTAGAACGCTTTTTCAATCGGATTTTCAATTCGTCTATACTCGGTGGTTTTACAAATACCGCCAAGGTTTCCTCTGGAAATTTCTTCTTGATACGCAGTCCGCCTGCCACATCGATGTCAAAAATCACGTTTTTTCCAAGGCTCCAAATGCGCTCGATCTCGCTCTTTAGGGTGCCGTAGAAATTATCGCGATACACCTCTTCCCACTCCAAAAAATCTTCGGCTTTGATGTGTTGTTTAAAATCGTGTAGCGAGATAAAATAATAATCCGTACCGTCGATTTCCGTCGGACGGGGTTCTCTCGAGGTAGCCGATATCGAAAAGGCCAAATTCAGATCTTCCCGTTCTAATAAATGTTTTACAATAGTGGTTTTCCCCGATCCAGACGGTGCTGAAAACACGATGAGTTTGCCTTTTTTCATAAAATTTCGTTCGGAATAACTATTATAATACGTTGAGTACTTGTTCTTTGATCTTTTCCAATTCATCCTTCATCAATACGACGAGCTTCTGCATTTCAGAATGGTTGGATTTCGAGCCCATGGTATTGATTTCACGACCCATTTCCTGAGCGATAAAGCCCAGTTTACGACCGTTGGCCTCTGAACCGGATAGGGTTTCTATAAAGTAATCCAAGTGATTGGTCAAGCGTACCTGTTCTTCGGTGATGTCCATTTTTTCCAAATAGTAAATCACCTCTTGTTCAAAGCGCTTTTCATCTACATTGACTTGGAGCTCGGCAAGATTGGTTTTCAATCGGTCTTTTACCGTTTGAATGCGCTGTCCGTCTAAAGCAGCTGCCTGTTGCATGCTGTTGCGAATATTGCCGATACGCAATCTGAAATCCGTTTCTAAGGTACTGCCTTCACTGCGTCTGAACGACTGTATATTGGTCAAGGCTTGTAAAATTACTTGTTGAATAGCCGTCCATTCGGCTTCGTCCAATTCCATGCGCTCCACCTTTAAGGCATCGGGCATTCTCACGGCCATCTTCATCAATTCCGTTTCATCGGCATCGGGCAAAATCGCTTTCATCTGATTGATGTAGGCCATTACTATAGGGGCGTTGATCTTGTTGGATGTTTCCTCTGCGGTAACTTCTACATATAAAGAAAAATCGACCTTTCCCCGTTCCAACTCCATTGCGATTTGATTTCTCAAAGGCAATTCTTTCTCTCTGTAAGTAAGAGGGAGTCGTACGTTTAGGTCTAAGCCTTTACTGTTTAATGATTTTACCTCTACAGTAATCTTTTTGGTGGGCAATTGCATACTCGCCTTCCCAAATCCAGTCATGGAATGTATCATATTCAAAAATAATAATAGCGACAAAGGTACTAAAAAAAGTACCGAGCCAAATTTTAGAATCGGTTATTTATAACATTTGCAATCACAACCTTGAATCCGTTCGACCCGGTTTTGGAGTTCTCGCAAATAAAAACACCTCGAAAGTCAAGAATCGAGGTGTTTATTATCGTATTTTTTTTTTCTTAGTTGGACTCCTTTTGGAGCAAAAACTTATATATCAAACCTCCAACGACGGCTCCGGCAATTGGTGCCGCCCAAAACAACCACAGTTGCGCGATGTATTCACCACCGACAAAAAGAGCCTGAGAAGTAGCACGGGCTGGATTTACAGAAGTATTGGTAATCGGAATGGATATCAAGTGAATTAAGGTCAAAGCCAAACCTATGGCTATACCGGCAAATCTGCCATTCGCATATTTATCGGTGGCACCTAAGATGACGATTAAAAAAAAGGCCGTCAATACAAACTCTGCGATAAAAGCAGCACAAACGCCATAACCCTGAGGGGAAAGCACGCCATATCCATTGGCTGCAAAGGCACCGGCTGTCGTGGAATCAATAGTATTGGCGGGATTTCCAGTATAAATAACATACAGTACAGCCGCCGCTGCAATACCACCAAAAACCTGTGATACGATATAAGGGGCTAGCTTATTTGCAGGAAACCGACCACTGGCATACAAACCGAACGAAACCGCTGGATTAAAATGTCCACCTGAAATATGTCCCACAGCATAAGCCATGGTTAATACCGTCAAACCAAAGGCCAAAGCAACGCCTAGATAACCAATACCAACACCGGGAACACCCGCAGCAAATAGCGCGCTACCGCAACCGCCAAAAACCAACCAAAAGGTTCCAAAAAATTCTGCAAAATAGCTTTTCATAAAATGAGTTTTTAAAGTTTTGTTAAATTTATAAAAAACTCATCTTAAAAAAATGTTTTTATCGTCCTTTTTTAAGAAATTAATTCCGTTATTGTTTTTGGAGAATTCCCAATGAATATGCGCGTTCCAACGATGGCTACCGGTCTACTCAAAAAGGTATAATGATCTAAAATCAACTTTTTATAGTCTTCTTCGGTTAATTTTACGTCTTTTAACCCGCGTTCTTTGTACAGTTTTGCGCGTCGGCTAAAAAGCGATTCGTAGCTGCCCGACAGGGCTTTCATCTCCTCCAATTCGCTAACTGTTATGGGATTCTCTTTGATGTCGCGCAGTTCAAACTCCGCTAGATTTGGAAGCTGCTTTAAGATTTTACGACAGCTATCGCAGCTTTTTAAGTGGTATATCTTTTTCATCACTAGATGTTTTTTACTTTAATAATGTGTACGGGACAGATTTTTTCCGCTTGTTCGCAGGCTTCCAAAATCGTGTAATCCGGCGACTTCAAGGTGTGAAACCCCTTGCTGTCCAAAGCCCTTAACAGCACGGTTTTACCGTCCTTTTTAGACATCTGAAACAGCTTGGGCGCTACCTCTACGCAGTAATTGCAGCCGATACACTTGTCGCGTTGCAAGGTAACGATAATCATGGGGTGGCGACAATTTTATAGATTTTATCCGACATTCGAATTCTAAAAGGCAGTTTTAGGGTGCAATTATTGCCTTTAGCAGCCTTCTCAACAGCCTGTTTATCGACGTACAACTCCTCGACTACCAACTCTTCTACTCCTGTAGTCGGGCCGGTAATCAATATGCGGTCACCGCGCTTAATTTCGTAGGCTTCAATTTTAAATTCGCCAATAGCTGCCTTTTGAAAATAGTGCATGGCCTTGCCCACATAGACCTTTTTTTGCGTGGCTAGAGAGCCCGAATTATCACTCCATTCTCCGAGTTGCTGTCCCAGGTAGTAACCGCTCCAAAAGCCCCTGTTATACACGGTTTCCAAAGCGGCCATCCACTGAGCTACGCCTTCTTCGCCAAAGCTTTGATCGGCAACCGCGTCGATGGCTTCCCTATAGGCCTTAACCACCGTAGCCACATATTCCGGAGCGCGACCGCGGCCTTCGATCTTTAGCACTTTGATTCCCGAATCGATGACTTGGTCTAAAAAATCTAAGGTGCACAGGTCTTTTGGCGACATCATATACTCGTTGTCGATTTCGATTTCGAAGCCCGACTCCTGATCGATGACGGTATATTTTTTACGGCAGTTTTGCTTGCAAGCACCGCGGTTGGCCGAGGAGTTGTGCGCGTGCAAGCTCAAATAGCACTTGCCGGATACCGCCATACACAGCGCGCCGTGTCCGAATATTTCAATTTCGACCAAGGCGCCCGAAGGTCCTTTGATTTGTTCTTTTTCTATTTGTAGGGTAATGCTCTTGATCTGACGCAAGCTCAGCTCGCGAGAGAGCACTATGGTATCGGCAAAAAGACTGTAAAAGCGCACCGTTTCAATATTGGTTACATTGAGTTGGGTAGAGATGTGTACCTCCAGGTCTATGGCTCTTGCCGAGGCGATTACCGCCTGATCCGAGGCAATCACCGCCGTTAGCTTGGCCTCTTTTGCCTTGCTCAACAACTGCTTGACTACCGACAAATCGTGGTCGTAAATAATGGTGTTCAACGTCAGATAGCTACGGACGTTTTTAGCCGCACAGCGCCGTGCGATTTCCGGTAAATCATCGACTGAAAAATTAACCGTTGCGCGCGCGCGCATATTCAACTGATCCACGCCAAAGTACACCGAATCTGCTCCGTTGTCCAAAGCGGCCTGCAGGGATTCAAAATTACCCGCAGGTGCCATTAACTCAACCTTTGTTGTAACCGCCATCGCTTATCTATTCTATTAGTTTAAACAACAAATCGGATTTTCTAACTCTAAAATCCAAACTCATCGTCATTTTATCTCCTATTGCAGATTCTTGAACCGCTTGTCCATTGACCATCATTCGCTCTAAAATCACTTTTTGCTCTCCCGTCGTAGGTCCTACTATAACGAGGGTATCTCCTACTTTTATCCCGTCGCTATCGATGGAGAATTGCCCGACTCCGGCCTTGGTAAAATAGTGTTCCACCTTGCCTATGGGCTTTCTTTTCTCGATGCGTTTTTTTCTTATTTTGGTCACTGCACTGACTTTGACTGGAACAATCTCCTCAAAGACATTGCGTTCATTTTTAAACTTTAAAGCCGCCGATTTTCCCTTTTTGAAAATCAGATTTCCCTTTTGAACACCACGGCGCAGGGCGCGTTGTTCTTCTTCGGGCAATTGAATAACCGCCACACATTCGTCCGAACAGCAGTGGTGCATTTTCTCGGCGCAGCTGTCGCATTGTATAAACAACAAATGACAGGCTTCGTTGGCGCAATTGACGTGGGTATCGCAAGGCGCGCCACATTGGTGACATTGGGCAATAATATCGTCGGTAATGCGCTCACCCAAACGGTGATCAAACACAAAGTTCTTTCCGATAAATTTGCTCTGTAAACCCTCTTCCTTTATTTGACGGGTATACTCTATAATTCCCCCTTCTAATTGGTAGACGTTTTGGAAGCCCTTATGCTTAAAAAAGGCACTGGCTTTTTCACAGCGAATACCGCCGGTGCAGTACATCAGCAAATTTTTATCCGCCTTGTGCTCGGCTAGCTGTGCTTCGATAATCGGCAAAGACTCTCTAAAGGTGTCTACATCGGGTGTGATGGCTCCCTCGAAATGTCCGATCTCACTTTCGTAGTGATTTCTCATATCAATCACCACGGTATTGGGATTGCTTAACATGTCGTTAAACGCCTTGGCTTTTAAATGTATACCGATATTGGTCGCATCAAAACTGCTGTCTTTTAAGCCGTCGGCCACAATTTTACGGCGCACTTTTACCGTCAGCTTAAGGAAAGACATATCGTCGTGTTCTACCGCGACATTCAATCGAATTCCCTTCATAAAATCATAGGCCTCCAGGGTTTGCCTCAGGGCTTCAAAATCTTCCGCAGGCACCGACATCTGGGCGTTGATTCCCTCGTTTGCCACATAAATTCTACCCAGGGCGTTGAGTGGGCTCCAGGCTAAGAATAAATCGTCTCTAAATTGTTGGGGGTCTTGGATTTTTGCGTAGGCATAAAAAGACAGGGTCAAACGGTTTTGCCCCGCTTGCTCGATGAGCAAGGCTCTTTCCTCTGCGCTTAAAGTGTTATACAGTTGCATGCTATTAACTTTTAAGTTGGTATATAAACGATAGGTCGATCATTCTAATTGGAAGAATGAAGCGGCAAAGATACCATTTTTAAAAAATCCCATAAAATGATAATTGTCATTTTATGCTATAACAGCGCTATAAACACCTCCTAGAGGGAACTACAGGCCCTTTGTAAGGGGTTATTTTAAATTCTAAAGCCCGATGAACTACTTTGAAACTCAAAAAAAAGCTGTACTTTTACATTTCAAATTTTAGGAAAGATGAGTGCAGATAAAGAAGCCAAATTAAAAGCTTTACAGCTTACATTAGATAAATTAGACAAAACTTACGGCAAGGGAACGGTTATGAAACTGGGCGACCGCGCTGTAGTAGAGGTAGAAGCGATTTCATCGGGTTCTTTGGGACTGGACTTAGCCCTTGGAGTAAACGGGTATCCGCGCGGTAGAATCATCGAGATTTACGGTCCGGAATCTTCGGGTAAAACCACCCTAACTTTACACGCCATAGCCGAAGCACAAAAAACAGGAGGTATTGCAGCATTTATCGATGCCGAACACGCCTTTGATCGTTTTTATGCTCAAAAACTCGGTGTGGATATCGACAACTTGATCATTTCTCAACCGGACAACGGGGAACAGGCTTTGGAAATTGCTGAAAACCTAATCCGTTCGGGTGCTATTGACTTGGTGGTGATTGACTCGGTGGCTGCCTTGACGCCTAAGAGTGAAATTGAAGGAGAGATGGGCGATTCCAAAATGGGATTACACGCCCGTTTGATGTCTCAAGCCTTGAGAAAACTTACCGGTACCATTAGCAAAACCAATTGTACGGTATTTTTCATCAACCAATTGCGTGAAAAAATCGGGGTGATGTTCGGAAATCCGGAAACCACTACTGGGGGTAATGCCTTAAAGTTTTATGCGTCGGTTCGTTTAGACATTCGTAAATCAACACAAATTAAAGAAGGCGACCAAGTAATGGGTAACCGCACTAAGGTTAAGGTGGTTAAGAACAAAGTGGCACCTCCTTTCCGTACGGCAGAATTCGACATCATGTATGGAGAAGGAATTTCTAAGGTAGGCGAAGTATTGGACTTGGCCGTTGAATTTGAAATCGTTAAAAAGAGTGGATCTTGGTTTAGCTACGGAGACACCAAACTCGGACAAGGTCGCGATGCCGTTAAAGGTGTTATTAAAGACAATCCGGAATTGATGGACGAACTCGAAGTCAAAATCAAGGAATTGATAAAAAACAAAGAGGAATAAACATTCTTTGTTTCACCTATTAAAGGGTTGCGTTTATCCAAGCGCAGCCCTTTTTGCATTTTATACCCAACCCTTAGCTTAGCCGTTGTATTTGCGTTGGTAATCGGCTTCAAAAACCAGCACTTGTGCTAACATCACTGCTCTCGCTTGTTCTTTAAGTGCTTTTTTATCGGCAGTCGTTTTGCCGCTGGTCGATATAAAAGGATGTATTACTATAGGAACCCGCGCGGGATGACCCGCCAAAAAAGCAAAGGGGAAGTAATGCCGCAAACAGCCGAAAGTCATGGGAATAATTTCGATTTGATGCTCGATGGCCAATCGAAAAGCGCCGTCTTTAAACTCATCCAGCACCACGCTTTTATCGTCAGACACCCCGCCTTCGGGAAAGATGCAAATACTCAATCCCAATTTCAATTTATCTTCGGCACTTTTAATCGCCAGCATTCTGCTTTTGGAATTTCCCCGATCGACCAATATACAGGTTCTCTTGTAAAAATATCCAAAAATGGGCAGTTTGGCCAGCTCTTGTTTACCGATAAAAACAAAGGGATTGTCTTTGATCAAGATCAGCATCAACATGATGTCCATCATAGAGGTATGGTTGGCAATCAGCATATAACTCTTGCCCGGTTCGGGCTTTTGTTGCCATTCCACGCGGTAGCGAAAGCCCATTCCAAAGAAGACTACCGTTGCCCAAAAACGCGCCAATACAAAAAAGTACGGATAGGTTTTATCGCTGGAAATGGTCAAAATCAACAAGGGCGACAGCACTACTATAACCACTGTCATTAAAAAGTAAAACCAAATTTTCCACAAAATCCAGCAAACCGTCTTGAGTAGCTTCATGTATTCTCTATATCTAAAATTTTAAACCCTTTCAAAAGTAAAACATAAAAATCAATATTGCATCACCGCAGCAAAAAAGCGCGCCTCAAAATTAATTTAACTTGTGCAAATCCGCTATCTTTGTTTGAAATATTAGAAAAAACAAAAATGGCTAAAATTCTAACTGGAGTACAGAGTACGGGTACTCCCCACTTAGGAAATCTTTTAGGCGCTATCATCCCTGCGATACAGATGGCCAACCTAAGGGAAAACAATTCCTTTCTTTTTATTGCCGATTTGCATTCGGCAACACAGATAAAAGAAGCGACTATCTTGCAGGAAAACACCTATAGTGTCGCTGCAACATGGCTGGCATGTGGATTAGATATCCAACACGTAACCTTCTACCGGCAGTCCGACGTTCCACAGACCACGGAGCTCTCTTGGTATTTAAGTTGCTTTTTTCCCTTTCAACGCCTAACTCTAGCGCATTCATTTAAGGACAAAGCCTCGCATTTAGACGATGTCAACGCCGGCTTATTCACCTATCCGATGTTGATGGCGGCAGATATTTTACTCTACGATGCCGAGTTTGTACCGGTTGGAAAAGACCAGTTGCAACACTTGGAAATCACTAGAGATGTCGCGGCGCGCTTCAATCACCAAATGGGCGAAACCTTTGTTTTACCCGAGGCTAGAATTGCCGAAGAAGTGATGATTGTTCCTGGAACGGACGGCGAGAAAATGAGCAAATCGCGCAACAACTACATCAACATCTTCCAAGACGACAAGGGCTTGCGCAAGCAAGTCATGGCCATACAAACCGACAGCACCCCATTGGAAGATCCGAAAAACCCGGAGACCTGTCATGTTTTTGCGCTATACAAATTGATAGCCACTGCCGAGCAAACCGCCGCTTTGCGCGAAAAATACCTCGGTGGAAACTACGGTTATGGGCATGCCAAACAAGAATTATTCGAATTGATTTGCGCGCGTTTTAAAACCGAGCGCGAAAAATACGCCTACTACATCACTCATTTGGATGAAGTGGACGCCTTGTTGCAGCTTGGTGCCGAAAAGGCCAGCAAAATAGCACAAAACACCTTGAACCGCGTGCGCCAAAAATTGGGATACCGCATTTGATAACACCATACCGAAACGGACTCTTGCGAGTCCGTTTTTTTTTATAACGCTTCAAACAACTTTCCCGGCAATGGCCGTACGACCCCTTTGAGTTCCATGCCCAGCAATAGGGAACTCACTTGATATACGGGCAATTGGCAGGAGATTGCGAGTACATCCAAGCTTTGCTTGCCGGACTTCAACAGCGCGTCGTATATCTTTTGTTCGGCATCGCTCAAGTGGACGAAGAGCTGCTGCTGCAGCGGCGGTTTGGGCTTGAGCGGTCGATTCCACTGCAGTATATTCACGACATCTGTCGCTGCGGTTACGAGTTGTGCTTGCTGCCATTTGATCAGCTCATTGCAACCCTGACTGTAGTAATCCGTTACCCGACCCGGTACGGCCAAGACCTCCCGATTGTAGTCGTTGGCAAAGCGCGCGGTACTCATCGACCCCCCTTTAAGAGCACTTTCCACAATAATTGTAGCTTCAGATAATCCGGCAACGATGCGATTGCGGCGAATAAAATTCTCCTTGTCCATGGAACTTCCCGCCCTAAACTCGGTCAAAAAACCGCCGTTAGCCTCCATGATACTTTGGTATTTGCGATGCGCTCGGGGATAAATCTCCAACAGACCATGACCCAAAACCGCCACGGTTTTTAAGCGATTTTTCCATGCTGCGCGATGCGCCGCTATATCAATTCCAAAGGCAAAACCACTGACGATAACCGGGTTATACACCGCCAACTCATCGATGAGTTGTTCACAAAAAGCCTCGCCTTGCCGACTCGCATTTCGCGTCCCTACCACGCTGATGACACGCGGATTGTCCCATTCCTGAGCCTGATTCGAAAACAACAATACCGGACCGTCTTCACAGTGCTTTAGGCGTTGTGGATAGGACTGATCTTCGAAATAGCTCACGGCAATGCGGTGTTTTACAATCCGAGCCAGCGCCAGCTCCGCCTCTTTAAAGACCGTGCTACTCTTTAGATTGGACAACAGCCTATCGCCCATGCCCTCTACCTTCATCAGTGTAGAAACCGATGCAGTCAAAACCGATTGCGCGTCGCCAAATCGCTGCAGCAACCGCTTGGCCGTTACGTCTCCCACTCCTTTCACACTTTGAAGTGCCAAGGTGTAAAACAACTTTTCCTCTTCCATAAAAGACCTCTAATCCATTAAACATCTTCTAATATAATACATATCAATACATTGGCTAAAACTTTTTTAAAAAAACGAAATAAAAAAAACCGCCCCTTGACTAACTAACATCTTATGAACAAGTTGTTTACAATTATTTCGAGTTTTGTTAATAACATTTGTGGATAAAATTTTGCGTTGTGTGTTGATTCGTTAACTTTGTGATATGATGATAGAAAAATACATTTCGGCCTTATTATATCGCTATCAGTGCGTTATAGTCCCAGGGTTTGGTGCTTTTTTAACCGAAGTCCAGTCCGCTAGCTTTAATCAGGCCAGTCAGACTTTTTTTCCGCCAAAAAAATCAATTTCATTCAACGCACAACTGCTCCATAACGACGGGCTTTTAGCCAATCACATCGCCTTGGAAGAGGGTATTTCCTATGCCAAAGCAGTCATTGTAATTTCCCAATGTGTTTCGCAGTGGAAGCGTCAATTGGCTCACGACCAAACCGTATACATCAAACCGATAGGATCCCTTCAGTTGAATGCGACGGCCCAGTTGATTTTTGAACCGCAGTTGAGCACCAATTACCTGACTTCCTCTTTTGGATTGAGCACGGTATCGGCACCTGCGATCGGAAGAGCCGAAATTCTGGAAACCCCATCGGAACAAAAACCTATTATCACACTGGCATCGAGAAGGGTGCGCAAGTATAATTTCCTAAAATACGCCGCTGTATTCGTTGTAGCAGGTAGTATCGGTGGAACGATTTACAAACAGGAACACGACGCTTTTATCGCTCAGGAAACCCTGGAGGTGGAAAAGGCGGTGCAGGAAAAGGTAGACCATCAAATTCAACAGGCGACTTTCTTTATAGAAAAGCCCTTGACTCCAGTAGTACTCACGGTCAAAGAAGCCGTGGTGATCAAGCCTTACCACATTGTAGCTAGCGCCTTTAAAAGCGAGGAAAACGCCGCCAAGGCCGCTGCAGAACTCGCAAAAAAAGGATTTGACTCCTCATTCTTAGAGAAAAACAAATACGGGCTTCACCCGGTTTTATACGGCAGTTATGCCAATCTCGCAGAAGCGCAGCAGGCGATGCGAGCAATTCACAAGAAACACAACAAAGAAGCGTGGCTTCTCGTAAAATAAATCAAAAAATCCTGAACTAAATTCAGGATTTTTTTTGTTAGAATGTTTTTATCTTTGTAAAAAAAAATGAAGCCCAAATTAGTATCCGATTCCGCTACTGTAGTAACCGATTTAGTGCTCCCAGGAGAAACCAATCCCTTAAACAATCTATTTGGAGGCGAGTTGTTGGCCCGTATGGACCGTGCAGCGAGCATCACAGCACGCAGGCACTCCAGACGCGTTTGCGTTACCGCTTCGGTCAATCACGTCGCCTTTAATCGCGCGATTCCACTGGGAAGTGTCGTGACTATTGAAGCGCGAATTTCCAGAGCTTTTAACACCTCTATGGAAGTCTTTATCGACGTTTGGATTGAAGATCGGGAGTCCGGTATTAAAAACAAGGCCAATGAAGCGATATTCACCTTTGTTGCTGTAGACGAAACGGGTCGTCCTGTAGAAATTCCTCAAATTGTACCCGAAACCGAATTGGAAACCCAGCGCTTTGAAGCGGCTTTGCGCAGAAAACAGCTGAGTCTGGTTTTGGCCGGCAAATTAAAACCCGCCGAAGCCACCGAGCTCAAAGCCCTCTTTCAATAAAGCTTAGCTTTTTATTAACACCACAAGTCCGATGACTGTACGGACGAGTCTCTAACTTTGGAAAAAATTTTAGCATGAAAAAAATACTGTTTGTAATTCTTGCCCTATTGGCGATGAACCTGTCTTCGGCTTGGGCCTGGGGCACTACTGGACACCGTGTAGTAGCGGAAATCGCCGAGCGCAATCTCACGCGCAAAGCCAAGAAAAACTTAAAGAAAATCATCGGCGACCAGCGCCTGGCCTATTGGTCCAATTGGCCGGACTTCATCAAATCGGATCCCACTTGGAAACACGCCGATGCCTGGCATTATGTCAATGTAGGCCCTGCGTTAAACCCGACAGATTTCGCCAAGGAAATGGACGAAACCACCCCGGACAACTTATATAAAAAAACGCTGCTACTCATCGAGGAGCTGCAAGACAAAAACCTTCCATTGGCTAAGAAACAGGAAAACCTGTATTTCTTGATCCACCTGATTGGAGATGCCCATCAACCGCTACACGTAGGTCGGGCAGAAGATTTGGGCGGCAACAGAATCGGGGTAGAATGGTTTGGAAAAAAGACCAACCTGCACACCTTATGGGATTCGAAATTGGTCGATTTTACCCAATACAGCTACACGGAATTCTCGACGGTTTTAAACATACACGATAAAAAATTTAATGCCCAATTGACACAGGGCGAATTGGTGTCTTGGTTATACGAATCCTATTCCACCGCACAGCGCATTTACGATTCGGCGCAACCCGACGCCAAACTCAGCTATAAGTATTACTTTGATTACCAACGCGATTTAGAAGCGCAACTGCTCAAAGGAGGTTTGCGACTCGCCAAAATCTTAAACGACATTTACGGATAACAAAAAAACAGGCTTTAGGCCTGTTTTTTTTTATTTCTATTTGACGGATTATCTCGAACTGCTGCTTCGGCTGGAACTTCCGCCACCGCTGCTGCTTCGGCTGATGGAAGAAGAGGCTCCCATACTAGAAGAACTCGATGAGCGTCCGCTAGACATGGAGGAAGAAGCTCTGCTCGACGCATTGCTGCTGCCGAAATTTGAACTCGCTCTTGACGGTGTAGCCACGCGTTCTATACGAGCCGGCTGGCTTGTTGCTCTGGCATTGCTAGTGGAGGAACTCGTTCTACTACTAGCTTGCACTGGCGCCGTTCTGGCACTTTCTGTCGAAACTCTGTTTGACGTTGTAGTGGCTCTGTTTGACGTCGACGCTGCTCTGGCCTGCGAACCGGTAGAAACCGCTCTAGAAGAGCCTGTATTTGCCTCACGGCCGCTGTTGGTTGCTGCTCTCGAAGATGAAGTGCCCATTTGATCTCTGGAAACGCTATTTACTTGACGTCCGCTGCTGTTTGTACCTGTAGCCCTACTCGAGTTGCTCGAGTTGTTGTACTGACTCTGTGACGAACGGCTACTGCTTCTGTTTTGATCGAGCGTATAGCGGTTAGACACATTGGTATTGCGTTGACTAAATCCGTTTTGTGGATTTTCACGTTCGTAGGAATTACCCCTAACATCGTTTAACATACGCGCGGAACGCGAACTTCTTCGATTCGACGAATAAACATAGCGGTTGCTGGTGTTGATATGTACGTGGATATTGTTTCTGTAACGGTATATCGGATACGGTTGCCAAGGCGAGTAATAGGTCGGGTAGTAATTCCAATACCAAGAGGAATAATACGGTCTATAGGATACGCCCCAGAACACATCAAACAGTATCGGTGTAGAGACGTATACCGGTTCATAAATATAATTTCGTCCATAGAGATACTCATTACCCACAATTTGAACTTGTACGCGGTTTTTACGGTCTTTCTCCACTTCGATAGTCGCTACGTCCTGAAACATATCTTGTCCCAATACCGCTTGAATAACGATCAAATGCGTTTGTCCTTCTGTCACCTCGATTACCCTTAAATAATCCACATAGTTATCTCTGTTTAAATCCAAATTGGAAATCTGCGATTGGGGATCATTGAGTCGTCTTTCAAAATCGGCTAAGTCTCTTGAATCTCCAAAAATAGAGGCTACGGCCTGCAGATCTAGATTATCACTGATATCGTAATTCATCGCAGTTACGGTGGCTCTTTGAGAAAAACCAACCGCAGAAAGCAATATCGCAATACCCGTTAAAATTGGTCTATATATTTTCATGTCTTCGTGTTTTTGATGTTTGTTACTAACGTAATACCAACTACTATGCCAATAATAGCATTCGGATTTAAAACGAATAATCCCAGTACTTAACAAGTACCGGGATCATTAACAAACAATTTAAAAAGTATTCTCTATTTCTGTAAAATAATAAATTCGGATCGTCTATTTACCGCGTGCTCTTCTTCGGTACAATTATCACCGCAAGGCACTTTAGGTTCGCTCTCGCCATAGCCTTTTGCAATCAAACGGCTTGGAGAAATACCCATGGAAATCAGATACTGCAAAGTGGTTTGCGCTCTTCTTTCAGACAATCTCATATTGTATTCATCGCTACCTCTGGTATCGGTATGCGCCTTAATTTGCACTTTCATGTTTGGATTGCGCTCCATCACTTGAACCAACTTATTGAGCTCAAACGACCCTTGTTGGGTGATGTTGGCCTTGTCAAATTCAAAGTATACATAGCCCAATAAAATTTGCTCTTCGATAACGAGTACTTCTATAGGACGCAGCGAAGCGGTTACCTGTTGTCTTCCTCCTTTGTGTGGTGGCAACTCGATAATCTTTCCTTCAAAACCGCTTTGGCTCACTTGCAAAACAAAGTTTTGGCGGCATTCTACTACGTACTCCACGATACCTCTGGCATCGGCGTATTTCACTTCGATAATATTCTTTCTATCGTCCAAGATCTTTACTTGTGCTCCTGGAATAATTTCGCCGGTTTTTTCGTTGACAACACTCACATACATCTCTACGTTACACACGGGAATTGCCTTGTAAATATCGTCTCTTCCCACGCGGTTGGTCGAAAAGAAACCGATGTTTTTATCGGGATAAAACGTAAATGCAAAATCGTCCTTAGGCGTATTGATCGGATTGCCCAAGTTCTTCACTTCGGCTCCTTTGATTTCCAAATCCAACACATAAACATCCAATCCACCAAGTCCCTTTCTGGAATCGGAAGAGAAATACAGTTTGTTGTCGTCGGAGATAAAAGGGAAAGACTCTCTACCTTCGGTATTTACGCGAGCACCTAAATTTTCAGGTGTTCCATAAGTACCGTCTTCATTGAGGGCTACTTTCCAGATATCCATTCCCCCCATAGTGCCGGGCATATCCGATGCAAAGTATAGGGTTTTACCGTCTTTACTCAAACTGGGATTACTGGTAGAATAATCTTTACCGTTAAAGGGAACCGCTTCAAAATTGCTCCATTTTTTTCCCTTTCTCGTGGCTTTAAAGATACTCACCTTACCGACTTTAATCAACTTGGCTTTATTCTTAATAAAATTTCCTTCGCGGAAACTCTCAGTAGCAAAAAACATGGTATGGCCATCGGCACTAACCGTGGCCGGACCGTCGTGGTATTTGGTATTGACTTCCGAAACCGCTTTAATCTGATTTAGACTTTGAAGTTCGGCGTCGTATTTCGCCTGATACAAATCTAAAAAGGGTTGGTTATTCCATCCATACTTCTTTTTACTAGGTGTACGCGTAGAGGTAAAATACAGGGTGTCGTTTTGAGTTAGAAACGCTCCAAAGTCCGAACCCGTTGGCATGTTAATCCCGCTATCTTCGAAGGTAAACAAGTCTTCTTGACTTCTCAATCTCGGAATATAATTGGGTTCCTTTTGAAAAGCAAGGGTTCGATGATCCGTTGGTGCTAAGGTCGCAAATTTACGCATCACATCATTGGCCGTATCATAGCGACCACTGGCTTTGAGCATCTGTGCGTATTTATAGTACACTTCTGCATCGAGATCGGGATTGACAGCGATGGCCTTTCCGTAATACTTCGCAGCTTCTACCGTATTAAAAATATTGTAATACGACTCGGCCAGCTGCAAATTGATATAGTTGTCCGTTTTAACGCCGCGAACCAATTTCTGATACTCCTTTGCCGCATTGACAAATTCGTATTTGCTAAAAAACTCATCGGCTATTTTTGTTTTCTCATCTTGCGCATGTCCTAAAAACACGGTGCAAGCAAAAAACAAACTTAAGTATATTCTTTTCATATTATAAATATTGATTTTTTAAGATTAAAAATACCTCGGTGAACTGGATACTTTTTTAGAAAAATAAATATCGTACAATAGAATAAATTCGTGGGAAGCTTTTGCTTTAACATTCAAATCCGACATTACGTGATCATAGGCATATCCCACTCTTAAGTTCGGAGTTATTCTATAATTCACCATTCCGCCTATAGCATCGTCTATACGGTAAGAAGCGCCCAATTCAAATTTGTTGATATACATAACATTCACTGATATATCTGCTGAAACTGGTGCGTCCGTTGCGTATTTAACCATAAAAAACGGCTTCAATTTAAAATCCTTATTCAATTCGAAAACATACCCCCCTGTTAAGAACATGTGCATAACTTGACTACCGAATTTTTTTCCATCGTAATCTAAATAATTCCCTTTAAGCATATTGGGCACACCCAAGCCTACATAGTAATCTTTGGTATAATAGAAAGCACCTGCTCCCAAATTAAAAAGGGTGCTTTTCGAATCCTCTTTGAAAGCGGGATCATCGGCATCGGTTACAAAACCGTTTCCAATTTCAGAATAAAGTCCGATATCGTGTAGGGTTACTCCAGCCTTTAATCCTAAAGCCAATTTGTGTTCCCCTCCTAAATCTAAGGTGTAGGAGAAATCTCCGTAGATATTATTCTCTTTTACCGGTCCAATTTTATCGGAGATAACTGACAGTCCTAGCCCTACTTTTTTTCCTACTCGAGTGTGTCCAAATAAAGTCGCCGTTTGCGGAGCTCCATCCAGTCCCACCCATTGCTTGCGGTACAACAATCCCATAGATAACGCTTCTTGTGATCCAGCATACGCCGGATTGACCACACTCATGTTATACATATACTGGGTATAATGAGGAGCTTGCTGCGCGTGAACTTCAGGAAGGAAGAAAAATGCGGTTAATGCTGCTAGATATAATTTCTTCATAAGTATCTATTATTTATAATTTTTTAAAGTCGGCAGCATCAGCTGCCGACCTCTACTGTTCTATTTATTGATTTGAATCCAACCGGTAAAACTCTCTGTAGCCGTAACTATTTCATAGAAATACGTTCCGTCTGGCAAGGCTGATCCGCCGTCCGACTGTCCCTTCCATTGATTGGTATACCCAATTCCATGTGAATACACTTTTCGGCCTTGTCTATTGAAAATCACCAAGCTATTCACTTGATAACGAGACAAGTCAAACGAATCGTTTATACCGTCTCCATTAGGAGATAATCCCTTAGGAATCATACAATCTACGCGATCCAACTCTATGTTCAAGGTTTCAAAACAGCCGTCGCCTGTGGTTACTAAAACACTAAAGCTTCCACTGTCTTCCACGATGATTTGCTTGCTGTTTGAAGTAAAGTCCTTAGGACCGCGCCATTGATAGTCCACTTTGTCCATATCGATATTTTGCAATAAATCAATCACTCTCAATCGATATTGTCCACCGCTACATTCCCCATCATAACTGATTTGGAATCGGGCAAAAACTTCAATTTCCGTAGTAAAACTAGCGTGCTCACCACAATAGCCGAACGGAATCTTAAAGGTATACGTCACCGCATACTTACCTGCTTCACTTGCCGCTACATCGATTACACCGGTTCCACCGTTGATGGCCAAGCCTTTCTTATCTACTGAAAAACTTCCTCCTTTAGTAAATCCATCTACCAACTCCGGTACTATGGTTACATCGTTATTAATACAGATTGGGGCTGGATATTTAAAATCTACCACAGGAGAAAGGACTTCTTTCATCCCCAATTTATATGGAAAAATCACAAAACACTTCGCTGCTTCTTTTCTATCAATCTTAAAGTATACCGTAGTTGGTACGGTTGTATATACCGTTTCTAACGAAATCGGATCCACATTATTCTGCGCATCAAGCAAGGTTTTATAAGCCGAGAACTCTAAACCTGCTCGGTCCGGATTTGGATCGGTACTGATAAAGTAATCTCCTCTTTGCTTTAAGTCGTAATCACCCGTTCCGTCGCCATTATCGCAAACATCGATTCCAACTGGTTCTTCTCCGGCATACGATTTTAAAAATTTAATGGTGACTTCCGCTTTGGGATTCTCTTTACAATCGGCCTTCTCGACCAAAACTTCGTATTTACCACTTTCGGTAACGGTGATTCTATCGGTATTATGAGTCGCAGGATCCATTAAATCCCCATCTTTAAACCAAGTAAAGGTCATTCCTTCGGTATCTCCACCAGCAGAGACTTTGGCTACGATTTCATACTCCTCGACATCACAAAAAATCTTATCCTTGCCCAGACTTACGTCGCAATTAAAACTGCAATCCGTAACTCCCGAGCCACCACTTTGCTCCAATTTGATAAAACCAGCTGTTCCTACATAATTCGTAATCAATAAAACGTAAATCTGATCTTCTTCAGCATTAGGTATACTGAAGTTCTCTATAACAGCAGACGAATAGCTACACGCAAAAGAACTACTGGCTCCAGGGTTTCTTAAATCGATACGGGCACAAGCCTCACGCATATTAGCAAAAGGGCCGAAAGCGATAAAATCCACGTCTAAACCTCTTCCATTAAAATTTATACTCGTATTTTGAACTATGCGGAAATTCAAATCTCCGGCGTTTCTAATCTTTAAAAAGTACCAAACCGGGTTCGGTGTGGAGCCAAGACAACCTACTGCTCCATATTTGGAACCCTCTACTCCTCCAGGACCTTCAACGTTCGGGAAAATCAAAGTCTCGTCACCAGCACAAAATGGCTCAGAGGTGGAAACATCATAACTGATGTTTGAATACGTGTATTTTACCCAAATACTTTTGTCATCCGGACCACAAACCGCTCGGACAAAAACAGTATAGGAAGTTCCCATGGTCAATGAAGTATCCACATATTCCGGTTCGTCAATCACCGTAATGATATCCGCAGGATCGGGCTCTACTACTCCATCAACTGTCGGGTAAACCGCAATCTCCCACTCTTCTTCACCACCACCGGCGGTCCAGAAAATCTCTGTAGATCCAACAGAAACACAAGCACCTATTGCGGAAACTTTTGGACAGGTAATCACCTTAATATCAATATTATCAATGGCTGCGGGAGGTTGACTTCCACCCGTTGCATCATTAACCCATTCGAAAAGCAAACGCATGGTTTGACCCGCGAAACGGCTTACATTTGCATCGAGATTTTCAGCTACAAAAGCACCGTTACTCAAATAATAGGCTCGTCCGATTTGAACACCTCTGCTTAGTGCAGCCGTTACGTTTACTCCTTCTGTAGGCATATAAACCGTTGGCACAAGCCATACACGCATATAATCGCGTCCAGCCGCAACTGTTCCTTCGCCTCGGTTCATCCAATCAAATTTTACTAAAATCTCATAAGTACTTGCTGGAATTACGATATCTCTATAGGCATGTGAAACCTGTGCTCGCGTTAACGTATAGGAATGACTCACACCCTCGTTGTTGGAAATATACAAGGATTTCGCATTGCCGCCTACAGCGGCGTTACCCACAACCCATTTATTGATGTTGTCCGAGAAAAACGTCGTCCATTTGCTTGGTCCTGTTCCTTCAAAATCTTCTGTATAAGGTAAAGTAGCCGGTATTTGCCCCGTAATCATCTTAAGAGGTCCTACCCAGTAGCTTTTCGTCGATGCTCTCGTACCACAGCTCGATCGTACCCATACGTAATAAATCGTATTAGGAGTCAATCCACTCGCATTCAATTCCGGCGTTGGAATATCTGTATGAGTCGGAACTGTACTGTTAATCGGCATGTTTTGGCTTGTGGTATAATACAAGTCATAAGAGTTCGCCGCTATTGCTGGTTCGGTCCAATTGAAAAGGGCAGAGTTCTGTGTCACAGCAGTCAATCTCAAGTTAGAAGGCGCCTCACAAGACAATTCTCTCAAATCGATATTATCTATAGCCGCTGGCGGTTGGTTGCCCAAAGAACGGTTGTTGATCCATTCGAAAACCAATCTTCCACGTTGACCGCTTAGATTCAAACTGTTTACTGAAATTTCTATGTTCTCTCTACCGAATTCCAGTTTGTTGTTATAGGCATCTTTTCCGATGAGCACACGATTTGTTGCTGCGGTAATCGCAATCCCTGGCGTTGGTGCAAAATCGATCGGAACCATCCAAATTTTAAAGTAATCAAAACGGGAAGTCACGGTAAAACCTTCTCCAAAACACTTCCAATCAAACGACAAACTTAGTCGGTTAACTCCTGTATTGACGAGTATGTCTCTATAGGCGTGTGAGGCCGACTCTTGATTCAACGTATACTCATAGGTCGTACCGGTATCTTTTGAAACGTAAAGGGATTTTGCTCCGATACCACTGTGAACAGCCGTACCAATTTGCCATTTATTGACTTGAGTAGAACTTTGGTTGGCATTTAAATTCCATCCGTGGGTACCTTCAAAGCTTTCCACATACGGGAGTTGTTGCGGTACTTGACCCGTGGTAAAAGTCACCGGGCCCATCCAAACACTTTTACTGGTAGCACTGCATTTGCTTCTGACCCATGCGTAATATTTCGTATCAGGAGTTAAACCCGTTAGTGGGGCGGTACTCGCCGTAATATTCTGCGTAGTAGGCAATTGATCGTCATAGATAATCGGATTGTTTACTGATGAATAATACACCTCATAGCTCACACCTGCTGGTGTAGCTACTCCCGTCCAATTAAAACTTACCGAAGTATCGGTCAGATTGCTGTAACCTAAATTTGTAGGTGCTGTACAATCAACTTGCTTTATAACTATATTGTCTATAGCAGCAGGCGGTTGATTACCGTCTGTCGCATCATTTCTCCATTCAAAAACCAATTTCACATTTTGACCTGCGAACTGGCTTAGGTTAATCAATAAATTTTCCCTTACAAAACTGGCGCTGTTGTTAAACTCACGAGCTCTAATTAACAAACCTCCACTGGCGGTAGTTAGTAAGGTTCCCGTAGTGGGAACAAAGGCTGCTGGAATCACCCAAACTTTGAAATAATCCAAGGCTGCATTGGGGAAAAACCCATCACCTTTACACATCCAATCAAAAGAAATGGTCACATCTTGGGTTCCCGTTGGGATAACCATTTGCTTCACAGCATGGGTGACTTGCGTCCCCGATATATTGTAAGTATGTGTTACTCCATTATCCTTAGAGATATACAAGGATTTTAGTCCGGTAGATTTCACCGCGGTATCCGCCACCCATTTATTGACATGAGTACCGGTTCCAAATTCCCAACCGTGGTTTGCACTTTCGAAACCTTCGTTATAGGGCAAACTCGCCAAAGTGGTAAAGCTCATCGATCCCAACCAAGCCCCTTTCACGGTTTCCGTAGTAGGTCCTGTTGTAACGACACAGCTCGAACGCACCCATACGAAATAAGTCGTATTGCTATTCAAGGCATTTAAAGTCGTCGTCACCGCATTTAGATTCACTACTTGTCCTGCAGTCGCTGCCGTTGGAACGGTGGCGACAGTAGAATAATACACATCATAAGTAGCCGCTGCCGTAGTTGATCCCGTCCAGTTAATTCTTACCGTATTGTAAGAAAGCGCATCAAAATTTAATGCTGATGGCGGTGTACACACCAAATCGTCTAATAGAAGCAAATTAGATCCTTCTAAAAGCACACTCCAGAGATTTGTATTCCTAGCTCCCTCCAAAAACTTTTGCAGTTTTAAAGTGGGCTCATACGATTTACTGGACCAATTAACGGGATTGCGCTCCGATCCTTCGGAATCAATTCCCATAGCATTACCGCTCTGCTTCGCATACGAGAAGAAAGTCAGTAAAAATACAGCTATTAATAAAGTAGTTTTTTTCATATTTATGGTAACATAATGGTTAGTCTGGCTTCAAATATATAATATTTATTTAGCTTTATATTAACAAAGAGTGTTAAAAAAAGCGAAAAAATAATTCAAATTCTCCAAGTTGAGTCCTTTTAACCAATAATAACATAAAAAATCGCCAGCGAAATAGCGATTTTATCAGCAAAAAGATTAAAAAAATTTCCTTTTAACCGCCTTTTTGTTAGCGAAAGTATTTAATGATTTATCGCGAAACCTTCCTTTAAAAGCCGTGTATGGCTGTTTAGCACGACTAAACCGAACTCAAAAACTCGATTATACAAAAAACGACCCACTTAAATTCACCGCTACTCTAAAGACTTTCAGCAAACTACTCATAAAACGGCTTGAACTATTAAATATTATAACGGAGGGAGCAAGTCCGTAACTTTTTGCTTATTTTTGTAATAAACCCAGACTATGTTAGATAAAGAAGAAATAAATTTTGAACGTTCCGTGATTGTTGGCATCATTACCCAAAATCAAGATGAGGATACCTTAAATGAGTATCTGGATGAATTGGCCTTTCTCACCTATACTGCAGGAGGGGAAGTAATTAAACGCTTTACGCAAAAGATGGAGCAACCCAACCCCAAGACCTTTGTTGGAACGGGGAAGATGGAGGAAATACACACTTATATAGTAGAGAACGACATCAGTACATTAATTTTTGACGATGAGTTAACCCCGGCACAGCAAAAGAATATTTCAAAAATAATCGATTGTAAGGTACTGGATCGCACCAACCTCATCTTAGATATTTTCGCACAACGCGCGCAGACCTCTTATGCGAGAACCCAAGTAGAGCTAGCACAATTTCAATATATACTACCTCGACTATCGGGTATGTGGACCCACTTGGAGCGTCAACGTGGAGGGATTGGAATGCGCGGACCTGGGGAGACGGAAATCGAAACAGATCGGCGAATTGTGCGCGACCGCATCGCCCTTTTAAAAGACAAGATTAAGGTTATCGACAAGCAGATGTCCATACAACGCGGCAATCGCGGTGCTATGGTACGCGTAGCCTTGGTTGGCTATACCAATGTGGGCAAGTCCACCTTGATGAATGCCATTGGAAAAAGCGAGGTTTTCGTTGAAAACAAGCTCTTCGCCACCTTGGATACCACCGTTAGAAAAGTGGTTATCGGCAATTTGCCCTTCCTGCTTTCAGACACGGTAGGCTTTATTCGAAAACTGCCTACACAATTGGTGGAATCCTTTAAAAGTACGTTGGATGAAGTGCGCGAAGCCGATTTGCTCTTGCACGTGGTCGATATTTCGCATCACGACTTTGAAAACCACATCGAATCCGTTCATCAAATTTTAAAAGAAATCAAAAGCGACCACAAGCCGATTATCATGGTGTTTAACAAAATAGACGCCTATATACCCGAAGTGATTGAAGCCGATGACTTGATGACGGAGCGCAATTCCAAGCACTACACCATAGAGGACTGGAAGAAAACCTGGATGTCGCGAGTGGGCGCGGATAACGCCATTTTCATCTCCGCTACCAACAAAGACAACTTTGAGGAGTTCAAGGAAAAAGTATATGAAACGGTGCGCAAAATTCACGTGACCCGATTCCCGTACAACAACCTCTTATACCCCGATTTTAAGGATATCGAATGGGATCAGGAAGACGCGGACCAAACCCCGTTAGAATAAAAAAACAAAGGCTGTCTCGAAAGACAGCCTTTGTTTTTTATATAAACCCTTTTTTAAAACGTATAATTTAAACCAACTCCGACAGACTGTCTAACCTGAAAACCCCTAAAGGCGTTATCGTCGTATACCGTTTGTACAGAGAAATTGGTCGAAAGGTATTTGTTGATCTTCAACACCAAGTTTAACTGGTAATCGATATCGACATTTTGCGGATCTTCCAAATAGTTGGAATACAGGTTTAAAATATTTTCTATCGATACATTTTCCATAAGATTCGCTTTGTAATATGCGGAAACAGAAGCTCCGAGTTCATATCTCATGGCATCGCCTTGTTCCACGCCAAAGGCAGGGCCCAATTCGGTAAAGTGTTTGTGAACAAAAATCAGCCTAGACGTAGCCGGCGCAAAATTCACCTTTAGGTTGTCGGACTTTTTCCACAACATACCCGGTCCGATTTGAAGATAGGCCGGAGAAAAGAAATGCGAATTTCTCAGTTCCTTATCATCGGGATCCATACCGGCATCCAATTGGGTTTTAAAGTTCAAGAAAACGGAATAATACCAATTACCGCTTGCCTTTTTACCCAAAACCGAGTTGAGTTCAATGCGGTCGTCGGTCTTTTTGGAATCGCTCCCTTTAACCTTGGAAATCCCGTAATTCACCTGAATCTTGTTGTCCCAACTCCAATCCTCGCTCTGGTAATTGATGTCGTAATTGATTCCCAGCGTACCGGCGAAGTTGTTGTCTCCACCCGCTTGCCAATTGGTAAAGCTAGACTGGTTACCCAACAGGGAAAAATTTCCCTTAGCCGTCCAAGGACTCGCCACCGTATCTACGGCGACTTCTTGCGCTTGAGCTCCTATTATGGCAAAGAGCATCAGCAAACTAACTGTAATTTTTTTCATTTTCTTGAGTTTTTTATACTCAAAACTACTATTTTCTTATAAAATAAACAACTTTGTTTTGGATTAAACTTTTTTCTTAAATATCGGCACTGCCGAGCAGGCTTCGCCAAACATCACAGAACGAGCGTGTTTCATCAATTTCTGAGTTGCAATAATATAGGCTTCTTCGGGGATATCGTGTTTGGAACAGCCCTTGATAATGGTGGCTTTTCCGTCGTAGATACTGTAATCGATTCCGTCGAGTAGGCCTTGATACAGCGAGCTTTCGAGGTGTTTTTTATCGCCTAGAAACACCTGTTTGGACAGGGGTTGCAGGTAACTGGTTACCAACATAAAGGCCCAGGCGGGTAATATGGCATCGGTAGAACAGTACAAGGCCACGTAGGCGTTGGTATACACCGTCCAATCGAAGTCTTTTAAGGCCGCTCTAAAATCCTTTTCGCGCAAGATAAAGCCCTCGTAAAGCCACTGGGCGATATCGAGTTCCAAGCGCGGATTGGTCGGATAAAAATCCTCCATATCGAACACCATCAGGGCGCTGTTGGCTACTTTATTAACAATTTCTCCTTCCATAATTACAGCATTCCCAATTCCAGTTTGGCCTCTTCACTCATCAAATCCTTGGTCCATGAAGGGTCGAATGTCAATTCGACTTCCACGGCGTTTACGCTGTCTATAGACCGCACTTTTTCTTCCACCTCTCGCGGAAGGGTTTCGGCAACCGGACAGTTTGGCGAGGTCAGGGTCATCAATATTTTAACGTCGTAATTCTCATTGACAAAAACGTCGTATATCAATCCCAGCTCGTAGATATCCACCGGAATTTCGGGGTCAAAAATCGTTTTTAAAACGCGAACGATATGCTCTCCTAAATCTTGTACATTAATTTCGTTTTCCATTTTATTTATTGGCTTGAAAGGCTACTGAATACATTTTTATTTGTTTGATCATCGACACCAACCCATTGGCGCGGGTGGGTGAGAGATGTTCTTTAAGTCCGATTTCATCGATAAAATCCATCTTGGCCTCAAAGATATCCTTAGGGGTTTGACCGGAAAAAACGCGAATCAAGATCGCGATGATCCCCTTGGTCAAAATCGCATCGCTATTGGCTGTAAACAGCACTTTCCCCTCGGTGTATTCGGCGTGCAACCACACTTTTGATTGACAGCCCTTGATTAAATTTTCTTCTGTTTGATACTTTTCGTCTATGATGGGCAGGCTTTTTCCCAGCTCTATCATGTATTCATATCGCTGCATCCAGTCCTCGAACATCGAGAACTCTTCGACGATTTCCTCTTGTATTTGTGCTATAGTCATTTTTTACGCTTCTTAGTTTTTTTAAGACAACATGGCCTTGGCCTTTTTAACGGCAGCGACCAAAACATCGATTTCCTCTTTGGTATTGTAAAAGCTAAAAGAAGCCCTAACCGTTCCGGGGATATCGAAAAAGCTCATAATCGGTTGCGCGCAGTGGTGTCCTGTTCTCACGGCTACGCCTAATTTATCGACAATCACCCCGATGTCGTAGGGGTGAATGCCCTCGATATTAAAGGAGATTACCGCCGCCTTTTCCGCGGCCGTTCCCACGATGTGCAATCCAGCTATCTGCAGCAGCTGCTCGGTTCCATAATCCAACAGTTCCTTTTCATAGGCGGCTATTTGGTCGAATCCGATTGAATTCATATAGTCTATGGCCACACCCAGGGCAATTCCACCGGCAATGTTGGGCGTTCCCGCTTCAAACTTATGCGGCAAACACGCGTAGGTGGTCTTTTCGAAAGTGACTTCTTTTATCATTTCGCCACCGCCTAAATACGGAGGCAACTTATTGAGCCACGCCTCCTTTCCATAGAGAATTCCCGTACCGGTAGGTCCAAAGACCTTATGACCCGAGAACACGTAAAAATCGCAGTCCAAGGCTTGCATATCGGGTTTGATATGGGGAGTGGCTTGGGCACCGTCGATCAAAACCGCTGCCCCTACGCCGTGGGCGGCATCGATGATGTACTTAATCGGATTCACCGTTCCCAAAGCATTGGACACATGGGTTACCGCAACAACCTTGGTGTTTGCATTTAACAATCGGTCGAATTCTTCCATAATCAATTCTCCGTTGTTATTCATCGGAATCACTTTTAATACAGCGCCTGTTCTTTCGCAAAGAAATTGCCAAGGCACTATATTGGAATGGTGTTCCATTGCAGAGATCAACACCTCATCGCCCGCCTTTAACAAACTGGCAAAACCATGGGCTACCAAGTTAATTCCAAAGGTGGTTCCCGAAGTAAAAAGTACCTCCGTCGCGCTTTTGGCGTTTATGTGCTTTTGTATTTTTATGCGAGACTCTTCGTAGGCATCCGTCGCCAACTGGCTTAAGGTGTGTACGCCTCGGTGTATATTGGCATTTATCGTACGGTAATATTCTTCTATCGCCTCTAAAACCACCAAGGGCTTTTGGGCTGTTGCTCCATTGTCAAAATAGACCAAATCCTTCCCGTTTACCTGTTGTGTCAGGATCGGGAATGCTGCTCTTATCGATTGAATGTCTAACATCTTATATTCGAGTTTTATACAAAGTTAGTGTTTATTCACACTTACTAAATTTTATAGCAAAGATAAGTATTCCCCCTGCTATAACATTAAATTTTAATTTAAAATTAATCTAATTATATTTTATAAGTCGATAAAAAAATATAGATTTGCTTTTATTTAGATTTAATTCAAATAGAGTCCCATGAAAAACATTTTCACCATCGCACTCGCAGCAGTGCTTGTTATTTCTTGTCAAGACAAGACCAAAAAAGACGAAACTACCGAGGTCAAAACCGAGGTTAAAGCGGAAAGAATCATTTCCCTAAACGGCGCCGTGACAGAAGTGTTGGCCGCCTTAGGCGAATCATCTCATATAGTTGGTGTCGATGTAACCAGCACCTATCCCGAAGACATCAAAACCACAGCGACAGACTTGGGTCATGTACGCTCGCTTTCGCTAGAGTCCATCATCGCACTACAGCCTACCCTAATCTTTGCCTCTGACAAGGATTTAAACGACGAATTAAAGAACAAGATTACGGCATCGGGCATCCAATTGGAATTGGTTCATCAAGAGTATAGCGAAGACGGTACTGCACAAATGATTGCGCAAGTAGCTAAAAAATTGGGCAAAACCAATTACGCACATTTGGCAGCCAAAATAAAAAGTGATTTGGCGCAATTAAAACCCTTAGAGCCCAAACCGACCGTATTATTCATTTACGCCAGAGGAGCGGGTACGCTAATGGTAGCTGGAACCGACACCCCTGTTGAAAAGATGATCACTTTGGCTGGCGGTCAAAACGCGATTTCGGAATTTAGCGACTACAAACCTTTAACACCGGAGTCGTTGATCAAGGGAAATCCCGATGTAATTCTGATGTTTACCTCTGGTCTTGGTAGCTTAAACGGCGTAGAAGGCCTATTAAAAGTAGACGGTATCGCTGCTACTAAAGCGGGTAAGAACAAAAACATCATAGCCATGGACGGGGAACTTTTATCGGGTTTTGGACCGCGATTAGGCGAAGCAGCCCTTGAATTAAATTCGTTATTGAGTAAAAAATAATGCAAAAAAAATTAACGGTTTATCTCGTACTATTATTAATCGCCTTGTTCCTGCTATCCATAGCCGCTCTATTTATAGGAGTCTATCAATTTGAAGGGCATGATTTGCAGGCCATTCGCGATTTAATTCTCCATAAACCGAACGTTAATGCCAGTGATTATTACGTGTTTTATCAGATTCGCCTGCCGCGGGTCGTATTGGCCATCTTAATAGGAAGCGGCTTGGCCGTAGCGGGAACCTGCCTTCAGGGGATGTTTAAAAACCCTTTGGCCTCGCCAGATTTAATAGGCATTACTTCTGGAGCCGTACTCTTTGCCGCATTTACCATCGTATTGGGCAGCGCTATAAAACCGTATTTACCGGAAAGCATACATTATTCGCTACTGAGTATTATGAGTTTTGTCGGGGCCTTGATCACGATGAGCTTTGTTTACAAAATGTCTACGGTAGACAGCAGAACCAATATCGTAGTGCTGTTGCTATCCGGAGTGGCCATTACAGCCCTAACAGGTGCAGCCACAGGGCTGCTGATTTATCTGTCCACAGAGGAACAGCTGCGCGATTTGACCTTTTGGACCTTGGGAAGCTTAGCGGGAGCCAATTGGACCACCAACCTGATTATGGCCGTGGTTATCCTGGTTTCCTTTTCTTTCCTCATCAATAAGGGAAAGGCTTTAAATGCGATGATGTTGGGCGAAAAAGATGCCGAACACCTGGGCATACCCGTGGAAAAGATCAAGCGTCGCATCGTCATTTTTTCGGCACTAATCGTGGGAACTGCCGTGGCCTTTGCCGGTACAATCGGATTTGTCGGCTTGATTGTTCCCTATATACTGCGACTGGTATTCAAATCCAATTATTATTTGATTTTGCCGCTGTCGGCCGTTTTGGGAAGCATCTTGTTATTGACCGCCGATACCCTTAGCAGAACCTTAGTGGCGCCTTCAGAAATTCCGATTGGAATTTTAACGGCCATCATGGGCGCACCTATATTTATAGCCATATTAATTCGTTTTAAAAAGTCTTTGTAAGATGATTAAAGTAGCCCAGATAGATTATACGGTAAAAAGTGGTATATCCATTTTAAAAAACATTGATTTTTTTGCAGAAAAAGGACAGTTGATTACCATACTCGGTCCGAACGGCGCCGGAAAATCGACCTTGCTCAGCTTACTGGCCAATGAAATCGGGCAGAACAAAAACGATATTGAACTCAAGTCCGTAGCGTATCACAACTGGTCTTCCAAGGAATTACCCAAACACAAGGCCAAGTTCTCCCAGCAGAACAATTCCGATATTCCACTGGACGTTAAAGAAATCGTCATGATGGGCCGCTACCCGTATTTCGAGAACAATCCGACAAAAGCAGACCAGGATGCCATCGCGGAAAGCATGGCTCAAACCGATGTATTCCCCTTGCAGAAAAGAGCGTATAACAGCCTTTCAGGCGGCGAAAAACAACGGGTTCACCTGGCGCGTGTATTGGCACAACTCGAAAACGAAGTCGAGGAGAAAATCCTCTTCTTAGACGAGCCCCTAAACAATTTAGATGTCTTACATCAACACAAAATATTAAATTTAATCAAACAGTTTACTCAACGGGGTAATACCGCCGTAGTCGTATTGCACGATCTCAATTTGGCCGCACAGTTTTCCGATAAAATACTGCTGCTCAAAAAGGGTGAAAAAATATGTTATGACGTACCGGAAAAAGTGTTGACACGAGAAATAATCAGTGCGGTTTACAATTTTCCTTGTACCGTATGCGTTAATCCGGTCAACAACAATCCTTTAATTATCTTTGGAACTTAAACAAAAAAACACTCATGAATACAGCAACATCTTCTTTAAAAGAAAAATGGGCGCTTTTAAAAAGTGAAAGACCTCATTTGCGCATTAGAAATGCCGCACAAGAACTAGAAGTTAGCGAAGTAGCCCTTCTCGCCACGCAAATTCCCGATACGACCATACGCTTAAAATCCGATTTCACCGCGATTTTATCCGAAGTGCAAACCCTCGGTAAAGTGATGGCACTCACGCGCAACAACGAATGCGTACACGAGCGCAAAGGGATTTATTTAAATCCGGATTTCAGTTCTCCTCACGCGGGTTTATTTGTCAATGCAGATATCGACTTGCGCATTTTTATCGGACAATGGGCCAGTGCCTTTGCCGTAGTGGAGAAAAGCGAACGCATGGAGCGCAAAAGCCTGCAGTTTTTTGGAAAAGACGGCGAAGCGATTCACAAAATATACCTGACACCGGCCAGCGATGAAGCCGCTTTCGACCTTTTGGTTGCCAAGTTCAAATCCGAAGACCAGTCGCCTGAACAAGCCGTGGAGAAAATCGAAATTCAGATCGATGAGCGCATGGATGACGAAATCGATGTCAAAGGCTTCCAAAACGACTGGGAGAACCTACAAGACACCCACCATTTCTTTAGCTTGCTAAAAAAATATCAAGTCACCAGAACACAGGCACTCCGCCTAGCGCCGAGTGCACATTATGCGCAAGCCATAGACAAGCAAGCAATCGTTACGCTATTAGAAACCGCCGCAAGTCAACAAATTCCCATTATGGTCTTTGTCGGCAACCGAGGAAATATACAAATTCACACCGGCGAAGTCAAAAAAACCATGTGGCACGAAAACTGGTACAACATCTTGGATCCGGATTTCAACATGCACTTAGACATGAGCAAAGTGGCGCAAACCTGGATTGTTCGAAAACCAACCGAAGACGGTGAAGTCACCTCCGTGGAAGTTTTCAATGAAATGGGCGAAATCATCGTTCAATTTTTCGGCAAGAGAAAACCGGGTATTCCAGAGCTAACGAGTTGGAAAGAACTCATCGCTTCGCTGTCTTAACCCATATCTTACTTTTTTTTAGTAAAAAAGCGGAAGTCTTTCATTAGATTTTCGCTTTTTTTATTGGCCTAACACACATAATGTGAATATAATTTCTATTTTTACCTACAATAACTCAAGAAATAAATTATTTTATTATGAAATCCAAACTACTCCTTTGCTTGCTTTTGTTGGGCATTGTACTGACGACCGCAAACTGCAACAGCAAAGACGACAGCCCTGTTGATATACCCGCACCTGTAATTCCCGAGGAACCCGTAATTCCGGATCCGGTAGAAGAGCCCCATAAAGAGGGCGTATTTAATTACAAAACCTTCGACAAACAAAAAGTGGCATTTGGAGGCGAACAAAAACAAAATGCCGAGAAAACAGTCCAATTACCCACGGATATCGAACTGGTACAGTCTATAAAAATGTATGTACAATTCGACTGTCCCTGCAACATCTGGGACGTGTTTGCCAATGTACAGGTCAAAGACCCCAAAACCCAAGTATGGTATGAAATAGGCCGATATATTACGCCTTACGGAAAGGATTCTTCCCCGTTGAAAAGGGGACTTGAATTCGATGTAACCGATTTTAAATCCGTATTGACCGGTACTGTGGAGTTGCGAATTTTCACCGAAGTATGGGGATCCGACGGCTGGTTGGTAAGCGTTGACTTGGATTATATTTACGGCAAGCCCGACTTTAAGTACTCCGCGGTAACTCCCATACTCCAATACAACGAAAACTCCTTAAAAGGCGTACCCTATGGCGAGAACCATGCCTTTGACTTAGAGAAGACGATCAACGTTCCTCAAAATGCGCAAAGCACCCACATCAGAACCATCATTTCCGGTTGGGGACATGCCACGCCAAACGATGCGGGCGGTAGAGGCTGTGCCGAATGGTGCTTTAGAACACATCAGATTAAAATTGACCATCAGAACGCCTTCCCGCATGTTTTAGGACCTATCGGTTGTGCAGACAATCCGATCAAAGCCCAAAGGGGGAATTGGGCGCCAGACCGCGCCGGTTGGTGTCCGGGAATGGCCGTACCTACGCGTATCGACGTGCTTAAAGACCCCAAAGCAGGCAAGGCCTTTGTATTCGAATACGCCTTTGAACCTTGGACCAATAATATGCAATCCTCCGCCGACAACAAACAGGCTTTTTATGCGATTTCCAATTTTGTGGTCGTAAAAAGTCATACCCCAATCGAGAAAGCCACTGTTATCGATTGATAAAATCCACCCAAAATACTCTTTATTCTCAAAAAAGCCGCGCTTAAAAAAGATATTTGAAATATCCAATTAGAGCGCGGCTTTTTTTGCAAAATGTTATCAAACAAATGTTAATAACAAAAAGTAAACTAATTTTCAAAATATTGAAAAAGAAGCTTTTAAATCGTAGCTTTGATTTTGAATAAAGGGAATTCTCGATTTGTTATTTCAATCCGAATTTTTATTTTTAAATTGCTTATCTCTTTAAACAAACTCACTATTTACTGATTTAATCAGCGGAAAAATAAAAATTTTAGACTGAAAACGAAATTGACTTCTATCGTTTAATCTAATATTTTTAGCATGTCCATTTTTGATAAAAGAATTAATTACAAACCCTTCGAATATCCTGGGGTTTATCAATTTACCGAAGCCATTAACAAATCGTATTGGGTGCACAGTGAAGTAGACTTTACTGCCGATACCCAAGACTTTCACTCCCACCTGACCAAATCGGAGCAAATTGCCATTAAACACAGTTTGCTGGCCATAGCACAAATTGAGGTTGCGGTGAAGTCTTTTTGGGGCAATTTATACCATCATTTTCCGAAACCGGAATTCAACGGGCTGGGAAGCACCTTCGCAGAGTGCGAATTTCGCCATTCAGAGGCCTATTCCCGTCTTTTAGAAGTATTGGGGTACAATGATGAGTTTGAAGCGCTATTGACGATCCCCGTGATCAAAGAACGCGTGGAATACCTGTCACAAGTCTTAGAGAATGCCAACTCCAACGACCGCAAAAAATACGTGGTGTCCTTAATTTTATTCTCGCTATTGATCGAAAACGTATCGCTGTTTAGTCAATTTGCGATTATACTGTCGTTTACCCGCTTTAGAGGCCTGATGAAAAACGTCAGCAACATCATTGCCTGGACTTCCATAGACGAGCAAGTACACGCCAATGCGGGTATTTACATCGTCAATGTAATCCGCGAAGAGTTTCCCGATTTCTTCGATGAAGAATTGGTAAACCACATACGCGAAGTGGTGACCCATTCGATCGACATTGAAAAAAACATCCTGGAATGGATCTTCGAAAATGGCGAAATCGACATCGTTACCAAAGAAAACCTACTGAATTTCATGAAATTCCGCGTGGACGAAAGCATGCGCAAAATCGGTTTAAAAGACATCTACGGCATTACTGCCGAGCAGTACAAACCCATGGCCTGGTTTGAGGAAGAGGTCTTTGCCAACAGCTTGGACGATTTCTTCGCC
This sequence comes from Flavobacterium sp. JP2137, assembly GCF_050562195.1. Taxonomy (GTDB): domain Bacteria; phylum Bacteroidota; class Bacteroidia; order Flavobacteriales; family Flavobacteriaceae; genus Flavobacterium. The sequence continues at coordinate 921,382 of NZ_CP191647.1, forward strand.
AAAAGACCTGTCGACTATACCAAACACGACAAGAGTATCACGGCAGACGACCTGTTTTAAACCCAATTGCTAAACCGTTAGAAAAAGAAAAAATGAACACATCTTATAATGAATTGCCCTTACAAACCGACGAATCGGTTCACCTTAAAGAAAAACTGTGGTGGAAAAATTCCGAAAGCGAACAAATTTTAAATCGCGGTTACTTGCTCAAAGGCGAAACCGTAGAAGGTGCTATCGATCGCATCTGCTCGGCAGCAGCACGTCGGCTGTATAAACCCGAATTAAAAGACTCCTTTATCGAGATGATTGAACGCGGTTGGATGAGCCTTAGCTCCCCTATTTGGGCCAATATGGGGACGGAACGAGGACTGCCGATTTCCTGTTTTAACGTACACGTACCCGATAGCATCGAAGACATTACCCACAAATTGGGCGAGGTAATCATGCAAACCAAAATTGGCGGCGGAACCTCGGGCTACTTTGGCAATCTTCGCGAACGCGGTAGTGCCGTTACCGACAATGGAAAAAGCAGCGGAGCTGTTAGCTTTATGAAGCTTTTTGATACGGCCATGGATACCATTTCCCAAGGGGGCGTGCGCCGCGGTGCCTTTGCCGCTTATCTGGACATCGACCATCCCGATTGTGAAGAGTTTATACAGATAAGAAATATCGGAAACCCCATTCAAAACCTCTTTTACGGCGTTTCCATCCCCGATTATTGGATGCAAGAAATGATCGATGGCAATCCGGAGAAAAGGCAATTGTGGGCCAAAATCCTCGAAAGTCGCCAGCAAAAAGGCATGCCCTATTTGTTTTTCTCCGACAATGTAAATAGAAATAAGCCCCAGGTCTATAAAGACCTCAATATGCGTATCAATTCCAGCAACCTCTGTTCGGAAATCATGCTGCCATCAAACATAGACGAATCCTTTATCTGTTGTTTGTCGTCGATGAACCTCGAGTTGTACGACGAGTGGAAAGACACCGAAGCCGTGAAACTAGCGATTTTCTTTTTAGATGCCGTACTGCAAGAATTCATCGAAAAAACCGAGGGGAATTATTACCTACAATCGGCCAATCGCTTTGCAAAAAGACACCGAGCACTGGGCTTGGGCGTTTTGGGCTGGCACTCCTATCTACAAAAAAACAACATCCCCTTCGAAGGTTTGGAGGCTAAAATGCGCACGACAGAGATCTTTCAACGCATTCAACAACGCGCCGACAAAGCCACTCAAGAACTGGCTCGCATCTATGGCGAACCGGAAATTCTAAAGGGCTACGGACGCCGAAATACCACGACCATGGCTATTGCGCCGACCACCTCGTCTTCGGCCATACTCGGGCAAACATCGCCGGGCATTGAACCCTTTAGCAGCAATTATTACAAAGCAGGGCTGTCCAAAGGAAACTTTATGCGCAAAAACAAATACCTCAAAATCCTGTTGGAACAAAAGGGTATTGACAACGAAGACACCTGGAGAAGCATCATGCTCAGCGGTGGAAGTGTGCAACAATTAACCGAATTAACCGAAGAGGAAAAAGCCGTTTTCAAGACCTTTAAAGAGATCAGCCAATTGGAGATCATTCAACAGGCTGCCATTCGACAAAAATACGTGGATCAGGCACAGAGCTTAAACCTTAACATTCCGTCTGGACTGCCGATTAAGGAGGTCAACCGCCTGATGATCGAAGCGTGGAAACTGGGTGTTAAAACCCTCTACTACCAACGCAGCCAAAGCGTTTCTAAAGAAATGGTCACCAATTTAGTTAGCTGCAGCAGCTGCGAATCATAATTGATTTGCGGATGCGTCTATTCGCGGATTCGTTGATGCGCGGATTCGCGGATGCGCTTAGGGTTGTGGTGGATATGAAGGATCTACTTTTTTAATTCGAAAAACAGCAATTTTGCGGATTCGTTGATGCGCGGATTCGCGGATTCGCTTGGGGTTGTGGAGAATTTGAAGGGCCTACTTTTAATTCGAAAACTAACAGTTTTGCGGATGCGTTGATGCGCGGATTCGCGGATGCGCTTGGGGTTGTGGTGAATATGAAGGATCTACTTTTTTAATTCGAAAAACAGCAGAGTCGTTGATGCGCGGATTCGCGGATTTGCCTAGGGTTGTGGTGGATTTGAAGTGAGTACTTTTATAATTCGAAAAACAGCAGTTTTGCGGATTCGTTGATACGCGGATTCGCTTAGTGTGGTGCAGGATTTGAAGGGCCTACTTTTTTAATTCGGCAACTGATATACTTTGCGGAAACGAGCAGCTAAGCAGTTGCTTTCATGCGCGGATGCGCTTAGTGTGGTGCAGGATTTGAAGGGCGTACTTTTATAATTCGCAAACTGATATACTTTGCGGAAACTGGCGGATAAGCGACTAAACAAATCAGCCTATAGGCAAACAAAAAAGACCGTATTTAATCACTAATACGGCCTTCTTTTTTGCAAAATATGTAAAAACATCCTATTCAAGTAGTTATATTCGAGGAAAGCGAGCAACCATAACGACAATGATTGCTCAATTCCTCTTTTGAAAAACCATCTTTTCTAATACACCCATTAGAAAAGAAAAACATTAACTTGAATAAAAAAAAATTATTTTAAAGTTGTTGTTGTTACTAAGTAGTCCGGACTACTTAGTAAGGGAAACAACAATTTACTGTTTCATAGCAATATTCAAAACAGTTCTAGTAACTACAACGTTTAATTCGCTGTTTTGTCGAGAAAGTATATAACCGGTAAATTTCCTTTTACCCCACTCATCATCAATACCTCCTTCAAGGGCTGTAGTGCCCATTTTAATACCTTCGTGCAATAGTTGTTTCTCTTCAGCGGTTAAATCCTTATCATTGGTAATTACATTGATAAAAGACTCTAAACCATCTGTAGATTCAACCATTTTTATAATTTGTTGTTTAAAATGACCTTCGGCTGTAATCTCATTCAATACCGACCAATCTTGATCGATAATCTGAGATAGGTTCGTTACAGAAACCGCTTTATATTGCGAAACGTCCAAACCTTCTTCCTTTGCAAAACTTCCACTTACAGCCAAACCTTCAACCGTCTTAGCGATGTCGGAAATCTCGGTTAGACCGTAATTACCATCAAGGTATAATTGCGTTAAAACCGTAGCGGATTCCGATAATTCAAAAGCGGATTTCGCAGGAATTGCTCTTTCCATTTTAGTTACTGATTCTACAGAATCAGACTCTACCGAACAAGCCGTGCAAAGCGCTAATAAGGAAACGGATAATAAAAATGTTTTTTTCATCGTTGTATAGTGATTAATAGTGATTGTTTAACTGGATAACTTAACTTTTTCAAAACTAGGTGTATAAATTCACCTATACAACTCTTTATAGTGCACATTTATAAATATACCCACGATAGGGAATACATATATTTGATTTTAAGATTTTTAAATACAGCATAAAAAATTGTAGCTTTGCTCAAAACACCAAGAAAATGCTAAAAATAAGTGCCCGCAAACTTCCGATAATCTTCTTTTTGAGTATAATTTTGTTCTCAAAAAGTAATGTTGTGCACGCACAACATGAAAATATCGCTCAGAAAACGTATGCGGAACTCGTAAGCTTAATCGATTCACAAGAGGTGAATAGCCCATTGCAAAAGCGCTATATCGACCTTTATATACAAAAAGCACGAAGCGAAAACAACAATGCAGAACTCATCGATGCCTATCGCAAAAAGATGTTTCGTTCGCCAGAATCGACGCAGTTGGCCTATGCCGATAGCATTTACCAAATTGCCCTCGCCTCCCAAGACAACAAATTGATCAGCATTGCCTATCAAACCTATGGCACCGTATACTTTTTACAGAAAAACTACAAGGTTTCCGTAGAAAACAGCTTAAAGGCCGAAGAGTTTATACTCAAGACCAACGACCTCTACACCCTACACAAAATCCGTTACAGCATAGCCGATGTAAAGTATTACCTGGGCTCGTTTCAAGATGCCCTGGAAATCTATCAAGAATGTGCCACCTATTATAAAAGTCAAAACAACATCAACAGCCTATTGGGCTATATCAATTCGATTCGCTCGATCAGCAAGTGCTATTACCAGCTCGGCGAATACCAAAAATCGAGCTACTACAACAACTTGGGACTCGAAGCCTGTCAATTGATTAAAAACAAAACGGCCAAAAACAATGAAGAAAGCTATTTTCGTCAGTCGGAAGGCATCGTACAATACGCTTTAAAAAACTATGAGAGCTCTTTGAGCCTGTTGGAAGGCTCCTTAGAAGGCATTAGAAACAATAAAGACTATACCAACGAACACCTGACGTATTTGTTTTTAGGCAAAAATTATTGGGAATTGGGCGAAAGGGAAAAAGCCCTTGAATACTTCGAAAGCGTCGATGAATTGTACCGCGACAAAAAAATCACCAATTTAGACCTGCGACAAGCCTATGTCTTTCTTATCGATTACTACAAGGCCAAAAAGAACCTGGAAAAACAATTGGATTATACCAATGTACTCATACAGATCGACAGTTTGCTGCGCGAAGACTATAAGTTCTTAAACAACTATTTGCACACCGAATACGACAACAAAAACCTCTACCAATACAAAGAGGAACTGCAACAGCAAATCGAAACCAACAAAAAGCGGTCATTATACTTGTATATAGCTGGTTTGCTGGTGATCGTTGGCATCGGGATTACCACGGTAATCTACTATCGAAAACAGCGCTTATACCGCAAAAAATACGAAGCCTTACTGCATCCTATCACGCTGCCAAAGGCAACAGCAGCCGTTGAGATCAGCGCGGAAAGCGAAGCCGAAGCCGAAGCGGAAACCGCCGATGTCAACAGCGCGAAAAGCGTGGAAATACACGAGGATATCGTCAAGCAAATCCTGTGGCAACTCGAGCGCTTTGAAGCGGATAAGGAATACTTAAAACAAAACATTACCCAGACCCAATTGGCCGAGCTGTGGAAAACCAATACTTCCTACCTCTCCAAGGTCATCAATACGCAGAAAAACAAAAACTTCAATCAGTACGTCAACGATTTACGCATCGAATACGGCGTGGAATTGCTGCGAACAAACACCTCGGTACGCTCGTATAAAATCAGCTCGATTGCCTCGGAACTCGGCTTTACCAATACCCGCAGTTTTACCAATGCCTTTACATCCAGAACGGGACTTAAACCCTCGTACTTTATCGAGCAACTCAACAAGGACCACGAGGCTTAAGCCGCGATGCTCTGCGAAATACACATAAAAAAACCGTGGCTTAACGTAGACCACGGTTTTTTTATTTCGGCTAAGCGATAACGGCTGCCTCTCTTGTTACAAAATCCCGGTTTCGCTTAAAACCACTGACCAAATCGGCGGATGTAAATGCGCTTAAACACTTGTACCAATACGCAATAACTAAAGAGTATACCCACCAACCACGGGAAGTACGACCAAGGTAGGGGAACCAACCCGACATAAGTACCCAGAGGCGAAAACGGTATGTAAATACCCAGACACATAACCAGTCCTGTGAGGATCAATACCGGTAAAGTGGCGGTACTTTGAATAAACGGTATTTTTTGAGTGCGCAGCAAATGCACGACCAGGGTTTGCGAGAGCAGCCCTTCCACAAACCAGCCCGACTGAAACAGGGCTTGGTGTTCGACGCTATTGGCACCGATGATATACCAGAGTACCGCAAAGGTGGTAATGTCGAATATAGACGAAGTCGGGCCGATCCACATCATAAAGCGACCGATGTTTTTGGAATCCCACTTACGGGGTTTCTTTAAAAAGTCGCGGTCCATTTTATCCCAGGGCAAAGACAGCTGAGACACGTCGTAAATCAGGTTTTGCAGCAATAGATGAATGGCCAACATCGGTAAGAACGGAATAAAGGCACTGGCTACAATCACCGAAAACACATTACCAAAATTGGAACTGGCCGTCATATTGAGGTACTTAATGATGTTTCCAAAGGTTTGTCTACCGATTAAAATCCCCTCATCCAACACCATTAAATCCTTTTCCAACAGGATAATATCGGCCGATTCCTTGGCGATATCCGTACCGGAATCCACGGAAATGCCCACATCTGCATCGCGCAAAGCCGGTGCATCGTTAATGCCGTCGCCCAAGAAGCCCACGGTATGTCCGTTTTTTTGTAAGGTCTTTAAAACCGTGTTTTTCTGTAGCGGAGAGAGCTTGGCAAAAATGCTGTGTCGCTCTACCGCGAGCGCCAATTCGCCCTCGTCCATAGCTTCGATATCTGCACCGCTCAGGCAATGCGCATCGTCTATACCCACCTCACGGCAAATCTTTTTGGTGATTTCGGCATTATCGCCGGTCAATACCTTAACCTGAACACCATTGTCCATCAGGGCTTTGATCGCCGGTGCCGTGGAGGACTTTGGAGGATCCAGAAAGGTTAGAAAACCCTCTATCGTCAGCTGTTGCTCGGCCTCCAGCGTATAATGCGTTTCGGCAAACACCGCGGGAATCTCGCGAATACCCAAGAGCAATACGCGATATCCGGCCTTGTTAAAGGCTGCTGCTTTGTCCAATATGTATTTGCGCACCTGCGCATCAATCGGTATATATTCGTCTCTTAAACGCATCTGTGTCGCTACTTCCAAGACCTCTTCCACAGCGCCTTTGCAAATTAAAATGTGGTTGTCGTTTGAACCTGTTACGATTACAGACAACCGCCGGCGCTCAAAGTCAAACGGCAATTCATCGACCTTGGCATGGTAGGTAAAACCGTCAAAATCCTCGCGATCCTCCGTAAATTTAACCACGGCTCGATCCATTAAATTCTTGACACCACTTTGGTGAAAGCTATTCAACCACGCCCATTGTAAAATGCGTTCGTCGTCGGCACCACTCAAATCCATAAAGCGATCCAACACGATTTCGTCTTGGGTTAAGGTGCCGGTTTTATCGGTACACAATACATCCATGGCACCCAAATTCTGAATGGCGTTGAGGCGTTTGACAATGACTTTTCGCTTGGACATGGTTACGGCTCCCTTGGCCAAATTGGCACTGACGATCATCGGCAGCATTTCAGGAGTGAGTCCTACGGCCACGGCCAAAGCAAACAATACGGAATCCACCCAGTTTCCCTTGATCAGTCCGTTGACCAAAAACACCACGGGCACCATCACCATCATAAAGCGAATCAACAACCAACTCACGCTATTGACACCTTTGTCAAAGGCGGTTTCCGGACGCTTGCCCACTATAGAGGTGGCCAAGGATCCGAAATACGTCTGCGAGCCCGTAGAGAATACCATACCGGACGCGGTGCCGCTCGTTACGTTGGTACCCATAAGGCAGATGTGATTGAGACGCAGTAAGTCGTTGCGCTCTGGCGAATTTTGTGCGCCCCCATCCAATACGTCATCTCCGGGTATGTCGTATTTTTCTACCGGCATCGACTCTCCTGTCAATGCGGCTTCACTGACAAACAAATCCCTAGAGGTAAACAATCGAATGTCTGCCGGTACCAAGTCGCCCGCACTGAGCAGGACGATATCGCCGGGAACCAGCTCTTCGACCAGTACCTCCATGATCAAACTCCCGGCATTGGTGTCGGTACGCCGGCGTACGGTAGCGGTGGTTTTGACCAAAGAACTCAGGGAATCCGCCGCTTTGTTGGTGCGGTATTCCTGCCAGAATCGCAACAAACCGCTGATCAAAATCATCGTAACTATAATGATAACCCCCGCCAGTTCTGCGGGTTCTCCTTGGCGATACGGCAGCCAAAAATCCATAAAAAAACTGATGATGGCCAAGACGCCCAAGACAAAGATAAAGGGGTTTTTATAGGCCAACAGCAATTGCCACAGCGCCGAAGGGGCTTTTTGATGGATGATTTCGTTTTTTCCATAAACCTCTAATCGCCGCTGTGCTTCCAAGTGGCTCAGTCCGTGCTCCGAGGTCTTAAACAAATCAAAACACTGATCGATGTGATTCGTGGTATGGGAGGTAATGAGATATTCCTTGGTCTCGGAAAATTTGTTTTTGTTGTTTTTCATGAGTTCATGCGTTTTGTGTTTAAAAATAAGCGTGGGTTCTCCAGACGCAAAAACACCTTTAGCCGATAACAGCCCTATGCAAACGGCTTATACGCAGCCTAAAAAATGCCTTAAAAACGCCGCTTGGCTGCCAGAAAACCGGCCGTTCTACCGAACTAGAACAGCTGGTTTGCTCGGCTCCGCTGCCAAAAGGCAGGGAATAAGAGCGCCGTTAAAACGGCAAAAGGTTTTTGAATTTACGCCATTAACACCTCGAAGGAGGTTCGTTGAACTGATATCGAAAATAGGGTTCAACACCGCTGGCACCAGTGCGGTTTGCGGCAGATGGAAGGATGGTTTTTCCGGTTTCTGGTTTAAAAAAGTAGACTTTCACAACTTCAAAATTTAGCGATTTAATCACCGCAGATTCCAACTAATTTTTGCGATTAAAGGCCGGGATTCCCCTAGGACATACACCTCTATACCCATCACAATCAAAGAATTAAAATTATTTTTTTCTCATCAAGCAGCAAAAGTAACCAAAAGAATCCCCCACTTGTTCAAATGATAATTAGAATTTTATTAGAGTTTTAGGAGCGGTAGCCGCGGTTGAAATTGCCGCTAGGTAATGGGGCTTTCACGCGGCGCTCTACGTAAGTGGGTAGGCTGTTGCCTTGCAAAGCCGTGGAAAATTGGATAACTTTGTTTAGGAGCAAAGCCCACACACAATAAAAATTCACTTTATGCGTTTGTTGTATTTGCAGTCGCTCCCCACCCTAGATCAGCGCATACCGCTGATTTTGAATGTGCTGCTTTAAAACAAAATGGCAAAGCGGTGGCTCCGTACGAAAAAAGTACCCGGCAGTCGTCGATCCGTTGCTCAGCTGAAATTTCAGCTGGCGTAATAACCCAAAACAATTGCAGATGATTACTAGAAGGGAATTGAGGCTGTTTATCGAATACTACAAAGGCATCGTGCTGATCAACGCGCCTTTATCGTTGCTGCTGCTGCTCTTTCGATTTGATCTCGTGCGCATCTTGATTTTTTACTGTACCCTCGGATTTGTTTTGGCCTTGGGCTATTTAAAACTGTTTAGAAACGACGACTATATCTTTTACCACAACTGCGGCCTGACCAAAACTCAGCTCATCGTCGCTGCTTCGGGTATCAATATCATCGCCGTATTGTTTATTTATTTCACTGTAGTATGGTTCACCAATTAACCGCCGAAAGCATTGTCAAACACCGCGATCGTAGAGCGATCCTGACCGATGTAGCCCTGAGCTGCAAAACCGGCGATATCGTCGGCTTGCTCGGTCGAAACGGCTGCGGAAAAACCACCTTGCTCAATATTATATACGGCACCCTGCCCTGTGAACACAAGTATTTGGCCATTGATCGCGTCAAGGTAAACCAGCCGTTTTCCCTGCCGAAAACCTTAAACTACCTGCCGCAGCATCGCTTTATACCCAAACACCTTACCGTGACTCAGGCGGTATCGCTGTTTTTGGATTCCAGCGAAAAAGCAGCGGTGCTGGAAGATGGCCTCGTTCAATCTATGGTGGGCAAAAAAATCAGGGAACTCGCCTTTGGCGATTTGCGCTATTTGGAAATAAAACTCCTACTCACGGCGCCGTCGAAATTCAGCTTGCTCGACGAGCCCTTTCAGGGATTGGCACCGCTAATCGTGGAAAGCGTACAAGAATTGATTGTGCAAGCCAGCCAAAATCGCGGCATTATCCTGGTCGACCACAACTACACTTCGGTATTGCAATTGAGTACCAAGCTCTATGTACTCGACAAAAGCAGCCTTCACGCCCTAAAAAGTCCGGACGATTTGGTGCAGTACACCTATCAGACGCCTTCCTAATAGGCCCGACTGCCCACCGCAGCAAGCGCAGCACTCTTAAAGCCAATACCCGCGGCAAGCGGTGATTAAGCGCTTAGGCGAAGGCTTTGGGCAAAAGCCAACAAACACTGCCCCTTGGCAATAACGGTGCCTTAAAATGCAAAAAACCGAAGCGTTGGCTTCGGTTTTCTGTAGGATTTCGGTTTTTGACCTAAATGTCAAATCCCATATTCACGCCTAATTTGGTGGCGATTACTTTGGATACTTTGTCTTTTAAATCGGGGATTTTTACGCTGGCCAAAACCTCGTTGGTAAAGGCATACATCAACAAAGCGCGCGCCTCCTTTTTGGGAATACCGCGTTGTTGCATATAGAACATCGCATCGTGATCCAACTGTCCAATAGTACAGCCGTGGGAACACTTGACATCGTCTGCAAAAATTTCCAATTGCGGCTTGGAGTTTACCGTAGCCTTATCGCTCAACAACACGTTGTTGTTTTGCTGAAAAGCATCGGTTTTCTGTGCCAAACGGTCCACATAAATCTTTCCGTTAAATACCCCTTCCGAAGCGTCGTCATAGATTCCCTTATAATTTTGGTGGCTTTCACAATTGGGTTGATTGTGGGATACCAAGGTATAATGGTCTACGTGCTGTTTGTCGCCGATAATCGTGATTCCCTTTAAGGTACTGTCGATGCGCTCGCCGTCTTGTGAGAAGTTTAGGTTGTTGCGCGTCAATTTTCCTCCAAAGGAGAAGGTGTGAACCGACACCACGCTTTCTTGCTTTTGCTGGATAAAGGTATTGTCGATCAAATTAGCCGTCTGATTGTCGTTTTGCAACTTATAGTAGTCCACTATAGCGCGTTTGTGAGCAAAAATCTCGGTAACGCTGTTGGTTAAAACGGTATTGCTGCTCAAACTCTGATGGCGCTCTACGATTTGAACGTGGGCATTTTCGCCCACTACAATCAGATTACGCGGTTGTACAAACAGGGCTTGTTCGCTGTTGGTCGTTGAAAAGTTGATGATTTCAATCGGTTTATCCACCACCTTGCTCTTCGGAATATTGATATAGGCTCCTTCCAGGGAAAAAGCGGTATTCAAAGCCGTTAAGCTGTCTTTTTGATCGGCAGCCGTATTGAAATAGGTGTCGATAATCATTTTATACTTGGGTTTGTTCAAGGCCGAAGACATCAAGCAAACGTCGATACCATCGTGGGTAGTCGCGGACAAATGCGAGTTGAACACCCCGTTTACAAACACCAATTTATAGGTATCTACGTCGTTTAAAAAGTATTTTTTGACGTCTTTAAAATCCACGTCCTTTTCGCTTTTCGGCAAAACGCTAAAATCATTCTTCAACAGCGCATTTAGCGATGTATATTTCCAAGCCTCGTCCTTTTTAGTAGGGAATCCCAGTGTTTCAAAGGTTTTTAGAGCCTCCAAACGCAGATTGTGCAACGCACTGTTGACATCCACTCGTTGTTCAAAAGCAATAAAAGAGGATATTAATTTATCTTTCAATTCCATAATGTGCAGTTCTAAATTAGATTGATAATTGTTTTAAGTCGCGATCGATTTACTCGATTTCATTCTTAATCCAATCGTAGCCTTTTTCTTCTAATTCTAATGCCAATTCCTTGCCACCGGTTTTAACGATTTTACCATCGTAAAGCACGTGTACAAAGTCTGGAACGATATATTCTAACAATCTTTGGTAATGCGTAATCAGGATTACCGCATTGTCTTGGCTTTTTAATTTATTCACCCCGTTGGCTACAATGCGCAAGGCATCGATATCCAAACCGGAATCGGTTTCGTCCAAAATAGCCAGCTTCGGCTCGAGCATGGCCATTTGGAAAATTTCGTTTCTCTTTTTCTCTCCACCGGAAAAACCTTCGTTTAACGATCGGGATAGAAACTTGCGGTCTATCTCCAACATTTCGGATTTCTCGCGGATTTTTTTCAGCATCACATTGGCCGGCATCTCTTCCAAGCCCTGTGCTTTTCTAGATTCGTTAATCGCGGTTTTCATAAAGTTCGTCACCGACACTCCAGGAATCTCAACCGGATACTGAAACGACAGAAAAACGCCTTTATGCGCGCGCTCCTCTGGTGCCATTTCCTTGATATCCTCGCCCTCAAGTAAAATCTCTCCTTGGGTGACTTCGAAGTTGTCGTTACCGGCAATAACCGAAGATAACGTACTCTTACCGGCTCCGTTAGGCCCCATAATGGCGTGTACCTCTCCAGCGTTAACCACTAAGTTAATGCCTTTTAATATTGCTTTATCTTCTACGCTAGCGTGTAAATTCTTAATTTGTAACATGCTTTGATTTTGAATTTGAGATTTGAAATTCTAGATGGGAATCTGCCCTTGCAAAACTCTGTTGTTTTATTATATCTTTTATCTATAAGTCGTCTTTAGTCCCCGCACTATCCAACACTTCCCTCTAGGGAAATCTCCAATAGCTTTTGCGCTTCTACGGCAAACTCCATCGGAAGCTTGTTCAATACCTCCTTGGAAAATCCATTGACGATCAAAGCAATCGCTTTTTCTGTCGGTATTCCCCTTTGGTTGCAATAGAAAACTTGGTCTTCCCCGATTTTACTCGTGGTGGCCTCGTGCTCCAATTGTGCGGTGCTGTTTTTTACTTCGATATACGGGAAGGTATGCGCCCCACATTGGTCGCCCATCAACAGCGAATCACATTGTGTAAAGTTACGCGCGTTTTCGGCACGGGCTCCAATCTGAACCAATCCGCGGTAACTATTCTGCGATTTACCCGCAGATATTCCTTTGGAAATGATGGTCGATCGGGTATTTTTACCCAAGTGAATCATCTTGGTTCCCGTATCGGCTTGTTGGAAATTATTGGTAACGGCTATCGAATAGAATTCACCTATGGAATAATCCCCTTTTAAAATACAAGATGGGTATTTCCAAGTTACGGCCGATCCGGTTTCCACCTGAGTCCACGAAATTTTCGCTCGCGTCTCACACAGTCCTCTTTTGGTTACAAAGTTATACACCCCACCTTTGCCCTCTTTGTTCCCTGGAAACCAGTTTTGAACGGTGGAATACTTAATTTCTGCATCGTCCAATGCGATTAATTCGACCACAGCGGCGTGCAATTGGTTTTCGTCTCTAGAGGGGGCAGTACAGCCTTCTAAGTAGCTCACATAACTTCCCTCGTCTGCAATGACCAAGGTTCTTTCGAACTGTCCGGTTCCGGCTTGGTTGATGCGGAAATAGGTCGATAGCTCCATCGGACAACGCACCCCTTTGGGGATGTAACAGAAGGAACCGTCGGAGAATACCGCCGAGTTTAAGGCCGCATAAAAATTGTCCTTACGCGGAACTACGGTACCCAAATATTTTTTAACCAATTCCGAATGTTCGCGTATCGCCTCAGATATGGAGCAGAAAATAATTCCCTTCTCCGCCAAGGTCTTTTTAAAGGTGGTCGCAACCGATACCGAATCAATCACGATATCTATAGCTACACCGGCTAAGCGTTTCTGTTCTTCGAGAGAAATTCCCAATTTGTTGAAGGTGTCCAACAATTCCGGATCCACCTCATCGATACTTTTGTACTTATCTTTGGCTTTGGGAGCAGAATAGTACGATATCGCCTGAAAATCGGGCTTCTGATAATGTACATTGGCCCATTCGGGCTCAATCATTTCTTGCCAAGCGCGAAAAGCTTCCAATCGCCACTCCGTCATCCATTCGGGCTCTTCCTTTTTTAAAGAAATTGCACGAACAATCGATTCGTTTAATCCAATGGGAAAAGTCTCCGATTCGATGTCGGTGTAAAAACCGTATTCGTACTCCTTGGTCTCCAGCTCTTTTTTAAGTTCTTCTTCGGTATATTTGCTCATATTTTTTTTTAAATCTAAAAACGGCGATGGAATAAAACCACCGGTTTTCGTTCAATAAATAAAATTCCTTTTAATAGAGAAAACAGGCTTAAAAACCTGTCTTCGTTTTTTTGTCTAAGACGATGGACACTCCTCCCTTTATAGAGAAAAACTCTCGCCGCAACCACAGGTTCTGTTGGCATTGGGATTGTTAAACTGGAATCCCTTCCCGTTTAATCCCCCTTCGAATTCCAAAGTCGTTCCCACCAGATATAAAAAACTCTTTTTATCTACAGCAATGGTAACCCCATTGTCGACAAAAATTTTATCTTCCTCTCCAGATTGGTGATCAAACTTTAAATCATAGGAAAGTCCGGAACATCCGCCACTTTTTACGCCCACACGAACATAATCTTTAGTTACGTCAAATCCCTCATCTTCCATTAGCAGCGCCACGCGCTTACTTGCTGTATCTGAAACTTTTATCATAGGTTTAATTGGATTAGTTCTAAAACTATCGCAAAGATATTATAAAAATTGCGGTTTCCTATAAGGAATAACATTTTTATAACTAATGCCACTATAGTCAGAATTTATTGTTTTAATCCCATAGTAATGAGAAACTTAAAGCGCTTAATCCTTTTGTAGCACACTGCGTAAAAAACAGTAAAAAGCCCCTAAATTTCACAATAACAGAAACTATTTCCCCCATACCGCAAATAAATATGACAATTATCATGTTTTCTTAATTTATCCCTTTTAAGCGCGTTCCCCTCCGGGTCAGGCTTTTCGCTTTATCTTCTGCTTCGCTGCGCTGCGCAAAAGGATACCGCTTCAATCCTTAACGCCTTGTGAACCACGTAAAAAACGCTTAGCCCACGGATAAAACAAGCGAGAAAGCGCCCGCAGCCCCCGCGCAATTTCGCCGCGGTTAGGCTGTAAATTCCCCCGAAAAAACCTCGATCCCATAAAGAAGCAGACGCGCCATTTACGCGTCGTTAGCCGCAGCCTACCGGCGCAAAAAAACCGCGCACGGATAAGTCGGGCCGAGCAATTGTGCGCTTGACAAAATTTCTGTAATTTGTAGCAGACAAAAAAGAGACCATCATGAAATTATATGCTATAGAGAGCGGCCATTTTAAATTGGATGGCGGCGCGATGTTTGGCGTGGTGCCCAAAACCATCTGGAACCGCACCAATCCGGCAGACGCCAACAACCTCATCGATATTGCCGCGCGTTTGCTGCTGATCGAAGAAGGCGACCGACTGATCCTGATCGACACGGGTATGGGCAACAAACAATCGGATAAGTTTTTCGGTTACTACTCCCTTTGGGGCGACGATTCCATAGACAAGTCCCTGGCAAAAAACGGGTTTCACCGCGACGATATTACCGATGTTTTCCTGACGCATCTGCACTTTGATCACGTCGGAGGCGCCGTCAACTGGAATGCCGAACGAACCGGCTACGAAACCGCCTTTAAAAACGCGAAGTACTGGTCCAACGACAAGCATTGGGATTGGGCCGTTAACCCCAACGATCGCGAAAAAGCCTCCTTTCTCAAAGAAAACATCCTGCCGATAGAGGAAAGCGGACAGCTAGCTCTGGTTAAAAGACCCCAAGGCGATTTGCTGCTCAAATCCGAATTGGACTTTGGAATCTTCTTTGCCGACGGACATACCGAAAAGCAAATGATTCCACTGATCGACTATCAAGGAAAAAAAATAGCCTATGTGGCCGATTTACTGCCGACAGCCGGTCATATTCCCCTGCCGTATGTAATGGGCTACGATACCAGACCCTTGCTCACGCTAAAGGAAAAGGAAAAATTCTTAAATACGGCCGCTACAGAAAATTATTATTTGGTTTTGGGTCACGATGCCCACAACCAAGTCATCACGGTACAACACACCGAAAAAGGCGTTCGCCTCAACGAGGTATTTCGCTTCGAAGATATTTTTTAAATTTATAAAACTGGCACTCTCCATCCAAAAAGAGTGCCTTTTTTTAGCGCCCTTTTATATGTATCGATTGCTTGGTCTGAGCCGTTAAAAGATCTCCGTTTTTCTTGATGACTTTTACGGTAAATCGGTATGCTCCATCTGCTTCCGGCGCTGTTGTCAATACGCAAATCCACGAATCATTCATAAAAGGATAACTTCGAAAATCGGTTTCTTCCAAAGACCGGCCAAGTATTGCGTAAGGCGCTTCATTTATAGCATCCTCCAACCTATAAGCATATTCTCCGGTATAAATCTGATAGTGGTTCTTAACAACGAGATAGGGATTCGAAAAGAAAACTTTAAAATACTTAGAGACATCGCTTCCTTTGGGATGCTGTTGGTCAAAATCCTGATCGGTCATAATTTGTATGCTTTGCAACGTATCGATGATCGCATTGCTCCAAGGCGGTCTTTTGGAAGAATTGTACAAGGTATCGCCAATTAGATTGGCATATTTATAAAATCCCGGATTATCACTAAACCAAGAAAAACCAACACTACATCTCGAATCACTTTGGACGAGAACGGATATACCCTCTTTTAGGTCTTTATAGTTCTGTGACGTATCCCGCTTTAAATAAAAAAACAGCTGTTGCGCCTCATCTACCAAAACACCTGAAAAAACAGTAGCTTGTATGCCACTCACATGAGTGAAATAATCGATATAGGACTTTTCGTTTTTAGGCCCTGAAAACGGTCCGGGATAAATCTCATCGTCTTGTTTACAGCTACCCCATAGTACGAGCAAAATTGTCAAATAAACACCCTTTTTCATATTCTTTAGTATTTATACCGTCTAATATGCGGGTATATACGATTTCTATATTGAAAATTATAACTGCCGGAGTCAAAAACACCCGCTTGAAACCAACCATTTGCAACCCCATCCCATCCCCAATTGTTATGGAGCACTTTAAAATATTGGTGGAAGTAATCCGTACGAATAGCCATCAAACGATTCGTTCTTTGATCACGGATTTCCGTAATTTGTTTAATTTCTCGACGAAAATTCTTATATCCATCCACTACCCAAGCATGGCAAACACTATAAGAAGACTTCCCTTTAATTCCCAAAATCTTTTTTCTTTTTTTAATTGCACAACCTTCCAGAATCAAAGGATGGCTATAATTTAAAGAATTTATAACCGCATTGACCTCGTAATCGTTTCTAAAACCTCCTTTATAACCGCGATTTCTTAAAAAAGCAGTAGCATCAGAAATACTTGCACTACTTCCAAAACAGCCATAATTCATCCCGACATGATATCCAATACGTTCCATCAAATGGGCTACATTCGCTTTAAGATCAGGACTTGCATTTCTAATTTCATCCACCCAATTCGGATTCAAGTGTCCCCTAAGTACAAAAGACTCTCTTCCTGTATACTTTATTAGCTCATTCCATCGTATCGATTGCCCATCGATCTCCCAAGGGTACTGCCAATAAGCCATAATCTGTGCCGTAGCCGTAGCTACACAGCCGACTGGAGCGTCTGTACAATTAGATTTATACTTTACAAAAGCATTATATGGATTACCTTGCCCCCATTCTATGGGAACAAGCGGTTCCCTATTTGTTATCACCTGCCACAATCCAACTTCTATACGAAAAATTCTATAGTAGCGTCTCCTTGTACGACCAAAACCAAATAAGTCTTTTTCTTGATCTATTTCCTCATCGGAATCATCAGAATCCGTATAGCGTTTATCTAATTTAAAGGATATAACATCCGCTAATGAATCCCGTTTCTGATGCGCATAATCAATTTGTTCGACAATTTTGTTTTCTGCTTGTTCTAGAAAAAGATAAAAACCTGGAGTATCAGTATCTTTATCTAAATTACCCTGCTCAACAAAACACAAAATGGGCTCCTCAACTCGATTATCTGCAGCGACAAGCGCATAACCGTTTTGATCCTTAAAATTAAATAGATACGCAAAGTATCCGGTAACACTATACCTGCGTAATCTTGTTTAATTTCATCATCAACAAGTATTGCCTGTATACTTTCTACCTTTCTCGAAGTTGGAAAATTAGAATTCTCTTGAAAAACCAAAAGCATATTCGCCACTTCTTTCTGAGCTTCCTCAATACTAATATGGTGATTATCATTAAAAACCTGTTCCATAACACTGATTTCATATTCCGTTAATTCATTCCCTACATCGAAGGATTGTTTTTCTAAAACCACTGTTTCATCTGCTGAGCAACTCACACTTAACACTATGGAGCCTACACCTATTACAAACCACACGTTCAACGCTAAAGCGGAAAAGCGCTGGGCTCCCTTATCTCTTCTTATAAAAAACCGCCTAATTCAAAAATTTAATCGTAAAACAATACCAGTCAATAACTTGCTGTTTCTTTCTATTAAAATAAAAAAGCCGAGCGCAGCAAACAAGCCCATCGCGTTAAAATACAGCGGTTAAAAAAGTTAAAAAAATTCGTTGTTTTTACTGATTTTCAACGAATTAACTTAAAATTTAAAATAGTAAAAGCAGGATTCTTAAAAACGTCAAACCGCCTCTAAAACCGCTGCTCATAGCGGGGGGTAAATTGCCAATAAAAACATAAAAAATATTCTTTAGAAGCTGTGTATCAACCCCAAAGCATAAATTCGTGTTATTTTACTTTCAGATGATCGGATAGTTTGCGTAATTTGTGCCATCGGTCTTCGGACACGGCGAAAACAGTATATTCGAGGCGGGTTTTTCAACTAAATAATTGCCATTTAGCAGTAAATCACTAAATTCGGCCTTAGAATCAAATTATAACCAATAAAAGAAACAACATGCGTTTATTAAAACCGGTTTATTTATCTGCAGCCTTGGCACTTGTACTAGCCAGTTGTGGAGGAACAAAATTTTCTAACTATACCCCTATCGGAGGCGTAGACCATTTACCCAAAAGAACAACAGCCTTAACGGACGAACAATTAAAGCGATGGAGTCATTTAGACTTGGTTCGCGATACGGTTCCTGGCATGTCGGTAGACCGCGCATACCAAGAATTGCTCAAGGGTAAAAAAGCGACCAAAGTAGTGGTGGGTGTAATCGATTCGGGCATAGAAATAGAGCACGACGATTTAAAGAAAGCCGTATGGACCAATCCTAAGGAAAAAGCGGCAAACGGTATAGACGACGATCAAAACGGTTATATAGACGACATACACGGTTGGAACTTTTTAGGCAAAGCCGTACACGAGAATTTGGAGTATACGCGTATCGTAAAAAAAGGCGATGATGGCACGGAGCAATACAAAAAAGCCCTGGCCAAACACCGCGAAGAAATCAACGAAGCCGTTCAGAGCAAACCCCGAGTAGACATTTTAATCAATGCCAACAAAGAGTTATTGGCCTACTTTAAAGCGGATACCTATACGCTACAGGATTTGGAAAAAATCGATGCCAAGGCAGACAGTAAAATCGTACAGGCCAAAAACATCATGTACGGTATATTGAGCCGCGGCAATGACTTGTCGGTTATAGACAAATACAGAAAACAAGTAGAAAGCAAGTTGGAGTACCAATTAAACGTGGAATTCAACGGTAGAGCCTTGACTGGCGATAATCCAGACGACCTCAACGATGTTCCCTATGGAGACAACAACGTAATGGGTCCTGATCGCGATGAGGCCATGCACGGTACCCACGTAGCGGGAATTATAGCACAGGAGCGTCACAACAACCTAGGCGGCGACGGTGTGGCTTCTGATGTGGTTGAAATCATGGCGGTTCGCGCTGTGCCCGATGGAGACGAATACGACAAAGATATCGCTTTGGCCATTCGCTATGCAGTGGACAACGGTGCTAAGGTGATCAACGGTAGTTTTGGTAAATACTTCGAAACGCATTCGCAATGGGTGCGCGATGCCATTGTATATGCCGCAGAAAAAGACGTGTTGATCGTCGTTGCCGCAGGTAATGACGCCTTGGACTTAAACAAAGACGGTGGTGTTGATCGCTTTCCCAACGACAATGTGAGAATGGGTAAAGAGATTTCCGATAACTTTTTAGTAGTCGGTGCTTTAAACCCGGAATTTAGCGAAAAATTAATCGCTTCTTTCTCGAACTACGGTCATTACGACGTGGATGTCTTTGCACCTGGCGTAAAGATTTACGCGACGGTTCCACACAATACTTACGACTTTTTACAAGGAACTTCTATGGCTTCGCCAAACGTGGCGGGTGTAGCGGCATTGGTGCGCGCTTACTACCCTAAATTAACGGCAGGACAGGTGAAAAAAATCTTGATGGACTCGGGAATTGCCATTGATAAAGAGGTAATTTTAGGCGGAAAACCAACGGACAAGAGAAACTTTAAAGCGATCTCTACTTCGGGGAAAATCGTCAATGCCTACAATGCAATCCTATTGGCAGACCAAGTTTCAAGAGCTAAAAAATAAGACTTTTTTAACCCATATATCACTCCAGTTCACTAGCTTTTATCACGCATATCCTCGGGATATGGAAAAGCTAGTGAACTTGTTTTTTAAAACACTATCATGAAAAACATTTTCCTAACGCTGACCCTTTCTCTTGCCTTTTACGGGGCGGTTGCTCAAAACAACCCCAATCCCGGTTATTGGCAACAGCATGTAGACTACAAAATGGAGGTCTCCATGGATGTCAAAAAATACCAGTACCACGGTACTCAAAAACTCACCTATACCAACCATTCTCCAGATACGCTAAAACGGGTGTTTTTTCACTTGTTTTACAATGCGTTCCAACCGGGAAGCGATATGGACGAGCGCTTGAAATCGATTGCCGATCCGGACCGACGCATGGTCAATACCCTAGAAAAGGGAAACAAAAAGGTTTATGAGAGCAAAATAAGCCTGTTAAAACCCGACGAAATCGGTTTTTTAAAGGTTAAAAACGTAAAACAAGACGGTATAGAGGTCTACAGCAATGTGGTGGGTACGGTGATGGAAGTCGTTTTAAAACAACCGATATTACCCGGTGCAGCAACGGTGTTGACGTTGAATTTTGACGGTCAAGCGCCGCAGATGATCCGCCGCGCGGGACGAAACTCCAGCGAAGGAGTCGCTTTGTCCATGGCACAGTGGTTTCCCAAAATGGCCGAATACGACTTTGAAGGCTGGCATGTAGAACAATACTTGGGACGAGAGTTTCACAGTGTGTGGGGCGATTTCGATGTCAAATTGACCTTGGATAAAAACTATACCGTGGGTGCAACGGGAAACCTGGTCAACAAAAATGAAATCGGTCACGGATACCAAGACGATCAGGTCGAAGTGGTACATCCGAAAAAAACCAAAGACCTGACTTGGCACTTTAGCGCTCATAATGTCTTGGACTTTACCTGGGCTGCAGACGATAATTACATCCACGACAAATACGTTGGTCCTCAGGGAATCACCCTGCATTTCCTATATAAGAACAATCCGAAAATACTGGAGAATTGGAAAAAACTACAACCGCGTACCGCGGCGCTGTTCGAGTTTTTCAACACCCAAGTCGGTCCGTATCCCTACGACCAATATTCGGTGATTCAAGGCGGCGATGGCGGTATGGAGTATTCGATGTGTACCCTGATTACCGGTGATCGCGACTTTGCCAGCCTGGTTGGCGTAACGGCGCATGAAGTGGCACACAGCTGGTTTCAACACAGCTTAGCCACCAATGAAACCAAACACGAATGGATGGACGAAGGCTTTACCTCTTTTATCTCGGATTTGGCCGTGATGAAAACCATGGATGCCTCAGAACAAGAGGATAGCAATCCGTTTGGCTCTTCGTATAAGAACTACTATTACATGGTGAATAAAGGCATTGAACAACCCTTGACCACCCACGCCGATCGCTACGACCTCAACAGTGCGTACAGCATTTCGTCTTATGTAAAAGGCTCTATTTTTCTCACGCAGCTCTCCTATGTTATCGGATGGGACAACACGATGAAAACCCTACAACGCTATTACCGCGACTTCCGCTTTACACATCCAACACCCAATGATTTTAAACGCACGGCCGAACGGGTAACCGGTGCGGTTTTGGATTGGTATATGGTCGATTGGACGCAAACCACCAATACCATCGATTACGGCATCCAATTCGTAGAAGATGCCGGTACGACCAAAACCAAGGTCACTTTAAATCGATTGGGAAGAATGCCCATGCCCTTGGACATCATGGTGGAATACCAAGACGGTACTTTCGAGAGTTTTTACGTGCCAACGACCTCGATGCACTGGGTAAAACCCAATCCGTTTCCATCGATCAAGCGCACGGTATTGCCCGGATGGGGATGGGGTAACCCAGGCTATCATTTCCAGATTGCGCAACCGCGAAAAAAGATTAAAACCATCACGATTGACCCGAGTCAATTCATGGCAGACATCGATCAAAAAAACAATGTATACACCCAATAATACGCGAAAGCCTCCCCGAAAAGGAGGCTTTTTTTATTCTAACATTGTACGAAAGCTTTTTTTACCTTTGTAGCGTAGAAGAATCCCAATCCATGAAATTGAATTACCCCAAAAAAGAAAAATTAAAAAGCCATATCACCATCGCTTCGCTGTTTACCGAAGGCAAGTCTGTCAGTAAATTTCCGCTGCGTTTGGTCTATGTGCCCATGGATGCCAGCGAACAGAGCCAACCCCTAAAAATGGGTGTATCGGTTTCTAAGCGCAATTTTAAACGAGCCGTTGATCGCAATTACTTCAAACGCGTCTTGCGAGAAACCTATCGCCTCAATCAAGAGCTGCTCTTGCAGCACCTGGATCGGCCTTATGCCATTATGTTTTTCTATCAAACCAAAGACCGTTTGTCTTTCAGCGAAATAAATGAGAAAACAATCCAATTATTTCATAAGTTTATACTGGCCATTACTAATGATTCTAAGGAATCGCTATAACTTGAGATTTATGCGTTATCACTCACTGATTTTATCGCTTTTTGTCCTGTTTGTCGGCTGCGGCCAAAACACCTCATCCAAGAGCGATGCCATGGGTGGGGCAAACGCGCTCGCATTGGACGTCGCAACGGATGCGGTGGTTGCGGAATCCGCAGGGGAAGAACGGGATGTGGAAACCAAAATCATCAAAACCGGCACGATCCGTTACGAGGTCAAAGACCTCGAAAAATCGTTTAGCAGCTTAAACAAGCAAATTCAAGCCAACGGCGGTTTTATCCAAAACGACCATTCGGGAAACCAATCCAACTACGCCTACCGCACGATCATCGTGCGCATTCCCAGCAAAAACTTTGATTTGCTGTTGGATTCCATCGGTAAAGAAGTGGCGTATTTCGACACAAAAACCATTACAGCCACCGATGTTACCGAAGAATTTATCGATGTGGAAGCGCGTTTAAAAAACAAGAAAACACTGGAAAATCGGTATTTAGAACTGTTGGGCAAAACCCAACAAATCGCCGAAATACTCGAGATCGAAAAATCCCTATCGACGATTCGAGAAGAGGTCGAATCGGTACAAGGCCGCTTAAACTACCTCAAAAACCAAGTGTCTTACAGCACCCTAACCATAGAAATTTACCACAGTTCCGCTTCGGGAACTGGCATCACCGAATCTTATCCCTTAAAAATGTGGCAGGCCGTAGTTTCGGGCTTTAACTCCCTATCGGGTTTTATACTCGGGTTACTCAGCCTTTGGCCTTACCTGATGATCACGGCAGCAATCCTTGTTTTGGTACGCAAAAAAGTATGGAAAAGGAGAAGCAAATCCCAAATAGACAAAGAACAATAAGCATTTATAATTTAAAAACAGCAACTTGAGCACACTATCCAAAACCTCGTCCAATTCCATCAATAAAGTTTCCGTAGGAACGCTTTTAGTAACCTTAGGAATTATTTTTGGTGATATTGGAACCTCGCCCCTATATGTGATGAAAGCCATCATGGGCAAAGATGTTATTCAAGAAGCTGTTGTTTTGGGGGCCATATCCTGCGTTTTCTGGACCCTGACCCTACAGACCACCTTCAAGTATGTCTTTCTGACTTTAAAGGCAGACAACAAGGGCGAGGGCGGAATATTTTCGCTCTACACCTTGGTCAAAAGACTGCATAAAAAATGGTTGATCGTACCGGCGATTATCGGAGGTAGCGCCCTGTTGGCCGACGGGATCATCACCCCGCCGATTTCCATCTCTTCCGCCTTGGAGGGTATCAAGATTTACCAACCGGAATTGCAGACCATTCCCCTGGTGCTAAGCATCTTGTTTGGGCTGTTTTTTATACAGCAATTCGGAACTAAATTCATCGGTAAATTCTTTGGTCCGCTGATGCTGATCTGGTTTGTCATGCTCGGCATATTGGGCGTGAGCCAGATGATGGGCAACTTTTCCGTGCTCAAAGCCCTAAACCCCTATTACGCGATCCACTTGCTGTCGATCCATTCCGACGGCTATTACGTTTTGGGTTTTGTGTTTTTGTGTACCACCGGAGCCGAAGCCCTATACAGCGACTTGGGTCACTGCGGCATCAAAAACATCCGCATCAGCTGGGCCTTTGTCAAGGTGATGTTGGTCTTAAATTATTTTGGTCAAGGTGCCTATTTGATCGCACATTCCGGCAAAACCTTGAGCTTCTTATCTGCAAACCCAGACAATCCGGGAAATCCGTTTTACCTGATTATGCCGGAATGGTTTTTACCCATAGGTATTACCATAGCAACCATAGCGGCAGTCATCGCTTCACAAGCCCTGATCAGCGGTTCCTTTACCCTGATCAACGAGGCAATGCGCCTGAACTTCTGGCCAAAAGTACGCGTTAAATTTCCCACCGATATCAAGGGACAGCTCTATATTCCTTCGATCAACTGGCTGTTGTTTTTTGGCTGTTGCTTTGTAGTACTGCACTTTAAGGAATCGGGCAATATGGAAGCGGCCTACGGTTTAGCCATCGTGATGTGTATGATCATGACCACGATATTGTTGGGCTATTACATGGTGCTCAAACGCTATAATCCCATTTTTATCGTACTGATTCTATTGGTGTATTTGAGCATAGAGGTTTCCTTCTTTATCGCCAACATACAAAAATTTTCACACGGGGGTTATGTCTCGATCGCCATAGCGGGTATACTCGCCCTGACGATGACCATCTGCTTCCTGGGCAAGCGCATTCGAAAAAACTATACCGAATTCACGAATATCGACAAGTACAAAACCGTCTTGTCCGAAATTAGTACCGATCCGACTATTCCCAAATACGCGACCAACCTGATCTATTTGACCAACG
Source organism: Flavobacterium sp. JP2137 (assembly GCF_050562195.1). Lineage (GTDB taxonomy): Bacteria > Bacteroidota > Bacteroidia > Flavobacteriales > Flavobacteriaceae > Flavobacterium. Next base: position 946,340 of record NZ_CP191647.1, read on the forward strand.
CGCAAAACCCCGATGAAGTCGAAGAAAAAATCATGTATTCCATTTTGCAGAAAAGGCCGAAACGCGCCGATAACTATTGGCTGCTACACGTCAATGTAACCGATGAACCGTATCAGATGGAATACCGCGTAAGAGAACTCTTACATGACAACCTGATTCGCGTCGATTTTTACCTGGGCTTCCGCATTGCACCCAAGATCAATCTCATGTTTAGAAAGGTGGTTAAAGACCTGATGGAATCGGGCGAAATCGATCTTTCAAGCCGCTATGCCTCCTTGAATAGAAACAACATCCTCGGCGATTTCAAATACGTATTAATTGAAAAATTGGTATCTTATGACAATGATTTGCCCGTAAGTGAAAGAATTATCTTAGATTTATACGATTTAATTAAGAAAATCAGTTTATCTGAGGAAAAAGCATTTGGTTTGGATAGCAGTTCTGTAAAAATTGAATACTACCCGATGATTATTCGTCCAACCCCAGATATCCCACTGATTCGAAGAAAATAATTTTGAATGAGATACGGCGGTTATATAGTTTTGTTGATAGCGTGTTTACTGAGTTTTGCTGCGCGAGCCCAAGAAGAGAACATCCACTCGATTTACTTCGATTTTGACAAGGATGTAATCAAACACCAAGAACGGGAATTGCTCTTGTCCTTTATCAAAGATTTCGATACCTTGGCGATCGAGACGATCGAAATCTTTGGCTATTGCGACGACCGCGGCAAGGACGATTACAACTTTCTGCTCTCGGAACGCCGGGCGTATGCGATCAAGGATTATATCGTTTCACAAGGCATACGCAACAAGGTGGTGGTCACCATCGAAGGCAAGGGCCGAGTGCTGATCAATCACGATTACGCCAAAGACGTGTCTCAACTGCGTCAAAAAAACAGAAGGGTCGACTTAATTCTCAATTACAAGGTGGTTCCCTTTGTACAACAACCGGGCATCTATACCGAATTTCCCGACAAGATTGTGGATGGCGATCGCATTATACTGCAAAACATTTACTTTGATCAGGGACACAGCAAACTGACGGCGTCTGCCAAAAGGGAATTGCGCAACATTGCCAAGAGCATGAAAAAGAAGCCCAACTTCAACTTTGAGATCCACGGTCACATCTGTTGTACGCCCAAAAGGCATAAGGAAACTTTTGATCGCGATACCAACAAGAGGGAGCTGTCGTCCAACCGCGCCAAAAACGTATACCTGTTTCTAATACAACTCAAGGTGCCCAAAAAGCGCCTAAAACACTTTGGATGCGGCAATCAATATCCCTTAAACCTCACACCGGACTTGGATCGTAGGGTAGAAATACTCGTGACCCAATAAGCGCCAACACCGCCTTTTTAAACCCGTGAAATCCGCAGCGAAGCATTGCTGTCATCGATCCTTGGGGTTTAGCGTCATGCCGTGGTTTCGTCGGCGGTACGCCTCATCTGTATATGCGGAATACCATCTTCCAAATAGCGGTCTGAGGTCTTGACAAAACCGTGTTTTTCATAAAATTTTTGCAGGTATTCCTGAGCGGAAATTTCGGTAGTCGTCACTTGGTACTCCCCTTCTAGGTGTTCCAAGCCCTGCTTGATCAATTGATGTCCCAATCCAAAACTGCGGTGTCTGGGACTCACGATAACCCGTCCGATGGCAGCCGCTTGTTCAAAGTAGGCACCACGATCAAAAATTCGCGCATAAGCCGCCAAATCGCTTCCGCTCCAAATCATCAGGTGATCCGCATCGAAGTCTTTGCCGTCGATGTCCATATAGACGCAGTTTTGCTCGACTACAAAGACTTCACTCCGCAATTGCAATACTTTGTATATCTCTACGGGAGAAAGGGCGTTAAAGGGCTTGATTTGTATTTCAAAGGATTCATTCATGGAACTTGATGCTTTTAATGATGGCTTCTAATTCAAACAGCAAATCGCGTTTGGAATTGGATGGGTGGTAAGAAAATCCTTCCACAAAGAGGTAACGGTCGTAGTATTCGTCTTTAAACACATAACAGAGATAGGGACCGTTCATAAAATTATTGTGCATATCCCAAGTGCCGCGCAGTTCTTTGACGTTCATCTGATCGAGCACCACCTTTTTGATAAAGGGCGAATAGCCGTCGTCGGTTTTCATAAAAGACTCGGGCGTGGTACCGTGTACATAGCGCTTGCCCACGGAATCCTTAACCTGGATAATGTTGCGCAAGATATCCTTGTCGTTCTCGATGCGCTCGATGGGTACTTCGTAAAACAGCAGATTGCTATTGCCCGAAGCCACTTCCTTTTTGAGCCAAATAAACTCTTCCTGTTCCAAGACGTATTTATAGTCGGCCGGAATCATCATTTTAACGCCAAACAGGTCGGTGATACGTTGTATATCGAGTTTTTTTCCTCGCACAATCGCATGCTGCATCTCGTTCAATTCCAATTTTTTGATCGTCGTAGTCACCGAATCGACATGGGCACTAAACTGATCGATCATCTCGTTGACCGAGGGGGCATTGACCGTAAAGATATTTTGAGGTGTGGCATATTTGCTTCGCTCCAAGGAAAACAAGCAGTCTGACCTCTCGGAAAAGAGGATGATGTTGCGCGCCTGTCTGTTTTTGTCGACAAAGATTCGCGGCGACAACTGTACGATACTGAATTGGGGTTCTTCTTGGGGCAGCCCGTCTATAGGGGCAGCCAAGTATTTGCGAATGCTATCGCCGGCACTTCCGATCCACAGGGAATCGTTGATAACCAAAGTCAAGTGATTGTATTTCCCCACGGAATCCGGCAATCTACCGGGGTGTTTACTGCCGTTTTCCTTACAGCCTAAAGCGAGTAAGGCCATGCAAACCATTAGAGTTTTTTTCACTTGACTTGGGTTGTTTTATCCGTCAATACGCAATTTCATACCGGGATGAATGTTTTGACCTTCTTTTAAGTTGTTGATTTTCTTCAATTGATTGATCGATATACCCGGATGCTTTTTCGAAATCGAATAGAGCGAATCGCCGTTTTTTACCGTGTATACCTTTTGTGATTTCGAGCTCGACGTATTGGCGATATTGGCCACTAAGGCACCTACTTTTAATTTTTTCCCCGGGTGAATCGCATTGGAATTCAATTGGTTCCACTTTTTGATTTGGGCTACGGTAATGCCGTATTTATTGGCCACTACGCCCAAGCTTTCGCCATTCCTCACCGTGTGATAGGTCGGTTTGATGTCGCTGGATACGATAGCGGTTTGGGTTTCTAAGGCGAAAATCGGCTTTTCTACCTTGCTGTCTTCGTAGTCGATATACGCATATATCTTGTCTTCATTGGAGGCAAACAGGCCAATTTTGCTGATGGGCAACCTCAGGAAGTGGTTTTTCCCCGATACATACGGCACTTCTTTGAGTTTGTAGGTCGGGTTTAAGAATTCGATTTCGTCTGTAGGCAAATCCAACAGCGACGAAATTTGTTCAAAGCTCATGCGTTTTTTCACGGCGATGGTATCGGTTTGATTCAATACCACTGGCGAATCGTTGGGTGTAATCCCGTGTTCTTTACCGTATTCAAACATATACATGGTGGCGTAAAAAGCCGGTAGGTAACCCTGGGTTTCCTTGGGTAGATTTTTTCTGATATTCCAGTAGTTGGTATATCCGCCAGAACGGCGAATCGCCTTGGATACGTTGCCGGGACCGGCGTTGTACGAGGCCAAAACCAAATCCCAATCGCCGAATATCGCATACAAATCCGACAGGTATTTGGCCGCGGCTTCAGACGATTTCAAAGGGTCGGAACGCTCGTCTACAAAGGAGTTGACTTCCAAACCGTATTGTTTTCCCGTCGGGTACATAAATTGCCAAAGTCCCGTAGCGCCCATTCGGGAACGCGCCACCGGATTTAAAGCCGATTCTACTATAGCCAAATACTTGACTTCCAAGGGCACGTCATATTTGGACAGGTGCTCTTCAAACATCGGAAAGTAATAGGCGGCCAAACCCATTAAACGGGCATAGGATTTTTTTCTGTTTTTTAAGAACGACTTGATCACGCGCTCTAGGGATTCGTTGTACTCGATTTTAAAAGGAGATTTTTGATCGAGTAACAATAGGCGTTGCTTTAAGAGCTCGGTGGGAAGTTCGTCAAAACTCACTTCTTCATCTCTGTAAACGTTGCTGATATCGGCTTCCATTTCTTCAAACAAATCGAGGCTGACCAATTCTTTGGTCATGCGCTCTTCAATACAGCTACTCATGGAATGGTTGACAAAAGTGCTTTTGATGGAATCTAAATACGACGGGTTGCTTTCGGATGTTTGAGCCAGGGCTCCCACGGAAAACATTCCCAATAAAAGGGTTGATAATTTGAAATTCATGCTTAACGGTTTGTAATAGCGCTGCGATATCGTTACAGCGCTATTCATGGATATTTTAGTTGTTTTCGATAGCGGCTATACCCGGCAATGTTTTTCCTTCTAACATTTCCAACATAGCGCCACCACCTGTAGAGACATAACTCATCTTTGATTCTAGACCAAACTGCTTTACTGCGGCTACGGAATCGCCTCCCCCTACTAGGGAGAAGGTGCCCGATTGGGTAGCTTCTGCAATATCATTTCCAAGGGAAATGGTTCCATGTGAAAATTTTTCGAGTTCAAAAACCCCTAATGGGCCATTCCACAAAATAATTTTCGATTCTTTAATTACGGGTTTGAGCAAGGCTAATGTTTGGGGTCCCACGTCCAAACCTTGCCAACCATCGGGAATTTCATCGACCTTGACAATCTTTGTCTGGGCGTCGTTGGAAAAAGCGTCTGCGGCTATCACATCTACAGGCAAGTGAATTTGCACGTTTTTCTCCTTGGCCTTTCGCATGATTTCCAAAGCCAATTCCATCTTGTCGTCTTCGCAGATGGAACTGCCTATTTGACCGCCGAGTGCCTTGATAAACGTAAAGGTCATACCACCGCCAATAATCATGTGATCGATCTTGTCCAAGATGTTTTCGATTATCGTGATCTTCGAAGAAACCTTGGAGCCTCCCAATACTGCGGTTACCGGTTTGTCTGTACTGTTTAACACCTTGTGGATACTCTCGATTTCCTTGGCTAACAAATACCCAAAGGCTTTGTTTTCGGGAAAAAATTCAGCGATAATCGCCGTAGAAGCATGCGCTCTATGCGCGGTTCCAAAGGCGTCGTTGATGTAAATATCTCCCCATTGTGCCAGTTTTGATGCAAAATCCGCACTTCCCTGCTCTTCTTCTGGATGAAAACGCAGGTTTTCCAATAATAGTATTGATCCCGATGGGCTATTTTTAACGGCTGCTTCTACCGCACTGCCCACACTGTCTTCGACAAAAATAACCGGCCTTCCCAAAACTTCTTCGGTTTTTGCCACGATATGTCTTAAAGAAAATTGATCTTGTACGCCTTTGGGCCTGCCCAAATGCGACATCAAAATCGCCGTACCACCCGCTTGAACAACCTTTAGTATTGTCGGCTTGGCCGCTTCAATTCTATTGGCATCGGTCACGTTAAAATTCGCATCCAAAGGCACGTTAAAATCAACTCTAATCAATACTTTTTTATCTTTAAAATCAAAATCGTTAATGGTTTTCATTGTATAATTTAAGGGGGTTGAGTTATAGAAATTTCACAAATATAAACTTTTTTAGTTTTCAAAAGACTGATTTATACCCCTAGAAAAGGAGTATAACGCAATTTTAAGATTTGCAACGCGCTGTATTTCCCGCCTTTTATTGCGTTCGCCGCTTATTTATAAGGGCTCTTTTTAAAAGAAAGCCTCACCTGGCTGGTACACTTTAACAAAAAATAAGCGTTGATCGCACCAAAATCTGGCGCTCCTTTCCCCACCAAAACCATAGCGGACTTTGCGCATTTAGCAATATCTTTGTCCCTTACCACATGGCCATGTCAAAACACTTTATCATTATCGGAGGAGGAATTGCCGGACTTACCGCGGCGATCAGTTTAAAAAAAATGGGATTTACCGCAACGGTCTACGAATCGAAACCGACGATTTTGGGATTGGGCGCCGGATTGGGCTTGGCCTCCAATGCCATAAAAGCCTTGGAATACTTGGATTTGGCCGAGGGACTGATTCCCTTGGGCACGATGCTGCGCAGTCTTACGATTAAGGATGCTACGGGTCGACCGATTTTTGAGGCCAACACCGCCTTGGTCAAAAAGGGTACCGCCGACAATTTTAGCATACATCGCAAATCGCTTAGTCAGTATCTGTATCAGCAACTCGATCCGCAGGATATACAGGTCGATAAAAAAGTGGTGGACTTGCAACAAAATCAAGAGCAGGTTACGGTTGCCTTTTCCGATGGCACTCAGGCCACAGCCGATTATGTCTTGGGCTGCGACGGCGTGGGATCGGCCGTGCGCCAATTACTACTGCCGCAGTCGACCCCCCTTTATGCCGGATACAGCTGTTGGCGCGCCGTAATCCCCAATCCGAATATCACCGTACAAGACGGTACGGAGATTTGGGATCCCGCAGGCCGATTTGGCTTTGTGCCTTTAGAGGGCAACCTCATTTATTGGTATGCCTGCATCAATACCACGGCGGCAAACTACAAAACCGTTAAGGCTTACGGCATTGCAGAACTGCAAGCCACTTTCAAAGACTTCTACCCGGAAATTACCCATATCATCGCCCATACTTCGGCAGACAAGCTGATACAAAGCGACATATTAGACATCAAACCCTTGAGGCAATTCGCTTTTAATCGGGTGCTGCTCTTGGGCGATGCCGCCCATGCCACCACCCCCAATATGGGTCAGGGCGCTTGCATGGCCATTGAAGATATCGCGGTTTTGACCCGCGAACTCCAAGGGGAAAAGGAGGTGACCCTCGCCTTTAAAAATTTTGAAAAGCGACGCATTCCCCGCACCACTAGCGTGATTGTAAAATCCAGACGAATCGGTAGAATCGCCCAATGGGAATCGCCCCTACTGTGCCGAATTAGAAATGCCTTTTTTAGGAGTTTACCCCAATCCTTCGCCAAAAAGCAAATGGAAAAACTGCTAAATACCAATATCTTTACCGCCTAAAAGAAGCGGAAATAACGCTTTTCTTAATCGGCTTTTTCAATTATATTTGTGCTATGCAGTTTTCAGAAATAATCGGTCAACAACACCTCAAGAATCATTTGATTCAAAGTGCGTCTTCGGGTCGTATCCCCCACGCCCAATTGTTTATTGGTCCTGAAGGTTCGGGCACCCTAGCGCTAGCAATTGCCTATGCGCAGTATTTGCTGTGCAAGAATACCGACGGCGAAAACAGCGGCGGTTCGGATGCCTGTAATTTGAAGTTCAAATCCTTGGGACATCCCGATTTGCACTTTGTCTTTCCCGTGGCCACCACCGATGCCGTCAAGAAAAATGCGACCAGCGACAGCTTTATCGAGGCTTGGAGAAACTTTGTAACGACCAATCCCTACGGTACGCTCTTCGATTGGTACAACCACATCGACATTCAAAACAAGCAGGGTCAGATCGGCGTGGATGAAGCCCAGGAAGTTTTAAAAAAACTGGCGCTAAAATCCTTTGAAGGCGGTTATAAGGTGATGATTATCTGGATGGCCGATAAACTCAACGTCGAAGCATCGAACAAATTGCTCAAGCTCTTGGAAGAACCGCCGGCCAAAACGGTGTTTATATTGATCGCCGAAAATGAAAAATCCCTGATACAAACGATTTTATCGCGCTGCCAACTGATTAAATTCCCGGCCTTGACCGCGGTGGAAATCGAAGGGGCTTTGATCGAACAACAACAGTGTAGCCCTTCTGCAGCGGGTTTGATTGCCCGACAGGCACAGGGCAATTACAACAAGGCCTTGCACCTCCTTAAAAACACCAACGACGGCCTGCCTTTTGAGCAGTGGTTTGTGCAATGGGTACGCGCCGCTTTTCGCGCCAAGGGAAATGCCGCTGTCATTCAAGACCTGATCTTGTGGAGTGAGGAATTGGCCGCTTTGGGCAGGGAATCTCAAAAGCAGTTTTTGGAGTTTTGCATCGAGCTGTTTAGACAGGCCTTATTGATCAATTACAAGGCACCCGAATTGGTGTATTACCAAACGACTGTCGAAAAATTTAAGCTGGAAAACTTCGCGCCTTTTGTCAATAACTCAAACATCACCGAAATATTCAACGAGCTGTCCGACGCGATTTATCACATTGAACGCAACGGAAACCCCAAGATGATCTTTACAGACCTATCGATTAAACTCACGCGATTGATCCACCAAAAGTAAGCGCTGTTTCCTATCGAATGCAAACCCGACGCCGAATCGCCTTGCGATTGCTGCATTTTTGTTGCGGTTCTTGCACTACTTTTGAGTTTTATTTTTGCCCATACACGCGAATTCGAAGCGCTTTGTACTCCAATAGCGCCGTTGCGAGGCTGCGCTTTTGGCTTCCTAAGGCTTTCATTGCTTGATAAATAGCTTTTTAAGAGCGTTCTTGGAATAAAATTTTCACTACACTTGAATTTTTTGTTTAAAAAGCGTAATTTTAATAATATATTTAGGGAATAAAAGCACCGTTCTATAGGAATCGTTCCAACGGGAGATTTACCAATTTTTTTTGATTCGATTTATGGATAGTACGATGATTTTTGGCATGCTGATTATGGGCTATTTTGTAGTGGTTTTTGTGCAATCCGGTCTGGATAAAATTTTGGATTGGAAGGGCAATCTATTGTGGTTAACCCCCCATTTTAAGGATACGATTTTTGAAAAACAGGTGCCCACCGCCTTGGGTATTATCACCTTTTTGGAGCTGTTTACCGGCTTGATCAGTTTGATTGGACTGTTGGACTTGATTGTCTTTTCCTCGATTATCTTCGCTTTTCTCGCCTCGGTATTGGCGAGTATTACCTTTTTGTTTTTGCTGTTTGGCCAGCGTTTGGCCAAGGATTACGAAGGGGCCAAAACCATTGTTATCTATATGATTCCCGCCTTGTTGGCCGTGTATTTTCTAAACTAAATTACCGCCGCCCTTGCAATAGGGGTGGTAGCGGCATCCTCTTGTTTGTTCAAAAACAAGAGATATAGCGGACGACCCGGGCCCTTGGGCATTGCCAAAATTAGGTCGTCGAAGCCTTAAACAAACGCAGCTCTTCCCACGTAAATTTATCGCCTACCTTTTCCTTGATCTCCGACAGGCTTAATTCGGCATTGGAGTCGACAATCGCTTTTAATTCCGCTATGCGCGCTGCTGGTAGTACTTCGGTAATCGCCACGCTCTTCTGTGCGATCAGCTTGGCGAGATGCCCGTATATGGTCTGTACCGTCAGCTTTCGGGTTTCGGCAATTTCCGCTATGCTCATCGCGGTTTTCCACAGTTCTAAAGTAATTTCCGTAGTGGGTTTTTTAGTGGATTTGGTCTTTTTTTCCGGTTTTTCGTAATAGCCTTCGTCCTCCTCGTCTTCGTCCAAATCCAAATTGCCGCTGCGCAAGATCTCCGCTATGGCCACCAAGTGATTGATGCGGTACTCGCCTATGGTTAACGACGATAGGTTTTCCTTGCTGATTTCCTTGTTTGCACTTAGGGCTTCTATGAGCAATTTGGCCTTCATCAACTGCAGTATTGCCTTGATATAGCTGTTTTCCAAATCGGACAGCTCCTCAAAAAAAGCCTTCATCATCTTCATCTTGCGCACCCGAGTAACCGTAAACAGGATTTCAAAGACAATGCGGTCTATCTTTGGAAAAAAATAGGAATAGGCCTTGTCAAAGCGCTCGCGAACAAAATCAAAATCATAGGGTTCGGCGTGGAACAATTGATGCAGTTGATTGACGAATTTCTCCGAGTGTATCAGCAGTGCGTCCATCTGTTGCGATTGCACGGTGGCCCATCCGTGAAACTGTTTCTTTTTGCTGCGGTCGCTTTCGGCCACATAGGTTTGCAGATGCTGCCGCCATTGGGTCGATAAATCGAACCACGAAAAACTCTGCACCAGGTATTTGTAGATAAAAAACCGCGTGGAGGTGTGCAATTCGCTTTCGAGCTTTTCCGCATTGGCCTTTTGATTGGCGTACTCCATGACATCGGCATCGTTTTGCAGGCCGTTCATCTGAATGGGATTGAGCAAAATAAGCCCTTCTAACGAGCGCAAACGCGACAAGGCTACGTAGGCCTGCCCAGGCAGGAAAACGCGCGACACGTCCAACACAGCGCGGTCAAACGTTAGTCCCTGACTCTTGTGTACGGTGATGGCCCAAGCGAGCTTAATCGGATATTGGGTATAGGTACCCAAGATCTGCTCTTGAATTTCCTTGGTGTTGTCGTCTACGGAGTATTTAATGTTTTGCCATTCGTACTTTTCCACTTCGATCGTTTTGTTTTCCTCGGGAAAGTGCACGTAGATTTCGTTGGGCGACAACGATTGGATCACGCCCATTTTACCGTTGAAGAAATTCTTTTCAAACGACAAATCGTTTTTGATAAAAATGATTTGAGCGCCGACCTTTAGGGTCATTTTCGCTTCTAAGGGAAATATTTTTTCCGGAAAATCACCGACCAATTCCGGGTAATAGGTATGGGCTTTGTTGGGCAGTTCTTGAAGCGCTTCGTTATTGATGGCATCTGCCTTGGCATTGTGCGTGGTGAGCGTAATGTATCCCTGTTGTTTTTTTTGATCGAAGTCCGGCTGAACAAATTCGTTGAGCAAGTCGACGTCTTTGCTGGTCACCTGATTGTTTCTCAAATTGTTTAACACGCGAATAAAGCGGTCGTCGCTTTGGCGGTAGATCTTGTCGAGTTCGATGTATAGGGGCGGATTTTTCTGAATTACGTGAGCGTGAAAAAAGAAGTTTCCGCGGTAATACTGTTTTAAGATTTCCCACTCCACTTGCTTTACCACCGGAGGCAATTGCAGCAAATCGCCTATAAACAACACCTGAACTCCGCCATAGGGCTGTTCGTTTTTTCGAATGCGACGCAGCATAAAATCCATGGCATCCATCACGTCTGCCCGTACCATACTGACTTCATCTATGATGAGCAACTCGAGATTTTGAAACAGGGCCTTGCGGGTGTTGTTCATCATCAAATGACGCCGCAGCGACACCTGATTTTCGAATTTTACCGTATCGGAAAATATGGGAACCGATTTGGAATCGGGTATAAAAGCGGCAAAGGGCAAATGAAAGAAAGAGTGTATGGTTACTCCACCGGCATTGAGCGCAGCTATACCCGTAGGGGCTACAACTACCGCATTTTTATGCGTGGTTTCTATAATCTGTTTGAGCAAGGTAGTCTTGCCCGTACCTGCCTTACCCGTTAAAAAAATAGAGCGGTTGGTCTGATTGATAAATTGTAATGCATATTTCGCTTCTGCCGATATCCTTTTCATTTCGCCTTGGTATTGAACCTACAAATTACCCTCTAAAAAAGGTACTAAAAAAATAAAACCTCCAGTATTTGGAGGTTTTAAATATATAAATTATTTTTTAGTAGTCGCGTCTTTTTCGTCTTTGGTTTCTGCTGTAGTAGCCGTACCCTTATATTTTGAATTTAAGTCCTTGATCACTTTATCGGTTAAATCAAATTCTTCTTTCGCATAGAGTATAGTCGAGGCATCTTCTGTACCGTAGATGTACGCATAGCCGTTTTTCTTTCCGTAGTCTTTGACATAGGTTTTGATCTTCTTAACCAACGAATCCATCTCCTTGCCGCTCTCCAATTGTAGGGCTTGTAGCATTCCTTGTTGCTTCGCGCTCAAATCCTGCTCTCTTCTTTGCAACTCTGCACCTTTTTGTTGTGCCCAGGCCATTCCCTTGGCTTGTGCTTCGCGTTGGAAGTTTTGAGCATCCGCTTGAAATCTAGAAATATCGCCCTCGAGCTCTTTTCCCATTTCGTCGGACTTGATTTTGTACTTGGCTTCGATATCTTTAGTCTCTTCGTATTCCTTCATCAATTTTTGTGTATCGATATAAGCCGTCTTTTGTTCACTAACAGCCGTAGTCCCTTTATCGGTACAAGAAAGTAATGTTGCAACCAGGCCCAATACTAAAATACTTTTTTTCATTTTTCTTTTAATTTTATTTACGCAGTAAATGTAATAAAAACTTTTTACCTAACTCTATTATTTTTTGACTACTGATTTCTCTACATAACAAATAACGATGGAGAAATGATTTCAAATAAGAAAATCCTATCAAAAACGGGTCGAAATAAAGCCTTTTAAGACACTTTTAAAAATTGTGAATATACTTTTATATCCGGCACTATAAACTCTTAACTGCGGGCTTTGCATTACTTTTTAAGCCCGAGCAAAGCATTTTTAACCGCCTGTTGGGCGTTTTTTAGTTCCAACTGCCCTAGCCCATCCAAAATCGGCCTGTTTTGGCATTTTCGATTTTTAATCCCTTTCGACGGCCTTTCGATCGCGCTTTAAAAAAGCCATCGCTGCAAAAGGGAAATTTTGTTCGAAACCGCTACCGCGTTTTTATAGTGGATAAAAATCCACAAGGACTTTCGTTACGGCCTTCGATTTTGTCCTCGCTTGAAAGTGGTCTTAAAATTTTTGTGTGTTCTTTGGTAGGAACTCCTCCGATATAAATTACTGCCCTTCCTATACCCATCGTCTATTCCCTTTTATTCCATGGAACTGAATCTCCTCGCGGCAGCCCAACCTCTTTAAAAAAAATGCCTACACCTTTTTGAACCCATTAGCTGTGTTTTTAAAATCAATCGATTCCCATCCGAGAAATATTTCTTTTAGCGCATCGCCCCGTCTTATTAACAACGCTTACAATTCAACAACGGTCCTTGAAATTTTTTTAAATACTAATCCGATTTACAGTACAACCCTATTATTATTCAACAACGGTCCTTGAAATTTTTTAGATGAAATACGTTGGCGAAACTATTTTAAAGAAATCGAAAGTACTAAAGACAGCAAGAAAAATCAACAACGGTCCTTGAAAATTTTTTAGTAAAACGAATGCTGCTTAAATTTTTTGAAGGCAAATCGAAGCGCAAAAGCCAGCAAGAAAAATTCAGCAGCAATCCTTGAAAATTTTTAGATGAAATACGTTGGCGGTTGAAGTAAATCAAAACAGTACTCCTATTCCCAGTACAACCCCATCAGCATTCAACAACGCACCTTGAATATTTTTAAATGAAATCGATGGTGCTAAAAGTATTTTATGGCAATTCGGAGTATAAAAAATAGCCCATAAATTTCAACGACGGTCCTTGAAAAATTTTTATTTAAAAATTGATGGCTGTTGAAGTAAATCAAAACAGTACTCCTATTCCCAGTACAACCCCATCAGCATTCAACAACGCACCTTGAATATTTTTAAATGAAATTGATGGCGTTAAAAGTATTTTAAAGAAATAAAAATACAAAGGTCAGCAAGAAAATTTCAGCAGCGGTTCTGGAAAATTTTTAGATGAAATACGATCGTAAAAATGTTTTAAAGAAATTGAAAATACAAAAAATAGCAAGAAAAAATCAACAACGGTCCTTGAAAATTTTGAATAAAATGGATGATGCTTAACGTATACTTAGGGGTTGTCTAAGTCCTAGCTAGCGTTAAAAATCAAGAAGCGATTTAGCAATAAAAGCATCCTTTTAAAACTATTCATCCAACGCTATAAAACTCAAAACACCGCGCTCAGTTAAAAACGGCTAAGCGGCATATACACTAAAAATGGATTTGCTCTAAGCTATTTTCGGCACTATAGCTTTGTATAAAAAAGCGCATACACCCATGCGCAGTTTACAATTAGAATTTAAAGGCGAGGTTTTATAATCCCCTTAAAGACGACCAATAAAAAAGGCGTCCCTTTGCGATATGGACGCCATAAATCAATGGGGGTTTCACCGAAAAAGCTGGACTACCCCTTAAATAAATATTGTTTTCAGCAGCTATTTTTTCTTGATTTCATAAATGATGGAGGAATACTGAAAATTCTTTTTGGCCTTCCAATTCGATTTGAGCCCGATATAAAAGGCTTTGACAAAATTCATTTTTCCCGTCTGGTATTTTTCCGATAGCAGCGACACGTAAAAACTATCGAAGTACATCGGATGTTTTTTTACGATTTGGAAGTCGAAGGCCGTCATGAGTTTCTCCATGGCGGTTTGTGAAAAATGCCAGAGATGACGCGGCACATCATAGGCCGCCCAATAAGCGCCGTAATGTTTGGCATCGAAGGACTCGCAATTGGGAACAGCTACAATCAAAACGCCGTCCTTTTTCAGTATACGAGCAAGGGTTGTGAGCTGTTCTTCCAAATCGTATACGTGTTCCAACACATGCCACATCGTAACCACATCCAAGGAAGCTGCTTCGATATCGTCGAGATTGCCTACAGCGGTAAGTTGTTTTTCCTTCCAAAATTGCTGTGCTTTTTGATGGGGTTCAAAACCCACAATATCCCAACCTTGTCTTTTGGCTTCCACTAGAAAGTCGCCGGTACCCGCTCCGATATCCAATAGTTTTCCACCCCTACTACGCCCGCTATTGATTAATTTTACTTTGTTTTGAATGGCTCTTTTCTTGACCCATTGGTAAATTTTCTCAAACCAATTGCGTTGGCTATCGGTATGCGATATATAATCGTCGCTGTCGTAATAGCGGTTTAAATCGTCCTTATTCGGCTTGGGAACGGTTTTTAAAAAACCGTATTCCGGATCGATAATCAGTTCAAAGGTTTCTTTTGAAACCGAATAATCACGAACCGCTGCGGGTATATGAGCTTGATGATGCCTCATTTTAAAACTTTTTTAAATTCAAAACGTGTAAAATTATCTTTTACACGTTTAGTAATTAGTTATTGTTTCACGTGGAACATTAGCGTCCCATGTGAATTAATAATATGGAAATATCCGTTGGCGTTACCCCACTAATACGCGAGGCTTGAGAAATGCTAATCGGACGAATTTTCTTTAATTTCTCGCAGGATTCGTACGAAAGGGATTTGATTTTATCGTAATCAAAGTTCTCCGGTATGCGCACATCTTCCAAACGGGTTAATTTATCGGCATTGTTTTTCTCCTTTTCTATATAGCCCGAATACTTTACCTGTATCTCTGCCTGCTCTAAAATCTCTTGGTCCAAGTCGTTTTGATCGACATACGAACGCACCTTTTCGAACTTCAACATATCGTTTAAATCCAATTGCGGACGCGAGAAAACCTTAAACATCTTATCGGCTTGTGCCATCGGTGCCGATCCTTTTTCCAGGAGTATCGGATTGGCTTCCTCCATTTTTACACTGGTTTCCTTAAAGAAATCCACCAATGCTTCCGAGGCCTGCTGTTTGATTTGCATGCGTTTTAAACGCTCGTCCGAAGCCAAGCCCAGGGCATGCGACATCGGTGTTAGTCTAAAATCGGCATTGTCTTGACGCAACAGCGTGCGGTATTCTGCCCGTGAAGTAAACATGCGGTACGGTTCTTCAGTGCCTTTGGTAATCAAATCGTCGATTAAAACTCCGATATAGGCTTCGTTTCTCTTTAAGATAAACGGCGCTCTATCGTTGATTTTTAAATGCGCATTAATACCGGCCATCAAACCCTGAGAAGCCGCTTCTTCATAACCGGTGGTTCCGTTGATTTGCCCGGCAAAATACAAGCCTTCGACCAACTTGGTTTCCAAGGTATGCTTCAATTGTGTAGGCGGAAAATAATCGTATTCGATTGCATAACCGGGACGGAAAAACTTGACGTTTTCAAAACCGACTACCGAGCGCAAAGCTTTAAACTGTATATCTTCTGGTAGGGAAGTCGAAAAACCGTTGATATAATACTCACAAGTTTTCCAGCCTTCGGGTTCTACAAAAATCTGATGGCGTTCTTTATCGGCAAAACGGTTGATTTTATCTTCAATCGAAGGGCAATAACGCGGGCCCAAACTCTTGATACGCCCGTTAAACATCGGCGAACGATCAAAGCCTTCGCGCAGTAAATCGTGTACTTCTGGCGAGGTATATGTCATGTGGCAATCGCGTTGTTCCACCAAGGGTTTGGTGATGTCCAAATACGAAAACTTCGCGGGATTGACATCGCCGGGTTGGGGTTCCATTTTGGAAAAATCCAAAGAGCGACCGTCCACTCGTGGAGGTGTACCGGTTTTCATACGACCCGATTGGAATCCCATGCGAACCAAATCTTCGGTAATTCCAAACGACGCACTTTCTCCTGCCCTACCGCCGCCGAATTGTTTTTCTCCTATATGGATCAATCCATTTAAAAAAGTACCGTTGGTCAGGATAACCGACTTGGCTTTAATCTCAATTCCCAAAGAGGTTTTTACACCTACGATTTTGTGATTCTCAACCAAAATACCCGAAATCATTTCTTGATAAAAATCCAAATTTTCGGTTCCTTCCAACATCAAACGCCAAGTTTCCGCAAAGCGCATTCGATCGCTTTGTACCCGAGGCGACCACATAGCCGGTCCTTTGGATTGGTTCAACATTTTAAATTGTATCGCCGTTTGATCGGAAACAATACCCGAGTATCCACCCAAGGCGTCGATCTCTCGCACAATTTGTCCTTTGGCAATTCCGCCCATGGCCGGGTTGCAAGACATCTGTGCAATGTTTTGCAAACTCATCGTAACCAGTAAAGTTTTGGATCCCATATTGGCTGCCGCAGCTGCCGCCTCGGAACCGGCATGACCTCCACCGACTACAATCACATCATATATATCTTCAAATAAACTCATTGTTTCACGTGGAACATTTAATTAATAATTTAAAAAAAGTGGTCTACTGTTCCACGTGGAACAATAACATTTTTTCATTTTCCTTGCCTCGCATCTCTTCCTCATCAGCCTCAGTCTTGTCTTGATAACCGCAATAATGCAAAATACCGTGTGCCATAACCCGACGCAGTTCCTCGGTAAACAATACATCGAAATCAGAGGCATTGTCGCGCACCCGTTCGATCGAAATAAACATATCGCCAGACACCACTGCTCCCTCTCCATAATCGAAACTGATGATATCCGTCAGCGTATCGTGATCCAAATAAGTCACGTTAATCGTGTGCAAATACGCATCGTCGCAAAAGATATAATTGATAGCACCTACTACCAAATCTTCCGACTCCACCACCCGACTGATCCAATCGGCATAAATCGTTTCGTCGTCTAATTTAAAATCACATTCGTAATTAAAAGTAATCATATACAAGGAGTTAAAGAGTAAACTAAAAGCCCACAAAGTTACGATGAAAAATAAAAATTCAAGGAAGTAGAAAATAAAAAATAAACTTAAAATATCGTTATACTAAACAATTGACAATCAATATATTAAATATAAAACCATCCCTATTCCCATCCTTTGAACTAAAAAGCTTAAAATTGCAAATTCAAAACCGTTCTTCAAATGGGAACTCCCACATATTTTCAGTTCCCCTTACAATCCAATCAAAAGCAAGACCATTACTGCTGTTTGTTTTAATTGTTATCAACATCTATATATAATAGAAAAAAAATATTTTTTAAAATTTAAATTTATTTCTTCTTCTTATTGTGTGTTAATAGCTACAATAACTTTTTGGATAAAGTAGTACTTATGGAGTTGTCATTAGTTATGCACAGGGTTTGAATTAGTAGAGCCTTGGTTTTAAACGAACTGTTATAGTTATCAACAAGGGTGTAAAAACTAAAGCAACTAGAAATCACAATAAGTATTGTTGTGGATAAGTGTTGATAACTTCGGTTTTCGAACTCATAACAAAACAACAAATTTTAGAAACTAAATTTGGAATTCTAAAAGCGGATTTTGATTAGAATTTTTTTTCGAATAAACAAAAAACAGTTGTTGAATTCTATCCAAACTTATCAACATTTAATGTTAACATACAATTAACTGAACGTTAAGCGGTTAGTGATTTGCATTAACAATGGTTTTTTGAGCTAAAAATATACTGTGTATTGGCTTGATTTTAAAGGTGTTATAAAAGCGTAGTCGGCCCAGGGCGGTTGTGTGGTGTGAATCGGCGTCAAAAGACGAAAAATGAAAAATCCATTTACAGTCCCCGTTCATAATTGTATCTTTGTAAAAAATTAATCAAGACCATGTCAAAAGATGTTCGGGTGCGATTTGCACCAAGTCCAACAGGACCTTTACATATAGGTGGTGTAAGAACCGCTTTATTCAATTATTTATTTGCCAAGAAAAACAACGGTACCTTTTACCTACGCGTCGAAGACACCGATCAAAATCGCTTTGTACCCGGAGCGGAGGCATATATTTTGGAAGCGTTGGAATGGTTGGGAATACCACCGGATGAAACCGTGGGTAAAAACGAGAAATTTGGTCCTTATAGACAAAGTGAGCGAAAAGCGCTTTATAAAGAATATGCCGATTTGTTGATTGAAAGCGGTTGGGCCTATTACGCCTTTGACACGCCAGCGGCCCTAGACCAATTGCGCAAAGAAGCGGAGGAGGCAGGAAATACCTTTATCTACAATCACACCAATAGAAATGTATTGGAAACTTCGTTGCGCTTGAGTGCGGATGAAGTTGCCCAGCGCCTTGCCGCTTCGGAAGATTTTGTCATTCGATTTAAAACGCCTACCGATCAGATCCTGCACTTAAGCGATTTGATTCGCGGTGAAATCAAGTTTGACACCAATTTGTTAGACGATAAGGTTTTGTTTAAAAGCGACGGCATGCCCACCTATCACTTGGCGAATATCGTCGATGATCATTTGATGGAAACCACCCATGTGATTCGCGGTGAGGAATGGTTGCCTTCTATGCCCCTACACGATTTGTTGTATAAAGCTTTTGGATGGGAAGCCCCACAATTTGCTCATTTGCCGTTGATTTTAAAACCGGTGGGCAATGGAAAACTATCTAAAAGAGATGGCGACAAACTCGGCTTTCCCGTGTTTCCGCTCAATTGGATCGATCCGATTTCTGGCGAAGCGTCTTCGGGTTATAGAGAAAAGGGCTTTTATCCGGAAACGGTGTTGAATTTCTTAGCCCTTTTGGGTTGGAACGACGGTACGGATCAGGAGATTTTTTCCCTGGAAGAGTTGGTGGCCAAATTCGATTTAGGTCGGGTGCACAAAGCCGGCGCCAAATTCGATCCCGAAAAGAACAAGTGGTTTAATCAACACTATTTGAAATTGCAAGCCGACAGCAGTTTGGCGCAAGAGTTTCAAGTGATATTGCGCGAAAAGGGCATTACGGCCACCGACCACTATGTGGAGCGCGTCGTTGCTTTGATCAAGGAACGCGCGACTTTTGTATCGGATTTTTACGATTTATCGGATTTCTTTTTTGTCGCTCCAACGGTATATGATGCCAAGGCGCTAAAAAACTGGAAGGAAGACACGGGAAAATTGATGGAAGCTACCGCAGCTGTCCTGGAAGGGATCGAGGATTTTAGCTCGGCAAACATCGAAACCCTGGTAAAAGAATGGTTGACACAAGAAGCCATTGGCATGGGTAAGGTGATGCAGCCTTTGCGCATGAGTTTGGTGGGCGAATTGAAGGGTCCGCATTTGTTTGATATTATTGAAATGTTGGGAAAAGTGGAAACTTTAACGCGAATTCGTCAAGCAATTCTTTCTAATTAGTTTTTATTTTTATTGAATTTTTTTATTTTAGCAAGTATTAACATTTAATTCAGTTAAAATGAAAAGATTTATATTTATTTTTTTACTCGCTATAATGGCCTCTTTTGGGGCCTGTAGTAGCAGTGACGACAGCAATCCACCACCACCACCGGTGCAGACCAAGCTTGAATTGAAAGCTTCTGCCCTTGTGGTAAATTTGAATGAACGGGTGCAGTTTGAAGTTTTCCAAGACAGTAAAGCGATAACCGACGCAGTCCTTGCAGCAAACAATGTGGTCATTGGGCAAGAGCACCAATTTACAGCAGTTGGGGAATACCGGGTAATCGCTAAAAAAGCGAATGCGGAAGACAGCAATGTCGTTATTATTACAGTTGAAGAGGTAATAGTCGCGAATAATTTGGTTTTAAGTGCCGATGCAACTCAGATAGACATTGAGGAAAGCATACATTTTACGGTGATGCACGAGGGCGCAGTCATTACTGATGCGGAGCTTTTTGCCAATGGAGTTAAAATCGGATATACCCATGCTTTTATAACAGCTGGCACTTATGAGATAATCGCCAAAAAAGCGAATTTCAACGACAGTAATAGCCTTAGAATCGTCGTTATCTCAGGTGTAGATCCCCCTCCTCCCCCAGAGGAAAGTATTTATCATGGAAAATGGATTCCGACTACGGCGGTAGTCTCTTTTTTGGGATCACCCCTACCGGGTGGAAGCATGCCCTATCCACACAAACCGGGCTGTCCAAAGGATATGATGGAATTAGCGGTGTATAACGCAGCCACTTTTGTCTTTCACAGCGATAATTGCGAAGCGCAAACCACAGTGGGAACTTGGGCGGAAAATGGAGATATACTCAGCGTACCGCTCATGGGTGTGGATGTAGAAGCTAAAGTAAAGCGAATTACCACCACTACCCTAGTTTTGGAAGTGGATGTTTACAGGTATAGAGATGTGGTGCAATTGCTTTATCCCGATTTGGCTGGATTCATCAGTCAGGGCATGAAAGCAGATATTACATTTATCAAGTAAATAAAACGGGTAAATGTGGGTTTTAACGCGTACTTTTACATAGATTAACCATTAAAAACCAATACTAAATTATGTTTTTACCAATTTTGGGATTTATCCTATTAGTCATTATTTTGACCTCCTTCTTTACTGTTAAACAGCAATCTTCTGCTTTGGTCGAACGATTTGGCAAGTTTAAGAGTATAAGACATTCCGGTTTGCACTTTAAAATTCCGATTATCGATCGTATAGCGGGTAAAGTGAATTTGCGAATTCAGCAATTAGACGTGATTATCGAAACCAAAACCAAGGACAACGTGTTTGTCAAGTTAAAGGTTTCTGTGCAGTTTAAGGTCATTCAAGACAAGGTATACGAGGCCTATTACAAATTGGAGTATCCACACGATCAAATTACCTCTTATGTATTTGACGTGGTTCGTGCCGAAGTACCCAAGTTAAAATTAGACGACGTTTTTGAGCGTAAAGACGATGTAGCTGTGGCGGTAAAACGCGAGTTAAACGAGGCGATGACTACCTATGGTTACGACATTATCAACACCTTGATTACCGATATCGATCCGGATATTCAAGTAAAAAATGCGATGAATAGAATTAACGCGGCCGACCGCGAGAAAACCGCTGCGGAATACGAGGCGGAAGCCAGTAGAATTCGAATCGTGGCCAAGGCCAAGGCCGAAGCCGAATCCAAGCGTTTACAAGGTCAGGGTATAGCGGATCAACGCCGCGAAATTGCCCGTGGATTGGTGGAAAGTGTGGATGTGCTCAACAAGGTGGGAATCAATTCTCAAGAAGCTTCGGCCTTGATAGTGGTGACCCAGCACTACGATACCCTACAAGCCATTGGTGCCGATAACAATTCCAATTTAATCTTATTGCCGAATTCGCCTCAGGCGGGTAGCGATATGCTAAACAATATGGTGGCTTCCTTTACGGCGAGCAATCAGGTTGGAGAGGCGATGAAAAGAGCGCCTCAGAAGAAGAAAAACACTTCGGAAGACGAGTTATAGCCTCTGGAATAGAAAAGGGCTTAAATCGCTTTAAAACACAAAAAACGCCTCGAGATCGAGGCGTTTTTATTTTGGTTTAAGTCTTGAAACCTCAAGGGGTTTTAAGATCTCTTTTTAAAGATAAACTTTATTAAGGTGCTTACTAGAAAGGCTTGTATACCATTGGAATTGCTCACGAGCGAAGTAACCGATCCGAAAGTGCTTCTCAGGAGTTTAAAAGGGGTAAAAGCCTCTTTTAAGTCGTCGAAGGATTTCACCATACGGTGGAACTCCAAATCTCTTTTAACATCGAGTATTTTTAACTCGTGATTGATCTCTTCTATGGAATTGAATTGTTTCTTCATCATGGCGGCTTAGTCGTTAAAGAAAATATCTGAGAATTTTCTAATTAAAGGTTTCTCAATAATCAAATCTTTGTAGTAATAGATTACAAAGCTGAACAGCAAGTAAACACCACCGACGATTAAAAAACCAAAAGTAAGACTCTCCAGTGCCTTGGCTATGGCAAAAGCAGCGGCAATAGAAATAAATAAAAGCGTGAGCATAGAGAACAAACTCAACAAAAATACTTTGAGCATAAAGCTCGTGGCTTTTGTGACAACTTTAAACCCCCATAACTGGTAGAATTCGATGTTGCTATCAAGAAATGCTTTCGCATTGCTTTTGATATCTCTAATATCTTCTTTTACTTCTTCAAATGCCATATCAGTTTTTGTTATTTAGCGTTGGCTACTTTAGCAGCTTCTTTTTTTAATTCGGCCAATTTCTTTTCTAAAGCTGTGATGACATCTTCGGATTTTTTTCCGGTTGTAGATACCAATTCTTCAAAACCCGATTCGAAATCGTGTTTTTTCTTTTCCACCACGCCTTTTACTTGTTTTTTCAGTTCTTCGATTTTATCCGATAAACCGTCTTTGGATTGGCTAAAACCCTTTTTGATTTTTTTGCGCATTTTTGTTCCTTCTTCAGGAGCAAATAACATTCCTAATCCAGCTCCAACTGCTGCACCTGCAAGTACAGCAATAAATGTATTTCCTAATTGATTTGACATAACAATTTGTTTTTTTGATTAATAATATTATAAATCTAAAAAGAATCTATCAATTCTAGTGTTAACTAGTAGTTAAAAAAACAAAAAATCTGGGTTATGCTGTGAATTTACTACTAAAATACCCAATTCAAACGCAATTTGATCTATTTAGCGTCTAATTTAGCCCACGTATCGCGTAGACCTACGGTTTTGTTCCAAACTAACTCGCTTTCTGTACTATCTTGGTCCACACAAAAGTATCCCAAACGTTGAAATTGAAATTTGTCTCCGGGTTGTGCACTGGCCAAACTCGGTTCCAAATAACCCTTGATTACCTGAAGCGAATTGGGGTTGATGTATTCTTTAAAGTCCACCTCTTTATTTCCATCGGGATTTTCGTGGGTAAACAATCGGTCGTAAACGCGAATTTCCGCTTCTATAGCATGGGGAACAGAAACCCAGTGTATCGTTCCTTTTACCTTGCGCTTGCTCGCTTCACTTCCACTTCCACTGCGGGTATCTGGATCGTAGGTAGCGTGTATTTCCAAGATGTTTCCGTCCGAGTCTTTAACCGTGTGTTGTCCTTGAATGATATAGGCATTTTTTAGGCGGACTTCTTTACCAAGGGTCAAGCGGAAATACTTGCTGTTGGCATTTTCCATAAAGTCGTCGCGCTCGATATACAATTCCTTGGAGAACGGCAATTTTCTATAGGTCATCACCTCTTCTTCGGGGTTGTTTTCCGCTTCGAGCCACTCCACTTCACCGTCGGGATAATTGGTAATTACCAATTTAACGGGGTCTAATACCGCCATTACTCGGGGTGTAATTTTATTGAGGTCTTCTCGAACGCAAAATTCCAACAGCGATACATCGATGAGATTTTCTCTTTTGGCGATGCCAATGGTATGGGCAAAATTTCGGATTGCCGCCGGGGTATATCCCCTTCTTCTCATGCCGGATAGGGTTGACATTCTCGGATCATCCCAAGCGGTCACATGGCCTTCCTGTACCAATTGCAAGAGTTTTCTTTTGCTGACAACGGTATGCGAGAGGTTGCGACGGGCAAATTCTCTTTGTTTGGGTCTGATTTTGTTTGGGTCGACGATTTGATCTAAAAACCAATCGTACAATTCGCGGTGAGGCAAGAATTCCAAGGTACAAAACGAGTGAGAAATTTGCTCGATATAATCGCTTTCCCCATGTGCCCAGTCGTACATCGGATAGATACACCAGTCATTACCCGTTCTGTGGTGGGTTTTCTTGATGATTCTATAGATGATCGGATCGCGCATCAACATATTGGAAGAACTCATGTCTATCTTGGCTCTTAAAATATGGGATCCCTCTTCGAATTCGCCGTTTTTCATGCGTTCGAATAAGTCGAGATTTTCTGCGATACTTCTATTTCTATTGGGGCTGTCTACACCGGCTTGGGTAGGGGTTCCCTTCTGTTTGGCCATTTCTTCTGACGACTGATTGTCGACATAGGCTTTGCCATTTTTAATCAGGCTAACCGCCCAATCGTATAATTGTTGGAAGTAGTCGGAAGCATATACTTCTTCGGTCCAGGTATATCCCAACCAGGAAACGTCCTTTTTTATGGCATCGACAAATTCCTGTTCTTCTTTAGCGGGATTGGTATCGTCAAAACGCAAGTTTACCGGTGCGTTGTAATCGAGGCCCAGTCCAAAGTTTAAACAGATGGCGCTCGCATGTCCAACGTGGAGATATCCATTGGGTTCCGGTGGAAAACGAAAATGTAATTTATCGTTTGGCAAACCATTTTTTAAATCTTCTTCAATGATTTGTTCAATAAAATTCAACGATTTTTCTTTTGTTGACATAGCTATAATATTATATAAGCAAAGGTATCAAAAAGTTAGACATTCCCTTTAATGGTTTGGTTTTTTATTTGCTTTTGACCGGGGTTTAGCCGGTAAAAATGTTGTATTTTTAACTTCTTTTACTAAATAAACCAACTATATGGGACTTATCAAATTAAAAAACATTAGAACATTTTCTTTTCACGGTTGTTTGGAGGAAGAGGGCAAAATCGGATCGGATTACAGCGTAGAGCTGCGGGCGAAAGCCGACTTTTTAAAAGCGGCAGCCACCGATGATTTGGCCATGGCGGTAGACTATGTACACCTACACAAAATTGTCGTTGAGGAAATGGACATCCGATCCAAATTGTTGGAGCACGTTTGCCAGCGCATTTTGAATCGGGTATTGCACGAAATTCCCGTGATTGTACACGTGACGGTAGCCGTTTCAAAAATCAATCCCCCCATAGGTGGTGATGTGGAGTTGGTAACGGTTGAAATGGAGGAATTTAGAGCCTAGGGCTATTATTATTTTTAAAAAGAAGGTTTTTATCGCTTTGATTTTAAAAAAATAGTATTAAGTTTGCCATCCGTAACACAGCGGGCATCGTGGCCGAGTGGCTAGGCAGCGGTCTGCAAAACCGTCAACAGCGGTTCGAATCCGCTCGATGCCTCAAAGAAAAAAGGAGATCTGACCGATCTCCTTTTTTTATTTTTTGTTGAATATAAAGTTGTTCTCCAGCAGCTTCTCCTCTTTGGGAAAGACTCCCCTAGACATGATTACCAAACCGAATACAATCAATAGTATACTGCTTATCTTTTTGATCTTTAGAATGTTTTCCGGAATCAATTTTTTGCGCAGTTGTTTGGCCAAGAGTATTTTAAACAAATCTGTAACGAAATAGGCGCTGATTACACAGCCAAAGAAGAACAACATTCTATTGGGTTCCATCTCCATTTCCGGACCCAGGGTAATGATGATGGCCAGCCAAAATCCCAACACCCCTACATTGATAAAATTGAGCAAAAAACCTTTAAAAAACAGGTTGAGATAGTCTTTTTTAATTTTCAGCGATTCCAATGCGATCACTTCCACAGTGGTTCTCTTGAGTTTGAGGTAGGATATCACCCCGTAGGTAATCATCAGAATTCCACCAAAAAGGTAGAGCGCCGGTTCGTCTTTGATGCTGTTGATCAGTCGAAAGCTGCTGAAATACGCAATAGCAATAAACACGATATCGGCTAAAATCACGCCGAAATCAAAGGACATTGCCGCACGAAAGCCTTTGGTGATACTCGTTTCTATCAAAATGAAAAAAACAGGACCTATCATAAAACTCAGAAAAAATCCTAGTGAAATCCCGGTAATTAAGTCGTCAATCATCGTAGTAAAGTAAAAATGCCAACGTTTAAATTGGCATTTAGTGAAAATGTTTTGCAAGTTAAAAAATAATCGGTCATGATCGCCGCTTTATTTTTTAACTTTCTTGATGCTACCGCCAGCGATTGTCTTTTCGTTGATGGTTTTGGGGTCGCCATAAATGCTGATTATACCCCCTGCTCTCGTTTTGGCGTCTACCAATAGGCTTGCGCGCACTTCGGCTTGTCCTCCGGCATTGACCGTAACATCGGTTTGTTCGGTTTCCAAATCCTTGTGATTGACAAATGCGCCCGAATTGGCGATGATGTCTTGCATTTTGGCCTTGCCCTTGATCAGGGTAATTCCTCCGGAACTCGCCTTGATATTGAGGCGTTCCACCTTGACTTTAAGGCTGATTTTCCCGCCTGTTTTGGCATTGATCGTCAGCGCTACATCGTCGATAACCGATTCGGACTCTATGGTCGCTCCTTCGTTGACTTCGATGGCATCTAAATTCTTGTAATAGACGATGGCTTTAATTCCATCGCCTTGTAAGGTCTTGCTCAGGGCCATTTTCAGGCGTAAACTGCCGTTTTTGTTAACAATTTCTACCTGGTCGGTTTCCCCGCCGCTGAGTTCTACTTTGAATTCATTGGACGGTACCAAAACCGCCTGAATCTTATCAAAGACTTTGAGTGAAGTGAATTCACCCACCTGCTTTACCGTTTGTGCTACGGCTGCTTGTGCTACTAAAAACAAGCCGATAAAAAGTATTCTTTTCATGAGTAGTTTATTTGTGGTTTATCGTTTTGTGTTTTGAATAAAATCGATTAAACAGTCACTTCGACGTTTTTTCGGATGTAATTGAAATCCAATTGCTTTTTGATCAAATCGGCGTTTTTCACCGTAATCACGATCTCGTCGCCCAATTGGATAACGTTTTTGGTCACCTCCCCTACTAAGGCGTATTGCTTGTCGTCAAAAGTGTAGTAATCGTCCTTGATTTCTCGAATTCGGATCATGCCCTCACATTTGTTTTCAACGAGCTCCACATAGATTCCCCATTCGGTGACTCCAGAGATTACCCCTACAAATTCTTTTCCCTTCTGGTCTTGCATGAATTTGACCTGCATGTATTTCACGCTATCTCTTTCCGCATTGGCAGCCAAGCCTTCCATTTGTGAACAGTGTAAGCATTTTACTTCCATCTCCTCTTCGTTGACCGATGCGCCCTGATCTAAATAACGCTGTAGCAAACGATGTGCCATAATATCGGGATAACGACGAATCGGCGAGGTAAAATGCGAGTAATAATCAAAGGCCAGTCCGTAATGTCCGATGTTTTCGGTGGAATAGCTCGCCTTGCTCATACTGCGTATCGTTAGGGTATCGACTAGATTTTGTTCTTTTTTTCCTTGAACCTGTGCGAGCAAGTTGTTTAAAGAGCTGGAAATAGACGCCTTGGATTTGAAGTTAATCGAATAGCCAAACTTGGAGATGATGCCCTGTAAATTCGACAATTTGTCGTGATCGGGTTCGTCGTGTACACGGTAAACAAAGGTTTTCTTTTGTTTGCCCACAAATTCCGATACCTTTTTATTGGCCAACAACATAAATTCTTCAATCAGGTGATTGGCGTCTTTGGAAACTTTAAAGTACACGCCTACCGGTTCGTCCTGGTCGTTTAAGTGAAATTTCACCTCTACCTTGTCAAACGAAATAGCGCCGTCACTCATTCTCTTTTGGCGCAAAATTTTGGCCAAGGCATTCATTTTGAGCACCCCTTCTACGATGGGTTGTTCCACCTGATGTTCCACTCCTGTAATCGAAACCGCTTCGGGTATGAGTCCCACACCGGTTTCTATAATTTGTTGTGCCTCTTCGTAAGACATGCGTTTGTCGGAATAGGTAACCGTTCTGCCAAACCACTGCTCTACGATTTCCGCTTTTTCGTTCAATTGAA
The DNA here is from genome assembly GCF_050562195.1 of Flavobacterium sp. JP2137. Taxonomy (GTDB): domain Bacteria; phylum Bacteroidota; class Bacteroidia; order Flavobacteriales; family Flavobacteriaceae; genus Flavobacterium. The sequence continues at coordinate 974,132 of NZ_CP191647.1, forward strand.
ACACCGCTGAAAAGGTGTACTTCTCCTCGTTTGGACGTAGGGAACACGCAAAATTGGACAATACCTCGGGCAACATCGGAACCACGCGGTCTACCAAATACACCGAGGTGGCTCTTTGGTAGGCTTCGGCATCCAATACGGTGCCCTCTTCCACATAATGCGATACATCGGCTATGTGGATACCAATTTCATAACGGCCGTTTTCCAGTTGTTGGAAGGAAAGGGCATCGTCAAAATCCTTGGCGTCTTTGGGGTCGATGGTAAAGGTCAATACATCGCGCATATCGCGGCGTTTGTCGATCTCGCTCTGTTGGATACTCGTGTCTAATTTTTGCGCAAATGCTTCGATTTCCACGGGAAAATCGTTGGGTAAACCGTATTCGGCTAAAATCGCGTGCATTTCGGTATTGTGTTCGCCTTGCTGACCCAAGACTTTGAGCACGCGTCCAAAAGGACTGTCGGCTTTTTCGGGCCAGTCTTCGATATTGACCAAAACGACATCGCCGTCTTTGGCCTTGCCGATTTTGTCTTTGGAAACAAAGATATCCGTATACATCTTGGCATTGGCACTGGTAACAAAGGCAAAGTTCTTTTGGATTTCAATCACTCCGACGAATTCCGTCTTGTGTCTCTTGATGATTTCTACCACTTCACCTTCGGGTTTCTTACCTTTTCGCTTATTGTAGATATATACCTTAACCGTGTCTTTATCCAGGGCTTTATTTAGATTGTTGGTTGGAATAAAGACATCTTCTTCCAATTCATTAGAAACGAAATAAGCCGTTTTGCGACTAGTCATGTCAATGGTTCCTTCAAAGTAGTCCATAGTTGGAATAATTTGATATTTTCCGGCCTCAATCTCTTTGACCTTTTCTTTGGACAAGAGAAATTTTAATTCCTTGATAATGTCGTTCCTCCCTTGCGTATCGGTGATTTCCATCGAAGCGGCAATTTGTTTGTAATTATATGTTTTGGAAGGGTTTTTTGAAAGTAATTTTAAGATTTTTGCTGAAAAATCTTGAAGGTTATTTTTTTTTGAATTGTTTTTTTTACGCATTATAATCTTGTTTTTAGATTAAATTCTAAGCTTTTTTTACGAAATCTCCTTTTAATTGGTTTAAATGTACAAAATACTATCAGAAGAGATTTTGTATTTTAAAAAATTAAATAAAATATAACGTTTATAATTTTTTCGTCGTTGGAGAAGGATTAATTCAAGGCTTTTTTAATCAGAGGGTTATGTTAATCGGCCTGTGTAATTAGAAACTATTACAAATATAAAAGAAGTAAATTATAGTACAAATATAATACATTTATCGCAAAAATGTAAAAAAATCGTTTTTTGCTTGGTGTTTTTCGCAAATTGCGGAGATATATCGACGAATTCACAGCCTGATCTCAGCGTTTTGGCAGCGGTTGTAAGCGGCTTTAAAAGCGCCTTGGTGCGGCGAATACTTAAGGGATAGAATGTTTTTATTTTTAATTCTTTGTCCTATCTTTGTAAGGGCGAACCCAAGTGAACCGCTGCTGAAATGGCGGCAAATCCAACTGGGGTGCACCGTGGATTATTCGGCGACGCTCGCGTTTATTTAAGCAAAAAACAGTATCTATATATGAAAATATCCATCGGGAATGACCATGCTGGTCCAGCGTATAAAAAGGCAATTGTTCAATTCTTAGAACAACAAGGACATGCGGTAACCAATTACGGCACCGACGATTTGAACTCGGTAGACTATCCGGATTTTGGCCATCCCGTGGCTTTGGATGTAGAGGAACATCGGGCCGATTTCGGCATTTTGATCTGTGGAAGCGGCAATGGTATAGCGATGACGGCCAACAAACACCAAGGGGTTCGCTGTGCCTTGTGTTGGACTAAGGAGATCGCCGCGTTGTCGCGTCAGCACAACAACGCCAATGTGATCAGTATACCCGCTCGATTTACCTCGATCGAACAGGCTGTTGAAATGGTTAAAACCTTTTTGGAAACCTCCTTTGAAGGCGGCAGACATGCCGATCGCGTAGCTAAAATAGGCTGTTAATCCCTCAGACCGTCTTCGACGGTCTTTTTTTATCGCCTAAAAACAAAGACGAGCAAGAGCAGTTGAACCACGACTATGGCGTAGAACTGCATTTTAAAAGACGATTTAGCCGTCTTGTGGCGCAGCTTGTTCATCGCAATCCACGCTCCGAAAGTGCCTCCTATAAAACTCAATAACAACAAGTTCTTTTCCGGTACCCTCCTACCCTTTTTTTGTGCTTTTTCCTTGTCGTAAGCAAATAATGCGAAGGCGAGATAATTGACCACCAACAAATAAAAAAGCAGGTATTTCATGGTAATAGTAGGTTTTTTATAAGCAAAATGCGCAGAAAACCGGCCTCGGTATAAGCGCGTTTGCAAAGCTAAGGCAAAATCGCCTTCTAAAGTGTTTTCACTTAGATTTTTAAGGACCACGCTTCCGTTCTACCGCTGCAATTCGACTGTTAAAAAATAAAAATAGTCGCTATATCCAAGCGGATATCGGTTTTAATATTGGTTCAAAGGTAGTATTTTAGCCTTTCTAATTTAGCATTATACCTATGACTGCTCTTGAATTTATACAACAGGCTGTTGACACCACTCCCAAAAACATTCAAAATACGCTTGCGCTATTGGAAGAGGATTGTACCATTCCCTTTATCGCGCGTTACCGCAAAGACCAAACGGGGAATTTGGACGAGGTTTACATCGAGAAAATTGCGAAGTACCACGCCTTATACCAGCAGATTGTAAAGCGCAAGGCTGCGATATTAGGAGCTATAGAGGCGCAAAACGCCCTGACCGAGCCCTTGCACAGCAAGATTGTCGGGAGTTTTGATTTGATCGAGTTGGAAGACTTGTATTTGCCGTATAAGAAAAAGCGCAAGACCCGAGCCGATACCGCCAGAGAAAACGGTTTGGAGCCGTTGGCCAAGCAAATGATGGCGCAAAACGCCCAAGACCTAGAGGGTTTGGCCGCGCGTTATTTAAACGACAAAGTAGTCACGGTCGAAGAGGCCTTTCAGGGAGCAAGAGATATTATTGCCGAGTGGATAAACGAGAATACCTACATTAGAAAAAGCCTGAGAAGGCAGTTTCAAAGCAAATCCACTTTGGATACCAAGGTGGTTAAGGCACAGAAAGACGACGAAAAGGCACAGAAGTTCGAGCAGTATTTCGAGTGGTCGGAGCCCTTGTACAAAATACCCTCGCACCGTTTACTAGCGATATTTAGAGCGGTTAACGAGGGGTTTATCAAGTTGAATTTAGGCGTGGACAAGGCGGATATGCTGAGTTTGATGCAGCAGCATTTGATCAAGCAGCGCAGTGTGAGTTCGGAGCACTTGGAACTGGCCATAGCCGATAGTTTTAAGCGATTGTTGGAACCCGCCTTGTCCAATGAGGTTTTACAAGAGGCGAAGGTCAAGGCAGATTTGAATTCGATCGGCGTTTTCGCCGACAATTTGTCTCAGCTGTTGTTGGCACCGCCCTTGGGAGAAAAGCGCATCTTGGCAATCGACCCCGGTTATAAGTCGGGCTGTAAGGTGGTTTGCTTAGATCAGAACGGAAACCTGTTGTACAACGAAACGATTTATCCCCATCCACCGCAAAAAGAAGCGGCGATGGCGATGAAAAAGATCCGTTCCATGGTCAATTCGTATAAGATCGATGCGATTTCTATCGGCAACGGAACGGCATCACGCGAGACGGAGTTCTTTATCAAGAAGATCGCCTTTGACAAACCCGTACAGGTTTTTATCGTCAGTGAGGCGGGAGCCTCGGTATATTCGGCATCCAAGATTGCACGGGAGGAATTTTCGAACTACGACGTAACGGTTCGCGGGGCGGTGTCTATTGGACGGAGGCTGTCGGATCCCCTGGCCGAATTGGTCAAAATCGATCCCAAATCGATTGGCGTGGGTCAGTACCAACACGATGTCGATCAAAATTTGTTGAAAACCGAGCTCGACAGCGTGGTTATGCGCTGTGTTAATGCGGTGGGGATCAACTTGAATACCGCCAGTAAATCCCTGTTGAGTTACGTATCGGGAATCGGGGAGAAGCTCGCGGAAAACATCGTGAATTACCGGGCGGAAAACGGCGCTTTTACCGATAGAAAGCAATTGAAAAAAGTGCCTCGTTTTGGCGAAAAAGCCTATCAACAATCGGTGGCTTTTGTTCGTATTCAGCAGCCAAAGAACCCGTTGGACAATTCGGCTGTACATCCGGAAGCCTATAAATTGGTCGAACAGATGGCTGCGGATTTAAACATATCGGTATCGGATTTGATTTCCAATAAAGCGGCGATTCAAAAGATTGAGGTCGAACGCTATACCACCGACGAAATTGGAAAGTTTACCCTGGAAGACATCTTAAAAGAATTGGAAAAACCCGGTTTGGATCCGCGTAAATCGGTTCAGGTTTTTGAGTTCGACCCGACGGTTTTTTCGATTAACGATTTGAGCGTGGGAAAAATACTGCCGGGCATCGTCAATAATATTACCAATTTCGGCTGTTTCGTCGATTTGGGCATCAAAGAGAGCGGATTGGTTCACATCTCTCAATTGAAGTCGGGATTTGTTTCCGATGTCAATGAAGTGGTCAAACTGCATCAACACGTAGAAGTGCGGGTTGTCGAAATCGATACCGCAAAAAAGAGAATACAATTGTCCATGATACTCGAAGGATAGGGGTTTTGAAAACAAATCCACAAGGCCAGCTTCGAATGGTCGTCGTATTCCCAGTATGGGGACGGACACAGCCAGATTGGACGGGGCGGCAAGCTTGTAAGCAATTGATTGGGAGTTAATTGTGTGTAAATCGTCGTTTAAGGCAAAAGCTGGCGTCAATTTTGAATAGGGTATAGGGAGTGGCGGCAAGGGATTTGGCGCAGCTCATAACTAAAAAAGCATAAGAGGATGAAAAAAATAGTAGTAGTAGCGTGTTTGTTCAGCCTGTTAACGGGCTATGCACAAGAGCGACCGCAACCGACCAAAACCCCTAAAGACACTGTGTATCAAGCGGAGGAACCCGTAAAAATTACGCCACAGCAAATGGATATAGAACCGGCCAAAAAGGGAAAAGTACCTCAAGGGGAACCCAAAGGGAAAGCGGTACCAACGGAACGTCCTAAAAAGGAGGAAACCCAACGGAAATCCGCTTCCAAGCGCTAAAATAATTTTTTTTGAGGATTCGCGTATTCGCGAGTTGTTGCCGAGCAGCGCCTTGGATTGCACCGCAAACCAAGGCGCATTCGCGCATGAACGCATAGGCGAATCAGCCTACACACCAAAGTTTTTTGCAAAAAAAATGCACTAATTTAAATTAGTGCATGTAGTTTAGTGGGGGGAAAATTATTCTGGTTTAGAATTGTTTTCCGCCGTGGTATCTTTTTTAGACGTCGATTTATCCTCGTCTTTGGTAGCATCTTTAAACTCTTTAATTCCGGTACCTAAACCCTTCATTAATTCTGGGATTTTTTTCCCTCCAAACATCAACAAAACGATGGCCACAATTAAAATAATTTGCCACGGTCCAACTAGTCCTAGAAACACTGATAATGAGTACATAATATAATTAATTTTCAATATATAGAGCAAAGATATAATAAAATAAACGATATCAGATCAACACAAAACAATTATTTAACAAGAAATTTAAACATTGGACTGTCGCAGGCGAATAAATAGTTAATTGAATTCCAGACTTTGGTTTAATTGTTATATTTGTAAAGAAAAATTTTCAAATTATGTCTAAACAAAGACTGAAACTCCAGCGTTTGAAAAAGAGATTTCTCAATAAGAATCGAATCGTGTTGTTTAACGAGCACACTTTTGAAGAGATTTTTTCGATAAAAATAAATTTAGTCAATGTCATCGGAGCCTGTCTTTCTTTGTTTTTATTTTTAATCCTTTCTACGGTTTTACTGATTGTTTTTACGCCTTTAAAAGAGTTGATACCGGGTTATTCATCGTCTGAATTAAAGAGAAAAGCCATCGAGTTAACTTTAAAAACCGACTCCCTAGAGCAATTGAGTAGCCACAATGAGGCGTATATAGCGGCGTTAAAGCGCGTTTTAACCGGTGAAGTCGACGTGGCCAAAGTCAATATGGACTCCCTGGTAAAAAGCGATACACCGCTGTTGGAAAGCAGTGCTTTAAAAGTTAGTGAAAGCGATCAAAAATTGAGGGAATTGGTTTTGAACGAAGACAAATACAACGTTTTTCAGGAGGCCAAACCCAAGGTGGGCACAGTTTTGTTTCCGCCGGTAAAAGGCACTTTGGTCGAGAAGTACGATCCCAAGCAAAAGCGGTATTGGGTCGTGATAGCCGTGCCGAATAACACGGCGATTAAGGCGATTTCTGCCGGAACGGTACTCTTGGCCGAATGGACACCGCAGCAGGGTCATATCCTGATTATCCGCCATGCCGAGGGAATCATTTCGGTGTACAAACAGGCGGCGTCCTTGACCAAAGTACAGGGCGACCTCGTGAAGACGGGCGAAGCAATTGGATTGTCGGGAGGCGGAATCAACTCGGCCAATACATCCAGTTACGTCCATTTCGAATTGTGGAAAGACAATTATTCCATTGATCCAACCATGTTTATAGATTTTGATTAGAATATTATGTCGATAAAAGCCCTTGCAGCAAAATTATTTGCCAACATCATTCACCACCAGACCCAAAAATGGGTCGACAATCCGGTGCAAACGCAAGAGCGGGTCTTTAAAGACTTGCTTGCCCAAGCGCAGCACACCGCTTTTGGAAAAGACCATCACTTTAAAGAGATACACGACCACCGCGATTTTGTACAACGGGTTCCGATTCGCGATTATGAGGGACTGCGGTCGTATATCGATCGCACGGTAGCCGGGGAGTCGAATGTGCTGTGGCCGGGGAAACCCCTGTATTTTGCCAAGACTTCCGGAACGACTTCCGGGGCCAAATATATTCCGCTGACCAAAGAATCGCTGCCGTATCACATACAAGCGGCTCGAAATGCGATATTGGAATACATTTATGAAACGGGAAAGGCGGATTTTGTCGACGGCAAGATGATCTTTTTGCAGGGGAGTCCGGTATTGGAACAAAAAAACCAGATTAACTTCGGTAGGCTCTCGGGAATCGTGGCGCACTACGTGCCCAAATACCTGCAAAAAAACCGCCTGCCCAGTTGGGAGACCAATTGTGTGGAAGATTGGGAGACCAAGGTGGATTTGATCGTCGAGGAAACCGTTGATCAAAACCTGACGGTAATCTCTGGGATTCCCAGTTGGGTTCAGATGTATTTTGAAAAACTACAGGCGAAAGCGGGCCAACCCGTGGGCGACATCTTTAAGCACTTTGAACTATTTATTTACGGCGGGGTCAATTACGAACCCTATCGCGCCAAATTTGAGCAATTGATCGGCAGAAGCGTACCATCTATAGAACTGTTTCCCGCCTCGGAGGGCTTTTTTGCCTACCAAGATAGCCAAACCCAAAAGGGGCTGCTGCTGCTGCTCAACAGCGGCATCTTTTACGAATTTATAGCAGTGGCGAATTTTTACGATGCACAGCCGCAACGACTGACCATAGGCGAAGTGGAACTGGGTGTCAATTATGTGATGATCATTTCGACCAATGCGGGGCTATGGGGGTATAACATAGGCGATACCATTGAGTTTACTTCCCTTAAGCCGTATAGAGTAGTGGTTTCGGGACGCATCAAACACTTTATTTCGGCCTTTGGCGAGCACGTGATCGGCAAAGAAGTGGAGTCGGCCCTACAATTGGCCATGCAAGGCACGAAAATCCAGGTCAATGAGTTTAGCGTTGCCCCGCAAATTGCCCCAGAGAGCGGACTGCCTTATCACGAATGGTTTATTGAGTTTGGTCAAGAACCCGATAACCTCGAGCAGTTTGCCTTAAAGATCGATCAGGCCATGCGGGAGCAAAACGTTTACTACGATGATTTGATCGCAGGAAAGGTGTTGCGAACCGTAAAAGTGACCCCAGTAGCCGCGGAGGGTTTTCAGCATTATATGAAATCCATCGGCAAGTTGGGAGGGCAAAATAAATTACCGCGATTGAGTAACGATCGGGGGATCGTGGATCAACTAATTAAAAAGGAATAGCATATATTTGCAAGTTAAATAAGAGGTATTATATGAAAGAGATCAAAAACATATCTAGAACAAGAGCACAGATTTCATCGGCAGCCGTAGAACGGATGTATATCACTATGCGCCACTTGTTTAATAGAGGTTTTTACAAGCCTATGGGCATTTCAGGAGACACTTTGAGAGAGGCGCTTTTGGAATTGCGCCCCGAGATTTACGGTTCTATCGCAGAGGAAAAAGTGGAATTAAATGGATTGCTCTATGTCATTGAGCGCTTACCCATTGGCATCGAAGAGTGTCGCTATATCAATTTGACCTCGGACGAAGGTTATTCCTTCTCCCATTTTCAAGCGATAGTACCCCCAAAGAGAAGAAGAAATTGCTACCGTATAGACGAGGAGCAAATGAATATAGAAATTACCAGAGGGCGTTCGGATATCTATGATGTTTTAACGCATTTGACCTTTGTTTTCATCGAATCACACAAGATTATGAATCGGGTGTTGATCGGAGAAGACGGCAAGGTTACCCGAGACTGGTTGAAAATTGAACAAGCGGTACACATCGAAGAGCCGTTGAACTTGGTGGAGCGCGAAATAGCGATTTCTCATCTATCCAATGTTTTGGGGCGTTCCTTTTCGGAGGTCTCTACGGTTTACGGTGGCTTTGCTACAACCGAAAATCCCGACCGCTTTTTGGATGTTATCTACTGGTTGGGGAAATTGGCAATGGAAGAGGAATTGGACAACAATAAGCGAACCATCACCTTTAGCCCCATTTTACGCGAGCGACTAGGCCACCATATCTACGGAGAAATGTGGTCCGACAACATCAAAAACCACCTGAAAAAGCACGGTTTATTGGCCCGTCCAATTCACATTATCAGTGCCAATATGCACAGTGTAATGAATTCTATCTTTGCGTCGACTGTATTGAAAACTGAGTTGGAAGGTCAGTCGGACTTATCGGTTTACGAGGAATTGAGCAAGTCTGAAAACGTCGATTTGCGCAAATTGGTTTACGAGCGTGCCGTACAGGAAGGCATGACTTTTTTACCCGATACCTCCGGCACTAATATCGATGTTCAGATTTTTGATACGGCCTTGATCGATTTTCCAAACACGGCTTTTGCAGCCCAAAAGTTGGCGCAGGAAAAACCCGTGATTATCGTGATGGACTACGCTTTTGGAGAACAGGCGTATGAAACCATAGACGAACTGTTAAAGCCCTTCCACAAAAGCACCTTTTTAAATGTGGAATCGGTATCTATTATGGGCAAAGCCGGTATTCTCATCGGAGGCAAAGGCGATATTATGATTCCCTTTGCCCACATCAATGAGGGTACAGGAGATAATTATCCCTTGGAAAACGAGTTGACTGCGGCCCTTTTTGAAGGACACGGCATTCCGGTGGTCGCTGGAACGATGGTGACCGTTTTGGGCACATCACTGCAGAATAAAGACTTGCTAAAGTTTTTTCACGATTCCACCTGGGGCGTAATCGGCTTGGAAATGGAAGGTGCGCATTATCAAAAAGCCATACAATCGGCTTCAAAGATTAGAAAGAGCATACCGCCTCAGGTAAAAGTGCGCTATGCCTATTACGCGTCGGATAATCCTTTGGAAACCGGAAGCACTTTGGCTTCGGGAGGATTGGGAGCTACGGGTGTAAAACCCACTTATTTAATCACCATAAAAATACTTGAACAAATTTTCAATATCATTTAATATGAGTCAACAACCGACCAGTCCAAATCAAGAGATTGATATCGTGTATATCTATAGAGCATTGGGTAAAATGTGTACCAATATCGGGCTATTCTTTTACAATTTTTTATTGTTGTTAAAGAGAAATATACTGATTATAGCCGCTTTATTACTTGTGGGAATCGGCTTAGGGTATTATTTAGATAGCCGCGAACAGCAACTCTTCAGGCATGATTTTATAGTGGTGCCCAATTTTGGTAGTGTTGATTACCTCTATGAGGCATTTGACAATAATTCATATATCACGACCAACCTCAATAGCCAAGAGTGGGCGAATTTAAAGGAGGTTAAAAGAATCAAAATTGAGCCTGTTGAAGACGTGTATACCTTGATAAAAACCAATAGGTACGCCATGGATTTATTTAAGGTGCTCAATGACCGAGGAGGCGATTTGGGAGAGTTCTTAAAGAATGAATCCACGAGGAAAAACTTTAAATACCACCTTTTGAGTATCTATACTCGAGGTACTAATAATACAGATCAAGTGACCGCGGAGGTTTTTGACCAATTGAATTCCCAGGAGTATTATTTGAAGAAACAGGCGATAGCACAAGCACAAAATGAGATTAGAAAGGTGCAAACCCAGCGTTCCTTAGAGCAGATGAACAGTTTGCTTGATCAACTAGGCAAGGCGCCAAGCAGTTCGGATGCTAAAATGATCAGTATACAAAACTTGCCGGAGGTAGAGAATCTCTTCTATAGAAAGAACAATATTATGGAAGATTTAGCCATGATAGAAGTGGAGCAAATGGAGCAGCAGAAAACGGTTTATATTGCAGGTGCAAGTATGAATATCATGGATGAAAAAATTTGGGATAAGCGTGCTATCAGCCTTCCATTTGTATTATTAGTGTTGTTTTTTGTAGTTGTAGGAATGAAAAATTTTACCTCGAAATTTAAGCGAATCAAAGCAAGTAGAACAAATTAATATGACGATTACTCCAACGGAATTGGCGGGATGTTTTGTATTGGAACCCAAGGTTTTCTTTGATTCCAGGGGCTATTTTATGGAAAGCTTTAACGAGAAGCTGTTCCATGAGATGAGTCAGCAGCAGCTGCGGTTTGTGCAAGACAATCAATCCTTTTCCACCAAAGGAGTTCTCAGGGGATTGCACTATCAGACCGGTGTATATAGCCAGTCTAAATTAGTTCGGGTATTACAGGGTAGCGTTTTGGATGTGGCGGTGGATATTCGACCGGATTCCGCAACATTTGGACGCTATCACGCCGAGATATTATCGGATCAAAACCACAAACAGGTCTTTGTTCCCAAGGGATTTGCACACGGTTTTTTGGTGTTGAGCGATACGGCTTTGTTTGCGTATAAATGCGATCAATATTACCACGCGGCTTCGGAAGGGGGTATAATTTATAACGATGCCACCATCGCTATCGATTGGATACTACCCGAAGCGGAGTGGATCGTTTCTGAGAAGGACAGGCAATTGCCTGCGATTGATCAAGCGCGGAAGATATGGTAGTTTTAGTTACAGGCGCTCAGGGGCAGTTGGGACTATGCCTGCAATCGATTTCATCCCAATACCCGCACATCGATTTTGTTTTTTGCGACGCTTCGATGTTGGATATTACGGACAAAGCCAATTGCAAAGCGGTCTTTGCCCATTATCGCCCGCAATACTGCATCAATGCAGCGGCTTATACCGCAGTGGACAAAGCAGAAGAAGAGGTCGAGAAGGCCTTTGCGGTCAACGCCCAAGGGGCGGAGAATATCGCGCAAGCCTGTTTGGATACCCAAACGGTACTGGTGCATATATCAACCGATTTTGTGTTTGACGGACGGCAGCACAGTCCGTATAAAGAGACAGACCAACCGAATCCACAAACGGTATACGGACGGTCTAAACGAGCCGGAGAAGAGGCGGTGAGGCGGCTTTTAAAAGCGCATTACATCTTGAGAACGTCTTGGTTGTTTTCTCCGTACGGCAACAACTTTATGAAAACCATGATCAAGTTGTCCGAGAGTCGCACAGCGATCAGCGTCGTCGATGATCAACGCGGAACACCGACCAACGGTCTGGATTTGGCTGTGGCGATACTCGATATCATCGGTCAAGATCGCGGGGAGTACGGCACTTATCATTTTAGCAATGCGGGACAGGCGAGCTGGTACGAGTTTGCCGTGGCGATTTTTAAACAAAATCAAATCGATATCCAAGTACATCCCATCGCGAGTGAAGCCTATCCGACCAAGGCCATACGGCCTAAATACAGTGTATTAGACAAGAGTAAAATAAAAGATAAATTTCAAGTGATGCCGCGAGAATGGCAGGCTTCGATACCTAAATTTTAACGGAGTTAAAACCGTTAAAAGCTAAAAAAATCCTATGAATAAGAAAGTACTTTTTGTTTTTGGAACACGTCCAGAAGCGATTAAAATGGCACCTTTAGTCAAAGCTTTTCAAGCAGCGTCTCAATTTGACACCAAAGTATGTGTTACGGCACAGCATAGAGAAATGTTGGATCAGGTTTTGGATTTTTTCGAGATTATTCCCGATTTTGATCTCAATATTATGGAGCCCAACCAAACCTTAAACAGCATTACGGCAAAAATATTGTTGGAGATGAAACCGGTTTTAGACACTTTTAATCCCGATTTGGTTTTTGTACACGGCGATACAACCACGACGATGGCCGCGAGTTTGGCCGCTTTCTATTCCGGTGCAAAAATAGGACATATCGAAGCGGGCTTGCGCACCTTTAACAAGCGCTTGCCATTTCCGGAAGAGTCCAACAGGCGTATTACCAGTGTAGTGGCCGATTATCACTTTGCGCCTACCCAGACCTCCAAAGACAATTTGTTACGTGAAAACGTGGCGGAAGACAGCATATTAGTCACCGGAAATACCGTTATAGATGCGCTGTTGGAGAGTGTCGAAATCGTCAAGGATTTAAAGCATCCGGAAATCGATATGCTCAAAGCCCTATTGCAAGAGGGGCAAGAGGTTTTGCTGATTACGGGGCACCGCAGAGAAAATCACGGGGATGGATTTATACAAATCTGCGAGGCTTTAAAGGAAATTGCCTTAAAAAACCCGTCGATGCTGTTGATTTACCCGGTACATCTCAATCCGAATGTACTCGAACCGGTAAACCGGATTTTGGGTATGATTCCCAATATTAAATTGATTCACCCCTTGTCGTATCCCGCATTTATCTGGTTGATGAACCGCTCAAAAATTATCATTACCGATAGTGGAGGGGTTCAGGAAGAAGCGCCAAGCTTGGGAAAACCGGTATTGGTGATGCGCGAAACAACCGAGAGACCCGAAGCCGTAGAAGCGGGGACCGTTATTTTGGTTGGAACAGACAAGGAGAAAATCGTTAGAGAGACGCAAGAATTAATAGAAAACAGTTCGAAGATGGAGCGCATGAGTCAACTTCACAATCCCTACGGCGACGGAGCGGCTTGTAGTAGAATTGTGGCTTTTGTTTCCAAACTTTAGGGTTATATGGGCAATTTTTATATGAAGAAGGAATGAATGTAGGTCATGTTCAGTTGAGAAGGAATCTGTATTCAAATATGGCCAGTTTACTGGTTAATATTTGTATAGGGATTCTCTATACCCCGTATTTAGTGCGGGAACTGGGAATTTCGGCTTATGGATTGGTGCCTTTGGCGTTGATTATTAACCAGTATATCGGCGTACTTACCGATGCCTTGACCAGCTCTTTGACGCGTTTCTACATGATTGCTATTCAAGAGGAAAACTGGCAGTCGGCCTCGAGATACCTGAGTTCTTCCTTTTTTCTGATCCTGGGGATTATACTGCTGTGTAGCATTCCCGCCTTTGTGTTTGTCGATCGCATCGATTCGGTTTTTAACATCCCTGAAGCGGTTTTGGTTTCGGCTAAATACCTGTTTGCATTTACGATTTTAAGTTTTTTTTGCTCGTTGATTTCCAGCATTTTAAACATAGTGCTGTTTACCTTGAACCGCTTGGATTACTTAAATGTAATCAAGATTATTCGCGGTGCCGTAAAGCCTTTTTTGGTTTTTGTCTTTTTTAATTGCATCGCCATTGATCTGACCTATATCGGCTTGGCCAATGTTATAGGAGAGTTGGTAATCTTGGGATGCAGTTATTGGTTTTACAAGAAATTTACCCATCCTCAAATAAAGTTGAGTTTGGGCCATTTTAATAAGACGGCCCTGGTTTCGCTGGTGGTCATGTCTGTATGGGTAATTGTCCAAAGTGTAGGCGATCTCGGAATTTACCGCATAGACGTAGTTATTTTAAACCTTTTTTGGTCGACTAAGGAATCGGGAATCATCGGGTCTTTTTCGGAATTAGGCGCTTATTTAAGCATTATCTCCGTCTTGTTTGTCAGTTTGTTTGGGCCTTTGATTCTCAATGCTTATTCGCAGGGCGATCACGAAAAAGTAAAGGAACTCACCTTGGACAACTCCTTGATTATTGGTATTGCCGTGGCTGTGATGGTTGGGGTTTTAATCGGATTTTCCAATTTTGTCGTTACTTTTTGGCTGGGCGAAGCCTTTACGAGTTATACCCGTTGGTTTAGTATCAAATTGATTTTGCTGCCCTTTTATACGGCGGCTGGTTTTTTTGTTAACGTCACCCGATCTTGGAATAAAGTGCGATTTCCCGCCTTGATGACCGTCTTGTTTGGTTTGCTAAACTTTGCCTTGATTTACAGTGTTGCACAGTTTTTCGAAAAGACCAATCAATCAATCGATTGGATTTTGATGATTAGTCTGATTTTTGGAATTCTACAGAGCTATTTTCTAAATGGGTTGTATTTTTCTAAATTATATAAGAATACCATTAAGGTTGTTTGCTTGAATTTTATTAAAACGGCTAGTGTACTAGCAGTTGTAGCCTTCACTTGCTCTTTTGTTTCGGCCTATCTAATCGGTAGGAACACCCTGACGAATGTGGTGGTGATTTTACTTTTGGGTATGTTTTTTCTACCTTTGAGTTTGGGGGTTTTTCTAGATAAACGACAAAGGAATGCCTTAATACAAATTGTTTTAAAAAATAAATAACATGTTTTCAGTTATCATTCCCCTATATAACAAAGAGCAAAGCATTGCTAAAACCATTGCGCACGTATTGAAACAACGCTTTGTTGATTTGGAGATTTTAGTAATAAATGACGGATCCACCGACGGAAGTTTGGCTGCAGTAGCCGCTATAGACGATCCGAGAATACGGGTGATAAATAAAGCTAATGGCGGTGTTTCTAGTGCGAGGAATTTGGGCATACAAGA
This sequence comes from Flavobacterium sp. JP2137, assembly GCF_050562195.1. GTDB lineage: Bacteria > Bacteroidota > Bacteroidia > Flavobacteriales > Flavobacteriaceae > Flavobacterium. The sequence goes on from NZ_CP191647.1 coordinate 989,272, forward strand.
GGCAAAACACCCGTGGATTGCCTTGTTGGACGGCGATGATATATGGGAGGAACAACACTTGTCCAATATGTTTGCCGTGATGGAGCAACAAGAGGTACAATGTATCTGCACGGGCTTTGTACTGGCGCAATCCAACGGCACTGTCATCAAAACGTATCAAGTGGAAAAGGAGGGATTGCACAATTATTTCCGTTTGAGCAATCAGATGGGCTTTCCGGTTCACAGTTCGGCTATAGCGATGCGCAAAACCATCTTGGGCGACTTGCGGTTTAATGAAAAACTCACCATAGGAGAGGATAATGACTTTTGGGAGAAATTGGGTAGAAAAACCGAAATTTACTTTATTCGAGAAGTATCCTCTAGGTATATCGATGATTCTGAGAACAAAGCGATTCGAAAAAAGCACGATCTGAGCAAGACACACATATACAATATCGATTTGAATATAGCTATGCCGGAGCAAGAATTCGTTTATTATAAGAAATTGATTATTTATAACGTATTACTTAGCTTTAAAAACTATAATTTTGCAAACGGACTTAAATTATATTGGAAACATAAAAAGCAGGTTAAGGGGATTGATTTCTTTCGTTTTATCGTTGAAATCATCCGCAAGTAAATCCGAATTAAATATAGTGGTCTACAAGGGTGATATTCGCGCGGTTTGTCTAAGGGCAAATAACTCGGAGTATAGCGCGCTTTTAGATAATCTTAAAAAAACATGATCTACCTATGAAAACACTGTTCTATTTGCCTGTAAAAGCGGTAAATGACGCAACCATTTATTACACCGATTTGATAAAAAGAGCGTTTGTAAATAGTGGTTGGGAAGTGACTACTGAGCAAACCGTTGATCGGGTAAATGAGTTCGATGTCGTTGTAACGATTCGCGTTAGAGATTTTTTGAAGGTCTATCTCAAAAACAGCAAGTTGCGCATAATCAATTGGCAGCAGGGTATAGGACCAGAAGAATATGCCATGCTAAACCAGTACTCGCTTCGCGCCAAAGCGGTGAGCAGCGCTTTTAGTATGATGGAAAAATGGGTGCTAAAAAAGAGTTATTACTGTTTTTTGGTTTCCACGAGTATGTTGAAACACTATAGAGAAAAATACGATATTGCCCTGAATAACCACATTGTCGTACCCTGTTATAACAAGAATTTGCAACCGGCCTACTTTGATCAAAGTCTTAAGGAAGCCTCGAGTTTTGTATATGCGGGTACCTTGTTTAGCTGGCAGTGCTTTGAACGAACGGTGGCGCTCTATCAAAAGATTGAACAGAAAAATCCAGAGGCTAGTTTAACTGTTTTTACCAAGGAAAAAGAAGCGGCTCGAGAAATTCTGAACCGCTACCACATCAAAAACAGTCAGATTCGCTATGTGAGCTTGGCACAACTCGATCAGGAGTTGAGTACGTTTAAGTATGGATTTATCTTAAGGGATCAACATCCGGTTAATGCCGTTTCTACCCCTACCAAGATGAATTCGTATCTTTCGGTGGGCTTGATGCCGATTTATACCGACGTGATTGAATCTTTTGAAGAACACTTGAACTTGGCGCCTTACTGCCTCAAGTTTAAGGCCAATGATTCGTTGGAATTCATGGCAGACGCCATTGATGCACACAATAAAAAAACGGTGGATTACCCCGATTTTTTAAAGATCTGTCAAGAGAATTTTAAAGGCTATTACGACGATGCGTTTAACATAAGTAAAATAGAAAAGGAGCTTATTGATGGCCTAAAAACGACTTAAATGTACTACGTTAAAAAAAATAAATTGACTTTTTACCTGCTCGTCGGGCTGTGTATACTGCTCGGGATTGTAGGGCCTTTTATTTTGCCAGATAAGTTTTACTACGACGCCAGCTTAATCGTTTCCGACCCCTTTAATCAAAGGGGCTGGATAGCGAGTTATCCGCTGACCATGATGTTTTATCACCTGACCGGTATGTCGTACATCCCCTATAGCTTCGTGGCTTTAATTCAATTGCCCATATTGTTTTACGTGCTTAAGAAAATAGGGATTCCCGATAATTTTCACCTTTTTACCCTGCGAAATGTAGTGGTTTATTTGGCTTTTTTGATGATCAGCATTTTTATCGCCCAACCCTCAAAGGAGTTTATTACTTACCTCTTTATCGCTGTAGTCCTGTATATACTCCTACAAAGGGGAGTCCGCTTTAATCTGTTATTAGCAGCGGTATTTGCGGGTTTCTTCGTCTTTGGAATTATCTTTCGCCCGTACTATATCTTTATTCCCTTTATCGCGGCGGGCATGTATGCCATTACCTTTATCAAAATTCCTAACAAGGTGCTTTTGTCCGTTTTTAACGGGGTAATTGTCATTATTCTAATCTCATTGACGTATGGGGTTTTAAAAGGCGATTACCTGTCTTTAATCTCAAGAGAAGACATCAATGAGGCGCGGATCAATTTTGGCGATTCCGATGCCAATAGCATGATTGTCTCTCCGGTATATCCCGATACGTGGTATGGAGAGGTTTTTAGTATGTTTTACGGCTTTTTTACCGTAAACCTTCCCGTGAATGGATTGAAATTTATCACTTCGCCCCAGATCATCGCTTTTGTAATCTGGCAATTGGCGTTAACCCTGATGTTGTTAAGGCGTTTGTCTCAATGTCTGTATAATCCCAAAGAATATCAAGTGGCCTTATGGGCGCTCTTACTGACCTTTGCTTTTTTTGTCGCTCAGGGTATGTTTGAACCCGATTTAGGTTCTGCTGTTAGACATAAAATAGGTATTTTTCCACTAATATATTTTTCCTTATACTATGAAGATTTCAGACGAAAAATATCAGAAAGGCTTTAATTTATTATTGCTGCTAATTGGGTGTACTTTTTTCTTTAGCAAATTGTGCACTTGGTTTATCATAATTTTTGCCGTTTATAATCTCGTGTTTTTTAAGCGGAGTACCTTTCCCAAAAAGGGACTTGTTTTCGCTTTGATTATAGCGAGCCCGATGTTGCTGGAATTGCTTTTCTTTTGGAAGAACGACAGCCCGCTCTTGGGGTGGAAATCTGCGGAGAAATCGGTTTCACTACTCATTTTTCCCTTTTTTATCCTTTCGAATTACAAGCATATTCCGTTTTTTAAGATACTCGATCTATACGCCAAAGCGACCACGGCCATATTGCTGGTTTTGTTGTTGCGATTCCTGATTGTAGAGCCCGATTTGGTGCATAAATACCTCAATCGAATAGACTTATGGGAAATGGGTTACCAGTTCGCGGAGAGTTTTAAAAACCATGCTCCGGCGGTAAACATGCATTTGACCTTTGTCGCCATTCTCAATTTTTATTTTTTACTGCGCTACCTACAACAGCAGCGAGAAAAATGGTTGATTGCCTTACAGACTCTGATTTTATTGGCTTCTATTATGTGGATTTTGATTGTAAATACGCGGATATCCCTGTTGAATGTCACCGTAGGATTCGGTATCGTGATCTTTGTAGAGGCATTTAAGTATTACAAAGCCAAGACCATTATACTGGGCAGTATCAGCTTTTTTTCGGTGATGATTTTGATGTTGTTTTTGTTCGTACAATTAAATCCCTATATGAAGGAGAAGTATTCCACATCGACCTTTGCATATATGGATAAGGTTGGCAAGTTGGACGAAATAGAAAATCCCGAAAGCGCGGTTTTTAACGCTTTTGTCACCCGGGTGTCTATATGGAAGTCGGCCTGGGAATTGTCGCAACAAAGTTTGCTCACCGGCTACGGCTCCTCCAATTCAAAACCGGCCTTAACGCGTTATTACGAGCAAACCAACCAGCATTTTTTGGCCAAATATGCCTTTCCCACACACAATCAATTTTTGGATTTCTTGCTCAAATTTGGTATATTGGGTATACTAGTAGTATTCGGCTATGTTTTTCTAAATGCGTATCTGGGTCTAAAGACGCATAGTGGAATTATGCTGGCCTTTTTCTTTAATTTCTTTACCTCCAACCTGGTAGACGATTTTCTGATTCGCTTTGACGGTATAGTCTTTAGCGGACTGTGGACCTCTTTGTTTGTGGTGTATTACCTACAGCGGTTAGACCTGCCCTTGGTAAATCGGGATTAGCTCTTGGAAGTTTTTATCCTTGTCAAATTGGCGCTTACACTGTTCATAAGCCGCTATACCCATATTTTTTCGAATTGCCGCAACTTCCAGCTGCTCCATTAGTGGGGCAATCTCGTCTATTTGATCAAACAAAAAGCCCGATACGCCGTGCACGACGACATCTTTATTTCCGATAACTCGGGTGGCCAGGATGGGTTTTCTCAGCGCCATCGCTTCTAAAACCGCAATGGGAAGTCCTTCCCATAAGGAGGTTTGCAAAAACACATCCAATGCATTGAGCTGTGGAAGCAGGGCCAAGTTATTGAGAAACCAACCCGTGATTTGTATGTTTGTTGCCGTCAATTCGGCGCGTAGTTCACCGTCTCCAATCCAAATAAATTGATGTTGGGGGTAGCGCGCTGCGATGGCGTTAAACAATTGGGGGTTTTTCTGGGCGGTAATTCGTCCGACGATACCGATTTTTAAGCGTTCGTTTTCAACGGGTTTGTAAAAGGGTTCCAACACCTTAAAGTTAACGCCGTTTCGCACCAATTCGGCTTTGCCCATACTTTTGGCAATTTCGTATTCCGTATCGCCACAGGCGATGGTGGTACCGCCAAAAATCGATTGGGTGTATTTTTCAATGGCCCAAAAGAGCTTTTGTTTAAACGGAGAAATATCCTGTCTCACAAAGGAATAGCCGTGAGGGGTATAAAATACTTTGGCCCTTGAAAAGAGCAAGAAGCTTGCCCATCTGCCGATTACTCCAGCTTTGGACGAATGCAAGTGAATGACATCGGGGTCGATTTCCTTCAGTACTTTTCGCAGCTTTAAGGCAGCTTTAAGGTCTTGAAATAAGGCGAGTTCTTGGGGCATATCCACTTCGATAAGCGAAACCTTAGGCGATAAATCGCTCTTGATTTGCTCGGCATCGATTTCTTTTCGCTTGGCGCTATAGATGACGGTAGTCTCGATTCCCCTACTTTCTGCCTGCTCACCAAAAAAATTGGTAAGGTCTTTGAAATAGGTATAGACGCCGCCACCGAGCGCTTCAACGATATGGACTACTTTCATGGTGTTTTTTTTACAAAATTAGATATTCTTTAGCAAACTAGCTTTAGGAAAGTAATAATAAAAAAAATAACCTATTTTTAATTTTTTTTACTAATAATCAGTATTATTTTTGCTAAATGAAACGAATATTAATTACTGGAGCCGCTGGTTTTTTGGGCTCGCATTTGTGCGATCGATTTATCCTGGAAGGATACCACGTAATTGGTATGGATAATTTGATAACGGGCGACTTAAAAAACATTGCGCATTTGTTTAAATTGGAGCATTTTGAGTTTTATCATCACGATGTGACCAAGTTTGTTTTTGTGCCCGGTAATTTGGATTATATACTTCATTTTGCGTCGCCGGCCAGTCCGATTGATTATCTGCGAATCCCAATCCAAACCTTAAAGGTAGGCTCTTTGGGCACGCATAATCTATTGGGATTGGCACGGGTAAAAAAGGCGCGTATACTCATTGCGTCTACTTCGGAAGTATACGGAGATCCTTTGGTGCATCCGCAGACGGAGGAGTATTTCGGCAATGTAAACACCATTGGTCCGAGAGGGGTTTATGACGAGGCCAAGCGCTTTCAGGAATCCATCACTATGGCCTACCACACCTTTCACGGTTTGGAGACGCGCATTGTGCGCATTTTTAATACCTATGGGCCGCGTATGCGACTCAACGACGGTCGGGTGATACCCGCATTCATCGGGCAAGCGCTACGAGGCGAAAACTTGACCATTTTTGGCGATGGAATGCAAACCCGATCATTTTGTTATATAGACGATCAGGTAGAGGGGATTTTTAGGCTTTTGCATTCCGATTATGCACTGCCCGTCAATATTGGAAATCCCGACGAAATTACGATTAAGGATTTTGCCTTGGAAATTCTCAATCTCACCCAGAGCAAGCAGCAATTGGAGTTTAAAGCACTTCCATTGAACGATCCTTTGCAGCGTCAACCCGACATTACCAAGGCGCAAAATATTTTGGGTTGGTCGCCGTTAATAGGTAGAGCGGAGGGAATGGCGCGAACGTATCGGTATTTTAAATCCTTTACCGAAGAGGAGTTGTTAAAAGAGGAGCATAAGGATTTTTCAAAATATATGAATTAAGTGAAAAAAAGAAGAGGAAGGTATTCCAAATTTATCAGACCCATTACACTTATAATAGACCTGATTATCATCAACTTATTGGCCTATTTCCTCTTACCTGAATTTGCGGGTAAGGGGTGGTTCTATATATTTATATCGCTGTGTTGGCTGTTGAGTTCTTGGGCAACGATGTACTACGACGTATTTCGCTTTACGAGAATTGTAAAAATATTTGAAAAAATATTTAAGCAGTTCATCTTGCAATTTGTGTTGTATTCGGCCTATAACGGAATTTTTTCTCGTTTTGCCGAACCCAAAGACCTGATTATTTACGGGGTGGTCACCATGATTATCATTTCGATTATCAAGATCAGTATTTTTTATTCCCTAAAAATTTTCCGCAGCCAATATGGAGGAAACTACAGAAAGGTCGTGATTATTGGCAAGGGGAAAGAAATTAAACAGCTGCGCGACTTCTTTAATCTAAAGTCGGAATACGGATATCACCTGGTGGGTACCTTTCAAGATGAAACCGTGGATATCCAAGACGTACTCGATTTTATCGAGATGGAAAAAATCGACGAAATCTATATCAGCTTGTATTTGGTCAGCACCAAATCATTCGCCAAAATCGTCGATTTTGCCGACAACAATTTAAAAGTACTCAAGTATATTCCCAAGGACGATGAGTTGATTGGCGATAATTACAATACGGAGTATTACGACCTTATTCCGATTATCCCGCGTCGAACCATCCCGTTGGACAACAATTACAACCGCGTGGTCAAAAGGAGTTTTGACCTGGTGTTTTCGACCCTGGTGATCGTGTTTTTACTCTCGTGGTTGATTCCGTTGATTTCTATTTTAATCAAACTGGAGTCGCGAGGCCCCATATTCTTTAAACAAGTGCGAAACGGTATCAACAATTCGGAATTTACCTGCTATAAGTTTCGATCGATGCACAGCAATACCACTTGCGACGATTTGCAGGCCTCTAAAGGAGATGCCCGTATTACCAGGTTGGGCAAATTTATCAGAAAAACGAGCATAGATGAATTACCTCAGTTTTTTAACGTATTTTTGGGAGATATGTCGGTAGTAGGACCACGTCCACACATGGTGGTTCACACCCAGATGTACGCCAAGCGAATCAATAAATTCATGGTGAGGCATTTGATTAAGCCCGGTATCACAGGTATGGCTCAAACGCACGGTTATCGCGGGGAAGTCGAAAATGACCGCGATATTATTAACCGGGTGAAATACGACATTTTTTATATTGAAAATTGGTCGGTTTTCTTGGATTTAAAAATTATTTATCTCACGATATACAATGTTTTTAAAGGAGAAGACAAGGCTTATTAATCAGAAATAAAGAAGATGAATAAGAAGATAGGGAGGTATTCTCATTTGATTAAATATTTTGTTGTTGCCGTCGATTTTTTGACCATCTCCCTCTTTTCTATTGGACTTTTAAAGTTGCCAATAGACGGTTTCCTCGTGGCGCTATTGCTCAGTTGGTTTCTCATAGCCAACTATACGGAGTTTTATAAGGTGTACCGATTTACCAGTTTGATTACAATCGCGCAAAATTTTTTCAAGCAGTTAACTATTTATTTTTTGTGCTTCTATGCCATATTGGGCTTGCTGGAAATGGCCTTGAACAAATGGAATGTACTGACGTATTTTATATTGCTGAGCTTGGCGCTGTTTACTATAAAGCTATTGATATTCAATACTTTAAAGCAATATCGCTTAAATTACGGGGGAAACAAGCGGCATGTGATTGTTTTAGGCAGTACCAAGGCTTGTCAAGAATTGGTAAATTTCTTTAACTTTAATCCCGAATACGGTTATTACCTTCAGGAGATTATAGAACCGGATGCCATAACGCATCGCATCGACTTGAAACAGGTGGTGAATTACATTCAAAACCACGGAACGGACGAGATTTATTGCTCCTTAAAAAGCATTGATTCCGATCAGATTTCGTCTTTGTTTGCCGTTGCCAAAAACAATTTTAAAACCATTAAGTTTATTCCCGACAACCACGAGCTGCTGTTGCGGAAAATGGAACTGCAATACTACGGCATATTGCCGTTGCTGACGATCAATCAAACGCCCTTGGGCGTTTTGTCCAATGGGGTTATCAAGCGCATTTTTGATTTGATCTTTTCCCTGTTGATTATCGTATTCGTATTGAGCTGGCTGCTGCCGATTATTGCCATAGCCATTAGACTGGATTCCCGAGGTCCGGTGTTTTTTAAGCAAAAGCGCAACGGGCTCAATTACCGCGAATTCAATTGTTTTAAATTTCGCTCACTCTACGTGAGCGATTATAAAGAGGAATACAAACCCATAGTCAAAAAGGACAAGCGGGTTACCCCCGTCGGAAGTTTTTTGCGTCGGACGAGTTTGGACGAGCTGCCGCAGTTTTTCAATGTTTTAATCGGAAATATGTCAGTGGTAGGGCCGCGACCGCACGCGTTGATCTACAATTTGGAATACACCAAAAAGGTCGAGAACTTTATGATGCGCCACTTGATAAAACCCGGAATTACCGGGATGGCACAGACGCACGGGTACCGCGGGGAAGTCGAGAGCAAACGCGATATTATCAACCGGGTGAAGTACGATATTTTTTATATCGAGAACTGGTCTTTGTTGCTCGATATCAAAATCATTTTTATTACGATACTCAATGCTTTTAGAGGCGATAAAAAAGCCTATTAAACGCCACACATAAGGAAAATACGCTTTTGATTTCCCTATTTTATACTTATTTTTGAACGCTAATTACAAACAACACTACAATGAATATTTTACTACTAGGATCTGGAGGTCGAGAGCACGCATTAGCATGGAAAATGCTTCAGAGCAAGGATTGTTCGCAGTTATTTGTTGCCCCGGGAAATGCCGGTACAGCAGCCATCGCCAACAATCTGGATTTAAACCCGAACGATTTTACCGCCGTAAAACAAGCCGCGTTGCACAACGCGATTGATATGGTTGTAGTAGGACCGGAAGATCCCTTGGTAAACGGTATTTACGATTTTTTTAAAAACGACGCGCAATTGAAACACATCCCCGTTATAGGGCCTTCTCAAAAAGGGGCGCAATTAGAGGGCAGTAAAGAATTTGCCAAGGAGTTTTTAATCAGACATCAGATTCCAACTGCCGCCTACCAGAGTTTTACCCAAGAAAATGTCCAAGCGGGTTATGCCTTCTTAGAAACCCTAAAAGCACCTTATGTTTTAAAAGCAGACGGATTGGCAGCGGGCAAGGGCGTTTTGATTCTAAACGATTTGGACGAAGCCAAATTGGAGCTAAAAAACATGTTGGTCGACGCCAAATTTGGATCGGCGAGTCAGAAGGTGGTGATTGAGGAATTCCTCGACGGCATTGAGTTGAGCTGTTTTGTATTGACCGATGGGAAATCCTATAAAATTTTGCCAACGGCAAAGGATTACAAGAGAATAGGTGAAGGCGATGCCGGCCTAAATACAGGCGGTATGGGAGCGGTTTCTCCGGTTCCTTTCGCCGATGAGGTCTTGATGCAAAAGATCGAAGAGCGCATCGTAAAACCCACTATAGACGGCTTTGTCAAAGACGGAATCGATTATAAGGGATTTGTGTTTATAGGATTGATCAATGTCGACAACGAACCTTTTGTCATTGAATACAACGTGCGTATGGGCGATCCGGAAACGGAAGTCGTGGTGCCGCGTATTTCTTCGGATTTGGTAGCCTTGTTTCAGGCCGTAGCCCATCAAACCCTAGACCAAGCGACCCTGACTATAGATTCGCGTACGGCGACTACGGTTATGCTCGTATCGGGAGGGTATCCAGAAGCCTATGAAAAGGGTATGCCGATATCCGGTTTGGATCAGGTAAGCGATTCTTTGGTCTTCCATGCAGGAACGGCCTTAAAAGATCGCACAGTAGTTAGTAATGGAGGGAGAGTACTGGCGGTAACCTCATTCGGTACAGACTTTAACCAAGCACTAAAAACATCTTACCAAAACATAGACAAGCTGCATTTTGATAAGATGTATTATAGAAAAGACATCGGATTCGATCTCTAGTTTATTTTAAGAAGGAGTGGGCTGTAGTATCTTGTTCGTCCTCTTTTGATTTCTTAAACAAATTTAATTGTTTGATCCAGAAAATAAAAGCGGCGGTACAAATTAGGATAAACATCCAAGTAATGATATTTGCAGTCCACCAATTGGTCAATTCTAATTCTCTAAAAAATTCCATAGGAAGAAAGAGAAGAGCTTCGAATAAATAAGCGATTCCGTTGAAAAATGAGGTCATTATTATTTCGTTTAAATTAAATATAGGTTCTTTCGCGTTTTTAAAAAGTGTAATTTTGGTTTTAAATAGACTTCCATTACAAATGTAAAGTACAAAAATATAAAATATCCAGATGATAGCAAGCCTTTTTAGTAAAACAAAGCCAATTAATTATTTCATAATAGCGGCATTGCTGGTTTTCCTATATATACTCGCTCAAAAAACCCAAACCGAATTGGTGTGGACTGGATATGAGTATTTTAAGAAAGTGCTGTTGCTCGGATTATTGTTGCTCTCGACCTTTTGGGTTCATTTTATCACCCAAAAAAACAGGCTGACCAAGGATAATAACTATGCGCCCTTGTTGTTTGTACTCTTTTTGGTGTTGTTTCCGTCGGTTTTGGTGCATACCAAATTGATTATTGCCAACTATTGCATCATCTTAGCCCTGAGAAAACTCTTTGCCTTACACTCGCTAAAGGACTCTAAAATAAAGATTTTCGATGCCTCCCTTTGGATTTTTATAGCGACGCTGTTTCATTTTTGGAGCATATTATTTGTCGTTCTCTTGGCATTTGCCATCTTGTTTTTTGTATCAAAAGACTACCGCAATTGGGTTATTCCGATAATTGCCTTTATCACGGTTGGTATATTCTTCAGCATTTACATCTTGGCTTCGGGCACTGATTTGTTTCTATTTATCGATCAGCGCACCGAAATGAGCTTTGATTTTACGGCGTTTGACAATGTATATCAGAATATCGCTTTGGCCATATTCAGTTCGATATCCCTGTTGTTCTTTGTATCTCAGGCCTTGGACTTGTCCAGTAAGCCGTTCAATATGCAATCGTCTTACAAAAAGATCTTGGTATCCTTTATAATTGGTGTTGCCGTATACGTGTTTTCGGCAGACAAGAATAGCGGCAGTTTGCTATTTACCTTTTTGCCCTTGTCTATTTTGGGGGCAAACTATATAGAAAGCATCGGCAACCGCTGGTTTAGAGAGGTGGTATTGGGCAGTATCGCTGCCATTGCGCTGTTTTTCTTTTTCAGTCAGTTATAATTTTTGACCGTAGGCCAAGTCGCCGGCGTCGCCCAAACCGGGAACGATATAATTGTTTTCGTCCAGGCTATCGTCCAGGGTTGCTACCCACAGATGGCAGTGATCGGGCAGGTTTTCTTCCAGATAAGCAATACCTTCGGGGGCTGCAATTACCACGGCTATGTGGATTTCCTTGGGCGTTTGTTCGGTGAGGAGTTTGTTGTACACCGCCACCAACGACTGTCCCGTTGCCAGCATCGGATCGATCAGGATCAGGATCTTATCCTGAAAGGAAGGAGCGGCCTGATATTCGACTAAAATTTCACTGGATTCCCCGGGTTTACCGTGTTTGCGGTAGGCGGAAACAAACCCGTTTTCCGCATCGTCAAAGAAGTTCATAAAACCGGTGTGCAAGGCCAGTCCCGCGCGCAGTATCGAGCACAAAACCACGTTGTCTTCGATAGAGGTCGTCTGTTTAATTCCCAAAGGCGTTTGAATGGCGATTTGCTTGTAGGGTAGGGTTTTACTCAATTCATAAGCGGTGATTTCACCTATACGCTCAATGTTTTTGCGAAAACGCATGCTGTCTTTTTGAGTGTTTACATCCCTTAGTTGACCTAAAAAATGATTTAAAAGACTGTTTTCTTCTGAGATATAGTGAATTTTCATAACTTTAAAAATGTATTAGTTCGATAAAAGTATAAAAACTATATTTGTAAATAAAATAATTAGTATGTTTTCAGAATTAGCGTTTCCGATTTTCGAAGAAAGTATCCGAGATTATCATCAGTTTGACCATGTCGATCAGCCGATTAGCAATCCGTATCCAAAAGATAAAATTGAACATCTTTTATATTTAAAAAACTGGATTGATACCGTGCAATGGCATTTTGAAGACATTATCAGAGATCCGAATATCGATCCTGTTGCGGCTTTGGCTTTAAAGCGAAGAATTGATGCTTCCAATCAGGAGCGCACGGATATGGTCGAATATATCGACAGTTATTTTTTACAGAAATTCAAGGATGTAAAAGTTCAAGAGCAGGCAAAGATCAACTCCGAAAGTCCCGCTTGGGCATTGGATAGGCTGTCTATTTTGGCCTTGAAAATCTACCACATGAATGAGGAAGCGACTAGGGTAGAGGCCTCTGCAGAGCACCGCGCCAAATGCCAGGAAAAACTCGAGACGCTTTTGGAGCAAAAACGAGATTTGACTACAGCGATAGACGACTTGTTAAACGATATTGCCAGTGGCGCAAAATACATGAAGGTGTACAAGCAAATGAAGATGTACAACGACGAGGAATTGAATCCGGTATTGTATCAGAATAAAAAATAATAATACTTCAGTAATCAAACCATAAAAGCGTGATTTTAATTCACGCTTTTCTTTTTGGAAATAAAGATCAAATCATGACTTTAAAGAAAAAATCGCATATACTCGTTTTTAGATTGTCTGCCATGGGAGACGTCGCGATGACGGTTCCCGTCATTCGGGCCTTGGTTTCTCAGCATCCCGATGTACGGGTGACCGTGGTTTCCCGGCCGTTTTTTAAACCGTTCTTTAAGTCGATTCCCCGCGTGGATTTCTTCGCGGTTGACGTCAAAAAAAGACACCGAGGTTTTCTGGGTTTATGGAGGCTTTTTGGCGATTTAAAGAAGTTGTGTCCCGATTTTTTTGCCGATTTCCACAATGTATTAAGGTCGCAAATCACCCGTGGTTTATTTGCGTTTACCCCGGTAAAGGTTGAGGTTTTAGACAAGGGAAGAGCGGGTAAAAAAGCGCTGACCCGAACGGAAAACAAGGTTTTTGAACCGCTGCCGACCATGTTTGAGAATCATGCCGAAACCCTGCGAAAGCTCGGATTTCCCATCGATTTAAAAAACCCTCAATTTCCCACAGTCGAAAATATGAGTCCCGCCTTAAAAGCGATTACCGGCAGCAAGCAGGAGCATTGGATCGGCATAGCCCCCTTTGCGCAATACGACACTAAAGTATATCCGCTAGACCTGATGCAGCAAGTGATCGATGCTTTGGCCGAGAAAGAAGACAACAAGATCTTTCTCTTCGGCGGGGGCGATCAGGAACGGGCGCTGCTCAATCAATTAAAGCGCGACAATCCACAAGTCATCGTCATGGTGGGCAAGGTCAAACTGCAAGAAGAACTGTGTTTGATTCAACATTTAGACGTGATGCTGTCTATGGATTCCGGCAACGCCCATTTGGCAGCCATGTTGGGAAAAAAGGTTATTACCCTTTGGGGAGGAACCCATCCTTACGCCGGTTTTGCCCCGTTTAACCAACCGTCGGATTACGCCATTACGGCAGACAGAACCCAATTTCCGCTTTTGCCCTTGTCGGTCTATGGAAATAAAGTGATACCCGGTTATGAGCACGTAATGCGGAGTATTAGCCCCGAAACCGTTATCGATAAAGTACAGTGCGTTTTGGCGGTGAGCGCAGCGCGCTAAACCGCACAGACGTGCCAAAAACCGATTAAGCTGCTGTACAGACCAAGTGCGCAGCTAAAACACTATAAATACCCGAGATGAATTTAGAACAATACATACGAGATATCCCCGATTTCCCCAAACAAGGAGTCGTTTTTAAAGATATAACGCCACTTTTACTCGATGCACAAGCGGCGCAATGGGCCACACAACAGCTGTTGGAGCTGATTGGGCCGCGCAAAATAGACAAGGTTGTAGGCATGGAAAGCCGCGGTTTCTTCTTTGGAACAATTATTGCCCATCAATTGGGGGCGGGTTTTGTACCCGTTAGAAAACCGGGGAAGCTGCCCTTTGATAAGATCAGTCAGGAGTACGCGCTGGAATACGGTTCGGATATTTTAGAAATGCACGCCGATGCCATTATTCCAGGTGAAAATGTATTGATTCACGACGATGTATTGGCTACGGGCGGAACGGCCGAAGCCGTGTGTAAGATGGTGGAAAGCCTGGGAGGAAATATCGTACAAGTGAACTTTTTGATGGAACTGACCTTCTTAAACGGCAGGGATAAATTGAAAAATCAAGAGGTGAGAAGCCTGTTGAAATATTAAAATTTTAAAAGCGGAATTCCCCTTTTATACCGCTTGCCCTTGGAGGCGAGTATGGTAAACACTATAAATAAAGCAGTTTAACCTGATTAATGGCTAGAGCGATTTAGCGATTAGATAGTTATAAAAAAAATGAATTTAGAAAGTTTTGATTCTTATGTTAAGAATAATAGCACAGTCATATCGAGAGATCGCGCCCGTTTTTTAGAGACGGAATTGATTTCCCATACCAAGGATTACTTTGAGTTTGGCTGTAAAGGATCCTATGAGAACCGCTATATTGTAGGCATTGAATTGGTGCGGGAAAAAATAGCCAATGTTTCGTGCAATTGTCCCTTTGAATACAACGGTTTATGCAAGCACATCATCGCGGTTATTCGCGATTTGAAAAGCGGTTTAGCCAATAAGGATATCTTACGGGTCGATGGAAAAGCAGGCGCGGACAAAGCGGGGAGCAATAAAAACATATTGAGTTTACCCAAGGGCATGATGAATTGGGAGGCGATAGCCAAAGTAGCTACGCCCGGAGATTCGTATTATACCGTTAAAATAATGGCGATTTCCGATTTGGAAATCAGCACTCAAGTATCGAGTTGGCAGTCGCACCGCCAACAATTTAGCTACGACCCCAAAACGGCCTTGCTACACACCGAATGCAGCTGCAGTTTGGCCAATAAGCTGTGCGAACACCGCATCAATGCCCTTAAAAAGATCATCCGCGTCTTTGGAGCGGATTATTTTTCTAAGAATTACTTAGAGCGCAAAATAGCCGAACACCTGGCCCCGTTTAACCTGACGCTAAACGACGACTATCAGTCGATCTTTCAATACGAAATGACCCTCGAGGGACTTAAGGTCAGCTCGAAGTTTAAAAATATAAAATCCGCCGTAGCCGCGAGCGAATCGCTCTATGCGGATGAGGCGACAGCGCTGCAAGCACAGATTCCCTTTAGAAGTTCGGAAGTGACCGAGCGCGGTTTGGGCTTTTGCTTTATCGCGCGCAAAAAGGAATTTGAAGCCTTGATACCCGTAACGGGAAAAATGAATAAGGCGCGAACCGATATATCCTCTTCCTTTGAAAAGATAGACGCCTTGGATATCGACCAAATATGGCTGAACTTTCCCCAGGAAAAAACACAAAACCTACTGATCAAGACCCTGCAGTTGAATCGGTTGATACAAGAGTATTTTTTCGATTCGGATTTGGCGGTATTGGGTCGGGTAATCGCCCTACAAAAAACGATTATTCCCGATTTAAAAGAGGCTTATCTCTATGCTTCCGACAGCAGACGCACCTTGGTTCGAAAGCATTTGGAACCGCTTAGCCTAGAGGAAAAACCCGTAAAACTGTTCTTTAAATTGACGGAGAGCGATTGGTTTTACAACCTCAAGGCCATGATTGAAGTCGAGGATAAAAAATACAATATCACGGCGACTAAAGTGATTCTTTCACCGACCTGGGTCAAGATTGAAAATAAGCTCTATCCCATCGACAGCGCCGATTTATCGCTCACCTTACAGCACTATGCTGAAAACGGTGAAGCCAATTACTTTAAAAAGGATTGGGATCAGGTTTATAAAAACATCATTCAACCCCTGTCTAAGCGTTACGAAATTCAAACCACTATACTCAAAAGGGAGAAAACGCCTGTAGAGGCAGCATACCTAGAGCGCCAAGTGTATATTACCGATGTGGGGGGACAGTATATCGCTTTTAAACCGGTGGTAAAATACGGCGAACAACTGATTCCCATTTACAGCCCGGAGTTGCTTTGGAACGCCGCCGATAGCAGCAAGCTGTCGTATCGCGAAAGAGACCAGGCTTTTGAAGACAATTTCCGCGAGGATTTCACGGCCTTACACCCGGCCTTTGCCGATCAAGAAGGGCCGTATTACCTAGAGCCCGAACAGCTCTTTGAAAACTATTGGATGTTGCATGCCATCGATCGAATGAAGCAGCAAGGAGCCGCCGTTTTCGGCGCCAACCAATTGGCTTCCTTTAAATTTAACATTCACAAGCCCGCGATATCCATCAGTTTAAAGTCGGATATCGACTGGTTTGACATGGAGATTAAAATCACTTTTGGCGACCAACAAGTCGATTTAAAAGAACTGCAAAAGGCCTTTGTTAAGAACAGCAATTACGTGGTGTTGGGCGATGGAACTCTGGGGGTATTACCCGAGGAATGGATGAAGAAATTCGCCATTTATTTCAAAGCGGGCGAGCTCAAGAAAAACAGCATACAGCTGTCTAATTTCCAGTTTGGAATCATCGACGAGCTCTATGAGGAAATGCATACCAAACCCGCGTTTTTAGAAGAACTATACCGCAAAAAACAGCGCTTACAACACATCGAATCCATCGAAAGCATAGCCGTGCCTAAAACGATTAAGGCCACCCTAAGAGACTACCAACAACACGGACTCAATTGGCTGGCGTTTTTGGACAAAAACCAAATTGGCGGTTGCTTAGCCGATGATATGGGATTGGGTAAAACCCTACAAACGATTGCTTTTCTCGAGTATTTAAAGCGAAAAGACAAGAACACCCTGCCGTCGTTAATCATTGCACCCACCTCGTTGGTATTCAACTGGAACAGTGAGATTGCCAAGTTTTGTCCCTCGTTAAAGGCATTGAATTTTACCGGTACCAACCGCATGGAACACCGGGCGGATTTCGATAAGTACGACTTGGTCATTTCGACCTACGGTTCCTTGTTAAACGATGTCGCATCGCTAAAGGACTTTAAGTTTAACTACATCATACTCGACGAGAGTCAGGCCATTAAAAACCCCAACTCCAAGCGTTATAAAGCCGTGCGACTGCTGCATTCCAACAACCGCTTGGTATTGACCGGTACCCCTATCGAAAACAATACCTTCGACCTGTATGCACAGCTCAACTTCTTAAACCCCGGTTTATTGGGGAATATGAATCATTTTAGAAACCAATTTTCCGATCATATCGACAAGGATAAGAACGTGGAAACCGCTCAATTGTTGAATAAAATCATTTCGCCGTTTATACTGAGAAGAACCAAAGAACAAGTGGCCAAGGAATTGCCCGACAAAACCGAAAGCGTTATTTTCTGTGAAATGGGCAAGGAACAACGCCAGGTTTACGACTCGTTTAAAAACAAATACCGCGATTATCTGTTGAATAAAATCGATGAAAACGGCATAGAAAAATCCCAGATGTACGTGTTGGAAGGCTTGACAAAGTTGCGCCAAATTTGCAATTCCACCGCCTTGATTAACAGTGAAGAAGATTACGGAAACTATTCGGCCAAACTCGAAATATTGATTGAAAACATCAAGGAGAAAACGGGAAAACACAAGATATTGGTCTTTTCGCAGTTTGTCAAAATGCTGCAAATTGTCAAAACGCGCTTGGAAGAGGAACAAATCACCTACGAATACCTCGATGGACAAACGAGAAATCGCCAGGAAAACGTGGAGAACTTTCAAAACAACGAGGATGTACGCGTATTCCTGATCAGTCTAAAAGCCGGAGGAACAGGGCTTAACCTGACCGAGGCAGACTATGTATTTATCGTGGATCCGTGGTGGAATCCCGCCGTGGAAAACCAGGCGATCGACCGTTGCTACCGCATCGGACAAACCAAAAACGTTATGGCATATCGCATGATATGCAAGGATACCATAGAAGAAAAAATCGTGACCCTGCAGCGCAAAAAGACCCGAGTAGCCTCGAGCATTATCTCTATAGACGACGAGAAAAAATCGTTTGACGTCAACGAAATACGCGAGTTGTTTCGTTAATTCGACTCACCTTTTTAAAGATAAAACAGGAGCACGCTCCTGTTTTTTTGGTTTTAATACGCTCGTGACTAGCCTGATTGGAGCGATAATCCCCTTTTTTTTAATCGGCTTGTCGAAAAAAAACGCTTTAAAACTCGAGTGTTGTGTGTTGATATATAGTGTGTTATGGGTTTTGTAAAAAGCCTTAAATAATTTTTAACAACAAAAAGTTAGTTTTATTAAAAAATTATTGCAAAACTTTGTGCACTTCCCTTGAGGAGTTATACTTATGAAGAAACAAACCCCATATCGCAATTTCGCACTGAGCAACATCACTGTTGTAGCGGCTACTGCTATGGTATTAAATATTTCTTCCACTTCGCGGACACTGCGGCAGCGGGCATAATCGTCTTAGATTTCCCGATGCAAATTAGAAAAATCCCCTTTCATGTGATTTTTCGCCCTTATCTATCCCACTTATTGTTTATTTTTTAGAAAGAGCAGCTGGACCTTTATTGGTTTTGGGGCTTCTATTCTAGCGATTTATTCTTTTTTTAGATGAATACAGCTCTGTTTACCGTTGCGCAAGCAAAGGCCTCACAAGTAGAATACGCTTTGCAAATTTGCGAAGAAATGGCGGCATCTGCACAGGCAAGAGGCACGGGTATTGCCCGCCGATCTCCCGAGTATATTGCCCAGAAAATGATTGAAGGCAAGGCGGTTATCGCCCTGCATGAAGACGGTACCTGGGCGGGATTTTGCTATATAGAAACCTGGAGCCACGGCAATTATGTGGCCAATTCTGGCCTTATTGTCAACCCGATATTTAGACAGGAGGGATTGGCCAAGGAAATCAAGCGCAAAATATTTGAACTCTCTCGAGAAAAGTATCCCAATGCAAAGATCTTTGGATTGACCACGGGCTTTGCCGTGATGAAAATCAATTCTGAACTGGGTTATAAACCCGTTCCCTATTCCGAATTAACGCAGGACGAATCGTTTTGGAAGGGATGCGAAAGCTGTATCAATTTTCCCATCCTCCAAAGCAAAGACAAAAAGAATTGCCTGTGTACGGCTTTGTTGTGGACTGCGGCAGCACAAGAGCGGGAACCGCGGCAAGGCATAGACCAAAGTGCCAAGGCGCCCAATCGATTGGAGCGGCTGTATAAAAAAATCTCTTTTTTAAAGCAGAAATAAGCCACTTGAATCAACGAGCAACGCATACACACGAATCAAACACATCAAAACCATGAACAAAAAAGTAGTTTTAGCCTTTAGTGGCGGTCTGGATACCAGTTTTTGCGCGGTATATTTATCTCAAGAGCTCGGCTTAGAGGTGCACACCGTAGTCGTGAATACCGGAGGTTTTACCGCGGCGGAATTAGCGGCAATCGCAACTAAGGCGTATGCCTTGGGCGCGAGTAGCCATACTGCACTAGACCTTACAGAGGCCTATTATGCCGATACGCTCAAATACTTGATCTACGGCAACGTTTTAAAGAACAATACCTACCCCTTATCGGTTAGCGCAGAACGCGTTTGTCAGGCAACAGCCCTGGCCGAACACGCCAAAAAAACAGGTGCTACCGCTATAGCCCACGGCAGCACAGGAGCGGGAAATGATCAAGTGCGTTTCGATTTGATTTTCAATATACTGATCCCCGAGGTCGAGATCATCACCCCCATACGCGATTTAAAGCTGAGTAGACAAGAAGAAATCGATTATTTGGCGCAAAAGGGCTTTCCAGTCGATGCGGAAAAGGCCGCCTATTCGATCAATAAGGGAATCTGGGGTACCTCTGTAGGAGGAAGGGAAACCCTCACCTCCAACACCTATTTACCCGAAGAAGCCTGGCCCACAGCCGTGACCAAAACCGCCGTAGAACAATGCCGTATCGGCTTTGAAAAGGGCGAACCCGTTGCCTTAAACGGCCTGCGTATGACGCCGGTATCCCTGATACAGCAGCTGCAAGAACTGGCACAGCCCTTTGGTATCGGCAGGGATATTCACGTGGGAGATACCATTATTGGCATCAAGGGTAGAGTGGGTTTTGAAGCCGCAGCACCGCTGATACTCATCAAAGCACACCACACCCTAGAAAAGCATACCCTAACCAAATGGCAGCTGAGTTGGAAGGAGCAGTTGGCCGCCTTTTACGGCAATAACCTGCATGAAGGACAGTTTCACGACCCCATTATGCGCGACCTGGAAGCGTTTTTAAGCAGCAGCCAACAGTCGGTAACCGGAGAGGTTTTCGTCGAATTGCACCCCTACCGCTTTGTTGTACTCGGCATCGAATCGCCGTTTGATTTGATGTCTAGCCAACTCGCGCATTACGGCGAAGTCAATGAGGGGTGGAGCGGCCAAGACGTTAAAGGGTTTTCCAAGATACTGGGAAACCAAATGAAAATCTGGCAAATGTTAAACCAAAAAACAGTAGACAATGAATAAGATTCAAGTGGGTATAGTTGGCGGAGCGGGTTTTACCGGAGGGGAGTTGTTGCGCATATTGATTTTTCATCCGATGGTAAACCTCGTGTTTGTACACAGTAGAAGCCAAGCGAATAAAGCCGTATCCGAAGTGCATACCGATCTTTTTGGCGATACCCATTTGCGTTTTTCCGAAGGGCTATCCGATCAAATCGATCTGTTGTTCCTGTGTTTGGGCCACGGCGAGTCTCAAGTTTTTTTAGAGGCGAACCCCATCGGCGCACAGGTCAAAATCATCGACCTAAGTCAGGACTTTAGATTAAAAGCCAGCGGAGAAGACTTTGTATACGGCTTGCCGGAATTGTACCGCAAGGAAATTCAAGGCGCCCAGCACATCGCAAATCCCGGCTGTTTTGCGACGGCCATACAACTGGCCTTGTTGCCCTTGGCGCAGCAGGAATCGCTTAAGAATCCGATTCACATCTCGGCGACGACGGGTTCGACCGGTGCCGGACAGCGATGGAGTGCAACGACACAGCACAGTTGGCGCGCGAATAACCTGTCGGTTTACAAGGCGTTGGAACATCAACACTTAGCGGAAATACAGCAGAGTTTGCGCGCTGTGCAGGCGGGGTTTGATCAAGAGATCTCCTTTATTCCGCAGCGGGGCTCATTTGCCCGCGGAATTTTCGTCGTGCTAAACACCAAGACTGAATTGTCGGAAAAGGAATTGCGAAAGCGCTATGCCGATTATTATAAAACGCATCCCTTTACCCATTTGTCCCCGACTGCTATAGACCTAAAACAAGTGGTCAACACCAATAAAGCCTTGATATATCTCGAGAAAAAAGGCGATGATTTGGTCGTGATCGCCGCCATAGACAACCTGCTAAAAGGAGCCAGCGGACAAGCCGTACAAAACATGAATCTGCTTTTTGGTTTAGACGAAACCGCGGGTCTGCGTTTAAAACCCCTTGCATTTTAAATTCAATTATGATGAAACTATTCGATGTATACCCTTTAAATCCGATCGAAATTACGCGTGGACTCGGTTCTCGTGTATTTGATCAAGACGGAAACAGCTATTTGGATTTGTATGGCGGACATGCCGTGATTTCCATCGGGCATACCCATCCGCATTACGTTCAAAAACTAACGGCACAATTGCAGCAAATCGGGTTTTATTCCAATTCGGTGGCGATCCCCTTACAGGATCAACTCGCTCAAAAATTATCCGGCTTGTGCAACAAGACCAACCACCAGTTGTTTTTGTGCAATTCCGGTGCCGAAGCCAACGAGAACGCCTTAAAACTGGCCTCGTTTTACAACGGAAGAAAGCGAATTATCGCCTTTAAAGGGGCCTTTCACGGTCGTACTTCTCTAGCGGTGGCGGTGACGGATAACCCCAAGATCAGCGCGGCCATTAACAGCGGTTCGGAAGTGACTTTTTTGCCGTTTAACGATGTGGAAGCCTTGGAAAAAACCTTTGAGGAAAGTGGAGAAACCGTTGCGGCAGTCATTGTAGAAGGCGTACAAGGCGTTGGCGGAATTCAGGTTGCCACCGCGGCTTTTCTGCAAAAGATACGCCATTTGACCCAGGTTTATAACGCGGTGTTTATAGCCGATGAGGTACAGTCGGGTTACGGGCGTACCGGGTCTTTTTTTGCCGTGGATCAGGCCGGTGTTGAAGCAGATATTTACACCATGGCCAAGGGAATGGGCAACGGTTTTCCGATCGGTGCCTTGGCGATTACCCCCAAAATCAAACCCTGGCACGGGCAGCTCGGAACCACCTTTGGCGGAAACCACTTGGCCTGTGCTGCCGCTTTAGCGGTTTTGGAAGTAATCGAACAGGAGCAATTAATCGCCCACGCCCAGCAGTTGGGCAACTATCTGATGGGCGAATTGCGCAATATGGCTCCGATCAAAGAGGTGAGGGGAAGGGGATTGATGATCGGTATTGAACTGCCTCCTGAACTGGGCAAGCTTCAACAAGAGCTGCTGATCAAAGACCGCATTTTTACCGGTACTGCCGGTGCCTCCGTCATTCGATTGTTGCCCGCTTTGAATTTGACCCATGCCGATGCCGACCGTTTTTTGACCTGTTTTTCCAAACGATTGCAGCAGTATTAAACCGACATCGCCCTGGAGAACTGCCGTAACGCCTTCTCCACAGAACCCTCAATAAACCTTTATAATGAAACAATTTTTTTCCGTAAGAGATATCGATTCCATCAGCGCCATCGTCAAAGAAGCCTTGGAATTAAAAGCGAATCCGTTTGCCCACGAGGATTTGGGAAGGCGCAAAACCCTGGGCCTGGTATTCCTCAATCCGAGTTTGCGTACGCGTATGAGTACGCAGAAAGCCGCTCTGCAATTGGGCATGCAAGTGATGATGATGAATTTAAATCAAGACGGTTGGGCCTTGGAAACCCAAGACGGCGTAGTGATGAATGGCAGCAGTGTGGAGCACATTCGTGAGGCAGCAGCGGTCATGGGTACTTATTGTGATGTGTTGGGACTGCGTTCTTTTCCGGGCTTACAGGATCGAGAGCAGGATTACAGCG
Source organism: Flavobacterium sp. JP2137 (assembly GCF_050562195.1). Taxonomy (GTDB): domain Bacteria; phylum Bacteroidota; class Bacteroidia; order Flavobacteriales; family Flavobacteriaceae; genus Flavobacterium. The sequence goes on from NZ_CP191647.1 coordinate 1,012,654, forward strand.
AGTGGTTGTTTAAAAAATTTAGAGACTACAGCCGCAAGCCCTTGGTGAGCTTGGAGAGCGCCACCCTACATCCGTTGCAGAGCTTGGCAGATGTCATCACAATCCTGGAACACCAGAAACCCGGTGTCAAACCCAAGGTGGTCTTGAGCTGGGCGCCACATGTCAAACCCTTGCCCCAGGCGGTGGCCAATTCGTTTTCCGAATGGATGTGTCAGGCGAAAAAGGAGGGCTTAGTCGATTTTGTGATTGCCCATCCCGAGGGCTATCGACTTGCAGAGTCCTTTACAACGGGCGCCAAGCAAACAACCGATCAACGCGAAGCCTTAGAAGGCGCCGACTTTGTCTATGTAAAAAACTGGTCGAGCTATGACGACTACGGCGGTATACTACCCGTAAAGGAGGCGTGGATGCTCGATCAGCAGCAGTTGAAGATTACCAACCAGGCCAAGGTGATGCACTGTTTGCCAGTACGTCGCGATTTGGAGTTGGCCTCGGATATATTGGATAGTTCCGACTCGCTCGTAATTGCCCAAGCAGCCAATCGCGTGTGGTCGGCTCAGGTGGTATTAAAACGCCTATTAACCGATTTAAAAACCGATTTATGAAAGCATTAACCCTGGTAAAAATAGGCGGACAAGTCTTGGACGACATGGCGGCCTTTTCGGAATTTGTCTCCCTGTTTGCACAGCTTCCGGGCGAAAAGTTACTCGTTCATGGAGGCGGTACCTCAGTGAGCCAAATGGCGGTAAAAATGGGTATAGAGCCGCAGTTGATCGACGGGCGAAGAGTTACGGATGCCGCTTCTTTAAAATTGGCGACTATGGTTTACGCCGGTTATCTCAACAAGAATTTGGTAGCGGGTTTACAAGCCCATCACTGCGATGCTTTGGGGCTTAGCGGTGCCGATGCCAACATATTGCAAACGCAAAAAAGACCGACGAAGCCGGTTGATTTCGGATGGGTGGGCGACCTAACCCCCAACTCCGTAGGGATAAATCGACTCGAACAGTTTCTGGAAATGGGACTTTGTCCGGTAATTTCTGCCATTACCCACAACGGTCAAGGGCAGTTGTTGAATACCAATGCCGACGACATTGCTGCGGCTTTGGCCATAGCGCTGTCGCAATCCTATGCGGTTTCCCTGATTTACTGCTTGGAGAAAAAAGGCGTTTTAAGCGACCTAAACGACGAGGATTCGGTCATTCCCGCGGTGTATTGGGCAGCTAAGCCGCAATTGCTAGCTCGGGGAGTCCTTTCCAAGGGGATGATACCCAAATTGGATAGCGCATGGGCAGCGTCCAAACAGGGCGTTTGCTCGGTAAATATAAAAAATAGCGGCGATTTATTAAATCCCGATTCAGGAACCTTTATACATTATTACTCATGATACATACCCTGTTTGATGAAAGCATAGCATTGTTACAACAGTTAATCGCTACGCCTTCCTTTAGCAAAGAGGAAGCGCAAACCGCTGCGATTATCGAAAAGCACTTGAACGGCAAAGGCATAAAAACCGAACGCCTACTGCACAATGTATGGGCATTTAACAAGCATTTCGACGCGAGTAAACCCACGATACTGTTAAACTCCCACCACGATACGGTACGCCCCAATGGCGATTATACGAAAGATCCTTTTACGCCCGAAATTGCCGACGGCAAGTTGTACGGTTTGGGCAGCAACGATGCCGGAGGCTGTTTGGTGTCGTTGATCGCGGCCTTTGTCTTTTTTTACGAGCAAACCGATTTGAAATACAATTTGTGTTTGGCGGCAACGGCCGAAGAAGAAATTTCGGGTCATGATGGCTTGGAGCGCATTTTGCCCCTATTGGGCAAGCTGGACTTTGCCATAGTGGGCGAACCGACTCAGCTGCAATTGGCCATAGCCGAGCGCGGATTGATGGTGCTGGATTGCCGCGCACACGGAAAATCCGGTCATGCCGCCCGAGGGGAAGGCGAGAATGCGATATACAAAGCTCTGGCGGATATTCATTGGTTCAACAGCTATCAATTTGCCCGCGTATCCGAGTTGTTTGGCGCGGTAAAAATGAGCGTGACCATGATTCAGGCGGGGAGTCAGCACAACGTAGTGCCCTCGGTATGCGATTTCGTGGTGGATGTACGGGTTACCGAAGTCTATACCAATGAGGAGTTGTTGGAATTGATTCAGCACTTCGTAAGCTCGGAGGTCAAGGTGCGCTCAACAAGGCTCAAGCCTTCTTCGATCGATGTAAACCACCCTATAGTACAGGCGGGAATCGCTTTGGGCAAAACCAAATATGGTTCGCCTACGACTAGCGATCAGGCGCTGTTGCGCATTCCATCGCTCAAGATGGGACCCGGCGACTCGGCCCGTTCGCATACGGCAGATGAATTCATTTACCTGGAAGAAATCCAGGGGGGAATTGCCGACTATATCAACATCATACAACAAATCGTTTAAAGGAAAAAAAGATGAAACTTTGGCAAAAAAGCAGTAGCGTAAACAGTATGGTCAATGCTTTTACGGTAGGTAAAGACCGTGAATTGGATAGGAACTTAGCCGCTTTTGACGTATTGGGCTCTTTGGCACATACCCAGATGCTGGAACAAATCGGTTTGCTCACCGCAGCCGAGCTCCTCGAGATTCAAAGCGCACTAAAACAGATTTATAGCGAAATTCAAGCGGGAAGCTTCGTCATCGAAGCTGAGGTGGAAGACATCCACTCCCAAATCGAATGGCTGCTGACTCAGCGCATAGGTGAAGCGGGAAAGAAAATCCACAGCGGACGTTCGAGAAACGATCAGGTTCTGGTGGATTTAAAGCTGTATTTTCGCTTTGAAATTCAGCAAATTGTCGAAAAAACCCGAGTGCTCTTCGAGCGTTTTCAGCATTTAAGCGAGCAGCACAAATCGGTTTTGATGCCGGGATACACCCATTTTCAAATGGCGATGCCCTCGTCTTTTGGACTGTGGTTTGGCGCCTATGCCGAGAGCCTGGTCGACGATTTGGAAATGGTATTGGCCGCTTGGAAAGTGACCAACAAAAACCCCTTGGGATCCGCGGCCGGCTACGGTTCGTCCTTTCCGCTCGACAGACAGTTGACCACCGACTTACTCGGCTTTGACAGCCTGAACTACAATGTGGTTTACGCCCAGATGGGAAGGGGAAAAACCGAGCGTGTACTCGCACAAGGACTGAGTGCTATTGCCGCTACTTTGGCCAAATTCTCCATGGATGCCTGTTGGTATATGAGTCAGAACATGGGCTTTATACGCTTTCCCGATCAACTGACCACCGGTTCGAGCATTATGCCCCATAAAAAAAATCCCGATGTTTTGGAATTGGTGCGTGCGCGCTGCAACAAAATCCAATCCCTACCCCATGAAATCGCCTTGATGACCACCAACCTGCCCTCGGGTTACCACCGAGATCTGCAGCTGCTCAAAGAAAACCTGTTTCCCGCCTTTGGGTCGTTAAAAGAGTGCTTGGATATCTTGGATTTGATGTTGGCCCATATAGAGGTCAATCCGGGAATTCTAGACGATGCCAAATACGACCACATATTCAGCGTTGAGGTGGTCAACAAACAAGTGTTAGCCGGCGTGCCGTTTAGAGAAGCCTATAAAAACATCGGGTGCCGTATAGAATCGGGTACTTATCAACCGGACAAAGAAATCAGCCACAGCCACCAAGGCAGCATGGGCAACTTGATGAATGACGCAATCAAAACGGAATTCGACCGCGTGTATAAGGCGTTTGACTTTGAAGGCGTAAACCACCGCCTTGAAAAATTGTTGGAATAAAAACAGCGTCCAGTTCAAACCGGACGCCGTTTAGATTAATTCGTGGTTTTCCGATAAGCAATAGGGTCCAGGCGCTTCCCCTTTCCGACTTAATCGATACGAACGATTGCTCCAAGGGAATACGTCCGAATCGCTTCTCGTCCTGTTTTTTGTGCGCGCCCAATAACGGGCGAATACAGCCCGGTACAAAGCGAGAAGTCCGCTTGTTTATCGAATGTCGTACATAGCGGCAATCAGCTCCATAGAGGTTTGTCGCTCGCTCAACTGATCGCCATAGGTAACGAGCATCAATTCGTCTATACCGGCAGTAAGGATGAGATCGTCCAAGCGCTTTTTCATGTTTGCAGGGGTGTCGTATATCGCTCGCTCTCGGTTGATGCGAATAACATTTTGCTCGTGCGGGGTGTATTTTTCGTCCTTAATATCGGCAAATGAAACCGGTTTTTCTTTAAAAAGACCGCGTTCCGAGAGTATAAATCGGTAATCCAACAAGGCTTGTTGCTGCTGTACCAAGCTTGGGTCTTCACTGCAAAAAGTAAAGAGTGCCAGACTTGTTTTGGGTGTGGGCAGCGCTTGAGAGGGCACAAAAAGGGCTTTGTACAAGGCGACGATTTCCTTGCCGAGATTGGGTGTGATAAAGTGCGCATAGGCTAAGGGCAATCCCATTCTTGCGGCCAATTGGGCGCTATCGCCACTGGACGAAAGCAACCAGCGTTCCGGGGTATAGGGCGTCAAGGGATAGGCTTTGACCTTTTCAAAAACGCTATTCTCCTGATCGCTATCGGCCAAGTAGTGTTCCAAGTCGTGCATCTGTTGTAAGAATTCCGATTCGGAAAAGTTGGTGGCGGGATTGAGAATTGTGGCGGTCAAACGGTCGGTTCCCGGTGCTCGACCCAGACCCAAGTCGATTCGATTGGGATAGAGGGCCTCGAGCGTTTTAAAACTTTCGGCTACTTTTAGCGCACTGTGGTTGGGCAGCATAATGCCGCCAGCGCCTACGCGTATGTTTTGAGTGTGGCTCGCTATATGAGCCACAAAGATTTCCGGAGCCGTACTGGCCACCGATTTTGCATTGTGGTGTTCCGATACCCAAAAACGCGTAAATCCCAGTTCGTCGGCGCGCTTGGCCAAAGCAGTGGTTTCGGCTAGGGCTTGGCTAAATGTTTTATCGCGACCCGAAAGCGCCGATTGGTCTAAGGCGCTCAGTTTGATTTTAAGTTTATTCATATCGATTTGTTTTAAAGCAGCTGGGTGGAAGTAGCGCTTTTTAAAAAGCTCCACGCCACTCATCTATCTACTAAATTAGTGATAATCGCCATGTTAATGAGGTAAAAAAAAACCATTTTTTTGTTAAAGAAATACCAAGTTTTGGCTGCTAGTCTTGGTTAAAAGGCGCTTGGCCAAGTGAAAGGGTATCTAAAGGGGAACTGCCATAGAAAGAGTCCCGTGGGGACTTGGCATAAAGTTGGCGTAAAGTTGAAGAGCTCCTAAAAGGAGCTCTTATGTGATAGCACGGTTTTAAACGTCGTCAAAATCGATGTAAATCTCGTCTGAAGTCACTATGGCTTGGCAGGACAAAATGAGTCCTTCCTGGATTTCGCTGTCGGTCAGTATGGAGTTTTTTTGCATGATGGCCGTTCCCTTTTGGATGCGACACATACACGAACTGCAAATACCGCCTTGACAGGAATAAGGCGCATCGATGCCTTCTTTTAGCAAGGCGTCGAGCAAGATGTTTTTACGCGACATTTCAAAGGTGGTTTCCTCGTCATCGACCAATACCGTAACGCGGGCATTCCCCTCGGCATCGATGGGTTTGGCTCCGTCGTTGTTGGGTGTGAAAATTTCAAACAAAATTTTCTTTTCCGGAATATTGCGCTCCTTTAAAACGGCACTCACCGTGTCGATCATCTCCTCAGGACCGCATAAGAAAAACCGTTCAAAGGTCTTTTCCTTGTGTTTGTTGTTGATGACAAAATTCACTACCGATTTTTCAATGCGCCCAAATAGCGATTCCGCTTCGCGCTCTTTGGAGTAGACGAAGTGGACGAAAAAGCGGTTGATGTATTTTTGTTGCAATTGATGAAGCGCATCGTGAAAGATGGTTTCCGCTACTTTTTTATTGCCGTAAATCAACACAAAACTGCTGTTGGGCTCTTCTTCTAAAACGGTTTGTATTATAGACATCACCGGAGTAATACCGCTTCCCGCTACAAATGCCGCATAGTTGTTTTGCGCCGTAGCTTGGGGTTCCAAGATAAAACGACCCTCAGGTGTGCCCACCTCTAGGGTGTTTCCCGCTTTTAATTCCGTATTGGCAAAGGTGGAAAAGGCACCGCTTTCTACCTTTTTTATAGCAACTCGTAATTCGCCGCTTTTGGGCGTGGCACAAATCGAATACGCTCTGCGGATTTCCTTGCCGTCAAAGTGGTATTTGATGTTGACATACTGACCGGCTTTAAAGGTATAATCGGGCTTTAAACTTTCGGGCACGTCAAAGAGTACCGATACCGAATTGGGCGTTTCTCTTCGAACCTCCTTGATAGTTAACAAATGGAATCTTGACATGGTTTATGAGTTTACTGCTCGCAAAAATACGAAACCAAAACGAGTTAAATTCATGATAATTGTTAGTTTCTACCTAAAAAACCATACCTCTCATTTAGAGGTATGCTTATTTTGTGTACCTTTATCGTGATAAAACGCTACCAATGAAAAAACAACAGCAATTGTACAAGGGGAGTTTGAATGCGATAATCATGCGATTATTGGAACAAAACGGCAAGATGTACGGTTATGAAATTACGCAGAAAGTCAAGGAAATCACCGCCGGAGAAATGAATCTGACCGAGGGCGCCCTCTATCCGGCGCTACACAAATTGGAATCGGAGGGTTTTCTGGATGTAGAGCTGGTACGCGTCGACGGCAGAGTGCGCAAATACTACAAATTGACCGCCAACGGACTCGTGGAAACCAAACATCTCCTGGAGGAATTGGACAATTTTATCAAGAATATGCAATCGATTGTAAATTTAAAACTGACTTAAGATGAACACCTTGGATGCGAAACAATTGGCTGTGGTAGAGGAAATACTCGTGCTGCGCTATCGTCTGACCTACGATGATATGCGAATGGAAATCTTAGACCATATCGCTTCCGAGACGGAGGTACTGATGGATGTGGAGGATTTGAGTTTTGACCTGGCGCTAAAGACGGTTTTAAAACGGTGGCACTACGATTTGCAGCACAAAAAGCTGGGCACCTACAAAAACACGCCCGAACTGGTTTCGCGCTTGTGGATCCGATTGGATTTTCAGTATTTCGCGATACTCCTCGCGGCAGTCGTCTTGGCATTTTCCTTAGTATACGGTTTCGACATCGAGAAGCAACATATAGGAGTGGGGGCTATAGTGCTGGTACTCGGGAACTTTTTTATTTTAGAACGCATCATTTCGCAGCTTTTTAAATCCCGTCAAAAGACGGTTTTCAACGAATATGTCAAGAGAAAGCTAAAGGGAAATTTGGCTTTAAATGTCTATTTGCTGCTCACCACCCTGTTGTGGAACCGATCAATGGAGGCGTTTTTTGACTTTAACGCCGGGGTATATCTAAGCGCTTTTTTGGGTATGGCGCTGTTTGTGCGCTTGCTGCTGTCGTACTTGCTGTTGCAAAAGAGTTTTGTCGTCGAAAAAAAGCTGCTCAGCCTTTCTTAGCGGGGCGCAACCCCCCTGTTTCGCACAGTAAGGGATAAGATAGTGCCGTAGCGTTTACCGGAGTGCGTCAAGAATATTTTGCCGTGTCGATATTTTTTAATAAATTTAAGTTAAGACCATCCGCTATGGGTGAATAATCTTTTATATTTAGTGCAAAATATAGCCGTATACCCTATGAAATTCACTATTACTTTGTTGTTGTCGCTGTTTGGATTGCTTTCTTTTGCTCAAATCAAAGGTAAAATTACCGATGAAAAAGGCCAGCCGATCGTTTACGCGAGTATTACGATCGAAAACACCTCTCGGGGTACCTCTTCCAACGAAAAGGGGGAATACGAATTGTATCCCAAAAAAGAAGGCGAAACGCTGTATTTGAATTTTCAGTATTTGGGCTACAAGACCCAGCGCATGCCAATGGCGGTAAAAGCGGGGGTAATGGTTTTGAATATTACCATGGTCGAAGAGGAATTTATGATGAACGACATCGTGATTAAGGTGGGGGAAAATATCGCCGATGGAATTATGCGCAATGCGATCAAGAGTAAAAAGGCCAATTCGAAAAACACTTCTAAATTTACCGTAGATTTTTACTCCAAAGGGAATTTAAAAATTCTTAAACTGCCCAAACTCGTTGGTGTGAGCATGGGGAATCAGGAAATCAGCAAGGTAGACTCGCTCAATCCGAGCGTGATTTACCTCTCGGAAACCGTTTCTAAAATTGCCTATCAAAAACCGGATAAGATTAAAGAGCGCATTGTCGCATCCAAAATAAGCGGTAACGACAGCGGCTATAGCTTTAACACTGCCCGAGAATCCTTTTACGATTTTTACGACGAGGCGATCAACTTGAATAAGAGCATCGATGTCAAGATGGTTTCACCCTTGGCCAACAACGCCTTTAATTACTATAAGTTTCAACTCGAAGGGACTTTTATGGACGGAAAGCACCTGATCAACAAAATCCGGGTGATACCCAAGCGCGATAAGGAACCGGTTTTTGAAGGCGCGATTTATATCGTTGAAGACAGCTGGGCGATTTACGGTATTGAGTTTGACGTATTGGGCTACCGCATGCAGGAGCCGCTAATAGACAAACTGGCCTTGGTGCAGAATTACAGCTACCAAGCACCTTTAAACGCTTGGATTAAGACCGTGCAGTCCATCGATTTTACAGGGGGGATGTTGGGGGTGAAGCTACAGGCAAAATTTTCCTATGTCTTTAGCAACTACGAATTTGTCGACCACTTCGAGGCAAAGACCTTTACCGAGGAAATGATTACTTACGATGCCGCTTCAAACAAAGTAGCGGCCGAATACTGGCAAGAGCACCGTCAAATTCCCCTGACTGAAGAGGAAGTCAAGGATTACCACGTCAAAGACAGCGTACAATTGCTCAAAAACTCAGCGGTTTATATCGACAGCTTGGACCGCAGTAGCAACCGCTTTGGATTGGGAAAATTACTCAGCGGTTATACCTATACCAATACGCCTAAGTCGTATACCTTGCAGTACGGAGGACTCGTAGAAATTGGCGAGGCGGGTTTTAATACCGTACAAGGATGGCAGTTCGGCAATTCGCTGCGATTTAAAAAAACCAATAAAGAAAAGGGATCGACAACTGCGGTTGCAGCGGTGTTTAATTACGGTTTTGCCGAAGATCGCTTGCGCGTAGTAGGAGCGATAGCGCACCAGTTCAACGCGATTGACCGCAAGAAAATAAGCTTAACCGGAGGAAGTAGTGCCGAGCAGTTTAACGCGAGCCCGCCGATTTCCAAATGGGTCAATACGGCGAGCAGTTTGCTGTTTAAAGACAACTATATGAAGCTGTACAACAAGGAGTTTGTCAAGGCCGAGTACAGCCAAGAGGTATACAACGGGATTTTTATCGATGCGGGATTGGAATATGCCAAGCGCAAACCCCTGTACAACAATACGGACTACGTGATTTTTAATCGCAGTGCCGACTATACGTCAAACAATCCTTTGGACCCTACAGACTACAGCTATGCGGGTTTTGATACCCACCGTTTGTTTAAAGCCACCGTCGGTGGAGCGTTTAATTTCGGACAGCGATATATTTCGCAACCCCATCAAAGGATTAATATCCCCAGCAATCGATACCCCGTTTTGTCGCTGAAATACGAAAAGGCCTTTGGCGCTACCGAAAGCGGTTATCAATACGATTTGGTAACGGCCCAACTGGCGCAAGAAATCGCGGTGAACAACAAGGGCGATTTCAGTTACCAGGTAAAAGCCGGTAAGTTCTTTGGAGCCGACGATATTGCTTTTATGGATTATTACCACTTCAATGGCAACCAAACCCACCTCAATTTGGGGGGTAATCGCCTTTCGACCTTTAACATAATGCCGTATTATGAGTGGAGCACCAACAAGGAATTTGTAGAGCTGCATCTCGAGCACAACTTTAAAGGCTATATCATGAATAAGATACCACTATTGGATTTGTTGCAATGGAATTTGGTGTTGGGCTACCACAATGCCATCACTACCGACCGCAAGCCTTATCAAGAATTTACGGCGGGCTTTTCAAATATCGGAATCGGCAAGTTTCGAGGTCTGCGCTTGGATTATGTGCGCAGCCTACAGCACGGAATATCCAAAGAGGGTATTATGGTTGGAGTCACTTTATTTAATCGCTAAGGATTCGGGCAGTTTATTTGGTAATCTCGTCCATACTCTGTTCGAATAGGGTGTCAAAAAGGGCAAATACTCGGGGCAATACGTGTTTGGAAACGCTTTTGTTTACGGCGTACAAATACGATTTGTCCAGGGTTTCTGGAGCGGCCATAAAGTTGTTGTAGTTCACTTTTAAGAAGAGCGTCATCAATATACAGGCAATCAGCAGCGATTTTAACAGCTGAAACACTCCGCCAAAGAGGCGGTTTAAACCGCCGAGAAATACGGCTTTAGTGAGTTGTGTTAGCGTTTTTGCCAAGAGGTGAACCAAGACTATAACCAACAAAAAAGTCAGTATAAACGCGATTAGTGGAAGCATTTTGGTGTCCCAACCCAAAAAGTCCTTGACGATTGTGGAGAATTTAATCGCGCCAATAAGACCGACTAACAACGAGATAAAAGAGGCGATAGACACCCAAAGGCCATCGGAAAAACCCTTGTAAAAACCGTAAACCAAACCCACTAAACAAAGTAAATCTATCAATATCATCCTTTTCTCTATTTGAGGCGAAGATATTATAAATTCGTTTTAGATGGAAGTAGTATCTTTGTAAAATATTCAACAGAATTATGGCTAGAGACGAACAGTTAAAAGCCCGATGGGAATTGGTGGTAAACTTTTTATCCACCCGTTTCGCGGAAGGCGATATATTAGATTTAGACGCGATCATTTACCTGATCGGCGTACAGGAACTCGGGAAACCGAATCAAAAATACAAAAAAGATGAAAAATTAAATTTGATGCACATTGCCATCTGCCGCTTGTTGGAACCCTATGGGTATTACGAGTTTGAGCGCTTTGATGAAGACGGTTGGCCGCATTACACCGTGCGCGAGCAATTGCCCGCATTAAAAGCAGGCGAACAATCCGTATTGATGAAAGAAGCCATAGTGTCGTATTTTCTCGAAAGGGGAATTATCGAGTAGGATAACGAATTAATAATTATTTTTTAAAGCTTATAATTTTCAGTATAATTTAAAAGACGTAAATTTGCGTTTTACTTGACTTAAAATGATTGATAAAATAAAAGAGTTTATTGGAGAGGCCCAGAGCTTTTCTACCGATAACAAAGAAACGCTTGAATCTTTTCGAATTAAATTTATCTCTAAAAAGGGAATCCTAAATGACTTGTTTAACGAGTTTAAAACGGTGCCTAATGATCAGAAAAAAGCATTCGGACAAGCGATAAATTTATTAAAAACTACCATTGAGGATAAAGTAAAATCTATTCAAGATGCCTTGGAGTCCAAAGAGGATTCACAGGGAATTTACGGCGATTTAACCCGTCCGGGTAGCCCGATTATTTTGGGGTCGAGACATCCGATTTCCCTGGTTAAAAATCAGGTTATCGACATTTTCTCCAATATTGGTTTTAATGTTTCTGAAGGACCGGAAATCGAAGACGATTGGCACAACTTTACCGCTTTGAACTTTCCGGAATACCATCCGGCGCGCGATATGCAGGATACCTTCTTTGTACAGACCAATCCGGAAATGCAATTGAGAACGCATACCTCGTCGGTACAAGTGCGGTATATGGATGAGTTTAAACCGCCTTTGAGAACGATTTCTCCAGGACGCGTTTTTAGAAACGAAGCCATATCGTCGCGATCACATTGTATCTTCCATCAAGTGGAAGGTTTGTATATCGACAAAAACGTTTCCTTTGCCGATTTAAAACAGACGCTCTTGTACTTTACCAAAGAGATGTTTGGCAAGTCGAAGATTCGTTTGCGCCCGTCTTATTTTCCCTTTACCGAGCCCAGCGCGGAGGTAGATATCTATTGGGGATTGAAAACCGAAACCGATTACCGCATTACAAAGGGAACGGGCTGGTTGGAGATTATGGGCTGTGGAATGGTCGATCCAAACGTTTTAAAGAACTGTAATATCGATCCCAACGAATACAATGGTTTTGCCTTTGGAATGGGTATCGAACGCATGGCGATGTTGCTGTATCAAATAAGCGATATCCGCATGTTTTACGAAAATGACGTACGCTTTTTAGAACAATTTAAGTCTAGCTTCTAGACGGTAAAACATAGTTATCAACAAAGAGGCTGTCTCCAAAGGACAGCCTCTTTGTATTTTAGGTTCTTTTCTATTAGAAAACAAGCAGATTCGTTGATTTGCAGATTCGCTGATTCGCTTGAAGTTGTGGTAAATTTTAAAATGCCTACTTTTTTAATTCGGAAACTGCGATACTTTACATAAACTGGCGCATTCGCGCATAAGCAAATCCGCGAATAAGCAACAAAAGGCTGATTCGCTTGGAGTTGTGGTAAATTTTAAGATGCCTGCTTTTTTAATTCGGAAACTGCCTTACTTTACGTAAACTGGCGAATAAGCAAAAAAAGGCTGATTCGTCCATTCGCGGATTCGCGGATGCGCTTTGGGTTGTGGTGAGTTTTAAATGCCTGCTTTTTTAATTCGGAAACTGCGATACTTTACATAAACTGGCGCATACGCGAATAAGCAAATCCGCGAATAAACAACAAAAGGCTGATTCGCTTTGGGTTGTGGTGAATTCTAAATGCCTGCTTTTTTAATTCGGAAACTGCGATACTTTACATAAACTGGCGCATACGCGCATAAGCAAATCCGCGAATAAGCAACAAAAGGCTGATTCGCTTGGAGTTGTGGTAAATTTGAAAATGCCTACTTTTTTAATTCGGAAACTGCCTTACTTTACATAAACTGGCGCATACGCGAATAAGCAAATCCGCGAATAAACAACAAAAGGCTGATTCGCTTTGGGTTGTGTTGAATTCTAAATGCCTACTTTTTTAATTCGGAAACTGCCTTACTTTACATAAACTGGCGCATACGCGCATAAGCAAATCCGCGAATAAGCAAAAAAAGGCTGATTCGCTTTGGGTTGTGTTGAATTCTAAATGCCTACTTTTTTAATTCGGAAACTGCGATACTTTACATAAACTGGCGCATACGCGAATAAGCAAATCCGCGAATAAGCAAAAAAAGGCTGATTCGCTTGGAGTTGTGGTAAATTTTAAGATGCCTGCTTTTTTAATTCGGAAATTGCGATACTTTACATAAACTGGCGCATCCGCGCATAAGCAAATCCGCGCATAAGCAACAAAAGGCTGATTCGCTTGGAGTTGTGGTAAATTTTAAGATGCCTGCTTTTTTAATTCGGAAATTGCGATACTTTACATAAACTGGCGCATACGCGCATAAGCAAATCCGCGAATAAGCAAAAAAAGGCTGATTTGCTCTTCGCCCTCGTCTTTCTGGCAGCTTGTCCAACTAAAACACAGTAGGCTTATGAGGCAGAACGATTTTGAAAAATGGTTCATGATAGCTTAGATTAAGAGAAAATCAGCATTTGATAAGCTAATTAACCGAAGTTTAATAGGAAGCCTATATAGGTCCCTTGTCGTCTTCTCGGACATCGGCTTTGGCTAGGGACAAGTTCGGGCGCAGTTACACCAGTTAGGCGTAACCCTATATAGGCTGTTTCTGGGTGATGAGGCGTTTGGCCGGGGTTAAAATTTAAAAGACAAGCCCGTGGAAAAGGTTTTAAACTGATCGGTATAGACTGTGATGGCAAATTTGTTTGAAAATATATAATCGGTACCCAGAGCTATTTGATGTAGAAATTCCCAAGTCGTATCGGTGTAGTTGTCGTACCGTAAATCGGTATAGCCACCGCCCAGACCTAGGCGCACATAGGGAAAGAAGCCGACATTTTGCTTGTCGTATTGGTGCATCATTCGATTGATGGACAAGTGTGGTGTAAGGTGCGCCAGAAAACCCATCGATGTCCATCCGGTATCGCCAGCCATACTAATGGAGTAACCGATTCGGAAGTAGTTTGCCGTATTTTTTATATTGGTGGTCCCTTCAAAGAGCAAGGTGGCGTTAAACCCGCCTTCACTCAGGCCTTTAATGTCTGTAGCGATGGTCCAAAAACTAAGCGATACCTCGTCGGCAGCTGTCAGACTGGGCTTGGTATTCACCGTAGTGGAAGGCTTGGCTGTTGTGGTTTTGGGTGCGTCGGGCACCGTGGGCGTCGTTTCTTTACGAGGGGTATTTGCCGCGGTTTGAGAATCGAACAATTCCCTTTTGCCGTTGGCATAAATAATCATAAAGATCTCCTTTTTCGCCAGGTTGTAAATCGGTCCATCCAGATGCGCAAAGAGTTTGTACTTGATCGCCGAGGCTTCAATCTCGAGTACCTTGGCTTTGATTTCCTCTTTGTCGTTTTTGATGATGATGTCTTGGGCATAACTCTTTTGGCCAAAGAACAGTAGTGCGAGGATAGTCGCAACGATTAGATAGTAGGTGTTTTTCATGTGATGCAGTGTTTAGTTTCCACAATACCCCAACTTGTTACAGCAAGTGAATATCGTGGAAGGGATTGTTTTTAGTTGCTAAATGTTAGATCAATACCCCGATTACCTCCCTTTGTGGGACTAATAGCGCCGTGATTGGTATTCAAGTAACCGTTGTCAACAAATGTAACGGATCCCCATTTTGCTCAAAATACCTATGTTTAAGTATTTTGAGCCCTGCGAATGCGGTGTTTATCAAAGGGTATTCCAGCACAGCGGCGCCTAAGTAGGCGCCGCGAAAGCTTTAAAGCATAAATAATTTGAGCGTCGAAAGTCCTATTTGATTTCTCGGTAATCCTCTTTTAAGATCCAACCGGTATTTTGGTTGTTAAGCTTGACTTTGGTCCACAGGGATTTTTCTTCTAAAATCAACACCTTAGTCCCTTCGTGTAGGGTGGCCAATGTTTTGGAGGTGTTTTTGGCCTCCGATTTTAAAGCGGTTTTCTCGGCAAAGAGTATGGCGGTGCGGTAGTTTTTGACATAGGATTGCTCCAAATAAGCCGCCGTAAGTGCAAACACACCTCCTAGGGCAAAGACCAGCATTAAAGTGAAGTACAGGCGCTTAAAACCGCTGCGCTGCGCGAGGTAGTAGCCCATATAGGAACAAAATACCAAGAAGGCAGCTGCAACGCCGATCCATGCCCAGCTGTCGTAAGGCAATACCTTAAAGAAGTTGTGAATGATTTCTTTAGAACCCAAATTGCGCACTGTAGGAATGTCGTCTAACAGGGTTTTTTTGGCAAATTTGAGATTGGTTTGCGCGGCGATGTCGTCCGGTTGAAGCAGCAAGGCCATTTCGTAATGATAGATAGCCGGGGCAGTTTGGTGCAGTTTGTAATACGCATTGCCCAAGTTGAAATGCAAGTCTGCACTTTCCCCTTCGCTTTGCAACAGTTTTTGATAGCGGACAACGGCCTCTTCATACTTTCCCTCTTGGTATAAGTCGTAGGTATTTTTAAACTCCGGATCTATTGTTGCAGTTTGCGCCCAGGAAAAGGCCCAGGAAAACAATAGAATATAAATTAATTTTTGCATGATTATTTTATTTGAATTGTTTTTCTAATTCCGAGATAACCCCAATAGCCTGTTGGTAATGGGCATCCATTTCTATTTGTGCCGTCGGTGCGTAGCGCGCAAATTCACAGGCAAACTTCAAATTCATAAATTCGGCTGTGGTCGCGGTGTCGATACCTTTTTCCGCAAGCAGTTCTTCGATGTTGTCGTTGCTCATTTCACTGGTTTCCATGCGCAATTTGGCCTTTAAGAAATTGTGTAAACAGCGTTCCAAGGCTTCGTAAAAGGCCTCCTTATCGCGGAGGTTTTTCTTGGCTTCTCCCAAGTATTTACGAGCGAGACGGTTGTTCTGTCTGCGTTTGTTCTGTTGCCAATCGCCTTGTTTTTTGCGTCTTTGCGCCACTGTAAAGGCGAAGAGCGGCATGGCCAATAAGGGGGCTATGAGCAGCGCATAAAACCAAGGTGATCCCAGGAAGTCCGCGTGTTTTTTTGCTTCAAAAGCCGTGATTGTTTTTAGGTCGTAGAACTTTTCGACATCGGCGGTTTTTTCGGTTTTATTAACCTCTTCATTGGTCGGCAGCATCGGGCCGTCCAGCACTTCAATCGGTATGGGATCGGAAGTGATGGTCTTATAAGATTTGGAGGCCAGGTCAAAATAGCTAAATTCCAAGGGTTTTATCTGATAATCGCCTTTGTATTGTGGAATGATGGTGTATTTGTCGGTTTTAGAACCCTGTAAGCCCGAGGTACCAGGACTGATGTTTTCGGCGCTGATCGGATCATATATCTCCAAAGCCGGTGGTGCAATGGGCTGCGGAAGGGAAAAGAGGTTTAAATTTCCCTTTCCTTCTACGGTCACGGTTAACGTAAGGGGTTCTCCAGATTTTAGCGCCTTGGTCGAGGGGTTTACTTTAAAGGTAAACTGACCTACTGCACCGCTAAAATCAGCGGGCTTGCCCGCTTCTGGCAAGGGTTTGACCTTGATTTTTTTCTTGCCCGAAGAAAATACCTTTCGAACTACCCCCATTTCCGCATAGCCAAAGAAATCCCTTCTGCCGGTTGGCAGCTCGGTTTCTATATCCAATACCATGGGTTCGATTTCCAAATTGCCCGATTCCTGTGGCATCAGTACCGATTTTCGCAAAACGATAAAGCGGTAGGGTTGCCCTTGGAAGTTTCCCTGTTCCACTTTTTGTTGTTGCAAATCGATCGGATGATTCCAAAACTTGTTGTATTTCGGGCTGCTGGATTCTGTGAATCCGCGAACACTCGAATTAAATCCAACGTACAATTTATGCGTAACCGTTATGGGTTCATTGATATAGGGATTGCTATTCGAAACCTCGGTTACCACGTGTATCCCCTTGAGCATTTGCTGTTGGGCGTCGCTCATCTGAGGCTCTTCGCGTTTAATGGCGTCGGTAACGGTAACGGTTATGGGCTCGGTTTTATAGAGCTTGTTTTCGATTTCTATAGATGCAGCACCTATGCTGAGTTTTCCCTTTCTGGTGGGTACCAGAAAATAAGAATAGCTCTTGCTAAAGGAGCGCAGCCCGTTTATCATCGAGTAATTTACCGATTGATTGGGTCCTGCGGCAATCTGAAAACCCTCAAAACGCGGGGGCTGAAAGTTGTCGCCATCGCCATTCATGGAAAAATCTACTCGGAGCATTTCATTTTGAGCGACACTGGCTTTGTTGACCACCGCCTCAAACTTAACCTGTGCAAACACCACTTGCGAACAAGTGAGTGTGAAGAGAATGAGATATTTACCAATTGCCTTCATCTTACCAATCTTTTGTGTTTTGTCCTTGAACCGCCGGTTTTCCCTTTTTGTCTTGGAGTCGTTTCTGAACCTTTTTTTCCTCTTTATTCATCGCATCCAATATGCGCTCCATCTGTTGCTGATTGGGATTGCTCGGTGCTTGTTGCGGGTCTTTATCGCCCTTGTCGTCTTGATCTTTGGGCTCGTCTTTTTTGTCCTGATCTCCTTTGTCGTTTGGATCTTTAGGCTCGTCTTTTTTGCCTTTGTCGTCCTTGTCTTTGTTATCCTTGTCTTTGTTATCCTTGTCTTTATCCTTGTCTTTATCCTTGTCCTTGTTATCCTTATCCTTGTTATCCTTATCCTTATCGTCTTTGTTTTGGTCTGGATTTTCCTGCTGCAATTTTTTAGCTAGGGCAAAATTGTAGCGGGTTTCTTCGTCTCTGGGATTGTTGCGCAAGGCATTTTTATAGGCTTCAACGGCCTCTCCGTATTTTTTGCCTTGCAGATAGGTATTGCCCAGGTTGTGAAAGGCGCGGTGTTTGTCGGCCGGATTGTTGGCTTTTGTAGCCGCGGTTTTATAGGCCAGTTCGGCGTCGTTGAGCTGTTTTTGCTTGTACATGGTATTGCCCATATTGTAGGTCGAACTGTTGTTTTTCGAGTCTTTGGAATGGGCAATGCGGTAATCGGCTTCGGCCTGAGTGTATTTTTTTTCTTCGTAATGCTTATTGCCGTTGGCAAGCGACGATTTGGCCGATTGGGCTTGTGCGCAAACAGCGGTTAGTAAACTGAGGTATATTAGGAAATTTTTCATAATTCAAAGCTATATCGTTCTGATTTCCAGATTATTTTTCATTAAACAAATTGAGTTCTTTCATCCATTTGGTCTTGCGTTCCAAGATGAATAAATCCACACACAACAACAGCAAGGCCAAGGCGAGAAACCATTGGTATTGCGATTGGTATTCGGCAATTTCCTGAGCTTCGAAGTCCGATTTTTCAATTTTGTTCAGATCTTGTTTGATCAGTTCAACGATTTCTTGTGTGTTAGAGCCGTAATAATAGCGTCCGCCGGTTTGTTGAGCGATGGTTTTTAGGGTTGCCGGATTCAATTTGGTGATGACGATTTCGTCGTTGAAATCCTTTTTTAAGGTGGTTGTTCCCCCTTGGCGAATCGGAATGGGGCCGCCCTTTTCCGTTCCGACACCGATGGTGATAATGCGGATGTTTTTTTGTTTGGCAATTTGCAAGGCGCTCTCCAATCCGTCGCCGTGGTCCTCTCCGTCGGAAATCAGGATCATCAGCTTGGAGGTCTTGGGGTCGTCGAAGTAATTGCTCGCTACGCGTATAGCCTCTTCAAAGGCGGTACCTTGTGAAGAAACCATATCGGTATTCATGTTCTGCAAATACATTTTGGCCACGTTGTAATCGGTCGTAATGGGCAGCATCGGGAAGGCACTGGCGGCATAGCCGACTATACCGATGCGATCGGAGCCCAAATTGTTGATGATTTGAGATACGAGTTGCTTGGTTTTGTCCAAGCGGTTGGGCGCCATATCTTCGGCGAGCATACTCTTGGACACATCTAGGGTAAACACGATATCGATACCCTGTCTCTTGACCGTTTCAATGCGCGTTCCTATCTTTGGATTTACCAAGGCAACCACCACGAGCACCAAGACCACAAAGTAAAGCACCGCCTTGATGTTGGCCTTGTTTTTCGATTGGTTGGGCGCTAGTATTTGCAGTGCTTTGGCACTTCCGAATTCTCTTTGTCTTTTGCGTTTCCACACCGTGTTTACCACGAATAGAATCAGGAGTACCGGTAGTACCGCTAATAGATAGAAATAGTTGGTATTGTCAAATTCCCACATAGGATTGGCTGTTATATGAAACCTTTAAATAGTGTTTTTTGTAAGATAAATTCCAAGCAAAGCAAGATAAAACCCAGCAGGGCAAAGAGGTGAAACTTCTCGTTTCTGCTGACGAATTTTTGTTCGTCCACTTTGGTTTTCTCCATGGCGTTGATCTCGTCATAAATCTTTTTTAAGCTCTTGGTGTCTGTGGCTCTAAAGTACTTACCCTCGGTTTTTTGAGCGATTTCCTTTAAGAGCGCTTCGTCGATTTCTACCGGCATCATTCTAAAGAGCAACTCTCCAGTAGGCGAATACGCATAAGGCGATTCGGCCATGCCGTTGGTACCGATACCGATGGTATACACTTTAATTTTGTATTCCTTGGCAATATCGGCGGCCATTCTCGGATCTACAAATCCCGCATTGTTGACCCCATCGGTCAAGAGTATGATGACCTTGCTCTTGGCCGGACTGTCTTTAAGGCGGTTAACCGCAGTGCCCAGACCCACGCCTATAGCGGTTCCGTCTTTGAGGTCGTCGTTGTAAACCACGTCTTTTAAGGCGTTTAGCAATAGGGGTTTGTCACTGGTTACCGGTGTTTTGGTATAGCTTTCGGCCGCGTAAATCACCAAGCCGATTCGATCGTTGATTCGGTCTTTTATAAATTCGGCGGCCACCTGTTTTAAGGCGTCGATTCTGTTGGGTTTTAAATCCTTGGCCAACATACTTCCCGAGATATCCATGGCCATGACAATGTCTATACCGTGAGAGGCGTGTATCTTATTGCTCACATCTACGGTTTGCGGACGCGCCAAAGCAACGATAATTGCGGCCATAGCCAACAGCCTTAAGACAATGCTCAAGGGCCTGAGGCAAACCAATAGCGATTTGTTTTTGCTAAAGCCGGCTATGCTGCTCAAAGTTAAAGTCGGCTTTTGGTTGTTTCTACTGCGGTACCAGATATAAAAGGCAACGGGCAGCAAGCAGAATAGCCAAAACAATTCGGGGTGTAAAAAAGTGATTTGTCTCATTCTTTTTCTTCGGTTTTGTATTGAACGGATTCCAATATTTTTTGTGCAATTTGCGCTCCTACCGCATCTTTGTCCGTATAAAAAACAAAGATTTCCTGGGCGTCTTGACCCTGTTGGAGCAAGACCAGCTCAAAGCGAATCACGGCTTCTTTCTTGGTCAGCGGATTGTTAATCACAAAGGTTCCCGCAGCTTTGGCGCCTTGTACGCCCTTGGCGTTTTCAAAGACCTCCGTTTTGCTTTCCAACTGCGATGCCTGTAAGTTCTGAGCGATTACCTTTAGGGAATGCGCCAAGATTTCTTCTTTGGTATACGAGGCCTCCTGGTTAAAGTGCAACAGGTTTAACATCACCTGAACGGCATCGGTTATTTGTCCAGAACTAAATTGAACCGCCGATTCCACACCCGGTGGAAGGGTTTGCTGTACCCGCGGATCAACCACGCGCAACAGCACCTTAGGGGTTTCGATAATGATGCCCGGATTGCCATACGTACTGCTGATCCACTCGCTGTTGAGCAGCCGCTTGGAGCTGTTAAACGACAGGTTCTTTAAGAACGATCCGCCCTCGGTATGGTTAAACAAATAGAGGATACCCGTCAGGGCCAATAGGGCCGCGCTAATGCTCAAAGGCACCAGGGTTCTAAATTTTTTGCGTTTCTTTTTGCGCTTTTCACGCAGGCGGATTTGCTCCGATTGCGTTTCCATAGATATGGGATACGCTATATTGATCTCGTTGATAACCTTTTGTATTTTGTCCGTGTCGCTGATAATCTCAAACTCCTCGGGTTGGGATTTGGCAAATTTGACCAAATCGGCCGTTTGAAAAACGGTTTTAAAAGCTTGAACAACGCGTTTGTCGATTTTGATCTTTTTGGAGTTAAGCGTCTGATTAAAGATCGTTAACAATTCAAAGGTCGTCAACTCCTTGGCGGGTATATTAAAGGTCTCTTCGATAAAAACCCGAGCGATATCCGTCATGTCGGAATAGTACGACTTGGTTTCTCCGCGGACCCACAATTTTTTAGCCGCTAGTTTGTCGAGTTTCTTGGAAGCCTTTTCAAAGGGAGTTTTAAACAAATCGTCTTCGGACAAATTGCGCTCCTGACGTTTTTTAATCCAATAGTACAAGGCCATGCCCAGGGCAATACAAAGCACTATGGCAATCAGGTAAAGCCAGTTTGACGAGATTCCCGCACCGCTGGTCGAGATGGATTTGATCTCGTACATCGGTTGTTTAAGGGTGTCTACTTGTACGTTTTGCACCAAAATCGAATAGGCATCGGTCAAGTATTGCTTGTTGTCGATCAACACGGGTAAAGCCGGTAGCTTATAGCTGCCTGAGTCAAACTGCGTCAGGCTGTATCTCTTGATCAATTCGTATTGACGGTCTTTGATCAGGGTATCTATAGGGTGTGAGGTGAGTACTTCAAACGGTCCGATGCGGTCGGTCTCGGGAAAGTGAACCGGAGTTCCCTGGTCGAGTAGCGCCCTAACGGTGAGTTCGAACTGGTCGCCGATTTTTATTTGGGTGGTGTCTATACTGGATTTAACCGAATTTTGAGCCTGAAGCCCCCATCCGAATAAGCCAATAAAAAGCAGGTATATAACAGTGTTTTTTTTCATCTTGTTGTCGCTGATTATCTCGATTTAAAATAACCCAATAGTTTTTTGACATAGCTTTCTTCTACGTGCATTTGAATCACGCCAGCCCCGCATTTGTAAAACGTTTTCTGAAAATAGGCTTCGTGCGCCAAATAGTTCTTTTCAAATTCCTCGCGTACGGCTTTGTCGTTGGTGTTTACCCAGATGTTTTGGTCGGTTTCCGCATCGATTACGGAAATCAAACCCAATTGAGGCAGCTGCTTTTCGCGCAAATCGTATACCCGTACTCCGGTGATATCGTGTTTTTTCGCCGAAATCTTTAGGGTCTGCTCGTAGTCGGCCGTCAGAAAGTCCGACAATACAAAAACGATGGCCTTTTTCTTTAATACCTTGGAAAGGTACTCCAAAGCTTGGGATACATCGGTCTTTTTACTCTTTGGTTTAAAGTTAACCAGTTCGCGGATGATTCGCAAAACATGGCTTTTTCCCTTTTTAGGGGGAATATACAGTTCAATCTGATCGGAGAAGAGCAACAAGCCAATTTTGTCGTTGTTCTGCGTTGCCGAAAAGGCCAAGGTCGCGGCGATTTCCGTAACGATTTCATTCTTAAATTGATCGGTAGATCCAAACTGTTCCGACGCGCTCATATCTACTAAGAGCATTAGGGTGAGTTCGCGTTCTTCCTCAAAAACTTTGATATAGGGTTCGTTGTACCGCGCAGTGACATTCCAATCGATCGATCGGATGTCGTCGCCAAATTGATATTGGCGCACCTCGGCAAAAGTCATACCGCGCCCTTTAAACGAGGTGTGATATTCTCCCGAGAAAATATGATCGCTTAAACGACGGGTTTTAATCTCTATTTTTTTGACCTTTTTTAGGATGTCTTTTGTCTCCATTTGTGCTGCTGTTGAAAATTGTTCAAACCTCAATAACCCTATCTATTCCCCTATTAAAAATAAGAAAGCAAATAGGGATTCGAATAGGTAATCGTAAAGTCGTTGACTAAGGCACTTCGACCTCGTTGACGATTTGGTTGATGATGTCTACCGAAGTGATGTTCTCGGCTTCAGCCTCATAAGTAACCCCAACTCTATGGCGCAAGACATCGATGACCACGGCGCGGACGTCTTCGGGAATTACATAGCCCCTTTTTCGGATAAAGGCATAACACTTGGCCGCCATGGCCAAGTTGATACTTCCACGAGGAGAAGCGCCAAAGCTGATCAGGGGTTTTAATTTTTCCAATTTGAATTGTTCGGGATAACGCGTGGCAAAGACGATGTCCAAAATGTATTTTTCGATTTTCTCGTCCATATAGACCTCGCGTACCGCGGCTTGTGCACGGGCGATTTGCTCTAGAGAAACCACCGGATTGATCGTAATCTTGGCGCCGGATAAATTTTGACGAATCACCTGACGCTCTTCCTCTAATTTGGGATAATCAATAACGGTTTTCAACATAAAACGGTCCATCTGCGCTTCTGGCAACGGATAAGTACCCTCTTGTTCTACCGGATTTTGCGTGGCCATCACCAAAAATGGGCGATCCAACAGAAATGTCTCGTCGCTGATCGTGACTTGCTTTTCCTGCATGGCTTCTAAAAGTGCCGATTGTACCTTGGCAGGAGCGCGGTTAATCTCATCGGCCAGGATGAAATTCGCGAATATAGGCCCCTTGCGAATGGAGAAATCGTTTTCTTTAATATTGTAAATCATCGTTCCCACCACATCGGCCGGAAGTAAATCGGGTGTAAACTGAATTCGACTAAAAGAACCGTGTACGGCCTTGGCTAGGGTGTTAATCGCTAGGGTTTTGGCTAAGCCCGGCACGCCTTCTAACAAGATGTGTCCTTGACCCAATAAGCCGATTAAAAGGCGGTCTATCATGTGTTTTTGACCCACAATAGCCTTGTTCATTTCCAGGCTTAACAAATCGATAAAAGCGCTTTCTCTTTCGATTTTCTCATTTAATGCGCGAATATCATGCGTGTTTTCAGTAGCTTCCATATCTATTATCTTTGTACAAAAAATGCTTAGTTGTTTAGTTGCCGCAAATTCAAAATTTATTTACTTTTTCCTTGTTAATAATAGGTTAAATATTTTGTCTATAGGAACTCATTAGGGCTCATTTATGAATTTCTTTTTATATTTTTAAGGATTAAAAAATAAATGTTGTGATTAACAAGCGATTGCTTATAAGAAATTTATTGTCTCATCACGATGAGAATAGCTTTTACGACAAAAAAAGACAGCTCAATTTGCACAGCAAGGAGGGGAAGGGCAAGTTTTTAAAACACGTGTGTGCTTTGTCCAATTCCAACCCCAAAAACAATTCCTTTCTGGTGGTGGGAATTGAGGATGAGGAGAACCTGATTGTCGGCACGGATTTTTACGACGACAGCAAAATACAAAACCTCGTCAACGCCTTTTTGGAGAATCCCCCCACGATCCAATATGAAAATGTGCCCTTTCCCGATTTGCCCCCCAACCGCGTGGTCGGTTTGGTAACGGTGCGCCCGCAAAAGGGACTGACGTCTTTTAAAAAGGCGATTTACACCATTCCCGTAGGCACGTTTTTTAGCCGTATGGGCAGCAATTCCGTGCCCGATGTCTGGCCCAAGGAAAACGGCAATCGCGCCTTGGTCGAGAGCATTGAAAAAATTTCGCGCAACAACCTCAATCACATACTCGACAGCGTGGTGAGCTTTGTCACTATGGCGCACAAAGACATGAAAGCGGACTATTGCGTGTTTAAGGAGTTTTTTGTGGTGTGTTGGGCGGGAAAGCCGCGGAAGATTCGCGACAAGGTTTTTTATTCTCGGGTAGACATCGAATTGATCAACGAACAGATTAAGTTGTTTTACTCCACCTTTGATGCGGTAACCATCGATTACAACAAAGACGAGTTCGTCATCACCGAATATCTGCATTTGGGACTTAAAGATGCCACCACCTATTACCCCTTTGAGCGTCTGGTTCTTCACTTTTATGAAAACGGTTCCTATACCATGAAAAACACCCTGTTGTTTGAACCGCCAAAATACAACCCCAAACTCCTGGGGCACATCTACCAGGCCAATCTCAAGTTGTTGGACAAGTTGGAGCGGCGCGAACCGCTGACTAGCTCGCAAGAGCGCGACCTCGCTCAGTTGCCGCAAACCATGATGATCTGTTATTTAAACAATTTTGAAGCCGCCAAAGCCGTGTTAATTGGGGCTAAAGACCTGTTAAAACAGGCCGAAAACGAAGCGGTATACAGCTCCTTTAAAGAAGTAATGCGTATCTTGCGTAAAGTGAAATACGAAGTTAATGAAGAATAGAACATTGGTAATTGGAGACATACACGGCGGATATAAAGCCTTGTTACAGGTTTTGGAACGGGCGGGAGTTTCTGCCGGAGACCAGCTGATTTTTTTGGGCGATTATGTGGATGGTTGGAGTGAATCGCCAGAAGTGGTCGATTATTTGCTGCAGCTGCAACAGCGACAAGCCTGCGTTTTTATAGGCGGCAATCACGAGTCACTACTGCTGGATTGGTTGCGCAGTGGCAAGGCTAGAGAACCTTGGTTAAACAATGGCGGAAAGGCCTCCATAGCGTCCTACAGTTCCCTTTCTGCACAGAAGAAGCAGCAACACATCGCGTTTTTTGAACAACTGCGCGATTTTTATATAGACGATTCCAACCGCCTCTTTATTCATGCGGGTTTTACCAACCAAAAAGGAGTCGATTACGAATTTTTTCCCGAATACTTTCGCTGGGACCGCACCCTGTGGGAAACCGCCTTAAGCGTGGATCCCAATTTGGACAGCGCCGACCTGATTTATCCCAAGAGACTCAAAATATACGACGAAATCTTTATCGGTCATACACCCGTCACCCATGTTGGCTCTAGTGTTCCCATGCACAGTGCCGGGGTGTGGAATGTGGATACCGGAGCGGCTTTTACCGGCTGTATCAGTGTTATGGACGTTGAAACCAAGGCCTTTTGGCAAAGCGATCGACTGCCAGAACTCTATCCCCATGAGCCGGGTAGAAATGCCGTTTTACTGCCCGAATAGGTTTTTTTGCAGCAAAACAGGCCGCTTTTGTCTAAAAAACCGATCGATGCACTAGCGCCAAAGCAGCCGATACACATTTTGCCGGGGTGGATCCGGTGTTTAATAAATCGTTTTTCTATATTTGCATAAAAACAAATAGATATGAAAAAATTATTCCTTTTAATGCTTCTTATTGGTGGAGGTATAAGTGCACAGGCTCAGGCTGTTAACGAGGTGAAATACAATATTTTGAATACGATTATCATGAAGTCGGTCGAACTGGGTTATGAGCATTTTATCGACAGAGACCAATCGGTAGGGGTAGATTTGTATTTAAACGACCGCTTTTCATATTATCCAGAAAGCAAGAGCAAGGGAAAAAAATTCAATACCACCAGCATAGGTGCCTCTTATAACTTTTACTTCGGCGGCAAGAACGGCGAAAACGGATCGGGATATAGTGTCTCGCCCTTTTTAAAATACCGATTTGGCGATTTTGAAGAAGACAAGTGGAGAGCGGATGAAAAGGTTACAGAAACCACCGATATGAACAGTGTTATCGTCGGTATAGGTGTGGGCTATAAATGGGTTAAAAACGATTCGTTTACCATACAACCCTTTGCAAACATCGGCAGGAACTTTAGCGAAGATGTCAACGACCGCTTTATGGCTATCGAGTTAAATGCAGGTGTTATTATCGGCTATCGATTCTAAACCACTTAAATTTCTTACAAAAGAGAGGTCGTTCCAAAACAGCATTTGGCCGGCCTCTTTTCATTTTTATTAAAAACCTCATTTTTGACGTTTTTAAATTTCCATTAAAATCTCAGCAGCCCAAAATGGGCTAAAATGCAACAAAAGCAGCTTTTAGGCTGCCTTTTTTCTTATATTTTGTGCTATTCTAATAATCCCCATTCTATGGCAACTTTTTTCTAACCCCGAAGCATAAAGCTCCTACAACCGTGATTTGCTTTAATATTTCCAAACACGGCTTCTACATCATGGTATCTTTGTTTTCGCTTTTTTATTCCTTCTTTAGAGCTTAATAGATTTCGAGCCTTAGTACAGTAATTTTCTAGTACTACGTTAACTTCGATAATTCTATTTTGACTTATGACATAGTGTTCTTAAGGGACATCCTTGACAGAAAAACTCATCTGGGAATAGGTCTTTTGTTTTCATAACTGTATAAAATTTAAATATAAAAAAAATGACTTGGTTTTTTACTAACCCAAGTCATTTTTAAATACTTACACAGTTTTTGGTACAGTGTCTCTTTTAGTTTGTAAACTAGATGAATTCGTTGTTAAATTTTAAAACATAACATTGTTCGCATACTTAATTTCGAAAACCGGGGAGTTCACATTCTTATTTTTTATTCACTTCGGTACGCGTGATCTTTCCATCCAAATGATCCTTTACAACTGCTTTTATTTCATTTTTAAATTTGAGGTTTTCGATTTCAATTTTTTTCGATTTCTTTTTTAATTTCTTCGTTTTGCCCTATTCTCCGATTGAACTCGCTAGTTTCCTTAACGGCACGATTAAAGGACGATTAAAGCATGTCTTTTTTAAACTTGTCCACTAGTCTCTATACGCGAATAAAAACCGCCTTTATAAATGGTATTGTATCGAAAGCAGCAGAATTCGCGGTAATACGGCAGTGGTGCTTTGGTCTACCGTAAAATCGCTGATGCGAACGCGGTTAATCGCACCGCTGTTTAAGAGGTTATTGCCTTGAAGCCCTATAGTCCACGGACTGGGTTTACCGTTTAATTCCAGACGGATATCGAGCGTGTCTACTCGGGTTTTGTCGGATTCGATGGCGGTTTTTTGGCAGCGGTAATCGGCCTTGAATAAGCCGTTTTTGAGGAAGCGCGACTGCAACTTTAGCGTCCATAAATCCCCTTGGGTTTTCTTGTCAAACTTAGCGATGCGCTGATGGAACGATTTGTTGTAGCGAATTTCTAGCGTGGGCATTTTTTTCAACAGGGTTTTGACGCCGAGGCCAATTTGTTGAGATTCGCTTCGAGTGGGAATTTCATGGTCGTTGATAACTTGGGTATAACGGCTAAAATCGAGGGAGGCGCTTAGACTCATTTCAATACTACCTCGCAGGGGCGCCTTTCCGAAAGCAGCCAAACTCCACTGGTTTTCGGGTATGTTGCTGTTTATTGCTTCGACATACTGTTCCGAACGCAACAGCTGTACCCGATTGCGAATCGGCTTGTCGATTCGCTTAAATCGCGCCCAGGCAAAGAGGCTAAAACCGGTATAGGGGTTAAATTTTCTATAGCGCAAATCCGCTTGCTGTTGCTGTTGTGGATGCAGTTGCGCCTGGCCTTTAGACAGGCTGTTAAAGGCGTTTATACGCCATTGATCGGCATAGTTTTCGGCTTTTGCATAGGTGTTTTTTAGTCCGTAATCCAGAATAAGACTCTCGGAATCATGGAACTGATAGGCTAGTTTGACCTCGGGTTCGAGGGCCTTTTTAGAAAGGGTGTGTGCTGTTGTGGAGTAGCGATTTTCCAACTGATAATGCTGCATAAAAAGACCGACCGTTGCGGTGAACTTCCGGTGTAAAAACTTGTGTTCGATACCGATAAACGACTGGTTTAAGCGATGATGCAACCGATTGCCAAAATCCTTGTATCCAGTCCAGGTTTCGCCGTTGAGGTATTCGTCGTCTATATAGAGTTTGGTGGGGTTGGTCTGGTGGCCGATGGAGGTGTATACATGGTGTTTTGGTGCGGCGATCCAATAGTATTTCGCACTGAGGTGTATCGCGTTCTGAAGGCGCTTTTTTCGTTCTTTTAATTCATAAGCATCGGCGGGTGTCCAGGGAATGTGGGAATCGAGATAGGGTCGATTGGAAAACCAGTTTTGCTTGGGAACTTCTTCGGTATATACGTGCGAAACGACGAGCGTGGCGAGGTGTTTTTTATGAAAGTTGTGATGAAATTCAAACAGCTGGGAAAGGGCGAACTGGTCGGCAGTGGTCGTGGCTTGCAAGTGCTTTGCCTCGGTATCAGCTTGCGAGAAAATAGCGGTCTTTTTGGAATCGGAAGTCAGGGCAAATTGCAGGTTATAGTCTAAAGTGGTCTGCGATTTTTGACGATATTGGGCGCTTAGCTTTCCCGAACTCAACTGCTGCTGGCTATGGGCGTAGGTGGAGCGGCTTTCTGTGGTAATCGCAGTGGATTGCAGTTGCGATAACGCCTGATCAACCTGAGTGGATAGTCCATTTTTATGATACAGCAGCCAGCCTTTTACCTCCCATTTTGGATGAAGGTCAAATCGGAAGTCGGTGGATATCAAGTGATTTTTGTTTTCCATAGCTGTGGTGTTGGGCAAGCGGTGCGCGTGGAGGTCGACGAGTTGCTGTTGGGGGGTGTTTCTAAGGTAAAGCCTTCGTGGGCTTTCAAAGCGCAGTATATCGGCCATATCAAGAACTTGTAAACCCGCGTTGTTGCTGTTGGCGATCGTGCTCCAATGGCGTTTTGACGCATAGTAGAACAAAGCGGTATGCGCCTCGTAAAAACGGTCCAGACCAAAGCTGCCCTTGGCATTCCCAAATGCGAAATTCTTTTTGTTTTCTCGGAGTTTGATGTTCATAGCGAGTTGTTCAGAGCCCGAGACCTCTCTGAGTTGGGCGACCGCTGTAAAGTGATCAATAAGCTCGACTTGGGCAACGGCATCGGCGGGGATGTTTTCGACTCCGAGTTTGGTGCCTCCGCCAAAAAAGACATTCCCCTCGACTGAGAAATGGGTGACCGTTTTGCCATTGACCTGTACTTGCCCGTCGTCGGTAACTTCGATACCGGGTAGTTTAGAAAGCTGGTCCTTCAATTTGCGCTCTGTACCATCCGCGAAAGCGCGGACATCATAGGTTATCGTATCTCTCTTGAGGACAATTGGTTGGAAATCGAAGTGGATGGTAATTTCCTCCAAGAGCCGTTCCTTGGGCAGCAGTACGAAATCGTGGGTGAGTACGGGGTCGTCGCCCTTGTAAGCGAAGATTTGGGCTTCGAAACCGATGTGATTGACCGTGATGCTATAGTTGGTTTTGGGTTGGAGTACCACTTTATAACGACCGTAGCGATCGGCTACAACAAATTTAATCGGATGGTTTTCCGTTGTTGCACGAGCGAGTATATGGCTGTTTTCCAAGGGCTCACCTTGGCTGTTTGTTATCGTTCCGCTTAGGTTTTGTGCTGGGATTGTACCGCTTGCACACAGGGCGCACAGCAGCAGTGCCAATTTTAAGGCGGCGGCGCTTTTGGCGCATAAGGGTCGGTTGCGGTTTGTTCGTATCATAGCGGGGTGGAAAGCTCCTGGTTTAAATGATACCCTCATGTGGTTTATATAGCCATAAAACCCTAGGAACGCTTTTTATCGGTTTTCTTTAAAAGGGCTTCGCGCACTAATTTTGAATAATCGGACTGCCTCATTTCCGTTCCTTTAGTCGGCGGTAACGGCAAGTCGATTTTCTTGTTAAATTCAAGCTTGGACAAGACAAATACCTCCATACCCCTTTGCAGTTGTACGATTAAGCCAGGGAGTCCTCCGTATTTATCGGGCCCCAAGGGATAGGGGAATTCTGGCGTATACCAAGCGGTGACTTGGGAGCTTTTCCCAACGGCGTCTGTTTGGGTTTTACTGGCTTTGTAGCAGCGGTACCCGTTGATTTGGGTTTGTTCGTCGTGCAAGACCCAACGTTCATCGTATAGCGGCGCGTTTAGGATATAGGCGTTGTCGGCTATGCCAAGGGGAGCAGATCCTTTGTTGTAATACGTCATCGTGTTATTGGCGATATTCGTATAGACGGTTTTGTCGCAGCCACAGAGCTTAAAGGCTAAATTGTTGGCCGCATTGCGG
The DNA here is from genome assembly GCF_050562195.1 of Flavobacterium sp. JP2137. GTDB lineage: Bacteria > Bacteroidota > Bacteroidia > Flavobacteriales > Flavobacteriaceae > Flavobacterium. The sequence goes on from NZ_CP191647.1 coordinate 1,043,389, forward strand.
TTCTGATCCAACCGCTCAAAAACCGCTTGCTGCGCATTGAAGATCAGTCGTAACTCGACTTCGTCCTCAAATTTTTTAGCCTCCTCAAGAACGTGGTATAAACGCGGGTTTGTCTTTACACTCGACGCGTCAATCTCGAATTTTAGTTTGTAATGAGCGATGTGGTTTGTCTGCGCATAAGCACAACACTTAGCAATTATTAGCAGGAGTAGGATGCTTTTCATAAACAGTTCTGTTGTTACAAGGGTTCGTAAATACAGTTTACAAGGAGACTGGTTTTTTCGACCAAATTCCAGTGCGAGTCTTTTAAAACACGGGCTATTAGCGGTTTGGATTTTAATAGTAAAGCGCTATACATTCCCAGAAGAAAACGTCGGCTATAGCCGAAGCCTCTTCAAAGGAAAAATCGTTGATATCTTGTAAGACCTCCATATCGCATAACCACTGATCCGTACAGGGTGTGGCAGATGTTAGGGCCGTTGGGCATGCGGAGACACAGGTTGCACTGCAAATAAACAGCACAAGGCTTAGGGTGATTTCTAGTCTTTTTTTCATCGGTATCGGTTTTTAAGGGGGAACAAATAAATTTGAAATTTTGCTAGTATACGACAGCTGCATTTGTCGACCTCTTCTCTAGTTCAAATATAAAAAATAAGCGCATAAAAACAAGGAGTGATTTAAACTTTAATACTGATTATCAGTTGTTTGCATTTTGAAATCAAAATATAGAAAGCCAGAATGTGGGGTTTTTTATCTGGTTTTTTTACGGCATAAAGCGGTGGAATGAGGGGGAGGTGGTTGCGGTTGGCATCGGTCTAATCCACGAAAAAAGGGGCCCGATTGGAGCCCCTTTTTTTAGGTATAAAGTATGTTAACGGACAATTTGCTTTCGGGTAATTCGAATGAAAAAATACCCTAATGGAAAATTACCTGCAGGATTTCGGATTAAAAGTCGAATTTAATTCCTTGAGCCAATGGAAGCGCCGTACCGTAGTTGATGGTATTGGTTTGTCTTCTCATATACGCCTTCCAAGCATCCGATCCGGACTCACGTCCACCACCGGTTTCTTTTTCTCCACCAAAAGCACCGCCGATTTCTGCACCCGAAGTACCGATGTTGACGTTGGCAATTCCACAGTCAGAACCCGATTGAGACAAGAACAATTCCATCTCTCTCATGTTGTTGGTAAAGATCGATGAGGACAATCCTTGAGGAACGCCATTTTGCATGTCGATAGCCTCTTCAATAGTGCTGTATTTCATCACGTATAAAATCGGTGCAAAAGTTTCCGCTTGAACGATTTCAAACTCGTTTTTGGCTTCGATGATACACGGTTTTACGTAACAACCACTTTCGTAACCGCTACCTTCTACCACACCGCCTTCTACCAAGATGGTTCCCCCTTCTTGTTTGGCTTTTTCAATGGCGTTTAGATAGTCGTTTACCGCGGCTTTGTCGATCAGTGGACCTACGTGGTTATTGCTGTCTAAAGGGTTTCCTATTTTCAATTGCGCATAGGCACTTTGTAATACTTTGATCGTTTTATCGTAAACGCTTTCGTGTATGATTAATCTTCTCGTCGATGTACAACGTTGTCCTGCTGTTCCCACCGCTCCAAACACCGCTCCAACCAATACCATATTGATATCGGAATGTTCTGAAACGATAATGGCGTTGTTTCCACCTAATTCCAAAATCGTGTTTCCGAAACGCTCGGCTACGGTTTTCGATACGTGACGTCCGATACGTGTTGATCCCGTAAAAGAAACCAACGGAATACGAGGGTCGTTGTTGATCAAATCACCACATTGATTTCCGATGACTAAGTTGCTCACGCCTTCGGGAATATCGTTGGCTTTAAAAACTTTGGATACTATATTTTGACAAGCTACACCGCATAAAGGGGTTTTTGAACTCGGTTTCCAGATACAAACGTCTCCACAAACCCAAGCCAACATGGTGTTCCAGCTCCAAACAGCTACTGGGAAGTTGAATGCCGAAATCACACCTACGATACCGTATGGATGCCATTGCTCGTACATTCTGTGTTGAGGACGTTCGGAATGCATCGTCAGTCCGTATAATTGACGGGAAAGTCCCACCGCAAAATCACAGATATCGATCATCTCTTGAACCTCACCCAAGCCTTCTTGTAAACTCTTTCCCATTTCAAAAGAAACCAATTTACCCAGCGGCTCTTTTTGTTTTCTCAATTCGATTCCGATTTGACGCACGATGTCTCCACGTTTAGGTGCAGGCACCATTCTCCACGTTTTAAAAGCCTCTTCAGCCGTTTTCATTGCGAGTGCGTAATCTTCTTTAGTCGATGTTTTTACCTTTCCGATGAGTTCTCCTGTGGCAGGAGAATACGATTCAAGAATCTGTCCGTTGGAAAAAGTGTTAGAACCAGTAGAAGTTCCATTGTTTATTTCCTCTAGGCCTAATTGCTTTAAAGCCTCTTGAATACCAAATTGGTCTGTTACTGTTGCCATGATATATTGTTAAATGGTTGATGTATAATTCTAGGCGAATTTACAAAAAATATATGGAAGCTGACAGCCGATTTGTGCGATGGTAACGATTACTTGATAAATCGCGCATCGGCTTCCATGACCTGCTGGCATTTGGAGCAGCAGCGCAGGGTTTCGGATTGGTAGAAGTCTTTAAAGTGCGGCAGAAAGTCCGTTTCTATATTGGTCAGTTCAAAATACACCTCGTGAAGCAGGTGGTTGCAGTTGTCGCAATACCACAGCAAGCCGTCGCGATGTCCTTTGCCCTGGCGTATTTTTTCGACCACCAAGCCTACCGAGTCCGCTTTTCGAATGGGGCTATGCGGGGTTTTTGCCGGCAGTAAATAGATGTCTCCCGCGTTGAGGGTTAGCGATTTTCGCTCGCCGTCTTCTTGGATGTCGATTTGTATGCTGCCTTCGAGTTGGTAAAAGAACTCCTCGGATTCGTTATAGTGAAAATCCTTGCGGGCATTGGGACCGCCCACAACCATTACAATAAAATCTTCCGACTCTACATAGATGTTTTTATTGCCCACCGGAGGCTTTAACAGATCGCGGTTGTCTTGGATCCATTGGTGTAAATTAAAAGGTTTTCTACTGCTCATAAAAGGCTTTTTTACTGCGTTAGTTACTTCTACTCAACCAGCTTTGCGGATTGTGAATGGTGGTGTTGTGCGACAATAAGAATTTTAAAACCGCGCGTCCCGTGGCATTGGTACCGATGGTACCGATATTTTGTTTGATGCTTACTTTGTCGCCTTTTTTGACCGAAACCGAGCTGAGGTTTTGATATACGGTAATGTAATCTCCGTGTTGAATCAAGACCGCTTTGTTTCCGCCAGAAAGCACCTGTACCTGAAGCACTTCACCGCCAAATACGGCACGGGCCGACGAACCGGGCTCGGTACTGATTTCCAAACCGCTGTTGTGTATGGTGAGCTGACTCTGTACCGGATGCGGCTGATCGCCGTAGGGCAGAGATATAAATCCCTTGGCTACGGGCCACGGCAAGCTTCCCTGGTTGGCTCTAAAGTTGTTGGCTATGATTTTGCCCTCTGGAGTCAATTCAAAGGTGGTTGTATTGGCCTTTGAAGAGGTGGTCGGTGGTTTTTTTCCGGCTTTCGCTGCGGCTTTCGCTGCGGCTTCACGCGCTTTGCGGTTGGCTTCGGCTATGGCTTCGCGGATCAATTGCTGTATTTGACGATCGATAGCTCGGGTTTCCTCCTGTTTCTTCTTGATTTGGGCGTTGTATTTCTTCTGATCCTTTTTGATGAGGGCTACGAGTTCTTCCAGCTTAATGCGGTCTTTCTCCAAATCCTTTTTCTCGCGTTCCGCGTCTTTTAACAACAGCCCCTGTTTGTTTTTTTGAACCTCTAGGGTGGCGACGATCGCTTGCAGTTCCGTCGATTTTACCTTGACTTCCTCACCCTGATTCTTTCGGAAATTGGCGTACTGCTTCATGTACTGAATGCGCTTATAGGCCTGTAAAAAGTTTTCAGACGACAGTACAAACATGATGCGACTTTGCTCGGAACGGCTTTTATACGACTTGTAAATCATTTTGGCATAATCCTCTTTGAGCACGGCCAACTCCTTTTGGAGCTTGTTGATCTGCAATTGGTTTTTATAGATGTTGTCCGTGAGCAAGCGCAGTTGCTGTTGGGTATTTTGAATGAGCTCTTGGCTGAGTCGAATCTTTTTATTCTGCTCGGAAATATCCGAAAGCACATTGCGCTCCTTGGATTTTTCGGTTTGTAGCATTTGCTGCACATTCTTGATCTCCTTCAAGATCTGTTCCTTCCGAAGTTCCAAATTGCGCTGCTTTTCACTGGTTTGAGCCCATATAAGGGGACACAAAAGCGAGAATAATAGGATGTAAATCAGTCGTTGCATTGAATATTTTTAGCCAATTTAATTAATAGAGATGCGTTTATAATCACTTGGCACACTGTACGAGAAGCTGAGTTCCTCGTCAAAAGTGGCTTGGTTATAAAGAATGCTCAAATGTATGGTTTTTTCTTGTGCTGCCTCAATATTTATTTTAGTGGGCAGGGTGATGTTTTGCGCTTTCTGATATCCGGGATACGATATCGTTACCGATCGGTTTTCGTTTTTTTGTGTAATCGCTTCTTTTTTTAGTAGCAAATCCTCATTTTCAAAGTAATAGGTAGCGGCCAATCCCTTGTTGGTGGTCGACTGCAGTTTGTGCAGCCCATCTTCTAAACTCGCGACGAGTTTCTCCTTGGTCAAATCGTTAATCGCGTGGCCTAGCAGTAGATTCTGTACCTTTTGAAAGTCGAGATCCGTGCCTAACCATTGGCTGAGCGTGCGGTAATCGCCCTCAAAATAAGCGCTGTTCATCTTTTCGTAATACTGCACCTTGTCTTGCGTGATCAGGGCTTTGGCTACGGTAAAGCCCAGCATTTTCACCGTGAGCAATATTTGTTTGTCCTTTTCTATGCGGATTTCGGTATTTGCCGTAAAGCTTTGTCCGTTGCCCTTGTAGTTGGTGTTGCCGCGAATCAAGGCCGTTTTAAACGTTCCGCTGTTTTTGTAATGGCCGTTGACGATGTTTAGCACCGTTTTCGATTGGGTTGCCGCGGATTCCGACACATCGGTTCCGGTATTTCTCACGGTTTTACACGCCGCCAGGCTCAGTATTAACAGGGTAAAAGCAAAGGCCTTTTTCATGGTTGAGGGTTTCTAATAGACTATCAAATAACATTCCTTTTTGAAGGTAAAATCCGTTTCATCAAAAATAAAACGGATTTTTAGGGTATTATTCCAATACGGAGTAGTCTCCGATACTGATTTGGGTGTGTTTCCCGTCGTAAATCGCGTGGTTGCCCACCATCGCATTGTCCAATTGGGCGTTTCGAATTTGGGCGTGGGTTTGTACCAAGCTGTTGCTGATTGTGGCGTTTTCGACAGTGGTTCCCGTTCCCAAAGATACATTAGGACCAACGGTGCTGTTTTTAATCACCACCTGTTCTCCGATATAGCACGGGGGAATGATGGTGCTGTTTTCCAGCTGTACCGAAGGCGCCACTAAGTTGATTTGGTCCTCTTGCAAAAATTGCAACATGCGGTTGTTGGTGTCTACCGTGACGTTTTTGTTGCCGCAGTCCATCCATTCTTCCACCTTGCCCGGCACAAAGCGCATGCCCTTTTGCTTCATGTTTTCCAGGGCATCGGTCAATTGGTATTCTCCGCCTTTGGTCAGGTTGTTGTCCAAGAGGTATTCCAATTCGCTGCGCAGGGTTTCGCCGCTCTTAAAGTAGTAAATACCAATGATGGCCAAGTCGGATACGAATTGAGTGGGTTTTTCGACAAAGTCGACGATTTCGTTTTTGTCGTTGAGTTGTACCACGCCAAAAGCGCTGGGGTCGGCAACTTGTTTGACCCAAATCACGCTGTCGGCGGTTTTGTCCAAAGAGAAGTCGGCCCGAAACAAGGTGTCTGCATAGGCGACTACTACAGGGCCTTCCATGCTTTCTTTGGCGCACAAAATGGCATGAGCCGTGCCCAATGCTTCATTTTGGTAGTAGATGTTTCCCCTAGCGCCCAATTTCTCGGCTATGGCAATCAAGTCTGCTTCGACGGCTTTGCCAAAGCTTTCGTGTATGATAAAGGCAATCTCCTCGATGGAACCGTCTAGAACTTTAGCAATATCTTCTACCAATCGGTGTACGATGGGTTTTCCCGCAATGGGAATTAAGGGCTTGGGTACAGTAAGTGTGTGAGGGCGTAGACGTGATCCCCGTCCGGCCATAGGTACTATAATTTTCATCGGATATTTTTTAGTTGTTTTTATTTGGTTCCCGTACTGCCAAATCCACCTGCTCCACGCTCGGTTTCCGACAGTATTTCGGTGGTTTCCCACTGCACTTGTTCAAATTTGGCCAGCACGAGCTGGGCTATGCGCTCTCCGTTTTCAATGGTAAAGGGCTCGCTGGAAAGGTTGACCAATATAATGCCAATTTCTCCGCGATAATCCGCGTCTATGGTTCCCGGCGAATTGAGCAGGGTAATTCCCCTTTTTGCCGCCAAGCCACTGCGCGGGCGTATTTGCGCTTCGTATCCTTCGGGCAATTCGATAAAGAGGCCTGTGGGAACGATGGTTCTTTCCAAGGATTTTAAAGTGATCGGGGCACTGAGATGAGCCCGTAAATCCATACCCGCAGACGAGCTGGTCTCGTAATTCGGTAACGGATGATTCGATCGGTTGATGATTTTAACGGTTTTCATATACTGATATTAGTAGTTTTTTTATCGCTTTACACGGCCAGCCGAGGCAGGGTTACGGGTATTTCAATCCGCCCGGTTTTCGGTGGTCGTTGATGATTTCTTTTCAAACTGCGGGCTATTTACTCGAATTTCCGCACCGCAACCACATCCGTTAAGGGCGTGGAACGCAGCCTTGCAGTAGGTGAAACAAATATAATGTATTCTGTAGATTTAATGGAGGCGCTGGGGGTTATTTAATGATATTACGAAGTAATTTTCCTTCGTATTTATAGAGAAAACCCAGAAAAATGGCGATAAACGCCACGCCAACCCAATAATTTTCGCGAAAGCCGTAAAAGTAAATGGCGGAAAAGGCGATAGACATACCCGTATAGCCCACTATGGCTTTTTTGTTGTAGGGTATGGGGTAATAGCGGTTGCCGAGTACATACGATATCAACATCATACTGCCATAGGCTATAAGAGTGGCTATAGCCGAGCCCACATAGCTCCATATCGGAATTAAGGCGTAGTTGAGCACTATGGTAAGCACAGCGCCAAAAATCGAGATATAGGCGCCGATTATCGTCTTGTCTCGGAGTTTGTACCACACCGATAAGTTGGTGTAAATACCCAGGCAGAAATTGGCTAAGATAATCAGGGGAACCACTTTCATCGCTTCCCAATAGGTGGGGTTGGGAATCATGATCGGTTTGAGGATGTCGACAAAAACGATGACGCAGAGCATGATCAAACTGCCGATTATCGCAAAGTATTTGGTGATGGTGGCATATTTGGTTGGGGCATCTTCATTTTTGGCATAATTGAAGAAAAAGGGCTCGATTCCCAAGGTGTAAGCCTGTCGAAAAAGGACCATAAACAAGCCGAGCTTATAGCAGGCTGCGTATTTCCCGACTTCGATTAAGGCGATGTCTGGAGGAAGCAAGCGCCCCAATAGGATCTTGTCGAAACTCTCGTTAATGGCAAAGGCCAAGCCGCCGATCATAACGGGAAAACCGTATTTAATCATCTGTTTGCTCAGGGCGACATTAAAGCTCAGGGTAATTTTGAGGTAATCCGAGGCAAAGACCAACAAGGTCAAGGCACTGGCGATCAGATTGGCGAGGAATACGTATTGAACCTGTTGGCCTTCGACGTATATACTGCCAAAGAACGACTCGGGATAGGCATCGGCCAGTTGCGGCAGCCCGTATAGAAAAAAGATATTTAGCGACACATTGACCAAGACATTGCCCATTTTTACCGCGCTGTAAAAAGCGGGGCGCTGATTGGCGCGGAGCTTGGAAAAGGGAATGATCACCAGAGCATCGAGCACCAAAATCCAAATCAGGTATTGAATGATTGTGGTATCGACCTGCAGGTAGGCACTCCAGTAGCTCTGCGTCGAGAGTCCCACGGTTAAAAACAACAGCGAGGTAATCGTCAAATACAACATGGAATTGTTGACCACTTCCCGCTTTTCGTCGCGAAGGTTGTAGAATCTAAAAAAGGCGGTTTCCATACCAAAGGCCAGAACCACGTTGAAAAACATCATAACGGAGAATACGATATTGTATTCGCCATAGACGTTGTTCGCCATAAACGAGGTGTGGAAAGACACCAGGAAAAAGCCGAGTAACTTCGGGAATACCGTGGCTAAGCCATAAATGGCTGTTTGCTTAAAAATTTTTTTATAGATGCTCAAAATCAGCGGTTTCAGTAAGAGGCAAAAATAACCAATAAATGCCCAAAGTCCGGGGGCTTTACCGAATTATTTTACGCGTAGAAAAGGCGCTACTTCCTCAGGGGTAAAGACCAACTTGGTCGGACCATCGGCATAAGAGGCGATCTCGTAGGTGTTGTAGTAGGCGACAAAGGCATCTTTTAGAAATAAAAAGGTGTCTGGCAGTTTAAAACGGTCGTCTTCAAACATCAATCCCGTGCTGTTGATGCCCTTATCGCTTGGGATTTGAAGTTGACTGCGCAGTTTTTTCTCGACCAAATCCGACAGGCCTTGGCGGTCGAGTATCAGTTCGTCGGCGGTATACAGATGGCCGTTTTCCGGATTGAAGTTTAAACCGCGAACCCCTTCATAGCCGTGGGCACCGCCAGAAAACGTATAGTGATCGAGTTGTATGGCGAGCAATTGCGGGCTTTGGTAGGTGATATGACCCTTGATTTTCGCCTGCCAAGGGGTACTCTCCTTGGGGTACTCCTTTTTGAGTTGGTTGTACGAATCGACAAAGGAGTGAACCACGGCCTCATAAGAAACCGCCTTAAGGGGTTCCTCTTCAAAAGAGACGATCGTGCTAACGGTTTTTAAAAGGGTTTTATTGATGCTGTCTGCCGCGATGGAATTGGCGGTGGTAGCCACGGGAATTTCGACTACTGCGGTGGTGCAATCGTCCTGGTCGCACGGCTTGGTCGACTGCTGTTCGAATTTCTGATTTTCAAAGACTAAAGTCTTGTCTTTTTGGCAACTAACAACTACTAATAAACTCGCAAACAGGGGGAATAGAATCTTCATAAGGCGTTCGGAAAAGTGTTAATTAATAACAAATTTATACAATTTACTTTGGAATTAAAAGTATATTTGTGTTTAAATCCCTTTGGACGAAGCTTCTTTTTAATCGCCTCCAAATCCGGCGGTTGCAGCGGTTGCAAAAGCCCGTGAGCAAGCGTTGGCGAGTGCCTTTGTGCAAAGGCGGATTTAGAAGGAGTAGTGAGCCGCCCAAGGACTTAAGCGAGTGACACCCGTGCTAGCGGTCGTCCTAATACAATATATATAAAACAAACAAACCTATTTAGCTATGAAATTCAACACCAAAACCATTCATGGAGGTCAGCAAGTCGATCCTAGTACAGGCGCTGTGATGCCTCCGGTATATCATACTTCCACTTTTGCACAAAGCAGCCCGGGTGTTCACTCGGGATATGAGTACAGCCGTGCGGCCAATCCGACTCGAACGGCCTTGGAAAACGCGTTGGCCAGCATCGAAAACGGTGCACGAGGCTTAGCATTTTCGTCGGGATTAGCAGCGACAGATTGCGTGCTGCGCATGTTAAAGCCCGGTGATGAGGTCATTGCTATGGACGACCTCTACGGGGGTACCTATAGAATGTTTACCCGGATATATCAAGACATGGGCATCGTGTTTCACTTTGTCGACATGAACGATTTGGAGCAGTTTCAAGCGGCAATCACCGACAAAACCAAATTGGTATGGGTGGAAACACCGACCAATCCGTTGATGAAGTTGGCGGATATTGCGCGTATCGCACAGATTACCAAAGCCAAAAACATCCTTTTCGCAGTCGACAATACCTTTGCCACGCCGTATTTGCAAAATCCGTTGGATTTGGGCGCCGATGTGGTTATGCATTCCGCAACCAAATACCTCGGTGGACACTCAGACGTAATCGCTGGAGCACTGATTACCAAAGAAGCCGAATTGGGCGAGCAATTGCACTTCTATCAATTTGCCACCGGGGCCACATTGGGCCCCCAAGAGAGCTTTTTGGTGCTTAGAGGAATCAAAACCCTGCATTTGCGCGTGCAAAGACATTCCGAAAACGGTATGAAAGTGGCCCATTATTTAAAAAATCATCCCAAAGTAGCCCAGGTTTTCTACCCGGGATTGGAGGAACACCCGCAGTTCGACGTCGCTCAAAAGCAGATGAAAAACGGTTTTGGAGGGATGGTTTCCTTTACCTTTAAATCCGGAGCCAAGGCAGATGCCATTGACTTCTTAGAACGCGTAGCGGTCTTTACCTTGGCAGAATCCTTAGGAGGCGTAGAGTCCTTGGCCAATCACCCCGCACTGATGACGCATGCTTCCATACCCGAAGACAAGCGCAAGGAAATTGGGGTGACCGACGATTTGGTTCGCCTAAGCGTGGGGGTAGAAGATATAGACGACTTGATTCAAGATTTGGAACAAGCTTTTAGATAGTTGAAAAGGCGCTTGGTATCAAGCGCCTTTTTTTTATTTTTACAAATACCTGTAAATATGAAGGTGTTATAATATATTTGTGTTTTAAATCTGTTCCCATGAAGTCTATTTGCTACCTCTTTGTCTTGTTTATCGGTCTTTCGGGGCAAGCGCAAACCCATTCCTGGAAGGGCTATTTCTCCTATGCGCAAGTCACCGCAGTTACGGCATCGCCGACTCAGGTATATGCAGCGGCGGGCAGTTCCATCTTGATTTTTGACATCGCTTCCAAACAGGTCGAAACCGTGAGCTCTATAGAGGGGTTAAAAACGCAAGAGATCACCGCATTGTGGTACAGCGAGAAATTTAAAAAACTCATCGTCGGCAACGAAGACGGTTCCCTACAGATTCTACATCGGCCAACGGGTAAAATAACCGTGATCAACGACATTCTAAACAAAACATCCATACCGCCTACGGCAAAGCGAATCAATGCCCTGATCGAAAGCGGGGGCGATTTGCTAATCAGTACCCAATATGGGATCAGTGTGTTAAACCTCAATAACAACGCCTTTGGCGATACGTATTTCATCGGAGAATCCGGTGAGAATATCCAAGTAAAACAAACAGTGGTGATCGGCAATTGGATTTATGCCGCCACCGAGGAAGGGATTAAAAGAGGATTGTTGAGCAATCCAAATTTGGTCGATTTTGCCCAATGGGAAGTTTATGACTACGGAAAGTGGAACCAGCTCTTTGCGTGGTCTGGACGCTTGGCCGGTATTAAAGACGACGATAAGCTCTACCGTTTTAACGGCGATGTAGCAGCGGTACAACACGAATTTCAGCAACCGGTTTTGGATGTTCAAGTCAGTGCAGACGACCAATTGATCGCCACTACCGCAGCGGGGAGCTCGTGGTTTACTGCCCAAGGCGATTTGATTGTGTATATTCCAGCACAGTATGAGTTGAGCGACGGATTTACCTCGGCTTTAATCGTGGGTAATGAGGGTTATATCGGTACGAATTCCGGCGGCTTGTTGCAGTATGAGCATTCGATGACGCAGCAACCCAATTCCCTATCTCCCGAAGGGCCCTTGAGCAACCGGGTGTTTTCCCTGTTGAAAACCGACGCCGGACTATGGATGATTTTTGGCGGTTATAACAAGGATTACAACCCGCATAATCCGGGTTTGGCGAGTTATGGCATGAGTTTTTTTAGCGCGAATAAGGGATGGGATCAACTGCCTTATCAACGATTAAAGAACGCACAAGTCTTGTCGTATGCAGCGGTTAACCCGCGTAAACCGGGTCATTTATACGTGAGTTCCTTTCATACGGGCTTTTTGGATATCACCTTAAAAAATCAAGACTTAAAAGAGAGTGAGGTCGTTTTATACAACCACCTCAACACCGGGGCCAACGGCTTGCAAAAGGTCGAAGCGGTACCCGTGGATTATACCTCTGTCCGCATCAACGGAACGGCCTTTGACGCGGAGGGCAATGCGTGGATGACCAACAGCCTGGTGAGCGCTTCGATTAAGGAGATGCGCGCCAATGGCGAATGGACGTCCTACAGTCTAAAAAACAGCCTGTCCGAAGTGGATAAGGTGAGTTTTGGCGTGCCGCTGATCGATAAAAACGGCACCAAATGGATGGGAACCAACAACCGCGGTTTAGTGGGCTTTAACGAAAAAAAGGGACTTAAAACCCTAGTGCTCAATACCACAATCGGCAATATGCCCGATGTGGATGTGCGCAGCATTGCCTTGGACAACAACAACCAATTGTGGATCGGGACTTATAAGGGATTGCGCGTATTGCCCAGTGTGGATCGCTTTCTCAACGAAGCCCAATTGACAGCCAATTCGATCATTATCAAAGAAGACGGCATTGCACAAGAGTTGTTTTACCACCAGAGTATTACCAAAATCAAGGTCGATGGCGCCAATAATAAATGGGTCGCACTGGCCGATGCCGGCGTGTTTTTGGTATCGCCAAACGGACAAAAAACCCTACAGCGTTTTACCAAGGACAATTCCCCTTTGCCGAGCAACAACATCAGCGATATCGAAATAGACGGAGTCACTGGAGAGGTGTTTTTTGCCACAGATAAAGGCATGGTGTCCTTTAAGGGAAGTGCTACAGCAGCAACGACCTCCTTTAGCAATGTGTTTGCGTATCCCAATCCCGTGCGCCCCGAATTTAATGGCGATGTCAAAATATCCGGACTGATGGACAAATCCAACGTCAAGATTACCGACGTAGAGGGCAATCTGGTGTTTGAAGCCACGGCAGAAGGGGGAACCGTATTGTGGAACACCTATTCGCTTTCTGGAAACAAGGTCAACTCGGGCGTGTATTTGATTCTGGTTTCCTCCAAGGATGGCACGGATAAAACCGTCAAAAAAATCATGGTGATCCGCTAATGTTAATCCATACCAAGGCCGTGGTGTTGAGCGCGGTCAAATACCAAGAAAAAAGTCTGATTGTCAAGTGCTTTACCCAAGCTAGTGGCGTGAAGTCCTATTATATACGCAATGCCTATGCCAGGGGAAAAGGAGCGCAAAACAATGCCTATTTCAGGCCCTTAACCCTATTGGAAATCGAAGCACAGCACAAGAATAAAGGCGGTTTGGAGTATATAAAAGAACTCAAACTCGCACACCCCTATCAAACGATTTACGGCGATTTCTACAAAAACAGCATGGCGACTTTTGTCTCGGAAATGCTCCACCACACCATTAAAGAAGAAGAGCCCAACGAACCCCTGTTTGAGTATCTCGAAGCCGCTTTGCTCTGGTTTGATCACCAAGAGGAGGCTTCGAATTTTCACCTGATAACCCTATTGGGAATTACCAAATACCTGGGGTTTTATCCCGATTACTCCGAAGCCGAAGCCCCGTTTTTTAATCCCGTGGCCGGTAATTTTACCCATTTCCAAGATCGCGACTGTTTTGAAGCGGCAGACACCCAGCTCTTTAAGCGCTTGCTTCAACACGGATTTCTGTCGGACCAACGGGTTTTTAGCGGTAGGGAGCGCAACAACCTATTGAATTTGTTGTTGAGGTATTACAACCTGCATATTTCTGGATTTCGAAACCCCAATTCCCTCACGGTCCTCAAAGAAATTTTTTCGGACTAAATTCCCGTCCAAATCAAAAAAAATTAAACCCGCCAATCGCGGGTTTGCCTGTTTTTTGGCCGTTTTTTAAACCGGACACTTCCCTTACTATGCGAAAATTCAGCCGTCTTGCGTAAATTTTATTCGCAAAATTGTGATAAATTTATGACTTTAGTTTGCTTTGTTTTTCTTTTATTGGTATTTTAAATGTTAAAGTTGTTAATTAAATTTTATTTTTTATTTTTTTGTATAATTGTAAAGTCAATTAGCGCACGGATTTTTTAAGTGTCTAAAAGAGTTTATATGTTTAGGTTTTTTTCCATCTGGTATTTTGTCTTGATGGCGGTTTGTTTACAAGCGCAGCCCAAGGGGAAATTCGGCCCTAAGATTTGGTTAAAAGACCCCCATGCGCTAAGTGATTCGGTGCGTTTAAACGGCTATGGCAGCCTGAGTTTTTTAAAGGATCTTAAGGTGCTGACCAAAAGGAATATACTGGGAAAACACAATGTGGTTTATGCGGTATACCAAAGCCGGGTATGACGGATTAATAAAATCAAATTTTCTTAATAAACAAAATATGGAACAACGTGCAATTCATTATCAAATGAAATTACCTTCTTGGAAGAATACTACAATGGATTATAGAGAAGTCATCAATCATTACTATAAAAGAAATTCAAATTAGATGAGAAATTTAGTGCTGTTTTTTGTATGTGTTTTGTATTTATCTTGCGGAAATAAAACAGGAGAAGAATTCTTTTTTCAAGTTGAAAATTTATCTAGTAAAGATTTTGATTTATTAGAGATAAAAAAAGTGAAACTTTACTATTTAAGTAATTTAAGAAAAGATAAAAACAGTTTATGCTTCGAAATTAAGATTTATAATTCTCAAATAAGAAGTCAGATTAAAACCACTGATTTTAGTCTATTCTATGCTGAAAATAAATTTGAATATATCGCAATGTTTCCACCTGCAGTTTCTGCTGAAGATACAGTTTTTATTTGTTTTAGTCAAGATGAGATGAGAGGAGCTAAATTAGATTCTATTTTTAATTCTATGGAGAAGGTTCATACAAATAAAAAAATACAAATCACAAAAGATATTATTAAAGATGTCAAATTATATCTTTACTTTGAAAATAAAGATAGTATTGCCGTTCCATTAAGTGAAAAAACATTGTTTTCATTTTATTTACGTGATAAAAGTATGATGAATGTGTATTGATTAAAGTTTCATGTGCTGGCGCTGGCATCTCACTGGTGTCTATAAAGTTTAGTAGAATCTATTTGGTAGCAGTTAATGTATGTTTTTGAACTATTACACATGGCATTAAAAAGTAGAAAATATTATTTTTATTGTTGAAAGAGCTTTGTAGTGATTCGGTTTTTTGTTTCTCCATACGAAAAGATTGACTAGGACGAATCTTCGATTTCGTGCGGCAGCTGTTTACAGCACTAATAATCTAAGAGCAAGTGCTTATCAATCTGTTTATCAGAGAAATGTTTACTATGGTTGGGTTCAAGGCCAAGTAGATGCAAAAGGATATGGTTCAAAATGGTTTGGTGCAGCTCATTTAGTTACAGGATTAAGGGGAGTTGGAGGAACCGAAATACCAGATGGAGGGAAGTCGTATAACTTCAAAAATTATGATGACACCGTAAAATTAAGTAAGGAATTAATTAAAAAAGCACACAATGAATAAGGTTGTAAGTTTCTCAATTATAATTTCTATTAGTTTAGCTGTAATTATTAATTTGATACCATCAAAAGATTTCTTTGGAGCATATTATATTGATCTTTATATAATAGTACCTTTATTCTTAGTGCAATTATCAACATTATTGTTTTATAAAAAACATTCTATTTTGGCAAATATAATTAATGTATTGATTGTCTTAATAATGATATTTATTACATGTAAATTTATAGTGAATAGTTAATAAAACGAATCCCCGCTGGCGCCGGCATCTTGCTGATGCTTGTAGCATTTAATTGGTAACAGTTACTGTATGTTTTGAACTATTGAATATGGCATTAAAAAGTAGAAAACACTGTTTTTATTATTGATAGCAGCTGTATCGTGATTCGGTTTTTTGTTTCGCCACACTAAGGGATTGACGAAATCGAATCTTCGATTTCGTTCGCCAGCCTTCGTCCTCGGCTGTTTTTAATGATATAGAGTGATTACTGCATATCTCAGACCTAAAGCCGTCGCTTGTTGTTTTGAGCATGTCGTGCGCGGGATCGTTTTTAAGTGCGAATTTTACCGCGAAACCATTGGATAAAGAGCGACGAATGGCTATTTTTATACCAAAATAATCCTGTAAAGAGAAAGCGGTAGTGTGACTTTTACCGGCATTTCCTGGTGTTAGTACAGCAGGGGCGCTGAGAAAGGCAGTAGACAAGACCGATTTCCATTAAAATCCTATTAGAGATGATTAAGCGAATAAGTATGCTGGTTTTTTCCGTTTTGTTATGGAGTTGTGGCGGTCTTAAGCCCGTGGTAACCCACGACCTCTCCCCTTTGGGCACTTGGGTGTTGGTATCGCGTTCCGGTGGTTTGGCCGGTACGACAACGACTTTCGATGCCGCCCACAGAGAAAGCGTGTTGCAGTTGGAGCAAGACCGGATGATTCGCTGGGAAAAAGGTCAAAAAATATCCGAGCAAAGTTATGTAATTGAGCCGGGAAAAGTGATCGAAAGTGCGGAACCCCAAGACATCTTAAAAGCTGCGGAGTCGATGCCGCAATCGCTGATGCTAAAAGACGGTCAACTGATCTTAAGAGGACAGTGTTACGACTGTTATACCGATCGCTACCAACGCTTTCGTTGATTTTTATACCGCTTACCCCTTTGGCCCGCTTACCTTTTCGGTATGGCGGGTTTTTTATTGGGCAACAGCCGCTACGTTGTGGCGCATACGAGCGGTTGTCGGCGGAGTTTTTTGAATGAAAAGGGTTTTTAACTGCTTATAAAGCGCGGGGATAAGCGGCAAAAAAGGGGTTGGAATCCGCTAAATCCGAGTTGAAATGGCGGTCACGTGGCGTAATTGCAATTGAAAACCCACAGTTTCTTTTTTTTGCAGGTCTTTTACTTTTACAAGGCAGGGTATAATTAGTTGAAATTGTTTAATTTCGCACTACTGATTTTGAAAAAATAGATAATGAGCACGAAATTTACAGAATATAAAGGACTAGATTTGACAAATGTAGCTGCAGAAATGCTGCAGTTTTGGAAGGAACAAGCTATATTCGAAAAGAGCATAACCACCCGAGAGGGACAACAACCGTTTGTGTTTTTTGAAGGCCCTCCTTCAGCCAATGGAAAACCGGGTATTCACCACGTAATGGCTCGTGCGATTAAAGATATTTTTTGCCGATACAAAACCCAAAAGGGATTCCAAGTAAAGCGTAAAGCCGGATGGGATACCCACGGTTTGCCCGTAGAATTGGGAACTGAAAAGGAATTGGGAATCACCAAAGAAGATATTGGAACCAAAATATCCATAGAAGAGTATAACGAAGCTTGTAAGAGAACCGTAATGCGCTATACCGATTTATGGAATGAATTGACCGAACAAATGGGGTATTGGGTCGATATGGAAGATCCGTATGTGACCTACAAATCCAAATATATGGAAACCGTTTGGTGGTTGCTAAAGCAAATTTACGACAAAGACTTGATGTACAAGGGCTACACCATTCAGCCTTACTCACCCAAAGCGGGAACGGGCTTGTCTACACATGAAGTCAACCAACCCGGTAGTTATAGAGAGGTGACAGACACTACTATCGTCGCTCAGTTCTTGGCTAAAGAAGACAGCTTACCGGAATTTTTAAGGGGATATGGCGCGATACATTTCTTGGCATGGACCACGACACCGTGGACATTGCCCTCGAATACCGCTTTGACCGTTGGGCCAAAAATCGATTATGTATTGGTGAAAACCTTTAATCAATACACCTTTGAGCCCGTTCAAGTAATTTTGGCTAAGGCCTTGGTTGCAAAGCAATTTGCAGGTAAATATACCGCTGTGGCGGCAGTAGAAGAACTGGCAAACTATACGGCCAACGACAAAAAAATCCCTTATTTCGAAATCAAAGAATTTAAAGGAGCCGACTTAGTGGGCACGACCTACGAACAGCTGCTGGCTTATACCTTGCCGTATCAAAATCCAGAGAACGCGTTTAGAGTTATTGCCGGCGATTTTGTAACCACAGAAGATGGAACCGGTATTGTACACACCGCGCCGACCTTTGGAGCAGATGATGCTCGAGTGGCCAAAGAAGCCGTTCCAGAAGTGCCGCCGATGTTGATTTTAGACGAACAAGAAAACGCCGTGCCTTTGGTAGACTTACAAGGGCGTTTTGTGAGCGCCATGGGAGATATGGCTGGTAAATACGTTAAAAACGAATACTATGACGACGGACAAGCTCCGGAGCGTTCGGTAGACGTGGAGATTGCCATCCGATTAAAAGAGGAAAACAAAGCGTTTAAAGTAGAGAAATACGTCCACAGTTACCCACATTGTTGGAGAACGGACAAACCGATTTTATATTACCCATTGGACTCGTGGTTTATCCAAGTAACGGAGGTCAAAGACCGCATGTTCGACTTGAATGAAACCATCAATTGGAAACCGAAATCCACCGGTGAAGGCCGTTTTGGAAACTGGTTGAAAAATGCCAATGACTGGAATTTATCCCGATCGCGTTATTGGGGTATCCCCTTGCCCATCTGGAGAACAGAAGACAAATCGGAAGAGATAATCATCGGTTCTGTCGCGGAATTAATGGCGGAGATCGACAAGTCGATCGCTGCGGGCATACAGCAGGGCAATCCTTTTGAGGGCTTTGAAGTCGGCAATATGTCGGAAGAGAACTACGATTTGGTCGACTTGCATAAAAATGTCGTGGATAAGATCGTTCTAGTATCTGCGTCGGGCAAACCGATGGAGCGCGAGAGCGACTTGATCGATGTGTGGTTTGACTCCGGAGCCATGCCGTATGCGCAATGGCATTATCCTTTCGAAAACAAAGAGATGGTCGATGGAAACAAAGCATTTCCAGCAGACTTTATCGCCGAAGGGGTCGATCAAACCCGCGGTTGGTTCTATACCCTACACGCCATTTCGACCTTGGTATTTGATACCAATGCCTATAAAAATGTGATGTCAAACGGTTTGGTTTTGGACAAAAACGGACAAAAAATGTCCAAGCGTTGGGGCAATGCAGTCGATCCGTTTGAAACCCTGCAAACCTATGGCCCGGATGCCACGCGTTGGTACATGATTTCCAATGCGAATCCGTGGGACAACTTAAAGTTCGACGTAGACGGTATAGCCGAGGTGCGAAGAAAGTTCTTCGGAACCCTATACAATACCTATTCGTTCTTTGCCCTTTATGCCAATATCGATGGATTTACCTATAAAGAAGCTGAGGTTCCCTTGGATCAACGCCCAGAAATAGACCGTTGGATCCTGTCGGAACTCCATACCTTGATTCAAAGCGTAGACGCATTTTATGCCGATTACGAACCGACCAGAGCAGCAAGAGCCATTTCCGATTTTGTTCAGGAAAACCTGAGCAACTGGTATGTGCGTTTGTGCAGAAGAAGATTCTGGAAAGGAGAGTACGCAACCGATAAAATCGCCGCCTACCAAACCCTGTATACCTGTTTGACTACCGTGGCAAAATTAGCGGCGCCTATAGCCCCGTTTTTCATGGATAAACTTTACAGAGACTTAACGCAAACCACCGCTAAGGAAACGTTTGAATCCATACATTTGGCAGACTTTCCTATAGGAGATGACGCGTTTATCGATAAGCGACTGGAGAGTAAAATGGAGAAGGCACAAACAGTTTCTTCCCTGGTGCTGTCCCTGCGTAAAAAAGAGATGATCAAGGTGCGTCAGCCGCTTCAAAAAGTGATGATTCCCGTGTTGGACGAATTGCAAAGAGAGGAGTTAATGGCTGTCTCTGACTTGATTATGGCCGAAGTGAATGTCAAAGAGATTGAATTGATTGACGATGCTTCCGGAGTATTGGTCAAACAAATCAAGCCAAACTTCAAAACATTGGGTCCGCGATTCGGAAAAGATATGGGGCTGATAGCTAGTAAGATACAGGCTTTTTCGTCAGCGGATATTTCTGAAATCGAAAAAAACGGAAATATTTATGTACAATTGGCAGAAAATAGTATTATATTAACACTCTCGGACGTGGAAATCACCTCTCAGGATATAGAAGGCTGGTTAGTTGCTAATTCCGATGGAATTACTGTTGCCTTGGATATTACCATTACAGAGGAGCTTCGTAAGGAGGGAATCGCCAGAGAATTGATTAATCGCATTCAGAACCTGCGCAAAGACGCCGGTTTGGAAGTTACCGATAAAATCAAAGTAGTCTTACAAGATCAGACGACGATTAAAGCCGCTGTTTTGGACAACGAAGATTACATTAAGTCAGAGACATTAACACACACCCTGGAATTCGTATCAGAAGTGGTGGACGGTGTAGAAATTGAATTTGACGAGCTAAAAACCAGAATATTAATTTTAAAATAAGCATGTTATGATAGGAGAAAACATCCGCTATTCTGATGCTGATTTGACGGAATTCAAAGAGTTGATTTTGAAAAAAATCGAAAAGGCGCAAGCCGATTTAGAATTGATCAAAAGTGCCTACATGAATGATTTGAACAACGGTACGGATGATACCTCACCCACGTTCAAAGCCTTCGAAGAAGGAAGTGAAACCATGTCAAAGGAAGCAAACTCGCAATTGGCCATTCGCCAAGAGAAGTTTATCAGAGACTTGAAAAACGCACTGATCCGCATTGAGAATAAAACCTATGGAATCTGTAAGGTTACCGGGAAATTAATCAACAAAGAACGATTGAAATTGGTTCCACACGCCACGATGAGTATCGAGGCGAAAAACCTACAACGATAATCTGTTTAAACTAAAAAAACGCTCTATAATAGGAGCGTTTTTTTTAACTCTCAAAATAATAAATTACATTTGCTGACAAATCGCAATAAATGACACTTAAAAAAGCCTCGCTTCTAGTGATCGCTGTTCTTTTGATAGATCAATGGTCCAAAATATACATTAAGACGAACTTTCTCTTAGACGAAGAGGTTTTTGTTTGGGATTGGTTTCGAATCCACTTTATCGAGAACGACGGCATGGCTTGGGGAGTTGAAATTCCCGGTTCTTATGGCAAGTTGTTTCTTACGCTTTTTCGCATAGTAGCCGTTGGCGGTATTGCCTACTGGTTGTATGATGCGGTCAAAAAAGGAGCTTCTTCCTTTTTAGTGGTTGCTGTGGCCTTGATTCTGGCTGGAGCGTTCGGAAATATTATCGATTCGGTTTTCTATGGCGTGATTTTTAATGAAAGCCATCACGAGGTAGCGACTTTGTTTTCCGATCAGCCCTATGGTACCTGGTTTCACGGTAGGGTAGTCGATATGTTTTACTTTCCGATATGGAAGGGCTATTTGCCAACGTGGTTGCCGATTTGGGGCGGTAAATACTTTACGTTCTTCAATGCGATTTTCAATGTTGCCGATGCGGCCATATCGATTGGTGTCGGTATATTGATCGCTTTTAACAAGCGCGCCTTTGCCAAGTAATAGCCTTTTAAGCAGCGCGATTTAGAGCGTTTGCCGATATAAAAAAAACCACCACATTGCCGGGGCAATATGGTGGTTTTTTTATGCGTAACCCCAACACCAGATGCTGCCGCTTAACGGTTGTGCTTCGGTCCTCGTTGCGAGGAGTTCTTTTTGTGTTTGGAGTGTTTTTTCTCCTTGTGGTGTTTTTTCTCTTTGTGGTGTTTGCCGTGTTTCGGATGCGACTCCTGAACAATCACTACGGGTCTTCTGCCGCGGTGTGAAGTTTCGTGTACCACGCAGCTGCTCAGTCCTATAGTGCTGATCAAGACCACCAGCAACAATCGAAAATGGTTGGAAATAAAATTTTTCATGTGATTTCTTTTCCTATTGTATTCAATAAGGATGCCAATCTGTTTTAAAAGGTGTAAACACCTTGGGGCGTTACGCAATAATCCAACGGAATATCGGTGCTAAGAGGGTCATTTATAGCGACTTCGGCTTCGAAGAGACTGAGTCCGATTTTTACGACATCCGGTCGGCATAAAGCGAGGAAGCGGTCGTAGAACCCCTTGCCATACCCCACCCGTTGCCCCGTTTGGTCAAAGGCCAATAGCGGAATAAAGACCACGTCAATTTGATCGGCCGCAACGCTTATACCGCCCACCGGTTCGGGTATGTGGTAGGCGTTTTTCTCGATACGCGTGTTGTCGGTCAAGAGGTAATGTGTCATCGAGCCGTCGGAAAAGTCCGATTTGGACAGCAGTATATTCTTGTCTTTTCCCGATAAGATATGCAGTAGAAATTCGGTATTGACTTCTCTTTTCTGTTCAATCGGCAGAAAGAGGTGGTAGTTGGTCAAATTCCATATCGGCAGTTGCAGCGATTGATTGGCTAGGGCCAAGCTGCCCTGATCGATTTGTTCCGGCGTTAAGGCCTGTCTCAAGGCCTGATATTTTGCGCGTAGTTCTTTTTTAGTCATGGGAAAGTAGCGAAGTGGATAAGTGAAAAATCGCATCGCCTTGGTAGACGATCGAGGCGTCGTTGGTATTGATGATATATCCGGTATACGGCGCTTTTACCGGTTGCTCTCCCTTGCCATAAGGGTCGGATATCACCGCTAAGATACGGCCTTTTTGCACAAAAGTTCCAATGGGCGTATGATTGTGAAACAGTCCGGAGTGCTTGGCGCGAACCCAGTCCGATTTGGCGATATAGCATATTTTATCTTCGACCACTGGAGCGGTAAAAGGCGCCCGCAGCATGCCCAGGTGATCGAGAAAGCGCAGGGTTCCCGCTACGCCCATATCGGATACCGAGGCGTTGATGTCCATGGATTTTCCACCTTCAAAAAGCAACATCTTCACCTGCCGCTTGGCGCAGGCATTTCTAAAAGAACCCGCTATATAATTGGAATACAACACAAAAGGTGCGTGGAAAACAGCAGCCAATTCGTCGAGTTCCGCACTGCCCGGTGCGATGCGGATTTGCGGTGCGTTAAAGCGACTCGCTCCACCGGCGTGAAAGTCGATCGCATAATCGACCACCGGAAGGATGTGCTTGACCAAATGATGGGCAAACTGACTGGCCAACGAGCCGAATTTGCTGCCGGGAAAAACCCGATTGAGGTCGCGACCGTCGGGAAACTCACGCGTTTTATTGATAAACCCAAAGATGTTGATCACCGGTATACAGATGATGGTACCCGTTTTGGGAACGTTGATTTTTTTGTGGATCAATTGACGTACGATGTCTATGCCGTTGAGCTCATCGCCGTGGATTCCCGCAGACAACAACACCGTAGGACCTTCGATTTTGGAGCGCGATATGATAATCGGAACCTTGAGCCGTGTGGCGGTATGAAATTTGGCAATCTCCAGATTGATGGTTTTCGTTTCGCCAGGAGCGATTTTTTCCTCTAAAATTTCTATTATTCTGGAATTTCTCATGGGGTGATTTTAAAACATAAATGTAGTGAAAACCGAAGAAATAGCGGGTATAATTCTGCAGTTGATTTGAATTATCCGAGATAAGGCGTTACTTTTGTTAGAGCAAATCGGGCATACCCAAACGCTTATGAAAAACACCTCCGCCTTAGAACTACAGATTAAAACCCTTCCAGACGAACCGGGTGTGTATCAATATTTTGACAAAGAAGACAAAATCCTATATGTCGGAAAGGCAAAAAACCTGAGAAAACGCGTGGGCTCCTATTTCAACAAAATACACGACAATGCCAAGACCAATGTTTTGGTCAAGAAAATCGTGTCGATCAAACACATCGTGGTACCGACCGAAACCGATGCGTTGCTGCTGGAGAACAACCTGATCAAGCGCCTGCAACCGCGGTACAACGTGCTGCTCAAAGACGATAAGACCTATCCGTGGATCTGCATCAAGCGCGAGCCCTTTCCCAGAGTGTTTTCGACCCGGCGCATGGTCAAAGACGGTTCGGAGTATTTTGGGCCGTATACCAATGTTAAAACCGTATATACGCTGCTGGATCTGATTAAAGAACTGTATCCCTTGCGCAGTTGTACCTACGACTTGTCGGTGACCAACATCAAGGCCGGCAAGTATAAAGTGTGCTTGGAATACCATATTGGCAACTGCCACGGGCCCTGCGAAGGCTACGAAAGTGAAGCGCATTACACCAAGAAAATCAATGCGATACGCGAAATTTTAAAGGGAAATTTTAAGGAGAGCCTCAAGGATTTCCGAACCCTGATGATGCAGCTGGCGAGCGAGATGAAGTTTGAAGAAGCCCAAAAGATCAAAGAAAAGATGGAGACCTTGGAAAATTACCAGTCGAGATCGACCATCATCAGTCCCAAAATCTCCAATATAGACGTCTTTTCTATCATATCCGACGAAGCGATGGCGTACGTCAATTTTTTGCAGGTATCACACGGAGCGATTATTCGTTCGCATACGCTCGAAATCAAAAAGAAGCTAGACGAGACCGATTTGGAACTGTTGGAATTGGCCATCGTCGAGTTGCGCGAACGCTTTCACTTGCTGTCCAAGGAAATCGTCGTGCCCTTTGCCGTCGAGCTCGGTGCGGATTTGCAGGTAACGGTTCCCAAGCTCGGCGATAAAAAGAAAATCCTCGACTTGTCCGAGCGCAATGCGCGATATTACCGTTTGGATCAGATGAAGCAAGTGAAAATCGTCGATCCTGAGCGCCATGCCAATCGCATTATGCAACAGATGAAAAAAGATTTGCGCCTGAGTCAGGAGCCGCGACACATAGAGTGTTTCGACAACTCCAATATTCAGGGAACCCATCCCGTAGCGGCCTGTGTGGTATTTAAAGACGGCAAGCCCAGCAAGAAGGACTACCGCCACTTCAATATCAAAACCGTCGAGGGACCCGACGACTTCGCTTCGATGGAAGAGGTGGTATACAGGCGCTATAAGCGCCTTTTAGACGAAGATCAGCCCTTGCCGCAACTCATCATTATCGATGGCGGAAAAGGGCAGTTGTCCTCCGCTTTAAAGAGTTTAGACGCTTTGGGCTTACGCGGAAAGATTGCGATAATCGGCATTGCCAAACGATTGGAAGAATTGTTTTATCCCGGCGATAGTATTCCGCTTTATTTGGATAAAAAGTCGGAAACCTTAAAAGTAATTCAGTACCTTCGAAACGAAGCACATAGATTCGGAATTACCTTTCATCGCGACAAGAGAAGCAAGGGAGCGATACAGACCTCACTAGACGAGATTCCCGGTATCGGGCAAAAGACTACCGAGGTGTTGATCGGGCATTTTAAGTCGGTAAAACGCATCAAAGAAGCCACGGAAAAGGAGTTGGAAGCCGTGGTGGGACTGTCCAAGGCGCGAAAAATTGCTCAGTTTTATAATACAGGCCTTTAAGTGCCGTACAATTCGTAGGGTTTTGCTGTGGCAATACCAGAATTTATTGCGGTTCAAAGGCGGTTAAAAACAATAAATTCTTATTTATGAAAAATCTTATTGTTGTTTTAAGCTTTTTTTGGATTTCATTTAGCGGCTATGCCCAAGACGAAGTAGAAGATCGACCTAAGATTGGGGTGGTTTTAAGCGGTGGAGGTGCCAAGGGCTTGGCGCATATCGGCGTGTTAAAGGTCATTGAAGAAGCCGGGGTTAAGATCGACTATATAGCGGGTACCAGTATGGGGGCGATAATCGGTGGACTCTATGCCGCGGGGTATACCGCATCCGAATTGGATTCCATCTTTCAACGCGTCGATTCCGATGCCCTGATTCAGGACTATGTTCCCCGCATTTCCAAGTCATTTTACGAAAAGAAAAACGACGAAATCTACACGGTGAGTTTGCCGTTTGAAAATTTTAAAATAGGTGTGCCCAAGGCTTTGTCCAAGGGGATGTACAACTACAACTTATTGAGTCGTTTGCTGGCGCATGTGCGCCACGTACGAGATTTCGACGAACTTCAAATACCCTTCCTCTGTGTGGCTACCAATGCCGAAACCGGAGAAGCCGTAATTTTGAGGCAGGGCAATTTACCGCAGGCCATCTTGGCCAGTGGGGCCTTTCCATCGCTGTATTCGCCCGTGGAAATCGACGGGCAAATGCTGATCGACGGTGGGGTGGTCAACAACTACCCCATAGAAGAGCTGCGCGAAATGGGCGCGGATATCGTGATAGGGGTCGATGTTCAAGACGGCCTAAAAGACCGTGAAGCCATTACCGGTGCCACCGATCTATTGCTGCAAATATCCAACTTCTCGACGATCAAGCAGATGAGGCGAAAGCGAAAAAAAACCGATATCTACATCAAACCCGATATAGCGGGATACAACGTGGTATCTTTTGATTTGGGCAAGGAAATCATCAAAAAAGGCGAGGAAGCCGCCGTGCTTTCCAGAGCGGAATTGAACCGTATAGGCGGTAATCCGCAAGCGGTAAAAGACCACTTCGTTCCCAAATTTACCGATACCCTGCGCATTTCATCCATCGCCAACAACACTTTGGAAACCTATACCGCCAGTTATATACAGGGGAAACTCGGCTTTCGCGCCCATTCCAAAGTCACTTACGAAAGCTTGGGAAAGGGAATATACAATTTGAATGGAACCCAAAACTTTAGTGGAATTTCCTATCAGTTTGAAAAAGACGGCGATCAAGACATACTGCAAATCCGATTGGATGAAAATCCCATTAGGCGTTTTCTTAAGCTGGGCTTGCACTACGACGGCCTGTATAAAAGCGCCGCCTTGATCAACATCACTCAGAAAAAGTTGCTGTTTAAAAACGACGTCGCCTCTTTGGATGTAATCCTGGGCGATAACTTCAGGTATAATTTGAATTACTATATCGACAACGGTTTTTATTGGAGTGTGGGGGTCTCGTCCAAATTAAAACGCTTTACGCGCACCGTGCCCTATCCCGATTTGGAGAATGGCCAACAGCAAATACCGGGCAATTTGAGCCTGGACTACGAGGAGGTGTCCAATCGCTTGTATTTCCAGACCATTTTTGCCCAGAAGTTCTTAATCGGGGTCGGGGGAGAACACAAATACCTAAATGTGCAATCCAAGACCATCAGCACGGAAAAAGCCATTTTTGACCGCAGTAATTATTTGGTCGGACACGCCTATGTCACCTTTGATAGCTACGACAACAAATACTTCCCCACCAAGGGGTTTATCATGAAGGCGCAATACGCCCATTACCTGTATTCCAGCGACTACAACAACGACTTTGAACCCTTTTCACAGCTCACGGCAGAATTGGGTTTTGTCAAGCGCATCTATAAAAAACTCTCGCTAGACGTGCATTCGGAAATCGGAATGACCTTTGGCAATCAGCCCAAAACATCCTTTTTCAACTTCTATTTGGGCGGTTACGGCTTTGCCGAAACCAACAGTGTAGTGCCGTTTTTCGGCTATGACTTCCTCGATTTGTTTAACAACTCCTATGTCAAGGGAAGCATCCAATTGGATTACGAAATCTTTAAGCGAAACCACGTCAATATTACGGCCAACTTTGCCAATATCGGCAATTCGATATTCGAAACCACCAACTGGATTTCCAAGCCGAAGTATACCGGATATGCGGTGGGGTACGGAATGGAAACCCTGCTGGGACCCATGGAAATCAAACACTCCTGGTCTCCGGAAACCCGCACCCATTACACTTGGTTTGGCGTGGGATTTTGGTTTTAGAGCAGGCACGCGCCCAGTTTCGAATAACAAAAGGCTCGAGTATGCGGTATAAACCGCAGCGCGAAGTGCGGATTTAACCGATTTGTTAAGCTATTTTTACAAAAAATACCGCGCTGCTTTCCGTTCAAATTGTTAAAAAGAGAAATCTAAAGGTTGTTTTGAAATAAATACCGTATTTTTAAGGTATAAAATTGCAGATGTTATTTTTTTCTCGATATTTGTAAAGTAATGAAGACAACTTGGAACGGTTTATTGGCATTAATTAAATATCTGATCAAGAGAAATCCTGAATGAGATTGCAACTTTGTAGATAAGAATAACTAGCATTAATCAAACAAAGTAATTATGCCCTTATACCATCAATTAGGAAAAATTCCGCCGAAGAGACATACTATTTTTAGAAAGCCCAACGGAGATTTATATTACGAACAACTCTTTGGAACTGTTGGTTTTGACGGTATGTCGACCAATATGTATCACGAACACCGTCCGACTCAAGTAAAGGAGATCAAAGGACAGTATAGCGTTGCGCCAAAGATTGCCCGTGCCAACAACATTCAATCGTATCGATTAAGAGGCTTTCAGGTAAAACCGGAAAACGATTTTTTACAGAGTCGTAAAGCGGTTTTGACCAACAGCGATTGTACGATTGTCTTGGCGGCCCCAAAGGCATCTACATCCGACTATTTTTATAAAAACACCGACTCCGACGAACTGATTTTTGTGCACAGAGGAACGGGAACTTTAAGAACCATGTTGGGTAATTTAACCTTTAAATACGGTGATTACCTGTTGATTCCTCGAGGCGTGATTTATAAGATCGACTTTGATACCGAAGACAATCGATTGTTTATAGTAGAGTCTAGAAGACCGATTTATACCCCTAAGAGATACCGAAACTGGTTTGGGCAATTACTGGAGCATTCCCCATTTTGCGAGAGAGACATCCGTCGTCCCGATCATCTGGAAACCCACGATGAAAAGGGAGACTTTCTGATCAAGGTCCGAAAACAAGATGAAATCTTCGATATGGTCTATGCGACACATCCTTTTGATGTGGTTGGTTATGATGGTTATAATTATCCGTATGCTTTTTCCATTCACGATTTTGAGCCTATTACAGGACGTATTCACCAGCCGCCTCCGGTTCATCAAACCTTTGAGACCGATGCTTTTGTGATATGTTCTTTCGTACCTCGTTTGTACGATTATCATCCCGACTCTATCCCGGCACCTTACAATCACAGCAATATCGACAGTGATGAGGTGCTCTATTATGTAGATGGGGATTTTATGAGTAGAAACGATATCGAAGCAGGGCACATTTCCCTACATCCGGCAGGGATTCCACACGGACCACACCCCGGAGCAGTAGAGCGCAGTATTGGAAAGACAAGCACTGAAGAACTCGCGGTTATGGTAGACACCTTTAAACCGCTGATGCTAACAGAAGAAGCCATGCAAATTGCGGATGAATCCTATTATCAGTCGTGGCTCGATGGCCACAAATAAAAACAACTAACACTCAAAAACAACGATTTAAAATGAAAAAAGAAGTAAAGTCAGTAGAATTCGGCTTAGAAAAAATATTTGAAGGTGCGCAGGATTTTCTTCCGCTATTTGGAACGGATTATGTGGAGTTTTATGTAGGAAATGCCAAACAAGCGGCTCACTTTTATAAAACGGCTTTTGGTTTTCAATCCTTGGCGTACTCCGGTTTGGAAACCGGCGTTAGAGACCGTGCATCTTATGTATTGGTACAAGACAAAATCAGAATCGTATTGACGACGCCTTTAACGGCAGAATCTCCCCTAAACGATCATATCGTTAAACACGGTGACGGGATTAAAATCGTAGCACTATGGGTAGAGGATGCTAGAAAAGCTTATGAAGAAACGACCAAACGCGGTGCCAAATCGTATATGGAACCAACCGTGGAAACCGATGAGTTTGGTGAAGTAGTACGCGCGGGAATCTATACCTATGGCGAAACCGTACACATGTTTGTAGAGCGCAAAAATTATACAGGAGCCTTTTTACCAGGCTATGTAGAGTGGAAATCGGACTACAATCCAGAGCCAACCGGTCTAAAATACATCGACCACATGGTGGGCAACGTAGGTTGGAACGAAATGGATACTTGGGTAAAGTGGTATGAAGATGTTATGGGCTTTGTAAACTTCCTGTCTTTTGACGACAAGCAAATTCACACCGAGTATTCGGCTTTGATGAGTAAAGTGATGTCAAACGGTAACGGAAGAATTAAATTCCCGATTAACGAACCGGCAGAAGGAGCAAAACGTTCTCAAATTGAGGAATATTTGGACTTCTATGGCGGCCCTGGTATTCAGCATATCGCAGTAGCTACCGATGATATCATCACTACCGTAACCCAATTGAGAGCGCGAGGTGTCGAGTTTTTATCTGCACCACCGCATTCGTACTATGAGGGGATTCCAGCTCGTTTGGGAGAACACATGGATATGATGCATGAGGATATTGCCGAATTGGAAAAATTGGCCATTATGATCGATGCCGATGAAGAGGGATATTTATTGCAGATCTTTACCAAACCTGTAGAAGATCGTCCAACTCTTTTCTTTGAAATTATTCAGAGAATGGGCGCTAGAGGCTTCGGTGCTGGTAACTTTAAAGCCTTGTTCGAATCGATTGAGAGAGAGCAAGAGAAGCGAGGAACGCTTTAGTATTCAGTTAATTAATCATAAAAAAAACCACCAAACAGGCCTGTAAAGTTAAAATAAAGTTAATTGACATCGATGGTCTTTTATAAATAGAAAATTATTATACATTTGCACTCGCAAAAATAAGGTCGTCATAAGCCTTGTTGGAGTGTAATAAATTTTTCATAATTTATAGTTTTTTGGTTGGTTAATAGCATAAAAACTCAGTCATTTATTTGGCTGGGTTTTTTTGTTTCTTATTTTTGATAAATAATTTAACAGTGTAGTTGTGGCGCGTTTGTTGTTATTATACAAATGGGATCAAGCGCAGATACTCGCCAACCGTAAAAAATAAATTTATATATGAAAAAGATCACACCCTTGCTTCTTCTTATACTGCTGTTCTCCGGCAGTACTTTCGCTCAGCAAAACAAAGCTTTTGCCGCTGGGGAGTTTTTTAAATTTAAAATTACGTACGGTATCGTGAATGCGGGAATCGCAACGATGGAACTCAAAGAGGTCCAATACGACGGCAAAAAGGTTTTGCACGCCAAGGGACATGGGTATACCACCGGTGTTACCAAATTCTTTTTCAAAGTAAATGACGATTACCAGAGTTATTTCAACAAAAACACCAACGTGCCCTACCGCTTTATTCGAAAGATAAACGAGGGCGGCTATACCAAAAATCAAGAGGGCTTTTTTAATCACGACAACGCCACGGTGTTGGTGAAAGATTATGAAAAAATGGAAGAAAAGACCTATTCTATTACCGATAATGTTCAAGACATTGTATCTTCGTTTTATTATTTGAGAAATCACCCTAAAATCAATTCCCTCAAACAGGGGGAGGATTTGGAAATCGATATGTTCTTTGACGGCGAGGTCTTTAAATTTAAGTTAAAGTACCAAGGTAAAGAGAATATAAGAACAAAATTTGGTACTATTGAGTCCATGAAATTTACACCCTATGTTCAGGCAGGCAGGGTCTTTAAAGCACAAGAAAGTTTAACGGTTTGGGTTTCAGCCGACGAAAATAAGGTGCCGTTGCGCATCAAAGCCACTTTGCTCGTAGGCTCGTTAAGCGCCGACTTGGATGCGTATCGCGGATTGAAATACAAATTAAAAATAAAATAAACGAACGAATGAATATCGATTCACACCTTCAACCTCAAATTGCAGCATTAGAAGAAAAATTTGCTGAAATTGGACAAAAAACACAAACCCATCTGGAGGGCCTCCGTTGGGCTAAACCCATTACCTATTGGGATTATATACAGACCGATGCCTTGTTGAGCTTGCAAACCCAACGCAGCATTTTACCCGATGAAATGGTGTTTATCATGTACCACCAAGTCAATGAGCTCTTGTTTAAGATGATTCTCTGGGAGATGAACCAACTCACCGATGCCCCGTCGGTAACCACCGATTTGTTTACCGATAAATTGATGCGCATCAGCCGCTATTTCGATATGCTAACCACCTCGTTTACCATCATGAAAGACGGTATGGATGTGAATCAATACATGAAGTTCCGCAATACACTGACTCCCGCAAGCGGTTTTCAGAGTGCCCAGTACCGCTTGATCGAGTTTGCTTCTACCGATTTGATCAACCTGATCGATATTCGCTTTCGCGCAACCATCGACAGAAACACCCCCTACGACCACGCCTTTGAACACCTGTATTGGCAAGCTGCGGGCAAGGATTACAAAACCGGAGAGAAATCTTACTTGATCCAAGAATTCGAAAACAAGTATAAAGCCGAATTTTTGCGCTCTATGGAGCACTACAACAAAACCAATATATGGCAAAAGTTCAGCCAATTGCCTGCGGAAGACCGCAGCAATCCCGAACTGATTGCCGCGATGCGCCATTACGATAAAACCGTCAACATCACTTGGGTGATGGGCCATTTTAATACCGCAAAAAAATATATAGAAAGCGTTCCCGGAAAACAAGAAGCTACCGGTGGTAGCGATTGGAAGAAGTATATGCTCCCTCAGTACCAACGACGCATTTTCTTCCCCGAATTGTGGAGTGAAGAGGAATTGAAAAACTGGGGACTAGAAACCAATTAGAAATAGAATAAAAACACCATATATTGAAGTATTTAGCCTATTTATTGACTGTCTTAGTCGCCTTTTCTTGCAATAAGAAAGCCGACCAAGCCGCGGATAAAGAACAAACAAAAGAAGAGGTAGAGGAAATCGTAGCAGAAGCCTATGGTTTTAAGTTAAAGGATTTAGAACTTGTTGAAGATACCATCAGGAGTGGCGATAATTTGGGTAAAATCTTGTCACAAAACAACCTTAATGCCAACGAAGTACACAAAATTATCGAGAAGATTAAAGACTCGATTAATGTGAAGAATATCCGCATTGGGCAACCCTATGCGTTGATCAAGAGCAAGACCAAACCGCAAAAGCTCGAAGCACTGGTGTATCATCCCGATATTATGGGGTATTATGTGCTCGACTTAAGAGACAGTGTGCGCGCGTATAAAAAGATACATCCCGTTACCGTAAAAAGGCGTACCATAGCCACAACCATAGACGGTTCGCTGTCGGTGAGCTTGCAAAAGCAAGGCGTTGACCAATCGTTGGCCACCAAGATGTCGCAGATTTTTGCGTGGTCTATCGACTTTTTTAAATTGCAAAAAGACGATAAGTTTGCCGTAACCATAGAAGAGAAATACATCAACGACACCACCTATGTCGGTATAGAGAAGATTGAAGCGGCCTATTTCGAATACAGAGGCCGTCAATTATACGCCTTCCCTTACCGCAAACCCGGTGCCAAGGGAGTGGAGTATTTCGACGAGGCGGGCAAGCCCATGCGAAGCATGTTCTTGAAATCGCCTTTGAAGTTTTTTCACATTACCTCGCGTTTTACCAACAATCGCTTTCACCCCGTTCAAAAGAGGTGGAAAGCGCATAACGGTACCGATTACGCCGCACCTACGGGAACGGCCATCATGACGACCGCCTCTGGCGTAGTAGAGCGTACGGGCTATACCGCAGGAAACGGAAACTACGTCAAGGTTAAGCACAACGGCACCTATTCCACGCAATACCTTCATATGTCGAAGATATTGGTGCGCAACGGGCAGTCGGTACAACAAGGTGACGTCATTGGCAAAGTTGGTAGCACCGGCCTGGCAACAGGACCGCATGTGTGTTACCGCTTTTGGAAAAACGGGGTCCAAGTCGATCCGTTAAATCAGTCGTTGCCCAACTCCGTTCCCATGGAGAAAAAGGAGTTACCCGCTTATTTAGAGCACATCAAACCGTTGAAAAGAGAATTAGACGATAAGTTTTTAGAAAAATTCGCTAAATAATGTTTAAAAATAGCAATCCCTCTGGGACGTTGGCCTGGCATAATCTTCGAAATCACTTTGAGGAAATGGAATATGTGAAAATGCAAGATCTGTTTGAAAACCAACCCGATCGCGCAGAAAAAATGCACGTTTCCTGGAACGATTTTCTATTCGATTATTCGAAGAACAAAATCACGGACAAAACCATGGAGCTCCTCTTGGATTTGGCGCGGGAAATGGATTTGAGCTCGGCGATTCAAAGTTTATTTCAAGGCGACAAAATCAATGTCACCGAGGATAGAGCGGTATTGCATACGGCACTTCGAGATTTTTCCGATACGCCAATTTGGGTAGACGGAAAAAACGTGCTTGAAGAGATCAAGGCGGTGCAACTGCAGCTGAAAGACTTTGCGAATGGCGTGATTTCCGGAGCCTATAGAGGGTGTACCGATCGGGCGTTTACCGATGTGGTCAATATCGGAATCGGCGGTTCGGATTTGGGCCCTCAAATGGTGGTGCGCGCTCTAGAGAGCTACCGCAATTCCCTGGGTATGCACTTTATTTCCAATGTAGACGATGATCATATCGAATGCTTATTGCAAAAATTAGATCCCGAAACCACCTTGGTCATCGTGGTCTCTAAGACCTTTAGCACTCAGGAAACCATTCAAAATGCGCGTAAAGTAAAAAAATGGTTTACCCAAACGACCGGACAACCGGATTGTTCGGCACATTTTGTGGCGGTGAGCGCTAACGTGGACGAAGCGGCTCGGTTTGGCGTAGCTCCGGAAAATATTTTTCCGATGTGGGACTACGTAGGCGGCCGATTTTCACTTTGGAGCGCTGTAGGCCTGTCAATCGGGTTGGCCGTGGGCTATGATAATTTCGAAAAACTACTAAAAGGGGCGTACGAGATGGATTTGCATCTGAAAACCGAACCCCTAGAGAAAAATATACCCGTACTCATGGCCATGTTGAGTATATGGTACAACAATTTTTATGGCTATCAAACCGAAGCACTGGTGCCTTATTGCCAGTTTTTAGAAAAGTTTCCAGCCCATCTGCAACAGCTGATTATGGAGAGCAACGGCAAAAACAGAAATAGAGAGGGGTATCCCGTGAATTACCAAACCGGAACCATCATTTGGGGAGAGGTGGGCGTAAACGCACAACACGCCTTTTTTCAACTCTTTCACCAGGGAACCAAAATCGTTCCCGTCGATTTTATCGGATTTGTTAAGCCCTTTTCCAAGGATAAAGAAAACCACGACATACTCATGTCCAATTTCTTTGGACAAACCGAAGCACTGCTCAACGGAAAAGTAGGCGCAAATTATCAAAGTGCCGCGTCAGACGATCAGTTGCAACCCTACAAGGAATTTGGTGGAAACAAGCCGACCAATACGATTCTAATCGATCAATTGACTCCAAAAAGCCTGGGAAGTTTGATCGCTTTGTACGAACACAAGGTCTTTATTCAGGGTTTTATTTGGAATATTTTCAGTTTTGACCAATTTGGTGTCGAATATGGAAAAAAATTGGCACGCAGTATTCAATCGGAGTTTGAAAGCGAAAATATCAGCAAACACGATGGCTCAACCCACTTTTTGCTGACGTATTATCTGTCGAAACGCTAGGGCTGATTCCTAAAAAAGGTGAAATTATTATAAAAGTTAAACTTCACTTAACATTGAATGGTTCTGATTTTGTAATTTTGTCGTGAAAAATAAACTTATCACTTATCAAAATGAAAAACTTGAAGAACTGGATTTTTATGGTCGTAATGATTTTTACTTCCTTATCCGCACTTTCACAAAATCAAATTACAGGAAGTGTATTTGATGGTAGCCTAAACAGCGCATTACCCGGAGCGAGTATTGTGGTGAAGGGAACTACCGATGGCACTTCTTCGGATCTAACAGGGAAATTCTCCGTAAACACGGCCGCTACTTCGGGGCAATTGGAGATTTCTTTTATTGGATACGGAACAAAAACAATGCCCTTTACCATTACGGCTGGAAAATCCCTTAACCTCGGAAGAGTGGTTTTGACAGAAGACGGAAACTTATTGGGAGACATTGTTATTATGGGAGTAGCTGATGTTGCTAAAGATCGTAAGACTCCAGTAGCGGTTTCTACCATTAAAGCGGCGGAAATCCAAGAGAAATTAGGATCTCAAGAATTTCCTGAAATATTGAATACGACGCCGTCTGTATTTGCTACCAAAGGTGGTGGTGGATACGGGGATTCCAAAATTAATATTCGTGGATTTGATCAAAAAAACATCGCCGTTATGATTAACGGTATGCCGATCAACGACATGGAAGGGGGTACGGTATATTGGTCAAACTGGTCTGGTTTAGCCGACGTAACTTCGGCTATGCAAGTACAAAGAGGTTTGGGGTCGTCTAAATTGGCGATTTCTTCTGTTGGTGGAACCATCAACGTGCTTACCCGTACATCAGATGCGAAAGAAGGAGCGATCATTTCTACCAGTGTAGGTAATGATAACTATTTTAAAGCATCGGCTTCTTACTCGACAGGATTGTTGGAAAACGGTCTTTCCGCTTCGGTTTTATTGTCTGAAACCTTCGGAAACGGGTTTGTAGATGGAACTAAATTTGAAGGAACCAACTACTATATTGGTTTGGGGTATAAGTCTAAAAACGACAAACACAACTTTCAATTTACCTTTACAGGTGCCGCACAATGGCATGATCAAAGAAGTTCTTCAAGCAGCATCAACGAGTACTTACAGTACGGAACTGATGGCAAACCAAACTTGAGATACAATGCCGATTCTGGATATTTAAACGGAGAAGAGTACTCTTGGAAGAGAAACTACTACAACAAACCCGTAGCCTCATTAAACTGGGATTATAAAATTAACGACATCATGAAATTGAGCACCGTATTCTACGGATCTTGGGGTCGTGGTGGAGGAACCGGGGCTATTGGTAAAATCAACGGAGCCAGCGGAGAGCGCAGTGCCATGTTGAGAGATGCTAATGGAGACGTGCGTTTTGACGATATCGTAGCTTGGAACCAAGGTGCCAATATAAAAGATTTCGGAGCGAATAAAGTTCCCACTAATGGCGAATTTATCAACTCGGTGAACAACGGTCTTTCTAGAAGAGCGAGTATCAACTCACACGATTGGTACGGAGCTGTTTTAAACTTAAACACCAAATTATCGGATAACTTTACTTGGGATATCGGACTTGATGCCAGAACATACAAAGGATATCACCACCAAACGATGAACGACTTCTTAGGAGCTACCGGTTATATCGACAATTCGAATAAAAATATTGCTGGAGACGTTTATATCTATCAAACTTATAGCGCTAAGCCGAGCTTTAACCCATTCGAAAGTATGAGTGGAAGAGAGAAAATCGCTTACGATAACGACGGTGAGGTAAATTGGATTGGCGGTTTTACGCAATTGGAATACTCTAAAGACAACCTAACGGCCTTTATTCAAGGAGCGGTTTCCAACCAATCATTTAGAAGATTGGATTACTTTAACTACGACCAAGCCAACCCGAAACCCAACGAACCCAACTACATCACCGATTGGAAAGACATTATCGGAGGAAACATCAAGGGGGGATTAAACTACAACATCAACGAATACCACAACGTTTTTGCTAATGCTGGATATTACTCCAAACAGCCTTATATGAGCGGTGGAGTATACTTAAACAACAGAAACGACTTAAACCCGGAACTTAAAAACGAAAAGATCTTAGGTTTTGAATTGGGTTACGGATTGAGAACAGAAAAATTCAATGCCAACGTAAACTTGTACAGAACCACTTGGAAAGATAGAATCTTAAGATCCTCTAGAGGGGAGTTTCCTGACCCTGTAATCGAAGATAAAAAGATCTTTGGTTTTGCCAATATGTTTGGTGTAGAACAAGTACACATGGGAGCGGAATTGGATTTCGTATACCACGCTACAGATTGGGCAACGATTAACGGTTCATTCTCTTACGGAGACTGGAAGTACAAAGGAAACGTTACCGCTACGTATTTGGATGATCAAGAGAACAAACCCATTTTACAGCAAACGCCTTCAGGAGAGCTAAAACCTTTTGAAAACACCCTGTATTTAGACGGTCTTAAAGTAGGTGATGCACCGCAAACATCGATGAATATCGGAGCGACTGTTCGTGTGGCTAAAGGTTTGAAATTCGACGGTAACTTCCGTTACAACGATCGTTACTACGCAAACATCAGCCCGGAAAACTTTAGTAAAGAAGACCACAAAGGTTCTTTGAGATTGCCAGCTTTCGGTTTGTTAGATGCGGGAGTATCTTACAGAATGGAAGTGGGTAAGGAAAAACAAAATGCCTTTACCATGCGTTTAAACGTAAACAACGTGTTGGATAGAGTGTATATTGCGGAATCCAGAACCAACAATATCTTGCTTACTGCTGAGGAGTTTTCTGCTAAGGTAGACAAACAAGGAAAGCCAACAGGACAAAATAAAACCTACAATGAAAATTACAATACGTATTTAGCCGACGGATTCTACAAAGGTATAGACAAGACCAACGAAGTGTATTTCGGAGTTGGTAGAACTTGGAACTTTACCATGCGTTTCGAATTCTAAAAGCTTGCTTATAAGCGTACAAAAGGCTGTTCAATTTAGTTTGGACAGCCTTTTTTTTGTGCGCCTAGATTCCGATTTACGCCCTTCCCTTATCCCCGTGGTTTTGCGCCCACCTAGGGCTGTATAATTGCGTTGCCCGGCGGTGGAT
Organism: Flavobacterium sp. JP2137; assembly: GCF_050562195.1. Taxonomy (GTDB): domain Bacteria; phylum Bacteroidota; class Bacteroidia; order Flavobacteriales; family Flavobacteriaceae; genus Flavobacterium. Next base: position 1,081,735 of record NZ_CP191647.1, read on the forward strand.
ATTTTGCAAAAACCAATTCTATTCTCCTTTTTAATAAGTATTTTTGGCTTTCTTATTATTAATCAATCTAAGTTATTTATGATCAAGAAATTACTAATGGTGGGATTGCTGTTTGTCGCAGTTACGACACAAGCGCAATTGAAAACCATAACCACTAAAGATGCCAACGGATATACCTATGAATCCGTAGAAAATGACCCTTCGCACACGCGAATCTATACCTTGAGTAACGGTTTAAAAGTGTATTTGGCTCAAAATAAAGACGAGCCGCGAATTCAAACCTATATTCCGGTGAGAACCGGATCGAACAACGACCCCGAAGACAATACCGGATTGGCGCACTACCTCGAGCACATGTTGTTTAAGGGAACTTCCAAAATGGCATCGAGCAATTGGGAAACGGAAAAAACACTGTTAAAACAAATTTCAGATTTATACGAAGCGCATAAAAAGGAGCAAGATCCGACTAAAAAAGTCGCTATTTATAAGCAAATTGACCAAGTTTCCAAAGAGGCTTCCAAATATGCGGTGGCCAATGAATACGATAAGCTAGTCGCTTCTATAGGCGCTACCGGTACCAATGCACATACTTGGTTCGACGAAACCGTATATAAAAACAACATCCCTGCCAACGAATTGGAGAAATGGTTGGTGGTGGAAAACGAGCGCTTTTCCGAATTGGTTTTGCGTTTGTTCCACACCGAATTGGAAGCGGTTTACGAAGAGTTTAACCGCGGTCAAGACAACGATTATTGGGCAACGCATCAGGCCATGATGAAATTGTTGTTCCCGAAATCGCACTACGGTACACAAACGACTATCGGAACCTCGGAACACCTAAAAAACCCGTCGATGTTGGCCATACACGATTATTTCCAAAAGTACTACGTGCCCAATAATATGGCGGTAGTATTGGTAGGAGATTTGGAATTTGACAGCACGATTAAAATGGTCGATCGCTATATGGGTGCGATGAAAAAAGGAGTACAACCCGAGCAATACGTTGCCGTAGAACCCGCGCTGACCAAGATTCAAACCAAAGACATCTTTAGCCCGACTTCAGAACGCATCGAAATCGGCTACAGACTCGGCGGAGCCAATTCCAAAGATGCGCAGTACCTGACTTTAATCGATATGTTGTTGAGCAACAGCGCTGCGGGCTTGATCGATTTAAACATCAATCAAAAGCAAAAGGCTTTAGGCGCTCAGAGTTCGCCGATGATCATGAAGGATTTCTCCGTACACCAATTGGGCGCTTATCCCAACGAAGGACAGTCACTCGACGAGTTAAAAGCACTGTTGATGGGCGAGCTGGACAAGATCAAAAAGGGACAGTTTGAAGATTGGATGTTGACCGCTGTGGTAAACGACCTGAAGAAACAAGCGATGAAAGTGCTGGAGAGCAACGACGCCTTGGCAACGGAAATGTATGGCGCTTTTATACAGGGAAAACCCTGGAATAAGGTCATCTCTGAAGTGGATGAGTTGTCTAAAATCACCAAGGCCGATATCGTTGATTTTGCCAATAAAAATTATGTGGACAACTATGTCGTAGTCTATAAAAAACAAGGTGAAAACAAAGAATTGGTTCGTGTTGAGAATCCGGGAATAACACCTATTGATTTAAATCGCGAAAACGAATCTCAGTTTTACAAAGATTTCAAAAACATTAAAGTAAAGGATATCGCTCCGGTGTTTGTTGATTTTGACAAGGCCATTCATCGGGAAACCATCGGTAAAAAGGCGAAGTTGTCTTTTATAAAAAACACGACAAATGATTTGTCTACCGTGATGTATATCACCGAAGTGGGCTCAAATCACGACAATAAATTGGCATTGGCCATTAATTACCTCGACTTTTTGGGTACGTCTAAATACGCTCCAGAAGATATTAAAAAGGAGTTTTATAAACTCGGCGTTGATTATGGAGTTAGCGCTGGTGAAGACAGAACCTATGTTTACGTAAGCGGTTTGCAAGAAAATATTCCTGCGGGTATTAAATTGTTCGAACACTTGATGACCGACGCCAAAGCCGATCAACAGGCGTACGACAACTACGTCGATCAAATACTCAAAGAGCGCAGCGATGCCAAAGCGAGTAAAGGCGGAATTCAACGCGCGCTAAACAGCTATGTGATGTATGGTGCCGAAAGTAAATTTAGAGACATCTTAAGCGAGTCTGCATTAAAAGCGATCAAACCACAGGAATTGGTGACAATCATTCACGACTTCTTTAATTTTGACCAACAGATTTTCTACTATGGAAACGACTTAAACAACACTAAAAAAGCGTTGACAGCCAATCATAATTTTGGAAAAAGCAAAGCGATTCCTACGCCTAAGAAATATGCGGAACCCGCTACAAACGGAACGGTTTACTTCGCGCCTTATGAAATGGTTCAAGCCGAGATCTCTTTCCGCGCTAGAGAAGAAAAATTCAACAAGGAAAACTTGGTTTCTTCGGGTGTGTTTAACGAGTATTTCGGATCGGGATTGTCGTCTATCGTCTTCCAAGAAATCAGAGAATCCAAATCATTGGCTTACTCCGCGTATTCCTATTATGCAGACGCAGCCAAAAAAGACAAATACAACTATGTAATTGCCTATGTGGGTACTCAAGCCAATAAATTGCCACAGGCGGTTGATGCGATGATGGAATTGATGAACGACATGCCGCAGGCGGAGAACCAATTTCAAAACGCCAAAGCATCGGCACTAAAAAGATTGTCTACCAAGCGCTATAGCAAGTCAGACATCTTCTTTTACTGGTTGTCTTTACAGGAAAAAGGATTTAACTACGACATCAACAAAGATTTATTTCCACAAACTCAGAAAATGGAGATGAAAGATTTGGCTGGATTTTTTGACAAACACGTTAAAGGAAAAAAATTCAATGTGGGGTTAATCGGTAAAAAAGAGAATTTGGATTGGGAAGCCGTTAAAAAATTCGGAACCATCAAAGAATTGACTTTAGAAGAATTGTTCGGGTATTAAGAATAGCTGAACGTGATTATAAAAAAGAGCTGTCCTCAAAAAGGACGGCTTTTTTTGTATCGTATTGGCGTTTTAAGAGGGATATTGAATTTTGCCACACGAAAGGATTGACTCCGGCGAATTCCATTTCGTGCGGCAGCGGGGGCTAATAAAAGTCAAAACGTTTTTAAAGTTTGTGTTTTTAGATGTATAATATGAAAATATTTTCTTTTTTGTGTGTAAAAACAAGATAATGGGTTTTTTGTGTTAAAAATTTATTTATGCATTTACACGACCATATTAGATTATTTAAGACGGTAAAAGTTGTTTTGTTGTTAAGTGTGGTGTTGTTTTTTCTTGTGATTCGGATGTCTCGGACAAGCTTGAGTGATCAGCAGATTTAGAGAATAAAAAAGAACTAATTATTAAGAAATTTGAAGAGATGGGGCTAAATCCGGCAAAGATGACTTTTGTAGATTTGGCTGGTATGAGATCCTATGGGGTAATTTTAAAGTCTGTTGACGATTTCGATAAGGTGCTTAAAGGGAGTCAGGCAATGTCGATTATTTTGATGAAATTAAAAGAATCCCTTCCCTTGTAAGTTCCGAACAGTCGAAAGAAGAAACCTCTTTATCTACGAGGTATTGGCACTGAGATTCTCTTGAAAGACAACATTTTAATGCTGAAGCGCGCGTTCCTAGCGGAATTAATACTTATTTGGTTTATGCTGTTATGCGATTTCGCTAGTATTCGTTGATTTTAAATTTTAATTAAACCTCGATTTATGAATGTTTTAATGTGGCAATTGTTCTAGGTGGCTGTGTTCTTTACAGTTGTTTATAGTTTGTACAAATTGGTGCGGGCGGATGAGTCAATGGGAAAAAAATTTTATGGTGCTTAATCATCTTATTTTTACCTGTTTTTGGTGGCGTTTTTTATTTGTTGATGCATAATAAGCTTAAATAGTTGTAGGCGTTACCTGAAATCCTTGTTTGGATCAGTATCAAACCTACATTATTGCTAATCTGGCATTTTGCAAAGAAAGGGAGTAGCTGGTTAATGATTCTGCCTTTTACTTATAGGCAGACCCGTAGTAATAGAAACGTTAAATAAAGTAACCCATGAACGTTTTATGTTAAAGAAAAGGGCTAACCATTTTTTATATGAGTTAGCCCTTTTGTCGTTTTATCTTTAAGATTCAGGAAGAAAAACCTAGTTCTCCTTATAAATTTCTCTAAGTGTTTCCAAAAAGTAATCCTTGGATTGAGCCCCTTTAAGCGCGTATTTTTGGTTTACTATAAAGAAGGGCACGGAGTTCACTCCGATGCTTCTAGCCATGGCCTCGTCCTCTTCTACGGCACGAGTATAGGTGTCGTTGGCGAGTACATCGCGAACCTTGTCGGTATCCAAGCCTACTTGAGCACCTATTTTAACCAACTCTTCGATATCGTCTATATTGATGGCATGGGAAAAATGCGCTTGAAACAAGGCTTCTTCTACTTCGTTTTGCAAACCTTTGGATTGGGCGTAATACGACAACTGATGTGCCTTAAAACTGTTGGCGGTTATCGATTGCTCCAAATCCATCACCAAACCTTCTGCTTGCGCCATTTGTGATACCTGCGCAAACATCTGCTCGACTTGCTCGATGGGCATGCCCTTTTGTTGTGCCAAATACTCCTTGGTACTAACGGCTAAATCCGTTTTTATAGTCGGGTCCAACTCAAAAGCTTTCCAGTTAATCGTTACTTCACTGCCGTGTTCAAACTCGGCAATCGCTTGCTCTAACCGCGTTTTGCCGATATAACAAAACGGGCAGCGTATATCACTCCAAATATCTATAGTCATTTTTTATTTGCTTATTTGCCTATTCGTCTATTTGCGAATCGACCTATTACTGATTATAAGTAAAGATATAAAGAAAATGTGTAGATTTCTACTAATCAAAACGAATTTATAGAGACGCAACCGCGAATCTGCCTCAAAAAAAATCAAATCAATTGAATCAATTCCAGGGCTTTATTCACGCTTTTTACATTTTCAAAAGTCACTAATAACCGCAGGCCGTTTTTGGTTTCTTTTTCCTTCATCTTACAGAGGTTTCCGTGTTGTTGTACAAACAGCAAAACCTTTCTAAAACGCGGCGACTGGTAATAGTCCGACTGCTGATTACCCAAAAAGTAACCGACCATTTTTCCGTGTTTTAGCACGAGTTTTTCGATACCAGCATTGGCTGCAAACCACTTGATGCGCAAGCTGTTTAACAGGGCTACGGCTTCTTTGGGCAAGGCCCCAAAACGGTCAATGAGCTTTTGTTCATAGGCCAGCAGCTCGGTTTCATCTTTAACGTTACTCAATTCGTTATACAGATTCAAACGTTCCGAGACGCTGTTTACGTAATTATCCGGGAATAAAATTTCGAAATCGGTATCGATTTGCGTTTCCTTGACAAAGGTTTTGGTATCTATATTGTTTTCGTCGGCATATAAATCCTTGAATTCGTTCTCCTTCAATTCGTCTATGGCTTCATTCATGATTTTCTGGTAGGTTTCGAAGCCGATTTCATTGATAAAACCGCTTTGTTCGCCACCGAGTATATCACCAGCACCGCGAATTTCCAAATCCTTCATCGCTATATTAAAACCGCTGCCGAGTTCGCTAAACTGTTCCAAGGCTTGAATGCGCTTGCGCGCTTCCTCGGTCATAGCAGAATAGGGCGGGCATATAAAATAACAGAAGGCTTTTTTGTTGCTTCGCCCTACGCGTCCGCGCATTTGATGCAAGTCCGACAATCCAAAATTATTGGCATTGTTGATCAAAATCGTATTGGCATTGGGTACGTCTAGTCCACTTTCAATAATGGTAGTGGCCACCAATACATCAAAATCGCCATCCATAAAGGCCAACATCAGTTCTTCGAGTTTTTTACCGTCCATCTGTCCGTGTCCAATACCGACACGAGCATTGGGAACCAAACGTTGAATCATGCCCGCAACCTCTTTGATGTTTTCAATGCGGTTGTTGATAAAATAGACCTGACCACCGCGCTCGATTTCATAGGCAATCGCATCGCGAATCACCTCCTCGTTAAATCCGACCACCTGCGTATCAATCGGATAGCGGTTGGGAGGTGGGGTGGTAATCACCGACAAATCCCGTGCCGCCATCAACGAAAACTGTAGGGTTCTCGGAATGGGAGTAGCGGTGAGCGTGAGCGTATCTACGTTTTGCGCTATGGTCTTGAGCTTGTCTTTAACAGCAACGCCAAACTTTTGCTCTTCGTCGATAATCAATAGGCCCAAATCTTTAAAAATCACGTTTTTACTGACCAATTGATGGGTGCCGATTAAAATGTCTAAGCGCCCTTCGACCAGGTCTTTGAGCGTTTCGCTCTTTTGTTTGGCCGTTCTAAATCGGTTGATATATCCCACGGTAACCGGCATGTCTTTTAAGCGCTCAGTAAAGGTTTTATAATGTTGAAAGGCTAATATCGTCGTCGGAACGAGTATGGCCACTTGCTTGCCGTTATCTACAGCCTTAAACGCGGCGCGTATCGCTACTTCGGTCTTTCCAAACCCGACGTCTCCACAGACGAGTCGGTCCATAGGACGCTCGCTTTCCATGTCGTTTTTGACGTCTTGGGTGGCGGTGATTTGGTCGGGCGTATCTTCATAGATAAAGGAACTCTCCAATTCCGCCTGCAAGTAGCTGTCGGGACGGTATTGTAAACCCTTCTCCAATCGGCGTTTGGCATACAGTTGAATCAGGTTAAAGGCAATGTGCTTAACCCGTGCCTTGGTTTTTTGCTTTAGGGTTTTCCAAGCGTTGGAACCCAATTTGTATATTTTGGGCGCGGTACCATCCTTGCCGTTGTATTTGGATATTTTGTGTAAAGAGTGTATGCTCACATAGACGATGTCGTTATCGGCATAGACCAATTTAATCGCTTCTTGCATTTTGCCTTCCACGTCAATTTTTTGCAAGCCGCCGAACTTTCCAATACCGTGGTCGATATGCGTAACGTAATCGCCTACGGACAAAGTCGTCAATTCCTTTAGGGTGATGGTTTGCTTTTTGGAATAGCCGTTTTTAATCGAAAACTTGTGGTAGCGCTCAAAAATCTGATGGTCGGTATAGCAGACAATCTGATTTTCCTCGTCTATAAATCCTTGGTATAGCGGAAATACTACCGTTTTAAATTCTTTTACGGCCACTTCGTCGTGCTGGTCTTTAAGGCTCTCGAAGATCTCGTGAAACCGCTTGGCCTGACCTTCGTTGGCGCAGTACAAGTAGTTCTGATAACCGTCGTCGGCGCGGTCGTTTAAATCGCGTGCCAACAGTTCAAACTGCTTGTTAAAGGAAGGTTGTGGCAAAACGTGAAAATCAAAGCTCATCGCTTCCTTAAAATGCGATTGCTGCGAGAGCTCTACATAAGTAAAAGTCTCGATGCGGTCTAAGAAACTGCGGCTGTCGAGAAATAAGTCCGAGGGAACCTGATGTTTGATGTCTTTGGACAGGGTGTCGAAAACCGACAAGGCCTTGTCATAAGATTTGTCTAATTGGCTGATCGCCGTAGCGGTATTCTGCGAAAATATCACCGTTTTTTCCGAAATATAGTCCAAGAAGCTCTCGCGGTGTTCCTGAGAGAATTTGTTTTCTACATTGGGGATGATGGAAATTTTCTTTTGCTTTTCTATAGACAGCTGCGTTTCCACGTCAAAACTGCGGATGCTGTCTACCTCATTGCCGAAAAACTCGATGCGGTACGGATGGTCGTTGGAAAAGGAAAACACGTCGATGATACCACCGCGCACGGAGAACTCGCCGGGTTCGGCTACAAAATCCACCCGTTTAAAGTGGTATTCAAACAACACCTCATTGATAAAATCAATAGAGATTTGATCGCCTACAGCCAGTTTTAAGGTGTTTTTGTCCAAGACCTTTTTGGTGACGACTTTCTCGAATAAGGCATCGGGATAGGAGACGATAATAGCGGGTTTTTTGCGCGAGTTAATGCGGTTGAGCACCTCTGCGCGCAAGAGGATATTCGCGTTATCCGTCTCTTCGATCTGATAGGGACGTCGATACGATCCCGGGTAAAACAACACGTCTTCCTTGTTGACCAAGCCCTCTAAATCATTGAGGTAATAAGCCGCTTCCTCCTTGTCGTGAAAGAGCAACAACAGGGGGAATTCCGACTGTTTAAAAATCCCTTGAATCAAAAACGATAGGGAAGAGCCAATCAGTCCTTTGGCGTGTATTTTCTGACCGCGCGTTGTTAGCGCCGCTGCGAGTTGTACGGTTTTAGTCGCTTCGCGATATAGGGTTTTAAGATGCATGCCTTAATTGTTTTCGGTAAAAGTGGGATTGGCCCGCCTAACGGTGTCCAGGGCTTGAAGCATTTCGGCTTCTCCCACTTCTTTGGGAATGGATTTTTTTGCGACCACTTCGTCCATCTGATTGACTAAGGAGGTAATCGTCATATTGATTTCGGGAATCAACCAGAGAATCTTTTTTTGAGGTACTTTGTCCAGTGAAATATACATCTCCAAGTCGTTAAACAAGGTGTTTAACACCCGTATCCGACTCTTGATGTCGGGCCGATTGAGGCTGGCTGGGATGTCGTTAAGCAGGTTTAAGGAAGAGTTACTCAGAACTTCCGACCTTTTCTGGAACGCACTTATAGACGAGGTCGGCTTTAATCGGATGTCCTTTTTAAAGTCGTTCCACGCTTTCCAATCGGCAATTTCTGATTGTAGGGCAGCCGATTGCCACGGAATTTTAAAATCCCAGGTTTTGGTCAGTATGTTGAATACCGAATCGGTGTGTTTTTGTGCTCGCAATTGATTTTCCTGCTCCCGATTGTCGACTTTCTTACAAGAAGCAAACAGACTGACGAAGAGAATTCCGATTAGCAAAAAATGCCTCATAAGTGGTTTTGTTTAAACAACAAATTTACGAATGTTATATCGAACTTTTAAATATTTAAATCAGAATCCAACAAAGGTTTTGAGGAAAGGGGGATTTGTTTTTGGCGGTTTGGATTTAGGCGCTTGGGGATGCTGTATTCGCTTACTGGCAATTAAGCGAATCTTCATTCAATAATCCTGACAAATTACCGTGAATTAAGTATATTTGTCCAATAAAACAGCACATAATGAGTACTAAAATTCTAATTATAGGAGCATGTGGTCAGATTGGTTCAGAACTGACTATGAAACTCCGTGAAATATATGGCCATGAAAACGTGGTTGCCTCGGATATACGCGAGGGAAAACCCGATTTAATGGCTTCTGGTCCCTTTGAAGTGATCAATGCCATGGTGTTTGACGAAGTCGCGCAGGCAGTGGAAAAGCATCAAATAGACGAAGTGTATTTAATGGCGGCCATGCTCTCTGCTACAGCCGAGAAAAATCCGGCTTTGGCCTGGGACCTAAACATGAATTCCCTTTTTCACGTGCTGAATTTGGCTAAGGAATCCAAGATTAAAAAGATATTTTGGCCGTCGAGTATTGCGGTTTTCGGACCGACGACACCACGGGTAAATACACCGCAGTATACTGTTATGGAGCCTTCTACTGTATATGGAATATCCAAGCAAACCGGTGAGCGTTGGTGCGAGTACTACCACGCTAAGTTTGGTGTAGATGTTCGCAGTATCCGTTATCCCGGTTTGATTTCGTGGACCACGCCTCCCGGGGGTGGAACGACGGACTATGCCGTTGAAATTTATTACAAGGCCTTACAAGAAAAGAAATACAGCTGTTTTCTATCGGAAAACACCGCCTTGCCGATGATGTATATGGACGATGCGTTGGCCGCAACGGTGGCGATCATGCAAGCCGATGCGCAGGATGTCAAAATCCGCTCTTCCTATAATCTCGGGGGAATTTCATTTACACCGGCAGAAATAGCCGCAGAAATCAAAACCCATATACCGGAATTTGAAATCGATTACGCTCCGGATTTCCGTCAGGCCATAGCCGACAGTTGGCCGGCGAGTATCGATGACAGTGCAGCCCAACAAGATTGGAACTGGAAACACCATTACGACTTAAAAGGCATGACGCAAGTGATGCTAGATAATTTGGCGGTGAGTTTGTCCAAATAGCACCACGCGCCAAAAGCAACAATTCAACCCACTTTATGGTGGGTATCAAGGCAATCTCTAGGGGTTGCCTTTTTTATTTCTTTAAGCGTTGCACGACCAAGGTCGCCAGGGCTACAGCTATAAAAATCAGCCCGACTATGCTGATAAAATGATTGTGAAGCAGTGCCGTGGCCTTGAGTATATAACCCAATACCAAGACGAGTAAGCCGAAAATTAAAATGGAAAGCGGGGTGGTTTTCATGATGAATTCTTTTAAGACTGCTAAATTACTGATTTTTATCTGTTTACTACGAAGGAGCTTCGGAGAATGCACAGGGTATAGGGCTGTTTTTGTTAAAAAATATAATTCGCGGTCCTTGTTTATTGTTGGAAGGAATGATATTTTCGTTAGGCCGAAAGCAGCTGGAGCGGCAGCCGAACGGAAAAAGGGTGTTTGGCGACGAAGGGGAATGGCAACAAGTATAAATCGGAGTGATTCGCAATAAAATAGCAGTTATGGAACAGTGGTTGGTTTTTTGGAAAAATGTCTCTTTTGTCGATGTGATTGAGTTTTTGGGCACTTTTGCCTTTGCCGTTAGCGGTATCCGGTTGGCATCGGCAAAGAAACTCGATTGGTTTGGCGCTTTTGTAGTCGGATTTGTCACGGCTACCGGAGGAGGTACATTGCGCGATTTGCTGCTGGGCGTGGTGCCCTTCTGGATGATCAGCAGTGTATATGTGTGGTGTACAATCATATCCATGGTTTTTGTGATTATTTTTCGCAAGAAATTGGTGCATTTGAACGGGCCTTTTTTATGGTTTGACAGCATTGGCTTGGGCTTGTTTGTCGTGGTAGGGGTCGAAAAAGCACTGACCTTGGACTATGCGATCTGGGTGGTGGTGCTCATGGGTACGATAACCGGCATCGTTGGCGGTATGATTCGCGATATATTAATCAATGAGATTCCGGCGATTTTTACCCAGGAGTTTTATGCCGTCGCTTGTATACTGGGCAGTTTGCTGTATTGTTCTTTCGACTATATGGGGGTTTCGGCTCCGGTAACGCAAGTTTCTACCGCGATCTTTGTTTTTGTAATTCGCCTAGCCGCAACGCGTTACAGTTGGAAGCTGCCCGTCTTAAAAGGAGAGTTATAAAAATTGCGATTATTTCAAGAGTTTTGTTTGGAAACACTGAAATAATTTCTATATTTGCAACCGCAATAAGGGTAATATACCTTCCTCCTTAGCTCAGTTGGTTAGAGCATCTGACTGTTAATCAGAGGGTCCTTGGTTCGAGCCCAAGAGGGGGAGCAAATAAAAAGTCTTTTAAACATTTCGTTTAAAGGACTTTTTTGTTTTTAGTGCTTTTTTAGCCAAATTGATCTTTATAGGGTTAAGACGAAAATCTGCGGGAATGGAAAACAGCTGCATTTTTTTAAAGGCTGATTCGATGATGCCTTCATTCGCCCGCTGCCGCTCGAGTCCTCTCGCGTCGCAAATGCTTTTCAATACGACAGTTAAAACGGATCAATCCTAAATGTTGTGTTTATGCAAAAATAGTGACTAATCTATATAAGAAGAATTCTATATCTCTTACGCCTCTAAACTGAGTTCTAAAAGCTTTGATTTTGGCATTAAAGGATTCTGCAGAAGCATTGGTACTTCTGTTGTCAAAATAGTTTAAAATAGATTGATAGTTTAGCTGTATGGTATTGACTACCGTATTAAATGTTTTGAGATTACTGTTTTCGATTTTATTATACCAATGTGCTAGTTTAGTGTAAGCGACTTCTTTTACTGTTGTTGTATTATAAATGTTTCGCAGTCCTTGTACAAGATTGTAAGCTTGTTTTATGACAGGAAATTCTCTAAAGATAATTTTGGATCTAGTTTTTTGATTTTCAGTCCATTTATCGCTATCCATGCATAGCAAATATCTACTTCTTATTAGGAGTTGTTTTGGAGTGTCTCCGTTCTCAAACTCTTGAGCAACGTACGCTATATTTGCTTTCCTGGCTTCTTTAATAGCTTGATTCTCGTTATCCAACGCTTTCCAGCGTTCCTGAATACGAATGTCTTGTAAGGCTTCTATGGCTAATTTTTGTACATGAAAACGATCAGTTACTTGTATGGCGTTAGAAAAACTCTTGCTTACAATGTTTTTCATAGAACTAGCCATATCTAAGGTTACTTCGCGTACTTTTCTTCTAATTTTTGAGCTGATAGTAAGTAGTTTCTCTACAATAGGTTCAACCTTAGTTCCTGAAAATATGGCTACTAAGCTTCCCTTTTTTCCTTTAGCTCTTTTATTGGTTATGATTGTGTATAATTCCCCCTTAGACAATGCTGTTTCGTCTATAGAAAGATAAGGACCTATGTTCTCGGGATATATAAGCCATTCTTTTGCGTGATCCTTTACACTCCAATTACGAAAGTCACTTAAGGATTCTTTGTATTGTCGCTGTAGTTTTTTGCCATCCACACCAAAGAAACCACCAATGGTACGACAGTCACTGGTCTTAGTATCGATTAATTTCTTTTAAAAAAGAAGCGAACTCTGTTGTCATACGAGTTCCCTTAGCTACTAATTCCCAGTCTCTTTGCACTAATTTGCGAGATTCCTTCTCAAGCCATCTTCGGCGTTTCACGTGAAGATAAACACTGTTTCCTCGCAAGGGAAAGTCTTGTATGGTGGTTTCGTTGTGGAAACCGTGAGCAACCAAGATAAGGTCCTGATGCTCTATGGGAACAACATTGCGCTCTTCAAAATAAAGATGCATAATTTCTGCTTGCTTGGTGGTTTTTACCAAATCAAAATGCTCTACTAAGAATTCGGGTAATATCAATTTAAGTAACTCTACATAGTTGTCCACAGTATCTCTTTTTTTTGCAAAAATCGGAAGTTTTTTTTAATTCACACACAACTTTTGAGAATGATCCGTTAAAACATCTTCTTATTTTAAACTATACGAAGAACATCTCACTTGCTAATTATAGCTTTTTTTTAAATATAAAAACACGTACTGTCTACAAGTAAAATACGCGGGGCTAACTGGGATTATAAAATATATAATTTAAACGCATTTTATTCGAAATGCGTTTAAATCGAAAAACAAATCTTTCATCAATACAAAAATCCCAACACGATGGAGAATTCTGGTATTTTATATAGACTACGCGCGAGTCCTCTCGCAGTAGCGTCGGCAAATTCGCAAATCAACACAAAAAAGAATAAATTTCTGGGTAAATAGGTATAATAATTAGATTTATTAGTAAATTAGATTGTTTTAAAACATTAAATTATGAAAAATGTAGGCTTGTTTTTAGTGTTATTGAGTTTTTCATTGGTTTCTTGTTCCACTGATGATGCTACAGGGACAGGCGAAACGCTTGTTAAGTTAAAATATGAAGACTTTGTGGATGAAAAGATGAATCAAGTATTGACTGAGGAGTTGAAGATGTCTATTTATCCTGGCGATACACCGCCGTTTATCGAGGGTGGTTACTTGGTAAATCCGTTTTATTGTCGGAAATCGAATTTTTCCGATGGTTATGAGGGAATGAATTTCGGAAGTACAGCTGTGTTTTTTTTAAATCAAAACAAGTTCGTTGGCAGTATAGATTTCAATAGTTTGCTGACTTATAATCCCGGTTTTGTTGGAAAGAGCGAGCGCTGGGATGGCAAGGGCTGTTTTATCTCGGGTGGCGATAATAAATTTTCAGTTGTTTTTCATACAGAGGGTACTTTGGATGTGGGATCGGGAATTTCGGCTCTATATAAGAACCTGGTGGCCGTATCTGGTGAGCTCGATATAGATAGTCAGGGTGTGGTAAAAGGCATAAAAGATTATCAAATGGCTTCTGTGATGTTAGATGATTTCGATGATCCTTATGGGGTGTTGATTGCAATCGGTAAGGGTAGGTTGTGGACGGATGAGTATGCTGAACGTCAATAAGTGTGATAAGTAGTAAATTATTAATGAAGGGTAGAAGACTGTTTTGTACAGTCTTTTTTTGTCTTGGTGTTTTTGAGATGTTGAATCGGTTTTGTTGGGGTTGTATTTGATGTCTTTCGCGACGTTTAAGCGAAGCTCTTGGCTTTGTTGACCACTGTGTTGACGGAGGGTAGAGAAAGGGCTGTTCCTGTTGTTTGCGCAAATAAAAAAGCTGCTTGGAATTTCCAAGCAGCTTTTTGTAAAGGGTTTGATCGACGTTTTAGTTTACTAAAATATTGATCGTATTGTCGTTCATTTCCAGTGTTCCAGAATTAATCGATAACCAATAAGTGGTATCGTTGATCTTCTGAAATTTAGAAGCGAATTCTTTAGCTATTTTGATGTCACTTCCTACGATCTTAATAGAGCCTTTGGTCAAGGCAGATACTATGGGAGCGTGATTGTTTAGCATTTGAAACTCTCCATTTAATCCAGGTACAGCTACCGAAATAACTTCTCCTTTGAATAATGTGGCCTCTGGTGATACAATTTCTAGTTTCATGGGAATAGCGTTTAAATTAGATTATACTTCGGCAAGCATTTTTTCTCCAGCTTCGATTGCTTCTTCAATCGTTCCTTTCAAGTTAAATGCAGCTTCAGGTAAGTGATCTAATTCTCCGTCCATGATCATATTGAATCCTTTGATCGTTTCTTTGATGTCTACAAGTACACCTTTCAAACCGGTAAACTGTTCTGCAACGTGGAACGGTTGAGATAAGAAACGTTGTACACGACGAGCTCTAGATACAGAAAGCTTATCCTCTTCAGAGAGTTCTTCCATACCGAGAATCGCGATGATATCTTGTAATTCTTTATATTTTTGAAGGATTTCTTTTACGCGTTGTGCACAAGCATAATGCTCTTTTCCTAAGATTTCAGGAGTCAAAATTCGCGATGTAGAATCCAAGGGGTCTACCGCTGGATAAATACCTAATTCCGCAATTTTACGAGACAATACCGTTGTGGCATCTAAGTGGGCAAAGGTAGTAGCCGGTGCCGGGTCAGTTAAATCATCCGCAGGTACGTAAACCGCCTGTACTGAAGTAATCGATCCCTTTTTTGTAGAAGTAATACGCTCTTGCATAGCTCCCATTTCTGTAGCTAAAGTAGGTTGGTAACCTACAGCAGAAGGCATACGTCCAAGTAATGCAGATACTTCTGATCCCGCTTGTGTAAAACGGAAGATGTTGTCCACAAAGAAAAGTACGTCTTTTCCTTGGTCTTCTCCAGCTCCATCACGGAAGTACTCAGCGATAGAAAGTCCTGACAAGGCTACACGTGCACGTGCTCCTGGTGGCTCATTCATCTGTCCGAATACGAAAGTAGCTTTGGATTCTCTCATGCCTGGTTTGTCCACTTTGGATAGATCCCATCCGCCGTTTTCCATAGAGTGCATGAAATCATCTCCATATTTTATAATTCCCGATTCCAACATCTCGCGAAGCAAGTCATTCCCCTCACGGGTACGCTCTCCTACACCTGCAAAAACGGAAAGTCCTCCGTGTCCTTTTGCAATGTTGTTAATCAATTCCTGAATCAATACCGTTTTTCCAACTCCTGCTCCACCAAATAATCCAATTTTACCCCCTTTAGCGTAAGGCTCAATTAAATCAATAACTTTAATTCCGGTGAATAACACTTCTGATGAAGTAGATAGATCCTCGAATTTTGGTGCGTTACGGTGAATTGGCAAACCATCTTCTCCGGCTTTTGGCAAATTGCCAAGACCGTCAATAGCATCTCCAATAACGTTAAACAAACGTCCAAACACGTCTTTACCAATAGGCATTTGGATGGGAGCTCCAGTAGCGATCACTTCATAACCTCTACTCAAACCATCGGTTGAGTCCATTGAAATGGTTCGTACGGTATCTTCTCCGATGTGAGATTGTACTTCTAGTACAAGTATGGTACCATCTTCTCTTTTGATTTCTAATGAATCATAAATTCTTGGAAGTTCGGCGTTTTGTGTGTTGAACACGACGTCAACTACTGGTCCGATAACTTGTGCAACTTTTCCTGTGACTTTAGACATTGCTTATGTATTTATTTAACAGCTATTTACGTTTAATGAAAAAACATTCTTTTTCCGAGTGCAAAGATAGTTTTTTTATCCGAAAATTAAAAAAGTTTGAAAATTTAATTTTCACTGCTAATTTACAAAATTAGTTCGATTGTAGAACCTCCTGTGTTAATTTTAATTGCGAAGGGTGCTTTTGGGCTTTTTTTTGGGCAACCCGCGAATTTTGCACGAACTAGCAATACGCAAAAAACCAGTTGCTGTCAACTGGTTTTTTTGTAATTAGGGTGTTCTTAGCGCTGCGGCATAAGGGCTTTTAGTTTTTCCATGTCGATTTGCAATCCTTGTGCAATTCCCATTCCCAGTGGAACACTGGCTCTAAACCAATGGCAAAGCTGACGCATAATGATTTCCTCGCGCTTCGGACCTTCTATTCCGCTCATCGCCCCAACGATGTTTTTAATCGTATTGGCTTTGGCTTGCGCATCCATTACGTTGTCAAACAAATCGCCGGGTTGGGTGTAGTGGTCGTTGTCGTTGGCATTGCGGTCGAAATAGGCCACGATATTGGAATCCAATTCGTAGGGTTGGCCCTTGGCTGCCGGATCTTCAAAATTGCCGTCAAAACTGTTTGGAAAGTAGTTGGGTGCACCACCGCTATTGCCATCAAATCGCATGGCGCCATCTCTATGGTAGTTGTTCGTCATAAAAGGACAGGCATTGACGGGTAAGCTTTGGTAATTTGTTCCTATTCGATAGCGCTGCGCGTCGGGATAGGATAAAATCCTTCCCTGTAGCATCTTATCCGGTGAAAAACCAATACCGTCTACGAGATTTGCCGGTGCAAAGGCGGCTTGCTCCACTTCTGCAAAGTAATTGCTCGGAATTTTGTTTAGTTCGATATAACCGACTTCAATCAATGGATATTCCTTTTGCGACCATACTTTGGTCAAATCAAAGGGGTTCCAACGGAATGTTTTTGCCTGTTCTTGCGTCATAACCTGAATCGAAAAGGTATATCTTGGAAAATTCCCTGCGGCAATGGCGTCAATCAACATTTTTTGTCCAAAATCCGGATCGCTTCCCCGCATAGCTAATGCTTCGTTTCCGGTTAAATTTTTAATACCTTGTTGTGTTTTGTAGTGAAATTTAACGTACGTCCATTCGTTATTAGTATTGACCATAGAAAAGGTGTGGCTACCAAATCCGTGCATGTGCTGAAATCCATTTGGGGTTCCGCGATCCGACATCAGGATGAGTACCTGGTGAAGGCTTTCGGGATTAAGTGACCAGAAATCCCAAACCATAGTGGGACTCTTGAGGTTGGTTTGTGGATCTCTCTTTTGGGTATGTATAAAGTCGGGAAACTTCTTGGCGTCTTTGATGAAAAAGACGGGAGTATTGTTTCCGACCAGATCCCAGTTTCCGTCTTCAGTATAAAATTTAAGCGCAAATCCACGGGGATCACGCTCGCTATCTGCCGACCCTCTCTCGCCGCCAACGGTGGAGAAGCGCACAAACATATCGGTCTCTTTGCCAATTTTTGAGAATAATTTGGCTCGGGTATAGGAAGTAATGTCGTGGGTAACCACAAATTTCCCATAAGCACCTGTGCCCTTGGCGTGAACAATTCGCTCGGGTATGCGCTCTCTGTTAAACTGGGCGAGCTTCTCATGGAGAAAGTAATCCTGCAATAATACGGGACCGCGTTGTCCAACGGTTTGCGAATCTTCATAATGCCCAACAGCACTGCCTGAATTGGTCGTTATTTTGCTGTTGATTTGCTTGTTATTGTTGTTGTCCATAATCAATCTACTTTAAGCGTTAATTTCTTTTTGATACTATAAAGATACGGATTTTTGTATATTGATAAAAACGAATGTTTAGATAGGTATATCGATGTTGTAGATAATTATTAGCTTTGTATTCAATTTTCTACATTATGAATTTACAACAATTGGAATATGTACTGGCGGTTTATGAGGAAACCAATTTTAGTTTTGCCGCTGAAAAATGTTTTGTCTCACAATCGACTTTAAGCACGATGATTATTAAATTAGAAGAGGAGTTGGGTATCGTAATTTTTGATCGTAAGAGCAAGCCGGTGGGGGTTACCTTAGAAGGGGCGGCCATTATAGAAAAGATTAAATTGATTTTGGCCAGTGTATACGATTTGCAAGAGATGACCAAGGAGATGAAGGGAAACCTATCGGGTAAGGTACGCGTGGGTGTTATACCTACCGTAGCTCCTTTTTTGATGCCGTTGTTTTTAAATCGCTTCGTCAATACCTACAAAGAGGTGCATTTGGTGGTTCAGGAATTGATTACCGAAAGTATCGTAGAGCGCATTGAAAACAGAACCTTGGACTTTGGTATCGCTTCCAGTCCGCTGCCGTCGAAGTATACCGAGGTCATTAGCATACCGCTTTACCAAGAGCCTTTTATGCTGTTGGATTATTCCGGTCACCGCCATTTGCTGCCGATTGATATCGGAGAAATCGACAAGCAGAAGTTGTGGTTGTTGGCGGAGGGACATTGTATGCGGGCGCAGATTCAAAATCTTTGTGCGGAGAATCAAGCGCAGAAACACTGGGCAAATCTCGATTATCAGGCCGGAGGTATGGATACCTTGATCCGCTTGGTTAAAAAAACAGGTGGGCTAACGCTGTTGCCGTATTTGGCTACCTTGGATTTTAACGAGCAAGAACGCAAGCAATTGTATCGCTTTGAACAGCCGACGCCTCAACGGGAAATCTGTTTATTGGTGCACAAGAATTTCGTTAAAAAAGGGGTTTTAAACCTTTTTAAAACCGAGATTACAGCGGCTGTTGCTCCGTTTTTAAAAGATTTTAAAAATCCGGCAACGAACTAGTGTCTGACTTTTTTGGAGTGCTTGGAATTAAAAGAGCCGTCTCGGTAAGGAGGCGGCTCTTTTTTTGATATTGATGCGTTATAGCGGTTTATTCAACCGTAACGGATTTTGCTAAATTTCTTGGTTGATCCACGTTGCAATCCCTTAGCACAGCGATGTGATAAGACAAGAGCTGTAGGGGAATCGTCGTGATAATTGGCGACAGCGCTTCGGAGATATAAGGTACTTCGATTACGTGATCGGCCAACGAACGCACTTGTTCATCTCCCTTGGTTACTACCGCAATGATTTTTCCGTTGCGGGCTTTGATCTCTTGGATGTTGCTGACGATCTTGTCGTAGTGATTTTGTTGTTGTGCCACTACTACTACCGGCATGTGTTCGTCTATCAAGGCGATTGGACCGTGTTTCATCTCTGCTGCGGGATAGCCCTCAGCGTGTATGTACGAAATCTCTTTTAATTTTAGAGCGCCTTCAAGGGCTACGGGATAGTTGTATCCGCGTCCCAAGTACAAGCAATTGGTCGCCTCTTGGTATACCTTGGCAATTTCCAAAATCTCGGGGTTCATCTTTAAAGCTTCCTCTACTTTTTCAGGGACCATTTCCATTTCTAATAAATAGCGTTGGTAGTCCGAGTTATTCATGGTTCCCTTGGCTTTGGCTAGGCGTAAGGCGATCAGGGTTAAAACCGTGATTTGAGTAGTAAAGGCCTTGGTCGAGGCTACGCCGATTTCGGGTCCTGCATGGGTGTAAGCACCGGCATGCGTTTCTCGGGATATCGATGAGCCGACAACGTTACAAACACCAAAGACAAAAGCGCCTCGTTGTTTGGCCAGTTTAATCGCGGCTAAGGTATCTGCGGTTTCTCCGGATTGGGAAATGGCAATCACCACATCGTTCGGGTAGATAATCGGGTTTCTGTATCGGAACTCCGAAGCGTATTCGACCTCTACGGGGATTCTTGCAAATTCCTCAAAGATGTATTCCGCTACCAATCCCGCGTGCCAAGATGTGCCACAGGCAATGATGATAATGCGGTCGGCATTGAGAAATTTTTGCAAATTGTCTTCTACGCCAGCCATTTTAATCAAACCGCGGTCAGAGAGCAAACGACCTCTATAGGTGTCTTTAATCACATTGGGTTGCTCGTGAATCTCCTTGAGCATAAAGTGGTCGAAACCGTCTTTCTCAATTTGCTCCAAATTGAGTTGCAACTCTTGTATATAAGGCGTTACCAAAGAATCATCTTTGATTTTGCGCAGCTTCAGCGGCTTGTGTAAGCGTATAATAGCCATTTCTTCATCTTCTAAATAGATGGCGTTGTTGGTGTACTCGATGAAGGGAGAAGCATCTGAGGTGACAAAATATTCGTTTTCGCCAATTCCAATAGCCAACGGACTTCCCAGTCTGGCTGCTACAATTTCATTGGGTTTTTTAATGTCAAATACTGCAATAGCGTAGGCACCTACCACTTGGTTTAAAGCGATTTGTACCGCTTTACCCAATTTGAGTTTATTGGTTTTCTGGATGTCTTCAATCAGGTTTACCAATACTTCTGTATCGGTTTCCGATTTAAAGGTATACCCTCTGTTAATCAATTCTTTTTTCAGGGAATCGTAGTTTTCGATGATTCCGTTATGGATGATAACCAATTCTCCTGAATTGGAAAAATGCGGGTGGGAGTTTACGTCATTGGGTACTCCATGAGTAGCCCAACGGGTATGTCCGATACCGATATTGCCAATTTTAACCGCAGCTGAGGCAATGGCTTCCAAGTCGGAAACCTTTCCCTTAGTCTTGCTTAGGTTGATTTGATTACCGTCGTAAACTGCTAATCCAGCACTGTCGTAACCTCTGTATTCTAATCGCGTCAATCCCTTTATAATTACGGGGTATGCATCGCGATGTCCTATATATCCAACAATTCCACACATAGTTGATTAGTTTTTAGGTGTTGTGTAAAAAATTTCGAGCTTCATTTTCTTGTCTTGATCGCCGTTGTTGCTGCCGTATAAAACCGTGCCCAATGGCGACATAATCGAAGACGTAGGAATTGATTTGATGTCTCTAGGGGTATGACTAATCGGTGTTTTTAAACGCTTAGTCGAAACATTGTCGATATCGTAACTCACCGCCAAACCGAGCTTCACATTGGTAGAATCTTTATTGATCAAGTTGTTGATGTGATCGGCGATTTTAATCCTGTAGCGAATGCCTTTTTTGTCGTCCGTTGATTCTCGCTCTAAAATTCCGCCGTAAATCGCCTTAGAATATAAAGTGTTCTGTGGGGTATTGTCGGTGGCGTAATCTCTGATGACCAAGTTGTTGTTTAAATCGTATAGGTAGATTCTCGAAGGTTCTACCTGTGTTCCATTGGAAAGCATTACCTTGTCCACATAGAAGGTCAGTCGGGCATCGTTGATCAACCACTTGTTCTTTCTCAGGTATTCCAACTCCTCGGATGTTCCCGTGCTGTTGTTTTTAAACAGTTCGATAACCGCTAGTGATCCGCTACCTCCTTTGAGGAAAAGCTTGTCGTCACCTTGGATTTTGTTGGGAGTTAGTAGTTTTTGTAAATACGTAGGATTGTAGGTACTGGTGAAATAATTCGCCGTGATTAGGGTGTTATCCGTAACCCCTTCTTTTACTACGTCGCTACTAACTTTTAATCTTAATTCTTTTCGTTCACGACCCACTCCTGCCGTTTCGGAGTCCTGTTTGTAAACGACTACTAATTCGGCGGCTGCAAAATTAATCACGCTTATCGCTCCGCTATTACCCGTGCTTGTCGCTTTAAAATAAAGCCCTCTAAAGAAGCTTTTGAACTGATTGTTGTTGGTCAAATTCTCTTGGTTCTCCGGAGAAAAAAGCATTTTTTCAAAATGCGCTTTGTTTAAATCCAACCATAAACCGGCAACGAGTTGTTGTTTAACCAAAGGGTCTCCGGTGGTTTCATCCAGTTGAATAACCCCCTCTTTGTTGTATCTGTACAGTTTAATAGGGGTGTTTTTAAAATAAAATTCGTCGTTTTGAGAGCGGTCATCAGAGTCGTTTAGCGGTTTTCCCGCTGCGGTTCCCTTGATGAAATCTTCAATCTTCGATTTTTCATCGGAATATATTCTACTTGGATTACTTGGGTCCGGGCTAAAATTATTTAGAAAATAGCCGTTCTCGTAAACTTCCAACTTGAATTTTCCAGTGCCATAAGTCGAAGGCAACGGATATTGTTGTTTTTCATTTACGGTTTCGATGGCTCCCACGATATAGGGCACATAAACATAAACCGAGTCAATTTTAGGGTTTTTACCCAAATTGACCAAGGTATTGGCAGAGGGTAAGGATACTTGCGACACATAATTCGCTTCTGTTTGCCCAAAAACGGGATCGTCAAAAGCGCCTAAAGCATTGTATGGGAGGTAACCCGTTTCTACTGCTCCTGGCTTGTTTGCCTCACCAGTAGCTTGACTATAAGCGACTACGTCGGTGGCGGTGTATTTGTCCATTAAGAAGTTTTCTTCACCGATAACACCCGTTCCCAGGGTATTGAAATCTTTGTCGCAAGATTGGATGCTCAAAGCTCCAATGGAGAGTAATAAACCTTTTAATAATGCTTTTCTATTCATGTGTGTGTTTTCCAAATTAGGATTATACTTGTTTTTTGTAAAAATCAGTATACGCTTCTGCAAATTTATCTTTCGGAGTGAAAGGTAAAAAAGGTTTTTTTGAAGATTCTATAAATTTTGTTAAACTTGAAGACACGTTTTCAGAGGCAATAATCACGCCGTCCGAGTGAAGTATGGCGTTTTTCATGATGTTCTCAAAAGTAGGGTCGATCAAGTCGGCTATGGTCTCTTCTGGCAATTCGTCAAAAGCGACTTTGCTCTTCATCTGGGCCCCTAAAGGACCGTCGAAAGACTGACTAAATACCGAGGTAATGATTTTGGTTTCCGAAAATATCGCCTCGTCCTTGTAAAAGTTTTTTAAATATACCGGCAATAACGATGCCAGCCAGCCCTGTACGTGAATGATGTCTGGTACCCAGTTTAATTTTTTCACCGTCTCTACCACACCTTTGGTGAAGAAGATAGCGCGTTCGTCATTGTCTGCGAATAAGTTTCCATCTTCATCTGTAAAAGTGGACTTTCTCTTAAAGTATTCGTCGTTATCGATAAAGTATACTTGAATGCGTTCTTTGGGGATCGAAGCTACTTTGATAATCAAAGGCATGTCCATATCATTGACTACCAGGTTCATACCTGATAAGCGTATCACCTCATGTAATTGATGTCTCCTCTCGTTAATGCTTCCGTATCTTGGCATAAAGATCCTGATTTGACCTCCTTGGTCGTTGATCATTTTTGGGGCGTCATAGGACATTAATGAAACCTCATTTTCTGCTAAATACGGTACCACTTCAGATGATACATACAATATCCTCTTATCTTCCATCTTGAATTTTGATTTTATGTTCGTTATAAAAAACGTTGCAAATTTACAAAAATTTAGTGAGTTATTTGGTAAATAACTAATTTTGCAGTCATTTTAAATCTAAATGAGATGTTTATTTATACCACAAAAACGAGTTTAGAGCGTCATTTAAAAGCGTTTAGAGACCAAAACAAAACGATTGGCTTCGTGCCAACAATGGGTGCAATACACGACGGACACCTGTCGTTGCTAAAGAAATCGGCTCAGGAGAACGATTGCACGGTCATCAGTATCTTTGTCAATCCCACCCAATTCAACAATGCGGAAGACTTGGAGAAATACCCTCGCAATTTGCAACGGGATGTGGAGACAATTCAATCGCTTTCCGATCAAATCGTGATTTTTGCCCCTAGCGTGGTGGAGATTTATGATGATAATACCGTGGCGGAATCTTTTTCTTACGACGGTTTGGAGCTGGAAATGGAAGGTGCACAACGCCCGGGTCACTTCGACGGAGTGGGTACTGTAGTCAAGAAATTATTCGAAATCGTGCAACCCGCAAAGGCGTATTTTGGAGAAAAGGATTTTCAACAGCTGCAAATCGTCAAGAAAATGGTCGAGAAAACCGGTTTAAACGTGCTTGTAATCGGTGTGCCGATTCACCGCGAAACCTCCGGATTGGCCATGAGCTCGCGCAATGAGCGACTCTCCGAACGCGGTTTGCAACAGGCCACCTACCTCTACAAAGTCTTGGTAGAAGCCCAAAAATTATTTGTTTTTGAAAATCCCGTTAAAGTTCAGCAGTTTGTTGAGAGCGAATTTAAAAATAATCCTAACTTTGACCTCGAATATTTTGCTATTGCTGACGAAGCGACTTTAAAACCCGCAGTGGAAAAAGAAGCCGGTCACAAGTATCGCGGTTTCCTTGTCGCTCATTTGGAAGGAGTTCGTCTGATCGATAACATATCTTTAAATTAATTAACATTGTCTGATGCAAATAGAAGTTGTAAAATCTAAAATTCATCGTGTAACGGTAACCGGTGCTGATCTTCATTATATCGGTAGTATCACCATCGATGAAACCCTGTTGGAAGCCTCCAATATCGTGGAAGGAGAAAAAGTGTCCATTGTCAACATCAATAATGGAGAACGCTTTGAAACTTATGCGATTCCCGGACCTAGAAATAGTGGCGAAATCACACTCAATGGACCGGCTGCTCGCAAAGTGCATCAAGGGGATGTAATCATCATTATCGCCTACGGACTCATCGATGCCGAAGAGGCGAAAACCTTTAAGCCGTCGATCGTTTTTCCCAATGAAAAAGACAATACGCTAACGTAAAATGACCAAGCCCAAAATAGGTAAAATAGCCAATGTCGTCCTGCCGCTTTTGTTGGGGGTCTTTTTGGTTTTTTACGCCTATAATAAGTTTAGTCCAGAGCAAATAGAAGAGATGGTCGGCTATTTTAAAAACGCCAATTACAATTATATAATCCTCTCTTCTATTTTTTCTATTATCAGCTTGGCATCCCGGGCCTACAGGTGGAATTTTGCCCTGCAATACTTGGGGTATTCCCCTAAGTTTACCACCAATTTTATGGCGATTTCCATCGGTTATTTGCTCAATTTAACACTGCCGCGCTCGGGCGAATTCTCGAGGGCATTGATCTTGCAGAAATATGAAAAAGTGCCTTTTGACAAGGGATTTGGAACCATTATTTCCGAAAGGGTCATCGATTTAATCTGCTTGTTGCTATGCGTACTGCTCGCACTGCTCTTTCAATACGACGTTTTAAAACAATTTTTATTGGAGAAAATTCCCGTGGAAAAACTGATCCTTTTGGGCGGTATAGCCACCTTGGGATTAGTCGTGCTGCTCGTGGTATTCAAGTACGCACAGTGGAAGTTTGTCTTGCTGATCAAGAGCAAGGTGGCTGGTCTTGTCGAAGGGGTAACCAGCATTTATAAGCTGCCCAAAAGAGGGGCTTTCCTCTTCCATACTTTGGTGATTTGGAGCACTTATATCCTCACTTTTTACTTCGGGATGTTTGCCTTAGAGGAAACCAGCGGTATGAGTCTTGGCATGATACTGTCTTCTTTTGTAGCCGGTAGCTTTGCCGTAACCTTTACCAACGGCGGCTTTGGCGCATTTCCGTTAATCGTTTCGGAATTGCTGGTGTTTTACCAGATTCCCCATACAGCCGGTACCGCTTTTGGCTGGATCTTATGGACGTCCCAAACCGCCTTAATCGTGTTGTTGGGAGCCCTGTCTTTTTTATTCTTACCGCTGATTTACAAAAAAAAGGTATAGACCGCTGTTGTAATCGGTATATTCGTTCCGGGGCGTATTCGCTCGGTCTGCTTTTTTAATTGAAAAACGCCCGTGATTGATGCAACGAATCGAGTCCACTTTGAAGCCATAACGACCAATCTCGCATTCCCGCACTTCGCGAATCTGCCAATCCACAAATTTCCGTACTTTTACCCTTTAAAGAAAAAGTATGGCAAAGGTAAAAACGGCATTTTTCTGCCAGAGTTGTGGAGGGCAATCGCCGAAATGGATGGGGCAATGCCCGTCTTGCAAACAGTGGAATACACTGGTGGAGGAAGTGATTCAAAAGGAAGAGAAAACCGCCTGGTCTACGGCATCCTCAAGCGGAGGGGTAAAAAGGGTTTCCAAACCTTTGCGCGTCAAGGAAATCGACAGCACGGAAGAAATTCGCATGAACACCCTAGACGGCGAGTTAAACCGCGTATTGGGCGGGGGTATAGTGCCGGGATCCATGATACTCCTAGGAGGCGAACCCGGTATTGGAAAGAGTACTTTGTTGTTGCAGATTTCTTTAAAACTACCCTACAAAACCTTATATGTTTCGGGAGAAGAGAGTCAGAAGCAAATCAAGATGCGGGCCGAACGCATCAATCCCAGCAGCGAAAACTGCTATATATTGACCGAAACCAATACCCAAAATATCTTTCGTCAAATCGAAGCCATCGAACCCGATGTGCTGATCATCGATTCGATACAAACCCTACACACCGATTATATCGAGTCGTCTGCAGGCAGTATTTCACAGATAAAGGAAACCACCGCAGAGCTGATTAAGTTTGCCAAAGAAACCAATACCCCGGTGATCATCATTGGGCACATCACCAAGGATGGAAATATAGCGGGGCCAAAAATATTGGAACACATGGTCGATACCGTGCTTCAATTTGAAGGCGATCGCAACCACGTATACCGAATCCTGCGTTCGCTTAAAAACCGCTTTGGATCGACGGCCGAATTGGGAATCTACGAAATGCAGGGCAATGGCTTGCGCGAGGTGTCCAATCCATCCGAAATTTTGATTTCCCACAAGGAAGAGGAACTTTCAGGAACGGCTATTTCTGCCACCTTAGAGGGCATGCGTACCTTGATGGTCGAGATTCAGGCCTTGGTGAGTACCGCGGTATACGGAACCCCACAGCGCAGTGCAACGGGCTACAACCTCAAGCGATTGAATATGATCTTGGCGGTCTTGGAAAAACGAGCGGGTTTCCGACTCGGTGCCAAAGATGTCTTTCTAAACATTACCGGCGGTATTTCTGTTGACGATCCGGCCATCGATTTGGCCGTGGTAGCAGCGATACTCTCGTCCAATGAAGACCTGGCCGTGCCCAAGGAATTTTGCTTTGCTGGAGAGGTCGGATTGTCCGGTGAAATTCGTCCGATAAATCGCGTGGACCAGCGCATTCAAGAAGCTGAAAAACTGGGATTTACCTCGATGTTCGTCTCCAAGTACAACAAGATCTCCTATAAGGGAACCGGGATAAAAATCATCTTGGTTTCGAAAATTGAAGATGTGGTCGACTACCTTTTTGAATAATTGGCAAGGTATTGGATTAGAGCAATGAAACGCACTGCTTTGGCTAGCGCGATGAAATAAGGGCGAAGCGAAGCAGTACCCAATGGGACCGTGCCGTATAGCGCCAAATCTAACGATACTTAAACAACGACGACGATATGAAACACTTGATGACCCTTTTTGCCCTGAGCTTAATCGGCTTTAACAGCTGGGCTCAAAAACCTCTTTTTACCCCAGCCAAGTTGGAAGCCGCTCGGGTGTATTACAACGGTGCCGAAATGACCCAAAACGCTGCGCTCAACCTGCCCAAGGGAAATTCGGAAGTCGTGATTACCAATATTGCCAACAGCCTTAATGAAAACAGCATTCAAATAGGCTCTACCAAAGACGTTACCGTGATGTCGGTACAGTTTTCCAATGCCTATATCGAAGAATACGACAACGCGCATAATTCGCCTTTGACCAAGCCCTTGCGCGACAGTATAGCGGCGGTCGAAATCAAATTGGAAATGATGACCAATTCGATCAATGCCGACTTAAAAACCGTGCAGTTGCTCGATAATTCGACCTATAGTGAAAGCAAAAAAGAATTTGCACTTTCGGAAATGTCTAAATGGGTCGATTATTATAAAAATAAACGCCAAGAGTTGGAAAACGGCATTTACCACAAGAAGAAGGAAAAGGAAAAAATAGAGTTGCATTGGAACAACCTCAAATCCAAATTGAATTTCGGCTTGGACGATACCGATAAAACCAGCAACGGCAAGCTGATACTGCAGGTGATGAACAACAAAGCCGGTACGGTGCCTTTTCAAATTAATTACGTGACCAATAACGCCCAATGGGTGCCGTTTTACGATCTGAGAATCGATAAGATCAACCAGCCTATCAAAGTGATGTATAAGGCACAATTGGTTCAAACCTCTGGAGTAGATTGGAGAAATGTTAAATTGAGACTGACATCGGGGGTCGTTAATCAAACAAATCGTACACCGACCTGGAATAGGTGGTTTGTCGATTATGAACCGGAAATGTCAGCAGACGGAATAGTGATTAATACCCAAGCACCCGCTATGAAGAGAACTTATACTGGAGCGGCATCGCGTATTTCTGCAGATGAAGTAAATAGGTCCAATTACGCTCCTCCGGCAGAGCAAGTCTCTTATCGCGAGCGCCAGACGATTGCCGAGTATACCAGTGTCAATATCAGTCAACTCAACGTGACTTTTGACATCGATATACCCTATACCATATTGACGAACGGCAAAAGACACAGTGTCGATTTAAAGAACTTTGAACTGCCTGCTACCTATTTGTATTACAGCGCACCCAAATTGGATTTAAACGCGTATTTGGTGGCGACGGTTAAAGATTATGGCAGCTTTAACTTACTGCCCGGAGAGGCCAATGTCATCTTTGATGGCATGCACGTAGGCAAAACCCAACTCAATACCGAAAATTCGGAAGAAGAGCTGAAATTGAACCTGGGGAAAGATACCAAAATCGGTTTAACCCGGACTTTAATCGCCGATAAATCGGGTACTAAAACCTTGTCCTCTAAAAAAACACAGCAATTTGTTTACGACATTAGCGTTAGAAATAACAAACAGGAGAGTGTGGAAATCAAAGTGGAAGATCAGTTTCCAATCAGTTCCAATTCGGATATTGAAATCGAATTGCTAGAGAAAGAGGAGGCAAGCATCGATAGCGAGAAAGGATTGTTGAGCTGGACCCTCAAGCTAAAACCCAACGAAACCAAGAAAATTCGTTTCAGTTATCAGCTGCGTTCCAATAAAGATAAAGCGATTATAGGATTTTAATGCTATAATTGACTGTGAGTATAAACCAGCGCTATAAGCGCTGGTTTTTTTATTATATTTAGTTATAAATACAAAAAATTATGAACGCCTATTTAGATATCGTATTGCGCAGTGCGGCGGTCTATTTTTTTATGATTATCGCCTTGCGAATTTTTGGAAAAAAAGAATTGTCGCAATTGAATACAGCCGATGTGATTTTAATACTATTGATCAGCAACTCGGTTCAGAATGCGATGGTGGGAAGTGATTCAAGCCTTAGTGGCGGTTTGCTGGCGGCTTTAGTGCTGTTTGTAGTCAATTATGGATTAAAGAAATGGATGTTTAAGAGCGACAAACTTCGCAATTTGTTACAACAGAAACCCGAAATTTTAATCCACGACGGACAGGTCGATTTCGCGATGGCTGCCAAACTGGGAATCACCTCGGAGGAGTTAACCGAAGCCATGCACGAACATGGGGTGGAATACTTTAAACAGGTCAAGTTGGCCATGCTGGAAATCGATGGGAATATCAGCATTATCACCGGCGATAAAAACCTGAGGCAAACCCATTTTAAACGCAAACACCTGCGAAAAAACTTTGTCGGAAATTGAAGGGAGTTTTCTACTGCTAGCGATATTGCAAAGCAACCACAAACGCTGTGCTTTATCAGCAAAATGCGCTGGTAGTTCGTAGTTCCACCGGCTTATAGGTTGAAATGAGAAACAGCTGGGGTTTGTACCTAAAAATGACGAGGTGATTTTAAACAAAAAGAAGCTGTCCTTTTGAGACAGCCTCTTCGTTTGATTTAAAGTTTAAAAAGCTTTCTTTTGGAAGTTTTTACGATTTCCAATTGCGGACTTCATCTTCTATTTCCTCTCTGGTTTTCCCAGACTTCTCTTGTAATTTTCCCAAGATTTCATCAAACTTTCCTTCGGCCAATACCTGATCATCATCAAACCATTCGCCGTATTTTTGTTTGAATGCGCCTTTAACTTGGTTCCATTTTCCTTCTAATTCTTGCTTGTTCATAGTTTTGTTTTTTGATTAGTATTTTAAAATTAATCAATTTAATTTCCATTAGGTGTTAATTTAATGCTAATTAAATAATATTTAATCGTAAAAAACAGTAAAAGCTACTTTTGATAAAACTCAAAATAGCGGTCAATCGCAGGTCAATAGTCGTTTGGAAAACAAGTAAAAAAGAAGCGGCTGTCTTTTGCGGCAGCCGCTATTTAGCTTGTTTAGTATTTGTCTTTTAAGCTTCGCAAATCATCGGAAGCCGGAAGTTCGAAAACCTCTAGTTTAAAGTATTTAATCGAAGCCAAAAGGTGGTCGAACAAATCGGCCATAATGGTTTCGTAGTTCGCCCATCGAATGTCGTTAGTAAACATATAGAGCTCGATAGGCAGTCCGTGTTCGGTCGGATGTAATTGGCGCACCATCAGGGTCATGTCTTTGTGAATACCGGGGTTTTGCTGTGAATACCGCGTAATATAGGCGCGAAACAAACCGACATTGGTCATTTTTCGCCCGTTTACCGGCATAGACGGGTCGGCTTGGGTTTTGGTGTTGTACTGTTGTATCTCGGCGGTGCGCTCTTCGATATAGGGAGCGAGAATTTGAATTTTTCTCAATTCGTCAATCTCATCGGCCTCCAAAAAGCGGATCGACGATATCTTGACATTGATCGATCGCTTGATTCGACGCCCTCCGGAAACCTCCATACCGCGGTAGTTTTTAAAGGAGTCTGTAATGAGCAAATAGGTGGGAATCGTCGTAATGGTTTTGTCGAAATTCTGTATTTTAACGGTGTTTAAGTTGATTTGGGTTACCGTTCCATCGGCTCCGAATTTACTCATCTCTATCCAGTCTCCGACGCGAACCATATCGTTGGATGAAACCTGTATACTGGCTACAAATCCCATGATGGTATCTTTGAAAACCAACATCAGTATGGCCGATGCTGCACCCAGTGAAAGGATAAATGCCATAGGCGAGGTTCCGGTCAATATCGAGAAGATTCCAATACCCGCTATAAAGTACAAAAAGATGGTTACGACCTGTAAGTAGCTGTCCAAGGGTTTGTCTTCCATGGATTTTAGCGTTCGAGCAAAGTCGCGAATACTCTTGAGAATCGATTGAATAAACAAGGTAATCGCTATGACGAGTATCACATGGGTGGCCTTTTCGGTAAAGTTGGTCAGGTTGGGAAAACCGACAAAGATGATCGGAAACAAAATCTTGGCGATGATCAAGGGGATGATGTGGGTAAAGTAATCAAATACCTTGTTGTGAACCAAGATGTCGTCCAAATTGGTTTTGCTCTTTAGAATAAAGGTCTTGACCAGTCTTAACAAAACGTTTCTGATGATGTAATCCACTACATACAATAGAGCGGAAACCACGACCAAAAGTATGATGGCCGTAAAAAAATGCGTGTAATAATTCGATAATCCCCAGGAGTGAAATTGGTCAAAAGTCCATTGGTAAATGAAACTGATGGTTTCCGCATCGATAATCTCTAGGGGCGTAGTAGTATTTTGGCTCATAGTTTAATTTTTTTAAGGTGAATACAGGTTTGTTTGGTGAAGGGATAAGAGCGGAATACCGGGGGTTTTCCGCTCTGACTTAAAGGGGTGTAGTTTTATAAATCGTTCAGCATTTTGCTGATTTCATCGAGTTTAGGTGATAAGATCACTTCAATACGGCGGTTTTTCGCCTTGCCTTCTGCCGATGCATTGCTGGCCAAAGGAGCGTATTCGCTGCGTCCGGCAGCGGTTAAATTCTTTTTGTCGATGCGGTTGTTTTCCGCCAAGAGGTTGACGATAGTCGTGGCGCGCTTGGTCGACAAATCCCAGTTGTCTTCGATACCGCCGCCTAAAGCACCCAGTATTTTATCGTTGTCGGTATGTCCTTCGATCAAAACCGATATGTCTGGATTGGTGGCCAAAACCTTGCCCAACTCTTCAACGGCGGTTTTTCCGTCGGGATTCACTGCCCAACTGCCCGATTTAAACAGCAATTTGTTTTCCATGGAAACGTAGACCTTTCCATTTTTGTGCTCTATGGTCAAACCTTTTCCCTCAAAGTTGTTCAGCGCTCTGGACAAGTTGTCTTTCAGTTTTTTCATCTGATTTTCCTGAGCGGCAATTTTTCCTTCGAGCTCGGTAACGCGATTGGAGCGTTCCTCCAGTTCCAATTTGAGTTTGTTCAATCGCTCGGCTTCTGCTTTTAGCGCTGCTGCACTGCTTTTCTCCAAGGTGGAATACGAATCGGTAAGCGTGCTCAAAGTGCCTTGGGCTGCGGAAATCTCCGCGTTTAATTGGTCGCGTTCTTCTTCGAGCTGGGCCAATTGTTCCTGGAGCTTTTGACGCTCTTTTTCCAACAGAGAGCGGTCGCCACTCAGGCTTTCCAGCTCTTCGGACAAGCGGTTGTTGTCCTGTTGGGCCGTTTCGTATTGTCCATTGAGCTCGTTGTACAGGCGTCTCGAGACGCAAGAACTCAACAGGGAAACGCCAAGGAGACCGAGGGCTATTTTTTTAATCATGTTTTTTTAGCATTTTAAGGTTCTATTTCTATTAGTATCGGACAGTGATCGGAGTGCTTGGCCTCGGGTAATATACAAGCCCTGGTAATGCGGCTTCGCAGCGATTCGGTCGTCAGGTGGTAATCGATGCGCCATCCCTTGTTGTTGTTTCGCGCATTGGCGCGATAACTCCACCAGCTGTAGTGATGCGGGTCTTGATTAAACAACCTAAAGCTGTCTACAAAACCGCTTTTCATAAAATTGTCCAACCACAACCGCTCTTGGGGTAGGAAACCCGAAACCTTGGCGTTGCGAACGGGGTCGTGTATGTCGATGGCCTCGTGACAAATGTTGTAGTCGCCGCAAATCAGCAAATTCGGAACGGTCAAAACCAACTGGTCCACATAAAGTTGAAAGTCGTCCATATACTGAAACTTGTGTCCCAGGCGCTCGATATTGGTTCCCGATGGCAAATACAACGACATGATTGAAAGCCCTTCAAAATCAACGCGAAGATTTCTGCCTTCATAGTCCATATACTCAATACCCGTGCCATAAACCACGTTTTTGGGTTCGGTTTTGCACAAAATGGCTACACCGCTATATCCCTTCTTTTGCGCGGGATAATAATACTGAAACGGATAGCCTGCCGCGGCGATTTCTACTGTGGGAATTTGCGATTCCATTGCCTTGATTTCTTGTAGGCAAATCACATCGGGATTTGCCGCTTGTAGCCAATCTAGAAAACCTTTGGTAATGGCGGCGCGAATGCCATTTACATTGTAAGAAATAACTTTCATTTTAAAATTGTTTGTTCCCTCAAAAATAGAGAAAAAAAACACAGCAGTTTTTCTAATTAGCTTTTTTGACAATAATAATGTAGATTTAAAAATTATATAAAGGGTTTTTAGATAAATTACTACTTTAGTTTATTTAAAACAAAAATGCTTAAACAAAGAATTAGTATATTTGCTTGGATTAATAATATAATGGATGGGGCTAGTTACAGCAAAGGAAGTTGCCAAGGCAATTAAGGTGGATAAATATGGTTTTTTAGGTACTTTTTCGGGTTGGTTATTGATGAAAGTGCTTAAGATTTCCACGTTAAATGATATCTATGATAGAAATAAACATTTGTCTGATGTAGCTTTTTTAAACGCCATTTTAGACGAATTCAAGATTGAATTTGAGATTAACCCAGAAGAGTTAAAAAGACTGCCTAAAGAAGGGCCTTATATCACTATTTCCAATCATCCTCTAGGGGGGATTGACGGTATATTGTTGCTGAAATTGATGTTGGAGCGAGATCCGGATTTTAAGATTATCGCCAATTTCCTATTGGAGCGAATCGAACCGCTAAAACCTTTTGTAATGCCGGTGAATCCCTTTGAAAACCACAAAGAGGCCAAATCGAGTATGCTGGGAGTCAAGGAAACCCTTAGGCACTTAAGCGAGGGCAAACCCTTGGGGATGTTTCCCGCCGGAGAGGTTTCTACCTATAAAGACGACAAGCTTTTGGTAGACAAACCCTGGGAGGAAGGGGCCATCAAATTGATTAAAAAAGCAAATGTTCCCGTAGTACCCATATATTTTCACGCCAAAAACAGTAGATTGTTCTATTTTCTTTCCAAGATCAATCCGACCCTAAGAACGGCAAAACTCCCTTCGGAGCTCCTCACTCAAAAAGACCGCGTGATCAAAGTGAGAATCGGTAAGCCGATTTCGGTTGCCGAACAAAACGAACATAAAGAAGTGGCCGATTACGGTAACTTCCTACGACATAAAACCTATTTATTGGCCAATGCCTATAAAAATGACACGATGAAACTGTTGAATGTATCGTCGTTTAAATTGCCCAAAACCCCCAAGGAAATCGCCAATCCCGCCAGACAGGAAAGCATATTGAAAGAGATCGATTTGCTGCGTAAGGACGATTGCCGCTTGCTGCAAAGCAAGAACTATGAGGTGTTTTTGGTTACGGCAGATAAAATTCCGCAAATCCTACACGAACTCGGCAGACTGCGCGAGATCACCTTTAGAGAAGTGGGCGAGGGAACCAACAATTCCCTGGATTTGGACAAATACGATTTGTATTACCACCACATGTTTTTGTGGGACGAGCAGTCACAGCAAATTGCAGGTGCCTACAGAATGGGTTTGGGATCGGAAATCTTTCCCAAACACGGAATCTCCGGATTTTACCTACACGAGCTCTTTCGTTTTGAATCGGAATTGCACGAGATGATGTCGAAATCTATAGAGATGGGACGCGCCTTTATCATTAAGGAATACCAACAAAAACCCATGCCGCTGTTTTTGCTGTGGAAGGGCATTGTACATACCACCTTGCGCTACCCCGACCACAAATACCTGATCGGAGGCGTGAGTATTAGTAATCAGTTTTCGGATTTTTCCAAATCCCTGATGATTGAATTTATGAAATCGCATTATTACGACCCTTATGTGGCGCAATATATTTCGCCTAAAATGGAATATAAAGTCAAGCTTAAGGATGCCGATAAGGATTTTGTATTTAATGAAACCGAAGCCGATTTAAATAAATTTGACCGTATTATCGACGATGTAGAACCGGGTAATTTGCGATTACCGGTATTGATTAAAAAATACATCAAACAAAACGCTCGTGTAGTGGCTTTCAATGTGGATCCACTATTTAATAATGCCGTTGACGGTTTAATGTATATCCGAATTGCCGATTTACCCGAAAGTACTGTAAAACCAGTTATGGAAGAGTTTCAAGCGGAGTTGGAAAGAAAGATGACCGACGACTAGGGCGAATAGCATTTGTCCTTGATATGAAATTGTAGCGTAAATGTTTGTAAAAAAAGCATCCTAGTACCTGCCCATGTACTAGGATGCTTTTTTAGTCATAAGTAAGTTCCAGTTGCTTTTTAAAGAGTTCCTTTGAATTGCTTTCGGAGCTGATTATTTCAAGATCCTTAGGTAGCTGTGATGAAAATACCTGGTCTTCCAATTTAATCTCGTGGTGAAAAGCCTCTGAAAAGTTTTTTAAGGAAATAGCACCTTTGTTCAGATCAAAGCGCAGCGGTAGTCCTTTTAGCATTTCTTTTTTTATGCCAGTGAGATACCAGCTGTTGTGGTCGTTTTCTTCTGTTATAACAAACGCCAAACCCGGTAAATTGTTGAGTTTCCAAGGTCCGATGGAGATGGGATAATCGAGGGAGTACCAAGCGGTATAAGTACGACCTCGAAAAGCCATTGTCGCTTTGTGTAGCGTTTGATTGTCAATGATCTTCGTTTCCTGGTGTAGTTGCCAGCGCATTTTAGGGATAGGCTCTTTTATCAGATACGGTTTTTTCCATGGAACGACCCGCGAATACAACGTGTTCCCATCGAAATCGGAATAAAAAAACTGATCTGTATTTCCCGTGTTTTTGTCTTTTACTACAATGACTTTACCCAGCTCCTTGGGGAATTCCAAATCTTTAGTGAATTGATAGGGTCCCAGCTGATAGTAAGCTGTCTTCTGGTCGGGACTCAGGTATAAGAGGTCTTCGGTTACCGCTGGCCGATCTAAATTGTGATGGCCCATGTAGCTAATTACATAATATTCCTGTTGCGGATAGATAGCGGTAGCGAATAGCAGTGCGTGTATGAGGTGTAGTCTATGCATCATCTCCTTTTTTAGTATTAATTAAAATATTCATCAAACAGCTGTGCTGTTTCAGATTGGGTTCCACCGTCTTTTTTTGCGGTAGCGGTTTACAATCCGTGCTGTTCCAACAGGATTCAGAGGAGCTAAATAAACCACGTAAAAGTTGGATTTTTTTAAATCCCCTTTGGAACGGATTCGTCGTGTTGGTCTGCTGCGAATTGTACTGTTACTAACGAATGCATTGCTATACTTAGGATTGTTTTCTTCATACTGACATTAACGTTGAGGTATTTCAAAAATAATATTTTTTTTAAAAAAAGCCGCTTGGTTTGTGTTAATGTTTAAGTGTTAATCACTGGTATTCAGCGTGTTGTGTTTTGTTATGTATTGCGAATATTGCGAAATTTTGTCTGTCATTAGGCTGCTTACGTGACTATTTGCAGTTGACTTTGGTCATTTTTTGTAAAGGCGAATTGCATTCGCCTTTATTCGCTATAGTAACGGTAAAAAACTGGCTTGTAAAGCTTTGATTTTATCGGTGATAACTTGCGCTAATTTTTCTTTGCTTTCCTTGGTCCAGCCGGCAATATGTGGCGATAGTAATACCCGATCTGATTGGATTAAATACTGTAGGGGTTCTGGGAGTACCGTTTCCTGAAACAGGTTTTCGAAGGATGATTTTTCGTATTCCAATACATCTAGACCGGCTCCGAGTACGATACCCGATTGTAGGCATGCTACTAAATCTGCTGTGTTTACCGATTTTCCTCTAGCGGTATTGATCAAGTAAATGGGTTTGGATAATTTGCTTAGAAATTCTTTATTGATCAGATTTAGCGTATCGGGCGTTTCCGGAGTGTGTAAACTCAAAATGTCGATGTCGCGTTGGAATTGTTCCAGGCTCACTTGCGTGGCATTTTCATTGCCGACAGCCTCTTGAATGTCGTAGCAAATCACTTGACAGTTAAAGCCTTTTAAACGTTGTGCGAAGGCTTTTCCCATGTGTCCATAACCGATGATTCCCACGGTTTTTCCTTCGATTTCCACGCCTCTATTGCCCTCTCTGATCCAAATGCCCTGACGCACTTCGCGGTCTGCCAAATTTAGTTTATTCATCAGCGACAGCAGCATGCCCATTGCGTGCTCGCCCACTGCGGTGCTGTTGCCTTCCGGTGCAGCGATGAGCGAGATGTTTTTGGAAGCGGCATAATCGCAGTCGATGTTTTCCAGTCCCGCTCCCACACGCGCGATAAACTTCAATTGAGTCGCGGCATCTATAAAGCTGCGGTCTATTTTAAAACGGCTTCGAATCACTATACCGTCGTAGTCGGCAATCTTTTGTTCGACGATCTCTTTCGACGAGGTATAATCACAGTCGTTGATAAAACCGGCTTGTTCCAATTGCTCCATCATCAGGGGATGGTTGCTGTCTAAGTGTAAAATTCTAGATGTTCGAAGTGTTTGCATAATACTAAAGTTATAAACGCTCGCACTTAAGCGCTGTTGGTGAAATTAAAACCCCAATATGACCTTGGCAATAGAAAAGTAAATCAGGATTCCGAAAATGTCGTTACTCGTGGTGATAAAAGGCCCAGTGGCTAATGCGGGGTCTATGCCGTATTTGTTTAGGAATATAGGTACAAAGGTACCGATGAGACTCGCTATCACGATTACGCTGATCAAGGCTATGGAAACGGTGATACCGATGATGTAGTCGACATCCAATAAAAAGTGACTGCCCACCATCAATAAAATCGCCAGTAAAAAGCCGTTAAACAGGCTAAGTGTTACCTCTTTGAGCAAGCGACGCCATATAGAACCGGTAATGGTATTGTTGGCCAAGCCCTGAACGATAATGGCAGAGGATTGTACCCCTACATTACCGGCCATAGCCGCAATGAGCGGGGTAAAGAAAAATAAAATTCTGAATTTCTCCATCGCGCCTTCAAAACTTCGGGATACATTAACGGCGATAAAACCGCCAATCATCGCCAAAATCAACCAAGGAATGCGCGCACGGGTTAATACCAGTATGCTGTCATTGGCTTCCACGTCTTGAGAGATACCCGCTGCCAACTGATAATCTTTATCGGCTTCTTCTTTGATGACGTCCAAGACGTCGTCTATGGTAATTCGCCCCAAAAGACGCCCCATCTCATCCACCACGGGTATGGCTTCTAAATCGTATTTTTGCATGATTCGAGCCACTTCTATATCCTTGGCATTGACGTTGACAGAGTCTACCTTCGGAATGTATACATCGCTGATGTGACTGGTGGTTGAGGTGGTCAATAAGTCCTTTAACGACAAGCGGCCTTTAAGGCGATTTTCGTCGTCTACCACATAGATGGAATGCACGCGTGAAATGTGTTCGGCCTGCTTGCGCATCTCCTTGACACAGGTGAGTACCGACCAATTCTCATTGACCGACACCAATTCTTTTCCCATCAATCCACCCGCGGTATCCTCGTCGTAGCGCAGTAAGTCGACGATGTCTTTGGCGTGTTCGATGTCTTCTAACTCCGAGATTACCTCTTGCTTTTTATCGGCAGAGAGTTCCGAGATAATGTCTACGGCATCATCGGTATCGAGTTCGTCTAACTCCTCGGCAATTTCTTTGGCAGATAGGTTGCTTAAAATCTTTTCGCGAACCTCTTCGTCGAGCTCTAACAAGACCTCCGAGGTGACTTCGCTATCTAAGAGATTAAAGATATAGTTGGTGCTTTCCTGAGAAAGCTCGTTCATTATTTCGGCAATATCGGCATAGTGGAATTCCTTTAGCTGTTCTAAAAGTTCCAGTTCTCTTCCTTCAGATATTAAATCTTCAATTTCTTGAATGGATTCTTTACTGATTTTAAATTCCATCGGCAGTTATTTTCTGAGTGATAGCTATAAATTGTTCTACACTGAGTTGCTCGGGACGCAAATTGAAAATTTCGTCGGCGCGCAATTCTTCGGACAGATTCATCGATTTTAAACTGTTTCTCAAGGTTTTTCTACGTTGATTAAAGGCGGTTTTTACCACGGTAAAAAAGCGCTTCTCGTCGCAGGGCAAGGTGTAGTTTTCCTTGCGCTTCATGCGCAATACTCCAGATTTTACTTTTGGAGGCGGACTAAAAACCGTTTCCGATACCGTAAACAAATACTCGGTATCGTAAAACGCCTGAGTCAATACAGACAAGATCCCGTAGGCCTTAGTTCCCTTTTTCTCGCAGATGCGCTGGGCCACTTCCTTTTGGAACATTCCGGAAAACTCCGGGATATATGCACGCAATTCTAAGGTCTTAAATACAATCTGGGTAGATATATTATAAGGGAAATTTCCGATAATGGCAAATTGCTCCTGCTTCATGGCAGAGGTAATGTCAAAACGCAGAAAATCTTCACTAAAGATATGATCGTGTAGCTTGGGGTAATGGGTGTTTAAATACGCGACAGAGTCGCGATCGATTTCAACCACAAAGGTCTCCACCGGTTTATCCAGTAAATACTTGGTTAATACGCCCATACCCGGTCCGATTTCCAGTATTTTATTATATCCTTCTAGACGTAAGGTGTCAGCAATTTGTTTTGCAATGCTCTCGTCGATCAAAAAATGCTGGCCTAAGTGTTTTTTGGCTCTTACTTTGTCCATAGTGTAAGGATTTTAATGTTCGCTAATAATCTCTAATTCTGTTTTAAACGTCAGCATTTTATCGCCATAAAGACGCAATGCTTGCTGTTCCAATCGCGCAGCATCTTCGAGATAAAAGCGATTTAGGGTTTCTCGGTCTTGGGTCGTAAACTGTACAGAATACGTCACGCCTCCCATTTCTTCTTCTACCAGTACTTTTACCATGCGAGCGGAGTCGAATTTTCCCGTTGCTAAGGTGTCGGTAATGTGTTGGGTTTGCATCCAGTGCAGCCATTGATCGTGAACGCTTTCGTGGATATTAATAGTCAGATTGTATACAATCATTTGGAAAGATATTAGTGCAGCCCGCAGCTCACAGTGTACACAAACTATACCAAAAAAGTATAGCACAGCGGTCGTGTGAAAAGACAAGCGGCGTTTATAAAGACTAAAGCACCATTTTTCAGATTTAAACTTAGAATGATGCTTTAGCGTGTTTTTGTTTAGTCGATAAGGTCGAAACCGGTATACGGTCGGAGTACCTCGGGAATAACAATTCCCGCTTCGGTCTGATAGTTTTCTAAGATTCCCGCCAATACTCTAGGTAGGGCTAGTGAACTTCCGTTGAGGGTATGAGCCAATTGGTTTTTCCCTTCCTGATCTCTAAATCGCAATTTCAATCGGTTGGACTGGAACGTTTCGAAGTTAGACACCGAACTGATTTCCAACCAACGGTCTTGAGCCGTTGAAAAGACCTCAAAATCGTAAGTCAACGCTGCGGTGAACCCCATATCGCCACCACATAATCTCAAAATGCGGTATGGCAGTTTTAATTCGTCTAAAATGCCCTTTACGTGTTCAACCATACCTTCCAGGGCTTGATAAGAACGATCCGGGTGTTCGATGCGTACGATTTCTACCTTGTCGAATTGATGCAGTCGGTTTAGTCCTCTAACATGAGCACCATACGAGCCCGCTTCTCTTCTAAAACAAGGAGTATACGCCGTGCAAAGCACGGGCAATTCGCTTTCTTGAAGGATGACATCTCTAAAAAGATTGGTCACCGGTACCTCTGCAGTGGGAATCAAATACAAATCATCCACACCCACGTGATACATCTGTCCTTCCTTGTCTGGCAACTGTCCGGTACCGTATCCAGAAGCTTCGTTGATCAAATGTGGTACCTGGTACTCGCGGTATCCCGCTTCGGTGTTTTTGTCCAAGAAATACGCGATTAAAGCCCTTTGTAATTTGGCTCCCTTGCCCTTGTAAACAGGGAATCCGGCACCGGTGATTTTTACACCGAGTTCAAAATCGATTAAATCGTATTTTTTTGCCAATTCCCAATGCGGTACGGCGCCCTCATGTAAAGTCGGAATGGTTCCCTTTTCGAATATCGTCGGGTTGTCTTCCGCTCCTTTTCCTTCGGGTACCGATGAATGTGGGAGATTGGGTAGTAAGTATAGTTTTTGCTGTAATTGCTCGGTAACGATATTTAAAGTTTCTGTGAGTTCCTTGCTCTGCTCTTTGAATTGAGCGGTTTTCTCCTTTAAAATCTCTGCTTTGGCCTTTTCGCCGTTTTTCATCAACTCACCAATGCTTTTCGATAGCTTATTGGATTCTGATAAAACGGTGTCTAATTCCACTTGGGTGCTTCGGCGTTTTTCGTCCAACACGACCACTTCGTTCACCAAATCGGCAACATCAAGATTTCGCTTGGCCAAGGCTTCCACGACCTGTTCTTGATTTTCTCTGATATAAGCTAGCTGTAACATGATTAAATAAATTAGTTAATGTGAGCAAATTTAGAAAATACTTTTCTAATCAACGAGAATTTATGTGCTTACTTCAAAGTATGCACTTCGTTTTTTTTAAAAGCACCCGTTTTTTTGACGCAAAATGCGTTTCTTTATGCCGTCTATTTAAGATACGGAAAATAATCTGTTTTTTTAATCCGTCAATTGTAAAATAATTCCGATGAAAAAAATTACCATACTTTTTGCTTTGTTGGTCGTCGTGGCCTCTTATGGGCAACAGCTTGCCGGTGGTGAACGCGATGCGCTGATACTAGGCGAGCGCAATAGAGCCGACGCTTTGCTGGCTTTTAATGCCAATCCCAATACGCAAAACTACGATATCGTATATCAGAAGTTAGATCTGCAGGTCGATCCGGGGGTGTATTATATCAAGGGAAAGGTTACGGCGCAATTCAAGGCTTTAGAGCCGATGAATGCCGTGGTTTTTGATCTTTCCAATAGGTTGAGGGTTGCGGCGGTAGAATCCGGTGGAAGCAGTCTGACTTTTACTCAAAATCAAAGCGACGAATTAACGGTTCAACTACCGGCCACTTTAGGCGTCGGCCAAGAGAAATCGGTGGTTATTACCTATGAAGGTGCTCCGTCAAGAGACCACGGAAGCTTTACGATCAGCACCCATTCGGAGGTCCCTATTCTATGGACGCTTTCACAGCCTTTTGGCGCGAGTGACTGGTGGCCGTGTAAACAGGATTTAACCGATAAAGTCGACCGTCTTGATGTGGTGATTACGGCGCCACAGCACTATAAGTCGGTTTCTAATGGCGTAGAAGTGAATCGGGTCAACAATGTCGATGGCACAGCAACCACGCATTTTCAACACGGATATCCGATTCCCGCATACTTGGTGGCCATAGCAGTAACCAACTATCAAATATATCAGCAGCATGCCGGTACAGCACCGGATGATTTTCCCATAGTAAACTATCTCTATCCCGAACACTACAATGTGCTGGTGCCGCAATTGCAGCAAACCATACCGATTATGAATTTGTTCGAGTCGCTTTTTGGAACCTATCCCTATGCCAATGAAAAATACGGACATGCCCAATTCGGTTGGGGCGGGGGTATGGAGCATGCCACGGTTTCTTTTATGGGGGCTTTCTCGCAGGGATTGGTAGCTCACGAGCTGGCCCATCAATGGTTTGGTGATAAGGTTACCTGCGGTTCGTGGCAGGATATTTGGATCAATGAGGGCTTTGCGGAATACGCTGCGGGTTTAGCAGTTCAGGAGTTACAAGGCGAAAATCAATTTAGAAATTGGAAGCAGAATCTAATCTATAGTGTGGTTTCTCAAAACGGGGGCAGCTTATACCTCACACCGGTGCAAGCTTTAAATTCCGACCGCATTTTTAGCAGTCGACTCACTTACAACAAAGGGGCGATGGTGGTGCACATGCTGCGCTATGTATTGGGCGATCAGGCCTTTTTTAACGGGATTAAAGCCTATTTAAACGATGTTAACTTGGCGTATAAACACGCTTATATACCCGATGTAAAAACGCATTTGGAAACGGCTTCAGGCCGAGATTTAACCGATTTCTTTGACCAATGGGTGTACGGTGAAGGCTTTCCTACCTACCGTGTAGAAGCGCAGCAAGCGGGAACTGCAGTAACGCTCAAAGTAACGCAAACCACCTCCTCGCCGAGTGTGCCCTTTTTTAAGATGCCCCTGGAAGTGCGCTTGCGCGGAACTTCGGGTAGTAGTAAAATAGTCACGCTAGACCAGACTACTTCAACTCAAGTCTTCGAAGTAACGGCAGATTTTACTGTACAATCCCTGGACGTCGATCCCGATATTCAGATCATATCGACCAACAATACGGGAACTTTGAGTATGGAAGCCGTGATTTTACCGCAAAACGAGGTCTTGGTATATCCCAATCCGGCCTTTACCGAAGTGTATGTCGATTTGCCCAGCGATTTTAGCCTGTCTAAAGTAGAAGTGTTCGACGAGAAAGGAGCGCTCGTGGGGACTTTTAAAGCGCAACTCCTGTCTATAGCGCATTTGGCCAAAGGAAAGTACCAGCTTACCATCACTACGACTAAAGGGGTTTTTCATAAATCTATTATAAAACTCTAGTCAAAATAAAAATAAGGGCATTTAGTAAAACTAATATTTTACTTTTGTCTCAATATTATCGAATTTAAAATTTAAAAATGGAAATAGTAATTAAGCTTTCTCAATTCTTATTGAGCTTATCTCTTTTAATTGTATTGCATGAATTGGGACATTTTATCCCCGCCAAAATATTTAAGACTAGAGTGGAGAAATTCTATTTGTTTTTCGACGTCAAGTTTTCCCTGTTTAAGAAGAAGATTGGAGATACGGTTTATGGAAT
The DNA here is from genome assembly GCF_050562195.1 of Flavobacterium sp. JP2137. GTDB lineage: Bacteria > Bacteroidota > Bacteroidia > Flavobacteriales > Flavobacteriaceae > Flavobacterium. The sequence continues at coordinate 1,125,695 of NZ_CP191647.1, forward strand.
TGGTTGGCTGCCGTTGGGGGGCTATGTCAAAATAGCGGGAATGATCGATGAAAGCATGGATACGGACCAGATGAAACAGGAGCCTCAGCCTTGGGAATTTCGTTCCAAGCCGGCTTGGCAACGGTTGATTATTATGTTGGGAGGGGTTACGGTAAACTTTGTCTTGGCCTTTGTAATCTATATCGGAATGACCTACTATTACGGTGATTTGTTTATCAAAAATGAAGACATCAAAAATGGGGTATGGGTGGTTTCGCCAGCCTTGGAAAAAGCAGGCTTGCAAACCGGCGATAAAATCGTCGCAGTCGACGGTCAGCAAATCCAAACTTTTAACGAAATCAACGGCAGGCTGTTGATGGGGAAAGAAGTGATTATCGAAAGAGACGGTGAGCAAAAAAACATCGTGTTTCCCGTGGATTTTATCGACCAGTTTATGCAAAACAACTCTCAGGGTCTGGTAAGTCTTCGCATTCCATTTATCATTGCAGGTGCTCCGGAAGACAGCCCAAATGCTAAGGTGTTTGAGCTAAAAGATCAGGTGACATCCATAGCGGGACAACCGATAGCCTTTGCCGATGAGGTACAAGCGGTTTTGGATCAGCACAAGGGAGAAACCGTGCCGGCTACCGTGACTCGTAATGGAGAAAAGGTGGATTTGTCGGTGCAAATTAATGAAGAGGGAAAACTCAACATGGTTTTTGCCGGTGGTCTAAAATATTCCGATATGGAGCAATTGGGTCTATATAAAATCAACAAGGAGCAGTATGGACTTTTGGAGTCGGTGCCTATCGGATTGAACAAGGGTAAAGAAAAGCTGTTGGACTACGGAAAACAATTGAAAATGTTCGCCAAGCCAGAAACGGGAGCTTATAAAGGTTTAGGTGGTTTTTTGACTATCTTCAATATCTTTCCGAGTTTTTGGAGCTGGGAAGCGTTTTGGAGTATTACTGCGGTGTTGTCCATCATGCTTGGCGTAATGAACTTATTGCCGATTCCCGCACTCGATGGAGGGCATGTAATGTTCTTGTTATACGAAATAATTACCGGTCGTAAACCGAGTGATAAATTCATGGAAAACGCGCAAATGGTTGGCTTCTTTATACTTATCGGTCTGCTGCTGTTTGCAAACGGAAACGATATTTACAAGGCCATATTTAAGTAAGTAAAAAAGAGTGAAATTTTCAGAAAACGACTTGCGTTTTCTGAAAATTCGTTCTATATTTGCATCGCAATAAAGGTAATAAACCTTCCTCCTTAGCTCAGTTGGTTAGAGCATCTGACTGTTAATCAGAGGGTCCTTGGTTCGAGCCCAAGAGGGGGAGCAAAAGAGAAAGCTAGACGAAAGTCTGGCTTTTTTTGTTTTACGTATTTACGCCCTGTTTCAATGGGGTTGCTCTGGGTCTAGACGAAAACCTGTGGGAATTCAAAATAATTGCTTTTTTACAAAGGCTGATTCGCTGATGCGTCCATTCGCGGATTCGCTTTGGATTGCATTGAATCCAAAATTATTTTCTGGTCGAAAAACGTTATACTTTACGCAAACTGGCGAATCATCGAATCTGCAAATCATCGAATCTGCATAAAAAAAGGCTGATTTGCTAATTCGTCCATTCGCGGATTTGCTGTGGATCGTGGTACATTCAAAATTACTTTCTTACCTAAAAACGACATTCTTTACGCAAACTGGCGAATCCTCGAATCTGCAAATCCTCGAATCTGCATAAAAAAGGCTGATTCGCTGATGCGTCCATTCGCCGATTCGCTGTGGTCGTGGTGCATTCAAAATTATTTTCTGGTCGAAAAACGTTATACTTTACGCAAACTGGCGAATCATCGAATCCGCAAATCCTCGAATCTACATAAAAAAAGGCTGATTCGCTGATACGTCCATTCGCCGATTCGCTTTGGATTGCGTTGAATTCAAAATTACTTTCTTACCTAAAAACGACATTCTTTACGCAAACTGGCGAATCATCGAATCCGCAAATCCTCGAATCTGCAAGTCTACTAATCTATATAAAAAAGGTCGATTCGCTATCCATGCATAGCAAATATCTACTTCTTATTAGGAGTTGTTTTGGAGTGTCTCCGTCCTCAAACTCTTGAGCAACGTACGGTATATTTGCTTTTCTCCACTGCCGCGCGAGTCCTTGCGTGGCAAAAGTTTTTCAATACTACAGTTAAAATAGCTTCTTAATTTAAACTATACGAGGAATATCTCACTTACTAATTATAGCTTTTTTTAAATATAAAAACACTTGCTGTCTACAAGTAAAATACGCGGGGCTAACTGGGATTATAAAATATATAATTTAAACGCATTTTATTCCCCTGAATAAAATGCGTTTAAATCGAAAAACAAATCTTTCCTGAATACAAAAATCCCAACACGATTGAGAATTCTTTTATTTAATATAGACCATGCGAGAGGGCTCGTGCGGTAGTGTAGTCGCGTAGGCGATTGCGGCTAGATAGCAGCTGTTTTATGAACTGTTGCTGCAAAAAAATAGGCTCTTCCGCATTGCGAAAGAGCCTATTAATAGTGCATTAAAAACTCTAAAGAGATTTGTGATGTCTATTCGGTAATAGTCACAAAGTTTTTAGTGGTGTTGGCTTTTGCCTCTTGTACGTTTAATACGTTACCGTCCTTGTCCAATACAGCAACAACTACTTTAAGGTTGCTCACATTAGCTGCTTTGTATTTTACAGTATGGGTGTTCGATTCGAATCCAACGTCTGTTTTTGATTTTTCTGAAGGAATAACTACACCGGAGAAACTATCTACGGTAGCTTTAACAACGTCTTTGTGGTTATAGTTTCCTGAGAAGCCCACTTGAGTATCTACGATGTTGTCTTCTAGAACATAAATCATGTATTTTAAATCGGAATAATCTGCTTTAAAGGCAAATTCTGCTTTTACAGTTCCCGTAGTTCCATTTAATTCAGAAGTAAATTTTATTCCAATTGGCGACATTTCTTTTACTAAGCTAGCCGGTTGATCAAGGTATCTAGTTGGTGGGTATCCCCAAGTGATATTTCTGTTAATGATAGCAAATGGAATGCTATATGTATCTGTTATGGTCTCATTTTCAATTTTTTTCTTCATCAATTTATAGAAAGGGAAGAAAGGTGTAGAAATTTCCATTCTGTCGCCACAGTGAATCGCTGCAATGACTACTTTGTCATTTGTAGCGGCTGCTTCTAGTTCTCCTAATGCTTTTAGGAACACACTACACGGACCGCACCAAGTTCCTGTAAAATCTTCTAATAGAACTTTGTGTTCATATCCGATTACATTTGCGGTTGGATCTGGGTCTGGGTCTGGATTCGGGTCTGGATTCGGGTCTGGATTCGGATTAGTACCTGGGTCGGGACCGGGAGTTGGTCCTGGAACGATAACTTCTGTTTTACCGCTATCATCACTGCTGCAAGAGGTGGTGGTTAGTGACACCAATAAAAAAACAAAAAGAGTGCTAAATAAAAATTTTTTAATCATGGCCTAGTTTATTTGTTATTATTCTGTTATAGTTTTGTAAATTTATAAAATTAAAACAAATAACAAAATATTGGCATTTGTTTTTTTTAAATATATTTGTCTATATTTTAAATTAAAATTCACAGAATGAAATTATTTATTACAGTATTGGTTTTTTTGGTTTCTTTGACCGGGTTTTCTCAGGCAGAACTTCCTAATGTAAAGTTAAAGAGCTTAGAGGGTAAAATGATTAATGTCGCCGACTACAACAAAAGCGATAAGCCGGTTATCATCAGTTTTTGGGCTACGTGGTGTGGGCCGTGTTTAAAGGAATTAAATGCCATTCACGATGTCTACCCACAATGGCAGAAAGAAACCGGAGTGGAGTTGGTTGCGGTGTCTATTGACGATGCGAAAACGGTTAAAAGAGTTAAGTCGCTTGTCAATGGCAAATCGTGGGAGTATGAAGTCTTATACGACGACAACCACGAATTAAAGCGCGCGATGAATGTTTCAAATGTGCCTTTTACTGTGGTGGTTTATAAGGGAAAGATTGTTTATAAGCATTTGAGCTATACACCAGGCGTAGAAAAGGAGATGTATAAAAAAATTAAAGCTCTAGTAAAGTAGTCCAACAATGAAGAATAAATTAGCAGTACTGGGTTTTTGTATTTTTGGGCTAGCCGCTCAAGCGCAAATCAAAGTGGGTTTGGAAAGCAATTCACAATGGTATATAGACGATAAAAAAATCAAATTAGGCGAACAAGAAGCTGAAGAACGATTCCGTTCGAATTCGTATCTTAAATTGGATTATGATTATAAAAACTGGACGTTTGGTGCTCAGCTAGAGGGCTATATGCCCAAGGCCATTCTGAACTATTCACCCGATTATGACAAAGTCGATTTGGGTAATGTCTTTGCTCGTTATAACAATGTAGAACAGGGTATTGATGTCACTGCGGGGCATTTCTACGAACAATACGGCTCGGGTATGTTGTTTCGAGCGTGGGAGGATCGGCAAATCGGAATCAACAATGCCATTTTTGGGATAAACGCGAAGTTTGCACCGTCTAAATATATCCAGTTTGGAGGTTTCGCAGGAAAACAAAGAGTGGGTATGGGGTTTGATTTGTCCAAAGCCATCATTTTTGGTAGTAATGTTGAGGTTTCCATTTCGGAATTAGCGCGTGTTTCCGCTTTTGATTTGAATCTCGGACTGAGCTACGTTGGTAAAGTAGAAGATCATTTCGATTATCCCGAAGAGTATAATCAAGATTTGAACAAGCTTCAAAATGCTTTTTCAACCCGCTTGGATTTGGAATATGGAAATTTCCACGCAGAGCTGGAATATGTTATAAAACAAAGAGATGCTTTGGTTGAAAGCAGTACGGTATTGGGTTATAATAGACAAGAGGGCAACGCGGCGCTAATCAATTTGGGCTATTCTAAAAAGGGTATGGGGTTGAACGTAAGCTTGAGACGCGTAGAGAACATGGCTTTCTATTCCGAAAGAGGATTAACCGGAAATATTTATAATCAAGGCATCTTGAACTATGTACCGGCGCTCACCAAGCAATACGATTATTCCTTGCAGAATATTTATGTGTACCAGTCGCAATATTTGTTGAATTTGTACTCTTTAGAACCGAAGTTAGGCGAGATAGGCGGGCAATTTGACTTCTATTACAACTTCGAAAAAGGAACCTTGCTCGGCGGGGAGTACGGTACCAATTTAGTGCTAAATGGTTCGTATTGGGCCGGACTTAAGGCGGAAGTAATCGACGAAGGAGAGGCTTTAAAAACGGATTTCTTGGATTTTGGCGATAAATATTATCACGATTTGGGTGTCGAAGTTCGTAAAAAATGGTCTCCAAGTTGGTCTTCGATGTTTATGTATTTGAATCAGTATTACAACAGTGCTTTTATAGAGCAAAAAGTAGATATTGTAAAGTCGCATATAGTGAGCGCCGAAACGACTTACCAGTTTATGGATAATAAATCGATACGCCTAGAGGCACAGCATCTATGGGCTGATAAAGAAAAGAAAAATTGGGTTGCAGGAACTGTGGAGTTTGCCTTTAATAGCAACTGGTCTGTTTTTGGAAGTGATATGTATAATTATGGCAATGACGATTCGGAAAAGAGAATCCATTATTACAACGCAGGTATTAGTTTTACTAAAGGAACTACACGTGTGGCGACAAGTTATGGCCGTCAGCGCGGTGGGTTGCTTTGTGTAGGAGGTGTTTGTAGAATGGTTTCCGAAGCCGCAGGTTTAACGGTGGGAATTTCAACATCGTTTTAACAGTTGTCTGTTCGAATGAATAAACCAGTGGCGGAGGCTGTCTCCTGAACTGTGTTAGATGAATTAATTATATAATAGAATATATAGGTTGGTATCACAAAAGACAATATCACGAGATTTGATTTTGAGAGTTTTAAAAGAATAGGTAAGAGGCAATCTTTATCAAGGGAAAAAGACGGACGGTCCTGATTGCCTAGTCCTGAAAAACGGATACAGAATTAATATAAATAAGAATACAAGTTTTAAGCAGTAGTAGGCAAATGTTTACTACTGTTTTTTGTTTTATTGGTTTTTATTTTGATCAGAGATTGTAAATGTATTTGATTAGCGGTTAACATATAATTGGAGCAAGGTGGTTGCTGTTGATTATATGTCAATTGCTTGTTTAACAAACTCCTATATGGTATTTATCATTCATAAACTCTTTCTTCAGTATGCTATTTACTCTTTCTGCTAGCGCATTTCCCTAAGGATTTGAATTTTTGTCGTACCTACTTATAATCCGTATTTTTTTGAAGTAGCTCCTTTTTTTTGCTCCTCAGTAACAACCGTTTTTAGCCTCTATTATTTTGCGGTTTCGAAAGATTTTTTAATAATTTTTCGCCAAAAATCACAACTTTTTTAGCGTGGCAGTTGCTCCTTTTTTTAAACTTCTTTATGAGAAGAGTAAAATCCATTAGTTCTAGAAAGCGGATGAAATTTTTTACTTTTTTAGGTAATATTAGTGCATAAAAAAGGACTGTTTCGTAACTTGAAACAGTCCGTTGTAGTGTTATTGGTTGATTTTTTCTAAATTAATTGGCGTATTCAAAGGAGTTAGTCGTATTGGCTTGCGCACGTTGTACGTTTAGAACAAGGCCTTTGTCATCTACAATGATAATTACGACTTTTAATTTGCTCACATCTTCAGATTTATAGTTGGTAAAATTGATGTTTAAATCTAGGGTTCCGCCTACTACAGAAGCTGATGCAGGAATGACCTCTCCTAATATTGATCCAGCCGTGGCTCTTAGAGTGTTGTTGTGAATAAAATCAGGTAAAGTGCTGGCGCCACCGTAAAAGGAGGTGTAGTTCGTTTGCTTGTATTTTAAGCCATCTTCTACTATGTATGCTACATATTTAATGTCTTGGTAAGTTTCTTTGAAATATAAGGAAACATTTGCCGTACCGGATGCATTGCTTAAGTTTGAAGAGATTTTGATTCCTATAGGAGAACTCTCTTTTAAATAAGTGGAAGGAAATTTATAGTTGGCATCTTCTGGTCCCTTCCATTTAATGGTTCGATTGATAAAGGCTGTTGGATAGGAGCTGTTTACTCGTAGTTTGTTTTCTAAAACCAACCGTCCAATATAATTAAAAGGATCAGGGCCATAAACCGTATTGTGTATAGCCACCGGTATAATTTTATCAGAATCAGCTTCTGCTTTTTCAATAGCATAAGATACCCTCGGACACCAGCCACATCCTGCTCCGGTAAAATCTTCAATGAGTACTTTGTGGACAAAGTTTTTCTTTGTGTCTATTGGCTCTGCCGTTACTGTTATAGTAAGGGAGTTACTTGTTAATCCGTTCCAGTTTGCAATCACTTTGTACTCGCCCAAGGCTTCGGGCTTAAATTGATTGGAAGGAAAGGGGGTGTCGTTAATTTTAAAATCTACAAACTCAGAAACATCTACTCCTTTTTCATCCTTTACTGTGAAAACATAGGTGACGTTTTCGTCCAAAGTGGAGGAGGTTCGAGAGGATGTTAAAGTAATTGATGCAGGTTTTGGTTCAGGCAGCTTGGGGTCTGGGTTAGAGTCGTCGCTGCTACTACAGGAAATCGTTAGTCCAAAAAGGAGGACTAGCTTCATGGTAAATTTGGTAATTGAATCCATAAGTTAATTTTGTTAGAAGTTTAACAATTCATGACGGGATGATTTTGATTATTAGGCGATTAAAGTAATTCAAAAAATATTATAAATGAAATTTATCATTGTTTTTTTATATATTTATAGACAAATTTTTTAATTTATGAAAAGAAAAAAACTTTTAATTTTTGTTATTTGTATACTGCTGAGCTGCTGCGCGGATGTTTTTGGCCAGAGTCACAAGGGTAAACTGCCTGTTGCAACAATCAGAGATTTGGACGGCAAGAGGGTAGAGCTTTCTCAGTATAATTCTAACGAAAACCCTGTTATTGTTAGTTTTTGGGCTACTTGGTGTGGTCCGTGTATCCATGAGCTCACAGCGATACATACGGTATATAAAAAATGGCAAGAAGAAACCGGTGTGGAGTTGATAGCGATATCTATTGATGATGCGAGAACGAGTAAGCGAGTTCGTCCAATGGTAAGTGGAAAAGGATGGGATTATAAGGTTTTATTAGACGATAACCATCAGGTCAAAAGGGCGATGAATGTTGTAAATGTTCCCTATACTTTTGTTTTGCTAAAAGGGCAGGTTGTTTTTGAGCATTCTAGCTATACGCCAGGAGCAGAAGAAGAAATGTATGCCGCGATAAAAAAACATTTAAAGAACTAAAATATAGTTGGATATGAATAAAAAACTCTTCTCTTTGCTTTTGATGTTAAGTGGTTTTTATGCCTATGGACAGCTGCAGGTGGGATTAGAATCTAATTCGCAGTGGTATATTGATGATAATAAAATTAAATTATCTGAAAGTGACGCTGATGAGCGCTTTCGAACAGGTAGTTATTTAAAAGCAGAGTATTATTTAAAAAAATGGGAATTTGGGCTGCAATTGGAATCATATGCTCCAAGGGCGCCTATGAATTATAACGAGCAATTCGATAATTTTAATATCGGAACTATTTATACGAGATTTAATGATAGTGAATTGGGTTTAGATGCCACGGTCGGTCATTTTTATGAACAGTTCGCGAGTGGTTTGGTCTTTCGATCATGGGAAGACCGACAATTGGGCATTAATAATGCTATTTTCGGGGCACGAGTTAATTATACTTTTGCCAATCAAGCGATCAAATCAACGATATTAGGAGGAAGACAACGTCTAGGTATGGGTTTTGACTTAGCTAAATCGATGTTGTATGCTGCTAACTTAGAAGTGAGTGTCTCGGATTTAATGCGTATAGAAGATTTCGAATTGGCATTTGGCGCAAGCTATTTAATGCGCTATGAAAATATAACAGATTTATTTCCAAATGCTAATAAGACGACCACCGTAGCCTCTACAAGGGTTGATCTGGGTAAAGGTGGGGTTCATTGGGGTGTAGAATATGCTTTTAAATCAAAAGATTTACCGATGGAATTCTTCGAAATTCAAAACGATTTGCCAAAAAGAAGCGGTAGTGCTTTATTGATGAATATGGGTTACTCGCAAAAAGGTTTTGGGATAACGGCAAATTTAAGAAGAATGGAAAACTTTAGTTTCTATTCAGAAAGAGCTTTAGCGGGGAATTTATATAATCAAGGTGTGGTAAACTACATACCTGCTTTGACAAAACAATATGATTTTTCGTTGCAAAATATTTATGTGTATCAAGCGCAGCCGAATTTGACTTTTATGCCCTTGGAAAAACCTGGCGAAATCGGCGGTCAGGTAGATTTGTTTTATACTTTTGAAGGAGGGTCTGCTTTAGGGGGTGAGTTTGGAACGGAAATCGCAATAAATGGATCCTATTGGGCAGGCTTGAAATATTCTAATGTGGAATTAGAAACTCGAGCGATGGATGTGGGTTTTATAGAGTTCGGTACTAAATATTATTCGGATTTGGGATTTGAAGTCACTAAAAGATGGTCTGGAAAATGGGATACCAAATTTTCTTATCTCAAACAGTATTATCACAAAAGGTATATCGAAGATACTTATGGCGAGGTGAATTCGAATTTTGTGGGTGCGGAGGCTACTTATAAATTAGGGACTACTCAATCGCTTCGCTTACAGGGGCAGCACATTTGGGTCGACGGAGATAAGAAGAATTGGGTAGGTGGTATGTTGGAATACAATCCAAATTCAACCTATGGCTTTTTTCTCAATGATATTTATAATTATGGTAATGAAGAAGAGGATAAAAAGATTCACTATTATAATGTAGGCACGAGTTATACAAAAAACAGAACCCGTTTGTCTGTTAGTTATGGACGGCAACGGGGTGGATTATTGTGTGTAGGAGGGGTTTGCAGAATGGTTTCCGAAGCAGCGGGTTTAACGATGGGAATTTCAACATCGTTTTAAAAGGAAGCTGTCCGTATAGAAAACCAGTGGCACAAGTCACGGGTTTTTTATACATTGCTGTAACCCGAGTAGATATAGTTAGCACTGCTGCGCGGATTATCAAATCCGCGAATCCGCATCAAGTCCATTCGTCAATGTGCGCCGCTCGCGCCAGCATCTTGCTGGTGCGCACGAAGAAAAAGCTTATTCGTTGATTTGCCGATGCGCGAATCGGCCTTCGTTAGTAGAAAATATTTAAGAACTGCATTTTTAATCCGTAAAAGAGCTCCTTTGCGTAACCTCTCGAATCTGTGAATCATCAAATCTGCGAATCAGCCATTAATATAAAAAGGTGCCAGCGTCACGCTGGCACCAGCGGAGGTTGCAGAAAGTAATTAAGGGCTACATATTTAATCCGGAAAAGAACTCCTTTGCGCAACCCGGCGAATAAGCGAATCAACGCATAAACAAATCCGCAAAAAAAATCCCGTGTAAAGTTACGGTAACTAAGCAGTTACCAAATCCCCAGTAAAAACCCTTTAAAAAAAACTTCAAAAGATTAGGAAAGCCGATAAAAAGGCCTACTTTTGCACTCGCATTACCGCAGAAGTTCTTTGATTACCGGGTTGAGATTGTGAGGGTCGTAGGGGTTTAAATCCGACGAGCCGAATAGGGGAGACCAGTGATAGTAACGATTGACGAGAAAAAAAGAAAAATTATTTTTCTATAAAAACCTTGCTAGTTAAAAAAGAAGTTGTAGTTTTGCATCCGCTTTGAGAGACAAGCGAAAACAAGAAGACACGTTCATAGACATATTGAATTGACAGCAAATAAGAGAGAGTAAGGAAATCGCAAGATTTCAAGAATTAGCGCAAACTATCTAAACATATTAAAAAAATACGATGAAGAGTTTGATCCTGGCTCAGGATGAACGCTAGCGGCAGGCTTAACACATGCAAGTCGAGGGGTAGAGGAAGCTTGCTTCCTTGAGACCGGCGCACGGGTGCGTAACGCGTATGCAATCTACCTTTTACAAAGGAATAGCCCAGAGAAATTTGGATTAATGCCTTATAGTGTTGTTGGATGGCATCATTTGACAACTAAAGATTTATCGGTAAAAGATGAGCATGCGTCCCATTAGCTAGTTGGTATGGTAACGGCATACCAAGGCAATGATGGGTAGGGGTCCTGAGAGGGAGATCCCCCACACTGGTACTGAGACACGGACCAGACTCCTACGGGAGGCAGCAGTGAGGAATATTGGTCAATGGAGGCAACTCTGAACCAGCCATGCCGCGTGCAGGAAGACGGTCCTATGGATTGTAAACTGCTTTTATACAGGAATAAACCTACCCTCGTGAGGGTATTTGAAGGTACTGTAGGAATAAGGATCGGCTAACTCCGTGCCAGCAGCCGCGGTAATACGGAGGATCCAAGCGTTATCCGGAATCATTGGGTTTAAAGGGTTCGTAGGCGGTTTGATAAGTCAGTGGTGAAATCTCCTAGCTTAACTAGGAAATGGCCATTGATACTGTCGGACTTGAATTATTGGGAAGTAACTAGAATATGTAGTGTAGCGGTGAAATGCTTAGATATTACATGGAATACCAATTGCGAAGGCAGGTTACTATCAATTGATTGACGCTGATGAACGAAAGCGTGGGTAGCGAACAGGATTAGATACCCTGGTAGTCCACGCCGTAAACGATGGATACTAGCTGTTCGGTCGCAAGACTGAGTGGCTAAGCGAAAGTGATAAGTATCCCACCTGGGGAGTACGTTCGCAAGAATGAAACTCAAAGGAATTGACGGGGGCCCGCACAAGCGGTGGAGCATGTGGTTTAATTCGATGATACGCGAGGAACCTTACCAGGGCTTAAATGTAGATTGACCGTTTTGGAAACATTACTTTCGCAAGACAATTTACAAGGTGCTGCATGGTTGTCGTCAGCTCGTGCCGTGAGGTGTCAGGTTAAGTCCTATAACGAGCGCAACCCCTATCGTTAGTTGCCAGCGGGTCATGCCGGGAACTCTAACGAGACTGCCAGTGCAAACTGAGAGGAAGGTGGGGATGACGTCAAATCATCACGGCCCTTACGTCCTGGGCTACACACGTGCTACAATGGCCGGTACAGAGAGCAGCCACTGGGCGACCAGGAGCGAATCTACAAAACCGGTCACAGTTCGGATCGGAGTCTGCAACTCGACTCCGTGAAGCTGGAATCGCTAGTAATCGGATATCAGCCATGATCCGGTGAATACGTTCCCGGGCCTTGTACACACCGCCCGTCAAGCCATGGAAGCTGGGGGTACCTGAAGTCGGTGACCGCAAGGAGCTGCCTAGGGTAAAACTGGTAACTAGGGCTAAGTCGTAACAAGGTAGCCGTACCGGAAGGTGCGGCTGGAACACCTCCTTTCTAGAGATACGCACTAATTTTATCTTACTCACTCGCTGTTCAATTCAAATAATACACAATAAAAGTACAGAGTCTCGTAGCTCAGCTGGTTAGAGTACTACACTGATAATGTAGGGGTCGGCAGTTCGAGTCTGCCCGGGACTACAGGCTACGCCTGAGGTAAACTTTTGAGCATTTTGCGCAAACAAAATGTCAAAGGACAACGTCAGACGCGGGCATTTTTGGCTAATAGCTAGGAAAAACACACTTTTATTGAAAGGAAATTTTAGAGGTTGACTAACCCGACTACGTTTGGAAGACTACCTTCTAAATTCATTGGGGGATTAGCTCAGCTGGCTAGAGCGCCTGCCTTGCACGCAGGAGGTCATCGGTTCGACTCCGATATTCTCCACTACGGCATAAAGCGTCACTTGTTAACACAAAAGACCCGCCACACGTTCATTGACATATTGAGATATTTAAATACAATAAAAATAATAGAAAGCACGTAATTGATTTCGATTGATTACATAAGCACATAAGCAAAATAAGGGCGTATGGGGGATGCCTAGGCTCTCAGAGGCGAAGAAGGACGTGATAAGCTGCGAAAAGCTACGGGGATCGGCACACACGAATTGATCCGTAGATATCCGAATGGGGCAACCCACTATGTTGAAGACATAGTATCCGATAGGAGGCAAACCCGCTGAACTGAAACATCTAAGTAGGCGGAGGAGAAGAAAACAAAAGTGATTCCGTAAGTAGTGGCGAGCGAACGCGGAACAGCCCAAACCAATGTTGTTACGGCAATATTGGGGTTGTAGGACCACGATGTTTCTTGCGGACAGAATTAGAACAAGTTGGAAAGCTTGACCATAGAGGGTGACAGTCCCGTATAAGTAATGGAAGATAAGAATAGTGGTATCCTGAGTAGGTCGGGGCACGTGAAACCCTGATTGAAACTGGCGGGACCATCCGCTAAGGCTAAATACTCCTGAGAGACCGATAGTGAACCAGTACCGTGAGGGAAAGGTGAAAAGAACCGTGAATAACGGAGTGAAATAGATCCTGAAACCATACGCCTACAAGCGGTCGGAGCCCTTAAGTGGGGTGACGGCGTGCCTTTTGCATAATGAGCCTACGAGTTACCGTTGCTGGCAAGGATAAGTGGTTAAGCCATGGATCCGTAGCGAAAGCGAGTCTGAATAGGGCGCTTTAGTCAGTAGTGGTAGACGCGAAACCGTGTGATCTACCCATGGGCAGGTTGAAGTTTAGGTAACACTAAATGGAGGACCGAACCGGTTGACGTTGAAAAGTCTTCGGATGACCTGTGGGTAGGGGTGAAAGGCCAATCAAACTCGGAAATAGCTCGTACTCCCCGAAATGCATTTAGGTGCAGCGTTAGTTATAAAGTTATATAGAGGTAGAGCTACTGATTGGATGCGGGGGTTTCACCACCTACCAATTCCTGACAAACTCCGAATGCTATATAATGTTCACTAACAGTGAGGGCATGGGTGCTAAGGTCCATGTCCGAGAGGGAAAGAACCCAGACCATCAGCTAAGGTCCCCAAATGTATACTAAGTTGAAAAAACGCGGTTTGTCTGCCCAGACAGCTAGGATGTTGGCTTGGAAGCAGCCATTCATTTAAAGAGTGCGTAACAGCTCACTAGTCGAGCGGACGAGCATGGATAATAATCGGGCATAAGTATACTACCGAAGCTATGGATTTACAGACAAGGGTTTGTAAGTGGTAGGGGAGCATTCTAATGGGGTTGAAGGTGAGTTGTGAGACTTGCTGGACTAATTAGAAAAGAAAATGTAGGCATAAGTAACGATAATGCGGGCGAGAAACCCGCACACCGAAAAACTAAGGTTTCCACAGCTATGCTAATCAGCTGTGGGTTAGTCGGGTCCTAAGGCAAACCCGAAGGGGGACGTCGATGGCCAACGGGTTAATATTCCCGTACTACTTATAATTGTGATGGAGTGACGGAGTGATGAAAGCACCGCGAACTGACGGAATAGTTCGTTGAAGATTGTAGCTATATTCCAGATAGTAAAATGCGTTTGGAATGGCAAAGATCGATAGTACTGCGAGTCTACGGACAAGTAGATAGTGTGCCTAAGGGCTTCCAAGAAAACCTTCTAAACTTTGATTATAAGTACCCGTACCGTAAACCGACACAGGTAGTTGGGGAGAGAATCCTAAGGTGCTCGAGAGATTCATGGCTAAGGAACTAGGCAAAATAGACCTGTAACTTCGGGAGAAAGGTCGCCAGCGCAAGCTGGCCGCAGTGAAGAGGTCCAGGCGACTGTTTATCAAAAACACAGGGCTCTGCAAAATCGTAAGATGAAGTATAGGGCCTGACACCTGCCCGGTGCTGGAAGGTTAAGAGGAGATGTTATGAGCAATCAGAAGCATTGAATTGAAGCCCCAGTAAACGGCGGCCGTAACTATAACGGTCCTAAGGTAGCGAAATTCCTTGTCGGGTAAGTTCCGACCTGCACGAATGGTGTAACGATCTGGACGCTGTCTCAGCCATGAGCTCGGTGAAATTGTAGTATCGGTGAAGATGCCGATTACCCGCAGTGGGACGAAAAGACCCTGTGCACCTTTACTATAGCTTAGTATTGTTCTTGGATAAGTGATGTGTAGGATAGGTGGGAGACTGTGAAGTGGCGTCGCTAGGCGTTGTGGAGTCATTGTTGAAATACCACCCTTTGCTTATTTGAGATCTAACTCCATATAATGGAGGACATTGCTTGGTGGGTAGTTTGACTGGGGTGGTCGCCTCCAAAAGAGTAACGGAGGCTTCTAAAGGTTCCCTCAGCACGCTTGGTAACCGTGCGTAGAGTGCAATGGTATAAGGGAGCTTGACTGAGAGACTAACAAGTCGACCAGGTACGAAAGTAGAGCATAGTGATCCGGTGGTTCCGCATGGAAGGGCCATCGCTCAAAGGATAAAAGGTACGCCGGGGATAACAGGCTGATCTCCCCCAAGAGCTCATATCGACGGGGGGGTTTGGCACCTCGATGTCGGCTCGTCACATCCTGGGGCTGGAGAAGGTCCCAAGGGTTGGGCTGTTCGCCCATTAAAGTGGCACGCGAGCTGGGTTCAGAACGTCGTGAGACAGTTCGGTCTCTATCTACTGCGGGCGTTAGAAATTTGAGTGGATCTGATTCTAGTACGAGAGGACCGATTTGGACAAACCTCTAGTGTATCTGTTGTCTCGCCAGGGGCATCGCAGAGTAGCTACGTTTGGCAGGGATAAGCGCTGAAAGCATATAAGCGCGAAACCCACCACAAGATGAGATTTCTTTAAAGGGTCGTGGGAGATGACCACGTTGATAGGCTATAGATGTAAAGGCAGTAATGTCATAGTCGAGTAGTACTAATAACCCGTAAGCTTATGTGTACTGTCCCGTTTTTTAAACGGGACAGGATGACTTTCTACTTATACAATACACGTATTTAAATATCTTCGTATGTTACGATATTCGTTATTCCAAACCCTTGGATAACAACCGATTTAAGGTGGTTATTGCAGCGGGGCTCACCTCTTCCCTTTTCGAACAGAGTAGTTAAGCCCGTTAGCGCAGATGGTACTGCATTTATGTGGGAGAGTATGTCGTCGCCTTTCTTTTAAGAACCCCTAGTCTTCACAGACTAGGGGTTTTTTGTTTATAGGGACCGACGTGTTCGGCCTTTGGCCTCGGTTCGTCGCCTTTCTTTTGAGAACCCCTAGTCTTCACAGATTAGGGGTTTTTTGTTTTCTGCTGATTCGTGAATTTGTTGATTCGATGATTTGCAGATTCGCTGATTTGCCAGGTTGCGTAAAGGAGTTCTTTTCCACTTATTAGTTTGTTTTCTTATTTTCGGAAGTCAGTTCAGTTTCGATATACAAAATGTAGTTCTTATATATTTTCTACAAACCAAGGCGCATCCGCGCATCGGCAAATCAGCGAATAGGCTTTTGATTGTGCTCACCAGCAAGATGCTGGCGCGAGCGCTAGTCGTGCAAAGGAGTTCTTTTCCGGATTATAAATGTAGTTCTTAACTGCTTTGTATAAACTAAGGCGCATCCGCGCATCTGCAAATCTGCGAATAAGCAAATAAGCTTTTTCTTATTCGATATTTGCATAATCGAACTCAGTCTCTGAATAAAAAATGCAGTAATTAAATACTTTCTGCAAAGTAAGGCGCATCCGCGCATCGGCAAATCAGCGAATAGGCTTTTGATTGTGCGCACCAGCAAGATGCTGGCGCGAGCGCTAGTCGTGCAAAGGTGTTCGTTTTCCGAATAAAAATGCAGTAATTAAATACTTTCTGCAAACCAAGGCGCATCCGCAAATCAACGAATAAGCGCCAAGGCAAATCAGCGAATCAGCTTTTGATTGTGCTCACCAGCAAGATGCTGGCGCGAGCGATGGTCATGCAAAGGAGGTCAATTCCGAATAAAAAATGCAGTAATTAAATACTTTCTGCAAACCAAGGCGCATCCGCGCATCGGCAAATCAGCGAATCAGCTTTTCTTTGTGCGCACCAGCAAGATGCTGGCGCGAGCACTAGTCATGCAAAGGAAGTCAATTCCGAATAAAAAATGCAGTAATTAAATACTTTCTGCAAACCAAGGCGCATCCGCGCATCCGCAAATCAACGAATAAGCACCTAGACGAATGCCTTTTATTCCGTGACGACCGGTATTGTTTATCTAATCAATTGTATCCAACCCGAAATTTGATCTCCATTGTCGATTGTTGCGGTATAGAAGTAAACGGCAGTCGGTAAAGGTGATCCGCTGTTGGATTGGCCCAGCCATTCTCTGCTGTAATTTTTCTTGGAGTATACCAGTTTTCCCTGTCTGTTGTATATCTTAATTTCTGCGATATGGAAACGTTCGAGATTCAAATAATCATTAAAGTTGTCGCCATTGGGAGAGATTCCTCTAGGGATGAGTATGCGTTCAATATCATTATCGGTACAGCTGAGACAATCTGGTTGTAGGTCTTCAACAGCGCTTGTCAGAGTGATTACGTTGGTCAAATCGCCTTTTCGTTCCTCTGGTATACTGATTTCAGCAGTTAGGGTTACGCTTTCGCCTACAGCGAGTAAAGGAAGAGTGAAATCGATATCTCCAGTGCCTTTATGGCCTTTGTCGCTAGACCACTCCATAATGGTAATGTCTTGCGGTAGGGGGTCGTATACGTGTACATCCACGGCGGTAGTCGGTCCGTTGTTGACTATGATTATCGTGTAGGTCGTTGTGGTTCCAGGTGTATAGTACACCTGATTGTTGGTTTTGACTGCATTTAAATCTGCCGCACGTTTTATCTTCGCAACAGTGGGGTCTTTGGGTGCCGGGGTAGACGGATCGTCGGAAAGCACTTCCATCTGGCCGCTTTGCGTTTGTGCGATGACCAGAGCCTGATTGCTGACTTCAGCGAGGATGTAGTCTTCTTCAGTGATGGTGTGTTTTGCTTTTACAATAACCTCTTCCTTAGGGTGTAAAAGGGCAATTTGTACCGGTTGAATACTGCCGATATCGGCGTTGTCATCGATAACTTGAATATCCCTCAATGTGCCATTTCCGGTGTTTTTTATTTTGATCTCGTATTCGATTACATCACCAATGTCTTGGAAATCGTAGACCATGGCTACTTTGGTTACGACATAGGTATCCAGAGCGATTTTAATTTCGGCCTTGTTGTTTTCGAGTTTTGGATCGATATTATCGCCCTTGATTTCAACCTTGTTTAGGTAGTCGCCATTGGGTACTATTCGCGCTACCAGTGTCAGTTTCTCTGTGGTGGTTTTGGCGAGTAGCGGTATGTTCCATTCATTGGCTGCGATGTCGTAGCTGCCTAAGGTTGCTGTTGTGCTGATAAAGGCATAACCCGAGGGCAGTTGTTCTTGAACCAGTACATTGGTGTCGTCGTGAATGGTGCTGTTGTTAGTGGCGCTGATTACAAAGGTGACCATACCGTCTTCTACGGACTCGATTTCTTTGGTAATGGATAAATCACTACAAGGCGGTACTTCTACATATAAGGGCGATGAGAGGTTGGTTTCTCCGCAGTCTCTGGTTCCTTTTACGGTGTAGTTTCCAGTAAAATGGGCTTCAAAGCTCACCTCATTCGCTCCGCTAATCGGTTCGCCGTCCAGGTACCATTGGTATGGGCTAAGTCCCTCGGTAGTCTTTAATATAACGGAACAGCGGTCTTCGGTATCCACTTCAGTGGGTGGCTCTGGACTGTCGCCGAAAGAAGAGAAGAAGCCAGACATGGAATAGCCGTCGCCTTGTTGAATCAGGCAGGTGGTCATTCTAGCCGTAGAGGTCAGGATAATGTTTTGTGGGCGGCCGATGTTTACGTTGGTAAATCGCAACATATAAAATCCGGTGCTTCCAATAGCGGTTCTCGGCATTCCTGTTAAGGTTTCTAGGTTTTGACCATTGATGAATACCGGAGTGCTGGGATGTTCAATAACGGTATAGCCAAAGTAGGGTAAGTCGACATTATAGAAATCGAGGAATTTCGTAGTTTGTATATTGGTTGTTCCGGAGCATCCGCCTATAGGTAGTACGGTAGAAATATCCGTTTCGCATTCTACAGCGGTTCCGGAGTATACGATAATCGGTTTGTTTGAAGTGATTAGCGAAGAGGAGTACTGGTTGCTGGTATCTCCATGATGAATCGAAGCGAAATTACCTGCGGTGGTCAAGTTGTGCGTTGACTGATTAATCAGTACACCAAGCTGGGTGTAATTTTCTACAGTGACCACTGTGCCGTCTTCCGCTGCTATAAAAGTACTCTGTTCGGGATGGGTAGCTCCTGTTCCCGCTTTTCCGCTACCGCGAACTACTAAATATTGGAGTCCCAATGCATTTATTGGAGCAATTTGGTCAACGGTACCGTCTTCTCCATTACCATTACAAGCCTGTGGCGTATCGCCATAGCTGCCGGTATTGGCCACTATGGATTTGTCTGCGGACAGTAGGGAGCCCGTCGGTGCATTAAACAAGCGACTTTCTCCCGCATTTAAAACAGTGAGTACCGTGCCGTTTAACGATACGGTGGTGTTGTTTTCAATAGCCATCACCGAATACACAGGATTTTGTAAAAAAAGACCTCCAAAATTGGTGCGGTAATAGCCCAATCGAAATTCCAGACCCATCCCCTCATTTCCAAAACTGACCAAAGAGGCGTTTCCTTTAATCGTGGCGGTTGTCAAGCCCGGTGCATCCGAGGCGATATTTCTTAAATTGACCAATACAGGCTGGGTGGCATCTACAATGAGTCCGCGGTCGCTGTAGTTGGTGTCGGTGGCATTGCGGTTTAAAGTGCTGGCAACACCGGTAAAGCGGTAGGATACGGGGGTGTTTTCTGTAACGCTTAAGGTGGTGAGTAGGGTGTTATCACTTTTGTAGAGTTTTACAGCCACAGGAGTGGAAGATAAGGTGGAAACTACAATTTCATTTGCAGTGCTCCAGTATTGCCACGGACACGGTGCGATATGATGTTTAGAAGCGTATTGAGCATGGATGTTTTGAGTGCTCAAAAGGGCGATTAAGAGTAAATAAAGTAAGGCGTAAATAGGTTTCATAATTATTTTTTTAACAAAAAATTCGATTATAAATATAGATATAAAAAGACCTGTATTTATAATAATTTTATAAAAAAGTAAATTTTAATACGGTATATCTCTTGAAGGGACTGTTTTTATTGGTATTTGCGGAATTTTATCGATTTTTTTCGCGTTGTAATTCCGCTGTTTTTTCAAGGATTAAATCGCTTTCATAGCCTTTGCGGTAAAGAAAATCCATCACTTTTTTCTTTTTGTTGGCGGGATTTTTGTCTTGGGTAGAGTTCCACTTGAGAATACTGATTTTTTCAAAAGTATCCAAGTACAATTCGTCGGGCAGTTCTTCAAGGGCTTTTTTAATGTTGTAAGCAGAGATGCTTCGAACTTTGAGTTCGGATACAATCCTGTTTTTCCCCCAAGAACTCATGCGGTGTTTACCGCGTGCAAAACTCGTAGCAAAACGCTCTTCATTTAAAAAGTTTTCATGAATTAGATGTACGACAATTTCATCCACTTGTAGGTCGGTGATTCCGAGCTTGCGCAATTTGGCAATGACCTCTGTATGACAGCGCTCTTGGTAGCTGCAATAGTATTCCAGTTTTCTTTTGGCTTCGGCCGTGGTGATAAAAAGGTCTGAGGTCTGCTTCAACGGGATTAAAGTTTTTTAAGTTTGCGACTGCGGTTTGTTTTTAATACGATTTCAAAGTCTTATTGCGGATGTATTCCCAGTGTTGGCCATGTCAAGCAATTTAAAGCAAAAGGCAGGTATAGTTTATAATGCTATCGGCCGTAAACAGGGTGTTTTTATGTACTTCCAACTGCGTTGGACAGGTGTATACTGCTAAAAATCATTTAAAAGTAAGAAAAAAAGACTGATTGACAGTGGAATCTATCCGTTATTTTTGATGTTTAGTTGGAATACTTCAGTTTAAAAGGGGGAAATCGGTAGGGGTGTTGCTTTTGCCGATGGGCGCACTGAGGTTATACGTGCTGTGATCAAATCGGTAGTCGCTTGATTTTCGGTAGCAAAGAAAGGCAGGGTAGTGTGTTTGTATCGCTTAAAAGAATAAGGGCGCTCATCGATCAGTTGAGCGCCCGACTTTTTACTTAAGGCTTAACAGAATTTTTTCGAGTGCTGCGGTCTCGCTCTCCGTTAAGGGTTTTAGCGGATTTCTCAAATGGCCGCCATCTTGTCCTAGGAGGTTTAAACCTGCTTTTATCGCGCGCGGCAATCCGTGAGCAACGATGAATTTTAGCAAGTCGAGTTGTTGATAAAACAGCGACTGTGCGGTGTTTAAATCGTTGTTGGTAACCGCCTGGTAGAGCTGGGTGTTTAATTCGGGAATCAGGTTGGGAGCAGCGGTGCACCAACCCTGGGCGCCGGCAGCGAAAGCCGCTAAGGCCAGGGGGTTGGAACCGTTGTAAAAGGCTACGTCCTCGCCCAGTGTTTTTCTCAAGTAGTGCATGCGTTGGATATCGCCGCTGCTTTCTTTAATCATGGTGATATTGGGAATTTCCAACAGCCGTTTAAGCAGGGCTGGAGACATGTCTACGCCGCTGGTTGCGGGGTTGTTGTAGGCCATAATGGGAATCGATATCTTGGATGCCACTGCATCGTAATGACTGACAATTTCCTCGTCTGTCAATTTCCAATAGCTCATCGGAATAATCATAACCGCACTGGCGCCGGCTTTTTCGGCAAATTGAGCGTGGTAGATTGTCTTGGCTGTAGTCAGGTTAGATACCCCGACTAGAGTGGGTACGCGCTGGGCTACTTGTTGAACCGTAGCCTCGGTTATGGCTTCTTTTTCCTCGTCGGATAAATAAGGCAATACTCCGGTGCTGCCCAAAGGAGCAACGGCATGGGATCCCGATGCGACGAGGCGTTCTACCAGTGTTTTAAACAGCGGTATGTCGACCTGTTCTCGCTGGTCAAACGGGGTAATCGGATAGGCTATAATGCCCTTAAGGGGGGTGTTTTTCATGGTAATACGGTTTTAAATTACAAGTCTCTTCCTTCTTCTTCGCGCAGTGCTACACCTAAATTTTGCAATTGAGGGGCATTTTCACAGGCCACGTATTTCGCTGCTTCGCTTTCGCTGGTGTTTTGGTGCCTGTGCCACGCCCAAGAGGGAATGTAAACCGCATCTCCTGCCTTCCAATGGATGCGTTCATTTTCCACTTCGGTCCACCCCTGTCCTTCTATGACGTATAATACGGTTTCGTAAGTGTGGCGGTGGCGGTTGGTCAACTGTCCGGGCAATAGGCCTCCTATGGTCATACTGACGTTTTTACTCGGCAGGTCGACGAAGAAAACCGGGTGTTTTCGCTCGGTGGAAAAACTGTCGTGAACCCCAGCTTTCTCAACTTCGCGGTGAATCAGGTGGGTGGGTGATACAAAAACGGGTCTCGCATAGGTCTGATGAAAATCCTTGGAACTGAAATTGGGCTGTTCGACTGCGATCGCCTGCTGTACATTGATGGAATCATTAGGTTTTGTCATGATTAAAAAGTTTGGGTTATTTCGCATTGTTGCAAGACAAAACTACGCTAACTTAGGACTATCAAAATAACACAGTTTTTATATAAATAGCTAGTCCAGATGTTGAGACCTTGGAAATTGGAAATACAGTTAGATAAGCAGTTGCGGCAGGCGATTTACCTTCAAATTGCAGATGCGATTATCGCAGATATACAATCGGGAAGGTTGCCGAAGGGAACCGTTTTGCCGGGGAGTCGCAAATTGGCTCAGGATTTAGGCGTCAATAGGAATACGGTTGTCGAAGCCTTGCAGGTGTTGGTCAACGAAGAGTGGTTGGTGGCCAAGGAGCGCAGCGGCACTTTGGTGGCCGATGTTTTACCTGTTTTGACCGCGCGTGTCAAGGGCGGTGTTTCCGAGAATACTGCCGTTGCTGCGGGAGTTCATTACGGTATTCGCTTTGACGACGGACACCCGGACAGCAAGATAGCACCGGTAGACGAATTGGCTCGGGCATACCGACAAATCTTTAAGCGACAAGCCAAGTGGCAGATAATGGGGTATGGAGATGCCTACGGCGATTTAGAATTTCGCAGAGCGGTGGTCAATATGCTCAATCACCTGCGGGGGATGCGGACAAATGAAGCGGCGATTTGCATTACGCGGGGCAGTCAAATGGCGATGTACTTAACAGCGCATTGCCTTTTTGAACCAGGAGACTGCGTGCTGATTGAAAATCCAGGTTACCAACCAGCGTGGAAGGCCTTTGAAAGCTCGGGGGCAACATTATTGCCCGTTGGAGTCGACAAGGAAGGCTTGGTGATTGAAGAAGTGGTGGCCTATTTGGAAAAACACCCCAACGTCAAGGCGATTTATACCACGCCCCACCATCAGTATCCGACAACGGTGACTTTGAGTCTACAGCGGCGGCTTGAATTGATTCGGCTATCCAATAAATATGGTTTTGCCATTATTGAAGACGATTACGACAACGAATTTCACTTTGGGTACCGGCCCGTATTGCCTTTGTGCAGTTATGTGGAGTTGGAAAATTACGTATATATAGGAACGATGAGCAAGGTGGTGGCACCGGCATTGCGAATTGGGTACTTGGTGAGCAATCAAGAGCAGCTGTTGCAAAGAGTCGGTGCCCTGCGCAAGATTATCGATGTGCAAGGAGATGCGATTATGGAGCAAGCCGTTTTGCAGCTGATTCAAGACGGTGCAATCAAACGGCATTTAAAAAAGGCCACCGCGTATTACAAGGGTAAGCGGAACTTTACCGCGGCATTGCTGACAAAGTATTTAAAGGAAAAGGTCGATTTTTCCATACCCGAGGGGGGATTGGCCTTTTGGATCGTTCCCAAGAAGCCGGTGAACTGGAAAAACTTGTCCACGCGACTTCAGTCGCGATCCATGGAGATCATTTCGCCGAGTTCGTATAGTTTCCAAGGAGAGGAGGGAAATGGAATACGATTGAGCTACGGTTCGCTGCCGGAAGAACAGTTGGAGCTGGGCATAAAAAAGGATCATTCTCAAAAGTTGTGTGTGAATTAAAAAAAACTTCCGATTTTTGCAAAAAAAAGAGATACTGTGGACAACTATGTAGAGTTACTTAAATTGATATTACCCGAATTCTTAGTAGAGCATTTTGATTTGGTAAAAACCACCAAGCAAGCAGAAATTATGCATCTTTATTTTGAAGAGCGCAATGTTGTTCCCATAGAGCATCAGGACCTTATCTTGGTTGCTCACGGTTTCCACAACGAAACCACCATACAAGACTTTCCCTTGCGAGGAAACAGTGTTTATCTTCACGTGAAACGCCGAAGATGGCTTGAGAAGGAATCTCGCAAATTAGTGCAAAGAGACTGGGAATTAGTAGCTAAGGGAACTCGTATGACAACAGAGTTCGCTTCTTTTTTAAAAGAAATTAATCGATACTAAGACCAGTGACTGTCGTACCATTGGTGGTTTCTTTGGTGTGGATGGCAAAAAACTACAGCGACAATACAAAGAATCCTTAAGTGACTTTCGTAATTGGAGTGTAAAGGATCACGCAAAAGAATGGCTTATATATCCCGAGAACATAGGTCCTTATCTTTCTATAGACGAAACAGCATTGTCTAAGGGGGAATTATACACAATCATAACCAATAAAAGAGCTAAAGGAAAAAAGGGAAGCTTAGTAGCCATATTTTCAGGAACTAAGGTTGAACCTATTGTAGAGAAACTACTTACTATCAGCTCAAAAATTAGAAGAAAAGTACGCGAAGTAACCTTAGATATGGCTAGTTCTATGAAAAACATTGTAAGCAAGAGTTTTTCTAACGCCATACAAGTAACTGATCGTTTTCATGTACAAAAATTAGCCATAGAAGCCTTACAAGACATTCGTATTCAGGAACGCTGGAAAGCGTTGGATAACGAGAATCAAGCTATTAAAGAAGCCAGGAAAGCAAATATAGCGTACGTTGCTCAAGAGTTTGAGAACGGAGACACTCCAAAACAACTCCTAATAAGAAGTAGATATTTGCTATGCATGGATAGCGATAAATGGACTGAAAATCAAAAAACTAGATCCAAAATTATCTTTAGAGAATTTCCTGTCATAAAACAAGCTTACAATCTTGTACAAGGACTGCGAAACATTTATAATACAACAACAGTAAAAGAAGTCGCTTACACTAAACTAGCACATTGGTATAATAAAATCGAAAACAGTAATCTCAAAACATTTAATACGGTAGTCAATACCATACAGCTAAACTATCAATCTATTTTAAACTATTTTGACAACAGAAGTACCAATGCTTCTGCAGAATCCTTTAATGCCAAAATCAAAGCTTTTAGAACTCAGTTTAGAGGCGTAAGAGATATAGAATTCTTCTTATATAGATTAGTCACTATTTTTGCATAAACACAACATTTAGGATTGATCCATAAAAAAGTTGTCGGAAGTTTTGGATATCGATGACGAGGAATAGATTGGAGTGCAGTGTTTGTCGTAGCGCTCATTTACAGCTTCGTCGATTCGCATATAGGCTTCTCTAATACAATATTATAAAACAGAAAAACAGTTGGTAATCGGGTTTTAATAATCGTCTTAATTGATGATTAAGCCAGAATCGGATATAGTGGATTGCGATTTTTTACAAAGCAAATAGGGTGTTCGGTAAAAGTGCGTAAAATGGCTTTATGCATCCTGTATCCGTTGTTCAAAACGAGACTAATACAAATAAAAAACCCTGATTACGTAGTAATCAGGGTTTTAGTACCCGGAGTGGGAATCGAACCCACACTCCAAGGAACACGAGTTTGAGTCGTGCGCGTCTACCAATTCCGCCATCCGGGCCTCAGTGTTTCTCTGTATTGAGATTGCAAATGTAGACAAATATTTTTTAAAACAAATAATAAATGCAAAAAAAATCACTTTCTAAAATATAATTTATAAATTTGCAGCAGCGAAAAACAACCACGACAAACTAACTAACTACAAAACAACAAATTAAATGACACACCTAGAACCGGATGCAAAAATTTTTGCTTGTTCTCAAAGTGTAGATCTTGCTAAGAAGATTGCAGAACATTACGGAGTAGAATTGGGGAGGGTTACTTTATCACATTATAGTGATGGAGAATTCCAACCATCATTTGAAGAATCGATTAGAGGAATGCGCGTTTTCCTAGTCTGTTCTACTTTTCCAACCTCGGACAATCTGATGGAGTTACTCTTAATGATCGATGCAGCCAAAAGAGCTTCTGCTAGACATATTACAGCAGTGATTCCTTACTTCGGATGGGCGAGACAAGATAGAAAAGACAAACCCAGAGTTCCAATAGGAGCAAAATTAGTCGCTAAGTTATTGGAGTCTGCCGGAGCAACTCGTATCATGACCATGGATTTACACGCCGATCAGATACAAGGGTTTTTTGAAAAACCGGTGGATCATTTATTTGCATCGACTATTTTCTTACCGTATGTCAAGAGTTTGAATTTGGAAAACCTGACGATTGCTTCTCCAGATATGGGAGGTTCTAAGAGGGCGTATGCGTATTCGAAATTTTTGGATTCCGATGTCGTGATTTGTTACAAACAAAGAAAGCAGGCCAACGTGATTGATTCTATGGAATTAATCGGCGATGTCAAAGGCAGAAATGTTATACTGGTTGACGATATGGTCGACACAGGAGGTACTTTGGCCAAGGCAGCAGATATGATGATGGAGAAAGGAGCGGTAAGCGTGAGAGCCATTTGTACGCACGCCATATTATCCGGTGGTGCTTATGAAAAAATTGAAAATTCGCAATTGGAGGAGTTAATTGTAACAAACTCTATTCCCTTGAAAAAACAAAGCCCAAAAATCCGAGTGATTGATTGTGCACCGCTGTTCGCCGACGTGATGCAGATGGTACAAAACAACAAATCGATTAGCGGCAAATTTATCGTTTAGAAATAGTATTAATAATTAAATAAAGTTAAATGAAATCAATTACAATTAAAGGATCAGAAAGAGAAAGCGTAGGCAAATCGGCAACGAAAGCAGTACGTAATGCTGGATTGGTTCCTTGCGTGTTATACGGAGGGGTTCAAGAAGCAGTTCATTTTACAGCAGAAGAAAAAGCTTTTAAAAGCTTGGTTTACACTCCAAACGTACACACAGTTGTTATTGAATTGGAAGGTGGTAAATCTTTCAATGCAATTCTTCAAGACATCCAATTTCACCCGGTAAGCGGAAGCATCCTTCACATGGATTACTACCAATTGCACGAGGATAAAGAAATTACTATGGACGTTCCAGTAAAACTTTTAGGTAATTCTAAAGGTGTTATGGCTGGTGGGGTTCTTAACTTGAACTTGCGTAAACTTAAAGTTAGAGCGTTGCCTGCAAATCTTCCTGACTTCGTTGAAGCGGATATTACAAACTTGGAAATGGGGAACAAATTGTATGTAACGGATTTAGTTACAAACAACTATAAAGTTTTGCATACAGACAACACTGTAGTAGCTCAGGTGAGAATTTCACGTGCGGCAATGAAAGCAGCTCAAGAAGCAGCAAAAGCAGCAAAAACTCCTGCAAAAGGTAAAAAATAGTTCTTCTTTTTAGAACAATTGATCAAGCACCAGTCTAACTGGTGCTTTTTTTTTGGATTAAATCCTTGTAGTGTTACGGGGTTTCCTTTATTTTTGTGGCTAACGAGGGAAATCCTCCATTTATAAAGCATCATTCCATGAAGAAGTTCCTGATTGTAGGGCTGGGTAATATCGGCGCTGAGTATGTCAATACCAGACACAATATCGGTTTTAAAGTCGTTGATTTTCTGGCCGCGGAAGCTGGAGTTCCCTTCGAAACGGTTAAATTAGGAGCCTTGGCCGAAGTAAAAATCAAGGGACGAACCCTGTTGTTACTCAAGCCAAATACCTATATGAACCTCAGTGGTAGGGCGGTAGCCTTTTGGTTGGAGAAGGAAAAAATTCCCCTCGAAAACCTATTGGTCGTTACGGACGATTTAAACCTGCCTTTTGGCGCATTGCGCATCAAGGCCAAGGGATCCGATGGCGGTCACAACGGATTAAAGAGCATACAGGCCACCTTAGAGACGGTAAATTATCCGAGGTTCCGCTTCGGAATCAGCGATGAATTTAAAAAGGGGCAGCAAAGTGATTATGTATTGGGTAACTGGGACGACCAAGAAAAAAAGGCCTTGCCCGAACGCCTGCAAGTAGCTAGCGATGCCCTAAAATCCTTTGCCCTAGCCGGACTTAATAATACGATGAACGAATTTAACGGCAAGTAAATTTGCAGCTAGATTGCGAACAATCGAGGCGTATACCACCGTTGAGCAAACCAAAATTTATGTAATAAAAACAGCACTATGAAAAAACTCCTAATACTGCCTTTAATTTTCCTCTTGGTGGGTTGTACACCCGTAAAACGCACCTTAAAAGAGACCAATTCAGAAACTGCCATGAATAAATTTAAGATAACTTCCTATTGCCCCATCGAAGGCGATTGCAAAGTCAGCCGCATTCCAAACGTCTCTCTCGTAGTTAAAAAGGACGTCGATGGCGGTGCAACCGGTGGAATGTATTATGAATTGGTAGAAAATATCGGTACCGAAGTCGTGATTTATACCTACGACAAGGCGACTGACAATGCCTTACAAGACGGTTTCTACAAAGAGGAAATCATCTTTGAAATCCCGTCGGTTTCCCAACGCATGATCTTGGAAAATCGCGTGCTTCAAGATGTAAAAATGCTTTTTGGCCGCTTTTGTTACTGCAAGGGACAAGCGGGATACTTTTTGGTTAAGCAGGGTAAATTGGATCTGAAAAGAACCGATAAGAACGTCAAAGCCTCCTTGAGTTTTAACGTTATTGAAGTGCCGCAACTCATCAATAAGGTGTCGTTTACGGTAGAATAACAACGGAGGTATTACACTATACAAAAAGGCTGTCTCTTAACGCGAGACGGTTTTTTTTTGCTTATTCGCGGATTTGTTTATTCGCCAGTTTACGTAAAGTAAGGCAGTTTCCGAATTAAAAAAGTAATCATTTCGAATTCACCACAATCCAAAGCGAATCAGCCTTTTGTTGCGTTTTCGCCAGTGTATGTAAAGTATCGCAGTTTCCGAATTAAAAAAGCAGACATTTAGAATTCCCACGACCCAAAGCGAATCAGCGCATCCGCCTTTTGTTGCTTATTCGCCAGTTTACGTAAAGTAAGGCAGTTTTCGAATTAAAAAAGTAGGCATTTCTAATTCATCACAACCCAAAGCGAATCCGCGCATCCGCGCATCCGCCTTTTGTTGCTTATTCGCCAGTTTATGTAAAGTACGGCATTTTCCGAATTAAAATAGTAGGCATTTTCGAATTCACCACAAACTAAGGCGAATCCGCGCATCCGCGAATGGACGCATCCGCTTATAGAAAAGATCCTAAAATACAAAGAGGCTGTCCTTTTGAGACAGCCTCTTTCCAATATGTATTATCGTATAATTATGCTTTTAAAACGAGGTTTAACTCGGTCAATTGAACCGCGTCGATTGCTGCAGGTGCATCGATCATCACATCTCTACCGGAATTGTTTTTCGGGAAGGCGATAAAATCGCGTATGGTTTCCTGACCGCCTAAAATCGCTACCAAACGATCCAATCCAAAGGCCAATCCGCCGTGTGGAGGTGCGCCATATTGGAAGGCATTCATCAAAAAGCCAAATTGTTCTTCTGCTTGTTCTGGGGTAAATCCGAGGTATTTAAACATCAATTCCTGAGTGGCTTTATCGTGTATACGAATCGATCCACCACCGATTTCATTTCCGTTTAATACCATATCATAGGCGTTGGCGCGAACCTTACCGGGATCTGTTGCTAAAAGCGCGATATCTTCCGGTTTTGGAGAGGTAAACGGATGATGCATGGCATGGAAACGTTGGCTTTCTTCATCGTATTCAAACAACGGGAAATCCACCACCCATAAGGGGGCAAATACATCGGACTTTCTCAATCCCAAACGCGTAGCCAATTCCATTCTCAAAGCGCTCAATTGCGCACGGGTTTTGTTGGCCGGTCCGGAAAGCACCATGATCATATCACCTACTTCTGCGCCTGTAGCCGTTGCCCAAGCTTTTAAATCGTCTTGGTCATAGAATTTATCTACAGAAGATTTGTATGTTCCGTCTGCTTCAACCTTACAATAAACCATTCCCGTTGCACCAACCTGAGGGCGTTTTACCCATTCGATTAAAGCATCGATTTCTTTTCTGGAGTAGCTAGCCGCTCCAGGTACAGCAATACCAACCACCAGTTCTGCGCTGTTAAAAACCGCAAATTCCCTGTGTTGTGTTACGGTATTTAATTCTGCAAATTCCATACCGAAACGGATGTCCGGTTTGTCGTTTCCGTATTTTCTCATGGCTTCGTCATAAGTCATTCTCGGAAAATCTGCGGCGTCTATATTGTGAATCGACTTTAATAAGTGCTTGGTCATTCCCTCAAAGGTGTTCATCACATCTTCTTGGTTTACGAACGCCATTTCACAGTCGATTTGCGTAAATTCTGGTTGTCTATCCGCGCGTAAATCCTCATCTCTAAAACATTTGACGATTTGGAAATAGCGATCCATACCACCCACCATCAACAACTGTTTAAAGGTTTGTGGCGATTGGGGTAGGGCGTAAAACTGACCCGGGTTCATACGTGAGGGTACCACAAAGTCACGCGCTCCTTCTGGAGTCGATTTGATCAAATAAGGCGTTTCTACCTCACAAAAATCCTGTGCCGACAAATAATTTCTAACCTCCTGCGCTACTTTATGACGAAACAACAAATTGTTTCTAACCGGATTTCTACGGATGTCTAAGTAACGGTATTTCATGCGAATATCCTCGCCGCCATCCGTTTCGTCTTCTATGGTAAAAGGAGGGGTTTTGGACTCGTTTAATATCGTAAGTGATGTAACTAAAACCTCAATATCTCCCGTGGGAATGTGGTTGTTTTTCGCTTCGCGTTCAATGACTTTTCCCGTCACTTGAATCACGAATTCCCGACCCAAGGATTGAGCCATCTTAAAAACCTCCTGCTCCGTGCGATCGGCATCAAAAATCAACTGCGTAATTCCGTAACGGTCGCGCAAATCGACCCAAATCATAAATCCTTTATCGCGGTTTTTGGCAACCCAGCCCGATAAGGTGACTTCTTGATCGATATCGGCAGCTCTTAAAGCTCCACAATTATGAGTTCTATACATGCTTATTATTTTTAGACAAATTTAATAACTTATAGTGAATACAAATAAAGTTTGGACAATTAGTTCCACAACATTTGTTTATTTCTGCTTTTTACAGCTTTTTTTTGGCAATACCTTCGGTCCGGGCTATCCATTCTATCTTTGGTGTCGCAGGCGCCACCAAAGGATGCCATTCCTATCCCTATTGCAAACCTAGGTGGTGCGGAGTTTGGCGGCCCGTTGAGTCAACAAAAAAGCAAAGGCCATCAACGCCCCACAAGCCGCCATACCCGCACCGACCAATTCCGGTGAATTGTATCCAAAGCCCATCGCTATGGGCAATCCGCCCAAATAGGCACCGAGGGCATTTCCGACGTTAAAACTCGCCTGACCGGCGGATGCTGCTAACATCTCCGAACCCTTGGCAGAATTGATTAAAATCATCTGTAGGGGCGAGCCGATGGTAAAGGCGACTAAGCCTGTAATAAACGACATCAAATACGCCATAAATTCAATGTGAACCGTAAAGTATACGATGATCAAACAAAGCGTCATGGCCGAAAACGAATAGATTGCCGCTTTAGTCGGCGAAAACGTATCGGCTACCCGGCCTCCGATTAAATTACCCAATACCATACCCAGTCCGACCAATATCATGATAAACGGTATCTTGCCGCCTTCAATCTTGGCTACATTGGTCATCAGCGGCGCAATATAACTCATCCACGCAAACAAACCTCCGGTACCGATGGAAATCAAAGCCACGAGCAACCAGGCCTGCCAGGTTTTAAAGAAAGACAATTGACTTTTGATATTGGTGTTTTCTTGAGGTGCTATTTTGGGAACCCAGAAATACAAGGCCAGTAAGGTGATTAATCCCATCAAACTGATGATGGCATAGGTGTATCTCCAATTAAAGTGGTGGCCGATATAAGTTCCAATTGGTACACCGAGTAAATTAGCAACCGTAAGCCCGGTAAACATGATCGAAATCGCTTG
The DNA here is from genome assembly GCF_050562195.1 of Flavobacterium sp. JP2137. Classification (GTDB taxonomy): domain Bacteria; phylum Bacteroidota; class Bacteroidia; order Flavobacteriales; family Flavobacteriaceae; genus Flavobacterium. Next base: position 1,157,841 of record NZ_CP191647.1, read on the forward strand.
GGCTTCCTTGCCTTTCTGGGCGAGCTGACTCGCCACTACCGAACCCACGCCAAAGAAAGCGCCGTGCGGCAAGCCCGACATAAAACGGGTGATCAATAAGGTATTGTATTCCGGTGCCAATACAAACAAAGCGTTAAACACAAAGAAGATCAACATCAAAAACATCAAAACGTTTTTGGGCGGGTATTTGCTCGACAACAATACCAATAGGGGCGCACCGATAACCACGCCCAAGGCGTAGGTCGATATAAAATGTCCGGCAGTGGGTATGTCGATTTGCACGTCTTTGGCAATATCGGGGAGTATGCCCATCATCGTAAATTCGGTCATTCCAATGGCAAGACCTCCGATAGCTAGGGCAATTAAACTTTTGTTCATAGAATATAAAATGTTGTTTTTTATGGTAATACCATAAAGTTTAAAAGTTCCCTAAGCAGGGAACTGGGGTTATTTATTGTTGTGAGGCTGTGCTTGCTATAAGGACGCTCGTTCGTAAGCTTTGGGCCATGCTATAGGATGGCCTAATGTTTTTGCAGCGCTAAGCACAAAATGCGGGTCTCTTAAAAAAGCTCTGGCGATAAAGATCAAATCGGCTTGGTCGTTTTGGAGTAGGTCTTCGGCTTGTTGTGCTTCGGCTATTAGGCCCACGCAACCCGTAGTCATTCCCGTTTGTTCTTTTATAGCCGTCGCAAATGGCACCTGATAATTGGCAACAGCCGTGATCTTTTGATGGGCTACAGCTCCACCGGTAGAAACGTCGATCACTTCAACACCGCGTTCTTTTAAAATCGCAGCGAGTTGTATGGACGATTCCAAATCCCAACCGCCTGCTGCCCAATCCGTAGCAGATATGCGTACCCATAGCGAACTGTCGGCTGTTAATTCGAGTTTTACCGCGTCGATAACCTCCAACAGAAAGCGAATCCTATTGTCGAAACTACCGCCGTATTCGTCGGTCCGCGTATTGATCAACGGCGAAAAGAACTGATGAATCAGGTAACCGTGTGCACCGTGTAGTTCTATAATTTGGTAACCCGCTTTTATCGCTCTTGCGGCCGCTTCTCGAAACGAAACAACCAGCGCTTTGATTTCAGCAATGCCCAAAGGCAGTGGTGGATGTTCGGACTCGCGAAACGGAATTGCCGACAGCCCTCTGGTTTGCCAGCCGTTTTCGTGATCAGGCGTCAATTGCTCGCGACCCAACCACGGTTTATTGCTGCTCGCCTTGCGTCCGGCATGAGACAATTGTATTCCCGGTATACTGCCTTGCGATTTGACAAAAGCCGTTATCTCTGCTAATTTTGTAATATGCTCGTCTTTCCAAATTCCCAAATCTCCATAAGAAATACGCCCGTCGGGGGTAACGGCCGTCGCTTCTTGTATAATAGCCGCAGCTTGCCCAATGGCAAACTGGCCCGTATGTACCAAATGCCATGCTGTTGCGAAGCCATCTTCTGAAGAATATTGGCACATGGGCGACACGACAAAGCGGTTTTTAAGTTCGAGGTTTTCTAATCGGAGGGGTTGGAAAGATCTAATCATCTGGCATTTTTTAAAAACAATACTGTTTTAAGACCACAAAATTACAAAAAGCATTAGCGATGTACGGACTTTTGACCGAAATTATTTTTGGCGCGTTCTCACAGGCCACTTATGGCATCTATGGGGACAATACCTAGTTAAACGCAGTTATGAGGAAGCTGCCTTTTGCAATTCTGCGCGCAAATGGGTTATCAACGCGTCCTTTTCTCTCAATTGTTTCTCTAGTTTGAGCATCATAATCTGCAACATTTGCTGTATGGGAAGCTGACAATATCGTTCCAAGGGCGTTTCTTCTTGAAAGCGCACGAGATCTTCAGGAACAATATGAAATATTTTGCAAAAGGCCTCAATGTGATTCACCCAAGAATTGCTCTTGCCTCTTTCCATACGCGCATAGGTAGATTGCGAAACATACAACATATCTGCCAAAACTTCCTGGCTGAGTCCGTGTTGTATGCGGAGTGTTTTTAGTTTTTGACCTATCAGATGATTCATTTAAAAGTCGTTTTTAGACGAAACGTAAGCTATAGGTAGAAGTGAGCTTGGTTTTGCGGGTTACTGTTGAATTAGAACACTTATTTTTTTATAAATAAACGATATTTATTGTAGCGCAGTACTGTTAAAGTTCTTATTTAACACAAGTTAACCTGCATTTTTTCGTATATTAACTAGAAGGGGTATTATAAGTTCTTCCATTTTAGATAGAAGCTCCCGGCAAGTTTTTCCATACCGACAATTCGGTTTGCCCTGTTGTTGGCATCGAATTGAATAGTTGCCGAAATGATGGCCTCTTCGTTCGATATCGGGAATTTTTTTTCAACTAATAGCCGGTCCATTTTTGAATTGTGTTTTTGAAAGAGCAATTGATGGTTTTTACTATCCATAATCAACAAACAGATATTTTGGTCCGCGTCAACTTTGGCATGCCAAACAGCACTCTGTGTTACAATGGGGTTATAGGCCGTAATAAGGTTCATTTTGGTTTCTTGTTCATCGACTACGGGGGTAAAATCGTCGAGCTGTCGGAGCTTTTCTGGAAATAGCTGTACCACCTCATAGCGGTTTTGTTTGCTTTCAATGGATTTTTTGTCAAAGATCTGTACTTCGCCTAAGTATTTGTCGAAGAGATACAAGCGGTTTGCAGTAGCGGTATAAAAGGAAACCTTATAGTAGTAACCCAGTTGGTTTTTTTTAAGGGCAATGGGGAGGTTTCCAATATCAACAAATTCGTCGTTGTGCTTATAAACGCGCAAAACCGGACTATCGCGATAGAATTTGGGATCAAAGGGGTTGTTGTTAAAATCGCTTTGATCGAGTTGATACCCACGTGTGGGCCAACCCTTGTACAGCGGGAAGGCAAAGTAGTCGTCGAAAAAGGGTTGATAATAGCTGTGTGAAACAAAAAATGGCGATGGGGGTAGGGTATCGTTGAACTGTACATCAGTTTCAAAGCGGATGATGTTTTTAACGCTATTTGCCCCGCTTTCTTTTTCGATAAATAGGGTGGAATTGGCGTAGTATGAGGCCTTGCCCTCATACCATATATCGGGTACCGAAGCGGGAATTCGGGTATTAGCCCTTTCGTCTACATAAGCATCTAAGTAAATGACGCGAGCTATACCGGTATCCACAAAGTCTTTTTTTATTTTCTTTCTATATTCCTCATCGTCTTTTACGTCGATATAAAGTTCTTCCGGTTCTGGAAAGTACTCTTGGATCAATTGCCCATGCAGGTCATAAATCAATACCGCATTGGTGGTGGCATCGGTAAGATAGATATATGAGGTATTCGCGTTAAGACTGCGCGGATTGACTAGGTTGGGCGCGTTTAAAGTCCGAGAATCATCCCAAAAAGCATTGGTGACTGTCGAATTTTCTTTTTTTATGGCAGCGACTTCTTTACAGGCTTGCAGCGCGTTGTTTTGAATGATTGATTCTATCCATTCGGAAGAAATAGCTGCACCAGCTAGGGTGTTGATACTGTAGAATAGGCCTTGTTCACGGTCTATTTTATACAATAGCGGATAAGCGAGATTGAATGTGGCTTGGTAATCGATAAGCGACGGATAGAAATCCTCGGTATCGTATACGATCAAGGCGAAATCGTCGAACTGTATCCCTGGTATCCCCTCGATGTAGGCCTCGTTTCTCACGCGGTCCTCTCCAGCCACCACTAGAACAACTTCCTTGTTGAGGTTTTTTAACAGCGCTGCCGTGGCCCAGATACTCGATTCACAACGGGGACAAGCAGCGGGACGAAAGTGCAAAAAGTAAACAGCTCCTTGCTTTAACCCCAACGAAGAAAAAGCAGTTGTAAGGGGGGCTTGCTGTCCGCAACGCGGAGCAACTTGAATAATGTGATCTTGAGCAACTGCCGGTAGTTGAAAGCATAAAAAGAGCGAAAGAAGAAGGATGTGTTTCATTTGCTGAGGCTTGATGGCTAAAGTAGCGCCGGAGAGCATCCAACGCTACTGTTTTTTAGATTATTTTTCTACTGTGGTAAACTGAATATCGGCACCTTGGATGTTGCCGTCTCGATCAAAAGGTCCCGTAATGGCGGCGACTCTTAAGAGAAAAGTCTTGGAACTTCTGGGGGTTTTCACCGCTACTAGGGATCCAACGGATAAGTGGGCTTTTTCTTTCAGCGCCACGTCTGCACAAACGATGCGGTCTCGGTTGGGACAGTATGTTACTTTATTGCCTTCTACAACCATTCCTCCGGAACCGTATACTCGCGTTGTTTCGCCTGCCAATAAAGTAAGGCTCATAAAAAGTGTCGTTAAGACAAAGAGAGTTTTTGTTTTCGTAATTAATATATTTTAAAGGTTTTATTAAAAATAATAAAAGTGTGTAATAGATGTTAACGAACAATTAGATAGTGATAGTCCATTTTTGCATAACAATGCCGTATGATGGTTAAAAAGTTTGGAACAAAAAAAAGGACCGTCTCTTTCGAAACGGTCCTTTTCAGTTGTTAAGCTGTTTTTGTTTATTTTAGCATATCTAAGATGATCGACGGATAAATTCCTATGGCGATACTGATCGTTACCGATATGATTCCCACTGCGTAATACGCCAGGGGAACTTTGATGGCTGCTGTTTGTTCGGCCTCCTCGTTTTTGGTGTAGAGTACGGCAATCACTTTAAAGTAATAGTAAATACTGATAAAGGAGTTAATCGCTCCGAAAATCACTAAGGTCAATTGATTGTTTTCCAAAGCTTGAGTAAACAAGAAGAATTTTCCAAAGAAACCGGCGAAAATCGGAATACCACCCATCGAAAGTAAAGAAGCGGTTAAGATTCCTGCCAATAGCGGATTGGTTTTGCCCAGTCCTTTAAACAGCGAAAGCATTTCCTCCTCTTTGTTTTTGGTCACTAAAATCACTACCGAAAAGGCGGCGATACCCGCAACGGAATAAGCTACGGCATAGTAGAACAAACTCGGTGCCGAATTGCCCAAATTTACCAAGGCCATCATCATAAAACCCGCGTGAGATATACCGGAATAAGCCAGTAAACGCTTGATGTTGTCTTGACGTAAGGCCATGATGTTTCCAACGGTCATCGTAATAATCGATATGATAACCAATGCCGTCATATAGCTGTCGGGCATGGTCACCGTAAGGCTAACGCTCAATTTGTAAAGGGTTGCAATAGCCACTACTTTTGCCAAAGTACTCATCAAAGCCGTGGTCAAAGTAGGGGAGCCCTGATATACATCGGGTGCCCAAAAGTGAAACGGAACTGCTGCAATTTTAAACAACATACCCACGATCATCATCAGCACACCGATTTTATACCAACCCGGTATAGTACCCGTTGCGATTATGCGGAATATTTCGTGTAAGTCAAACGAAGCGGTAGCACCGTAAATCAACGCGATACCAAACAGGATAACTCCCGAGGCAAAAGATCCCAAAAGGAAGTATTTCATACCGGCTTCGTTGCTCTTAATCGATGTTCTGTTGCTTCCCGCTAAGATGTATAAGGTAATCGAAAGGATTTCCAAGCCCAGGAAAAACATCGCCATATTGCCAAAACTCACCATAGAAACCGCACCTAGCAATAGGAACAGCTTTAAGGAGATGTAATCCGAAATTTTTTGGGCGTCTTCTCTCTCGTAAAATTCCGTGCTTAGGGCCACCAAAAAAGTGGTCAAAACAATAAATAAACTGGAAAAAGAGACCGAAAAATTATTGACAAGAACCATATTGTTGTAATACGATTCGGTGACGTTGAGGTTGTTTAGGGTAATACCTAGAATGGCCAAGAGTCCTACGACAGTCATAGGGACGATTAATTTTCTCAAATTAACAATCTCTACTATCAGTACTAAAACCGCTAATGCTGCAATCGCTATTATTGTGTTCATTGGTGTTATTTAGGATTTATGATAATCGGACCGTAATCCGAGATCCATTATACTATTACTTAATATGTGAAACGATTTCTACCAAACTCGGCGTAATCAGATCGGTGATGGGTTTGGGGTAAATTCCCAAAAACAACACCACTCCGGCCAATACAACCAAGACAAAACCTTCTGTGAAATTCAAATCGGCAAAGGGTTTGCTGTTGGTTTCGCCCAACATCACTTTTTGGAACATTCTCAACATGTAAAAGGCACCAAAAATAATACTACTTCCTCCGATCACCGCATACCATATATTGATTTGGGACAAGCCGAATAACAGAGAGAATTCGCCGATAAAACTAAAGGTTCCCGGCAAACCTACCGAAGCAAACATCAAAATCATAAACAGCGACGACAATACAATCGCCTGTTGGCGAATACCGCCCATTTCTCCGATGTTGCGGGTTTGATACCTTCTGTAGATGATTTCTGCGATAAAGAACAAGCCGACGATAACAAAACCGTGTGCCAACATTTGGTAAACCGCTCCGCGCATACCATCAAGCGTTAGGGAATAGGTTCCCGCTGCGATCAAGCCAACGTGTGACAAAGACGAATAAGCAAAGAAGCGTTTGATATTGGACTGTCTTAAAGCAACAATAGCCCCGTAAACCACTCCAATTAAGCTCAAAACAATAATGGTACTCATCAAGTCTTTAGCCGCTTGTGGTGCGATGGGAATCTGCCAACGAATGATGGAATACAATCCCATCTTAAGCATAATACCCGATAAAAGCATCGTACCTACAGTAGGTGCTTTTTCATAAGTGGATGCCTGCCAAGTATGGAAGGGAAATATGGGAATCTTGATGGCATAAGCCAAGAAGAAGGCCAAGAAAATCCAATACTGTTCCGTCGATGTAAGCGATACCTGATAGAGATCTTGCAACAAAAAGCTTCCCGCCTTTTGATACAGATAGATAAAGGCCACCAACATAAAGATGGAACCGGCAAAAGTGTAGATAAAAAACTTGAGAATCGCCTTTTTGCGTTCCTCAAAAGTGTCATTACCCCAAAGTAAGGCGATGAAATAAATCGGAATTAAAGCCAGCTCCCAAAAGATATAATATAAGAATCCGTCTGAAGCCAAAAAGGTTCCCGTCATGGCAAAAGACATAAACACGACTAAGCCGTAAAAGGATTTGGCCTTTTCTATGCTACTGCCAAATGAAGAGAGCACGATCAACGGCGTTAACAGCGTGGTGAGCAACACCAACGCCAAAGCCAGTCCGTCTGCTTTTAAGGCAAAGAATATATTGGGTTTGTTCATCCATTGCACTACATAACCCGCATCAACCCCTTGTAGGTGCTGATTGATCAATAGTAAAGTCTCTGCAAAAGCGATAACTCCAACGAGTAAAGCCACTTTCGGAGCCATTTTGTTGCCAGAGAGATAAGTTGCCAGTGCGCCAACTAATAAAGTGATTAATAGTATAGTTACGTTCATTTTTATAAATTAACTTGCAATGAATAAATAGTAAAATAGGAAACAAATTCCGAAGACAAAGGCAAATAAATATAAACCGATATTTCCGTTTTGTGCTCTTTTTCCCTGTAGGGATAGTCCGTCTGCTATTTTAGCGAGTCCAAACACCGTTTGAGAGATACCCACTTCGACAAAATCCTTAAAGAAGGTTGCCAAGCTGTAGATAGGCGCAACAAACACTTTGTCGTAAATCTCGTCTATATAGTATTTGTTGTATAGCGTTTTGTGGAAACCCTTAATTTGGTCGTCTGCCACGGGTACTTCCGATTTTTTGATGTATTTGTTGTACGCAACTCCCAAGCCGATCAGGGCTCCAATAACGGCTAAGGCCATTAGGATATATTCGGTCATACCGAATACGTGCGGATGCGCTAGAGCGTTGTTTTTGATTACCGGAGCCAGGAAGCTGTTTAACCAGCTGCTACCCGGTAAGCTGATCGCACCACCTACCACCGATAGTATACCCAATACAATCAACGGGATGGTCATCGAGGAAGGACTTTCGTGTAAGTGTTCTTTTTGAGTAGCTGTTCCTCTGAAATCCTTAAAGAAAGTCAGGTACAACAAGCGGAACATATAGAAGGCTGTGAATACCGAAGCCAAAGCACCCAATATCCATAGTAAAATGTTTTCGTGGAAGGCCACCATTAGAATTTCGTCTTTGGAGAAGAAACCCGCGAATGGAGGTATACCCGATATGGCCAAAGTAGCCAATAGGAAGGTGATGTAAGTCACTTTCATATACTTTCTCAAACCACCCATTTGTCTCATGTCTTGTTCGCCACCCATAGCGTGGATAACAGAACCCGAACCCAAGAACAAACAAGCCTTAAAGAAAGCATGTGTAATCACGTGGAAAACGGCAATTTCATAAGCGCCGAACCCGATAGCCATAAACATCAGTCCCAATTGAGAAACCGTCGAATAGGCCAATACCTTTTTGATGTCGTTTTGCACCAATCCGATCGAAGCGGCAAATAATGCTGTACACGCTCCTACGATGGCAATGATATTTTGAACTTGTGGTGCTAAATCGAATAAAAAATTTAAACGGGTAATCATAAAGATACCTGCGGTTACCATGGTGGCGGCGTGAATTAAAGCCGATACCGGCGTTGGTCCAGCCATCGCATCGGGTAGCCAAGTGTATAAGGGAATTTGCGCACTCTTACCTGCTGCCCCTATAAATAAGGCTAAAGTAGCATAGCCAATCCAGGTACTTACATGGTGGGTAGTACCGTTGACTAAAGCCTCTTTAATCGTCATATAATCCAAAGTCTGGAATAAGTAACCCAAGATAAAAATCCCGATTAAAAAGCCTAAATCCCCAACGCGGTTCATGATAAAAGCCTTTTTGGCCGCATCGTTATACGATTGGTTTTTGTGCCAAAATCCGATGAGTAGGTAGGAGCAAAGCCCCACGCCTTCCCAGCCGATAAACATGATCAACAGGTTGCTACCCATGACCAAGAGTATCATAAAGAAGATAAATAAGTTGAGGTAGGCGAAAAACTTGTGGAAGTTTTCATCGCCCTTCATATAACTGGTCGAATACAGGTGAATCAAGGTTCCAATTCCCGTAACGAACAACAACCAGATGATTGACAACTGGTCGATTAAAAAGCCAAAGGAAACTGAGAATTTCTCCAAGGCCATCCAGTCGAATAAATGTATTTGTATAGCTTGCTGTGTTTGGTTGATTTGGAAAAACAAAACAACGCTAATCACAAAGGAAACGAATACCGAAGCCGTTGCTATAATTCCTGATCCACTGCCCAATTTCTTTCCGAAGAAGAAGGTCGTTAGAAAACCCAGTAAAGGGACTATTAATAAGAGTAAAATTACGTTTGTATCCATTCGGGATTATCCTTTTAAGTTTTTTAAATTGTCGATGTCGATCGATCCGATGTTTCTGTAAATCGCCACGAGTATCGCTAAACCTACGGCAACTTCTGCCGCGGCTACAGCCATGGTGAAAAACACAAAAACCTGTCCGGAGGCATCTTGATGCAAGGTCGAAAAAGCCACCAAGAGCAAGTTGGCCGAGTTCAACATGATTTCGATAGACATAAACATGACGATGGCATTTCTTCTGTACAGGATTCCAAAGACCCCTACACAAAATAGTATAACTGATAGATAGATATACGATTCAATTCCGATTATTTCTAAAACTCTTTCCATAATTAAGCGGTTTTATTATCTTTTTTAGAAATTAATACAGCCCCAATCATCGAGAGCAACAGCAATACCGCTGCCATCTCAAAGGGAACTACGTATTCGTTGAGCAATACTTGTCCGAGTACTTTAATCGATTGGAAATCCTCTCCCGAGCTCTTATAGGTTTCGATAATTGGATTGGCTTTCATCAAAGCCGAAATCATAAATAACCCGATTAAACTAAAGGCAACCGTTGCCGTAATCTTAACCACGATCGGCTTTTGGATTTCCGTACTGATGTTCAAATTCATCAACATGATGGTAAACAACATCAAAATCATGATGGCACCGGAGTAAACCATAATGTGTACCATGCCCAAAAACTGAGCATTTAATAATATATAATGACCCGCTATGGAGAAGAAACTCACCACCAGCCAGATAGCACTGTGAATGGGGTTCTTACTCAAGATGGTTAAAGCTGCGCTTCCGATAGTAATGGTCGAAAGGATATAAAATAGAATTTCTATCATAATTACGCGTGATTCTGTTTAGTATTCAGGATAGCCACATCGAGCGGCATCACCAATTGCTCTTTGCCGTAGATAAAATCTTCGCGATGGCTGCTTGACTTTACGATGGTCTTTGATTTGGTGAGGTAAATTGCCTGTTTCGGACAAGCCTCTTCACACAACCCACAAAAGATACAACGCAACATGTTGATCTCATAGATCTCGGCATATTTTTCCTCGCGGTACAAGTGTTTTTCCTCGGGTTTGCGCTCGGCCGATTTCATCGAAATCGCCTCTGCCGGACACGATAACGCACAAAGCCCACAGGCCGTACAGCGCTCTCTTCCTTCGTCGTCACGCATTAGGGTGTGCTGCCCTCTGTAAACCGGACTAAACGGACGGGTCTTCTCCGGATAACTGATCGTGACTTTCTTCTTAAACAAGTGTTTGAAAGTAACCATCATACCCTTGATAATAGCCACCAGGTATATCTTCTCCGACCAAGTCATGGTGGTGTTGGTGACCTGTTTTTTTCTGCCTGATAGGGAAATAGTATCTAAAGCCATGTTTTTTATTTTAAGAGTAAGATAACTACTGCTGTAATGATAATATTAAATAGCGCCAAGGGAATCAAGTTTTTCCATCCTAAATTCATCAACTGGTCGTAGCGGAAACGCGGTATCGTCCAACGTACCCACATATATACAAAGATGAAAAAACAGATCTTGATAAACAAGACGACGATTCCAATGATGTTCGCGGGATTAACGCCCCAGTTTTCCACAGCCCAATCCATACCCGGATAGTTGTAGCCACCGAAGTATAAAACGGCGATGATCGTTGATGAGATAAACATACTGGCATATTCCGCAAACAGGAAGAAGCCCATACGCATAGACGAATATTCGGTGTGGTAACCTCCGATTAACTCCTGCTCACATTCGGCAAGGTCAAAAGGCGTTCGGTTGGTTTCTGCAAACGAACACACCAAAAAGATCAGGAATCCCAACGGTTGGTAAAATACGTTCCAGTTCATACCCGATTGCTGAAGGGAAATCTCCCTTAAGCTCAGGGTTTGTGTCATCATCAATAAGGCAATAATCGAAAGCCCCATGGCCACCTCATAAGAAATCATCTGTGAAGCAGCACGCATAGCACTCATCAAAGAGAACTTGTTATTGGATGCCCAACCGCCAATCATGATACCGTAAACACTTACCGATAAAACGGCAAATACATACAATACCGCTACGTTGATGTCGGTCACTTGCAACAGTATATCGCGGCCAAATAAGTGTAGTCGGTCGCCCCATGGAATAACCGCACTGGTCATCAGGGCCACAGTCATAGAGATGGTAGGGCCTAAAATGAATAGGAATTTATTCGGGGTGTCCGGCGCGTACTCCTCTTTGGAGAAGAGCTTAAGTCCGTCGGCAAGGGGTTGCAATATACCGCCCTTACCCGCGCGGTTAGGGCCGATACGATCCTGAATCCAAGCGGCAATTTTGCGCTCCGCCAAGGTCGAATACATGGCCATAACCATAGTAATGGCAAAAACGATAAGGATGAGTACCCCCTTTTCTATGATGATAGTATTGTCCATTTTTGAATCAAATTATTTTTTAGCTTCCCCTGCTTTGAAAGGGATGTTTTTCATACTGATCTTAACGCGGTCTTGTTCGCGACCCTTTAAGATTTGTGCTTCGGTATCAATAACGACTTTATCCAAAGGACGGGTGTAATTGTTTTGGTTGATCACCGAGAATTTTTCAAATTTTCGCGGCCCTTCAATCACCCAATCCGCGGTGTCTTTATGGTCGAAACGACAGCTGTTACAGATAAATTCCTCCACTTCGTGGTAGATATCCTTACGGGCAGTCACTCTTTGTATTTCGTCTCCAAACATCCAAAGCGTGGTTTTTCCACAGCATTTATCGCAGTTTCTATGGGCGTTAAACGGCTTGTTAAACCACACCCGCGACTTGAATCGGAAGGTTTTGTCGGTTAGGGCTCCTACGGGACAAACGTCGATCATGTTTCCAGAAAATTCGTTGTCTATCGCTGCCGATACACAGGTGGAAATCTGCGAGTGGTCACCGCGGTTCAATACCCCGTGTACACGTCCGTCGGTCAACTGATCGGCAGTCATGACACAGCGGTAGCACAAAATGCAACGATTCATGTGCAATTGGATCTTATCGCCGATGTTTTCCGGTTCAAAGGTCCTTTTCTCCTCCTTAAAACGCGTGGCTTCTTTTCCGTTGTTGTAACTGAGGTTCTGCAAATCGCATTCTCCGGCCTGATCGCAAACCGGACAGTCCAAAGGGTGGTTGATCAACAAAAATTCGGTCACCGATTTTCGGGCTTCTACCACGCGGGGAGAAGATATGCTCTTCACCTCCATACCGTCCATAACTCCTGTAACACAAGAAGCCATTAATTTGGGCATCGGGCGTGGATCGGCCTCGCTTCCTTTGGCCACTTCGACCAAACAACAACGGCATTTTCCACCACTTCCCTTTAATTTGGAGTAGTAACACATAGCAGGAGGAACAGATTCTCCTCCAATCATTCTGGCTGCTTGTAGAATCGTTGTTCCTGGTTCTACCTCAATTTCATGTCCGTCTATTGTAACTTTCATAACTATATGTTTTAGGTCTGAAACCGATTAAGGCGTTCAAACGTAGGCTTAATTTATAGGGTTTTTGACGAAATCAAATGCTTCACACTTTCAAAGGGCTCAGCGACATAGTGATCTCTGTTTTTTATCTTTTCAGGGAATAAGATGTGGTATTCAAACTCTTCTCTAAAATGGCGTATCGCCGCTGCCACCGGCCATGCCGCAGCATCGCCTAAGGGACAAATCGTATTTCCTTCGATCTTGCCTTGGATGTCCCACAGCAAATCGATGTCTTCCATATTTCCAGTTCCCGTTTCTATGCGGTGCAAAACCTTTTCCATCCAACCGGTTCCCTCTCTACAAGGCGAACACTGTCCACAGCTTTCGTGGGCGTAGAATCGGGCAAAATTCCAAGTGTTTCTCACGATACAGGCCGTGTCGTTATACACGATAAATCCGCCTGATCCCATAGACGACCCCGTGGCAAAACCACCATCGGCCAAGGATTCATAAGTCATTAATCGATCCTCGCCTGTCGCCGTTTTGTAGATCAAATGCGCCGGGAGTATCGGTACCGAGGAACCGCCTGGTATAAGGGCTTTAATCGGACGATCGTCGATCATTCCGCCCAGGTATTTGTCCGAATTGATAAATTCCTCTACGGTTATACCCATTTCGATTTCGTAAACCCCAGGATTCTTTACGTGTCCCGAAGCGGAAATCAATTTGGTACCCGTGGAGCGTCCAACGCCTATTTTAGCGTATTCCTCTCCAGAATTCATCACGATCCAAGGCACGTTGGCGATGGATTCGACGTTGTTGACTACCGTAGGGTTTTTCCACAAACCACTCACGGCAGGGAAGGGAGGCTTGATTCGAGGATTTCCCCTCTTGCCTTCCAAGGATTCGATTAAGGCCGTCTCCTCACCACAGATGTAGGCGCCTGCGCCACAGTGTACGTGAAGGTCTAAGTGGTAATCGGTACCCAAGATGTTTTGTCCCAACCAACCCGCGTCATAAGCTTCCTTAATCGCGCGTTCCAATATTTTGTAAACCCACATATATTCTCCTCTGATGTAGATGTAAGAAAGATGTGCGCCTAGTGCATAACTCGAGGTAATCATTCCTTCAATCAACAGATGGGGAATGTATTCCATTAAAAAACGGTCTTTAAAAGTACCGGGTTCCGACTCATCGGCATTGCAAACCAAATGTCTGGGATTGCCCGATTTTTTGTCGATAAAACTCCATTTCAAACCCACGGGAAATCCAGCACCTCCACGTCCGCGCAAACCAGAGGTTTTTACCTCTTCGGTAATCTCGTCGGGTTGCATGGTTTTTAAGGCCTTCTCTACAGAGGCATAACCTCCGTTTTGACGGTAAACTTCATAAGTCTTGATACCCGGAATATTGATCTTATCTAGTAATATTTTTTTTCCCATGATACTATTTGTCGTGAAGAATTATTTTACCTGCTTTGCAGTCTTCTATAATTTGATCGATTTTCTCTTTGGTCAGATGCTCTTGGTAGAAATCGCCCAATTGCATCATCGGTGCATAACCACAGGCGCCTAAGCACTGTACACCCACTACGGAAAACATACCGTCGGGCGTGGTTTCCCCAGGAGCGATTTGCAGTTTCTCACAGGCGTATTCCAGCATGTCGTCTGCGCCTCGAATGCCACAGCATGAGGTCAAACAAAATTCAAACATATACTTGCCCATCGGTTTTTGATTGTACATGGAGTAGAAAGTCACTACTTCGTATACTTCGATCGGGCGAATTTGCAGAATCTCGGCAACCGCATCCATCAAATCGGTACTCAACCAATTGTCGTGTGCATCTTGAACCTCGTGCAATACCGGTAGTAAAGCAGATTTTCTTTTATCGGCTGGGTAATGGCCAATCAGTTCGTCTAAGCGAGCCTGAAGGGCAGGGGTAATATTTATCGTTTGTTTGTAAGCTGTCTTTTCCATATTCTTAAGCGTCTAATTCTCCTGCGATAACGTTCATACTCGATAAGGTGATGATGGCATCAGACAACATCTGTCCTTGAACCATATCGTTATACGCTTGGTAGTATATAAAACAAGGTCTTCTAAAGTGGAGTCTATATGGGGTTCTACTTCCGTTGGTAATCAGGTAATACCCCAATTCGCCATTGCCCCCTTCAACGGGATGGTATACCTCTGTATTGGGAACGGGTATTTCACCCATCACAATTTTAAAGTGGTATATCAAGGCCTCCATGTTTTGGTAAACGTCTTCTTTCGGAGGTAAGTAGTATTCCGGAACGTCGGCATGAAACGGACCTTCGGGCATTTTGTCCAGGGCCTGTCTAATGATTTTTAAACTCTCCCACACCTCTGCATTACGCACGCAGAAGCGGTCGTAACAGTCGCCATTTTGTCCTACGGGGATGTCGAATTCGAAATCTTCGTAAGAGCAATACGGCTGCATAACGCGGATGTCATAATCAACACCTGCTGCACGCAGGTTTGGACCGGTAAAACCGTAATTAATCGCTTTTTCCGCACTGATAGGACCCACACCAATGGTTCGGTCCATGAATATTCTGTTTCTTTCCAGTAGGCCTTCAAACTCTTTCCAAATCGCTGGGAATTCCGCTAAGAACTCATCGATTTTGCGGAAAGCCGCCGGGCTCCACTCTCTTTCGAATCCACCTATGCGCCCCATATTGGTAGTCAATCGGGCCCCACAGATTTCTTCGTATATTTCGTATATTTTTTCGCGGTATTGAAAAACGTATAAAAACCCTGTCAAGGCACCGGTATCCACACCCATTACCGAACTACAGATAATGTGATCCGCAATACGAGCCAATTCCATGATGATTACGCGTAAGTATTGAACTCTTTTGGGAATTTCTATGCCCAAAGCCTTCTCTACGGTCATCCACCAACACGTATTGTTAATCGGCGAGGAACAGTAGTTCAATCGGTCGGTTAACACGTTGATTTGGTAAAACGGCCTGTTTTCCGCGATTTTCTCAAATGCGCGGTGTATATAACCTACGGTTCCTTCGCCATCGATAATCTTCTCTCCATCCATCAATAGGATGTTTTGGAAAATTCCGTGGGTCGCGGGATGCGTAGGGCCAAGGTTTAGAATGGATAGTTCCGTTCCGTCCTCTTTTAATCGGGCTTCAATCAGCTTCGCATAGCGATGCTCTGGTGGTAATAATAGGTCTGACATAGTTTGGTTGCAGTCTTATTTCAGGTTTCTATTAGCAGTTGTGTACAGTTCTTCCGAAGAAACGATCGTCTTTGTCGGTTCTTCCTCCGTCTTCTAAAGGGAATTCTTTTCGCAGTGGAAAGGATTCCATCTCATCCATGTTTAAAATGCGTTTTAATTGCGGATGGTTTTTAAATATAATACCGTAAAAATCGTAGGTTTCCCGCTCTTGCCAATTGGCACTTAGGAACAAATCGGAAACCGTGTGTACTACGGGGTTTTTGATGTTTAAGTAGGTCTTGATGCGAATGCGTACGTTATCGAGCCAATTGTGTAAGTGGTAAACCACGGCCAATTGACGGTCTTCGGTATAGTCGGGATAGTGTACACCGCAAACATCCGTGAGGAAGTTAAAACGCATCACGGCATCGTCTTTTAAAAAGGCCACGACTTGGTGCAAGGCTTCTGGAGCCACTTCAAAGGTGAATATATCGTGTTGTTGATGAAACTCGGTTACTGAAAGTCCGAACTTCTCAATCAAGGTATCTTGAATAACAGCAGTCTCTAAAGCCATTTTATTTGATTTTATAAGAATTTAATAGATCGGTATACTCGGCAGAACTCCTTCTTCTCACGGATTCCGATTTTACGATATCCTGCAATTTCAAAATTCCGTCTAAGATCTGCTCCGGTCTCGGTGGACAGCCCGGTACGTATACGTCTACGGGAATCACCTTGTCGATGCCTTGCAATACGGAATAGGTGTCAAAAATACCTCCCGATGAGGCACAGGCACCCACGGCTATCACCCATTTGGGCTCGGCCATTTGTTCGTAAACCTGTCTTAATATCGGAGCCATTTTCTTAGAAATCGTTCCCATGACCAACAACATATCTGCCTGTCTGGGCGAGAAACTCATCCGTTCCGAGCCAAAGCGAGCCACGTCGTAATGCGCAGCCATAGTAGCCATAAACTCAATACCACAACAAGAAGTAGCAAAGGGCAAGGGCCACATCGAGTTCGCTCTAGCCAATCCTACCACCGTATCCAGTTTGGTAGCAAAAAATCCTTCTCCAGAATAACCATCCGGTGCATCGGCCATTTTATATGTAGATTTATCGTCCATAATTGCTGTGATTTAGTCCCATTCGAGACCTTTTTTCTTAAATTCGTATGCCAAGCCTATGATTAAAAGGAACATGAAGATCGCCATTTTCCAAAATCCATCCCAGCCCATTTCTTGAAAATTGACTGCCCAAGGATATAGAAAAATCACTTCAACATCAAATAATACAAAGAGTATGGCTACGAGAAAATATTTTACATTAAAGGGAATTCGAGCATTTCCTACAGATTCGATCCCGCACTCAAAGTTGATGTCTTTGTTTTGGGACTTTCGCCTCGGGCCTAATAAGCCTGATACGTATACAGTTAATACAACAAAACCAGCAGCTAATCCCAGCTGCATTAAAATCGGTATAAAATCTAATTGGGTTGATTGCATAAAAAAGGGCATTTTTAATATAAATTACACAAATATACTCTGAAGGGCGATTATATCAAATTATATAGAGATAGTCTTGTGCTTTTATGCTGAAGTTGCGCTAATAAATAATTAGACTAATTATAAATAACTGGAAATTAACAAACAAAAAAACCGCTCTTTAAGTAAGAACGGTTTGTAAGCAAATGGAAAATAATATATAATTAATCTTCTATTACCTCTACTTGTGCGGCTACTTTGCCTTTTCTTCCTTCTTCTTCAACATAAGAAACGTGGAAACCCTCTTGAAGTTCACTTCCGTTTAATCCAGTAGCATGTACAAAAATATCATTTCCTGTTTGGTCGTCTGTGATGAATCCGTAACCTTTTTCTTCGTTGAAGAATTTTACTTTGCCTGTTCGCATTTTAAAAAAAAAAATATTAATAATGCTCAAAGATATTATAATTATTCACATCTACAATTTTTCAGATAAAAAATGTATACTTTTTTTAAGGGGTGTTTTTAGGAACAAAAAAACCGCTGTTTCAGCGGTTTTTGGTATTATTCTTGTGGGGTTTTCATTACGAAATCCTCCATAAAAGCCGTGGTATAATTTCCGGCTACATAGTTGGGTTCGTCCATCAATTGTCTGTGGAAAGGAATGGTTGTTTTGATTCCTTCGATGACAAACTCGTCTAGGGCGCGTTTCATTTTGTTAATCGCCTCTTCTCTGGTTTGAGCCGTAGTGATTAATTTCGCGATCATAGAATCGTAATTGGGCGGTATGGTATAGCCGGAATACACATGAGTGTCTAGGCGTACTCCATGTCCTCCTGGAGCGTGTAGGGTAGTGATTTTTCCCGGTGAAGGTCTAAAGTTGTTGTACGGGTCTTCCGCGTTGATTCTGCATTCGATCGAGTGCAATTGCGGCAAGTAGTTCTTACCGGAAATCGGCACACCTGCTGCAACGAGAATTTGTTCGCGGATCAAATCGTAGTCGATCACCTGTTCGGTAATCGGATGCTCGACTTGAATACGGGTATTCATTTCCATAAAATAGAAATTGCGGTGTTTGTCTACCAAGAATTCTATGGTACCCGCGCCTTCGTATTTGATGAATTCCGCTGCTTTTACCGCTGCTTCTCCCATTTTTTCGCGAAGTTCATCGGTCATAAATGGCGAAGGGGTTTCTTCGGTAAGCTTTTGGTGTCTGCGTTGGATCGAACAATCTCTTTCCGACAAGTGACAGGCTTTTCCGTAAGAATCGCCGATGATTTGGATCTCGATATGACGCGGCTCTTCGATGAGTTTTTCCATGTACATACCGTCGTTGCCAAATGCAGCTAAGGCTTCTTGGCGTGCATCTTCCCATCCTTTTTGAAGGTCTTCTTCTTTCCAGATGGCGCGCATTCCCTTTCCACCACCACCTGCGGTGGCTTTGATCATTACCGGGTAGCCGGTTTCCTTGGCGATCGTTCGGGCGTCTTCTAGGGTTTCTATAATACCGTCCGAACCGGGTACTGTGGGTACTCCAGCCAATTTCATAGTCGCTTTGGCACTGGATTTATCGCCCATTTTGTCAATCATCTCTGGAGAAGCTCCGATGAATTTGATTCCATGCTCTTCACAGATTCGGGAAAACTTGGCGTTCTCCGACAAAAATCCATATCCGGGGTGTATAGCATCTGCATTGGTGATTTCTGCCGCTGCAATAATGTTTGATATTTTTAAATAAGAAAGGTTGCTCGGTGGTGGACCGATGCAAACCGCTTCGTCAGCAAATCTGACGTGCAAGCTGTCGGCGTCGGCAGTGGAGTAAACCGCTACGGTTTTAATCCCCATCTCGCGACATGTTCTAATGATTCTTAGAGCAATTTCACCTCGGTTTGCGATTAATATTTTTTTAAACATCTTTTGAAATTTTAAATTTTACTTGGGATTAAATCCGGGTTCTAAAGTTTTTTAGAAATGATTTAAATTTCTTAAGATGGATCAACTAAGAATAGTGGTTGGTCAAATTCTACTGGAGACGCATCGTCAACTAATACTTTTACAATCTTACCAGATACCTCTGACTCGATTTCGTTGAAGAGTTTCATCGCTTCAATAACACATACCACATCTCCGGTTTTAATGGTCGATCCCACTTCTGCAAAGGCAGGTTTGTCTGGAGATGGTTTTCTGTAAAATGTACCGATAATGGGCGATTTTACCGTGATGTACTTGGCATCTTGATCAGCGATTTTTGCAGCTTCTGTAGCAGCAGCTACTTCGGCCGATGGCGCAGTGGGTGCTACGGGTTGTGCAGCAGCAGCCTGTGGAAGTGCAGAGTTAACCGGTACTTGTTGTATATAAGTCGTCTCTGTGCTTCCTGCGTCGGTGGTCTTGATGGTGATTTTAAAATCATCCATTTCTAATTTTACTTCAGTAGCGCCTGATTTTGCTACGAATTTAATTAAGTTTTGAATTTCTTTAATGTCCATACTTTTGGTATTGGTTAGTTGTTTGTTTATTTGCTATATGCCCACTTGAGGTAAATCGCTCCCCAAGTAAATCCTCCGCCAAATGAAGCGAATATGATGTTGTCTCCCTTTTTCAATTGATCTTCAAAGTCGCAAAGCAACAAAGGTAGGGTAGCCGATGTGGTATTCCCGTATTTCTCGATGTTGATCAGGACCTTGGAGTCGTCTAACTTCATGCGGTGAGCCGTGGCATCAATGATGCGTTTGTTCGCTTGATGCGCAGCCAGCCAATTGACGTCGTTATGAGTAAGGTTGTTGCGTTCCATGATTTTTTCGCTGACATCAGCCATGTTGGAAACCGCGTATTTAAAAACCGTTTTCCCATCCTGAAACACGTAGTGTTGCTTGTTGGAAACCGTTTCTGCTGAGGCGGGAAGTATAGAACCCCCTGCGTCGATTTTTAAGTAGGAACGTCCGATGCCGTCGCTGCGAAGCAATTCGTCTTGCAATCCATAACCGTCGTGGTTGGGTTCAAAGAGTACTGCTCCGGCGGCATCGCCAAAGATAATGCAAGTAGCGCGATCGGTATAATCGATGATCGACGACATTTTGTCACTGCCTATAAGTAGG
Organism: Flavobacterium sp. JP2137; assembly: GCF_050562195.1. Lineage (GTDB taxonomy): Bacteria > Bacteroidota > Bacteroidia > Flavobacteriales > Flavobacteriaceae > Flavobacterium. The sequence goes on from NZ_CP191647.1 coordinate 1,178,348, forward strand.
ACTTTTTTATATTTTCCGGATTCGATGTACGCAGAGGCTACCGACATGCCGTATAAGAAACTAGAACAGGCCGCTTGTAGGTCAAATGCAAAGGCGTTGGTCGCACCGATTTCGGTGGCAACATAAACGGCCGTGCTCGCCACTGGCATATCTGCTGTAGCGGTGGCTACGATGACTAAATCGATTTCTGTAGCGTTGAGACCTCTTTTTTCCAGTAGGTTTTGGGAGGCTTTAATAGCCATATATGAAGACCCTTTACCTGCTCCTTTGAGAATTCTTCTTTCTTTTATTCCAGTTCTTGTTGTGATCCATTCGTCGTTGGTATCTACCATCTGTTCTAACTCCTTGTTGGTCAGTACATATTCAGGTAAATAGCATCCTACGGCGGTAATGGCAGCGTTTATTTTTGTCATATGGGGGTGCTTTGTATTAAAAACATTCCAAAAAGTGGTGGAAATTACAAAAAAAAATTGAAAGCAACTGTTATTTTCTACCCGGAATGGATTCCCGGTTTTAAATAACAAAAAAAACTCTCACACATTGTGAGAGTTTTCCCTTATTTTTCTTGATAATTATGCTACAGCTACGGCTTTGTCTACGACAACTTGCCCTCTGTAATATAATTTTCCTTCATGCCAGTAAGCTCTGTGGTAAAGGTGAGCTTCACCTGTAATTGGACATGTAGCAATTTGAGGAGCAACCGCTTTATAATGCGTTCTTCTTTTATCTCTTCTTGTTTTCGAGGTTTTTCTCTTAGGATGTGCCATCTTACTGTATTATTTATCCGTTAATAGTTTTTTTAATTGATCCCATCTAGGATCAGTATCATTGTCTTTGTTACTTTCTATCTCTTCGTTCGCCGATTCCGATTCCTCGACTTCTCTGGTGTAACCCAAATAATCCAGTGCCTCGCAATCCAGGCTTCCATCAAATACACCCGGGTGAACCCTTTTGTGCGGAATGGACAGGGCAATCATTTCATAAACGTATTGAGCCACGTCAATTTTGTGTTCATTAAATGGGATGACCAAATATTTATCGTTGTCTTCATTAAATTTTTCGCCAAACTTGACAATCAAATCCAATGTGCCTTCTAAGGGCATGTCAAAATCTTGAGCCGTAACGTCGCAGGGAACATTTACATGACCTTCAAACGAGAAGGTGAACTCAAGGTGTGTGCTTTTTTTGTTTAAAAGAACGACAACTGCTGCTTTAATATCATTAAAATCGACATAGTTATAAGGTTCAAAGAACGTTTTATCTATGTGGTTTTCAAACTCGTGTTTTCCTAATTTTAATCCTATAAAAGGAATTAAGAAGGGTTTTTCATTACTCATGAGAACATGATTTGAGCGTGCAAAGATATAAAATAATTATAATTACAAGCAGGTTATCAATTTTTTTTTGATGTAAAATCTTTTTGACGGCTAACTAAGGGCTCTTTAATGAGTTCCGCGTTGATTTTGCGGTTCTTATAAATGTCTATGGCCAAATATACTGCCTCGCGAAATGAGGTGGCGTCGGCGATGCCTTTCCCCGCTATTTCATAAGCGGTTCCGTGATCGGGAGAGGTGCGGATTTTGTTTAGTCCCGCCGTGTAATTAACGCCACTGCCAAAGGAAAGCGTCTTAAACGGAGCCAATCCCTGGTCGTGATAGCAGGCGATCACCGCATCGAATTTTTCGTGCTGATTGGAACCAAAAAAGCTGTCGGCGGCAAAAGGGCCGGTGACCAATATGCCTTCGGCAAAGAGTTTTTTGATGGTCGGACTGATGACTTGGAGTTCCTCCTGACCAATTACCCCGTTGTCTCCACTGTGTGGATTGAGTCCCAAAACGGCGATTCGCGGTTTTAAAACGTTAAAATCTTCTTTTAAACTCTTGTTGATCGTCTTGACCTTGCGGATGATCAAGTCTGCGGTAATCTCTTTGGCCACGTCTTTCAAAGGGAGGTGGTCCGTCAATAAACCGATGCGCAGTTGGTCGCAAACCATCAGCATCAACGCGTCGCCTTCCAATTCCTGGTTTAGGTAATCGGTGTGACCCGGATGCTTGAAATCCTCGTCTTGGATGTTGTATTTGTTGATCGGTGCCGTAACCAATACGTCGATCAGGCCCGATTTGAGCGCTGCCGTAGCTTCTGTAAACGACTGTATGGCGTATTTGCCGATAAGCGGATCGTTGGTGCCAAAGTTCACGTTGACCGTTTCCTTCCACAGGTTTAGTACGTTGATCTTGCCCTTAACGGCCTGCTCTAATTTATCGATGCCGTGTATTACTGCATTGTTGCCTAGGGTCTTCTTTACAAAGGAAAAAGGTTTTGAATTGGCAAAAATTACAGGAGTGCATAATTCGAGCATGCGGTTGTCTTCAAAAGTTTTGAGGATGACTTCACTTCCGATCCCGTTTAGGTCTCCAATCGAGATGCCGAGCATTATGTTTTCTTCTTGATGGTTCATAATAAGCTGTAATTTATTGCTAATTTTGTAAGCAAATTTAATGAAAATAAATCGAGTTATGTTTACAGGAATAGTGGAATCCATCGGACGGGTGGAAAATATCGTAAAAGAGGGCGAGAATTTGCATATAACCCTGGGGTGGAATTTGGCCTCGGAATTGAAAATCGACCAGAGTGTGGCACACAATGGAATTTGTTTAACCGTGGTAGCATTGACCGATACCACATATACCGTGACGGCGATAAAAGAAACCATAGACAAAACTGCCATCGGACTGTGGTGTGTTGGAGATCGCATCAATCTGGAGCGAGCCATGATTTTGGGCGCTCGCTTAGACGGGCATATCGTTCAGGGACACGTCGATCAAGTGGCGCAGTGCATCGGTATAGAAGATTCCAATGGCAGTGTGTACTTTGAGTTTGAGTACGACCAGAGCTATGCGAATATCACTATAGAAAAAGGTTCAATCTGTGTAGACGGTACCAGTTTGACGGTAGTGGACTCCGGTAAAAACACCTTTAAAGTGGCTATAATACCTTATACCTTAGAAAATACCCTCTTCGGCAGTTATAAGGTCGGGACTACCGTTAATTTGGAATTTGACGTCATCGGCAAATACGTTTCTAAAATGGTGAGTTTAGGTTGGTCACAGGGGTAGCGGGTGTTGATTGCAGCGTATTTTGCAAATAAAGATGCTGTTTTTCGCTAATGCTGTGGGAAATTTTTGTTTTTGATGAGAATAAACGTCGTTTTTTTTGTATGTCGTTTAAGAATATACTATTTTTACTAAGTTGTGTAATTGTAAATGTAGTAATATGGAGAATTCTTTAACAGCTTCGGGGTGGAAAGACGATTTTTATCGTAAATACAGATTGAGTACTGTTCCGGAACACCTCTTGATCATTGGCAGTTTTCTTATCGAAGCAAATTATAAAAGCGACAGCAGTACTTTGCGATCGCGTTTGGACCCCAAAAAAATCGAAGGTATACTCAATCAGGCTTGGTGCGTGGTCGGCGCTAAAAATGCCAAGCAACTCATCGAGAGCTTGCTGACCCTGCCCAGTGTACACAATTTTAAAGATGTCGCAGAGGTGGTGTTGAATCAACACAAATCACATCCCAAACATCCGGTGGCCTCTGCCTTGTTGGGAGAGTCGGCCAAGTTGTTTCACTTTATCGATCAAAAGTGCGAAACCCGCTTTTTTGATTGTGGGTATACCTTTAACTTTTCGGCCTACCAAAACATAAAAAATGTGGCTAGCTGGGATATTGAAAGAGCGGGATTAATCATCAGATATGCCTTTACCATAGGCTGGCTTACCGAAGAGGAAGCCATCGCTTATCTGAAAAAAGCCTATACCGTGGCCGAATTAAATTATTCCAATTGGTGTCAGTATTTCATTGGATACCTTAAAGGACGCGCTTTATTATTCGACGCGTCAGAAGGCGAATCCAGCAATTATATCACCGTTTTGAATGAAATTATGCAGCAGCCGGAGATGTATTTTCATCATTATCCACTCACTCAAAGCAATTAATTTTAATAACGCAACTTATAATGATTATAAAAAACGGAAATAGATGTGACTTTTTTGCAAAACAGGTGTCTTAATTCTATTTGACCATATAGATAACGAAGTTATGGAGTTAGATTCATTAAGACATATTAATCTGGAAGATGAGGAGCTGGTGACTTTGGTCATTGAAACTGGGAATGCTACGTATTTTGGAGTTTTGTATGATCGCTATTCCGACTTGGTATACAACAAATGCAGGAGTTTTTCCGGATCGGATGTGATGGCTCAGGATTTGACCCACGACATTTTTATCCAACTCTTTGTCAAATTGAACACCTTTAAAGGGAATTCCAAGTTTTCAACTTGGTTGTTTTCCTTTACGTATAATCATTGTGTGAATTTCTATAATCGCGATTTAAAAAAGAAAAATTTAGAAACAGATTTAATAGAAGAGTATAATTACAGTATTCCGATGGGAGAAAATGATATAGCCGATGAGGAAATACTCGCTTTAAATGCCGAGAAACTTCAAAGAGTATTAAAGATTGCCGAGCCTGAAGAAAAAGTGGTGTTGCTGATGAAATACCAAGATGAGATGTCTATAAAAACCATTGCCGAACAAGTTGGCATTGGAGAAAGCGCAGTCAAAATGCGGCTTCACAGAGCCAAAAAAAGGGTGCTGGAAATTTATAATTCATTATAAAGATGGAAAATCCCTTCAAGCAAATTTTGCACGACGAAAAATTGCCCGAAATCATAAAAAACCGGGTTACCGATAATATTGCATTGATAAAATTGTCTTTGGAAGTGGCGGAATTGTTTACGATAAAACTACCGAATGTCATGGCCACCTTGATTAAAGAAGAACCCAAAACAGACCCCTCAAATGACACAGATAATGAATAGTTTTTCTCGCACTTTTAACATAGAAGACCCCTCTCAATTCATCGCTACATTGATCAATACCTTGGCCAGTGGAGCACTTAAAGTATTGATTATTTTACTCTATGTGTTAATTAGTTGGGCGTGTATTCGACTGATCTCTTTTTTTGTACGAAGAGTCGTGATTTTAACCCGCATTGGAAAGCTACAAGACTTTTTTAACGCCAACGAGTTTTTAAAGAAAGCCCGGGTTAAATTGAATTTAATAGTAATCATTGAAGCCTTCGTGAAAATCTTTTTTATACTGATTTTTATCGTAGTAGGCGCAGATATGTTTGGCCTAGAAGTGGTGTCCAGTCAAATTGGAATTTTTGTTTCGCTGATTCCCCAGTTCTTTATTTCGCTGTTGATTTTTATCTCTGGCTTATATCTGGCTTCCTGGGTGCGAAAAGCCGTGACCAATTTCTTTGATGGTATCGGTTTTGGCGCTTCCAAATTAATAGGTAAACTAATCTTCTATATCATTTTTGTTTTTTTTACCATTATCGCCTTAAATCAGGCAGGTATCAATACCGATATCATTACCAATAATATTTCAATTATAGTAGGCGCTGTTTTTGTCACCATGGCATTGTCTTTAGGATTGGGTTCCAAAGACCTGGTTACCGTATTGTTATATTCCTTCTATACGCGAAAAAACTTAGAAGTGGGTATGCGCATTCGCATCAATCAGTTCGAAGGGATGGTGCTGTCTATAGACAATATTTATCTGTGCTTGCTCGTCGACGGAAAAAAAACCTTGATTCCGATAAAAACCGTATCGAGTTCTACTATCGAATATCTCGAGTCCACTTCGAATTAGTCCCGCAAAGTATTGCATATAAATTTAAGGTTTAAGAGAAAAGCGCTACTATAATTGCGCTTTACGGTTATATCGGGCTGTCTTCTTTATGAAGGTAGCCTTTTTTCGTAGATTAAGTAGGTGTTTCTTAAGCGAACTATGGCTAAAGCAACGCATTTGGCCAGTGTTTTTTTAAAATACTAGTTTTTTAACGATTCTGATGACTTTTACGATATTCTTTGTGAAAACACCAGTGTTTTTCGAAATCGGTATCAAAGGGTGCTTTACTCCATGAATTTCTTCGTGTACCGGGTTTTTTATTTTATTTTTTTTGGGTGAATTAAAATTTAAGGGACTCAAAATCTTTTGAATAAGGGGGCTTTGGTGACTTTTGCCTTTTCTTGGTGTCTAATTAGATACTAGTCGCTTTTGCCTGATTTTTTCGCTGTCGCAAGTCATAAAATATCTATATAGGTGATTTTTGACATCACTAGAGAATGTTAGAAGACAAGATTTAGGCGAAATCAGGATTTTAGAAATAATTATTAAAATGCTATCTATGAGAAAAATTACTTACGTCTTTTGTTGGACGTTATGGGGGATTGGTGGAAGTGTGTTTGCTCAAACCGGGATGAACACTACAACGCCCAAAGCCACGTTGGAAGTCGTGGCAGGACAGAGTATTTCTGCGGAAAATGGGGTTTTGATTCCTCGTACTACGGGATTGGATTTGGTTAGTAACGACGCGCAGTATACTGCCGAACAGGACGGTACCATGATTTTTGTAACCGAAGCGGTTCCCACGGCTTCGATGACATCCAAAACCAGCGAAATAACCAAGCGTGGAATGTATGTTTACCATCACCGCCCTTATGAGCGCTGGATTCCTTCGGTAAGTGGTAAAACATCCGTAACGGCCAATAAGGTTTTTGTGATGATAAACTGTGAGGCCACTCGTTTGATGACGGCAAATACCGAAGCAATTCGGTGGAATCCAAATTTCGAGGGTGTCAATAAAAATTTAGTTCGTTTAGTGGGCAATACCGAGGTGGTTTTGCCGCCTTTTCGAACCTTAAAAATACAGGGAATGATTCCCATTGGCTATGGCGCGGGTACCGAAGCCAATAAAAAAGTTGCCTCCAGTTTGAGAAGTGATTTGCTTTTGGTAAGTGGGGGTGCGGATGCACGGGTTTATAGTTCGACTCCGGGTTTTGCGAGATCGTCCAATTACAACAGAAACAATCAAGGGGGCGCCACGCCGGCGATGATGATTATCTATACGGGCTCTGCCGGCGCAACTATTAAGGCCAATGCAACTAGAGAAGGAACACTCCGAACCAATATTGCTGGCGGTATTGCTCACAATACCATTGGAAGTTATCTGATTATTGAAGAGATATAACAACTGATTTTTAAGAGCGTAGCTAATTTAAGAAAGAGATAAAATGGACTTAAAATATAAAATAAAACAACAGATGAGAAATACATTGGTTTTTTTCGGTTTACTGTGTGCTTTTGAATTAAGCGCCCAAACCGGGATTAATGAAATGGCGCCTAAAGCCTCTTTACACATCAACAAACAAACGGGGGCAGACGAAGTGGTGGGAATGTTATTCCCGCGGTTGCCCGCTAGTCAGTTGGCGAGTGTATTGGACTCGGACTACGATGGTGTGATGGTTTTTGTTACCGAACCCGCTGCAAATCCCACTGGAATACTAAGGGAGGTAACCCGTAGGGGATATTATTTTTTCGACATACAAAAGAATATTTGGTCCCAGATGGGAAAGCGTTATGCCAACCTGATTGAAGAAGATCAGCTAATTTACGCCCAGGTGTACAGAAACGGTTTTTTTCATTTGACTTATCCGGGAAATTCGACCAACAACTCGACATATATAGATAATTATTTAACGTGGAACGGCATCAACGGTACGCCAGGCGCCAGTGCGCTCGCAATAGATGCGGATCGAAGTACGATTGTCTTGCCCAAAGGTCATTTATTTCGCGTAACGGCGTTAATCAGTATCGTCAGCGCGTCAAGAGCGGGTTATGTAGCCGCACAATTTGAATCCAGGACCCCTGGAGCTAATTTAGCGGTGTCGTCTTTGGGATATATAGAAACTATCAACGAGCCCTATCAAGAAGGCGGAGTAGCCTATCCTACGGCTGTGGTGGATACCCACAATCAAGCAATTCGAATTGCCTTAAATGCCAAAGTTTATGGACACACATTCCGCGACAGGAACTTAGTTATAGGTGGATCGGAAAGCGATGATACCTATTATTATACGCAACTGATTATAGAAGAATTATAGTATCTCGAGCGAGTGCATATACGAGGCTGTAGCGTCAACAAGTTTATAGACCAACGCCCTAAAGAGATGTACGTGGTAAAAACAAATAAAATCGATAATATGAAATATTTATATATAGGCGTCATGTTCGTGACTTTTGGCGCTTTTGCCCAAAAGACTGGAATCAATACTCGTGAGCCCAAGGTGTCCTTGGAAATCCGCGACAATTTAGATCCCGCTATTCCCAATGGGCTTATTATCCCCAAGATATCGGGGGTGGAATTGCAGTCAAAAGACGCCCTCTATGGCGGGGATCAAAATGGAATTATGGTAGCAGTTGTCGCGCCCTTAGCGTCGCCCAATACCGGAAAAACCGAAGCCGTGACCGAATCGGGTTATTTTTATTATGATGCCCTGGATTTCAAGTGGCGTAAGTTGGATCGCTATATCGATGTAGCGGCCGAAAAAATCATAGCGCAGCTCAATCGGTCTGCTGTGCAACAATTGATTTCGACTACTGGTACAGCGGTGAGTTGGAATGATATTTCTGGAACACATGCCGGTGAAGACATCAAACTTAGCGGGGTCAATAAAACGGTCATCGAGTTGGCTCCAGGTAAATCCTATAAAATAATGGGAATGACGGGTATAGGATCTCAATCTTCGGTCTCCGTACTCAAGACTAAATTTGAATTGGCAGAACCCATTACAGGTACGGCTAAGATTTATTTTTCGATGGCGGGAACTGTAGAATCGACATCATTAGACGTTTTCAAAGGAGCGGGTACCTATCCGATTTGCTATGTGTATTCCGGAGATCAGGGGCTTAAGCTTAAAATGCAAGCCACCGCTTTGAATCCCAATACCTATATTGCTGGGGGCCCTATGGGACAAAATGAAGGTACTTTTGTGTCGATCCAGGAGTTGTAAAATAAGTTGTGTGATAGGAGTGTTGGAGATAAAAAGCTGACTGAGATTGGTAGTGGCTGATTCTTCTAGCTATAAACGACTAGTCCAATACCGCTTTTGAGTACTTGAATAGTTCTAGTGGATTGCAAAAGGGCGTAGGTCATTTTACCGCTTGACAACGAGTCATTTAGTTGGTTATGTCTTAAAAACCATTTCATTACCTAGTATATAGGTAGTCAAATGGTTTTTTTGTAAGCGTTAATCGGGGTTGGCAACTGATAACGAGTGTAAGAGTGTTGCTACGGTGGTATTAATCTTCCATAATTTATCCATAATCAATCTGTAGCAATCCACACCACTCGGCATCCGCTGTTGATATAGACGCCTACTGTTGGTTCCTTTAAAAGGAAACTCAAGACGGACAATCAGGAAGTGAACAGTGAAGCCAAGTAATTAGGAATCACGATGCCAAACTATCGACTAAATAAAAGGATGATCTCTTTTTTTTACGACATAAATCTCTGTGTTTATGACGGAATAGCTTTGTTTGGAGCTGGCAAAAGACACCGTTTAACGGGGTTTTGCAGCGTTTTGACCGTGAATTATCTATTGGTCTAAGACCGTTTTGGGTATTTTTTATTCGCTAAAAAGACTTTTTTTTTCTTAAACTTCCAGATTTCTCTCTTGTTTGGACACTTGTTAATACCTTTTTTAAAGGGATTGACATTTTTTTTTATTTTTTTATAAATCATATAATTTAACACAGTCTTTTAAATAAAATCCAAGGTTTGTATGTGTTATGAGGTTTTTTTTCACTTTAATTATATCTTTTTTAACAAAAAATAGTTCTTAAAATGTATCTTTTTGGCTGTTTTTGTCTAAGTTTTTGTGACCTTTTATTGGACTAGTGTCTAAATAAGTGAATAAGAACGCTAATTATAGATATTATGAAAAAAAGATTACTTTCGGTTGCTTTCCTAGTTGGTGCAATAGCAACTGGTTACTCGCAAGTAGGTATTGGAACACAAACGCCTAGTGAGTCAGCTCAATTAGATGTTGTTTCCTCTAATAAAGGGATATTGATTCCTAGAATCGCCCTTACTAGTAAAACGGATGCAACGACTATTACAGCCGGAAATGTAAACAGCCTAATGGTGTATAACACCAATACTGCTGTTGGAGAAGGATACTACTATTGGATGACCGATAAGTGGTTGAAAGTGATTAACTCACAAGATATCGCAACTTGGACGGGGGCAAACAACATTAACCACCTTTTAAGCGTAAATCACGTGTCGCATAAATTGATTCTTGAAGATGATCAAGGAATTCTAGTGGATGTGCTGTTGAGTGAGATTTTTAAAGACCAAGAGTTTGTTAATGCCATTACCGTGACTCACGTGGATGAGATTTTTAACAACACCGAAGTAATCAACAATATCATCAATAAATTGAAAGGAGACTACGGTAACGTATTCTACGATCAAGCGACCAATAAATTCCAATATTTACACAATGGAGTTATGGTTGATATTGACTGGAGCGACGTTGTTGGAGCAAATACGACCAACGTAAGCTTAGTGGTAACAACTACGGGTGATTTAAAGCTAACCGATTCAGCAGGAAACTCTGTAATTGTAGCCTTAGAGGATATTTTTAACCACGCTGAGTTTATTGAAGCCATTACCGTGAATCACGTTGATGAGATTTTTAACAATGCGACGGTAATTGAAACGATTATTCAAAACCTAAAAGGGGATTACGGTAACGTATTCTATGATCAAGTGACCAACAAATTCCAATATTTACACAATGGAGTTATGGTTGATATTGATTGGAGTGCGGTTATTGGTGCCAATACGACCAACGTGAGCTTGGAAGTGACAACTACAGGTAATTTGTTGTTGACTGACTCGGCAAACAATACCGTTCACGTGGCCTTACAAGACATCTTTGACCATGCCGAATTTATTGAGGCAATCACTGTTAATCACGTAGAGGAGATTTTTAATCACCAAAACGTAATTAATAAAATTGCAGCAGCACAACCTTGGAAAATCCAAGTAAGTGGTGAAGGAGCTAGCGAAAATACAGATAAAATTTATCAGATGGGAACGGTAGCTATCGGGGCCAATGATATTCCAACGCTGACTATTGGAGGAGCAACACAAAACGTTCAGTTTCACGTTGCGGGAAATATCAGTACTACAGGTAAGATATATACCACCAATAGTGTGTATGCCGATTATGTTTTTGAAAACTACTTTAATGGACATTCAGACATCAACGAAGCATACGAATTTAAATCTTTGGAATACGTGAAGGATTTCGTAGCGAAAAACAACCACTTACCGGGTGTGACTAAAATTTCGGACTTGTCTAGAACAGAGCACGGTTATGCTTTTGACATGACGGAATTGAGTATTCAACAATTAGAAAAAATTGAAGAATTGTACTTACATACCATCGAACAACAAGATCTTATCGATAAACAAGAAGCTGAAATCAACCAATTGAAATCAGAGTCACAAACGGTTAAAGAAAGATTAAATCAACTTGAAAATCTAATCCTCAAGATTTCAAAGTAATCCTCTTAAAATAGTTAATACAAGTTTTATTCATAGCCCTGTTTACGATATCGAAGACAGGGGCTGTGAATGAACACCCCTAAATTTGTATGAAATTATTGGCAGGAAAAAAATGCAGCATCACCTCGGCGTTTAAAAAACCCGAAATCTGTGGTGTTGTTCCAAAAAAAAGAAAAGAAAAAGAATTTCAATTATAATTCCAATTAAGATATGTATAAATATATAGTACTTCTGATAGGAGGGGGTGCTCTGGCTCAGCATACACCTATCATGACTAATGAAGGTATGCTATCCATATCTCCTAAAACTGAGGTTGCTACACTTTTTGATTTTCAAAATCATAAGAACGCTACGGTGTCTAATGATGGTACGATTTACTTCTATTCCGATTTTCAAAACGAAGGATTGTTTACTTTTGATAGCGACAAGAAATCATCTTATGCTGTTTTCCAAACCTATAATGGTCAGGCAAAGAATCAAAGGTTGAGCGGGATGGCACCCACCTATTTTTACGATATATTGTTTAATGATCAGTCTGGAACAAGCGGATTTGATTTACAAAATGATATTAGTATAGCCGGAACGGCTAATTTTAATGCTGGTGTAGTTGAAGTAGATGCCGACGCTGGAGCAGTAGTGTTTTTGCAAGGCGCCAAACATGTCAATACATCAGATAAGAGTCATGTTAGAGGTAAAGTTGAGCGCGTTGGAAACAACGAATTCGCTTTCCCTGTTGGAGATGGAGGGCATTATAGACCGGCTATTATCAGCAAGGTTCCTCATTTAAAAGATGTATTCTTCAGCGAATACCACCTGGAGAATTCCAATGCAAAATATCCGCACCTCACGATCGATTCCGATCAAATCGAATTAATCAACGACAAAGAATTTTGGACCATCGACCGTGGAAACACGAAGAACGACGTGGTGCTGACTTTAACCTGGGATGAAAAAACAACACCTAGTTATATCCTAGATGGATACGGACAGGTTTTGCATATAGTGCGCTGGGATAAGGATAAAAATATGTGGATAGATGAAGGAGGTATTGTCGATAAATCATTAAAGACAGTAACCATTCCAACTACGATAAATGGTTATGGGGTATTTACCTTTGCTAAAGTAAAAGAAAAGCAAGTAGAACACATCATAATTTACAATGCTGTCTCTCCAAACGGTGATGGTATTAACGATTATTTCATAATCGAAAACATTGAACAATTCCCGAACAATACTGTTCAAATTTACAACCGTTGGGGGGTAAAGGTTTTTGGAACCACGAATTACAATACTTCTGGGAACGTTTTCAACGGGGTGTCGGATGGTCGAGGGACTTTACAAAAGTCAGACAACCTACCTACGGGAACGTATTATTACATCATTACGTATGAGTATACGGATTCCAGCGGCACGCATACGGTGAAAAAAGCCGGTTACCTTCATTTGGAGAACAACTAAAAGCATAGAACATGAAATTAGATAACAGTATCAAGGGGGTTTTGATGGGCGCTTTTTTATTTCTTGGGGTTTTCGAAGCCCAGGCGCAAAGCGACCCTCAATATACCCAATATATGTATAACACGATTAACGTCAACCCTGCTTATGCTGGTTCGCGTGGTGTTATGAGTGTATTCGGAGTGCATCGTACGCAATGGGTGGGCGTGGACGGATCACCGAAAACAACAGCTCTTTCCGTAAATACACCTTTGGGAGAATCTAGAATGGGACTGGGAGTGTCTTTTGTCAATGACAATATCGGTGCTATGGACGAAAACAATATTTCGGTTGACTTATCCTACACCATCGATGTGAGTAGACAGTTTAAATTGTCTTTCGGTCTTAAGGGAACGGCAAACTTGCTAAATGTGGACTACGATAAGTTGAACATTAAAGATCCTAACGACCCGATGTGGGGCGAAAACATCAGCAATCAATTCTCTCCGAATATTGGAGCGGGATTGTACTTGCACTCCAATCGATCGTATATCGGTCTATCGGTTCCTAATTTCTTGGAAACCGATCGCTATGACGATAACGAACGCGGAAGCTCTACGATGAAACAAAAAATGAACTTCTATTTGATAGGGGGACATGTATTTGACTTAAGCCCTAGCGTGAAATTTAAGCCGGCTTTCCTGGCCAAAGCAATTACGGGAGCACCCGTACAAGTAGACGTGTCTGCGAACTTTATGTTGGTTGATCGTTTTATGGTTGGAGCAGCTTATCGTTGGGATGCAGCAGTTAGTGGATTGGTTGGTTTCCAGGTTACAGATGGCCTATTTGTAGGTTATAGCTATGATGCTGAAACAAGTAAATTGTCCAATTATGGCTCGGGTTCTCATGAGATTTTCTTGCGATTTGAATTGTTCAATCGCTTTAACCGAATCACTTCACCGCGATTCTTCTAAACGTGCTACAAATGAAAAAAATCTTACATAAATTAGTTTTTGCCGCTGTCTTTCTGATAGCTGCAGGAGCAATTGCCCAAGACAAAACCCAATTAAGAGGCGATAAGCAATACGAACGCCATGCTTATATTGACGCTATTAAAGTCTATGAGCGCGCAGCGGAAAGAGGTCATAAAAATGCTGAGCTGCTCAAGCGCTTAGGTGATGCCTATTATTTTAATGGTGAATTTCAAAGCGCCAACAAATGGTACGCGTCCTTGTTTGAACTTACTCAAGACGTGCCTTCAGAATACCTTTATAGATATTCACAGACTCTTAAATCCATCCAATCCTATACCGAAGCAGATGCCTACTTAAAGGCTTTTAGCGAAAAGGAATTGAACGACAAACGAGCGAAATTAGCCGAAAATAACAAGGATTATCTCAAGCAAATTGAAATCAATTCCGGACGTTATGATTTCGCATCTGTTAGTATCAACTCAGAATATTCCGATTACGGAAGCGTGGTATACGACAAAAAATTGATTTTTGCTTCTGCCCGTGATACCGGTAGTGTGGCCAAACGCATTCACATGTGGACCAATAATTCTTTTACTACCTTATATGAGTCTGCGATCAATGAAGACGGTACTTATGGTGCAGTAAAGAAATTTGCCCCTTCGGTAAGAACCAAATTTAACGAGTCTACACCGGTGTTTACAGCCGATGGAAATACCATGTATTTTACCCGTAACAACTTTAATAATGGTGTTCGTGGTAAGGATGCTGAGGGAATGACCTTGTTAAAGATCTATCGCTCTCAAAAAGTGGGTGATAAATGGGGGAAAGCCGAAGAGCTCTCTTTTAACGGAGACAATTTTAGCTCGGCCCACCCAGCCTTAACACCCGATGGGAAATGGATGTACTTCGCCTCAGACCGCCAAGGCGGATCCGGTCAGTCGGATTTGTATAAAGTTGCGGTACTGCCCTCTGGAGGTTTTGGAAATCCAATTAATTTGGGACCAGAGATCAACACCGGAGGTCGCGAAAGCTTCCCTTTTATCAGCAAAGACGATGAGTTGTATTTCTCCTCAGACGGTCATCCCGGTTTGGGAGGACTGGACATCTTTGCCGTAAAAATCCTTAAAGACGGTTCCTTTGGTGTGATTAAAAACGTGGGTACACCGGCCAACAGTAGTGCCGATGACTTCGCTTTTATGATTAACAACACGACCAAGAAGGGATACCTGAGTTCGAATCGAGCAAAAGGATATGGAAAAGACGATATTTATTCGGTTTTAGAAACGCGCAAACTGGCTTTGGAATGCTTGCAAATCGTGAATGGTGTCGTTTACGACAAACAAACCGACGATAAGATGGCCAATGCCAAAGTGAGGTTGTACGACAGCGATTTTAAATTGATGACCGAAGTGACGACCGATGCAGCGGGGAAATACCAATTCAACGATTTAATCTGTGGAAACAAATACCGAATCAACGCCAGTTTAGAAGAGTTTAATACGGCTGAGGTAACGGTAGAGCTTCCGATTAGAGAAGGAATTACTCAAGTGGATTTCGGTCTGGAGAAAACCAGAGTTAAAGTGGAAAAAGGAGACGACTTGTTTAAAGTATTAAAACTTGCGCCGATTTATTTTGACTTTGACAAAGCGGATATCCGTAACGATGCTGCCGTGGAATTGGCTAAGGTAGTAGGCGTTTTAGAACAGTATCCGCAAATGAAAATCGATATTCGTTCGCACACGGATAGCCGTGGAGACGACAAATATAACTTGAGACTTTCCGACCGACGTGCGCAATCTACGATGAAGTGGATTATAGCACAAGGCATAGATGCCAGTCGAGTGAATGCCAAAGGTTATGGTGAAACGAGATTGATTAATACCTGTGCAAATGGTGTGAAATGTTCCGACGAAGAACACCAGGAAAACAGAAGAAGTGAGTTTATTGTACTAGACTTATAATATAAAAATTGCCCAAGAAAAAAGCCCTTAGCCCCAAGCTAGGGGCTTTTCTCATATACGCGGTTTGGGGTTGCACAGCCCTGTGAATAAATGAGAAAATAAATCGAATATCTTTTAAAGATTTTTAGCTTTGTAAAAAAACAGATGAAAACTCCTCCTTATTTAAGTAAAGGCGATACGGTGGCCTTGGTGTGTACAGCTAGAAAATTTAGTTTGGCAGAAGCGCAGCCCGCCATACAATTATTGGAGCAATGGGGGTTGAAGGTCAAGTTAGGCGCCACCATCGGATTGGATAACTTCCAATTGGGCGGCAGCGACCAAGAGCGGATCGCCGACTTTCAAAATCAATTGGACGACCCACAAGTACAAGCGATTTGGTGCGCTAGAGGCGGATATGGTACGGTTAGAATTATCGATCAGCTGTGTTTTGAGCGATTTTGTCAAGCGCCAAAATGGATCATCGGCTTTAGCGATGTGACCGTCCTTCACAGCCATATCAACAACCTAGAGGTGGAAACCCTACACGCCATTATGGCTTTTAGTGTGCCGAATACGGCACCGCAGTCCATAGCGTCGCTCAAACACGTTTTGTTTGGACAGCCGACGAGCTACCGCATACCCACGGATGCCCACAATAGGATCGGAAGTGCCACGGGCGAACTGGTCGGTGGTAATTTGTCGATTTTGTACAGCTTGGCCGGTTCCAAATCGGCGATCGATACGGCGGGTAAGATTTTGTTTATCGAAGATTTGGACGAATACCTCTACCATATCGACCGCATGATGGTCAACGTAGACCGAAACGGTTGGCTCAAAAACCTCAAGGGATTGGTGGTAGGCGGTATGACCGATATGAAAGACAATGCCATCCCCTTCGGTTGGGGGGCAAAGGAAATTATAGTCGAAATTTCCAAAAAGTATGATTTCCCGATTTGTTTTGAGTTCCCCGCAGGACATGTACAGGAAAATGTCGCCTTGATGCTCGGACATCAAGTGCGGTTAAACGTCGAAGAGACCGGGGTGACTTTGGATTTTTTATAGTTGAAAACATGGCGACACACAACGATTTAGGACAATGGGGAGAACGGGCGGCATCCGCCTATCTAACGGAAAAAGGCTATGAGATTTTGGCCCGCAATTGGCGGTTTAAAAACTTGGAGATCGACCTTGTTGCCCTTAAGGATTCCGTGCTCGTTGTGGTAGAAGTCAAAACGAGGACGTCTACGGGGTTTGGCCTGCCTCAAGACTTCGTGACCAAGGCCAAGATCAAGCGACTGGTCCAAGCTGCCAACCAATACGCCTTGACGAATCAGCGTCACGAGGAGATTCGATTCGATATTATCGCCGTGGTTAAAATCCAAAATCAAATCCAAATCGAGCATTTAGAAGATGCTTTTTATCCTTTTTAAATTTATCTTGCAGTAGTAGAGAAACAATTTTATATTTGCGCTGTTCTTATTCAGTCTAAATATTTAAAGCCTTCGGTTTTTACAGTTTTAGAAGAGGGGACAACAGCAGATAAATTGATAACTATTATATATGAAAGATCCCAAGAAATACGGATTTAGGAGATTGATGAACGACCTTCATCTTTGGTTGGGAGTAGGCAGTGCCTTGGTGTTGTTTATCGTGTGCTTAAGCGGCACGATTTACACGTTTCGCACCGAGATTGAGCAATGGCTGGAACCGCAGAAGTATACGCTGGCTCAAACCGCAGACTCCAAGTACGAGATGGACGAGTTAATCGCCTTTGTCGAAGGACAAACCGGCGGAAAAGTCAACAGAGTCATCACAGAGGTCGATCAGACCAAGCCGTATGTCTTTGGCGTAGCCTCCAAGAAAGAGGAAAAGAAGAGCGAAAATTACTACATCAATCCGTATACGAAGGAGATCATCGGTTTTGGCAAGGGCCCTGCGGCACCGTTCTTTACCGATATGATGAAATTGCACCGCTTCCTATTGATGGAATCCGAAATCGGCAGACCCATAGTCGGCGTAGCTACCTTAATATTCATACTGTTGTCTATTACCGGACTGTTTTTGTGGTTTCCCAAGAAGATCAAGGGATGGAAAAGTATGAAGCCCGGATTTAAAATTAAATTTTCGGGCAAGTGGAAGCGCGTCAATCACGATTTGCACAACACCTTGGGCTTTTATACCTTGCTCGTGATCTTGGTCATGGCGGTTACGGGACTGTGTTGGTCGTTTGAATGGTATAGAGCCGGATTGAGCGAAGTGCTCGGGGTTAAGGTGTTTGGCGGACGCGACGAGGCAAAGCCGGAGTCCAACGAGCTTAGCAACGGCATGCCTTTGACGTATTCGCAAGCGGTGGCCATTGCCAACCAACGCTTTCCGTATGAGGGAAAAACCATAGTCTCGCTGCCCAAAGGCCGCAAGGGGTCCTTCGAGATCCAAAAAAATGAAGCCGCGCGATTTAACGAAACCGCCTTTGACCGCGTGTTTATCGATCAGTTTTCGGGACACATTATCAAGGAAGAGGCTTTTAACAACAAGGCGATAGGCGACAAGATTGCCTCGCAAATCAAGGCGATTCACCTGGGCGAAATCTACGGGGTGTTTTCCAAAACCCTCTATTTTATAGTGTGCTTAATAGCGACAAGCCTACCGGTTACCGGGCTGTTTATCTGGTTGAATAAGATGAAAAAAAAGCCGAAAAAGAAACCGATTCAAGTATAACATTACTTTGTGAAAATCGGATATGGTTATTAACCTAAAAAAATCGTAACTTTGTTGAATAACTTATTTTAAAGAGTATGTATCCAGAAGAAATAGTAAAACCAATGCGTGCGGAACTCGTTGAAGCAGGCTTTCAAGAATTATATACCGCTGAAGCAGTAGAAAATGCTTTGGCTCAAAAGGGAACTACCTTCGTGGTTGTAAACTCCGTATGTGGGTGTGCAGCGCGTAACGCTAGACCTGCGGCAAAGATGAGTCTAACCGGAGATAAAAAGCCCGATCACATCGTGACGGTTTTTGCCGGAGTGGACAAAGAAGCTGTAGAAGCGGCTCGTACGCACATGTTTCCCTTTCCTCCTTCATCGCCATGTATGGCCTTGTTTAGAGACGGAGAATTGGTACACGTATTAGAGAGACATCATATAGAAGGACATCCTGCGGAGACCATAGCAGAAAACCTGAAGGATGCGTTTAACGAATACTGTTAATAAAAAGACCACCTTGAGGTGGTTTTTTTATTAAAAACGTATATTTGCTCCATTCAATACTTATAGCAACGTGCAAAAAATTATTTCATATCCCCTAAGTGTGCTGTTTGTAGTGTGCTTTTTAATTTGTTTGCTGGTCTTTCACCCCATGCAATGGCTGTGTCTTAGGCTGTCAGGATATCAGGCCCATAAAAAAAGTGTGGACTACCTGAATTTCTTGCTGTTGAGATGTACCAATATTTTGGGAACGACTTACGACGTTAAAGATATCGCGTTGGTGCCTGAGGGCGTGCCCATCGTATTTGTGGCCAACCATCAAAGTATGTTTGATATTCCGTGTATCATCTGGAATTACAGAAAGGCACACCCCAAGTTTGTCAGTAAAAAGGAATTGGGACGAGGAATACCGAGCATATCATACAATTTAAGACATGGAGGTTCCGTTCTCATTGATCGGAAAGACTCCAAACAAGCGCTTTCCGCGATTCGAGATCTGGGGGTGTACATACAGAAATACAACCGGGCTGCGGTGATTTTTCCCGAGGGCACCAGAAGTAGAGACGGACAGCCCAAGCGGTTTTCCGAAAACGGTTTAAAGATTTTGTGCAAATATGCTCCAAACGCAGTAGTGGTGCCGATTACCATTAATAACTCATGGAAAATGCTGCGATTTGGCAAGTTTCCCCTGGGATTGGGCAATCGCATTGAAGTGATTACACATGCGCCCTTGGCCATTAAGGATTATCCTTTTGATCAGCTTTTCGAAGCGATTGAAAACAGCATTAAAAGAGCAATAAAATAAATATACACACGCCACTTCCTGCTCCAGCAAACCAAGCAAACGAGGTAGTTAAGTCTGGCGAAATAAAGAAAAATTATGTCAATTAAAAACGTTCGACTAGAGGTAATGCAATTTCTAGAAAAAAATATTGATAGTTTCGTCGATAACTATTTAATTCCGGTGGAGAAAATTTGGCAACCGTCCGATTTACTTCCCGATTCTCAAAGCGAAACCTTCTTTGAAGATGTGAAGGAGCTCCGAGAATTTGCCAAGGAATTGCCTTACGATTTCTGGGTGGTTTTGGTAGGTGATACCATTACCGAGGAGGCCTTGCCTACCTACGAGTCGTGGTTGATGGATGTGGAGGGGATTGATCAAAAAACCGACAACGGTTGGGGCAAGTGGATCCGACAATGGACCGGCGAGGAAAATCGTCATGGCGATTTGTTGAACAAGTACTTGTACCTCTCTGGTAGAGTCAATATGAAAGAGGTGGAAATCACCACGCATCACTTGCTCAACGACGGATTTGATCCCGGAACGGATCGCGATCCCTATAAAAACTTTGTGTTTACCAGTTTTCAAGAGCTGGCTACCTATGTTTCTCACAATAGAGTGGCGCAGTTGGCCAAGAAATACGGCGATCATAAGTTGTCTAAGATATGTCGTTTAATCGCCGGTGACGAAATGAGACACCACCATGCGTATACCGAATTTGTCGACCGTATCTTTAAGGTGGATCCCAGCGAAATGATGTTGGCCTTCCATTATATGATGAAGAGAAAAATCACCATGCCGGCCAACTTAATCAGAGAGTCTGGCGGTAAAATTGGCGATGCCTTTGAGCAATTCTCCGATTCGGCACAGCGCATTGGCGTGTATACCGCCATGGACTATATCGATATTATGCAGAAATTAATCGAAAAATGGCAAATTGACAAAATGACCAATTTGACCGATGATGCGGAAAAAGCACGCGATTACTTGATGAAATTACCGGGGCGTATGACCAAGATTGCCGAGCGTATGGTTGTTACCCGCGAGCCCCATGTATTCAAATGGGTACAGCCGGCATTGATAAAATAAAAAACAACTGTAATGATAGATTATGTAGCAAAGACCAAGGACTTTGTTAAAATGGAATTGGAGGGAGCAGAAGGAGGGCACGATTGGTTTCACATAGAGCGGGTGTATAAAAACGCTTTGTTGATTGCCGATAAAAGCCCAGATTGCAATCGGTTGGTCGTGGAATTAGCAGCGCTTTTACACGATATAGCCGATAGTAAATTCAACGATGGCGATGAGGAAATCGGTCCTGCAAAGGCCCGTGGTTTCTTACGAGCTATCGGTGTACCTGAAGAGGTGGAGCAGCATGTGGTAGATATTATTGCGAATATTTCGTTTAAAGGTGGAAACTTTGAAGCGTCTTTTAGTTCGTTGGAGTTGCAGATTGTTCAAGATTCCGACCGCTTAGATGCGCTGGGTGCCATTGGTATTGCCCGGGCGTTTAACTACGGCGGATTTAAGAATCGCGCGCTGTACAATCCGGACATTGCACCGGAGATGACAATGAGCAAGGAGGCTTATAAAAAGGCCGACGGACCGACAATCAATCACTTTTACGAAAAGCTGTTGTTGTTAAAAGACAAGATGAATACCGAAGCCGGTAGGGCAGTTGCTCAGGAAAGGCATCGCTTTATGGAGCTTTTCTTGGCGCAGTTTTACAGCGAGTGGGAAGGAGATAAATAAAAAAAGGATTCGCTTTGCGAATCCTTTTTTTGTGGGTTATTTTATCTTAAAGGTCAAGACAGAAGTAGAAGAGTGGTTGACCAAATCTTCGGTGATGCTTCCGTTGAGGAAATGCGAAATTCCCTTGCGACCGTGAGTGCTTAGACCAATTAAGTCGGCATCGATTTTTTTGGCGTAGTTCAATATACCCTGTTCGATATTGATGTCGTTGTAGATTGTCAGTTCGAATTCTTTGTCGGTAATATCCGATAGGAAAGCCTCTAATTGTTCTTCAGCCGCTTGTGTGGTTTTAAAGCTGTTCGGCGTGTTGACCATTAAAAGGTGCAATTTGGAACCGAAAACCTTGTTGAATTTGAGCGCTTTTAAGAACGGTGCCTTCATGCTTTCGGAAAAGTCAGAGGCAAAGATGAAGTCCTTGACTTCGAACTCGCTGATCTTTTCTTTGATCACCAAAACGGGAACCTCTGAAGAGCGAACAACTTTTTCCGTATTCGACCCTATAAACATCTCTTTGGCCCCGCTAGCGCCGTGTGAACCCATGATAATCAAGTCGACATCGTTGATTTCGGCTACTTTAATCACCCCCATAAAGGTGCGGTCTAGTTTGAGGACTTGAGACACGTTTAGACCTTCTAATACAGGGGAGTGTGCCAATTCCAATAAGCGGTTTTCCGCGGCATTTTTAAAAAACATCACCTCGGGTATTTCCGCGCCTATGGAAATTTCGTCGGTAGCCTGTTGGGGTAACTCGATTATGTGCAGCAAAATGACTTCTGCCTGGCATTTTCTAGCGATGATAGCCGCAGCGTGAAGCGCACTATTGGCATGGGCAGAGAAGTCTGTGGGTACGAGTATTTTTTTCATAGTTTCGGTTAAGGATATTGAAATTAATAGGTTTTAATTCTATTTTATAAAGTTAATAATATAATTATCAATAATCAAAAGTTTTAATTGTATAAAAAAAATAGTATCTTTGTGGCGTTATTTATTAGTTAAACTAAATAATGAGGGGACGGGTGTCCCCTCTTTTTATAGAAATATGACATTTAAAGAAAAAGTAAAAGAGTTGTTGAATCAGGGGTTAGAAGCGAATCCGTCATTATTTTTGATCGATTTCTCTATTTCCGACGAAGGCAAAATCAGTGTGATTATTGATGGCGACCAAGGCGTGATGTTGCAAGATTGTATCGATATAAATCGAGCTATAGAGCAGAATTTAGATCGGGAAGAGCACGATTTCTCTCTAGAAGTGGCTTCCGCAGGTGCTACAAGACCTTTGCAGCTACCTAGACAATATAAAAAAAATGTTGGAAGAAAACTAAAAATAACAACCCTTGATCAAACGGTTTATGAAGCTGCGTTGGTCGATTCGGATGAGGAAACCCTGTTTTTAGAGTGGAAGGCCAGAGAGCCTAAAGCCGTGGGTAAAGGAAAGGTGACGGTAGATAAAAAACTCAGCCTTCCCATTTCGGATGTTAAAGAAGCGATTGTTATAATTTCATTTTAAAATAAAAAAGATTGCATGGAAAATATTGCATTAATTGAATCATTTTCAGAGTTTAAAGACGATAAACTTATCGACAGAGTTACACTAATGGCAATTTTGGAAGATGTATTTAGAAATGCATTGAAAAAGAAATACGGTTCCGATGATAATTTTGATATCATTATCAATCCCGACAAAGGGGATATGGAAATCTGGAGAAACCGTATCGTAGTAGCAGATGGAGAGGTAGAAGATGAAAATTCTGAGATTTCCCTATCCGAAGCTAGAAAGATTGAACCCGATTTTGAAGTAGGTGAAGATGTATCTGAGGAAGTAAAATTAATACAATTGGGAAGAAGAGCGATTTTGGCATTGCGTCAGAATTTGATCTCTAAAATCCATGAGCACGATAATACCAACCTTTACAAACAATTTAAAGACTTGGTAGACGAGGTTTATGCGGCAGAAGTGCACCATGTTCGTCCGAAAGCCGTAATTTTGGTTGACGATGAAGGAAATGAGATTATACTTCCAAAAGAAAAACAAATCCCGGCGGACTTCTTTAGAAAGGGAGATACCGTTAGGGGAATAATAGAGAGTGTAGAATTAAAAGGTAATAAACCTCAAATCATTATGTCTAGAACTTCAGAGAAGTTTTTAGAAAAATTGTTTGAACAAGAAATCCCAGAAGTTGCTGACGGATTGATCACCATTAAAAAGGTGGTTCGTATCCCAGGGGAAAAAGCTAAGGTTGCCGTTGATTCATACGATGATAGAATTGATCCTGTAGGTGCTTGTGTTGGTATGAAGGGGTCAAGAATACACGGAATTGTTCGAGAGTTAGGAAATGAAAACATTGATGTAATCAATTACACCACCAATACACAGTTGTTTATTACAAGAGCCTTGAGTCCGGCAAAAATCAATATGATTAAGTTGGATGAAACCACTAAGAAAGCCAGTGTTTATTTAAACATTGAAGAGGTTTCTAAGGCCATTGGACGTGGTGGTCAAAACATTAAACTGGCAGGATTGCTTACGGGCTATGAATTAGACGTAATGAGAGATGCTGCAGACCTTTCGAGTGACGATGACGTTGAATTATCAGAATTCAAGGATGAAATAGAGAGCTGGGTAATTGATGAGTTTGCTAAAATTGGATTGGATACCGCTAGAAGTATTCTAAAACAAGATGTTGCCGATTTAGTAAGAAGAACCGATCTTGAAGAAGAAACCATTCTTGAAGTAATACGAATTCTTAAAGAAGAGTTTGAAGACTAGGAAAAAACATCAACACAACTCATTAAAATACACTAAAAAGATAATATGTCTGAAGAAAGAGTAAAAAGAATAAATCAAGTTTTAAGGGAATTAAATATTTCTCTGGATAGAGCAGTGGATTTCTTGAAAACCAAAGGGTTTGAGATGGAAGCCAGTCCAAATGCGAAGATATCCAAGGAGGAGTATGTTGTTTTGTGTAAACAATTCTCTGCCGACAAGGGGAAAAAAGAGGCTTCTATAGAAGTGAGTGAAGAGAAGCGAAAGGAAAAGGAGGCTCTTAAAATCGAGCGCGATAGAGAAATTGAAGTAAAACGCAAACAAGACGAGGAGCGTATCAAACGCGAACAAGAGGTTATTCGTGCAAAAGCAGAAGCGATTGCGGCGATTAAACCGGTTGGTAAAATTGACCTTGAACCCAAAAAACCTAAAGTTTCTTCAGACGATACAGTGGTTAAAAAGCAAGTGAAGCCAGAAGTTGTGGAAGCCAAAGCCGAAGATCAGCAGGTAAAACCAGCCGATAAAAAAGCCAAAGCACCGCAAGCTCCTGCCGACGACAAGAAGGCAGTAGCAGGGGATAAGAAGGAGAAATCCACGGAGAAAGCAGCAACAGTTGCCCCATCAGTAGAAGCTACGGAGGTTGTTAAACCAGTAGTGGCATCCGAAAACCAGGCCGAACCCAAAGCGGTAACCCCAAAACAAGACGGCTCTGCCGGAGAAACCACTTCGGAAGAAGAAGAGGTGCTCAAGACGAACTACCAAAAGCTTTCAGGAACTACTTTTACGGGACAAACCATCGATTTATCTCAGTTTAACAAGCCTAAAAAGAAGAAGGAAGATCCGAAAAAAGAAGATCCTAAAAAAGGTGGTGTAGCTGCTAAGCCAGGTGCTGCAGGTGCAGCCGCTGCTAAAAATAAGAGAAAGAGAATTCCTTCTAAACCGGGAGCCAACACGGGTACGGCCAATGCCGCTGGTGGTGGTGCTCCAAGACCAGTTGGTACTGGAAATAAATTCGGAAATAGAACATCTCCTAACTACAAAGGGAACAACAACAGAAATGCAGCGCCAGTTGTAAAAGTTGAGCCTACGGAAGAAGAGGTTAAAAATCAGATTAAGGAAACTTTAGAACGCCTTCAAGGAAAAGGAAATCGTTCTAAAGCCGCCAAATATCGTAGAGATAAGAGAGATACGCACCGTAAGAAAACGGATGACGAACAAAGAGCAATTGAAGAGGGTAGTAAAACGCTAAAAGTAACGGAATTCGTTACCGTGGGCGAAGTAGCTACGATGATGGATGTGCCTATTACCAAGGTAATCGGTACTTGTATGTCTTTGGGAATCATGGTAACCATGAACCAGCGTTTGGATGCAGAAACCCTGACTATCGTTGCCGATGAGTTTGGTTTTGACGTGGAATTTACAACGACGGATATTGAGGAATCAATCGAAGAAGTAGTAGACAGACCGGAAGACCTACAGCCAAGAGCACCTATAGTTACGGTAATGGGTCACGTGGATCACGGTAAGACATCCCTATTGGATTACATCCGTAACACCAATGTGATTACCGGAGAGTCTGGAGGAATTACACAGCATATCGGTGCCTACGGCGTTACCTTGGAAGGCGGTCAACAAATCACCTTCTTGGATACACCAGGTCACGAGGCCTTTACGGCCATGCGTGCACGTGGAGCTCAAGTGACCGACATCGTTATTATCGTAATTGCAGCGGATGACGACATCATGCCGCAGACCAAAGAGGCCATTAGCCACGCGCAAGCAGCAGGTGTGCCATTGATTTTTGCCATCAATAAAATCGATAAGGAAACGGCCAACCCAGAGAAAATTAAAGAAAAATTAGCCGCGATGAACTTGTTGGTAGAAGCTTGGGGGGGAACTTTCCAATCTCAAGATATCTCGGCCAAAAAGGGAATTGGAGTTAAAGAACTCTTGGAAAAAGTATTGCTTGAAGCAGAGATGTTAGAGCTTACGGCAAATCCAGATAAATTAGCCGTGGGTACTGTAGTAGAAGCTTTCTTGGATAAAGGAAGAGGATTCGTTTCTACGGTATTGGTGCAATCGGGTACTTTGCGTGTGGGTGATTATTTGTTAGCAGGTAAACATCACGGTAAAGTAAGAGCGATGCACGACGAACGCGGACAAATCGTTAAAGAAGCAGGTCCTTCAAAACCAATCTCTGTATTGGGATTAGACGGAGCACCTACAGCAGGTGATAAGTTTAACGTGTTCTTAGAAGAGCGTGAAGCCAAACAAATTGCAGCAAAACGTACGCAATTGATCCGCGAGCAATCCGTAAGAGCACAACGTCACATTACTTTGGCCGAAATTGGCCGTCGTATTGCTTTGGGAGATTTCAAGGAGTTGAACATTATCTTGAAAGGAGACGTGGATGGTTCGGTAGAAGCCCTATCGGATTCCTTCTCAAAATTGTCTACCGAGGAAATCCAAATCAATATTATCCACAAAGGAGTTGGGGCTATTACAGAGTCCGACGTCTTGTTGGCTTCTGCTTCAGATGCCATCATTATCGGATTTAACGTCCGTCCAATGGGGAATGCACGACAATTGGCAGATAAAGAAGAAATTGACATCAGAAACTACTCGATTATCTATGATGCTATCGACGACTTAAGAGACGCTATGGAAGGCATGCTTTCTCCAGTGATGAAAGAAGAAGTGACCGGTACGGCTGAAATTAGAGAGTTGTTTAAAATTTCTAAAATCGGTACCATTGCAGGTTGTATGGTTACCGACGGTAAAATCTTTAGAAACTCTAAAATCCGCTTAATCCGCGAAGGTGTAGTAATCTATACCGGTGAATTGACTGCATTAAGACGTTTCAAAGACGATGTCAAAGAAGTGGCTAAAGGATACGATTGTGGTATTCAAGTGAAAAACTACAACGATATTAAAGAACTCGATTTAATCGAAGCTTTCCAACAAGTGGAAGTGAAGAAGAAATTGTAAGTTGCTTTTCAAGCATAAAAAATCAAAAGACTGTCTCAAAAAGACAGTCTTTTTTTGTTTCTTACAGGGTTCTACTGCTGCAAATCAGACCCTAGTGGGTGAATATTTGTAGTTTTTTTACTGACAACTTGTCGAATCGGAACTTTGGCGTAAGATTTGTTATATATTTATAAAGCAGATAAAAAAAATATAGAAATGGGATTTTTATTAATGGGAATAATCATGCTGGCAAGTTGGTTTGTCGGTAATCGATTAAAAAGTAAGTTTGAGAAGTATTCCAAGGTGCAATTGCAAAACGGAATGAGTGGAGCGGAAATAGCTCAAAAAATGTTGTCCGACCACGGTATTAGAGACGTTAGAGTAATCTCTACTCCAGGTCGTTTGACCGACCATTACAACCCCGCGGATAAAACGGTGAATCTCAGTGAGGCTGTTTACAACGAACGCAACGCGGCTGCGGCTGCAGTAGCTGCCCACGAGGTGGGGCATGCGGTGCAACACGCTACGGCATACCGTTGGTTGGAGATGCGTTCCAAGTTAGTTCCCGTGGTAAGTGTGGCGTCGTCTTATATGCAATGGATTTTATTGGCGGGTATCTTAATGCTCAATACCTTCCCACAGCTATTGTTGGTCGGAATCATCCTTTTTGCGCTGACTACGCTATTTTCTATCATCACCCTTCCCGTGGAGTACGATGCGAGCCATAGAGCCTTAAAATGGCTTGAAAACAAGCACATGCTTACGCAGCAAGAACACGCGGGTGCAAAGGATTCCTTGACCTGGGCCGCCAGAACCTATTTGGTTGCTGCCTTGGCTTCAATCGGAACGCTGTTGTACTACTTAATGATATATATGGGACGAAGAGACTAACTTCAACGCCTTAAACAAAAAAAGCTGCTCCATCGGGAGCAGCTTTTTTTGTTTAAATCCAGGGCAGATGCCGACTGTTGAAGCGGATGACCCGATTCCAGTTGTTCGTAGACTGCAGGCTTAGCGCACAAAATCCGGTGGTTTATTGCGGACACTCTTTTTTGCGCTTGACAAAGGGATTTTTCCAGTTGATGTGCTTTCGGCCAAAATACAAGCCCGTGACGATTAAGGCACCTCCGGTAATTTGTATAAAACCCAAAGCCTCTCCGTCGAGTACGCCCCACATAAAAGCTACGATGGGCATGAGTAAGGATACGGTCGAAGCAAAGCTCGCCGAGGTTTCTCCGATGAGTTTATAGTAGAAGATATTGGCGAGTACACTGCCAAAAAGCGACAGTATAAACACATAGCCCACGCCTTTCCACGCGGCCGGTGTATGGATGATCACCTCAAAGAATCCCGATAGGTACAGCGCAATCAATGCGGGGATAAACAAGACCAATTCGATAAAGGCCGTCCAGGCCAAAGGCGAAATGTCGCCCATGTATTTCTGGGTGAGCAATCCGCTAAAGGCGTACATCATCGCTGCTACGATGAGCAACATATAGTAAAACCAATGACCCGATTCTGCGTTTTCACCCGAAGACCCCGATTGCAACAGCAAGATTACCCCGATAAAAGCCAAACTAACGCCTGTTAATTCGCCCAAGTGGGTTTTGTACTTGAAAAACAGTGCACCGAGTACGATGACAAATATCGACATCAAGGCATTCATAATACCCGCTATGGAACTCGGCAAGTGCATTTCGGCTAACGGAAACAAAAACATCGGAATAAAACTTCCAACGACCGCACACAATACGAGCCAGGAAGCGTTTTTAGCAGGGAATTTACCCCGGTTGAAATAGGCCGTCGGCAACAGCATGATCCCGGCAAAAACCACGCGTAAGGAGCCCACCTGATAGGGTGTGAAGCTCTGTAAACCTTTTTTTATCAGTATAAAAGACGATCCCCACACCAGGGATAAGACCAATAAGGTCAGCCAGTTTTTTAAGGTTATTTTCACCGTGAACGCTTTTAAATTTTTGCAAAAGTACTGTTTTAAAACCGAGCACAAAAGTTATTTAAAGCGTCCGCTATACTTATTTCGAATACGGATATAGAGGGGCTGTCTGGACTTGGGCTTGGCAGCGTTACCATTTTTGAAGTTCCGCGAATGGATTTCAATCACTGCACAGCGAAAACGTGCAGATTGGGAAGTGGTTGAGGAGGTCGCGTTTGAGTACAATGGATGCTGTAACTGCAAAAAAAAAGGCGGTCTACACAGTAGACCGCCCTAGCTAATTTGGAAAAATTATTTTTTAATTACTTTTTTGACTTCTTTGTTGTTTCCATCTTGAACCGTTACCATATAAATACCCGCTTGTGCTTGGCCCAAGTTGATTTCTTGTTGGAAATGCCCGGTGTTTTTATACGACTGATTAGCGATTAAGCGGCCTCTTAAATCGTGAACCGCAATGGTGATATCGTTAGTGCTTTCCGATTCAAACTGTACGGTAAAGCTATCGTTGGTCGGGTTTGGATAAATTCTAAAATCGTCTAGACCAAAAACATCCACGGAAGCGGTAGAACCACCCAAAACTTTGAATCGTTTTGAAACCGCATAGTAAATATTCCCTACCGGTTCTATTAGAATACGACAGTTGGTCGAGTTGTAATCCGGAGCGATAATCGCCTCATTTCCGTCATTGGGGGTGTTTTCTTTAAGCGTGATAAAGTTTTGTCCATTATCTGCCGAAAACAAGATGTTTACCAAAGTAGTATTGATACCATTTGACGTGGTTCCTGCGATGTCCCAAGTTACCGTTTGTGGGGTGTTGGCTTGCCAAGACTCCGCTCCCGTGAAAGGATAGGTAATCGTGAAAGGTCCTACATTTGCCGTGATCACTTTCATACCGTCTACAGCGGTTTGTCCACCTCGAACCGCATTGTTATCGCGCACGAGTAAATTGAAATTAACCGTTCTTGGAACAGTGGGTAATACTTCGTATTTTCGGCTGATTCCCAACAAGACATCTTCAAAAGCGGGCACGTATCGAGCTGGCGATTTTGACGGGGCGTAATTTCTGAATATCGGCCCTTTTACGGCTGTGGAAACCGGCGGTTGTATGGTAATCTGGTTGTCATTTTGTTCCCATGAATACGTGAATTCTGCGGTATTGGATGTACCCGTAGCGCTTCCTACCAATTTGAATGGGGTGTTTTTAGGAATGATTCGGTCTATGCCCGCATCGGCGATGGGGGCAGCGGTCGTGTTGCTGTTGTTTTGTGAGCAGGTCCCGTTAGTGCTAACAAAGTCCATCATCTGCTTAATGCTTACGTTGATAAAAAACGGGTCAGCAGTAGCCTGAACGTTGACAAATGAACCGTCGGCTTTGGGTTGGCAAACGCCCGCATAGCCCATAATACTCGTTCCGCTTCCCGTCTCTACAGCTGTGATTGGCGAAAGTTGGTCGTCGACACAAAATTGATTAAAGGTATGGGTAGCGCCAAATTGATGGCCCATTTCATGAGCGACAAAATCAACGTCGTAGGCATCACCTACCGGGTTTGACGATCCTGTAATACCTCTGGCCTTAGCTTGGTCATCGCAAGGAACGGCTAAACTCGCCAAACCGCCACCTCCGGTACTAACCGTATGTCCGATGTCGTAATTCGCTGCAGTGATAATCTGGTTAATTACCTTTTGACTTTCTCCGATCAATAAGTTTGAATCGTTGTTGGAGAAGGAGTCCTGAGTGATAAAAATGATTTTATCGTTGTCTGCAATCAAATTCATTCGAACCGATAAATCGCGCTCGAAGATATAGTTTACACGGGTCATGGTAGCGACCATAGCAGAGAGAACCACAGCTTTTTGCTGGGCGTCGGTATTTACGGGTATTTGAGCGTCTCTAGCCGCGTCTATGTGAAATTTCGCATATTCTACCGTACAAGCCATGGCCAATCGATACTGGCGAAAGGTGCCTGTGTTGTTTAGTCTTTGCTGTGGTAGAGGAGATAAACCCGCTGGAACCGCAGTAACTTCATCGTTCACCAAACACTCAAAGGGCTTAGTGGGATTGAGGTCGGTTCTGTTGTATACGATGTAATTCTTTAAATCACCGGTATATGTATCGATATATGTAGTGCCGTTTTCCGCAGAATAACTAACCGCGTGAAGTCCAAATAAAGTCACGCTAAAGCGAATCGTCGATCCGGGATTGTCTAAGCTCTTTCCGCTATAAGACATGATTTCCGTAAATTTATCTGCCAAGCCTTGCTCCATTACAGGAGCCTTGTAAATTTCAAATCGCTCGAGTTTTCCACCGGAAGTCGGAAACGAAATTACGGTTTTGGACGAAATATTATCGGTGTCTGCAACGGTATTGGCCAAGCTGTTTTTTAATTTTTTGATGTCGAGGTTGTATATCTCGTAGTTCATAGGAACGGCACTGCGATTCATCTTTTCGGACTTGCCTATCTCTTTTTCCGATGTGCTTTTCCAAAGATTTCCTTGAGCTTGACTTGAGGAGAATATCGCAAAGGCTAATATACTCCAGAAAATATTTTTTTTCATAATTTTTGTTTTGATATAGTTGGTTGTTTCTTGGCTGTTAATTTTTGACGATTTTCTTGACTTCTTTCTGTATACCTTGCTGAACCGTAACAAAGTAGATGCCATTTTGTGCTTGATTCAAATCGATGGATTGATTGAAGTCTGCGCTGCTTTTAAAGGTCTGGTTTGATATCAAACGTCCGCCTAAATCGTGGATTGCTACGTGAACATCGTCTGTAGTTACCGCTTGAAATTGGATGTTAAAAACCGCTGTTGTCGGATTTGGAAATAGTTTGAAATCGCTTAAGCCCTTGGCGTCAAATGTAGAAGCGGTATTCCCTGTTACCTGGAATCTAGGAGAAATAGCGTAGTAAATATTTCCTACGGGTTCGATGAGAATTCTACATTGGTTAGAGCCTACATCTGGAATGTTAATCGCTTCCGAACCGTCGTTGGGAGTATTCTCCTTTAACGGGATAAAAGTCTGACCGTTATCACTGGAAAACAAAATGTTTACATGACTGGTGTTGATGTCGTTTGCCGTGGTTCCGGCTGTATTCCATGTTACGGTTTGTGTGGAATTACTCTGCCACACCGTCTGTGAGTTATTGGGGTAAGTTACGGAGAAGGGTCCGGTACCCTTAACGGTTAATTCTATGGATTCCTCAGCGGTTTGTCCGCCAGTTAAAGGATTGTTATCGCGAATTAAGAAACTGAAATTATAGGTTCTTGCCACGTTGGAAAGTACTTCCCAGGCCGAATTCGTACCCGCTAAAACGCTATCGTAGTTGGGGAAATAACGCACGTTGGATAGAGAAGGAGGCATGTTTTTAAATGCAGGTCCACCCGTTGCTGTAGCCACTGGCGGTTGTACGGCATTTTCTATATCGGTTTGTTCCCAAGAATACGTGAGGTTATTGAGTTCGGGGTAGGTCGTAGTTCCCGTCAATTTAAAAGGCGTTCTGCTGGGAATGTTATAATTCAGTCCCGCATCGGCGTCCAATACCGCTACCTGATGAATGGTGTTTTGCGAACAAGTAGCCCTGTTGTTGATAAAGCTGTTGATTTGTGCGATGCTTATCGAGTGAAAAAACGGGTTAGAATTGGCTTGTACATTGGGAGGACATATGCCCGCATAAGCCATGATGGTTAATCCACTTCCCGTTTCTACAGCGGTTTCTTCTTGAATGGTTCCACCACAATAATTGTTAAAGGTATGGGTAGCTCCAAATTGATGGCCCATTTCGTGGGCTACGTAGTCGACGTCAAAGGGATCTCCAATCGGATTGGGCGATCCGGTAATGCCCATGGCCTTGATGTTTCTAGAACAAGGCGCTTCTAAACGGGCCAAACCTCCACCACCGGTGCTCACGGTATGACCGATGTCGTAATTGGCAGAGGTAATGATGCGATTGATAACGGATTGACTTTGTGCGATCAATTGATTGGAGTTGTTATTGCTAAAATCGTCACGGTCGATAAAGATGATTTCGTCGTTGTTGTCGACCAAATTCATTCGGATGGATAAATCTCTTTCAAAGATAAAATTTACGCGAGTCATGGTTGCGACCATAGCTGAAAGCACTACGGCTTTCTGCTGTTGGATGGTTTGGATTGGAATCTGAGCGATTTGTGCTTGTGCCAGGTGAAAAGCGGCATACTCTATGGTACAAGCCATGGCTAGGCGGTATTGTCTAAAGGTGTGGTTCGTCGTTTCAAAAGCAGTGGGTGTCAAGCTTTGAATTGCGTTTTCGGCGAATTCTTCACTGTTTTGTACGCTGCAATGAAAGCTGCTGTTGTTCTTAAGCGCCTCTCTGTTGTAGGCGATATAGTGTGTTAAATCGGTGGTATAGGCATCGATATAAGTCGTGCCGGTTTCTGCCGAATAGTGAACGGCTTGTAGTCCAAATGCCGTCAAGCTAAAGCGTATGGCAGAGGTCGGATTATCGATGCTCTTTCCGCTATAGGAACTTATTTCAGGATATTTTTGTGAAAGCACGGCCGACATGACAGGGGCTTGATAAATTTCGAAGCGCTCCATCTTGCCTTGAGCTGTTGGAAACGCCACTACGACATCCGTACTCTTGGCAGTCTGGTCCAAAGGTGCATTTTGCAAACTTTGTTTCAACTTGCTGAGATCGAGTTGAAAAATATCATAAGTCTCCGGTATAGAGGCTCGGTCGGCTTTGGGTAGTTTAGCGACATCTTTAGCTATTACGGCTCTCCATGCTTGCTTTTGAGCGTGAAGGTTGAAACTTAAGAATACAATAAATAAAATGGCCCAAAGATGTTTATTTTTCATTACTATATGATTTTATTATGTTGATATACGCAAATGTATCTTTTTTTTTGAGATATTTTTTTCATAAATAAGAATAATATCTAGAAATTTCTTTTTTTTACCGTAAATCCCTATCTATTGTAAGGGATGTTGAGTAAATTGTCAGTTGTTTTTTTGTGTTTCTTTTTTTTATCTTAAAAAAGGAAACACTAAATTTGAGGAAAAAATTGAAAACCTATCCTTCTATATACAATTTCCATACGCAGCACAAAACCATAGTGACTCTAGGGACTTTTGATGGTGTGCATTTGGGGCATCAGATGATTATTCGCAAATTGGTGGCTGCGAGCTCGCACTTAGGTGGACAGAGTCTGGTATTGACCTTCTTTCCCCATCCGCGCATGGTGCTCAAACAAGACGATTCCATTAAACTGCTCAATACGATGGACGAAAAGATTGAATTATTGGAACACTACGGTTTGGATCACTTGGTTATTCACACTTTTGATACCGAATTCGCCAAGCTGTCGGCGGAAGAATTTGTAAGGGATATCTTGGTCAAACAGTTTAACATCGGAAAAATTATCATCGGCTATGACCATCGCTTTGGACAAAATAGAACGGCGGATATCAACGATTTAAAAATATTTGGCCTCAAATACGGATTTGAAGTCGAAGAGATTTCTGCCCGCGAAATCGACAGCGTTTCAATCAGTTCCACCAAAATACGAAAAGCTTTAGATATCGGTGATATGGCTATAGCCAACGAATACCTAGGCTATGATTACTTCTTTAGCGGTACGGTGGTTAGCGGTAAAAAACTCGGCAGAACCATCGGTTACCCAACGGCTAACATCCAAATTGCCGAAGCCTACAAACTCGTGCCCAAAAACGGAATCTATATCGTTTCTTCAATCATTGATGGACAGCGCATTAGCGGTATGATGAGTATCGGTGTCAATCCGACCTTTGACAATCATCCGCATACGATAGAAGTACACTTTTTAGATTGGGAAGGCGACTTATACGGTCGTTTCTTAAAGATTGCTATACACGAACGAATTCGAGATGAGGAGCGCTTTGAGGCTTTTGAATTGCTCGTTGCAAAAATTAGACAAGATGAATTATTAACGCGAAAGTATTTTTTAGAACATGTATGAAAAATTAGCCCGACAGATTGACAATTCTCCCCTTATAGTCTTTAGAATCATTTTCGGACTCCTCTTTGTTTGCGAGTCCTTCGGAGCCATCTTTACCGGTTGGGTCCGCATTAATTTGGTAGAAACGCATTTGACCTTTTCGCATATTTACATGGATTGGTTGCAACCCTTACCGGGTAATGGAATGTATTATTATTTTATATTGATGGGCTTGGCATCCATTGGAGTGATGCTGGGTTATCGCTATAGGTGGAGCATTATACTGTTGACCGTGCTATGGGCAGGCTGTTATTATATGCAGAAAACCTCGTACAACAACCACTATTATCTGATGTTGATCATCTGTTTGTACATGTGCTTTATGCCGGCCAATCGCTACGCATCTCTCGATGTAAAGCAGGGACGAGTCACTCAAAAGTTAACGATGTTCGCGGCCTATTCGTATTTGTTTGTCATCCAAATTGCCATATTGTATTTTTATGCAACCGTAGCCAAGTTCTATCCGGATTGGCTCGATGGAACCTTTAGTAAAAACCTCTATGGCGGTCTGCACAACTCGCCGGAATTCTTTAAAAAAATATTTGCCCAACCTTGGTTTTATATGTCGATTACCTATTTGGGCATCCTCTTTGACGGTTTAATCGTGCCCTTGTTGTGCTGGAAGAAGACGCGTAATTTTGCCGTTGCCATCTCGTTGGTTTTTCACCTCTTTAACTCGGTGACCTTGCACATCGGCGTGTTTCCGTATTTTGCCTTGAGCTTTGCCCTGTTTTTCTATCCTCCGAACGATATTCGCAGGTGGTTTTTTAAGAAAAAGCCCGTTGCGGTAATCGAAGAAGGCGCTGTGGAAAAAGCCCCCATTGGGCTGTGGAGTTTTCTAGGGGTCTTTCTGTTTGTACAGCTGTTGCTGCCGTTGCGCCACTGGGTTATTCCAGGCGATGTACTGTGGACCGATGAAGGACACCGTTTGAGCTGGCGTATGATGCTGCGCCAACGCGCGGGTTATACGAATTATACCGTGGAAGACAAGGCTACTGGCAAGCGATGGACTTATAACTTGGAAGAGAAGCTGATGCCAAAACAAAATGCGCGTTTGAGTTCGCCCGATATGATTTGGCAGATGGCACAATACATTCGACGAGAATATGCAGCACAGGGTATTGAGGTACGCGTATTTGCCGACAGTTGGGTGTCGATCAACCAGCGACCATATAGTGTGTTTGTCGATCCAGGGGTCGATTTAGCAGCGGTAAAATGGAATTATTTTGGTCATAATACTTGGATTGCGGAAAGTCCGTTGTACAAGAATTAGCCCTCGTAGGTTTCGAGGTGAAAGCTACCGTCATACATACCGTAAGTATAGTAGCTGATCCAGTCGCCCAAATTGATGTAGCGGCTGTTTTCGTTGAGCGCGATGTTCATCGGTAGGTGGCGGTGGCCAAAAATAAAGTAATCAACCGCTTCCTCCGCTAGTTTTTTCTTGGCATAAAGCACCAACCATTCGTTGTCTTCACCTAGGAATGTCACGTCTTCCGCGCCGGAAATCAATTTGTTTTTAACCGATAGATACTGTCCCAGGCGAACGCCAATATCGGGGTGTAGCCAACGGAAAAGCCATTTGGAAAGCGGATGTGTAAACACCTTTTTCATTCTCTTATACCCGTAATCACCGGGGCCTAGACCGTCTCCGTGTCCGATAAAAAACAGTTTGCCGTTGATTTCAAAACGCTGGGGTTGATGAAAAACCGGTATGTCCAATTCCGTGCTAAAATAATCGTCCATCCACAAATCGTGATTGCCGACAAAAAAGTAGATGGGAATTCCGGCATCGCGCATTTGGGCCAATTTGCCTAAAATTCGCACAAAACCCTTGGGGACCACCGTTTTGTATTCAAACCAAAAGTCAAACAAGTCGCCCACGATAAACAAAGCACCCATTTCTGCTTCCTTTTCATTTAACCAGCGCAAAAATTTCTTTTCTCGCGGTAAACTTTTTTCAGCAGTAGGCGCTCCGAAATGATGGTCGGAGGCAAAAAATATTTTCTTGTCGGTTTGTATTTGGATTTTCAAGCCAGAGGGTTTTTAGTTGTCAGACGAATGCCATTCCGCATAAGAGGATTCTGTTTCTTGTAGGCGCAGCGAGTACAAGGCAATATCTTGAGGTAGTCGGGCGCTGATTCGCGCGGCAAAGTCAATAACCATGTTTTCACTAGTGGGTTGGTAATCGACCAAAATCACGTCGTGTCCGCGATCTTGCAACTCTTTGGCCAAGTCGATATGCGGGGTGTTTTGATTGAATACCGTAGCGTGATCAAATTGATCGACCACTTCTTCTTTAACGATTTTTTTGAGGTCGCCAAAATCAATCACCATACCGTATTTTACGTAGTCTGGGTTGGTATTGGGATAGCCGATAACCGTTACCGCTAGCTTATAGCTGTGTCCGTGTACATTTCTACATTTGCCGTCGTAACCGTAAAGCGCATGGCCGGTTTCAAAGGTAAATTGTTTGGTGATTCTAATTTTAGGCATAATATTGTTTTTTGCAAATTTACTAAAAAATATCGGACAACAGGCGACCCCATTTGGGCTAAAAACCGATGGTAAAAGGCCTAATTACTTCTTTTTAAATTGGCTTAAGGCCGCTTTGGTAAAGTCGGATAGTACGAGTTTGCCCGATATGGCAGCCCTTGCGCTCAATAAGCTATCCCAATGTTCGGTGCCCTCCCAAAAAATTTGTTTCATCTCCACCAAAGCTTCGGGGTTGTATTCCGAGACCCTTTGCGCAAAAGCCGCGACTTTTTGGTCGAGTTCTTCGGCGTTTTCACAGACTTCGTCGTATAGGCCGTGCTGAAAAGCCCAGGCGGCGCTTTTCCATTCGTGAGCGGCTAGGGACAAGGCTGTAAAAGCATTTTTTCCAATCTTTTTGGAAACCGCGGGCTCGATGACAAAAGGACCTATACCGATGGCGAGCTCAGACAGTTTAATCGCGCTTTGAGCCGTGGCAAAACAATAGTCACAGGCAGCGGCTAAACCCACGCCACCGCCGACAGCTTTGCCGTGTATGCGACCGATAAAGATTTGCTTGCTCTTGCGCATCGCGTTGACCACTCCGGCAAAACCGGAAAAGAATGCTGCTCCGGCATCGGTGTCGGTTATCGACAGCAGTTCATCAAAAGAAGCTCCAGCACAAAAGGCGCCTTCGCCTTGGCTTTGTAAGATTACGGTGGTGACTTGAGGGTTTTTGCTCAAATCGTCTATCGCGGTCTTTAAAGCATCGAGCAAGGCCGTGGGAAAGGAATTGCTGGCCGGATGATAAAATTCAATTCGGGCCAAGCGATTCGCTAGGTGAACCGATACGGTTCCTTCGGGAAAATTCATATACTTTTTTTTCAAAATTACTAAAATATATGGTTATCCCAGCAAGCAATCGGTCTTTGTCCACTGTTTGGACTCAAAATCTTATCAGTGTTTTTGTTTGGTACATTTTGAGAATATTATTTGTTTTTAAGATGTTTTTTCTCTCTGGGTTCTTGTTTTTGCTGTTTTTTTACTGATGTATCGCCGTTTGTTTACTTTTTTTTCTAAAATCAACTAAATTAACAGCAGTTGATTTTTATGTATTTGGGGGTTAAAACGCTTTTATATAACTATTATGGGAATTTTTTATCGGTAATCCTACAAAAAATGCGATTATATGATTTTTTTATGACTTTTAACGCGTATTAAATTCTCTATTTGCGATTAAATAATTAATTTTTTGAATAAACTGGGTTGTTTTAATCACAAAATGTATTATTTTTGATTTGAAATGACAATATGTGTTTTTTGATTATGAATAATGTGTCTTTTTGCGCATTGCGCACAACGTGGTTTGGAAACGGCTTCCTGTTACTTAAAATATCGATATGAAATCTAAAAGCACTTGGCTCACTTTTAACGGAAAAACCCTACGGGTTTTTATCCTTTTTGTTTTCTTATCTGGATCTGTTTCTTATGGACAAGTTCCAGTACCCATACCTGAATATGCAACGGTTCTTCCTTCAATTGGAAGTACGCCCTTAACTATAGCGTCAGTGGTAAATCGCGAGAATGCAGCAATAGGTACTACTGAAAAATTTGCAACGATGACTAGTGTTCTGCTTTTAGGTGTAGGTGAAGTTCTTACTGTTTCTGGAGAGTCTTATTTGCAGTTTAAGTTTCCAAGTGCTAAAGCGGCCAAAACCACTACTTATGTGAGAATTAATCTTCCTGTTCAAACCGGGGTCACACTTGATTTAGGTGTTTTATTGGGGGTGACAACTAGTGCGGTTTCCGCAGCGGCCTATAAAGGTGCATCAGGAATGAGCAACGGCACTTTGGAAGAATCTAATGTAGAGACTAATTTAGTTGTCGATAAAAATGGCGCTTACTATATCGCCATTACGCCTACTAAGGCATATAATTCTGTTCGTATAACCCTAAAATTCCCAAGTGCTCTTTTGTCTCTTGGGGGAACTATTACACTAGAAGTATATCATGCTTTTACTTATCGTAACACCAGTAATGGTCTAGCGGTGTTTTCGGATGTAGGAAAAAGTACGGGTGTTAATTTATTGGCACTGAGTGATATGGTTAAAAAACCGCAAGATGCTTTAAATACGGATGATCTTAAATTTAGTACGATCAGCTTAGGGACTTTAGCGGTGGCGGGTAGCGCTTTTCAAACGTTTTATTTCAACGGAAAATCGCTGCCTGGCGATTATGTAAAAGTGAAGTTCGGCATAGGTGGTGCGGGGGCCCTGGATGTGAATTTGATCGGGAGTTTTGAAATAAAATTATACGACGGGGCTGAATTGGTCTTTAGAAAAAAATTAGATGGCGGACTGGTCAATGGACTTGATTTGCTGGGCTTGTTAAATACGGGCGGCATCATAAGCATGCCGATTATTGGACCGGGCGTCCCGTTCGATCGCGTTGCGATTGGCGTTAATGGAACGGTATCTTTGAATTTAGCGAGTAATCCTTTAAAGGTGTATAGTGTAGAGCGCTTTGGCACTCTGTATCCCGACCCGAATCCGTTTGTGCCACCGGTTACCCCACCGATGTTGGTGAATAAGGATTGTGCTTCCGTTTTTGTTAGTTCGTCTTATGCGAGTATGGGAACTCATGTGGTCGATGGTAACCATGATACTTTTGCCACTTTAGAAGCGAGTTCTGGTATTGTAGCGGGCGCAGGGGCTTATTCTGGCCATGTGGAAATGGGATTTGCTACGCCAGTACCGGCCAGAACAACGACCTATGTGCGCATTGGTTTTGACGAGGATAAATTACTGAGATTACTAGATGGTTCTCTCGGTGCTCTTGTAGGCAGCGTGGTCGACAATGTATTGCTGGGAAGTCATTATTTTACCATAGAAGCGAAAAGTGCCGGTACAACGGTTTTCTCCCGATCGAGTAATGTTGCTTTCAATAAACAGCTTGCAGATGCTGGGAATGGATCGGTTAAAATCGTTCAGGATAAAAGCGGAAATTTCTATGCCGCAATTACTGCTGATGTCGCCTTTACTACTATTAGAATTACCGAAAAATTAGGGGCGCTTATAGGATTGGGAACCACGAAAAACATGACTGTTTATCACGCGTGCTTCGCATTGGCACCACCGCCTTGCCAACAAGCTGTGGACACCTATTCGAAATCTGCGGGAATAAGTTTGGATTTATTAGGTGTTGGCGGTGCAGGCGTCAGAGCTGCACAAAATGCAATCGACCTGAATCCCGCTACGAAGTCGGAAATCAATTTGGGCTTAGCAGGTGTAGGAGCCAGCGTTTTTCAATACGTAGATTTCTTGGGGCTTTCTGCTAAGGAAGATCATTTTAGAGTGAGTATAGCTTTGAACAGCGGGTCGCTAGCCGAT
The DNA here is from genome assembly GCF_050562195.1 of Flavobacterium sp. JP2137. Classification (GTDB taxonomy): domain Bacteria; phylum Bacteroidota; class Bacteroidia; order Flavobacteriales; family Flavobacteriaceae; genus Flavobacterium. Next base: position 1,219,479 of record NZ_CP191647.1, read on the forward strand.
GTTGGTGTGCTGTCAAACATACAGATCAAAGCTTTTAATGGCGATGTGGAAGTCTTTTCACAGGCCTTAAATAGCGATGTACTCGGGCTGGATTTATTGGGTTTATTAAGAACGGGTCAGACTGTTTCTTTGGCTTTTGGTCCCGGAAAACCATTTGATCGAATTGCTATAGGTAAGTCGGCTCTGGTTGCTGTCAATCTATTGAGTTCTCCCCTATATGTGTATGGCATAGAACGGTATAGCGGCCTTTGTCCTGATCCGAATCCGCTTCCAGTTCCGACGGCAACCGTGTCGCCATTTACAACTCCTGTATGCGCAACAAATATCCTCGATTTTGGAGGTGCCAATTTTCCTTATAACGCCGTAGATGGCAATCACGATACCGCTGCAATCTTAACGTCGGGTACCGGTGTTGTTCTTGGTGCAGGTGGCTATACGAGTCATATAGAATTGGGTTATGCCGCCGCAGTGCCGGCGCAAACCACTTCATACATCAGAGTTGATATGGAAGCTACGGTACTTCAAAATTTGTTGGGAGGTAGCTTGGGCAATCTTCTGGGCAATGTGGCTGGAGGAGTAGCTTTGGGGAATCATTATTTTGACGTTGAAGTAAAGCGTTCTGGAGGTTCGTCGATTTATACCGTGTCTAGTGCTCTGGGCTTTGGGACTCCCTTGGTTAAAATTGTTCAAGATAAAGATGGAAGGTATTATATCGCTGTAACGGCCAATGAAGCTTATCAGAGCGTCCGTATCACACAGCATTTAGCCGCGATTGTAGGTTTGAATAAAACCGCCGAGATGAAGGTGTACAATATGTGTAGAGAAACCGTGACCGATACTTGCGAGCAAGCGAGCTTTACTTCTTATGACGGTACTGGATTAAATTTGAGTTTAGCAGGCATCAGCAAAGCAGGTGTTTCCGATCCTTATTTTGTTATCGATGGCAATTCTGGTAATTATTCCACAATCAACCTCGGAATCGCAGGTGTAGGAGCGAGTGTGTATCAAACGATTTATTTTAAGAGTCCTTCTTTACAAACCGATTTACTGCGTATTAAAGTACAGCTGAGTACTCCCAATTTAGTCACTTTAGATTTGTTGGGCGCATATAGAGTAAAGTTATATAACGGAAGCACTTTGGTTTATAATAGGACTTTACAAAGCGGGTTGATCAATAACATCGATTTGCTGAGCTTGTTAAACAGTGGCGCTTCGCAAGAGCTCACGTTAAAACCGAACGTGGTTTTTGATCGGGTACAATTTGGAATCGAATCGCCGGTAGTTATAACTACTGGTGCACCTTTGCACTTGCATTCCGTACAACGTCTTTCAACTTTTTGTCAGGATCCCGGTGTTGAAGTACCGCCTTATGTTTCGCCGGTTTGTGCCAGTACGGTAATCAGTGCGTCCAATGCGGATTTAGCTGCAAATATCGTCGATGGGAATCACAACAGTTATGCTGTGATTCGCTCTAAAGGAGGCGTACTTGGAAATGCAGGAGCTTATGAAGGCCATGTGGAAATCGGGTTTCCCGGTGGAGCAAACGTAGTTGCTGGAACGACTTCCTATATCCGTATCGATACCGACGCCACGCTACTTCAGGCTTTATTGGCTGGAAGTGTAGGGGGGGTCGTAGGTGAAATATTGGGCAATGTTATTTTGGGCGATCACTTCTTTAAAGTGGAGCTGCGCGGAGCGGATGGAAACATCAAGTTAACGGGAAGGAGTGCTAACAGCTTTGCCGACGTCCTTGATCAAATCCGAATAGTACAAGATAACAAAGGACGTTATTATATAGCCATTAAGGCTAAGATGGACTATAAAAGCGTTCGGATTACCAATACGACGAATAGTCTACTACTGGGGCAACAAAATGATTTACACATCTATGGGATGTGTTATGAAACGGATTTCAATGGCTGCTCGGTTCCCTTTACTACTTCGGTAGACGGTTCGGGAGTAAGTCTAGGCCTTATAAATATTGGCAACTACGGCGTCACTAATGCCGATAGGGCTTTGCCCAATAACAACAACAGCGATTATTCTGAATTGAGTTTGGGAACGGTATCCGTAGCAGCGGCTATTCAGCAAAACATACATTTCAACAAAGAGATTGTTGCCAATTCGATATTCAAATTAAAAATGGCGCTGGGCACGGGGGTGTTAACAGCAGATTTATTGGACAATGTAGAATTAGTAGGTTATTCTAAAGAGATACAAGTTTGGGTCAAGGAGCTGCCAACAGCGGTTTTAGGCAATGTCAATTTATTGAATGTACTGAATAATGGACAAATAGCCGATTTGACTTTTGCAACGCCGACCAAAGTGGATGCCGTGGCTGTTCGATTAAAATCACTGGCTTCACTCAATATAAAACCCAATCTGCGATTGTATCATCTCTATCAAGATTGTTCGGCTCGCCTGAGTAAGGGCTGCATCATTTCAAACAGAACCCTAACGCAGAAAATAAAAAAATATTAGTAACACTTTATACAAAAACTTATGAAAAAACTTACTCTCTCCGTAGCCTTCCTTTTATTAGGGGGCATTTACATGGCCAATGCACAGGTTGGAATTGGAACACCTAACCCCAATTCCGCAGCACAATTAGACATTGTAGCAACGAACAAAGGGGTGTTGATTCCCCGTGTAGAATTGATCGAAACAACCGATTTTAATCCAATTGCAGGAACGGCAACCGAAAGTTTATTGGTCTACAACACCAAAGCGCAAAACGATGTCGTGGTGGGATTCTATTATTGGTCTGCCAACAAATGGAATAGAATTGTCAATACATCAGATTTGGATGCCACGATGGGTAACCTGGCCGAGATTAAAAAACTGATCAGTTATATCGTGCCGAGTAGCCCCGTAAACAATCCGTCTGTGCCACAAACACACACGTCTATGGTGTACAATCCAACAACTAAAGAGATGTTTTATGTCACTTATAATACAGCGACAAATTCCTATAAAACCGATTTAATCGACTTAGCAGCTCTCGTTGCTGGTGCCGAGACCAAAACCTTTATCAGAACCATTACGGCTGTAGGCGGTAATATACAACACATCTATTTTTCGGAAGAAGCCATTCAAAACTGGATTGCCGCTGCTCCAACTACCAATAACATTAGTAATATCCCCGATAACTTTTCCGGAGGAGTAACGATCGACGCCGGAGCTGACGTCGTTCAGAATTTTCAAAATATTATCAATCAGAGTACCACTTATGGAGCCGGGCAGATGACGATTAAAAACATCATCAAAGAAATCGCAGGAGTTGCAGATGGAAATGTCATTTATAAAAACATCGGTACAGCCCCCGCAGTAGAATGGGTCTTTCAATACTGGGACGGTGCAGCCTATGTTACCATATCGTTGGGCGGTTTAGTGCAGGCAAATGAATCGAAAACCAGAATACTTAAAACGGGGACTCCACAGACGGAGATTACCTACAATTACGCCCATGAAAACAACAAACCCGATGCAGCTGGTGTAGCAACAGTAGGCTCGCCGGATGTTATCAATGTAACGGGGGATATGATCAATTCAATCACCCTGAATGAAAACGTCAGAAACGCCATCAAAAACGTACTGAATGGAGGCGGCAATGTGTTTTATACGGCAACAGAAATTTTGGTGGCAGCGAACCCCGATGGCTTAGCCATACCCGCAAAATCCTTGTACACCATCGATGCAGCTGGCGTTAAAGTACTCATTGATATCTCTGGTGTTGTACTGAATGTAATCACCAATAACGCCGGTGATATTAAAACGATTTTGGGTAATAAATACAATTTAACCACCCACTATAAAACAGGCGATACATGGATCGATGGCAAAGCGGTTTATGCCTTTAAATCGACGACAACGATTACGGCTAATTCTGCTGTAGCCTCCATAATCACTTTACCGGTAGCTGCGGGAAATGTGGTGAGTATTAAATTGTATAAAGCGGGTAATCTGGTAACTTCTGCAACGACAGATGTGCTTTTGACCGGAGGAACGGGCTTAGGGTTTAATATAGGTACGGGGAATATGTACAATATTCTACCGGCAGGCCTTTATGATGTCGTTGTAGAGTTTTCTGCAGACTAGGAATTTTCTATCACAAAATAAATCTATGCGCTATTGCGCATAGATTTATTAAAAGTATAACACGAGGATATGGTCACTTCTTGGAGCGTTTTTTTTAAAACTCCAACTGCCGTGAGCGGTACAATCCGCGGTTAAAAAATCAAAAATAAGATACCTATGAAAAAAGTTTTCACCTTAGTTGTTTCCCTATTGGCCCTAAATGCACTTGCACAGGTAAAAGTGGGCAATAATCCGCAGACAATAAATCCCAATGCACTCTTTGAAATAGAGGGGAATAAGGGCTTGTTGTTACCGCGATTGGCACTTGAAAAAACCACCTTGTCCGCGCCTTTAACGGCTCACGTAGTGGGTATGACAGTGTATAATACCGCAACGGTAAACGATGTCAAACCCGGATTCTACTATAACGACGGCGTCAAATGGGCCAAGATGGTCACTGCGGACGACAAGGCTGTAAAGTTTTTTTATATGCCTTCGATCACTTTTGATACCTCGCAAACTCGGGTGGGGCAAACCAAAAACTTGTACCTCGAATACAAAAAACAGTTTTCCTTGGATCCGGCAGGATATCATGTCGTCAGCTCTGGAGCACCGACAGCGGGAATTCCGTATTTCGATAGTCCGACCGATTTGTACTACTACATCACGGACTACGATCACACGGTGTTTTCTAATATCACCATACTAGACAATGGAATTATGACCTACGATGTCACAGCCGCCGCGACGGATTGTTCGGTAATCAACATCGTTTTTGTAGTTAAATAACCGCTTTTGGTAGACTGCCGAAATATAACGAACTGTAATTAGATAACTCAATTATTATGACTAGCAAAAAAATTTCTGTAATAACGGCGATAAACCTTCTTTTTGTTTCCACTGCAATTGCGCAAACGGTAAATGAGGGGCAGCTGGTGATTTTACCTCAAACGGAAATTTCCACCTTGCTCGATCTCCAAAATAAAGAGTCGGGAGTTATTATCAATGACGGAATCTTTTATATTTATCAAAACTACCACAACGACGGCTTATTTGATTATTCCACCAACCGTACTTCGGGTTATACGGTATTCGAAAACCGCAACAAACAAGAGCAGCGCTTGTCGGGCAATCAGCCCAGTTCGTTCTTCGATGTGCTTTTTGACAACCAAAGGGAGCTGCGGGCATTTGATTTAAAAAATGATATGAGCATTGCGGGTACCGCCAATTTCTTAAACGGAGTGGTTTTGGTCGACCCCGTGGAAGGGGCGCTGCTGTTTCGTGCCAACGCCAAGGCAATCAATACCTCCAACCGCAGTCATGCCGACGGAACAGTAGAGAAGGTGGGTAAGGAGGCGTTTGAAATGCCTATTGGTAACGGCGGTTTTTATCGCCGGGCTATCATCGGTACATCGGCAGCCATAGCGGATTCCTTTTCGGGTACTTACTACCTGAAAGATTCCAATACCGAGCAGCCGCATCTCAACAAAGCCGAGTCGATACGCTTTATCGATAATACCGAGTATTGGACCATTTTAAAAAATGGCGCTGCCAGTGATATCGCGCTGACCTTGTCGTGGAATGATGAAACGACGGCCAAGGAAATCACCGGTGAACAGCTCCAAGATCTTAAAATTGTGCGCTGGGACAACCAGCAAAACACTTGGGTCGATGAGGGAGGTATTGTCGATATCGCCAACAAAACCGTTACTACCATTACTCAGGTCGGCGGCTATGGTGTTTTTACCTTGGCGCTATCGCGTATGGGGCAACCCGGTGAAGAAGGTTCGGATAAATTGGTCGTTTACAACGGGGTTACTCCCAATGGCGATGGCGACAACGATTACTTTTATATTGAAAACATCAATAAGTATCCCAACAACAGCGTAGAGATTTATAACCGTTGGGGAGTTAAGGTGTTCGAAACCACGAACTACGATACGGATGGCAATGTGTTTAGGGGTGTTTCCGAGGGTCGGGTAACCGTTAAAAAGAACGATAAACTACCGACGGGAACCTACTATTATATTCTCAAATACGAACGCGTAGACCAAGACGGTTCTCATCCAGAGACCAAAGCGGGATACCTGCATCTGGAAAATAATTAAAAGAATAAAAAATAGGATTTTGTGTATTGATTTGTTGTAATTGATTGGAAGCGAGCATCTCTTGGTAGGTGTTCGCTTTTTTTGTAACTTTATAGTATAGGGCAAAAACGGCCGTTGTAACGTAGGTTTTGTGCGAAAACGGCAGCGAATCGGCTGAGTTGACGGGGATGTTGCCGTTTTTTAGCGGCGATTAACCTAAGGCGTTGTGGGTTTGTCGAGGTCTTCTAAGGCGTTTTTTTGCTGTTCCTTGATCGCGTTGTAATAGGCCGCTCTACTCAGGGGTTCGTATTCTGCGGTCTCGCCCAAGAGCACCAGATTGTCGCTGTCGGCTTTTCTAAAGCTGTAGTTGGCCAAGTTTCCCGTGCGCGTACAAACCGCGTGTACCTTGGTCACATATTCCGCAGTAGCCATCAGCGCGGGCATCGGACCAAAGGGTTTTCCCTTGAAATCCATGTCCAAACCCGCCACGATTACCCGTATACCCGCATTGGCCAAGTCGTTGCATACCGTTACGATCTCGTCGTCAAAAAACTGCGCCTCATCGATTCCGACCACATCACAGCCGTCGGCTAAGATTCGAATGTTTGCCGCGGCGGGTACAGCAGTAGAGCGTATTTCATTGAAATCGTGCGAAACAACATAGGCATCGTCATAGCGCGTATCGACAGACGGTTTGAATATTTCGACTTTTTGTTTGGCAAATTGAGCGCGCTTTAGACGGCGAATCAACTCTTCCGTTTTACCGGAAAACATCGATCCGCAGATCACTTCAATCCAACCAAATTGTTCTTTGTGATTAACGGGATTTTCGAGAAACATTTTGTAAATTTCAGGCTGTAACCAGCAGTTTTTTCTGTTACTTTTGTAACAAGGCAAATTTACCAAAAAAAGCGGGTGTTTTTCTTAATCTAAAATAAAAGTTATGAAGAAAGTATTAGAAGCAGAATTATTAAGTATCGCTCATCGAATACTGCAAATGAAAGATAAAGAGGATGTTCAAAACCTTTATCAGGAAGCGAAAGAATTGTATGAAAAGCTCTTAATTTTAAAGTTTCATCACGATAGTTTTAATCTGTTTCAACCTCATATTCAAACCGAAGAGATCGAAAATAAGTTGGAAAACGCCTATGGAGAAGTGGTGGCTACGCGGGAGCAGATGCCGGTGGATTTGATGGATGAAGAATACCCAATAGTGGTAGAGACCACTGTCGAACAACAAAAAAAGCAACGCGAAGAAGATTTTATACAACAGCAGTCCAATAAAATAGCCGAGACGAGCGTGGAGGTTGAGCAACCGGAAATCGCAGTGACTTATGCCGAACCCATAGACCAACAAGCCTTTGCGCAAGCAGACGAAAAATCGGAGGTCATCCACTATTTGGAATCCGAAGAGTGGACGGCAGAAGACTTGGAAGAAGAGGCCGCGATGGAAAGTCTAGCCCAGTCGGACAAGCCGTTGGACGAAACCCCGGAATTGGAGCAAGAAGATACCGCAGCCCTAGAAGAGGTGCTCAACCAACACCTGATCAACAGAGACGGGATGGTAGAGCCAACCGCTGCAACAGACGAACTGCTGGAGAAAACACTGGAGGATTCCTTTTTCGGCATTGATTATCAAGACGTCGATTTTATACGGGTAGAGGAAATCGATAGCGAGCAGGAATTGAAAAATCAATTGATATTCGAGCCTGTAGCGGTGCGTATGAGTACAGAAGGCAGTTTGCCGGTGCACGATGATCCGATTTCTGGACATTTAGACCCGCAAAAAGACCGCCAGAAATCGCTTAATGACGTTTTTTCTCAACATATAGATGTCAGTCTGAACGACCGCATTGCCTTTGAGAAAAACCTGTTTAACGGCAGTGCAGAAGACTTTAATCGGGTGTTGTCGCAATTGAATACCTTTAACAGCATTGATCAGGCCGTCGCTTTTATTGAAGACCTGGTTAAGCCCGACTATAATTATTGGGAGGGGAAAGAAGAGTTTGTAGGTCGCTTGATGGATTTGATCGAAAAGCGATTTGCCTAATAAAAAAAAATGGGAAAATTATATATAGTTCCAACTCCGATTGGAAATTTAGACGATATGACTTTTAGAGCGATTAAAGTGCTCAAAGAAGTCGATGTTATTTTAGCAGAGGATACCCGAAACAGCAGCAAGCTATTAAAGCACTTCGAAATCGGTACCCACATGCAAAGCCACCACATGCATAACGAACACAAAACCGTTGAGGGATTGGTCAAGCGCATGCAAGCCGGAGAAAATCTGGCCCTGATTTCCGATGCGGGAACTCCGGCGATCTCCGATCCGGGATTTCTCCTGACCAGAGCCTGTGTGGAAAACGATATTGAAGTGGATTGTTTGCCCGGAGCAACGGCTTTTGTACCGGCCTTAGTCAATAGCGGATTGCCCAACGACAAATTTGTCTTTGAAGGCTTTTTGCCCGACAAAAAAGGACGTCAAACCCGGTATTTAATCCTGGCAGAAGAAACGAGAACCATGATTTTGTACGTGTCTCCCCATAAATTGGTCAAAACACTGCAGGAGTTTAAGACGTATTTCGGTGCGGATCGGCAGATTTCCGTATCGCGGGAACTGTCTAAACTCCATGAAGAAACCGTAAGAGGTAGCGTTGAAAAAGTAGCCCAGCACTTCGAGCTAAAAGCTCCGAAAGGCGAAATCGTCGTTATAGTAGCGGGAAAAAAATAGGAAGAACAGCCTAAAAGTTAAAAGTCAATGTGCGCTGTTAAACAGTGGTGCATTGACTTTTATTTTTTATAAATTTGAAAAAAACAGTAGCGATGTCACATAAAATAACCACGACTTGGGTAGAAAACATGCAGTTTGAATCGACCAACCCCGGAGGCAACCTCCGCATTGATGCCGGACCTGAATTCGGTGGCGATGGCTTGGGATATCGTCCCAAAGCCCTAATGCTCTCTGCCTTGGCGGGATGCTCCGGTCTTGATGTCGCCTCGATGATCAAAAAGATGCGGTTGGAAGTGAGCGATTTTAAAATGGAAACCGAAGGACTCTTAACCGATGCGGAACCGGCGGTGTACCACACGGTTTTAGTCGATTACCACTTCTACGGCTCCGATTTGGATCAAGACAAACTGCGAAGAGCTGTTGATCTTTCCGTAGACAAGTACTGCGGTGTGATGGCGATGTTTCGAAAGTTTGCAGAAATCAAAATCAATATTCACTTTCATCGAACCTAAAGCGATACTATGCGTTGGAGCTTAAAACCAGAACCCCCAAAAGAAACCATTAACCACTTGGTCGAAGTGCTCGGTGTAGAGCCGCTTATAGCGACCCTACTCGCACAGCGCGGCGTAGCGACCTTTGATCAGGCCAAAGCGTTTTTTCGCCCGAGTTTGGAGCAATTGCACGACCCTTATCTGATGAAGGATATGCACAAGGCCGTAGACCGTTTGGAGGCTGCTTTTGTACAGGGCGAACGCATACTGGTCTTCGGTGATTACGACGTAGACGGCACCACAGCCGTCGCTTTAATGGCGTCTTATCTGCGCAGCATTTACGATGAGGTCGACACCTATATACCCGATCGCTACGCCGAGGGTTATGGCGTGTCTACTGCCGGTATCGATTATGCGGTTGACAACGGAATCACCTTGATAGTCGCCTTGGACTGTGGAATCAAATCCATCGATAAGGTTGAATATGCCCGCCAACAAGGCGTAGACTTTATTATATGCGACCACCATTTACCCGGAGAAACCGTGCCCCAAGCCGTAGCGGTGTTGGATCCCAAACAGTCCGACTGCAACTACCCCTATAAGGAGTTGTGCGGTTGTGGTGTGGGGTTTAAATTGGTACAGGCCCTAGCGGCAAAACGCGGCAAAACCATAGAAGATTTAATGCCCTATCTCGATTTGGTCGCTACGGCCATTGGAGCGGATATCGTTCCGATTACCGGAGAAAATCGAATCTTGGCCTATTACGGCCTTCAGGTCATCAACGAAAATCCCCGTCCCGGGATCAAAGCCTTGCTGCTGCAATACAAACAGCGCTACTTTACCATTACCGATATCGTCTTTAAAGTCGCTCCAAAAATCAATGCCGCCGGTCGGATCGAACACGGGAATTTTGCCGTAGCCTTGCTCACGCAATTCACCTTGGAAGAAGCCCAGCGCGTGGCAGAGCAAATTGTTAACTTCAACTTGGAACGCCGCGCTTTGGACAAGGAAATTACCGCAGCAGCTTTGGAGCAAATCGAACGCAGTGGCGAAACCGATAGAAAATCGACCGTGGTATACGAGCAAACCTGGCACAAGGGCGTAATCGGTATAGTGGCGTCCAGACTGATCGAAACGCATTACCGTCCCACCTTGGTCTTTACCAAGAGCGGAACCAAATTAGCCGCTTCGGCGCGCTCGGTAAAAAATTTCGATGTGTATCAGGCTCTGGAGGCCTGTTCGGATTATCTCGAGCAGTTTGGCGGTCACATGTATGCCGCGGGACTAACCTTAGACGAGGCCAATTACCAAGGCTTTAAGCAGCGCTTTGAAGAAGTGGTGGCTCAAACCATTACCGACGAACAGCTCATACCCGAAATCGAAATCGATGCCGAAATCGACCTGACGCAAATCGACGAGAAATTCATTCGAATACTCAAGCAATTCGAACCCCATGGGCCGGATAATATGAGTCCGGTTTTTTGTACGAAAAACCTCTGCGACCACGGCGATATGCGCACTTTGGGCAGTGAAAACGAACACCTGAAATTGAGCGTGGTACAGGGCGATTCCCAAGCGGTTTCGAGTATCGGATTCGGTTTGGGGCGTTTTTATCCCAAGCTCTTGGGCAAACAACCCTTTAGCATGGCGTATTGCCTGGATGAAAACGAATGGAACGGAAGGCTGACGATGCAATTTCAAATTAAAGACCTTAAAGTCGAAAATAGTTCGCACTAAAGCGGTCGGTTTTTAATGCGCATTGGCTATATTTGTCTGTAACTGGACAGCGCAGAGACGGCGATAACAACAATAAAAAAACATAGAGGGGTAGAAACCGCTCGGGGATTTGCCGCAGGTAAAAACCAAGAGGTCGTGGTGGATACCGCCTCCGTAAAACATAAAAACGAGATATGAAAATAGCAGTTTTGGGCGCCACCGGTATGGTCGGCGAAATCATGCTTAAAGTTTTGGCAGAGCGAAACTTCCCGGTTACGGAATTGATTCCCGTCGCTTCTGAAAAGTCGGTGGGTAAGGAGGTCCTTTTTAAAGGCGAAAAACATCAAATAGTCAGCATGGAAGAAGCGGTGAAGCGCAAACCGCAAATCGCTCTATTTTCGGCAGGAGGAGAGATATCGCTAACATGGGCACCGAAATTTGCTGCCGTAGGCACTACGGTTATCGACAACTCTTCGGCTTGGCGAATGGATCCAGCTATAAAGTTAATCGTACCCGAAATCAATGCCGCTCAATTGACGCGTGAGGATAAGATTATTGCCAATCCCAATTGTTCTACCATTCAATTGGTTATGGCCTTGGCGCCTTTACAAGCGCATTACGGCCTAAAACGGGTAGTGGTTTCCACCTACCAATCCATAACGGGTACAGGGGTTAAAGCCGTGCGACAACTCGAACAGGAATACAAAAACGAAAAGGGCGAAATGGCCTATCCCTATCCCATTCACCGCAATGCGATTCCCCATTGCGATGTGTTTGAGAGCAATGGATACACCAAAGAAGAGATGAAATTGGTGCGCGAAACGCAAAAAATACTCAACGACCCCAATATCCGCGTCACGGCTACGGCCGTTCGCATACCGGTAGTTGGAGGACACAGTGAATCGGTAAATATCGAGTTCGACAGGGATTTTGATTTGGAGCGTGTACGCCAATTGCTGCATCAGGCACCGGGCATAGCGCTGCAAGACAATCCCGATACCAATACCTATCCGATGCCGATCTATGCCGAGGGTAAAGACGCGGTTTTTGTCGGGCGCATACGCCGCGATGAAAGTCAGGTCAATACCGTTAATATGTGGATCGTGGCCGATAACCTTCGAAAGGGAGCCGCGACCAATACCATACAGATCGCCGAATATTTGTTGGCCCGTGATTTGGTGTAAACACCTGTGATAACAAAAGGGAAATCAGTTGATTTTCCTTTTTTTTTACGCCGCGTAGCGACTACTGCTGCGCGCTGCGTTTTATAAGGCGTAGCCACTGTATAAAGTCGAGGTTCTTTTTGTTTAAAACAGCGCAACCCACAGTTGGGAGCCGATGATAACGACTGCCAAAACCACCAAAAACCCCAAGATTGCATACTGCCATACGGGGATTTTCACCTGATGGTATTGCATTGCTTTTACAAATAAAAAAGTGGGAATCAACAGGGCTAAAACCACACCCGCTATCGCGGCATATCCCAGCGCCAAGATAAATCCCTGAGGGTAAAACAACACGAATATCAGCGGGGGAACAAAGGTCAAAAGACTCACCGTAAATCGATTGTTGAGGTTTTTTTTGGAGCGCGTCCAATCCATAAAATAATCGAAGAGTCCCAAGCTTACCCCTAAAAAAGACGTGCCCAAAGCCGTAGCAGCAAAAATGTTAAAGGCATCTCGGATTAAAGGGGTCTGCGACATTTCTCTTATGCTGACGATCAAACCCTCCAACCCCATATTGTGCTGTAAGAGTCCCATAAAAGTCGATTGGTCAAAACTACCCAAGACGACAAACTGCCACAACAAATAGATAAAAAGCGGTAATAAGCTTCCAAAAACAAAGGCTTGTTGCAGTTTGCGTTCGTCCCCATTCAGGTATTTTACGATACTGGGAATGCTGCCGTGAAATCCAAAAGAAGTAAACACCACGGGGATTGCCGTAAAGATCAACCCTTGCTCCAGGGGCAGTTGCAACAGATTGCCTTGGCGAACATAGGGCAATAGGATGACCAATAACAGCAGCAAAAAGACGATTTTAATCAGGAAGAGTATTCTCGAAAACCAATCGACCCACTGGGTGCTGATCGCAACCACACCGCCAAAAATCAAGGTAAATAGTAAGGCGCCCCATCTCGAATCTAAATCGGGAGACAGCCATTGATGGAGTTGGGCTGTCAACAGACTGCCGCCGCCAGAAATATACGCTGCGGTAAGGGCGTAAATCAAAAACAACAAACTAATGCCGGCGGTATTGTTTCCAACGGAGCCGAGGTATTTCTTTGTTAAAGTGTCAAAACCATCGTCGGGGGTGTTGTAGCGATACACCTGAACCATCAACAAGGCGGTATAGCACATGGCAAACCAGATTGTGATTAACAACAGACTGATTCCGATAAAGCCCACGCCAGCTGAAGTGATGGGCATGGCCAACATGCCACCGCCTATAGACGAACCGGCGACCAATAATATACTCCCTAAAAGTTTGCTCTTCATATATGAATTTTATGGATGGTACTGCAGTGGTCTGCTCAACCTTTCCTAAGATGCCTTGCTGCGAATGGGGGAGTGCCAAAGGGATATTGGAACTGCTCGTATCAAGTGCCCCACAATACATCAACGGTTGCAGACGAGCATAAGGTCGAATACCGCGGTACAAAAATAAGAAAAACAAACCAAAAACCGAGTTCGAAGGCCGCAGAATCCAAAAGTGGGTCAGGCGCTGAAATTCGATTTTTTAGCGCGTTTTCATAAAAAAAGCGCAAATTTTTTTTAAAGCGCCGAGAGTTACCTATATTTGTTGCGATGAAAAATAAAAATGCCATATCACGATTATTGCTGATTACTGCGCTACTGTTTACAGTAGTGTTCCAGTTTGTGCATAGTTTATCGCATTTTTCTTCGGAAATCGCAACGGCTTCTCATCGAGAAACCCGCGAGCTTGTCAGCAAGCACTCCGACCATTCCCACCAATTGTCCCAAGCCGATCACGAACTCGAAAAGTGTTTTGCCTGTGATTTTTTCCTAAGCCCTTTTTTACAATCCGAAGATCTGGTATTCCAAGTTTTGGACAACACCTACTTCCATTCGTTAAAAACAGCGGTAGCGGTTCCTTATTACCACTATACATCCATTTACTTCTCGCTTCGCGCGCCACCGGCTTTATTTTAAATAGATAGATAAATCTCTGGGGTATTTCATATCCTAAGAGTTCGTTGTAATTATTTAAATCAAAGCAAAATGCGAATTTATATACTCGCTTTTTTCTTAATGGCTAGCGCATTAGGTCAGGCACAGCACATCGTTTCCGGACGGGTGATGAATGATCGTGGGCAAGTGTTAAGTGGAAGCACCATTTCCGTCAATCAAAACAGTTACCAATCCGACGCTCAGGGCCGGTTTAAAACCAAGGCTATGGCCGAGGGCGTATACCCTTTACAGGTTTTTTATATGGGGTTTCAAACCCTGGATACCCTTGTTCGCGTTCGCGCAAATACCGATTTACACCTGCATTTGCAAGCGGATAATACCGTTTTGGATCAGGTGGTGGTCAACGCTTCACAAAAGAAGACCATCTACCATGCCGACAAGCTCAATCAAAAGGCTTTGAGTCAGAATTTCTCTGGCTCCTTGGCCAAAACCCTAGCACACTTACCCGGTGTTAATGCTATGGAGATCGGTGCCGGAGCCTCCAAACCCATCATACGGGGGTTGGGTTTTAACCGCGTTGCGGTTTCCGAAAATGGTGCCAAACAAGAAGGACAACAATGGGGTGCCGATCACGGTTTGGAGATCGATGCACTCAATGCGGAAGAGGTCGAGGTCATCAAAGGTGTGGGTACCATAGAATACGGCAGTGATGCCATGGGAGGTGTTATTCAAATCAACAACGAAAAAATACCGCAGTTGCATAGCTTTTCGGGTCAGGTGACCTTGTTGGGCAAGTCGGTAAACGAGGCTTTGGGCGCATCTGTACACGTGCAAAGCCGCGGCGACCGCTTCTTCTATAAGTTCAAAGCCACTGCACAAGAGTTCGGTGACTACCGCGTACCCACCGATCAAATCGTTTACCTCAATACGCTGATGCCGATTTACGGCGGACGCATGAAAAATACCGCTGGTAGAGAATTCAACGTATACGGACAAATCGGCTATATAGGTACTTCTTTTCAGAATATCCTAAGCGTGAGCAATGTCTATAACAAAAGCGGTTTTTTCCCGGGTTCACACGGTCTGCCGTCTATAGCGGCGGTGCAAGACGATGGCGACAGCAGGAATATCGATTATCCACGGCAAAATGTCAATCACTTTAAGGTGACCAATTCCTCGATATGGACCGCGGCAAACGACGACAAAATCAAGCTGGTATTGGCTTTTCAAAACAACCAACGTCAGGAGTGGAGCGCCTTTCACACCCATTACAACAATCAGCAACCGCCCGAAGTAGATCCGGCGCTGGAATTGGAGTTTAACCTCAATACCTTTGATATCAACGCCAAATACGAACACGTTTCGGACAACAATCACAAAACGACTTTCGGCTTTCAGCAGAATTACCAAAACAACACCATAGCGGGTTACGGATTTCTATTGCCGAAGTTCAACCGATCCACTGTGGGGGTATTTGCCCTGCACGAACACCAATTGTCTGACGTGATTAGCCTTCAGGCCGGTACCCGTTTTGATTATGCTCAAATGCAAGTACGCCCTTTTTACGACGAGCTGCTCTACGATTTCCTGGTTCAAAACGGCGAAAAACCTACTTCAGCAGCCGAATACGCCCAGCGAAGCCGTCAGTTAGATAAGGATTACAGCAGTTTCAATGCCCTGATTGGCGGAAAATGGGAAATAAACCGACACTGGAACCTGGCCACAACGGTCGGAACGATTTTTAGGTTTCCCACGGCTATCGAACTCAGTGCCAACGGCGTACATCACGGTGCTTTTCGACACGAGTTGGGCAATCCCGATTTAAAGCCCGAAAAGGGTTTTGCCGCTGATTTGCGTCTGAGCGCGGAAACCGAAAGCTTTAAAACCGAATGGAGTCCCTATGTTTATTACTTTAACAATTATATCTTCTTAAAACCTTCGGGGCGCTTTTCCATACTGCCCGATGGCGGTCAGGTATACCAGTATACCGAATCCAAAGCCCTGCTTACCGGTTTCGAATGGAAGGTCGAAAAAACGTTTTGGAAAACCCTGCGGATAGAGGCCATTTTGGAATACCTCTACAACAAGCAAATCACCGACAACTCCAGTACGGACTATCCGCTGCCGTTTTCACCGCCCGTCAATGTTTTCGGATTGGTGGAATACCGCTTTAAAGATTGGAAATACTTTAAGAATACCACGATTACAGCCGATGTAAAATGGACGGCAAAACAGGACCGCATCGCCCAAAATGAAGAAATTACGCCGAGTTCCACGGTATTTGGTGCCAGCATAGCCACAGCGGTGAGCCTGGGTAAGCTCCCGATGACCATGCGACTAACAGCCACCAATTTGGCCGATGCAAAAGTGTTGAATCACACCAGCTTTTACCGACCGATACAAGTGCCGGAAATGGGCAGATCGATACAGTTGATGTTGCAGTTTCCCTTTTAAAAACGCGCTATGGAAGCAGTAAAAAAACAAATAGGATGGTTGTTTTTGTGGGTGTTTCTCATGCCACAGGGCAACAATGCGCTGCACTATTGGGTCATCAAACACGATTTTAGGCGGACACAGCCGACAACGCCCGAATTTTTAAATAAGAGTACCGCGCATTACTGCGACCATTCCCTGTTTAAAATGCCATCGATGCTGCTGTCGCTTGTCGAACTGGAATGGGTGCATTTTAACCGACCCTTTAATCCGCAGCCGGAACAGCTGCGCGCGCTATTTGAGCAAAGCAGCTTTGTAGCGTATTATTTGCGCGGCCCGCCGCGGTTTTTTGAATAAAACCCCTGGGTTTATTACAAGCCTGATAAAAAGACAAAAAAAGTAAATAATATTCTAAAAAACCACATTTATGAAAACCCTTAAAACCGCATATATACTCGCTTTAGGAGCGATATTTTCACTGAGCTCTTGTTCTAGTGACGACAATAACGTAGATACCCAAAAACCGAAAATCGATTTAGTAGCACCCAAAGAAGGCGCTGTTTTACCGGCTGGAAAAGACGTCCATTTTGATATGGAAGTATCCGACAACGTGATGTTGGCGTCCTATAAGGTGGAAATCCACAACAATTTTGATAATCACAACCATTCCACCGCTTTAAGCGCTAAGGCCGATGGGGAATTGGTCGCTTTTACCTTTAACCGCGTTTGGAGCTTGGAAGGGCAGAAAAATGCCGACGTTCACCACCATGATATCGTCATTCCAGCAAATGCCAAACGAGGAAATTATCACTTTATCGTCTATGTCTTGGACAAGGCGGGTAATGAAGAGAAAGTGGCCCGCAATATTGTCATTGGAGAACCGCAAGAGCCGGGAAGTCCAGAAGACAATCACGATCACGATCACGCGCACTAGGAAGTTGCCGGAGTTATCGTTTAAAAGGCCTTGGGAATTTCCAAGGCCTTTTGTTTTTAAGGTTCTTTTAAAAAACCTTATATTTGTTAGTATACAAACAGTAAAATCAGATTCAATAATGAAGAAAACCCTTACAACGCTTTTAGTAGCAAGCATCGTTTTGTCTTGTAAACAAGAGCCTAAAGAAGAAGCCATGGTGTTAAAGTATCCAGAGACCCACAAGGGCGATGTCGTAGATACGTACTTTTCAACAGCGGTAGCCGATCCTTATCGCTGGTTAGAAGACGATCGTTCCGCAGAAACAGCCGCTTGGGTTAAGGCAGAAAACGAAGTGACCTTTGATTATTTAGATAAGATTCCATTTCGCGATGCCCTGAAAAAGCAGATGGAGAAGATTTGGAACTACGAAAAAATTGGCGCTCCTTCTAAAGAGGGCGATTATACTTATTACTCCAAGAATAACGGTTTGCAAAACCAATCCGTTATCTATAGAAAAGACGCCAACGGAAAAGAAGAGGTCTTTTTGGATCCCAATAAATTCTCTACAGACGGCACTACCTCTTTGGGCGGTATTGATTTCTCCGAAGACGGAAGCAAAGCGGCTTATGCCATTTCTGAAGGCGGAAGCGACTGGAGAAAAGTCATCGTCTTGGATACCAAGACCAAAACGATTATTGGTGACACGCTGGTAGACGTTAAGTTTAGCGGTGTATCTTGGTTGGGTAACGAAGGGTTTTACTACTCGAGTTACGACAAGCCACAAGGAAGTGAATTGTCTGCTAAAACCGACCAACACAAACTGTATTTCCACAAATTGGGAACGACACAGCAAGCGGATGAAGTAGTCTTTGGAAAAGACGTTAAAAGACGTTATGTAGGAGGTAGTGTAACGCAAGACAATCATTATTTGATCATCACAGCGGCCAACTCAACCTATGGAAATGAGCTGTACATCAAAGACCTGACAAAAGCAAACAGCCCTATAGTTAAAATAGTAGATAATTTTGATTCCAGCAGCAGTGTGATTGAAAGCAAGGGAAGCAAACTATTTATAGAAACCGATTGGAAAGCGCCGAATACGCGAGTAGTCACTGTGGATGCCGCGAATCCTAAACCGGAAAACTGGGTGGATTTTATTCCAGAAACCAAAAATGTATTGTCGCCATCTAAAGGAGGGGGATATTTCTTCGCACATTATATGAAGGATGCCGTTTCCCTGGTTAATCAATACGATTACGACGGGAAGTTAATCCGCGAAATCAACCTGCCTGGCGTGGGAACGGCCAGTGGATTCTCCGGTAAAAAAGACGATAAAACCCTGTATTTCTCGTTTACGAACTACATCACTGCGGGAACGATTTATTCCCTAGAACCGCAAACGGGTGTTTCCCAGGTTTACGAAAAGCCAAAAGTAGCTTTTGACGCCGATAAATTCGAGTCCAAGCAAGTTTTCTATACCTCAAAAGACGGCACTAAGGTTCCGATGATTATCACGCATAAGAAAGGACTTAAATTAGACGGTAAAAACCCGACCATGCTATATGCTTACGGTGGATTTAATGTGAGTTTAACGCCTTCATTTAACATTGCCAATGCGATCTGGTTAGAGAATGGCGGTGTATACGCAGTTCCCAACCTAAGAGGCGGAGGCGAATACGGAAAGGAATGGCATGTGGCCGGTACTCAGATGAAAAAGCAAAATGTATTTGACGATTTTATCGCTGCCGCAGAATACCTGATTGAAAACAAGTATACCACTTCGGATTTCTTAGCGATTAAAGGCGGGTCAAACGGCGGATTATTAGTGGGAGCCACGATGACGCAACGCCCCGATTTGATGAAAGTAGCCTTGCCTGCTGTAGGAGTTTTGGACATGTTGCGTTACCATACCTTTACCGCTGGTGCGGGATGGGCTTACGATTACGGAACGGCTGAAGACAGCAAAGAAATGTTTGAATACCTAAAGGGATATTCCCCTTTGCACAATGTTAAAGAGGTGTCTTATCCTGCGACGATGATCACGACCGGAGATCACGACGATCGCGTGGTGCCTGCGCATAGCTTTAAATTTGCGGCAGAACTGCAAGCGAAAAACAAAGGAAACAATCCGATGTTGATTCGCATCGAAACCAATGCCGGTCACGGTGCGGGGAAATCCGTAGCACAAAACATTCAGGAAAACGTCGATTTACAAGCGTTTACCCTTTATAATATGGGCGTGAGAGCACTGAAATAAGCGCGCGTTTCTACAACAGCAAGCCCCAAGGGATTCGTCCTTTGGGGCTTGTTTTGTTTGATATATACAGCAGCGGCTCGACGGTTATCGGCTGTTTTTCTGACGCCACAGCAGCAGGGCCAATCCGATCAGGGCATAACTGCACAACACCGCTACGGTAAGCCCGTTTACGGCGCTGTTTAAGGAGGCTTTCGGCATAAACAAACTCAATACCGACAGCCCAATTCCCGCCCCCATAAAGTAAGACGTACTCGACAGGCTGGAAGCCAGTCCGTAGTGTTGGGAAGGGATGTCTTGTATGCAGAGCAGCGACAGGCTGGTAAAGCAAATCGTCATACCGATGCCCGAAACACTAGCGGCAGATAGCAGAATCAATACCAAGGGGTAATCCAAGGCCAAGGTGAGCACCAATAAAATGCCGCCCAAAGACATCATGCTCATACCGATGATGCCCAGTGTTAGCGTTTGTACGCGTTTCATGATTGCGGGCAGTATAAACTTGGCGACGACCGCAGATAAAATGCTAAAGGGCACCAACAGCAATCCCGACTTGGCTGCGCTGTAGTGCATGTCTCTTTGAAGGATCAGGGCGATTAAAAACAAATACCCTATAAAGAAACATCCCAACGTAAAAAAAGCCGCATTGGCGGTGATGATCGTTTTGGAATTGAACACCTTTAAGTCAATCAACGGGTTGGGTATGCTTTTTAGGCGTCTATAAATAATTAGAAAGAGGAGCAGCGCACCGCCTAAACTGCCGATGATCGTCGGGTAATTCGCTTGGAAATCGCCCAATTGGTGAATGCCGTGCGTAAAGAGCAGCAAGCAAAATACCGAGAGTATACCCGAGAGATAATCCGTTTTTACGCGCTGTTGCGGGCGAAGGTCGGCGTCGATCAGATAATAGGTTGCGATGAGTACGACAATCAAGATCGGCACGTTGATCAAAAAGACCCAATGCCATCCCCAATACGTGCTGATTAAGCCCCCAACGGCCAAGCCGCTGCCAGACCCTATAGCGGCGAACGAACTAAAGATGCCGATCGCTTTGCTGCGTTCCTGGGTTTCGGTAAAGGTATGCGTAACGATGGAAAGAGCCGAGGGCATAATCAAGGCGGCACCGAGTCCTTGTAGGGCTCTAAAAAACGCCAAGGCGCCAAAGGACATAGACAGTCCAGCGCCTAAAGAACTGATTAGAAACAGGGCGGCACCCGCCATAAAAACCCTTTTGCGCCCCGCTACGTCAGAGAGCTTGCCTCCGATGATTAGAAATCCACCGTACAACAATACATACAGGGTTTGAAGCCATTGTACTGTGTCGTTGCTCACTTGAAACTGCTGCTGTATAGACGGAATGGTCAGGTTGATTATCGCGATGTCTAAGGCTTCTACGAAGACGCCCATAGAGGCAATAATCAGAATCAGGTTTTTCTTAAAATCCATTGTTTTTAATTTGTCCGCGCAAAAGTAACCCGATACGGGCAAACGTCACTAAAAAAATAAAAATTTAGAACAAAGTGGTTTTATGAGTATCTTTGACAGAACAAACTACTTTAAATGCTCGTTTGATGCGCAATAAAACAGAACAAGGCCTAGATGGGCATTTTCCGCTAGACCATAAAGATTGGGAGATACTAAAGCTTTTGGAAGTCAATGCCAAGTGGACGGTACGTCAAATCGCCGCACAAATCAATTTGAGCCCTACGCCCACCCACGAGCGAATCAAGCGACTGGAGAAAAGCGGGGTCATCAAGAGGTATGTCACGGTATTGGACAAGAAAAAAGTCCATAAGGGCATTATGGTTCTCTGTATGGTAACCTTGAGCAAGCACAATAAAAAGTCGGGCTCGGAATTTATAGAAAACGTGTTGAAATACCGAGAGGTCGTCGAGTGTTACAACATCTCAGGTGACTTTGACTTTATGCTTAAAATCCTGGCGGAAAGCATGGATGGTTACCACGACTTCTTCGTCAATCAACTGACCGAAATCGACGGTATCGCACAGACAAAGAGCATATTTGTTATGGATATTATTAAAGAGACCCATGAAGTGCTTTAGGGGGAGGGGCTTATTCGCGTATTCGCCGAGCTGTGCAGTAGATGTTCTATCGTGCTTTCTTAATTCCGCAATTGCTGTGTTTTTGGTGCACTCTCGAATCAGCAAATCAACGAATCTGCTTATTTGAGTATTCGCCTATGCGATTATTCGCTTATTCGCCGCGCTGTGCAGTAAATGTTCTGTCGTGTTTTTTTAATTCCGTAGCTGTTGTGCTTTTGGTGCGCTCGCGAATCTGCAAATCATCGAAGGGGCTTTTTCGCCTATGCGCCTGGTTCTGCAGAAAATGTTCCATCCTACTTTCTTAATTCCGAAACGGTTGTGCTTTTGGTGCACTCTCGAATCATCGAATCTGCAAATCATCGAATCCGCTTATTTGAGTATTCGCGTATGCGATTATTCGCGTATTCGCCTGGTTGTGCAGTAGATAATTAATCTTGCTTTTTTAATTCCGTAGCTGTTGTGCTTTTGGTGCGCTCGCGAATCTGCAAATCATCGAAGGGGCTTTTTCGCCTATGCGCCTGGTTCTGCAGAAAATGTTCCATCCTACTTTCTTAATTCCGAAACGGTTGTGCTTTTGGTGCACTCTCGAATCATCGAATCAGCAAATCATCGAAGGAGCTTATTCGCGTATGCGATTATTCGCGTATTCGCCGAGCTGTGCAGTAGATGTTCTATCGTGCTTTCTTAATTCCGCAATTGCTGTGTTTTTGGTGCACTCTCGAATCATCGAATCAGCAAATCAACGAATCCGCTTATTTGAGTATTCGCCTATGCGATTATTCGCTTATTCGCCGCGCTGTGCAGTAAATGTTCTGTCGTGTTTTTTTAATTCCGTAGCTGTTGTGCTTTTGGTGCACTCTCGAATCATCGAATCAGCAAATCATCGAAGGAGCTTATTCGCGTATTCGCCTGGTTGTGCAGTAGATAATTAATCTTGCTTTTTTAATTCCGTAGCTGTTGTGCTTTTGGTGCGCTCGCGAATCTGCAAATCATCGAAGGGGCTTTTTCGCCTATGCGCCTGGTTCTGCAGAAAATGTTCCATCCTACTTTCTTAATTCCGAAACGGTTGTGCTTTTGGTGCACTCTCGAATCATCGAATCTGCAAATCATCGAATCCGCTTATTTGAGTATTCGCGTATTCACCTGGTTGTGCAGTAGATAATTAATCTTGCTTTTTTAATTCCGCAGCTGTTGTGCTTTTGATACACTCGCGAATCTGCAAATCATCGAAGGGGGTTTTTCGCCTATGCGCCGAGCTGTGCAGTAAATGCTCTATCGTGCTTTCTTAATTCCGCAATTGCTGTGTTTTTGGTGCACTCTCGAATCATCGAAGGGGGGCTTAATCGCCTATGCGATTATTCGCTTATTCGCCGAGCTGTGCAGTAAATGCTCTATCTCGCTATTTTAATTCCGTAGCTGTTGTTCTTATGGTGCACTCGCGAATCATCGAATCCGCAAATCATCGAATCCGCAAATCAACGAATCCGCAAAGAAACTTACTCGTACTTATAATCCATTACTCCCGCTTTGATTTCCGCCTTAATATAGTTTTCTTCAGGAGGGATTGGGCAAGAATACTTGTGATTATACACGCAATAGGGGTTGTAGGCCAAGTTAAAATTGAGAGTCAGCGAATCGCCGCTGGGAATTTGCAGATCCATATAGCGTCCACCGCCGTAGCTACTCACGCCGGAAGTCAGATCGGTAAAGGGCAAAAACAAACTGTTTTTATGGTCAGCTTTATCGAGGAGTTCCAGGTTTTGAAATACGCTGAGTACTACGGGCACACCTTCGAAGTCGAAGTGGAGTTCGCCATATTTTTTATACATTGGCTTTCGCGCGGTTGTGGTTGGCATTTCAAAAGGCTCGGAATCTGGAGTGGGAATCAGTCTGGCTTGAACCACATAGCGTTCGTCTATGGGAAAAAACGCCAAAGCGGTAAATTTCTTAATCGCATCCTTGGGTAAGGGACTGGTTTTACCGTCTTTGAATTCCTCGTTTAAGCGTTTTTGAAAAGCCATGGCCTCTGAGGTCGGCGTTGCGTTCTGCGCACAAGCGGCGGTTAAAAACAATAGGGACAATAAGAGTACAATGCGATTCATGATAACGAGCTTTGAGATTAAGGCAAAACAAGCCTCCGAAGAGGCTTGTAGCAAATATAGATAATTATGTAAATAGCAGGCTTGCTCCGGCGCTTATTTAATATGCGCGCGCAGCATCCAAGCTTGTTTTTCGTGCAACATCATAATACCGGTTACGAAATCACTGGTACCGAAGTCGAGTTCTTCCTCTATGGTATTGATGTTTTCTCTGATGTGTTTGATGATGGTGTCGTGATCGTTGAGCAAGTCCTTGATAAAGCTCTTGCTGTCGTTACCACCCTGACGGGCTTCGGTCAAATGCGTTAGCGCCAAATACTCCTTTAAGGTAGCTGGGGCATAGTGTCCGATTTGTCTAATGCGCTCTGCTACTTCGTCGATTACCGTTTCCAATTCGGTATATTGGCTTTCGAAAAATAAGTGCATGGCGTGAAAATCGATGCCTTCCACGTTCCAGTGTGCATTGCGGGTTTTGGTATATAAGATAAATTCGTCGGCCAATATGGCGCTTAAAAATTCAGCGGTTTTTTCTCGTGATCCTGCTTTAATTCCAATTAGTGTTTTCATAGACAACTGATTTAGTTAATACTTTTTTGGTATATAGTAAAGTTACGAAAAAAACAGCGAACAAAAGGATTTTTAGCATATTGTTATAAGAAGCAGGTTGAATATTAACGGAATTTTATATACTGTTAGCGGCCCAATTGCGGGAGGAGGGTGTGGAGGAATAAAAAAAGCCCTGTCGCGAGCGACAGGGCTTCTAAAATCTCGATGAAAAGATTTTTATTTTTTCCCTAAAGCATTGTTGATTCCTGCTTTAGCATCTGCTTTGGCGTCTTTTACCGCTTCTTTGGTTTCTTTGGCAGCCTCATTCAAGTCTGCTTTTACATCTTGTAAGGTAGCATTGGCCTCTTTTTTCACATCTTGTGCTTTGGCTTTGATGTCTTGTCCAGCTTCATTAAAGCTTTCCTTGATATCGTGACCGGCTTCTGTGGCCTTGTACTTTGCTTCTTCCCAAGCGCCTTTAGCGTCGTTAATTGCCTTTTGAGCAGCTTCTTCTGCTTTTTTGTCGCCTTTTGCCTTAGCTTCTTCTAACGCTCTTTCAGCGTCTTTAAGTTTTACCTCAGCATCGTTTTTCAAACGCTCCAATTCGTTTCTAGCTTCGATTTCCTCTACGGTGTTCTCATCAGTGGTAATAACGGTTTCAGTACCGTCTTCATTGATAACAGCCGCTTTGTCTTGTTTACATGAAGCGAAAGAGATTAGAGCAAGTGCGGCAACGGATAACATTAATTTTTTCATAGTTTTTCTTTTTTTGTTTATACTCAAAGTTACAAAAAAGAAATTACGAAATCACGGCGAAAATGTTTTTTATTAAAAAATTATGACTTACATTGCTGTTTTTCGCAATATTATAAGAGGTGTTTTGTGATAATAACAATCGCCAAAAACGCCTTTTTCTCAATATTTTAGCGGCCCGTGGTAGTTGATGTACTTGACTATCGTGCTCTTACGCCGGTTGATATAGCCCGAAGAATTCGAAGCTTTAAACCTTCTGGGGTTGGGTAGTATCGCTGCTATGCCCGCTGCTTCGAGTTTGCTGAGGTTCTTTGCATCCTTTTTGTACCAGTATTGCGATGCCGCCTGAGCGCCATAAACGCCATCGCCCATTTCAATGCTGTTTAAATAGACTTCCATAATGCGCTCTTTACTCCACAACAGCTCAATCAAGGCCGTGAAATACACCTCTAGGCCCTTGCGGAAATAACTTCTTCCCTGCCACAGAAAGACGTTTTTGGCCGTTTGCTGCGAAATCGTACTCCCACCGCGTATTTTTTTGCCCTTCTGATTGCTCTTATAGGCCTTTTCAATCGCTTTTAAGTCGAAGCCGTTGTGCTTTAAAAAATTGCCGTCTTCGCTAACGATTACTGCTTTTTGAAGGTGGGTGCTGATCCGGTCCAACGGTACCCATTGGTGTTCCATCTTTATCTTTTTGCCCTCACTTTTTTGCTCGATAGCGCGGATAAACATCAGCGGGGTATACGGCACGGGTACAAATTTAAACAGCAAAACCACCAAGAGCGTGGATCCGAAAAACCAAAGAAGTATTTTTAACGAAAAGCGGAATATCTTTTTAATCATTTTTACACAGCTAGATGAGCGACGAAATTACAAAAAATTTAAAAGCTTTCAACGCGATTCTTTTGCCGAATAGCATACCGCAATAGCGAAGGCGAATAGGGGCTTTTTGGGGTGGCTATACCAAAAAAAAAGGGCTGTCTCAATGCGAGACAGCCCTTTTATAGTTTGTTAAACCCCGGAAGTTTATTCTGCGGTTTCGTCGGTTTTTTTGCTTTTCACCAATTTTAAGATAACCGGTAACGTAGTCACGGCTACTAAAAACAAGATGATGTATTCGATATAATCCTTTAAGTTCACGTCGTAGCTTTCCAACAGGAATTTTTGAAGGTAATGTCCCGCAAAAATCAAAGTCGTCGCCCATAAAAAAGAACTGATGATGTTGTACAACATGAATTTTTTGAAATCCATGTGAACGATACCGGCAATAATCGGTGCGAAAGTTCTTACGATAGGCAAGAAACGGGCGAAGATAATAGCGCGACCACCGTGTCTTTCAAAGAAAACTTTGGATTCGTATAGGTACTTCTTCTTAAAGATGAAGTTGTCTTTTTTGTTGTATAAGTAGTTGCCACTCTTGGAGCCAAACCAATATCCAAAGAGATTGCCCAGGATTCCTGCTACGGCTACTAGGGTAGAGAGTAAAGCGACATTGGTAAAATCGCTTTCTATGGTAAAGAGCTCTGCCATTAACGCCGAGCTGTAGATTCCCGCAAGAAATAAAAGGCTGTCGCCGGGTAAAAAGAAACCTGCAAATAATCCGGTTTCTGCAAACACGATAAAGAGAACGACATAGATTCCTATGTGGTGGCCTGCAATTTCAAGGTTGATATAAAATTCTGGATTGATTAATTGTGAGATGTGAAATTCGTTCATTATGAATTAGTTAGTAGGTTTTCTTCGCGTTTTGATTCCCATTTGTCTATAGCAGCTGTAGATAGACCATTTCCAAGTACGTTGGTCATGCTTCTAGCCATATCGCAAAAGTGGTCGATAGGCAGGATTAAGGCAATGCCTTCTGGAGGTATTCCGAACATGGAACAGGTGGCCACGATAACGATCAGCGACGCCCGCGGTACGCCCGCTACACCTTTGCTGGTAAGCATCAGTACCAACAGCATGGTCAATTGTTTTTCTATGGGCATGTGTATGTCGTAAATTTGCGCAATAAACAAACTGGCAAAAGTCATATACATCATACTGCCATCCAGGTTAAAGGAATAACCCAGGGGAAGGGTAAAGGATACGATTTTGGGTTGACAACCAAAGGCTTCGAGTTCTTCGACCATTTTGGGAAATACCGCTTCGCTGCTCGTGGTGGAAAAAGCGATGAGTATTGGCGTCTTTAGGCGTTGTAATAACTCCCACAGGCGTTTTCCCAAGATGATGTAACCCACGGTGAGCAATACGATCCACAACACGGCTATCCCCGCCATAAAGGCCAAGAGGTAATGGGCATAAAGGGTAAAAACTTCAAAACCGTAATTGGCCACAGCGGCGGCCACAGCGCCCAAAACACCTAGTGGGGCTACCCACATGATATAACCGACCATTTTTAAGACCACCTTGGAGGTTTTGTCTAAAAATGAAATGACCAAATCGCCCTCTTTGCCAAGGGTAGAAAGGGCCACACCGAAAAATATGGAAAAGATGACAATCTGTAGAATTTCGTTTTGTGCAAATGACTCAAATACACTGCGGGGAACCACGTGATTGATAAAGACTTCTAGAGAAAAAGCAGAGGTCTGATTGAGCAAGTCCGAAGCCGAAGTGGTTTCTGCCAAGGTAATATTGGTGCTTTCACCCGGCGCTGTCCAATTGACCAACACCATACCGATGAGCAAGGATACCAAAGAGGCCGTAATAAACCAAATCATCGCTTTGGCTCCCACGCGTCCTACCATTTTCATATCGCCCATTTTGGCTATACCAACGACAAGCGTACAGAATACCAAAGGCGCAATAATCATTTGAACCAATCGGATAAATATCGTTCCTAAGAGCTTGATGTTTTCAGAAAAAGTAACGGTGGATTCCGGATACTTATAATGGACTATACCCCCCATAGTAACTCCAATAATTAGAGCAATAAGGATGGCTAGGAATAATTTGTTATTGCTGTTTTTCACTAGGTCTGTTTTAAGTGCGTGAAAATAGACCTTTTTTTTTATTTTTTGTCTTTATATGCAGTTAAAAAAACTTATAAATATCCAAAGATATTTAGAGGGTTGTTTTCGAATTCTCAAATTTTTTAACAACACAGCTGCAATCGGCGCGTTGCGTGTTGGTGCTGCTGCATAAAAATCAAGTCGAAAAAGGCTTATAAAAAGGGCTATTCATTTAATTTTAGTAATTTTAGGGCTTACAAAATTTAATCAAAATGAAAAGAATTGTTCTATTAACCCTGAGTTTGATGAGTATGACCGCTTTTTCTCAAGAGGTTATGACCAAAGAATTGCTTTGGAAGTTGGGGCGGGTAAGTCCAATCGGACTGACCAAAGACGGCAAAAATGTAATTTACCAAGTGGGCCGAGCCGACTTACAAGAGAATAAGATAAACTCCAAGATTTATCAGATTCCCATTGCCGGAGGTGCTGCCGTTGAAATTGCGGATTACAAAGCATTGGTAAGCGATAAAAACAGCTCCCCTGATGGAACAAAAGTATTGTCGGACAAAGCCGTAAAAATGAACAAGGTTTTGGGCAAAGATCGGTATCCCACTATGGAGAAATCCGACGTATACGTGTTTGATGCCTTGGACTACAGACATTGGGACACTTGGAACGACGGTACGCACAACCACGTATTCGTTTCAGAGGTCAACA
Source organism: Flavobacterium sp. JP2137 (assembly GCF_050562195.1). Taxonomy (GTDB): domain Bacteria; phylum Bacteroidota; class Bacteroidia; order Flavobacteriales; family Flavobacteriaceae; genus Flavobacterium. The sequence continues at coordinate 1,248,456 of NZ_CP191647.1, forward strand.
AACCGGGGCAGGCCATTGACCTGTTGGAAGGCGAACCTTATGACGCGCCTCAAAAGCCCTTTGGCGGTGATGAAGACTATATATGGTCTCCAGACGGTCAAAAGGTAATCTATGTGTCGAAAAAGAAATTCGGTACCGATTACGCGATGAGCACCAATACCGATTTATACGAGTACGACCTAAAGACCAGACAAACCAGAAACCTTACCGTAGCCAATAAGGGCTATGATACCCATCCGACTTTTTCACCTCAAGGCGATTTGACTTGGCTGCAAATGAAAAACGACGGATACGAAGCCGATAAAAACGATTTGATCGTGAGGTTTCAGGGAATGGACCTAAACCTTACCGCCCAATGGGATGGAACAGTAGACAGTTATCAATGGGCGCCAGACGGTAAAAAGATTTATTTCATCGCTGCAGTAGACGGAACGGTACAACTCTTCGAGGTAAACTTTCCCGGAAAGACGCGTATCGCAATCCAAGTACGTCAGGTGACAGACGGTAATTTTGACGTAACGGGTATCGTTGGATTTTCTGGCGGTCAAGTTATAGTGACCCGTACCGATTTCAATCACGCTACGGAGATTTATGCGTACGATTTAAAAAAATCAAGGTGGACTCAAGTGACCAAAGTAAATGACGAGATCTATGCCAAGGTGGCGATGAGCAAGTCAGAAAAGCGTTATGTAACCACTACCGACGGTAAAAAGATGTTGGTATGGGTGATCTATCCACCGAATTTCGATGCGTCTAAAAAGTATCCGACTTTGTTGTATTGCCAAGGCGGACCGCAATCGGCTCTGACGCAGTTTTACTCTTTCCGTTGGAATTTTCAATTGATGGCAGCAGAGGGCTATATCGTTGTAGCGCCAAACCGTCGCGGTATGCCTGGACATGGTGTAGCGTGGAACGAAGCAATCAGCAAGGACTGGGGTGGAAAACCGATGCAAGACTATTTAAATGCGATTGATGAGGTGGCCAAAGAAAAATATGTCGATACCGCACGCCTTGGCGCTGTAGGAGCGAGCTATGGTGGCTACTCGATTTTTTATCTGGCAGGTATTCACAACAACCGCTTTAAAACGTTTATCTCGCACTGTGGGGTATTCAACTTAGAGAGTATGTACGGTACTACCGAAGAGGTGTTCTTTCCTACTTGGGATACCGGCGGCGCATATTGGGAAAAGGATAATGTAGATGCCCAAAAGGCGATGACGACTTTTAATCCTATCAAGAATGTGAGCCAATGGAATACGCCGATTTTGATTATTCAAGGCGGTAAGGATTACCGCGTTCCGATTGGACAAGGACAAGAAGCCTTTCAGGCGGCACAGCTCTTAGATGTAAAGAGCCGCTTTGTCTATTTTCCCGAAGAAAATCACTGGGTGACCAAACCGCAAAATGCCCAAGTGTGGCAGGGTGAGTTTTTCCGCTGGTTAAAAGAGACCTTATAAAACATATAAACACCAAAAAACCGCAATTGTATTGCGGTTTTTTTTATTGATTTTTTTTAAAGATCGACAGCAGTACGATTACGCTCAATATACTGGAGACCAGGATACCCAGCAAGCCCAATGTGGGTATTCCCCAGATATAGGGCGGCCTGTTTGCGTGGATTAAAATACCCGAAGCAATGCAGAAACCGCCGATCAAAACCGTAAAGGCCAATCGGTTGAGCGCCGTGGCTATGGCTTTGTTGGCAGAGCTGAGGTCTTTGTTTTGTTGGTTGATTACTATTTTTCCCTCGTTGAGCTGCTCCAAGAGCAGATTGAGGTTTTCCGGGAGCTCGCCCAGTCCTTCACTGAGGTTTCTCAGGGTATTGGTGCCCTTCTGAAACAGCTGTTTGGGGCTCCAACGGCGCAGGAAAATCTTTTTGATATAGGGTTTTACACTGGCAATGAGGTTCATGCTCGGATCTAAGTCCCTGCCAATGCCCTCGATCAATACCACGCCGCGAACCAGCAAATAAGTGTATTCGGGCATCAGTATTTCGTTGTCGTTTAATATGGTGGTGAACTTCTTTAAAATTGATTTGATGTCGATGTTCTCCAAAGAATCCGTACCCAAAATCTCGAAGAGCTCATAGATTTGACGTTCGAGCTTTTGCTCGTCTTCCAATTCTATTTGCAGCGCCATCTTTTTTAGGGTGCGTATCAGCCGCTTGGCGTCTTTGGCGATAAAGTTGATGATGAAATCCTCGAGCAACTCTTTGTCCTTGGGAATCATTTTGCCCATAGAGCCAAAGTCGATAAAGGCCAAACTGCCGTCGGGCATCACAAAGATATTTCCCGGATGGGGATCGGCGTGAAAAAAGCCGTGTTCCATCACCTGAGTCAGATAGACGTCTAGGCCGAGTTGCGCGATTTCCTTTAATACGAGCCCTTGGGCGCGCAGCTTTTCCTTGTCGGTTATCTTGGTGCCCGCGATATAGTCCATACACAAAACCCGGTCGTTTGACAGCGTGCGATGCGGCAAAACGGGGTATACCTTGGGGTTGTTTTTAAAGTTGTGCGCAAACTGCTCCATATTGCTCATCTCGTTTAAAAACGACATCTCCTCGTGTATCGATTTTTCAAAAGAGGCGACCACCTGTGTGAGGTTGAGCTTTCTAAAGGTTTCGCTAGAGGCGACCAACAGTCGGGCGATGTCTTTGATAATCAATAAATCGGAGGTGGTTTTCTCTTCGATGCCCGGGCGCTTAATCTTTAAGATAACCGGGGTTTTGTCTGTGAGTACCGCCCGATAAACCTGCGAAATCGAAGCCGTTGCCAGAGGCGTCTGACTGATTTCGTGAAAGTACTCGTCGGGCTCAATGCCCAATTCGTCTTGGAGTATGCTGCGGATATCCAAATCCATGGGCGCTACGTTGTCTTGGAGTTTTTTCAATTCCACAATCAACGCTGCCGGTAGTAAGTCTTCTCTGTTGCTAAAGGTTTGTCCGAGTTTGATATAGGTCGGACCCAGGTCTTCCAAAACCATGCGTATGCGTTCGTACACGCTATAGGAAGACACGCCTTCCATGGCGGGCTGATCGAGGTCGGTCGCTTCATTTTTTTTGAGCTTGGTCTTAATCAACAATTCGTTAAAACCATATTTGGACAATATCGCGATCAATTCCGCCGTACGTAAAAACTTTTTCTTTTGATTTTCCATGGATAGCTAGCAGTTGGATTATAAATATAGCGAATAACAGCCGGAGCGAATCGGCATTTCGATTATATTTTTTGAATCGCGGGTATATAGGGAAGGGGATAAACAGAAAAAAACCTTGATTTAAAGGGCATGGCTAGGGGAATAAACGTTTTTAGGGCGTTTTTTTGGAATCATTTTTTATCTTTACGAACTTATAAAAATATGAAATATGTATACCTATAGAATTAAACCGCTTATATGGGCAGCCGTGCTCAGTATAGGGGTTTCGACAACTTATGCTCAGGATCGTTTGGTCAACTCCTTAAAAGTTAATGCCAGCGAAAAGAGCAAGGAGTTTTTTCAATTTACAGATGTGGTTAATATTGAGAATACCTCGATAAAGAATCAGGGGTCTTCGGGCACTTGTTGGAGTTATTCTGCCAACTCCTTTTTGGAGTCCGAAATGATGCGAATGGGCAAGCGTCCGGTCGAGATATCACAGATTTTTTCTGCGCGTAATGCCTATGTAGAAAAGGGCAAGATGTATGTAAAAATGCAGGGAGCGGTGACCTTGGGCGACGGTGGTGCTTTTCACGACGTAATCAATATGTACCGCAAATACGGAGCCGTACCCCAGTCGGTGTATACCGGTTTAAACTATGGAACGACAACCAATAAGTTTGGCGAGATGGCCGCAGTGATGGAAGGCGTGCTCAAAGCAGTGGTGTCCAATCCCAATGGGAAGTTGACCCCGAACTGGGAAAAGGCCTATACCGGGGTAATCGACGCGTATTTAGGAGCGCCACCAGAGCGCTTTGAATACGAGGGAAAACAATATACTCCCAAAACTTTTGCCCGCGAAGTCATCGGCTTGGAGGCAGATGATTATATCGAAATCAGCTCGCTGACCGATTATCCGTTGTATTCGAAATTCACCTTGTTGGTACCGGACAACTGGTCGTTTGATCAGGTGTACAACGTCAAGATGAACGAACTAACCGATATCGTCGATCACGCGGTGAAAAACGGATTTACCGTGGCTTGGGCGGGTGATGTTAGCGAAAAGTCATTCAGCTGGAAAAACGGTGTGGCCTTTGTTCCGGAAAAGGAATTTGAAGACATGAGCGCCGAGGAAAAAGCCGATTTGTTCAACGGTCCTAAGAAAGAAGCTCAGGTAACAGCAGCCATGCGACAGTTGGCGTTTGAGAATTACAGCACCACAGACGATCACGGTATGCACATCGTTGGAATTAGCAAGGATCAAACCGGCAAGGAGTATTATATCGTTAAAAACTCTTGGGGAGTGAGCAACGACTACAAGGGGTATTTGTATATGACCAAGGAATACATCCGATATAAAACCACCGCCATTATGGTACACAAAAAGGGAATACCCGCGAGCTTGGCCTCAAAAATGGGATTTTAAGTTCCTAAAATACAGTTGTTTTAAAGCCCTGAATTTGATTATTTAGGGCTTTTTTTGTCGTCTTTTTTGATAAAAAGCGATAGGGTTTGTGTGATATTGTGTATTTTTGAAAGAAACAGTATGGAGAAAATACAGCTTGGCTTGGGCCATATAATCGAATCTATTTTAATCAGTTTGCCAAAGATAGCCATCGGATTGGCCATTTTGGTTGGCGGTAGTTATGCGATTAAATTGATTTTGAGGTTTGTGCGTTCGCGTTTTGAAAGGCGCAAGGTCGACGTTTCCCTAAGGGGGTTTTTGATTTCCTTGTTGCGCATTGCACTTTATATCGTCTTGATCATAACCGTGGCCTCAACCATGGGAATACAGACCACCTCTTTTGTCGCGATTTTTGGTGCGGCAGGTTTGGGAGTGGGACTGGCGTTGCAAGGCAGCCTGTCCAACTTGGCAGGGGGGGTGTTGATCTTGATGTTTAAGCCGTTTAAGGTGGGCGATTACATTTCCAATTCGGCCGGTACCGCCGGTACTGTGGAGCGAATCGATATTTTGTATACCTCGTTGAGAACGGCAGACGGGATCAGTGTTTACAGTCCCAACGGCACCTTGGCCAATTCGGTGATTTCCAATTTTACCAATATTTCACAGCGTCGATTTGACTTTACCGTAGGCATTTCCTACGGCGCAAACATCAAGGAAGCGCGCGAGATTATTATGGAAGCCCTGATGAATGACGGCCGGGTGATGGCAACGCCCAAACCCGATATCTTTGTCAAAGAACTCGGCGACAGCGCAGTGGATATGACGGTGCGCGGTTGGACGGTTCCGGCAGATTATTGGCAGGTGGTTTACGACATACAGGAAAAGGTTAAGGTGGCGCTGGATCAGCGTCAAATTGAGATTCCGTTTCCCCAACGCGATTTGCATATCATTAAGGAAGAAGCATAAAAAAAAGGTCGGGATTTTCCTCTGGAAAATCCCGACCTTTTTTTTATTCCATGACGTAGTCTTTATAAATCTCGGCGATCTCTTCAAACTGCTTGAGGAGTTCAAGCGGGTCGTCTGTGGTTACCAATTTTTGTCTATGGGGCTTAAAGCTGTGTATTCCCTTGAAGTAATTGGTGTAATGACGGCGCATTTCCACTATACCCAAGCGTTCGCCCTTCCATTCCATCGACCAGATCAGGTGGTTTTTGGCCGCTTCTAAGCGGTCTTGAACCGTTGGTGGTGCCAGGGTTTCTCCGGTGGCAAAAAAGTGTTTGATCTCGTTGAAAATCCAAGGGTATCCAATGGCGGCTCTGCCGACCATCATGCCGTCGAGTCCAAATTTATCTCTGTATTCCAAGGCCTTCTCTGGGCTGTCTATATCGCCATTGCCAAAGATGGGTATGTGCATGCGCGGATTGTTTTTGATGCGTTCGATATGCGTCCAATCCGAATGGCCTTTGTACATCTGTGCGCGGGTTCGGGCGTGAACCGTTAGCGCCTGTACGCCGATGTCTTGAAGGCGTTCTGCCACCTCGTCTATATTGATGGAGTCCTCGTCCCAACCCAATCGGGTTTTGACCGTTACCGGTAAATGCGTGCTCTTAATAACGGCTTTGGTCAGGCGAATCATCAGATCGATGTCCTTTAATACACCAGCTCCTGCGCCTTTGCACACGACTTTTTTAACAGGACATCCAAAGTTGATGTCGACCAAATCCGGCTGAACCGCCTCGACGATCTTGGCAGATAAGGCCATGGCCTCCTCGTCTCCACCAAATATTTGAATGCCGACGGGGCGTTCGTAATCGAAGATGTCCAATTTCATCCGGCTCTTCATCGCATCGCGTATCAAGCCCTCCGAGGAGATAAATTCGGAGTACATCAAATCCGCGCCGTGCATTTTGCACAAACGGCGAAAGGGCGGGTCACTTACGTCTTCCATAGGGGCTAGTAGCAAGGGATAATCCGGTAATTCGATGTTTCCAATTTTAATCATGGTCCTTCAATTTGATGCAAAAGTACAATTTTTTTTAATCAATTGGCAGCCGAAGAACCCGCGTATTAAACAACTGATGGGGCAGAAACGGTGCTGTCCGCTTTGCGGTGCGTCAGGGATAGCAGCGGAAATCCTTTGCCGCTATCGGCAGATTGGCGATGATAGTGCGATGAATTGCGGCAAAGATTGCAGCGAATAGCCCGACCTGAAAGGTGACGCCCCACAAACAAACTCCGCAAACCGCTGTGATCGGGACGGCTTGCAGGAGTTTTTTTGGATTTTTTGTAGTAGCTTTATATCGGTATTCCGCAATAATGAAAAATCGCGTATTATCACTTAATATATATACTATGAAAAAGACGTCAAAATTGCTGTTTTTCACGTTGCTATGTGCTATATCAACGGGGGCTTCAGCACAGGATAAGGGCAAAGCATCGATGTTTCCCAAGGCAAAAGAAGGTTATAGGCAGGTGGTGATTGATTTGCCGCCCATCAAAAAGGGCGAAAACAATTACAAAGTGGAGGTTTTTGTCGGTAAAGTAACCGGTACAGACAGCTGCAATAACTACTCCTTGATGGGCGAACTCAGTCCGGTTAATTTGGATGGTTGGGGCTATACCTACTACAATTTTGATTCGGAAAGCCGCATTATTAAAACGTTGATGATGTGCCCCGACGACAAAAAGATCAGTAAATTTGTACATGATCAAGGAACCTTACTGGACTATAACAGCAAGCTGCCGTTGGTGGTTTATGTCAATGACGACCTGGAGGTGCGCTATAAAATATGGAAGACCGATGGCAAGTGGGCCAATAAGCCACTCAAGGTTAAAAAGTAAAAGAAAAGCCACAGTTACAAGTCCGCGGTAAGTGCTGGGTTATACCGGTACTAAACGATAAATTGACGCCTAAATAACACCGTTAGCGCCGCGGCAGTTGCGGTGGGTTAATCCCCGCTAGAACAGCGTGGCGGTGGCGGTAGATTGTGATACCTAAAATAAAACGACTGATGAAATCCCCCAAGTTTGAAAGTAGCCCATTCCGAATTCTGATTTCTTTTCACAAATGGGTAGAAGAGATGGAGCGGGTGGTGCAAGAGGGTAAAGACCCCAATCTCGTAGCCTATTACCAGGAGTTGCTCGTCGAAGTACATCGGCATCCGGAACTGATTTCGGGTATGCAAACCGATAAAGAGGTCTTTAAAAACGAAGCGCTGATTGCCAAAATGCTGGAGACCCTGTTTCCAGTAGCCCTGACAAACAACGAGATTAAGGCCATTTCCCTGCCCTTTCAAAACCTGACTTTTAACTATTCGAATCGCTTTAAAAAAATTCTCGCCGATGCCGGGGAGGATTTTGAAATCATCATTCGCGACCTGGGGCAGCACGAGTACTATATCATGTGTTGCTGTATTATTCTCAATTATTACTACAAGGCCGATTTTGACCTCAGCCGTCCCTACTTTTCGGATATACCCGATGCCAAGGGAATCATGAAGCACTACCGCATGTTTAGCAATGCCGATTTTATCGAGGTGGTGCCCACTGCAACGGCTATAGCGATCACGCCAGAGGACATTCACCTCTTAAAGGAAAACTACCACGACCTGGCGTTGTGGCAAAAGAAATTTCCGCCAGAAGCATGGATTATCAAGGGCTTTGGCATATTGAGCTTGGTGGATGTGACCATAGAAAATGCGCTGTCGAGTTTAAAGGGCAACCTGCTTAAACCCGAATTGGAACGCTACAGCTTGGAAGAGGAGCTGCAACGCATTTTTAGTTCGATTTTTAAAATACGGCATTTACAAATCGGTTTTACCCCCTTTCTCGAAGCCGAGCGCATCATTATTGGCACCAATGCTATAGTGGGTTTTGCCAGCTATTCGCTCCGGCCCCGTACCAATGAACTGATCATCTCGCCAGAGGTCTACAAGGTCTTGTTTGAAGACATGGCGTATTTTAGCATATCGGATATGGCGGTTTTTGCTCAAAAGGCCGGCAATGAAGAAATGGGGCAATACCTGTTATCGTTAAATATAAGAAGCTGCATACTGGCACCGATTGTGGTGGGCGATAAAATGGAGGGCATCATCGAAATCGTCTCTCCAGAAGTGCGGGCCTTGCACAGTGTGAATGCCCGTAAGCTCGACAACGTGATGCCGATTATCTTGGATACTTTTGAGCGGGTCAATGCCGATATAGAAAATCAAGTGGAAGCGATTATACAAAAGGAATACACCACCATTCACCCCAGTGTGTACTGGAAGTTTCTACAAGAGGCGAGAAAGGCATATTTTGAATCCATCGGTCAGCAAAACTTTAGCTATAAGGAAATTACCTTCGAGCGGGTGTATCCGCTTTTTGGTCAAACCGATATCAAAGGCTCGACGGCAATCCGCAACGAGGCGGTTTTGGCAGATTTAAAAACGCAAGTAAACCTGTTGCTGTCCTTGTTAAAGAGCAGTAATACACCCGAAAAACTACTGCTGTTTGAGCAACGGGTATTCGAGTTGGAGCGCTTTGCCGCTTTGTTAAAAAAGAAACTGATTTCCGGGGTGGAGCAGCAAATGGAAGAATACATCATCAATGAAATTCATCCGCTGCTGCGACGCATATTGTGGACAGAAGCCCAGAGTGAAGCGATCGTAGCGTATTTCAAAGGCATCGATCACGATTCGCAAACCTACTACCAAAAGCGCAAGCTCTTTGACGCCACCGTGGCAGAGGTCAATAAAAAGCTATCGGCTTTCCTAGACGGCAATCAGGTGCAGGCACAACAGATTTTTCCGCATTATTACGAGCGTTTTAGAAGCGATGGCGTGGATCACAATATGTATATAGGCGCATCGATACACCCGAAGAAATCCTTTGATTTAATCTATCTGCACAACCTGCGACTGTGGCAGTTGCAAGTGATGTCTGAAATGGTATATGCCCACGAAAGAGACAAGGAAACCACGCATTTCGACATTCAATTGACCTCCTTGGTTTTGATTTACGACGCCGCTGTAGCCATACGGTTCCGCATGGACGAAAAGCGCTTTGACATCGACGGTTCCTACCATTCCAGATACGAGGTAATCAAGAAACGCCTGGACAAGGCACGCGTGATCAATACCCAAGAGCGCATTGTTCAGCCCAACAAAATCACCATCGTCTATATGAATCCGTCCGATCGTTTGGAGTACCTCAAATACATCAATTATTTGCAGTTTAAAAACGTATTGCTGCCCCATATCGAAGAGCTCACCATCGAAAACCTCCAGGGCATCGCCGGCTTACAAGCCTTGAGGGTGGAGATCAGTAGACAACAGTTGGAGGGGGCTGGCGGCTATACCTATGAGAACCTTATGACGGAATTTCTTAAAAACCAGCACCCATAAAGGCCCAGATAAACGAAATCACCGAGGCGAGTATGCCCACCATAAACACGTTATAGGTAATGCGAAGCAGTCGGTATTTTCGATTGAGCACCAAGCCGAGGTAATACAAATCTTGAATGAGGGAATTGTACAAATAGCTGCGGTCTTTCATCACTTCATTAATGGCCCAGGTATATTCTTCTAAGGGCATTTTGTGGAAATTTCCAAAAAACAGCAAATTGACCTTTTGCTTCTCGATGTCGGCGCGGGTAAAGGTACCTGAGGTCACTTTGGGCTTGGTCGATAGTATGGCGCAAATGATGGTGGCCACACTGGAAATCAGCAAGACAAAAGTGGGGTAGATCAGGTGGGCATTTTTGGCGCTGTCGAGTTTGGGCACCAAGGTCGACAGGCAAATCGAAATGATAATGGCGTTGACCGACAACAGTATGTTGGCCTTGCTGTCTGCGATATCGCTAAGCCTGGTGTGGTTGTTGAGCGTTACTCGAAAGAGCGTATCGATGCCGCGATCGGGACGATCGGCCTTTTCCGCTTTCTTTTGTTTTTTAAGCGCTTTGTCTTCTTGTTGCTGGAGCTGGTTTAAATTTTCGATTTGCTGGTGTATTTTTAAGAGGTTTTGTTCTTTGATCGGTTGCCAGTGTTTTAGTGCGTGAGCACTGTAATAGCGGTGTTTGTTTTGCATCATATCCCGATTGGCCATAGCCCATTCGAGATCGGAAAAATCGCGGTTGTTGCAATCGCGGAGTTCGGTGCGCAGCAAGCAGCAAATTTGACCGTAATTCGCGTCGCCAAAGTGTACGAAATCCGCATCTTTAATCAAGCCTTCTAAAGGGGTTTTGGGCTCCACTAAATATTGAGTAGCCATGATGAGTTCGCAAACGATTGCAATCTTTTCGGGTGCATAGTTTTGGCGCTGCAAAAATTCGGCGGCAATTTTGGCGCTTTCCGCCTCGTGTTTCTCACAGTTTTGGCCGTAGCCAATGTCGTGAAACCACGCGGCAATTTGCAAGTACTCCGCCTCGGTTTCCGAGATGCCTTCCGCTGCAATGAGTTCTCTAACAGCAGTAACCACCCGTACAGTATGCGAATAATTGTGATAAGTATGTTGCTGAGATAATGTATCTTTGTATAAATTAGCGATATATTCTTCAGTTTTTTGCAGGACTGTCATCATGATCAAATTTACGAACTTTAAACTTATGAAAATATTTTATTACGCTAGCGCAATTTCTTACAAATATTGGGCCTTTAACGTCTTTTTATTTCTCTTGCTCCTCACGTCTTGCGCTACTTATAAAAATCAGTATGGCAGTGCAATTGCGCAACCGATTGAAACCGTTGTTGCCGATTCCGCAAAAGTGTTGCACACTTTTTATCTAATTGGCGATGCCGGCAATGCCGATGAGGTTCAATCTAAACGCACTTTAGACGCATTTAGTATGCGACTGACCCAAGCGAATAAAGAAAGTACACTGTTGTTCCTGGGCGACAATATATATCCGCGGGGAATGCCCGCTTTGGACGCGCCCGATCGAAAATTAGCCGAGCACAAATTGGAAGCACAAATCGCCTTAGCCCAAAGTTTTAAGGGAAAAACGGTGTTTATCAACGGCAATCACGATTGGTACAACGGCTATGAAGGCGTATTGGCTCAGGCGGCTTATGTCACGGAAAAACTCGCAGACAAAAAAGCTTTTTTACCGCGTAAAACCTGTGGTATCGAGCGATTGAAAATCAGCGATGAGGTGGTGATGCTCGTGATCGACAGCGAGTGGTTTTTACAGGATTGGAACCGGCATCCCAAGATCAACGAGGACTGTACGATAAAAACCCGAGAGGATTTCTTTGAAGAGCTGCGCAGTCAGCTCAACAAAAACCAAAATAAAACCATAGTGCTTGCCATGCACCACCCCGTTTACAGCAACGGATCGCACGGGGGCTATTTCTCGGCAAAAAAACACCTGTTTCCCTATAAAAACATCCCCGCACCGGTATTGGGTACGGCGATCAATTACCTGAGAAAGGTGTCCGGAGCGAGTCCGCAGGAAATCCAAAATAAACGGTATAGTGAATTAACCCACAGAGTGCGAACTTTAGTACAAGGGCAGGATAATATCATCATCGTATCGGGACACGAACACAACCAGCAATACATAGAAAAAGACGGTGTTAAACAAGTGATTAGCGGAGCCGGATCCAAGGAAGACGAAGCCCGTGCCATACAGCCCGTGAGTTTCTCGTCGGGTAAGCAGGGCTATGCCGTTTTGCAAGTGCTGAGTGACGGGGCTTCTCGCATTCAGTTCTATAGCGTAACCGACGGAAAAGAGGAACTGGCTTTTAGCCGACAGATCATCAGTCCCTTGCCCGAGCTTGCCTTTGAATTTCCGGCAGACAAACCCGCCGTGGTTCAAGCGGCTATTTACCCCAAGGCTTGGACGGAAAAAGGCGGTGTGTACCGCTATTTCTGGGGTGCGCATTACCGGGCGTATTACGGCATGGATATCGCCGCACCAGCCCTGTATCTGGAAGATCTTCACGGCGGTTTAAGTCCCAAGATCTCCGGCGGGGGAAATCAATCCCTGTCGCTGCGGTTGCTGTCTGGTGAGGGCAAGGAATACGTGATGCGCGGCGTTAGAAAAAGCGCCTCGCGATTTGTGCAGTCGGCCGTTTTTAAAGACCAATACGTCGAGGAGTCGATCAAGGGCACCTTTGCCGAGCGCTTTATCTATGACTTTTATACCACAGCCCATCCTTTTACCCCGTTTATAGTGGGCGATTTGTCGGAGGCTTTGGGAATTTATCACACCAATCCCGAGTTGTACTACATTCCCAAACAACCCGCTTTAGGCCGGTACAACGCCCTTTATGGAAACGAACTCTACATGATTGAAGAACGACCGACCGACGGCCACGAAGACGAGGAGTCCTTTGGCAATGCCGAGGTCATCATCAGCACCGACGACGTGATGAATAAATTGCGAAAAGACGAAAAATACCGCATAGACGATGCCGCTTATTTAAAGGCGCGCTTGTTCGATATGCTCATAGGCGATTGGGACCGACATGCCGACCAATGGCGTTGGGCGGAATTCAAAGACGGCGATGCCGTGATCTACAAACCGATTCCCCGCGATCGCGATCAGGCCTTCGCCAAAATAGACGGTGCCCTGTTGTCGTTGATCAAAAAATTACCGCCGCTGCGCCACATGCAGAGTTTTAAAGAAGACTTTCCGGCAGCGCGATGGATGAATAAAACCGCCTTTCCCATGGATATCGATTTCCTGAAAAACAAAACGGAAGCGGAGTGGGTGGCTCAGGCCAGGGAAATTGAAAGCCAATTGACCGATGCCCATATCGAAGCGGCCTTTGCAAAATTGCCCGTAGAAGTACAGGATGCCGAAATGAGGCGCATTATAAAAACCCTAAAAGTGCGAAGAGCGAAATTGGCCGATTTTGCCCAGGCGTATTACCGCGCCCTGGCCCAAACGGCGATCGTTAAGGGAACCGATAAAAAAGACCGCTTTACCTTGACCAGACTCGCTGATGGCGCGGTGCAATTGGAGCACTACCGCAGCAAAAAAAGCGGCGAGGAAAAAATCTTTGAACGCACTTATAATCCCGCCGAAACCGACGAGATATGGGTGTATGGATTAGACGATGAGGATGCGTTTTTGGTGACGGGTTCCAGCAAGGCAAGCATTAAAATCCGACTGATCGGCGGACAAAACCACGACAGCTTTCAAATTGACAACAACCGCAATTTGATCGTTTACGATTACAAGACCAAAAAGAATACCGTTGTGGCAAACAACGCGGTGCGCACGGTTTTTAGCGACCGCTACGATTTGAATAATTACGACTACCGCAAGGTGCCCTTGGCCGTTAATATGCTGTTGCCCAATGCGGGCTACAACCCCGATGACGGCGTAAAGTTGGGCATCAATTTTTCTTCGGTTAGAAGTAATTTTGTACAGGATCCCTTTACGACCAAACACACGTTTAAGGCCAATTATTCCTTTGAAACCAAAGGCTTGGACGCGACATATAAAGGCTTTTTTGCCAATGCCACCGATTCGTGGATGTTTGCTGTGGAAGCCAAGGCCACCAGTCCAAACTTTGCACAGAATTTTTACGGTTACGGCAACGAAACCCATTTCTTCGACGAGGAAAAGGGCGACGACCACAAACGGGTGCGCATCGAATCGTATCAGCTCAAGCCCGCCTACCGCTACGAGGGCAGTTTGGGGGGTATGTTTGAAATTGCCGCGAGTTTTGAAGCCCTAAAGGTCGAAAAGAGCTCGGGGCGTTTTGTCACCGAATCCACAGAGGTTTCGCCCGAGGTATTTCGCTTTCAGCAGTACTTAGGCGCTCAAATCAATTACGACTACGAACGGTACAACTCCAAATCCAAGCCTACTTTGGGCTTTGGATTCCATTGGGAGTCGGGCTGGAAATACAATTTGGACCAGCGCGACAAGCAATTTGGCTTTATCAACACCAGTGTGCATTTTAACGTGCCCATCGATCGCTTAGAGCGCTTTGTTTGGGCTTCGAAATTCAAGTATAAAGCCCGACTGGACAACGGCTATGATTTTTACCATGCCGCGACTCTAGGCGGTAACGACGAACTCCGCGGTTTTCGCCCCGAGCGTTTTACCGGCAAACAGGCCCTGATGCACAGCTCGGACCTGCGTTGGAATATAGCCGAGATCAACGGGGGACTCGTTCCGATGCAATACGGGATGCTGATTGGGTTTGACCTCGGTCGGGTTTGGAATCCCGGTGAAGTATCCGACAAATGGCACAACTCGTATGGATTGGGTATCTGGGTCAATGCAATCGAATCCCTAACCCTGCAAACCTCTTACTTTAGAAGTGAAGATGGCGGTCGCTTTGTGTTTGGTTTAGGATTTGGATTTTAAGTCTTTTAAATCGATGCGGTATACCTGGCCACCCTGTTTCTTTTTGGCTTCGTCGGACAGCAATAGGGTCTGGTTGTCCTGAAATAAAATCGACTCTTTTTGAGTGAGGTGGTTGAGGTTGAACGATGATACCTTGCCTGAGAGGATGTTTTTGGCATCGAAGTTTTCGATCAGCCAAACTTTGCCTTGGGTCAAGACGGCGATGGTCTTTAAATCCGGACTGATTGCCGCGCTGGTAATGGCGCATTGGCTGTAAACGCCGCAGGTTTTGAAGGTGCCGATTAGCGTAGCCGCATGGCGCCCCGGTTGGTTGGGAACCCGATACACCAAAGCCGAACCGTCAAAGCCCTTGCTGCGGTTTTTGGTAAAGATGTAAAAGGAGTCGCCCAGTACAAAAAAGGCCTCCGCATCGTAGAGAAATTCGCTTTTTTTAGGCGGAAAAGCCTCTTGCTCGGGATAGTAAAAGGCAATTTCCTCCGCGGTGGTTTCCGCAGCGTTTTGCAGCGCTTGTTTATCGATTTTGAGGATTTTGAGGTTTTGACGCTCGTTGCCGTTATTGCCGAAATCGCCGATGTATAAATTTTCGGCCGCATCGTATGTAAGGTCTTCCCAATCGTGGTTCGTCGCATTGGTAATGCGAAGCGTTTTTTGGAGCTTGCCCGTGGAATCCAAGGCGTATAACTCGTTTTTGTTGCCGCTGTCTTCAACGACCCACAGGAGATTGTTGGAATCCAAGTGCATGCCCGAAACCTCTTTCAGGCTTTTGGGAAAAGCGTATAAAACTTCGGCAACGTCGTTTTTCTGTGCGCAGCTGCTGGCAAAAACTAGTAACAGCAGCAGGGAATTGATGGTTCTCATAATCGATTATCTTATGTTCTAACCTATAAAGATACGGTTTTTATGGGAAATGAGCCCAGTGTTACGGCTCCTTGTGCAGACGGGAGGCCATAAGGCCTTAAGCGGGAGGTTTTCCAGCCGTTTGCCGCCCAGTGCTCAGGCACAGCCACTTCTTTTTTGACCTTATATTAAGGAGGCAACGTAAAAAATATAAAAAAGATTCAAACTTTAAACTATATTTGCAGCATATACTGTATTTGCAGCATTTTTGAGGCAAACTATACAAAAAACAAAAATTGCGCACCGAATACTACAGTCAACAGTAGGCTGTTTTTAGCGCTGCGCAATCGAAACCAACTGATATTGAACGACGATGAAGAACATAAGAAACTTTTGTATTATTGCCCATATCGACCACGGTAAAAGTACCTTGGCCGATAGACTTCTAGATGCTACCCAAACGGTAACCGCTAGAGAGAAGCAAGCTCAATTGCTAGATAGTATGGATTTGGAACGCGAGCGCGGGATTACTATTAAGTCTCACGCCATCCAAATGGAATACGTCTATAAAGGAGAAAACTATATACTCAACCTAATAGATACTCCGGGACACGTCGATTTTTCATACGAAGTTTCGCGTTCAATCGCGGCCTGCGAAGGGGCATTGTTGATTGTAGATGCCGCACAGAGCATTCAAGCACAAACGATTTCCAACCTGTATTTGGCTTTGGAAAACGATTTGGAAATCATACCGGTTTTAAACAAAATCGATTTGCCCAGTGCCAATCCAGAAGAGGTAAGCGACGATATCGTGGAACTTTTGGGCTGCGAATACGAAGACATTATTCCGGCTTCTGGCAAAACAGGTCTGGGTGTAGAAGATATATTGGCGGCGATCATCGAGCGTATTCCCCCTCCAAAAGGAGATCCGGAAGAGCCGTTACAAGCCTTGATTTTTGACTCGGTTTACAATCCTTTCCGCGGTATTGAAGTAATTTTTCGCGTGATCAATGGATCGATTTCCAAAGGACAGAAAATTAAGTTTATGGCCACGGGAAATGAGTATTTCGCCGATGAGATAGGAACGTTAAAGTTAAACCAAACGCCCAAACAAAAAATCTCTACTGGAGATGTGGGCTATTTGATATCTGGAATTAAAGAGGCCAAAGAGGTCAAAGTAGGGGATACCCTTACCGATGCCAAAACGCCAACACAAAATATGATTGCGGGTTTTGAAAACGTAAAACCCATGGTTTTCGCGGGTATTTATCCCGTAGATACCGAAGATTACGAGGAGTTGAGAAACTCTATGGAGAAACTCCAATTGAACGATGCTTCATTGGTGTTTGCCGCAGAGAGCTCTGCAGCTTTGGGATTTGGATTTCGCTGTGGATTCTTGGGGATGTTGCACATGGAGATCATCCAAGAGCGCCTCGAGAGAGAATTCAACATGACGGTGATTACCACAGTGCCCAACGTGTCGTATTTGGCCTATACCAAAAAGGATCCAGACCGTCCGTTAATCGTCAACAACCCCTCCGACCTTCCAGAGCCTTCGCGCTTGGAGCGCGTAGAGGAACCGTATATCAAAGCGACGATCATTACCAAATCCGATTTCGTCGGTCAGGTGATGAGCTTGTGTATCGACAAAAGGGGAATTATCACCAATCAGACCTACCTAACGCCAGAGCGCGTGGAGTTGACCTTTGACATGCCTTTGGCCGAAATCGTTTTCGATTTCTACGACCGCTTAAAAACCGTGTCCAAGGGGTATGCCTCATTTGACTATTCGCCTATAGG
The DNA here is from genome assembly GCF_050562195.1 of Flavobacterium sp. JP2137. Lineage (GTDB taxonomy): Bacteria > Bacteroidota > Bacteroidia > Flavobacteriales > Flavobacteriaceae > Flavobacterium. The sequence continues at coordinate 1,265,939 of NZ_CP191647.1, forward strand.
TTTGCGTCAGTCCAAATTGGTTAAAGTAGACGTCTTGCTCAATGCGCAAATCGTCGATGCCCTTTCGGCTCTTATACACGAAGACAACGCACACCACATCGGTAAAAAGATGTGCGAAAAATTAAAGGAGTTGATTCCGCGTCAGCAATTCGACATTCCAATTCAGGCGGCGATTGGTGTAAAAGTCATCGCGAGAGAAACGGTAAAGGCCTTGCGAAAAGACGTAACAGCCAAGTGTTATGGGGGAGATATCTCTCGTAAGCGAAAGTTGCTCGAAAAGCAAAAAGCCGGTAAAAAGCGTATGCGTCAGGTAGGAAACGTAGAGATTCCACAAGAGGCGTTTATGGCGGTATTAAAGCTCAACGACTAAAAACAATAAGCCCGGCGGTAGCGATACCGCCGGACTGAATTTAAATATAAACTGTCTCGTACGCGAGGCAGTTTTTTTTATGGATACCAATCGCGGAATAAAAAAAAACTGCTCCAGGGTGTAGAGCAGTTTTTAGAGATAAGTCAATCGGCAACCCGATAAAAGATTATTTTAAGGTCGAAGGACAAACGAATTCTGTCGTTGGTACGTCGGTCTGTTTGATCGCTGCAAAACCACCGATAACGTCGATCATGTTGTGGTATCCTCTGGCCTTTAATATAGACGCTGCGATCAACGAGCGATAGCCGCCGGCACAATGTATGTAAAACGGTTTATCGGTCGGGAAATCGCTTAAATGGTCGTTTAAAACGTCTAATGGAATGTGGTTGACCGCTTCCAAATGCGAGGCTTCAAATTCCCCGGGTTTGCGCACGTCAAATACGTTTATGGAATCTTGTTTTGCCTTTTGTGCAAAGGTGGCCGCATCGATTTGTTCCACGGTATCGCATTCCATACCCGCGTCTTTCCACGCCTCAAATCCGCCTTTTAAAAAGCCCAGCGAATTGTCGTAGCCCACTCGCGACAAGCGAATGATCGTTTCTTCTTCTCGGCCTTGAGGGGTTACCAACAAGATGGGTTGTTTGATGTCGGTAATCAAAGCCCCTACCCATGGTGCAAATTGTCCGTCAATTCCGATAAAGATAGCCCCTGGAATATGGCCTTGTGCGAAGTCTGTAATGGAACGCACATCCAAGATCAAAGCGGTGTTTTCCTCGGCGGCAACCTGAAATTCTCTCGGACTCCATGCGCGGTTTTTCAACACGATTTCCTCTACGTTTTCGTAGCCCTCTTTGTTGAGTTTCACGTTGAGTGGAAAATAGCTCGGCGGCGGCAGTAAACCGTCGGTAACCTCGGCTATAAATTCCTCTTTGGTCATATCGGCGCGCAGGGCGTAGTTGGTTTGCTTTTGCTCGCCCAAATTGCCTATGGTTTCCTTGCTGAGATTCTTGCCACAGGCAGAACCCGCACCATGTGCTGGATAAACCACTACATGGTCGCCTAAAGTCATGATTTTGTCGCGCAAACTGTGAAAAAGCGTACCCGCCAATTCCTCTTGCGTCATATTGGTCGCTTTCTGTGCCAAGTCTGGCCGACCTACATCGCCCAAAAACAAGGTGTCTCCACTAAAAATGGCGTGGTCGTGTCCGTTTTCGTCTCGGAGTAAATAGGTGGTGCTCTCCATGGTGTGTCCCGGAGTGTGCAAAGCGGTCAGGGTAATTTTTCCCAGCTTAAACACCTCGCCATCCGTGGCAATATGCGCCTTAAAAGTAGGTGTTGCCGTAGGTCCATAAATAATCGGAGCCCCGGTTTTTTCTGCCAAAGTCACGTGTCCACTTACGAAGTCGGCGTGGAAATGCGTTTCGAAGATATATTTGATTTTAGCGCCGTTTGCCGTGGCCTTGTCGATGTACGGTTGCACTTCGCGCAGCGGATCGATAATGGCTACTTCGCCTTCACTTTCTATATAATATGCGCCTTGCGCCAAACATCCGGTATAAATTTGTTCTATTTTCATCTGTCGATAGTATTTGTTTGCAACGGGCGTTCGATGCGAAATCGTCGGCCGTTGTTTGTTATTCTAAGGTAAAATTAACCCTCTTTTTTAAAATGGGCAGTAACCTGAGTTACAGTAGCGGGTTAAAAAGCGTTAAACTTTAGGCTTGCGGCGCGAGCAACTCGATGTTTTTTCGGTTGAGGCGAATGAGCCCCTGATTTTCAAAACTCTTGAGCAAACGCGAAATCACCACCCGAGAGGTGTTGAGCTCATAAGCGATTTCCTGATGGGTGTTGTTGATGATGTTGCTGTTGTTGATCTTGGCTTTTTCCTGTAAATGACTCAGCAGGCGCTGGTCCATTTTCATAAAAGCCAAATTGTCTATGGCGACCAACATTTCCGAAAGGCGGTTGTTGTAGCTGTTGAGTACAAAATTGCGCCAACTGCGATATTTTCCCATCCATTCTTCCATTTTAGAAACCGGTATCATGGCCAGTGAGCCGGCGGTTTCTGCTATAGCGCGTATGCCGCTTTGCTTTTCGCCCAAGGTGCAAATCAATGTAAATGCACAGGTATCGCCTTTTTCTATAAAATACAACAACAATTCGCCCTCATCCTTGTCTTCGCGCATAATTTTTATGGCGCCGTGTAATAACAAGGGCATTTTTTTGATGTATTCGCCAATTTCAATCAATTTGTCGCCCTCTTCAAAATCGTAAATCGCAGCCGTTTCCACGAGTTCTTCAATCAATGCATCTTCAAAAACAGCCCCATAAGCCTCTCTAATAACGTGATCCATAATTAACGGGTAAAAGATTAATAGCGGTTAAAAATAGGATTATTTTGGGCATCCTACAACTCCTAGGCAGAATATTGGCAAAAACAAAACCGTTTTTGGCAATGCCTTCGGCCCGGGCTGTACGCTATATCTTTTTAGGGCGCGCAGCGCCCTAAAAAGGATGTCGCTGCCATCCCTATTGCAGGCGGTGCTAAAGGGAAATTGCGGATTAATGAGGCAGTTTGTTTTGAATCAAGCCGTAAATCCAAGTGCCCAACAGCGCCCCGATAATCGCGACAGCCAAAGGCAAAAAGCCCGCGCCCAACAGCGCAAACATCGGTCCGGGACAAGCACCTCCCAAGGCCCAGCCCAATCCGAAAATGGTACCGCCAGCCATATAGCGCACGATGCCCTTTTTCTTGTCCTGAAACACGATCGGATTTCCCGATACGTCGCGAACGCGGTTGCGCTTGATATACTGAACGGCGATCACGCCCAATACCAAGGCCGACCCGATAATGCCGTACATGTGAAACGAGTCGAACTGAAACATTTCAAAAATGCGAAACCAAGACGAGGCTCCCGACTTAAACATGGCTATTCCGAAGAACAGGCCCAGCAGCAGATAAGTGAATTTTTTCATAGTGTAGTTGATGTATTTTTAGCGGCGCCTAAGGCGCGCAGTGTTTAAAAAATAAGGGGAAACAGCAGGTGAACCATAATCAATCCTCCGACAAAAAAACCGATAACGGCATAAAGCGAGGGAAGTTGAAAATTGCTCAAACCCGAAATGGCGTGTCCCGAAGTACAGCCTCCCGCATAGCGCGACCCAAAGCCCACAAGCAGTCCCGCTACGAGCAACAGCAATAGATTCTTAGGTGATTGGAAGGTTTCCGGTCCAAATAATTCGGTGGGGATATACGTTTTTCCCGCACTTTCAAAGCCCAAATTATGCAGTTTTACAAGGGTGGTTTCCGCTAGGGGAACCGCCGCGTCTGCCGTACTCAAAAAGTGAAACGCAATAAAGCCTCCGGCTATGGTACCGACCAAAAACAGCAGGTTCCAAGACTGAGCCTTCCAGTCAAAGCAAAAGAAATCGCAGCTCTTACCCGCACCGGCCATCGCGCAAATCGTGCGTAAATTTGAGGAAAATCCAAAGGATTTGCCCAAATACAACAGGGCAACCATCGTAATGGCAATCATCGGGCCTCCTATATACCAAGGCCAGGGTTCTAATATCGCATGCATAGTTTTAAATTTATCAAACAAAGGAACGCATAAATATAAACTCGTACAGTAACATTTGCTACAAAGCCATTTAAAATCGACTGTGTAACAATTGTTACTGCCATTGCACTTCAAAGCACTTAGTTTTGAAAAACGTATTTAAAGTCCGTTTTTATTCGGATATTGATTCAAAAAAACAACGATGAGAAACCTATTTCTAATGAGTATCTTCCTGATGCTAGTCGGCTCGGCGCAAGCGCAGCAAAACAAAACCACCCATCGCGTGGTTTTTCAGATGAGCAGTGGCGAAGCTGCCGAGCAAAAGGGATTGATAAACAACGTGAACAACTTGCTCAGCCTCTGGGAAAACGACGTGGTCATACACGTGGTTATCCACGGTCCGGGCATCGCTCTGGTGCAAACCGACAAAACCGCCTTTAAAGCAGAGATCCATCAATTGGTCGATCGTGGCGTGGTGTTTCAAGTGTGTGAAAACACCCTAAAGCAAAAGGAAATCGACAAGGCTAGCATCATTGAAAGAATGGAATACATACCGTCGGGAATCGCAGAGATTGTGCTGCGACAAGAACAGGGGTGGAGTTATATTAAAAGTAATTTTTAGAACGATAAAATGAAAGACCGTAGGAGTTTTATAAAAGCAATGGGCGTTGTGGGCTTGGGAACCGCAGTAATGCCAGCACTTGGATTTGCCAAGGCCCAAGACGAGAAGCAGGCGGCAAATGCAGCGGAAGCGGCTTTGTTGGCCGAGGAAGGCGTGGAGAAAGTCAGTGTTTTTCAAACCACCGACGTACACTGCCAACTGCATCCCCACGACGAACTGTTTTGGGAAAACGACGCGGCGGTTTATCGAAAAACCGGGGGTTATGCCTACCTCGCAGCCCTGCTAAACGATTTGAGGGCGGCAAATCCCAACAATTTTACCGTCGATACCGGCGATATGTTTCAGGGCAGTGAATTGGCGGTGCACACCTCGGGCAAGGCCTTTGTGCCCATTTTAAATCAGTTGCAATACAACCTGTTTTTACCGGGAAACTGGGAGGTGGTGTACGGCAAAAAGAATATGCAACAACTGATGGGCGCTTTGAATGCACCCAAAATATGCAGCAATATGTACCACGATTTGGGTGCGGGCAACAAGGGAGAACTCATTTTTCAGCCCTATCACATCTGGCATACGGCCGGTATAAAAATCGGATTTTTGGGCTATACCGATCCCTTGGTGCCCCTGCGCCAATCGCCGATGTACAGCGCGGGCATTCGCTATACCGAACCCTCTGAAAACCTGGCGCATTACGTAGACGTATTGCGCAATCAAGAGCAATGTGCCTATGTTATTATCATAGCACATCTGGGATTGTCTCAACAAATCGCCTTGGCAAATCATCCCGCATGTCAGGGCGTCGATTATATCTTTGGTGGCGATACCCACGAACGGGTGCGCAAGCCCATCGTGTGTACCTACGCCAAAGTGGTGGAGCCCGGTGCCTTTGGGTCCTTTATCGGCAAGCTCGATTTGTATGTAAAAGACGGCAAGGTCATTCGCGACACTTACGAGTTGTTGGAGGTCACGGCCTCCAAAATTACACCCGATGCTGCGGTGGCGAACTTGGTCGCTCAGGTGGAACAACCCTATACTGCCGATATCAATCGCATAGTCGGGTACAGCACCCTGCCTTTGTATCGCTATTTCGTCGTGGAAAACCCGATCGATACCTTGGTGTTGCAGGCCTTACACGCCAAACATCCCGAGGTAGACGTAGTGCTGTCCAACGGCTTTCGATTCTGTCCGCCCAACGTAACGCGCGACCATACCGGAAATATTCCCATAACCAACGGATTTATATACGATATGCTGCCGGTAGACTCGACGATTCGCATCGGGAAGGTGTCCGGCTTGCAGATTCGCAATTGGCTGGAAAAGGAACTCAACAACGTTTTCGCTCAAGAAGCGGCGCACCGATTTGGCGGCTGGGTAGTTAAGTTTAAAGGTATGGAAGTCACCTTCGAAGCCTTTGCCACCCACGGACAGCGCGTCAAGAGCATACAAATAGGCGGAAAGCCCCTAGAAGAGCAGCAAACCTATCGGATTTTGGCCTGCGAGCGAGAAGGAGATCCCGACGATATGCTGTGCCGAATGAAAAACGTACGCGAAGCGTTTAACACCGAGTCTACCTTACACGATGCGATGTTGGCCTATCTAAAAACCCATAGTCCGGTAACGCCTACACCGCCCAAAGCAGCGGTGATTCTAGACGCGCCAGACACCCTTTTGTCTCAGGTAACCGGTGTGGATTATACCTTTGTATAGCCTGCATTTACGACGGATACCAATAAAAGGACAGCGCGGTGAACCGCAAGCGATCGACTTCTGCGGCAATCCCCATCGACAATGCGGCAACAGCCGTTTTCGATGGGGATGATTCGTTTGCAAGCGGCCGTGTAAAAAGCCGCGCTTCCCCCTGTAATTGCGTTTAAAAACTCCCGATATTTTTTAGATTGTTCTGCGATTTGCCTTAACTTTGATAGGCAAATTAAAAGCATAGGCAAGTCATGAAAATAAAAGTGTCGGATTTTTGTAAAATAGTGTCTGCTAAAACCTTAGCAGGAGTTGCCGAAATCGTCTTTACCCACGTATCCATCGATAGCCGGTCTTTACAGAACAACGAGCACAGCTTGTTTTTTGCCTTAGACGGTGCCCACCACGATGCCCATCAATTTATAGGAGATTTGATTCAAAAGGGGGTGCGCAATTTTGTCGTGTCCAAAGAGCCGTTAGTGGCGCCTGAGGGCGTGCATTTTTTTAGGGTCGACAATACCCTGATAGCCTTTCAGAAATTCGCCGCCTATTACCGCGCACAATTCGATTTTCCCGTTATAGGAATTACGGGTAGCAGGGGTAAAACCGTGGTCAAGGAGTGGTTGAATTTCTTGCTCAATCCCGATCACAACGTGATTAAAAGTCCGAAGAGTTATAACTCTCAGGTCGGGGTTCCCCTATCGGTTTTAGGCATCGATCACAAACACAATTTCGGCATTTTTGAAGCGGGGATATCTACGGTTAACGAAATGGAAACTCTACAAACCATCATACAACCCACCCTGGGTATACTCACCGCGATCGGCAGCGATCACGACGAGGGCTTTGAGAATCTCACGGAAAAAATCACCGAAAAACTTCGACTCTTTAAAGGGGTGTCGAAATTGATACTCGAAGAAGATGCCGCCGTGCTACAACACTTGAAAAATCGCAGTCTGTTATATACCTGGAGTTTTATACAGCCCACAGCCGATGTGTTTTTTATACACAAACAGTCGGGGCAATTGACCGTCAACTATGGCGACCGCGCTTTTGAGGTGGATATTCCCTTTGAAGAGCCAGCGGATTTGGCCAACATCGCCACGTGCATCACGACCTTGTTGTGGTTAGAATATTCCGAAGCGCTGATTGCGCAACGGCTGTCAAAATTGTATCGCGTCGAAATGCGCTTGCAGGTAAAAAACGGCATTCACCAATGCACGCTGATCGACGACAGTTACAGCTCCGATTTTCAATCGCTAAAAATCGCATTGGATTTTTTGGAGAAACACAAAACGCATACCGATAAAACCGTAATCCTCTCCGATGTTTTTCAAAGCGGCCTGCCCGAAGTGGAATTGTATCGGCAAGTAGGGGCATTGCTGCAATCCAATAAAATCAATCGCATTATCGGAATCGGCCCCGCAATTTCCAAACAACTCCAAGGCTTAAAGAATTTTTATGGCTACAGCAGCACCGATGCCTTTTTGCAAAAGTTCGCCGCCGATGAGTTTCAACAAGAGACGATCCTGGTCAAAGGAGCCCGCGGTTTTCAATTTCAAAAAATATGCAGTCTGCTCGAGGAAAAAACCCACGAGACCGTTTTGGAAATCAATTTGAATGCCGTTCGGCACAACCTGAATTTCTACCGCTCCAAATTGCGACCATCCACCAAAGTCATGGTTATGGTCAAGGCCTTTGGCTATGGCAATGGAAGTTTTGAAATCGCCAAGTTGTTGGCTCATGATAAGATCGACTATTTGGGCGTGGCCTTTGCCGACGAGGGCATTGCCCTGCGAAAAGCGGGGATACAATTGCCCATCATCGTGATGAATCCGGAAATCAGCGCCTTTTCGGCCATGATCGCCTATGATTTGGAACCGGAAATTTATTCGATACGGGAGTTAAAGGCCTTTTTGCAGTTTGCACAAGAGAAAAATGCCTATCAGTATCCCATACACATCAAGTTGGATACGGGTATGCACCGCTTGGGTTTTGAAGACCACAACCTCGACGAGTTGATCGCAGTGTTAAAACCGACCAATGTCTTGGAGGTCAAAACGATTTTTTCTCATCTCTCGTCCAGTGATATGGCCGAGTACCGCGCATTTACCCTCGATCAGATTGCGCTGTTTGTACAGCAGTGCAGTCGATTGACCGAGGCATTGGAGATCGATCCAATCCGACATATACTAAACACTTCGGGCATTTACCACTTTCCCGAGCACCAACTGGAGATGGTGCGCCTGGGCATTGGTTTGTACGGCGTGGGCAACGATGTGGAAGAGACCAAGCAATTGGCGCACGTGAGTACCTTGCGCACGGTGATCTTGCAACTGCGCCGTGTTTCCGATGGCGAGAGTGTGGGATACGCGCGCAGGTTCCGCTCGAAGGGCGTGACCAAAATCGCGACGATTCCCATTGGATATGCCGATGGAATTCCGCGCGCTTGGGGCAATGAAAAAGGTTACGTATATATTAAGGAGTGCAAAGCGACGATCGTCGGGTCGATTTGCATGGATATGATGATGGTAGACGTGTCGGGGATTGAATGTGAAGAAGGCGATTCGGTAATCGTCTTTGGGCCGGAAATCCCTGTTACAGAAGTAGCTAGGCAATTGAATACCATACCCTACGAAATCATGACTAGTATTTCGCAAAGGGTTAAACGCATTTTCTATGAAGAATAAAATTTTTTAAGAAATTGTTTAGTATTGAAATGGAAATTTATTATTTTAGCGTAAATTTAAATACAAAAAGGTATGGGATTCATAAAGGAGTTTAAAGAGTTTGCTGTTAAAGGAAATGTAATGGACTTGGCAGTAGGGGTAATTATTGGAGGTGCATTTGGGAAAATTATCGACAGTGTTGTTAATGATTTGATAATGCCTTTAGTATCTGGAATTATCGGTACTCCGGATTTCAGCAATATCTATTATGTATTAAAGGGTACTGTTCCGGACGGAGCTCCGTTAAAGGATGCTAGAGGTGTAGAAGGCGCTGTAATTTTTGCTTATGGAAACTTTATCACGGTATTGATCAGCTTTTTGTTGTTGGCTTTGGTGGTTTTTTTCTTGGTAAAGGGAATTAATCAGCTCAAGAAAAAGGAAGAAGTGGTACCAGCAGCTCCAGCAGGGCCGTCGCAAGAACAGTTGTTGGCGGAGATTCGCGATTTGCTAAAAAAATAAAATTATATATATCGATTTAAAAAAACCTGTCCACTGGACGGGTTTTTTTTATTTTTAGGAGATTTAAAAGGATTTTTCGTGGTAAAAGCTGGTTAAAAAGGAATTTTTTAACGGCATTTTGGGCGGAACTAACAGCGCTGTCTGCGCACCTAAAAAAGGCTGGGAGCGCTTTTGATTGTTAAGATTTAACTTTCCTATAATAGAAAAAAACTATAAAAAAAAATAACACAAAATTAGCATATATGGATTTTTTGTTATTTGTTTGTTAAACAATTTAAAAATAATAAAACATGAGGAAAATTGTACTCAATTTCTTTCTAGTGTTGTTGACCCTTTTGACTGTTCAAGAGGCGTATTCACAGGGAAGAAAGGTTACAGGTAAGGTTGTTTCAGCGGGAGATGGGTTGTCTCTTCCAGGAGCAAGCGTTCTAATTAAAGGCACCCAAGAAGGTGTTAGTACTGATTCAGACGGTAATTATTCGATTGCTGTTAAGGACGGAAATGCTATTTTAGTGTTTGAATATATGGGGCACAAAACCTCTGAAGTCAAATTACAAGGTAGAAGTGTAGTAAATGTTAAGCTGACAGAATTGTCAGAAGAACTAGACGGGATTACTATTAGTACAGGTTACCAGAGTATGACTAAAAGAGAAGTTACTGGTGCTGTAAGTAGAATTTCCGAAAAAGAATTGAAAGTTGAAGGAGTGGTTGACGTAAGTAGAATGATTGAGGGTAAAGCTGCTGGGGTAACGGTACAAAACGTTACAGGTACTTTTGGTGCTGCTCCTAAAATCACCGTACGTGGTGCTTCTTCTATTTTTGGAGATACCAAACCTTTATGGGTTATTGACGGTATCGTTCAAGAGGATATCATCAACGTGAGTTTCGAAGATTTAGCTTCTGGTAACTCGGAAACTTTATTGAGTTCATCTATTGCTGGATTGAATAGTAGTGATGTTTTGAGCATTGACATCTTAAAAGATGCTGCTGCTACTTCTATCTACGGTTCAAGAGCGATGAATGGAGTTGTGGTTATTACAACTAAAAGCGGTAGAAGAGAGTCTCCATTGACAATTAGCTACTCAGCGGAAAACACGGTAAGAGTGGTTCCAAGCTATTCGCAATATGACATTCTTAACTCACAAGAGACCATGTCTGTTTTGGGTGAATTAAACAATAAAGGACATTTGGATTACCCTTCATTGGTTCAAGGACGTTACGGAGGGGTTTATAACATGATGTACAGGGGTATTAACAACTACAATCCGGAAACAGATGGGTACCGTGTTGAGAATACCGATCCTAGAAAGAATGAATTCCTTAGACAATACGAAAAGGCTAACACAGATTGGTTTAAAGTATTGTTCAGACCTTCAATTACTCAGAATCACTCTTTGAGTTTTTCTGGAGGGGGTAAAAACAGTGCATATTTTGCATCGTTAGGATATTATGCTGATCCGGGATGGACTTTGGCTGACCAAGTACACCGTGTTACGGCGAATTTAAAGAATACGTTTTTCGTAAACGATAAATTGACTGTTACCGTTTCTGGTATGGCATCGGTACGTGATCAAAAAGCACCGGGAAGTTATGATAGTAAAAAAGATTTAGTAGGTGGAGGTTCTTCACGTGAGTTTGATATTAACCCATTTAGCTATGCGTTAAACACAAGTAGAACGTTGCGTCCTTATGACGAAAACGGAAACTTGGAATACAACAGAATGAACTGGGCTCCATTTAATATCTTAAATGAAATCGATAACAACTATATGGATGTAGATGTTAAAGAGATCAAGTTGCAATTGGATATCGATTACAAAATCAATCCATATTTGACTTATAACTTAAGTGGTTCGGCTCGTTATGCCGATACGAAACGTGTTCATAATGTATTGGAAAAATCAAATATCGTAGGTGCTTACAATGCGAATTTAACTACGATTGAAAGAGACGATAACATTTTCTTGTTTAGAGATCCTAATGATGCAGGAGCGCCACCAGTTGTAGTGCTTCCAAATGGAGGTATTAGAACGACTATCCTTAACGATATGACTTCTTTTAACTTGAGAAACAGTTTAACGTATAAGCGTGCATTTAACGATGTTCATGAAATTGATGGATTCTTCGGTGCTGAAATGCGTACGGTAAACAGAAATAGCGAAGACTATACCGCGTATGGTGTTCAGTACGGTAAGGGATTGACTGCTTTTACAGATGCTAGAGCTATTGAAAAATTGCTTGAAACTGGAGGTAGTTATTTTGGTTTGGCTGAAGAAAGAGAGCGTACAGTGGCCTTCTTCGGTAAAGTAGGTTATACTTACGACAGAAGATATACCGTGTCTTTGACAGGTCGTTATGACGGTTCAAACAGACAGGGAAACAGTACTGCTTCTAGATGGTTGCCAACTTATACAGTAAGTGGTAAATGGAATGCATCTGAGGAGAAATTCCTACAGGATTCAGAAACAATTAGTAACTTGAGCTTAAGAGGTTCTTACGGATTAACAGCTACTGCTGGTCCTGCAACAAACTCTTTAGCGATTTATAGAAGTGCGATTACCGATCGTTCCCTAAGTGGATTAAGAGAAAACTCTTTGTTGATTTCGGAACTTCAAAATGCTGATTTAACTTGGGAAAAACAATACGAAACCAACATTGGTTTAGATTTAGGTTTGTTCAACAACAGACTTCAAGTGGTAACGGACGTTTACCAAAGAAAAGCATTTGACTTGATCGATTACGTAGTAACTTCAGGTGTTGGTGGTCAAAAAGTTAAAATGGGTAATAATGCAGATATGGATACTAAAGGTATCGAACTTGCTATTACTACAGTGAACGTTAAGAATGATGATTTTAGCTGGAGTACAACTTTGAATGCTTCTTATTTTGATCAACAAATTAAGAGTATCCAAAATACGCCAAATGCTTATGACTTGGTAAACGGTTATGGAGGAAATATCGTAGGACGTCCTAGAAACGCACTATACTCTTACCAATTTACAGGTTTGAACAAAGAGGGTTTACCTACTTTTATTCAAGCAGATGGACAAACGGATGACGTAGCTGGTGCTAATTTCCAAGACACAGAAGGTGTTGAAGGTTATTTGAAATACGAAGGTGGTTTAGAACCAAACAAATCTTTGGGTTTCTCTAACACTTTTACCTATAAAAACTGGTCGATGAATATTTTCGTAGTAGCTTCAGGTGGAAATAAAGTAAGATTGAATCCTTCTTTCTCTTCTAGATATTCAGATTTGGATGTATTCACAAAAGATATTTCTGACCGTTGGTTAATTCCAGGAGATGAAAATCGTACAAATATTCCTACAATTGCTGATATTAGCCAGTTAGGAAATTACGGAGAAGAGAAATTAAACATCGCGTACAATACTTACAACTATTCAGATGTAAGAGTTGCAGATGGTGGTTTTGTTAGATTGAAAAACGTATCTATAGGATATGAATTCCCAGATCATTTTAAAAAGAGTGTAGGTTTTAGTGCTTTCTCACTTAAATTGATGGCCACTAACCCATTGTTGATTTATTCAGATAAAAAACTTAACGGACAAGATCCAGAGTTTTATAGATCAGGTGGTGTTGCTATGCCAATCACGAGTCAGTATACATTAACTTTAAATGTAGGATTTTAATTAAGTAAATTATGAAAAGAATAAAGATATTAGCGTGTTTCTTAATTTTAGGCGCTTCTGTATCTAGTTGTGATGACTTTTTGTCTGAAGTTCCTGATAACAGAACCCAATTGGATAACGAAGAGAAGATTGCTGAATTATTGGTTAATGCGTACCCAGCTGGAACTTATGCTAGTTTTGCAGAAACCATGAGTGATAACGCTTTTGACAGTGAGAAGTTTTCTTTGACAGGAGTGATCAATACTCAGAATTTCGAGTGGGATGTTGTAGATAGCCAGGAAATGGATACCCCTTCAGCTTATTGGGTAGCGGCTTATAATGCTATTGCTCATGCCAATACCGCATTAGAAGCTATCGATAAATTGGGTGGAGCCACTACAAGTAAATTGAAAGCATCCAGAGGTGAGGCTTTAGTAGCTAGAGCTTATGCACACTTTATGTTGGTGAACTTATGGTCTAAAACCTATAACCCAGCGACTGCGGATACGGATTTAGGTATTCCTTATGTAGATAAAGTGGAAACGGAAATGCTAGCTGAGTACAAAAGAGGTACTGTGGCAGAGGTATATGCAAGAATTGAACAAGATCTAACAGAGGGTTTGACCCTAGTTGGAGACGATTATAAACAACCAAAATACCACTTTAACGTTGGTGCTGCTAAGGCTTTTGCCGCGCGTTTCTATCTTTTCAAAGGAGAATGGGAAAAAGTAATCGAAATGACCGATCATTTAGGATCTGCTCCAACAGGTAAGATCAGAGATTATAAAAGCTTGATTACCCTTACTGATGAGGAGAGTTATTTGCGTTACATCAGTGCGGCATCTCCTACGAATTTGTTGATTTCAACGGTTCCAAGTAGATTCTTTAGAGATCAGTATTCAAACAGATATTGCTTTACTTCTGAAGCGAGTACCGATCTATATGGTAGAAAGAGTAGTCCTTACGGAAAATCGTGGGCCTATAACGTGGTTTCTTTTACGAATAACACAGCTACTTTTATCAATAATATTGATGAGTACTTTAAAGTTACAAACGCAAATGCCGGTACAGGTAATGCTTTTGTTACGATGATTTTATTTAGTAACGATGAATTGTTCTTGAATAGAGTCGAAGCGCATGTCATGTTGAATCAAATGGATATAGCCATGAAAGAAATGGACTTTTTCTTAGCTACTAGAACGGTAAATTCAGGACTAGCTGACAAGATTACTATGGCAAAATTGAAAACGCTTTACGAAGGGCTTTCTCAAGATACCTACACACCTTTCTATTCCTTGTCAGAGGATCAATCTTACATGATACAACTCCTTACCGATGCGAGAAGAAGAGATTTCTACGTAACTGGTTTAAGATGGTTAGACGTGAGACGTTTTAATGTGGAAGTGACGCATAGAGCTATTAACAAAGCCCCGATGATTTTGACTAAGGATGACCCTAGAAGACAAGTTCAAGTGCCGCTTTTCGCAAGTGATAGAGGAATTGAAAAAAACCCGAGATAACATTAAATAATTGATACTATGAAATTAATAAGTTTTTTAAAGACAACAACTTTTATAGCTTCTTTTGTTCTTGTTGCTACAAGTTGTTCAAAAGAAGATTCCCTTGGGGAAAGCAGATTGAGTTTGGAGGAAGCGCCAAAAACGGAGCTTGATCAATGGATAGATGCAAACTATAGAATACCTTACAATATTAGAGCGACCTATAAATGGGATCAAGCGATGGGGAATTACGACAAATTGTTGTATCCACCTAAACTTGAAAGCGTTAAGCCAGCTCTAGAAATGGTTAAGAAAATCTGGTTAGATACGTATACGGAAGTGGGTGGAGCGAGTTTTGTCAAAAAAATATCGCCCAGAGAACTTCATATCGTAGGTAGTTATAATGTGAACAACAACGGTACCATCGTTTTGGGTGAAGCTGGAAGTGGTGCTAGAATTACTTTGTTCAATGCCGATTTTGTTGATCGTTCTAAATTGGATGATATTAGACAATTCGTTCATACGATTCATCATGAGTATGTGCATATCTTAAATCAAACAAAACCTTATGACAAACAAGCTTGGTCTACCATTACTCCAGGTAAGTATACGTCTACTTGGTATTTGATAACCGATGTAACGGAATCGCACGAATTAGGATTTGTTACGAATTACGCGCGTTTAAATGTTGATGAGGATATTGCAGAAACGGCTTCTTATATTTTGATGCATACTAAAGTAGAGTATGAAACATTTATGGCTGGTCTTAGCGTGACTGCTCGTGCATTGGTGCAACGAAAAGTGGATATTGTCGTGGAGTACTATAAAAGTGCCTTTGATATGGACTTTTTCGAATTACGCGATGTGGCTGAAAGAAACACTATAGATGCTATTAGCAATTAATGGGTTAATTCTTTCTTTTAAATTTTAAAAAAATAATAATATATGAGTTTTTATAATATAAAAAAGGGACTTTGTTTTTTGTTGGTTGCTGGTAGTTTCTTGGCATGTGACAATAAAGATAATGATTCTGTTTTCGAAAAAAATCCTACGGAGCGTATCGCTGAACGTAAGAAGGAGTTGGCAGATGCGCTTAAATCCTCCGAATTCGGATGGAAAGTAGTGTACTATACAGATAATTCATCTTTTGGTGGATTCACTTTTCTTTTTAACTTCATCGATGACGTTAATGTAGTGACGGCATCTGATTTTTCAGATGAAGATATTACACCGGAAACAGGTGAATACGGTATTGATTTAAGAGCAACGGTTTCTTTGGTATTTACAACCAAAAACAAAATTCACGTGCTTGCAGATTCTTACAATTCGCCATTGAGCTCTGGTCAAGGCTACAAAGGGGATGTCCAGTTTGGTTACTACGGAAGAGATAATGAAGATATTGTTTTTCAAACGGTAAAATCAAGAAAGGAATTCCGTATGGTAAAAGCCACAGCAGAAGACTGGGCTAATCTAGGTAAGAATCGCATTATGGGGCAGAACATGTCTAAAAGCGACAAGCCGTTGTTTAGAAGCCTTGAAATTACTACTGGTGGTACTATGAATGGTTATGAACTTAACTACAGTGGTACAACTCGTTTTGCTCAAGTAGAAAGTGCCGTTTTAGCACCGATTAATGAGGAGAATGGTTTCGGCGTTTCTTTTACAAACACGGGTATTAAAATCAATCCAGCCGTTGTTGTTGGTGACGTAGTAATTGATACGTTTGACTATAATGCAGCTAATGAAGAGTTTGTCTCTGTAAATTCAGGCGATGTACGTGCGGTAATTAAGTATTTGACAAGACCTTTTCAACAAACAGACGATTATAAGGTTTTCTTAAAATCTAGTGCTGTTGGTTTTATCGGTGAGTACCTTTCTGGTGCAGCGGGTAACTCAGATTTATTCAAAAAATTATTGAATGATCTTTTTGCAGCACAGCCTGCTAATTACATCGATAGAATTGAGATCGGATTTAGAGGGCCAACGGCAAATAGTACAATTACGTATAGTTTCTTAGGTGGAATGGCGTCAGTGACGCACACCGTAAGAGTTACCGAAGGGCCTCTTGGAAACTTGAAGTTCACTCACGTTAGCTGGAGTTCTAATACAATGCCTGACCAAATTCGCGAAATCGATGGATATTTAATGGATCCTAATGGTGTTTTTGCTAAGAAAGAGAAATATAAAGTAGGCGCGCCTAACGTTATTTATACTTTTAGTGCAGCGGGTACACCGTTTAAAATGACAACTTATATTTTTAATTAGTCAGTACAACTATAAATGGTAAAATTAAAAGGGCGCGAAAGCGCCCTTTTGTTGTTTTAAAAAGGGATAGTACAGCCATTAGCAGTAGTGTGCGCGCGCTGTTTATATAAGAAACTCCCAGTTTGGATAGGTGTAAAAAAAGGGCTGTCTCTCGTTGGAGAAAACAGCCCTTTTCTTGCTTAAAAACGGATTGTCTCAGCAATTATCCGAGGCGAATCAATTCCTTATTTTATAAATATATTTTAAAAAATAAAGGGGCTGTCCTTTTGAGATAGCCCCTTACTATTATTCGTATAGTTACTAGTATCTGTAGTATTCCGGTTTATACGGTCCTTCTGGAGTTACACCGATATAAGCGGCTTGGTCGTCGGATAATACATCCAATTCCACACCGATTTTACTCAGGTGCAAACGAGCCACTTTCTCATCCAAATGCTTGGGAAGCATATACACGTCGTTTTCGTAATCCGCACTGTTTTTCCACAATTCAATTTGAGCCAAAGTTTGGTTGGTAAAGGAGTTGGACATCACGAATGAAGGGTGTCCTGTAGCGCAACCTAGGTTTACTAAGCGACCTTCTGCCAAAATGATGACATCGGTACCGTTAATGGTATATTTGTCCACCTGTGGCTTGATTTCCACTTTAGAAGCCCCGTGATTGGCGTTTAACCAAGCGATGTCGATTTCGTTGTCGAAATGCCCGATATTACACACTACGGTTTTGTCTTTCATCTTTTCAAAATGACGTCCTACTACGATGTCTTTGTTTCCGGTAGTCGTGATCACGATGTCTGCATTGGCAATCACGTTGTCTAGTTTTTTTACTTCAAAACCATCCATCGCCGCTTGTAGCGCACAGATGGGGTCGATTTCCGTAATGGTTACTATAGAACCCGCTCCGCGGAACGAGGCTGCAGTACCTTTACCCACATCGCCATATCCGCAAACCACAACGCGTTTTCCTGCTAACATCAAATCCGTTGCACGACGAATCGCATCTACAGCCGATTCCTTACAGCCGTATTTGTTGTCGAACTTGGATTTGGTCACCGAGTCGTTTACGTTGATCGCCGGCATCGGTAAAGTGCCGTTTTTAACCCTTTCGTACAAACGGTGAACACCGGTAGTGGTTTCTTCCGAAAGCCCTTTAATACCAGCAACCAGTTCGGGATAACGATCGATGACCATATTGGTCAAATCGCCACCATCGTCCAAAATCATGTTCAACGGCTTGCGGTCCTCTCCAAAGAAAAGGGTTTGCTCGATACACCAGTCAAAATCAACTTCGTTTAGACCTTTCCAAGCGTAAACCTGAATGCCCGCCTCAGCGATAGCCGCGGCTGCCTGATCTTGAGTGGAGAATATATTACAAGAACTCCAAGTTACTTCGGCACCTAGAGCTACTAAAGTTTCGATTAAAACAGCAGTTTGAATAGTCATGTGTAAACAACCCGCAATTCTTGCTCCTTTTAACGGTTGTTCGTTGTGGTATTCTTGTCTAAGAGCCATTAGTCCGGGCATCTCTGCCTCGGCCAATTCAATTTCTTTTCTTCCCCAAGAAGCCAAAGAAATGTCTTTTACTTTGTATGCCACAAACGGCGGTATTTTTGTGCTCATCTGTTGTATATTTGTATTTACAAAATTTTTATACAAAGTTACGGAATTCCTTTTTAAAAAGAGAAGGGCGAATCTTAATTCAACGTTAACGCATTTTGGGCTGTATGCCAAGTTGCCATTTTAAAATCACTCAGATGCCATTAGAAAAAATTATTGCCGTCGATGCGAGTACTCAGGTACTTATCTGGAAAATAACCGAAGATTTCGACACCCTGTTGCAGGGTGTGACCCTGCGCGATGCCAGCAGCGAGAGACTCGCCAATATGAAATCGCTCAGCCATCGATGCGGCTTTTTGAGCATCCGCCATTTGCTGCAGCACGCGGGCTATACCGACTTGGATTTGCGTTATGATGACTGCGGAAAACCCAGCCTGAGCGACGGTAAGCACATTTCTATTACCCACTCTTTTTCCTATTCCGGCATAGTGATCAGCACAAAAAATGTCGGCATTGACATCGAAATGCAAAGGGAAAAAATCATTCGAATAGCCGACAAATTTACTAATGAAAAAGAACAGGCTTTGTTGGCAGTGCCTCTAGATCTAAAAGTTAAACAACTCACTGTTATTTGGGGAGCCAAAGAAGCCATGTATAAAATGTGTAATTCCAGAAGTCTGAGTTTTAAAGACCACATGAATGTCGAAGCCTTTGATCTGAACGGAACGTCGGGTAAATGTGAAGTGAGGTCGGAAACTTTCTCGAAGTCTTTTTGTTTCTATTTCTTGGAAATCGATAATTTTATGCTGGTCTATACCTTGCTGTAATTAATCGAAAAAACCCGTTTTAATCAAAAACATTTATTAGTATATTCGCTTAGTAGAACGTTAAAATAGTAAAATATGGGAACAAATATTCTCGTCGCTCACGCTTCTGATACGGAGAGAGCGGCATTTTATCGAAAAACTTATACGCATCTCGCCTTGGGGGTCTTGGCTTTTATTGCTTTGGAAAGCCTTTTGTTAAAAGTCGATCCCTTGGTGGAATTTATGCTTAGTATGACACAGGGTTATCTGTGGTTGCTGCTTTTAGGGGGCTTTATGGCCATTACCTGGGTGGCTCAAAAAATGACTTATAACACGGTTAGTCCAACGCAGCAGTATCTCGGATTTGGCTTATATGTATTAGCACAAGCTTTGTTGTTTGTGCCCTTGATATATGTGGCCATCTATTTCGCGGGAGGTAATATGAGTCTGATCAATCAGGCAGCTATATTGACAGGCGGCTTGTTTGTGGGATTGACTGCTGTAGTCTTTTTAACCAAAACGGATTTCTCCTTTTTGAGGTCTCTGTTGACTGTGGGCTTTTTTGTAGCCATGGGCGTCATTGTGGCGGGACTGATTTTCGGATTTGATTTGGGATTGTGGTTTTCAGCAGCGATGATCCTTTTGGCTTCTGGATCGATTCTTTACTCCACCTATACGATCAAAAACGAATATGCAACCGATCAATATGTGCCGGCGGCTTTATCGCTATTCGCCTCGTTGATGTTGTTGTTTTGGTATATTTTGAGATTGCTGATGAGCAGGAGCTAATAACGTATTTTAAAAATCTATGAACCGTATTTTCGAATGCGGTTTTTTATTGTAAACAATCATGATTGACTTTTTTTTTGACGCCTATAAAGACACTTCCTGGACGCAAATCGGACTGGAGTTTGTGGTCTTTTTCTTTGGTATACTGAGCGTGTGGTATGCCAGTAAAGAAAATATAATGGTGTATCCAACTGGGCTGGTAGCCACGGTAATTGCCGTTTATTTACTATTTCTGGCGAGTTATCTCGGCGAAGTGGTGTTGAATGCCTATTATTCGGTGATGAGTATTTACGGTTGGTACAATTGGTCTAAGGTCGATTCGAACAAGCAGCCCTTAAAAATATCCCGCACCAACGCGCGGGAAAAGAAAATAGGACTGCTGATTTTCGGTGTTACGCTATTGGTGGTCTACGGGGTATATCGGGTATTTGATTACGATATTCACCCGGAAAACTACATCGACATCTTTACTTCCGGTATCTTTTTTACGGGTATGTACTTTATGGCCTTAAAGAAAATTGAGAATTGGACCTTGTGGATTATAGGCGATTTGATTTCCATTCCGCTCTACGCCTATAGGGGACTGGGAATCCTTTCGCTACAATTCGTTATATTTACCGCATTGGCCATCAAGGCTTATTTGGATTGGCGCCGCATTTTAGAGCGAGAAAAACTTAAAAACATCAGCAGTGAATAAGGAAAAATTGGCGGCAGAGCTGCAGTTTAAAGCCGTTAGAAGCGGTGGAGCAGGCGGACAACACGTAAACAAAGTATCCTCTAAGGTGGTGTTGAGCTGGGATTTGTCTAAAACGCAGGCCTTTTCAGAAGAGGAAGTCGCGCGGTTAACCGTGGAGTTGAGTAACAGGCTCTCCAAGGAATCGATCCTGCAATTGGAATGCGATGCCACCCGGAGTCAAATTCAAAATAAAGAAGGGGCAATCAGCCGATTTTACGCGATACTCACGGCTGCTTTGGTCGAGAAAAAACCGCGTAAAGCCACTCGGGTGTCCCGGTCGGTCATCAGAAAACGCAAGGACAACAAACAGCAATTGTCGCTTAAAAAGGCCATGCGCAGGCGACCCGATGTCGATTGATTCCGTGGAATACAAGACGAAGCGCCCCCAGTAAAATATCCGTTCTTTTTAACGCGGATAAAATTCAAAATTCTTTGGGGTAAATTCTTTGCGATTTAGAATATAACCAATACTTTTGCTGCGTCTCAAAGGGGTGCCAGTAATGGCTGAGATTATACCCATAGAACCTGGGCGGGTAATGCTGCCAAGGGAAAAAGAGTGCTGCGTACTGTGGCACTCGCGGAATACCATGTGTAATTATTAATAATAAATAATTGCCCCTTTTATTTGTAAAAACTTTTTTTACGAATGAAAACAAAACGTTTTTATCCATTCTTTTCGCTGGCACTATTGGCGTCGATCTCCGGAATCGCGCAAGACAAAGTATCGGCCGATTCCACTAAAGTTACGGCTTTAGACGAAATTTTAGTCGCTTCCATTCGCGTGAACGACAAAGCACCCATCGCTTACAGCAATTTGAACAAGGCAGAATTGGCCAAGAGAAATCTCGGGCAGGATATTCCGTCCTTGATGAATTTTATGCCCTCGGTAGTCATGACGACCGATGCGGGCAACGGTGTGGGTTATTCCAGTATTCGAGTGAGGGGGAGTGACGCGACTCGCGTCAATGTGACCCTCAATGGAATTCCGTACAACGACGGCGAATCTCAGGGGAGTTTTTGGGTAAATATGCCCGATTTCGCCTCCTCGGTTCAAAACATTCAGTTGCAGCGCGGTGTGGGAACTTCCACAAACGGTTCCGCAGCCTTCGGTGCGAGTTTAAACCTGCTTACCGATTCGTATTCCACCAAGAGCAACGGCGAAATTTCCAATGCTTTCGGGAGCTATAATACGCGAAAACACACCGTAAAATTTAGTACGGGTCTGATGAACGATCACTTTGAAATCGCCGGACGTTTGTCCAATATCCATTCCGATGGTTATATAGACAGAGCCACCTCCGATATGAAATCGTACTTTTTACAGGGAACTTATCTGGGCAAAACCACCTTGATCAAGGCCTTGGCCTTCGGCGGTGATCAAAAGACCTATCAGGCGTGGAACGGACTGGAAGATCCTGAATTATTGGCGCATAACCGCCGTTTTAACACCTCTGGGGTGTATTACGACCAGGCGGGCAACAGGAAGTTTTACGACGACGAAACCGACAACTACAAGCAAGATCACTTCCAATTGCACTGGAACGAGCGCTGGTCTTCCAAGTGGAGCACCAATGCCGCGTTGCACTACACCATGGGAAAGGGGTATTATGAAAACTATAAAGTCCAAAGCAAATTGGCAGAATACGGATTGGATCCCATCGTAGTCAATGGCAAAGAGGTTAAAAAATCCGATGTGGTACGCCAAAAGTGGTTGGACAACGACTTTTATGGCTTTACGTTTTCTGCCCATTACAAAGCGACCAACTTAGACGTTGTCATCGGTGGAGCCGCCAACAAATACGAGGGCAGTCACTTTGGGAATATACTGTGGGTCAAAGAGCCCGTAGCCTATGAATACAAGCAGAAATACTACGACGACGACGCCTTGAAAACCGATGTAAATACCTATGCCAAAGCCACCTATCAATTCGCCTCGAAATGGAGTTTGTACGGCGATCTGCAATTCCGTAGCGTGCACTATAAAGCAAACGGTTTAGAAACGGGCAACGTCAACGATACCTTCGATTTTTTCAACCCCAAAGCGGGAATTACCTTTCAGGCCAACGCGCAAAATCAGTGGTATTTTTCCTATGCCAGAGCCAACAGAGAGCCCAACAGAAACGACTACAAAGACGGTAGCCCCAAGCCGGAAAAGCTAAATGATTTTGAATTGGGATGGCGCTTTCATTCGCCCAACGCATCGATCAATGTCAATGCGTACTATATGCGCTATAAAGACCAGTTGGTATTGACCGGAGCCCTCAATGATGTGGGGGCGGCCATACGCGAAAACAGCGGCGATAGCTACCGCCTGGGCTTGGAAGTAGAAGCGACGGTGCGCCTCCTAGAGCAGGTGTACTGGAGTCCGAGCATCACTGTGAGCAACAATAAAAACGTCGATTTCCACACCGAATGGAATGGGGAACTGGTGAATTTGGGCAATACCAATATCGCCTTTTCACCAAATTTTATCGCCTCAAATGCCTTGACTTATATACCGGTAAAAGGCTTGAATATCTCGTGGTTAACCAAATTTGTCGGCGAGCAGTACATGGGGAATGTCGATATGCAAAAATCGAAATTAGACGCCTATTTTGTCAACGACCTCAGTGTCAACTACGAATTCCCGATTAAAGGGTGGTTTGAGTCCATCGGCCTGTCTGTATTGGCCAACAACATCTTTGATGTCAAATACCTGTCCAACGGGTTTTACTACACCTATGATGAAGTGGATCAAGGCGCGATAAGCACCGTAGAAGGGGCCGGATATTATCCACAAGCCACTTTTAATATATTGGGAGGGGTGACCTTGAAGTTTTAAACACCTAAAACAAGTGTAAAAACGGAGGCCCTAAAGCCTCCGTTTTTCTTAGTTATATACTTTTAACACGTCGCCCATGATGTCTATGCGGTATTGTTTTAGCGGGTAATCGGCAGCTTCGGAAAGCCCGGTAAAGAGCAAGAACTTTAATCCATCGCAGCTGCACTCGGCAGAAACACCGACGAGTTCCAGGGTCGAACAGTCTCTGAATTCGTGATTGGGACAGCTCACATCATAAGCTCTATAGCCACTACCGGTATTAAAAACGATTAAGCCGCGCGTACCCAAGCCCTCTCCAAAAACGCGAACAGCCGTGGACGGATGTCTCAAGTTGCTGTACTGAGGCAGGTTTAAATTCAGGTTGATCGAAAACGAATAATCGGGCAAATACGGATTTCGATTACTATAACTATCTTTGGAACAGCCTAAAAATGAAATAGTAATAATAAACAATAGAAAAAGCTTTTTCATGATTAAAGAATTTGGAAAACAAATTTAATTATTTAACTTTGACAAAAATGATACCGTTAGTAAATAATTAAAAATATCGATTTAATAATATCTTCATAGAAAGAAATCCCGTTTCGATGGGATTTTTTCTATTTTATAAACCATGTAAATTATGAGTAAAATTTCGTATTATACTGCCGAGGGTTTGAAAAAACTAAGAGATGAGATTGAGCAGTTAAAAAGTGTGGAGCGTCCAAAAGCGTCGCAAGCAATTGCGGATGCCAGAGACAAAGGAGATTTATCGGAGAATGCGGAGTATGATGCAGCAAAAGAAGCGCAGGGTTTATTAGAGCTTAAAATTTCCAAGTTGGAAGAGGTTAATGCCAATGCACGCCTGATCGATGAGTCGCAATTGGATGTTACTAAGGCTTTGGTGCTTTCTACCGTTAAGATTAAAAATCAATTAAACGGCATGGAAATGACCTATACTTTGGTAGCGGAAAGCGAAGCGGATTTGAAAGCTGGAAAAATTTCCGTAACTTCACCTATAGGAAGAGGTTTGTTGGGGAAAACAGTCGGAGAAATTGCCGAAATTCAAGTGCCCAACGGAATTATGAATTTCGAAGTACTCGAAATCAGCAGAGATTAATCCATTTTTAAAATTCAAGAACCATGTCTATATTCACCAAAATCATCAACGGAGAAATACCGGCTTATAAAGTAGCAGAAGACGATAATTTTTTAGCCTTTTTGGATATTAATCCCAACGCTAAAGGACATACGCTTTGTATTCCCAAAAGAGAAATCAACAAGATTTTTGATATGGATGAAGCGGCTTATCTTGAATTGATGCGATTTTCTCGAAAAGTGGCCAAAGCCTTGGAGCGCACCGTTCCCTGTAAGCGCATTGGTATGGCTGTGGTTGGACTAGAAGTTCCCCACGTTCACGTGCACTTAATCCCCTTGCAAGACATGGAAGACATGCGCTTTGTTAGAAAAACATCTTTATCGGAAACAGAATTTGAAGCCTTAGCTAAGGCTATACACCAAAATATGTAAAAAAAGTTTGAACGCTAAAGTTCCTGCTTAGAACCGCAAATAGTTGAGAATTATTTGCGGTTTTTTTATTTTTTAAACACGATGCAAAAGGTGGTTCCCTTTCCCAATTCGGACTGCGTGACCTTTATCGTGCCGTTGTGATACGACTCCACGATGCGCTTGGTCAGCGACAAGCCCAATCCCCATCCCCTTTTTTTGGTGGTATATCCCGGTTCAAAAATGCGTTTAAACTCCTTTTTGGCCATGCCCTTACCGCTGTCTTTAACCTGTATGCGAATCCCCTTTTCGTTGTCGTCTATACAGATGTCTATGGAGCCTTTTCCCTTCATGGCGTCGATGGCATTTTTAATCAGGTTTTCTATGGTCCAGCTGTGCAAAATTGGATTCATCGGAATGATCAACGGGTAGGAAGGCGCTGTAAAGCTAAAGTTGATTTGCTTGGATACGCGAGAGCGCAGGTATTCAAAAGCTTTTTGTGTTTCTTGTACCACGTCGCAGTTTTCCAATACCGGTTCCGAGCCAATTTTGGAAAAGCGCTCGGCTATGGTTTGCAGGCGGTTGACGTCCTTTTCGATTTCCACCACGGTTTCCTCGTTGACATTGTCGAGGCGCATGATTTCTACCCATCCCAGTAAGGACGATAGGGGCGTGCCAATTTGATGGGCCGTTTCCTTGGCCATTCCCGCCCATAAGCGATTTTGTGTGGCCATTTTACTCGCGCGGTAGAAGCTGAAAATCATGGCGGAAAAAAACAAAAAAATCAGTACCAGGGCACCGGGATAATACTTTAACTTCATCAGCAAAGAGGAGTTGCCGTAATAGAGGTATTGGGTGGTATGGTCGAATTTTATGACTATAGGCGCATTCTGAGATTGCAACTTTTTTAAGAAGACCATGGCCTTCTGCGGATTTTTAGAAATTTGCTCGTCCACATTGACCATGTTGATAATGCTGTCGCGATCGGTGGTTTGTATGATGGGAATGGTGTTGTTCGTGTTCAATATTTGAAGCGGCAGCCCCAGGTCGGTATCGTTTAAGTCGGCCTTGTTGAGCGTTTGCGATGCCGCAGCCCAAATCTCCATTTTTAAGCGCTCTTCATTTTTAAAAGTCTGAAAAAAGGTATAGGTGTTCCATAGGATGAGTACCAATGCGGCAAAGGCCGTCAAGATGATTAGCCAGCGCCAGGTGTTGTTTTTGGGTGTAAAAAACATAACAGTCAATTTGAGTTTAAAAGTAGTGAAAATTAACTGCTTTTTAGACGAATCTTTTTGTTGGCTTGCTAAAAGTTAAGCATTTCAATGGGATTGTAAAAGCTTTTTGCTATTTTTACCTATTGTAAAATGCCAAAATATAAAGTCCCATTCATGAAAACTATAGACCCAAAAGATATTGCCACGGTTCAATTGCAAGGGTATTTGCAAAGCGCTATAGGGCCCCGCCCCATCGCCTTAGCCAGTACGGTAGATGCCGATGGAAATCCCAATCTTTCGCCCTTTAGCTTTTTTAATTTGTTTAGTGCCAATCCGCCCATTTTAGTGTTTTCACCTTCGCGACGTGTACGTGACAACACCCTTAAACACACCTTGTTCAACGTGCAAGCCACGCAGCAAGTGGTGATTAACGTGGTCAATTATGCCATGGTACAGCAAACTTCGCTCAGCAGTACCGAGTACAGCGACGGGGTTAACGAATTTGAAAAAGCCGGATTTACCATGTTGAAATCCGACGTGGTACAGCCCTTTAGAGTGGCCGAAAGCCCGGTGCAGTTCGAGTGCGTAGTCAATGAAGTGATCGGATTGGGCGACCAAGGAGGAGCGGGGAATCTAGTGATTTGCGAAGTGGTTAAAATACATATCAATGAGGCTGTTTTAAACGAACAAGGGACCATTGATCAAGCAAAGATGGATCTGGTAGCCCGTATGGGAGGAAATTGGTACAGCCGTGCCAATGACGGCCTGTTTGAAGTGGAAAAACCGTTGACTACCTTGGGTATTGGCGTAGACGCCATTCCCGAGAGCGTGGTAAACAACCCGATTTTTAACGGTAACGATTTGGGAGTACTCGGCAATGTGGAGCAACTGCCGTCTCCGGAATCGGTACGTGATTTTGTTTTGGAAAATGCCGAACTCCAACAGTTGTTGGCCCAGGGAGACCAAAACAAGAAAATGGAAAAAGCAAAAGAATATTTAAGGGAAAATAATGTAACTTTGGCGTGGAAAACTATTTTAGCTCAAAACTAGTTTTCTGCAAATCAATATAACGCGATAAAATTTAATACGATGGAAGTTTTAGGAAGAATTAAAGTAATCAACCAACCACAGCAAGTGAGTCAGTCTTTTAAGAAGAGAGAGTTGGTAGTAACCACAGACGAACAATATCCACAACATATCATGATTGAGTTTACTCAAGACCGTTGTGATTTATTAAATGCATTCCAAGTAGGAGAACCCGTAAAAGTATCGATTAACCTAAGAGGTAGAGAGTGGGTTAACCCACAGGGGGAAACCAAGTATTTTAACTCAATCCAAGGATGGAGAATTGAAAAAGCGGTAGCAGAGCAACCAGCAGGTATGGCTACACCGCCATCGATGCCGACAGAACAATTTGAATCGGCTCCGAAATTCAACGAAGAAGAACACGACGATTTACCCTTCTAAAAAATAGCAATCCCGAGCTTAGGTTCGGGATTTTTTTTTGTCTATGTACGTATTGACCGAGTCCCTGTATTTTCCCGAGCTGTCCCAGACACACGAATCGGGCATTTTGGCGCTGGGGGGCGACTTGTCTCCGCAGCGGTTATTGTTGGCTTACCAATCGGGGATCTTTCCCTGGTTCGAAGATGGGGAACCGATCACTTGGTGGGCACCCGATCCGCGAATGGTTTTGTTTTTAGACGAACTCAAAGTGTCCAAAAGCATGCGCAATATCTTAAATCGAGGGGCGTTTAAGGTCACGTTTAATCGCGAATTCGAAAAGGTAATCAACCACTGTCAAGGCGTGAAGCGACAAGGGCAAAACGGCACTTGGATCACCGACGACATGATAGAAGCCTACTGCGAATTGCATCGGCAAAAGCGAGCCATGTCGGTAGAGGTATGGCAAAACGAGCAATTGGTCGGCGGATTATACGGCGTGGATCTCGGACAGCTCTTCTGTGGCGAGAGCATGTTCTCCCTGGTCTCCAATGCGAGCAAGGTCGCATTCATCGCCTTGGTTCACGAACTGCGACAAAAGAATTACCAACTTCTCGATTGTCAGGTTTATAACGACCATTTAGACAGTCTCGGTGCGCGCGAAATTCCGCGATCGGAATTTATGCGCATACTCAACAACAGCGAAAGGGCTCAATCTCTCTAGGGCAATCCCTTCGGGCCGGGCTGTCCATTTTATCTTTTTGTTGCGCTTCGCTTCACAAAAAGGATGTCATTTCCATCCCTATTGCACCACCGTTTACCAAGCAGTTACAAGGCAGTTTTACTTTTGTTTGTTTTTCCTCCGTTTTTTAAAGAACAGTTAAGCGTCCGTTGCGGTCATTTTCTTTTTCGTCAAAGCGTCAACCACTACGGCTATAGCGCCGTCGCCGGTAACGTTGCAAGCCGTTCCAAAGCTGTCCATAGCGATGTATAGGGAAATCATCAAGGCTTGACTCTCGGCGTCGAATCCGAGCATTTTTGCTATGATACCGATGGCGGCCATAATAGCTCCTCCAGGTACACCTGGTGCAGCTACCATAGCGATTCCCAACATACAGATAAATCCGGCAAATGCGCCAAATTCTATAGGTTGTCCTTGAAGCAACATCAAGGCAATAGCACAGGCAACAATTTTTAGTGTGCTTCCTGCTAAATGTATGTTTGCGGCTAAGGGAATAACGAAGCCGGCTATTTTTTCAGATACGCCGTTTTTAAGGGTTTGTTGTAAGGTAATCGGAATCGTGGCGGCAGACGACTGGGTTCCCAATGCCGTAAAATATGCGGGCATCATGGTGATTAATAGTTTAAAAGGATTTTTTTTAGCGATGATACCGGCTATAGAAAATTGGATCAATAGCAATAAAATGTGTAGGGCAAAGATCACGCCGATGATTTTGACAAACACCTGTATGATTGAAAATACCTGTCCGGTATAAGACATGTTTAAAAAGATTCCAAAAATGAATAGCGGTAGTAAGGGGATGATGACCTTGTTGATAACCTGGGTAATGATCGCTAAAAAGTCGTCAAATGCCTGCTCTAAGGTGGAGTTATTTAACTTGGAAATACCGATGCCGATGATAAAGGCGAGTACCAAAGCACTCATCACGTCCATAAGGGGAGTGAATTCTATGGAGAAGTAGGGGATTAAGTCGGAAATTTTATCGGCCACATCGAGTTGATGTGTTTGGGTGGCCAACAGTTCGGG
The DNA here is from genome assembly GCF_050562195.1 of Flavobacterium sp. JP2137. GTDB lineage: Bacteria > Bacteroidota > Bacteroidia > Flavobacteriales > Flavobacteriaceae > Flavobacterium. The sequence continues at coordinate 1,295,383 of NZ_CP191647.1, forward strand.
GAAAATGTAGATACTGGCAAAGTAGGTCGAGAAGCCCGCGAAAAGCGTCGAGCCATAAGCGATGGCTACGGTTAGGACCAATAGGCTTCCCGCTCCCTTGCCCAGTTTGCCGATTGCAGGCACTACGAGTCCAAGGATGATCAAGGGGATAGAAAACGACAGAAATGAGCTAAAAATAGCGTTAAAGCTCGCAAAAACACGACCTATGCCTTCGGAAGCAAATTGTCCCAGGACAATTCCGAGTACAATGGCGATAATAATTTGGAACAGGATGTTTTTGTGCAAGTTTTTCATTGGAGACGTATAGTTTGGGTAAAAATAAACCTTTTTAGAATAAGCAGCGGGTTTTGCCGCCGGCTATTTGGAAATGAGCGGGACAAAAAAAGCCCCTAATCACAAGATTAGGGGCTTTGATGGGATACTTGAGGATGAATTATCCTAAAGCAGCTCTTTTGAATCCTGTGATAACAAGAGTAGGATCAACCGTTTTGATATAAGCAGCAACGCTCATAGAGCCGTCTTTGATATAGTCTTGGTTAACCAAAGTATTGTCTTTGTAGAAACGTTGGATTTTTCCTTTAGAGATGTTTTCCAACATCGCTTCCGGTTTTCCTTCTGCTCTCAATTGCTCTTTGGCAATTTCGATTTCTTTGTCGATGATTGCTTGATCAACACCAGCTTCGTTTAAAGCGATTGGGTTCATCGCAGCAGCTTGCATAGCAACGTTTCTCGCAGCTTCCTCAGCACCTTCTACATTGGCAGAAAGCGATACGATAGTAGCGATTTTATTTCCAGCGTGGATGTAAGATCCAACGAAAGTACCTTCTAATCTTTCGAATACAGTAATTTCAATTTTCTCTCCGATAACTCCAGTTTGCTCAATTAATTTTTCAGCAACAGTCATACCTCCAAAGTCAGAAGCCAAAAAGTCTTCTTTGCTGTGGAAAGCCAAAGCGTGGTTTGCTAAGTCTGTAGCCAATTTTACGAAACCTTCGTTTTTTCCAACGAAATCAGTCTCACAACCTAAAGTGATAACAACACCCGCCGTTTTATCTGCATTGACAATAGCGATAGAAGCCCCTTCTGTAGATTCTCTATCCGCTCTGTTTGCAGCAACTTTTTGTCCTTTTTTACGTAGGTTTTCAATTGCTAAATCGAAATCTCCGTCAGCTTCAACTAACGCTTTTTTACAGTCCATCATTCCGGCACCCGTAATTTGTCTCAGCTTGTTTACATCTGCAGCAGTAATATTTGCCATTTTAAAGTCTTGTGTTATGTGTTAATAAAAAAAGTCGTTATGCTAAGTTGTCTACAAAAGTATACATCCATCAGCATAACGACTTTATGATACTGTTAAATTATTATTCTTCAGTAGAATTAGCTACTTCTGGAGCTGGAGCCGCTACAACTGGTTGATCGTCTTTTTCTGTTTTTCTTTCAGAATGACCTTCAATAATTGCATTCGTTACTAAAGATAAAATTTTATCGATTGATTTAGAAGCATCATCATTTGCTGGGATTACATAATCAACTTGACGGGGGTCAGAGTTGGTATCAACCATAGCGAAAATTGGAATGTTTAATTTCTGAGCTTCTTTAATTGCGATGTGTTCAGCTTTGATATCTACAACGAAAAGAGCTGCTGGTAGACGAGTCATGTCAGCGATGGAACCTAAGTTCTTCTCTAATTTCGCACGTAAACGGTCAACTTGTAAGCGCTCTTTCTTAGAAAGAGTTAAAAACGTACCGTCTTTCTTCATTCTGTCGATAGAAGCCATTTTCTTAACGGCTTTACGGATAGTAACAAAGTTCGTCAACATACCACCTGGCCATCTTTCTGTGATGAAAGGCATGTTTGCTGCAGCTGCTTTTTCAGCTACGATGTCTTTTGCTTGTTTTTTGGTAGCTACGAATAGTATTTTTCTACCTGATGCTACAATCTTTTTCAAAGCTTCATTAGCTTCTTCGATTTTTGCAGCGGTTTTATATAGATTGATAATGTGAATACCATTACGCTCCATATAGATGTAAGGAGCCATGTTTGGATCCCACTTTCTAGTCATGTGTCCGAAATGAACACCTGCCTCTAGTAATTCTTTAACTTCTACTTTGTTTGCCATTTTGTAATAGTTTACGTTCTTGTGTATTAGCAATGATTCGGTAGCGAGTGTCTCGGTCTGAACCATTTAGATGCTAAACTAATTCCTACCGCAGCAGGAGAGCAACAAAAACTTAGATTTTTTAATAATAAATAAAAATTAACGTTTAGAGAACTGGAATTTCTTACGTGCTTTTTTCTGACCGAATTTCTTACGTTCAACCATTCTTGAATCACGAGTCAATAAACCTTCTGGTTTTAAAATTGAGCGGTTTTCTACATCAACTTCACACATAGCTCTTGCAATTGCCATACGTACAGCTTCTGCTTGACCAGTAGTTCCTCCTCCGTAAACATTTACTTTTACATCAAAGTTCTCTGCATTCTCTGTCAAAGACATCGGTTGCATTACTTTGTATTGTAAGGTTGCTGTTGGAAAGTAAGTTGTAAATTCTTTTTTGTTTACCGTGATTTTTCCTGTTCCTTCTGAAACATAAACACGAGCAACAGCGGTTTTTCTTCTACCGATTTTGTGAATAACTCCCATTACTTAAGATCGTTTAAATTAACGGTTTTAGGTTGTTGCGCATCGTGTTTGTGTGCACTACCTACATTTACGTCTAAATTACGGAATAATTGTGCTCCTAATTTGTTCTTAGGCAACATTCCTTTGATTGCTTTTTCAACCAATAATGCAGGGTTCTTTTGTTGCATTACCTTAGCTGTCAATACTCTTTGTCCACCTGGATAGCCCGTGTGACGGATGTATTGTTTTTCTTCCAATTTGTTTCCAGTCAAATTGATTTTTTCCGCGTTGATAACGATCACGTTATCTCCACAGTCCACGTGTGGTGTAAAACTTGGCTTGTATTTACCTCTCAATAGCATCGCTACTTTTGAAGCAAAACGACCTAAGTTGTGACCTTCAGCATCTACAATGATCCACTCTTTTTGAGTAGTAGCTTTGTTTGCCGATACTGTCTTGTAGCTTAAATTGTTCACAAATAAATTATTTTAATTAAACATTCCATTCCCAATAAAGGGAGTGCAAAAGTACAACTATTTATTTATTATACAATACAACTGTTTATTTTTTGACCCTATATTGATCAGTTTATTGAAAATGAAAGCCTTAATCGCTTTTCTTGTCCGCATTCTACCGTAAAACCGTTTGGCCTTTTTGATTTTTTTTCTGGAATTACGAGCCCTTTTAGTGCGAAATCTCAGAGTTGTTGATCTCTCGGTTCCCCTTGGCGATTGTTGCTGTAAGACCTCTTTAAATCCCCATAGCTGTTCGGTGTTAATTTGTTGGAGATATGGAGCGTATTTGGGATTAATTGTTTTTGCTCGTGGCGGTAGTTGTTTATTTTTTGAAAATGTATCCGCTGAGTTAAAGTTGTTTTTTTAACTTTTCCTCCTTAATTGTTTTCTTATCTTGTTCTTATATAGTGTGTTAGGTTCTGTATTTTGAAGCGTTGGGCTTTTGAAGTGTGGTGTCGTGGCTGTATAAAAGCGAAATAAGGTCGTAAATAAGTGGTTTTATGTTTAAAAATATAGCGCTTTCCATGCTTGTTGTCTTGATGATGAGCTGCGGAAAACCCAAGGAAGAATGGAAGGCTTCACGATCGGTAGTGTTGGATATCGGCTTTGTGAGTAAAGGGAAGTTTCGGGGTCATTTATACGATCGGAAAAGCAAAGAGACTTTATTGTATTTTGCCGATCCTATCACGGATAAAGTGATTAAGTTTTTTAATGCGCATGGTGAGTTAACCGATACCATCAGCCTTTCTAAGGGTATATTGGAATTGCGGCAAATCGATGGATTGTCGGTAATTTCTATGGACTCTATAATCTTGATTAATGAGCGTGGCAATCAGTTGTGCGCCATAGATAAAAGTGGCACTGTTTGGCACCGTTTAGATTTGAGTCAATTTTGCGAAGGAACGGGGCAGGTGTATTATTTCAGTACTTCCGGTTCGGGAAATTTCGTCCTGGATGGAAAAAGCGTGCTCCTGCATCCCAATTGGGTTCGCAAGCACTCGGATTCGATGGGTCGCAAGGTGGCTAGAACGCTGTATGAGGACTCGTATTATTTTTATTCCCATTGGGTACGCGCACCACATTTGATCAAAGTGGAAAACTTCTTGTCGTCATCACCCGTGGCGGTGTATGGTTTACCCGACTTTTATTGGAACATCGATCACAATGTGGCCCCTTATATCGATGGGCGTTACAGCACGTATCAGAACAAGCACATTTTTGTCTTTTCGTCGTTTTCCCCTTATTTGTTGCGCGTCGATCCAACCGATTTAAACCAGCTCGAACAGTTGCGGATAGTCGACGATGCCCGTGCTGTGGCGGTGCCTGCTCCCTTGGCACAAGATTTTGATAGTAAAGTGCTGAATTTTGAATTGCAACACAAGAGTATAGTGGGGGATTTTGGATATTGTTCCAAAAGCAAAAAATACCTGCTTATCCAAACCATTGATTTTTCAAAGAATACGGAGATAGAATACCGACCCTTTAAAGCAGTGATATTTGACGAAGGACTGCAGTTTGAAAGAGAAGTGGTTATCGATCAGAACAAATACTTATGGCACAACTCTCTTATTGTTGAGGATGGCGTTTATCTTTTAAAAAATAAGCAAGATGAGAATACGGGTTTTGGAGTCAAGGAATACGACTTTTTTGAAATATAAATATGGGGCGATGGTCGCGCTGTTTTTTTTCTGCGGCTGTTCCGGAACTTCCCAATCGGAATACGAACAACTAGCCGCTGCCCTGCAACGTGAATACGACATAGAGTTGGGGGTTGAAGTCAAGCGAATATTGGTTTTAACCGAAGAGGGTTGTCCCAATTGTAACATTTATTTTGCCAAGGCTGTCACTCAATTCATCGACGATCCCAATGCGATTATTATTGCCAATGCAAGCGGTTCAAGAGTTGACCTTAGCGCGCTCAATCAGGCGGTAAAAACGGCGAACAATGTGTATGTTGCACGAGTGTATAACAAAGGAAATTCCTTTGTTAATGAAACCAAAGTAATCTATCTGGAAAAAGATAAAATAGACACGGTAATTACAATCAATGCCCGCGAAATAGCGCGGCAATTCAATTATATTTTTGGCGAGTAGTGTTCCGATGTCGTTTAAATAAAAAAGTGCCTTTTAAGAAAAGGCACTTTTTTATTTAAAATCAATGGGCTTCGAGCCAGTTGTCGCCGGTTCCCAGGTCTACGACCAAGGGCACTTCGAGTACAAAGGCGTTTTCCATTTCGGTTTTGATCAACACCTTTAAGTCTTCGAGTTCGTCTTTATGGGCATCAAAAACAAGCTCATCGTGTACCTGCAACAGCATCTTGGATTTCCAGTTTTCCGAAATCAGTCTGTGGTGGATGGCGATCATTGCAATTTTGATGATGTCGGCTGCACTTCCTTGTATAGGGGCATTGACGGCATTTCGCTCTGCTGCACCACGCACTATGGCGTTTTGTGAATTGATGTCTTTTAAATAGCGTCTGCGCCCCGATATGGTTTGTACATAACCGTGGTCTCGCGCAAAGTCGATTTGCGTTTGTATGTATTTTTTCAATTCGGGATAAGTGGCGTAATAGGTGTCTATCAATTCCTTGCTTTCGGCTCTGGATAGCGAAGTCTGATTGCTTAAACCAAAGGCCGATACCCCATAGATAATTCCGAAGTTGACCGTTTTGGCATGACTACGCTGCTCCTTGGTTACCGCTTCCAGGGGCACGTTAAAGACCTTGGCCGCCGTAGAGCGGTGAATGTCTTCTCCCTTTTTAAAGGACTCCATCATATTGGGCTCTTTGCTCAAGGCCGCGATGATGCGCAATTCTATTTGTGAGTAATCCGCCGCGAGTAACACGTGGTTTTCATCTCGGGCCACAAAGGCCTTTCGGATTTGACGGCCGCGTTCGGTGCGGATGGGAATGTTTTGTAAATTGGGGTTGTTTGAACTCAAGCGACCCGTTGCTGCCACGGTTTGCATATAATCCGTATGGATGCGCAAGGTAGTCGGATCGACCTGTTGAGGCAGGGCATCGACATAAGTGTTTTGCAACTTGATCAGCTGACGCCATTCCAAGATGTCTTTGACGATCTGGTTGTCTTCGGCCAAATAACTCAAAACCTCTTCTCCAGTGGCGTATTGCCCGGTTTTGGTCTTTTTGGGTTTGGCGCCTCCGATTTTTAGGCGGTCAAACAAGACCTCTCCCAATTGTTTGGGCGATGCCAGGTTGAATTGCTCGCCGGCTTGCTCGTAGATACCGCGCTCCAAATCCTTGATGTCGTTGTCCAACTTCTTGGACAGCGATTGCAAAAAAGCCACATCCAGTCGGATGCCTTCCTGCTCCATCGCAGCCAATACCGGTACCAGGGGTACTTCGATGGTGTCAAAGAGTTCTTTGGTATGGGTTTCCACCAGCTTTTGATCAAAAATCCCTTCGAGTTGAAAGGTGATATCGGCATCTTCACCGGCGTATTCCTTGACCAATTGCAGGTCGATCTCGCGCATGGTCTTTTGGTTTTTTCCCTTTTTTCCAATCAATTCTTCGATGGATTGAGGCGTATAATTCAGATAAGTCTCGGATAAGATGTCCATATTATGACGCATATCCGGATTGATGAGGTAGTGCGCAATCATGGTGTCGAAAATCGGTCCGCGAACCGCGAGGTCGTATCGCGCGAGTATTTTGATGTCGTATTTTAAATTTTGTCCGATTTTGGTGATTTTGTCCGATTCAAAAAAGGGTTTGAATTGCGCAGCCAATGCACGCGCCGCCTCTTGATCTTCGGGAAAAGGCACGTAAAAGGCCTTGCCTTTCTCGTAGGAGAAGGCGATGCCCACCAATTCGGCGTGTAAGGCATCAAGTCCCGTCGTTTCCGTGTCGAAGCAAACCTTGGGCTGTGCCAACAGGGTTTCTATAAACATTTTCAGGGCGAGATTCCCTTGAACAATCTGGTAGAAGTGATTGGTGTCGCTAAGGCTTTGGTACGCATTGGAAGCGCTAGTCGAGGTGGCGGTATCGCCGCTGCCAAACAGGTCAAACTGATCGTCGCCACCGGAATTCGATGCTTCCTTTGTCGGAGTGCTCGGAGCAGCTGCCTCGGCATTAAACAATTTGTCGAATTGCTCTTTCATCCGGCGAAACTCCAAATCGATAAATAGGGCGTCGGTTTTTTCGACGTCGGGTTTTTCCAATTCAAAATCCTTTTCGTTAAAGGTTACCGGACAGTCCAATAGAATGGTAGCCAAAGTTTTGGAAAGGATTCCCTTGTCTTTGTTGGCTTCGATGTTTTCTTTCATCTTGCCTTTGAGCTCGTGTGTATGCGCCAACAGATTTTCCATACTGCCGTATTGCTGTAAGAATTTCTTGGCTGTTTTTTCTCCTACTCCGGGCAATCCCGGTATGTTGTCTACGGCATCGCCCATCATACCGAGGTAATCGATAACCTGTAGTGGATGCGTTACTTCAAATTTGGCTTGAACTTCTGGGACACCCCATATTTCGATGCCGTTGCCCATTCTGGCGGGCTTGTACATAAAGATGTTTTCGGAAACCAATTGGGCAAAATCCTTATCCGGCGTGACCATAAAAACCTGAAAGCCCTCTTTTTCGGCTTGTTTGGACAGGGTCCCGATCAAATCGTCGGCTTCATAGCCTTCGACTTCCATAATCGGAATATGCATGGCCTCTAAGAGTTCCTTGATATACGGAACGGCAATTTTTATAGCCTCGGGTGTGGCTTGGCGATTGGCTTTGTATTCGGGAAACATTTCGGTGCGCACCGTACTTCCTCCTCGGTCAAAGGCCACGGCCAAGTGATCGGGTTTTTCTCGGCGAATCACGTCGATTAGGGAATTCATAAAACCCAAAACAGCCGAAGTGTCCAATCCTTTCGAATTGATTCGGGGGTTTTTGATAAAAGCGTAATATCCTCTAAAAATCAGTGCGTAGGCGTCGAGTAAAAAAAGACGTTTTTGTGGAGCCATAACCTAAATGGGTTTTGTTATATTAAACGTCAAAAATACAAACTAAAAAACAAAAAGCGACAGCCTTTTTGGGAAACCTCTGTAGTGGGCGTGAAGCCGTGGACAACGCTATCGGTTAAAACCGGTTCGGCAGCGCTTCGAAATCCGCTTTTAACAGGGCAGAAGCCGACTGCTGTTCTCGCTGAATCAGGCGGAAAGCCGTGCTGTAGTTGCTGTGATAAACAGGCGTTAAACATTGATAATTAATGTTAAATAGTCTTTGTGGTATTTATAAACGAGTATTTTTGTAAGCTTATTTTTATACATTTCTTATGCGGTGGATTATCCTCATCCTGTTTTTTGTTTTATTGGAGTTCTATTCTTATCAAGCCCTAAACAACTTGACCAGAAACAAATGGATAATCGTCGCTTATGCGCTGTTTACCCTACTAGCCATCGGGACTATTGCCTATGGGTTTTTAAATTACGACCGATCTACCGGACAGAATAAAACCTTGATGATGGCCATAGCCTTGATCTTGTTGCTCTATATGCCAAAACTGATCGTCACCCTGTTTCTATTGGTCGAGGATAGCGCTCGATTGATGTTGGGAATCAGCAATTACTTTGTGTCGCCGACGAAGTTGTCCGGTGATTTTTTGCCCGAACGCCGAAAGTTTGTCACCCAAATCGCCTTGGGCGTTGCAGCGATTCCCTTTTTATCGATCATTCACGGCATCGCCGTAGGGCGATATAAGTTTCGAGTGATCAAGCAAACGGTTTTCTTCGACGACTTACCCGAGGCGTTCGACGGTTTTACCTTCACCCATATATCCGATATTCACTGCGGCAGTTTTGACGACAAAGAAAAAATCGACCACGCCATAGCGGTAATCAATGATCAGGAATCGGATTTGTTGCTGTTTACCGGAGATTTGGTCAATAGTTTGGCCGTGGAAATGGATCCTTGGTTGGAAACCTTTAACGGTATACGCAAGCATGCCCACGGCAAGTTTTCCGTGTTGGGAAATCACGATTATGGCGAGTACGTCGAATGGGATACCCCGGCTCAAAAGGAGGCGAATTTTCAAGCGATTAAAGACCTGCATCCGAAGATGGATTTTAGGCTGTTGCTCAACGAGCAGGTGTGGATTGAGAAAGACGGGGCGCGTATCGCCTTAGTCGGAGTGGAAAACTGGGGTGTGAAATTCAAGCGGGTAGGCGATATCAACCGGGCGTCTAAAGATTTGACCACGACAGATTTCAAAATAGTATTGTCTCACGATCCCTCGCATTGGGATGCCGAAGTGGTCAATCACCCGAAGAACTTTCAATTGATGTTGGCCGGACATACCCACGGCGCGCAGTTTGGCATCGAAATCCCCGGATTCTTTAAGTGGAGTCCCATTCAATACGTGTATAAGCAATGGGCGGGATTGTACGAAAAAACCGGGCGTTTTTTATACGTCAACCGCGGCTTTGGTTACCACGCATATCCCGGACGGGTAGGAATTTGGCCGGAGATCACGGTTTTTGAACTTAAACGCAGAAAAAAATAGTTCAATTCTCAAAAAATTGTATTTTTGTTGTATAGCGTGCCTACAGTTGGGATATGTTTAATAAATTTAAATAAATGCTTATGTCAAAATTTGGAGAATTGATTAGTGCCGATGTCCCCGTTCTAATTTATTTTTACGCCCAATGGAATGAGGGCTCCAAGTCGATGCAACCCGTGATTCACGATGTAGCTGCGGCCATGGGCGATCAATTGCGCGTCATTAAAATTGATGTGGAGAAAAACAAGGATTTGTCCGATGCCTTGCGCATTAAAAACGTGCCCACCATGATGATTTACCGCAACGGTGCCATGGTGTGGAGACAAACCGGAACCCTGGAAGCCAATGCGCTAATCGCCATTTCAAAAGCGCTATAATACATCGAATACATAACCCTCACTCAATAGCTGTTCTATGGCTTTGGGCAGGGCATAGGTGAGGTTTTGCGACGCTTTTAGGCTGTCGTGAAACACGACTATACTGCCGGAACGGCTGTGTCTAACCACGTTTTGTAAACACCGCTCTGGTGTGATCTTGGAATCGTAATCCCCACTCAATACCGTCCACATCACAATCTTATAATTCTTTTCTAGCAAGGCGGTCACCTGACTCGGTCGAATCTTTCCATAAGGAGGCCGAAACAGCATGGACGCACCGAGGACTGTCGGAATTTTTGCAGCACAGCTTTCCACTTCGCGCAAGTAGGTGGCGTTGTCGGTTTTCCATCCGTTCACGTGGTGCTGGGTGTGGTTGCCAATGCGGTGTTGGGCGGCAACAATTTTTTTAAAGATATCGGGATGCTTATCGATGTTATCGCCTATACAGAAAAAGGTCGCCTTGATTTGATAGTAATCCAAAACCTGCAATACCCATTCGGTGATTTCCGGAATGGGGCCGTCGTCGAAGGTCAGGTAAATTTTGCGCGCCCCGTTGGGAACTTTCCAGCATTGCTTGGAAAATAACAGCGGAATGACAAAGGGGATTTTAGCGGGCATTTTTTTATAAAGATAAAAAAAAAGAGCGGTATGATTCGAATCATACCGCTCTTAAATTTAAGGGAAAAAAGTTTATTTTACTCCGCCACCTACTGCCTTGTACAATTGTACAACAGCATTGAGTTTGCCGAATTGTGTATTGATCAAATTGAGCTGTGCCGCCAAGGTATTTTCTTTAGCGGTTAACACCTCTAAGTAATTGGCCATACCGTTGTTCTGCAATTCTTCCGAATATTCTGCAGCCAAGCTATAAGCGGTTACCTCTTGTTCTTTTAAACCGATTTTCTCGCTCATGGCCTGGTAGGTGTAAAGGGCATCTGAAACCTCTTTACTCGCTGCAAGCACGGCTCTTTTATAGTTTAAAAAGGCAATCTCTTGATTGGCCTGACTCACTTGGTGCTGCGTGCGTATTTGTCTGCCGTTGATCAAAGGCTGTGTAAGACCTCCGATGATGTTGGCGAACAAGGAGTTGGTATTGAACAATTCGTCGAATTGAATGCTTTGCAAACCGCCATTGGCCGTGAGTTTAAACGAGGGGTAAAAATTGCTTCGAGCAACGTTGGTCATCTCAAAGGCATTCTTTACACCGTATTCCGCTGCGAGTACGTCCGGACGATTGCTGAGCAATTGCATAGGAACCCCGATGGTCAAATCGGTTTTGATCTCTTGGCTGGCCAAAGTCGAACGCGGAATACTGGTCGGATTGTCGGCCAATAAAATACTAAACGTATTTTCCATCAACTTGATGTTGTTGTTGATATCCAACAATTGAGATTTTGTGTTGAGCAACAAAGCTTCGTTTTGCTTTACGGCTACTTCGGTTACCTGACCCGCATCTTTTAAGGCGATGATCGTCTCCAGGCTGCGTTCTCTATTCTCGATGGTTTCCATGGTGATGCGCTTTTGCTCATCTAAGGACAACAATTGGAAATAGGTCGAGGCTATTGTGGCAATCAATTGGGTTTTTACCGCCTGATGTGCCGCTACAGTCTGTAGGTAGCTCGCGCCAAACGCCCTTTTGTTGCTTCGTATTTTTCCCCAGATATCCGCTTCCCAAGAGAAGTTGCCCGTAATGTCGTATTGATCGACCTTAACGCGGTCTCCACCGCCGGACAACATTCCCATTTGCGAATTTTTCGAAGGAATGCTGTGGGTGTAATTAGCCCCCAGGCTCAAAGTGGGTAGGTAACCCATTTTGCCCTGTTTAAAATACGCATTGGCCGCTTGTATGTTTTGCATGGCTATGCGAATGTCTAGATTGGTCTCTAGCCCCTTGTCGATGTATTGAATCAAAAGGGGATCGCTAAACAACTCTTTCCACGGCACGCTGGCCATGGATAGACTGTCTGTATTGAGCTGATCGGAACGGTAGTTCTGCTCGTTGATGACTTCTGGACGTTCGTATGTTTTGGCAACAAAACACGATTGTAGAGAAAGGGCTACAACAGCTACCGGAATGATTCTATATAAAGTGTTTTTTCTCATGGTAAATGCACTAATTATGTTTTTCTTCAAATTTTATAGGTTTAACTTTTTCTTGAAGCCACTGGAATATCACATAGAGTACCGGAATTACAAAAACTCCCAATATCGTACCGATTAACAATCCAAAAACAGCACCAGTTCCGATAGAACGGTTACCACTAGCTCCAACTCCTGAAGCGACTACCAAGGGGGTTAAACCAAGGATAAAGGCAAAGGAAGTCATCAAAATTGGACGTAAACGTGCTTTTGCTCCATTGATTGCCGATTCGGTTATGCTCTCGCCATGACGGCGTCTTTGTACGGCGAACTCCACGATCAGAATCGCGTTCTTGGCCAAGAGTCCGACCAGCATAATCAGGGCAATCTGAAAGTAAATATTGTTTTCTAGACCCGCGAGTTTTTGGGAGATAAATGCCCCCATGATTCCCGTTGGCAACGAAAAGATAATCGCAAAAGGCAATAGGTAACTCTCGTACTGTGCCGATAGAATAAAATACACGAACACGATACACAAGATGAAAATCATCATGGTTTGTGAACCGGCGTTGATCTCTTCTCGCGACAATCCGGTAAAGTCAATACCATAACTCGATGACAAGGTGTTTTTAGACACTTCTTGTACCGCGTGAATCGCATCTCCAGAACTGTAACCCGGATTTGGCGCTCCCGAAATATTCGCTGCGGTAAACAAGTTATAACGGTTAACGGACTGTGGTCCATAAACGCGTTTTAACGTGACAAACTGAGTAACCGGTGTCATGGTACCTTTGTTGGTACGCACAAAGAGTTCGTTTAGACTGTTTACATCGGTTCTGCTCTCGGGTAATGCTTGTATCATCACGCGGTATTGCTTACCAAAACGCGTGAAATCCGCTGCGTATATACCTCCGATATACCCTTGTAAGGCCGAGAAAATATCGCTGACCGATACCCCCGATTCCTTAGCTCTCGGAATGTTTAAGTCAATTTCATATTGCGCGAAATTGGTGTTAAAAGACGTCTGAGCATACATGATCTCTGGACGCTTCATCAATTCGGCTAAGTAGTTCTTCGTGATTTCGTCGAAATCGGTAAGACTTCCTCCTGATCGATCCAATAATTTTAATTCAAAACCAGACGACATACCAAAACCAGGTATACTCGGCGGTTGGAAGAAAATCATTTTAGCATCGGGAAACTGCATGGCAGCGATACCAAACAACTTACCAATAACGACATCGGTATCCAGATCTTTGGTTTTTCGTTCTGCAAATGGTTTCATCTTGATCAATCCCATACCGTAGTTGGATCCCGCACCGGAAATAAGACTGTGTCCTGTAATTACCGTTACCGTTTCAACCCCTGGTATTTGCGAGGCTACTTTTTCAAAGTTCTTTTGCAATTCGTATACACGGTCGCTCGACGCACCAGCAGGTAATTCTACGTTGGCCAAGATAAATCCACGGTCTTCGTTAGGTACAAATCCAGAAGGCATCGTCTTGTTGGCGTAAAACGTAATCCCCAAACAAGCCAGCAAAATCGCAAAGGTTACCCATTTGTGTTTAAAGAGAAATTTAAAGCCGTTTCCGTATTTGTTGGTCAACGACGTAAAAGCCGTATTAAAGGCAAAGAAGAATCGGTTTACGAAATTTCGCTTTTGATGGTCGCTGGCATGTCCTTGTTTTAAGAACATCGCACATAAGGCCGGACTCAAGGTTAAGGCGTTGACAGCAGAAATGATAATAGACACAATTAAGGTAATACCAAACTGTTTGTAAAACACCCCTGTTGGTCCGGTAATAAAGGTCACGGGAATAAACACCGCGGCCATCACTAAGGTAATCGATACAATCGCACCTGAAATCTCACCCATGGCTTCATGAGTAGCGGTACGCGCATCCATTTTGGTTTCTTCCATCTTGGCATGGACGGCCTCGACGACGACTATGGCATCATCGACGACAATACCAATGGCCAGTACCAAAGCGAATAGCGTAAGTAAGTTTAACGAGAATCCGAAGAGGTTCAAGAAGAAAAACGTACCTACGATAGAAACCGGAACGGCAATCAATGGAATTAAGGTCGATCTAAAATCTTGTAAGAAGATATATACCACAATAAATACCAATATAAAGGCTTCGATTAAAGTGGTTATTACCTTGCTGATCGAGGCATCTAAAAACTCGTTGGTATCGAAATTGATTTTGTATTCCACCCCTTTAGGCATGGTTTTAGCAATTTTTTCCAGTTCGATTTTTAGGTTCTTATTAATTTCTTGTGCATTGGATCCCGGTGTCTGGAAAATAGCCATAGCAATGGCATCTTGACCGGACAATTCCGAAATTCCTCCGTAAGATTGTGCGCCTAATTCGATTTTGGCTACATCTTTTAAACGCAATACCTGACCGTTGCCCAAAGACTTGATAACGATGTCTTCGTACTGGCTTTCGGTTTTGTATTTACCGCTGTATTTGATGACGTATTGAAAGGCCTGACCGGAGTTTTCTCCCAATTGACCTGCTGCTGCCTCCAAACTTTGCTCGTTTAGCGCTATGTTGATGTCTGCGGGAACCAAACCGTAGTTGGCCATTTTAGTGGGATCTAACCATACGCGCATCGAATAGTTTCTCGCGCCAAAAATGGTAGCATCTCCAACACCACTTACCCTTTTTAACTCGGGAACTACGTTGATGTTCATGTAGTTCTGAATATAGGTAGCGTCATAGGCAGGATCGGTCGAGTAGAACGATACGAACATCAGGGCACTGGTTTGCTGCTTCTGTGTGGTTACCCCAGATCGAGTTACCTCGGTAGGCAACAATGGCGTAGCTCTAGAAACCCTGTTTTGAACGTTTACCGCAGCGATATCCGGATCAATACCCTGTTTAAAGAGTACTTGAATCGATGCACTACCGTCGTTACTAGCCGTTGAGGTAATGTAGTCCATTCCCTCAACACCGTTTACTTGTTCCTCGATCGGAATGATCACACTCTGCATGACCGTTTCGGCATTGGCTCCAGGATAACTGGCGTTGATTTGCACAGTAGGTGGAGCGATGTCTGGGTATTGTGTTACCGGAAGTATAGTCACTCCCAGTATCCCCAGTATTACGATGATGACTGAAATTACTGTAGACAGTACAGGTCTTTCTATAAAGGTTTTAAGCATTGTTTAAAATTTAGTTTTAATAGAGTTAATGATACTGTCAAAACTTGTAGGTTGCGGAGCAATTGCCGTTCCCGTTCTTAGAGAACCGATTCCAGAAACGACGATTTTGTCGCCTTTTTCCAATCCATCCTCGACGATAGCCATACGGTCTACGCGATTGTGTACTGTAATCTTGGTAGAATAGGCCGTGTCATTCTGAACCTTGTATACATAAACCAATCCCTGTTGCTCGAAGGTAGCCGATTCCGGTACCACCAATACGTCGGTATAGGTTTTTGGAATGCGGATAAAGCCGCTGTTACCGTTGTTTAACAAGCCTGCTTTATTGTTGAAAACCGCTCGGAATTGAATGGTTCCCGTAGTGGCGTCGATCTGACCGGTGACCGCTTCAATTCTTCCCTTTTCGCTGTACAGCTCGTCATTGGCCAAAACCAAATCAACTTCGGGTAGGTTTTTTAATTTTTCTTTTACCGTTTTTCCTTCCGTCGTATTTAAAAAGTTGAAATACTCCTTTTCGTTCATCGAAAAATAAGCGTAAACTTCGCTAATGTCAGAAACGGTAGTCAAGGGTGTAGGGTCGCTCGGACCTACCAAACTTCCCAAACGGAACGGTAGACTTCCCACAACTCCCGACACCGGGCTTTTTATAATCGAGTAATCAATGTTTGCAGCAACACCACCGTAGTCCGCTTTGGCTTGTGCCAATTGACTTTTTGCACGGGCTAAGTTGGCTTTGGCAGTTTCTAATTGCACCTCGCTAATGATTTTTTTGGATACTAAGGGAACTAATTTATTCACTTCTACTTGAGCAACATTGACAGAAGCCTCTGCGGATAGTATTCCGGATTTGGCGGCATTGGCAGATTGGTTAAGCGTATTGGTCTCCAAGCGGAATAAGGGTTGACCTTTAGTAACGACTTGCCCCTCATCTACGTAGAGCTCTTGAATATAACCCGAAATTTTGGCACGGACTTGATTGTTGATCTTTCCTTGGATATTTGCGGGGAAAGATTGGTATCCTACGACGGTTCTGCTGGGAACGTCAACAACTCCATAAGGCATGGTAGGAGGACCCTGCTGCGCTTGCTTTTGACTACATGAGACAACGCTAAGGGCGATGGCAGTTACTAGGAACGTGTTGATCAAATGTTTCATAATTTTATAATGATTGTTAATTTGAAGTTTTTAATTTATCTATGGTATGAGTAAGTCCACGGGTAGCTTGCTCTAAGTGTTCGAGGTAAATACCCATTCGCTTTTGACAATCCTGGGAAGGCGCTTCTTTGTGAGCCTTGTAATCCTTTAATCGATAGGTGAGACTCTTCTCCTTGTCGAGGATTTCCTTGATGGTGTTTAAACGGATGGTCAAATACTCGGGATTGATACGGAAGTATCGCTTTCGTTCGTCAATTTTATTGAAGTGCTCGATGTGGGTATTGTTCACCAAAAGATTTAAGCTGCTCGAAACCGAACTCTTACTGGCGTTTAGTTTTTCGACGATTTCATCAAAAGTGACGCCTTCACGACTTTCGCTCAACATCAGAAAGGTGTAAATCTTGGCCGTCAAGGGCGAATAATTATACATGGTTTCATGATGAGCGCAGTAGTCTTGAAAGAATTCTACTATGTCCTTTTCATATTTCATCTTGTAAATTTTGTACAAAAGTACAGTTAGTTCGGTAATAACAAAACTAAGCGAACTTAAAGTTTTCTTAATTTATGCGAAATTCGTTAAGGAATTAGCGGCAAAAAGGCGTGATCGCTTTTTTTTCCATTTTTAAGGCTTTGATTTTTAGGGGTTCTTTGCATTTGTACTTTGAAATCAAAAAAATCTTTTAAAAGGCTTGTGTGAAATTCAAAAATAGCCTTATATTTGCACCCACATTAATGCGGAAGTAGCTCAGTTGGTAGAGCTCCAGCCTTCCAAGCTGGTTGTCGCGAGTTCGAGCCTCGTCTTCCGCTCCAAAAACGCGATGAACGTTTTCAAATATCATCATCTGCGGAAGTAGCTCAGTTGGTAGAGCTCCAGCCTTCCAAGCTGGTTGTCGCGAGTTCGAGCCTCGTCTTCCGCTCCAAAAACGCGATGAACGTTTTCAAACATCATCAACCGCGGAAGTAGCTCAGTTGGTAGAGCTCCAGCCTTCCAAGCTGGTTGTCGCGAGTTCGAGCCTCGTCTTCCGCTCTGCATCAAAAGCCTTATCTCTGCGATAGGGCTTTTTTTTTGCCGCGTTTTCAAGCTGCCTTATGAAAAGCTGGCGCCGCGTTAAACTATACAAAGGCCGAAAAACCGGTGATACTCCTTCCGACGATGAGCGAATTGATTTCCTTGGTACCTTCATACGAATAAATCGCCTCGGCATCGGCCAGAAAACGCGCTACGTTGTGTTCGAGTAATATGCCGTTACCTCCCATGACTTCACGGGCTTTTGAAACGATATCACGCGTTCTCAAACTGCAAAAAACCTTGGCCAAAGAGGCGTGTTCGTCTTTTAACAGGTCTTGGTCTTGTAATTGAGATAGGCGAAATACCAGTGTTTGCATAGCGGTGAGGTTGGAGAGCATCTCGACCAGGTGGTTTTGAATCAACTGAAAAGAGGCAATCGGCTTTCCGAACTGCTCTCTCTTAAGGGTGTAGTCCAAGGCATTTTCATAGGCTCCGCGCGCGCAGCCTACGGCCATCCAAGCCACGCCGGCACGGGTTTTTTGCAATACTTTTGCCGTGTCTTTAAACGAGTGGGCATTTTGAAGTCGATCCTTTTCTTCTACCAAACAATCCGTCAGTGTAATCAATCCGTTTTGAACGATTCTCAAAGCCATTTTGCCCTTGATCTTTTCGACTTGGAAGCCCGGATTGCCTTTTTTTACCAAGAATCCCTTGACTTGATTGTCGGCTATATCGCGAGCCCAAATTATGATCACGTCGGCAAAAGTGGCGTTGCCAATCCATTTCTTTTGACCGTTTAGCAGCCAGCCCTTTTCGGTCTTTTGGGCCGTAGTCGTCAGTCCGCCTGCCGCTCCGGAGCCCACTTCGGGCTCGGTAAGCCCAAAGGCTCCAATCGTTTGGAGTTGCTGCATTTTGGGTAGCCATTCGAGTTTTTGCGCATCGGAACCACAGTGGTAAATCGACCCCATGGCCAAGCCGCTTTGAACGCCAAAAAAAGTGGCGATAGACGTGTCAACCCGCGCCATCTCGCTGGCTACTATGCCCTCCATCAACGAGGAGCGACCGGCGCAACCATAGCCCTCGAAAGTGAGTCCGCAGATGTTGAGCTGGGCTAACTTGGGGATGATTTCCATCGGAAACGCGTCGTGCAACCAGTATTCGTTGACCAGCGGTTGAATTTCCCGTTCCATAAAAGCCCGGACCTCCAATTGAAGTTTTCGGTCTGCTGCACTGAGCTTTTCGTCCATTTTGTAAAAATCGCCATCGATCGGGGGCAATTCTCGTTTGCGCTGTCCGGATTTAAGCATTTTCATCAAACCTTGGATTTGGGTTTCATCCATATCGGATACCGTATCCATCACTGCTGCCAGGTCTACTTTTTCCGAAAGGGATGCCAGTTTTTCCAGGTCTATCGCATGGAGCAGTTTAAACGCATTTCGAATTTTCTTAAACATCGCAAATTTTTTGGTTAGAAATAGTTGTTTAAGATACGAATATTTTACGGGCTAGTTTTTTAAAATAAGATATATTTAACAGTTTTTTTTGTAATTTACGTTGATTTTACGATAAAATTTAGCTTTAAATGAAAGCTGTTGGCCGCTGCTGGGACTGAATTAGTTCAGGTTTGACAGCGCGGTTTCGGGGGCGAGCTCCTGTGGCGTTTGGCCTTGCTTAAACAAACGGGCGTGGAGGGTTCCCCTTAGGGTGATTTGTTGTCCCAGTACCTCGAGCCAGCTTCCCTCGCGCAGGCCGATTACGGGTTGGGTGTTGAATTGATGAAATTCTCGTATGCGGGTCTCCCGGGTTTCTCCCATGTGCTTGGAGTTGGGGTCGGGGTCTAAGTAGTGCGGATTGATGTTAAACGGTACCAAGCCCAGAGTTTGAAAAGAGGGGGGATAAATAATCGGCATGTCGTTGGTCGTTTCCATAGTGAGTCCGCAGATATTGCTTCCGGCACTGGTTCCCAAATAGGGGGTGCCGTTTTTAACCGCTTGAATCAAGGGTTGTATAATTCCGTGGTCGTAGAGTTGTTTAACCAAGAGAAAGGTGTTGCCACCTCCGGTAAATACCGCCTGTGCTTGTTCGATGGCTTGCGGCTGATTTTCAAATTCGTGCAGCCCCTGAACCTCGATGTCGATGGCGGCAAAGGCGTGCCGAACCTGCTGGGTGTAGTCGTCGTGAGAAATTCCTCCCGGACGGGCAAAGGGGATAAACAACAAGGTGCTCACGCCTTTAAAAAAGGTCTTTAACTCCGGTAAGAGATACGCTAAGTACCCGCCATTGTGCAGGGTAGAGGTGCTGGCAATGATTATTTTTTTCATGCTAAGTCGTTTGTTTAGTTGGGGTTTAAGGCCGTGCCTAGGCTGCTCGTCCTAGGCTGCTGTGGCGTTTGGGCGATTTGCTCGATCGCGATTGCAGATCGCGTCGCACCTTGGCTCAAAAATACAATTAAAGGATTGTTTATACAATAGCTACTGCTTTTGCCATATTACTGATAAATTTCACATTTAACATAAGTTTACCCATATAAAGTCTCAAGATGTGGAATATTCGGATAATTTTACCATCCAATTATAAGTGATTATTTAAATGAGAGGTATCCTTTTTCTGTTTTTATTTTTTTCGGTAGCTGCTTTTAGCCAGGATAGAGAATTGTTGCAAGGTAAGATTGTCTCTCGCTCGAAGGCGTTGAGCGGAATCTATGTTGCCAACGTTAATACGGGCGAAGCGGTACTGAGTCGGAAGGGGGGCTATTTTGAACTCGAAGGCAAGATCAACGATACGCTGATGTTCTCGGGCTCGCTCTTTGTGGGTTACCGCAGAACCTTGGACGAATTGGATTTAAAAAAGGAAATCATTTTTATACCCTTGGAAGAAAACGACCTCTCCTACCAATTGAGCGAGATCATGATATATAAGGTATCGTCAGAATCCCTGGGTCTGGTACCCAAAGGGCGCAAGATACTCACGCCGGCAGAACGTCGCCTGTATACGGCAAACTCCGGTGGGGGCTTAATTCCGATCGACATGATCGTCAATGCGATATCCGGTAGAACCAAGATGTTGAAAAAAGCCTTGGAGTACGAGAAGGGCGAAATGCGCAAAGACAAATTGTTGCGTATCTTTGACGAGACCTATATACACGAAAATTTCAGCATACCCAAGGCATACGTATTGGGCTTTGTTTACAATGCCGTATCCGATCCCGAAATCGTATCGCTTTTAAACGACAAGGGCAGTCACAAAGAGCCGCTGCAAATGCGCCTGGGCGAGTTGGCTTTGAATTTTTTGGAAATGATTAAGGAGAAGGATAAAAAGAAGTAAATTTGTCGGATATTAAAATTTTACCAAAGGTTTTCGTCTATATGTAAGACATAGATTTATAAATCTTTGTAGCTTTGCATTCTACGAAAAAATAAAATGTTCAATTATGTTTGGAATCGGAGGAGGAGAAATATTCTTTATTATATTGGTGATTCTGATGTTGTTTGGTTCGGATAAGGTTCCGGAAATGGCCCGTACTTTTGGAAAGGCCATGTCTCAGCTAAAAAACGCGACGAATGAAATCAAAAGCGAAATTAAAAAAAGCGCAGAAGAATCGGGTATTGCAGATGATTTAAGAGAAACGTTAAACATAGATATCGATCCAGCGGCAGATATCAAGAATGAAATTAACAAGGCGAAAGAGGATATTGAAAACATCACAGGGCCTGTAAAAAGACAGTTGTAGTTTGGATACATTAATTCAGTTAGACAAGCAGTTGCTTGTCTTTTTAAATAGTTTTGGTTCGGAAGGGTTTGACCCGTTTTGGTTGTTTATCACCAAACAGCTCAATTGGATTCCCTTTTTCTTGGTGGTGATGTATTTTCTGTACCAGCGACTGGGGTTGAAAAAACTGGGAATCACCATCTTGTTTTTGGCTTTCCTCATCCTGTGTACCGATCAATTGACCAATTTGGTCAAATACAGCGTGCAGCGTCTAAGACCGTGTAACGACTTGGACATCAACGGCATCATCCGCGTGGTTAAATGCAGCGGTACCTACAGTTTCTTTTCGGGACACGCCTCGAATTCTACCGCGACCATGTTGTTTTTGTTTTTGATCTTAAGGCGCTTTTACAAATATGCCTTTTTGGTATTTATCTTTCCGTTGGTATTTGCCTACAGCAGAATTTACCTGTCGTTGCATTTCCCTGGAGACATCTTAGTCGGTTATATGGCGGGGATAGTTATGGGAAGCCTTTGCTATAAATTGTTTCAATACGCCGAAAAAAAATACGGGTTTTAACGCTTTTAAAACCTGTAAAAAAGGGCTAGTGTCATTCGTGATACTAGCCCTTTTTTTGCTGATTACAGCACCCGACTCACGGTTATTCCGTCGCGTATCGGCAGCAAAACCGTTTCTATGCGCGCATCGTTTTTCAACATTTTGTTGTAGTGATCGATGATTATCGTGCTTTTGTCGTTGGCTTCAATTTTTTCCAAAACCTTTCCAGACCACAAGACGTTGTCGGATAAAATAATGCCTCCGGGATTCATCTTGCCAATGATCTGCTCAAAGTAATTGCAGTAATTGGGCTTGTCTGCATCGATAAAGACCAAGTCAAATTTTTTGTCCAAAGTCGGTATGATGTCTAAGGCACTGCCCAAATGTTGCGTGATTTGATGTGCATGAGCAGATAAATCGAAGTACTTTCGCTGTAAGTCCATCAACTCCTCATTGATGTCAATAGTGTCAATAGTGCCGTCTTTTCGCAGCCCTTCGGCCAAGCAAAGGGTGGCATAGCCCGTATAGGTTCCGATTTCCAAAATGTGTTTCGGCGCAATTATTTTGGATAAAACACTGAGTACACGGCCTTGAAAATGCCCGCTCAACATACGAGGACGCAATACCTTTTGATGGGTTTCTCTGTTGAGTTGCGCTAAGAGTTCCGGTTCGTCCTCCGAATGTTGTAAAACATATTGCTCTAATTGTGGAGATATAAAATGCATCGTAACAAAATTTAGATTTACTATATCGCACAAAGATAATTAAAGTTTTGAGCGGTATGCGCTATCGCTGCTTAAGAAGTCGACGGGCTTGCGGTTTGAGTAAGGATTTCGCCTATAAATTCTTTTTTCCGGGTATTTTGTAGGCCTTTGTTGTCGAGGAGCACCCAAAACCTTCTTTTTTGGGAAGCTTCAATAAATTAAAGAATTTAAAATTAAAAATCTTTACCTTTGCGCCATGCAAATGGAAAAAAAAGACATCCGATCCCTGACGAAGGAGCAACTTCGCGAATTCTTTGTAGCTCAGGGCGATAAGTCCTTTCGAGGGAATCAAGTATACGAATGGTTGTGGAGCAAAGGCGCTCACGGTTTCGAAGACATGAGTAACCTGTCCAAGGAGAGTCGTCAAATGTTGGAAGCGCATTTTGTCATCAACCACATCAACGTGGATCAAAAGCAACAAAGCGCTGATGGAACGGTAAAAAATGCCGTTCGCTTACACGATGGATTAATCGTGGAGTCGGTACTGATTCCGACCAATACGCGCACCACGGCCTGTGTGTCGAGTCAGGTGGGCTGTAGTTTGGATTGTACGTTCTGCGCCACGGCTCAGCTAAAGCGCATGCGCAATCTAAATCCCGACGAAATTTACGATCAGGTTATCGCCATCGACCAAGAGAGCCGTCAGCTCTTTGGCCGACCGCTTTCCAACATCGTTTTTATGGGAATGGGCGAGCCGTTGATGAATTACAACAACGTGCAAAAAGCCATCGATAAAATCACCTCACCGGAGGGTATGGGAATGTCGCCTAAACGCATTACCGTTTCCACTTCGGGCATTCCTAAAATGATCCGCAAACTCGCCGACGATGAAGTCAAATTCAAACTCGCCGTGTCCCTGCATTCCGCTATCGATGAAATACGTGCAGAAATCATGCCGTTTTCCGCCAACTTTCCGCTGCGCGAGTTGCGCGAAAGCCTAGAGTATTGGTATGCCAAAACCCGCAGCCGCATCACTTACGAATACGTGGTTTGGAAGGGGATAAACGACGACCAAAAATCGATCGATGCCTTGGTGAAATTCTGTAAATACGTACCTTGCAAGGTGAATCTCATCGAGTACAACCCCATAGACGACGGAAAGTTCCAACAGGCAGATTCCGAAGCGATCAACAATTATATCAAATGCTTGGAGCGAAATGATATAGTAGCCAAGGTGCGTCGCAGCCGCGGTAAGGATATCGATGCCGCCTGCGGACAATTGGCCAATAAATCCTAACGCCACAGCAATTGAGCACCTAAGTCGCTAACTGTTTTTGGAAAGCCGACTTTTGAGTAATATTTTTTTTAAAAAGTTTGTTTACGCCTTAAAAATTGTAAATTTGACTACGATGAATATAGTTGAGCAAATAAAACAGCCTATTTTAACGGAAATGGAACTTTTTGAAAAAAAGTTTCACAAGTCTATGGCTTCTAAAGTAGCCCTACTCAATAGAATCACTTATTATATTGTCAACCGCAAGGGGAAACAGATGCGACCGATGTTCGTCTTCCTCACGGCCAAAATGGTTGCGGGCGAAGTCAATGAGCGCACCTATAGAGGGGCCTCGGTTATCGAACTGATACACACGGCCACCTTGGTGCATGACGATGTGGTGGACGACAGTAACAAGCGCAGGGGTTTCTTCTCTCTAAATGCCTTGTGGAAAAACAAAATAGCCGTTTTGGTGGGCGATTACTTGCTGTCGAAAGGACTGCTGTTATCGATTGACAATAACGATTTTGATTTGCTGAGAATAATCTCGGTCGCTGTTCGAGAGATGAGCGAGGGCGAATTGCTTCAAATCGAAAAGGCGCGGCGATTGGATATTACCGAAGAGGTGTATTACGAAATCATCCGTCAAAAGACCGCTACTCTTATCGCGGCCTGCTGTGCCCTAGGTGCCGCCTCCGTACTGCCAGAACATTCCGAATGGATCGAAAAAATGAGAAAATTCGGAGAACTCATCGGTATGGCTTTCCAAATTAAAGACGATTTGTTCGATTATACCGATGGACCCATCGGAAAACCGACCGGAATTGATATCAAAGAACAAAAGATGACCTTACCCCTGATCTATGCCTTGAACCACGCCGATAAAAAGGAAAAGCGCTGGCTGATCAATTCGGTGAAAAATCACAATAAAGACAAGAAGCGCGTGCGCGAGGTCATTGCCTTTGTCAAACAAAAACAGGGCTTGATCTACGCCGAGCAAAAAATGATCGAGTTTCAACAAGAGGCCCTTCTCCTGTTAAATAATTTCCCAAATTCCCCGTATAAAGAGGCCTTGGTCTTGATGGTTAATTACGTAATTGAAAGGAAAAAATAATTTTTTTTAATTTTTGTGCAACCTTTTCGTTTTATTGACGTCTTATGTGTATAACTCACACCGACTTCAATGAAAAATATCACGTATATACTACTGTTGTTTTTTGCCTTTCTCAGCCTTGACGTCGTGGCACAACCGCTGCATATCGTCGGACAAGTGGTAGATGGACAAAGTCAGGAACCGTTGGCTTTCGCCACGGTGGTCTTTAACCACAACCCGCTTTGGGCAGTGATGACCGATATAGACGGCCGATTTACCTTCCACGCCTCCCAAGCCATAAGTTCGGTGAGCAGCAGTTATATAGGGTACACCGCCATAAGTGCTGAGGTCAAGGCCGGGCAAACCAACCTGCGCTTGGAGATGCAGCCGAGTGTTCAGCAATTAGACGAATTGTGGGTGCCGCTCTCCGAGAATCCCGCCAATGCGATTATCAGAAAAGTACTGCTCAATAAAGACCGCAACAACCCCGAGAAAATCAACGCATTTCGATATACGTCCTACAACAAAGTGGTAGTGGACATCAAAAGCCTTAATCGGACTGATACCGTCGCCTTAAAGGCAAAACTACAAGGTGCCAATCTGTTTCTGATGGAGTCGGTGTCTGAACGCAAGTTTCTCGCGCCCGACTGGAGTGAAGAGGTGATTAAGGCCACTCGAGTATCCGGGCTTAAAAACCCGACTTTCGCTGCCCTAGCCACAGACCTCCAACCCTTTTCTTTCTATCGCGAGCACATCGAATTGCTCAACGTGCACTACCTAAACCCGATCAGCAAGGGAACCCTTACCAAATATCGATTTACCTTGGAAGACAGCTGGGCTCAAGGCGGCGATACCGTTCACTTAATCTCCTTTAGACCCTTGCCCAACAAGAATTTTGAGGGCCTTAAAGGAGTGCTGTATGTCAATACCAATCAGTTCGCCCTACAAAATGTGATTGCAACGCCTTTTCAAAAGGGCGATATCGATTTAAAAATTCAACAACAGTACGCGTTTGTAGCGGGTAAATACTGGTTTCCCGAACAGTTAAACTATACGGTTATCTGGGGAAGTACAGGGGGAAGTACAGAAAACATAGTCGCGGAAGGAAAGAGCTATATCGATCAGGTACAAGTGGACTTGCCTTTGGAGAAAAAGGAGTTCGGAAACATCAGCCTTCAGATGGATCCAGATGCCAACCAACGCGATACCGCTTTTTGGGAGCGCTATAGACGCGCCGAACTCAGTACATCAGAAATCAAGACCTATGCGGTGATCGACAGCATAGGCAAAAAACACCACTTCGACGCGCTGCTGAACTCCTTGGAAAAAACGCCGTCTGGAAAGATTGGTTTTAAGTACTGGGATTTGGACTTCAGCAAGATGCTGATGTACAATCAGTACGAAGGTTGGCGGTTGGGATTTGGTGCCTATACCAATGAAAGTGTTTTTAAGAAGGTGATATTGGGCGGTTTTGTCGGATACGGCTTACGGGATTACCAATGGAAGTACGGTGGCGAAGTGATTTATAAAGGGAACGCTGCGCGAGATTTTACCGTAGGAGCGAGCTATCAAAACAATTTGACAGAAGTGGACAAGCATGAGTTTGATCTTAGTGAGCCGACTTTGATCAATTTGCGAAACTATATGGCGTATCGCCTGGATCAGGTAGAAGAAACCCGCTTAAACCTGGGGTTTCGAATGTGGCGCTATACCCAGTGGCACCTGTCCTTACTGCATGCGAGAATTACCCCAAAATACCTGTTGGACACTCCGGTTGAGCCATTTGAACCGTATAACAATACCCAGTTGTCGGTGCATTTGAGGTATGCCTATAAGGAGAAACTCATACATACGGGCAAACAGCATCTCAGTATGGGAACGGCTTACCCCGTTTTTTACCTCTCATACTCCCGAGGACTGGAAGGGGTGTTTGACGGCAGTTTGGCGTTCAACAAAGTAGAAGCCGCAGTAGAGCAGTCTTTTTTTCTTAAAAACATCGGCAAGACTTCTTATAGAGTGGAGGCGGGTTATGTAGACACGGCCCTGCCTTACGGGCTGATGTTTACCGGAGAAGGTGGTTTTAGCAAAAAGATTCCCGTGCTGAGCAAAAACCATTTTCAGACGATGGACCTCTACGAGTTTTTATCCGATCGCTATGTCAATTTGTTTAGCACACACAATTTTGGTGCCTTATTGTTTAAACAAGGCTCTTTTCAACCCCATATCATTTGGCACAATAATTTTAGCTGGGGCGATCTTTCCACCAAAGCGCCCTACGAAGGCAGCGCTACTCAACTAAAGAATAAGGTGTTTATGGAAACCGGTCTGCAGTTGGGCAATTTGCTCTCCAACAATTCGATGAGCCTGGCCTCGATAGGTGCGGGAGTATTTTACCGGTACGGACCCTATGCGCATCCTGGATTACAAGACAACATCGCCCTAAAGCTGGCTTTTACCTTCGCTTTAGAGTGATGGAGACAGCGAGTTTAAGATCCCATTACAACGTTTAATCGCCTTAATAGATTTGATAAGATTTGAAAATTATTTCCTTAACCGCCAATCCTCTAGAACTCCTCGATCTGTTGAAGAACAACGATCGGAAGGCACAAAGTGAAGCCTACTATCGCTACGCGCCCCAAATGTTGGGGGTTTGCAGGCGATATATTCGAGATGTTCAACAGGCAGAACACGTGATGGTTGGTGGGTTTGTCAAGGTTTTTCAGCAGCTTGACCGCTTTGAAAATAAGGGGAGTTTTGAAGGCTGGATTCGACGAATCATGGTCAATGAATCCCTGTCTTTCTTGCGCAGTCAAAGGGAAATGCTCTTCTTGGAAGAATGTCGCTTCTCTGAGGTGGAGGAAGCCGAAGCCGACTGCGAAGCCGATTTTACCTTGGAAGAGCTCGAAGGGTTTATAGCGCAATTGCCCTTGGGGATGCAGACGGTGTTTAATCTCTTTGTCGTCGAAGGATATAAACACGTCGAAATCGCTGAACTACTCGGAATTCAAGCGGGTACTTCAAAATCGCAATTAGCGCATGCTCGAAAAATATTACAACAGCAATTGATCACTAAAAATAGAGTCCGATGGAAGAGTGGCGAAAAATAGAACAAAAAATAAAAGAACAGCTCGACTATCATACGGTCGAGCCATCTGCCGACCTCTGGAATGCCATAGCGGATAAACTGGATCGGTCCGATCGATTGGAACGAAGGAAAACCTGGGCTACGCGACTTTGGATTGCCGCAAGTGTGTTGGTGTTGTTAGGAGGTGGGGCCATGCTGTTGTTTTCGACGGCCGATCATCGAGGGAACGCCGATCCGCTACAGCAGCTACAAAGCCATCCGCAGGTCGAGGTGGCCCATCCCTCGGAAAGTGAGGAAGGCAAAGGCAGTTCGGTGGTTGATTCGGCGGTTGCCGAGCCAGCTTGGGTCGCCGCGACTCCGAAGCCGCCCAGAGCAACCGGGCGGGAGTATGTCAGCGAGGTCAAGCCTAAGCCCGCTATAGACCCTGCTGCGACTGTCGCAGTTGTGGAGCCGTTGGCGGATTTGGATCTAATCCTAGCCGCTGCCTTGGAAAAGACTCCTGCAAACGGTTTTAAAATCGACTCCAACGCCTTGTTGCGCGAAGTGGAGTTTGAACTAAAGGCCGAGTACCGCGAAACGGTATTCGAGCAGATCAAGCGAAATTTTAAGGAAGCCCGAACCAATTTTGCCAATAGAAATTACGAGTAATAACCCGCTATAAATAAAATTATGCAAACAAAATATTTATATGTATTGCTGGGAAGCTGCCTGTTTTTGGGCGGCATCCGCGCCCAGGAGAAAAAATTCGAAGCTGAGGTATTAGCGCTCACTGAGAACATGGAAGCCATTGCTCGAGAAGAGCGAAGTATACTAGTGGAAAAAGTAGACCAAATCAATGAAAATCTGGAAAAGGGGCAGTTTAGCTATGAGGAGGCGCAATTAAAAAAGCGCGAAGCCGCCGATTTGCACGCCAAGAACATGGAGCAGCGCATTCAAAACGAGAAGAAGCGACTCGACGCATTGGTCAAGGATAAAGTCACCGCGGCTTTGGCTCAGTCAACCGCTGTTGAGGTCGACAGCACGGAGGTAAAAGCCGAAACGCTGGCGCTACCTTCGACTAAAATAAAGATTCTAGACATCGAACGCTCCACCAAGCGTACCGCTTCGCAAACGGTTTTTGCCATGGGGGTAAACAACGTGCTCACCCAAGGGGCGTTGGGCAATTCGGACTTTAGGTATTGGGGCTCGCATTTTTACGAATGGGGCTGGAGCTATACCACCCGACTGAGAAAAGACGACAATCTTTTGCATATCAAATACGGCGTATCGATGATGTACAACAACCTCAGGGCTACGGATAATCGGTATTTTGTAAAAAATGAAGAAGAGACCCTGTTGGAACAACACGATAAAAACCTTCGCGACTCGAGGTTTCGCAATTTAAACTTGGTGGTTCCCATTCACTTGGAATTCGATTTTTCGCCAACAGTACTGTCCGAAGACGGTTCTAAAAAGATTTTTAGCGCCTATAGAAAACTTCGAATCGGAGTGGGAGGCTATGTCGGGGCGAACGTAAAAACCAAGCAAATCGTCAAATACAAAGAAGATGGACGCACGCACAAAGTCAAGGATAAAGGCGATTATGCGACCAATGATTTGGTCTATGGCCTCAGTGCTTACATCGGTTATCGATCGTTGAGCCTGTATTCGAAATACGATTTAAGTCCCCTTTTTAAAAACAATGAGATCAAACAAAACAATATATCTTTGGGGATGCGCATCGATTTGTATTAAGGAGCGATTGTGGTAAAAGACATGGCAAGAGGTGTTTTTACTTTTGTAATTAGCTCGTATCTTTGTGAACAGCAAATAAAAGATGTAAGATGATTTCAAAAAGTACCATAGATACCGTTTTTGATGTGGCTCGTGTGGAGGAAGTGATTGGCGATTTTGTCAATCTGAAGAAGTCCGGTGCGAACTACAAGGGGTTAAGTCCTTTTGTAAGTGAGAAAACGCCCTCTTTTATGGTGTCGCCAGTCAAGCAAATTTGGAAGGATTTCAGTTCGGGCAAAGGCGGTAACGCGGTTGCTTTTTTAATGGAACACGAGCATTTTAGCTATCCCGAGGCCATTCGATACCTCGCGAGAAAGTACAATATCGAAATTGAAGAAACCCAGCAATCCAACGAAGAGAAAGAGCAACTCAACGAAAAGGAAAGCATGTTTTTGGTTTCGGAGTACGCCAAGAAGTATTTCCACCAAACCCTGGTCGAATCCGAAGAGGGCAAGGCCATTGGCTTGAGCTATTTTAAGGAAAGGGGGTTTACCACCGAAACCATAGAGCGGTTTAACCTGGGGTATTCTCCCGATGCCTGGGACGCTTTTACCAATGAAGCACTGGCCAAGGGGTATCAGTTGGAATACTTGGATAAAACCGGATTGACCATCGTCAAAGACGACAAAAAATTCGACCGTTTCAAAGGGCGTGTCATGTTTCCAATACAGAGTATGTCTGGACGGGTGCTCGGTTTTGGTGGACGTATACTCACCGCCGATAAAAAGGCGGCCAAATACCTGAATTCGCCCGAGAGTGACATCTACCACAAGAGCAAGGTGTTGTATGGGATTTTTCATGCCAAGCAAGAAATAGCCAAACAAGACAATTGCTACTTGGTCGAAGGCTATACCGACGTGATTCAGTTGTATCAGTCGGGGATTCACAATGTGGTTTCCTCATCGGGTACGGCCCTAACTACCGATCAAATTCGCTTGATCAATCGCTTGACAAAAAATATCACCGTGCTCTTTGACGGCGATGCAGCGGGTCTGCGCGCCTCGGTTCGCGGTATCGACTTAATTCTCGAAGCGGGTATGAACGTTCGGGTGTGCTCCTTTCCACAAGGCGAGGATCCCGATAGTTTCGCCCGCAAGAACTCCTTAGAGCAATTGCAGCGCTATTTTGAGGAAAACGCCAAGGATTTTATCCGCTTTAAGGCGTCGCTATTGATGGATGAGGCAAAAGATGATCCCATCAAAAAGGCCGAACTCATCAGGGATATGGTCAACAGCATTTCTAAAATCCCAGACACGATCAAGCAAGAGGTTTACGTGCAGGAGTGTTCGCGCATCATGGACATCTCCGAAGAGGTGTTGTTTAGTACCCTGGCGCAAATCGGCAAAAAAGAACTGGCCGATGCCAATAAGAAATACGTAGAAGAGAAGCGCGAGCTCGAAGTGGTTCGCGACGAGAGTGAGACGCCCGACAAAGTGGATATACTGTATTTACTCGAGCGCAAAATCATCGAGATTCTCCTGTTGTACGGACAATGTGAGGAGGAGTTTACCGAGGTTTTACTACAGACCAACGAAGACGACGAAATCGTGGAGGTCAATCACAAGGAGAAGTACAAGGTATACGAACGGGTGTATTTGAGTTTGCAGGAAGATGAGGTAGAGCTGACCAATCCGTTGTTTCAGAAGATATATACCGATATTATGGGCTTTTACCACTCCAATCCCGAATGGAGCTTGGAGGCATATTTGATGCGCTTAGAACCCGATTTGGCTCAAGAGGTAACCGGTATTATCATGGAAGAGGAGCGCGATGTATTGCACCGTTGGGAAGAGCAGAATATCTTTGTCAAACTCAAAGACCAAAGCATTGAGCAATACGTGTCGGAAAACATACTGACATTGCGGTTGTTTTTGGTCAACAGCATCATCAATGAATTAAAGGAATCCTTAGCTGGAGGTGGAGCGGTAGACTATACCGAAACCCTGTTGATGGTGATGGATTACTCCAAATTAACCCACAGCTTTTCGGAAAAATTGGGACAGGTAACCTCGAGATACCGCTAGAGGATACCGGTGAGCTGGGCTTTTTGAACCAAATCTAAGGTATTGCTGACTTCGAGTTTCGTCAGCAAGCGCAATTTATAGGTGGAGATGGTTTTTTCGTTGAGTTGTAATTTAGTGCCGATTTCCTTGTTCTTAAGGCCTTGAGCCAGCAGTTGCAACACCTCGAGTTCCCGACCGGACAACAGCTTTACCGGCGACTCATAAGGGGAAGCTTTGCCGTAGTCCGGTTGATGTAGCAGCTGCTCTATATGCGATTCGAGGTATTGGAGACTCTTGGTTTTTTCCACGTATAAGTCCGCGCCATATTTGAGTAAAGCACTTTCGAAATACGCAGGTTGCACCGTGGTAAAAACGACAATTTTAGAACCGGGAGCCAGTTGGCGCAAGGTTTGAATATCCTTTAAATTGCGATAGCCCTTGATGTGCAAATCCAGTATGATAATATCGTAAGCCAATTGAGCCAAGGCCGATTTTAACTCGGCAAAACTCACGACTTCTTTAGTTAAAGCAAAGCTCAAACTCTTTTCAAAATGTGAGCGAAGCCCTAAGATACAAACCGGCTGACTATCAGCTGCAATTATTGTTGCCATAACTGAATATACGTAAGTGATTTGTTAAAATTACTAAAAATTTCGCATATAATCAGCGGTTGGCTTGACTTATTTTTTTAAATTTTCCGGTATTATGCAAACGGGAATTGGCTGTATTTTGTGTTGATTGATGCGATTAAGGCGTTTGTAAATCTCGAAAACCTCGCGGTCACGGCCACTCAAATCAGCTGCGCTTAAGCCTTGGTCACTGGCGTGCATCGCCTTTTCGAGTTCGTCATAGTTGGCTCCCAACTGATCTTCGTCACTGCGGTCGTCGCCAAACAAACCGTCGGTGGGCTTGGCTTGAATGATGCTGCTTGGCACATTTAGAAAGTGGCCCAGCTGTCGTACCTCTGATTTTAACAAATCGGCAATCGGACTCAAATCAACACCGCCATCGCCGTATTTGGTAAAGAATCCCACGCCGAAGTCCTCAATTTTATTTCCCGTTCCCACGACCAAGGCGCGATGCATACCCGCAAAGTAATAGAGCGTAGTCATGCGCAAGCGCGCACGCGTATTCGCCAAGGTTAGACGCCAGACGTCGTCGTCCGCAGGCGAAGCTGCGGCGGGCAGGGCTTGTTGAAACACCTCAAAAGTAGCCGTGAGGTCGGCCAAGTCGGTTTGTACATTGGGAAACTGCGCTTTTAAAAATTCCAAATGCTCTCGCCCCCGCGAAACCTGACTTTCAGCCTGATGAATCGGCATTTCGAGACAAAGTGTCGGCAAGCCGGTTCGCGCGCATAACGTCGAGGTTACCGCCGAATCGATCCCACCGGATATACCGATGACGAATCCTCGGACTCCCGCCTGTTCTGCGTAGTTTTTTAACCAGTCAATAATGTGTTCGGAAATAGCAGCAGCGTTAAAAGTTGGAGTTTTCATAAGGGAATCAATCAATCGTTAAGATTCTATATTATATTTGCAGGTAAGTACTAAAAGATAATTTTACCAACAACATGATGTGTTTTTCCAAATTTACTAAAATTAATTATTTGTTAGCCGGCTTAATGGGCTTTTTTCTGTTTTCGTGTTCCGATAAGAAAGGTGTGGATGCATCGATATCAGAGATCCCCGTCGATTTTAAAATCGAGCGCTTTGACCAGTTGTTTTACGATACCCCTACGGCGGATTTTCCCGCTTTAAAAAAGCGCTTTCCCTTTCTGTTTCCCGCTCAGTTTGACGATGCGTTTTGGATGGAAAAGAAGGCGGATACCCTATTTGTCGAATTACACGATGAGGTGCAAAAGAAATTTGACAACCTCGATCAAGTAGCGCTGGGCTTAAAGGGCTTGTTTCAGCACATCAAACACTATTATCCCGAGGAAAACCCCAAGCGGGTAATCACGCTGATCTCCGAGGTCGACATCGAGTCCAAGGCAATTTATGCCGACTCCTTGGTACTGATTTCACTGGACACCTATTTGGGCAAGGACCACCGCTTTTATCAGGGCTTTCCCGAGTACCTGCGACCGGAATTTGAAGCCGATCAAATCTTGCCAGACGTAGCCGATGCCTTTATCAGCACGAAAATCGCTCGAGTGCAGGATAAAACCCTATTGGGACAAATGATTTTCCAAGGGAAGTTGCTCTATGCCAAACAGCAATTGTTGCCTGAGCTTTCAGACGAGGTGATTGTGATGTATACCCAAGAGCAGTTGAAGTGGTGTATCGCTAATGAAGAGCAGATGTGGCGGTATTTTGTCAACGACAAATTGCTGTACAGCACCGATTACAAACTGCAAACGCGTTTTATTCAGCCGAGTCCCTTTTCCAAATACTACCTCGATATCGATGCGGATTCGCCCGGAAGAACGGGTGCTTGGTTGGGATGGCAAATTGTGCGTTCCTATATGAAAAATAATAATGTAACTTTGCAGACTCTTTTGCAAATGGATGCCAAGGAGATTTTTGAACAATCGCGATATAAACCAAAAAAGTAAACATGAGTGCAAAACATACGTCTGAGATTAATATCCAGGTAGAATTAGATGAAAATAGAGTTCCGGAAAAATTGAATTGGTCGGCAAAGGACGGGGGAATTGATCGCGCTATAGCCAAGGCGATGTTGCTGTCTGTATGGGATAGCAATACGCAGGAAACGCTTCGTATAGACCTGTGGACTAAAGATATGCCGGTAGATGAGATGAAGTTGTTCTTTCATCAAACCCTAGTAGCGATGGCCGATACCTTCGAAAGAGCTACTGATGAAGACAAAATGGCCGCAACAATGAGAGATTTTTGCGATTACTTCGCAGAGAAACTGGAATTGACCAAATAAAAAAAGAGACTCGGGAGAGTCTCTTTTTTTTATGCTAATTACCGTTTTTAAACAGTTCGTGGTTGATTTCGTCTATGTATTGCAACACCTCTTCTTTTCCCAAGCCTTCCGTGGCAGAGGTGATGAAGTACTGAGGCATTTCTGCCCAATTGTTCGCCAAAATCGATTTGGTATACGCAGCGATGTGTTGTTGAATTTTTGTCTTTCCGATTTTATCGGCTTTCGTAAAGATGATCGCAAAGGGAATTTCGCTCTCGCCGAGATAGTTGATAAAATCCAAATCGATAGCTTGCGCATCGTGGCGTATGTCGATCAAAACAAAGGCGGCAATAAGCTGCTCTCTTCTTTCGAAATAGTCCGTGATAAAGCGTTGAAAGGTCGATTTGGTCTTTTTGGAAACCTTGGCATAACCATAGCCCGGCAAATCGACTAAAAACCAATTGGAATTGATTTTAAAGTGATTGATCAGCTGGGTTTTCCCCGGCTTGCTGGATGTTTTTGCTAAGTGCTTCTGGTTGGTAAGCATGTTGATTAAAGAAGACTTTCCTACATTGGATCGACCGATAAAGGCGTATTCCGGTAGCATCTCTTTTGGGCATTTAGTAACATCTGAATTGCTTATGATAAATTCTGCGGTATTTATTTTCATGCTCAGATTATATATTGCGGCTTTTTAGCCATTTTAAAAACAATTCATTGAATTCGTTGGGGCATTCCATCATGGCAGCATGACCGCATTTTTCGATCCAAAACAAATCGGAATCCGGCAGCAGTTCGTGAAACTCTAAAGCGACCTCCGGTGGGGTTACCTGGTCGTTTCTTCCCCAGATCAAACAAGTCGGGATGTGTATCTTGGGCAAGTCCTTAGACATATTGTGTCTGATGGCACTTTTGGCAATGGTGAGGGTCTTGATCAGTTTAATCCGATCGTTTACCGTAGCAAAGACATCGTCTACCAATTCTTTGGTCGCAATTTCCGGGTCGTAAAAGACGTCCTGTGCCTTTTTCTTGATGTATTCGTAATCGCCGCGCTTGGGATAACTGTCACCCATAGCACTTTCATAAAGACCTGAACTTCCCGTTAATACCAAGGCTTTTACCTTTTCTGGATACATCTTGGCATGGTACAATGCAATATGCCCTCCTAATGAATTTCCCAATAGGATGACCTCGTTGTAACCCTTGTACGTAATAAAGTCTTTGACAAATTTTGAAAAAGCCTTAACGTTGGTTTTTAAAATGTTATTTGTATATAAGGGCAGTTCTGGAATGACTACTTTATAACCTGCTTTCGGGAAAAAATTGCTCACCCCATCGAAGTTACTCAATCCTCCCATCAAACCGTGAAGTATAATTATAGGAATACCTTCTCCTACCTCATAATAACGGTATTTACTTTCTTCTTTTAAAGTTCGCTCCATGTATAAGTTTATGCGATTTTTAAATCCATACAAATATATAACTTTATAATTTACAATTTTTCATAATTGGCGAAAATGAAAAAAAGAAACACTTTTACAAGGGAAAAACCCTCGTTTTTAAGTTTTTTTAAGTTTGGGTTTTGTCCTTTTTTTCGTCGATTTACCCGTGGTTTAAACAGTAAAATCCAAGCTGTGTTAGAGTTTTTTTAAGATTTATCCAAGCGACTTTGTTTATTGCTAATGAGCCGGTTATCCCTTTAAAGGAGCGAAAAGCGTTAAAGTGGAAAAACTTATCAACAAAGTGGGGAAAAGTGGTAAAAGGTGGTAAAAAAATACCTACATTTGCTATTAAATCAAATCAATTCAACTTTTGACTTCAATCATTGGGACATACGAGTGTAAGATAGACGCCAAAGGACGGGTGTCGGTTCCTGCTTCATTAAAGAAGCAGCTTCCGACTATGGCCGATGGTTTTGTGCTAAAGCGCTCAGTGTTCGAACCTTGTTTGGAGCTGTGGCCGATGGGCGAGTGGAATTTAATGATGGCAAAGATCAATGGATTAAACCGTTTTGTAAAGAAGAATAATGATTTTATTCGCAAGTTTATGGCTGGGGTAAAAATGGTCGAAATTGACGATGCCGGACGCTTATTGGTGTCGAAAGACCTGGTGGAGTTCGCCAAAATTTCGAAAGACCTCGTTTTGTCCTCCAAAGTGAATATCATAGAAATATGGGATAAAAATCTGTATGAGGCGACCGTGAGCAATGACGATTTTGATTTTGGAGCATTAGCAGAAGAAGTAATGGGTAATATGAATTTAGATGAGTAACGAAAACGAGTATCACAATCCGGTTTTATTAAAGGAAAGCGTAGATGGTTTGGCAATCAAACCAGACGGAGTGTATGTGGATGTCACTTTCGGAGGCGGCGGTCATTCCAGAGAAATCCTAAGTAGATTGGGAGAACATGGAAAGCTATTCGCTTTTGATCAGGATACCGATGCGTTAAAAAACGCCATAGACGACAGTCGATTTACGTTGATCAATCAGAATTTTCGTTTTATCAAGCGCTATCTGCGCTTTTATGGCATTAAGGAAGTAGATGGCATTTTAGGCGATTTGGGGGTTTCGTCCCACCAATTTGATGTGGCAGAGCGCGGGTTTTCGACCCGTTTTGAAGCCGAACTGGACATGAGGATGAATCAGTCTGGGGGGATTACCGCATTTAATGTAGTCAACGAATATACCGAAGCCGATGTCAAGCGGGTTTTGGCCGATTACGGAGAGTTGAACAATGCCGGTGCTATGGCCAGTGTGATTGCAGAAGCCCGTAAGGAAAACCCGATTAAAAACTCCGAGCAACTCAAAGAAATTTTGGCTCGTTTTTTACCGAATCACAAAAGCCATAAGATATTGGCACAAATATATCAGGCCATCCGAATTGAGGTCAACCAAGAAATTGACGTATTGAAGGAAATGCTCGAGGAAAGCGAAGAGCTGTTGAAGCCCGGCGGTCGATTGAGTATTATTTCATACCACTCCTTGGAGGATCGTTTGGTCAAGCGCTTTATGAAAAACGGCATGTTTGAAGGAGAACCCGAAAAGGACTTCTACGGACGCTTCGAGGTTCCTTTAAAGCAATTGGGCAAATTAATCGTTCCCTCGGCAGAAGAAATTAGAATAAATAACAGAGCGCGTTCGGCAAAATTGAGAATCGCTGAGAAGAAATAGACCACGCATGAAATTAAGTGTATACAACATCATAAGAGCCAAGTATTTGATCGATGAGAATTCGATGAAAAACTGGCTGTTTATTATTTACCTGATCGTGTTGTCGCTCTTGATGATTGCAAACATACATTATTACGAAAGCAAGAATTTTCGCATCGCCGAATTGAATCACGAAGTCAAGGAGCTGCGTTCGGAATTTGTAGATACCCGATCGGAATTGATGGAGTTAAAGATGGAGTCTACCGTATCGAGAAAGATGGAAGAAAAAGGGATTTTCCCCTCTATGGTTCCACCGCAAAAGATCAAAGTAGTTCAAGAAGAAAAAAAAGGAATATTTAAGATATGGCAGTAGATAATAAAAATATCTATATGAATATATACCTGGTCTCCTTAGTCATGGTACTCTTGGTTATTGGGATAGTATATAGACTCATCACTATTCAGTATGTGGAGGGGGATGAATTGCGCCAAAAAGCCAAAGATAATACCGTTAAAAAAGAAGATATTCCTGCCAATCGCGGGAATATTTATTCTTCTGACGGCAGCTTGCTCGCTACCTCGATTCCGAACTATACCATTCGCTTTGATGCGATGGCTTCCAAGCAAGAAGATTTTGAAAAGTACATCAAGCCGTTGTCGGATTCGCTCTCGGTTATGATGGGGAAGCCTTCGAGTCATTTTGAAGTGTTGCTGCGAACGGGGCGTGCCAATAAAAACCGCTATGTCTTTATCACCCGCGGACTGAGTTATACCCAGTACATCCGCATCAAGTCGTTTCCGCTGTTTCGATTGGGAAGCAACAAAGGCGGTATGATTACCGAGCAGAAAACCATACGCGAACATCCCATCGGGAAAATCGCGCAACGCACCATAGGTTATGAGCGTATAAATGACGACAAAACCACAACCCGCGTGGGAATTGAGGGCGCTTTTTCTCAATACTTAAGCGGTACTGATGGGCATCGAATGATGCAGAGAATGTCGCGCAGCCATTATAAACCCATCAACGACGAAAATGAAGTTGAGCCCAAAGACGGCAAAGATGTGGTGTCGACCATAGATGTGTATATACAAGATATTGCCCATCACGCCTTGTTAAAACAATTGGAGTATTACGAAGCCGATCACGGTTGTGTAATCGTGATGGAAACCGCTACCGGGGCCATCAAGGCCATTTCCAATTTAGGCCGATCCGACGGCGGGAATTACTACGAAACGGTCAATTATGCCGTGGTGGAAAAACACGAACCCGGATCCACCTTTAAGTTGGCAGGTCTATTGGCTTTGTTGCAAGATCAAAAAGCAGATACGTCCACGGTTTACGATACCCATGAAGGGGTCGTGAGTTTTTACCGCCGACATGTACGCGACTCCAAAAGAGGGGGTTATGGCAAAATTTCGCTGGCGCGCGGATTTGAAGTTTCTTCCAATACCGTCATTACGCAAGCGATCAATGAGGCCTATAAAGACAACCCGCGTCAGTTTACCAACTATTTGCATAAAATAGGCATGGACAGACCTTTGGGAATCGCATTAAAAGGAGAAGGCGTGCCTTATATACCCAAGCCGGGAACCAAGGGATGGAGCGGTATTGCGCTGCCCTGGATGGCATTTGGTTACGGACTTTCAGTGACTCCGCTACAAACGCTGACACTGTACAATGCCGTGGCGAACAATGGTGAAATGGTCAAACCGCTTTTTGTGTCGGAAGTACGCGAGTTCAACAAGCCGATTGAAGTGTTTGAAAAGCAAGTAATCAACCCGCAAATCGCGTCTCCGGAAGTGATTGCAAAGGTACAGGACGTGTTGGCCAACGTGGTTAAGAAGGGAACCGGACGGAAGTTGTATTCGCCGAATTTCTCGATGTCGGGAAAAACGGGAACCGCTCAGGTCAATTATGGCGGTGGTAAGGGAAAGGATATGTATTATGCCTCGTCTTTTGCCGGTTATTTCCCCGCGGTCAATCCGAAATACTCGTGCATCGTAGTCATTCACAAGCCCAATAGAGCCAAGAGCTATTATGGAGCAGATGTAGCCGGTCCGGTGTTTAAGCGCATCGCGCAGAAAATATTTACCGATGTGCCGTTTACCAAGGAAATTAAAAATA
Organism: Flavobacterium sp. JP2137; assembly: GCF_050562195.1. Classification (GTDB taxonomy): domain Bacteria; phylum Bacteroidota; class Bacteroidia; order Flavobacteriales; family Flavobacteriaceae; genus Flavobacterium. The sequence goes on from NZ_CP191647.1 coordinate 1,335,170, forward strand.
TCGATCTGTTGATCAAAGAGCAGGCTCAAGATTACAACAGTTATTATACCGAAGCACACAAAAACACCGCACTAATGCCCAATGTTACGGGAATGTATGTGATGGATGCCATCCCGTTATTGGAAAATATGGGATTAAAAGTGGTTTCAAAAGGAGTGGGTAAAGTAAAAAAACAGTCCATCGTAGAAGGGCAGTTGATAGAAAAAAATCAAATCATCGTATTAGAATTATCGTGAAACAGCTAAAAGACATATTGTACAAGGTAGCCATCGAATTTGTTTCGGGAACCACTTTTATGGATATCGACCACCTGACCTTTGATTCTAGAGATGTAACGGGTAGTGCCGTTTTTATCGCAATTAAGGGAACTCAGGTAGACGGACACGATTATATTTCAAAAGCCATCGAAGGCGGGGCTCGCGCTATATTGTGTGAAGTGGTTCCCGCTGAATTAGTGGCTGGAGTAACCTATATCCAAGTGCAAGACACCCAGTTGGCTGTGGCGCAATTGGCCGATAATTTCTACGACCATCCCTCCTCAAAGTTAAAATTGGTCGGGGTAACGGGGACCAATGGCAAAACCACGGTAGCCTCGTTGCTGTATCAGTTGTTTACCAATTTGGGCTATGAAGTGGGCTTGCTCTCTACCGTAAAAGTTACTGTGGGCAAGACCGATTATGCGGCCAGTCATACCACGCCGGATTCCATCGCGATCAACCGTTGGTTAAACCTGATGGTCGAGCAGGGTTGTGCGTATTGTTTTATGGAGGTCAGCTCGCACGGTATCGTTCAGAAAAGAACGAGTGCGCTTCAGTTTCAAGGGGGGATTTTTACGAATCTTTCCCACGATCATCTGGACTATCACAAGACCTTTGCCGAATACCGCGATGCCAAGAAAATATTTTTTGACCAATTGCCGAAAACCGCTTTTGCCATCACCAATATCGACGACAAAAACGGCGCCATCATGATGCAAAATACCGCGGCAAAAGTGAGAACCTATGCCTTGAAATCGATGGCAGATTACAGAGCCAGTATATTGGAAAGTCAATTTTCCGGTATGTTGATGCGCGTTAATCAACAGGAATTATGGGTGCAATTAATTGGCGATTTCAATGCCTATAACCTTTTGGCAGTATATGCTACCGCAAAGGAATTGGGCGTATCGGACCAAGAAGCCCTGGTGGAAATCAGCAAATTGCAAAGTGTTTCTGGACGTTTTCAATATATCGTAGTCAACCAGATTACGGCTATAGTCGATTACGCACATACGCCAGACGCCTTGCAAAACGTGATTAAAACCATCAACAGCATACGCAGCTACAACGAAACCTTGATTGCAGTAGTGGGTTGCGGTGGAAACAGAGATAAGACAAAAAGACCACTGATGGCACAAATTGCCACAGCGGAAAGCAATAAAGTGATTTTGACCTCAGACAATCCGCGTTTTGAAGATCCCTATGAGATTCTTAAAGAGATGGAAGCAGGTGTCGAGTTGCAAAACCAAAAGAAAGTAGTCGTGATCGAAGATCGAAGACAAGCCATTAAAGCGGCCTGTCAGTTGGCTCAAACGGGAGACATCATTTTGATCGCAGGTAAAGGGCATGAAACTTATCAAGAGATCCGTGGAGTACGTACAGACTTCAACGATCTATTGATTGTGAAAGAATTTCTAGAACAATTAAGTAAATAATAAAGTATGCTGTATTATCTGTTTCAATATTTAGACCGTTTTTTCAAAATTCCCGGAACAGGAGTTTTCCAATACATCACCTTTCGTTCTGGAATGGCGATTATGTTCTCCTTGCTGATTTCCATCATTTATGGAAAGCGCATTATCAACTTTTTGCACAAACAGCAAATTGGTGAAACCGTTCGGGAACTCGGACTGGAAGGACAGAAAGAAAAATCGGGCACACCGACTATGGGGGGGATCATCATCATCATTTCGACCCTCATCCCCGTGTTGTTGTTCGCTAAATTGGATAATATCTATGTGTTATTGCTTATAGTAACCACGCTTTGGATGGGCGTTATCGGTTTTTTGGACGATTACATCAAAGTGTTTAAAAAGGATAAAGAAGGGCTCAAGGGCCGATTTAAAGTCATCGGACAAATAGGTTTGGGACTGTTGGTCGGTGCGGTATTGTATTTTCATCCGAGTGTGACTGTTAGGGAAATGCCTACAAACGTAGCCATTCACAGCGAGGTGAGTAAGTACGACGTAAAGTCGACCGCGACTACCATACCCTTTTTAAAGAACAACGAGTTTGACTACGGAAAGGTTTTGGCCTGGTTGGGCGATGGATATGAAAATTATGCGTGGCTCATCTTTATTCCGATTGTGATTTTTATAGTGACTGCGGTTTCCAACGGGGCCAATTTAACCGATGGAATCGACGGTCTCGCCGCGGGAACCTCTGCCATATCGGTCTTGGTCTTGGGGATATTCGCCTTTATTTCTGGTAACGTGATTTTTTCCAATTACCTCAATATTATGTATATCCCCAACTCCGGAGAAATGACGGTGTTTATAGCCGCCTTTGTCGGTGCACTGGTCGGTTTCTTGTGGTACAACACCTTTCCAGCTCAGGTTTTTATGGGCGATACCGGTAGTTTGACCATAGGGGGAATCATAGCGGTATTGGCTATAGCGGTGCGAAAAGAACTGTTGATTCCGGTATTATGTGGCGTCTTTTTGGCAGAGAATTTATCGGTCGTGGTACAGGTGGCTTATTTTAAGTATACCAAGCGAAAGTTTGGCGAAGGCCGGCGCGTCTTTTTAATGGCTCCGCTGCACCACCACTTTCAAAAGAAAGGGTATCACGAAAGTAAGATCGTGACACGATTTTGGATTATAGCCATCTTGTTGGGCATATTTTGTTTGGTGTCATTAAAATTGAGATAAGATGAAAAGAGTAGTCATTTTAGGCGGTGGAGAAAGCGGCGTGGGAACGGCAATATTGGCGACCCAACAAGGCTTTGACGTGTTCTTATCCGATTTCGGTAAAATAGCCGCGCCGTATAGTGCGGTTTTGGAGCAACACCACATCGCTTGGGAAGAGCAACAGCATACTGCCGATTTAATTTTAACGGCCGATGTCGTGGTTAAAAGTCCGGGTATACCGGATAAGGCGGAGATGGTAGTCCAGATCCGAGAGCGGGGAATACCCGTTATTTCGGAAATAGAGTTTGCCTATGCCTATGCCAAGCAGCCGACCATAGCAATAACGGGGAGCAATGGGAAAACCACCACCACCCTGTTGACAGCACACCTTTTACAAAGAGGAGGTATAGCAGCCGTAGTCGCGGGAAACATCGGAGACAGTTTTGCCAAGCAAATTGCCGAGGATCCCGACGCGATTTGCGTTTTGGAGTTGAGCAGCTTTCAATTGGACGGTATAGAAACATACCGACCGCATATAGCGGTAGTGACCAATTTAAGTCCCGACCATCTCGATCGATACCACTACGATTACCAAGAGTATATCGATGCGAAGTTTCGAATTACGATGAACCAAACCGCAGAAGATTATTTGATTTATGATGCCGATGATGTTGAAATTGAAAAGTGGTTGGCAAATCACGAGGTTAAGGCGAAGAAAATTCCGTTTTCTTTGACGAGTATACAGGAAAATGGCGCTTATGTAAGCGGTGAAAATATAATAGCGAACAGCAACAACGAACAACTAATTATGGCAATTAACGATATTTCTTTAGAAGGTAAACACAACGTAAAGAATGCTATGGCAGCAACAACAGTAGCCCAGCTGATGCGAATCAGAAAACAGACAATCCGCGAAAGTTTGTCCGATTTTCAAGCGGTGGAACACCGTTTGGAAAAAGTGCTTAAAATCAAAAACGTACAGTATGTAAACGATTCTAAAGCCACAAACATCAACGCGACCTTCTACGCCTTGGAAAGCATGAAAACGCCGACGGTTTGGATTCTTGGAGGTGTGGATAAGGGCAATGATTACGACGAGTTGATGCCGTTGGTTCGCGAAAAGGTAAAGAGTATCGTATGCCTGGGCGTGGACAACGAAAAAATCAAGGCGGCCTATAGAAATGTTGTAGATGTTTTTGTAGAAACCACCAGTATGGACGAAGCGGTTAAAATCGCCGCAAAATTATCCGAAGATGGCGATACGGTTTTGTTGTCACCAGCTTGCGCGAGTTTTGATTTGTTTTCGAGCTATGAAGATCGCGGCAATCAATTTAAACAAGCAGTACATAATTTGTAATTTTTTTAAGGTATGATGAAGGAAATTCTCTCACATTTAAAAGGCGACAAGATCATTTGGGCATTAGTTTTTCTATTGGCCATGTTCTCTTTTATGCCTGTTTTTAGTGCGAGTACCAATCTCGTCTACACCGTGGGTGCCGGAACCACTACAGCGGGCTATTTGTTTAAACATTTGGTTCACTTGTTTATCGGAATGTGTGCCCTGTATTTTGTGCATAAAATGCCGTACCATCGCTTTAGGGCAATCTCCTTTTTTGCGATGATATTTGTTATTATACTGTTGCTCTTTACCGCCTTTCAGGGCAAAACCATCGGAGGGGCCAATGCCAATAGGTGGGTCAATATACCGTTTGTAAACGTCAGTATACAAACTTCGTCTATAGCTTCGGTTGTCTTGATGGTCTATGTAGCGCAGTATCTGGCCAATTTTGAAAATAAAGTATTAACTTTTAAGTATTCCTTGATTTGGTTGTGGACGCCGGTTTTTATCGTCGTCGGACTGATATTGCCCTCCAACTTATCCACGGCAGCGCTAATTTTTGTCATGGTCTGTATGTTGGTCTATGTCGGGCGCTATCCCATCAAGCAATTGGCTTTGATTTGTGTTTCGGGCTTGGCGGCTTTGATGATGTTCTTCTTGGTGGCTAAGGCCTTTCCGTCGATTATGCCCAACAGGGTGGATACCTGGTTGAGCCGTATCGATCGATTTACTGCCGCCGATAATGAAAACGTCGATGTCTATCAAATCGAAAATGCAAAAATCGCCATAGCAACGGGCGGAATAGGCGGATTAGGTCCGGGAAAAAGCGTGCAGAAAAACTTTTTGCCGCAATCGTCCTCGGATTTTATCTACGCGATTATAGTAGAGGAATACGGTATGATAGGGGGATTGGTCATTCTTTTCGCGTATCTGTGCTTGTTTTTCCGCTTTCTAAGAGCCTCTCACAAAGCGCCGACCATGTTTGGAAAACTGTTGGTGGTGGGACTGGGGTTTTACATCATTTTCCAAGCCCTAATCAACATGGGGGTGGCGGTAGAATTGCTGCCTACAACGGGGCAAACCCTGCCGTTGGTCAGCAGCGGTGGAACCTCGATATGGATGACCTGTATTTCGTTGGGAATCATTCTCAGTGTCACTAAGAAAGAAGAGGAGATACGGTTGGAAGAATTTGAGAAGGAAGAAAAGGAAAAAGCCCTGCAGGAGCTTTTGGAAAAACACCTGCGTGAAAAACAGTTAGCACTGGCCGAATTGGAGGGAAATCCGATGGATGCCGTTAGAAATAAGTAAAGCAGTTAGCCGCTTTTTCCATGAGGAGAAGCAGCTACTCGACATAAAAAAATAGAGATGAAAGCAAATCCGAGATTTATTATTAGTGGTGGTGGTACAGGTGGACACATCTATCCCGCTATCGCTATTGCCAACGAACTCAAAGCGCGTTTCTCAGGAGCGGAGATTTTGTTTGTCGGTGCACGTGATAAAATGGAGATGCAAAAAGTACCCGCAGCCGGATATGCGATTGAGGGACTTTGGATTTCGGGTATACAGCGCAAGCTCACCGCGGATAACGCGATGTTTCCGATAAAATTTCTTTCTAGTTTGTTTAAATCCAGAAAGATCATCAAGGCATTTAGGCCCGATGTGGTTATCGGTACCGGAGGCTTTGCAAGTGGAGCGGTGGTTAAAGTAGCCGCTTCTATGGGGATTCCTACACTGATACAGGAGCAAAACTCCTATCCGGGAATCACCAATAAAATGTTGGCGCATGAAGCCGTGAAAATATGTGTGGCCTACGACGGTTTAGAGCGCTTTTTCGATGCGAAAAAGTTGGTTAAAACGGGCAATCCCGTGCGACAAGATTTGTTGGAAATCGACTCCAAGCGCGACGAAGCACTGCGCTATTTCAATTTAAATCCCGCCAAGAAAACCCTGTTGGTTTTGGGCGGTAGTTTGGGAGCAAGGCGCATCAATCAGTTGATAGAAGAGCAGCTGCCCAAATTAAAACACGAGCACTTGCAGGTGATCTGGCAGTGTGGTAAGTTTTACAAAGACGAATACCAGCGCTTGGAATCCAAAGAGGTTCGCGTGGTCGATTTTATCGATCGTATGGATTTGGTTTTTGCCGCTGCAGACATCATCATCTCTCGGGCAGGAGCCTCTTCCGTTTCGGAGTTGAGTCTGGTGGGCAAGCCGGTGGTGTTTATCCCGTCGCCCAATGTGGCAGAAGACCATCAAACCAAAAACGCATTGAGCATCGTGTCCAAAAAAGGCGCGTTGATGCTGGCAGAACGCGATTTGGAAGCGCAGTTTGAAACCGTTTTCTACGAGTTGTTACACGATGCGCCGCTGCAGTTGCAGCTGTCGGAAAATATAAAGAAAGTGGCTTTGCCTCGGGCAACCCAAGACATCGTCGATCAGATAGTGAAATACATAAAATAATAAAATGGATATCAATAAGATTAAGAGCGTATATTTTATAGGAATCGGAGGAATCGGAATGAGTGCTCTTGCTCGATATTTTGTCAATATAGGCAAGGCTGTCGCCGGTTACGACAAAACGCCTACGCAGCTTACCGACGAGCTGATGGCCGCCGGTATAGCGATTCATTTTAGCGATGACGTCGCGCAAATCGACGACGCCTTTCGCGATCCAGAGACTACGCTAGTCGTGGTAACACCCGCCGTGCCCAAAGAGCATAGCGAATGGAATTATTTTATTGCACATAAATTTTTAATACAAAAGAGAGCAGAGGTGCTGGGTATCATTACCAAAGACAGCTATTGTTTTGCCGTTGCAGGTACGCATGGAAAAACCACGACTTCGAGCATCTTAGGACATATATTATATCAGAGCGGTTTGGACGTAACGGCCTTTTTAGGCGGTATCGTTGAAAATTACCAAACCAATTTAATCGGCGAAGGCAAGTCGGTAACCGTAGTGGAAGCCGATGAGTTTGATCGCTCATTTTTAAAGCTGTATCCGAATATGGCCTGTATCACATCTACAGATGCCGATCATTTAGACATATTTGGCACCCAGGAAGAGATGCTGGTTTCCTTTAGCGATTTCGCCGCCAAGATCACCGATAAAACCAAGTTCTTTCGTACGCCTCAGGTGCAGTTGGAAGGGCAGACCGTCGCGGTTTTGGAAGCGGCCGATTTTCAGGCTGTCCACATTAGAATAGTGGAAGGTTGGTATGTATTTGACATTAAAACTCCTGTAGAGACCGTTGCGGATATCCGCTTTGCACTACCGGGGCATCACAATATTTCCAATGCGTTGTTGGCCTTTGCCATGGCGTATACCTATGGTGTACCGACGGCGAAGATCAAAGCCGCCTTGGAGAGTTTTCAAGGAGTGCGCAGACGTTTTTCGTACAAAGTGCGAACACCGGAATTGGTGTATATAGACGATTATGCCCATCATCCGACCGAGATCAATGCCGTTTTTCAAGCGGTTTCCGAACGCTATAGCGGCCGTAAGGTGTTGGCGGTTTTCCAACCGCATTTATACAGTAGAACCCGCGATTTTATGGACGAATTCGCCCAGAGCCTGTCGCAATTTGAACAGGTCGCCCTATTGGATATTTATCCGGCTCGGGAGCTGCCGATTCCGGGAATTACCTCGCAGGTGTTGTTGGATAAAATAACGGCAAAAACGAAAACAGTAGTGGCAAAAGGCGACTTGATCGATTTTATTGCAAACGCCGATGCCGATGTCATCGTCACTATAGGAGCAGGTGATATAGGCGAAGAAGTCACGGCGATTAAGCAGGCGATTGAAAGGAGATTAAATGAAATTAAATAGTTAAATAAAAGAGGTTTTGATAAAGTTTTTTAAGAAAATAAAATGGAATGATATCCGCATTTGGCTCGTCTTTTTTGCGATGATTTTCTTGTTTTCATTTTCGAATAAGCGGAATGAAGCCAGAGAATTGGGGCGAATTGAGGTTAGATTTCTAGATAATAAGGGCTTTTTTGTCACAACTGAAGTGGTTAATAACTTGTTGATACAATATTTTCCAAAAACTGCGAATGTTCATAAATCTATGTTAGATTTGAATAGGTTGGAGCTTGAACTCAGCAAACACGATATGATTGCCGAGGCACAGGTCTACACCACTGTTGATGGGGTTTTAATGGCCGATGTTGTACAAAAAGTAGCCATAGCACGAGTCAGCACCGAAAGGGGGAGTCATTATCTTGACACTAAGGGAAATGATATGCCCATGTCCGAGAGTTTTTCGGCCCGTGTTCCGGTGATTGAAGGGGTGGTGAACGAGTCTAATAGAAAAAATATAACTCGGGTTTTAAGCGCGATAAGCGAGGACGATTTTTTAAAAACGAGTATAACGGGGATCGTGATTCAGCCCGATCAGACGTTGATCATGAAGAATAGAAACCATGAATTTGATATATTGTTTGGACGCTGCGAGGAAGTGGAACGCAAATTTGCCAATTACAAGGCCTTTTTGCATTACGCCAAAAACGACACCTTAATCGATAGTTATAAAACGATAAATCTCAAATTTACCCAACAAGTAGTGTGTACCAAATTTTAGAATATGAAAAAAGATAATATAGCGGTAGGATTAGATATTGGAACGACGAAAATCGTTGCCATGATAGGAAAGAAAAACGAGTACGGAAAGCTCGAAATCCTAGGACTTGGAAAAGCGAAGAGTTTAGGGGTAAAGAGAGGGGTCGTAAACAATATTACGCAAACGATTCAATCGATTCAAAATGCCGTTGCCGAAGCCGAAGCTTCGTCCGGTTATAAAATAAAGAACGTGGTTGTCGGCATAGCCGGGCAGCACATTCGAAGCATTCAGCACAGCGATTATATCAGTCGTTCCAATCCCGATGAAGTGATTGGCGATAAGGATATCGAAATGCTGATCAGTCAGGTTCAAAAGTTAAGCATGCTTCCTGGGGAAGAAATCATTCACGTATTGCCCCAAGAATTTAAAATCGATGGGGAATCGGGAATCAAAGAGCCCATAGGAATGTACGGAGCGCGTTTGGAAGCGACCTTCCACGTGGTTGTCGGACAAGCTGCATTGATCAAGAATGCCGGTAGGTGTATCAAAGATGCCGGATTGGAATTGTCCGGAATCACTTTAGAGCCTTTGGCCTCTGCCGAAGCCGTACTGAGCCAGGAAGAAAAAGAAGCTGGAGTAGCCCTAATCGATATCGGTGGCGGTACTACGGATTTGGCGATTTTTAAAGACGGGATTATCCGCCATACCGCGGTGGTTCCCTTCGGAGGAAATGTCATTACAGAAGATATTAAAGAGGGATGCTCGATCATTGAAAAACAAGCGGAGTTGTTAAAAACCAAGTTTGGATCGGCATGGCCAGGAGAAAATAAAGACAACGAAATCGTTTCCATCCCTGGTTTAAGAGGGAAGGAACCCAAAGAGATTTCACTTAAAAACCTGTCAAAAATTATTCACGCCCGTGTAGAAGAAATTGTACAGTTGGTGTTTGCGGAGATTAAAACCTATGGGTATGAAAACCCGAGAAAGAAGTTAATCGCCGGAATCGTTTTAACAGGAGGTGGGTCAGAATTGAAACACATCAAACAATTAGTAGAATACATTACGGGGATAGATACCCGTATCGGATATCCCAATGAGCATTTAGCCGGTGATTCGGAAAAGGAAATTTCCAGTCCCTTATTTGCGACGGCTGTGGGCCTAGTTATGGAAAGCGAAAAAAACCAAACCCAAGGGGCGGTTTCACTGCTGGAATTTGACCAAGCGATTAAACAAGCACAACCGCTGCAATTTAGAGAGCCCGAACGCATGGCGCAGCAGGTGGATCATCACGAGGAGCACCTTGAGTCGTCCAGAGCCTCGGAGCCAGCAATGGCAAAGGAGCCCGCGAAGGCCAAGAAAGAAATAGAAACAGTCTCTACCGCAGACAAATTCAAAAACGGATTTTTGTTTCATTTCTATAACAAGATTAAGGAATTTATTGATAAGTCAGAATAAAAACGATACGTATGGAGAATACAGATTTTGAAAGCATAAAGTTTGATTTACCTAAAAATCAATCAAACGTAATTAAGGTAATTGGAGTAGGTGGAGGCGGAAGCAACGCGATTAATCACATGTTTAAACAAGGGATTAAAGGCGTTGATTTCGTGGTCTGTAATACCGATTCACAAGCGTTACAAAACAGTACCGTGCCCAATAAAATTCAATTGGGGATTAATCTGACCGAAGGTTTAGGCGCAGGTGCCAATCCGGAAGTGGGACAACAATCCGCTTTAGAGAGTATCGAAGAAATTGAAAAGATGTTGGATGTGAATACCAAGATGGTCTTTATTACAGCAGGTATGGGCGGAGGTACAGGTACAGGTGCTGCACCGGTCATCGCACAGCTGTCGAAAGAGCGAAACATCCTAACGGTAGGTATAGTAACCATCCCTTTCCAATTTGAAGGAAAAGTACGTCAAGAACAAGCTTTGAAAGGAGTGGAGCGCTTGCGTAAAAACGTCGACTCACTGATCGTTATCAATAATAACAAGTTAAGAGAAGTGTATGGCAACCTCGGATTTAAAGCCGGGTTCTCCAAAGCCGACGAAGTCTTGGCAACGGCCTCTAGGGGTATAGCCGAGGTAATTACCCATCACTACACGCAAAACATCGATTTAAAAGATGCCAAAACCGTATTGTCTGATAGCGGTACAGCAATAATGGGATCGGCTATTGCCTCTGGGGAAACCCGGGCAAAAGATGCGATTGTGGAAGCGTTGGATTCGCCTTTGTTAAACGACAATAAAATTACAGGCGCTAAAAACGTCTTGTTGTTGATCGTTTCGGGTACCAACGAAATCACCATAGACGAAATCGGAGAGATCAACGATCACATTCAAACCGAAGCCGGACACAATGCCAACATCATTATGGGGGTAGGTGAAGACGAGTCTTTAGGAGAGTCCGTTGCCGTAACGATTATCGCTACGGGTTTTAACGTAGAGCAACAAAAGGTCATCGTCAATTCTGCGGAAGATCGCGTAATTGTACACGCTTTGGAAGAAGAGCAAAAAGTAGTGCGCGATTTGTCGCAAAAAAACCTGCCTTCTTTTAACTTCTCTACACCAGAAGAGCCCTTGACCAATCAAGTAACGGCAGAAGTAACAGAAGAAAAAGTAGTTTTCGGCTTAGACGATAACACCCCACCGTTGGACTCCGATAATCAAGGAGGACCAGGGGGTGAAAAAAAAACAATAGCGGAAGCTAATAACTCGGAAAATGAAGCCTCGGATTTGGACGTTTTTTTCGAGATTGTCACGCCAGCATCAGCTCCAGTGACTTCAATCCAAGAGGAGAGAAACAACCGCGTTCGCGATATTAGAGACATGCAAGTGATGGATCCGGAGTTTGTGATTTTCAAGAAATCCGAGCCGGTTATCCGCGATAAATTCGAATTTGAATTCGATGTGCCCAAGCAACAAGTCGTGACAGAAGAGCCTGTTTTGTTTCACTTCAACGAAGAGATCAATCAGATTCAAGTCAATGAGGCCAAGCACGTCATTTCTTCTATGGCTACGGATCAACGTCCGGCAACGCCGAGCGCTCCAGACGAAGTAGTGCGCTACTCTTTGGAAGACTATATGGAAATCGAAAACGAATTGCTGAACTCCAAGAGTAAAAAACCCGTGGTAGAAGCGGTGGAAGAAGCCTTTTCTTTTAGCATTCGCACGGCAGAAGAGTTGATCCCTATGGATACCAACGAATACGAGGAAATCTCTCCAGTAGAGATGTCTATCGAGGAAATGTTGAGAAACCGTACGGAAGAGCGCAAGAAAAAGATGAAGGATTTCAATTACAAATTCAACAACGCCAATACGCAGTTGAACGATTTGGAAAAGGAGCCGGCATACAAGCGCATGGGAGTCGATTTAAGCGCCCCGGCCAGAGAGGGATCACAATCCAGAATGTCTTTGGGAACGGATAGCAACAACGATGCTCAATTGCGTTCAAACAATTCGTTTTTACACGATAACGTAGACTAGTTAAAAATAAATTATAGCAATAACCCGAAAAAAGACTTCCTTTTTTCGGGTTATTTTTTTATATTTGTCGAACAGAAAAGCATGGAATTATGAGTTTACAAGCAAAGATCATGGACGCGATGAAAAGCGCAATGAAAGCAAAAGATACGGTTGCCTTAGAGTCTTTAAGAGCGATCAAATCCGAATTGTTACTAGCGCAAACTCAAAGCGGAGCTAAAGAAGAGTTGACGGAAGATGAAGAGATTAAGATCCTTCAAAAGTTGGTTAAACAGCGAAAGGACAGTGCTGCAATCTTTACCGAACAAGGTCGTGCGGATTTGGCAGAGCCCGAATTGGCACAATCGGCTGTAATCGAGCAATTTTTGCCAGAGCAGTTATCCGATGCTGAAGTGGAGCAAATAATCTTAAAAATCATCGCAGACGGCGCTTATGCCGGTATGGGATCGATGGGTCAAGTCATGGGACTTGCTACAAAGGAAGTCGCGGGAAGAGCAGATGGTAAAACGATCTCTAGCCTGGTAAAAGGACTTTTGACCAAATAAATATAAAATGACTGCGTAGTTCAATTGGATAGAATATCAGATTTCGGCTCTGAGGGTTGGGGGTTCGAACCCCTCCGCGGTCACCAAAAAGGTTAAAACAAAACGAGTGCTTGCAATTTAATTGTAAGCACTCGTTTGTTTTTTAAGAGACTGTCTTTTAAAACAGCCTCTTTTTACCCTTTTACTGGTTTTTTTCAGCGGACATTTTTGTGTATTCAGCTATTAAAAAACTTAGGTGGTCCCATTTAATGGAATTGTATGGGAATTTTTGTAGAAATTCTTGATTGTCCCCAAAAAGGAAATCGTAGTTTTCTTTAAAGTCAGCTTTTTTAAGCCAGATTACTTCTTCTCCTTTTTTTACGTAATAGGATTTAGTAACTCCTCCACCGATACCAGGTCCTCCACCAAAGCTTACTGAGGTTGTTTCCGCAGCCATTGGATCGGCATACACTTCAATATGACTACTAAAGCTTGGATTGATTAATTGCATCAAGAATTCCTTTTCCGTTTTCTTGTTTTTTAAGGAAGCTTTAATGTTTTTGACATACACTTCATTTGGATTGGTCGATTTCGTTAAGCTTTTGCTTCCCCAGTTTTTTGTATTGCTAAAGTACTTAGCGACTTTAGCTCCCTTGGCCATTCCGGAAATAGGCAAATACATTTCTTCGATTTCTTCCGCAGCGTATTCTGTTTTCTTACCCGAAGAATCTTTCATTTTAACAGAAGTGATTTGACCTTTTTTTCTAGATATTCCAGAAACTGGCCCCTCTATTTTGGTTCCATCTTTAAGAATAAGGGTTGAATTCTTTTTAGAAGTGACTTCGGTGAACATTTCATCGAATAGATCATCGTCCATGATTTTTAACTCTTCCTTGGTGTACTTGACTTTTTCTTGCGCATGTGTTGGTGCGCTCACTAATGTTGCAGCTGCTAAAAAGCTAAAAAGTATTAATTTTTTCATAAAATATAAATTTTGTCTAAAATAACAATAATTATATAATGTATTGGTTTTTTGTAAAAAAAATATATTTAGCTGTTTATGGGTGCTCAGTTGTTCGTTTAATAGGTTGTTTTTGCTTACTATGATGGTGTTTTTCGGCTTTTGTTGCATATAATGCCGTTTTGGTTTGGGGTTGATAGTGCGCGGCTTATTGCATTTTTCTCAGTTAAGGAAATGCCAGCTGCTGTTTTTCGTTTGAACAGGTCTTTTTAGAAATTTTCAGGAGAGAAACTTCAAATTTCCCTAGATTTACAAACCGATACGGTTGTCGTTGTGTTGATACTGTCACTTCTCGGGGAACCTCCATTCATATAAAACATATCCCAGGTGTCCGCTGCGGTTTTTCTTGCAAATCCCGGCGAAAGCAATACCTAAAAGGTGTTTAGCTAAAAGGGTTAGACTTTAATTAAAAAACCTAACCCAAGTCATCATTGTTTTTAGTCGTGTTAAGAAGTCGTGCGGTTTTTTCCTCGAAATGTTTAAAAACCGCTTGCTGGAATTTATGCTAAAAAGCATCACTCGTTTCTTTTTAACGGAGATTAATGCATTCCACGAGGCGTGCTTATACCTTTTTTGGAGGAAGGTCGAATGCTAGGGCTTCGTGCTCAAAGTGTCCGTTGTGTGCGCCATCGCAAAAAGGTTTGTTTTTTGAAAGGCCACAACGACAAATAGAAAGCACAGTTCTACCTTGCAGTCCGTAGGCATTTCCATTTTTATCGACGATTTCAAAATCGCCTTCGATCTTTACCGATCCGTTGTTGTTTATGGTGAGTTTTGTTTTAGACATGTTTATGAGAGTTGTTTAGTTTCTACAAAATTAGAACAATAAAATGAGTACTGCGCGACCGCTATTCTATTTAGAAAGGTTCCTTTTAGTGCCGTCGAGAGCGCAGTGCTTTCACAGCCAGCCTAGTGCTTGCGTATAGTACAAGCAGCGAGTATACGGGTATATACAGGGAAAGTATCATCACCGAGGGTCGTTCTACATTCAGTTCGTTCTTCTATCGGCTTTAAGTGCCGGAATACAGCGGGTGAATCGTCAACTGCTATACTTAGAGTTTTAAAAATGCGATCAATTCCCGGGCAGCTGTTCTGCCGGCCCGATTGGCGCCAATTGTAGATGCAGAAGGGCCATAGCCCGTTAGGTGAATACGCGGGTCCTGAGCGACTTGAGTGGCGAGCTTACCGGTCATTTTAATGCCATTATCATTGTTGACCAATTGCAATGGCGCTAAGTGTTGTAGGGAGTGTAGAAAGCCGGTATTCCAGAAGATGACATCGGCCTCCAGCGTGGTTCCATCTGCCCATTTTACGCCCGTTTGCGTGATTTCATCAAACATCGGTCGCCGATGGAGCACACCGCTCTCGAGCAGGTCTTCTAAGGCCGGCGTTAGGGGTAAGCCGGTCACGCCGACTACGGAGATAGGCGGCAAGCCCGCCCTAACGCGTTCTTCTACCAAAGCCACTGCAGCGCGGCCCACTTCCGGAGTGAATTCCTGTTTTCTAAAATCGGGTACCCGACGCGTGACCCAAGTGGTTTGGGTAAATTTCGATATTTCGCCCAAGAGTTGAACTGCCGATATACCGCCCCCAACTACGATCACGTGTTGACCGGTGAATTCCTCGGCGTTTTTGTAGTCTCCCGTGTGCAATTGTCGGCCTTTAAACGTTTTCCATCCCTTGTATTTCGGGCAGTTAGGCGTTTTCCACGTGCCGGTTGCGTTGATGATTCCCCGAGCGCTAAACTGCAGCCCGTTGGTGCGAATCAGAAAGCGGCCGTTCCGCTCTATGACTTCCCGCACATTGAGCGGTCGTATAATAGGCAGCTTAAAGGTTTCTTCGTACAGCTGAAAGTATTGGGGTATGGCGATATTGGCTTGTATTTCCTTATCGGCTGTTTGAAGGGCTTCGGAAAATCCCAGGCCCGGCAAATCGTGTATGCCGTTGACGTTGCTCAACGTCAGGGAATCCCATCGGTGTTGCCACGCGCCTCCCGGTCCCAATTCGTCGTCCAAAACCACAAAGCCCGTTCCGGCCGCTATACCCGATTTTTGCAGGTGATAAGCCGCAGCAAGTCCGGCTTGACCCGCGCCGATAACGACGATATCCACTTTGTAAAAGAGATCGGGCTTTGGGCTGTCGTCTCCTGAGTACTGTTCGGGCTGCGTGTGTTGCTGGCTAGTTGTCATAGCGGTTTTTTTTACTGTTTTGACCGATTTTTACAAGGAGGTTTCTCCGCGGTCAAAGCGGGTTTATCATACAAGTTACGAAAAATGGGGCAGTATTGCTTGGAAAAGCCTCAGTAAATCCTATGCGCTGTGTTATTTGCGGCTATGTGGCTGTAAATGCGTTTCTCGCTTAGAATTCGAAACAGCGGTTTTTGATGTCGTTCTCAAGGTGTTTATAGTTAGTGACTTATGAGCCGCGCTACAAAGGAATGGGGGTGCTTGACGCCGGTGGAGCGAAGGGTTCGCAGTCGTGGTATAAGGCAGCCAGCGCGCTTACTATTTAAAATTGCGGTTTCGACAACAAGCGCCGTAGTATTTTATAGCTTTGGTATCGAATAAGGATCACCAACAATCAAAAAAATCTACTTCCCGATCGATTTTTTAGGTCGCTACAACCGAGGTTTGCTCCTTTTTACCGTAAAAATCAAAAAAAATAAAAATTTTTCAATTTTTTTTTAAAAAAATAGACGGTTTTTAAGGCTTTGCCATGAGGTTCAATATGAGATCTTTTATATGTTAAATGTAGGGCGATTTTCAATTGTTCGCCGTAGAAATAAGACGCTTGTGATGCGGTTATTTGTGTTTTTCAAAGGGAATAAAATTTTCAATCCGCTAACGAAATCTTATTTTAACGGTTTCAAAATGGTTTTTTAAAAATATAACCATCTAGATATTAAGGAAATATGATTTCTATTTGAAATCAAACAGGCGTATTAAGAGTTTTTTACAGGGTACTTAAAAAAATTAACTCGACTTTATGCGATTAAAAAATTCCGATAAAAAAGTCGTGTTGCCGAGTTGAATGAAGATTTTTTGGCTGTTTCGTTTTTAAATTATGATAAAAATCATTTTTTTATGCCTTGGACGCGGCTACATTTGTCCTATCACTTTCAAACAAAATCACGATGAAACAACGCATTCCTGTATCGACTATAATGACTGCGAATGTCATTAAATTAAATTTGACGGATAATTTAACCAAGGCCGAAAGCCTTTTTAAAAAACATAAAATTCGACATATACCCGTAGTTTCTGGGAACACCATTATAGGGATGTTGAGTTATACCGATTTGCTGCGCGTGAGCTTGGCAGATAGCGTTGGTGACTTTGACGAGGATATCGATGTAACGGTTTACAATATGTTTAGTATAGAGCAGGTGATGGCTAAAGAGTTGGTCACCATACAGGTCGATGCCAATATAAAGGAAGCGGTGGAGATTTTGTCCAAAGAGGAGTTTAGAGCCTTGCCCGTTTTAGATGGGGATTTGCTCGTAGGCATCTTGACGACGACCGATTTGTTGAAGTATTTGCTCAAGCAGTACGACTAAGTCGCCTTGCCGATGTGCCGACCCGGGTATGGGTTTAAAAAGTAAAATGGAGTAAAGAGGGAGTGGCACTGTGTTTGCACACCGCAGCAGCCCAACACCGATAAAAATATGCGAGTATATCGCTGCCGATAAGACGATAAAAAAGCGTGAAAAAGAAAGTTTTGTCTTGTGGTTTGTGAGTTTAGCCACAAGATGTATTTTGTTGTTTTGAAAAAGGGACAGTCCGCAAGGACTGTCCCTTGTTTTATACGCCTTTTTTATCCTCCTATTAAATGGAAAGAGCAGTCCCGAAGGGCTGCTCTTTTTGTTGGAATTACTCTCTCGGGTACTGGCAGCAGCCGTGTAGGGCGTCGTAGTCCTTTTGCTCGGCCTTAAAGGCTTCGGTATCATGTCCGATTTCGGCTATGGCCTTTTGAACTTTTTTGGCGTCTGTTTTGGTTTCGTTGATCAACAACTCCAATTGTTGGTTGTCGCTAAACCAAACTGCCGAACGCACTCCTTTTACGGAGAAAGCCGCCTTTTCAATGCGCTTTTTACACATTTCACAATTGCCTTTTACCGCAATGGTTTCCTTGGCGTTTTTATTGGGCTTCTCTTGAGCAAATGTTGTCAGGCTCAACAAGCCAGCTATAGTGGCTAAAATTATGTTTTTCATCAGGTTGAATTTAAAGGTTTGTCTGTTGTTTTCTGTCGAGTTTAAAACGCAGTCCCGCATAATACATCTGACCGAATATAGGGGCATACGAAATAGAACTATCAAAGTCCGTTCCGAAAGGGTCGTTTGCACCTAAAATAACGCGATCTTGTTTGTAATTTCCAATGTTCTCTCCACCGATATAAATTTCAAAGCGCTCGTTAAACACCTTGGTGATTTGTGCGTTCATCGTGGAAAAGGGGTTGGAATACGGGCGCAATCGGTTTTCGGGACGATTGGCCGAGGTGTCCGGCAGGCGTTGTTTGCCCATCCAATTGTAAGTAAAGTCAAACTTCCATTGCCCCTGTTGGGCGTTGAGAGCCGTTTCGTATTCCAAATTGGCGAAGAAACGGTGTTTGGCTTGTAGCGGACGCTCTTGTTTGCCCGATTTAAAATCGGTTTGTATGTCGTAATACTTATACGCTGCCCTGAGGTTAAAGCTGCGGGCGAGGTTGTAGTTTAAATCGAGTTGTAGGCTGTTGGCATACGACTTTCCATCGAGGTTGTAAAAGTTTACTTGATGGGCGCTTTGGTCGATGTCAACGACGATTTGATTTTCAAAATCCGTGCGATAAAAATCGACTGTCAAGTCGCCTTTGCGGTCAAACAGGGAAAACCCCTGTGAAAGACTAAGCCCGTAATTCCAAGCGATTTCCGGATCCAAACCGTAGATAGTACCACCGGCTTGGGTGATGATAAATTCGCGATTGCTCGCAAATAGGTTTTGGTTTTCGGCAAAGATATTGGCGATGCGCTTACCCCTTCCCGCAGAAGCGCGTATAACGGCATCCTCCCAGGGATTGTACCTCAGGTGGAATCTCGGCGTAAAAAAAGCGCCCATTCGGTTGTGCACATCAAAGCGCAATCCCGTTACAAAGCTAAAGTTGTCGGTATTGTCGTAGGTGTATTCGAAAAAAGCGCCTGCGGAATTGTCGATGCGCTGGTAAGCCGCAGCTGTAGGTAAGGCGATTTGTTCGTCGTACTTGTCCAAGGTAAAGCTCAAACCGGTAGAGAACTTGTTTAGCGTATTGTTGATAATAGAGCTAAATAGCAAATTGGAATAGATGCTGTTGTGCTTGATGTCGTATTGGTTGGCACCAAAATACGAATCCTGTTTGTGGTAGTTGTACGACAACTGTAGTCCGATGCTCTGAAAGGGCATTTCGGGAAACACATAACCCAACTTGGACGATACGTCGAATTTTTCGGTATTGACCTCCGAACCCCACAGTCTTCTGGCCGAGGAATCGATGGGTTTACCCGGAGCATGTAGGTCTTTGTCGTAATCGTATTCCCCCGACTGCTTGTTGTCTTTCATATAGCGCCAGGTTAAAAAGCTGATCCAGCCTTTTTCCAAATCGGTATATTGCCAGCGGTTCATCACGTTGATTTGCTCTCCGAGTGGATTGTCTAAAAAACCGTCGTCGTTCATGTCGTTTTTGGTCTTTCTCGCATTGCCGTGAAGAAATAGGGAGCTCGTCCACTTTTCAGAAACTTGGGTGTTGGCGTGGACATTGGCTTCAAAACGGCCTTCAGAAGAACCGTATAGGTTGACAAATAGAGGGCGGTCGTTCATCGGTTTGATCAATTCGGTATTGATCTGACCGGAGATGCTCTCAAATCCGTTGACTACACTACCCGCTCCTTTGGTTACTTGGATGCTTTCGACCCAGGTTCCCGGAGTAAATGTTAGTCCATAGGCTTGTGAAGCACCGCGAACAGAAGGGATATTTTCCTCGGCGATCAAGATGTAGGGGCTGCTTAGTCCAAGCATCTTGATTTGCTTCGTCCCCGTTATCGCATCTGAAAAGTTGACATCTATGGCCGGATTGGTTTCAAAGGCCTCTGAGATATTGCAACAAGCGGCCTTTAGTAGCTCACCGCTATTCATGGTAATCGTATTCGAGGTACCCTTAATCGAACGCTGTGTGTTTCGCTGTTTGGTATGCACAACAACCTCTTCCATTTGGGTGTCGGGTGTGAGTTGTATGCGAAGTTCACGCTGCTGATCGATGGTAATCGTTTGTTCTTTATAACCGACAAAACTGATTTTTAAGGTCTGGTGACTCGCGTTAAGCGGCAGGCTAAACTGTCCTTTTTGGTCGGTAGTAATGCCTATGGAAGAGTGTTCCCAGTATACGGAAGCGTTCCAAATGGGCTGGTTTTTTTCGTCGACAACCTGCCCTTTTATCTGTTCTTGAGCCCATAGTGATGGTGCTAAAGAACATAATAATACGGTAATAGTATATTTCATGGAATGTATATTAATGTGAATTTAAATCGCTTAAAGCAACAAAAGAAACATTAATATTAGGCGTAGAGCAAGTATTGGCAATAGAGCTTAAACAGCGGAGGCGCGTTGGAGTCGCAATAAAATAGCAAGTCCGTAGAAACGCCCTCTTGAGGGATGTATACCAAGGAGTCCAAAGGAGTCCATGGCGCTGGAATCAGGTATAAATCGAATTGAAACGGAAACGCCTTAACAAAGTTCTTGTCGGTAAATTGTTGGCTAACGACCTGATCTTGGCAGCAATCGCTGTCTTTCTTTATTTCGGGATTTTCACAGCAGTCTTTTTCCTGTTTCTGATGATCGAGCATCTTACAAGAGGAGTCGCTGTGGTCGTGTGTATAGATAAGCGAGGTTTTTTCAACCTGTCCTCGACAATAATGGATATTGACTGCCAGCCCTACGTTCGAGAACAGCAAGGTCAACAGAAATAAAAAAGATATCCACTTTTTGTTATACATACTGCAAAAATATTAAATCTTTCGACTTGACCATGTTAAAACGAGGAAAAAGATGCTTTTGGCGCTTTTGTTCGTTGATTTCATTGGCCGACCGACCGTGCATTTTTGTTTTAACGCGGGCTTAGGCAGTGGATACCGTGGATATAACGGAATACAGCAACGAGACGAGCCCTTTGTTTTTTAACAGAAATAAGGGGATAATACAGGGGCTTTCCGATATATTTGTAAGTAAAAAGATATGGATTATACAGCGCTAAAAATAAAGGTAACGGATATAGTGAGCCAAAGCGGCTTGCTGTGCGAAGATAAATTGCTAAAAATATGTCATCTGCTGCGCGATTCCATAGATTATTACGATTGGGTAGGCTATTATTTTGCCAATCACGAACGTCGTGAATTGGTGTTGGGACCCTATGCAGGGGAGGCCACTGACCATGTGGTTATTCCGTTTGGCAAGGGGATTTGCGGACAAGTAGCCGTTTCGAATCAACCGTTTTTAGTCGAAGATGTTGCGGCACAAGACAATTATATTTCGTGCAACATCCAAGTGAAATCCGAAATTGTAGTACCCTTGTTTGTCGCGGGTAAGAATATCGGACAAATCGATATCGATTCCAATGTAAAAGCCGCATTTACCGCAGACGACCAACAGTTCTTGGAAGAGATCAATCAAATGGTTTCCGTTTTGTTTGTATAGGCCGGTATAGGTTTTGACGCTCAGCGAGATACTCGCTTTTTTGAGGGGGTGAAAAAAATGGATAATCTGTTAGTTTAATGTCAAAAATAAATTTACCTTTGCCCATTGAATTGTAATTGTTATAATTCACTACATAATAATCATTTAAATAATATTGGCATGTATTTAACTAAAGAAACTAAAGAGGAACTCTTTACAAAACACGGAGGTGATTCAAAGAATACTGGTTCTGCAGAAGGACAGATCGCTTTGTTTACATTCAGAATTTCACATCTAACAGAACACTTGAAAAAAAATCGTCATGATTATAATACAGAGCGTTCACTGGTTCTTTTAGTAGGTAAGAGAAGAAGACTTCTTGATTACTTAAAGAAGAAAGAGATCAATAGATATCGTGAGATTATCAAAGAATTGGGTATTAGAAAATAGTCAATATAGAAGAGGTGCCTACGCACCTCTTTTTATTTTTTACCTTCCGCGTTAAAAAAAGTTTGGTTTTTCATTGGGTCATTACAACTACACACAACAACAACACACACACAACACCCACTCTGTCTTATTTGGAGAAGACGAGAAACCCTTTGTTTAATAAAGAACTAATTATTTATGATTCCTAAGGTTACTAAAGAAATTATCGATCTTGGAGATGGTAGAACCATCTCAATCGAAACAGGTAAATTGGCAAAACAAGCAGACGGATCTGTCGTAGTACAAATGGGCAACGCCATGTTGCTCGCTACTGTAGTGTCTGCAAGAAAAGCAAGTCCAGGTATTGATTTTCTACCGTTGACGGTAGATTATCGCGAAAAATTTGCTGCTGCAGGACGTTTTCCTGGCGGATTTTTCAAACGTGAAGCGCGTCCAAGCGATAGTGAGATTCTTACTATGAGATTGGTCGATAGAGTTTTGCGTCCGTTGTTCCCGAGTGATTACCACGCGGAAACACAAGTGATGATACAGTTGATGTCTCATGACGAAAGCGTAATGCCCGATGCATTGGCCGGTTTAGCTGCTTCGGCTGCTTTGGCTTTGTCCGACATTCCTTTCGCCACTTTGATCTCTGAAGTTCGCGTTGCGCGTTTGGACGGAAAACTGATTATCAACCCGAGTAAAGAACAGTTGGAGTTGTCAGACATCGATATGATGATTGGTGCTTCAAAGGATTCTATCGCGATGGTGGAAGGGGAGATGAAAGAAATTTCTGAAGCGGAAATGGTAGAGGCCATCAAGTTTGCTCACGAAGCTATCAAGATTCAGATTGCTGCTCAAGAACGCGTAGTGGCTGCTGTTGGTAAAAAAGAAGTCAGAACTTACGAAGAGGAAAGACAAGATGAAGCGGTTTTTGAAAAGGTAAAAGCAGCGTCTTACGACAAGATTTATGCAGTTGCCAAACAAGGAACGGCCAAACAAGAGCGCACAGCGGCTTTTGACGCGATTAAAGAAGAGGTTAAAGCCTTGTTTACCGAAGAGGAATTAGAGGAAAACGGCGATTTAATCTCTAAGTATTTTCATAAAACCAACAAAGAAGCGGTACGTAATGTAACCTTGGATTTGGGTACGCGTTTGGATGGACGAAAAACTACGGAAATCAGACCTATCTGGGCAGAAGTAGATTATTTGCCTTCAGTACACGGATCGGCTTTGTTTACACGAGGAGAAACTCAGGCTTTGGCTACGGCAACTTTGGGTACATCCAGAGAAGCAAACCAAATTGATGCCCCTTCTCAACAAGGAGAAGAGCGTTTCTACCTTCATTACAATTTCCCTCCATTCTCTACGGGTGAAGCAAAACCACTTAGAGGAACATCTAGAAGAGAAGTAGGTCATGGTAACTTGGCGCAACGCGCTTTGAAAAACATGATTCCTGCCGACTGTCCTTATACTATTCGCGTGGTGTCTGAAGTATTGGAATCCAACGGTTCTTCTTCTATGGCAACGGTATGTGCGGGAACTTTAGCTTTGATGGATGCGGGTATTCAAATGATTAAACCGGTTTCTGGTATTGCAATGGGATTGATTACTGACGGGGAGCGCTTTGCTGTATTGTCCGATATTCTTGGTGATGAAGATCACTTGGGAGATATGGACTTTAAAGTAACCGGTACGGCAGATGGAATCACCGCATGTCAGATGGATATCAAAATAGAAGGATTGGCTTACAACATTATGGAGGCGGCTTTGGCTCAGGCTCGTGATGGTCGTTTGCACATCCTAGGAAAAATTACCGAAGTACTTGCTACGCCAAAAGCGGATGTAAAAGCTTATGCGCCTAAAATTATTACCAGAACAATTCCTGGTAACTTTATCGGTGCGTTAATTGGACCTGGTGGAAAAGTGATTCAAGAATTGCAAAAAGCTACGGGAACTACTATCGTGATCAACGAAGTAGACGAACAAGGTGTGATTGAAATCTTGGGTACGGATCCAGAAGGAATCAAAGCGGTATTGGCCAAAATCCAATCGATTACGTTTAAACCGCAATTGGGCGAAACGTATTCGGTAAAAGTGATTAAAATGTTGGATTTCGGAGCTGTAGTGGAATATGCACAAGCGCCAGGAAACGAGGTTTTACTTCACGTATCGGAATTGGCTTGGGAACGCACAGAAAACGTATCGGACGTAGTGAATATGGGCGATGTATTTGATGTGAAATACCTGGGAATGGATCCTAAAACCAGAAAGGAAAAAGTATCTAGAAAGGCTTTAATGCCTAGACCTCCAAGAGAGGACAAACCTAGAGACGAAAAAAGAGATACTCCAACTGATAAGAAAGAGTAATCGATATATATAGAAAAGGCCGCGAGATTCGCGGCCTTTTTTTTGTCTTTTTTTTACGCTGAGTACCCGTTTTGGGTTGAATTAATGGGATGGAAAGAAAAGCACTGCCGTCGGTCCGTCCATTTGAATTAAGGAGTCGCAAACGCGCCGATCATCGGTGTAAAGAAATGCTCTTGGTTTGTGCCTAGTCAAAAATTTCTGCAACAGTTTTAAACCGATAAATAGAATTGTCGGCTTTAAAATTGCGGAGGTAAATGTTAAATTCGATATCGCATAAGTTTTTACCGGCTCAGTGCTTTTTTTGTTGCAGAGGGGAGTGAATTTTGCATATATGAACGAAAATGGGTCGTGAAATCGACAAATAATCATCGGAGCTGTTTTGTAAATGGCTGTTTATTAGTGATTTGATGTTGTACTTTTTTGAAAATCGGCCAAAATTCCCTATCTTTGGAATACTCGTAAGTGGGCACTAAATCTTTTGATGCTTTTTTTAGGCATCGATGCCCGCTTCTCTATTACATGAAATCTATTCCATGTCGGTAAACAGCCAAGAGGTTTTAATACCTGGGGCTATACGGCCGTATTCGCATTTTTTTCCAATTGATCATCGATTGGATGCTATTATATAATGATTGCAGTTCTTATAACTGCCGTCGAAAACTTTTTTACAATGAATTTTAAAGTAGGAATTATTGGGGCTGGTCCAAGTGGGCTAGCGATGTTAAGAGCTTTTGAATCAGAGCAAAAGAAGGGGAATAAAATTCCCGAAATCAAGTGTTATGAAAAACAAGACAACTGGGGAGGTATGTGGAACTATACCTGGAGAACGGGTGTGGGAAAATACGGAGAACCCCTCCACGGGAGTATGTATAAGTATTTGTGGTCCAACGGACCAAAAGAGTGTTTAGAGTTTTCAGATTATACGTTTTCCGAACACTTTGGACAGTCGATTTCCTCTTACCCACCGAGAGAGGTGTTGTTTGATTATATCGAAGGCCGAATCAAACAGAGTAACGCCCGAAAGTATATCACCTTCAACACCGTGGCGCGATGGGTGGATTACAATGAAACGACCAAGCAGTTTAGAGTGGTCTTTGACGACTTGGTCAACAACAAAACCTTTGAGGAGTTTTTTGACTACCTCGTGGTGGGTACCGGGCATTTTTCGACGCCCAATATGCCGTACTTTGACGGTATTGACGATTTTTCAGGGGCCGTAATGCACGCCCACGACTTTAGAGGGGCCGATCAATTTGTCGATAAAGACATCTTGTTGATCGGGAGTAGTTATTCCGCAGAGGACATCGGCGTACAGTGTTACAAACACGGTAGTAAATCGGTGACCATTTCCTATAGAACCAATCCCATAGGTCCCAATTGGCCAGAAGGGATTAAGGAAGTTCCCTTGGTGACGCATTTCGATGGCGACAAGGCGTTTTTTAAAGACGGCAGCAGCGGGGTGTTTGACGCGGTTATTTTCTGTACCGGCTATCAGCACAAGTTCCCGTTTTTACCGGATAATCTGCGTTTAAAAACCAAAAACTGTCTGTATCCCGATCAGTTGTACAAAGGAGTGGTGTTTAACGAATTGCCGCAATTGATGTTTCTCGGTATGCAGGACCAGTATTACACCTTTAATATGTTTGATGCGCAAGCGTGGTATGCCAGAGACTATGTATTGGGACGTATTGCCTTACCGGAAAAAGCCGAACGGGAAAAAGACATTGAGAAATGGGTTGCTGAAGAAACCAAAACCGAAACGCCCTTCGATCATATCGACTTTCAGACTTCCTATATTAGAGAGTTGATCGCGCAGACGGATTATCCAGGATTTAACTTGGATCAAGTAGCGGCGATGTTTAAACAGTGGATTAAGGATAAGGAAACCAATGTGTTGACCTATAGAGATAAGGTATATACTTCGGTTATGGACCAATGTAAGGCCGAAATTCACCACACACCGTGGATGAAAGAGCTCGACGATAGCCTGGAAAGGTATCTCGAAGAAGAAGTTGAGGTCAAATAAGGTTTTTAGAAAAAAAATAAGTCAAATAATAAAGGTCTTTATTTTTGTGTAATCTGCTGATATTGAGGATTTTGTTTTTTCTGTCTTTAAATTTTTATGTTAAAAGCCAATAATATACGAAAAACTTGTAACATTTTGGACTTGTTAAACGTATAATAAGGATAAGACAGGATAATAATAAAAAAACAGAATTTAAACAATGAGACAACTTAAAATTACCAAACAGGTTACCAATAGAGAAACAGCTTCATTGGATAAATACTTGCAAGAAATTGGTAAAGTAGATTTGATTACTGCTGATGAAGAGGTGGAGTTGGCGCAAAAGATTAAAGCTGGGGATCAGAGAGCCTTAGAAAAATTGACTAAAGCAAATCTTCGATTCGTTGTTTCGGTAGCTAAACAATATCAGAATCAAGGATTGACTCTTCCCGATTTAATCAATGAGGGAAATTTAGGTTTGATAAAAGCAGCACAGCGTTTTGACGAAACTCGTGGGTTTAAGTTTATTTCGTATGCCGTTTGGTGGATCAGACAATCGATTCTTTCTGCTTTGGCAGAACAATCGAGAATTGTGCGATTGCCTTTGAATAAAATTGGATCGATTAACAAGATCAATAAGATGTATGCGTTGTTGGAGCAATCCAATGAGCGTCCGCCATCTGCAGAGGAAATTGCAAAGGAATTGGACATGACGGTGAATGACGTTAAGGAGAGTATGAAAAACTCCGGTCGTCACTTATCGATGGATGCTCCTTTGGTAGAAGGAGAAGATTCCAACCTTTACGACGTTTTGCGTTCTGGTGAGTCACCAAATCCCGATAGGGAATTGATCCACGAATCGCTTCGTACCGAAATTGAGCGCGCGCTAGAAACCCTAACTCCAAGAGAGGCAGACGTGGTTCGTTTGTATTTCGGATTGGGAGATCAGCATCCGATGACTTTGGAAGAAATCGGAGAGACCTTTGACTTAACTCGAGAACGCGTTCGTCAGATTAAAGAAAAAGCAATACGCAGATTAAAACACACTTCGAGAAGTAAGATTTTAAAAACGTATTTGGGTTAATATATAAAAAGCGGTGTCCGATGGATGCCGCTTTTTTTTGTTATGGACTTTGGACGAACCGGATTAAAAAGCTGAAATATTTTTTGATAAAGTTGTATCTTTGTACATACACAACGAAGGGAGCATTGACTTTTTTACCAGGAGACTAAGTTTGTTGACGGGGAAAGATTGGGGGTGCGGTTCTGTTTAAACCAATACGATTACATTATGAAAAACACTTTGATAGCGCCATCGGTTTTGGCTGCTGATTTCGCCAACCTACAGCGCGATATTGAAATGGTTAACGCGAGTCAAGCCGATTGGTTTCACATCGATATCATGGACGGCGTTTTTGTGCCGAACATTTCTTTTGGAATGCCGGTTTTGGACGCGATTGCCAAGCACGCTAAAAAAACGATCGATGTGCATTTGATGATCGTGGATCCCGACCGCTATATCACTACTTTTAAGAATTTGGGTGCGGATATCCTAACGGTGCATTACGAGGCTTGTACGCATTTGCACAGAACGCTTCAAGCTATTAAGGCCAGTGGCATGCAAGCGGGTGTAGCGCTCAATCCCCATACCCCTGTATCGGTTTTAGAAGACGTTATAGGAGACATTGACTTGGTTTGCATTATGAGTGTGAATCCGGGATTTGGCGGGCAGAGCTTTATCGAAAACACTTATGACAAGGTGCGCAGGCTAAAAGCGCTCATCGAATCTAAGGGAGCTGCTACAAAAATCGAAATCGACGGTGGTGTTACGGATAAAAACGCCACTCAACTCGCCGCTGCCGGAGCAGACGTGTTGGTTGCGGGTAGTTTTGTATTTGGATCGGCTGCGCCTTTGGAGACCATCGCCGACTTAAAGAGACAATTGAGTTAGGAATTAAAAATTCCTTAATAAGCATAAAAAAAGCGGATTTGAAAATTTTTCAAATCCGCTTTTTGTTGGTTCTATAACGAGATTACATCATCCCTGGCATACCGCCACCCATTGGCATACCGCCTCCGTTTTCGTCTTTAATCTCTACCAAAGCACATTCTGTGGTCAAGATCATTCCAGAAACTGAAGCTGCATTTTCCAAAGCAACACGTGTTACTTTTTTAGGATCGATAATTCCAGCGGCTAACATATCTACATATTCGTTTGTCTTGGCATTGTATCCGAAGTTTCCACTGCCTTCCAAAACCTTAGCCACTACGACAGACCCTTCTAGACCAGCGTTTTCAACGATGGTTCTCAAAGGAGACTCTATAGCTCTTGCAACGATTTGAACGCCGGTTTCTTCGTCGGCAGAAATGGTTTTAACCTGTTCCAATACGGCTTTTGCTCTCAATAGGGCAACGCCTCCTCCGGCTACGATACCTTCTTCTACTGCCGCTCTTGTGGCGTGAAGGGCGTCGTCAACGCGGTCTTTTTTCTCTTTCATCTCTACTTCAGAAGCTGCTCCAACGTAAAGTACAGCAACACCACCAGCCAATTTAGCCAAGCGTTCTTGTAATTTTTCCTTGTCGTAGTCCGAAGTGGTTGTTTCCATTTGCGCCTTGATTTGATTGACTCTGTTTTTGATCAAATCCGCTTCACCTGCACCGCTTACAATAGTGGTGTTGTCTTTGTCGATGTTCACTCGTTTACAAGTTCCCAACATGTCCAAAGTGGTGTTTTCCAGCGTGTATCCTTGCTCTTCAGCAATGACAACACCTCCGGTAAGGATTGCGATATCCTCCAACATGGCTTTTCTTCGATCGCCAAATCCCGGTGCTTTTACCGCAGCGATTTTTAAGGCGCCTCTCAATTTATTTACTACCAATGTCGATAAAGCTTCGCCATCAACATCTTCAGCGATGATCAAAAGCGGTTTGCCCGATTGTGCTACCGGCTCTAATATAGGTAAAAGCTCTTTTAATGAAGATACTTTTTTGTCGTACAACAAGATGTACGGATCGTCGAGTTCCACTTCCATTTTCTCCGAATTGGTAACGAAATATGGAGATAAGTACCCACGGTCAAATTGCATACCCTCTACAACGTCTACATAAGTTTCCGTTCCTTTGGCTTCTTCTACCGTAATTACACCTTCCTTTCCAACTTTTTGGAAAGCTTGTGCAATCAATTCACCGATAACGTCGTCGTTATTGGCAGAGATAGAGGCAATTTGTTTTATTTTTTCCATAGAGCTTCCCACTTCTTGCGCTTGTTCGCTTAAGTTGGTTACTATGGCTTCAACAGCTTTGTCGATACCGCGTTTCAAATCCATTGGATTGGCACCTGCGGCTACGTTTTTAAGACCTTCTTTAACGATGGCTTGAGCCAATACGGTAGCGGTAGTAGTACCGTCACCAGCCAAATCATTGGTTTTAGAAGCCACTTCTTTAACCATTTGAGCACCCATGTTTTCTAGGGTATCGGCCAGCTCAATTTCTTTTGCTACGGATACACCATCTTTAGTAACGGTTGGAGCTCCAAAAGATTTTCCTATAATTACGTTTCTTCCCTTTGGCCCGAGTGTTACTTTAACTGCGTTGGCCAAGGCGTCAACACCGCGTTTTAGTCCGTCACGTGCTTCGATTTCAAATTTAATATCTTTTGCCATTTTCTTTTGTTTTTGTTTTTAATTCTTTGATTAATTGTCTTTTAAACAATCGCTAAAATGTCATCCTCACGCATGATTAGGTAATCCTTACCTTCCAATTTTAATTCGGTACCTGCGTATTTTCCATAAAGAACTGTATCACCTACATTAACTGTCATCTCGTGATCTTTAGTGCCATTTCCTACGGCTACGACTGTACCTCTTTGAGGTTTTTCTTTAGCGGTATCGGGGATGAAAATTCCTGAAGCTGTTTTGGTCTCAGCTGGTAGTGGTTCTATGAGAACACGATCCGAAAGGGGTTTAATGTTTAATGCCATAATTTCTTGTTTTTATGAAGTTAATATTATTTTATCTCCAACAGTTGAATTTTCATAAACTGTGCCAAAGCCCAAAACTGACATTTTATAAAAAAAAAATGCCAGCTTGTCAGAGCTGGCATTGTATATTGTAAAAAAGCGGTGCTTATTGTTGCGGCTCTTCTTGTTCTGTCGGAGCAGTAGTGTTTGCTTCTGGAGTTGCTGTTGCTCCTTCTGTTGGGGCAGCAGGTGTTGCTGCTGGTGCAGCGATTGGTGTTGTTGAGATAGCGCTTTCATCTAAAATTTTAGAATCGCCACTGTATCCACCGGTAAAGCTCAGTCCTGAAAGTAAAATCAATACGATTAATAAACCTCCAAGTGTCCAGGTACTCTTGTCCAAAAAGTTATTCGTGTTCTTTACACCACCCACTATGGTCGATCCACCGAAAGAAGAGTCCAAGCCTCCACCTTTAGGGTTTTGTACCATAATGACTACGATTAGTAAAATACAAACAATTGCGATTAATACTAAAAATATTGTAAATGTGTTCATTGTTTTTTAATTGTTATATTGTTGTAAAGACTTTATATCTATAATTTGGTCTGCAAAGAAACTACTTTTTTCTGGATATTTCAAAATTAAAATCTCATAAGCTTGTATGGCTTTTTGATATTTTTTCTGTTCGAGGTAAATTTTCGCTAGGGTTTCCGTCATAATATAGCTGTTGTTTTGTGCGGAAACCTCAATATTTACGGGAGTTATAACCGGATTTTTGGTCGCGATAATTTTCGGATTTGTCTCGATAAATTTGTTGATTAATTCTTGTTTTTTTTGTTTTTCAGGGTCGTTTATTTGTGATTTTGGTGCTTCTTCGCGCAAAATCGGGCCTGTTTTTGCCAGTTGCAACCACTCCTGAAACGAATATTTCTCTTCGCTTTCAAAGGCCAAGGGTTGGCCGATTTCGAGTTTTTCTTCTAATTCCTGTACGCTTGCAGCGGCAGTCGTCGGAGCCTCTTCGCTATCGGTTTGCGGCGGTGTCGCTTCGGGTTCGGTATGGGTAATGGTTTTTAAGAGCGAGGCCACCAAAGGAGTCGCTTTGGGTGCTGCCGGCAACTCGATGGGATTTTCCTCCGCTGACGACGGGGAATCCAACGGCACGTCTAGCGGTTTATAGCGAACAAATTGTTCGGAGACGATAAAGTCAAACAACACATCTCGGTCGCTGGTATAGGCAGCGGTCTTTCTGAGCGCTGCGTTGTATCGAATGCTTTTTTGATCGTAGAGTCCCTTTAAAAGCAAGGCCTGAACCGATTGGAAATAGGGGTATTCTCGCACAATTTGTTCCAATTGTACCGTGTTTTCCGCATGGATCTTTTCGGGATCGTGCAATAGGGTATGTAAGTCAATCGTATTCAAATTACGAGGTTTTAGTTACCATTTTGCCAATGATGCATTAAAGACATCTTTTGTGATTCGCTCGTAAATTTCTTCCAAGGCCGTGGTCAATTTAGCGCCCACCAATTGCTCGTTGCCGGGGAAATCTACAAAGTGTGAAAAACGCTTTTCAAAGTCGTCTTCCGGTGTTTTTTTGTTGATAAAGCGAACGTTTACCGAAATGTACAAGCGGTTTTGCGCCGCTCTTTGATCGGCAGTGGCCGTCATCGGCGATATGCGAAAATCCACAATCTCTCCTTCATAGGTCAAATCTGCTCCGGAATTGGTCAAATTCAAATTGGTTTGATTTTGAATCAAATCCTGTAGGGCTAAGGTAAAAGTTCTTTCGATACCCGGCTCTACAAAAGCAGCTGTATTTTGAAAATAATTTACTTGAAAGGTGTCTGCATCGATCTTTCCCGTACCCGTAAAGTTGTAATACTTACAGCTACTTAGTACCGTAGCGCAGAACAGCAGGAGAAAAAAGCTTTTTATTTTCATGGGTAAACGGGTTTTTATAAATCGTATTGTTTTATTTTTCTATACAGGGTTCTCTCGGAAATGCCCAGCTCATCTGCCGCTGATTTTCGCTTGCCGTGATTGCGTTCCAAGGCTTTTTTGATTAATTCTATTTCCTTTTCGTCCAAGCGCAAGGTTTCTTCTTCCTCTACGGTTTCGGCCAGTAAATAATGCTGGTCTTCGTCTTCGTCATCGGCGAAATCCTCCTCGACATGGTGTTTTTCAATCGGCAGTACTTGAACGCTTTGCTCGGAGTTATACGGATTGCTGTTGGGCTGTGGCTCTTCGTGCTGTCCGTAGATGCGCTGAATCAAGTTTTTATTGGTCTCCTGAACCTTTACGGCGCTGTCGTTTTTCATCAACTCTAAGGTGAGTTTCTTCAGGTCGTTTAGGTCGTTTTTCATGTCGAAAAGCACCTTGTACAGGATTTCGCGTTCGTTGCTAAATTCGCTGTCGGCTTTTTTTCCCGCAACCACGCTGGGCAATTGATTTCGATGCGTGGGCAAATAACCTTGCAATACCGCTAGGGTAATGAGTCTTTCGGTTTCTAAAACCGAAATTTGCTCGGCTACGTTTCGCAATTGGCGAATATTTCCATCCCAGCGAAAGCGAATCAAATAGAGTGCAGCTTGCTCGTCGAGTCGGATCGGCGGCATTTTGTATTTGTGTGCAAAATCGGCGGCGAATTTGCGAAACAACAAATGGATGTCGTCTCCGCGTTCGCGCAAGGGGGGCAATAGTATTTCAACCGTGCTTAGGCGGTAGTATAAATCTTCTCTAAACTTTCCTTTTTCAATCGCTTCAACCATCTTGACATTGGTGGCTGCGATGATGCGGATATCGGTTTTCTGAACCTTGGACGAACCCACTTTGATGAATTCTCCGTTTTCCAATACGCGCAAGAGGCGCACTTGAGTAGTCAGCGGTAACTCGCCCACCTCGTCCAAGAAAATCGTGCCACCATCGGCTACTTCAAAATAGCCTTCTCGGGTGCCTATGGCGCCGGTAAAGGCCCCTTTTTCATGACCAAACAATTCGCTGTCGATAGTTCCTTCGGGTATGGCACCGCAGTTTACCGCGATGTATTTGCCGTGTTTCCGATGCGACAAGGCATGGATAATCTTGGGAATGCTCTCTTTTCCCACCCCGCTTTCGCCGGTAACCAATACGGAAATATCCGTAGGAGCTACTTGAATGGCCTTTTCGATCGCTCGATTGAGCTTGGGGTCGTTTCCGATAATTTCGAAGCGTTGTTTGATGGCTTGTATGCTTTCCATGGGCGTGTCGAATAAGAAAGTTATAGAATGGGTTTTGTGCTTATTGCATAAGCGAGCTATACGCTACAGCCTCGCCGATTAGGGTTGCCGAGGTGCAGTCGTGTATCTTTACCATAACGAAATCACCTACTTGATACTGCTCTTTTGGAAAGACCACTGTGGTGTTTTGAGAGTTGCGTCCAGACCAATGCGCATCGGATTTTTTCGAGGGTTTTTCAATCAATACCTCTACGGTTTGACCCACAAAACGCGCCGTTCTGCTCAGGCTGATTTCCTGCTGTAAATCGACGATTTCTTGCAGGCGTCTCTTCTTGATCTCCTCGGGCACATCGTCTGCCAACTTGCGCGCTGCCAGGGTACCCGGTCTTTCGGAATACGCAAACATATAGCCAAAGTCGTAGCCGACATAGCGCAATAAACTCAAGGTGTCTTGATGGTCTTCTTCGGTTTCCGTGGGAAAACCGGTAATCAAATCGTGTGATATGGAGCAATCTTCGATGATCTCGTGAATCTTATCGATCAATTGCATGTATTCTTCCCGGCTGTGTTGACGGTTCATTTCTTTGAGTATTCGCGTGCTTCCCGACTGTACCGGCAAGTGAATGTAGTTGCACACATTGTGGTATTTCGCAATCACGTGAAACACCTCTTCGTGCATGTCTTGGGGGTTGGAAGTCGAGAATCGGAATCGGATTTTTGGATATGCAACTGCACACATTTCCAAGAGTTGAGCAAAGTCAACTGCGGTGGCTTTCTGCATCTCACTAGCCTTGACAAAATCCTTTTTCAATCCGCCGCCATACCACAAAAAGCTGTCGACGTTTTGACCCAATAGCGTCACTTCCCGAAATCCTCTGGCCGATAAATCGGCTATTTCTTCCATGATGCTTTGCGGATCTCTGCTTCGCTCGCGACCACGTGTAAACGGAACCACGCAAAAGGTGCACATGTTGTCGCAGCCTCTGGTTATCGAAACAAAAGCCGTTACGCCATTGCTGAGCAAGCGCACCGGAGAGATGTCGCCATAAGTTTCGTCTTTCGACAAAATTACGTTAATCGCATCGCGACCCTCTTCGACTTCTTTTAGTAAGTTGGGTAGATCTTTGTAGGCATCAGGGCCTACAACCATATCCACTATTTTTTCTTCCTCGAGAAATTGATTTTTTAAGCGTTCTGCCATACAGCCTAGAACGCCCACTTTCATTCCCGGGTTTATCTTTTTGACCGCATTGTACTTCTCCAAACGCTTGCGAACGGTTTGTTCTGCCTTGTCGCGAATCGAGCAGGTGTTGACCAATACCAAATCCGCTTCTTCTAAGATTTGAGTGGTGTTAAAGCCTTCATTGGCAAGTATCGAAGCTACGATTTCACTGTCTGAAAAGTTCATAGCACATCCATAACTCTCTATAAAAAGCTTCTTAGTGTTTTCTGCTTTATGCTCTAAAACAAGGGAGGTTCCTTGCTTTGCTTCCTCAATTACCTTTTCCATATCTTACTCTAAACGGGGTCAAAATCAAGCGACAAAGATAGTACATAATAATGTATTCTGACAAGTTGACAGCCTTACTTTTAACATTTTTAATAAAATGAAGTACTCCTAATAATAAAGGCGCTTTACTGATAAATATACAACTATTTCTGAGAGTGGTCAGAATTGTAGTTTTGGCAAAAAATGCAAGTATTTTTTCTTTTTCGCTTAGTTTTAAGGCTTTTGCACCGGCAGTATAGCCAAAAATAAGTCGTTTTGGATTGCACTAGAACAGGCCATAAGTATTTTTAAAATGGGTAAAAACGCAATATTTAAAAAATTCGCATACTTTTGCTCCATAAAATAGTGAGAAATGGCAAAGAATTTAGTGATAGTGGAGTCCCCTGCGAAAGCAAAAACCATAGAGAAATTTTTGGGTAAAGACTTTCAAGTTGAGTCCAGTTATGGACATATTGCTGACCTTCCGTCCAAAGAAATCGGCGTGGATATCGAGAATGGGTTTAAGCCCAGATACGAGGTGTCTCCCGATAAAAAGGCCGTGGTTAAGAAATTGAGAGATCTTTCTAAAAAAGCAGAAATGGTTTGGTTGGCTTCGGATGAGGATCGCGAGGGTGAGGCTATTGCTTGGCATTTAGCAGAAGAATTGAATTTGACACCAGACAAGACCAAGCGAATTGTCTTTCACGAAATAACCAAAACCGCCATTCATAAGGCCATCGAAAATCCGCGCCAAATAGATTATAATTTGGTCAATGCCCAACAGGCACGTCGGGTTTTGGACCGATTGGTCGGATATGAGTTGTCGCCGGTTTTGTGGAAAAAAGTAAAAGGAGGCCTTTCTGCCGGACGGGTTCAGTCGGTTTCCGTGCGATTGATCGTCGAGAGAGAGCGCGAAATCAACAACTTTAATGCCGAAGCGTCTTTTAGCATTACGGCGGAGTTTTCCAATGAAGACGGCAAGGGTTTAAAAGCCAAGTTGCCCAAGAATTTTGCAACCCTAAAAGAAGCCCAGGATTTTTTAAACAAAAATATTGGAGCGACCTATAAGGTGGCGGATTTGGAAACCAAACCCGCTAAAAAATCGCCGGCAGCACCGTTTACTACCTCGACTTTACAACAGGAAGCCGCGAGAAAACTGCATTATACCGTGGGACAAACCATGATGTTGGCGCAGCGCCTATACGAGAGCGGACTCATTACTTATATGAGAACAGATAGTGTGAATTTATCTCAGGATGCGATGAAAGCTGCGGCAGCAGAAATCACCAAATCCTACGGAGCAGCATACAGCAAACCACAGACCTACGTCACTAAGAGCAAGGGAGCCCAAGAGGCCCACGAGGCGATTAGACCGACGGATATGTCTTTGCACCAGGCTCATATCGACCGGGATCAAGCCCGTTTATACGACCTGATTTGGAAGCGTACCCTGGCCTCGCAAATGAGCGATGCCCGCTTGGAGCGCACCCTGGTAAAAATCGAATCAAACAAGTATAAAGAATTGTTTAGCGCTACGGGAGAAGTACTCTTATTCGAGGGCTTTTTAAAGGTGTATTTGGAAGGACATGACGACGAAGAGGAAGAGGTAGAAGGAATTTTACCCGCGCTTAAAGTTCAAGAAGTCTTATTGAATAAACACATTACCGCTACCCAACGCTTTACGCGTCCAGCTTCGCGATATACCGAAGCCTCTTTGGTTAAGAAATTAGAGGAACTCGGTATCGGTAGACCGTCGACTTATGCGCCGACGATTTCTACGATTATCGCTAGAACCTATGTAGAAAAGGGAATTTCCGAAGGAAGGGAACGTCCATACCAGATGTTGGTGCTCAAGAATGGCGCGATTACCGCTTCGGACCTGATCGAAAAAGTAGGCTCGGAAAAAGGCAAGTTGCTACCGACGGATATCGGTATTATCGTCAACGATTTCTTGGTTAAGAACTTCGGGACGATTTTGGATTATAACTTTACGGCAAAAGTAGAGCAGGACTTTGATGAAATCGCTGCAGGTAATGAAGATTGGGCGATGATGATGCAGGATTTTTACAATCATTTCCACCCAGTGGTACGCGACGTAGAAGAAAACGCAGAACGCGAATCAGGAGAACGCATTTTAGGTAGTGACCCGCAATCGGGCAAGCCGGTTTTGGTTCGTTTGGGCAAGTTTGGTCCGATCGCTCAGATTGGAGATGCAGAAGATGAGCAAAAGCAATTTGCGAGTTTAAAGCCCGATCAAAACATTGGTACCATTACCCTAGAAGAGGCTTTAACGCTGTTTTTACTGCCTAAGATGCTCGGAGAGTACAAAGGGGAGGAGGTAGAGGTTAACAACGGTCGTTTCGGTCCCTATGTGCGCCATGGAGCGGTGTTTATATCCTTGCCTAGAGGAGAAGATCCTTTGGACGTGAGTTTGGAGCGCGCTTTGGAGTTGATAGAGGAAAAAGAAATTGCCGATGCGCCGATCGCTACTTTTCAGGATTTGCCGGTACAAAAAGGCGTGGGCCGCTTTGGACCCTACTTAAAGTGGAACGGACTTTTTATCAATGTCAATAAAAAATACGATTTCGACAACCTGTCCAAGTCCGATATCGATGCGTTGATTTCCGAAAAGATTCAAAAGGATATCGACAAGGTCGTTCACGATTGGAAAGAAGAGGGAATCCGCGTGGAAAAAGCCCGTTGGGGACGTTCGGTGATTTTAAAGGGCAAATTGAAGATCGAACTGAGCAAGGAAGTCGACGCTGCGGCTTTGACCCTGGAAGAGGTTCAGGAGATGATCGAGAAAAAAGCTCCGGCAAAGAAAACGGCAACCAAAAAGGCAGCGGTTAAAAAAGCCCCAGCTAAAAAGGCGGCAGCCAAAAAGACAACCACTAAAAAATAAGGCCGATGACTTTTGAGTTTTTAAGACCCTTAAACGATGATTTTTTAAAATTCATCGATGGATTATCGAGACAAGCCTTGGGGAAAAAAGTCAGCTTTTTTTCCGGAGGCAGTTTTGACTCCTTTTCGAATTATCAAATAGGTATCATTGGCGTATTGGACAATCGAGGCCAACAAGACGGACAGGATTGGTCGGATGTACTGGAGATTAGAAAGGCATTCTATTCGCTGTTTCCCGGCAACTGGACCGCGAGAATGATCGATTTTGGCGATGTGTTGCCGGGCGAGCAACTCGAAGACACCTATTTTGTTTTAAAGAACCTGATTGCCGAGATGATCCGCAACAAGATCTTGCCTATCGTCATCGGAGGGTCTCAGGATTTGACCTATCCGATGTATCGCGCTTACGATCAATTGGAGCAAATGGTCAACTTGGTGTGTATAGACAACAAATTGGATTTGGTCAAGGACGAGAGTTTTCCCGCCGAATCGTTTTTGTCGCGCATCATCATGGAGGCGCCAAATAATCTGTTTA
Organism: Flavobacterium sp. JP2137; assembly: GCF_050562195.1. Classification (GTDB taxonomy): domain Bacteria; phylum Bacteroidota; class Bacteroidia; order Flavobacteriales; family Flavobacteriaceae; genus Flavobacterium. The sequence goes on from NZ_CP191647.1 coordinate 1,373,553, forward strand.
ACTATTCCAATTTGGGGTATCAGACGTATTTTAATTCGCAAGAAGAAATCGATTTAATCGACAAATTGTATTTTGAGGCCTACCGCGTAGGAGAAATTGCGAATAACAGTACGCTGTCCGAACCCGTATTGCGCGATGCCGACCTGGTCAGTATCGATATGACGGCGGTAAAATCGGCCGATTCCGGTAATTTTGATTACTTTAACCCCAACGGATTCGACGGTAGAGAAATCTGCGCATTATCGCGTTATTCGGGCTTGAGCGACCGGGTGAGTTCTTTTGGGATCTTCAATCATAATAATTCGCTAACCGAAGCGTTATTAGTAGCACAGATTCTTTGGTATTTCGTCGAAGGATTTAACTTTAGAGCGCAGGAATATCCATTTGTCAGCAAAGAAAGTTACTTTAAGTACATCGTTCCGGTGCAAGATGAAGACGATTTGATCTTTTTTAAGAGCGATAAAACAGAACGCTGGTGGATTGAGGTCGCTTTTGGAGGAAGTGTTAATGATTCTATAAAAAGAAAGTTACTCCTGCCGTGTAGCTACGAAGATTATCTATTAGCTACTGCACAGCAAGTGCCTGAGCGTTGGTGGAAAGCGATTAAAAAGAGTTTTCTTTAACAAATGAACGCCAAAAGAATTAAATGTTAAATATAAATTAATTTTTTTTCCGATTTTCGTTGTGTATTTAAAAATAAATAAATAGGTTTACGCCTTTGAAATATTAAAATATTATAAACCCAAAAATATATGAAGAAGTTCATTACACTAACAGCAGTTGTATCAATGTTATTCAGTTGTGGTTCTGGCGATAGAGGTGAGCTATTAGGTGGCGTACAAGGTAGACAGTGGAAAGCAGAGAAACCTCACGGTATGGCTTTGGTTCCTGGAGGTACCTTTACGATGGGAAAATCTAGTGAAGATTTCCTAAACACTCAAGATGCCCCTACGAAATCTGTTACAGTTGGTTCATTTTATATGGATGAAACAGAAATCACGAATAATCAGTATCGAAAATTTGTTGAATGGGTGAAAGATTCTGTCGTTAGAACCAGATTGGCCATTTTTGCCGACGAAATGGGGATGGCGAAAGGATCAGGAGGAATTGGTGAGTTTGCCTTTTTAGAAGAAGGTGATCCGGAAAATCAAACGCCTTACGAAAAGTATATGTATGACAACTACTATAGCATGTCTATGGATGATGATTTGTATGCGGGAAGAAAATTGAATAAAAAGGCGAAATTGCCGATGACTTCAAAAAAATACCCGGATGAGTATTTCGTAGAGGTGATGGATTCACTTTATTTACCAGCGAGTGAATCGTTCAACGGAATGACCACTTTTGACGTTTCTAAATTGTCGTTTAAATATTCGTACATGGATATTGAAGCAGCCGTTAGAGATAAAAGTACTAACCTGAGAGAGAAGAGAAGTAAACACATGAAATCGGAAACGATTTTGATTTACCCAGATACCACGCGTTGGATCAAGGAATTTCAATTCTCTTACAACGAGCCGATGCACAACGATTACTTTTGGCACGAAGCTTACGGAGAATATCCCGTAGTAGGTGTGAATTGGAACCAGGCAAAAGCGTTTTGTGCGTGGAGAACTTTGTATAAAAACTCACATTTAAAAGCCAGAAGACAAGCGTATCAAGTGAATGCTTACCGCTTGCCTATGGAAGCAGAATGGGAATATGCCGCTAGAGGTGGTTTAGAATCGGCGATGTACCCTTGGGGTGGTCCGTATACTACGGATGAAAAAGCCTGTTTCCTAGCCAACTTCAAACCGACGAGAACCAATTATGCAGCCGATGGTGCTTTGTATACGGCTGAGGCAAGATCATATCTTCCAAACGGTTACAACTTGTATAATATGGCTGGGAACGTGTCTGAATGGACGAGTTCTTCTTATGATCCAGCTTCTTATGACTTTGTGTCTTCTTTGAAACCGAGAGAAAGAGGTTCTTCTAATCCGTTGAAAGTAGTTCGTGGAGGTTCTTGGAGAGATCCTGCTTACTTCTTACAAGTGAGCACGAGAGATTCGGAATTTGCAGATACGGCTAGAAGCTATATCGGATTCCGTACCGTACAAACGTATTCGGGACCAAACGTAGTTGACGCTCCTAAAGGCGCGAGATAATCAAATATTGAAAACACTAAAAACCAATAAAATAAAAACTATTAACTAACTAAATTAATTACATAAATTATGGCGATACCTAAAAAAGTGATGAACTTCTGCTACGGGATGGGGGCAGCGGTCGTAATTCTCGGAGCTTTATTCAAAATTACTCATATGGAATTTGGCCCTATGAATGGAAATAACATGTTGACCATTGGACTTGTGGTAGAAGCCTTGATTTTTGCGATCTCCGCTTTCGAACCGGTTGACGATGAATTGGACTGGTCAAAAGTATATCCAGAATTAAAAGGAGGTGAAGCTAAATCCGTACAAGTAGCCGGTTTCGGTGGTACAGGTTTTGGTGGTGTTGCTACACAAGAAGAGGGAATGCTTTCTCAAAAATTAGATCAGCTTTTAAAAGATGCAAAGATCGATGGAGAGTTGATGAATAGCTTAAACAAAAGTATTAGAAACTTCGAATCCGCAGCTAAGGAAATTGCTCCTACCGTAGATACGATGGCTTCAACAAGAAAATATGCAGAGGAAATGTCTTTGGCGTCTACTCAATTGGAATCTTTAAATGGCATGTATAAAATGCAATTGGAGAGTGCAACCAAAAATGCGGAAATCAACAATGAAGTGGCTGAAAACAACATGAAGCTAAAAGAGCAAATGCAATCTTTAACCTCTAATTTGGCTTCTTTAAATACCGTTTATGGTGGAATGCTTTCTGCTATGGGAGGTGGATCAAGAAATGCTAATTAGTATTTTTATTATTAATTTAAACTAATTAGAGAAAAATGGCAGGAGGAAAACAAACCCCTAGGCAAAAGATGATCAACTTGATGTATTTGGTTTTCATCGCAATGATGGCGCTAAGTATATCACCGGAAGTTTTGTCTGCGTTTGGGATGATGAACGAAAAATTTGAATTCGCAAATAAAGCGGCTCAAGACAATAATGATTTGTTGTTGCAGGCCTTGGATATTAAAGCATCGGATGATCCTACGAGATTTGCCGAGCCCAGTAAAAAAGCCAAAGCAGTTGATGCGATTTCAAAAAACTTTTTTAACTATATCGAATCATTAAAAACCGCTATCAAAGAACCCGTTAAGAGAAAAGAAGACGGTGGATTGCCTTATGAGGCCATGGATAAAGGGGAAGTAGTGGATTCGGAGTGGTTTATAGGAGATAGTTATTCTAAAAAAGGAGAAGAAATTATCAATACGATCACCAAGTATAAAGCCGATATGAAAGCGGTAGTAGGTGACGACGTAAAATATTTACCGATACTTCAAGATTTGGAGAGCCGTTTCAACTTGGCCGATGTGACCGATAGCGAAAAGGTGGTAAAACCCTATTTGACGTATCACTTTCAAAAGTTCCCAGCTGTAGCGACTTTAACCAAGTTGACAGCCATGCAAAACGATGTGAGAGTAATCGAACATGAACTCATCAATGCGTTCATGGGTAATACTTTAACACAAGCAGCTTCGATGAAAAATTACAAAGCTATTGTGATTTCAGAAAAATCCGCTTATTTTGCAGGAGAGAGCTTTAAGGGTAAAGTAGTCTTAGGTCGTTATGACAAATCTACGGTACCGACAAAAGTGGTGGTAAACGGAAGCCAAATCAATTTGGCAAACGCTTTGGAAGATGGACAGGTAAACTTGTCTTTTGGAACGGGTAATGTTGGTGAACACAAGATTACAGGTACGTTTTCATTTATGGAAGACGGAAAGGAAATTCCAATTGAAATCGACGGTAATTATGTAGTGGTTCCAAAACCGAACTCTGCAACGATTTCTGCCGATAAAATGAATGTGGTGTATAGAGGTGTAGCCAACCCAATGACGATTTCCTTTGCGGGAATCTCTGCGGACAAGGTGAGCGCATCGGCACCCGGATTGAGAAAAGGAGCTAAAGCCGATCAATATATCATGAATCCAGGTGCTGGTCGCGAAGTCGTAATTAACGTTACGGGTACACTACCTGATGGATCTAAGGTTTCTGATAGAAAGACATTTAGAATTAAAGGAATTCCAGCCCCAAGAGGTACGGTACGTGGTGAATACACCGCTAAAGGACCAAAATCTAACTTAGAAATTGTTAGTATTGGAGCAAAATTAGAAGATTTTGATTTCGATCTTAAATTGACAGTTACAGGGTTTGTTTTACAAGTTCCCGGTCAACCATCTGTGGTTGTTCAAGGAAATCGTATGAACGATAGAGCTAGATCCGCTATTCAAAAAGCGCGAACTGGTGATGTAGTTGTCATTTCGGACATCAAAGTTCGTCTAGAAGGAGCTGATAATTATATGTTGCCAAAATCGGCACCTTGTACATTCGAGATTAATTAATTTCGAGAATATAAAAAGAAAACAAATACAATATGAACTGGAAAAAATTATCATCATTCGTCGCATTTTGTGTGATTTCTGTAACTGGATACGGACAGGCGAACTTGCTTAACGCAAGAACGGCTGAGGAGATTGGATTGAAATCTTTTGCTGATATTATTGTGGACAGTGAAGGCCCAATTCCTTACGGATATGTCTCTGACCGCGATATATTATTTGGCAAAAAGGTATGGGAAGTGATCTCTCTAGATGAGAAAATGAACCTGCCTTACTATTATCCTGTTGATGAATCTTCGGTTGGCCGAAAGTCGATGTATGAAGTGCTAATCGATGGTATCAAATCTGGTGAAATTACAGAAGTTTATGATGGTAGTGATTTCACGAGAAAACGTACTTTAAAGGATTTAGAGACTTCGTTTACCAAAGTAGATACCATGGACGTGGGACGTGAATATTATAACGCAGGGGAAAAAATTCCTGACGAATATATAGTAACGGAAGAGTTAAAACCGCGCCACGTCAAAGAATATCGCATCGTAGGTATGTGGTATTTTGACCGAACTCAAGGCGAATTAAAATACCGTTTATTAGGTATTTGTCCTGTAGTTCCGGATATCTATACCATGGGATCGGACAACGAAAACTTTGTAGAATTGTTCTGGGTATTCTTCCCAGATGCTAGAGATGTTTTACACAGAAACTACGCCTTCAATGAGAGAAACCCGATGCGTTCAATCAATTTTGATCACATGCTGAACTCTCGTAGATTTAGTGCGAGTATCTACAAAACCGATAATATGTACGGAGATCGTCGTATAGACGAATACGTTAAAGACAATTCGATGATGCAATTGCTTGAAGCAGAACGCATCAAAGAATCGATTAGAAACTTGGAAGATGATATGTGGAATTACTAATTTCACGTGTTATTACTATAAAAAAACTCTTATCTCTATAGATAAGAGTTTTTTATTTTTTTAAAAATTTCGAACATGGTGGACTATATTATTGTCGGATCGGGACTGGCGGGCATTTGCTTTGCGGAAACGGTCTTAAACGCGGGAAAAACGATTTTGGTTATCGATAGCGAAGGACGCTCATCGTCGCAGGTTGCAGGGGGAATGTACAATCCGGTGGTGCTCAAACGCTTTACAGAGGTGTGGAAGGTGCGCGAACAACTCGATTTGGCACGACCCTTTTTTGAGGGATTGGAACTAAAACTGGGCGTAAAGCTCGATCATCAGCTGCCCTTGTTGCGCCGATTGATGTCTGTGGAAGAACAAAACAACTGGTTTGAAGCCTCGGACAAACCCAATTTGAGTGGGTATCTATCTTCGCAGTTGGTAAAAAATGAGAATCCAGGGGTAATTGCACCTTTTTCTTTTGGCGAGGTCTTGGAAACCGGCTATGTCGATACCGCTTTGTTGATTAACCGTTATCGCGCCTATTTAGCCGAAAATGAATGGTATCGCTGCGAGCGCTTTGACTATGATGCACTTCGCTTTACGGACGAGGAAGTGGTGTACAAGGAAATCGCCGCTCGACATATTGTTTTTGCCGAGGGATTTGGCATGCTCGACAATCCTTTTTTTAGCGGTTTACCGCTTGATGGTACCAAAGGGGAACTCTTAGTCGTGCGAATTCCCGATTTAAAGTTTGAGGAAATACTAAAGGCGGGAGTGTTTTTAATTCCCATCGGTGACGACCTGTATAAGGTCGGTGCCACCTACGATTGGAACGACAAAACCGATTCGATCACCCAAAAGGGCAAAGAAGAATTGATCGACGGGTTGAGAAGTGTGGTCAATCTGGAGTTCGAAGTAGTCGACCACATCGCGGGAGTACGGCCAACGGTTAAGGACCGACGCCCCTTGGTGGGCAGTGCAGTCGAAAGCGACCGCATTCACATACTGAATGGGTTAGGAACTCGTGGGGTGCTCTTAGGCCCTTTTCTGGCACAAAGTTTGTACCGAAATATCGAGTTTGACGAAGCTTTGGATCCTCATATTTCCATAGCGCGTTACCGATCGAAAAAGGCGTAAAAAGGAATGCATTGATATTGCGAAATTTAGACTAATTTTGCAGCGCTTAATTTTTGAAAGAAAAGAGCAGTCAAATAATATAAATGCTTACGAGTTAAGCTTCTAATTGAAAATATAATACATGTTAAATATACATAATCTATCGGTTTCTTTTTCGGGAACGTATTTGTTTGAAAACGTAACGTTCCGCTTAGGTGCTGGAGATAGAGTGGGGTTGGTAGGGAAGAATGGAGCGGGAAAATCGACCATGCTCAAAATTTTATCGCGAGAGGTAGAACCCGATACCGGTAGCATCGCTACGGAAAAGGAGCTGTCGATCGGCTTCCTAAAGCAGGATATCGATTTTGTGTTGGGAAGAACGGTGTTGGACGAAGCCTATCAGGCTTTTGTCGATATTAAAATAGTCGAAAATCAATTGGAATCCGTCAATGAACAATTGGTAACCCGTACCGACTACGAATCGGAAGGTTATTCGGAATTAATTGAACAATTGAGCGATTTAACGCACCGCTTTGAAATTATCGGTGGGTATAATTATATCGGAGAGACGGAAAAAGTATTGTTGGGTCTGGGTTTTCGAAGAGAGGATTTCGACAAACTGACCGATACGTTTTCCGGTGGATGGAGAATGCGAATCGAATTGGCCAAGCTGTTGTTGCAAAACAATGATGTACTCTTACTCGATGAGCCGACCAACCACTTGGATATTGAAAGTATCATTTGGTTGGAGCAGTTTTTGAGAAGTTATCCCGGTGCTGTGGCTATCGTATCGCACGATAAGATGTTTTTGGACAACGTGACCAATAGAACTATAGAGATTTCTCTAGGTAAAATATACGATTTCAACAAGCCGTATTCCGAGTATTTGGAATTGCGTCAGGAGTTGCGCGAAAAGCAATTGGCCACCCAAAAGAATCAAGCCAAAAAGATTGAGGAGACCGAAAAGCTCATCGAGAAATTTAGGGCTAAGGCCTCTAAAGCTTCTATGGCGCAGTCACTGATCAAGAAACTGGACAAGGTAGAGCGCATCGAAGTGGATGAAGACGATAATTCTGTGATGAATATTTCGTTTCCCGTGAGCGTAGTGCCGGGTAGAGTGGTTTTGGAAATTGAAGGAGTGACGAAGCGCTTTGGCGATAAAACGGTGTTTAAAGACATTTCTTTATTGGTAGAACGCGGGTCAAAAATTGCCTTTGTAGGTCAGAACGGACAGGGAAAATCGACTTTGATCAAAGCGATTGTCGACGAGTTTGAATACGAGGGAAATATCAAATTGGGACACAATGTTCAAATCGGATACTTTGCGCAAAATCAAGCGGACCATCTCGATGGCGAGAAGACATTGCTCGATACCATGTTGGAAGCGGCAACGGATTCCAATCGCGCCAAAGTACGCGATATGTTGGGGTCTTTCCTGTTTCGCGGCGATGTGGTAGAGAAAAAGGTAAAAGTGCTTTCTGGAGGCGAGCGAAACCGCTTGGCCCTGTGTAAAATGCTCTTACAGCCGATCAACGTCTTGTTGATGGATGAGCCGACGAATCACTTGGATATTAAGTCTAAAAACGTTTTAAAGACGGCTTTAAAGAACTTTGAAGGAACTTTGATACTGGTTTCCCACGACAGGGATTTTCTTCAGGGAATGTCCAATCTAGTGTATGAGTTCAAAGATCAGGCGATACGCGAATATTTGGGAGATATCAATTACTTCTTGGAACAGCGCAATTTGCAAAATATGCGCGAAGTAGAAAAGAAAGCCGCAGTGCCCAAAGCCTCGAGAAAAGTCGAGAAAGTGGTGGAAGCGCTCTCTTATGACGACCAGAAGAAGCAAAAGACCCTGCAAAATCGGTTGAGTAAAATTGAAAGCCAAGTACAGGAACTCGAGAAAAAAATTGAAAAAGACGACGCTAAACTGGCTGTTGATTACGAAAAGCTGATGCAGAATGAGTCTTTCTTCAAGGAGTACGAAGCGAAAAAGAAAAACCTCGATACTTTAATGGAAGACTGGGAACTGGTTCAAGAAGAACTGGAAACCTTAAAATAACGAAAAACGACTGGCTTAATTCGCTTGAATTAAACTTGTTTTTTGGACAGTGTCATAAAAAAACGCTTATAACAGGATTTAAAAATCGGTTATAAGCGTTTTTAGTTTTTTTATTGGATATTCCACTCTATACTGCACCACGAATCCGTTAAAGTGCACCACTTATTCCATCAAAGTATACCATTAATTCCGACAAAGTGCACCACTTATTCCGACAAAGTATACCACTTATTCCGTTAAAGTGCACCAGTAGTGTTAGTTTTTTTATCAATAAACAACTGACATTCCGGCATATAGTGCACCACTTATTCCAAATCAAAGTACACCACTGAAGAGTATAAAATATTAATTAAGCTAATTTAGGATATGTTTTTAACCCTAACATTATTCTAAATATGGCTAATAAAACTCTTCCTATGCACAAAATAAAGCAAGTACTGTTGTTTTTAGACAGAGGCGTTTCACAAAGAAATATAGCTCTGCAAACAGGTATAAATCGTCGAACTATAGCGTCCTATTTAGAGCTAGCACAACAAACTAATTATTCATTAGCAGAGCTAGTATCTATGGAAGATAGTGATTTAGCTCAATGTTTAGTTTTAATAGAAAAAGACTCCATTTTAGATAATCAGCGTAGAATTCATTTAGAATCTGTATATTCTTATTTTTTGATAGAATTGAAAAAAATAGGTGTTACTAAATATTTGTTATGGCAAGAGTATATTCTAGAAAATCCTGAAGGCTTTAAATACTCTCGTTTTTGTGAAATTCTGAGTGAGTTTTCAAAGATAAAAGGAGCTACATTAAGCGTTAACCATGAGCCAGGGGAATTAATTGAAGTAGACTTTGCGGGAGACAAATTAACTTATATAGATAGATCTACTGGAGAAATAATATCTTGTCCTGTATTGGTAATGATTCTACCATTTAGTGGATTAGCCTATGTAGAAGCTCTTGTAGATGCAACTGTACCACAAATAATAAAAGCCTTGAATAATGGACTGGCTAGCTTTGGAGGAACTTCAAAATCCATTATCTCTGATAATATGAAACAGTGGGTTAAGAAGGTAAATCGCTATGAACCAGAGTTTAATGAAACACTAGTGCAATGGGCTAATCACAACAACATAAATCTATTAGCTGCAAGACCCTATCAACCAAAAGATAAGGCTTCCGTGGAGAATATGGTTAAAATTACCTACAGACGGGTGTATGCTAAACTCAGAAATGAAGAGTTCTATTCTTTAAAATCTTTGAATAAGAGTATACTTGAAAAAATAAAAGATCACCATTTACTCAACTTTCAAAAGAAAACTTTTAGTCGTCAAGAATTATTTGAAACACAAGAAAAACAAACTTTACAAGTACTCCCATTAACTCCTTATGTGTCTAAAAACTATACTCAAGCAAAAGTTCAAAAGAATTACCATATAGTACTGGGAAAAGATTGGCATTACTATAGTGTTCCTTATCGTTATATAGGCAAACAAGTGCGAATCATCTACTGTACGGACTATGTTGAAATCTATTTTGGCAATGAACGAATTGCAGCACATATAAGAAATTATTCAAAGAACCACTTTACTACAGAGCTTTCCCATCGCCCAAATAATCATCAAGCGTTCTTAGAAAGCCAAACTTGGGATGCGAATCACTATTTAAAAGTAGCTTCTGAATATGGTTCAAATACAGCATTGTATTTTCAAAAAGTTTTAGATAGCAAACCTAATGTTGATCATACTTATCAAATTTGCTTAGGTATCCTGCGTTTAGCTAAATCCCATCCACAACGCATTGAAAAAGCTTGCACAAGAGCTTTAATAGGAGTGCGTTTCAATTATAGCGTGCTAAAAAACATCCTTGATAATAACATGGATATGATAGAAGACGCTGAAATAGAGTTTAAGAAAATACCTGAACACGAAAACCTACGTGGAGCAGAAGCATATAAATAAAACCTTTTTAAATATATAATATTATGAACACAGACAAAACAGTAGAACAACTGAAAAATCTACGACTTACAGCTATGGCTAATCGTTACCAAGCAGCTTGTCAACTACCGATTCACGAGCAACAAAACATTCATGAACTATTAGCTAATATGGCACAGGCTGAAATAGAATATAGGGAGGAAACTAAAACCAAGAGGCTTTTAAAAGCAAGTAAATTGCGTTATAATGCTTTACCTGAACAGATCATATGCAATGAAGAGCGCGGACTTACAAGAGAACAAGTATTAAGACTTTCTGATACCCTTTTTTTAGAAAAATCTGAAAACATACTCATTACAGGTGCTACGGGGTGTGGTAAAAGCTTCTTAGCTTGTGCTATAGGCAGATCGGCTTGTATGTTAGGTTACAAAACAGCCTATTTTAGTATGAGTAACTTCATCGAGAACTTAGCTCAGACAAGATTAGATGGTACTTACCTTAAATGGATTAAGTATATCTCTAATCAACACCTATTAATCCTTGACGATTTTGGACTCAAACCTTTAACTCCAGATGCTAGATTAACTCTGCTTGATATACTTGAAGATCGCTATGGAAAGAGCTGTACAATAATAACTTCTCAACTACCTATTGAGAATTGGTACAACTTTATTGATGAGCCAACTTTAGCTGATGCGATACTTGACAGATTGACAGCTTCTGCACATCGATTAACTTTAAAAGGAAAATCTCTAAGAACAAGAAAAATTTAGTAAATTTGATAATATCAGTGAAGTACATGATTATTTATAAGAGGTAGTCTAACTGGTGTACTTTGTCGGAATGGTGGTGCACTTTCACCGGAATATACATTTTATCCCAAGTGTTTTTGATTGACACGTTTTATGAGATCCTGCCGGATAAATATTTCCACTTGGCTTATCTTTTCTAAAATATCCTGGATTTTATCCTTTGTTTCTTCTGTAATGAGGAGTTCTTGGATACCCGCGTGAGGCTGGCAGCAGCGGAGGAATTGCTTCGGATGTTTTTTTGGTGGAATTTAATTTGATACGCGCTCTTCGTTTTTTGAGATGTTTTTATAAGAAAATAAGCTGGAATGAAATTAAAATACAATATCATTCTTGTTTTTTAAGTAAAAATATTGAATAAAAAAAGGCCATCTCGAGTTATGAGACAGCCTTGCTTAGTAGCCCCAACCGAACAAATCTCGAAACATTTTCTTGAAGATTTGGAATGCTTGGAAGTATTAAATACGAAAAGTTTAGGTACATAAAAACACGTTATTGCAAAGCAACTGTTTAGAGGATTGTTCTTTTTTATAGTTATCTCAAATCATAAACACTTGAAAGAAACATGTTCAAATTCTCAAACATCTCATCAATACTGTCGTAAACTTTCCAGGTAGCGTCCACATAATTATTCGAAATAGCATTAGGCTGTATTCCCAAATCCGTTAACGCTTTATGAAGTCTTGTTTTTGAATCATTAGTTTTATGAGCATCTAACTGTCTGATACTATTCATAGCCGATAATTCTACTAATGCGTTAAATTTTTTAATTTCTAAAACTCTCTCTACAAGGGTTTCTTTATTATCCACTGGTTGTAAACCACTTTCGTCTGAAATTTTCAGATAAGCTATAATCAATTCAAGCAATTTTATACTTCTGAATTCTTTAGTTATTGAAACGGGAAATTCTAACATATTTACAATCTTGCGTAAAGGTTTTTCTTGAAGATTTTCCCCTACCAAAATGTATAGCTTTTTACATCTGGATATAAATTGTTCTTTGGAAAAAGATTTTAAATCTACGTGTTGAGCAATAGCATTGAATTCGGGGAATTCTGACCATCCTGTATATTCAATATGTTCTTCATCTAAACCAATTAAGTCTTTTGCTGAATAATTAAGTTCGAATAAGTGATTAAATAAACCTGTAAATATTCGTCCAAACAAAAAGAACTTCCTAGTCAAACGTTCTGCTTTTTCAACAATATTCTCGCCTTCAATAATTTCGGATGGGTGAATCGAAAATTTATTCCAAAAATCAATTACTGTGTACCTATTACCCTCGTACAGTTTTTTGATATTAATTTTAATAGCATTCTTTCCAACACGATCACAATGTGTTACTGCCCATTGATTTCTATAGCTGACACTTCCAGATAAAGGATGAACTTCATAATCTTCATCTGCTTCATAGACTGCCAGTATTTTATCAGAAACATATACATGCTCAAATGGAATTTCATGTCTTGCTCGCCACTCTGTCACTAACCCATCAATTCCTCTCCAACAATGTCCTGTAACTGTTTCTTCCTTCTCATTTTGGACACTATTTTCTAAAAGAACTTTGAAACCATTTATTTCTATACGGACTATATTTTCTTTATGTTCAAATTTGCTTATCCTTATTTCGAACTGTTTAAATTCTTCTATAAAGTATTGCTTGTTTTTAAGTAGTCTAGAAATTTCTTCATCTATTTCGATATCTTTTTTTATGGTGAATACCTGTACAGCGACTTTCTTTCTAAACTCTAAATAAGTTTTTAAATAATCTTTTTTAACTTTTACATAAGCCTCTGAATGGACTATAAATTCATATTCAGAAAGAGGTTTAATTTTTACTACATCGTATTCAGGTTCTTTTAAATCATCCCATAAAATCTCATCCACTAATAGACGTGGTGATAATTTAAAGGCACTTAAAAAGCCTTGGTCAATCATGAATGTCGTGTGATTACCAGAACACCAGGAAACCACCAAAGGTTCTACTTTATTTAATCCTGAAGATTTTGAAAGATATAATGAGAATAAGGGTTTGTATTCATAATCTTCTCTATAGTAGGCTCCTGGTAGATTTACGTATGGATTAACATGTGATGATTTTATTTTATTAATTAGGCTTGGCGAAACTAAAGCGGTATTGACATCAATGGTTTCCTTCAATTCGTTCTTATCAATTGTTTTTAATTCAGCAACGGTAATATGTTCTCCATCTGTTTGAATGTCCAACAGATTTCCGACTAGTTTATATATGATTTGATTTTTGTCCATTTAAAACTTATCAAAAATTGTATTTCGATGGTACTCTAAAGCAATTTGACTAATTTCATGTTTTACAGGTTTTGAAATTACTCTTCCGGAAATCTCATTCAACCAATTTTGAGTTTGTAAACTCAATGCATCTAATTTTGATGCAATGATTACTTCATATTTTTCATTAAGTGTAAAATATCCCTTGTCAAATAAACTATCGTATAAGGTAGAAAGACAGAGACCATTATGAGGTGATAATCTTGTATCAATTTTAGTTGACCAAGGAATAATATGGCTTGCTACTAATAAATCATTTTCTGTAACTCTTGTTAGACAACATTTATAGTTAAAATTTTCTAACACCTTTTTTCGGAAAGTGGATTGCTTAATTCTTATTTGTATTTCTCTTTTTGCATTTTCTATTGCATAGTCATTTAGATTATCTTTTTGTAAAATAGGTTTACTATAATCTATCTGAGGTAAACTAAAAAACTCAGAAATATTCCTCTCAATGTTAGAATTTCTTATTCTTAGTATATGATTTCGAATATCTCCAACCCATCTTTGCCGTTTTCCTTCAAGAAAGTACAAGTTTTTCTCTATCAAAAGATCCTGTATTGCTGCAAATGGCATAATATAGAAATCCCCTTCATCATTTTCACTGCCAAATAGTATAATACTAAAGTTTGAATCAAACTGAGTTCTATAATTACTGAGTTTCTTTTGTGATATTCCGAACCAATAATTTGAAGTAGTATCAGCTTTCAGAACATAGTTTGATATCTCTAATTGTTCTCTATTTCCTTTTACCCAATTCATACTGAGATACCAAAATTTACCATTAGAAAATCTCCCACAACTTGTCTAGCCATACCAACATACTCTTCTTCTGGATTTAAAAACTTTTTTAATCCCTCCATCTCTCTTTTTAAGATTCGTTCAAAGTAAAATTTCTTTGTTGTGTCTGGAGATCCAATAGTATCATTATAATTTTCAGTGGCTTCTTTCACTCTTTGTATTTGTGCCTGTATCTCAATAAGTTTCTTTTCCCGAGATTGGACAAGATACATTCTCTGTAAAACATAGATGTCTATTGATTTTTTAGCCTTGACACTTTCGTTTCCATCCTCATCTTTTTTAGGACGAATAACGCCTTCATCACCATATTCTAAATGATCCTCCGGATTATCAATACATGGATTTAGCAGGAGCCTATATGGTTCTTCATCTTTAATACCATTAACATTATCATGCTTACGTACATATTTTGTCACATCTGATAGAGGGAATTGGTTCATTTTTCCCATTGTCTTTTTAGTTCCTATCCCGTACATGGAATGGGATAGCTTTTGATTACAGTTTCTACAAGACAACAACAAATTATCCCAATCTGCGGCTAGCCAATAATAACCAGGTTTCTTATGTGGATTAGCTTCTTCAATTTCTCCTTTAGGGCGAAAATGCTCAACATCACCAGAATAAACATGAAGAAATGTACTTTCGCAGTAGGCACACTTCTCTTTAAATAACTTTATTAATGCGTCTTTTACCTCAGTATCTGAATATATTTTAAACTCGAAATTAGTCGTTCCATCAAAAGTAGGAGAAGTGTAATGTTCAATTGCTCTTTCTGTTTCTGTTTTACCCGATCTGTTTTTTTTATCTAATGCAGATGGTTTGGGCACTTCAGATCTATCAACTTTTATCATAATGATCTATTTTTTAGTGTCCATAGTTTTCCATATGCTCTCAACCCGTTTCAGTGCCTCTGCTTTTAATTCCTCTTTGATTTTCGGTCCATCTTCTCTTGTCTTTCGGGCAAGCAATTCATCAATTACATAATAGGTAAGCTCTTCACGTTCTGTATCTCCCAAATGTTTAATCCGAGGTATAATCTGGCTTAGATCTAAAAGACGATTTTTTTGTCCTTCACTTCTGTCTTTTTCTTCCAATGCAAGAATTGCATAATATTCATCAAAAAGTCTTTCAGTTTCAGGATCTATTGTACTTTTTAATCCAAAAAAATCGGAAGTCAATATCTGATCTACTCGTAGTTCACTTGGGTCGGGTAACTCCGTTAACGCTATTACTTCATTTTCTTGATTTTTAGTAAGTACAACAGTTTCTCCAGATCTTAATCCTCTCAGACAAAGTGGTTCATGTGTTGTTACTACAAAACGAATTTTAGGAAAAGCTTTTCTTAAACGTGTAACTACTTCCATTCTCCAACGTGGATGTAAATGAGTACCTATTTCATCAATAAGTACCATTCCTTCTGCTAAATCAAATGTTACATTTTCTCCTGCTAAAGTAGCCATAATGTCAACCGCCAAATAGAAGATTGATCTATAGCCATCACTCAGTTCATCAATTGAAAAAACATCACCATTCCTATTTATTACTGGTTGATTTTTTTGAATACTTATAGTGTCATCATTTTCCAAAAGCATTAAATCTTTTAGAGATATTGCTACTCGGTCAAACGCATCTTTATCTTTCTTGAATAATTTAACTAACCAACTATCAGCATCTATGAGAGAAAATGTATAGTCAAATAGATTTTTGGCTTTAGCTCCGTAAAAATCTCCTTTTTCAGGTTGAATTTTTCCTTCTTTTGGTTTTAAACGTATAGAATTATAAGCTACAATATTAACTATGGGCTGATGCAGTGTAGTTCGAATTTCTGTTTTATTAAAAGTTACCTCTATAGGTCGTATTGCACCTACAAGATGTATTCGAATGAATCCAGTCTTTGCACCATGTTTTAAAAGGTCTTTACCTTTTAGCTCTAAACTTTTTATATATTCATTGCCCGTCAAGCCAATTACAAAAGCTTTCAAAAGTGAACTTTTTCCAACACCATTTTCGCCAAGAAATAATAACCAGGGTTCATTTTCAATAATAGAATCAGAATTATGATTAAATTCTAATTCTAAAGAAGAGAAGCATTTAAAGTTTTTCAATTCTATTTTTTCAACATATATATGCTTTATGTCATCTATGTTTAAGTTTTGACTAATTTCTTCTTTATCTTCAAAACTTAATTCAACTTTATTAGCAAATTTTTCTATATCCTCTTCTAAAAAATTCAAGGGTTTCCCTTTTAGAATTTCAGATTCTTGAAATATTTTAAAATCCCGGTTATTCAAATAATCATTTATACCTGCCTCTTTAAATAATTTAGTGAGTATTTGTCTTTGAATAGCTAAATATGGTTTACTCGAATCATTACTAAAAATATTCCCCCAAGATTTCACCATTTTATTAATGGACTTCATGTTTTTTTCAGGAGTAGAAAACAACGTAGAAAAATGTTCCCACTCTCTTTTAAGCTCTTGTATAATTTTTTTTCGAGCTCTTACTAACTCAATCCTATTCAGTTTAATAATTTCGATGGTTATTTTTCCCATAGGAGTAAGAAAATCAACTTCACCTTCTTCATTGTAAATTATATGTTCTTGGGGCTTATCTATACATGGATCTACCAACAGAGCCTTTTCATGATATATCACTTCTTTGTAAGGTGTATTTAATGGTATTCTTTTCCCCTCAACTGGAAACCATGTAGATTTATATTGATTACAGTGAGAACAACTTAAGTAAATATTATTCCAATCATAGGTTAACCACCAATAATGATCTGTTGAAAACTCCTTGTCCAATCCTCTGGCTCCTCCTTTGGGACGGAAATGATCATATGCAGGCCGTCCTTCAAAAATTTGTACATGTGACTCACAATATGCACATTTATCGTTAAATACATGTCGTAGTGCTTCGAGAAATTTATCTCTCAACTCTATTTGAAAGGGTTGTGAGTATTTTTGCTGAGACCTGCTCTCTTTTGATTTTAAATAGAACTCTTCCAGTCTTTTTTTTGCTATTTCAACTTCCTTTGAATAAAAGACTTCAGGTACAGGAATACTATTTCTTTCTACGTAAATCATTTTGTATGTTTTTTAGCAAATTTTTCCAGGATACTCGAGCTAGGATGACTAGATAATGAAATGAGCTTATTAGCTAAAGCTACTGGGACGATTGAATTATCATACATATCGCATCTTAGCTTTTCTATATTCCATAGTATCGTGTCCAAATTTATAAAATCAGCTTTTTGTGGATTCAGTACTACGTTTTCATCTTCTACAGGAAGCGTAATTACATATACTTTCTCATCTCTTGACTTAAAGATAATTTTAGAACTATAGTATGAGGTACCTGCATAAGGCTGTGGATTGTCAGAATCCCCTGGTAAAATATAGGAATAAATGTGTTTATTGTTGAGCAATAAAGCTTCTCCCGGTTCTAATAGATTTTTGATTTCATCCGCATGTTCTACAAATGCTCCTGATTTTTCTAAACCGGCTAAAAAAAGATTATGATATTTAAATAAATAATTGCATAATTTCCGAACGTGTTTATGCATATTAGCTGTTTGTCCAAAGAATGCTAATGGACCATCTTTAATAAAGAAAAATTTATCCAGCAATTTAGGTTGGGTTTCTTTGATATATTTGATTGTATGTATAATGTTTATCTGCTCGATTAAGTTAACAACGTAGCCGAGAATTCCACCTGCTCCGAGTTCGTCATCAATTACTTCATGTAATCTGAAACAGTCTGTCAGATATAATATTCCATTACATTCTGGGCAGTTAGTAGTGTATTCGCTGTTGAAATTTGCACGTAAAATATCTTGATTTTTTTCTTCACAATGAGGACAAGTGGTTAGGTTAAAACTATCCACAGGTTGATCAAACAAATTAAAGATTAGCCAATGTGTTGTAGAAAGTAAATTATTCTTTTCATCTCCTTTCTTTTTAAAGTATTCATAAATTGTACGACGAACAGAATGAGTTAAGGTTATATTGCTATTATACGAAACGTTTTTTGTCGGAAGCACTAATTTGCTCCTTTCTAAGTCTTTAAGTGCTGACATCGATTCCCTAGAAATAAACGGCATTTCAGAAATGTTATTTAAATCTTCTGTATTTAGGAAAATCTCTCCAAATTGGAAAAATGTTATAAGCGAAGAAGGGAATGTTTTCTTTACCGGAATAGTAGAGTAACCACCATCCATTGCTATAATATGTTCAATTGGATTTTCATCCGGATATTGAACTTGAATGACAAGAGACCTATCCAATTCTACTTCTTCGGCGGATTTTGGATATTCGCAATTTTCCAAAAACGTCCTAACCTCTTCATCATTTATAATAAATGAATGAGATGATTTACTGGCTAACTCATCAGGACGTTTACCTGTTCTGCTACTGTATGCCATAACACTTATTTTGAAGAGGTTTGAACTGAAAATTTATCAATCTGCACAGGTACAATAAAAGGATTAGAATAGGTTTTCATCCTTACAAAACCTTTATCGTTTTTCGCACTGAAACGAATTAATGCATCCGCAAAATCATCAAAGTCATAATACTTTCTGAGTTCCCTTATCTCATCCTCATTATTTAGATGTGCTATAAACCAATTCTGAGTATTTTTTAATATGTTTGAACTGATTGAACTTACTTCCTGTGTAGCGTAAATCATTCCCAGATTTAATTTGGCCCCTTCTTTGGCAATCCTATTATATATCTGACTTAAATCTTTATCGTCTTTTTTGGGAAATAAATTATGAGCTTCTTCAAAGTAGAATTGGATAAAATTATTAGGATGATTACTAATGAATCTATTCATAGAATGGTTAAATATTTTTTGACATAGAATCTCAGAGTACAGTTCTTGTATCTTAGGGTTTCCTTGCGACAAGTCAATAATAATAATTTTACCTTCCCTTAGTTTTTCAATGATCTCTTCTTCAAATGCCTTTACTCCTGTATTTGTGTGTTGCTCTACAATACCTCGTAATTTCTGATAACCACTCACATTCACGGCTCCTCCGGGAGTTCTTTTTCTAGTTAAAAACACAAGGAGTGCTTTTAAATCTTCATCAGCCCACTCTCTGCCTTTTTTTGATCTATAATCGGAAAAATGTTTATGAGAATTGTAATTCTCCCATATTGTCGTAAACCAATTCACGGCTTCATCAAAGGAAATACCATTATCAGGCTTTAAACTTCCATCGCTTTTCACCAACTTGTTTAGTTCATCATTGCCTGAGAATTTTATAGTCGCCATGTCGGTTGGCAGTGAGAATTTAGCAGCGTGAAGGCAACATAAGTATGCTGCTATTTTTCGTTCCCATCTTATATAAGCACTTTTATCCGATTTATCAGGTTCAGTTAAATCTATTGCCAAAAGACTTTTTACATAATCTCCATTCTCATCATAAAGAAAGCTTTTAACTAATTCAAATCCAGACTGAATTTGTTTAAAGAAGTTTACTTTCAGCACAGTAAATCCTTTCTTTTTTAAAACACTATACTTTGTTACATCATCATTATATCGGTCAGAAATAGCGTTTCCATCTTGTAAGTTAGCATTTGCATACTCCCCATTAATATCAAAAATTATTTGTCCCACAGGAAATTTTGGTGCACCGCTGTCCTCAAAACTTTTTAAAAACTCTTCCACATTCTCAGTCGAAACATCAGCTAGTTTTTTAGTCGCCTTTGAAGATATTTGTACAGTTGCCTCTATAACCTTTTTAACAGTGTTAGACTTACCTGTTCTTGTCATTCCGAAAAGAGCAGTCCTTTTTCCAAGGAGATCAGCTGGGTGAATATAAACTTCTGCCTTGTCTTCTTCATTTTTGCTTTGAAATCTGAGACTTGAACTATACCGTACATGTCCAATAGAAAATTCATTATCGTTACCAGGAATAATGTCTGGAGAATCTCTCTGGTTAACAATATATCCTAAGAC
This sequence comes from Flavobacterium sp. JP2137, assembly GCF_050562195.1. Classification (GTDB taxonomy): domain Bacteria; phylum Bacteroidota; class Bacteroidia; order Flavobacteriales; family Flavobacteriaceae; genus Flavobacterium. The sequence goes on from NZ_CP191647.1 coordinate 1,393,940, forward strand.
ATCTTTATTGACTTTATATACACTGTAATGATGAGCGGAATAAAAATTCTCCAAGTCCGCACCAAATTCTACATTTTTCCCATTCGTATAGAATGTTCCCAGCACACGACATTCCAACCCTGAAAAACTAAACTCATAACGCGTAAAATCATCTAGTTTAGAACTTTTTCCGGAAGTAGGTAAATTGTCTTTGTAGTATTCGATCATAGAACTTATCATAGCACTATCTGTCGGTAATCTAGCTGGAGCCAAGGCTCTTAGAAGAATTGCTTCTTCAACAGTTTCTTCATTATCATAAAATGCAAGTAAAAAAGTTCCTTGTGCGATTCCTTTTACTCTTTCCTTATCATCATCACATACAAGAATATCAGCTTTATTATAATCAAGTGAAAAAGGATGTCCTACAAAAAGTTCTGGCTGTTTTCCTTGTTTTAAAGGATTTACAGATGCAAGTTGTTTTATTCTATCTGTTGTTTTCATACTTTCATTTTTTTGAGAGATGATTTTAGTGATGGATCACTGAAGCGAACACGAGCCTGCTCTATATAATCTTCCTTAACTTCAAAGGATACCCATTTACGGTTTAGTTTTTCAGCACAATATCCAGTTGTATTGCTTCCTGAAAATGGATCTAGTACCAAATCTCCTTCATCTGTTAAAAACTGAATAAAGAAATTTACCAACCCACCAGACATACGGGCTGGGTGTGGTGTTATGCCATTTTCTCTACAAGTTTTTAGAAAATAATCATTAGAATTTGTATTAGAAAAACTTAATACACTATGTGGTAGCCTAACCTCTCTTTTTTCATCCAAAGCTTCCATTTCAAAAAAATTATGAGCGATACTCCCTCCATTATCCTTTAAAAATCCTTTCTCGCTAATTTGATGTTCCGATGGGCGCTTACCTGAATTATAAGATTGACGCTTCAATAATTGCTGCATACTCTTACTATAAGGCCGTAGTACTTTACTATTGTCTGCCTTTGGGAAATCATTCTTCGCAATCCACCATACGTGGGTATAGCTATCCACTGTTCTTAATCTATTCACGGTTACCCATTGAGCTGGCGAAGGAAGTTTAGAAGGGTTATAACATATAAATTCTTGAATTAATCTTAGATTTGCTTCAGGATGTTTAACCATTCCTAAAAGGCACTCTAAATGCAATAGAGATTGAACTGGTCTTTCTGGTTCCCATGCATTTCCAATTTCAATAACTAGTGAACCATCATCAGTCAGAAGATCAGAAAATATTGGAGCTAATTTTGTAAACCAATCCTTATATTCTTCTCCTTTTTCATTCCCATAATGTTTTTTATTATTTAGAGGAAATGGAGGTGAAGTTACTATGAGGTTTACTTTTCCTTTTAATTCTTCTCTCAGTACCGTGCTCAAAAGTTCTATTGAATTCCCTTCAATGATTTTACCTTTATCTGTTTGATATTTGATGTTAATCATTTCAATATTTTTATATTAATCGCTTTATACCAATAGAAAAAAGCTTCCGGATTGGTCTTTTTTAATTTGTTTAGTTTATTGTAGGCTTGGTCTTCAATCAACCAATCCTTAATTTCCAATGGATTTTTAAACCGTTCAATTTCCTGATTTTCTTTATTAAGCAATGAAGTCAGATAGGCAACTTTAGCTGACACTGTTATAGCTTCTTCTATCGAAAAACGGTCAATAATGAAATTCGTGAAGTTCTTAATGCCCAATTGCAAATGTTTGAACTCATCAGACTTCATATTCCTTTCTGCCAATGTATAACAAGCTTGCCAAGTGTCTTTTAGGACATCGTCAGCATTCATATTTAAATTTCGATAGCCAATTTCTTCCTGTACTACTCTCGAATAACTTTCCTTTACTACGTTGAGGTCTGATACTTGGTCAAACAAGAAACCTATATCATACAACTGTTTAATGATTTCAACAGGACGATTCTTTGAATACAATATTCCTGTGGTTTTTGGAGCGAAAGCCGTTAATTTATCTCCCAGAATAGCCTCAAACGTTGGTAACACAACGGTGGTTTCTTTTCCTGATGTGGCTAACCAACTATGATTTATTGGGTATTCTTTTGTTTCAGGATACGGATTAGGTGTGTACAATAAATCCAATAGTATGGGTTCTTCGTTACCATCTACTATGCTTTTGTAAAATATTTTAAAATGTCCAATGGGTGCATCGGGAGTATGCTTTCGGTTATTATCATCCTCCCAACGGATAAACATTTCTAATTGGCTAATCTTCTCTAAAACCTCCTTAATTTTATCCTCTGGTTCTTCTGTAATGATGTCAATGTCTATCGAAAACCGTTTAGGTGTTTCAGTGGCTAAAAGTAGAGCTGTTCCCCCTTTAAATACAAAATTTAGATTATTCAATTGCAGTTGTTCCAATAGTGTCAAAGCGAATATTACCTTTTCAAGCAGTTTTGGGTCAATGCGTTTTCCCAACTTATTGCGCAAGTCGGTAATCCATTCTATTGTATATGATTTTATATCTATCATAAATTGTATAATATTGGCGTAAATAAATTTATTTTGCCGAACTTATATTTAAAATCTCGTTGATTTCTGGCTCTCTATTTCTTCTCGCAGCGTATCTACGCATTTTCAATTCGTTTAACGTATATTTCTCCATAACAGTCCGCATTATAAATTCCATTTCATTTTGTTGCGCCGAAAAAAGTTCGGTATCAATCAACATATCCACTAATAGTTTTTCCAATGCAGGAATAACAATTTTCTCTTTTTCTAATAAAGGAGCTTCCGACACCATATTCTTCACAATAAGGACTCCATCTTGATGATGAATATAGCGGTCAAATATTTCTTCATCAGGATTAAAGAAAACGTTTTTATGAATTTCGGCTAAAAATGTAAAAACAGACTCGATTGCATCTTTTTCTACCTCAAAAACCACATAATGTTTAAATGGTTGATGACGCATAAAATCATTCAACCAAGCTGTATCCCAAATACAAAACGAGATATAAGGAAATTCGCGCTTTACCTTATTAAACATTCTTTTTAAACTAATTGAAATATTAGGTTGAAAAGGAGTGTGACTATCCATTTCATAAATCCCTCTCGAAGGAGCGTTTACAATTCCCCTTTTTTTTAGCTTTGACAGGTACATATTAATAGTATTATCAGTCCAATCGGGAAAATCTTTCTTGATTGCCCCAACAAGTTTCTGCTTGGAAAGTCTTTCATTTCCTTTGAAATAGCGATTAATATGTTTTTCTAATGCTTCTGCCAAAATCTTTTTTATTGTAAATGTAACACAAAATAATATAAGTTCGGCACAAATATCATATTTTGTCAAAGCTGTATTTCAATTACGATTATTTTTTATGGGTTTTTAAATCTTTTTTTTGGCGTGAATTAATTTTGAGTTGATGGGGGAACTGGTTCAAGAAGAACTGGAAACCTTAAAATAACGAAAGACGACTGGCTTAATTTGCTTGAATTAAGCTTGTTTTTTGGACAGTGTCATAAAAAAACGCTAATAACAGGATTCAAAAATCGGTTATAAGCGTTTTTAGTTTTTTTATCCCAAGTGTTTTTGATTGACACGTTTTATGAGATCCTGCCGGATAAATATTTCCACTTGGCTTATCTTTTCTAAAATATCCTGGATTTTATCCTTTGTTTCTTCTGTAATTAGGAGTTTTTGGATACCCGCGTGACGCTGGCAGCAGCGGAGGAATTGCTTCGGATGTTTTTTGGTGGAATTTAATTTGGATCATTCTCAAAAGTTGTGTGTGAATTAAAAAAAACTTCCGATTTTTGCAAAAAAAAGAGATACTGTGGACAACTATGTAGAGTTACTTAAATTGATATTACCCGAATTCTTAGTAGAGCATTTTGATTTGGTAAAAACCACCAAGCAAGCAGAAATTATGCATCTTTATTTTGAAGAGCGCAATGTTGTTCCCATAGAGCATCAGGACCTTATCTTGGTTGCTCACGGTTTCCACAACGAAACCACCATACAAGACTTTCCCTTGCGAGGAAACAGTGTTTATCTTCACGTGAAACGCCGAAGATGGCTTGAGAAGGAATCTCGCAAATTAGTGCAAAGAGACTGGGAATTAGTAGCTAAGGGAACTCGTATGACAACAGAGTTCGCTTCTTTTTTAAAAGAAATTAATCGATACTAAGACCAGTGACTGTCGTACCATTGGTGGTTTCTTTGGTGTGGATGGCAAAAAACTACAGCGACAATACAAAGAATCCTTAAGTGACTTTCGTAATTGGAGTGTAAAGGATCACGCAAAAGAATGGCTTATATATCCCGAGAACATAGGTCCTTATCTTTCTATAGACGAAACAGCATTGTCTAAGGGGGAATTATACACAATCATAACCAATAAAAGAGCTAAAGGAAAAAAGGGAAGCTTAGTAGCCATATTTTCAGGAACTAAGGTTGAACCTATTGTAGAGAAACTACTTACTATCAGCTCAAAAATTAGAAGAAAAGTACGCGAAGTAACCTTAGATATGGCTAGTTCTATGAAAAACATTGTAAGCAAGAGTTTTTCTAACGCCATACAAGTAACTGATCGTTTTCATGTACAAAAATTAGCCATAGAAGCCTTACAAGACATTCGTATTCAGGAACGCTGGAAAGCGTTGGATAACGAGAATCAAGCTATTAAAGAGGCCAGGAAAGCAAATATAGCGTACGTTGCTCAAGAGTTTGAGAACGGAGACACTCCAAAACAACTCCTAATAAGAAGTAGATATTTGCTATGCATGGATAGCGATAAATGGACTGAAAATCAAAAAACTAGATCCAAAATTATCTTTAGAGAATTTCCTGTCATAAAACAAGCTTACAATCTTGTACAAGGACTGCGAAACATTTATAATACAACAACAGTAAAAGAAGTCGCTTACACTAAACTAGCACATTGGTATAATAAAATCGAAAACAGTAATCTCAAAACATTTAATACGGTAGTCAATACCATACAGCTAAACTATCAATCTATTTTAAACTATTTTGACAACAGAAGTACCAATGCTTCTGCAGAATCCTTTAATGCCAAAATCAAAGCTTTTAGAACTCAGTTTAGAGGCGTAAGAGATATAGAATTCTTCTTATATAGATTAGTCACTATTTTTGCATAAACACAACATTTAGGATTGATCCTTTAATTTGATACGCGCTCGCGCCAGCATCTTGCTGGTGCGCATTTTTTCAACAGCTGCACAATTTTTAATTCCGACAGAGATTGGTCTTCATCCAAAAGCAGATTCTTCGACTTTACTACAATCGAAAGCGAATCATCGAATCATCGAATCCGCTTTTTTTCGTCTTAATCTCGGATATAACCAGAAAAAAACCACTCTGAAAAGAGTGGTTGCTTAGTAGCGGGAACAGGACTCGAACCTGTGACCTTCGGGTTATGAGCCCGACGAGCTGCCTACTGCTCTATCCCGCGATGTTTGAGGTGCAAATATAATGCAATTTTTTGAATTATCAAAATTTATTTTTAGATGTGAATCTGAAGGGCTTTTTGATAATGGACATCCTTTTTTAACAAGGAGTAACTTAGTAGCGGGAACAGGACTCGAACCTGTGACCTTCGGGTTATGAGCCCGACGAGCTGCCTACTGCTCTATCCCGCGATTTTGTAGTGCAAATGTACAACGTTTTTTGTATTAAAAAAGAATTTAAAGCTCTTTATTTTTTATTTTCTCTATTTGATTGATATAGCTACCTTTGTCAACGAAAAAAAATATCACATGACACATAAAGCAGGCTTTGTAAATATAATCGGGAATCCGAACGTCGGAAAATCCACTCTAATGAATGCCTTTGTAGGAGAGCGTTTGTCTATTATCACCTCCAAAGCACAAACCACGAGACATCGAATTCTAGGCATTGTTAACGGAGATGATTTTCAAATCATGTTTTCGGATACGCCAGGAATCATTAAGCCCGCTTATGACTTACAGAAATCCATGATGGATTTTGTAAAGTCGGCTTTTGAAGATGCCGACATCTTACTCTATATGCTAGAGATCGGTGAAAAGGAACTCAAAGACGAAGCTTTCTTTAAGCGAATTACCAATTCGACCATACCGGTATTGCTGTTGCTCAACAAAATTGACCTCTCCAATCAAGAGGAATTGGTCGAACAAGTAGCGCTTTGGCAAGAGAAAGTTCCCAATGCGGAAATCTTTCCCATTTCGGCCTTAGAAAAGTTTAACGTAACCGAGGTCTTCGAGCGCATTATTGAACTGCTGCCGGAATCGCCGGCTTATTATCCCAAGGATACTTTGACCGACAAGCCCGAGCGCTTTTTTGTAAACGAGATCATTCGCGAGAAGATATTGATGTGTTACGACAAGGAAATTCCCTATTCGGTCGAAATCGAAACAGAGGAGTTTTTGGAAGATGAAGAGATTATTCGCATCCGCGCTTTGATCATGGTAGAACGCGACAGTCAGAAGGGAATTATCATTGGACACAAAGGAGCGGCCATTAAAAAAGTGGGAATTATGGCCAGAGAGCAATTGGAAAAGTTTTTTGGCAAGCAGGTTCACATCGAATTGTTCGTAAAAGTGAATAAGGATTGGAGAAACAGCGCCTTTCAATTGCGCCGTTTTGGATACAATCAAAAATAGCAAAAGCGCTACTTTTTTCGATTTAATACAGAATAATGAGGTTTATTCACAATTGAAAAATAAAAAGAATCAAAATCTCGCATCGAAATAGTACCTTTGCAAAATATTTATAGGAGTTATGAACAATATAGTAGCCATAGTTGGGAGACCAAATGTAGGAAAATCCACCTTTTTTAATCGATTGATTCAAAGAAGAGAAGCCATTGTGGATTCGGTGAGTGGAGTTACACGTGATAGAAATTACGGCAAAAGTGAATGGAACGGAAAAGAATTTTCCGTAATTGATACCGGAGGATATATAAAGGGATCGGATGATGTTTTTGAAGCGGAAATCAGACGCCAAGTAGAATTAGCGATTGACGAGGCCGATGCGATTATCTTTATGGTAGATGTGGAAGAGGGGATTACTCCTATGGATGCAGAAGTGGCCAAGTTGCTTAGAAAAGTGACCAAACCCATTTTCCTCGCAGTAAATAAAGTAGATAACGGACAAAGAGAAAAAGACGCTTACGAATTCTATAACCTGGGATTGGGAGAATATTTTACCATTGCTGGTATGACCGGTAGCGGTACGGGAGATTTATTGGATGCCTTGGTGATTGCTTTGCCAGATAGTCCGATTGTCGAGGAAGTAGAGCTGCCTAGATTTGCCGTTGTGGGAAGACCTAATGCCGGAAAATCGAGTTTTATCAACGCCTTAATCGGTGAAGATAGATATATAGTTACCGATATTGCAGGCACTACAAGAGATGCTATCGATACCAAATACAACCGTTTTGGCTTTGAGTTTAACTTGGTCGATACCGCTGGTATCCGACGTAAAGCCAAGGTAAAAGAAGATTTGGAGTTCTATTCGGTAATGCGCTCGGTTCGAGCTATCGAACACAGTGATGTGTGTATATTGATCGTCGATGCCACCCGTGGTTTTGAAGGTCAGGATCAAAGTATTTTCTGGTTGGCAGAGAAGAACAGAAAGGGAATCGTTATTTTGATTAACAAGTGGGATTTGGTAGAAAAAGAAACGATGACCACCGTTCAATTTGAAAGGGATATCCGCGAGAAAATCGCACCTTTTACCGATGTGCCGATTATCTTTACGTCGACCATAACCAAACAGCGTTTGCTAAAAGCTTTGGAAACGGCAGTAGCGGTTTACGAAACGCGTAAGAGAAGAATAGCGACTTCGAAGTTTAACGAAACGATGTTGCCGATTATTGAGCAAACACCGCCGCCTGCATTAAAGGGGAAGTACGTAAAAATCAAGTATTGTATGCAGCTGCCAACAGCGACACCACAGTTCGTATTTTTTGCCAACCTACCACAATATGTAAAGGATCCGTACAAGCGATTCATCGAAAACAAACTGCGCGAAATCTACGATTTCAACGGCGTTCCCATTGACTTGTATTTCAGACAGAAATAATTTTTATATAAATAAAAAAATGCGGTTATTGTTTATCCAAACAAACCGCATTTTTTTTTGCTCCAAAATGAAACAAACCATACTATTTCTAGCGCTGCTGTTAACGGGTTTTGCACACGCACAGAGCACTATAGCATTAAAGGGAAATGTAGTTGATGAAAATAAAAAACCCGTGGAGTCCGCCACGGTATTTTTGTCCGTCCTCAAGGACTCTACCTTGGTCGATTATACGATCACCAATGGTAAAGGCGATTTTAATCTCAAGGTTAAAAAGCAAAACAAGCCTGTTTTTCTCAAGGTTTCCATGTTGGGCTATTCGGATTTTGTTCAGCATTATCCCGAGTTGATCGGTGATTTTGACCTGTCTGAAATTCAGGTAAAAACCGTGACCACCAATTTGGACGAACTGGTAATCGTGACGGATATTCCACCTATACGCATCAAAAAGGATACGGTCGAATTCAATGCGGCCTCCTTTAAAGTGCGTCCCGATGCCAATGTGGAAGAGCTCTTAAAACAATTGCCGGGGGTGGAGATCGATGCCGACAAAAAAATCACGGTCAACGGCAAGGAGGTCAATCAGATTTTGGTCAACGGCAAGCCTTTTTTCGATGAAGACGGGAAAATCGCCTTGCAAAACCTGCCGTCAGAGCTGATTAATAAGGTGCAGATTTCCGATACTAAAACCAAAAAAGAAGAGTTTACCAAAAGGGCCTCGAGTTCCAATAATGTCAGCATCAATTTAACGATAGATGAAGACAAGAACAAGGGGTTTTTCGGAAAGTTTATGGGCGGATATGGATCGGATAAACGCTATGAAAGCAGTGCCATAGCCAATTATTTTAAGGGCAAGCAAAAAATAAGCGTGCTGGCTTCTTCAAACAACATCAATGCCAGTGGTTTTTCCATGGATGAAGTGTTTGACAATATGGGAGGCGGCCGCGGCAGAAGCGGTAGTTATGGCGGCGGTGGCGGTTCCGGCGGCGGTATTACCCAGTCCAATATGGTGGGTATTAACTACGCCGATGAGTTTATTGAGGATTTGAGCACCGCGGGTAGTTATTTTTTTAATTCCAGCGATAGCGAAAACAAAAATCGCGCTACCCGAATCAATTTACTGCCTTCAGGCGAGTTTACCACTTTTTCAAATTCCCAGTCCAAACAAAGCAGTGAAACCCATAACGGAAATTTTTCTGTAGAGTATAAAATCGATTCCACAGCGACGATTTTCGTGTCGCCCAAGCTGTCTAAGTCTCACCGTACCTCGCGGTTTACCTCAGATGAATACGCCGTCGATCAAGATGGAAGTCGCTTAAATGAGAACCGTTTACAGAGTTTCAACACCGCTAACGGTGTCAATTTTTCCAATCAGATTCGGTATTCGAAAAATTTCGGCAAGCAGGGGCAGTATTTTACCGTGGCCCTGAGCAATCAGAACAGCAACGACGAGGGGCAAAACAGTACCGATTCGGAGACCGTTTTTTTTCAAGATCCCAGTAAAAACGATTTTAGAAAACAGTTTAACACCACCCGTTCCACTTCCGACAATTACAGTCTTGAATTCGAATACTCTCAGCCCATAGTAGATTCTTTGGCTGTGGAGTTTCATTTGGCTTACGATTGGAAAAACAGCGTTCAAGACGACCGCGTTTTCGATTTTAACGACAGTACCCAAGGTTATGACGAACTCAATACCGATTTGACGAATTATTACCAAACCCAAACCCGGGTAGTAAAACCAACAACGGCAATTCGAATTTCAAAATCGAAATTTAATTTGAACTTGGCGCCTGGACTGACCATTACACAATTCGACGTCAATGCGGTTTATCAAACCAACGATATTGCTTTTTCCAAGGAATACGTACTGCCTGCGATGACGGCGTATATGAATTATCAATTCAATAAGAAGCAGTCTTTTTGGGGTTCGTACCAATACAATACGCAGCTGCAACAAGCTCGGGCAGTTTTGGATTACGAAGACCGCACGAATCCCTTGAATACCATTATCGGAAATCCGGATTTGAGCCCCAATAAATTCCATTCGACATTTTTGAGCTTTAGAAATTACGATTTTGCGAGTCGATCGGGATACAGCGTTTATGGAGGGGGGAATTATTTCGACAATCAGGCGGTGACCTCCTCGGTTTATGACGAAAACCGAATGCGTACCACCACCTATAAAGAATTGTCGGGAGCCTATTCCTATTGGATTGGGGGAAACTGGAGCAAATCGCACACTATAGACGAGCACAAGTTGCGCTATGGCGTGGATATGCGTTACACCTATGGAAACAGTAAGGGCTTTACCGATGGCGAACAGTACAGGGCAAAGTCTAGCGGATTGTCGCCAAGAATTTATTTCAATTGGGATTACGGCGATTTGATTTCGATTATGCCGTCGTACAGTTATACATCCAATACGACCGACTACGAGAACTATGCCGTTAAGGCTGCAACCAATTTCTCGCACCGTCTCCAACTGCAGGCCACTGCGTATTGGCCGGAAAACTGGGTGTTTGGCAATGATTTTGGCTATACCTACAATTCGAACATCGCCCCTGGATTTAAACGGGATTTTTATTTGTGGAACACCAGCTTGTCCTATGCTTTTTTCGACAAGCAATTTACGGCCAAGGTTAAGGTATACGACTTGTTAAATCAAAATATAAGCACGACGAGAACCATCGATCCTACGTCGATAATCGATGCGGAAAACACCGTGTTAAAACGGTATGTCATGTTTTCGCTGACTTATAAAATCGATCAGTTCGGCGGTAAAAAAACGACTAATGAGCGACCTAAAAGAGGAAATTCGGGAAGAATACGTATTAAAAGTTTTTAGATATTTCGGATTTTTAATTAATTGATAAGCGCATAGAAAGGCCTTTGTGAGTATTCTTATGAATATTTACAAAGGTTTTTTTATGTATTAAAAATCGATTAATATTGTTAAAAGTATTTTTTTTTAACAATTTTAACTTGGTTAAATAGAATTTCGGTGTTTATATTTGAATGACTTCGGTCATTTTAATCACTAAAACCATTTTAACATGAAAACCATATTAATGTTCTTTGCGATTTGCGTATCGCTTGTCGGTTATGGTCAAACGACGGTTTCTACCTATTATGAAGAAAAAGCTAGTACCAACCCAAATAATCCTTGTAAAGGAGCTACAATTAGGAAATGTGCTGTTATAGAGAGAACGTACAAGCTCGCGGCGGAGACGGCAAAGGCTACCCTATATGAAGAAAACCGTTTGATAAAATCGGTTGAATTTCCCGGAGAATGGAGGAAGAGAATAATTTCTGTTCCCCTTGGTGTAGATTTATATGATTATTTAGTGGAGGAAGCTCAAGAAGCGGGTGCAACGGTGAAAATAGAAATGTACGATTGAGTACTGATCAGTTGTAATTGCTCTGGTCAGGCGATTGGGGCACTTGCAGTTTTAAATTTGTATCTATGGTAAAAGTTAGAACAATCATCGTGTTTTTTTTGCTGTCTCTGGGGGTTTATGCACAAGACGGTGGAATATTCGACATGTTTAGTAAGGAGTTAAGGATTAGTCAAAAGGAAGGCACTAATGCGTATTTAAAAGAGTATTTAAGGGAGGTGGATACGCAGGAGGATGAAATTTATGTTGTCATTTATCGGCCGATGAGTTGCCCGCGCTGTGAATTTGGAATACGACTTTTTTTTAATGAGTTAAAAGCGCAAATCCCAAAAGCGGCCACCGTTTTGGTTTCTTATTATGACGACCCTATTTCGCCCAAAATATATGCGGAGAAAAATCGGTTTTTTCCAGATTTCCATGTCGTCGACACGGAACAGCTTTATAAGAAGGTTTTTAGTTTTAGTTCCAATGACCTGCAAGGCTTGTATCTGTTGAAAATCGATAAAAAAAAGGGGCGGTTGCTCGTCGGAGGCGAGATGCTGAATATGGGAGCTAAGTTTGTAAAGGCTTTAGTGGACTCCAAAGAGGTGATGCCCTATCACACTTATGAAACGGAAGAGGAAATAGACGAAGACCCTATACCCCATGTTCTATCCAGTTCCTTAAAATTTGAAAAATTTGAAATCGAAACAGACGAGAGGCATCCGATTTCCGGGGTATACAGCAAAACGGTAATCAAAGATGAGCTCTTGCTGTTTACGGATGAACTAGCTAATGCAGCCTATGTATTTAAGGTGGATTTTGATTCGAAGAAAATCGCGTTTGTACAGGAAATAGTAGCAGACTCGTTGGAGCGAATAGCTTTTGTAAATGTTCCGGAAGAGGAGTTTACCGTGAGAGAAGAAAAGGGAATGATTTCCTATATTGCCTGTGAGGTCGATTTTGTGGGAGAGCGTGAAATAGGGGTGTCGTATTCGCTGCCAAGGCTGTTTATGGAGTCTCCAACTAATTTGGCCTATTACAACGAGCCTGTTTTGTTAGTAAGAGAAAAGGAGGGGCTAAAGAAAAAACCTTTGGTGTCTTTTGATTTTGATATTTTTAATGAAGATTATATGTATCAGCATTATTCGTTTTCCCCTATTGGCAATGATCGGGTGGTATTGATGTGTTTGCGATTAACTTGGCCTTTAGGCATGGATTTAGAAGACTATCAGGGCAAGGATAATCTCGATCCTTTTATGGATAAATTCTACGAGCAGGAGAATCCTTTTTTGGCTGTTTTCGATACCAAAACGGGAAAATTAGTGGAGCGTTTTGGCAATTTAGAGCGGGAGCAACGTTTGAGTAGAACCGGCTATTATTTTACTAGTCCAGTAGTGGGTAGTCACGAAGAAAGTGTGATTTATGGCAATGGATACAATGGGAGGTTATATTTTGTTCATTCGAACAACTTGTCCAAGGTGCTTCGAGAATACGTCGTTTTTGAAGTGGATAGCACTGATTTTCCACCCTTGGATTCCGATGGTTTTTATCAAACGGAATACGCGAGAAAGTACGATCGATTTTTCAATAAATACATAGAGCGCATTAAGTTGACCGAGGAACACATTTTTGTATTGATTAAAAAGGCAAGTGGGAAGGGATGGACTAAGGAAGCGGCGTATGATTTTGTGCAAATAGACCGCGAGAGTGGAAAAACAATTCGTCGTTTCACATTGGGGAAAGAGTTTGCAGATGAGCGCATACTCAGTGTCGGCTTAGGCGATTATCAGGGGGAAATTAGGCCTTATTATTTAGGGAAGAAGCAAGGTGAAAATTACATTAAGTACCTGTATGAGTAATAAACGGTGTTTAAAATAAAAGCAAAAGGCAATCCACTGGGATTGCCTTTTGCTTTTACAGATGTGGTGCAACAGTTACCAGCTTCCGCCAGAGCCGCCGCCAGAAAATCCACCGCCGCCGAATCCACCACCGAATCCGCCGCCGCCGCCAAATCCGCCGCCACCACCGAATCCGCCGCTTCCGCCACCAAATCCGCCGCGGCCTAAGCTGCTTAAGATAATCATGTCGCCCAAGCTAGGTCCACCGGATCGGCCACCGCTTCCACCTTTACCGCCGCCTTTCCTACTCAATATAAACAGTAGGAAAACCACGCCGATAAAAATCAAAATAATGGTTCCTATATCGTCGCCACTTTCGGGATTGGCCTTTCTACTGCCCTTGTATTTTCCTTTGAGAATATCCACTATAGCATCCGTTCCCTTGTCTAATCCCTGGTAATAATTACCGGTTTTAAATTCGGGGATGATGACGTCTCGTGTCATTTGTCCTACGATTCCCGCCGTCAAACGGTCTTCCACTCCATAACCCGGTGAAATCCATATTTTGCGCTCGTCGCGAGCCAATAAAATCAATACCCCATTGTCTTCTTTGGCTTGGCCAATACCCCATTGGTGTGCCCATTTTGGTGTTAATATGCCAATGTCTTCGCCCTTTAACGATTCTATGGTAATCACGACCATTTGCGTGGAGGTAGAATCGGAATAGTTGATGAGTTTTCGTTCAAGTGCCTCCTTTTCCGAAGCGCTTAAAATTTTGGCATAATCATATACGCTGGTTTGTTCCTGTAGTTTTTTAGGCAGTTCCGGTATGGTAAATTGACTGTACCCCAGTGTGCTGATCAGTATAACTAGGAGGAATAAACTGTGTTGAAGCGCTCTTTGAAAAGTTTTTTTCATTTATCCTTTTGATATTTCATTTGGAAGTTCGTCGATATCGTCTTCTTGGTAGGGAAAATGAGCTTTGAGCTTTTCACCTGTGTTGAGGATACCGGTAATCAATCCGGTTTTGAAGTCGGCAATCTTAAAGTATTCGATAACGCTGTTTTTGATGCTGTCCCAAAAATCGGCTTCCACTTTTTGGTTAATTCCCTCGTCACCGATGATGACGAAGGATTTATTTTCAATAGCTAAGTAGAACAATACGCCGTTTCTGTCGGCCGTTTTATCCATGTTTAAATGAAAGAAAACCTCTTTAGCCCGTTCAAATACCGGAAGACTAGTATGTCCTTCCAAGTGTACGCGAATCTCGCCTGAAGTGTTTTCTTCGGCTTCTTTAATTGCTTGGACTATCTCGGTTTCCTCTGAAATGGAAAAAAAATCTTCTGCTAATGCCATGATTTTAGTTGTTAAAATTTTACTTCTACCGGTTTTTCAGCTCCAGCAACCGCTTCGAAATACGCTTTTTCGCCAAAGCCAAACATACCTGCAAGCAAACTGTTTGGGAAGGTTTTGATGTGGCCGTTATAAGGCTTTACATTTTCGTTAAAACGCGTTCTCGCTGTTAGGATCTGATTTTCAGTACTGGCGAGTTCGTCTTGCAATTTTAAGAAGTTCTGATTGGCCTTGAGGTCTGGATAGCGCTCTACGCTTACCAATAATCGCGATAAAGCCGACGATACACCGCTTTGTGCCTTGTTGAATTCTGCCAATTGCTCGGGAGTGATGTTAGACGGATCAATAACGGTTTTGGTCGCTTCTGAACGCGCGGTAATCACACTTTCTAAAGTGCTTTTTTCAAAATCCGCAGCTCCTTTTACCGTGTTGACTAAATTTCCAATCAAATCGTTTCTGCGTTGGTAGGCCGTTTCTACATTACCCCAGCTCTCGCGGATGTTTTCGTTGAGGGTTACGGCAGTGTTGTTAAAACTCTTTGCCCAGCTGTATAGACCGATAACGATGACAGCAATAATAATTACGGGGATAAGCCATTTTTTCATAGGTGGTTTGTTTTTTTGTTAAAGTTCGTTTTTTATATGGATCAACGTTGATTTAATAGCTTCTAATTTACGAATAATTTCGAAAGTGTCTAGAGATTTTTTTGGCTTCGCCTTGATGTAGTCCTTAGCGCCATCTAGAGTAAACCCGCGTTCTTTGACCAAATGGAAAATCAGGCGCAGGTTTTTGACGTCTTCGGGGGTGAACATTCTGTTGCCCTTGGCGTTTTTCTTGGGTTTGAGAATGTCAAATTCCTTTTCCCAAAAGCGCAGTAGCGACGTGTTTACGTCAAAGGCTTTGGCGAGTTCGCCAATGCTGTAATATCGTTTTTCGGGTAGGTCTATATGCATTAGTCTAAGGATTGATTTTCGTGGTTAGCAGCTTGTGACAGCAATTCAAATTCTTTTGCGGATATGGATCCATAATAGAAGTTTAAGGGATTCATCACCTGGTTGTTGTAGTGTACTTCGTAGTGCAAATGTGGCGCCTCACTTCGGCCGGTATTGCCCACATATCCGATCAGGTCTCCTCTTTTAATCTTTTGGCCGGGCTTGACATTGTATTTGCTCAAATGGGCATAACGCGTGAGATATCCGAAGCCGTGTTTGATCTCGATCAGATTTCCGTATCCCGATAACTGGTTGTTGGCGCGAATAACCTCGCCATCGCCCGTAGCGTAAACAGGAGTTCCCGATTTAGATGAAAAATCCATGCCCTCGTGAAATTTGCGAATTTTGGTAAAGGGATCGTTTCGGTATCCAAAGCCAGAAGCCACTCGGGTCAGGTCTTCATTTTTAATCGGTTGTATAGCCGGTATGGCGGCCAGTAGTTTTTCCTTGCCCTTGGCCAAATTGATGATGTCGTCTAGAGAACGCGATTGTATAGCGGTTTGCTTTAAGATGCGGTCTACTTTTTTGGCGGTGTTTTTTACCAAGTCCGAATTGTTGTATCCCTCCAGGCTCTTATAGCGATTGTAACCGCCAAAACCGGAACGCCTTTGTTCACTGGGAATGGGAGTGGTATTGAAATAAGCCCGATAAATATAGTTGTCTCGCACTTCCAATTCGTTTAAAACCTGCTCGATCAAATCCGTTTTTCGGTTGAGTAGGGCATAATTGGTTTTAAAATTCTCGATTTCGCGCGCTTGCATTTTGTCTTTGGGCGTTTCAAAAAGGGAGGTGTTTAACAATATGATGATTCCCACTAAGCCAAACATGGCCGACGAGAGGATAAAGAGCAGTATAAAGCCTATTTGGGTGCGCTTTTTGGGCAGTACTTTCTGATAGGCCAGTTTTTCGGAATCGTAATAATATTTTACCTTAGACATATATTAAAAAATGCTATTTTTGCATGTTAAAAATACATCGTATTTCATGCATTCAAATGGATGAGATAACAAATGTAAAAAATGTTTTGTTGATAGCATTTCCATTTGTGTATTTTAATACTAGTTTAGCAGCTTATTCGCTCAAAAGTATTTAAAAATGGCGACAACGAGCCTTTTTAAGGGTTCCAAATTACGCAGCCACAGAGAATTCATAGTGCTGTGAGCAGAAAGGGCTGTTTGTAAGGGCTGTTTGTAAGGGCTGATGTGCTGTGACGAGAGTGTGGAAAGTTGGAAGTAGTAAAAAATAAAATCGAGATATGACATCGCCCCAGGGTATAGGAGTTTTAAACAGCACTACTGCATCAAGGCGATTATATCACCATAATATAAAATCGAGATATGACATCGCCCCAGGGTATAGGAGTTTTAAACAGCACTACTGCATCAAGGCGATTATATCACCATAATATAAAATCGAGATATGACATCGCCCCAGGGTATAGGAGTTTTAAACAGCGCTACTGCATCAAGGCGATTATATCACCATAATATAAAATAAAATCGAGATATGACATCGCCCCAGGGTATAGGAGTTTTAAACAGCACTACTGCATCAAGGCGCTTACATATCACCTTAATATAAAATAAAATCGAGATATGACATCGCCCCAGGGTATAGGAGTTTTAAACAGCACTACTGCATCGAGGCGCTTACATATCACCTTAATATAAAATAAAATCGAGATATGACATCGCCCAAAGGTATAGGAGTTTTAAACAGCACTACTGCATCAAGGCGATTACATATCACCATAATATAAAATAAAATCGAGATATGAAATCACAGGAAATTCGTCAAAAGTTTTTAAGTTTTTTTGAAGAACGCGGGCATTTGATTGTTCCGTCGGCACCTATTGTCTTAAAAGACGATCCGACTTTGATGTTTAATAATTCTGGGATGGCCCAGTTTAAAGAATATTTTTTAGGAAATGCCGCACCAAAAAGCAAGAGAATTGCCGATACTCAAAAGTGTCTTCGTGTTTCGGGTAAGCATAACGATTTGGAAGAAGTAGGTATAGATACCTATCACCACACCATGTTTGAAATGCTCGGCAACTGGAGTTTTGGCGATTATTTCAAAAAAGAAGCCATTCACTGGGCATGGGAGCTGTTGACGGAGGTTTATAAGATCCCTAAGGACATCTTGTATGTGACCGTATTTGAAGGAAGTGCAGAAGAAAACGTACCCTTTGATCAAGAGGCCTATGACATTTGGAAGTCATTAATCGCAGAAGATCGTATTTTGTTGGGAAACAAAAAGGACAATTTCTGGGAGATGGGCGAACAAGGTCCTTGTGGTCCCTGTTCGGAAATTCACGTAGATATACGTTCGGCAGAAGAGAAGGCTGCCGTTTCCGGTAAGGAGTTGGTCAATGCCGATCATCCACAAGTAGTGGAAATATGGAATAATGTATTTATGGAGTTTAATCGCAAAGCCGATGGTTCCTTGGAGAAACTACCCGCACAGCACGTGGATACCGGTATGGGATTCGAGCGTTTGTGCATGGTGTTACAAGGGGTACAATCCAACTACGACACCGATGTTTTTAGTCCGATAATTGAGAAGATTTCGGCTTTGACACAAGCAAAATACACCATTAAAGCCAAAGACGAAGAAGAAGAAAAGATTAATATAGCCATTCGCGTGGTGGCCGATCACGTGAGAGCAGTAGCCTATGCCATTGCAGACGGACAATTGCCGTCGAATAATGGGGCGGGATATGTAATCCGACGAATATTGCGTCGTGCGATTCGATATGCCTTTACTTTTTTAAACAAAAAAGAACCGTTTATCTACCAATTGGTAGAGGTGTTAAGCGCTCAGATGGGAAGTGTATTTCCGGAAATCACCGCTCAAAAGGGCTTGGTGATGAACGTGATAAAAGAAGAGGAAGCCTCTTTCTTACGCACTTTAGATCAGGGATTGCATTTGTTGGATCAGGTTATTGCCCAATCGAATTCCACTGTGATTTCGGGTGCTAAAGCCTTTGAACTATACGATACCTTTGGTTTTCCCATCGATTTAACCGCCTTGATATTGAGAGAACGCGGTTTGGAATTGGACGAAGCGGGTTTTGACAAGGCGATGAACGAGCAGAAAAACCGCTCGAGAGCAGCTTCTGAAGTATCCACAGACGATTGGACGGTATTGATTCCGGGCAATGTGGAGACCTTTGTGGGTTATGATACCTTAAAAAACGAGGTGAAAATCACGCGTTTTAGAAAAGTAGACAGTAAAAAAGACGGAAAATTATTCCAGTTGGTTTTGGATCAAACCCCTTTCTATCCGGAAGGAGGAGGACAGGTTGGCGATCGAGGTCTCTTGATTTCGGCCAATGAAACCATAGAAATTATAGATACCAAAAAAGAAAACAATTTGATTCTTCATTTTGCCAAGCAGCTACCCGAGAATTTACAGGGGAGTTTTACGGCGCAGGTTGATGAAGAGCGCAGAAGACAAAGCGCCAGTAACCACTCGGCAACACACTTGTTACACCAAGCCTTGCGAACGGTATTGGGAACGCATGTCGAACAAAAGGGCTCGTTGGTTTCACCCAACTATTTGCGCTTCGACTTCTCGCATTTTGCAAAATTGACCGAAGAAGAATTAAAAGCAGTTGAGGACTTTGTAAACAACCGAATTCAAGAGCAGCTGCCGTTGGTAGAACGCAGAAGCATTCCTTTTGCACAGGCTATCGAAGAAGGCGCTATGGCTTTGTTCGGAGAGAAATACGGGGATGAGGTTCGCGCGATCCGCTTCGGTACGAGTATGGAGCTTTGCGGGGGAATTCACGTGCAAAATACCGCCGATATCTGGCAGTTTAAAATTGTAAGTGAAGGCGCTGTTGCAGCGGGTATCCGACGTATTGAGGCCATTACCAATCAAGCGGTGCGGTCGTTCTATACCCAGCAAGAAGAAACGCTTAAAGAGGTAAAAAACATCCTTAAGAACCCACAAGACACCTTAAAGGCCGTGGTTGCTCTACAAGATGATAACGCCAAACTCAAAAAGCAAGTAGAGCAATTGTTGCGCGAAAAAGCCAAGGGATTAAAAGGCGAATTGAGCTCGGAGATCCAAATTGTAAATCAAGTGCAGTTCTTGGCCAAGCAAGTAGATTTAGACGCCAATGGCGCTAAGGATTTGGCTTATGAATTGGGAGCGGAGCAAACCGATTTGTTTTTGGTGCTGGCAACCGTTACTGAAGGAAAGCCGATGCTGACTTGTTATATCTCTAAGGAGTTGGCTACATCAAAGGGATTAAACGCCGGACAAGTAGTGCGCGAACTGGGTAAATACATCCAAGGTGGCGGTGGAGGGCAAGCGTTCTTTGCCACTGCGGGAGGTAAAAACCCAGAGGGAATTGCAGAGGCTTTGTCCAAGGCTATCGAATATATCAAGTAAATTTAAAAGGAAACATTCTCGAAAGGGAATCTTTTTTTATGCAATAAAGCCTTATTGACCATCAAAATCCTCTGAACTATGGAGTTCCAAACTAAAATTCCTTTGAGAAGTTATCAGCACAAGATCGATTACGATTCCAAAATCGTCTCCTTAGGGTCTTGTTTTGCGGTGAATATCGCGCAGAAATTTAAGGAGTTTCAATTCCAGGTGACGTCCAATCCCTTTGGAATTCTTTTTCATCCTCAAGCCTTGGAGAAAATATTGGATTATGCCGTCTCCAATTACGTCTTTGCGGAGCGCGATGTCTTTTGCCTCGACGGGGTTTGGAGTTGTTTTGACGCCCATTCCGATTTAAATCAATTGGAGCAGTCGGACTGCATCGATCATTTAAATGCCGCCTTGGGAAATTTGAGGTTCGACTTGCAGCAGGCCACGCATGTGGTACTTACACTGGGTACGGCCTGGGGGTATTACTATAAAGCGACGCAAGCCTTGGTGGCTAACTGCCATAAGGTGCCACAGGCGCAATTCGACAAAAAAATAATGTCTTATCAAGAGGTTTGGGCCGCGTATGAGCGCATAAGCGCGTTGCTGTTAGAGTTAAACCCGCAGCTGCATATCATCTATACGATTTCGCCCGTACGCCATATCAAAGACGGCTTTGTGGAAAACCAAAGGAGTAAGGCGATTTTAATCGCCGCTTTGCACGAGTTTTTAGAGGATAAGCAGGCAAAGCAATGGTATTTTCCATCCTATGAAATAATTATGGACGAGTTGAGAGATTATCGGTTTTATGCGGCAGACATGCTCCATCCCAGTCCGGTGGCTATCCAGTATATATGGAATCGGTGGACGCAAAACATGATGGACGAAGCCGTCTTGCCCGTTATGAAAAAGGTGTCCGAAGTGCAAAGCGGCCTAAATCATCGACCGTTTAATCCGACTTCTGAAAAACACGGCATGTTTCTTGACAACTTAGCTGGTAAAATAGACGATTTGTTGGAGCGGTTTCCCTTTATGAATTTCAGACCATAGCCAGCAACACCTGACTTGACAATCTTTTCCGCTTATGAAAAATATTTTTAAAATCATTATCGTATTCTTTTTTGTGCTTCTTATGATGTTTTTAGGAGCGATGATTTACCGTTACTTCGATCAAAGAGAGGATCGGGCTCAGATGGAATACAATTCCGAATTGATTCAGAACCAGTTTAAGCATGTCAGTAAATTAATCGTTACCGAGGCCAACTTTTCTCAGGTCATGACCTATGAAGATCAGCAAAAGTATATGATGAACCTGATATCGTTTAAGAAAAAAGCGGTGGTGATCATCAACGCCAATGCTACGGTGTCTTATGATATGAGCCAGATTGAATACGAAATCGACGAAATCAATAAGGTGGTGCGAATTGTCAAATTGCCCAAAGAGGAAATCAAGTTGTATCCAGAAATCAAGCTGTACGATGTGGAGCAGAGTAAATTCAATTCCTTTCAAGGAGAGGATTACAACAAGATCAATGCAAAGGTAAAAGAAGATTTATTTCGTAAAATCGAGCAGTCCTCGCTTAAAACCAATGCGCAGAATCGATTGATTACGGAGCTTTCGAAGATTTTAGTCGTAACGCATTCCCTGGGTTGGAAGTTGGAGTATCGCGATAGCGTGATCGAGTCCGAGGTGGATTTTAACCACCAACTGCAATTGTAAACATGCGATAGTTGCGACTTTAAAAAAAACCATGATAAATAAAAAAACCTTTCTCGGCCGAGAAAGGTTTTTTTATGGGGAAATGCGACGTTTAAATCAATTCAACACCGTTGGTGATCAGGTGCGTAATTTCGGGTCTTTGCGCTTTGAGCGCTTCGAGCCGTTGTTCAATGGCTGTTATAACTGCCGTGTCCATGTTTGCTTGGTTTAACTCGAGCAATTCCAGGGTGAGCAACCAGTCGTTCGGGTATTTTTCGGCCAGTTCGGCTAGTACAGCTGTTGTATTAATCGGTTTTTGAGATTCTCTGGCGTCGCGAACCTGTTGATATAGGGCTTCCAAGGCAATTTTAGCGGGCGTTCTGTCGGACTTAATCGTCTTGGACGAGGGGATGTGCGTAATCAAATCAAAGCTGTTGTAGTCGGCGGGGCCGGAATACGCAGAGACGATTTGGGTTCCGATGGCCATGTCGTATACCCCCCAGTCCGGTTGAAACAATACCGTGTCTAAGTGAGTAACCGTACAGTGTTTAAAGCTGATAAGGATGATTTTGCCCTGAAGGTTTCGCATACCCGTAATAATTTCTCCGGAAACCGTAACGCCGCCTTCAAATTCCAAGGTGATGTTTTCGCCTTCGGAAATCGAATACGCGTGCAGGTCTTTCGGGCTCATGTTTTCTATGGCGAGATTCACGCCCTTTAATTTGCCCAAAGCGGTACCATATCCCGCGGCGTGATAGTCGATGCCGTGACCGACCAATTCCTTTTCGCGGTAGGCGAGCGCAGTGGGGCCTTCGGACTGTATATATATGGGTTTTTGGTCAAAAGCGATGACTTTGGTGAACTTTCCGGAGATTTGGATACCTGTGGTTAATTCTATGGTGCCTATGGCATTGGACTCTATCAATTTTTCTGCCGCTTCCAATCCGCCTTTTCGGATGGCCATATTGTTGGCGAATTCTTCCAAGACCATACTGAGGTAAGCGAAGTCCGGGGTGACGAACAACTGCGGTTGGGGTTTGGTAATGTCGAAGTTCTGGTGGGCAGAGGCAATGGTATAGGGGAGCTTCTTTACAGCATCGGTCATACACCAAGCGCTTTCACCTATGGACGAGAGCAAACCGGCGCCGTAAATCTTGGGATTTTCCATAGTGCCTACCAGTCCGTATTCCACGGTCCACCAATGCAGATTTCGTATCTGAGCCATTTCCGATAGCTTACCCATATTGGTTTGTAAGTCGTCGACTCTTTTTTCAACCGCTGCTATAGCTTCGGGATCGGCATCTTCAGCCTCCTTTAAAATCGATAGTAGGCGAATGGCCTCGTACATTTCATAGTCGCGAGCCGAAGAAATTGCTTTACAGCCAATTTCGCCAAAGCGCCTGAGGTATTCGGCATATTCGGGATTGGCTATAATAGGAGCGTGGCCTGCGCCTTCGTGAATGATGTCTGGTGCGGGGGTGTATTCGATGTGTTCGAGCTGGCGGATATCAGAAGCAATAACCAATACTTTGTAGGCTTGAAACTCCATAAAAGCATTGGGCGGAATAAATCCATCTACAGCTACGGCGGCCCAGCCAATTTCGCTTAAAATACGGTTCATGCCATACATATTGGGTATGTCATCAATAGAGATTCCCGTCTGCTTTAGTCCCTCCAGATAAGAGGCATGTGCAACTTTGCTTAAGTAATTGACGTTTTTGCGCATCACATAGCGCCATACCGCTTGGTTTATTGCGGTATACTCCTCATAATGCTGCGGTTTTATGAATTGCTTAAGATGTTCGGGAAGTCTGTTAATTAATGAATTGCTTTCGTATTCTTGCGGTTTCATCGTGTACGGAGGTTTATAAATGTATTATTGGTAAATATAACAAAATTATTCTACACATCATTTAGTGCGATGTTATTGTTTTCTAAAGGTAAGTTATGCGAATATTTAACGCAAAATTGAAAAAAAATTAACGCGTAAATTTTTTTAATTTGAATTTATTTATATCTTGCGCCTGATTAACTATTTTAAAAATTAACAATTATGAAAAAATTATTTATGTTTTTGGCGGTAGCGGGTTTAGCTACTTTCGGAACAGCTTGTAGTAGTAGTGATGACAGTAATCCAGTAATACCGCCACCACCACCAGCTGAGGGTCAATTGGCTTTGACTGCTAACAAGACTACGGTTGAGATTGATGAGAAAGTAACTTTTACTGTGAAGTTAGCTGGAGCAGCGGTAGCTGATGCAGAGCTTTTTATTGACGGAACGAAAATTTCAGGATATGAAACTTCTTTCCCAACAGCAAAAACTTACAAAGTTGTAGCTAAAAAAGCGGGATCTAAAGATAGTAGTGAATTGACTATTACTGTTAAAGATAAGCCTGCTGCAATTAAAACAATCACCCTTACTTCAGATGCGGGAGCAACTCCTGCGTATGGTCAAGCAGTTACTTTTACTGTTAAAGGTGATACTGGTGCTGACGTTACTTCAAATGCTGCTTTTAAAGTAAATGGTGTAGCTATCACTGGAAATACTTACACATTAAAAGCTGGAAATACTAGCGTTGTGGCTACTTACGTTGTTGATGGTACTACTTTAACAAGTAATACTTTGACTTTCAACGGAATTACTGAACCAACTTTCACAAGTTTCTTCACTTATGATGGGGCTAAATATGAAACTACACACTCACAATATATTTACAATGATACTTTCGAGCAAGGTACTGACGTATATGATGTTTGGATTTTATTTGTTTATTCATTAGATGCTAATGATGAAGTTAAAGATGGTTTCTCTTTCCAAACTGCATTAAAACGTACAAATCCTGAAGTAAAAGTTTTCTTACCTAATACAGGTCCTTTAACAACTGGATTCCCTGGATCTTCTGTTGTGTTTATTAATGGAGTTAACGTTGCAGGTGCAGCAAATCCTGGAAAAACGTTCTCAGCAATGGCGCTTAAAAACTTTAACCCAGTACAAGATGGAGAGAACCTAGTGTCTGGTCCAACAACTAATTTTGTTTATTCATTGCAGTTGACAGATCTTAAGACAGTTATAGGAACTCATACTGGAGAAGTTGTTGTTTTCAATGAAGTTCCTTCACAAGAGAGAACTAGCAATTCAAACGGCAGTATGGCTAAATTCAAATCACTTTCAATAGGTAAAAAAGGTCAATTGAGAACTTCTAACTAATTGAGATTTTTCAACAATCGCGAGTTTTGAAATAAATATTTTAAGCAAGTGATTTCATATAGGGCAGTGGTAAACGATAGTTTACCACTGCTTTTTTTGTGGTAATATGATTGTCTTCTAGCCCCGTTAATCCGCGTTTATTTTAGTAATCGTTGGAATCTACGGCGCAGTCGTTGCGGGACTTTTGCTAATTAAGCAAGTGAATAGGTTGCTATATGGAATCAATCAACAATAGGTTGTTGTAGTGTTTTTTTAGGTCTAGCGCCTGTGTTTTTGGTGCTGTTTTTTAGGAGTAACTCAAAGTATCGGAATCGCTGTAACAAGAATGCGGTATAGTAATGTCTCAATGCTGTGGAAGTAGCGGAGTACCTATATAAGATGTTTGCAGTTAAGAAGTGATTAGATGTTTCGCGTGCAAACATAGGGAAATGGAGTCTTTAGACTGTTGCTTTACGCTGTTTTTTCAGGGATATCACTATGATGTTTGATGAGGTTCTGCCTGTGTGCTGAGATTGATTTTGCATGAACGCCGGCCGGAGTCTATGAGCTGCAAAACGATGTGTTGTTTCGGTCAATATACTAGTTCGATAGGCTTGAGAAGAGAGTTGTGGAATTGAGAATAATGCAGCGGTATAGGTCTGTGTATGACGAAGTTTTTAAGCATTCTTTATTTGAGTTCAAACATTGAAAAGAGTCAACCAAAAAAACCGTTTAATCCATTAAAGTAATGGGATTAAACGGTTTAAAGGTTTTAATTCATAAAGTCCTGAAAAGGAGGAAATCTATTCTATATCTTTTATTTCTTAGGCGGAAACTCCTTTAGGATTTTCGCTACAAATTCGTTGATACGCGCTTCTTTTTTCTCCCTGTTTTTGGTGAGGTATCCCGTACCTACACCTTGCCATACCAATTCTTTTTTGCGTGCATCTAGGATATCTATGTACAGATTGCCTTCCACCGAAGTAGAAACGGTATTGTAATGCGATCCCCAATACGGGTTCCATCCCCAACCGTATCCCCAAGGGGAATAATAGCTGTTTTGGGTAATGTCGACGCGTTGTTGTGCCTTGGTAAAGATGTTGATCAAGATATCGGGATTGCTGCTTTTAACCATCCCTTTACTGCTTAATTCCGCATCAATAGCATGGAGAATACGCTTTTTATCCAAATCGGAAATCTCTGTTTTATCAATACCCTCCTTAAAGAACGCATAAGTTTTGTAATTGTTGAAATCAGTTTTGTTGTCATAATCAGAAGCAACCTGTACGGAGCTACATCCGGTAATAAAAACTAAAGCTACTAAAGGTAAAAATTTTAAAATTTTCATGATTGACAAATTTTAGATTAATAGTGAGTTTGTTATAATAAATTTTCGTCTACCAAATTGGGAAGTGTCACCCGTAATAAGGGTTCGGCTTCCATGGCTCTTTCAATAGCAAAAATGGCTTCTTCGTTTCTGGCCCAGCTCCTCCTTGCAATGCCGTTGTTTACATCCCAAAAAAGCATGGATCTTAAACGCTGCGATGCCTCTGCTGTACCATCAAGAAGCATACCAAAACCACCGTTAATTACTTCGCCCCATCCAACGCCGCCGCCGTTGTGTATAGAAACCCACGTAGCGCCTCTAAAACTGTCACCTATAACGTTTTGTATGGCCATATCTGCCGTGAATTTGGAGCCGTCATAGATGTTTGAAGTCTCTCTGTAAGGCGAATCCGTACCCGATACGTCGTGGTGATCTCGACCCAATACCACCGGACCTATGTCTCCGGCAGCAATCGCTTGATTAAAGGCTTCGGCAATCTTGATTCTACCTTCGGCATCGGCATATAATATACGCGCTTGCGAACCCACGACCAGTTTATTTTCTTGGGCGCCTTTTATCCACCGGATATTGTCGTCCATCTGTTGTTGGATTTCCGGAGGTGATGTTTTTTTCATCTCCTCTAAAACCGCAGAGGCGATTTGGTCGGTTTTGAGTAAGTCTTCGGGTTTTCCAGAGGCACAAACCCAGCGGAAGGGACCAAAACCATAGTCAAAACACATCGGACCCATAATGTCTTGTACATAACTCGCATATTTAAAATCGATGCCGTTTTCTGCCATTACCTCAGCTCCAGCTCGGGAGGCTTCCAGTAAAAAGGCATTGCCGTAATCAAAGAAGTAGGTGCCTTTGGCCGTGTGTTTGTTAATTGCATCTGCCTGGCGTCTAAGCGACTCTTGTACCTTTTGCTTAAACTGAATCGGGTCGTTGGCCATCATCTCGTTAGCCGCCTCAAAAGTGAGTCCAACGGGGTAGTAGCCCCCTGCCCACGGATTGTGTAGCGAGGTTTGATCCGAGCCCAAATCGATATAGACCCCTTCGGTGTCGAAGCGCTCCCAAACATCGACGATGTTGCCGTGGTAGGCGATGGAGACCACTTCTTGGTTTTCCTGAGCTTTTTTAACCCGACTGACCAAAGCGTCTAAATCGGAGGCTACTTCATCTACCCAAGCTTGGGAATGGCGCACTTCGACCGCCTTGGCATTGACTTCTGCGCAAACCGTGATACAACCCGCGATGTTTCCCGCTTTGGGCTGTGCGCCGCTCATACCTCCTAATCCGGAGGTTACAAAGAGTTTTCCCGCAAGTCCTTCGCCGTTTTTTGAAATTTTTCGACCGCCATTTAATACCGTAATAGTCGTTCCGTGTACAATCCCCTGAGGGCCGATATACATATAGCTACCCGCAGTCATCTGCCCGTATTGTGAAACGCCTAAGGCATTGAATTTTTCCCAATCGTCCGGCTTGGAATAGTTAGGAATCATCATGCCGTTGGTAACCACGACGCGTGGTGCGTTGCGATGCGAGGGAAACAGTCCCATCGGATGTCCAGAGTACATGGCTAAAGTCTGCTCGTCGGTCATCTCAGACAAGTATTTCATCGTGAGTAAATACTGCGCCCAGTTTTGAAAAACCGCCCCATTACCGCCATAAGTAATCAGTTCGTGAGGATGTTGGGCTACGGCATAGTCCAAATTGTTTTGAATCATCAGCATAATCGAACGCGCTTGGAGGGATTTGCCGGGGTACTCCGCTATGGGGCGCGCATATATTTTGTAGTCTGGGCGGAAGCGATACATATAAATGCGTCCGTAGTCTTCCAATTCCTTTTTGAACTCGTCAACCAGTTTGGAATGATGTTCGGCCTTGAAATAGCGCAAAGCATTTTTTAAAGCGAGTTTTTTTTCATCAGCACTGAGTATTTCCTTTCTCTTAGGCGCGTGATTTATCGAATAATCGTAAGGTTTTGGACTCGGTAATTCGGAGGGAATGCCTATTTGAACCTGTTCTTTAAAAGTCATGTCGTAAATTTTTGGGTAATTGTGTGTTTAATTGTCTGTTAAAATGGTTTAAAAGACTTTTTTTTCTTATATTTAATAGACCTATAAGGTCTTGATTTTGATGTTTATAGCTGATTTTGTCAAGGCTTTGGTCGCTTGTGCCGCTACAGCTACAAACTAGGTAAATTAATGTGATAATAAAAGTTTAAAATTATTGAATTTTACAGAAAAATGCTTTCAATTTGTATAAAATGTACTATAAAATATTAATCAGCAAAAAATGGGTGCCCAGGGGCTTCGTCGGACTGACTATTTATCCCTTTATTATCTTTAAAAAGGCGGCTAGTTTGGACGATGTAAAGCTGCTGACACACGAGAAAATTCACATCAGGCAGCAGTTGGAACTCCTGTTGGTGTTTTTTTATCTGTGGTACCTGCTCGAATTTGTAATCAAATTCGTATGGTTGCGCGATAAACAGTTGGCCTATAGAGCGATTTCCTTTGAAAGGGAAGCCTATGTGCACGAAGGGGATCGAGACTATTTAAAAACCCGGAGTTTCGCCGCTTTTATAAAGTATATATGATGTTTGAAGAAAAGGAGATTGCCAATCAATACGTGCCGTTGTCGTTTAAAGACAACATCGGCCTTTATATCAAAAGAGAAGACCAGTTGCACGAGGAGATATCGGGCAATAAGTTTAGAAAGTTAAAATACAATTTTTTAAGAGCAAGAGCATACGGTTGTAAGACCATTTTGACTTTTGGCGGTGCTTTTTCCAATCATATCGCGGCAACAGCTGCGGCGGGAAAGGCCTATGGCTTTAAAACCATAGGGATTATTCGGGGAGAGGAATTAGCAGATAAATACCTCGAGAATCCCACGCTTCGCAAGGCCGCTGCAAACGGCATGAGTTTTGAATTCATCAGCCGCGAAGCGTACCGACTTAAAGCAACACCGCTTTTTATAGAAGATTTGCAGCGCGAGTTTGGGGCGTTTTATTTAATTCCAGAAGGCGGTACTAATTCCTTGGCTGTTAAAGGCTGTGAGGAAATTTTAAAGGCAGCTGATCAAGAGTTTGATTATATTTGCAGTGCTGTAGGTACAGGAGGTACTTTGGCAGGATTGATCAACACGGCTGGCCAAGGCCAACGCGTTTTGGGTTTTCCGGCGCTTAAGGGCGATTTCTTAACCGCCGAGGTGCGCAAGTTTGCCCGCGGAGATCAGTGGGAATTAATAGGCGATTACCACTTTGGGGGCTATGCCAAAACAACCCCAGTGCTGTTGGATTTCCTAAGTGATTTCTATGCGCGCACAGGTATATTGTTGGATCCGGTCTATACGGGGAAAATGGTGTTTGGCATCGTGGATTTGATAGACAAGGGGTGTTTTCCGCAAGGAGCCAAAATATTGGCGATTCACACCGGAGGTTTACAAGGGTGGAATTCGAAGTTTGATTCAGAATTAGTTAAAATATAAGTTATGTGGAAAAGCGTATTGTTAGTTGTAATACTTTCCTTTTTTATCAGTTGCAGTTCGAGTAAGAGCAGTCTGACCAAGAAAAAAATTAGGGAAACCACCTTGATGAACAAGGCTTCTTATCGGGCAAAATTGCATAAAAAGCCCATAAAACCGGCAAACAAGGGCTATGTAGAAACCTTAGAGGCTACGTCAAAACTCAGCGTGACTAACGATATGATTCGCGCGTACATCATGCGTTATAAGGACATTGCCAAAAACAACATGACGGAACACGGAATTCCAGCGAGTATCACCTTGGCTCAAGGCGTTCTGGAATCGGGTTCTGGACAGGGTACCTTGAGTCAACGGGCCAACAACCACTTCGGAATCAAGTGCCACCAAGGCTGGGACGGAGAATCCGTGAGGCACGACGACGATGCCCCAGAAGAGTGCTTTCGAAAATATGGAAGCGCCGAGGAGTCGTACCGCGATCATTCGCTGTTTTTGAGCAAGCGCGGGCGCTATGCCAAGTTGTTTGATCTCGACAAGGGCGATTACGTCGGTTGGGCAAAGGGATTGCGCGCTGCCGGATATGCTACCGACCCCAGATATCCCGAAAAACTAATCAGCCTGATTGAACGCTACCAATTGTTTAATTTCGATGAAGAGGTGTTGGGCGGTAAATACAAGGCTGTTGCGGTATCGGTTCCCGCTGCCTCACAGGCAAGTAGCGCCAATTACAACATGTATAAAGTTGCTGGTGGAGACACCTTGTTTTCCATATCCCAGCGTTATAATGTCACGGTTGCAGAATTGCAAAAATTAAATAATTTATCCGACAATAAAATTTCAGTCGGACAAATCTTAAAAATCAAATAATGTTATATCAAAGAAGTAGTCGGCTTTTTGCAGAAGCAGAAAAAGTCATTCCAGGTGGTGTTAACTCTCCTGTGAGAGCGTTTAAATCCGTGGGAGGAACACCGATTTTTGTAAAGAAAGCGGTTGGCGCATATTTGTATGATGAAGACGGGAATAAGTTAATCGATTACATCAATTCTTGGGGCCCGATGATTCTCGGCCACGCCTATGAACCCGTAGTGAAAGCGATAGTGGAAAAGGCACAATTGGGTACCTCTTTTGGAATGCCGACAGAAATCGAGACGACCATAGCGGCCTTGGCTGTGGCTATGGTGCCGAATATCGATAAGATTCGCTTCGTCAATTCGGGTACCGAAGCCTGTATGAGCGCCATTCGATTGGCTAGGGGGTTTACCGATAGAGAAAAAATCATCAAGTTCAAAGGTTGTTACCACGGACATTCCGATTCGTTTTTAATTCAAGCTGGAAGTGGGGCAGTAACCTTTGGATCGCCGAACAGTCCTGGAGTAACCAAGGGAACGGCAAAAGACACCTTGTTGGCCAACTACAACGACCTAAATAGCGTAAAAGCACTTTTCGAAGCAAATCCCGATCAAATTGCCGCATTAATCATAGAGCCCGTTGCGGGAAATATGGGCTGTATACTGCCTAATGAAGGCTTTTTAGAAGGCCTTCGCAACCTGTGTACCCAACACGGTGCCCTGTTGATCTTTGATGAGGTAATGACGGGGTTTCGCTTGGCTCGCGGCGGTGCACAAGAGTTGTTTGGTGTAGCGGCAGATATCGTAACCTTTGGAAAGGTAATCGGTGGTGGACTACCGGTGGGCGCTTTTGCAGCCCGACGTGAAATCATGGATTATCTAGCGCCTATAGGTCCGGTTTATCAAGCGGGAACCCTATCTGGAAACCCCTTGGCTATGGCCGCGGGATTGGCCATGCTGCAATCCATTGAAAGCGACTTCGATCTGTATAAACGCCTCGATGCCAAAACCGCCTATTTAGAAAGGGGAATGCGCGAGGTATTGTCCAATAATGAAGTGCCCCATACCATCAATAGAATAGGATCGATGATCTCCGTTTTCTTCGACAGTCAAGCGGTTTTCGATTTCGAGTCTGCGGGCAGAGGCGATAACGACACCTTTAAAACGTTTTTCCACGGTTTGCTAAAACGCGGCGTATACATTGCGCCATCGTCTTATGAAACCTGGTTTATCACAGACGCATTAACCTATGAGGATTTGGATTTTACCATCGCTGCGGTGAATGACGTATTCAAAAAATAAACAACCCACAAGGGCTAACGCGTTACCGCATTAGCCCTTTTTTATGGACGGATTCGTTTTGTGTTGCAGCGCAATATTGCTGCAATTACCGCTTAGTGCTATCCGTAATAAATGCTATCTTTGCACCATGAAAACCGTTTTTTTCACAGTGACTTTTTTACTCGTTTTTCGACCTGTTTTTCCAGTCGTTAGCTATTTTATTGACTATGATTATATAGCAACGGTCTTGTGTATCAATAGGGATAAACCCGAGCTGGAATGCCATGGAAAATGCCACCTGATGAAAGAACTGGGCAATGCCGCGGAAGAGGACCAACAAATCCACGCGCCTAAAAAAAGTGCTCCCATCGAATTTGCCGTTTTATTTGTCAATCCGATAGAAGCCTTCGCTTGGTTAGCGCCTCCGCTTTCCCTTAAAAAACCATTTGCCACCTATCTAAATACCTATTTCAAGTTAAACACTTCTGGGGTTTTTCGACCGCCTTTATGGAGAACACAGATTTAACGCAATCCGACCGTTTTGTTTTTATAGCGATTCGGATGCGGTAACGCGTTAAAGCTTCTTTATGCTTTTACTAGTGTTCATTAAATAAATTAAATATGCAAACCAAGTCTATACCTGTTTGCCATATCAATTATTTCAATGGAGATCGGGAGCCCTTTTATGCCGATTCGCTTCGAAATTTCGAAGCCGAATACCCCTTGCTATTCCGAAACTTTAAGACGACATTTTATATGTTGCTCTTTGTCGATTCGGGTGGGGGAACGGTGCACACCGATCACCATCAAATTGCTATGGACCACCGTCAAGTGCTGGTGATAAAACCCGGAACAAATAACCTCTTCTCCTTTTCGGAGGAGATACAGGGGGTTTTCGTGTGTTTTGACGAGAATTTCTTTTCGATGCGTTACCACAACAATGTGCTGAGAAAGTTTAAATGCCTGGATTTGGAGGCCAAACCTTTTTTTGATATTCCGCAGCATACCCGCGCAAAAATACAGGCTGTATTCGAGTTGATGATATCCGAGTTCCACGCCACGCCAAAATGCGAAATCGCCGTGTTGAGGTCGTATTTGAATATAGTGTTGTTCGAATTGGAACGCGCTAAGGCCATGGCTGGGGAAGGGAATTCCTTGTCGCTAGAAGCCAAATCCAAGAGAATGTTTGATTTCGAGGAATTGGTGGAAGTGCACTTTAAGCAAGCTAAAACACCCTCGTTCTACGCCGATAGGCTGCATCTGTCACCGAATTACCTCAATAAGATTTGCAAGCGCGAAAGAGGGGTGACAGCCGGTGAACTAATCCGTCGTCGAGTGGTGCTTGAAGCTCAGCGGTTGCTGGAGTACACCCCTTTAAACATCAATGAAATCTCCGACGAGCTCCACTTTGAAAACGCCTCGTATTTTGTGACCTTTTTTAAAAAGAATACCGGTTTTACACCCGAGGCCTATCGAAAGCGCCAACAGCGACTTTGAAATTCAATCTATCTGTTTTGCTAAGGGGGAAAACACAGGGGTTTACCGTGGTAAATCCGCTGCCAAAACAATGATTAAAACTAATTTAGTACCGTGAAAAAAGCCTATTTGATTATCGTATTTATCATGTTGCTCAAACCTGTATTTCCGGTGTTTGAGTATGTGTATAACTATGACTACATCACAACTGTGCTTTGTGAAAACCTCGATAAACCCGAATTGGAGTGCCATGGAAAATGTCACTTGATGAAGGAGATGGGCAAAAGCGTCGATACGGAAAATCCGTTTTCAACGGCTAAAAAGCTAAGTCAGCCTCCTGTGGATATCGCATTTATTTCTACGCTCACGACCGATAGTATCCCGTATTTCGACAGTTGGGAAGCGCCTACATTAGATCTTTGCTCTCCCAATAACTATACATTTCTTTGGGTTTCGGGCGTGTTCGAACCCCCATCATTACGCACTTAATTTACAGTATAATTGGTGTCTCTGAGCGTTTTTTACGCGTCGGAGCGCCCGCTAATTGAATTGTTTTAACTGAAATTTTAAGTGATGAGAAAACCTATTTTATATCTATTTGCGGCTGTAATAGCCCTTTTGTCCTTTGCTTCTTGCGCTTCCGACGACAGCGCAGACCACGGTGCCTTGGCGGGTACGGGAAACATGGAGCTGTTTTTTGACCATACCTTTAAGGGCGATAAACTCATTTTGGAGGTCTCTTCCCATACCAATAGCCAAATGGAAACCCTAAGCATTTCGCGCTTTAATTACATCATCAGCAACATCAGCCTCATCGATGATCGGGGTGCGGTCATAGATTATCCCAAAGAGATGGGCTATTTTATCGTGGATTCGGAAAAAAGCCAATTTACCATCCAATTAAAAGCCATACCGAGCGGCAACTACAAGAAAATTCGCTTTGGTCTGGGCGTGGATCAAAAGCGCTATTTGGAAGGCGAGCAAGAACAACAGGCCTTTTGGGATTTGGCAGCCTTGCACAACATGACCTGGTCTTGGATTACCGGTTATAAATTTATCAACTTAGAAGGGGTTTTCCGCACGGCGGACAGCGCGGAAAAAAGGGAATTTAAGATTCACATAGGAAGCCACGGTAAGGCCTTGGATAACTATCGGGAATTGGAACTGGATTTCCCTTCTACAGCACGCGTTCGGGCAGACTTAAAACCCAATGTACACTTCTTGGTCGACGGCAATCTAATCTTGGATGGCATCCACAAATTAAAACTCACCGAGGCTTTAAACCCCACGGGAACGACAGCCGTAATTATGGTGAGCGCCGAAAAAGCGCCAAAAATCATGGAGAACGCAACCAAAATGTTTGTCATTGACCACGTGCACAACGACGGACAATCGCATGCGAACTAATGAGGACTGGGATAAATAAAGGAGAAAGCTCGTCGCGAGCTTTCCCTTTCTATCGGAGAGCAAGCGCATACAGCTGGCTAGGTCTGATGGGGTTCTTTTTGACTTCCTGCGCTACCGATGAAGGCGCATATCAGGAAATCAATGCGCCGATTGCCTTTGAAGCACCTGCCAATTTCCCGGATTTAACCTACCGATTTACCCATAATCCATTGACGGAAAAAGGCTTTGAACTGGGGAGAAAACTCTTTTATGACGGGCGGCTGTCGTCGAATGGCATAGTGTCCTGTTCCTTTTGTCACGAGCAGGCTTTTGCGTTTACCCATCACGGGCACGACTTGAGCCATGGCGTGGACGACCTAATCGGCAATAGAAACACCCCTGCCATTCAAAATCTCGCCTTTCAATCGGAGTATTTCTACGATGGCGCTTCCAGCAATCTGGAAATGGTGGCAATCGTGCCTATACACAATCCCGTGGAGATGAACGAAAGTCTTCCCGCTATTTTGGAAAAGCTACAGGCCGATAAAACCTATGTCAGATTGTTTGGCGCAGCCTTTCCAGACCAGGCGGTTTCTGCGGGCAATATGCTCAAGGCCCTAGCGCAATTTATGACGCTGATGGTTTCTGCCGATTCGAAATACGATCGCGTGGTGCGCAGCGAAGGCGGCGCGGCATTTAGTGCCTCGGAGGGCAAGGGGCAGCAGTTGTTTAATCAGCATTGCGCTTCCT
This sequence comes from Flavobacterium sp. JP2137, assembly GCF_050562195.1. Taxonomy (GTDB): domain Bacteria; phylum Bacteroidota; class Bacteroidia; order Flavobacteriales; family Flavobacteriaceae; genus Flavobacterium. The sequence goes on from NZ_CP191647.1 coordinate 1,429,395, forward strand.
GTCACGCTACGGATTTGTTTACCGACCACTCGTTTAGAAATAATGGACTACCGCCAAATCCGCGCGTAGACGATTGGGGAAGGGAATTGGTTTCCGGAAGCCCGAACGACCGTTACAAGTTTAAAGTACCGAGTTTGCGGAATGTGGAAGTCACCGCTCCCTATATGCACGACGGGCGCTTTGGATCGCTGCAGTCCGTTTTGGATTTCTATACGCATGGCGTGCTCTTGTCTGAAAATTTAGACCCCTTGCTCATGAAAAACCCCGTGGTGGGTATAGCGCTGTCTCCTCAAGACAAAGCGGATTTAATCGCTTTTCTAAAGACATTGACCGACCCGAAGTATATGGAAAATCCGAAGTTTTATGAAAAGACCTAAGGCTATCGACCGATAAAGAGCGATAGCGTTTTTAACGAACAACAACCAATTAGATGAAAAAAATACTAATAGTACTGGGGCTACTCGGCTTTTGTCCGGCCGAGGCGCATGGCGTTTGCGATGCGGCTTTAACGGACGTACGGCCAATTTATGAATGGGAGGATGATTGCGATGCCTGTGGATGTTCTGCAAATGGCGGTGGCTTGGGTTACAGCTCCATCTTGGATCAGAATTTTGTCGGTATTCGTTATTTTTATCAATACTACAAGAGCAAAGACGGCTTGTACAACGATTCGCCTTGGATCGATGAGCATTTCAATACCGTACAGCTGTGGGCCAAGATTCCCTTGTCTAGGCGTTGGCAGGTTTCGCTTTTATTGCCCTATCAAATGCACGACAGTCAAAAGACCTCCGGTGCTCAAAAGATCAGCGGTTTAGGCGATGTCACCGTATTGGGCTTTTACGGATTGATCAAGTCCGATTCAGACCAGATGGGATTCGGTCAAGAATTGCAAGTGGGAGGTGGCGTCAAAATGCCTACCGGTCAATATAAGGCCGATCAAAACGGCAGTGTTAATCCGAGTTTTCAAGTGGGAACCGGAAGTTGGGATTTTTTGCTAACGGCCGAATACACCCTAAAATATCAAAATGTCGGCTGGCAGTCGATGTTGAGCTATACCTTTAAGAATGAAAACAACCAACATTACCAATTCGGGAATCAATGGAGTTATGCCTCAACCGGTTTTTATCGTTGGGTGCAGGGCAAAACAACGTGGGTGCCGCAGTTGGGGATAGCCGGAGAGGTTTTTGCCAGCAATTTATCGTATAAAGAAGCGGTCAAAGATACCCGAGGCGATGTGCTTTTTGGAAAGCTAGGAGCGGAAGTCGGTTACGGGCGGTTCTCGGTTGGAGCAACCGCGCTGTTGCCGATTGCTCAAAATTTGACCGGAGGAAAAGTGGAGGCTCAATCGAGATGGAGCGTCCATCTCAATTACAGCTTATAAAGGAAAAAGCCTGTTTTGACACGTCAAAACAGGCTTTTTATCATATATCATATAATCGCTAAGCGAGGTAGGTCACTTTTTTGACCTCGTCTTCGGTAATCACCGAAGTCAAGTGGTGTTGGGCGAGTGATTTCATCGCTTTATCCCATTTTTTACCGCTTAAGCCCGATTGACTTTTGAGTTCGTTGAGCTCGACTTTGTTGTCGTTTTGAACGAGTATATCGATAATCGCTTTCTCGTCTTCCGTGAGTTCTACGCTTGGCGTGGTTTTTTCTGCGCGCATTTGCGGGAAGAATAAAACCTCTTGGATTGAAGGATTGTTGGTTAAAAACATAATCAAACGATCCATGCCAATGCCCAAACCAGAAGTCGGAGGCATACCGTATTCCAAGGCTCTTAAGAAGTCTTGGTCGATAAACATCGCCTCGTCATCGCCTCGTTCAGACAGGGCCATTTGCGCTTCAAAACGCACGCGCTGATCGATGGGGTCGTTTAATTCTGAATACGCATTAGCCACTTCCTTTCCGCAAATCATCAATTCAAAGCGTTCGGTCAGCTCGGGATTATCGCGATGTATTTTCGTCAGCGGAGACATTTCAACCGGATAGTCGGTAATAAAGGTCGGTTGTATGTAATTGCCCTCGCATTTTTCGCCGAAAATCTCATCGATTAACTTGCCTTTACCCATGGTTTCGTTGACGGCAATACCCATGCCCAATGCGGCAGCTCTGATTTCGTCTTCCGATTTTCCCGTAATGTCAAACCCGGTAAACTCCTGTATAGAAGCCGCCATGGTAATGCGTTTAAAAGGCGCTTTAAAATTGATTGTATGTTCGCCAAATACCGTTTCCGTTTTTCCATTTACGGCAAGGGCACAATGCTCTAATAGGTTTTCGGTGAAATCCATCATCCAGTGATAATCCTTATACGCCACGTAGATTTCCATCACGGTAAATTCTGGATTATGTGTGCGATCCATACCTTCATTTCGGAAGTTTTTAGAAAACTCATAAACCCCGTCAAAACCACCTACAATGAGGCGTTTTAAGTACAATTCATTGGCAATTCGCATATAGAGCGGCATGTCTAAGGAATTGTGGTGGGTGATAAACGGACGGGCCGCTGCACCACCGGGTATCGGTTGCAAAACCGGTGTTTCTACCTCCATATAACCCGCTTCATTAAAATAAGCGCGCATGGCGTTAAACAACTTGGTTCGCTTTACAAAGGTTTCCTTGATAATCGGGTTGACTACCAAATCCACATAACGCATTCTATAGCGCAATTCCGGATCGGTAAAAGCGTCAAAAGTCTGTCCGTCTGCATCGGTTTTTGGCAATGGCAAAGGGCGCAACGATTTGCTCAATAGGGTGAGTGTTTTGGCGCGCAGGGTTTTTTCGCCCACTTGTGTAGTAAACAATTCGCCTTCGATGCCCACGATATCGCCCAAGTCGATGAGTTTTTTAAACACCTCGTTGTACAGGGTTTTATCTTCTCCTGTACAAATTTCATCTCTGTTGATGTATACCTGTATGCGACCTTCACTGTCTTGAATCTCTGCGAAAGAAGCTTTTCCCTGTATGCGGGACGACATCAATCGACCAGCTACGACAACCTTCTTTCCTTCTTCGAAATCTGCCTTAATCTGCTTCGATGTGTGGTCAACAGCAAATAGGTTAGCGGGATACGGATTAATGCCGAGCTCTTTTAATTTGCCCAACTTGTCTCTTCGAATGATTTCTTGTTCTGAAAGTTGCATAATAGTCTATTTATATAAAGGCGACAAATATAGTTATAATTTGATGTCGAGGCAATTGTAAAGCTATAAATGAACGGATTATACGCGAAATTTTTAGCGCAATCCCCTTGGGGTTTAAGACGGGTTTGGGCATTTTTATCCCGAGAGCTGCTACCGCTTGAAGGGGATGTTGTATAAAAAATAATTAAGTGGATTCGCGGAGATTCTTACAAAAAATACCGTACTTTGTAAAAGTATAAATGGGCTTGGTTCGTATATAAATAATTTAATAAAGCGGTTTCTTATGGGATTTTGGCGGGTGATATTAGCAATTTTTCTTCCTCCTTTGGCCGTGTTGGACAAGGGCTGTGGTTCGGTGGTTATTGTGGCTATCTTAACTGTATTTGGCTGGGTTCCCGGTGTAATAGCTGCTTTGATTATTTTGAATAATCCAAATAGATAAGCGAGTAAAATGAATAAAAAAGTGCAATTAATCGATTTGGGACATCGGGATTATAAAGATACCTGGACCTATCAAGAAGAATTGTTTCAGGGTATTATCGATACCAAAATCTCCAATAGAAGAGAGGAGAAACAAGAGGAGACAAAAAATTACTTCTTATTTGTGGAGCATCCACATGTATATACTTTGGGCAAGAGTGGCGATTTTGAAAACCTGTTGCTCAGTGAGAAGCAGCTCGAAGAGAAAGGCGCTACGTTTTATAAAATAAATAGAGGAGGAGACATTACCTACCACGGCCCTGGGCAGGTGGTGGGGTATCCGATTTTGGATTTGGAGAACTTCTTTAGCGATATTCATAAATACTTGCGACTCTTAGAGGAGTCGATGATTTTAACCCTAAAAGACTACGGTTTGGAATCCGGTAGAAGCGAAGGGGAAACCGGCGTTTGGCTGGGAGTGGGAACTCCCTTTGCGCGTAAGATTTGCGCTTTGGGCGTGCGCGCTTCCCGCTGGGTAACCATGCACGGCTTTGCCTTAAATGTAAACTCGGATTTGGGTTATTTTGACAACATCATACCCTGCGGTATACGCGGTAAGGGCGTGACCTCCTTAAATGTAGAATTGGGAGTCGATCGAGTAGATGAGGAAGAGGTAAAAAGAAAAATAGTGCACTATTTCGCCGAATTATTCGCGGCAGAAATGCTGTCCTAGTACCGCGTTAATCCGGTAAAAAATCCGTTGCTTTCTCTGTAGGGCAACGGATTTTTTTTAAAACGCTTTTTAGGGGACTATACCTACGGTTAAATGTCTAGTTTTAATTGCTCGGGCAGTAGGCGAAAGCTAGTGCGGTGGTATTTGCAGGGGCCGAATGCGCGAATGGCATCGCGGTGTTCTTTGGTGGGATAACCCTTGTTTTTCTTCCAGTTGTACATCGGGAATTCCTCGTGTATGCGGTTCATATAGTCGTCTCTATAGGTTTTGGCCAAGATAGAAGCCGCTGCAATACTGAGGTATTTCATATCGCCTTTGACGATGCATTGAAAGGGAATGTCGTTGGTCGGGTAGTAGCGATTGCCGTCGACAATGATGAACTGAGGTGGCGGGTTGAGGTCCGCTAACGACAATTGCATGGCTTTAATCGAAGCGTTTAAGATGTTGATTTCGTCGATTACCGCTTCGTCTAGGTGATGTACGCTAAATGAAAGGGCCTGCTGTTCTACAACTTCGCGTAGGGAGTACCGCATCTTCTCCGTGATTTTTTTGGAATCGGTAAGGATGTCGTGTTGGAAGTCGAAAGGCAAAATTACCGCGGCTGCCGTTACCGGACCGGCAATACATCCCCGTCCGGCTTCGTCTGTGCCGGCTTCGATGAGGTTTCCGGAAAAGTTTGATAGTAACATTTTGAATCTAATTTAGACTTGTTTACTTTTAGAAGGTAAAATTAATAAAAACAATTAAATATAAGTGTCATGAAGTACGTCTCGATTATTAAAATGAGCATTTCGAGTTTTTTGCTTCTCGGTGCACAGTGGTCGTTCAGTCAATCCCAATCGCTGCGCAATACGATTAGTCGAGAGTATAACAAAGAGCGTATAGATGCGCTTATAAAACAATATAAACGGGTGCCGCCGATGCAGCACTCCAAAGGCAGTTCACAAGCATTTGATGAGAACAGGTTGTGGATAGAAGTAGATGCTTTGGGCAACGATGTGTATTACAAAGCCAACAATCGCGTATCAGCAGTTACGGTGCGGGTTAACGATGTTAATTCTGGAGGCAGTGAAGGGCTGGATTTAAATGGAGAGGGCATGATTATTGGTGCTTGGGATGCTGGTATTCCAAGATTGGATCACGTCGATCTTTTGGGTAAAATAACGGTGAAAGACGAAAGTACGGTTGGCAATATTACCAGACATGCCACTCATGTTAGCGGAACCCTGGTTTCCGAGGGTAGCCAACAATCAAGAGGGCAGGGATTGGCTCCACGTGCGCACTTATGGGTAAGCAACTGGAAAGACGATTTGGAGAAAATGATTCGGCTGGCGGGGCAAGGTCTTTTGGTTTCCAATCATTCGTATGGCGTGGATCCCGCAGATCTGCCCCTGTATTATTTTGGGGCATATACCAAAACTACTCAAGGACTCGATGCATTAACCTATGCGATGAAGTATTATCAGCCGGTAGTGGCGGCCGGTAATGATCGAAGAAAGTACATGGAATACAATCCGACTAAAGAGGGTACTGATCTGCTTACCGCTATGGCCGTGGCTAAAAATGCCGTGGTCGTTGCAGCGATTTACCCCGTGTTTAAGTACCAAGGTCCAAAAGATGTAGTGATGACCGATTTTAGCAATTGGGGACCCACCGACGACTTCAGAATCAAGCCAGACATTGCCGCATTGGGATTGGGGGTCTATTCCACTACGGAAGATACGGAAACGAGTTACGGTACTTTAAGCGGTACCTCGATGGCGGCACCGGCGGTTACGGCGGTTTTCGCCTTGTGGCAGCAATATTATGGAAATCTACACAATCAGACTAAAGCGCTCACTTCGGCTAGTATACGTGCGCTGATGGCGCATACTGCAGATGAGGCCGGTCCGTTTGACGGACCCGATCATCAATTCGGATGGGGACTGCTCAATGCCGTCCAAGGTGTGCGCTTTTTAAAGTCGGCCAATGCGGAACAAGGCCGCGATTTTATGCAGGAAAGCATCCTTGGACAAGGCGAGGAAAACACCTATACCATACAGCTGAGCGAGCCCACCGATAAATTGGTGCTCACCATGGCGTGGACCGATAGTGAGGGCGAAATCAAATTGGGTAAAACCGACGATGCCACGCCCGATTTAGTCAACGATTTAAATGTTGTGATGCAAAAGGACGGAAATGTGTATTATCCGTGGAGACTGCAAAAAAACAGAGCAAACCCCTTGGCAGAAAAAGGGATTAATGATGTGGATAATATCGAAAAAATAGAAATACCCAATCCGGAACGGGGAGAATATACCGTCAAAGTAACGCATGCTAAAAAATTGTTTTCCGGCGAGCAAGCGTATTCCCTTTTGATTTCAGGTTTCGACAAAGTAGCGCAAAATAAGACGGAATTCAATCAGGGCGCTCGAATCTGGCCCAATCCCGCCAGTGACTACCTGAGTATCTCGATGGGAGAGATGGATCTCAATGGTGGAAAAGTGCAAATTTACGATACGAATGGAAAAAATGTGCTGCAAATCAATAGTTTAGTAGCGGACAGAATCACAATTGGCAAAATTAATGTTTCGACGTTAAAACCGGGAGTTTATTTTTTAAAATTTAATAAATTAGGTTTTGTTAAGGTTTTTAATTTAATAAAAACTTAAAATATTTAATAATTAATTATTAAATAAGGTGTATTTGGTGTGTTATTCTTAGTTATCATCTGTTAAAATGGTTTTTTCTGACAAAATTTTATTAGGTTTGTTAGACTAACTAATTTAATTCTATGATGAAAGCAACGTTTAAATGGATTACGATTGTAGTAATCTTGATTTTTTCTGTGCAGTATTCCATCGCGCAAGAAAAGATTCTTACGGGAGTTGTTTCCGAGGCTGGGATTCCATTACCTGGAGTCTCCGTCATAATTAAAGGAACGCAGATCGGTACTCAAACCGATTTGGATGGAAAGTATTCACTTAAGGTGAAGCAAGGAGATATATTGACTTTTTCTTTTATCGGTCAAAAAGATCTGACGAAAACAGTGGGGACTGCTGCTGTACTTGACGTAGTGATGACGGCAGATGACGCCATGTTAGACGAGGTCGTGGTCGTTGCCTATGGTACCGCCTCCAAGGAATCGGTAACCGGTGCCATATCCATGGTTCGCAGCGAAGATATTGCCAAAAGACCCTCTACCAACGTTTTGGGTGCCCTGGAAGGATCTTCGGCTGGAGTTCAGGTAAACAATACTTCGGGGCAGCCGGGTTCGGAGCCCGAGGTTCGCATCCGTGGTTTTTCGTCACTTAGGGGTAACGTTAATGGCGTAGATGCCAATTCCCCATTGTATGTAGTTGACGGGGTACCTTATGGCGGAAACATATCGGATATTAATCCTTCCGATATCGAGAGTATGTCGGTATTGAAAGATGCCTCTTCTACGACCCTTTATGGTAACAGGGCTTCGAATGGAGTCATCCTGATCACGACCAAAAAGGCTTCAAAAGGACAAGACGGCTTTTTTAACGTCAATATCAAACAGGGACTGTACAATCGCGGGGTCAACGAATACAATCGAGTGGGGCCGGATGACTTTATGAATATCATGTGGACGGGCTACCGCAACAGTCTGATTACCGATAAGGTGGATTTGGGACAAGCATCGCAGTTGGCCAATCAAACCCTGATTAGCGATGTACTTCAATTGAACATCTATAATTTACCGGCAGACCAACTCTTTGAAAATGGACGATTGCGCTCCGACGCCAAGATTATGGACGGATACGCAGGAGACCTGGATTGGTATAAACCCATCGAGAGAATGGGATATTTCCAAGATATAAACGCCAGTGGACGTGTTTCAAGTGATCGAGGGGGGGCTTTCTTTTCGGCAGGTATACTAAACAATGAGGGATATTTTAAAAATTCCGATTTCAAACGACTTACCGGGCGTGTCAATGCCGATTATCAAGTGAATGACTGGTTAAAAGTCGGTACCAATTTGGCGGGCTCTCATCAAGAGAGTTTAGGAGTACCGGGAAATAGAGGGGATTCCAACAGTTTTGTCAATCCATTTATGTACGCCCGAAGAATATCGCCTATATATCCCGTGCATTTGCACGATCCAAAAACCGGTGCCTTCGTACTCGATGAAAAGGGCAATAAGATCTACGACAATGGAGAAACCTCCAGAACACAATTTGCCGGTAGACACGTGGTTTGGGAGAATGATTTGAATCAAATCGAAACAATCAGAAATACCTTAAACGGTCAGGTCTATGCGGATATTAAATTCTTAAACGATTTTACCTTTACGATACGCGGCGATTTAAGCGTTCAAAATTCGGAAGAGCGCCGCTATGAAAATGCGATTATCGGCGATGGTTCGGGCACCAATGGTCGGGCGAGAAGAGCTACCTACCGTTATAAAACCTATACCGGGCAGCAGTTGTTAAACTGGGAAAAGAGCTTTGGAGATCACCATTTTCAAGCCTTGTTGGGACATGAGAATTTCAGTACCGAATACAGTTACCTGTATGCGATGAAAGCCGATCAAAATTTTGCAGGCATGCCCGAGTTGATTAACTTCAACGATATGACCAACCTCTATGATTATACAAATATATATCGAACAGAGGGCTATTTGTCTCGACTAAAGTATAACTATGCCAACAGGTATTTTTTAGAAGCCTCGTTTAGACGCGATGGTTCTTCTAAGTTTTCTGCCGATAACCGCTGGGGGAATTTCTGGTCGGTGGGAGGAAGCTGGATGATTTCTCGTGAAAACTTCTTTAAAGTTCCCTTTATAGACGACTTAAAGGTTCGCGCTTCCTATGGGGAAGTGGGGAATGACCAAGGAGCGAGTTGGTATGCCTACCAAGACCTTTATGCCGTAGCCAAAAATGGAGGCGCAGCAGCGCTGTATAAATCTCAAAATGGAAATGAACATTTGAAATGGGAAACCTCTTCTTCTTTTGGTGGTGCCATTGAGGCTCGATTTTTCGATCGAGTGAATCTTACCGCAGAGTATTTCGATAAGCGCTCTAAGAATTTGTTGTTTAATCTGAGTCAGCCCCTGTCCAACGGTTCTACGGATCTTGGAAGTGCGGGGTCTGTAATTACCAGTAATGTCGGAAGTATTTCCAATAAGGGAATCGAGCTGAGCATTGATGTAGATGTGATACGCAATGAAAATTTTAGATGGAATATCGGGGCTAATGCTACTTGGTTAAAGAATAAAATTGAAAAATTACCCGAGCAAAACCGGGTAAATGGAATTATCGACGGCATTTTTAAAAGAGACGAAGGAAAGAGTATCTATGAATACTACCTGTACCAATATGTGGGTGTGGATCAGATGAATGGACAGGCACTTTACAAGGTAGACGACCAACGTTATAATGTAGCGGGTTCTGCGCCGAATAAGGAGTCTGTACCCGAGGGGAATTTAGTACACATCAACGGAGAAAACTACACCAATTACATCACTTATGCGAAGAGAGAGCATTCGGGCAATCCGTTTTCAGATGTAGAAGGGTCTTTTAATACCACGTTATCATATAAGCGATTTACCCTATCGGCACTGTTCACTTATAGTTTGGGGGGTAAGGTATACGATTATTCATACAGTGATTTAATGTCGGTAACCGCATCGCCCTCTGCTTTGCATAAGGATATCCTAAATTCGTGGAGCGGTGCTCCTCAAGGAATGACGATTGATTCACCCAACCGTATCGACCCCAACGGAACTCCAATTGCAAATTTCGCTACAGCGACCTATACCAATGGAGCAACCTCAGACCGCTGGTTAAAAGACGCGTCGTATTTGGTAATCAAAAACGTCAGCCTGAGTTATGATATGCCTGGCGATTTGATGAAAAAATTGGGAATGACCGGTATGGCACTGAATTTTGGCGTTGAAAACCTTGCGACCTTCACCAAGCGCAACGGCATGAATCCACAACAGACGTTTGACGGTCGATTGTTAAACGCTTATGTAACGCCAAGGACTTATACTTTTGGGGTGAATCTAACTTTTTAATCGATGATGAAATGAAAATTATAAACATAAATAAAACAGCTTTTATTGCTTTGCTCGCTTTGATAGTCGGAGCGTGTAATAGCGATTATTTGGATACCTATCCAACGGACGAGACCTCACCGACCACGGTCTTTGAGAATACTAAAAACGTGGAAATGGCGGTAAATGGCTTGGCGAAAATCATGGTTTCTCAACACTTGGTCACTCAGGGATTTAGCGGAGAGGGAACCATTAAAATGTATTATGGAGAATACTCCGGAAACAACTTTAGAGTGAACCTACCCGGCTGGTCGCCGATGATTAATGGACAGTACTTTGACAATATCACCAGTATATACAATTATTATCCGTGGCATTATTACTATATGATCATTACCAATGCCAATGTGATTATCGATCAAGTAGATGAGGTTGAAGGTCCGGATAAAGACAAGAAATATCTAAAGGCACAAGCCTTGGCTTATAGAGCGTACAGTTATACGATGTTGGCACAATTATATGGATACCGTTGGGACGACAGCAATAACGGCATGCAGCCTTGTTTGATTTTGAGAACGTCTCCAGATGATGCGGTGAGTTTGCCACTATCGCCATTAAAGGATATCTATGCCGCTATTTATACCGATTTAGATCAGGCATTGCTGCTGTTTGACGACAGCAAATACGTGCGCGGAGCAAACCATCAGATAGACGGAAGTGTGGCCCATGCTATTTATGCGCGAGCTGCTTTGGCGAGAAAAGATTATACGACGGCTGCCGATCAAGCGGGATTGGCTAGGACGAAATACCGACTGATGACCAATTCCGAATACCTCGCAGGTTTTGCTAATCCGAATGCAGAGTGGATTTGGAGTAGCTATGGCGCTTCCGACGAGCAGCTGTATTTTTATTCGTATCAAGCGATGATTGCCTACAACTCTTCTGCTTCTGCCGTGCGGTTATATCCGAAAAGAATGAGTAAAGAACTGTATGAGCAAATTCCAGATACCGATTTGCGCAAGGGCTTGTTTTTGAATCCAAGTGGATTTGACGGACAGTTCGTAGCCTCAACGGGCTTGGTAACCGCGGGTTCGGATTTGGACAAAGCGACCAGAGCAAATTTTCCCGATCTTCAATCCAATGCAGCTGTTGCTGCTTATATGCAGTTTAAGATTAAAGCAAACGACATGCCGGGGGTGGGGCATCTCAATCACTTCCGCTCTGCCGAAATGCTGCTGATTGAAGCCGAAGCTAAGTTCTTTTCCGGAGATCAAGGTACGGCCGCAACTTTACTGGAAGAATTAAACAGACAGTCGGGGAGAGATCCCAACTACAGTTGTTCATTATCTGGAGATTTGCTGTTTAAAGAATTGGTCAAATACAGAGGTATCGAATTGTGGGGTGAAGGATTTGATTGGTTCGACATGAAGCGATGGAACCTTTCTATCGATAGGAAAAAAGTGGTTGATGGGGGGAATTATCCCGATCTGTTGGCCGTTAAAATCGAAGCCAATGCCGATCATAAATGGACGTGGAAGACGCCATCTAAAGAAACGGATTTTAATGAAACTTTAGATTGATTAGTTCAAAATGCTTGTGAGCTAGTCCGGATCTCGGGCTAGCTCATTTTTTTGGAGGACTGTTCTGAACAATCGTAAATAGAGAAGTTCCCTAAGATATAGTAAAATGGTGTCTTTTATTTAAAAGGAAGGACTAGTCTACTCAATCAAGGTGACGGTAAAAGGAATTTGTTGGATTGAGCCACTCTCGCCAATTATTGCGGTAAACGCTTATGTTTTTAACAGTTTCTTAAATATCGCAAAGTATTTGGAGTCGCTGTTTTTTTACTTCACGCAGTTATTTTTTGTGTAAAAATCAGTATATTATATTATCCAGTGTATTTGTGTTAAAAAGGTTTTTTCAAGGTGCTCCATGAGGTGTTTGACTTATTGAGGGAAGTTTTATAAAGCGAAAGGCTTCCGTGCAAGCTAGGTGATTTTACTGTCCATATCTGGTATTGCAAGAAATTATTTTCATGAGAAGTGATTTATTGGACGCTGGTTTCTGGCAACGGTGAAATTTGCAAAAACCCCAACTAAATGTGATTTTTTCCGGGAAGGATAGCTTAACGTTAAATATCGGTGGGTTCTAGTAAATACCCAGAGAGAAAGAGTCTTTCTGAAGAGCCAGTTTTGCGATGAGAATGGAAAAAATGTACTCCATTAGAGCAAGGAATATAGCAATTCAAGTAATTTTAGTAAAATTGATATATCTATGTTAAAATTGGGTGTCTATTTCATAATATTTAAAAAAGCAGCTGTTAAAGAAGTTTTTACTGTGATTAAATTATAAAAAACAAAATTTTTATACACTAATTATAGCGTAATTGATTGATTATTGAGGGTTTTCGAATGTTAAAAATATATTATCTAACATAATTTTAGTAAGTTTGTTAGACTAACTAATTCAATTCAATAATGAAATCGAAGTTTAAATGGATTTTAACGCTACTAGTATTGGCGTTTTCTGTGCAATTGTCGATTGCGCAGGAAAAAACTCTTTCGGGAGTTGTTTCTGAGTCTGGGCTTCCTTTGCCTGGGGTTTCAGTAGTGATTAAAGGAACGCAAACCGGTACCCAAACCGACCTTGACGGGAAATATGCCCTAAAGGTAAAACAAGGGGATGTTTTGGTGTTTTCTTTTATCGGACAAAAAGATGTAACCAAAGTTGTTGGTGCTTCTAACGTTGTAAATGTTGCAATGGAAGAAGATGCCGCTGTTTTGGAAGAGGTGATGATCGTTGGATACGGAACGGCTACTAAAAAGTCTTTTACCGGTTCCGCTTCACAAGTTGATTCCAAGAGAATCGAAGCTAAAAACGTTTCCAATGCTGTTCAGGCTTTAGCCGGAGAAGCTGCTGGTGTACGTGTTATTACCGAATCAGGTCAGCCTGGATCAGAGCCAATGGTTCGTATTCGTGGTTTTGGATCGGTAAACGGAAACAGAAGTCCCTTATATGTAGTGGATGGAACGCCTTTCTTTGGCAGTGTGAGTTCTATTAATCCAGCGGATATCGAATCCATGTCTGTCTTAAAAGATGCAACGGCCACGGCAATCTACGGTTCTCGTGGAGCAAATGGGGTGGTTTTAATCAATACCAAAACGGGTAAAGGGAAAGAATCTTATATTGAAGTAGAGACGAAAACCGGTGTAAACTGGAGAAACTTACCGAGATATAGTGTGGTTACTTCACCCGAAGAGTACATTCAGTACGCTTGGGAAGGGGTTCGCAATTATGGAGAATACGGTGCAGGATTAAAAGGTTCGGACATCATTAGTTTTGCTAATGAGGAGCTTTTTAATACGGATTACGGAATTTCTCCTTCTTACAATATGTGGAATGTAGCCGATGGAAGTGAGTTAATTGATCCAGCAACAGGAAAAGTACGCGCTGGTGTTACTAGAAAATACACACCTGAAAACTGGAGAGACGAAGCTTTTAAAGCGTCTATTAGAACTGAGGCCAATTTAAAAATGGGTGGTTCTTCTGGAAATACCTCGTATTTTACTTCATTGGGGTATTTGAAAGATGATGGTTATTCAATCAATTCAGATTACGAAAGAATTAGTGCCCGTTTAAATTTGGTACACAAACCTAAGGATTGGTTAGAGGCTAAGATGAATTTCGGTTATGCTCACTCGGAGTCTAATCGAGCTGGACAAGCGGAAGACTCTGGTAGTGTTTTCTGGTTTACGGACAATATCCCTTCTATTTACCCATTGTATTTACGTGATAAAGCGGGTAGAAAGATAAGAGAGCCTCACTATGGTGGGTACCAATATGATTATGGAGAGGACCAACGTGGATTTGGTGCTTTAACCAACTCTATTGCAGATGCTACCCTAGGAAAAGATAAGAATACCAAAGATGAAATTAACGCCAACGCTGCCTTTACAATAAATTTAGCGGACGGGTTGACCTTTGAAACGACTATCGGTGGACAGTATTATAATAATACACGAGATTTATTGAATAATAGATTTTATGGTTCTTCTGCCTCTCAAGGTGGATCGATTTACAAAACAAAATCGGAAGTTTTTACTTATAACTTCTTAAAAATGTTGCGTTATAAAAAATCTTTTGGAGCTCACGGTTTAGAAATCATGGCGGCACACGAGAATAATTATTACGAAAACCGTATAATGTCTGCTGGACAATATGACTTAGCAGATCCAGGTTCTGTACAATTGAACAATGGTGCTATGATGACTCCAGCTTCTGGATGGAAAAATCAAAATGCCATTGAGAGTTACTTTGCACAAGTGAATTACGACTTCGAAGGAACTTATTTCCTATCAGCTACAGCACGTCGTGATGGATCTTCTATCTTTAAAAAGGAGAAATGGGGTAACTTCTGGTCTCTAGGTGGAGCTTGGTTGGTTTCTAAAGAAAACTTTATGCAAAACCAATCGGTATTCTCTAACTTAAAGTTAAAAGCGAGTTACGGTTTAACGGGAGATCAAACTTCGTATGTGAGTATTGACGGAATAGACGTTCAAGCTTTCCATCCAGGTGAACATCTTTGGCAAGTGGGCAATTATGGTGGAGCACTAGCTATTTATGAAGATAAAGTTGGAAATCCCGATTTAACTTGGGAAAAATCTAAAATGTTCCAAGCGGGTATTGAATTCGGTTTGGGTAAATATTTAGACATCTCGGTTGATTACTATTTAAAAAATACCGATGATTTGATTTTTGATCGTCGTGTAGGACCTTCAGTAGGTTTTGCTCTTATTACAGCCAACGACGGTTCTTTGAGAAACCAAGGGATTGAATTTAACGTTACGGGTCATATCTTGAAAACTAAAGATGCTTACCTAGATATCAATATCAATGGGGAACATGTGAAGAATGAATTGACAAGAATGCCAAATGACCCGTCAACAGGTAAATATAAACCACTAGACATTAGCGGTAACTTTGGTAGAGCTGCTGGACATTCTTTGGGTGATTTTTATATGCGTGAATGGGCTGGTGTCGATCCGGAAACAGGGCAAGGACAATGGTATACCTACACCTATAAAGATCAGTATGACAAAGTTCAATACGTGACTTCTTTAGTAGATTTTTTAAATGAAAATCCAGAAATGGAAGGGCAATTGACCAAAGAAACTACAAAATCATACGGTCAAGCGACTCAGGCTTTTGTAGGGAAATCTGCAATTCCTAAGTTGAGAGGTGCTTTTGCTTTGAATGCAGGATATAAAGGTTGGGACTTAAGTGTACAAATGTTGTACAGTGTAGGAGGTTATGCTTATGACGGCGCTTATGCGATGTTGATGGGTAACGACCAAGTAGGTGGAAACAACTGGCATACTGACATTGCTGACAGATGGCAAAAACCGGGAGACATCACAGACGTTCCTAGAATTTCTAGTGATTTGGATCCCAACGTTAGATCCGCTTCTACGCGTTTCTTGACTAAAGCAGATTACTTGAGCATTAACAACATCAGATTGGGGTATAATGTTCCTAAGCAATTTACGCAGTCGTTAGGTCTTGCAGAATTGAGTTTCTTTGTGTCTGGTGATAATTTAGCCTTATTCACTAAACGTGATGGATTTAATCCGGCAACTTCGGAGTTTGGTACTTCTGACATGTATCAATACCCACCGCTTTCTACGATTACAGGCGGTGTAAAAGTGAAGTTTTAATTTAAAAAATTGAATGATTATGAAAAAAATACTAATGATAGCACTTGGAGCAGGATTATTCCTAAGTGCGTGTTCTAAAGATTTTTTAGAGTTAGATTCTAGCCGATTTATCTCCAAGGACAGAATAGATGAAATATCCGCAACCTCTCCCCATTTATCTATTGCCACATTAAACGGTTTATATGCCTATAATGTAAAAACCTTTTCAGGTGGTACTACTAGACATGATGATTTTGGACAGAAGGGCTACGACATCTATAGCGATATGTTGGCGGGTGATATGAACTTAAACAGTGCCATTTACGGATGGTACCGCGATATTGCCAACCTAACAGCTACGGCAAACTACGCCAACCTAACCAATTACGGCCCTTGGCGTTTTTATTACTATATGGTTCGTGGAACGAACAACGTAATTGCCTCTTCAGGAGGTAATGACGTAATTCCTGAGGATAATACGGAAAAAGCAGTAGTTGCCGAAGCCAAAGCACTTAGAGCGTATATGTATTATAATTTGATGAATCTTTATACCAAAGGCTATGACGCCAATGAGAAGATACTTCCAGTTTATACGGAACCCGTTTTAGTGAATTTACCTGCCAAAAATACCAAAGAGGTTTTTGACTTAATGGTTAAAGATTTAACCGAGTCGATTTCTTTGTTTGAAGCATCGGGAATTACAAGTGGAAAAAATGTCAATTTAAATGTAGCCAAATCTTTTTTGGCGTATGTTTATGCGGCACGTGGGACTGCTCAAGATTTAGCAGAAGCGAAAAGATTGAGTGCTGAGGTTATGGCAGAGTATCCATTGGCTACAAAACAACAATTGTTAGGCGGATTTAATGCCCGTACTTCTAATCCAAACTGGATTTGGAGTGCTACATTGGGCGTTGAAAACGATTTGGACTTGGTTTCTTGGTGGGGTCAAGTGGATATCTTTACCTATAGCTATGCTTCTGTAGGAGATACCAAAGGGATGCCTAAAGAATTGTACGAAGCTATTCCCGATGAGGATGTGCGTAAAGAGCAATTTACTAATCAGCCAATAACTGATAGCAAAGGTGCTGTAAGAAATTTTGGGGTAAATGCATATTTGCCAGTAGGAAAGTTTTATGCTCCAGCTAGAGTTCATCAAGGACAACGTTTAATTACTACGGATTACCTCTTTTTGAGAGTAGAAGAAATGTATTTATTAAACGCAGAAGTTTCTGCTCGTTTGGGACAAGACGGAGAGGCAATCAACACCTTGACTGAATTGATGAATATCAGATTAGATGATGTTTCTTATCTAAGCGGATTAGGTGGTCAAGCACTTAAAGATGAAATCGCTCTTCAAACTCGTATCGAGCTTTGGGGTGAAGGTAAAGTTTATGCAGCTGTCAAACGTAATAAAGGTACGGTAACTTATGGTTCTAACCATTTGTATTTCAAAAATACCACTTTTAGTTATGACGATTCTAAATTGACCTTAGCGGTTCCTCAAGCGGAGATTCTTAATAATCCGGTTTACAACAACTAATTATATTTTAGCCTTTTTAAAAAGCCATCTTCGGATGGCTTTTTTTATTTTATTCAAAAATAAAAGTACCTTTGTCCAAACTATTCTTTTTTATGCAAAAGTATCTTTTCGTTTTAATGTTTTTTGTTTCTTTAGGTTTAGCAGCACAAAATAAAACGCGTGATTTGTCGCGTAGTAACAAGGCTGTAAATGCGGGAGCGAGAAACGGGTTGAGTACGGCAAACTCCAACTCCGCAAACCCGAATGCTATAGATACTAAGGGTAATGACGCGAATACCACAAACGGCACAGCCTCGACAAAAAGCGGGGGCGTGGCTCAAGATTCCGTGGCTCCTGTGGCCGATTATAAAATCATCAGCCTGCGCAACGACACCATCGCCGTAGATACCGCATTGAGTTTAAAAAAGTATTATGCGATGAATTACCTGCGCAAAGATGAATTCGGTTTGCTCCCTTTTGCCAATGAAGGACAAACCTATAACGTATTGAATTACGGCGCCCAAAAGAATACCGTATTGCCCAGTATGGGCTTTAATGCCAAGCACTCCAATTACCTCGAAATCGAAGACATCCATTACTACACGGCACCAACGCCTTATACCGATTTGTATTACCGTTCTGTGATGAAACAAGGTCAAACCTTAGATGCTTTTGTAACGGTGAATACCAGTAAAAACCTAAACTTTTTTGTCGGCTATAAGGGAATGCGTTCTCTGGGAAAATACATCAATCAACTGGGATCCACCGGTAATTTTAAAATTGGCTCCAGCTATATCTCCAACAACAAACGCTACAGCCTAAGAACTCATATAACGGCGCAAGACATCTTAAATCAGGAAAACGGTGGAATTACCGATTTGACCAACTTCGAGAGCAGTGAAGCCCCCTTTGACAAGCGAGATCAGCTCAATGTGTACTTTCGCGATGTCGAAACCCTATTAAAGGGCAAGCGGTTATATGTCAACCACCAATACCAATTGAATTCGTCTTTTAAAAACGGCATCCTATTAACGCATGAGCTCACCTACGAAGACAAGTTCTTCAATTACTACCAAAGCAATGCACTGGCAGGAGGTGTAGCGGGCGAGCCCTTGCGATTTGGAAATTTCTTCCAATCGGAAATCAATAATACCACCAAGTACTACCAGTTTAACAACAAACTAGGCGCAGCCTACCAATCCGATTTACTCGGAAGGTTTGAGTTCTTTACCGAATTTTTAAAATACGACTACCGCTACAACAGCCTCGCTATTATCAACAATGAGCTAGTGCCCGATCACATACAGAAAAACATCACCATGCTGGGCGGAAAATACACCTACCACAAAAACCGATGGAAGGGAACCCTTTTGGTGGCCAATTCACTGGGCAATGACGATACCAGCAATATCGAAGCCGATTTGAGATACCATTGGAATGATCGCGTTCAAATGGATTTCGGGTTTCAGCAACTCAACAAAACACCGGATCTGAATTACCAATTGTTTCAAAGCGATTATGTCAACTACAACTGGTGCAATCAATTCAACAATGAAAAAATCACCCAGTTTACCGCTTCCGCTACTACGCCATGGTTAAACATCTCGGCCAAATACGAAGTGATCAACGATAAAATCTATTTTACCAACACGGCAAAGGCGCTCAACGAAGAGGGTATGCCCGTACAATTGTTGGTCAAGCCCACCCAATACGACGGCACGATTAACTACCTCTCCATACAGGCAAACAAGGATTTGCGCGTGGGTAAATGGGGTTTAGACAACACGGTTTTATACCAACATGTCGATCAGTCGGCATCGGTTTTAAACGTGCCTGAGGTGGTGTTGAGAAGTACGCTCTACTATACCGATGCTTTCTTCGATCAGGCCCTAAAGTTTCAAACCGGCGTAACGCTCAATTATTTTAGCAGCTATTACGGCAACGATTACAACCCCTTGATCGGCGACTTCTATGTGCAAGACCAACGCAAAATGGGCGATTATCCCGTGCTGGATTTCTTTATCAATTTAAAAGTGCGCACCGCGCGAATTTATTTAAAAGCAGAGCACTTTAACTCGTCGATGACCGGTTACAATTTTTATTCCGCACCCAATTATCCCTACCGCGATTTTATCATCCGATTCGGATTGGTTTGGAATTTCTTTACCTAGTTTCTTTGGGGCGTGCCCTTCGGGTCGGGCTGTTCGCTATATCTTTTGATTTTTCACAAAATCAAAAGGATGCCGCTGCCATCCCTCACGCAACGGAGGACTGTTTTAAAACAAGTATCCTAGAAAGTTTCACAATCCGTATCTTTGTGGAGCTTTTATCATAAAAAACAATAGCATGAAATACGCAAAAAACATCTTAGAAACCATAGGCAATACCCCTTTGGTTCAATTAAATAAAGTAACAGCAGAAATACCAGCCTTGGTTTTGGCCAAGGTGGAAACCTTTAATCCCGGCAACTCCATTAAAGACCGCATGGCGGTAAAGATGATCGCCGATGCCGAAGCAGACGGCCGACTACAACCCGGCGGAACCATAATCGAAGGAACCTCCGGCAATACGGGCATGGGACTAGCCTTGGCGGCAATCGTTAAGGGATATAAGTTGATTTGTGTGATATCCGACAAGCAATCCAAGGAAAAGATGGACATACTTCGCGCCGTTGGGGCCGAAGTAGTGGTGTGTCCAACCGATGTGGAACCAGAAGATCCGCGTTCGTATTATTCGGTATCCAAGAGACTGGCCGAGGAGACGCCCAATGCCTGGTATGTCAATCAGTACGACAACCCGTCCAATGCCCAAGCGCATTACGAGCAAACCGGACCGGAAATATGGGAGCAAACCGAAGGTAAAATTACCCACTTCATCTCTGGAGTAGGAACGGGAGGAACCATTTCCGGAACGGCAAAGTACCTAAAAGAAAAAAATCCAAACATCAAGATTTGGGGTATTGACACCTACGGATCCGTGTTTAAAAAATACCACGAAACCGGAATTTTCGACCAAGACCAAGTGTATTCCTATGTTACCGAAGGTATAGGTGAAGACATACTTCCGAAAAATGTCGATTTTTCACTGATCGATGGCTTTACCAAAGTAACCGATAAAGATGCCGCGGTATACACCCGCAGAATTGCCTTGGAAGAGGGGATTTTTGTCGGTAATTCCGCCGGAGCTGCCATCAAGGGAATGCTGCAATTAAAAGCGCACTTTAGTGCAGACGACGTGGTGGTGGTTTTGTTTCACGACAGTGGAAGCCGCTACGTGGGCAAGATGTTTAACGACGATTGGATGCGGGAACAGGGATATTTGGACGACCATATCGCGGTGGCCAAAGATCTTCTACAAACAAAAGCAGCGCAGCCCTTGGTATTCGCGCGTACCGAAGAGTTGGTATCCCATGCGATTGGAAGAATGAAAAAATTTCATATCGCTCAGCTACCCGTTATCGACAGCACTGGATTTGTAGGGTCGATTGATCAGGACACCTTGTTAAAGCATTACCTGATAGACAAAGATATGGCCGATACGCCCCTGCGTGAAGTGATGGGAAAACCCTATCCGATAATCGACGAAGATACGCCGGTAGATCAAGTATCGCCGTTGTTGGAACAACACGCGGCAGTCTTGTTAAAAACCAAAGACGGCAAGCACAACCTCATTAGCAAAACCGATTTGATCAACACGATTAAATAGCGATACATTCTAAGAGACCGATTTAAAAGGGCAAGCGAGAAATACCGATTGAGGTATTCCCGCTTGCCCTTCTTTATTAGTTGTAACCCGTAAGTACCCCAGTTACATTCCAATAACTAAAATTTCGGCCTTGAGACGCACCTTGAGCAATTTTGATTTGTATTTTGTGCTTGCCGGCCGAGAGCTTGCCCAAGGGGATCAACATCGGATAGGTCGCGGTACCCGGACACCAATTCGATCGACTCAAATCCGAAGCGGATAAGCCGTTTTTATAAGCGGTTGAAGCGGGATTCATCAACCGATACGAACCGCAATCTTCCCGCCATGGAATCGCGGTATGCACCAACTTGCCGTCTATAAAAATTTTGTTTTCTCTGGGGTTGAATTCATCGCCCTCATTCCAGCCGCCCTGACCCGTGGTAATATAGCGCAACTGAGCGTTATTTAAGGCGTTTTCCAGCTCAAACTCCACGGTAAGGCCCTTGTCTGCGCCAAACATCGTCGCGTACTCCTGGCCCTGCGTTTCCAAGATGTTTACCGTGTTGAACAACGGCATCATAAACGTGAATTCCTCGACCTGTGAGTCGTTGGGGTGTATGCTGATACTGGCCGATACCCGGTGACCGTTCGGATCGTTAGTGCCGATATACATACCGATATAAACCTCGCGGTCTTTTAAAAGTGGCGCAAAGGCAGAAATCTCTTGTCGGTAGAGTGCCGAAGGGTCCCACTGCACGTCTTTGATGGAAATGTGGTTGAACTTGCCAATGCCAAAAGGCGTAAAAAAGCGCAGCAATTCAATCGGAGGATTATAGGTCGGTGTGGCGTGTACCCCGGGGTATTTTCGGCCATTTCCACCGCTGTAAACCGGCAGTATATCCACGCCCTTCTGCAGCGCATCAAGAAACGACACCGCATTGTAAGTGGGAATGATAAAAACGCTGCCCGTTCTGCTAGTAGGGTCGCCCAAGGAGGTTTCGCTCACCTCCAAAAACAGCTGACTGTTTCGCTTATAAGCGGGAAACTTGATCTTGCGCACGAGTACCGTACCCGCGCCAAAGCGATACACGCTGTCGTTGGAACGGGCAGCGGTGTTGTAATGGATCGTTTCATCCTTAAAAACCGGCACGGTGATAAATCGACTCAGCCATATTTTTTGGCTGTAGGTCGGTTCGTCAAACAGCGGTGTGTCGGCCAGCTTCACATGGCTGTCGATGTCAAACGGAATGTTTTTGTTGATTTTGGAAGCGCTAATTCGGAATTCCTTATTGCGGGTCATCTCCAACACCAAGCCCAGGGAACTGCCCACGGTAGTGGGACCCGCTTTTACAGGAATTTCCGTGGTATACCACAGTTCTACCACATCCGAGTCGATGTTGATGGTCGCCCTTTTACAGAGGTAGCCCTGTATTCTTTTGGTTGCTGAGCTCAGCGTGTATTTTTTGGAATCGTCTACGCCGCTATGGCGCAGGCCCACCCGTTCTTTGAGGTGCAGCTGTGAAAGCTGATACGACTGCTTTTTAACCCCATCGATATAGAATTCCTCGGACGGAAACGCCTCTTGTTTTTTTTCAAATTCCTTTAAGGTGCTGATCAATGTTTGCTTTTCGTTGGCTATTGTCAAGATGGGATTGTCCGCATCGACAAGGCGACCGCGGTCAAAAGTTTGGTATTCTACCGTAAAGTTATTCGACGTTTTTTGCGCCAAAGCAAGGGGCGTATACAGACAGCTAAAGAGTAAAAAACAAGCGTAAAGGTGTTTCATAAAACCGGGGAAATTTGTAAAAGTCTATAAAAATATTAATTTTTTTTCAATAACTTAGACCGAGATGCTAATATGGGATTTATGAAGGAGGCTTTTTTACATTATATCTGGCAGTATAAGCAATTTAAATTTACCGACTTATACACCGAGCAAGGCGAGTGCTTGCAACTGATTCGAACCGGCGATTATACCCAACAGGCCGGCCCTGATTTCTTTAACGGACAAATTGTGTTGGACGGACAGCTGTGGGCGGGCAATATCGAAATCCACGTCAAGGCTTCCGACTGGTATGTACACCGACATCAGCAGGACGAAAATTACGACAACGTTATTTTGCACGTCGTATGGGAATACGATATGCCGGTGCTTCGACAAGACCACAGTGAGATTTCCGTTTTGGTCTTGTCCAAATATGTCGAGGAGCAATTGCTAGCGCGCTATGCGCAATTGAGCCTGCAGAAAAAATGGATTTACTGCGAAGATTTTATCGGTCAAATGGAGGCTTTTAAGCGCGACAAATGGTTGGAAACCCTCTTCTTTGAGCGCTTGGAGCGCAAGGTGCTTCCGATACAGCAACGCGCTTTGCAAACCCATTCAGATTGGGAAGCGGTTTTTTTCTGTCAAATAGCACAGGGGTTTGGCCTCAATATCAACGCTGGGGCATTTCTTCAAATGGCCCAGTCCTTGCCGATTAAAATCATACAAAAAGAGCGGCAGTCTACCGCCCATCTCGAGGCCTTGTTTTTGGGCAAAACCAATATCTTAAAAGCGAATCACCAAGAGCATTACGGCAAAGACCTGTGGAAAACCTGGCGTTATTTGGCTCAAAAATACCAGTTAGACGTGGACGATGCGATACAAGTCACCTATTTCAAATTGCATCCCGACAATTTTCCCACCATCAGATTGTCGCAATTGGCGGGAGTCTTAAGTCGGCATGCCAGCCTGTTCGATGCCGTGCTCCAATGCCGCAGCAAGGAAGACTATTACCGCACCTTTGCCACCACCACCACTGCCTATTGGAAAAACCACTATGTTTTGGACCGGGAGAGCCCCGAGAAAAACAAGCGTACGACCACGGCTTTTGTCGATTTGCTCATCGTCAATACGGTGATTCCGCTCACCTATGCCTACCACCGCAGCAAAGGAACCGACTGTTCGGAACAAATCCTGGACTTGATAAGCAGCATCAAACCCGAAAAGAACAACATCATCAACCACTTTGCCCGTTTAGGGGTAAAGGTGGAAAGCAGCTTCGACACCCAATCGCTGTTACAGCTTAAAAAGCGCTATTGCGAGGCCAAAAAATGTTTAAACTGCGGTGTGGGCCGCGCCTATTTGTATGCGGATAAGGCCGCTAAAAAGCCGAACTGAACCAGGTGCAACAAGCGACTGATCGCCGATTGCCTATGAGGCATTTTTCTATAGCGGTCGTGAAAGGCATGCGGTCTTTAACGCGACACTTTTTCGACTCTCGATCAAAAACCGCGGACAAGATTGCCGAAAATTGACTATATTTGTATACTAAGTTTGCCTATCATGATCAACAATATTCGCTATTTCTTCGAAAAATACGGCTTTCGCGTGTCGGCTCGTCTAGCCGATCGCATCGGTATGCGAACCAGTAGCGTGCGTTTCTTTTTTATCTACCTATCCTTTTTTACCCTGGGCTTGGCCTTTGCCTTTTACTTAACACTGGCCTTTGTCGTGCGCATCAAAGACCTGATTTACACCAAGAGAAGTTCTGTTTTTGATTTGTAGCACTGTTCGGAAGCAGCGGTGTTAAAATCTTGGTTTTCGATTTGCCGCAGCCCGATATACCGACGGATTTTACTATCTTTAGGAAATTCATAAAAATAGTGCCTCGGCAGCAACCGTGAAAAAACGATGGCTAAATAGCATTCCGTACGCGACCCGCTTACAGCGGATTGGTATACTCGTGCTCGCCCTGTCGATGGCAATTTTGCAGGGCGCCTACTACCTGTATAGGAATTGGTCTTACCGGCAAACCGATCAACCGCCTTTTGATGCGCTGTGGATGCGCGAGCAATTGACCTTGGATTCGCTGGCAGCAGCGACGACTAGCAATCCTCCCATTCAGCGGTTCAACCCTAATTTTATATCCGATTATAAGGCGTATACCCTGGGCATGTCCACAGCGGAAATAGACCGACTACACGCCTTTCGAGCGCAGGACCGCTTTGTCAATTCCGCCGAAGAATTTCAGGCGGTCACTCAGGTGTCCGATCGCTGGTTAGACAGTGTAAAAGCCGCGTTTAAATTTCCCGATTGGAAAGCGCACAAACCCGCAAAAAAGACCGACCAAAACGCAGCACCACCTCCATTGCCCATAACGATTAAGGATATTAACAGCGCTACCCGAGACGATTTGATGGACTTAAGAGGTGTCGGACCGGTATTTGCCGAGCGCATTCTAAAAGAGCGCAGCCAATTGGGAGGCTTTTTGCAGATGAAACAACTCGATTTTATTTGGGGATTGAGCGAGGAATGTTTGCAGAATGTAAGGGTTTTTTTTGACGTTTTGGACGAATTGAAACCCGTAAAAACCAACGTGAATACCGCGAGTCTGGCAGAGATAAATAAAATACCCTACATCAACTATCAGCAAGCTAGGAGTATAGTGATATACCGAAGTGAGAACGGCGATTTTAGCGATCCAAAAGAATTTGAAAATATAAAGAATTTCCCCCTTGACAAACTAGAGATAATTAGCTTATATTTGGCTTTTTAAGAAATATAAAAATCACTACAATGAACTTCGACTATAATGAAACCCAAGCGATGATTGCACAGTCAATCAGAGACTTCGCTGAACAAAATATCCGCCCGCATATTATGGAGTGGGATGAAGCACAAATCTTTCCAGTAGATCTCTTTAAAAAACTAGGAGAAATGGGCTTTATGGGTGTTTTAGTACCAGAAGAATTAGGAGGCTCTGGATTGGGGTACCATGAGTATATTACGATTGTTGAGGAGATTTCCAAAGTCGATTCGTCCATAGGTCTTTCGGTAGCGGCACACAATTCCTTGTGTACCAATCACATTTTGACCTTCGGTAACGAAGCGCAAAAAAAGCGTTGGATTCCCAAATTGGCCACGGCAGAATGGATTGGCGCTTGGGGATTAACCGAGCACAACACCGGATCTGATGCCGGAGGAATGAATACCACGGCGGTAAAAGACGGCGATGAATGGGTGATCAACGGAGCGAAAAACTTCATCACACATGCTATTTCCGGCGATGTAGCCGTAGTTATTGTTAGAACGGGAGAAAAAGGCGATTCCAGAGGAATGACCGCTTTTGTGATCGAAAAGGGAACCCCTGGTTTCTCTAGCGGTAGAAAAGAAAATAAATTGGGAATGCGCGCTTCCGAAACCGCAGAGTTGATCTTTGACAATTGTCGTTTATCAGATGATAACCGTCTGGGAGAAGTTGGTGAAGGTTTTATTCAAGCGATGAAAATATTAGACGGAGGAAGAATTTCGATTGGAGCGCTGTCGTTGGGTATTGCAAAAGGGGCTTATGAAGCCGCTTTAAAATATTCCAAAGAGAGACATCAATTTGGAAAGCCAATCAGCTCGTTTCAGGCCATCGCCTTTAAATTGGCCGATATGGCTACGGAAATCGAAGCGTCGGAATTGTTGTTGCACAAAGCGGCGTTCTTAAAAAACCACGACAAACCGATGACAAAATTGGGCGCTATGGCCAAGATGTACGCTTCGGAAGTCTGTGTTAAGGTGTCGTCAGAAGCCGTTCAAATTCACGGCGGATACGGATACACCAAAGATTTCCCGGTAGAGAAATTCTATAGAGATTCAAAATTGTGTACCATTGGAGAAGGAACTACGGAGATTCAAAAATTGGTAATTTCAAGAAATGTTTTAAAGGACTAAGCGTACTGCTAGATATAAAAAAGAGACTTCTTCGGGAGTCTCTTTTTTGTTGGTGGTAGTTGCAGGAGAGTAAGGCGAAAAAAAAAATCGCAAAAAAATCACAAAAAAGAAGGCCGGAAAAGGCGGGAATTATGTAATTCTTTTTTAAGTTTACCTACTTTAGTAGAAAAAACAGTTATTAAACCTAAATAATATAAAATATGAAAAAAATACTTATTTTTTTATGCTTATTGATATCGGTCGGAGCCTTGGCGCAAAGGAAAACACCTGCGGTAAAAAAGCAGCGTCCTCCCGTACAGCGAAAAGCACCACCTATGGGAAAACCATCAATGGGAAAGGCATTGGAAATATGGAGCAAGGGCGATATCAGTGGGGCGATGCTGCAATTTGAAAAATTGGCGGAACAAGATCAGACCAATTGGATCCCGGCTTATTATCTGACCTTGTTGGAAACGACCAATTCGTTTGACGTGACCAACCACCGCGACAAGATGAATCAAATCGACAAGGCGCGTGCGCGCATCGAAGGTTTCTTGGAAACCGAAAGAAATGCAGAGTGGTTAAATTTACTCGCCTTAAACTACGCCTCGGAAGTCAGTATCGATCCCTTGGGTAAAAAAGCACTTTCTCAAAACGTGGCAGAGCTCTACGAGGAAGCTTTGGCATTAGAACCGCAAAATCCACGAGCGCTCTACGGTAGAGCTGCTTACAATATCCGCGAAGCCAATTATTTCGGCAAGGACAAAACAGCGTATTGCGAGGAACTCAAAAAGGCTTTAGTCGCTTTTGACAATCAAAAATCGGAAGTTCCCTTTTATCCGAAATGGGGGCAAGATCAGGCGCAAAAGTTGGCAAAAACCGAATGCGTCAACTAGGGCGTTAGCACCTAAAGGCGCGTGAAAGCTCCAAAAACACCCAAGCGACTGTAGTAAACGGTCGCTTGAGTGTTTTAGGGAGGCCTTGTAATCCGTTTTTAGCCGCTGTAAGGCGGGGTCAATAGCGAGCTCGGACTGCCGCAGTTGTTTTAGACCTACGGGCTGTGGCTTTTTTTAAAAATAAATAGCGTAGTTAAATAAAAAGCAATACCTTTGCACCCACATAAATGAAAGGAGGTGTATATACTATGTTAATCATTCCAATTAAAGACGGAGAAAATATCGATAGAGCGCTAAAGCGTTACAAACGTAAATTTGACAAGACTAAAACCTTGCGTCAATTGAGATCTCGTCAGGCGTTTTCGAAACCTTCGATCACCAAAAGAGCAAAAATGCAGAAAGCTGCATACGTTCAAGGATTAAGAGATGCTGTAGAAATCTAGCCTCTTAAAAATTGAATTAAATATAAACCGTTATGATAAAGTGTTTAACTTTGTTGTAACGGTTTTTTTTGTGGCGTCAACCCGCGTTAGGCCTTCGGGTGTTTTTTGTTAAACAACGCCGATCTGTAC
Organism: Flavobacterium sp. JP2137; assembly: GCF_050562195.1. Lineage (GTDB taxonomy): Bacteria > Bacteroidota > Bacteroidia > Flavobacteriales > Flavobacteriaceae > Flavobacterium. The sequence continues at coordinate 1,457,736 of NZ_CP191647.1, forward strand.
GGTTTTTTAACGCTGCGGCTGCCGCGACCGATCATTTAAAACACAGTGGAAGTATAGTGAATGCCGATCTCCAAAAATATAGGGACTACCTGCAGTTCGAAAAGCACTTTTCGGACCGGACGATATTGGCGTATTCGCGCGATGTGGAAGACTTTTTGCAGTTTCTGTCGCAAGGGGCCGACCTGTCGTATTTAGAGGCGGATTACAGCGCGGTTCGCGCCTGGGTGGGTGATTTGTCCGAACGGGGGTTGAGCAACAGCTCGATCAATCGAAAAACCAGCGGACTCAAGTCGTTTTATTCCTTTTTGCACCGCTTGAAGCTGGTCGAGGAACATCCGTTAAAGCAGCAACAGTCGTTGCGGGTAGAGAAAAAGATTCAAGTGCCCTTTTCGACTGCCGAAGTAGACGCTGTTTTACAGCGCTTGAGTCGGGGAACCGACTTCGAGGCGGTCCGCGATTGGGTGGTGGTGGAATTGCTCTATGCCTTGGGGTTGCGTCGGGCCGAGTTGCTGACTTTGGAAGTCGGCGATTTGGATTTTTTTTCCGACCTGGTCAAGATTAAGGGAAAGCGCAATAAGCTGCGCTTGGTGCCGATGATTGCCCCCTTAAAAGCGCTGTTGCAAAAATACCTCGCACTGCGTGCGACTTTGGATTTGGACCCGAATTTTAAAGTGTTAATAATTTCGAAAAACGGCAATAAAGTAGGGGAAACATTTGTGTATCGATTAATAAATAATTACTTTAGTCAAGTGTCGTCTAAGGAGAAGAAAAGTCCACATGTGTTAAGACATACATTTGCGACTCATTTGTTAAACAACGGGGCGGATATCAATGCAATTAAAGAATTGTTGGGACACGCGAGTTTGTCTTCCACTCAGGTTTATACCCATTCGAGTTTGGATCAGCTCAAGTTGGTTTATCAAAATGCGCATCCTCGGGCCAAGAAGGACTAGTAGATTTTTAATTGATAAAACAAAAACATTATGAAAGTAAACATTCAAGCAGTTAATTTTAACGTCGATAGAAAATTGGTAGATTTTATAAACGAGCGCTTGTCCAAGCTGGAGAAGTACTACGATAAAATTGTGGCGTTTGACGTGTTCTTAAAATTGGATAACAGCAACGAAAAGGAAAACAAATGTGTTGATGTGAAGATTTTGGTTCCTGGTGATGAGATGATTGTAAAGAAAACGGCCAAAACTTTTGAGGAGGCTGTGGATTTGTGTGGAGATTCTCTAGAGCGATTGTTGCTTAAACGTAAAGAAAGAATAAAATCTCACCTGTAAAGGGCAAAAAAAATTAAAAAAAGTTTTGTTTAACAAATAAAATATATACATTTGCAGTCCGTTAGAAATAGCGGGCTTTTTTTATTGAAGTCGCCGGTGTAGCTCAGTTGGCTAGAGCAGCTGATTTGTAATCAGCAGGTCGTGGGTTCGAGTCCCTCTATCGGCTCAATAGAATATTTGACATTACGGGTTAGGGGAGATACTCAAGCGGCCAACGAGGACGGACTGTAAATCCGTTGGGAAACCTTCGCAGGTTCGAATCCTGCTCTCCCCACAATAAATGAGTAAAAAAAGTATGCCGGTGTAGCTCAGGGGTAGAGTGCTTCCTTGGTAAGGAAGAGGTCACGGGTTCAATTCCCGTCATTGGCTCAAGTTTTTTTATTAAATTTGAACACTAATTATATAACTAAGATTAAATTATTAAATCATGGCAAAGGAAAATTTTGATCGTTCGAAGCCGCACCTTAACATTGGTACAATCGGACACGTGGATCACGGAAAAACAACTTTGACTGCAGCTATTACTAAAGTATTATCAGATGCAGGTTTTTCTGAAGCAAGAAGTTTCGATCAAATCGATAACGCTCCAGAAGAAAAAGAAAGAGGGATTACTATCAATACATCTCACGTAGAGTATGCTACAGCAAACCGTCACTATGCTCACGTTGACTGTCCAGGTCACGCGGATTATGTGAAAAACATGGTTACTGGTGCTGCTCAGATGGATGGTGCAATTTTAGTGGTTGCTTCAACTGATGGACCAATGCCGCAAACTCGTGAACACATCCTTTTAGGTCGCCAAGTTGGTATTCCTAGAATCGTTGTATTCATGAATAAAGTTGACATGGTTGATGATGCTGAATTGTTAGAATTGGTTGAGATGGAAATCAGAGATTTGTTGTCTTTCTACCAATATGACGGTGATAACGGACCAGTTATTCAAGGATCTGCTTTAGGAGCTTTAAACGGCGAGCCTAAATGGGTAGATACGGTATTGCAATTGATGGCAGAAGTTGATCAATGGATCGAAGAGCCAATTCGTGATACAGAAAAACCATTCTTGATGCCAGTGGAAGATGTATTTACAATTACAGGTCGTGGAACTGTTGCTACAGGTCGTATCGAAACTGGTATTGCTAATACAGGTGATGCTGTTGAAATCATCGGTATGGGTGCAGATAAATTGACTTCTACTGTAACAGGAGTTGAGATGTTCCGCAAAATCCTTGATAGAGGTGAAGCTGGAGATAACGTAGGTTTATTGTTGAGAGGTATTGACAAAAATGATATCCGTAGAGGTATGGTTATCGTTAAGCCAGGATCAGTTAAACCACACGCTAAATTCAAAGCGGAAGTTTATATCTTGAAAAAAGAAGAAGGTGGACGTCACACTCCATTCCACAATAACTACCGTCCACAATTCTACGTTCGTACAACGGATGTAACTGGTACTATTATGTTGCCAGAAGGAGTTGAGATGGTTATGCCTGGAGATAACTTGACAATTGACGTTCAATTATTGAGCCCAATTGCTTTGAGTATTGGTCTTCGTTTTGCAATCCGTGAGGGTGGTAGAACTGTAGGAGCAGGTCAGGTAACTGAAATTCTAGACTAATTTTATTAGTAAAAATTTTTTAAAGTCAGTAGTTTTTAACTACTGACTTTTCTAACAAACGGGTGTAGTTCAAGGGTAGAATAGCGGTCTCCAAAACCGTTGATGGGGGTTCGAATCCCTCCACCCGTGCAAATAAAGTATACAATGAAAGTTATTAATTACATATCTGAAGCATTCAGAGAATTGAAATCCAATGTGACTTGGTCCCCTTGGTCTGAAGTGCAGCGCTTGACAATTATTGTAGCTGTGTTTACAGTAGTTTTATCTTTAGCGACTTGGGGCGTTGACTCTTCCTTTTCGGAATTGTTGGGTGTCTTTTATAACTGGGTTAAAAATTAAATCATAAGAGAATAGAGATATGACTGATAATAATGTCAAAAAATGGTATGTGGTTCGTGCGGTGAGTGGACAGGAAAACAAGGTTAAGAATTATATCGAAACTGAGATTTCTAGATTAGGCATGTCTGATTACCTTTCCCAAGTACTTGTTCCGACAGAAAAAGTTGTTCAAATTCGCGATGGTAAAAAAACCACTAAAGAAAGGGTTTATTTTCCGGGGTATATTATGGTTGAAGCGAATTTAACTGGCGAGGTTCCTCACGTGATCAAATCGATTACGGGGGTCATTGGCTTTTTGGGTGAAACCAAAGGCGGAGATCCGGTGCCGTTGAGAATTGCTGAAGTGAATAGAATGTTAGGGAAGGTGGATGAGCTATCTGTTAAGGTAGATACCGGCGCAATCCCATATATAGTTGGTGAAACCGTTAAGGTAATCGACGGGCCGTTCAACGGGTTCAACGGTACCGTGGAAAACATCAACGAAGAAAAACGTAAACTCGAGGTGATGGTGAAGATTTTCGGAAGAAAAACACCGTTGGAATTGAGCTTTATGCAAGTAGAAAAAATATAATTGTTACATATTGTACGCATCTTTGCTTCCAATTGAAGATGTGCTAAATTTTTTGAAAAATGGCAAAAGAAATTAGTAAAGTAGTTAAACTACAAGTTAAGGGAGGTGCAGCGAATCCTTCGCCACCGGTTGGACCTGCTTTGGGGGCTGCTGGAGTTAACATCATGGAGTTCTGTAAGCAGTTTAATGCGAGAACACAAGATAAACCAGGCAAAATTTTACCAGTACAAATTACTGTGTATAAAGACAAATCTTTTGAATTTGTTGTTAAAACGCCACCTGCTGCTGTTCAATTATTAGAGGCTGCAAAAGCAAAATCTGGTTCTGGTGAACCAAACAGAAAAAAAGTAGCTAGTGTTACTTGGGAACAAGTTAAAGCTATTGCAGAAGACAAAATGCCGGATTTAAACGCATTTACGGTTGAATCAGCTATGTCAATGATAGCGGGTACTGCAAGATCTATGGGAATTTCTGTAACAGGGACTGCTCCTTTTTAATTGTAAAAGAAAAAAGAAATGGCAAAATTAACAAAAAAGCAAAAAGAAGCAGCTTCTAAAATCGAGAAGAATAAGGCTTACTCTTTGAAAGATGCTTCGGCATTAGTAAAAGAAATCGCTTCTGCAAAGTTTGATGAATCAGTAGACATCTCTGTGCGTTTAGGAGTTGATCCTAGAAAAGCAAACCAAATGGTACGTGGTGTGGTTACTTTACCACACGGAACCGGTAAAGATGTACGCGTTTTAGCCTTGGTTACTCCAGACAAGGAGGAAGAAGCTAAAGCTGCTGGTGCAGATTTCGTGGGACTTGATGATTACCTACAAAAAATCAAAGACGGTTGGACAGATGTTGATGTGATCATCACTATGCCAGCGGTTATGGGTAAACTAGGACCATTAGGTAGAATTTTAGGGCCAAGAGGTTTAATGCCTAACCCTAAAACAGGAACAGTAACTATGGATGTGGCGAAAGCAGTTCAAGAGGTTAAAGCTGGTAAAATCGATTTTAAAGTTGACAAAACAGGTATTGTTCACGCATCTATCGGTAAGGTGTCTTTCGAGGCAGAAAAAATTACTGAAAACGCTGCTGAGCTTATCCAAACATTAATCAAATTGAAACCAACAGCAGCTAAGGGTACTTATATTAAGTCTATTCATATATCAAGTACTATGAGTCCTGCTATTGCTTTAGATCCAAAAGCAGTTTAATTGGTAGTTAAAAATTGTAAGCATGACTAGAGAACAAAAATCACTCGCGATTGAAGTTTTAACTGAGCAGTTAGCTGGGGCCAATATTTTATATATTGCCGATATATCTGGACTAAATGCAGACGTTACTTCGAATCTACGAAAAGCTTGTTATAAAGCAAGTATCAAATTGGAGGTTGTAAAGAACACGTTGCTTAGTAAAGCAATGGAAGCTTCTGTAAATAACTACGAAGATTTACCTTCTGTTTTAAAGGGAAATAGTGCAATTATGATTGCAGAGGTAGCGAACGCTCCGGCAAAAGTAATTAAGGATTTTAGAAAAAAATCCAATAAACCGCTTTTGAAAGGCGCTTATATCAACGAAGAAATCTACATTGGCGATGAGCTATTGGATTCTTTGGTGGCTATCAAGTCCAAAGAAGAGGTTATTGGAGAAATCATTGGATTGCTTCAATCTCCTGCACAAAGAGTTATTTCAGCTCTTCAAAATCAATTTAAAGACGAAGCTGTTAGCGCAGAGGAAGTTTCCGCTGAGTAAGCTTTCGTTTTGATTCTTATACAAGAACGCACTTAATAAATTATATTTTTACAAATCAAATTAAAAGATAGAAAAAATGGCAGATTTGAAACAATTCGCAGAACAATTGGTTAGCCTTACAGTAAAAGAAGTTAACGAATTAGCAACTATATTAAAAGATGACTACGGTATCGAGCCAGCAGCAGCAGCAGTAATCGTTTCCGGTGGTGGAGACGCAGCAGCAGTTGAAGAGCAAACAGAATTCACTGTAATCTTGAAAGAAGCTGGAGCTTCTAAATTAGCTGTTGTTAAAGCGGTTAAAGAATTAACAGGTCTAGGTCTTAAAGAAGCAAAAGACATCGTTGATTCAGTTCCATCTAACATCAAAGAAGGTGTTTCTAAAGATGAAGCAGAAGGTCTTAAAAAATCATTGGAAGAAGCTGGAGCTGTTGTTGAGCTTAAGTAATCTAACCAACATGATATAACCAGGTTTAGGCCTTGAGAATCACTCTCAAAGGCCTAAACCATTTTGCGTATAAGCACTTTTCTACGCAATCTTATTAAATTTTTTTAATCAAAATTTTGTCCATTGATGATTACAAATCAGACTGAAAGATTAAATTTTGCCTCGACTAAAAACATACCTGCGTATCCAGATTTCTTGGATATCCAAGTTAAATCTTTTAAAGATTTCTTTCAGCTAGAAACCAAATCTGAAGAAAGAGGCAATGAAGGTTTATACAATACCTTCATGGAAAATTTCCCTATTACTGATACTAGAAATCAGTTTGTATTGGAATTTCTTGATTACTTTGTAGACCCTCCCCGTTATACAATTGAAGAATGTATTGATAGAGGTTTAACCTATAGTGTTCCTCTTAAAGCACGTTTAAAACTGTACTGTACTGACCCAGAACACGAAGATTTTGAAACGATTGTTCAAGATGTGTATCTAGGAACCATACCTTATATGACGCCGAGTGGTACTTTTGTAATCAATGGAGCTGAACGTGTAGTGGTATCTCAATTGCACCGTTCACCTGGTGTTTTCTTTGGTCAATCTTTCCATGCAAATGGTACAAAATTATATTCAGCTAGAGTTATCCCCTTCAAGGGTTCTTGGATTGAGTTTGCTACCGATATCAATAGCGTGATGTACGCCTATATCGATAGAAAGAAAAAATTACCTGTTACAACTTTATTCCGCGCCATAGGCTTCGAAAGAGACAAGGACATCCTAGAGATTTTCGACCTTGCAGAGGAGATTAAAGTATCGAAAACAGGTCTTAAAAAATATATTGGACGAAGACTTGCTGCACGTGTATTAAACACTTGGCACGAGGATTTCGTTGATGAAGACACTGGTGAAGTGGTTTCTATTGAGAGAAATGAAATTATCTTAGACCGGGATACGGTGCTAGACAAAGATAATATCGAAGAAATCATAGATGCCAACGTGAAAACAGTGCTTCTGCACAAAGAAGACGCGAATCAGGCAGATTATGCCATCATACATAACACCTTGCAAAAGGACCCTACGAACTCTGAAAAAGAGGCCGTAGAACATATTTACCGTCAATTGAGAAACGCAGAACCGCCTGATGAAGAAACGGCGCGTGGTATCATTGACAAATTGTTTTTCTCCGATCAACGTTACAATCTAGGTGAGGTAGGTCGTTACAGAATGAACAAAAAATTAAACTTGGATACCCCAATCGACAAACAGGTTTTGACAAAAGAGGATATTATCACTATTGTTAAATACCTGATTGAATTGATTAACTCCAAGGCGGAGATCGATGATATTGATCACTTGTCTAACCGTCGTGTTAGAACAGTAGGAGAACAATTATCTGCGCAATTCGGTGTTGGTTTAGCTCGTATGGCAAGAACAATTCGCGAACGTATGAACGTACGGGACAACGAGGTGTTTACCCCTATCGATTTGATCAACGCGAAAACCCTATCTTCGGTAATCAATTCTTTCTTCGGAACGAATCAGTTATCGCAGTTCATGGATCAAACCAATCCATTGGCCGAAATTACCCACAAGCGTAGACTTTCTGCCCTTGGACCTGGTGGTCTTTCTCGTGAAAGAGCCGGATTTGAGGTGCGTGACGTTCACTATACGCACTACGGTCGTTTATGTCCTATTGAAACCCCGGAGGGACCAAACATTGGTTTGATCTCGTCTTTGGCAGTTTATGCCAAAGTAAACGGTATGGGCTTTATCGAAACACCTTATAGAAAGGTTACCGACGGTAAAGTGGATTTGACTTCTGAACCGATTTATTTAAGCGCTGAAGAAGAAGAAGAAAAGATGATTGCTCAGGCAAACATCGAAATGAAAGAAGATGGTTCAATAACTGCAGAACGCGTTATTGCAAGAGAAGAAGGCGATTTCCCGGTGGTAACACCAACGGAAATTCACTATACAGACGTAGCACCTAACCAAATTGCTTCGATTTCGGCTTCGTTGATTCCTTTCTTGGAACACGATGATGCCAACAGGGCTTTGATGGGATCAAACATGATGCGCCAAGCGGTGCCTTTGTTAAGACCGCAAGCGCCGATCGTAGGAACTGGTTTAGAGCGTCAAGTAGCTTCGGATTCCAGAGTTTTAATCAATGCGGAAGGCAATGGTGTTGTGGAATATGTAGATGCTCAAAAAATCATCATCAAGTACGACCGTACGGATGAAGATCGTTTGATCAGCTTCGACAGCGACGAGAAAACCTACAACTTGATCAAATTTAGAAAGACGAATCAAAGTACGAGTATCAACCTTAAACCGATTGTTCGCAAGGGCGATCGCGTGACTAAAGGGCAGGTATTGTGCGACGGTTATGCTACTGAAAACGGCGAATTGGCTCTAGGTCGTAACTTGAAAGTGGCTTTTATGCCGTGGAAGGGATACAACTTTGAGGATGCGATCGTAATCTCTGAAAAAGTGGTTCGCGACGACATCTTTACCTCGATTCACGTGGACGATTATACACTGGAAGTTAGAGATACCAAATTGGGTAACGAAGAGTTGACCAATGACATCCCTAACGTTAGTGAAGAAGCGACCAAAGACTTGGACGAAAACGGTATGATCCGCATTGGAGCAGAAGTGAAACCAGGTGATATCTTGATTGGTAAAATTACTCCTAAAGGAGAATCGGATCCAACGCCAGAGGAAAAACTTTTAAGAGCCATCTTTGGTGACAAAGCCGGTGATGTAAAAGATGCTTCACTGAAAGCTTCCCCATCGTTAAGAGGGGTGGTTTTAGATAAAAAATTATTCGCAAGAGCGGTAAAAGACAAACGCAAACGTTCCAAAGATAAAGATGAATTGGCCGTACTTGAAACCAAGTTCGAAGTTAAATTCAACGAGTTAAAAGAGCGTTTGGTTGAGAAGTTATTCTTTATCGTAAACGGGAAAACATCTCAAGGGGTGTTGAACGATTTGGGAGAAGAGATTTTGCCTAAAGGTAAAAAATACACTCAAAAAATGTTGTTTGCCGTAGAAGATTTCGCGCACTTGACCAAAGGACAATGGACAACCGACGATCATACCAACGATATGATTACCGATTTGATTCACAACTATAAAATCAAGCTGAACGACCTTCAAGGGATGTTGAGAAGAGAAAAATTCATGATCACTGTAGGTGATGAACTTCCTTCTGGTATCTTAAAATTAGCTAAGGTATATATCGCCAAAAAACGTAAGTTGAAAGTTGGGGATAAAATGGCTGGACGTCACGGAAATAAAGGTATTGTTGCCAAAATTGTACGTGATGAAGACATGCCGTTCTTAGAAGATGGAACACCGGTTGATATCGTATTGAATCCACTAGGGGTACCTTCTCGTATGAATATCGGGCAGATTTATGAAACGGTTCTTGGATGGGCTGGACAAAAATTGGGAAGAACTTTTGCGACGCCTATTTTTGACGGGGCAAACCTCGATCAGATCAATGAATTTACCGATGAAGCGGGAATCCCAAGATTTGGACATACCTATCTATACGATGGAGGAACGGGAGAACGTTTTGACCAAAGAGCAACGGTGGGTGTAATTTATATGTTAAAATTAGGACACATGGTAGACGATAAGATGCACGCGCGTTCTATCGGACCATACTCTTTAATCACGCAACAACCATTAGGTGGTAAGGCGCAATTTGGAGGTCAACGTTTTGGAGAGATGGAGGTTTGGGCTCTTGAAGCTTATGGTGCATCGAGTACACTACGTGAAATATTGACGGTTAAATCGGATGACGTGATTGGTAGAGCAAAAACTTACGAAGCTATCGTTAAGGGCGAACCTATGCCAGAACCAGGACTTCCAGAATCATTCAATGTATTAATGCATGAATTGAAAGGTCTTGGATTAGACATCAGATTAGAAGAATAAACTAAGTAATGTGACAAGCAGTATACCTGTATACTGCTTGTTTTTTACAATACACTTTAACAAGTAAGTTTACCATGAATAAAAATAAAGAGAAAAATACCGTAAAAAGGTTCAATAAAATCTCAATTGGTCTGGCCTCTCCAGAGTCTATACTTGCAGAGTCTAGGGGTGAAGTTTTAAAACCTGAAACCATAAATTACCGTACACACAAACCCGAGCGTGATGGTCTTTTCTGCGAACGTATCTTCGGTCCTGTTAAAGATTTTGAATGTGCTTGTGGTAAATACAAAAGAATCCGTTATAAAGGTATCGTTTGTGACCGTTGTGGGGTAGAAGTTACAGAGAAAAAAGTACGTAGAGATAGAGTTGGACACATTAACTTGGTTGTTCCAATTGCGCATATATGGTATTTCCGTTCGCTGCCTAATAAAATTGGTTATATCCTTGGACTTCCGTCTAAGAAATTAGATATGATCATTTATTACGAACGCTATGTGGTCATCCAAGCCGGTATCGCTAAAACTGCGGAAGGTGAATCTTTAAAAAGACTGGACTTCTTAACGGAAGAAGAATATCTAAACATCTTAGATACCCTTCCGATGGAAAACCAATATTTAGACGATAACGATCCAAATAAATTCATCGCCAAAATGGGTGCGGAATGTATTATGGACTTATTGGCTCGTATCGACTTAGATCAACTATCCTATGATTTGCGTCACGCGGCCAATACCGAAACGTCTAAACAAAGAAAAACAGAAGCCTTAAAAAGACTTCAAGTGGTGGAAGCTTTCCGCGAATCCAACAATGCACGTGAAAACCGTCCAGAGTGGATGATTCTTAAAGTAATTCCTGTGATTCCACCAGAACTTCGTCCTTTAGTGCCACTAGATGGAGGTCGTTTTGCCACTTCGGATTTGAATGATCTTTACCGTCGTGTAATCATCAGAAACAACCGTTTAAAACGATTGATGGAGATCAAAGCTCCTGAAGTAATCTTGCGTAACGAAAAGCGTATGCTTCAAGAATCGGTAGATTCCCTTTTTGACAATACCAGAAAATCTTCTGCTGTTAAAACCGAATCCAACCGTCCTTTGAAATCACTTTCGGATTCCCTAAAGGGTAAACAAGGTCGTTTCCGTCAAAACTTACTGGGTAAACGTGTGGATTATTCTGCGCGTTCGGTAATTGTTGTTGGACCGGAATTGAAATTGTTCGAATGTGGGTTGCCTAAAGATATGGCTGCGGAGTTGTACAAACCTTTTGTGATTCGTAAATTGATCGAAAGAGGTATTGTGAAAACCGTAAAATCGGCCAAGAAAATTATAGACAAGAAAGAACCAGTAGTTTGGGATATCTTGGAAAACGTGATCAAGGGACATCCCGTTCTTTTAAACCGTGCTCCAACACTTCACAGACTGGGAATCCAAGCATTCCAGCCTAAGCTTATCGAAGGTAAAGCCATTCAGCTTCACCCCTTGGTATGTACGGCCTTTAATGCCGATTTCGATGGTGACCAGATGGCGGTCCACTTACCACTAGGTCCAGAAGCAATTTTGGAATCGCAGTTGTTGATGTTGGCTTCTCACAATATATTAAACCCTGCCAATGGTGCACCTATTACGGTACCATCGCAGGATATGGTTTTGGGCTTGTATTACATGACCAAAGTACGTCGTTCGACTCCAGAAGAACCCGTTATGGGAGAAGGCATGACTTTCTATTCTGCAGAAGAAGTAAACATCGCTAAAAACGAGGGGAAACTCGCGTTGAACGCCGCGGTTAAAGTGCGTGCAAAAGACTTTAACGCGGAAGGGGAATTGGTGTATCAAATCATCGAAACCACTGCTGGTAGAGTGTTGTTTAACGAAGTAGTGCCAGAAAAAGCCGGTTTCATCAATGAGGTATTGACTAAAAAATCCCTTAGAGATATTATCGGTAGAATTTTAAATCAAACCGATGTTCCTACTACGGCGGCCTTTTTGGACGACATGAAGAGCATGGGGTATAACTTTGCCTTTAAAGGAGGATTGTCATTCAGTTTGGGTGATATTATGATCCCGGAACGCAAACAAGAATTGATCGACGATGCCAACCAACAAGTAGCCCATATTACGGTAAACTACAACATGGGACTGATCACCAATAACGAACGTTACAACCAAGTTATTGATGTGTGGACATCGACCAACGCCATGTTGACAGAATTGGCCATGAAAAATATCCGCGAGGATAAACAAGGGTTCAACTCGGTATATATGATGCTTGACTCTGGAGCAAGGGGATCAAAAGAACAGATTCGTCAGCTTACCGGTATGCGTGGTTTGATGGCCAAACCTAAGAAATCTACCGCTGGTGGTGGGGAGATTATTGAAAACCCGATTCTTTCAAACTTTAAAGAAGGTTTGTCGATTTTGGAATACTTTATCTCTACCCACGGTGCGCGTAAAGGACTTGCGGATACGGCTTTGAAAACGGCCGATGCTGGATACTTGACACGTCGTCTTCACGATGTGGCTCAAGACGTTATTGTAAACACGGTTGACTGTGGTACACTAAGAGGAATCGAAGTATCTGCACTTAAGAAAAACGAAGAGGTGGTAGAAACCTTAGCGGAGCGAATCTTGGGTCGTGTGGTTTTGGAAGACGTCATTCATCCAATGACTTCTGCCGTTATCATCGAAGCAGGAAACGAAATTACCGAGGTTCACGCCAAAATTATCAACGCATCTCCAATCGAAAGAGTAGAGGTTCGTTCGCCATTGACCTGTGAGGCTACTAGTGGAATCTGTGCCAGATGTTACGGACGTAACTTGGCTACCGGTAGAATGACCCAAAAAGGGGAAGCTGTTGGAGTAGTTGCTGCACAATCTATTGGAGAACCGGGTACACAGTTAACCCTAAGAACCTTCCACGTTGGGGGTACTGCAGGTAACATTTCTGAAACTTCTAGCATCGTAACCAAATTCAAAGGTCGTTTAGACATGGAAGATTTGAGAACCGTGAAGAGTGAAGACGCCGATGGTAAATCGGTTGATATCGTTATTTCGCGTTCTACAGAGTTGAAATTGGTAGACGAAAACACCGGTATCGTTTTAAATACGCACAACATCCCTTACGGTTCAACCATCTTCGTCAAAGACGGTCAAATCGCGGATGAAGGAACTACCATCTGTAAGTGGGATCCATATAATGGAGTAATTGTTTCCGAGTTTACTGGAAAAATTGCTTATGAAGATATCGAACAAGGACAGACGTTCATGGTTGAAATCGATGAGCAAACAGGTTTCCAGGAGAAAGTAATTTCGGAATCTAGAAATAAAAAATTAATCCCTACCCTATTGATTTATGGTAATGATGGGGAATTGATTCGTTCGTACAACTTGCCGGTGGGATCCCACTTAATGGTTAATAACGGCGAAAAGATTAAAGCGGGTAAAGTCTTGGTTAAGATTCCTCGTCACTCGTCTAAAGCAGGAGATATTACCGGAGGTTTACCTAGAATTACCGAGTTGTTAGAGGCTCGTAATCCTTCGAATCCAGCGGTGGTTTCTGAAATTGATGGTGTAGTATCTTTCGGTAAAATCAAAAGGGGTAACCGCGAAATCGTGGTGGAATCTAAATTGGGTGACGTTAAAAAATACCTGGTTAAGCTATCCAACCAAATTTTGGTTCAAGAGAATGACTTCGTCAAAGCCGGTATGGCACTTTCCGATGGAGCAATCACTCCAGACGATATCTTGAGAATTCAAGGACCTTCTGCTGTTCAACAGTATTTGGTAAACGAAATTCAAGAGGTATACCGCTTGCAAGGGGTAAAGATCAACGACAAACACTTTGAGGTGGTAATTCGTCAGATGATGCGTAAAGTGAGAATTCAAGATCCAGGGGATACCCTGTTCTTAGAAGATCAATTGGCTCACGCCAGTGACTTTATCGTGGACAACGACAAATTATACGGAATGAAAGTGGTAGAAGATTCAGGAGATTCGGCGAACCTTAAAGAAGGTCAAATTATCTCGACTAGAGAGTTGCGCGACGAAAACTCTTTGTTGAGACGCGAAGACAAAAACTTGGTAGTGGCCAGAGATGTAATGCCAGCGACAGCTACACCAATTCTTCAAGGAATTACCAGAGCTTCCTTGCAAACCAAATCGTTTATTTCTGCAGCTTCCTTCCAGGAGACTACAAAAGTGTTAAACGAAGCGGCTGTTGCAGGTAAGATCGACAGATTGACCGGATTGAAAGAAAACGTTATTGTAGGACATAGAATTCCTGCAGGAACGGGTATGAGAGAATATGAATCGATTCTAGTGAGTTCTATGGACGACGTAGAGTTGAATAATGAAACGGAAGATTTAAATTTCTAAAACCATGGATAACGATCAACAACAAGGCCAATTCAACATCGAATTGGATGAAAAAACCGCAGAGGGAATCTATTCCAACTTGGCGATTATCAATCATTCCAACACGGAATTTGTAGTAGATTTTATTAATGTAATGCCCGGAGTTCCCAAGGCCAAAGTGAAGTCGAGAGTAATCTTGACCCCACAACACGCCAAGAGATTGCTCAAAGCATTAGAAGAGAATATTCAACGATTTGAAGCGGTTAACGGTGAAATTAAAGATGTAGAGCAAATGCCTATTCCCTTGAATTTCGGTCCTACAGGACAGGCCTAGTCGCCATTTAAACGTACTAAAAACCCCATTTGACGCTGTCAGATGGGGTTTTTTCATTTATTTTTTTTCAACATCTTGATGCCTTATCCGAAACACCTAATTTTATTAACAACCGCCACCGCATATATGTGTGGTGTGCTTGTGAATATATAAGTGGTAGTTTTTTTAGCAATCAATCGGTTTATCTAGTCAACGGTCGTCATCGTGTGACGGTTAATTCTCACTAGGTAGTTTTTGGGCTGACTGCGTTTTATTTCCATCTTAAGGTGGCGTTTTTATCGTTGTTAAAAAATGTAATTTATCTATGGTTATTTTGCTTTTGTGTTCAAAAATTACTATTTTAGTTAAATAAGTAATGTTTTGTTGCTTTTTATTCAGAATTTGTATTTTTATTGCTCGTAAAATAGTAATATAAAAACATTGATGAAATGAAAAGAATTACCTTTTTATTCTTGCTGTCGTTTAGCCTGTGCTGTTCGGCTCAAGAATACGTGCGATTGGGAATATCGACGGGCTTTAACGCCGATGTAATCGCCAATGGAACTGGTCCGGCTATAGCCTCTACGACACACCGCGTAGACGAAGACCAATTCGATTTTTTGAGCTTGGACTTCAAGGAGTCTGATTCTGCGCCAGCTGCAACTGTCGGACTTCCGATTGATGGGGTGATTAACGCGGCTTTTCTTCCCACACTGAACTTTCAATTGCAATCGTATAGTCAAAACAATTCCTTGAGAATTGGCGCAGTAGGGGAGTCGGGCGAGCTGATTTTTGCGATACCCCAACAATTGACCAAACTGTACTTCTTAGTCACAGGGGGGAGTGCGGGTTCAAGTCCGATTAATTTCGATGTCACTGTTCACTTTTCCGACAGTACCACGGAAACTTTTACACTGCTATCCGTGTTGGATTGGTATGGAGGCAGCCCTAGTACAGCTGCGATTTCCGGCATAGGACGGGTGCACGTAGGTACCAACGACATTGAAACTCCTGCTGGGAATCCAAAGATGTTTGGGGAAGAAATTAATTTGAATTCGGCTAACTACTATAAGAATGCGACTAAGGTGGTTATCACCAAAACCTCTTCTAACGGCGTGCTTAATGTCTTTGCCGTATCGGGGATTCGTACACCGCGTTGTTTTATGCCTGGAGCGGCAACGGTTAGCGACATTACTGCTCACACAGCTATGCTGCATTGGGGGGCAGCTGAGCTTGCGCCTGAAACGGGGTATTCCTATGAGGTACGAAGCAGCGGTTTACCCGGTAGTGGCGCAAATGGATTGGGTGCCGCGGGTCTTGTGACCCAAAACATATTAGCCGCTGCGGTATCTGATTTACAAGAAGCGACCGTATATACCGTTTATGTTAAATCGGGATGTGCTGCTGCTGGATATAGCGATTGGACCGATGGTTATCAGTTTCGAACCGCTTGTTTGTTTCCAGAGGCCACCATTACAGCTACCGCGCTTTGCGGGGTAGGTCGCGTTACCATGACAGCCAATGTTACCGGTGCGAACGTCAGATGGTTTGATAGCGCTCTAGGAGGAGAGCCTCTAGGAGATTCTTTGGTCTTCGTTACCCCGAGATTAAGCGAAACTACCTCATTTTGGTTCAGCAAGCTGCTTCCCAATGCTTCCCTGGAAAAAACAGGAAAACTTGCTGTGGGCGCTACACCGTTGAGCAATAGCGGCTATGTCGCGTCAGGAGTGGTCTTCGACGTGGCAGAAACTGTCTACTTGGAGAGTGTAGATGTGTATTCGGGCACCGATGGACTGCTGGAAATTGCCCTAGTTAATGACCAAGGCATCGAATTCTTTACTACCGGCATGCAACCCATAGTAGGACATGATAACTTAGTGCCCAATGTGGTCGGTTTGGGCGTGGAAGTTCCTCCGGGAAATGCCTATAGGATGCTGATAAAAAATGCCTCCAATCTCAATTTGCTCTACGAAAATGACAATCTTAATTTTCCCTATGCCGATGAAAATCAGGGCGTCAAGATTACGGCTTCTGATTACTTATCGGTGACCACAAGTGTTTATGCTTACTTTTACAATATTACCTTTTTTAGAGGCTGTGTATCGCCTAGGGAAGAAATTGAGGTATCGGTAGATAATTCTGCGCCGAGTCTGACTTTGAGCCAGGTTCAAAACGATCTTTGCGCCGGGCAGCTCAGTGAAAACATAACCCTCTTAGCTGGGGCAACCGATTACAGTACCTTTGTATGGGAGCCTTCCGAAGGAGTTTCGGGCAATGCCCAAGATGGCTGGGTATTTAATCCTTCCCATTCTCAGGTCTACACCTTGACAGCTTCGCAAAGCAATGGACTGCAATGCACCATGGTTAAAGAAGTAGCCATCAATCGAAAATCGGAACTCGTGCCGCAATATGCTCCAGTATACAATCCGGTGGTATTGTGTCAAAGCACGATAGTTCCCTTGAGCGTAGACTTTATAAGTGATCGCAGCATTCAGGTTGGCTCAAGCGTATCTC
This sequence comes from Flavobacterium sp. JP2137, assembly GCF_050562195.1. Taxonomy (GTDB): domain Bacteria; phylum Bacteroidota; class Bacteroidia; order Flavobacteriales; family Flavobacteriaceae; genus Flavobacterium. Next base: position 1,474,850 of record NZ_CP191647.1, read on the forward strand.
AAGATTTTAATAATAATTTATCCGCTTTCAATAATTACAGACATTCAGCTAGAGTCCAGATGCTGTTTACTGCAACAGAAATTAGAGCCTTGGGCATGGTCGACGGACCGATCAACTCCATCGCCTTTTATGTGTCGTCTTTAGGTGCTTCGCCAACGAATGACGATTACACAGTGCGTATAGCACATTCGGACTTGTCCTCCTATATTCATAAAAACTACGTTGAAGACGGCTTTGTAACAGTGTTTTCGCCACAGACTTATACCCATACCGATTCCGGCTGGCAAACCATAACCTTCGATACCCTTTTTGAATGGGATGGAATAAGCAATATCGTTATCGAAATCGAACATACCGGAATAGATGACTATTCCAGCGCTAAAACGCATTATACCGCTACCGATGATTATAAGGTAATTTATGGTTATAACGGAAATACAACGTATTTATCTCGAAATCGATTTAATATAAAACTGCAGCAAATCATACCGCAACAGGTAACCTGGGAATCGCAAGCTTCCGGGCTTTATATCGACGAAGCTGCCACCATTTCCTATGTGCAAAATACCCATGCACCATCGGTATACTACCAGCCAGCGCATTCAGGCGTTAGTGCGGTGACCGCTACTTTGACGGTGGGGACTTGTTCTACCACACATACATTTGATATACACAATTCGAGCAATGGGGCGCCGCTACCAGGGGTAGAAAGCGAGGTGCTCCTATGCGACGGAAGTACCCTGGAAAACATTACAGTACAAGGCCAAAATTTAAAATGGTTCGATACGCAAAACAATGGACAACCCCTAGATATTTCCACCGTGTTGCAGTCGGGCGTCTATTATGTCAATCAAACCGTAGACGGTTGTGAGTCGGCATTAAAAAGCGTACAGGTGAATATTGTAGCGCGGCCAAGCGCTCCGACCAATACGACGAACCTATTCTGTGGCGAGGTAGAAGTGCGTACCGGCGATATGCATGTGGAATATGAGCCTGGAAATACACTCAATTGGTATGACCTATTGGGCAATCCCATATCCGCCGATTACGTATTGACAAGTGGTAGCGGGTATTGGGTATCCCAATCCAATGCGGCTTGCGAATCGGACCTCGTATTAGCCGTGCTTTATGTTTATTCCACACCAGATGCGCCGGAGATTGAAGCACAACAGTACTGCGGTGCAGTTACGGTAGCCCAGTCGCGTGATGTTATAGCGCAAGGTGCACTGCGTTATTTTGTGCAAGAACAAGGCGGTACTGCTTTGGAGGACGACGCCGTATTGACTACGAGAACCTACTATATCAGCAAAGTGGTGGAAAACTGCGAGTCCCAACGAGCAGCCGTTGAATTTGTAGTCGATGAAATTCCACAAGCGCCTACAGGGGCAGCGAATCAGGAATTTAGCGTCGAAAGTGAAAGCACCATAGCTGCCTTGGTTACTGCCGAAGAAAATGTCGTGTGGTTTGCCACGGAAGAAGATGCTCGAGCAAACAAAAACAGCCTACCTAGCACTGCGCTCTTAGCCTCCGAAACGGTTTATTACGGCGTGTTGATTTCGGATCTGGGATGCGTGAGCGAGCCCTTTGCTGTGAAGGTGACGCTGATTTTAGGGGTAAATGGATTTGATTTGGACGAATTGGCCTACTATCCAAATCCTGTAAAAGAGATTTTAAAGATTTCGTATCGCCAAACGCTGGTTAAAGTCGAAGTGTATGCGCTTTCCGGCAAGCGTCTTTTGGTACAAGAATGTACTGACCACACGGTGGAAATAGCCATGGGCGATTTGCCTGCAGCGACTTATATCATTAAACTTTATACCGCGAACCAGAGCCAAGCTATTCGAGTGATTAAAAATTAATGAAATGGATTATAGAGAAGCACCCTAGTACCCGATTTTTTGCAGAAGCTTAAAGCCTTTAGAAGAAAAAGTGTGAAAGGGCTCATTTGCCAAGGCATCTCAAACTCGTAAAAACGAGGCTTGAGGTGCTTTTGGCTTTTTGTTCAAGACCCTGCCAATAGAAGGGAGCGAACCACAGTACAAGGTCAACGCTCGCTAGAGAACGATAGCAAAGCGCTGTTTGTGAACCAAAGATTTTTAGTGGGAGTGAAAAGGGACTGCATATCCAGAGCCAATCAAGGCATTTACGCGGTGTAGCGCAGCCAAAGTAACGGAGGCTTTTAGCAATATATACCTTTAAGTCACTTCTTTAAAATCTTAAAATTTAGCGCTTTATCAGTTTACAAATTAAATTAACATTTATATTTTATTGAAGTCGACTTTATGTTGTGAATGAGTGATGGAAAGTTTTAAACGCCATTTTGAATTTTATATGGGAATCGCTTTATGTTTACGTGCTATAAATTCACGTATAGCAGTTTATTGACTGGTTGTGGTTTTTTGTTTTGCTTTAGTGCGGTCATTTTAATGTTAACACGGTTTCTTAAAATGCAAATTTTTCATTATTTTCGTGTTATTTCTTTATTATAGTTAAATATGGATTGTTTTTATAATTTTTAATTGTGTTTTGTATTTTTATTGCCTATTAGGTCTTAATATAAAAACAATTGAATAATGAGAACAGTTTTACTTTTATTAATAGTGCTGCTCTGTTGGAGTGGATCAGCACAGGAATACGCAGCCTTAACCATTGCTACGGGCTTTAATGCCGATGTCGTGGCCAATGGCGTGGGACCGGCCAGCGCGTCGACTACCCATCGCCTGGACAACGACAGTTTTAATTTGTTGAGTCGCGATTTTAAAGCGACTCCAGATTCGCCCGATTCCGATGTTGGCCTTCCAGTCGACCGCTCGATTAGTGCCGCAAACATTGCGGGATTGCGCTTTCAGATGGGCGATTACAGCCAGCCTAATGCACTGAGATTAGGCCAGACCAATGCTGCGGGTACCTTGGCTTTTGGTACGGCGGTAAAGGCCAAGAAGCTGTACTTGCTCGCTACAGCGGGAAATGCCGCAAGCGCTCCCGTTCATTTTAGCGCAATACTGCAATTTGAAGGCGGCACCTCCCAAACCGCTGCGGACTTGACCGTGGCAGATTGGTTTGCGGGTACGACAGCAGCTACGGTAATTTCCGGACTCGGCAGGGTAAATGCCCTCACGGATGTCGTCGAAACACCCACGGGAAACCCCAAGCTGTTTAGCGTGGAAATAACCCTCGATGAGGCCAATCAACTCAAAAATTTAACCGGCGTACAACTCACCAAAATATCGAGCTCAGAAGGGGTTTTAAACGTGTTTGCAGCCACTGCTGTCATCGTTCCGGATTGTCCCGAACCCACGGCGGTTATCGTGCAAAACATAAGGGATACAGCCGCCACAATCAAGTGGACAGCCCCAACGGTAGCCCCCGATATGGGGTATGAATACGAAGTGAGAACAAGCGGGGAGCCGGGGAGTGGTACAACGGGCTTGGCGGTTTCCGATACGGTAGCGAACACCACTTTAACGGCGGAGTTCAGCGCTTTGACCGGTGCGACGGAATATGCCGTATACCTCCGTGCAAAATGCACGGATACCTCTTGGAGTACTTGGGTCAAAAAAGTATTTAAGACACCCTGCTCATATCCCGAATTGACCGTAACCGACGGTACAGCCTGCGGTAGTGGAGCGGTGACCTTAAAAGCGACGGTGTCGTCGGGAACCGCAAAATGGTATGCCAGCAGTAGTAGTCGAACCCCCATCGGAAGAGGTACCCTATTTACCACCCCGGTTTTAGAATCAACCACCAACTACTGGGTCGCCGCCGAAGCGGCTAATACCCAAAGGGGAACGGCGGGAAAAAGTACTGTGGCATCCAATGCCTCTACCTTGACACTGAGTAATTTGGGTATCGTGTTCGATGTCGCCCATCCTATTGAACTCAAAAGCGTGTCGCTCTATTCCACTACAGAGGGTACGGTAAAGATTAAAATTACAAACTCGTACGGCGTAGAACTCTACAGCACCGATGTGGTAAATATTGTAAATACCGGTGTGACCAATCCGAACATCATTCCGCTCAATGTGGAATTGCCGGTTGGCGTTGGATATCGAATGTTACTCAAAGAAGCTACCGGGGTTACTTTGCTCTTTGATAACGACAGCAGCCTAGTGCAATTTCCCTACGTGGATTCGAACGGCAGCATGACCGTTACAGCGTCGCGATGGATGGGTACGGAGTTTACGTCACTATATTATTATTTTTACAACATCAAATACAACAAGAGCTGTACATCTCCGAGAAAAAAAGTTGTCGCTACGATAACGCGAGCACCCAATTTTACCCTGAGCTCAGACTTTGAGTTTGTCTGCGTAGGCTATCCCACCAACGCGGTCACCGTGGCCACCGGTAGAGATTCGTATGATTCGTACGTCTGGACACCCGCTACTGGAGTTACCGGAGATGCCCAATCGGGTTGGGTTTTTACACCCTCGGAAAGCACGGTTTATCAATTAAAGGCCTCGCAAACAAGCGGGGAGAAATGTCAAGTATTTCGTTCGGTGGATGTCTTGACCCAACCGAGTCCCGAGTTGACTTTTATGCCTGAAGTAGACCCGCCGCCGGTCTGCGGGAGTGATATTGTACCCCTGGGCGTGATGTACGATAACGATAAGAGCATGGTGGTGGGTACAGCGGTACCGACTACCTTCTCCAACGCGGTATCGGCCTTTAACAACTACAGTTCTAGCGCGCGGGTACAATTGTTGTTTACCGCCGCTGAATTGCGAAGTCACGGCATGTTAGTCGGTCCTATAAGTGCTATTTCCTTTGAAGTGAGTAGCTTGGGAGCCAATGAAAACAATTGGAATTATAAAGTGCGCATAGCGCCAACAACGCTGACTAAATTTATGTCGAGCTATATAGAACGGGGTTTTACGACCGTCTTTTATGCAGAAACCTATACGCATACCGCATCGGGATGGCAGGAAATTGTCTTTGATACTCCCTATTATTGGGACGGGGTTACCAATTTAATTATCGACCTGGACTATAGAGGAACGAATTTTAGTTCCAATGCCAATACGCTTTATACCCCTACGACAGAAAGAAGAATGATACACAGCTCCTATAATTCCGCCTCAAAGACGACTTCGGTAAACCGATTTAACACCAAGTTTAGACAGTATTTCTCCTATAGAGTGAACTGGGAAGCAGCGGGGCAAGGCTTGTTTGTCGATCCCGAAGCGCAGATTCCGTATGTGCCGAATACCAATATGAGAAAAGTCTTTTACCGACCGCAACAGGAGGGTCTCAATCAAATTTTCGCCAAGGTGGATTTGTATGGATGCAAAGCGGAAAAGGAGTTTAAAGTACAAGCGAATTTCAAGGCAATGCCCGAAGCGGAGGACGTACAGGTATTTTGTGGTCATCCCACGGTAGCCGAACTGGAGGCTAGCGGCCATAACCTAAAGTGGTACGACCGCGAATTTGGAGGCGTCCCTTTGCAAAATGCAGACTCGTTACGCGCTGCTACCTACTACGTTGCTCAAAACATAGATGGTTGTGCATCGCTGCGAAAAGCGACTAGGGTGGAACTGCTAATCCAACCCGACAAACCCATTTATACCCGTAGGGTCTTATGTGGTGAGGTCTATTTACGAGACTTGGATTTGCAATATCTGGAGGGCAATACGTTGCAGTGGTATGATGAATACGGAAATCCAATTACGTCGGATTTGCGCCTAAGTTCGGAATTGCAAACCTATTATGTATCGCAGAGCAACACAGACTGTGAGTCGCAACATACTCGACTGGAGCTTGGGGTTCATCCTGTTCCCGTTGCTCCTACCGCCAATCGACTGGTGGTGTGCGGTCATGCTCGAGTGTCCGATTTAAGGGTGCAGAGCCTGCCCGGCGCAGTGATAAAGTGTTATTACGATGCGCAGAGCACGCAACCCTTGCACGCTACTGATTTGTTGAGTACGCGAACCTACTACCTGACGCAGACATTGGCAGGCTGTGAATCCGAACGTGTAGCTGTGGCCGTATCGACCTATGCTGCTGTGCCAATACCGCTAGCGCAAAACCAAAGCTTTTGCACAACGGATATTCGCGTGGCGGATTTAGAAGTAATCCCGCTGGATGGAGCTAGGGTCAATTGGTATAATGCCTTACATGCTACGGTTGCTTTAGCGGAAAATCAAATCCTGAGAAGCGGCGTATATTACGTATCTCAAACCCTAGGCGAATGCGAATCGCCCCGAACACGTGTCGGGGTGCATATCGGAGAAAAACCCGAGGCACCGCAAATCACGAGCCAGCAATTCTGTGGTCGCGCTACGGTGTCTCAGCTGCGGGTCAATACGCCCGACGATATGGTGGCGAAGTGGTATACCGAGGCCGTCGGAGGTGAAGCCTTGAGCGCGGAAGATATCCTACAAAACGGCTGGTACTATGCAAGTCTTTCGTGGCACGACTGTGAATCGCCTAGAATCCGATTTGAAGTGACGATCAATGCCATTCCCGATTCCCCTACAGGCATTCCCGTGCAGGAGTTTACTACTCAGGCCGTGGTTGGCGATTTAGTAGTGGATCAAGAAGACGTGGCTTGGTTTAGCTCCTTGAGCGATGCACAGTACTTTAGAAATCGGTTGTGGTCCGATATTCCATTGACCGATCACAATATCTATTACGCGGTTGTCCAAGCGGCAACAGGCTGTTGGAGCAAGCCGTTTGCAGTCCAAGTACATATCAATCTGAATGCGGTTTCCTTTGATGCAAAAAGCTTCCGCTATTATCCGAATCCGGTGCGCGATGTGTTAACGCTATCCCATCGAGAAACCATACATAAAGTGGTGGTCTATTCTTTGTCGGGGCAGCAGTTATTCGTTGTCAAAGCAGCTGATTCTACCGTTGAAGTACCGATGGATGCCCTGCCCAAAGAAACCTATGTGGTGAAAGTATATACCGCTACAACCACAGAGGTGTTTAAAGTGATAAAGAATTGATGCGACGAATGGCAGCTGTTGTCTTACGGTCGTCTGATTCGCAATCGTCAAATAATACCAATTATGCTTGCGTGTTGTGATCTCGCGATCAATCCGCTAGTTTGATAAAAGCACCACGGGCTTGTGAAAACGAGCAGTGGTGCTTTTTTTTATGCGAGCCTTTGAGGCAAAAGAGTCGAAATTTTACTCTTTTTATAGGCGCTTCGCAGCCTTAGGTGAAATTTTTTTACACGCTGAAATCCACACCCCTGACCGGGCATTATTCGGCGCCAATCCAGTTTTTTTTAGCATACATCAGCGGTTTTTTTTAAATGACTAACGGCGTTTTTGTTCTCGAATTTTTACGTATATAAGAGTTTGTGGTCAGATAATTGCATTTTAAGTGTTTTCAAGTGTTAAAATTACGATATTATTCGGAGTTGTGAATAAAAAGTGTACTTTTAAAACCCTTAATATAAACATAAATTATTTTTAATGAAAAAAACTACACTTCTACTTTTACAGTTGTTTTTGTTGTTTTTCTGTTGGGGCGGAAAAGCGCAAGAATACGTGCGGCTAGGGATAACCTCTGGCTTTAATGCGGATGTTATTGCCAATGGCGTTGGACCGGTTTCCGGTTCAACGAATCAGCGCGTTGACGGTGCGGAGTATAATTTCCTCAGCAAGGATTTTAAACTCACCTCAACTTCGGAAGCCGCGGTTACGGGATTGCCCGTTGATCGGATAATCAATGCGACAAACATACCCGCTTTGAGTTTCTTACTACAGCCGTATAACCAGAATAATTCCCTGCAGCTATCGGCAGCCAATGCCCCCGCTACCATGGTGTTTTCCAATCAGGAAAGGGCGTCAAAAATGTACCTTTTGGCTACGGCTAGCTCGGCGACAGCTGCTACAGTAAGCGTCAAAGCAAAGATCAATTTTAGCGATAATACCTCCCAAACCATTACCGGTATTAGCGTAGCAGACTGGCTTGAGGGAACGGGAACCAATACGGCACTAGCAGACTTCGGTCGGGTGAGTCATCTGAGCAACTTAGTGGAGAATCCAGCGGGGAAACCCAAGTTGTTTAGTGTGGAACTAACGGTTGATGAAGCCAATTCGGGCAAGCTAATCGCCAGTGTTGAATTGACCAAAACGTCGACCGTAGCGGCCGTTTTAAACGTGCTCGGGGTTTCCGTAATTAAAAGTCCAGAATGTATCGTTCCCACTGCGGTAACCATCGAAGATGTTTTGGGCACGTCTGCTACCATTAGATGGGTGGCTCCTACTTCGCTACCCGCTTCGGGCTTCGAGTATGAGGTGAGAATTAGCGGTTTACCCGGTAGCGGTGCTACGGGCTTAGCGGCAACGGGTACGGTAGCCAATACGGTTTTGTTAAAAAACGTAACGGGCCTAGAGGGCGGAACGAGATATTTTGTTTACGTCCGTTCCAAGTGTGGAAGTGCTTATTTTAGTCCATGGACGGCGTCTCGGAACTTTACGACACCCTGTGTGTTTTTACCGATAACCTCCACGGGTGGAACCGTATGTGGACAAGGTAAAGCAACACTGACTGCTGCGGTTGATTCGGGTACTTTAAAGTGGTACGACGCCCCTGCCGGTGGCACAACAGTAGGTACAGGTCCCTCGTTTCAAACACCGCTAATCACTGCAACCACTTCTTTTTGGGTCGCTTCAGTGGCCGATGGTAGTGTGGAAGGTCAAGGAGGAAAAGCAACTTCGTTTGGCGTTGATGGAACTTTTAGCACGACAAACTGGGGAGTCGTTTTTAGTCTAACCGAGGAAATTACCTTAAAAAGTGTGGACTTGTATTCTACATCTGCCGGTACGGTAAGTGTGGCAATTGTAAACTCAAGCGGTGTGGAGCTTTTTGTGAGTCCAGTAGAAAATATTGCCAATGGTGGATATACCACACCAAACGTAGTGCCTCTAGGTTTTACCTTAGCTGCAGGTACAGGGTATCGAATGTTAATCAAATCATATTCCGGTGCAAATTTAGTACGTGACATCGCGGCAGCTACTTTTCCCTATTTAGATACAAATAACATACTAACGGTAACTTCGAGCTGGAGTGGATCGGTTAGCTCATCGACCTACTACTATTTCTATAATATAAAATACGAAAAAGGTTGTACTTCGCCAAGACAAGAAGTAGTAGCCACAGTAACCCCAGCACCTGCTCTTACCTTGAGTAGAACTACTGCTGATGTTTGCGGCGGACAAACTACTCCTGTAATAACCATTGCAACAGGTGGAGCCTCTTATGATACCTACGCTTGGAGTCCGACTACAGGTGTCTCTGGCAATGCGCAAAACGGATGGGTATTCAATACGACTACCAGTCAAACCTATACCTTAACGGCATCGCAAAGCACGGGACAACGGTGCCAGATTACCAAAGAATTCCAGGTAAACGTATTGCCTACTCCCGATGTGACTTATATACCAGCAACAGATTTGGAAGGGGTTTGTCAGAATACGATAGTACCATTACAGATTACGGATCACAATGAACGAACCGTCGAAGTCGGTACGGGTGTACCCACTTCGTTTTCCAATGATTTATCGGCCTTTAACAATTACCGTGTTTCGGCCAAGGTGCAAATGTTATTCACTGCTCAAGAACTCAGAGATTTGGGACTCTCCGCAGGGAATTTCAACTCCATTGCCTTCAATGTAATCACTTTGGGGTCGAGTGCGTCCAACAATAATTACACGGTGCGAATAGCACCGACCAGCTTAACGGCTTTTCCTTCGGCGACTTATATCACGACCAACTTCGTGACGGTTTTTTCAATACCGACTTATACGCATACGGCTTCGGGTTGGCAAGAACTGGTTTTTAACACGCCTTATGCATGGGATGGAATATCAAACCTGATTGTAGAAATCGACCATCAAGGTATAAATTCAAGTGCTAGTGCGTCAACGCTACACACGGTAACAACTGATAATACCGTTCTAGGGGGGTATAACAGCGGAACACCGTCCTTGTCTAAAAACCGCTTTAATACGAAAATCAAGCAAATAATCCCGACCGTTGCGGTATGGGAAACCGAAAGCGGAGCAGGATTGTATACAGATGCTGCGGCAACTATTCCGTATGTAGCCGAGACCAGTGCCAAGAAAATCTACTACAGACCACAACAGGCGGGTATGAACGAGGTGACGGTTACAGTTTCCATAGCAAATTGCGTACAGACCAAGGTCTTTAAAATTGATACCATTACTACGGAACAAGCCGTAGCCGATGAAATACAATATTTCTGTGGTGCAACAAAAGTGGCTAGTTTAACCGCTCAAGGGCAGCGAATCAAGTGGTATACCATGCCTACGGGGGGAACCCAGTTGGCCAATACCGAGGTGCTCCATGCAGGGTTCTATTATGTAACACAAACTATTGATGGCTGTGAATCCGTAGCGAAGAAAGTAGAGGTGCGTTTCTACGATCAGCCTCGAGTACCGACTTATATGGCGAGAAGCATCTGTGGTGCGGTATACATCAACGATCTCGATGTACAAGCAGATATGGGAAATACTTTAAAATGGTATGACGAAAGTGATAATTTAATCGCGAACAATGCGCTTTTATATACCGGGGTATACTATGTGACACAGAGCACCGTTAATTGTGAATCGGAGCGTTTAAGAATTCCAATCATAGTAAATGCAGTGCCGGCAGCGCCATCTTCATCGGGACTCATTGTATGTGGGCAAGCTAAGGTGTCGGATTTGCCGGTTCAAATAGCTCCAGGTGCTACGGCAAACTGGTACGCTTCTGAAAACAGTACCGCGGCCATTCCGTCCACAACTCTGTTGAATTCGGGAACGTATTATTTGAGTCAATCCCTATTGGGGTGTGAGTCGCTTCGAGTGGCCGTTACCATCGCAGTTTATGCCGCTGTACCAGCTCCTGTAGCTCAAAATCAGAATTTCTGTACCACTCAAGTGCGCGTTGCTAATTTGGAAGTAACCGCCACGCCGGGAGCTACGGTAAATTGGTATTCTACCGTCACCGGTGGAACACCATTGAGCCAAGCACAACTTTTGACTTCGGGCTTGTATTATGTCGCTCAGAAAATTGGGGAGTGCGAATCTCCAAGAGTTCGTGTAGGAGTAAATGTGGTCAACAATGCCCTTGCTCCAACTGCAGTAGCGCAGCAATTCTGCGGTAGTGCAACCGTATCGCAGTTGCGCGCGAATCTGTCAGCGAATATGAATGCCAAGTGGTATGTACAAGAAGTAGGAGGAGAAGCGCTGTCGGAAACGACCCTGCTTCAAAATGGCTGGTATTTTGTTAGCCAAACAATCTACGGATGTGAATCGCCAAGAACTCGAGTTGAGGTAAGGGTAAATGCAATCCCGCAAGCGCCAACCGGACAAGCTATTCAAGAATTCCAAGTAGGCCAAGTGGTAGCCGATTTACGCACCGACCAACCTGGGGTAGTTTGGTTTGCTTCCTTAGCAGATGCCAAAGCCAACAGAGGTAGTTTATTGCCTAATATTCCATTAAGTGATGCTGCGATATATTACGGTATTCTCTTCTCGGCAGAAGGATGTTATAGTGAACCTTTTGCGGTAACCGTGAAAATTAACTTAGGACTCGATGGCTTTGATTTAAAAGAACTCAATTACTACCCTAATCCGGTGCATGATTTCTTGACAATCACCTACAGGGAAACCATTGTTAAAGTAGAGGTTTATTCCTTGACAGGACAGCGTTTGTTGCAGTTACAAACAAACGATTACAGTGTCAATGTCGATATGAGTGCTTTGGCTAAAGCCAGTTATGTGGTCAAGATTTATACCGCGACCAAGGCGCAAAGCATTAAAGTAATCAAGAAGTAAATAAGGCCTCTCTGTACTACGACAGTACGGGTTTGATATCGAGTATTCTGGAGTAGGGGAGTTTTGCGCTATAGCTATGCGCATCATGCCTAAATTTAAAAAGCATCTCTGACTGGCGAAAGCCAGTTAAGAGGTGCTTTTTTTTTGGAAAAATGCGGTTTTGGATTGTTTGCCGCTCAGGAGCGATGCTGCCTGAATGTCGTTTCAAAAGGGAGTTATAAGTGTTTTTTTTAAGGTATTTTATTGTGAAATAGTTGTGTGATTCTATTTATTTTTTTATAAAATCGAACCATTTTTTTTACTTTATTTAAAATTATTGTTTTTCGCTTATTTTGTTTTTTAAAATATTGAAAATCATTATTTATGGTTAAAGTTTTGCATTAAGCTTGAAATAATGTTTTTTTTAATAATTTTAAAGCAATGTTAAAACTGGGTTTTATGAAAAGAGCAATACTTATAGGATTATTTATTTGTTTTCAATGGAGTCTTTGTCGGGCTCAAATTGAGATAGGAACGGGAACAGCCACACAGCGGAATCCGCTTGGAAGTTACTATGGCTACGAGCGCTCGTCGGCTCTCTATACGGCTGAGGAAATTACGATGCCAGGAATTATATTGAATCTGGCTTGGTATGCAGAAGTCGGGGGAAAAGGCGCTCGACCGCTAAAGGTTTATTTAAAGGAAACCGCCGACAGCGAATTGACTGCAACCAACTGGGAGACGCAAATTGACGGGGCTGTTTTGGTATACGAAGACAGTATAGAACCGGTAGAAGGGTGGAATACCCTGGTGTTGACCACGCCTTTTTGGTATACGGGCTCGGCCAATAATCTAGTGGTTCTCGTCGAGGCGAATTTTGGTAACGGAGGCAACGGCGCAGGGGCTAATGGAAATGAAATCAGGTACAGTGTTTTTCCAAACAAGCACCTGTATTTTAACAGGGATTATTCCGTTCCAACGGTAAATGGCACCCTTTCGAGCTACAGGCCTAATTTAAGAATCCATATAATTCCTGCAGACAACTGTGTTTTTCCCCTTTTAATTCAACACGGCGAGGAAACGGTGAATTCAATCAAGTTCACCTGGCGGCATTTTGGCGAAAGTCCAGCATGGGGTACGGAGTATTATTTGTCTACTTCGCCCGACGTTCCAGATGATAATTCGGAAGTTACAGGCAGTTTAGCGGCAGGCATAACGGAAGTAGTAATCGACGAACTGATTGAGGGGGTCCGATACTATATTTGGTTTAGGTCTCGTTGTTCAGCCACGGAGTATAGCGACTGGACCGACGGACAGTTTTTTTATACCTTGAGGACTGGCCAAATCGGTATAGGTGAACACGCGACGAATTCCTTGCCGATTCAATCCGATAATTCATACACCTATTCACAGCAAATTTATTCGGCTAGCGAAGTAACAGCTGCTCTGGGAACCTATAACTATATAAAAAAGATCAAGTTTTACTTCAGCACTTCCGGAGCTACCGATAGTTATAAGGACTGGAAAATATTTATGGGAAATACGGCGCAATCAAATTTTGCCGGTACGGCTGCCACAAACTGGATTTCCACCGCGGGGTTAACAAGCGTTTTCGATGGGGTAGTTTCCTTTCCTACCAATCCTGAAGGGGACTGGATGGAAATCGATTTAGCAGAGCCGTTTTTATGGAACGGAACCAGTAATATAGTCGTTGCAGTACACGAATATACGCCTGGAAATGAGTCTGGTGCCCGATTTAGAATCATGGAAACAGGTGACGATTACCGAGGGATGCTGTATAGGACTTCATCGGTCAGTTATAATCCAAATCCCGACGACCCGCCTACGGCGATTGCTCGTTTTAAATATGTGCCTCAAATAGTACTGTCGGCTGAACCGGTACCAGGCTGTGTGGGAGTGACTTCCTATAGTTCGGATGAAATAACGGTGAATGCGGCAAAGCTACTGTGGACCAATCTACAGGAGAGTCTTGTGGCAACAGATTATTTTGTGGGAAACTCCTTAGATCAATGGCCTGCGGACACCACAGAGCCAACGGGTACGGTTGCGATACCGGTTAATGAAGTGGTGCTGCAAGATTTGGCTTCGGATACCGAATATTATGTGTGGTTTCGCAATCAGTGTACGCCAACGGAAAACAGCGGGTGGAGCGGGGTTCCCTTGCGTTTTAAAACTTTGATTAGGGGGTTTATTGGTCAGGGCGAAGCGACCAATTCGTATTTGCCACTCTATTCGCTTTTTTCACTGAATTACACCCAGCAAATCTATTTGAAGGAGGAATTGCGCCGGGCATTTGGGACCAGTTCGGAGTCGATGATTACACAACTGCAATTTCATTTTGATTCGGCCAACAGCACGGATAATTATAAGGATTGGAAGATTTTTATTGGAAATACCACAGTAGGGGAATATGAAGCTGTGACAAGTAGCGATTGGATTTCTGTGGAGACCATGCAGGAAGTTTTTGATGGGGAGGTCACTTTTCCCAATCCTACAAACAATTGGATGGCGATTCCCCTTACAGAGCCTTTCGCCTGGGACGGGAACAGCAATATTGTGGTGGCCGTCCAAGAGTATACCCCGGGCTATACATCAGGGGCTACTTTTCGCAAAATGGATACACCGACGGCCTACAGGGCGCTTTCATTTTATAGTGATTACGAATCTCCCGATGTGAATGACCCGCCCACACCAAAGGGGCGATACAAGTATGTACCCCAAATCATATTTTCGGTTGGTGAAATTGAAGTGCCCGATTGTTTAAAACCTATTTATGTAGGGGTCTACAATGTGGATAAGCATTCGGCAACCATCCGATGGACGGCGCCGATTCATACCCCGACTCAAGGTTATGAATTCGAGATCAGAACATCGGGAGAAGCTGGAAGCGGACCCGAAGGTCGCCTTGAGCTGGGTGCTGTAAATAATTCCACTTTGACATTGAACTTCACGGAGCTTGCAGACGACACCGAATATTTTGTCTACATAAGATCTAAGTGTACCTTGACGTCCTATTCGGGTTGGACCCGAGCAACGACTTTTGTCACGCGTTGTGAATATCCGGATTTTATCACCCGGGATGCTGAGCTCTGCGGGCAGGGGATCGCAACCTTGGAAGCGTGGATAACGGGAGCCACAGGGGTAATAAAATGGTACGATGTACCTTCGGGAGGTCGTGTTCTTGGCGAGGGCTTAACCTTTACAACACCGATAATAACGCGCACCAAATCCTATTGGGCACAGGGATTATCCGGTAGTTGCTTGTCCGATAGACAAAAGGTCGATGTGGTGGTGACGCCAGGGCCATTTTTTGCCTTGAGTGATGCGAATATGAATATTTGTGAAGGAGATACTTCAGCACTCGTAACCGTTATCAGCGATTTGGAAGCGTACGACAGCTATACCTGGTCTCCCGATATCGGTGTGGAAGGCAATCCACAATCCGGCTGGACTTTTAGTCCAACGGTCAATACGACCTACGAGCTTAAAGCGAAACAAAACAGCGGGAAGCGGTGTGAGGCCGTGAGAAAATTAAATGTTACGGTGCGGCCAAGGCCTCAGTTAGAAGTGAGTCCCGAGGGAGATAATACCGTAGTTTGTAAAGGCGATATTCACGCTTTTAACGTGAGTTATAATCAACGTCGCTTTGTTGAGGTGGGCCGTGATGCTACGACAAACACGGAAACAGAAAATAATTCGGCCTTTATCAACAGATGGAGCTCGGGTAAATCCCAACTGCTCTTTACTGCCGAGGAATTGACCCAAGCCGGACTAGTCGCCGGATGGATTAAAAGCATAGCCTTTAGCATTCAAAGCTTGGGGTCTGGAGCACTCAATAGAGATTATATGGTGAGAATCGCGACAACCGAGCTAACGGAGTTTCTGAATGTTGAAGTTGAAATACCGGATTTCGTGACGGTTTATGGCCCTTCAGATTATACACACACGAGTTCGGGTTGGCAGGAAATAGAGTTTGAGAACCCATTCGACTGGGATGGAACAAGTAATATAATAGTGGAAATCTCCTCCTTAGGAGCTAATTTATTGTATAATGCCAAAACACGTCATTCGGTAACGCCAACAAATACACTGCGCTTTCAATATGGTACTTACGGCACACCGACATTGTCAAATAAACGGTATAACGTAAAATTTAAAGCAGGAGAGGACTATGCCGTAACTTGGGAGCCCGTGGAAAATTTGTATATAGACCAAGCGGCAACCATGCCTTATTGGGCGGATTTTAACGCGAGGTATGTATATTATAAAGGACAAACCGAGGGAACGGAAAACCTGCAGTTACATGTTATATCGGAAAACGGTTGTGAGCGATTGATCAGCCATCAAATACGAACGGTGCTCATAACAGATGCCGTAGTGGAAGATCAGGTGTTTTGTGCTCCGGTAAGGGTTTCGGATTTGGCGGTAAGCGGACAAGAAGGCGCAGTGTTTAAGTGGTATCGCCGAAAATTTGGGGGAGAGCCACTAAGTCCAGATGCCGAATTGCGTACGGCCGATTATTACGTAGCGCAAGTTATCGGAGATTGTGTGTCCGACAATAGAATGTTGGCACATATTACGGTCTATAGCAAGCCCGTGGCTCCAGTGTGTAGTACCCGTATTGTTTGTCACAGTGGGATGCTGTCGGATTTAGAAGTGATTTATGATGCGCAGCATAATACCCTGAAATGGTACGATGCTAATTTCGACGAAATAACGGGCGATATCGCTTTGCAAACCGGTAACTATTATGTATCTCAAAGTAATTCGACTTGCGAATCGGACCGCGTTCCGGTGGTGATTGAAGTAAATCCCATACCGGTAACGCCAACGGCAGAGGCGACACAGCAGTTTTGTGGTGAAGCCCGAGTTTCCAGTATAGCGATGGCGTTGCTAGAAGGGGCTACGCCACAGTGGTACAGCAGTGCAGTAGCGACCACACCTTTGTCTTTAGATGCTTACTTGACTAGCGGAACCTACTACGGTGCTCAGCGACTCCGCGGTTGTGAATCGAATCGGGTTGCTGTAGCCGTTTTGGTGCAGCGCGCAGTAGCGGTGCCGGTAGTGGAAAATCAAAGTTTCTGCAACAGGACGGTAACCATAGTCGATTTAGAAGCAGCGACCTTGCCCGATGGACAATGGAATTGGTATAACACCGCTGTGGGAGGAGCGGTTTTATCTCCCGATCACGCTGTGGGTTCGGGCACTTATTACGTGGCGAGACAATTGGGTGATTGCGAGTCGGCCCGCAAGCCCGTAATCGTAAATTTGGTGAGCAATAGGCTGGCGCCCCAGGCCGTTGCACAATCGTTTTGCGGAGCGGCTACCGTAGCGGATCTCGAAGCTTTCACAGCTACGGGAATGACAGTAAATTGGTACCAGCAAAGTGAAGGAGGTCGTGTTTTGACCGAAGAAACGCTGCTGCAAACGGGCACTTACTATGTGAGTCAAACCATTTACCACTGCGAGTCTCCGCGAAGACCGGTAGCCGTGGTGGTCAATCCGATTCCTGCTACTCCGACGGGAGACGCCGTGCAGAAATTCGAGACCATAAATCCGATAGTAGGTGATTTAAGACTCGATCAAGAGGATCTGTGGTGGTTTAGCTCGGAAGAAGATGCGCTAAACAACATCCGCAGATTAGCAGAAAACACACCGCTTAACGACAATTATGTATATTATGCTACGGTGCGTTCGCCAGACAACTGTTTCAGTTTGCCTTTTGCAGTGCAGGTGGTTATTACCATGGGTATAACCGATTATGACGCGACAAAATTGGAATACCACCCAAATCCCGTCAAAGATGTACTGACGATTTCGTCTAAAGAAATCGTGAGTAGGGTGGAAGTATACGCCTTAACCGGACAGCAAATCTTAACAGTAGAACCGGCGACTCAACTCGTTTTAGTGGATATGAGCCAATTGGCCAATGCGACCTATCTGGTCAAAATCTATACGGAGACTGGAGGTATACAAGCGATAAAAATTGTCAAGCGATAAACAGATGGAGTATAGATAGAGAAGTCGTCTATTAGGAGGACACTGAAAAATCTAGTATACGTTTAAAATTATTGGTTAAAAAGGAGTGAAAATATTTTATTTTCGCTCCTTTTTTTATGTATTTAAATGTACTTATAAGGTTTTTAGTATGTTAATTCGGCAAGGGAAATGCTGTTTCGTCCTTGCGCTCCATGATGTGATTTGCTGGTTCCCAAGGATAATATGCGTAGAAAAATCAATGAGTTGATCGATTTTCATTTATCTATGATGAATTGTTGTGTAATTGCTGTAGTAATACTCGACCTAGGGCAGTGAGTCCAATATGTTCAAGTAGTTACTCCTGAAGACGATCAATACTATTTCCGATGTTGATGCCGTTAAACGCTTTCGCTTTGAGAGCGCTTTCAAGCAATTATAAATAAAACGCTTATAGGATTTTTTAGAAAGCCCCTATAAGCGTATTTTTTAGCAGTAAACGAACACGAAATGAAATGGGCAAGGTTATTCCGTGCCGATCTATTAGACGCCCTCTTTTTTGGAGATAAACGCTTATAATTCCACTTTGCCGCAGGGGCATATATTGAGTATTTTTTACATATTATGCATATGTTTTAACAAAATTATTAAAAAATACAAGATTATTTAAGGCAGTAAAAGGGTCTTTTCGTTCTTTTTTAAATAGTTATTGTGTTTTTTCTTTTTTTTGCTCTTTTTTTTGGTGCTAAGGTGTTGGTTTTCAGTTTATATGTAAAATTTAAGGACTGCCTCGTATGCGGTCTAAAGCTTCGTATGCGTGGGTTTGCGCAGAAAGTGCTAGTATTTTTTTCTAAATATGTGAATTTATTTAGGTAGGCTGTAATGAGTTTCTTTTTTGGATAATGTTTTTTTAAGTCTTTTGGCTATGGTTTTTAGGTTCTTTTTTGATAAAAAATAACATTTTTTTTAGTTAATTAGTAGTATTCGTTGATTTAAATTAAAAACAAAGGAATCTTGTCAAAGTGTAATTTCATTCCATAATGTTAAAGTTAAAATATTTATAAATTTTATTAAATAAAAGGTTATTTTAGCACTATCAATTAAACTGTAAATCAGATGAGGAACATTACATTATTGTTTTTTTTAATGAGTTTTATCACCACGATGAAGGCTCAGGTTACGGGATACGTTTTTACCCACTCGGTCGGTACCTACGTTCCTGTGAGCGCAACTGCGACACGGCTGACTGCTATTGAAGCAGATGACGCCATTTCTGCTTCCACCAACATTGGCTTTAACTTTGTATACGAGGGATCGCCTTATACGACTTTTAAAGCGAGTTCCAACGGCTTTATTAGCTTTGGTACAGGAACTGGGTCATTGTCGACTAATAATTTATCGACTTCAAATGCGGACTCTAGACCGATTGTTGCGCCTTTGTGGGACGATTTAGATGGTCGATCTACGGAAGGCTCTTTCGCGGGCTACGAACTCACGGGAACGGCTCCTAATCGAGTCCTGACCATGGAATGGCGAAATTGGGAATGGAACTACGGTAGTACGGCTGCCGTAATTAGTTTTCAGGTGAAGCTATATGAAACTACCAATGTTGTCGAATTTGTTTATCGTCCAGAGGCTGGCAATATCAATAGCGGAAGTGCTACTATAGGTATAGGCGGTAAAATGGGTTCTGGAAATGGAAGTTTCCTCAATCTTACTTCTATTGCTGCTCCGGCTGTAAGTGGTACCAATTCGGTTACCGATTTGAATGCCAAGCCAGTAGCAGGACAGATTTATAAGTTTACGCCTCCTGCTTGTTATGGACCATTGCAGATCGAGGTTACGGGAATAACTACCAGTTCTTTGGTCTTGAATTGGACCGCGGTAGATATTCAACGCGCCGGTCAATATGAGGTGAGAACTTCAGGAGCTCCGGGAAGTGGTGCAACGGGATTGATAGCCAGTGGTAACACAGCCGCAGGCGATACTTCAAAATTGATTAGCGGACTTGCTGATGACACGAGTTATACTGTTTATTTTAGAATGGCTTGTGGTACTAGTTTCTCTGTCTGGCTTGATGTGGCTATACGTTCGGCGATTATAGGACAAATTGGCAGTGGCGTACAAACCACCGACCAATTGCCGATATATACGCTTTACGGTTATAATTATTCGCAGCAAATTTATTTGGCCAGCGAATTGACTGCAGCAATAGGTACAAATCAGTTGATTACCAAAATTAAATTGCATTTTAAATCTACTTCGGCTACGGCCAATTATAAAGATTGGAAAATCTATATGGGCAATACGACGCAAGCCGCTTTTGCCAATACGACCAGTTGGGTGCCAGGTAATCAGTTAACTGCGGTTTTTGACGGAGTCGTGAATTTTCCAGATCCAACAGATGACTGGATGGAAATCAGTCTAAACTCAGCTTTTGTTTGGGATGGTGTTAGCAATATTGTCATTGCAGTGAGTGAGGTGACGCCATTGTATACCTCTGGAGCTACGTTTAGAAAAATGGATACCCCAACAAACCGAGGAATCTTATATAGAGAAGATGGTGCGCCGATTAATGTTAGCAGTCCGCCGACCGCTACTAGCGTACTAAAATTAGTGCCTCAAATTATACTTGAAGGCGAGCCGCTACCGGCATGTATGTATCCGCTGAATATTCAAGCGAGTGATTTAACGTCAAATTCTGTTAAGTATACTTGGAATATCATGGGAACCGCCCCTTATGTAAGTGTCGACTATTTCTTGTCTACAGATCCTACTCCTCCAGACGATGATGCTGAAGCCACGGGAACACTAGATGCGCCTGCAACACAATTGATTTTAAGTGATTTAAATGAAAATACACGCTATTATATCTGGTTAAGGCTCAACTGTACGACCACTGTCAAAAGTGTGTGGGCGGACATGAAGACGTTTAAAACCAATAGTCTCGGTCAAATTGGTACAGGAGAATTAGTAACCACTAGTTTGCCGATTCAATCGAATTATAACTACAACTTTTCACAGCAGATTTATTTGGCCAGTGAAGTGGCTACAGCGGTGGGAACCAGTAGGTATATCAAAAAGATTAAATTCCATTTTAGCAGTGTTTCTGCCACTGAAAATTACAAGGACTGGAAAATTTTCATGGGCAATACCACCAAGGGAAGCTTTGGAGGTTTAACAGCTACAGAATGGGTACCCGTAGCGGGAATGACTACGGTATTCGACGGAGTGGTGACCTTTCCAAACCCTACGGGAGATTGGATAGAAATTACCTTGGCCGAACCGTTTTTATGGGATGGAACCAGTAATGTCGTTGTCGGAGTACAGGAGTACACCGATGGAAATACGTCAGGAGCTAGTTTTAGAAGAATGGATACCGGCTCTACTTACAGAGGTTTGTTGTACCGCGTAGATGGTGCTGCTTCAGTACTAAATCTAAATGCGCTACCTGCAGCCAGTGCCCGCTACCAATACGTACCTCAAATCGTACTATTAGGTGAAGTGGCTCCGAATTGTTTGGGGGTGAGTTCAAGTTCTTATTCGGATTTAACCATGAATTCGGTGAAAGTGAATTGGGTCAACAACGCCACGGTTTTAGCCACAGAATATTTCTATGCAACCACTTTAGCGCAAGCACCTACAGCGGCTACGGCACCTATGGGGTCAGTAAATGCACCAGGATTGTTTGCGGATATAACGGGATTGACTGCCGATACACAGTATTATGTGTGGTTTAGAAACAAATGTAGTGCTACAGAGACCAGCGCTTGGTCTGGTTTGCCACTGTCTTTCAAGACTCCGATGAGAGGATTGATAGGGGGCGGTGCAGATACTACCGATCGTTTGCCAATATATAGCTATAACGCATACAATTACTCACAGCAAATTTATTTGGCTAGTGAAATACGCGCTTCTTTAGCCGGAACAGGACAACAGTATATCACTAAATTGAAATTCCATATTAATGGCGTGGGAACCATAGCTAATTATAAAGATTGGAAGATTCTATTAGGCAATACCACCAAGGCGGATTTCACCGGAACAACAGCCGACCAATGGGTGCCTATTACCGTTATGCAAGAAGTGTTTGACGGCGAATTGACCTTTCCCAACCCGACAAACGATTGGATGGAAATCACCCTGACAGAACCTTTTGCCTGGGATGGGATCAGCAATATCGTAGTAGCGGTGCACGAGTATACGCCGAGTTATACAACGGCAGCGATATTCCGAAAAATGGATACGCCAACCAATAGAGGCTTGCTCCACACATTAGATGGAACGCTGCAAAATATAGCCAATCCACCGGCGGCAACGAATGTGTATAAATTTGTACCGCAAATTGTTTTTGAAACGGCGGCTATGCCAAGCTGTTTAAAACCGGCGAATGTGCGTCTCGAAGGAGTGGGAAAAAATGCGGCAACGCTAAATTGGAGTGCCCCGATAAATATTCCAGCTCTTGGATATGAATACGAAGTGAGAACTTCGGGTGCGGCTGGAAGTGGAACAGTTGGACGGGTGTTGACAGGAACGGTTGCCAATACCGTACTGACGCAATTGTTGAGCGGATTAACCCCGTCAACGGAATATTTCGTATATGTGCGCTCGAGATGTACGGCTACGAATAATTCGGACTGGACCGTAGTGAAAAAATTCACTACCATGTGTAATTATACCGATTTTACCGTGCAAAACGCCGCGATATGTGGACAGGGAATTGTTACTTTAAGTATAACTGTGACCGGTACTACGGGTACTTTTAAATGGTATGATGTGGCTACTGGAGGAGTGGTTCTCTTTGAAGGTCCAGCCTTTACTACACCTTTACTGACGGCAAACAAGTCGTACTGGGTACAAGGAACTACGGGAACTGGAAACGACCTGTGTTTGTCGGAGAGAAAGAAAGTAGACGTGGTGGTATCCGCTGCTCCGGCCTTTACTTTGAGTAAAGCAGCATTAACCATCTGTGAAGGGCAGTCTTCTGAGGTTGTGACCGTAACTAGCGATGCATCTATTTATAATACTTATACGTGGTCGCCAGCCACTGGTGTAAGCGGAAATGCACAAACCGGATGGGTATTTAATCCAGCGGTTAGTACCGAGTATACGCTTATGGCCAAACAAACTGCAGGAGATTTATGTGAAGTAATTCGAACGGTCGAGGTAACCGTAAATACTTTGCCAGTGGTATCGGTAACGCCAGATCAAGATGAACTTATTCTTTGTCAAGATGACGTCAAAGAGTTTACTGTAGAATCGGTTGGCGGTGATGATTATTATACGATTGGTGCGGGTACTTTGCTGACCTCTGCAGCTAGTACAGAAAGTGCCTTTCAAAACTATAGAGCGAATGGGAAATCGCAATTGCTCTTTACTGCAGCCGAATTAAGAGCAAATGGTATTTCGGCAGGTCCGTTAAAATCGGTGTCGTTTAATATTAACTCTTTAGGTGATTCTGCGAGAAATGACGACTATACAGTTAAAATAGCTCCCACTACCTTAAGTAGTTTTGCTACGGCAAATTTTTTAACAACTGAGTTTACTACCGTCTATGGACCAGCGACATATACACATACCGCTTCAGGATGGCAAGAAATCGTGTTTACAACTCCTTTTGTTTGGGATGGAAGTTCTAATCTTATTTTGGAAATTTACCACAAAGGGGCAGATATGTATGCTAGTTCTACTACGTATTATACAGCAACTACCGATAATATGTTGCTATATAGTGGAACGACTTCTGCTACGGCAAATCTGAGTAAAAGGAGATATAACGTGAAGTTTAAAGCAAAAGCGGATTACCAGATTACGTGGAGTCCTGCTACGAATCTCTTTACCGATGAAGACACAACGGTGCCTTATGTATTAGGTGAAGCAGCGAATAAAATATTCTACAAAGCACAGACAGAAGGTTTGGAAGATTTAATCATGACAGCCTCTTCGGGTAATGGTTGTCCGCTAGTGAGAACCTTTAATATAAGAACGGTAGTAATTACCGATGCGGATGCACTCGATCAAGAGTTTTGCGGTGCTGTCCCAGTTTCGGAATTAGTAGCAACAGGTCAAGAAGGTGCAAGTTTCAACTGGTATCGTCAAGCCACTGGAGGCTTGCCTTTAAGCCCGACTACGCTATTGGTGACAGGTACGTACTATGTGACTCAAATTATCGGTACTTGTGAATCAACCACCAGACAAGCCATTCATGTAGATATTAAAAACAAGCCACTTACACCAATTTCAGCGAATAGAAATATTTGTGGTACGGCGATGTTGTCCGACTTGGATGTGACTTATGATGCGGCTAATACTTTAAATTGGTATGATGCGAATCAAGATTTAATCGTAGGCGATGTGGCCTTGCAAACCGGTATTTATTTTGTTTCTCAAAGCAATAACGTTTGTGAATCGGATCGTTTAAGAGTGAGTATTAGTGTGAATCCAGTACCTGGAGCTCCTACGGCTACAGCTTCTCAGACGTTTTGTGGAACGGCAAGAGTTTCGAATCTAGCCATTCAATTAGCGGCTGGAACAGTAGCGAAGTGGTATAGCAGTATGACGGCAACCACGGCTTTGTCTCCAAATGACTTCTTGAGCACGGGAACCTATTACGGCGCTCAGGTGAGCAACGGTTGTGAATCGACTCGAGTTGCGGTAACTGTAGTTGTTTATGACGAGGTGGCCCTGCCAATAGCGCAGAACCAAAATTTCTGTACAAACAACGTAACTGTTAGTGATTTGCTAGTGACCGCTTTGCCGGGAGCGCGAGTAAATTGGTATAATACAGCAACTGGAGGAACAGCCTTAGGAGCCAATCAACCGTTGACTTCAGGATTGTACTATGTGTCTCAAAAAATAGGCGACTGCGAATCGGCACGCGTGCGAATTGGTGTTAACATTGTTAACAACAATACGGCACCAAACGCCTTACCGCAGTCTTTCTGTGGCGCGACAAAAGTGTCTAACCTGCATGTGAATGTAGCTACGGGCATGATTGTAAAATGGTACGCACAAGAGCAAGGCGGAACCGCTTTAGCTAATGATGCTGCAATTCAAACGGGAACCTATTATGTGAGTCAATCGATTTACTTCTGTGAATCTCCGAGAAAACGCGTTGAAGTAGTGGTAAATCCAATACCAGCAACGCCAACGGGCAGTGATTTGCAAGTGTTTGAACACGAACCAAGCAGTGTAGTAGGCGATTTGGTTTTGGATCAAAACAACATCATCTGGTACAGCTCTGAACAAGATGCGGCAACCGATACCAACAGATTAGCGGCTAATATGCCGCTGATAGATGGAAACGTTTATTTCGGTGTACTGCGTTCCGATGCAGGATGTTTGAGCTTGCCATTCGCTGTGACTGTTAAAATCAACAAGCCTTTGGGAGTTAACGATTTTGATTTGACCAAGTTGAATTACTATCCAAACCCGGTTAAAGATGTTTTGACAATTTCATACAAAGAAACAATCACTCGAGTAGAAGTGTACTCCTTAACGGGACAACGCGTACTGACAATGAATGCTTCGGATTACCAAGTGTTAGTAGATATGAGCCGTTTGGCAGCAGCTACTTATGTGGTGAAGATTTATACAGATAATCAATCGCAATTTGTTAAAATTATCAAGAATTAAATGCAGTAAATATCCTGATTCTTTAAAACCCCAACTGATAATTCAGTTGGGGTTTTTCTTTGCTTTTTTGTTAAAGTTAATAAAAACTTAAAACTTGTTAAATAAAATACTATTTTAGCAACGAATAACCAATAATTCATTGAGATGAAAAAACTATTACTATTGTGGTTTTTTGCACTTTTCCATTTTGTTTCCTCCTGGGCGCAAGTGGAAATAGGCACTGGAACCAGTACCCAGATTTACCCCTTAGGTAATTATTATGGGTTTGAAAGATCCGCAGCCCTCTATACAGGCGTTGAGGTTCAGGGTGTTGGGGCTATTAGCAATTTAGCCTGGTATGCAAATACAGCGGGCGCTGGAGCGCGACCAATTAAAATTTACCTAAAAGAAGTAACAGAAAATCAAATAACTGCTACTTCATGGAGTTCCATAACGACAGGAGCTACTTTGGTTTATGATGGGAGTATGACTCCAATAGTTGGGTGGAATAATTTTGTTACCACCGCTGCTTTTAATTTTAGCGGGAATGGAAACCTATTGGTTTTGGTTGAAGCCAATTTTGGTGGTAATGGAAATGGTGGTGCAAGTGCAGGTAATGCCATAAGATACACCACCGCAACGAATAGGCACATGTATTGGCGCCTCGATAGCGCACCGCCAACAGGCGATGGAACGAGTTCGAGTTCGCGACCAAATATTAAAATAAGCATTCCGATGCCGACTTGTCCGCGGGTAACGCTTACCAATACAGCACTATCGGGCACGGCCGCTTATTTTGCCTTGTCTACGCCTATACCTGATTTGGGGTATAGCTACGAGTTGAGAACCTCAGGTAGTCCGGGTTCCGGAGCTACGGGATTGGTGCAAAGTGGAGACCTTGCAACCAATCGCATTGCCTTAACCGGACTGTCGGTGAACACCGCTTATGTGCTTTATGCAAGGGGGAAGTGCTCGGCTACGGATTCGAGTTTTTGGGTTGATTCGAGTTTTACGACAGGAGCTAATGCAGGTCAGGTCGGAATAGGAGTCGCTACTTCTACCGATTTGCCTTTGCGACCGAATTACGGATATAATTACTCCCAGCAGATTTATACCAAAGACGAAATGCTCGCTGCTGTAGGTGCGGATAATTTTATTACAAAGATCAAATTCCACATTAAAAGTAGCTCGGCGACGACTTCTTATAAAGATTGGAAAATTACCATGGGGAATACCTCACAAGATGTTTTTGCCAGTACATCGGCCTGGGTTCCCCAAAGTCAATTGTCAGAAGTTTTTAATGGTGTGGTTCCTTTTCCAAGTCCAGTCGATGGTTGGATGGAAATTGAATTGGCAACACCATTTATTTGGGACGGCGTGAGCAACGTAGTCATCGCAGTGCACGAGTATACACCAGGTTTCTTATCGGGGGGGGTATTTAGGAAAATGGATACCACGAACAATAGAGGAATAGGTTATCATAGTGATACTGTGAATCCCGATGTGACCAACTTAGCAGCTGGTGCTTTGTATTCTTTTGTACCACAAGCGATTTTCGTAGGAGGGCAAACGCCCGTTTGTGTAGGACCGATAAATATTCAAATGAGCCAGCTCACAAGTACTTCGGTCAAGTTCAACTGGAGTATCTTCGAAACAGCACCGGTTTTAGGCGTGGATTACTTTTTGAGTACTTCACCGACACCTCCTGTAGCAGGTACTGTGCCTACGGCTACCTTAGGTGCTGCTATTCGAGAAATTGTTTTGGAAAGTCTAACGGTCGATACCCAGTATTATGTGTGGTTTAGAGCTAAATGTACCGCTGCGGAAACCAGTAATTGGAGTGCCGTTCGCGCCTTTAGAACTCCTTTGGTCGGACAGGTTGGAATAGGAACTGATACAGGAGTAGATTTGCCTATTCGATCGAGTAGCCCATATTCCTATTCGCAACAAATCTACTTAAAAGATGAAGTTGCAATTGCTGTTGGTGCGAATAATATCATTAAAAAGATTAGATTCCATTTTAAAACTACTGGGGCTACAGCCAATTATAAAGATTGGAAAGTCTTTATGGGCAACACGGTTCAAGAAGAATTTGCTACTACCTCAGCATGGGTGCCTCAAAGCCAGCTTGCTGAAGTGTTTAGCGGGGTCATCACTTTTCCTAATCCGACAGATGATTGGATGGAAATTGTACTCGACACGCCTTTTATATGGGACGGTATAAGCAATATAGTCATCGGAGTTCACGAATATACACCAGGCTCAGCCACTGGTGCGGTATTTAGAAAAATGGATACCCCAACCAAAAGAGGTATGGGTGTATACCCTACGACAAATCCAAACCTACAGAGTTTGAGCTCGGGAACTGCCCAATACTATGTTCCGCAGGTTATTTTGATAGGGGAGCCTTTGGCTGCCTGTATGTACCCTTTGAATATTCAAATGAGTGAGCTGGGTAGTACTAAGGTGAAATACAGTTGGGTAGTTGGTGGAACGGCGCCTTATATAGGAGTGGAATACTTTGTGTCTTCTTCTTCAATAGCGCCAGTTGCGAACACTACGCCAACCGGCATCGTAAACGCACCGACCGCAGAAGTCGTTTTGACAGATTTGAATAGTAATACCCAGTATTATGTTTGGTTTAGATTAAAATGTTCGCCTACGGCCACTAGTGAATGGTCGAGTGAAAATAGTTTTACAACAACTTTGGTCGGACAAATTGGTGTCGGGGAGGCCACAGGTAGCGATTTGCCTATTCGCTCGAGTAGCGCGTATAATTATACGCAGCAAATTTATCTGAAAACAGAAGTTGTTACAGCTATAGGAACGGATAATTTGATCAACAAAATCAGATTCCATATCAAAACAACAGCGGCTACGGCAAACTATAAAGACTGGAAAGTGTTTATGGGAAATACCTCTCAAGAGGTTTTTGCTAGTGGTACTGCTTATGTACCGCAAAATCAGCTTACCGAAGTGTTTGATGGGGTGATTACTTTTCCCGACCCTACAGATGGTTGGATAGAGATTGCACTCGACACGCCTTTTGTGTGGGATGGTATCAATAATTTGGTTATTGGAGTGCACGAATACACAGCGAGCTCTACGGCTGGGGCAGTGTTTAAAAAAATAGATACCCCGACCAGAAGAGGAATAGGGCTGTATAGTAGTACAAATCCAAACCTACAGAGTTTGGGTTCAGGAACTACTTTGGACTATGTTCCACAGGTGATTTTGAATGGCAGTCCTGTTCCGGAATGTATGTTTCCTTTAAATGTTCAACCTAATGCGGTAACGGATAGTTCAGTAGAATACATCTGGAACCTGTTTGGTAATTATCCTGTAGAAGGAGTGGAGTATTATTTGTCGACTTCGAATACCGATCCTACGGCTGCTACGGATGTAAGTGGAATGATAGTGGGGCGAGTGGATGAAGGCATGATAGAGGGACTTACAGAAAATACCTTATATTACATTTGGTTTAGAGTAAAATGCAGCCCGACATCATCCAGTGAGTGGACGCGTGCATACTCGTTTAAAACAAGTAATACAGGACAGATTGGAACCGGAGAATTAGTAACCACTTCTTTGCCACTACAATCGAATTACGGCTATAATTATACGCAACAAATTTATTTGACTCCGGAGATTACAGCTGCCGTGGGTACCAACAGATACATCAAAAAGATCAAATTCCATTTTACAGCGACAACGGCGACAGCGACGTATAAAGATTGGAAAATTTTTATGGGTAACACTGTTAAAGGGAGTTTTGCCGCTACCTCAGCGACAGAATGGGTGCCTACTGCTGCGATGACTACCGTATTTGAAGGGGAAGTGACCTTTCCAAACCCTACAGGAGATTGGATGGAAATCACTTTGGCCGAACCGTTTTTATGGGATGGAACCAGCAATATTGTAGTAGCAGTTCACGAATACACACCAGCCTACTTACTAGGGGGAAGTTTTAGAAAAATGGATACCCCTGGAGCGAATAGAGGAATGATTTACCGAACGGATAGCGCGAGCTCAAATCCGAATCCGGATAGTCCTCCAGTGGCGAGTGATCGCTTTACATACGTGCCGCAAATCGTATTGGTTGGAGAGCCAGCGCCAACTTGTATTGGGCTTGCTTCAACAAACCATTCCGATGTAACATTAAACAGTGTTAAGGTTAAATGGACCAATACCGTAACGGTTTTGGCTACAGAGTATTTCTATGCAACCACTTTAGCACAAGCACCAACCGGCTCTACGGTTCCTTCGGGCTCGGTAAATTCACCAGCCTTGGAAACCACTATAACCGGACTGCAACCGAATACGCAGTATTACGTGTGGTTTAGAAATAA
The DNA here is from genome assembly GCF_050562195.1 of Flavobacterium sp. JP2137. Taxonomy (GTDB): domain Bacteria; phylum Bacteroidota; class Bacteroidia; order Flavobacteriales; family Flavobacteriaceae; genus Flavobacterium. The sequence goes on from NZ_CP191647.1 coordinate 1,504,587, forward strand.
ATGTAGCGCTACGGATAGCAGTGCTTGGACGGGAATCCCTGTTTCCTTTAAAACCCCATTAGAAGGGCATATAGGATCAGGTGAACAAACGACAACGCAATTGCCGTTGACCTCGAGCTCGTCGTTCAATTACTCGCAACAAATTTATTTGGCCAGTGAAATACGTGCCTCTATGGGGGGGACAGGGCAGTCTTATATCACCAAATTAAAGTTTCACTTTAAGTCGACTAATGCTACGGCAAATTATAAGGATTGGAAAATCTTTATGGGTAATACCACCAAGGCTGAATTCTCGGCGACAACTGCAGATCAGTGGGTTTCTATCGCAGCTTTACAACAGGTTTTTGACGGCGAAGTCACCTTCCCGAACCCGACCGATAACTGGATGGAGATTACTTTAACAGAACCTTTTGCCTGGGATGGAACCAGCAATATCGTGGTGGCTGTTAATGAATACACGACGAGCTCTACCTCTGGTGCGAATTTTAGAAAAATGGATACACCTACTTATAGAGGTTTAGTCAATTCTAGTATTACGTTGCAAAACTTAAATACACCACCAATCGCAACCAATAGATATCAGTACGTTCCTCAGATTATTTTTGAGAAAATAGCAGTTCCAGCCTGTTTAAAGCCAATTTATGTAGAAGTGGTGGATATCACCAAAAACAGCGCTACTGTAAATTGGACTGCTCCGATAAATGTTCCAACCTTGGGCTATGAATACGAAGTGAGAACCTCCGGAGCTGCAGGAAGTGGTCAAACGGGATTATTTGCTACTCAAGTAAATCCAAATGCCATTTTAACTAAGGCACTTACGGGATTAGCGCCTGCAACGGAATATTCTGTTTATTTGCGCTCCAAATGTTCGTTAGTATCTAATTCGACATGGACGTTAGCGACAAAATTTACTACTTTATGTAATTATACAGACTTTACCGTGCAAAATGCGGCTATATGCGGTCAGGGAGTTATTACTTTAAGTGTAACGGTAACTGGAACAAATGGGGTGTTTAAATGGTATGAAGTGGCTACGGGCGGAACGGTTCTCTTTGAAGGTCCAGCCTTTACTACACCTTTACTAACGGCAAACAAGTCGTACTGGGTTGAGGGAACTACCGGAACAGGAACGAATCTCTGTTTGTCGGGAAGAAAAAAAATCGATGTAGTAGTCAGTGTAGCGCCTGCCTTTACTTTGAGTACAGCAGCCTTTACCATTTGTGAAGGAGAAACTTCTGCGGCAGTTACACTAACCAGCGACGCGTCGGACTTTACAACCTATACTTGGTCGCCAGCTACAGGAGTAAGCGGCAATGCGCAAACCGGCTGGGTGTTTAACCCTACTGTGAGCACGGTATACACCGTTATAGCCAAGCAAGCCTCAGGTGCTTTGTGCGAGGCAGCGGGCATGGTAAGCATTACCGTAAATCCGATACCGGTATTTACCACAACCCCAGACGAAATCGATCAAGCGGTTTGTGAAGGCGGTATTAAAGCCTTTGAGGTAGATTACGTCAGAGACTTTCAAAGGATTATTGGAGAGGGTACCTTGTTGTCTGGCAATAATGACAACAACACCGCGTTTAACAACCGATTTACAGGGGGGAAATCTCAAATGATTTTTACCGCAGCGGAGTTGAATGCCGTTGGAATAAATGCCGGAAATATTTCGAGTATATCTTTTAATATCGCTACTCCAGGATCGCGATTGACCAATGCAAACTACGTAGTGAAAGTAGGAACAACCAACCTCAATGCATTTGCAAATACGAGCTTTATAACTGCTGGACTTACCACGGTTTACGGGCCAACTACCTATACGCATACGGAATCGGGTTGGCAAGAAATCGCCTTTACCACGCCTTTTGAATGGAATGGAACCTCTAATGTTATTGTGGAAATTTCACATACTGGAGCTAATTCAGTGGATAATGCGAATACGTATTATACGGTTGGAACCGAAAATCGCTTGCTGTTTGGTACCACCGGTACTACGGGAACGACGAGTAAAAACAGGTATAACGTAATTCTCAAAGGACAAAGCGATTTAAAGGTAACCTGGAGCCCAGCGGCGAATCTCTTTACCGATGAAGAAGCAACGGTGCCTTATGAAGCGGGAGTTTCTGCAACTAATGTATACTACAAAGGACAGCAAGAAGGTTATGAAAACCTCGTGTTAAGCGTGGATTCAGGCAACGGTTGTCCGGTAATTAAAACCTTTAATGTAAGAACCGTAGTGATTACCGATGCGGAAGCAGTTGATCAAGAGTTTTGCGGTGCTGTTCCGGTTTCGGAATTAGTAGCAACAGGTCAAGACGGTGCGCGTTTTAACTGGTATCGTCAAGCCACTGGAGGCTTGCCTTTAAGCCCGACTACGCTATTGGTGACCGGTACGTACTATGTGACTCAAATTATCGGCGCTTGTGAATCAACCACCAGAAAAGCCGTTCATGTGGATATTAAAAACAAGCCACTTGCACCAGTTTCCGCTAATAGAAATATTTGTGGTACGGCAATGTTGTCCGACTTGGATGTGACTTACGATGCAGCAAATACCTTAAATTGGTATGATGCGAGTCAAGACTTAATCGTAGGGGACGTAGCTTTGCAAACCGGTATTTATTTTGTTTCTCAAAGTAATTCCGTTTGTGAATCCGAAAAGACACGTGTGGGTATTAGTGTGAATCCAGTACCTGCAGCTCCAACGACTGCAGCTTCTCAGACGTTCTGTGGAACGGCCAGAGTTTCGAATCTAGCCATTCAATTAGCGGCGGGAACAGTAGCGAAGTGGTACAACAGTATGACGGCAACCACGGCTTTGTCTCCAAATGACTTCTTGAGCACGGGAACTTATTATGGCGCTCAGATGAGCAACAGTTGTGAATCGACTCGAGTTGCGGTAAGTGTCGTTGTTTATGATGGTGTGGCCCTGCCAATAGCGCAGAACCAAAATTTCTGTACAAACAACGTAACTGTTAGTGATTTGCTAGTGACCGCTTTGCCGGGAGCGCGAGTAAATTGGTATAATACAGCAACTGGAGGAACAGCCTTAGGAGCCAATCAACCGTTGACTTCAGGATTGTACTATGCGACTCAAAAAATAGGTGATTGCGAATCGGCACGCGTGCGAATTGGCGTTAACATCGTTAACAACAACACGGCACCAAACGCCCTATCGCAGTCTTTCTGTGGCGCGACAAAAGTGTCTAACCTACATGTGAATGTAGCTACGGGCATGATTGTAAAATGGTACGCACAAGAGCAAGGCGGAACCGCTTTAGCTAATGATGCTGCAATTCAAACGGGAACCTATTATGTGAGTCAATCGATTTACTTCTGTGAATCTCCGAGAAAACGCGTTGAGGTAGTGGTAAATCCAATACCAGCAACGCCAACGGGCAGTGACTTGCAAGTATTTGAACACGAGCCGAGCAGTGTAATAGGCGATTTGGTTTTAGATCAAATCAATATCATCTGGTACAGCTCTGAGGAGGATGCGCTGAATAGTCGAAACAGCCTCTCAATCGATATGCCACTTGTAGATGGAAGCGTTTACTTCGGTGTGCTGCGTTCTGATGCGGGATGTGTGAGCTTGCCATTCGCTGTGACTGTTAAAATCAACAAGCCTTTGGGAGTGAATGATTTTGATTTGACCAAGTTGAATTATTATCCAAACCCGGTTAAAGATGTTTTGACCATTTCTTATAAAGAAACGATTACTCGAGTAGAGGTGTACTCCTTAACAGGACAACGCGTTTTGACGATGAATGCTTCAGATTACCAAGTCTTAGTAGATATGAGCCGTTTGGCACCAGCTACTTATGTGGTGAAGATTTATACAGATAATCAATCGCAATTTATCAAGATTATCAAGAATTAAACCCGCGGTTTAAATAGTTTTTAAAAGCCCCGACTGAGCAATCAGTCGGGGTTTTTTTATGCGCTAAAACCGGCGTTATGGTGGTGATTCGGATTTTAAAGTAACTATATGTGCAGTGCCTCCGGGCAAAAAGAGGGTAAAAGGGCTTTAATTGGCAAAACTTTAAAAGCAATTCCGACTATTTAATACAAGGGATGCAACAAGAGTTTGCTATATTTGCTAGTACAATTTAAAGGCGTATTTAGAGATGAAGATTCAGAATATATGTTGCATCGGTGCGGGTTATGTAGGTGGACCAACCATGTCGGTAATCGCTCAGAAATGTCCAGATATACAGATAACCGTCGTCGATGTCAATGCCGCAAGAATCGCCGCATGGAATAGCGAGGATTTTGAGAAACTGCCGATTTACGAACCGGGATTGAGCGATATCGTACGCGAGGCCAGAGGGCGAAACCTGTTTTTTTCTACCGATGTCGATACTGCTATCGATCGCGCAGACATGATTTTTATATCGGTAAACACCCCGACAAAAACCTATGGCTTGGGCAAGGGGATGGCCTCGGACTTGAAGTATATCGAACTTTGTGCCCGCCAAATTGCCCGAGTGGCCACGACCGACAAAATAGTAGTGGAAAAATCCACACTACCGGTACGCACCGCTACAGCAATTAAAAATATCTTAGACAATACCGGCAATCCCGTTCAGTTTCAAATCCTATCCAATCCCGAATTTTTGGCAGAAGGTACCGCCGTGGCCGATCTTTTTAACCCCGATCGCGTATTGATCGGCGGGGAAGAAACCGCCGATGGTCAACGGGCCGTTCGCGCTTTGGTCGATATTTACGCCCGATGGGTACCCGCAGAAAAGATATTGACCACCAATGTGTGGTCGTCTGAATTGTCCAAACTAACGGCCAATGCTTTCTTGGCGCAACGCGTATCCTCTATCAATGCCATTTCCGAGCTCTGCGAGAAAACTGGCGCCAACATCACTGAGGTCGCACAGGCCATCGGAATGGATAGTCGTATCGGATCCAAGTTTTTAAAGGCCTCTGTCGGTTTTGGTGGTTCGTGTTTTCAAAAGGATATCTTGAATTTGGTCTATATCGCCAAGTCCTATGGTCTGGACGAAGTTGCCGATTATTGGGAGCAAGTGATCATCATGAACAACCACCAACGCCAGCGCTTTGCCCACCGAATTGTAAAAACACTTTACAATACCGTATCCGATAAGAAAATCGCTTTTTTGGGGTGGGCATTTAAAAAAGATACCAACGACACCCGCGAATCAGCCGCGATTTATGTAGCGGATTACCTGTTAAACGAACAAGCCTTAATACAGGTATTCGACCCCAAAGTAACCGCCCAACAAGTATATGCAGATTTGAATTATCTAAACAGCCGAGCGGAAATCGACAATGAAAAGTCGGTTCAAGTACACCCTTGCCCCTATCAAACCTGTCAAAATGTACACGCAATCGCCATACTAACCGAATGGGAGGAGTTTAATACCTACGACTGGGAACGCATTTACCAACAGATGCACAAACCCGCCTTTGTTTTTGACGGTAGAAATGTGTTGGATAAAGCCAAATTGGAAAAAATCGGATTTATATATGCGGCAATCGGCCGCTAGTTTAAACGGTATTGGAATGGCTAAGTGCATAAAAATCCCGAGGAAAAAGCGCTTTTTTGCCCGAAAACAGCCGCTATGTTTTGGAGAATCATAAAATCCTCTAAATAAATTTTCTCATCTAAAAGGGATATGCTATTTTTGCTACTTCACGGAATCCGTCGATGAAGAAACCCCGTGTTAAAAGCGGTATATTCCGCCAAGATAAAGAAGCGTTATAGACTGAGATACGGACTGGAAAGTGTTTTTATAAACAGCGCCAGCGGTTTAGCGGGAAATATAGCCAGAGAAATATAATATTATCTACATTATGAAAGAAATTACAAAAGAAGTTTATCTAAAGTGGTATGAAGACATGCTCTTTTGGAGAAAGTTTGAAGACAAACTTGCGGCTTTATACATTCAACAAAAAGTACGAGGTTTTTTGCATTTATATAATGGACAAGAAGCGGTGTTGGCAGGAGCTTTACATGCGATGGATCTTTCAAAAGACAAGATGATTACGGCTTATAGAAACCACGTTCAACCGATCGGTTTGGGAGTTGATCCCAAGCGTATTATGGCAGAATTGTTGGGTAAGGCCACAGGAACCTCTCAAGGTTTGGGGGGGTCGATGCACATTTTCTCTAAAGAACACAATTTTTACGGAGGACACGGTATTGTTGGAGCGCAAATTCCAGTAGGTGCCGGTTTGGCTTTCGCCGATAAATATTTTAATACAGGCGGTGTAACCATGACCTATTTTGGCGATGGTGCAGCCCGACAAGGCTCTTTGCACGAAGCCTTTAACATGGCTATGCTCTGGAAATTACCAGTGGTTTTTATCGTGGAAAACAACGGTTATGCCATGGGTACTTCCGTAGAGCGAACCGCCAACCATACCGATATCTGGAAATTGGGACTGGGCTATGAAATGCCTTGTGGACCCGTAGACGGAATGAATCCGGTAAAGGTGGCCGAAGCGATGTTTGAAGCCATCGAAAGAGCGCGTCGTGGAGATGGACCTACGTTTTTAGAGATGAAAACATACCGCTATAGAGGACACTCCATGTCTGATGCACAAAATTACCGCTCGAAAGAAGAAGTAGAAGAATACAAAAAAATCGATCCAATCACACAAGTGTTGGATATTATATTGGAGAACAACTACGCAACAACTTCAGAAATGGAAGTAATCGATCAAAGAGTTAAAGATTTAGTTGCCGAATGTGAAAAATTCGCAGAAGATTCTCCTTACCCGGATAAAAACGTGATGTACGATGTTGTTTACGAACAAGAAAACTACCCGTTTTTACCTCATAAACTATAATTGATATGGCAGAAGTAATTACAATGCCGCGTTTGAGCGACACCATGACCGATGGTGTGGTGGCAACGTGGTTAAAAAAAGTGGGTGATACGATTTCAGAAGGCGATATACTCGCCGAAATCGAAACCGATAAAGCAACGATGGAATTTGAATCCTTCCATTCGGGTACTTTGTTGTACATCGGACTTCAAGAAGGCGAATCGGCTCCCGTTGACTCCCTTTTAGCCATTATTGGAAAAGAAGGGGAGGATATTTCGGCTTTGATCAGCGGAGGTAAACCCGAGCAAAGCAAAGAAATACCAAAAACCGAAGGTACTCCTGTTGCAGAAACAGCGCCCCAAACCAACGTAGAGGCCCCCAAAGCTGCTGCATTGCCCAAAGGGGTAACGGTAGTGACCATGCCGCGCTTAAGCGATACCATGACCGATGGTACCGTAGCGACTTGGATTAAAAAAGTGGGTGATCAAGTCGATGAAGGCGATATACTCGCCGAAATCGAAACCGATAAAGCGACGATGGAATTTGAGTCTTTCCAATCGGGAACCCTGTTGTATGTCGGCATTCAAGAAGGCGAATCGGCTCCGGTCGATAGCGTATTGGCAATTATCGGACCTGCGGGCACCGATGTAGCCGATATCGTGGCTCGTGGCACTGCTGAAACTCCGGTAGAGCAAACGGCAACCACAGCGGCAAGCGACGAGAAAAACGTTCAAAACACCGCAGTAACGCCCACCGAACAAGCCAGCCCTAGCAGCAACGACAACGGAAGGGTTTTTGCTTCGCCTTTAGCGAGAAAAATAGCTAAAGACAAGGGGATTTCACTACAAGATGTCAAGGGCTCTGGCGAAAGTGGACGAATAGTGAAGAAAGATATAGAGAATTTTGTACCCGTTGCAAAAGCAGCCAGTACAGCTACTCCAACAGCAGCTGCTCCTGCGGCCAAAGCCTTTGTAGCTGCCGGTGAAATCAACAGAGAGGAAATCAAAAATTCTTCGATGAGAAAAACCATCGCACGTCGTTTGGGAGAATCTAAATTTACCGCACCGCATTACTACCTTACCATCGAATTGGATATGGATCAGGCCATCGCTTCTCGTGGGGTAATCAATACCCTGCCAGAAACCAAAGTCTCGTTCAACGATATGGTCGTTAAGGCCTGTGCTATGGCACTTAAAAAACATCCACAAGTCAATTCGCAATGGACCGATGAAGTAACCATCATCAATCACCATATTAATATCGGTGTAGCCGTTGCCGTTGAAGATGGATTAGTGGTACCCGTACTGCCTTTTACAGACCAGTTGAGCCTAACGCAAATTGGCGCGTCTGTAAGAGAGCTAGCGGGAAAGGCCAAAACCAAAAAACTACAGCCGTCAGAAATGGACGGAAGTACGTTTACCGTTTCGAATTTGGGAATGTTTGGAATCAAAGAATTTACTTCGATTATCAATCAACCCAACTCGGCCATCCTCTCCGTAGGAGCCATTATCGAAAAACCGGTGGTTAAAAACGGGCAAATCGTTGTGGGCAATACCATGACCGTAACCCTGGCTTGCGACCACAGAACCGTAGATGGTGCTACAGGAGCACAGTTTTTACAAACACTGCGCAGTTTTATAGAAAACCCCGTGACCATGCTGGCGTAATACCACAACATAAGTAGGTAAAAACCCGTTTTGGAATACAAACGGGTTTTTGCATTTTTAGACATTAAATTTTTTAGTTAAACGTTAGAGTATTAATTTAGCGTGTTTTGCAAATAAAAGCTCGATTTTTGAGCGTAGATTTTAAAGATAAAATACTTCCGACTACGATCCGACGCTGTAGCGCGGATTCCGGGAAGTCAAATTAAATTTTAAGTAATGAAAAATGTAATTATTACGGGCACAAGCAGGGGAATAGGCCTGGAAATGGCCTTGCAATTTGCCGCAGAAGGACACCGAGTATTGGCCCTTTCGCGAAAGCTTGCGGATGAATTGGCGGGCAATGAAAACATTGTTTGCTTGTCGGTAGACATTACCAAAGCGGCCGATCTCCAGCTGGTCAACGACTATATTCAAAAAAACTGGACGCACGTAGACATCCTGATCAACAATGCTGGAGCTATCGTCAATAAGTCCTTTGAAGACATTAAGGCGGAGGAGTTTGAATACGTATATCGCGTAAACGTATTTGCCGTAGCCTCGTTGATTCAATTGTGTTTGCCGTATTTAAACAACGGAAGTCACGTGGTGAGTATCAGCAGTATGGGCGGAATCCAAGGCAGCATGAAGTTCCCTGGACTTGCGGCCTACAGCTCGAGCAAAGGCGCCGTGATTACCCTGTCGGAACTCCTGGCAGAAGAGTATAAAGAACTGGGTATTTCGTTTAATGTAATCGCTTTAGGCGCGGTGCAAACCGAAATGTTAGACGAGGCATTTCCCGGCTATTTAGCTCCGGTAGACCCGCAGGAAATGGCGGAATACATCGTGCATTTCGCACAAAATGGAAACAGATATTTTAACGGAAAAGTACTGCAAGCTTCGAGTACAACCCCATAAAAGCAGCGCGTAGTGGAAGAGGTATTGGCACCTTATTTACCGGAAAATGCCCTGACAGCAGCCTTTGAATTGATCAAACAACATCAGATCCATTTAAAAATCGTCAACGAGCGAGCCACTAGACACGGCGATTACCGCAAGACCATTCACGGACAACATCAAATTACCGTCAATGCCAGCTTGAATAAATACCGCTTTCTGATGACGCTGATTCACGAAATCGCACATCTGGTGGCCATCGAACAGTACGGAAGCCGTATTAAGCCCCATGGTGTAGAATGGAAAATGACTTTTCAGCGGTTAATGCTGCCCTTTATACGGCCCGAAATTTATCCCAGCCAATTGTTGCCCCTGTTGGCCCGCCATTTTAGAAACCCATCGGCCAGCAGCGATACCGATGCCGCGCTTTCCATAGCGCTTAAGCAATTTGACGATAAGAATTCCTCGGTCTTCTTTATTTATGAAGTGCCTTTGGGAAGCTATTTTAAGATTGCCAATGGAAAAGTTTTTAAAAGAGGTCCTTTGCGCGTAAAACGATTTGAATGTTTAGAGGTAGATTCGGGAAGAATGTATACATTTAAGCCCAATGCAGAGGTAGAACTCCTCTCCGCATACATCAATAAAAAATAAATTTATGAGCAGTAATTATTATGCTGTAGTGATGGCAGGTGGTGTTGGTTCTCGGTTTTGGCCGGTGAGCACACCCGAGTTTCCAAAGCAATTTCACGATATGTTAGGTACTGGCGAAACCCTAATCCAAAAGACGTTTTCCAGACTAGCCCAATTGATACCCCAAGAAAATATTCTGGTGCTAACCAATAAGGCCTATAAGGATATCGTCATGGAACAATTGCCTTCCGTAGACCAGAATCAAGTGATTTTGGAACCGGATATGCGCAATACCGCTCCGTGTATACTGTATGCTGCCATGAAGATCAAAAAGAGAAATCCCAATGCAGTAATGTTGGTGGCACCGAGCGACCATTGGATTGAAGACGAGGTACAATTTGTGGCCAATTTGCAACGCACCTTTGATATTTGCGAGCGCGATAACGTATTGATGACTCTGGGTATTTTGCCTACCTTCCCCAATACGGGTTACGGCTATATCGAATTTGATAAACTCGACAGCAGCCAAGTAAAAAAGGTCGTGCAATTCAGGGAAAAACCAGACTATGTTACGGCGCGCAAATTTATTCAAAGCCGACATTTCTTGTGGAATTCCGGAATATTTATCTGGAGTGTATCGGCTATATTGGAAGCCTTTAGCCAATTTCAACCCGAAATGATGACGTTGTTCGAAGGCGGAGAAGCCTTTTATAACACCGATCGCGAACAGGATTTTATAGGAGAAAATTATTCCAAGGCAGAAAACATATCCATCGATTACGCCATCATGGAAAACGCGACCAACGTGTTTGTATTGCCCGCTACTTTTGACTGGAACGACCTCGGTACTTGGGGGTCACTATATGAAAAACTACCCAAGGATAGCGGCGATAATGCCATCATCAATGCGCGCGTAGTCATGGACAACGCAACCAACAATATCGTGCGAACCGAAACCGACAAATTGGTCGTCATCGACGGGCTCCACGACTATATCGTTGTCGATAAAAAAGATGTATTGCTGATCTATCCCAAGAAGAAGGAGCAAGACATTAAAAAAATCTTGTCCAAAACCGAACAGCTCTTTCCCAAGGAAAAAGACTAAAGCGCAAACGGGTCCAAATGAGGGCTCGTTTTTTTTTATAGGAGGAATTGTGGCGTGGCGCTAAACGAGCACAGCAGCGAAGGCGATACGCCATACAACAGCCTGAGGCAGCCTATGTCAAACACAGGCTAGTGGTGGGCTATACCCTCATTCGCGAAGAACGGCTAGCTTTTAAATTGCCGTAGTCGCTGTTCTTAGCCTGCGAAAACGCTTTGATAACGTTCGAGGAACAGGCCGGCGACATCGCTGCGTTTTGCCATAAAAAAAAAGGCCGTTTCACGTGGTGAAACAGCCTTGATTTAAACTATTTTAAGAATAATAACTAACATTGTTAAAAATACACTTTTTATTTACAATATAGCTGTTTATTTTATTTTTTATTAGTATCCATTTGCAAACTCACACGTCTTATTTCTTTAAACAGCTCCGAAGAGTACACAAAGTCTACGATATCCTCGTTTTCTGTGCGCAAAATTTCTTTGTGCGTGCCCGTCCAGGCCAAGACCCCATCCTTTAAAAATACGATGTTTTCACCGATTTCCAAAACCGAGTTCATATCGTGGGTGTTGATTACCGTGGTAATTTGGTATTCATGGGTAATCTCTTGAATTAAGTTGTCGATGACGATCGCCGTTTTGGGATCCAATCCCGAATTGGGTTCGTCGCAAAACAAGTATTTCGGATTGTTGACAATCGCTCGGGCAATGGCCACTCGTTTTTGCATCCCGCCTGAAATTTCAGAGGGCAGTTTTTTATTGGCACCTTCTAAATTGACCCGGTCAATCACCTCATTGGTGCGCATCATGATTTCCTTGGTGGTTTTTTTGGTAAACATCCGCAGGGGAAAAGCGATGTTTTCCTCTACGGTCATCGAGTCAAAAAGCGCACTTCCCTGAAAGACCATACCGATTTCCGTTCTCAATGTTCGCTTGTCGTCTTTGGATAAATCCGAATACACGCGGCCGTCGAAGATGATTTTTCCCGTATCGGGTATATGAACGCCCAAAAGCGTTTTGAGCAAGACCGTTTTTCCCGAACCACTTTGACCGATGATCAGATTGGTTTTTCCCGTTTCAAAAGTGGTGCTAATACCCTTTAAAACCTTTTGTCCGTCAAAGGATTTTTCAATATCTTGAACTTCGATCATTTGCTTAAGAGTAATTGCGTTAATATATAGTTGGTCAAAATAATGGCCACACTGGTCCAAACGAAAGCCGTAGTACTGGCTTTACCCACTTCCAAAGCACCACCACTCATATAATATCCGTAAAAAGAGGGAATCGTACCCAGTAAAAATCCAAAAAGAGCCGTTTTGATAAAGGCGTATACGATGTGAAAAGGTATAAACTCATCTTGCAATCCGGTAATGAATTCCTCTGAGGTTACAAAGCCACCGGCTACACCGGCAACCCATCCTCCCAATACACCCAAAAACATACTGATTCCGATGACAAAAGGATAGAGCGACAAGGCCACCAATTTAGGGAAAACCAAGTAGTTTAAAGAGTTGATTCCCATAACTTCTAAGGCATCTATCTGTTCGGTTACCCGCATGGTTCCAATGGTAGAGGTAATAAAAGACCCCATTTTACCCGCCATGATAATGGATATAAAGGTTGGGGCAAACTCTAAAATTACCGACTGTCTGGTAGCAAAACCAATCAGGTATTTCGGAATTAGAGGATTGGTCAAGTTTAAGGCGGTTTGTATCGCTACTACACCACCGACAAAGAAGGATAGAAAAGCTACAATCCCCAAAGATCCGATGATGAGTTCATCGATTTCCTTAAAGATTAATTCGCGCATAACACTCCATTTGGTAGGCCTGCTAAAAATCTCTTTTAGCATGATGAAGTATTTTCCTATTTGAGTTAAGATTTGTCGAATCATAAATTTTAAATAATGGCTAAATTACCAATTACAATTGAGTTTCTGCGTATTGAAATTAAAAAATGACTTAGAATAGCTTGGATTTTATTTTTCCCCAACGATACGCGCGTATAAAACGCCCTTGCTCTTCGGTCACCAAATAGGTTTGTTTTTGGTTTTTAGCTTGGAAGTACCCGCGTATATAGTCAAAAAAGAGCGCGGGGCGCTTCTTTTTTAAGGCGAGTTTTGCCGAGGCTATAGCGGTAATGGCCAACCCGTAGTGCAAGCGGTAAAAGGATTCCCCCTGTTTATACCGGGCGGTTTTGTCGTAATTCGCACCGGTGGGTTTGAGGTGTTTAACCCGTAATTCCGGTAGGGTAATCACCCGCCAATGGTAAAAACGACACAGCAACTCGTCGACGGTATCCCAGCCCATGGCCGGTTTTAATCCGCCCATCTGCTCAAAAAAAGTGTGTCTATAGGCTTTAAAAGCCCCGCGAATATGATCTTGGTCCGTGAGGTTTTCCAACACCCATTGGCCGTTTTTTTCGATATAGGCAAAGCCGCCCACCATACCGGCTTTGGGATCGCGCTCAAAAACCGCCAGCACCTTTTCAAAGTAGTCCGGAGGTAAAATTAAATCGGCATCCAACTTGACAACCACCTCGGGAATCCCGTCCAAATGCGCATAACCGGCCTGAAAGGCCTGTACGACTTTGCTGCCCGGCAGGTGAATGCGGTCGGAGGTAAGGCGCACCAAGTCGATCGTGGGATAATGTGCCTGATACTCCCGCACCACTGCCGCCGTCTGATCGGTGGAATTGTCGTCCACCACGATGATTTGTTCGGCCACGCGCGTTTGCGATACCAAAGATTGCAAAGTCAGGCCGATATAGGCTTGTTCGTTAAAGGCGGGAATAATCAAACAGTACTTCATCCTTTTATTTTTTCGGCATAAACCATATAGTAACGCGGCGTAAAGAAGCGCAATAGCGGGCGTATACCCAATTTTCGCACCGGATTTGTCCACTCTTGACGGTCTACGATCCGATAACCCGCTTTTTCGATCAACCAATCGAATTGCCAACGCTCAAATTCGTGATAATGGCGGTCTCTCATATCGGTTTTGCTGCGGTAAGCCGGGCTAAACCACAGGCGAAGGGGAACCGACAAGATGATTTTGTCCGCGCTACACTGTTTTAGAACCGTATACGGATTGAGCAAATGCTCAAAAATTTCAAAAGCCGTTAGGACGTTGTAGTCGTTTTTGAGCAAGGCGCTAAAATCCTCATCCAAATCCTCTCCCTGGGTGTTGCGCACGCGAAATCCCCGATCCAGCATCTGATTGGAAAGCGGATTGGAAATTCCTAAGTCGAGTATCTTATCCGATTTCGACAGGTGCTTTTCTATAAAATCCAAGGTAATTTGGAATCGTTTCGCGGGGTAAGTATGTTCGTACATATAGTTTTATAGAAGATGTTGCAGATACAAAGTTAAAAAAATTAGTCGTTTACCGTTTTTAGAAAGTATATTTGTATGAATAATTAGGTGTGATCCATGGGTAAAAAAATTTCGACCAAGCAAGCCATACTCTTTACGGTAATTAATTACGCCGGTGTGTTGATTGGAGTCGTTTCTACCGTCTTGATTTATCCGAGAAATAAAGAGCTGCTGGGCATCATTCGATATGTCGAAGCCTGCACGCAAATCATGTTTCCCATCTTGGTCCTGGGCAGTACCCACGCCTTAATCAATTTCTATCCCAACCTCAACGCAAAGTTACAACAGAAATTGTTTGGCTTTAGCCTGCTTTCTATTTTTAAGCTGGCCGTAGCCGGATTTTTAGTGTTGTTGCTGAGCACCAACTTTTCGTGGACCCCCTCGATGGACTATATTTGGATGGGCTTTGTATTGGCGATTTTTATGGCCTATATCGAATTGTTTCGCCGACAAGCAACCAACTTGCAAAAACTAGCCGTGCCCACCTTATACGAAAAAATCATCCCCAAAGTGGTTTTGCCCGCGCTCTTTCTCCTGGTGTTGTTCCAGCAAATCGAGCGCGATTCAGCCCTGTGGATGTACGTGTTTTCCTTTGGTGTTATAGCAGCATTGGTCGGCTTTTACGTCTATAAGAAATTTCCGTTTAAAATCTACAGCCAGTTCGACGATTTGTTTGCGCAAATCGACAAGCGTCAATATTACTCCTACAGCCTTTATGCCTTTGCCGGTAGTTTTGGCTCTTTTTTTGCCTTTCGGGTCGATTCCTTAATGATTCCCGAATTCATTTCCTTCGAAGCCAACGGGACCTACAATATTGCCGTAACCCTGGCGTCGGCGCTGTCCATTCCCGCCATGGGCGTATTTGCGCTTTATGCCCCGGTCATATCCGATTTTATCAAAAGGGAACAATGGCAGGCGTTGAACCAAAAGTACAAGGAGGTTTCCAAAACCCTGTTTTTTATCGGTGCCCTGTTGTACTCCTGTATCGTAGTGGGAATAGAACCCCTTTTTAAGATGATGCCCACTTACGACAACCTGGCCCCATCCATACCGGTTATTTTGCTGCTGGGCGTCAATGTGGTTATCAATATGTCTACGGGATTCAATACCGAAATCATTTCGTACTCCAAGTATTACCGCTTTAATCTCGTGTCTATTTTGAGTTTGATGGTGCTCAATGTGGCCCTCAATGTCTTGTTGCTCACCCAAACGGATTTGGGCATCATCGGTGTGGCCTATGCCTCGCTGTTTTCGCTCACGCTCTTCAACGCGGCCAAGACCTATTACATTTACAAAAAAATGCAATTGCTGCCCTTTGACTGGAATTTCTTTAAAATGGCGGCCTTGTTTGGCAGCAGCTTGCTGGTGGTGTATAGCTTGCCGTTAAGCGGAATACACGGTATCGACTTTGCGCTAAGAGTGTTTTTGATTTTGACGGTCAATACCGCCGTGCTGTATCTCAGCCCCTGGTGTCCGCCAGTAAAGTATTGGATCCGTCACTTCATGGCCAAATACTTCTAAACATTTTTTGGAGCAAGTCGGCATTGCAGCCTGCGACGACTGCCGCCCGCTATCCGTTGTATCTTGGCCTTTGCTAGCGCTTCGGCCAAGGATGCCACTGCTATCGGGGCTAATACAGCAGTGCTGCATCGTCGCGAAGCAGAGCTTTGCCCATGAAAAAGGCGCAGCTGCTCGTCGCTACCGACAAACACTGCGCCTATATAAAAGATAGCCCGCATATTGCGAACATTTAGTTTGCTATAAAGTTAAAATTGATACACCATCGCGTTGATGTTCATACCGCCGCCTACCGAGGCAAAGAGAATCACATCGCCTTGCTGAAATTGGTGGTTAACCATCTCGTGGCGCATAATCATATCAAACAGCGTAGGTAAAGTAGCCACACTGCTGTTGCCCAACATGTGAATACTCATCGGCATGATGTTCGAAGGCACCTCGCGATCATATAATTTATAAAAGCGCGAAACTATGGCTTCGTCCATCTTTTCATTGGCCTGATGAATGATAATCTTCTTGATTTGGTCTATGGCTACACCGCTTTTGTCCAAGCAGTTTTTCATGGCCTGAGGCACCTGTTGCAGGGCAAATTCGTAGATTTTACGACCGTGCATTTTGATGTAGCGCGTGTCGGGATCTAAATCGGTGTTATACGATTTTCCGAAAAACAAATAAAAGGCTTCCTCGTATGTAAACGAGCCCGTTTCGTGAGCCAAGATGCCACCGGCTTCCTCGCTGTATTCGTAGACCGTTGCCCCAGCGCCATCGGCGTAAATCATCGAATCCCTGTCGTGTAAGTCAATAACCCGCGAAAGCGTCTCCGCCCCAATGACCAAGCACCGTTTGGCAATACCCGCATCGATAAAAGCCTTGGCTTGTATCGAGCCTTCAAGCCAGCCCGGACATCCAAAAAGCACGTCGTAGGCCACGCAACGCGGATTTTTTATGCGCAAATTGTGTTTGACACGCGCCGCCAAGGTAGGCAGCAAATCCGTTTGTATAGCCCCTTTTTTAACATCGCCAAAATTGTGCGCAAAGATGATGTAATCCAAGGTTTCGGGATCGATCTGAGCCGTGGCAATCGCTTTTTGCGCCGCGTAAAACCCCATGTCCGAAGTCAATTTGTCGTCGTCGATATAACGCCGCTCTTCGATGCCCGTAATCTCCTGGAGTTTTCTAGCAATAACCTCGTTGGAGTGTTTTAAGGCTGTTCCGTTTTCGTCCCGAAAATCGAACTTTTCGAAATCTTTATTGGTAACCGCGTTTTTTGGGACAAAGCTCCCCGAACCTATTATTCTTACACTCATGTTTTTTATTTGAAATTTAGTAACTAACGCGGAAAAGAACTGTTAATTGTGGGTAGCTGAAACCTTGTTTTTTACTGCCTCTACATATAAAAGTAGTAATTAATTTTTAGTTGGTAGACAAAGACGCTCCTTTTTTCTAGCGCACTTTTTTTTATATCCGTTATTTTTTCTCCCAATCAAGGCTAACTGACAGTCTATTAGGGTACTGTTGGCTCACGGCCTTCGTTTTCTATTGTATAGGAATACGTTATAATTTATGAAATATTTTAATAAAATCCAAACATTTATTGGATTTATTCCAATTTATAGCGTGCTCCCCATTTGTTAAAAATTGTCAATGCCAAACATAGTACTTATTAAGACTGATTAAAAATAAAGTTAATGAAAAATTATGTTTTAACCAGATTAACCAATAGTTTTGCATTATAATTATTAAGACTAAATAAAAACAATACAGATGAAAAAAGTGAAAGGCAGCATTTTCGCAATGCTATTTACCGGGGCTTTAGCCATTTCTTGCGACAAATCAGACGATAATACGCCGGTGGTTCCCATCGAAAAAGGACAAGAGCGCTATGTCATTGCAGCAGTGCCGGTAGAGTTCTCCGATACCGCCGATTATCTATTGACCGCAGAATCCTTAGACAGCGGTAGTATCTCTACCAGCGGTAACGGAATTGAACAAGACGGTTACCGTTATTACTTAACGGTTAAGAACAAATTCTACAGCATGCTATACGGTCAGGGCGGACCAGGAGCCGTAACGACCTATGCCTTAAACACCAACGGTAAACTGCAGAAAACCCACGACTTTGTAACCGAAACCGTACAGGTAATTGCCGAAGCCAATGGCGATATTATGCTGTGCAAGGTTCCGCGCTCGGGTCAAACAGAAGCACAGTGGTTTCAGGTGAGTACTGCGGCCAATGAAATTGTCAACCGCGGTGCCATAGACATCGTAGAATTGGCCAACAACGGCGAAAGAGCCCATTTTACCGGTTTTACAATGATGGGAAATAAACTCATTGCGCCATATATGAGTATACGCGGAATCGCGGGTGGCGATGTTTGGGGAACCGCTCACGCCAATAATTCTTGGGCTGCGGTTTATGACTACCCGAGCATGAAACTCGAAAAAGTGATTACAGACGACAGAACCAGTTATTTGGGCGGTTACTACCTCAACGGTTTGGAGCGCGATGAAAAAGGCGATGCCTATGGATTTTCATCAGCTAATGTCAAAGGTGATCAAGATCAATTGCTGACCACAAAACCGTCGGCCATCGTTAAAATAGACCGGAATACGGTAGATTTCGACAAAAACTACTTCTTCGACCTCGAACAGGTTTCCGGTGGTTACTATATTGTCGGCTTTAAATATGCGGGCAATGGGAACTTTATTGCGCGCCTGATTCAAGATAAAGCCGCTACTAACGACGAAATCAAATTTGCCGCAATCAACGTATACGCCAAATCCTTTAAATGGGTAACGGGCTTGCCCAATAATCTAAAAGATAGCGGGTTCGCCACCAAAGGCGATTATGCACCTATGGACGGTAAAACCGTTTACGTCGGTATCAACGCCGCAGAAGGGGCCTTCGTCTATAAATTTGACGCCGCAGCAGCAACGGCTACCAAAGGTCTGAAAGTGGAAGGTGGTAGAATCACTGCAATTTCTAAAGTTTCGGCAGAATAGTTTCTAAAATCTATTAAAGGCAAAACAACTCCCAACGGGTTGTTTTGCCTTTACTACACTACAAACAGACTAAAAATAACAGTATGAAAAAACGGATACAATGGATGGCTTTCCTGATTTTAACGGCGATTCAAATGGGTTTTGCTCAAGAACGCCTAACCATTTCGGGCCGGGTAACCGATCAAGATGGCGTGGCCGTAGCTAAGGTGCTGGTGGTTTTAAAAGAGAACAACAAGTTTTCCGAAACCAACAGCCGGGGAGAGTACCTCTTTGCAAATGTCAAAAATGGCGACTTTACCCTAGAGGTGAACGACATGGGCTACTACGGCTTTACCAAAAAAATAGTGGTCAAAGACGGCAGTGTAGTCGCATCGATTCAGCTGGAATACAAAGTGAATGCCCTTTCGGAAATCAACATCACCGCAAAGGATCAAATCCAACAGATCAAAGAAAAAGCCTTTAATGTGGCCGTGATCGATGCCGTTAAGTTGCACCACACCACTATGGATATCGGACACGCCTTAAACAAGGTATCGGGTATGCGGGTGCGAGAAAGCGGCGGCGTGGGCTCTACGATGAATTTCTCGATGAACGGCTATGGCGGAAATCAAATTAAATTCTTTTTGGACGGCATCCCCATGGATCACTTTGGCTCGGCTTTTCAGCTCAATAACATACCGATAAACCTGGCCAAGCGCATCGAAGTATACAAGGGAGTCGTTCCCGTCGGACTCGGGTCCGATGCCCTGGGAGGAGCCGTCAACATCATTACAAACAACTACAGCAAAACCAGTTTGGACCTGTCGTACTCCTACGGCTCCTTTAATACCCACCGTTCAAATGTCAATTTTATCTATGCCGCCGACAACGGCTTTTTTACACAAATCAACGCCTTCCAAAATTTTTCCGACAACGACTATAAGGTCAAAGTGGATTTATACGATTTAAATTCGGGAAAACTCTTGGAAAAAGGCGCGCGAGTTAAGCGCTTCCACGATCAGTACCACAACGAAACCTTTGTCGGACAAGTCGGGTTGATCGACAAAAAGTTTGCCGATAAAATAGCCTTCGGGATCACCTTGGGGCAAAGCTATAAGGAAATCCAAACCGGAGCCCGTATGGAAACGATTTTCGGCGGATTGCACCACCGGGCAAATATCGTGATGCCCTCCTTCGTCTATCAAAAAAAGAATTTCCTGCTTCACGGCTTGAGCTTGAATGTCAACGCCAATTACAATTTGGGTACAGAGCAAAATATAGACACCTTATACCGCAGATATGGATGGACAGGAGACTATATCGACTACAAATTGCAAAACAAAAAAGCAGGAGGCGAACGCGATTATTCGATGTATAAATACAAAAACAACAACGGTATGCTCTCCTCGTCTCTGCAATACCAGTTGGGAGAACGCCATGGTTTTGCCCTGAGCAATACCCTGAACTTCTTTAACAGAAAGGGAAGTGACGAATTGTTTCCAGAAGCGGACAAATACGAACAGCCCGCCAAGACCACCAAGAACATATCGGGTTTGAGCTATCAATTTGTACCGAACACCACTTGGAGCGCCTCGGCCTTTGTCAAGTATTACAATCAGGTCAACAAATACAGCCAATCCTATAATCCCAGTGGAAAATGGGGCGATATCGCCTATGAGCAGTTCGAAAAAACCTACGATGAATACGGCTACGGCCTAACCGCTTCCTATTTTATTCACGACAACTTCCAACTGAAAGCCTCCTTTGAAAAAGCGATCCGACTACCCGATAATTCGGAGATTTTCGGCGACATGATCAACATGATCGGCGACGTCAACCTGCGTCCTGAGATCAGTGACAACTACAATTTTGGCTTTAACCTCCAATGGCCACTTCACGACCACCGACTGCTATTCGATACCAATTTGTTCTATAGGGATTCCAAAGATTTTATTAGACAAAAATTGGACTTTAAAGAAAATTACCAAATGTCGGAAAACCTTGCCGCCGTAATCAATTACGGAATCGAGGCGGAGTGGCGCTATTTGTACAAAGATCAGCTTTCTGTCGGAATCAATGGTACCTATCAGAAAATGCTCAACAACACCCCGTTTGTCGAAGGCGTGCAAAGCCTCGTCTATAAAGACCGTTTGCCCAATGTTCCCTATTTATACGGCAACGCAGATGCCTCCTATACCTTCAAGGATTTATGGGCAGGCAAAAGCGACAACCTGAGTTTCGGATATTCGATGATGTACATCCATGAATTTTATCTGCTATGGCCCAGTCAAGGCGATAAAAACGACGGTAAGCGCCTGATACCCGAGCAACTCACCCACGATTTAATCGCGACCTATACCCTCGGCGAAAAAGAGAAATTTCAATTCACCATAGAGTGCCGCAATCTCGGCGATAAAATGGTCTACGACAACTTTAGCCTACAAAAACCCGGTAGGAGCTTTTCGGGAAAAGTGCGTTACTTCTTCTAAGCGATAACACCCGAGCAAAATAAGGGATACCTTCTATTTCCCACTATAAATCCCTTCCTGGGAAGAGTAAAAAAAAATGCTAGACCGATACGTCTAGCATTTTTTATGGAGCGGGGTCACCGCAAATAACCTCGGTATTGCATCAAATCTTATACGTAAAGGAGATTGTGGCAATGCGGCTGTCTAACTGGTACACCTTGTCGATTCTAGCCTGCGCGGTATAAGACGATATCTCGTAGTTACGCGTTCTCAAAACATCGGTTACCGAGAGTTTTAAGGTGCCCTTTTCCTTGAGTAGCTGCTTGGATAGCCCCAAGGTTAAATCGAAATGAGCAGCCCGTTCAAACAGGCCGATATTGGATTTGGCATGGTATTGCCCGTTGGCTTCTGCCTGCAAGCCTTCAACGAGCTGAAACGAATTCTGAGAACTCACGGTAAAGGTGGCGCGTTGCGTATCGATCCGCTGATCCAAATAACTTCCCCGGTAGCGGTTTTCGAATACATTCAATAAATTACTGCTCGTCCACCACGAATATACGCGCACCGAACTGCTGATGTTGATGCCGTAATTATAGGAGTTGTCGAGATTTTTCTGAGTCGATGCCGTGGTGTTGGTCGCGGAATCGTAATCGAATACCGAGGTCATCACGTCTTGGGTCTGACTCCAATATAGCGCAATCATAAACCAATTGCCCCAGCTGTATCCCAGTTCGGTCGAATGGCTGATCTCCGGAATCAAGTCGGAGTTCCCATACCAGTAGTTAAAGGGGTCGTCGTAAAACCTAAAGGGGTTGAGGTCAAAGTGACTGGGGCGGTTAATGCGTTTGCTGTACGAAGTGTGCAGGGAATGCTGTTCGCTGAATTCGTATTTCATCGATAAACTCGGAAAGAATTTGGTGTAGCTATCCGCATTTCGCTGCTGTAGCGCACGTTGTTCACCATCGATATCGGTGTATTCCATACGAATACCGGCTTGCAGCTGGAATCTGTTTGCTTGGTACTTATAATTGACATAAGCCGCGTGGATTTGCTCTTTAAAGACAAAGTGATTGGTGGTGTTGGGGTCTAAAACCCAGTGTCCGTCTTCCTCAAATTCGTAGGTTGTCGGGTTGTCGTTGGACTTGATGCTGGATTTCCATCCGATTTCCATATCGTGGTGCGCATTCCACGGGATGGTAGCGTCTAGGGTGACATCCCAAACCTCTAAGGCAGACGGGATTTGACCCCGCCTGTTTCGCAACGCTACGGTCGATTCGGGGTCGATGTGTAGGTAGTTGGCCCTTTGAAGTTGGTTGGAATGAAAGCTGTTGTTTTTGTATAAGACATCAAAGTTGAGCAAGCCGCCTTTTTCGTTAAACTGATGGCGTCCGTTGATGCTGTAGCTCAGGTCATTCCACGATTCCCTGTTGTGGTTTTGCGTTAGGGCATCGGTGAGCAGCTGGTCGGCGCCGTTGTAAAGGGTATTGCTGCCACGGACTATATTTTCATAACGACCGAGTTTGGCATCGACCAAAAAACCGAGGTGGGTTTTTGGGGTCAGGGCGTATTCGGCGCCGATTTTAAAATTATTCGAAGTCAGTGGTTCATCGGTCGTATTGTATTGCTGCGTCTTGCTGTCGAGTAGGGAAGCCTGGCTCGGGTGATAAAACGTTTGTTCAAATGTTTTTCGCTCTTCTTCGCCTCTAAAGGTGTAGCTGTAGTCGCCAAAGAGACTAAACCGCTCTTGGGCGTAATTCAAGCTAAAACCCGAGTTGGTTCTGTTCTTTCTCCCGCGTCCGTAATTGCTAAAAACAGTACCGCTTAGTCCTGTCAACTGCGCGCTTTTAAGCACGATATTGACGATGCCCGCATTTCCGGCAGCATCGTATTTGGCAGAGGGATTGGTAATGACTTCGATGTGTTTGACAGCGCTAGAGCTGGTGGATTTGAGCATATTGGCCAAGTCCTTTTGGGAGAGGTAGGTCATTTTACCGTTGATCATGACACTGACACCGCTTTTTCCGCGTAGGGAAAGGGTACCGTCTTGTCCTACCACTACTCCAGGAGCCCGTGACAAGAGGTCTAAGACATTGCTGCCTTCAGACAATACGCTGTTTTCGACATTAAAAATCATTTTATCGGATTTCTGAGTAAACAGCGGCTTCTTGGCCGAAATAATCACTTCGCCAAGCTGGGTGTTTTGCAGCGCTATCAGGCTGTCTAATTGCGCTTCGGTCTGCCCATAGCTGCATAACGACAGCAGTGATAAGGCCAGGATATAGTTGTTTTTCATGAGGTAACGGTTTGAGTGGACTTCTTTTTTTTCTTTTTTCGTCCCCACCAAACTAGAAAACCGGTGATGGGTAGGGAGGCGCAAATCAGACTGGATACAAACGCCAATATTTTTCCGCCAAATCCCAATATTCCACCGACGTGGATGTCGTAATTGGCTCCGACCACCTTTTCGGCAATGGTCTGCTCGTGGTAGGGGCGGTTAAACAACAGCGCTCCCGAATGCTCGTCGAAGATGAGCAAGTGGTTGTCGTAATAGGTAAAAGGACTGTTTTTGACGTATATGCTCAAATTGTCGTGGTGGTGGTCGCTGTTTTCGTGGTCTTCCAAATCCAACCCAAAAGACGCTGCATCCGGGTAGTGATACCGCACTTTTTCAATGATGTCTTCAATGGTTTGCGGTGTCTCTTGAGATTCGGGAGCAGTGGTCTTGTAGTGACTGAAATCCGGATAGGCGGTGGTTCCGCCAGACAGCAGCATATACACGCCGGTAGTCATTACGCGGAACGACAAGAAAAGCCCCGTAATGGCTACGATAAAGGCAATTAAGGAGCAGTAAAATCCCAAGATGTTATGCACGTCGTAGTTTTTTCGCTTCCAGCCCTTGACGTTTTTCCAGCGAAACCAAAACCGCTGCTTCGCCGCCTTTTTGTTTTTGGGCCACCATAAAACGATGCCCGTTATCAACATCACGGTAAAGATGATGGTCGATATACCGACAATTAAACTTCCAACGCCGCCATTGAGCAAGAGCGATCGGTGCAGTATCATCGTAAAAAAGAAGATGTTTTCGCGTATGTTATACACCCCCAATACCTCTCCGGTATAGGGATTGACATAGGCGTTTTTATAAATGAGGTAGGTGTCGAAGTAGTTCCAGCCCTTTCGATTGGTTTTGTGAAAGCCAAATTGATACGACTGGTGCTTGTCTATCGGTATGGTCACATCCTCGGAAGTGATTTCTTCCTGCACCTGGGCATTGACCAAGCGCTGCAATTCGTAAACTGAAAGTGGTTTTTTGTGCTCGATGTCTTTTTCCCCGTGATAAATGACGTGACGTCTGGTAAAATGCGTGATGTCTTCGTTAAAAACGTAAATCGCACCGGTAATCGATACGATAAAGACGACGATTCCAGAGAGTAAACCCAACCACAAATGCAGTTGACCCACTATCTTTTTGGTCTTTTGTTTCCAGCTGAGCGGTTGTTGTCGTGCCATTTTAAGGTTGAGGTGTTTGAGTGAGGGTATAACCGAGTTTTTCTGCCTTTTTTAAATGAATGGCGGCGTCGGTTTTTCCGTCGATTTTCAGGTGGTATTGGTATAGGGAATACTGGGCGTTAGCACTGCGGGGATGGCGTTCTGCGTTTTCCATGAAATAGCGAAATGCCTGTTCGAAATGGTTGCTGCGCAACAGATAGTGTGCTACCCGGTCTACGTAAACCTCTGTGGGATGAAACGGAAAGTGGAGCTCCTCGCTGAGTTTTGCGTAGGTAGCGGCAATCAGCTCGGGTTGGTCTGCTACGGATTTGATGTCGATTTGATGGCCTTTAAAAATATAGCGCAGCCCGTCCAAATTGCCGATCAACGGTATGGAACCGTGGTCTTCCTGCGCGTATTGCTGGTAATTCCAGGTCAAGTTTTTTAGCGTACCCAGTTCCAAGAGTGCCCGAAATTTTTTAATCGCGTTGAAGTGCACTTCGAGTTTGCCGCTTTTAAAAGTGTCTCCCGCCTGAGTGAGGAAGAGTTTACTATGGAGTAAATCCGCGTGTGAGGCTTGCTCAAAGCGTTGTAACAGCAGTTCCTGGTCATACCAAATACTGGGGTCGTGTACGACGTAGGCCTGAAACATTTTGGTGTGGTTCAATAGGGCGTTTAAGGCGGTGATACCGCCGTAGGAATGGCCGATTAAAATTTTGTAATCGTCGGTTCGGTATTCGCGCTCGACCCAGGCAAAAAGCTCTTCCTTTATAAAGGAAAAGAAGCGGTCATTACCACCGGAATTGAGCGAATCCGGCTTTTGAGTAGCTCGATCAAGAGTAACGCTAGGGGTGAGGTCGCGCGAGCGATGGGTATTGACAATACCTACGACAATCAATTCTGGAATAGCGGCATAAGGTCCTTGTGACAGTTTTTCGACATACCCGCTGAGGTAGTGAAAATGGCTTTCCGAGTCCAAGAGATAAAGCACGGGATAAGTGGTTTTTTCGAGATTGGAATTGCGGTATGAAGGCGGCAGGTAAACTTGAATTTGCCGGTCTTCTTCGAGTATGCGCGAGCGGAGTATTCGGGTTTCACCTATGCCGATGATTTCCTGCGCAGTGACCGGTGTTAGGGAAAGGATAATAATAAGTAGGGTGATAAATGGATTTTTTTTGAGGGAGAACATGGTTTCGTATAACGTAGAAATAGGTTAATAAAAACACAAATATAATCATTATTTATAATTAGTCTAAATAAATACGGATTAAAAAGTCAAAAAAATAAGGGCCTCGATTGAAGGCCCTTAAAGGAATATAAATGAAGTTGTAAAACTTAGTTTTCGAGGTATGCCTCAATAGGAGCACAAGAGCACACCAAGTTTCTGTCGCCATAAGCATCGTCAATTCGACGTACACTTGGCCAGAATTTGTTGTCTACCACGTGTGCAATAGGGTAAGCCGCTTTTTCTCTTGAATAAGGCAGGTCCCAGTTGTCAGCCGTTAATAGCGCTAAAGTATGGGGTGCGTTTTTCAATTCGTTTACAGGATTGTCTAAGGTGGCGTTGGCAATCTCTTTGCGGATGGCAATCATCGCATCGCAGAAACGGTCTAATTCGTCCACGCTTTCGCTTTCCGTTGGTTCGATCATCAAAGTTCCTGCAACAGGAAAAGATACCGTTGGTGCGTGGAAACCGTAATCGATAAGTCGCTTGGCGATATCGGTTACTTCAATGCCGTTTTGTTTAAACGAACGACAGTCCACAATCATTTCGTGAGCCGCTCTTCCTTTTTCACCCGTATAGAGAATGTCGTAATGACCTTCTAAACGCGCTTTCATATAGTTGGCGTTTAAAATCGCTTGTTCCGTTACTTTTTTCAAACCATCGGCACCCAACATCACGATATAACCGTAAGAAATCAAACACACTAAAGCCGAACCGTAAGGCGCAGACGAAATAGAGCTGATGGCGTTTTCGCCACCGGTTTTAACCAATGGATTAGACGGTAAGAATTGTACCAAGTGAGGCGCTACACAAATAGGTCCTACTCCTGGTCCTCCACCACCGTGTGGAATAGCGAAGGTTTTATGCAAGTTTAAGTGACAAACATCCGCACCGATATTGGCCGGGTTGGTCATCGCAACTTGCGCATTCATATTGGCACCGTCCATATAAACCTGACCGCCATTTTGATGAATGATATTCGTAATCTCGGTAATGGCACTTTCGTATACCCCATGAGTAGACGGGTAGGTAACCATTAAACAAGATAAATTGTCTTTGTGTAATTCGGCCTTAGCTCTCAAGTCTTCCACATCGATATTTCCCTCTTCCGTGGTTTTGGTCACCACTACCTTCATCCCTGCCATAGCAGCAGATGCGGGGTTGGTTCCGTGTGCCGAAGCGGGAATCAAAGCGATGTTTCGCTGTAAGTCGCCATTGGCGTGGTGGTAAGCGCGAATAGCCATTAAACCGGCATATTCCCCTTGTGCACCTGAGTTGGGTTGTAAAGATGTACCTGCAAATCCCGTAATCACATTCAATTGCTCTTCCAAAGCTTTAAGCATGGTCATATAACCTTCCGCTTGTTCGGCTGGAGCAAAGGGGTGGATGTTGTTCCACTGTGGGTTGCTCAACGGCAGCATTTCTGCAGCAGCATTCAACTTCATCGTACAAGATCCCAAAGAGATCATCGATTGATTTAAAGCCAAATCCTTGCGCTCTAAACGCTTGATATAACGCATCAATTGCGTTTCAGAATGGTGGCTGTTAAATACGTCGTGCTGTAAAAACGGGGTGTTTCTAGCTAATCTTTCCGCGAAATGAACCTCCGTTTCGATTTCGGTAATTTTAAAGAAATCCTTATCGGCAACCTCTGCAAAAATCTCTACAATGGTATTGATGTCGCTTAAATTAGCCGTTTCGTTTAAAGAGATAGAAAGCGTTTGCTCGTCGATATAATTAAAGTTTACACTATAATGTTCCGCGATGGCGCGCACTTTAGATGAATTCGCTTCGATTAAAAGCGTGTCGAAGAAATCGCTGTTTTTTTGTTTAAAGCCCAATTTTCCTAGCGCTTTAGCAACGGTAACCGCTTTGGTATGAACGTCATTTGCAATGAATTCCAATCCCTTAGGACCGTGATAAACCGCATACATTCCCGCCATAACAGCTAGTAAAACCTGTGCTGTACAGATATTTGAAGTCGCTCTTTCGCGTTTGATATGCTGCTCTCTCGTTTGTAAGGCCATGCGCAAAGCACGGTTTCCATCGGCATCTTGAGAAACCCCAATGATACGTCCTGGCATGCTGCGTTTGTGTTCCTCTTTAGTGGCGAAGAAACCGGCATGAGGTCCTCCGAATCCCAGTGGAATTCCAAAGCGCTGCGTCGTTCCTACTACCACATCGGCACCCATTTCTCCCGGAGACTTTAACGTGACTAACGATAAGATGTCCGCAGCAACAGCTACCTTGATGTCTTTGGTTTTGGCGATATGGATAAAGTCGGTATAATCGAATACCTGACCGTATTTACCTGGATATTGTAAAATGGCTCCGAAATACGCTTCTGAAAAGTCAAAAGTTTCGTGATTTCCCACCACCAGCTCAATGCCGATTGGCGTAGAACGCGTCTCTAATATGGATAGCGTCTGTGGAAGTATCGCTTCGGAAACAAAAAATTTATTGGCATTGTTTTTCTTTTGATCGCGGGTTCTCACATCAAATAAAAGAGCCATAGCCTCAGCAGCTGCGGTTCCCTCATCCAACAAAGAGGCATTGGCGATTTCCATACCCGATAATTCGATAACCGTAGTTTGAAAATTTAAAAGTGCTTCTAAACGACCCTGAGCAATCTCTGCCTGATATGGCGTATAAGCGGTATACCATCCTGGGTTTTCAAAAATATTTCTCTGAATAGCAGCAGGTACAATCGCTTCGTGGTAACCCATACCGATATAAGTGCGGAAAACCTTGTTTTTATTACCCAAGGCTTGAATGTGAGCCAAATACTCATATTCTGTCATAGCGGGCTCTAACTCCAAGTCTTTTTTTAACCGAATATTGTCTGGGAAAGTTTCGTATATCAGTTGTTCTATGTTGTCAACTTGAACAGTTTTTAACATGTGTTCCAAATCCGTCGGTCTTGGACCAATGTGTCTTAAAGCAAATGCATTTTTTTTCATTCTACTATTATAAAAGATAAGTTGTGTTTAAGCATACAAAAATAACCATAAATCCGGTATTTTTACCGATTATAGAACCTATTTTTGAAAATGTGTTTAAATTACAGCTTCCTAGAGAACCCATCCTATGAATAACCCAATTCGAACGGCTTTTAATCTGTATCTCCATGCAAGTGTGCACGTGGCTGTGGCGGTTTTTGCCTTGGTTCAAATGACCTTTTACTTTTGTCGGTTACCCTTTGATGCGCCGGTCTCCGCTTTGGCCTTTTCGGGTACGCTCTTTTCCTATAACTTTATCAAATACGCCGAAACGATCTACAAGGGCAAACGACCCTGGTCGTCCAACATCAAAGCGATTGCCGGGCTGAGCATGCTGGCTTTGAGCGTAGCGGCAATCAGCTTTTTTATGCTCGCGCCACCCGCACAACTCGTCACCTTGGGATTGTTGCTGCTGTGCTTGCTATATGCGATTCCAATAAACCCTAAAATTCCCAATCTGCGAAATTGGGCGGGGATTAAAATCTATATAGTCTCCTTTTGCTGGGCGGGTGTCACCCTGATTATTCCCGCGGTCAACGCCGGACTCGACTTGACTCCCGATATCGGTATCAAATTTCTACAGCGCTTCTTTCTCGTGCTGATCCTCATCCTGATTTTTGAAATTGTCGATCTGCAGTTCGACGACAAAAAACTAAAAACCGTACCTCAAACCTTGGGTCTACTCCAAACCAAGCGGCTGATCCTGTTACTGCTGATTCCCTTTTTCTTTTTGGAGTTTTTCAAAGCGGGCTTTCAGCCCATACAGGCGTGGAACAATACCCTCATCGCAGCCCTAGTACTGTTTTTTACCTGGAAGGCCTCACCCAAGCAAACCAAATACTTCACTTTGTTTTGGGTCGAAAGCGTGCCCATAGTGTGGTGGTTGCTCGTTGTCGGCGAGAAATTTTTTAGTTAAGTCTAAAAAAAGGTATATTTGTCTTTTAAAAAATATAATATAAAATGATACAACTGGTTAATGAAATCCAAGCTCAGGCAAATGTAGTTTACGTTTTGGGAGCGGAGCAAAAGGCGACTGATTTACCTAAAATGGAAGGACTTTCTACATTTGTAGAGGAATTTATAGCGTCAAAAAAAGAGAGTGATTTTGCTAAAATGGGCAGTCGGTATTTCTTTTTTGTCAAGGAAAATGCCGATTTAGAAAAGATGAGACTGGCGGGATACGCCATTCGTACCCAACTCGATGCAAAGGCAGACAACCTTACTTTGGTCGGAAATCACGCCGCCGCTTTAGCCGTAGCAGAGGGAATCGCCTTGTCGAATTACCAATTCTTAAAATACTTTAAAGAGGCCGAAGAAAAAGCCTTTGCCCTAAAGACGCTTTTGGTTAAGGGGGCATTCGATCCCAAGGTGATCAGCGACTTAAACAATACCATTAAGGCGGTGTACTGGGCGAGAACCATGGTCAACGAACCCGTGAGCTTTCTGACAGCCGAACAACTGGCGAAGGAAATTCAAGCGTTGGGCAAAGAGGCTGGTTTTGAGGTAAAGGTATTGGATAAGGCGCAGATTGAAACCCTAAAAATGGGCGGATTAATCGCGGTTAACAAAGGGTCTATCGATCCGCCAACCTTTACGATTATGGAGTACAAACCCGAAAATCCAATCAATTCCAAACCCGTTGTACTCGTGGGTAAAGGAGTGGTTTATGATACCGGTGGTTTGAGTTTAAAACCCACGCCGAGTTCTATGGACTTGATGAAAAGCGATATGGGCGGTGCAGCCTGTATGGCCGGTACCATCTATGCCGCTGCTTTGAATAAGAGCGACGTTCACTTGATCGGATTGATTCCCGCCACAGACAACAGACCAGGACAAAATGCCTATACGCCAGGCGATGTGGTAACCATGTATGACGGCACTACAGTAGAGGTGTTAAATACCGATGCCGAAGGACGTATGATTTTAGGAGATGCGATTGCTTATGCCAATCAATACGAACCCGAATTGATCATCGATGCCGCTACATTAACGGGAGCTGCCTTAATGGTGGCCGGAGACCGTGCTTCGTGTTTGATGGGAAATGCGAGCGATGATGTTTTGGCCGCCTTGGTCAAATCGGGCTTTGCCGTTCACGAACGCTTGGCTTTGTTACCGTTTTGGGACGACTATAAAGAACAGGTGAAATCGTCAATAGCCGATTTAAAAAACATCGGTGGGCGTAATGCGGGAACCATTACAGCCGGCAAGTTTTTAGAGCATTTTGCCAAATATCCGTATGTGCATATCGATATAGCCGGACCTGCTTTTACAGAGGCCCCGCAGAACTACAAAGGACACGGTGGAACGGGAACGGGTATCCGTACTTTAGTTCACTTTTTAAGCGCGTACAAACCCGCCTAAAAACACCACGGCACTTTTAAAAATAAGGCTGTCTCCAATTCGAGGCAGCCTTTTTTGTTGGATACCCGGGGACAGCAAAACACGGCGCGGATGCTACAGCGGTTAGTATTCGATTTTTTGCTAATTAATTTCAGCCCGCGGTAGTCCCGATTACTTTTTTAATTAAATTTGAGAAAAGCGATTGGGTTTTATGGAATTATACTATACTTTTTCAGTGTTTATCGTATTGGCATCTTGGTTTGCCTATTTGAATTTGCGTTTTTTAAAGCTGCCGACCACCATCGGAATTATGGTGATTGCCGTTTTGGTATCCATCGGTATACGGCTGCTCGGCGATCAACTCTTTCCGGAAGCTACTCGCGACTTCTTTCAGCTCATCAGCCAGTTCAATTTTGACGAAGTATTGATGGGGGCCATGTTGAATTTCCTGTTGTTTGCCGGTGCTTTGCACATCAATATCGCCGATCTGCGCGAACATCGAGTCGCCATCATGTTGTATGCTACGGTAAGCGTGGTGCTCTCCGCCTTTTTTATCGCAGCCCTACTGTTTTATATCTGCCCGCTTTTTGGCGTTTCCCTGCCCTTTATCTATTGCCTGCTGTTTGGAACGCTGATCTCACCAACCGACCCCATAGTGGTTTTAAGCGTGTTAAAACAAGTAAAAGTACCCAAGTCCATCGAGACCAAAATCACCGGAGAATCCCTGTTTAACGACGGGGTTGCCGTAGTGATGTTTGCCGTGGTATTGCGCCTGGCACTCAGCGATGAGGTCGACGTGACCTTTTTGTCCGTGTCGCGCTTTTTTGCACAAGAGGTCTTTGGCGGTGTGCTCGTCGGACTGCTGTTGGGGTATTCCGCCTCTCATGTCATGAAGAAAATTGACGACTATAAGGTAACGGTACTGATTACTCTAGCATTGGTCATGGGCGGGTTCTTGTTGACCAAGGTGCTGCACGTATCGAGTCCGCTTGCTATGGTCATCGCGGGATTGGTCATTGGAAACTACGGCAAAAAAGTGGCGATGAACGACGAAACTCAAGATTATTTGACCAAGTTCTGGGAACTGATCGACGAGATTTTAAACGCCATCCTATTTATGTTTATCGGATTTGAGTTGCTGCTCTTACCCGATATTGAAAAGCACATTTGGATTGCCTTGGTCACCATCGGCGTCGTGCTCTTTTCCAGATTGCTCTCCATACTGATTCCGTATCGCGTTTTTTCGCGCAATAAGATTTATACCAAAGGCTCGTTAATCGTAATGGTGTGGGGAGGCATACGCGGAGGGGTGTCCATAGCGCTGGTGTTGTCGTTGCCCTATAATGAATACAAGGAGATGTTACTGGAAATCACTTATATCGTA
Source organism: Flavobacterium sp. JP2137 (assembly GCF_050562195.1). Taxonomy (GTDB): domain Bacteria; phylum Bacteroidota; class Bacteroidia; order Flavobacteriales; family Flavobacteriaceae; genus Flavobacterium. Next base: position 1,537,440 of record NZ_CP191647.1, read on the forward strand.
GTATTGTTTTCCATTGTGGTTCAGGGACTCTCTATCGGTAGGGTAGCCAAGGCAGTACTCGTAGACGAGCGGGCCGAAGAAAGGGAAGAGGATATGAAGCAATTGTAGGAGGCGTAAACAGCCAAGGGGCGTTTGGGAGGTGACGTCCAAGGGCTACGCCATTTAAACGGCGGTATAACACAGAAAAATCCATATCTATCGCATTTGAACCGCTATTTAAAAAATAGAGTCCGCATTAATATAGATATGGATAAAACAACTGGAATGCGAACCGAGCTATGGGCGTCGCGGTTACTTTCCGAAGACTAGTCAACGGATTCCATTTGGATTTGACCCAAATATTCAATACCGTCTTTTACAAAAGGCTCTTTAACGATGTTGATGCGTTTAATCTGTTCGGGGGTCAATTGGTCGAGTTCCGCTTTGGATACCATTTGGTCGTTTAAGATGTAGGCAATTCGGTCTTTAGTCTTTCTGGGTTCGGTGGTCTTTTTTTCCAATTTAGGCTTTTCTTGAGCAAAGGCCAAAATGGGCAATGCCATAAGAGCCGTCAAAATTAATTTTTTCATACGGAGGGTGTTAATGTGTTCATATTGCTTTGTTTATATCCAAAACAATGCCACTTTTGGCCGGTTTTGAGAATTGTCATAAAAATTTTTATAGCGCCTATTTGTTGTTGAATCTCAGACATTAAGGCAGAGAGGAAGTAGATTCTTTACTTTTTGATTTGAAAAAGTGGGGTATTTTCCCTAATTTGCTGCTTTGAAATTTTACTTCCTAAAAAGATAACCTATGTTTAGCTATGTAACAAGGACTAAAAGCGTTAGGTGGCTAGCTCTTAGTGTGATTGTATTGTCTTCGGGCGCTGTTTGTGCACAACAAAACGACCCCATCGTCGATGCCATTGTAAAAGAGGGTACGCAGCACTCCCAATTAGAGCAATATGCCTTTGAATTGATGGATGTAATCGGGCCGCGTTTGGTCGGAACACCGCAGATGAAGCAGGCACATGATTGGGTCGTGCAACAATACCTCAATATGGGGATAAAGGCACACAACGAGGAGTATGGCGAATGGCGTGCATGGCAACGCGGCACCACGCAAGTGGAGATGACGGTACCGCGACTAAAATCTTTAGAAGCCACGCAATTGGCTTGGAGTCCGGCTACCAAAGAAAAAGGTGTAGAAGCCGAAGTGGTGGTTTTGCCGGTAGTAGCCAATGCAGCCGAATTTCAAAAGTGGCTTCCCCATGCCAAGGGGAAAATTGTTTTGATTTCCATGCACCAGCCCACCGGGCGTTCGGAAGAGCAATGGAAGGAATACGCCACAGTGGCATCGCTGCAAAAAATGCAGGAGCTCAAAAAAAACCAAACCCAAGAGTGGAACCAACGCATTCAAAATACCGGTTATGACATCAAAACCCTACCCAAAGCCTTAGAAGATGCCGGCGCAGTCGGTATCGTATCTTCTTTTTGGACGGGAATCATGGGGGCAAACCGGATTTTCGAAGCCTTTACTACCGCTGTACCCACTTTGGATATGGCTATGGAAGACTACGGTACGCTTTATAGATTGGCAGAAAAGGGGTATAAACCCCAGATCAAGATAAAGGCGCTGTCGAAAAACCTGGGCAAAACCAAAACTTACAACACCATAGCAACGATTAAAGGCACGGAAAAGCCCGATGAATACGTGGTGCTTTCCGCACATTTGGACAGTTGGGATGGAGGTACAGGAGCTACCGACAACGGAACCGGAATTATAGTGATGATGGAAGCAGCTCGAATTTTAAAAGCCGTACTGCCCGATAATAAGAGAACGATTTTAATCGGCAACTGGGGAAGTGAAGAGCAAGGGCTCAACGGTTCTAGAGCCTTTGTAGAAGACCATCCCGAATTGCACGACAAGATTCAAGTGGTCTTCAATCAAGATAACGGTACCGGACGTATCGTCAATTTAAGCGGGCAGGGTTTCCTACACGCTTATGACTATTTGGGCAATTGGTTACAAGCAGTACCAGAAGATTATAAAAGAGATTTAAAAACTACCTTCCCCGGGTCGCCCTCGTCAGGAGGTTCCGATCACGTTTCTTTCGTCAGCGCGGATATTCCCGCTTTTATGTTAGGCGCTTTGAGTTGGGGGTATGGAAATTATACCTGGCATACCAATAGGGATACCTATGATAAAATCGTATTTGATGAGGTGCGCAACAACGCCATCTTAATTGCTATATTGGCATACAAGGCCAGTCAGGAAGATGCGCTGGTGTCGCGTCAGAAAATAAACTTGCCCAAGAGCAGCGATGGCAAGACTATAGAATGGCCTGCTCAAAAAAGTCCGAAAAGAACTGGAGGACTGATCAATTAGTTGTAGTATACTAGTTTCAAATTAGAAAAGGTCGACTCGCGAGAGTCGGCCTTTTTGCCTTAAAAATAACAGCAGTGTAGTGATTTATTAGACTATTGTTCAGGGTTATACGGGCGAATTGTGCCTTGCCGTTTGCGGGTACTGCTAAAAATTGCGTAACTTTGATTCCTAGTTTAATCTTAAAAACCATTGATTTTGAATGATACCAGTACGCGCGGACAAGTTCATATCCGTTGTTCGCAATGCGGAGTATTTACGATCAACAGTGAGCATTGCGAAAGTTGTGGAGCCTTGCTTTCCGTGGTAAAGCAGCGGAAACTCGTTCGGGAAAAACGCGACCTTGAGCTACAAAAACGCGAACGCGAAAAAGGACCTTCAGCCATCGAATTACAGATTAAGAAAATGCAGCAACATCGATTTTGGGTCGTCCGTGCCTTTTCTGAAGTAATCTATATGAGTTGGGTGGTGGCTATGGCTGTGGGTGGTTTTATCGCCTGGATATTAGCGGCCATCATCGCATGAGAATCGTATACAACCCTTATTTTTTAGGTCTGCTGTTGGTCGGAACTTCTATTTATATACTGCAAAGATGTGGGGTGATATTGCCGGATTTTGTGCAGTATTACATCAATGACTTGCTGGTTATGCCCCTGGTTTTATGGGTGGTTTTGGCCTTTTTAAAGATGATACATGGTGCGCAAGCCCGTATTTCTTGGGCTATGGCTGTGCCATTAGTTGTCTTTTACAGCCTTTTCTTTGAGTGTTACCTGCCGACTTTTCATCCGAGGTATACCGCAGACGGCTACGACGTTTTGTGCTATGCGGTAGGAGCCTTGGTATTTATGTGGTTTCAACACCGCATTAAACCCTAAAGGGGTGAAATAAATAAGCCCGACCAACGCTGCGTTGGTCGGGCTTATTGGCAATAAAATAGGGGTTTAAACCAATCCTGCTCGCTTTAATAACGCTTCGGGATTGGGTTCCTGTCCTCTAAATTTTTTATACAAGGCCATCGGATGCTCCGTTCCTCCTTTGGATAAGATGTGTTCTTTAAAACGATCGGCTATTTCTCGATTGAAAATGCCGTTTTCCACAAAGTATGCAAAGGCATCTGCATCCAAAACCTCTGCCCATTTGTAGCTGTAATAACCCGACGAATAACCCCCCTGAAAAATGTGCGAAAACGATGTGCTCATCGCATTTTCGGCTACATCTGGATAGAGTTGAGTCGCTGCGAATTGCTGGGATTCAAAGGCCTTTAGGTCGGTAATGCCCGTTGGGTCCTGACCGTGCCAGGCCATGTCGAGCAATCCAAAACTCAATTGGCGCAACGTGGCCATACCCTCTTGAAAATTAGCGCTTTCCTTGATTTTTTCGATTAAGTCCATCGGAAGTACTTCGGCGGTTAGATAGTGCTTGGCAAAAAGTTCTAGCGCTTCTTTCTCATAGCACCAGTTTTCCATTATCTGACTCGGTAGCTCTACAAAATCCCAATACACATTGGTGCCCGACAAACTCGGATAAACCGTTTGTGCCAGCATACCGTGCAGGGCATGGCCGAATTCGTGAAACAAGGTCGTTACCTCGTTAAACGTCAATAGTGAAGGTTTGGTCGCTGTGGGTTTGGTGAAATTACATACTATTGAAATATGAGGGCGTTGGTCTATATTATTTTGTACAAACTGCGATTTAAAAGAGGTCATCCAAGCTCCGTTTCGCTTGCTTTTTCTCGGGAAAAAATCCGTATATAAAATCGCTACCAGGCGGTTGTCACCGTCGGTAACTTCAAAAGTTTGAACGTCGTCGTGGTATTTCTCGATGGTGTGCACCTCATTAAACTGCAATTGATACAAGCGTTTTGCTACTTCAAAGGCGCCATTTAATACGTTTTCGAGCTTGAAATACGGTTTTAGAATTTCGTCATCCAAATTAAAGCGCTGTTGTTTTAGCTTTTCGGAATAATAGGCCGCATCCCATTTTTCCAACTGTTGCAGTTGGTCTAGGTCTCGTGCAAAATCGGTCAGCTCGGCAAATTCTCTTTGGGCAGCCGTGGTCGCTTTGTCGAGCAGTTCGTTTAAAAACTGCAAAACGCGTTGCGGCTGCTGCGCCATGCGCTCTTCCAATACGAAGTGCGCGTGGGTGTCGTAACCCAATATAAGTGCGCGTTCGTGGCGCAGCTTTGCGATTTGTAAAACGTTGTCTACGTTGTTGAATTCGTTGTTCTGAAAAGCCTTTTTACCCGCGGCAATCGCCATTTCTCTTCGCAACGATCGGTTTTCGGCATAGGTAACGAAAGGGAGATAACTCGGAAAATCCAAGGTAAATATCCAACCTTCCAATTGCTGTGATTCGGCCAAGGAACGAGCGGCTTCGATCGCTCCCTCGGGCAAGCCCGCCAAGTCTGCGGCCTCGGTTAAATGCAGTTGGTAGTTGTTGGTTTCGGCCAAGACGTTTTCGCCAAATTTCAACGATAATAACGACAGGGAACTGTCAATCTCGCGCAGGCGATTTTTCTGCTCTTCATTTAACAGAGCACCGTTGCGCACAAAGCTCAGATAGTTTTTTGTCAAGAGCATTTCCTGCTCCGGAGTAAAACTTCGTGTATCGCGTTGGTCATAAACGGCTTTCACCCGTTTAAACAGCGCCTCGTTTAGGGTGATGTCGTTGCCTAAGGCCGCGAGCTTAGGCGCGATGTCTTGGGCTATTTCCTGTAATTCGTCGCTGGTTTCGGCCGAGTTTAGATTGAAAAATATACTTGATATACGGTCCAAAGACATACCGGAAAATGCCAGGGCCTCTAAGGTGTTTTCGAAAGTAGGCGCCGCTGCATTGTTGGCAATCGCATCGATTTCCATTCGGGTATCGGCAATGGCACGTTCAAAAGCAGGGGTGTAATCGGCGTTTTTTATTTGTGTAAACGGCGCGGTATCGTGAACCGTTTGGAATTTTGAATTTAATAAAGTCATGGTAGACGGATTTTTAAAAACATAAAATTACGACATTTTTAATCGACCTAAAAATCATTAAAAAACAATTAACGTCAAACGGGCCTATACAAAACATTTTTGAGACTGAAATCGCTGTAGCCTTTTTGAGACGACGAGCTTTTTGGAGAAGAAGTACGGGGAAATGTGCTGTTTTATACCGTTGCGGATGAGTCGTTTTTGGACGGATACCAAGGGATGGCGTTGTTTTAACTAAAATAAAAATGTTAAACTTTTTGTGTTTTATTTGGAATTATTTATTTTTATGTAGTTCATAATCAAAGGTGTAGGGTGTTTTGAGTCGTTATGTTGATTTGCTTACTGATTTTGCCTTTAAAAAACTATTCGGCACAGAACCGAATAAGGAGGTGCTGATGTTGTTTTTAGATGCCGTTTTTGGAGGTAAAAGAGAATTGCAGGACTTTGTGTTCGATAAAACGGAATATGTTGGGGACAACAAAGAAACGGGAAGCGTCATTTTTGACTTGACTTGTATGAGTGTCGATGGTACTAAGTTTATTATTGAAGTACAACGGAGCAATCAATACAATTTAAAGAAGCGTATGCTGTATTACAGCAGCAGATTAATAACTGATCAAGCGCCAAAAGAAGAACGCAAGCAATGGAACTACAACATTCCCAAAATTTGCGTGATAGCACTTCTGGATAGGTTTGTTATATCCGATTCCAAATCGGGTTATTTCCATGAAGTTTGCTTGTGTAAAAGAAGTAATGGCGATGTTTTTTATGACGGTTTGGACTTTATCTATATAGAATTGGATTATTTTAATAAAGAACCCGCCTCGTTAGCAAGCAATTTGGATTGTTGGTTGTATATATTTAAGAATATATCCAAATTAGCAAACGTGCCTCATTTTTTGCGAGGTAGCGTATTTGAAAAGATTTTTGATTTAGCAGAATTTACAAAATTAACTAAAAGAGAACAGCAAATGTATAATTCAGAAGTAAAACGCCGTAGAGACAATGAAAACACGACTTTTTTTGCTATAAATGAGGCGAAGAAAGTGGCGATTGAAGAAGGACGAGAAGAGGGCAGAGTGTTAGGGCGAGAAGAAGGTAGAGAAGAAGGTAGAGTAATAGGAAGAGACGAAGGGCGAGAAGTAGGAAGAGACGAAGGACGAGAAGAGCGAACGTTAGAATTTACTCAAAACTTGATACGAGCTACGGATTGCGAGGATAGTAAAATTGCGGAGTTGTGCCATGTTACTTTAGATTACGTCAAAGAAGTGCGCAGCAATTTAGCGCGAGAATAAATAAGCATCTTGGATTGATAAGCGCTATTGCTCTGGTTTAAGTTTAAGTAGGCTTGAGAGCTTTTCTGTGCTTAACAAAGCGGTTTAATCGATGAAAAGAGGAGAAAATCGGGCTAAAGCATTCAATCTTCATTTTTTGCGAGGTAGCGTATTTGAAAAGATTTTTGATTTAGCAGAATTTACAAAATTAACTAAAAGAGAACAGCAAATGTATAATTCAGAAGTAAAACGCCGTAGAGACAATGAAAACACGACTTTTTTTGCTGTAAATGAGGCGAAGAAAGTGGCGATTGAAGAAGGACGAGAAGTAGGAAGAGAAGAAGGAAGAGACGAAGGACGAGAAGAGCGAACGTTAGAATTTACTCAAAACTTGATACGAGCTACGGATTGCGAGGATAGCAAAATTGCGGAGTTGTGCCATGTTACTTTAGATTACGTCAAAGAAGTGCGCAGCAATTTAGCGCGAGAATAAATAATAAATAAGCATCTTGGATTGATAAGCGCTATTGCTCTGGTTTAAGTTCAAGTAGGGTTGAGAACTTTTCTGTGCTTAACAAAGCGGTTTAATCGATGACGCGAGGAGGAATTTAGATTGAAATAACGTGGAATAAACCTCGGCTTATTCCACGTTAAAACATTTAAGCATTCAATTTAGCCGCTGCGGTTAATACCGCTTCGCGTAAACCGTTTTTGTATGCAATCATTTTATTGCGTATGGATTCGTCTTGACTTCCTAAAATCTGGATGGCAAGCAAACCGGCATTTTTAGCACCATTTAGTGCTACAGTGGCTACGGGAACTCCACCGGGCATTTGTAGAATAGACAATACGCTATCCCAGCCGTCGATTGAATTACTGGATTTTACCGGTACGCCAATCACGGGAAGCGGAGACATCGAAGCCACCATACCCGGCAAGTGTGCAGCACCTCCAGCACCGGCAATAATCACGTTAAACCCTCTCAAGTGTGCTTGTGAGGAAAAATCAACTAATTTTTCAGGTGTGCGGTGCGCAGAAACGATATCTACCACCACTTCAATTCCAAACTCTTTAATGATGTCTATGGCATCTTGCATGACGGGCATATCCGAAATACTGCCCATTACTACAGCTATTTTCATATAATTCAATTTCTTTATTTCTATTTTTTGGGCGTTGCCCCAGGGGCCGGGCTGTTCGCTTTATCTTGACTTCCGCTTGCGCTACAGCCAAGGATGCCGCTGCCATCCCTAACGCAGTTAGCCCTTTTCTGACTGTTACAGACTGATAACCGCTATGGTTTCTTTGACTTGCTGCGCGATTTTGCGCGCTTCAACCATATCGGCATTGACAATAGTAACATGTCCCATTTTACGGAAGGGGCGTGTTTCTCGCTTGCCGTAAATATGTGGAGTAACCCCATCGATTTTAAGGATTTTCTCCATGTTTTTATAGTGTACATCCCCTTGATATCCTTCCGCACCCACCAAGTTAACCATGATTCCGGCTACTTTACTATCGGTATTGCCTAATGGTAAATTTAGAATAGCACGTAAATGTTGTTCAAATTGCGAAGTGTAACTCGCTTCGATCGAATAATGCCCGGAGTTGTGCGGACGTGGAGCCACTTCATTGACCAAGATTTCATCGTCGACGGTTTGAAACATTTCGACGGCCAAAAGACCGACATGATTGAATTTTTCCGACACTTCTAAAGCAATAGCTCGCGCCTTATCGGCAACTTCTGGCGCAATTCGAGCAGGACAAATCACGTATTCCACCTGATTGGCTTCGGGGTGAAATTCCATTTCTACCACTGGATAGGTTTTGATCTCGCCGCTAGGGCTACGAGCTACTATCACCGCCAATTCATTTTTAAACGGAATCATGACTTCTGCGATGCATTCTACCTGGGGTAAGAATTCCAAATCTGCAATGCTTCGCACTACTTTAACCCCATTGCCATCGTAGCCAAACTGTGCGCATTTCCACACAAAAGGCAAGGCGATTTGCTGCTCTTCGACCTGCTTTTGCAAATCTTCCAAACGGTCAAAGCGCGTATAGGGCGCTGTGGGAATTTGATGCAGGCTATAAAAATCTTTTTGTTTGCCTTTGTGCTGTATTTGACGCAGGGTTTTAGGCGATGGATATACCAAGAGACCTTCGAGTTCCAATTGATCCAAGGCGTCCAAGTTGACGTTTTCAATCTCGATGGTCAACACCGAAACCTTTTTTCCAAACCGATAAACCGTTTCATAATCCATTAAATCACCCTGAAAAAATTGATGGGCTCCATATTGTGCAGGAGCCTCTGAACTCGGGTCTAAAATGAAGGTGGCGATATCGAATTTTCGAGCGTCGGCAAGCAACATTTTGCCCAATTGTCCACCCCCTAAAATTCCCAATCTAAAATCGGAAGAAAAATAATTCATCATAGTATGTCGTTGTGTGTTTTTGCAAAGATAATTTAAAATAACGATACCGAAAATCTCTGAGAGCGCTATCGGATTTTTTTCTGCCCAACTTGAAAATGACGGCGCATCAATTTTTCAGCCCGACGTTGAAAAGAGGGCTTGCTGCTGCTGTAGCGTTGGTCGACCATATCGCGAATCAATTCGAGTAATTCCGAGTCGCGCACGGCAAGCTCGCTCAAAATATCCAAGGCATAGCACTGGGTGGCGACTTTGGTGTCGGAAATCAGCCAGTCCAAACAGCTGTTCGCCACCTGCTCTTGCTGTTTTTTGGTCAGTTTAAAGTCCGGAGACGACACCAGTAAAAAGGCCATTTTGGATAGCGGGCGCTTGGCGCTTTCGTGTTGGATATGGGGTAAAACACTACAGAGCTTGGCGACATAAGGGTGCAATACCGCCGGTTGATCGAGAACGAGTAGTTCTGCAATCCAACACGCCTTATGGTGATGGTGTGCCTTGATGTCCAAAGCCCAAGTGAAAATCAAATCGACATAGCCCGGTTTAGAACCGACCAAATCCCGTACGGCAGTACGGCTTTTCAGTAAGGCAGAACAAGCAGCTAGTTCAGCAAGCAATAGGGACGACATAAGCGGTTGTTTAATTAAAATTCAATACAAATAAAAAACATAAATTCGTAATTCTTTGCGTGGAATTTAAATTTTTCGCTGCATATTTATTATATTTGCGAATTGAACACTTACGACTACATGGAAATACACGTTTTAGATAAAACCTTTGTGCCCTTTATATCAGCGGAGCAAATTCAACAGAGGCTTAAGGAGTTGGCACAGCAAATCACCCGCGATATGAATGGTGAGGTACCGGTGTTTATCGGAGTACTTAACGGTTCTTTTATGGTGGTATCAGACTTGATGAAACACTATACTGGAGCCTGTGAGATGAGTTTTATCAAAATGGCTTCCTATATTGGTACGCAATCTTCCAATCAAGTCAATCAATTATTGGGTTTGGATATCGATATTACCAATCGCCGCATCATCTTGGTCGAGGATATCGTAGACACCGGAAATACGCTAGTAGCGCTCAAAGACCTCTTTGAGCAACACAGACCTAAAGACGTTAAAATATTTACGCTGTGTTTAAAGCCCGAAGCCTATACCAAGTCCATTCCCTTGGACTATGTCGGTTTTGAAATCCCCAATAAATTTATAGTCGGTTACGGCATGGACTACGATAAACACGGAAGAAACATACCAGAAATATATCAAATTAAATAAAAACATACACGAGAAAAGAATATGATAACGATAGTTTTATTTGGAAAGCCCGGTGCAGGGAAAGGTACTCAAGCTGCTTTTTTGAAAGAAAAATATAATTTAATGCACATTTCTACAGGAGATGTGTTTCGTTTTAATTTAAAAAACAATACTCCATTAGGAGAAAAAGCAAAGGTTTACATCGATAACGGCGAGTTGGTTCCAGATGCCATAACTATTGATATGTTGCGTGATGAGGTGGAGAAAAACCAGGAGTGCAACGGATTTTTATTCGATGGATTTCCCAGAACTATCAAACAAGCCGAAGCCTTAGACGAGTTGTTGCGTTCCAAGAATTGGGACCTCACCGCGACCATTGCTTTAGAGGCCGATGATAATGTTTTGGTACAACGAATTTTGGAGCGCGGTAAAACCAGCGGCCGTTCAGACGACCAAGACGAGGTGAAAATCAGAAACCGTTATGCCGAATACAACGAGAAAACAGCACCTTTAATCGATTATTACAAACTGAAAAATAAGTACCACGCGGTAAGCGGTACTGGAAGTATCGAAGAGATTACCCAGCGTTTGAGCCAAGTTATCGATACGCTATAAGCGCGTTCGCGCGTTTTAGTTGCGGTTTCTTGCCGGGAGACTCTAGTAGTTTGTTGAAAATAAATTAAATTTGCAGTCAGAAATACGAGTTTAGTCCACTTAAAGCCTGCCCAATGCACGGCAAACGGAACTATAATTAAAAATAATACAGGGAAAGATGACTGAAGGGAATTTTGTCGATTACGTAAAAATATATGTTGCTTCAGGAAAAGGAGGTAAGGGATCTACGCATTTACACAGAGAGAAGTTTATTGAAAAAGGAGGCCCAGATGGAGGAGATGGAGGCCGCGGTGGACACGTTTACGTGGTGGGTAATGAAGGATTGTGGACCTTGTTTCACCTGAAGTTTGCCCGTCACATCAAAGCCAGTCATGGTGGCGATGGTGGAGGTTCTAGAAGTACCGGCTCCGACGGACAAGACAAATATATTGAAGTGCCTTTGGGTACTGTAGTAAAAGATAAGGAAACCGGAGAGGTTTTATTCGAAATCACCGACCACGGCGAAAAGAGAATTATAGCAGAAGGTGGTAAGGGCGGATTGGGCAACTGGCATTTTAGGAGCTCTACCAACCAAACACCCCGCTATTCCCAACCGGGCTTGCCTTCGCAAGAAATGGATATCATTTTGGAGTTAAAGGTATTGGCAGACGTCGGATTAGTGGGTTTTCCCAATGCGGGTAAATCGACTTTGCTGTCGGTGCTCACCTCGGCAAAACCCAAGATTGCCGATTATCCGTTTACCACGCTGAAACCCAATTTGGGCATCGTAGCCTATAGAGATTTTCAGTCGTTTGTCATCGCAGACATTCCTGGAATTATCGAAGGTGCTGCAGAAGGAAAGGGATTGGGACATTATTTCTTAAGACATATCGAAAGAAATTCCACCCTGTTGTTTTTGGTTCCAGCCGATGCGGAAGACATTAAAAAGGAATACGATATATTGCTCGACGAGTTGCGTCGTTACAATCCGGAAATGTTGGACAAAGACCGCTTATTGGTCGTGTCGAAGTCGGATATGTTGGACGAGGAGCTCAAAGGCGAATTAAAAGAACAACTCGATAAAGAATTTAAGGGAACCCCTTATATGTTTATCTCTTCCGTAGCCCAACAAGGACTCACCGAATTAAAGGATACCCTGTGGAAGATGTTAAATGCAGAGGTCAAATCATAAATCAAAAGGTCTCGCTCCAGCGAGGCCTTTTTTTATACATTAAATTTTTTAAGCGTATGACAAAACGCGTGTTTCTTTTCCAAATCCCTGCGATATGGGCTTTTAAATTAGCAGAAAAAACTTATCTTCGCAGCTATAACATACTATAATTAATTATGAAAAAAATTATTTTATTCTTAACCGTAGCTTTATTAGCGCTTCCAGTACAAATGAGAGCAAATGAAGGCATGTGGTTCTTGATGTTCATTGAGCGTCTCAACCAACGCGATATGGAAAAGATGGGGCTTCAGTTGACTGCTGAAGAGATTTACAGCATCAACAACAGTTCATTAAAAGATGCTATTGTTCAATTTGACGGAGGCTGTACGGCCGAAATTATCTCCGACCAAGGTTTGGTTTTGACCAACCACCACTGTGGGTATGATAAAATCGCGGAACTCGCTTCTCCAGAAGATGATATTTTGACCAATGGATTTTGGGCAAAGACCAAAGCAGCTGAGCGCAAGCCAAAAGCTTTATCGGTGCGTTTCTTCGTGAGAATGGACGATGTGAGCAAGCGAATTCTCTCCTTGGTAAACGACGCGATGTCTGAAGTGGAAAGAGAAAAAGTAATCAACCAAGAGATTGCCAAAATCCAAAAAGAAAATGACGAAGGTGGAAAATACACCGTTTCGGTAAAATCATTTTTTCAAGGAAATGAATATTATTATTTCGTGTACCAAGATTATAACGACGTGCGTTTGGTGGGAACCCCTCCAAACAGTATCGGTAAATTTGGTGGAGATACAGACAACTGGGAATGGCCACGCCATACCGGAGATTTTTCTCTTTTCCGCGTTTACGCCGATAAAGACGGAAATCCAGCAGAATACGCGACTACAAACGTACCTCTAAAACCCAAACACCATTTACCGGTTTCGGTCGCGGGAATCAAAGACGGGGATTTTTCAATGATTTTGGGCTATCCAGGTAGAACCAACCGTTGGATGCCGGCACAAGGTATTGAGCAAAACGTTAAGTTTGCTTATCCAGCGTGGGTGGAAGGTTCAAAATTGGGTATGGATGTCATGAAAAAATACATGGACAAGGATGCAGCCGTTCGCTTGCACTACGCGTCTAAATATGCGGGAGTAGCCAACTATTGGAAAAACCGTCAAGGGATGATTGACGCTTTAGGGGAGCACAAAACCGCCGCTACTAAAGACAAGTCGGAAGCCGTTTTTAACAAATGGGCAAATAAAAAGGAAAACAAAGCCAAATACGGTAATGTGATTGCCAATATCAATGCATATTATGCCGCTACCAATGAAAAAGCGCGTCACGATAATTATTTGATGACCATATTGCGTACATCGGCAATGGCTGCGGCTCCGTACCGTTTGTCTATGAGTTTTGAAAAATATGCCAGTTCAAAAGAAGTAGTGCGCAAAGATATGTTGCCTAAATTGCAAGAGCTGCTCGATGCAGTGTATAGCGAATACTACGAACCATTGGAAAAAGAAATGTTGGGAGCCCAATTAAAACTGTATGCTACTAAGTCTACAGGTTATGAAATTGCCCCGTATATCGCGGAATTGGGTAAGGCCAATAACAACGATTTTTCGCAAGTAGTAAACAAAGCTTTTGAAAGCAGTATTTTTGCTTCCAAGGCAAAAGCAGAAGCATTCTTGGCAAATCCAGATGCAGCTGTTTTAAAAAATGACGAGTTGGTGAAAATTTCAACCGCGCTTTTAAATAAGTATAGAGAGCAACCGGAAAATGTGGCCGCTTTAGAAAATGATTATCAAAAATCGTATCGTTTGTTGGTCGATGGAATTCGCAAGTCGAATCCCGATGGAAAATACTATCCAGATGCCAACTCAACTTTGCGCTTGACTTACGGAAAGGTCATAGACCTTCCAAGAGGGAATAAAGTAAACGATGCCGCCGAGAATTGGTACACGACCCTAAAGGGAACCGTAGCTAAAAATATTCCTGGCGACGACGAGTTTGAAGTACCTCAAAAATTAATCGATTTGTACAACGCTAAGGATTATGGAATCTATGCCGATAAAATGGGGTATATGCCAGTAAACTTCTTGACGGATCACGATATCACTGGAGGAAATTCCGGTTCACCGGTATTGAATGCCAAAGGGGAATTGATCGGATTGGCATTTGATGGAAATATCGAAGCCATGGCAGGAGATGTGATTTACGATGCCAAATTACAGCGTACAATCAACGTGGATATCCGTTACGTATTGTTTATCATCGACAAGTTTGCAGATGCCAAACACATTGTTGAAGAAATGACTCTAGTGACTAAATAAAACCAATTGCTTATCATATAAAAAAGGCTGTCTCCTAACCGAGACGGCCTTTTTGTTTTTGGTGCGCGTATGGGAAACGAGCTCCGTGGATAATAGGTGCCGTTGATTTGAGGAGTCGGTTTTTTAACGGAGCAAATATAGGGGGTGTTTTTTGAGGTATAGGAGCTGTTAATACTCTTTTTAAACGGTCAATTTGCTTGAAGTTAGTCGCGTTTTTATAGCGGTTTTGCTCGGTTCGCAAGCGGGTTTTTATCGCTATAATATTCAAATAAAACCGTATTTTTGCAGGGATAAATACCAACAATGAAAAAGTATCTTGGCCTTTTTTTAGCCCTGCTGTTAATGGCTTGTTCGAGCGATGAAAAGCCCGCTGTTTCCTTTTATTATTGGAAGACCATCTATAGCTTGTCCGCTTTCGAAAAGCAGCAGCTCAAGGAGAATCAGGTCAGTAAATTGTATTTGCGCTATTTTGACATCGCCCTAAAGGATCGTGTCGCGATTCCCTTAATGCCCATTCGCTTCCAGGAAAAGGTCGACGACTTTACTGTGGTGCCCGTGGTGTATATTAAAAATGAGGTGATGCTCGACCCCGAAATTCAAGTCGCAGCATTGGCGCAACGCACGCTCTCGATGATCGATAAAATCAATGAAGTCAATCGGATCTCCGTAGAAGAAATTCAAATTGACTGCGACTGGACCCTAAAGAGTCGCGAGCAATTTATGGCGTATATCGAAGCCTTGCGCAGGGAAACGACTTTAAAAATTTCTGCGACGATCCGTTTGCATCAAATCAAATACCATAGGGAAACCGGAGTGCCCAATGTGGACCGAGGGGTGTTGATGTACTACAATATGGGGCGAATTGACAGTGATGACCTCAATTCGATTTACGATGCGCAGACCGCCTCAAAATACATCAAGAGCGCAGCCCATTACCCTTTGGCATTGGACGTGGCCTTGCCTATATTCGGTTGGGGGGTACACCTGCGCAATCACAAGGTGGTGGGACTAATACCCAAAATTACGGACAAACAGCTGCAGCGCGACGTTAAAACCCAAGCCTTGGGCAAGCACCGCTTTGAAGTGACCGAAGACATCATTGCCTATGGCACTTATCTGCGAGCCGGTGACCAAATTAAAATGGAAGCCGTGACCAAAGCCGATCTGCAAGAGATGGTTTCGGAGCTGCGCAAACAACTCCAGGTGGTTCCTAGGGAAATTATATATTACGATTTAGATTCCATAAATTTAAAAACCTATTCCGATGAAAAAGAATTTTACAAAAAGATTAATAGCGGTTTTTAGCCTGGCAGTTTCCGTTACTGCGGGAGTGATTTACGCCTGCGGTGGGGGCGACTATTGGGGCTACGACTACAATTCCAGCTTTGCTCCAGAGACTTATGCCGACGCGAGTTACAGACCTTTGTTTTTCTCCAGTGAAGAACGGTTTTACGGCATCGGATACTTGGACGACGGTATTGGCCGTTTCAATTCGGATATCACGACAGATTGGAGCGAATACCTTCGCGGCAAATTGAGTGCTGAGGAGGTCGGGTTTTTATTGTTGGACAAAAACGCTGCGGTAATCATCGAGCAATTGCACGAGTATGGTGGCAACAAGCGAAAGCAACATCCGCGTCCTGCGGTTGATTTAAAGGAGAAACGCGTCAAAAACTTTGTCGATTTCCTGTATGAGGCAAAACAGCTCGAGGCCTATTCGACCACGACCTATAACTATTGGGATTATGAAAGCACCACTATTCCCCTCGCTGCAAAAGCGATGGGTGCAGCTTGGGAAAAGAAGTACAAGACCATATCCGGCGATGATTTTTTAAAGAACAGGTATTGGTTTCAAACGATGAAAGCCTATTTCTATGGAGAGGACAAAAGCGAGGCCATTCGCTTTTTTGATGCCACCGCGGCGGCGCAACCCAAAAACCTGTTGTATTATCGCGCGCTGGCCTATGTAGCCGGAGTGCATTACAAAGCCGGCGAATACGCCCAATCCAACTACCTATATAGCTTGGTTTTTGATCAAAGTCCCGAATTGCGAACGGTCACGGCCTATAACTTTCGTCCGCAAGAACAAGCAGATTTTAATCAGTCTCTGGAAATGGCGCAAACCCCAGATGAAAAAGCCGCCTTATGGGCAATGTTGGGTTATTATACCAACGAGCGAAAAGCGATAGCCGAGGTTTACAAATTAAACCCAAAAAGTGTGCATCTCGAGTTTTTGTTGACGCGCTTAGTCAATATTGAGGAAAGCAAGTTAAACGCCTATTACAGCGAGGTAAAATCGCCTAAAACCTACCGTTCTGAACTCAAGCAGAAGTTGGACGGGAGCGCCTTGAAAATGGTTAACGAAATCGCCGCAGCCGAAAAAACGTCCAAGCCCTATTTGTGGCATTTGGCCAGTGGCTACTTGTCTATATACAATCAGGATTACCGCTTCGCCCAAAAGCAGTTCGACCTGGTCGAAAAAAGCGCACCCAGGTCCGAACTCGCCTCCAATCAGTTGCGTTTGTTGCGCCTGATTAATCAGCTCAGCGCGACCGATAAAATCGATGCTAAAACCGAAAAGAGTTTGGTAGCGGAGCTGACGTGGCTAAACAAAACCGTACCGAGTCAGACAATCGACGGCGGAAAATTCAGGTACAACTATGCTTTGGAATGGAGCCGAATGTATGTTTCCTCGCTGTACGCCGAACAAAAGAACAGCGTGATGGCCGAATTGTTTGCCCCTCAAAAGGACTATTATTATAAGTCGGCCAATTTGGAGGCGATGAAAACGCTGATGAAGAAGAAAAACTGGAGCGATTGGGAGCAGTTGGGCATGAGTATTTACCGCATCAAACTCAGCGATATCTACGAGTTTCAGGCCATCGAAGCCACCTATGCCAACCGTATACCTGAGGCCATTGCATTTATGGAGCAGGTAGATACCCTTGCGGTTTTGCAGGGAAATCCCTTTAATGGAAAAATTAAAGACTGCAACGACTGCGACCATGCAGCCGTTCAGAAAATTACCTATAACAAGTTGGAGTTTTTAAAGAAATTGCAGGAAATGCAAGCGAAGATAGCAGGAGGAGAAGAGGTGTATAACAATGCCCTGCTCGTGGCTAATGCCTTTTACAACTTGAGTTATTTCGGAAATGCGCGACTGTTTTACAACAATCCAATCATCGATGAATACGGCAATTATATATCCGAGCGCAATCAAGAGCGCTTGCTCAGTAACAAGCAGGCCAATGCCTATTATCAGTTGGCACTGCAGGCAACCGCCAATCCAGAGCAACGCGCCAAATGCGTTTATATGATGACCAAATGTGAACGCAACGCCTTTTATACCGATAAATACTATAAAAACAACGACTACTACGGCTATCCGTCGGTCAATTTTATCGCTTTTAACGGCTATCAAAAACTCAAAAGTGAGTTCTCTCACACCAATTATTACAACGAGGTCATCGAAGAATGCGGGTATTTTAAAAAGTACCTGGAGAAAAATTAAAACTAAAAATTCAATTTATTTAAGACATAAGGCCGTTTCGAGAGCAATCGAGGCGGCTTTTTTACTACTGTTTTTGTCGGAGTCTTTTAAGGGGATGTTGGCGCCATTGAATTTTCAAAAAAGGGTGTTTCTCAATCGCCTCGATATTTTCAGGAGTTTTAATATCGCGACGCTGTTTCAAGTATCGCATGTACCTTGAAAGGGGTATTTAGAATTGCGCCGTCCAGGGAGTGATTTCGTTTATGGAGTGGATTAAAATATTTCCGGGAAGTTTTTTTTCTCTTTTAAAGAAGGATTGATCACAAAAATAAAAGTGTAAATTTACGCATTGGAATTAATCTATATAAAAAGAAAGAGATGCGCATACATTTTATCGCAATAGGTGGAAGTGCCATGCACAATTTAGCATTGGCTTTGCACGCAAAAGGAGAGCGGGTAACCGGTAGCGATGACGCTATTTTTGAGCCGTCGAAATCCAGATTGCAATCCAAGGGATTGCTGCCAGCAGCTATGGGTTGGTTTGCAGAAAATATCACGGCCGATATCGAAGCCGTCATCTTGGGTATGCACGCCAAACCCGACAATCCAGAATTGCTAAAAGCACAGGAATTGGGATTGAAAATCTATTCGTATCCCGAATTCATATACGAGCATTCCAAGCAAAAAACACGGGTGGTCATCGGCGGTTCACACGGTAAAACGACCATTACCTCTATGGTGTTGCACGTATTGAATTACCACGGTATTGAGGTGGATTATCTAGTAGGTGCCCAATTGGAGGGCTTCGACCGTATGGTACACCTTACCGAAGAAAATGACTTTATACTCTTGGAAGGCGACGAGTACTTATCTTCACCGACAGATTTGCGTCCCAAATTCCATTTATACCAGCCCAATATCGCCCTCATCAGCGGTATCGCTTGGGATCATATCAATGTGTTTCCCACTTTTGAAAACTACGTCGATCAGTTTCGAATTTTTATCGATAAAATCACCAATGGCGGCATACTGGTGTACAATGAAGAAGACCCCATCGTAAGTCAATTGGTCGACGAAGCGACAAAACCCATTCGAAAACTGCCTTATGGCACGCCAAAATACAGTATTGAAAACGGGAAAACCTTTTTGGAAACCCAAGAAGGTCCGATGCCTTTAGAGGTGTTCGGTGCTCATAACTTGAGCAACCTACAAGGAGCGAAGTGGATTTGCCAAAATATGGGCGTAGACGAAGCGGATTTTTACGAGGCAATTGGTTCGTTTAAAGGCGCTGCCAAGCGCTTGGAAAAAGTGATGGAAAACGATACAACAGTCGTATATAAAGACTTTGCGCATTCGCCGAGCAAGGTAGTCGCGACCACCCAAGCGGTTAAACAGCAGTATCCCAATCGCAAGCTCATCGCCTGTTTGGAGTTGCATACCTACAGCAGTTTAAACGCCGATTTTTTAACGGAATATCAAGGAGCTTTAGATGCCGCCGACCAAGCTGTGGTGTTCTATTCCCCCGAGGCCGTTCAAATAAAACGCTTGGAGTCGATCAGCAACCAACAAATGCAAGAGGCTTTTAAAAGAGAAGGATTGGTAACCTATACCGATTCCCGTCAATTTGAATCCTTTGTCAGCGAATTGGATCTGAGCAACAGCGTTTTGTTGTTTATGAGTTCCGGAAACTACGGTGGTTTGGATTTAAACGCCGTCTTTAGCGATAAAAAATAAGCAGCGACTAACGATTATTATACCCATACCATACGGCAGCCCTTGACAATCAAAAGGGCTGCTTTTTTTAATAAAAAAAGTAAATTGGCAAAAAAAAAGCGTGGTTTCAACGAGATTTTCTTATATTAGTATATGTGTAATCAGGTAGTTATGGAGGTGTATAAGAAAGCGTCGATTAAGGCATGGGCGGAGGCCGATAAGCCCCGCGAAAAGTTAATTTTAAAGGGGAAAGCCTCTTTGAGTGATGCCGAACTGCTGGCTATATTGCTGGGTTCGGGGAATAGAGAAGAGAATGCCGTAGATTTGAGCAAGCGCATATTGGGCGAGTACGGAAACAATTTAAATGCCTTGTCTAAGCGCAGTTTAAAGCAGCTTGTTGCCTTTAAGGGAATCGGGGAGGCCAAGGCCGTGGCCATAGTTGCCGCACTGGAGCTGGGGCAGCGTCGGCTGATAGAGCCCGGCACCCAACAGCCGAAAATAGAATCGAGTCGCATGGTTTTTAATTTGATGCGTCCGCTTATTGGTACACTGGGTTATGAAGAGTTCTGGATTTTGTTGTTGGATACTTCCAATACGGTCATCCACCGACAAAACCTGAGTAAAGGCGGTTTAACCGGAACATTGGTAGATGTGCGTATACTGTTTAAGATTGCGCTGGAGCACCACGCTGTAGCCGTTATTTTATGCCATAATCATCCTTCGGGCCAAGTGATACCCAGCGAAACCGATTTGCGAATCACCAAAAAAATACAACAAGCCGGATTGCTGCTCGACATCGTTGTTTTAGACCACCTGATCGTCACCGAAAAAGCCTATTACAGCTTTGCCGATCAAAACCTGATGTAAAGGTTTGGGTGGGAGAAGCGATTTTTGTAATTTTGGTCTCTTAAAAATCTGATGATGCCCGCAAAATTCAACGATAAAACCGATATATTTTTTGATTTAGACCATACCCTTTGGGACTTTGAACGCAATTCGGCTTTGGCTTTTGAAGCGGTGCTAAGCGCTCATAAACTGCCCTTCAAGATAGCGGATTTTCTACAGCATTATGTCGGGATAAACGAGGCGTATTGGGAGCGCTATAGCCTAAATCAAATCACCCAGTCCGAACTGCGATTTGGTCGATTAAACGACACCTTTAAGGCGCTGTCATTTGTGTCCTCAGCCGATGTAGTAGCGCAAATAGCCGACGATTATATCGAGCGTTTACCCCAATTTAATCATTTGTACGACGGGGCGATTTCCCTGCTTGAATACTTGCAACCCAAATACCATTTACACGTGATTACCAATGGCTTTCACGTGGTACAACAGCAGAAAATAAAAAACGCCAACTTGGATTCCTTTTTCAAAACCGTCACCAATTCGGAAATGGCGGGGGTTAAAAAACCCGATTCCAAGATATTTATGTACGCCTTAAACGAGGCGAAAACCGTCGCCCAACAAAGTGTTATGATAGGCGATAATCTCATCGCAGATATCGATGGCGCTCAAAAGGCCGGTATAGATACCATCTATTTTAACGAACACCGTTACGACCAACGTCCCGAATTACTGCAAGTGCATACGCTATCGCAAATTAAAGAACTCTTGTAAGCGAGGTTCAGTCGTTAAGCACCCATCAATACTTGTATTTGAGCTGCCATCTGTTTTTTAAAAACTCGCGAGTTCCCTGTTCACGGGAATTATCTCCGGGTTGATAAAAGGTGGTGCCACTTATTTCGTCGGGTAAAAATTCTTGAGTGACAAAGTTATTGTTGTAGTCGTGTGCGTATTTGTAGTCTTCGCCATAGCCGAGTTCTTTCATCAGTTTTGTCGGCGCATTGCGCAAGTGGATGGGAATCGGTAAATCGCCAGTTTGCTTAACGGTTTGCTGTGCTTTGGCAATTGCGATATACGTGGAATTGCTCTTGGGAGAAGTCGCTAGGTATACCGTGCACTGACTCAGTAGAATTCGACTTTCCGGATGACCGATGACCGATACGGCCTGAAAGATGTTGTTGGCCATAATCAAGGCAGTAGGGTTGGCATTTCCGATGTCTTCCGAGGCGGAAATCAACAGTCGGCGCGCAATAAATTTCACATCTTCACCGCCTTCAATCATGCGAGCCAACCAATATAAGGCGCCATTGGGATCGCTACCGCGTATGGATTTGATAAAAGCCGAAATGATATCGTAGTGCTGTTCCCCGGTCTTATCGTATAAAACCGTTGTTTTTTGAACGATTTGCATCACTTTGGCGTTGGTGATTTCTAAGGTTTCACTATCGGTGGCATTGACGATGAGTTCGAAGGTGTTGAGTAGTTTTCGTCCGTCTCCACCTGAAATGCGAAACAGGGCTTCGGTTTCGGTTAGCGTGATTTTCTTTTTTTGAAGCACCGTATCCTGTCGGATTGCACGCTCCAATAGGGCCTCCAAATCGGCCTTGGTAAACGGATTTAAGGTATACACCTGACAGCGCGACAACAGTGCGGGAATCACTTCGAAACTCGGGTTTTCCGTCGTGGCACCGATCAAGGTAATCCAGCCGCGCTCTACAGCGCCCAGTAGGGAGTCCTGTTGCGATTTGCTAAAGCGATGGATCTCATCGATAAACAATATCGGATTGCGAGCGGTAAATATACCGGTGTTTTTCTTGGCTTTCTCAATGACCTCGCGGATGTCTTTTACCCCGGCATTAATCGCGCTCAACGCATAAAAAGGGCGGTCGCTCACCTTGGCAATGATTTCGGCCAAAGTCGTTTTGCCCGTGCCGGGAGTGCCCCAAAAAATAATCGAAGGTATAATGCCTCTTTTGATTTGTTGCGTCAAAGCGCCTGTCGGACCAACCAAATGGTCTTGACCGATGTATTGAGAGAGGTCTTGCGGTCGAATGCGCTCAGCTAAAGGAATTTGCATGGTGTAAAACGGTTTGGCGTTGATGGAAATATCGGGAATCAACAAGCGGTTAAGCCGATTAAAAAAGCTTTTATATACGGTAGGCAAGTTACGATTTAAGTGCAAATTTAATCGGGTTTCTACCAGAAAATTTACCTTGCTGCCCACCCATTCTGCCGGAGAATGCTTATATTCGTTTTCTATTTTTAATGAATGAATGCAAATCAATCCCAAGATCTTTTGCGACTGCTACTGCTGCCTTTGCTGTTTTTAATAGCGATGTGGGGAATGTATTGGTTGGATTGGAACTATTTTCTAGAGTTGTACGAGTGGGGAATCTATCCCAGAACGTTTCGCGGTTTAATCGGGGTGCTGACAAGTCCGTTTATACACGGTAGTGTCAAGCATTTGTACAACAATTCCATCACGCTATTTGTGCTCTTAGTAGCGCTTCAATATTTCTATAAACAACAGCTGTGGCGCGTGCTCTTTTGGGGCATTGTCCTATCGGGCTTGGGCACGTGGATACTCGGCAGACCGAGCTATCACATTGGCGCAAGCGGCCTGATTTACGTCTTGGTTAGCTTTATCTTTTTCAAGGGGATACAAACCCGTTATTTCCGCCTCGTAGCCCTGTCACTAACGGTGGTTGTGCTCTATGGCGGTATGTTTTGGTATATGTTTCCCGATATTGAAGAAGGCATTTCGTGGGAAGGACATCTGAGTGGGTTTATAGCGGGAATCATCCTGTGTTACACCTTGGAGGTACCCGATTACCAACGCATGTACAAATACGACTGGCAGCGTCCCGACTACGATCCTCAAGAGGATCCATTTATGCGTTGTTTTGACGAAAACGGCCATTTTGCACCGCCCTTACCGCCTCCTGTAGTCGAAGAGGAAACCATTGCAGAGCCGCCCGCCTTTTTCTATTGCAGCCGCCCGGTGGTATACCACCTAAAAGCGGAGGAAGCCCCCGAAAACCCCGAGGGCAATGAAAGGTAGAACGAAGGCAAAAAAAAAGAGAAAATCCGCGGATTTTCTCTTTTTTTTATCGGGTCTAAACCGTTAGCGTCTTTGGCGAATCGCTTCGTATAAGAAGGCACCACAGGCAACGGAAACGTTGAGTGATGCAATGGCACTAGACATCGGAAGCTTGGCGCTTTCGTCAATTATTTTTAGTACAGAAGGGTTAATACCGCGCTCTTCGCTTCCCATAACTAGGGCTAAAGGGGTGTTTAATTCCACATCGTAAATTTCTTTTTCTGCTTTTTCGGTCGCTCCCACGGTTTTAACGCCAGAACTCTGTAGGTAGAAAATCGCATCTTTAATGTGATCAACCTTGCAAATGGGAATGTTAAACACCGCACCGGCAGAGGTCTTTACCGTATCGCCATTGACAGGAGCGGCACCGTTTTTGGAAATGATGATACCGTCTACACCACAGCAAGCAGCCGTACGGATAATCGCACCAAAATTACGGGCATCAGAGACTTGATCCAAGATTAGGAAAAGCGGTGTGGCTTTGGTTTCCAAAACCCCTTCAATCAGCGTTTCTAAACCTACAAAGGCTATGGGCGCTATTGAGGCAACCGCACCTTGGTGGTTTTTAGGCGTTAATCGATTGAGCTTTTCAACCGGTACGTATGAAAAATTGATGTTGTTTTTTCGCAAAGACTTGAGCAGGTCGCTCATCAGCTCGCCTTGAGCTTCTTTTTGAATAAAAACTTTATCGATGTCTTTTCCCGCTTCTACAGCTTCTAAAATGGCTCTAATACCAAATATTTGATTCTCTTTTTCCATGCTGCAAATATATAAAAAAAACCGGCTCGATCGCAGCAGTTAACAAAAGGAAAATTTTGGCGTTAGGCGCTTTATAAAAAAAGGAAGAGGCCGCTGGGGAGCGGGCCTCTTCCGGACAAAAAAATCCTTCCTACTAACTAATTCAATTCTTGTCCCAAAAAATCTTGGTCGCTTGTGTATCCCCTCCAATAGCGGTTGAAGCCTGACTGTTGTTTGTCGAATTGAGGTTTCGCTCTCTAACGGGATAGGTATATCGATGGGGTACGGGTTTTCCGGATTGTGCGGCTATATTGAGCAGGGGTGCATCGAGTCTGCGGTATACGGTCCAGGCATCAAAACCTTTGTTGTATAAGGCAATCCAATATTGCAGGGCTATTTTTTCCTGCCAGGTGCCCGCTGCCGTGGAATAATTGACTTCGGGTTGTGCCAAATACGCATCGGCCTCCTCGGGAGTATTACCCCAAAATTCAAAGGAAGCGCGGATGGCAGACTCGTACAAAGCCTCTACACTGGCTGTTGAAGTGATGCCTCTTGCGGCAATTTCTGCGAGCATAAATTGCACCTCGGTATAATCGAGTAGCGTTCCCGGGTAACTCGGACTTAACAAGGTTCTGGATATTTGCGTATGCGCGCCATAGGAAGTCGCATTGCCATAGACGCCACCCATATAGATGCCCTCGCCCAAATTTTGTCTAAAATATTTTGCGCGTCTCGGATCGTTTAAGGTATTCATATAATCTACAACGGTATTGGCTGCGACAAAATCCGCCCGGCCACTTTTTACCAAATCAAGCCACAGCGGATTGGTATAGGGCTCTGTTCCGGTGTAATTCAAGGTAAAATTATCGGCCTGAGAACTGATAACCCCGATTGTGAGGGCATTGTTAATCGTCGACTGGGCCAAAGTGGGGTTCACATCAGCTAGTTGCAGTCCTAGTTTGAGTTGCAAGGTGGCGCCGAATTTTTTCCACTTCGACAAATCGCCGTGGTAGATGATGTCATTCATGGCAAAGTCGTTCTCCAAGTCGTCTAAGGCATCGGTTGCTTTAATCGCTCTTTTGATGAGGTCGTCGTAAATGGTTTGGGCATCGTCGTATTTTGGGGTGGTATTTTGCAAACCGGCTAAAGCTTCGGTATAGGGTATGTTCCCAAAGGTGTCTACCAGAGTTTGCCACGCCTGTACTTGTAGTAAATCGATGATGGCCAATTGGTTTTTTTTCTCCATATCGGATATCAACATATCCGCTTCGAGGATTTTTCTGGCATCGTCCAAATCGTATAGCACCCGCATATAGAGTTCATTCCACAGTTGTTGATTGATATTTCTGGTTTCCAAGTCGTAGTTGGTTTCCTCGGTATAGGTGGTTTCGTTCCAGTATTGGGCAACCAATCTAAAGATGTTATAGTTGACATTGGTACTGTGCATACGCGACACATAACTGCTAATGGCTGCAGTAATCAGAAATTCGGGTTGTACCGTTTCTGGTTTTACGTCGTCGTGGTTAAGGCTGTCGTAATCTTCGTTGGAGCAGCCCACGAGTAGTCCCATTAATAGGAGGGTTATAATTGATTTTTTCATTTTTCACTAATTTTAAAATTGCACTTTTAAACTGGCTCCAATTTCGCGTATGGTCGGGTGGGCACCGGATTGGTATCCTTGGATATTCCCTGCGCTTAAACCGGCTTCCGGATCGGAATACGGAATGTTTTTGTGTATGATCCACAGGTTTCTACCGATCACGGAAAGGGTGCACTTTTCGATAAACGAGCGCTTGATAAATCGTTCCGGGAAGTCATACGACAAGGTGACGTTTCTCAATTTTACATAAGACGCATCGTAAACATGCGCTTGTCGCGGAGCTGTCTGAGCCAAATATCCCCAGGGGTTGCCGCTTCCGTCTCCGCGATTGGCGCGTACGCGAATGTCGTTGGGTGTACCGTTTTCTTTAACACCGGGTAGAATTACACCACCGCCCTGTTCCAAAGGATTTCGAACCGGATTGCCCAAATCGTTTATTCCCGCACCGGCGTTGTCGTACAAACCGGTGGCAAACCCGTAATAGGTATCCAAAGAGAAAACGCTACCGCCTTTTTGTGCGTCTATTAAAAAACTGAGGTTTAGATTTTTATAACTAAAGCTGTTTTTGATGCCGCCCGTCCATTCGGGATTCATATTTCCGATGATGGTGGTCGACGCACTGTGCAGGTATTGTCCTGTTTTTCCGATAACGCGATCGCCTTTGTCATTGTATACATAACCGGTACCTCTGATAACGCCATAGGGTTCGCCTTTTTTCGCCCCTATGGAAATACCCCCTTGTACATTGGCTAGTTGCAGGTAGTCCACGTTATATAAGTCCAGTACTTCATTGGTGTTTTTAGCAAAGTTAAATCCGACTTTCCAGTTGAAATCTGTCGTGCGAATCGGGCTGATATTCAGATTGGCCTCAATTCCTTTATTGACCATATCACCGGCGTTTAGCCAAATGGAACTCGCGCCAGAGGCACTGGAAACGTCGACGGGAGTAATTAAGTCTTTGGTTTTTCGGTTGTAGTAAGACACCTCAAAAGACAGGCGATTCTTCCAGGCAGCCATTTCGATTCCAAGCTCGTATTCGTTCATCATCTCGGGTTTTAAGTCCGGGTTTAAAAACCGGGCGGGATTCTCTGCGGCACCCGAGCTGCCAAAGGGCGCATTCAAGAGGTAGGTGTTGTGCAGGTTAAAAATGTCGGTATCGTTACCCACCTGAGCGTAATTCACACGGAATTTTCCAAAATTGATCAAGGGGCTGTTCAACAGCTCGGAGAAGATAAAACTCCCAGACACCGATGGATACCAATACCTGTTTTGGCTTTCGCTGGACAGGGCCGATGAGCGATCGGTTCGAATGCTACCGTCTAAGTAGGCGAGGTTGCGATAACCAAAGCTGGCTCGGGCGTAAAGTCCATCTACTTTTTTAGTGCCGCGGTATTGTGTCATATTGTTTGCCGATAGGGCATTGAGCGAATTGGGCAAGCTGTATATGCCCGGTATGAGTAAGCCCCCGTTGGTAATCCCGTGAAAGCGATCGGCTTTCTCTACGCGAAGATTCCAGCCCACATTGGCGTCCAGGCTGATGTCCGAAGTAAGGTCTGTTTTTATCGTGGCAATCAGGTCGTAATTGTTTTCCGACACCGTTTGTGTAAAGAGTTGGTATTCCCCCAACTCATCGCCAGCAGTACCTTTGGCCAGTCGGCTCTCGCGAATCTCGTCGTAATTGTCGAAGGAGTATTTTCCCGTCAGGTTTAACCAAGGTGCCAGGCGGTAATCGATGCTGATGTTGCCCATATAGCGATGGCGGTTATCGTTTTGATAGTTCTGATAGCGCACAAAATAAAAGTTATCGGTATACAGCGGTCGCGTATCGTCATAACTTCTGATGTTCCAAGTGGCATTGCTGTTTAGGGTGGCGTAATACGCTTGACGCTGTTCTTCTAAATCGACGTTGGTCTGCCACCATTGTCGGAAACCCTGCATGGGATTGAGTCCGTTATAGCCCGTTCCAACCCGTCCTTTACCGATGGAATTGGTGTAGGTAAGATTGCCCGAGGCGGTGATTTTGTCCGAGATTTGATGCGTAGCGCTCAGGTTGATGGTATTTCGCTTGAGTTGGCTGTTGGCCAAGTTACCCTCGGTGGTATTGTTGGTAATTCCCAATCGGAATACGCTTTTGTCTGTAGCTCCTGAAAGGGCTAGGGAATTGACATAAATATGGGAACTGCCCCAAACGGAATTCGGATCGTTCTTGGCCGCTACCCAAGGTGTGGTTTTGCCAGAGGTAGACAAGCCGGGGTAGAAGGAATTCCATTGATAGACCATTAAATTCGGGTCGTATGCAGCGCCATAAGAGGCGTCATCGCCAAATTGTACCACGTAATCCGGGATGCCGTCGCCATTGATGTCTTCCCCGCTAAAATACGGATTGTTGGGGTTTGGATTCTCGTCGGGTTTGAGCGGTCGGTATCCAGCGCCGTATTTTTTTTGATATTTTGGCAGGGTTTGCTTGTCTGCAGTACCCACCATAAGCGAGGAGTTGAATTCCACGCTGATGTCTTTTTTCTTGCTGAGGTTGCCCTTTTTGGTCGTGATCATAATCACCCCATTTTGCCCTCTGGATCCGTATAAGGCCGTGGCTGCAGCCCCTTTTAATACGTTGAGGGTGGCGATGTCATTGGGGTTGATGTCCGTGGCTGCGTTGCCGTAGTCATATCCCCCTCTACCGGTGGTTTGGTCTGCGGTATTGTAGGTTTTATCGTGAATAGGCGTTCCGTCTATAACGACCAAAGCCTGGTTGTTTCCGTATAGGGAACTAAAACCGCGGATAATCATATTGCTCGACCCGCCCATGGCTCCGGAATTCTTGATGGCCAATCCGGCAATCTCTCCGTGTAGGGCGTCGGCGAAGTTGTGCACCGGCGTAGCGGAGACGGTTTCGCCACTGATTTCCTGGGTGGAATACCCCAGCGACTTTTTGTTTCGAGTGATTCCCAGGGCTGTAACGACTACGGTTTCCAACTCGACGATATCCTCTTGTAAATCGATGTTTAAAACGGTCGTTGTCACTCGGTGTTCCTGGGTCTTCATACCCAAGAAGGAAAAGCTCAGTACCTCGTCTCGATGCACCTTTAGGGAATAACGACCATCCAAGTCGGTTTGAGTAGCCATTTGACTTTGTTTGTTGAGTATGGTTGCGCCGGGTAAAGCATGCCCATTGGGATCTTTTACCGTTCCGCTTACGGTGATTTCTTGCGCATAAATGCTCAAGGATGCGAACAATAGCAACCATAAATAGCGTAATTCTTTTTTCATGATCTATGTGGTATTGTAAAAGCACAGACTAAAAAACTACAATCACAGGTCTTGTTTTAGCAGTTGCTTTTAATTTTTTTTCGACATGTTTTTTGACATTTTGTATTAAAATAGATTTCTGTATTTCCGATTTATGGGGCATAGCGGGTTTGACCAAGCCGATCTAAAAATCGAGCGACAAATTGTTTAATGGTCTCGTTTTTTAATATCTTTGTTAATTGTGTTTGGTCATCGGTTCACGCAATGAGGCCATAGTCGGGTTGTAGTGATAGCTAGTACCACCATATTGTCGGACTCGGACGTCCTAATTGCCGTTGCTCATCCTAGGGCGAAAGCCGGATAGACAGCTGTAGAAGTGAGGGTTTTCTGCAAAACTCAGCAGCGTTTTTTTTCGCTTGCTCGGCCTGAGTTTTAAAGCAGGCAGCTGCTCCGCGTTGTCTGCGCGCACCGAGGTGCGCTGTTTTTTGTTAATTCTAAAAAAATGTCGAAAATTTGTTAATATTTATTTTCAAAGTTTTTTGTTTGCTTAAGCCTTTAATTTTTTGAGCTCGATGTGTTTTTTAAAATTTTAGTTCATAATTTTATAATTGGTTTATTAGTTAAGTTTTTGTGGATTTAATGAATTAAATCCAATTGTTTGTCGTTTTATATGAATATTCAATAACAAATATAAACGATATTTCTCGATTAAAAAAAATAATATGCAAGAAAAATCGATTATAAAGCAAAATATTTTGACTTATCTGCGGTATAAGGGGGTAACTCCTTATAAGTTTTACAAGGATACGGGGATGACTCGAGGTATCTTGACCCAGAATAACGGGATGAGTGAGGAGAATACGTTGAGATTTCTCGACTATTACGCCGAGGTCAATCCGGAGTGGTTGCTCACGGGCAAAGGGGTGATGCTTCGGCAGGGAGTTCCCAGTCGAGAGTCGGTGCTGTTGGAGTCTGTAGAGCAGGCGCTTAATCTGGAACTGCAGTTTTTAAAGGAGAGCAACGGACTGTTGCGCGATAAGATTGTTTTGTTAGAGCAAAACAAGGTGTTATTGCTACGCGAAATCGTTCGCTTGGGCGGGGATACGGCCGTTTTTTCCGACTGCGATTCCGCAGTTGACATCCGCGGCTAAGCCGTGTTAGAAAGCCGTCGAAAAAGTGATGTGTACGATGGCGTTTTTGAGTTCTATTTCTTGTTTGCCGGTATTTCCATTGGCGTAAATCAAATTTAATTTTCCGTTTTTTGTCAAGATTCCAAAGCCAAAGCCGAAGGAGAACAGCGATTCGTTGATCGCGGTGGTCTGGTCTTCAAACATGCCGTAGTCCAATATGCTGTGCGCGTATAGGGTAGGGGTGAGTTTGTAACGGTATTCGGTGCTGATCGTGGCGAAGAAGTTGCCCTGTAGGCTGTTTTCTGGAAAACCGCGAATCGACTCGTGTCCGCCAAAGCGCATCAGCTCGTTGGTGATGTAGTGGGAGCTGAAAAGCGAATACAGGTGCAGGTGCGCGTGCAGGCTGTTGCGGGTGTTGAGGTTGAAGTTGTTGTGTGCGTTGAGCTCTGCGAACTGTTGGGTGTCGGCTGTGGTTTCCAGGCTGCGCTTTCCCGTGCCTATACGGGCCGAGAGTTGTCGCTTTTCCGGAAACAACAAATCGTCTGGGTCTCGGCGTTTATAGGCGTAGCTCGCCGTGTAAAAGCGGTTGTCAAAACTCTGTATCAAGCTGGTGTTTTCCGGCGTGGCCGAACTCGTGGTTTGATAGCCCAAATAAGCCTTGCTAAAATACGAAAAGTAATAGCCCAGGTTGAGGTCGATCTTGGTGTTTTGATAGGTGCTGTCCTGTTTGAATATCTCTATTTTGGCTCGGAGTCCGATAGGCGATTTAAAGAGGTAGGGCATTTCTGTTCCCAGGTCGAAATGGGTTTGCTTATTGCCGTCGTTCTTCCATTCCAGGTGAAATTCTTCGCCGTAGTTTAAGGTGTTGACCAAATTTAGATTGAGGTAGCCGTTAAATTGAACCTTGCCCGTTTCGTCGTTGTTAAAGCCGATGATGCCGTCGAATTTACTCGAATTAAAGCGGTCTATATATAGGTATACTTTAGTGCTGTCTGTGGTAAAGAGAATTTCCGGAGTTTTCTTTTGGCTGATAAAGGGCAGGAGTTTTAGGTTTTGATCGATTTCCTGAATGAGGGTGTTGGTCAGGGCTTGGTTTTTTTTGTGTTTGAGTATGTTTTGAATGAGTTGTCTCGGTATTTTGGAGTCGGAGACGATTTCTATTTTATCGAGTTTTCGCTTTTTGGCCAAATCGATTTGGAGTTGGGTGTGCAGGGTGCTGCCGGAAATTTCGAGTTGTTGGAGTTGCAGGCTGCTGGTGCCGTGTCCGAGTCGTTCGAGTTTGTTGGTGAGCGACTGCAAGGTGTTTTCGGTTTGGTCAAAGGGGATGCGCAAGGTGTCGCTGTCGAGTTGAAGCAGTTTTTTGATCGGCGCATCGAGTTTTGACAAGTCGATATGCGTAGTGGTTAGCCGTTGGTGCAATTGGTATTCAAAGGTGATTTGAGCGAGGGAATCGCTTGGAATTTGCCTTTTTTGCGGAAATAGAAAACCCAATTTGTTCAGTTGGTCTTCGAGGGTGTTTTGGGTTTCCTTGATCGACTGGAAATTGTCGTGTGTCTTGAGGTAGCCGATGCTGTCTATCAGGGCGGTTTCCGCGGCGGACTTGCCCAGAAGGCGCAGGGAAGTATGCTGTGCGTGGGTATAGGTGGCGTAAAAAAACAACAGGAGTATGAGGGTTAATTTTTTCAAGGATGAAAAGTTTTGATGTAAAGTAAGCTAAAATAAATAAAAGCAACAATAGGGTATTGCGATAATATTTTTCAATTCGATTGAAAATTAATGTTTTGAGTGTTGTATATAAAAAATAAACTTCATACATTTGCAACCCCGTATAAAGTGCGGAGTTAATAGATAGTAGATAATTATTAATAAACATTATGCCAACAATTCAACAATTAGTAAGAACAGGGAGAACCCAGATGACTAAGAAGAGTAAATCGGTTGCTTTGGATTCATGTCCTCAAAGAAGAGGGGTTTGTACGCGTGTTTATACCACTACACCAAAAAAACCAAACTCAGCAATGCGTAAAGTTGCAAGGGTTCGTTTAACAAATGGTAATGAGGTAAACGCTTATATTCCAGGAGAAGGACACAATCTACAAGAGCACTCGATAGTATTAGTTAGAGGTGGAAGAGTAAAGGATTTGCCAGGGGTTAGATATCACATTGTACGTGGAGCTCTTGATACTGCCGGAGTAAACGGTAGAACTCAAAGAAGATCCAAATACGGAGCGAAACGCCCTAAAGACAAAAAGTAATCGTTTAAAACGTTTAAGACAAAGACATGAGAAAAAGACAGGCTAAAAAAAGACCTCTTTTACCAGATCCAAAATTCAATGATCAATTAGTAACGCGTTTCGTTAATAACTTGATGTGGGATGGTAAAAAATCGACTGCTTTTAAAGTATTCTATGATGCATTAGAAATCGTAGAAGAGAAAAAGCAAGATGAAGAGAAAACGTCATTAGAAATTTGGAAAGACGCATTGACTAACGTTATGCCACACGTAGAAGTTAGATCAAGACGTGTTGGTGGAGCTACCTTCCAAATTCCAATGCAAATTCGTCCGGATAGAAAAATTTCTATGGCGATGAAATGGATGATTCTTTATGCGAGAAGAAGAAATGAGAAATCTATGGCTGGCAAGTTGGCCTCTGAAATTTTGGCTGGTGCTAAAGAAGAAGGAGCTGCTGTAAAGAAAAGAATGGATACTCATAAGATGGCTGAAGCGAACAAAGCATTCTCTCACTTTAGATTTTAATCCAAGAAAGATAATATAGATGGCTAGAGATTTATTATATACAAGAAATATTGGTATTGCTGCGCATATCGATGCAGGTAAAACTACTACAACAGAGCGTATTTTGTTCTACACCGGTAAAAACCATAAAATTGGAGAAACTCACGAAGGGTCTTCAACTATGGACTGGATGGAGCAAGAGGCTGAGAGAGGGATTACCATTACATCTGCGGCTACTACTTGTACTTGGGATTTCCCAACAAATCAAGGAGCTAAGTTGCCAGAATCTAAAGAGTATCACTTCAACATCATTGACACTCCAGGACACGTTGATTTTACCGTAGAGGTAAACCGTTCTTTGAGAGTTTTAGATGGTTTGGTTTTCTTATTTAGTGCTGTTGATGGTGTAGAGCCTCAATCGGAAACTAACTGGAGATTAGCGGATAATTACAAAGTACCTCGTATGGGGTTTGTAAACAAAATGGACCGTCAAGGGGCCAACTTCTTAAACGTGTGTAAACAAGTTAGAGAGATGTTGAAATCCAATGCCGTGCCTATTGTTTTGCCAATTGGAGAAGAAGCAGATTTTAAAGGTATTGTTGATTTGGTGAAGAACCGCGCTATTGTATGGCACGATGAAAACCATGGAACTACTTTTGACATCGTTGAAATTCCTGCTGATATGGTAGACGAAGTTCGCGAATACAGAGCTATGTTAATAGAGGCTGTTGCGGATTACGACGAAACCTTGATGGAGAAATTCTTCGAAGATGAGGATTCAATTACAGAAGAAGAGGTGCATATCGCTTTGAGAAAAGCAGCTATCGACATGTCTATCATACCGATGGTTTGTGGTTCTTCATTTAAAAATAAAGGGGTACAATTCTTATTGGACGCAGTTTGTAGATATTTACCTTCTCCAATGGACAAGGAAGGTATCGAAGGAATTGATCCGAATACGGAATTACCAGTAGTGCGTAAACCATCAGCAACGCAGCCCTTCGCTGCATTAGCATTCAAAATTGCCACGGATCCTTTCGTGGGAAGATTGGCTTTCTTCCGCGTGTATTCCGGAAGATTAGATGCGGGTTCTTATGTGTTTAATACGCGTTCAGGAAACAAAGAGCGTATCTCTAGAATCTACCAAATGCACGCCAATAAACAAAATCCTATCGATTATATCGAGGCGGGTGATATTGGAGCAGCAGTGGGCTTTAAAGACATCAAAACAGGGGATACCTTGTGTGATGAGAAAAACCAAATCGTTTTGGAGAGTATGGACTTCCCAGATCCAGTTATCGGTATTGCTATTGAACCTAAAACAAAAGCAGACGTTGACAGAATGGGTATGGCTTTGGCTAAATTGTCTGAAGAGGATCCTACCTTTACGGTTAAAACAGATAAAGCATCTGGGCAAACGGTTATTTCTGGTATGGGTGAGCTTCACTTGGATGTACTTATCGATCGTATGAGACGTGAGTTCAAAGTGGAGGTAAACCAAGGTGAACCTCAAGTAGAGTACAAAGAGTGTTTAACTCGTGCGGCTCAACACAGAGAGGTTTATAAAAAGCAATCTGGTGGACGTGGAAAATTTGCAGATATTGTATTCTCAATAGCTCCTGCAGACGATGTAGACGGAAAACCAGCTGTAGGTTTGCAATTTGTTAACGCTGTAAAAGGTGGTAACGTACCAAAAGAATATATTCCTTCTGTAGAGAAAGGTTTCAGAGAAGCTATGAAACAAGGGCCTTTGGCTGGTTTCGAAATGGACTCGATGAAAGTGACCCTAACGGATGGTTCATTTCACGCGGTGGATTCGGATGCTTTGTCTTTCGAATTGGCAGCTAAAATGGGATATAAAGAATCTGCAAAAGCTGCAGGTGCTGTTATTCTTGAGCCAATCATGAAATTAGAAGTGTTGACTCCAGAAGAAAATATGGGTGATATTGTTGGGGATTTGAACCGTCGTCGCGGACAGATCAACAACATGGATGATAGAGCCGGAGCAAAGGTTGTTAAAGCGAGTGTGCCACTTTCAGAGATGTTTGGGTATGTGACTACGCTTAGAACGTTATCTTCTGGTAGAGCAACTTCTACTATGGAGTTCTCTCACTATGCTGAAACGCCTTCTAATATTTCAGAAGAAGTTATTAAAAAAGCTAAAGGAAACGCTTAATCTAAAAGAAAATGAGTCAGAAAATAAGAATAAAATTAAAATCTTACGATCACATGTTGGTGGATAAATCAGCAGAAAAAATCGTAAAAACTGTAAAGAGTACAGGAGCAGTGGTAACAGGACCAATTCCTTTGCCAACTCATAAAAAGATTTTCACGGTTTTGCGTTCTCCACACGTAAACAAGAAAGCGAGAGAGCAATTTGAAGTAAGTTCTTACAAGAGATTGTTAGACATTTACTCTTCTTCTTCTAAAACCATTGACGCCCTAATGAAATTAGAGTTGCCAAGTGGGGTAGAAGTGGAAATCAAAGTGTGATAATACGCTGCTTAAACAATACAATCAAGTACAGAGACTTGGGTCTTCGTACTTGATTTTTTAAATAGAATTCAATAATTAATTAATTTAATATTTATGTCTGGGTTAATAGGTAAAAAAATCGGCATGACTAGTATTTTCGACGAGAACGGGAAGAATATTCCTTGTACAGTTGTTGAAGTAGGTCCATGCGTAGTTACCCAAGTCAGAACCAATGAGGTTGACGGGTATGAAGCGTTGCAACTAGGTTTCGATGACAAGACAGAAAAAAGCTCCATTAAAGCTGAGTTAGGTCACTTTAAGAAAGCGGGAACTTCTGCCAAAAGAAAAGTCGTTGAAATCAAGGAGTTTGAAAGCGAGTATAAATTAGGTGATGTTATCACAGTAGATCTTTTCCAAGAAGGCGACTTCGTGGATGTTCAAGGAGTATCTAAAGGGAAAGGTTTCCAAGGGGTTGTTAAACGTCATGGTTTCGGTGGAGTTGGTCAAGCAACACACGGACAACACAACCGTTTAAGAGCACCAGGATCTATCGGTGCTTCTTCTTATCCTTCTAGAGTATTCAAAGGAATGCGAATGGCAGGAAGAATGGGAGGAGTAAATGTAACAATTCAAAACCTTAGAGTTTTAAAGGTAGTTGCTGAAAAGAACCTACTTGTTGTTAAAGGAGCAATTCCAGGGCACAATAACTCTTATGTAATCATTCAGAAGTAATGGAAGTAAAAGTTTTAGATATCACAGGAAAAGATACTGGAAGAAAAGTTGAACTTTTAGATTCAGTATTTGCAATCGAACCGAACAAACACGCAGTTTATCTTGATGTTAAACAATATTTAGCAAATCAAAGACAAGGTACACACAAAGCTAAGGAAAGAGCTGAAGTTGCGGGAAGTACACGTAAGATTAAAAAGCAAAAAGGTACCGGTACCGCTCGTGCGGGAAGTATGAAAAACCCTTTATTCAAAGGAGGGGGAACCATCTTCGGACCAAGACCAAGAAGTTATTCTTTCAAACTTAATAAAAACTTGAAACGCTTGGCTAGAAAATCGGCATTCTCGATTAAAGCTAAAGAATCAAATTTAATTATCGTTGAAGATTTTAACTTTGAAACTCCACAAACTAAAAATTTCATCAATGTTTTGAATGCTTTAGGACTGGAAAATAAAAAATCTCTATTTGTGTTGGGTGATTCAAATAAAAATGTATATTTGTCCTCACGCAATTTAGAGAAGACTTCTGTTGTAATGAACTCAGAATTAAGTACTTACGCTATTTTAAATACAGTAAGTCTTGTTCTAACAGAAGGTTCTTTAGAGGGAATTGTTGAAAATTTAAGTAAATAATAGGAAGATGAGCATTTTAATTAAGCCTATCATTACCGAAAAAATCACAAAACAAGGAGAGATTTTCAATCGTTTTGGGTTTGTAGTGGACAAAAGAGCGAACAAAATTCAGATCAAAAACGCGGTGGAAGCTGCGTATGGTGTGAGTGTTGTTGGTGTGAATACCCTTAACTACAGAGCAGACCGATCAGTTAAATTCACTAAAAGTGGAATGATTAACGGTAAAACTAATGCCTACAAGAAGGCAATAGTGCAAGTGAAAGAAGGAGAGACAATAGACTTTTATTCAAATATCTAATAAATAATGTCAGTTAGAAAATTAAAACCTATTACCCCAGGTCAGCGTTTTAGAGTTGTGAATAGTTTTGACGCTATTACAACTGATAAGCCGGAGCGTAGCTTGCTAGCACCGAAAAAAAACTCTGGAGGTAGAAATAGTCAAGGAAAAATGACCATGCGATATATCGGTGGTGGTCATAAACAAAGATACCGTATCATTGATTTCAAAAGAACTAAAGTGGGAATTCCCGCTTCAGTGAAATCTATTGAGTATGATCCAAACCGTACGGCATTTATCGCGTTAATCGCGTATGCTGATGGTGCGAAATCTTACGTTATCGCCCAAAGTGGTATGAAAGTAGGACAGTCAGTAATGTCTGGTCCAGATGCAGCTCCAGAAGTGGGGAATGCAATGCCTTTAAGTAAAATTCCTTTAGGAACTGTTATTTCTTGTATCGAGTTACGTCCTGGTCAAGGAGCAGTAATTGCTCGTTCTGCAGGAACTTTTGCTCAGTTAGTTGCAAGAGACGGTAGATATGCTACAATCAAAATGCCTTCAGGGGAAATTAGATTGATTCTTTTAGAATGTATGGCTACAGTTGGTGCAGTATCTAACCATGATCATCAATTGATCGTTTCTGGTAAAGCCGGTAGATCGAGATGGTTGGGTAGAAGACCAAGAACAAGACCAGTAGCGATGAACCCAGTTGATCACCCAATGGGTGGTGGTGAAGGACGCTCTTCAGGAGGTCACCCACGTTCTAGAAATGGAATTCCAGCTAAGGGGTACAGAACTCGTTCTAAAGTTAAGTCGAGTAATAAGTATATCGTAGAACGTAGAAAGAAATAAAAGATAAGACATGGCACGTTCATTAAAAAAAGGACCTTATGTTCACTTTAAGTTAGAGAAAAAAGTTCAAGATAATATTGAAAAGGGTAATAAAGGGGTTGTTAAGACTTGGTCTAGAGCTTCCATGATTACTCCGGATTTTGTTGGACAAACTATCGCAGTGCATAATGGTCGTCAATTTGTACCGGTTTACGTAACAGAAAACATGGTAGGACATAAATTAGGGGAATTTTCACCAACTAGATCTTTTAGAGGTCATGCGGGTGCGAAAAATAAAGGAAAAAAATAATAAGAAGCTATGGGAGTTCGTAAAAGAGAGAGAGCCGAGCAAATTAAAGAAGCTAAGAAAGATGTTGCTTTTGCAAAGCTGAATAATTGCCCTACTTCGCCTAGAAAGATGCGTTTAGTTGCAGATCTAGTTAGAGGACAAAAGGTAGAGAAAGCTCTTAATATATTAAGATTTAGTTCAAAAGAGGCTTCACGCAAATTGGAGAAACTACTTTTATCAGCAATCGCAAACTGGCAAGCTAAAAACAGCGAAGCTAATTTAGAAGAGGCAGGATTGGTTGTGCAAGAGATAAGAGTAGATGGTGGAATGATGTTGAAAAGACTTCGTCCAGCTCCACAAGGTCGTGCGCACAGAATAAGAAAACGCTCAAATCACGTTACCGTGGTATTAGGAGCTAGTAATAACACACAAAGCAATTAATAAACAGTATGGGACAAAAAACTAACCCAATCGGGAATCGCCTTGGTATTATTAGAGGATGGGACTCCAACTGGTATGGTGGAAATGACTACGGTGATAAATTAGCCGAAGATCACAAGATCAGAAAGTATATCCATGCTCGTTTATCGAAAGCTAGTGTATCAAAAGTAATCATCGAGAGAACTTTAAAACTTGTAACCGTTACTATCACTACTGCTAGACCTGGTATTATTATCGGAAAAGGTGGCCAAGAGGTAGACAAGTTGAAAGAAGAACTTAAGAAAATTACTGACAAAGAGGTTCAAATCAACATCTTTGAAATTAAAAGACCCGAGCTTGATGCGTACCTAGTAGCTACTAGTATTGCACGTCAAATCGAAAACAGGATTTCTTACCGTCGTGCTATTAGAATGGCTATTGCAGCGGCGATTAGAATGAACGCAGAGGGAATCAAAGTATTGATTTCAGGTCGTTTGAACGGGGCAGAGATGGCGCGTTCAGAAATGTTCAAAGAAGGTAGAATTCCTCTATCAACTTTCAGAGCTGACATTGATTATGCACTTGCAGAAGCTCATACTACTTACGGTAGAATGGGAATCAAAGTGTGGATCATGAAAGGTGAAGTTTACGGTAAGAGAGATCTTTCTCCGTTAGTTGGAATGGACAAAAAACAGTCTAAATCAACAGGATCAGGAAAACCAGCTAAACCGAACCACCAACGCAAAAGAAAGTAATTTTAAACTAAAGAAAAATGTTACAGCCTAAAAGAACAAAATACCGTAAGGTACAGAAAGGTAAAATGAAAGGCATTTCTCAAAGAGGACATGAACTTTCAAATGGAATGTTTGGTATTAAATCTTTAGACTCATCGTTTATCACTTCTCGACAAATCGAGGCGGCGCGTATCGCGGCAACTCGTTTTATGAAACGTGAAGGGCAATTGTGGATCAAAATATTTCCAGACAAACCTATAACAAAGAAACCTCTCGAAGTGCGTATGGGTAAAGGTAAAGGTGCAGTAGAATATTGGGTTGCTGTAGTCAAACCGGGAAGAATCATGTTTGAAGTAGGAGGAGTACCTCTTTCTGTTGCCAAAGAAGCCTTGCGCTTGGCAGCTCAGAAGCTTCCTGTAAAAACTAAGTTTATCGTTGCTAGAGATTTCGAAGCATAATCTAAATTTATTATGAAACAATCAGAAATAGTGAATCTATCTGCAGCTGAGTTACAAGAACAACTTAGTCAGTTAAAGAAAACATATGCCGACCTAAAATCAGCTCACGCGATTTCTCCTATAGAGAATCCTTTACAAATCAGATCTTTGAGAAGATCTATTGCTAGAGTATCAACTGAGCTTTGCAAAAGAGAGTTACAATAATTGTATTCTGCTGAAAGATGGAAAAAAGAAATTTAAGAAAAGAGAGAATAGGTGTTGTTACGAGTAACAAAATGGAGAAATCTATTGTAGTTGCGGAAACAAAGAGAGTAAAACACCCATTATATGGTAAGTTCGTGTTAAAAACAAAGAAATACGTTGCACACGACGAAACAAACGATTGTAACATTGGAGATACCGTAAAGATCATGGAAACAAGACCTTTAAGTAAATCTAAATGTTGGAGATTAGTTGAAATCATTGAAAGAGCGAAATAATTATGGTACAACAAGAATCAAGACTTAAAGTAGCAGATAACACGGGAGCAAAAGAAGTTTTGACTATCCGTGTACTTGGAGGAACGAAACGTCGTTATGCCTCTGTAGGTGATAAAATTGTAGTTTCAATTAAAGAAGCTACCCCTAACGCTAGCGTTAAAAAAGGGTCAGTTTCTACTGCAGTGGTGGTACGCACCAAAAAAGAAGTGAGAAGAGCCGATGGATCTTATATCAGATTTGATGACAACGCTTGTGTGTTGTTAAACGCAGCTGGTGAGATGAAGGGTACTCGTGTTTTTGGTCCTGTAGCAAGAGAACTTCGTGAAAGACAATTCATGAAAATTGTATCATTAGCACCTGAGGTGTTATAATTCGTTCGAAAGATGATAAAGCTAAAGATAAAAACAGGAGATACCGTTAGAGTAATTGCCGGAGACCATAAAGGTTCTGAAGGTACTGTTCTACGCGTATTACGTGAAAAAAACAAAGCTATTGTTGAAGGGGTGAATATTATTTCAAAACACGTGAAGCCTAGTGCTTCTAACCCTCAAGGTGGAATTGTTAAAAGAGAAGCTGCTATTCATATCTCCAATATCGCGTTGATCGATGGGAAAACCAAAGAGGTTACTAAGGTAGCTTACAAAGTAGAAGGAGACAAGAAAGTAAGAGTTTCTAAAAAATCAAATCAAGTATTATAGTTATGGCTTATTTACCAAGACTTAAAGACGAATATAAGAACAGAGTAATCTCTGCGCTTACAGAAGAATTCGGATACAAAAATGTTATGCAAGTTCCAAAACTTGAAAAGATTGTTGTAAGCCGTGGCGTTGGAGCTGCTGTATCAGATAAGAAATTAGTTGATTACGCAGTAGAAGAATTAACAAAGATTACGGGCCAAAAAGCAGTACCGACCATCTCTAAGAAAGACGTTGCGGCGTTTAAATTGAGAAAGGGAATGCCAATTGGAGCGAAAGTAACTTTGCGAGGTGAAAGAATGTATGAGTTTTTAGACCGTTTGGTTACCTCTGCATTACCACGTGTGAGAGATTTTTCTGGAATCAAATCCGATGGATTTGACGGTAGAGGAAACTACAACTTAGGGGTGACCGAGCAAATCATTTTCCCGGAAATCAACATCGATAAAGTAAACAAAATCGCTGGTTTTGATATCACTTTTGTAACTTCTGCTGACACAGATAAAGAAGCCAAATCATTACTAGCTGAATTAGGACTACCTTTTAAAAAGAATTAAGTTATGGCTAAAGAATCAATGAAGGCCCGTGAGGTTAAAAGACAAGCATTAGTAGATAAATACGCAACTAAAAGACAAGCGCTTTTAGATGCTGGTGACTATGAAGGGTTACAAAAATTGCCTAAAAATGCTTCTCCAGTTCGTTTGCACAACAGATGCAAATTAACAGGTAGACCTAGAGGGTATATGCGTCAATTCGGACTTTCCCGTGTCACGTTTCGTGAAATGGCAAATAACGGATTGATACCTGGAGTAAAAAAGGCAAGTTGGTAATTAAGATTAAAGGTAAATAAAATGTACACAGATCCAATAGCAGATTTTCTTACAAGAATTAGAAACGCAGTACGTGCAAATCATAAAGTGGTGGAGATACCTGCTTCTAAATTCAAAAAAGAAATCACAAAAATATTATTCGATCAAGGATATATCTTAAGCTATAAATTCGATGACAGTTCTGTTCAAGGAACCATCAAAATAGCTTTAAAATACGATAAAGACACCAAAGAGTCTGTTATCAGAGATATCCAAAGAATTAGTAAACCAGGTTTGCGTAAATATGCCTCATCAGCAGATCTCCCTAGAATCTTAAACGGTTTGGGAATTGCAATTGTTTCGACATCAAAAGGTTTGATGACAGGAAAACAAGCCAAGCAATTGAATGTTGGTGGTGAAGTAGTTTGTTACGTATACTAATATAAAAGACTTAGAAATGTCAAGAATAGGTAAAAATCCAATAACAATCCCAGCTGGAGTAACCGTAACGGTGAACGACAATGTGGTTGTTGTAAAAGGAAAATTAGGCGAACTTTCTCAGAAAATTGTAGATATTTCAGTGAAAGTAGAAGACGGACAAGTAATCGTTACGCGTGATTCAGACGCTAAAGATCTAAGATCTAAACACGGTTTATATAGAAGTTTAATCAACAACATGATTGTTGGTGTATCAGAAGGTTTTACAAAATCACTTGAATTAGTAGGGGTGGGTTATCGCGCGTCTAATCAAGGTCAGAAACTGGACTTAGCATTAGGTTTTTCTCACAACATCCTGTTGGAAGTTGTCTCAGAAGTAACCGTTGAAACCATTTCAGAAAAAGGTAAAAACCCTATTAT
Source organism: Flavobacterium sp. JP2137 (assembly GCF_050562195.1). Classification (GTDB taxonomy): domain Bacteria; phylum Bacteroidota; class Bacteroidia; order Flavobacteriales; family Flavobacteriaceae; genus Flavobacterium. The sequence continues at coordinate 1,580,116 of NZ_CP191647.1, forward strand.
TAAATTAACTTCTTCTGACAAACAACTTGTAGGACAAGTTGCTGCAAAGATTCGTTCTTTCCGTAAACCAGAACCTTACAAAGGAAAAGGTGTGAAATTTGTCGGAGAAGAACTAAGAAGAAAAGCAGGTAAATCAGCTTAAAAATTAAGACTATGTCATTAACAAAATCTGAAAGAAGACAAAGAATTAAATTCAGAATCAGAAAGATTGTAAGCGGAACTGCTGCTAAACCAAGACTTTCTGTATTCAGAAGTAATAAAGAAATCTATGCGCAAGTAATAGATGACGTAAACGGAGTAACTCTAGCTTCAGCTTCTTCAAGAGAAGCCGGGATAACAAGAGGTACCAATATTGAAACTGCTGCCTCGGTTGGAAAACTTATCGCAGAGAAGGCTTCAAAAGCCGGTGTAGAGACCATCTCTTTTGATAGAAATGGGTATTTATACCACGGACGTGTGAAATCATTGGCTGAAGGCGCTAGAGAAGCTGGCTTAAAATTCTAATTAGTTATGTATCAAAATTATAAAAACGTAGAATTTGTAAAACCAAGTGGTCTTGATTTAAAAGATCGTTTGGTGAGTGTAAATCGTGTTACTAAAGTAACTAAAGGAGGAAGAGCTTTCGGTTTTTCAGCTGTAGTTGTAGTAGGTGACGAAAACGGTGTAGTGGGTCATGGTTTGGGTAAATCTAAAGACGTTTCTGAAGCAATCGCGAAAGCGGTAGAAGATGCTAAGAAAAACTTGGTGAGAATTCCGCTTAATGGTCAAACAATTCCTCATGAACAAAAAGGGAAATTTAGTGGAGCACGTGTATTCTTAATTCCTGCCTCTTTAGGTACCGGAGTTATCGCAGGTGGGTCTGTTAGAGCCGTTGTTGAGTCGGTAGGTATTGGAGACGTTTTGTCGAAATCACAAGGTTCTTCTAATCCACATAACGTGGTTAAAGCAACTTTTGACGCTTTATTACGTCTAAGAAGTGCTTCTACGGTTGCAAAACAAAGAGGGATTTCATTGGACAAAGTATTTAAAGGTTAATTTTGAGAGATATGTCAAAAATTAAAGTAAAACAAGTAAAAAGCCAAATCAATTGTCCTTTGTCACAGAAGAGAACATTGGAGGCTTTAGGACTTCGTAAGTTAAACCAAGTAGTGGAACATGAAGCTACAGGTGCTATCTTAGGAATGGTAAATAAAGTTCAACACTTAGTTTCTGTAGAGGAAATTAAATAATTTTGTAAAGTATGAATTTAAGTAATTTACAACCAGCGAACGGTTCAACCCACAATCAAAACAAACGTGTTGGTCGTGGGGAAGGTTCAGGAAAAGGAGGAACTTCTACAAGAGGACACAAGGGAGCTAAATCGCGTTCTGGTTATTCTAAGAAAATCGGTTTTGAAGGAGGGCAAATGCCCCTTCAAAGACGTGTACCTAAATACGGTTTCAAAAATATCAACAGAGTGGAATACCAAGCTATCAATTTGGATAGATTGCAAATCCTAGTGGATAATGGAAGCGTTACAGATACAGTAGATTTCTCACTTTTAGTGGATCTCGGATTGACTTCTAAAAATGGTTTAGTAAAGATTTTGGGTGGTGGAGAACTTAAGGTTAAATTAAAAGTATCCGCACATAAATTTTCAGCATCAGCTAAGGAAGCTATCGAAGCTGCTGGCGGTGAAGTTGTAACTTTATAAAATCTTAATAAACAGGATGAAGAAGTTTATAGAAACATTAGCCAGTATTTGGAAAATTGAAGAACTAAAAAATAAAATTTTAGTAACTCTAGGATTGTTAGTTGTGTATCGTTTCGGTACACAAATAACACTTCCGGGTATTGATGCAACGAAATTACAAGCTTTGTCAGCGCAGACTGACCAAGGAATTGGTTGGTTGATCAATGTTTTTACAGGTGGTGCATTCTCGCAAGCATCTGTATTTGCATTAGGTATTATGCCTTATATTTCTGCTTCCATCGTCGTTCAGTTGATGGGAATCGCCGTACCATACTTGCAAAAATTGCAAAATGATGGGGAAAGCGGTAGAAAAAAGATGAATCAAATCACCAGATGGTTAACCATCGGTATTACCTTGTTGCAAGGACCTAGTTATATCTATAACTTGTATTTACAATTACCACCAGATGCCTTTTTACTAGGTTTCAATTCTTTCTCATTCTTGTTTTCTTCTGTAATTATATTAGTTACCGGGACTGTCTTTGCAATGTGGTTAGGAGAGAAAATTACAGATAAAGGTATCGGAAATGGAATCTCTTTGTTGATCATGGTCGGAATTATTGCAAGACTTCCCATGTCTTTCATTCAAGAATTCCAATCTAGAATCACCGATAACAACGGAGGTCCTATGGTGTTAGTTATTGAAGTAATTATTTGGTTATTAATTATTATTGCTTGTATTTTCTTAACTCTAGCAGTTAGAAGAATTCCAGTTCAATATGCTAGAAGAAGCACATCAGGAGATTACGATCAAACGATGTTAGGCGGAAACCGTCAGTGGATTCCTCTTAAGCTAAACGCTTCTGGTGTTATGCCGATTATCTTTGCTCAAGCAATCATGTTTATTCCTGCTGCAGTAGCCGGTTTATCAACATCAGATACGGCCCAATCCATTAGTTCTACATTTCACGATGTATTTGGATGGCAGTATAATTTACTTTTTGCACTTTTAATCATTATTTTTACTTACTTTTACACCGCAATTACAGTACCTACTAATAAAATGGCTGATGATTTGAAGAGAAGTGGTGGTTTTATCCCAGGCATTCGCCCAGGATCAGAGACTTCAGACTTCTTAGATAAGATCATGTCATTGATCACCTTCCCAGGTTCCCTATTTCTTGCATTGATTGCTGTGTTCCCTTCAATCGTCGTAAGTGTATTAGGTGTTCAACAAGGATGGGCTATGTTCTATGGCGGAACATCGCTATTGATTTTGGTAAGTGTTGCAATTGATACGATTCAACAAATCAATGCATACCTTTTAAATAAGCAGTATGATGGGTTGATGACAAGTGGTAAAAATAGAAAAGCAACAGCTTAATTTTTATGGCAAAACAATCAGCAATAGAACAAGACGGAGCAATCATTGAGGCATTGTCAAATGCCATGTTCCGCGTGGAGTTAGAAAATGGACATATTGTAATTGCTCATATCTCCGGTAAAATGCGTATGCATTATATCAAATTACTTCCTGGTGACAGGGTGAAATTAGAAATGAGTCCTTACGATTTGACCAAAGCAAGAATTACTTATAGATATTAAAGGCTATTAAAATGAAAGTAAGAACATCAGTCAAAAAAAGAAGTGCCGAGTGCATTATAGTGCGTAGAAAAGGAGTACTTTACGTGATTAACAAAAAGAATCCTAGATTTAAACAAAGACAAGGATAGTTATGGCAAGAATCGCAGGGGTAGACATACCTAAACACAAAAGAGGAATTATAGCTTTGACCTACATCTTCGGAATTGGGAACAGCAGAGCTAAAGAAATCTTAGAGAAAGCTCAAGTTAGCGAAGATAAAAAAGTTCAAGATTGGAATGACGACGAAATCGGAGCAATCCGTGAAGCGGTTTCATTCTTCAAAATTGAAGGAGAACTTCGTTCAGAAGTTTCATTGAACATCAAACGTTTAATGGATATCGGATGCTACAGAGGAATTCGTCATAGAACTGGACTTCCTTTGAGAGGACAAAGAACTAAGAACAACTCTAGAACAAGAAAAGGTAAAAGAAAAACTGTTGCCAATAAGAAAAAAGCAACTAAATAATAAATAATATGGCTAAAGCGAATACAAAAAAACGTAAAGTGCTTGTTGAATCAACAGGTGAAGCTCATATTAATGCTACTTTTAATAACATCATCATCTCGTTAACCAACAAGAAAGGTGAAGTTATTTCATGGTCGTCTGCAGGTAAAATGGGTTTCAGAGGTTCTAAAAAGAACACTCCGTATGCTGCCCAAATGGCTGCTGAAGATTGTGGTAAAGTAGCTTTAGAGGCTGGATTAAAAAAGGTAAAAGTTTACGTTAAAGGTCCTGGAAATGGTAGAGAATCTGCTATCAGATCACTTCATAACAATGGAATCGAAGTAACCGAAATCATCGATATTACTCCAATTCCTCATAATGGATGTCGTCCTCCAAAAAGAAGAAGAGTTTAATTTTATAGTATAACCCAAAGGTAGGAATAGATTATCGGAGGATGAGACCTGAATTCATAATCCCTACCTTTTTTAATTTTTTGAAATGGCAAGATATACTGGTCCAAAAACAAAGATTGCTCGTAAATTTGGCGAAGCAATATTCGGAGATGACAAATCTTTTGAAAAGAGAAATTACCCTCCTGGGCAACATGGTTTAGCGAAAAAAAGAGGTAAGAAATCGGAATACGCTATCCAGTTGATGGAGAAACAAAAAGCTAAATACACTTACGGTATCCTAGAGAAACAATTCAGAGGCCTTTTCCAAAAAGCCGCTGCTGCTCGTGGAGTAACTGGTGAGGTATTAATTCAATTATGTGAATCAAGATTGGACAACGTGGTCTTCAGAATGGGTATCGCTCCTTCTAGAAGAGCTTCACGCCAAATCGTTTCGCACAGACACATCACTGTTAACGGTGAATTGGTAAACATTCCTTCTTACCAATTAAAACCAGGTGACGTGGTTGCAGTTCGTGAAAAATCAAAATCTCTAGATGCTATAGAACGTTCGTTATCTAATTCTAGCGCTGTTTATGAATGGATTACTTGGAATAATGAAACTAAAGAAGGAACTTTTGTAACTGTTCCTCAAAGACTTCAGATTCCTGAAAACATCAAAGAACAGTTAATCGTAGAGTTGTACAACAAATAATAATTGACATTCAGTCGAAACAAATATGGCAATATTTAATTTTCAGAAGCCCGATAAAGTTATCATGATTGATTCGACCGATTTTAAAGGTAAGTTTGAATTCAGACCTTTGGAACCGGGATACGGATTGACAGTTGGTAATGCACTAAGAAGAGTTCTTCTTTCATCTCTTGAAGGATATGCAATTACATCAGTTCGTATTGAAGGTGTTGATCATGAGTTTTCTACCATTGCTGGTGTAGTGGAAGACGTGACCGAAATTATCCTTAACCTCAAACAAGTGCGTTTCAAACGTCAAATTGAAGATATCGATAACGAAGCCGTTACCATTAACTTTTCAGGTAAAGACCAATTAACTGCAGGTGATTTTCAAAAATATATCTCCGGTTTTCAGGTGCTTAACCCGGATTTGATTATCTGTAATCTCGATAGTAAAATTACCATCAACATGGAATTGACTATCGAAAAAGGAAGAGGGTATGTGCCTGCAGAAGAAAACAGAAAACCCAATGCTCCAATAGGAACAATCTTTACTGATTCGATTTATACGCCAGTTAAGAATGTTAAGTATGCTATTGAAAACTACCGTGTAGAGCAAAAAACCGATTATGAAAAATTGGTCTTTGACATCATCACAGACGGTTCAATTCATCCTAAAGACGCATTGACAGAAGCAGCAAAAACACTGATTCATCACTTTATGCTGTTCTCTGATGAAAGAATCACTTTAGAGGCCGACGAGATTGCTCAAACTGAATCGTATGACGAGGAATCCTTACATATGAGACAGCTTCTTAAAACAAAATTGGTAGATCTTGATCTTTCAGTTAGAGCATTAAATTGTTTAAAAGCGGCTGAAGTGGATACATTAGGAGATTTGGTTTCCTATAACAAAAACGACTTAATGAAGTTTAGAAACTTCGGTAAGAAATCTCTTACAGAATTGGAAGAACTCGTAGCTGTTAAAGGATTGAACTTCGGTATGGATCTTTCCAAATATAAATTAGATAAAGAATAAACTAGACTTGTAGTCTAAATTCTAGAAAGCAATGAGACACGGAAAAAAAATAAATCACTTAAGCAGAAAAACCGCACATAGAAAATCTATGTTGGCGAATATGGCTTGTTCATTGATAGAGCACAAACGCATTAATACTACTGTAGCTAAAGCAAAAGCGCTTAAACAATTCATTGAGCCTTTGGTAACGAAATCAAAAACAGACGACACTCATAATCGTCGTATTGTTTTCTCTTACCTTAGAGATAAAGATGCAGTAACAGAACTTTTCAGAGAAGTTGCTCAAAAAGTTGGAGATCGTCCAGGTGGATATACTCGTATTATCAAGTTGGGTAACCGTCTTGGAGATAACGCTGATATGGCGATGATCGAACTAGTAGATTTCAACGAAATCTACAACGGTGGAAAAAGAGAAGCTAAAAAAGCAACTACTCGTAGAGGTAGAGCTAAAAAAGTAGCTGATGTTACCACTCCAGAAGCAGAAGCAACTGAAACTGCTGCTGAAACTAATGAATAATACTTACAATTTTAAAATTGTAGTTATTTAATATTCTTTTAAAAGGACACACTTTCGAGTTTGTCCTTTTTTTTAGACCTATATTTTAATTTATTTATTTTACATTTGCCAACTATAACACATCACCATGGAATATAATAAAAGAAATAGCGCTGTTTTACTCTTAAATGACGGAACGGTGTTTTATGGTAAATCTATCGGTATTGAGGGAACTACTTTTGGAGAGCTTTGTTTTAATACGGGGATGACCGGATATCAAGAAATCTTTACCGATCCTTCTTATTTTGGTCAAATCATGTTGGCTACCAATGCTCATATCGGAAATTATGGAGTAAATCCAAACGAAGTCGATTCGGACGGCATTAAAATTGCCGGTTTGGTTTGTAAAAACTTTAGTTTTACCAATTCCAGACCCAATTCTAGCGCCACCCTGCTCGAGTATCTAACCGAAAACAAGCTGGTAGCGATATCCGATGTCGATACACGCGCATTGGCCAGCTATATACGCGATAACGGCGCTATGAATGCCGTGATTTCTACAGATGGCAAAACCGTAGAAGAACTCAAAGCCCTGCTCAAAACCGTACCGTCGATGAACGGATTGGAATTGGCATCCAAAGTATCCACCAAAGAAGCCTATTACTTCGGAAATCCCGAAGCCACCTACAAGGTATCGGCCTTGGATTTGGGTATCAAAACCAATATCCTCAGATGTTTGGCAGAACGCGATTGTTATATCAAAGTTTTCCCTTACGACACCGATTTCCAAACCCTAACGCAATTCAACCCAGACGGCTACTTCTTGTCCAACGGTCCCGGCGATCCCGCACCGCTAGTCGAAGTGAAAAAAGTCGTTGCCCAAGTGGTCGACGCCAATTTACCGGTTTTTGGCATCTGTTTAGGACACCAATTAATCGCCCTATCACAAGGGGTTTCTACCTATAAAATGTTTAACGGACACCGCGGAATCAACCATCCGGTCATGAATCTGTTGACAAACCGAGGCGAAATAACTTCGCAAAATCACGGATTCGCTGTGGATAAAGCAGAAGTGGAAAAACACCCAACGGTTCAAATTACACATTTGCATTTAAACGATCAAACGGTAGCGGGTATACGCATCAAAGACAAGGCAGTCTTTTCGGTGCAATACCATCCAGAAGCCAGTCCTGGACCGCATGATTCCCATTATTTGTTCGACCAGTTCGTAGCGAATATGAAAGATAACAAAGGAGCGTAAGCTCCTTTTTTTTGTGCCCGATTGGGGCGTTGCCTTCGGCCGGGCCTTTCGCTCTATCTTTTTGGGCCAAAAGGGCCCCAAAAAGGATGCCGCTGCAGTCCCTAACGCGTATGGCCGATGGTGATTCGCAATAGTGACCGCTTTGTTCCCGCCTGCGTGCAACAGCCGTTCGCAAAGGCGGTCTTTGCTGCCTCCAAAAGGCCGCGTATGACCAAAGGCATAGTGCCCAGTCGCTGCAATTGGAGAAGGACTGTGGTAACTGGCAATTGGTGAAGATAAGTGGGTAAAAACCTTTTTTTGTTTGCAAATACATTTTAAAATTGCAATAAATTCGTAAATTTGTACCATATATACTTTTTTAAGTCTAACTATACCACACACACCAACTATCATGAGTACAATTGTTAGAATACACGCACGTCAAATCTTGGATTCCCGCGGAAATCCTACCGTAGAAGTCGATGTCTATACCGAAAACAACGTTATGGGTAGAGCAGCCGTTCCCTCTGGAGCCTCTACAGGCGAACACGAGGCGGTAGAGCTTCGCGATGGAGGCAAGGCCTTTATGGGAAAAGGCGTGCTCAATGCCGTTGCCAATGTCAATGATTACATCGCCGCAAATCTTGTCGGGATAAATGTATTCGAACAAAATGCCATTGACCAAATGCTGATAGATTTGGACGGCACACCTAACAAAGCCAATTTGGGCGCCAACGCCATTTTGGGCGTTTCTCTGGCCGTGGCCAAAGCAGCTGCCAATGAATTGGGCTTGCCGTTGTACCGTTATGTAGGCGGTGTTTCTGCCAATACCCTTCCGGTTCCGATGATGAACATCATCAACGGAGGATCGCATTCCGATGCGCCGATCGCCTTTCAGGAGTTTATGATTATTCCGGTAAAAGCAGCAAATTTCACCGAAGCCATGCAAATGGGTACGGAGATTTTTCACCACCTCAAAAAGGTGTTAAAAGACCGCAATTTAAGCACCGCTGTCGGTGATGAAGGCGGATTTGCACCTGCTTTAAACGGTACAGAAGACGCCTTGGATTGCATCAAAAAAGCAACGGAAGCCGCCGGATATACCTTTGGCGACGACATCATGATCGCGTTGGATTGTGCCGCTTCGGAGTTTTATGTAAACGGCAAATACGACTATACCAAATTCGAAGGTGCCCAAGGAAAGATCCGCACTGCCGAAGAACAAGCCGATTACTTGGCCTTGTTGAGCGAGCAATATCCGATCATCTCTATAGAAGACGGTATGCAAGAAGACGATTGGGCGGGATGGAAATACCTGACCGAAAAAATAGGACATAAAGTACAGTTGGTCGGCGACGATTTATTCGTGACCAACGTGCGCCGATTAAAAAGGGGAATCGACGAGAATATCGCCAACTCCATACTGATTAAAGTAAACCAAATCGGAACCCTAACGGAGACCATCGCAGCGGTAAACATGGCGCACAACGCCGGATTCACCTCCGTGATGTCACACCGCTCTGGAGAAACCGAAGATTATACCATTGCCGATTTGGCTGTAGCCTTAAATTGCGGACAAATCAAAACCGGTTCGGCCTCCCGTTCAGACCGTATGGCCAAGTACAACCAATTGTTGCGAATTGAAGAAGAATTGGCCGATGTGGCGTACTATCCACAACGCAATGCCTTTAAAATTAGATAATTTAAGATTGATAATCACCCAGCCAAAGCCCGATAATCGCATTATCGGGCTTTGTGCATTTACAATCCAAAAAGGACATTGATGAAAAGTTATTAAAAAGTCATTTTTTGGGCAGCTAAAAAATGGATATGATAAAAAAAAAGTTTTTTTATTGACGTTATGATATTCTAGTTGGTAAATTATAAAAGACCCTAAAATCTTTTCGATTTTCAAAAGATAATAATTAATTAGCTTGTAATAAATAAGATTATTTGTTATCTTTCCTTTTATAAATTACACCTAATTTATTAAATTCGCAATCAGCAAAATAAAAAATAAAAAACAATAATTATATGTCAAAAACTGCAATACTAGAGCTTGATGGCAAGAGATATGAGTTTCCCGTTTTCGTCGGATCTGAAAATGAGGTAGCCATTGATGTTGAGAAACTTCGCGCTCTAACAGGAGCCATTACACTAGATCCGGGATTTAAAAATTCGGGTTCTTGCAAGAGTGAGATCACGTATTTAGATGGAGAAGAAGGAATTTTAAGATATAGAGGATATTCCATTGAAGATTTGTCGGCCAACTCAAATTTTCTTGAAGTATCGTATTTGGTAATTTTTGGCGAATTGCCAACGGCCAAGCAATTAAAGGATTTTGAAACCGATATAAGAAAACACACTTTAGTTAACGAAGAGATGAAAGGAATTCTTGATGGATTCCCTAAACACGCCCATCCAATGGGAGTACTGTCTTCTTTAACCAGTGCATTAACCGCTTTTAATCCAAAGGTAGTCAATGTAGAAAGTGACAAAGATATGTACGAAGCCGTTTGTAAAACCATGGGTAAATTCTTGGTGATTGCAACGTGGACCTACAGAAAAACCAAGGGATATCCGTTGAATTACTACGACAATACCAAGGGATATGTAGACAATTTCATGCGTTTGATGTTTGAATTGCCGACAGAGCCTTATGAAATTGACCCGATAGTTAAAAACGCCATCGACAAATTGTTTATCCTTCATGCCGAGCACGAGCAAAACTGTTCTACCTCTACGGTGAGAATGGTCGGTTCTTCACATGCAGGATTATTCGCTTCTATTTCCGCGGGGGTTTCTGCCTTGTGGGGACCACTTCACGGTGGAGCAAACCAAGCGGTGTTGGAAATGTTGGAAGACATTCAAAACGACGGTGGGGATGCTGAAAAGTATTTGGACAAAGCCAAGGATAAAAACGATCCGTTCCGTTTGATGGGATTCGGACACCGCGTATACAAAAACTTCGATCCACGTGCGCGAATCATCAAGAAAGCAGCAGACGAAGTATTGGCAAAATTAGGGGTAGACGATCCTATTTTAGCCATCGCTAAAAAACTGGAAGAAAGAGCTTTAGAAGACGAGTATTTCGTATCGAGAAGCTTGTATCCAAACGTGGATTTCTATTCGGGAATCATTTACCGCGCCTTGGGTATACCTACGGAAATGTTTACCGTAATGTTCGCTATCGGACGTTTGCCAGGATGGATTGCACAATGGAAAGAAATGAGAGTAAACAAAGAACCTATCGCTAGACCACGTCAAGTATATGTAGGAGAAGTGTTGCGTTCTTACAAAAAAATGGACGACCGTTAAACGAAGGCCTTTTTATAAAGAAAAAGTCACCCAATCTTGGGTGACTTTTTTTTTTGGCAGAGGCGCTTAAAAGGCTAATTCGTTGATGCGATGATGCGCTGATTTGCCTGGTTTGCAGTGAATGTGAGATGCCTGCTTTTTTAATTGCCTAATCGTCGATTTACTTTGAATTTCAAAAGATGGTTTTAATGTAAAAATCGAAATATTTTACGTAAACTGGCGTATCCGCGAATAAACAAATCCGCGAATAAGCATAAAAGACAAATCCGCATATAAAAGGCTGATTGATTTAATGTAAAAAAGGAAGTATTCTACCTAAACTGGCAAATCCTCGAATCCGCAAATCCTCGAATAAGCATAAAAGACAAATCCGCATATAAAAGGCTGATTAATTTAATGTGAAAAAGGAAGCATTCTACGTAAGCTGGCGTATCCGCGAATAAACAAATCCGCGAATCTGCATAAAAAGCTGATTTAATGTAAAAATCGAAATATTTTACGCAAACTGGCGTATCCGCGAATAAACAAATCCGCGAATCCGCATAAAAAGCTGATTTAATGTAAAAAAGGAAGTATTCTACGTAAACTGGCGTATCCGCGAATAAACAAATCCTCGAATCCGCATAAAAAGCTGATTTAATGTAAAAAAGGAAGTATTCTACCTAAACTGGCGTATCCTCGAATAAACAAATCCTCGAATCTGCATAAAAAGCTGATTTAATGTAAAAATGGAAGTATTTTACGCAAACTGGCAAATCCGCGAATAAACAAATCCGCGAATCCGCATAAAAGGCTGATGCGCTGATTCGCTGATTCGCCTGGTTTGTGGTGAATGTGAGATTCTTGCTTTTTTAATAAGGCGGATTCACTGCTGCGCGGATTGATTTAATGTAAAAAAGGAAGTATTCTACCTAAACTGGCAAATCCTCGAATAAGCATAAAAGACAAATCTGCATAAAAAGCTGATTTAATGTAAAAAAAGAAGTATTCTACCTAAACTGGCAAATCCTCGAATCCGCAAATCCTCGAATAAGCATAAAAGACAAATCTGCATAAAAAGCTGATTTAATGTAAAAAAGGAAGTATTTCACGCAAACTGGCGTATCCTCGAATAAACAAATCCGCGAATCCGCATAAAAAGCTGATTTAATGTAAAAAAGGAAGTATTCTACCTAAACTGGCAAATCCTCGAATCCGCAAATCCTCGAATAAGCATAAAAGACAAATCCGCATAAAAGGCTGATTGATTTAATGTGAAAAAGGAAGTATTCTGCGTAAACTGGCGTATCCGCGAATAAACAAATCCTCGAATCCGCATAAAAAGCTGATGCGCTGATGCGCTGATTCGTGTGATTTGTGCTGAATTTGAAGTGCCTGCTTTTTTAATAAGGCGGATTCACTGCTGCGCGGATTAATTTAATGTAAAAAAGGAAGTATTCTACGTAAACTGGCAAATCCGCGAATAAACAAATCCGCGAATCCGCAAAGAGACAAATCCTCGAATAAACAAATCCTCGAATCTGCATAAAAAGCTGATTTAATGTAAAAAAGGAAGTATTCTACCTAAACTGGCGTATCCGCGAATAAACAAATCCTCGAATCCGCATAAAAAGCTGATGCGATGATGCGCTGATTCGCCTGGTTTGCGGTGAATGTGAGATGCCTGCTTTTTTAATAAGGCGGATTCACTGCTGCGCGGATTGATTTAATGTAAAAAAGGAAGTATTCTACCTAAACTGGCAAATCCTCGAATCCGCAAATCCTCGAATAAGCATAAAAGACAAATCTGCATAAAAAGCTGATTTAATGTAAAAAAGGAAGTATTCTACCTAAACTGGCAAATCCTCGAATCCGCAAATCCTCGAATAAGCATAAAAGACAAATCCGCATAAAAGGCTGATTTAATGTAAAAATCGAAATATTCTACGTAAACTGGCGTATCCGCGAATAAACAAATCCTCGAATCTGCATAAAAAGCTGATTTAATGTAAAAAAGGAAGTATTCTACCTAAACTGGCAAATCCTCGAATAAACAAATCCGCGAATCCGCAAAGAGACAAATCCTCGAATCTGCATAAAAAGCTGATTTAATGTAAAAATCGAAGTATTCTACGTAAACTGGCAAATCCGCGAATAAACAAATCCGCGAATAGGCCTATGTCTCACAATACTAATTTTTTCAAAACAAGTTGTTTGCTTTTGCTATCTTTGTAAAAATACTTCCTTATGCTTAAGTTAAACGTAAAAAATGAAACTGCTCGACTGCGGACAGTGGTCCTAGGAATTGCTACAAGCAATGGACCCACACCTTCAATAGATGAAGCTTATGATCCCAAGTCATTAGAGCATATTATAGCGGGGACTTATCCCGTTGAAAAAGATATGGTTGCCGAAATGGAAGCCTTTGCTCGTGTTTTTGAAAAGTACGACGTAGAGGTGCTGCGACCGAAATTGATTACCGACTACAATCAGATTTTTGCCCGCGACATCGGATTTGTCATCGACGACAAATTTGTCAAAGCCAACATACTTCCCGATCGCGCGCGCGAGTTAGAAGCCATCCAATACGTTATCGATCAAATCGATCCCCAAAACATCATATCAGCACCAGAAGAGTTTCACATGGAAGGTGGCGATGTGATGCCTTGGAGCGATTATCTGTTTGTCGGTACCTATAAGGGAAGCGACTATAAGGATTATATCACGGCGCGTACCAATATGCAAGCGGTACAGTTTTTAAGAGAGCAGTTTCCCAATAAAATCGTCAAGGAATTTGATTTGGTCAAGTCCAAGATTGAAGCCCGCGACAATGCCTTGCATTTAGACTGTTGTTTTCAGCCTGTGGGAACCGATAAGGGAATCATCTACAAAAGCGGTTTTAGAGAAGAAGCCGATTATATGTTTTTGGTCAATTTATTTGGAAAGGAAAACCTCTTTCATATCGATCGCGAAGAGATGTATAACATGAACTCCAATGTCTTTTCGATTTCTCCTGAAGTAGTGGTATCCGAACGCAATTTCACCCGTTTAAACAATTGGTTGCGCAGCAAGGGATTCACCGTAGAGGAAATTCCCTATGCCGAAATCGCCAAACAAGAAGGATTGTTGCGCTGTTCGACCTTGCCGTTGATCAGAGATTAAGAATTAAAGTAATCAAAACATAAAAACATGAACCAAACGACCCAAACGATACTGATGATCCGTCCGGTGGCCTTTCGTATGAACGAGCAAACGGCGGTGAATAATTACTATCAAAAAGTTTTAGACCACACCACTCCGGCAACGGTAAATGCCAAGGCGCAAGCGGAATTTGATGCTTTTGTCACCAAATTGCAAGCGGTAGGTGTGGAAGTGATTGTAGTCGATGACACCCTAAGTCCAGACACGCCAGACAGTGTGTTTCCGAACAACTGGATCTCCTTTCACGAAAACGGCGATGTGGTTCTATACCCGATGTTTGCGGAAAACCGCAGATTGGAGCGCCGCGAAGACATCTTGGATATACTCGAAGAAAAGGGCTATCCCACTAAAGACATCATGGACTATACCTCGGCAGAAGAAGACGGGATTTTCTTGGAGGGAACGGGAAGCTTGTTGATCGATCGCGAAAACGAAAAGGTGTATTGCGCCTTGTCGCCAAGAGCCGATGAGGAGTTAGTCATCGAATTCTGTGAGGATTTTGAAATGGATCCGGTAATCTTCGAAGCCTATCAAACCGTAAATGGCGAGCGTAAGCTCATCTACCACACCAATGTGATGATGTGTATAGCCGAAACCTTTGCCGTTATTTGTGCCGATAGTATCGACGACAAACAAGAGCGCAAAATCGTTTTAAACCACTTAAAATCTTCGGGAAAAGAAATCATTACCATTACCGAAGATCAGGTCAATAATTTTGCGGGCAATATGCTGCAAGTTCGCGGAGCCAATGACGAGCGTTTCTTAGTGATGAGCACCTCGGCATACCAGAGTTTAACGCCTCAACAAATCAAGGCCATTGAAAAACACGGACCGATTATTCACAGCAGTTTAGACACGATTGAAGCCTGTGGCGGAGGAAGTGCACGTTGTATGATGGCCGAAGTTTTTTTGCCTAAAGTATAGGTCCCCAGTGGGTCAGAATCAAAAAGCGGAGCTGTTGCTACCGCTTTTTTTCATGTTTATAAGTTGCTGAAAATTTATTGATAATTTTTACTATTTAAATCTAGTATAAATAAAATTAATACATATATTTGCAATTAAGAATAAGTCTAAATAAGAAAGACTCCCTGTTTTATTATTAGAAGAAACTTTAAGAAGAACTATGTTGATCAAAAATATTTTTAGCGCTGGATTTTTAGCTGTATTAGGACTACAAGCTCATGCACAACAGAAAGACAGTATATCTACCATAAATAATCCTTTAGGAGAAATTGTCATTTCCGGTCAATTTAGCCCTCAATCGGTTGATAAGTCCATCTATAACGTCAAGGTAATAAGCAGAGAAATGATCGATAGGCAAGGTGGAAACAACCTAGCCGACGTATTAAATCAGACCTTAAACATCAATATTATTCCCAATGTTGCTACGGGAAAATCCACGGTAAAGCTCTTTGGTTTGGGAGCGCAATACTTCAAGATTTTGGTCGACAACATTCCCTTGATCAACGAAGAGGGATTTGGAACCGGATCGGATTTAACGCAAATCAATTTGGACGACATCGCTCAGATTGAAATCGTCGAAGGTGCCATGGGTGTGGATTACGGAGCCAATGCCGTAACGGGAATTATCAATATCATCACCAAAAAGAGCTCGCAATACAAATGGGAAATCACCCCGAGTGTACAGGAGGAAAGCGTGGGTAACGAATACAACTTAAAAGACCAAGGCCGACACATTCAATCGATAAAGGTAGGACATAAAATATCCGATAATTTGTTTGCCAATGTCTCCTATACCCACAACGATTTTAAGGGCTTTTGGGACAACCGCAAGGGGCGTTATCACACGCTGGCCGACGGAGCCAGAGGTCATAGCTGGTTGCCTAAGAACCAACACAACGTCAAGGCCTTATTGAATTATTACAACGATCATTATCGGGTGTATTACAAATTTGAATTTTTCGACGAAACCATGAAAGACTTCAATGCCATTGTACACGACAATTTTGATGCGCCAACCGCTACGTCAGATCCTTATGCCAATGATGCCATACACAATCCACGTCGTTTTTTCCACTTGCTCAATGCATCGGGACGCGTAAGAGATGCCTTTAACTTTGACGCCTCCTTTTCGTTTCAAAAACAAGAAACAACGGTAGACAACTATCAGTACCATATTCTATACGACGAAAAACAAGAACGAAAAGAATTCGTTACCGAAAGCCGTGAAGGTTTTTACTCCAAGGGATTGTTTAGCAATTTTATCAACAACGACAAATTTGATTTTCAAGCCGGTTATGAAATCACCCAGCACAAGGGGTATTCTTCCTCTCTACAAATCAGATTGGCAGATCAGATCATTTCGAAAACCCTAGGTAGTTATGACTTTTTTGCCTCGTCGGAGATTAATTTAAGCAATCGATTTTCACTTCGTCCTGGTTATAGAGCCATGATGTCCAATTTGCTGCCTACACAACATGCGGCGAGTTTAACCGCCAAGTATTTGTTCAATCAGGGGTATGAGTTGCGCGGACACTTGGGCATGTCTCCGAGATTGCCCAATTTTGAAGAGCTCTACACCTATATGGTCGACGTCAATCACGACATCCAAGGAAATGAAAACCTCAATCCTGAAAAGGCTTGGAATGCCTCTTTGAATTTAAAGAAAAACTTTATCGTAGACGGGACTTTTGAAATGGAAAACAACTTTTCATTGCGTGCTTTGGTAGTCCGAGATTTGATCGATTTGATACAGATGGAATCCGCTCCTAAGGATTACAAATATGAAAACGTCGATAAATATGAAAATTACAGTTTTACCTATAACAATGTCATGCGCATCGATCGTTTTACAGCCGGAATTGGCTTTACCTATGCCGGTACGATTAAGGAAGTAGTTAGTTCGCCCAAAGGTGAAACCGACAAAATGCTGTTTTCCGGTCAGCTCAATGCCAATCTGGGATATGAATTACCGAAGACCAATACCGCTTTTTCCCTGTTTTTTAAATATAACGGACCCGAGTATAAATATGTCCAAGCTACCGCGCTTGCACCGGTGGATCCGTCTAAACCCTTTGTATATATCAAGGGAAAACAAAATCCTTATGCCCTGTTAGACCTTACGGTCCGCCAGCCATTCTTGGATAGAAAGTTTAGCGCGACCCTGGGGGTGCGCAATCTGTTAAATGTCAAAGAAACCAAATCAAGCACTTCTTCCTCAGAAGCACATGCTGCTGCTGCATCCACGCAGTTGTTGGCCTACGGAACCAGTGTCTTTTTAAAAATACAATATTTCTTAAATATTAAGTAAGATGATTAAGTTTTGTAAAATAGCCGTTTTAGTTTTTGTGGTAATTCTAGGACTTTCCAGTTGTGAAAAAGAGCCTAAAGGCCAAGAGCGCGTATTTGTCGTGGCCTTTGACCAGAAATTTACCAGTTATTCCAACATTAGAGATGAGGCTAAAATCGATTTGGTGTTTTCTAAAGCAGCCGATTTTGACGGCATGCTCACCATCCGGTTAAGCGCTAAAAATGCCGAGTACCAAACCGATTTTACCACCATACCGCGTATAGACAACAACAGTGAATTTCAAGTGCCCATTAAGGCCGGCACAAAGAGTACGGAGTTCATCTTTAAAAACTTGATTTATCCCTTTGATCGTGAAGATAAGGTCATACAGTTTGAAATCGTAAATGTAGACTATCCAGATACCTTTCTCCTACAAGGGAATACGCGTACCATGGTTTCATTTGCAGCTTCTTTGGGCGGGACCATAGCCCCGGAAATCGGCGGACCTAGTCAGGCGTTTCAAGTCTATGTCGAATTGAGCAGTGGTACTGTGAAAGAGGTCGCTAGAACCTCTTGGGAACTGGCTTTTTCCAGCGAAGCCGATCGCGTTAAGATCAACGGCTCCATTTATATGGCCGCAAAAAAATTGGATACCAACGATATCGATCAAGTCAGACAGAGTCAAGTCAGCGGTTTTTTTTCCGAAGTAGCTGTGGGTACCTTTGATCCGGTCAATGAGAATTATGTCGATGCGCCCTCTGGCGATGTCACCAAGACCGCCATAGCCGAAATCAAGGAAAACGATGCGGAGAACGCCGTTTATCTGATCAATATGGGCTTTGAGCCCGGGCAGTTGGCAAATCCTGCAGGTGCAGATGTAGCCGGGGAAAAACGCGGTTGGAAAAAAATACGAATTTTAAAGCGCCAAGACGACTACCTCTTGCAGTATGCCAATTTAAACGACAGCTCGCATAAAGAAGTCCGCATCAAAAAGAATCAAGCCTATAATTTTAGTTTCTACAGCTTGATTGCCGAGTCTGAAGTATCGGTGGAACCCACTAAGGAAAATTGGGATTTGAACTTTACCGTATTCACCAATGTCATTGCGGGCAATGGCTCGTATGGGTATTCCGATTTTGTTAGCAACAATACCAGGGGGAATTCCCGGGCTTATGCCGTAATCGTTACCGGATCAACTCCTCAGGATTTGGCGGTAAAATTAGAGCAAGCCTATGCCGACGTACAAGTAGACGACAGCAAGCTTTCCAATGACCAACGCGTTATTGGTGCCGAGTGGAGAGATGTTTTTACAGGACAGGCATTCAAAGACCGATTCTTTGTATTAAAGGATGCTAAGGGCAATTATTATAAAATAAAGATGATTTCCATGTTGAACGAAAAAGGACAACGCGGATATCCCAAATTTGAGTATCAATTAATTCAATAATATTTTATGAAAAAATCTTTACATATTCTCGGATGGACACTGTGGTCATCCTTGGCGTTATTTGCTCAGAACGGGCAAGAACGCACCGTAGAAGTCAATTCGGAAGCCGGTTATAAAAAAACCGCTTTTGTCAAATTACAAGACACTCAGGCAGGGGCTCAAGTGAGCTATATCAACGACAGCAGTTGGGATTTAGCCTTTAAAAGAGACGACAATATGGATAAGGGCATCCGAGTAAACATGTCTAAGTTCGGAGCCATTGAAGTGCGAGAAGCCGCTTCGGACTTGTCCGAGTGGGAGGCAATCAGCTATTCCGACAACAGTCAAACGAGCATGCCGTTGTTGTATAACTCCAACGACTATATCTTTCAAGGAGCGCTAGACAACGGCTCGGCCAGTCAAAATATGGGACCCAACGGAACCTTGCACATCGGATGGGGAGAATATCAAATGTCCGATCATTCCATCCGTGGAAATCGAATTTTCTTGTTGAAATACAGCGCTATCAAATACGTCAAGATGTACGTGCTAAAGTACTTGGGCGTTTATACGATTAAATACGCCATTTCAGATGGAACAGGCGGATGGCAAGCCGATCAGCAAGCGGCAATTGACAATGCGGTTAATCCGAACAATTACTTGAATTATTTCTCGTTCGAAAATCCGACGAACAGCACCACCACAGTAGTGGAACCCGCAAAAGACCAATGGGACTTTTTGTTTACCAACGATTACGACCTGGTACCGGGAACGGATATTTATTATTCTTACGGCATGATTTTGCAGAATCCCAAGGCTGCGGTTGCCGTTACCACTAGCGGCAATACCGATATGCCGGAAGAAATACATTATAGCGAAGATTCCAACGCCATCGGTAAAGATTTTAAGGTGTTGTCTGGATATAGCTATGTGCCCTCGACGAACAATTACTTCATCAAAACCGAAGGTGGCGATGTATACCAAATCAATTTTGTGACTTTTGAAGGTGCGAGTACGGGAAAATTTTCCTTTACCTATAAAAAAGTGGGCCGACTATCCTTGGAGCAGCACAGCGATCAAGTGAAATTCGACATCGTTCCCAATCCAACGGTAGACAAGCGCGTTCACTTGATCTATGAAGTGGGTACTGAAGGACGCAGCGCTATAGCCATCTTTAGTTCAACGGGTGCCTTGGTATACGAAAATCAGTTGAATGCCGCTTCGGGCTTATACGAGCACAGCATCGATATGTCGCGATACCCAGTAGGTGTTTATATCGTTAAAGTCAATACGGGAAATCAATCACAAACTAAAAAAGTGATTTTAAAATAAAAATGCAACTGCAAATAGGTTTATTTGTTGTTCATTGAGTTGTTAGTTTATTTTTGTTTAAGAACTCCGCATAGCGGAGTTCTTTTTTTTGAAATGCACCCAAAAGCAGTATATTATTCTTTTTTACTTTTTGAGTATGCGAAATCGCTAACTCCATATAACCTATTTTCTTACAGTTATTTATGTTAAAGTTTGTATAATGTTTTTTTATTCGTGTTTTATTGATAATATTTGAATAAATATTTAATCTTCTTGCGTAAAGTGCAATTTTAAAAAATGACAAAATCAAAAACAATCCGAAAGTATCCCGCCAATAAGGGAAATTACTTTATGTTTATTGTGGTATCCTTGGTATTACCACTCTTGTATATGTGGCTGCTGAGCTTTCAATTTAAAGAGCTGATTCCCTATAGTTTTATCGCCTTTGTACCCTTTTTATTTTTGTTGTGGATCTATTGTTCTACGAGTTACCACATCACCAACGGACAAATCTATTACCGTTCGGCTTTTGTACGCGGCGCCTTTGCCATTTCCGATATTACGGAAATCGAATGGGTAAACCGACCAAAAGACGGCGTTCGTCCGGCATTGGCTTCTACGGGTATCGCAATCCATTACGGCCAAGGAAATCGCGTGTTTTTGGCACCGATGCAACCCAAATATTTTGTAAAGACCGTTTTAAAAAGCAACCCCGCCATAGTAGTCACGCGCAAACGAATTACTTCTCAATACTAAAAGCAAAGGATTTTCGTTATATATTAGTGCTTTCTGCGAATGCCGACGCAAAGATTCGCGCAATCGCGTATAAAAGTGCCGCTAACGGGTTGTGCATGACCGTCCTAAAACCTTAAATTGTCAATGAGATTTAAATTAATCCTTCTGCTGGCCCTAATCGGTACGGCTTCTTGGGCTCAAACCAAGCCGGAAAACAAAACCGCCACCCTGATTAAAGTGTGGGGGTTTCTAAAATACCATCATCCACAAGTGGCCACCGGATTACTGGATTGGGACGGCGAATTTATGGACAAGCTCCAACGGATCGAGCAGAGCAGCAGCAGCCAACAGCAAATGCAAGTCTATTTGGATTGGTTGAGTCAATTGCAAACGCCAAAACCCTGCCACAGCTGTAGCGCCATTTTGCCAACGGCCTATCCCGGCAATGCCCAAATAGATTGGAGCACCACCGAACTGACGACCGAAGTGCAAAACCAATTAAACCTCATTTTTCAAAATAGAAATACCGAAAAGAACTACTACGTTCAGTTTCATCAATACACCCAATTACCGCTGTTTAACAACGAGCGTCAAATAGCCGATCAGTCCCTGCCCAATGCCGCGCAGCGCTTGTTGGCCTTGGCCCGATATTGGAATGCCGTTCGGTATTTTTACCCGTATCAGCAGCTGCTCGCCCAAAACTGGGAAGCGGTATTGCTCGAGGCCATTCCCACTATGGAATCGGCCACAACGGCTTTGGAATACCAGCTGGGTTTGGTAAAAATCAACAAGCAATTGGACAACAGCAGCGCTTTTGTCGCTTCTGAAGTGCTATTCGAAAAGATCGGGCAGAAAAAAGTGCCCTTTAAGATAGAAAAAGTACGGGAAAAATGGCTGGTCGCCCAATCGGAAAACGATTCGCTAGCCCGTCTGAGTGCGCTGCAACTGGGCGACGAATTGCTTGAAATCGACGGGGTTCCCATAGCGGAGCTCGCGGCGGAAAAAGGAGGTTGGATATCGAGTTCGAATCCGCAAAGCCTACAATTGTCTATAGCGGCTACCTTGCTCAACGGCGCGGAAACGGTTGTAAAACTCCGAGTGCGCCGAGGCAACGAGACCTTGAGCATCGAACAAGAGCGCTTTGTTATCCGCGACTACTATTGGGACGATTACGCTCAGCAAAGGGAGTATCCGTGGCTATCGATTGACGAGAAAACCCTTTGGCTATCCGCCCGGGATTTGGAGGTCGAACAGCTAACGGCCTTACATCGCGCAGCCGTAGGCAAGCGCAACCTGATTGTCGATTTGCGCGATTATCAAATACCCGCGGGCTTTAAATTGGCGGAATACTTGGTGCCTCGCGCCAAGACCTATGCGCAGATGATCGAGCCGAAAATCGATTTGCCCGGAAATTTTAATGTGGTGGCTCGCAAAACAGAGATTCCCGCAATCAAAAGATATTTTACCGGACTGATCTACGTGCTGGTCGACGAAAAAACCAGGGGCCAAGCCGAATTAATGGCAATGCTCCTCAAGGGCAGCGACCGCGTTACTTTGGTCGGTAGCACCACATCGGGCACAGTCGGTTATCCGACAAAATTGGTCTTGCCCGGAGCCGTCAGTGTTTTCTTCACCGGTATAGGCGTTCAGAATCCCGATGGAACCGAAGTGCAACAACTCGGACTACAACCGGATGTTGCAGTGGATTTGGGAGAAAGCTGGACCAGTGAAAAACAAGCGGCAAACCAAATTCTCGAAGCGATTCCAAAACCACAGTAAAGTCGACTAAGCCTTTCATAGATTATAATATATAAAATTTTTCAACGTGCAGCAAGTCCCCTCGGGCTTGCTGTTTTTTTTGCTTGCGATAATCGCATAACCATCAGACCAAATACGCGATGGTTTTCAATAGGGCGCGGCTAAAGGCCCATTCTGCTACCGGCAAAAGGTGAGGGGCAGAGGGGTATGGCGACAGCCACAGACAGGCAGGCGATTTTAAGCGGCGACTCGTAAAAACAACCCAAAAGGCTAGTAGATAGTGTAAGAGACACTTAAGGGAATACGGAATTCTGTTTAAAAGTAAAGTGCTATTGCGAAATATGTTGTTTAATGTTAAATTATCGACACTTTATATTAAAATTTGATTTACTATCCTCTTTTAATGCGGTATTTCGAGTAAATAATGTTATTTTTGTTTTTTTACGAAATATCACCCCTAACTTAACTCATTTATATGCAGACAAAAAACTTTTTATCTAGGAACTTTAAAATTGATTTGCCCATTTGGACGCTCCTATTTCCCATATTAGCCTTGTTTTTAATCAGTATCAAAGGGTTTTTTCCCGAATCCAGCATATTTCTGATGGTTTTGGGCGTGATATTGATTTGCGCGGTGCTGTCGGCAGTCCACCACGCAGAAGTTGTGGCACACAAGGTAGGAGAGCCCTTTGGAACCATTATCTTGGCCTTGGCCATTACGGTGATCGAAGTGTCTCTAATCGTGTCGATCATGCTCTCCGAGGGCAACGACCAGCCTTCCTATCTCGCTAGAGATACGGTTTTTGCAGCGATCATGATTATTTTAACCGGTATTATTGGAATTTGTCTCTTGGTCGGCGGCGTTCGCTATCGCGAACAAAACTTTATCAAACAGGGGGTGAGCACCGCCTTGATTACCTTGATTGCCATTGCGGTACTCACCTTGGTTTTACCCAATTACACCACCACCCAAGCCGGCAACAGTTATTCCAACAGCCAATTGATATTTGTCGCTATTATTTCCCTGATTTTATACGGCGGTTTTATTTCGGTACAAACCATCAGACACCGCAATTACTTTTTGCCAGAAGAAACCGAAAAGACAAACGACTCTTCCGAACTGCACGTGGCCCCGCCCAATACCATAACCACGGTCTTGGCTTTGGTCTTGTTGTTGATCGCCTTGGTCGCGGTCGTATTGCTGTCCAAAACCCTATCGCCAACCATCGAAGCCTTTGTCGTGGAAATAGGTGCGCCTAAATCGCTAGTTGGTATCATTATTGCTACGGTTATCTTATTGCCAGAAGGGGTAGCGGCTTACAAGGCCGCGCGTAAAGACCGCTTACAAACCAGCTTAAACCTGGCTTTGGGATCGGCCTTGGCCTCGATCGGACTCACCATTCCCGCCGTGGCTGTGGTGTCGTATTTTACCGGAATGACCGTCGGACTGGGTATAGATGCCAAATCGACCCTATTGCTTGGTCTGTCGCTGTTTACCGTGTATTTATCGCTAAACTCGGGTCGTACCAATATACAGCAGGGAATTGTACTTTTGGTTCTATTTGCAACCTATCTCTTTACAACTGTAGTGCCTTAATACGCATTTTGCCATAACCACTGTTAAATAGTGGGCGTTAAATTTTAAAACAGGCGGTAAGCCTGTTTTTTTTGTGCTATTTTTTCAGAAAAGTCATATATATTTTATATATTACCTTTATACTTCATTGCTTTTAGCGCGCTGTTTTGATAACCATTAAAAAGGAATTAACTATATGAGTGAGTTGGAACTCAAATTAGAGGAGGTTAAAAATTTATATAACAAACTTCAATTTATTGAAGAAGACCAGGAGGTGTCGGATGTGGAGAAGGCTGATGTGTTTACTCAGAATCAACGCCTGTCCGAGCAAATACTCACGGCCTTAAACGAGGTATTGTCTCGAGATGAAAAGCATTTAGAAGCCCTTTTTTGGAAGGTTAAAATTTATAACGGCCCGTATTTTAACGATGTGTCGGTCATGTTGGAAACAACAGAGCAAATTTTGGATTGGACCGAAGATCGCGAGCAAAAGGTCGAGGCCTACGATTGGAAAGCGTGGATTTATTCCGAAAAACTCGAAATGAAAGACCGCGCCATTATGGCCTTGGAAGACAAACTCATCGAAATTTCTCAAATTCAAAACAAACGGCCTTATCAGGATACCGAGTTTGGGGAAACCTACTACCGCTTGGCCACCATTTATGAGCAACTCGACAAAGAAGAGGAGGCAGCGGCCTATTATCTGTTGTCGCATCAGCATACCCCCAATCACTTTTACCAAAGTTATTACGGCGGGCGTTTGTTGCTCAAGCTCAACCGCTTGGACGACGCTTTTTTGCTGTTAAACGCCTATCACACCTATTATCCCGGTGAGGCTTGCATCGTATTTGCCAAGGAAATTCAGCTTTTGTATGAGGCGGGTAAATTGGAAAAACACTGGAATCTATTTCGCTTGTTTTTCAATATCGGTATGGAGTTTTTTAGCGAATTTGACGCCGCCTCCGTTAGGGAATGGGGACAGCGATTTTTGCCTTATATCGTAGCGGAAGTCGATCGACATCCCGACAATGCCTTGGCGTGGCGCATGTATGCCAGTCATTATTTACTCATCGAAAAAAACAGCAAAAAAGCCTATGAAGGCTATTCGCAGTATTACCATATCGTGCAGGAAATACGCGATTCGCTCGCGAGTACCTACATCATGCTCTGCGACAAATTAAAAATACCCTTAGACAATTTTGACTACCGCATGGAATTCGACGGTCATAACGGTTATGCCATTCACTTGGCCTTATTGGAAAAGGCTACCGATTTGTCCGACCGGGATGAACGCGATAAAGCGATTTATTTCTATGAGCTCGCCGCTTTTTACGGCAAAAAAGCCTATACGGCTTTTGACGCGTATTTTACCCACGGTATCGGTGCGGCTAGCAATAACAATCCGCATCAATTTGCCCTGTTGTGCAACAATTTGGGCGTGGTGATTAAAACGCTGATGGAACTCAAAGACGCGGTCGATATAGACGAAGCCAAATTCGCCATAGCACTGCATAAGCGGGGCTATGAGTTGTCGCCCTTTTGGGAAAACCTCTCGAGCGGACTCGCCCTGTGTAGCATAATCAAAGACTATAAACAATTTGAGGTGTTTTCTGCGCAGTTGCTCACCTATTACGAACCCTATTCCATCAATTGGTTTAACGTGCAGTACCACCAATTAAAAGCCTTTATCGATTGCGATGACCTGTTGCGCGCGGAAGCGCTGTATGGCGAACTCAAGGAGGGCTTTGAACAAAGCGGCGACGAAGACGAGGATAAGGTCAGCGAAATGATTGACATCGCCCTGGAATTTATCACCTTCGTCCGCTTCGAGCGCAAAGATTATCACAAGGCCATCGAATTGGTCAATGCCTTCTTCGAAGATTCGGTCTACGTCCGAATGCAAGAGGAAAAAGCACAGCTCTATTGGTGGTATAACCTGGGTTGGGCCTATTACAAATTGGGCGATTTGGAAAATGCCGGGCGCTATTTTAGCCAGATGAACACCCAATATGGCACTAGCGAATCCTATCAATCGACTTTGCAAGACATACCCGTTGAATTTGATCGCCAGGTAGACGCGCTTAAAACCACGCAAATCAAAGAGTTTTACCGGAAGCGACAAGACAAGGTTTTTGACTTTCCCATCACGGACAAGACCAAAGATCACGAAGGCTATTTGCGACAGCTCATCGATAGGTTTGTTCCGCAAGACGAGGAAGAAGCAGAGGCGTGGATCGAAGAGCAAATTCACGTGCAATTTATAGGCAAAACACAGCGAGAAGCACCGGATTCCCAAACGGCCGATTCGATTATGGATTTTTACTTCTCCGAACAAAACGTAACCATACGCTTTAATCTGGTGGAATGGGAAGAAAGCAAAAAAGGCTTTCTGGGCTGGGGTACAAAAACGGTCAAACGCAGTAAGATGTACGTGCTTTTTTACCACTTCAAAGAAGAGGAAGAGCACACCCTACCGATCGATTTTGATTTGGAATCGGAGTTTTATCAGCGCAAGGCCCAATATTTATGGAATCAATGGGCGACAAATATCGTCAGCGTCCATGAAAAAGGAGCCTGATTAGGGGCGAAGTAGGGAAAAAAATTCCCCTGAGTGTTTTAAAAACGCACAGGGGTATTGATATTTATTTTAAAGTTTTCAGGGAAAAGTTGTATCGGTTGAATACTAAACTTTTATAGGAATAATCAAAGAAGTCAGGTAACGATTTGGTAACGGTGCTTATTGCTTTGCTTTTCAACGTGTTTCCGTTAGCTCATAGCAAATATACAAAATTTATTTCTCTCAAATTCATACAAAGATTTTTATTACCCTATTACATTTGATGCAATAGGGTAATAAAAAAAGGCTTAACAAAAGCCTTTATAAGTTGGGTAAATAGAGCAAACCTATCTTCTTTGTTTTGACACCTCTATAAATCTTTATCCATATATTCTTCCAAAGAGAATTTCAGTTGGTCTAAAAATGCGGTTCGGGAACCTGCACGATATTTCATTCGATGGAAAGAATTATGTAAATCCCCCAAGGTAATCTGAAACAGTCTTTCTAAAACCAAACTGATTTTTCGTATTCCTACTTTACCATAGGAAAGAGAACCATTCGCATACAGCGCATAAATCAGTTCTATTAAGGCATTTTTGGTGTCCGTCCAAAGAATACCATCAGATGTAATATCCCTTGCAGAAAGTGAGCCTGCTATTTCATCATCGTTGATTTTTTGGAGTATGTAGGTGTAGAGTAGCTCGTTAGCTATTATACGAGCCACTTTGTTGTCATAATAGGTTGAAAACAGTGGGTCAATTTCAAAAACAAAACTGTTCAGACCGTCGTGGAAATTAATGTTGCCTAACCTAAAGTAGGTTTCATCACGGTCGGTTCTTCCTGAACGATAATATCTGTAAAAATCTGAATTATAGATATGCTCCCTGTATTACTGTTTTAATTCCTGCAATTGCTCTAAAAAATAACTCGCGTACATTTTCCCTCCGTCAACGGGACAAGCTGTCTGTATGCGGAATATCTTATTGTGATAAATGAGTTTGGAAAGAATGTACGGTTTAATGTTACGAAAGAAATTGATTTCCTCCCAATGGTTTTTGAAGCCTTGCTTTGTAATATCCTCTCTTATCGACCATAAGTATTCTTGCAGATATATAGTCATTTGATATGCTTCATCAATGATATTGGGTGCAGACAGCGAGATAGCATTTTCTTTTCGCTGTATCTCCGAGATAATATGATTT
The DNA here is from genome assembly GCF_050562195.1 of Flavobacterium sp. JP2137. Taxonomy (GTDB): domain Bacteria; phylum Bacteroidota; class Bacteroidia; order Flavobacteriales; family Flavobacteriaceae; genus Flavobacterium. The sequence goes on from NZ_CP191647.1 coordinate 1,608,048, forward strand.
AATGAAGATGCCATTTTCTGTTAGTTTCTTTATTTTTAATCACTACTGACCGAGGAATATCTTTAACTAACTGTCTTTCAATGTTTTTTAAACCTACCTCCCTTATGTCAATACAAGCTATTACTCGTTTATTACTAGATATTTACAAAGGTTTTCAAAAAATTAGTCGGTCAGTAGTGATTTTTAATATATTATGTAGGATGACCATTGCAAACATCAAAAACAAACATTGCTTAGGATTATCCGTTTCAATCTCCAATTCATTGATTGCAGTTTTCAGTTTAGACAGTGCTTCGTTGTAAAATCTTTCCATAAAACAAATTTTTATGGTAAAATCCTTTTCAAAGTATTCTCTTTTTTATTTTTCAGGTAATGGTTGACCACACCACCGATATGTCCAATCAATAAAGCTATCAATAGTATGGACAATGCTTTATGTGCGTTAAGTGGTGGAATATCTAAATTTCTAGGTAAAAGCGAAGCATCGGCACGCTGTAATGCTTCTCCGAGATTGCCCATTGCAATAGTTGCAATACCTGTTATACATAACAATATTAATATGTAGTAAAAGGAATTTTCTATCCAAATGACCAGCTTGTTGTGCAGGGAGTTTCCAGTTTCTAATCTTGAGGGTCTTTTGTGCCGAAAGAAAAACCAAACCCTGACTAATGTCAAAGCAAAAACCAAAATGCCAACAAACATATGCACTCTCAATAAATTGAGTTTCGCTATTCCAGCTTCCATATTTCCCATGATGAAGCCTGTTGGAATAAGTAGGATAATCAGCATGAAACTCACCCAATGGATGATAATGGTTCCCTTGCTGTATTTATCTGAAAGGTTATTTTTTACAGCTGTTTTCATTTTTACAATATTTATAGTTATTTTCTTTTTAGTTTCCCCGAAAGTAGCATACCACTTCGTGCGTTTAGTACAATAAGCGTGAGGTTGCACAAACCAAATCCGAACTCTGCTATTTGTGCAACAAAAAAAACATGGTCTATCGTATGGAAATGTGAACGGTAGTAAAGGAACACAGCCAACGACATCAAGCCAGCCCCGTTCAATATCATTAATTTCATTCTTTTTTTCTTCGCCAAAATGATGGGATTGCTGGAGTTACCTGCTAATTTATCGCCTGTAAGCTTTAGGATTGGCATTGCTATAACCATAACAGGGAGAGCATATAAGATAAAAGTCTTGACGTTTTTTATAAATTGAATATCCCCCTTAATCTCTGCAACCAATGATAAGCTGAAAAAGGTCACGATGGTCATTCCCACTATGATGGTAGCAATAAAATGTGCTGTTACAACGGTCTTGCGTTTCATAATCATTCATTTAAAAAGGTAATTCCACATTTACCGTAACCTTATCGCCAACCAATAAATCCACAACTCCTCCTCCGATATCAAACGTGCTGATTGAAAGCGTGAAAGTTGCCTTTAGAAATTTACTACCTCCATTTGTTATGACCTCAAACGGGATTTCTTTTGTTTCGGTCTTGCCTTTGATTTTTATATCAAAAGTACCAGTATAGTCTCCTCCCTTTTTTCTGATGATTTTTTTGGATTGGATGACTAATTGGGGATGATTGGTTGCATCAAGCCATACTTCATTTTGCAAATGCTTATCCCTTTTTGCATTACCTGTCGATATACTTGAAATACCTACTGTACCTGAGATTGTTTCCGAACCATCTTTGTCAAGAACTATCTTATAATCAATTTTGCTAAATTGACCGTTTATAGTACTAAATCCCTTTTTGATGTTGAAGGTTACTTTTCTATCTTTTGCCGTTTGGGCGGAAAAAGTGAAATTACCTGTTGAGAATAAGGTTATCAATAAAATGCTTACGAGTTTCATCCTGTTTGTTTTTTGTTTACAGGACAAAGTTCGACATAGCCCGAAGCTTAAAATTGTAAAAAATGGAAATTGGGGATTTCCTTGCGTAGTTGGTTAGGTGTTTGCCCTGTAATACCTTTCACTTCATGGATGAAATGTGCCTGGTCAAAATAATTGTTATCGTATGCAATGTGCGTTAGCGAGTTTTCAGAATGTTTCATCTGAAAGGCAACCTGTTTCAATTTTACAATACGAAAGTACTCTTTTGGCGAACAACCAATGTAATCATAGAAGTGGTTTCGTACCGTTCTGTCTGAAACGCCCAACTGCTTGGACAATTCTGTGACTTCAATATGTCCAGAGCTTACTTCAATCAGTTCTATCGCTTTTGTGATAAGTGATAAATCTCGGATGAGGATATTGTCTAAAAATACGTCCTCTACTTCATTAAACATCTGATCTATATCACGGCTGGTTTTTACTTTTTGCAAAAAATTCTTGGCAATACTTCCGAAAAGTTCTTCTGTGTTGATTAACCAAGGTAACGAGTTGATAGGTTTTTTAGTGAAATAAGCCAAGCCAAAAGGTTTCAGATGTGCGCCTAAAATTTTTATCCTATCTGTCGACGGCTGGACAGTTATTTTTTTAAGGGAAATTCTGGAAATAGCAATGTTGACTAATTCGGACGTCTTTAATGTATCATTGATTACTGTAAATGGATGGTCAAAAAAATAACCAAATGTTATTCTTGGGAAAGGGATTATAAATTCAGCTTGTTCTGATAATTGAGATACCGGAACATCGATATAAAAGTAATATTCCACGATACCTGAAAGGAATGAGTAATAAGGTTTTCTAATCGTAAAATTTCTATCACTCTCCATCATTTTATTTAAAATTCGCTATTGTGCTAATTTACAAAAACAAATCCGATTTGTTCTAAACAAAAAAACTAATATTGTAATGATTAACAACTTTACAACCTCCTGCCTTTCTTCTTTTTCTTCATCTTTTTGGCAAACTGTTCTTCTTCGTAATCTACGCCAAGTGCATCGGGTAACAGGCTGAACAAACCTAAATCGGAACTCTGCGAATGTTCCTGTGGGATAAACTCAAAAAGGTCTTTCGTTGGAACATCATCCTGTGTATTCGTTTTGGAAACAGGTCTGTCCTGTATTTTCAGTTCGGGTTTGTTGCCGTTGCTCCACCACTCGTTAAATAGATTAGCTGAAAGGTTTCTATCCAATGCTGAACCGTTCCAAACGCTTCGGCTCTGGTGGTCGATAAAGGTTATTCCGTAAACCCGTCCACTGTCGTTCCTGCGGACAACGGTATTGATGCCCTGTTCTGCAAGTTGCTTTTTAAATTCTACTTCGCTGTTTGTCGTGTGCATAGCCAGTTCAACGGTATTTTTCAGTACAGCCCTTGCAGGGTTGGTCTTCATTTTCTCTTTGGACTGTTCAAAGTGTTTTTGCAGTTGTGCCACCCCTGCATCTTTGCCGAAAAGCGATGCTTTGAATGGGTTGCTTACCTTGTTGCCGTTCTCGTCCAATGCCACATATACCAAACCGTTTACGGTCTGTCCATTACGCTCTCCCTTGACTTCTTCTGCTGTAATATTGAACAGCGACAATAAAGCATTGTAGCTTCCCATGGTCGAAAAGCTGTAATACTTCGGTAGATACCGAACGACCGAAGCAATCTGGCTCTTTATATCGCCACTTTGATAATCCACAGGCTTAAAAATCTTATTGTCCTGTTTCTGCTCCTGCTCGGTGGCTTTGTTCAGGTTATATTTGATTTCCAAATCCCGACAAATAGCCATTGAGCGTGGATGGTCATAATCATCAGGGATTTTCTTTCCGTCAATTCCCACGCAGGTCGAAACGATATGGATATGCGTGCGGTCAATGTCCGTATGTTTGAAAACTATATAGGGCTGATTACCGTAGCCCATACGCTCCATATACTCGCAAGCCATTTCGGTAAACTGTTCATCGCTGACCTTATCCGCAGGATCTGGGTTCAGCGAAATATGGCGAACCGTCTTTTCCGTTTTGATATTTGCGGACAGGTACGGCTCAAAACATTTATTAAAATAAGCTACAGAATACCTGCCATCCAACGTGTCTGGTATTTTGTTCAGCAACAGAACCGCTCCGTTTTCCGCTTCCACTTTCTGCTGATTGTACAGGATAGCTCCGTACATATTGCTTCCTTTTCCGATTTTTGCTATCATTTTTCTACTCTTTATTCAGGTATTTACGTTCAAATTCTGTGGTCAGGGAAACAACTTTCATCAACAGCTCTTTCATTTCTGCTGTCTGTTTTTCCAATTTGTAGAGGTATGCAGAAGCCTTTTTCTCTGAAAAATTGGTATTCAACAGCCTTACAATCTGATTGTAATTGGTTGCTATTCCTCGAAACTGACCGAAAAATTGGGTCAAACTTGCGTGGTACTCAACTGCATCCATATCAATTTTTATGGTCTTTACCGTCTTCTGAAAGAGACAAGCCGTAATGAAATGAGCCGTTACTTTCATTCCTGACTGGTCAAAAAGTGCAAGGAACTTGGCATTATCTTCATCATTCAGGTTAAAGGAATACCGATTGACCGCAGGGTCAATCTTCGGTTTTCTTCCTGTTTTTCTAATCTGTTTTCTGTTTTTCTCTTCCATAATAAATCCATTTCTAATTTTTAGACAAACGGGCGACTTCGAAGCCGTTTCCAGCCCCCTGCAAGGGCAAGTGCTTTTGAGGTGCGGAATTTATTCCGAGGACCTCAAAAGATAACTTGCTCTGAACAGGGGTTCAGAAAAATCCGTTTTGCAAACGGATTGTAGTTAGCAGGGAAAACCCATAGCTTCCATTACAAATTTCGGTAAGACTATTTGAATAACAGCTATTTACATCAATGACAATGAACGCCAAATGACGCCACTGAATGCCACCTTAAGGCAGATTGTGACGGCTTTTATTTCCTTTGTATATGGTTAGCTGGTTGATTAGTTATATCCTTAATGAAGTAACTAAACAGCATAAATCCCGACAGCAAATCTGCGTGATTGAATGCAGACGAATTACAGATTTTTTAGTTAATTAACTACCCAATTTAAGGTATGCAGGTGCTTAGGTAGATAGGTAGTTACATAGATACAACTGTATATACAGCTGATTGCTTAGTTAACCAAACAGCTAATTGGATATAATATTAAAAATGAGAGATATGACACACGAAGAAAATAAAAATCAGCAACCCGAAAAAGAGGATTTCTCTATTGAAAATTTCATAACTGATGAAAATAAACAATCTTTCACGGAACAACAGGCAGTAACACATCGGGAAGATTTTGTCAAACCCAAAGTAGATGAGGAAGCTATTATGCGTGTAATGGCAGGCGAAGAACCTTCGGAAACGGAAACGGAAAACACAAAAACACCTGCGAGTAATACAAGAAGGATGATTTACAAGCCAAAAAAGCTGACCAAAGAGGACTACTGCGGACGGTTCTTCAAAATTCCCACGACAACGGCAAGCAGGGGGAAATCAGTGTATGTACGGCAGGAACACCACGAAACATTTAACAGGTTTACAAATATTATGGGCATCGACAAACTGACGATTTATGCGTATCTGGACAACATTATCGAATACCACTTTCAGGAGTTCGGGGAATTGATTAGGGAAATCTATAACGAGAAACACAAACCGTTGTTTTGATAACTATGCGTGGTGGGTGGTACGTTTCTACCTCTTAAAATTATTTTCCAAAAGAAAAAAACAGAAAAAAAAGAAAGCCATTTTAACAAGGGGGACAGGCGGAAAAACCAAAAGGAAACGGAATAAGTCCCGAAGGGTGGCAGGGCAACAGATTAACCAGGCGAAGCCACCATATTTGCCCTGCCATTATGCCGTAAGCTTTTGGTTGGGCGGTGCGGTGGCTGTCCGCCTTATCTTTGCTACCTTTTTTATTATCTTTTTTTAAGATACCAATCAATGGCTTTTTTTTCTTCCTTTTCTATAAATTTATTTTTGGCTTCGTTGTATTCATTTCCATCACGCCATTCTTTCTTGCTTAGTTCCTCTTTTAGTAATTGATATTCCTCTTTTATAAGTGGATATGTTTTTAAATAATCTCTAAAAGCAATATGTCTTAACCAATGTTCAGAATTATAATGTAAAATATGAATATGAGCCAAGCGACAATTATGTTCTTCCGTGCTGGCTGGAATAATATCCTTATTTGCAATTATTATTGGAATTGATAAAGTCCTTGGATTGATTTTGTGTTTTACGAAAAACCTTCGATAAGGCATAATTTCATTGAAGCATTCATAGTAAACATAATTACTACTTATTAGTGGTGAAATAGTTCCTTCTAAATCTTTATCAGAATTTACACCAATTAGAATATCAATTATAGGTTTTGCAGATAGACCTTGTATAGATGTACTCCCTATATGTTCAATTTTAGGGTTAATATTTCCAATCAGTTTCAAAAGTTCATTCTTTATGTTTTCAAAATCAGTTGACCAATTGGGGTTGTGTTTTTCAAATGTAAGCTTCATGGATATATACAGGTTAGACGGCAAAAATAAAAAAAGTAAGATGTTTAATCAAATATATTTGGCAACTGAACGCCAAATACTACCTCTGACTACAACATTGGAAGAACTCTTATAAGTTACATTTACTTTCGAGGTTTAAATGATGTAGGTATGGAAATAACAGTTTTGGACATTCAGATTTTAAAGGCATTGCACAGAGAAGTAAAGGAAGTTTCTTTATTGATTAAGGAAATCACTACACCCTACAAAGCACTGCAACAGGCAACGAAATGGCTCGACCAACAGGAAGCCTGCCAATTGCTCAACATCAGCAAAAGAACGTTGCAGACGTATAGGGCAAAAGGCATCCTTGGAGCAACGCAAATCAATCGGAAGACGTATTTTAGATTATTCGATGTGGAGTTACTGATGCAGGGAGAGCGACCATTAAAAAAGCAAAAGAAATGAAACAGATTGGAAATTCAAACGAAGATATGCTTGCCTTGCTCGAAGCTGTGGTAGGCATAAAAAATGAACTGTTGTATATCAGAGAATATTTCCACCCATTACTAAAAGGGGAAATCTACCTGTCAGGCGAACAGGTTTGTGAGATGTTACACATAAGCAAACGGACATTGCAACAATACAGGGATGACGGACTGCTACCTTTTATCAAGCTTGAACGGAAAATCCTTTTCCAAGAAAGTGATGCAGACTGCTTGCCGTTTACGGTAATCCTGCACATAACCGTAACCTTTCCGTTTTTCTTCGGGGCATTCTTTTTAAGGTAAAACAATACCTTAAACGTTGATTTTTTTGTCGTTTCCATACTCACAATTCTTAATGATAAAATTAAACTTATGTGAGCTACGGAACAATATGAAAAACTATGCAGAATACTGAAATACAGTATATTAAAGGTGTTGTTTGTGTTTTCAAAAGTAACGTTTTAGTAACCTTACTTTTGCCAAACCTCGCTTTTTACTGCTTTTTACCTCATTACCAAAAAATCATAAAACGGTTGTAAAGTCTTTATTTACAACCGTTTTGCCTGTTATTAATCTTTGATGTATTTTTACTGAAACTTTATTTTAGAGTAATGACAAATTTGCGTTGTTCTCCTTTTTCAAAAACCACTGTCGTAGTAAATGGTTTCTTTTTATGTAGAATTACAAAGTGGAAAACACCCTCTCTAAATTTGAATTTTGATTCGGGCATCATAGGGTTTTGGCTCATTAGGGTGTTAAATTGAACGAGTAAATCGTCATTTAAGTTATCAAAGTGCGTCAGTCCCTTTTCATCGGTGGTTTTTGTCCATTCGGCAAAATCCGTTTTCTGTGCGTTGGTTTGCCACGAAAAGTCACTAAAGGCATAAATAACGGTTAGTGGAATGCTGGCTCCTGCTTCATCTTTAACAGTGATTAAGGCCGTATTTCTGTCCAATGACGAAGCTCCATCGTCTTTTGAACAACCCATTAGCAAGGTGGAAATAAAGGCAAAAAGGAATATGTTTCTTTTCATGCTTAGTTTTTTATGTTTTCTAGGGGTTAAATATAGAGTTAAAAAAGATCATTAGAAATTAAATGTTAAATTTTAACTAAAATATTTGTGCTTAGACCGTTTTAAGGAAAATAATTTTTGGGGATACGCATAAAAAAGTGCGGTATTGTCAGCTAAGAACAACTTGATTATTTTTGTAGCCAACAGCCCGCTGCCGAATAGCAGGGGGAAACGGCAAATATTAACGGGAAAAATATGACAGAAGGAGAACTTATCAATCGAAAAGGCGCTTTAAAGGGCGCATTAATACCCGCTGCGGTCTTGGATTTGTTGAATCGCGGCCTGTTGGAATCGGTCAATCTCATCGAGTGGTCGGCGGTCGATCATCGCAAGTTGGTCGAGCAGGCCTATCCCGAATTGGGATTGTCGGAACTGATAGCGCCGTCGATCGCGCTTTTGCAAAGCATAGACAAGCCTTCGGCCATGAAGAACGTCGCAGCAATGGGGCAGTTGCTGTTTGAATACGGCAGGGAAAAACAGTGTTTGGATACACTTTATCGCGATTTGTACAATCATACTTCCGATACCATTCGCAGTTTTAGCTGTTTTGTGATAGCCTTACAAGGAGACCTGCCGATCAACCACCGCTTGGAATCGGCAAGAGTGTTGATTGCCGATGGCAATTTTGGCGTACGCGAAATCATTTGGATGGCGCTAAGACCGCATATCGCGACACAACTCGATGAGGTATTGCTGTATTTACAAGGCTGGACTGCCGACCCCGATGCACGCATTCGCCGTTTCGTCACCGAAGTAACGCGACCAAAGGGGGTATGGACCGCCGCGATCATTCGCTTAAAGGAAAATCCCGAATTGGCCTTGCCGCTGTTGGAGGCCCTGCGCAACGATCCCGCCTTATACGTGCAAAACAGCGTGGCCAATTGGTTAAACGACAGCAGTAAGTCGCAACCGGAGTTCGTGCGTTCCGTCTGTGCCCGCTGGTTGGAGGAATCCAATACCAAAAGCACCCAATACATCGTCAAAAGAGCGCTGCGCACCCTAAACAAATAAGCGATAGTCCCAATCCGCATCCCGGCTATTGACCATCGAGTGACCGTGGTAAATGCGAATTTACAGCAGGCTGCATAGGGGTAATGCGCTTGTTGTTAGTTGTTTGCTGCTGTGTTGGTTTATTTTATGAAACTATTAAGAGGGCATAAGTCAAAGAATTTCCGTACCTTTAAGTATTGAGAAACTTAGTAAAAACCCACATGAATAGATACAAACCCCTTCAAGACATTCCGGTTTCGGTACTGGATTTAGCCGTAATCGGTGTCGATATCAGCACCCATCAAACCTTAAAAAACAGCCTTTCCCTGGCCCAATACGTGGAAGGCTTGGGCTATAATCGATTTTGGGTTGCCGAACACCACAACATGCCGTATATCGCCAGTTCGGCTACGGCGGTTTTAATCGGTTATTTGGCGCAGGGTACCCAAAAGATGCGCATCGGTTCTGGCGGAATTATGCTGCCCAATCACGCGCCTTTGGTCATTGCAGAACAATTTGGCACCTTGGAATCGCTCTATCCCAATCGCATCGATTTGGGACTGGGTAGAGCCCCGGGTACCGATGGCGTGACGGCCATGGCGCTGCGCAGAACCACAAATTTATCGGCCAGCTTTTTTCCCGAACAGCTAGCAGAACTGCAGCAGTACCTTTCCAAGGACAATGCCGCGGCCAAGGTACGTGCTTTTCCAGGCGATGGACTCGAAATTCCGCTTTGGATTTTGGGCTCCAGTACAGACAGTGCCCATCTGGCGGCAAAACTCGGACTGCCCTATGCCTTTGCCAGTCATTTTGCCCCCGAACAACTTCAGGTGGCCGCCCAAATTTACAAACGCGAATTTCAACCCTCGGCACAATTGGACGAACCCTATTTTATGGCCTGCATCAATGCGGTGGTCGCCGATACCGAAGAGGAAGCCCGTAGCCTGGCCACCTCCTTATACCACATGTTTTTGGGAATTATTCGCGACGACCGCAAACCCCTGTTAAAACCCGTGGATAGCATGGAAGGCCGATGGAGCGACTATGAGGAAACCCTGGTGCTGCAAAAACTGTCCTGCTCTTTTATAGGAACCAAAGACAGCATACAGTCCGACCTCCAGCGATTCTGCGACGTGTTGGAAATCGACGAACTCATGCTAACCAGCCCGATATACGACCACCAAGCCCGATTAAAGAGCTTTCAATTGTTTAAAGAAGCGATGAAGTCCTAAGCCCTGGTTGGTAAAATAAATTTTCAATAAAAATACATCGAAGATTAGAAATACTGAAAACGGTTGTAAGCCAGGGCGCTACAACCGTTTTTTGGTTTTTGAGCGCATTAAGGGAATCGAATGCGCTATTCCTCAAAGAGTAGAACAATAAAAACGGGAACTCGTTTGTCGCTTGTTGACAATAGGATAGCAACCCAAAACAAAATAATGGAGGAGCTGAGGTTGTTAAAGAATACAGTAGAAATAAAACCCTCAATTGTTGCCGTTATCGGCAAAATCAGGGATTTTTAAAATCGTATTTGTCATATATTTGGCGATACCGCCTTTCCCTGAAAATTTCAATACAAAAAACGCCCCGAGCTCTTAGGAGAACCCGGGGCGTTTTTCGTTGTTACTGCGGTGTTTAACCGATATGGGGTACTTTTCCCAGCGAGATGAAAACCTGAGTGGCCAAGATGACGGTAGACAGTATAAAAATGCCGGTAAAACCGATTTTCATGCCCAGCGAAATCTTTTCCTGAGCCTGTCGTTTGGCCTTGATCAGCATCAGTACGGGAAGTATTAGAGACAGGATGACCAAGGATATCGAAGCATAGCTCAACGCCAAGATAAAACCCTTGGGATAATAGAGGGCAAAGCCCAATGCCGGAGCGAAAGTCAGAAATATAGCCGTATAGGAATTGCTGATCCACGCCTTGTTTTTTCCGAGGTCTTTGATGTAGTCGTATAGGGCGAGAGCCACGCCTAAAAAAGACGTCAATATGGCCGCTGCGGCAAAGATGTTGACAGCTATATTGGTGATGGGGGCCTGTGAAATTTGTCGAATTGCGAGTAACAAGCCCTCCAGGCCGACGTTGGTATGGATGATGCGCATAAAGATGCCGTTGTCGATGCTTCCCAATACGGCGATTTCCCAGATCAAATAAATCACGAGTGGAATGGCGCTGCCGACGATCATCACCAAGCGCAATTGCTTGAAATCGCCTTTTAAATAAGACACCAAACTCGGAATGACCACGTGAAACCCAAAGGAGGTAAAAATAACGGGTATGGCCGAGAAAATCAAAGCCCGCTCTACGGGTAGGGTGGCGAGGTTTTCCAGGCGTACGTATGGGAATAGGGCTGCGATAACCAATACCAAAAACAGCAGCTTGATCGAAAAAATCCATTTGGTCGTAAAGTCGACGACCTTAGTGCCCAAGGAAACGATACCGCCAAAGAGCACGGTAAACACCAAAGCCGCCTGTGTAGGCGAGAGTTCGATGTGGAGCCATAATTGGAGGTTGCTGCTCAATATGGCGCCGCCGCCGCTGATATAGGCCGAAATCAGGGCATACATCAGCGTTAGCATGCTGATAGCCGTGATAATGGAGCCGGTTTTGCCCAAATACTTTTGAGTAATGGTATTCATACCCGAATCGTGGGGATTGTATTTATAGATCTTTACAAAGAGTAAAGCGGTATAGCACATGGCCAACCAAATCAAAAATAAAACGATAGAGATCCCACCAAAGCCGACTCCGGCAGAGATGATGGGCATCGCCAGCATGCCTCCGCCTATAGCGGTACCGGCCACGATTAAAATACTTCCAATAATTTTGCTATTCACGAGGATTAATTGTAATTTGATAGGGTTATAGTGTTCTAAAATTTAAAGGTACTTTTTTTACGGTAACTACCCAGAGATTTGCCTTTAAAAGCTATAAAAATCGACCAGAATCCTTAATTTTAACAACTGGGTGATTTGGTCCAAAGAAAGGCGAGTTAAACTTTAAAATAATCAATCCGTTGAGCAGTAGTAAATTACAAGTGGAAACCGAATTGTTGGCCAAGGGAATCAATCCAACCGCTATGCGTATTTTGGTCTTGGAATATTTAAAATCCCAAAGGGAAGCGGTAACCCTAAGCGATATCGAGAGCAGTTTTGAGCAATCGGATCGGGTAACCCTGTACCGCACCCTAAAAACCTTTGAACAAAAGGGGGTGATTCACCGAATTACCACTGGAGCAGGTGCGCAATATGCCTTGTGTGATGCCCAGTGTTCCGAGGACAACCACCGCGACACCCATCTGCATTTTATCTGCAACCGCTGTAAAAAAACCACTTGCTTAACCCAGGTACTCATTCCGAAGATGATTATTCCCAAGGGATTTCACATCGATCAATACGAGGTGTTGGCCCGTGGGATTTGCGAGCTCTGCAGCGATTCCGCTGCCGATTAATCGGACTGCCGCGCTTCGATATGACGCATAATTTGCTGGGCGTGTATGCGCGAGTTTTCTATAAACCACTGATGCGTATCCAAACCGCCGCAAACCACACCGGCTAAGTACAAGCGTTCGACGTTGGTTTCCATCGTCTGCGGGTTGTAGTGGGGTCTGCGGTTTTTGTCGGCGCTTAAGGCGATGCCCAGGCTTTCCAAAAACGGCAGGTTGGGGCGGTAACCGATGAGGGCCAATACAAAATCGTTCTCCAAGTGCAGCGTTTCGGTAGGCGTTTGTACAAAAACACCATCCGCAGTGATTTCCGTCACTTCACTCTCGTAGTACACGCGTATAGCCCCTTCGGCGATGCGGTTTTCGATGTCGGGACGCACCCAATACTTCACGTTGCTACCCAATTCCTTTGCCCGAACGACCAAGCTGACTTCGGCGCCTTTTCGATAACATTCCAAGGCCGCGTCTACAGCCGAATTACTCCCGCCTATAACCACTACTTTTTGCCCGCTGTAATAATGTGGGTCGCGGTAATAATGAGCGACTTTAGCCAGTGATTCCCCCGCTATGTTCAAGTAATTCGGCAGGTCGTAAAAACCCGTGGCGATGATTACATCGGCTGCCGTATAGGTCGCCTTAGAAGTAACCACGCTAAAAGTCTGCTGCTTGGTCACCGACAACACCTCTTCAAAGAGGTTAATCTGCAGCTGCCGCGATTGTACAATTCGGCGGTAGTATTCCAAGGCTTCGTTGCGCTTGGGGCGGTTTTCGATGCTGGTAAAGGGAATGTCGTCCAATTCCAAGAGTTCCGACGAGGAAAAAAACTGCATATTCGTCGGATAGTGGTAGAGCGAATTGACCAAGCAACCCTTTTCCAAGATCAAATAACGCTTGTTGCTCTTGGCGGCTTCGAGGGCACAGGCCATTCCGATAGGGCCGCCTCCCACTATTATAATGTCGTAAGTGTTGTCCATGAAATGTATCGTTGATTGCAACCCCAACTAACGCAAAAACCATTCCTATTATAGCGTCTAAAGCAAAACAAAAGTTTGGACATCTGCGCAGCCTTTTCGATAAATTGCTGCGATTTAAGGGAAAATTCCTAGATAAGGTTATATTTGTAAACGGAACAAGAGCCATTAAAGCAAAATTCCGAAACAGTTTTTGAAGATACTGCAATAGAAAATCGCTTTAAAGCGGTGGTTTTGCGGTGTTTTTCAGTTTTTATAAGCTTGGTAGCCACGCGATTGACTCCGTGTCAGTTGGCGGGGTTACAACCTAACCATATCGTTTTTTACATGAGATCAAAAAAAATCATCGACGCCCTTACCATTGGATTTGCGCTTTTCGCCATGTTTTTTGGCGCGGGAAATTTAATTCTCCCACCTACTTTAGGACTTCAAGCCGGAACCGATTGGTTGGCATCGATATCCGGTTTTACGATAACCGCTATTATAGCCCCCTTTTTGGGCATCGTAGCCGTTTTGTTTTCCGGGGAAACCTTTACGGACTTAGGCGGGCGAATCAACAAGTATTTTGCCGTGATTTTAGCCGTGGTCATCATGTTGAGCATCGGACCTTTGGTGGCGATTCCCCGAACGGCTGCCACGACTTTCGAAGTGGGGGTCTTGGCCATAGCGCCGGGCTTTAACCCGATCGTGTCGTCGATTATCTTTTTCGCCATTACCCTGACTTTGTCGATTTCTCCTTCTCGGGTAGTCGATATTATCGGTCAGTTCTTAACTCCCTTGCTGTTGGTGCTCCTAACCGTATTGGTGGTGGCGGGAATCTGGAATCCTGCGACCATCGCCTTGGGCGATCAGGGCGGTACTGCGGAGGCGTTTTTAGACGGCTTTCGGGAGGGATACCAGACGATGGACGTATTGGCATCGGTGATTTTTGCCAGTATCATCATTACGGCAGCCAAGGCCAAGGGCTATACCTCGGACAAGGCCAAGGTAAAAATCACCATTGTCGCCGGTCTCGTAGCCATGTTCTGCCTGCTCTTTATATACGGCGGTTTGGTTTATCTCGGCGCTACTTCGGGTTTTGACGGCGCACAGCCCTATAAACGTTCGGATTTGCTGTTGTACATTTCTCAAAATTTGTTGGGAACCAGTGGTACTGCTGCCTTGTCGCTGTGTATAGCCCTGGCTTGTCTAACGACAGCCATCGCCCTAACCTGTGCCGTGGGAACCTTCTTTAGCGACCTGACCAAGGGGAAGTTGAGCTACCGCTTAGTCGTGATTCTGACCTGTGTGTCGTCGAGTATACTCGCGGTACGCGGAGTCGATGAAATTATCGATTACGCCTTTACGTTCTTGGCCGTGGTATATCCAATTACCTTGGCCATGGTATTGTATGTGGTGCTGTTTGGAAAAGTGATTTTTAGAAGAGCCCCTTTTATCGGTGCTGTCGGAGCGACTACGGTTATTGCACTGATGGAGTTTTCAGAGCGTTGGGGGTTTCAGGCGGAATGCATCGGCAAGATCAAATCGTGGATTCCCCTACATCAATATGAATTGGCCTGGGTGGTGCCGTCGCTGGTCTTTTTTGCCTTGTTTTACCTGGGCGACCTGTTGCTGTTTCCGCAACGGCAAAAATAACGGCTAACGCGCAAAAATCGGAAGTAACAGACGCCACCGTTCGCTACTTCCGATTCGTACGGCTACTTAAAGCAGCAGGCGCTCGCCTTGCTTGGGAAAGTGGTAATCCACGCCCAACTCATTGTTGGCTTCCAATTCGCCTTTGATCAGTTCAATCTGATTGCCGCCGGGTTTTAAGTGGGTCACGATAATCTTAAATTGAGACAAACTCCCTTTTCCGGCCAAGTTTTCCAACGACTGCAACTCTTCTTGTAGCAATCGCGGGGTCAAATGACCGTATAGCGCTGTTTCGGGCTGACTGTTGGGAAAGGACACCTCTATCATCACCGCCTTCAACTTTTTGGATTGGATCAAAGCCGCCGCGCGTTGCCACAACAGCGCGAGTTTTTCTGATTTTTCGATCCGATCCGCACCGGTGTCGCCCAAGTACAAAACCACATCTCCTTGGCTATTCTCCACAAATACAGCGGCGCTTTTGCTGTATTCTCCGTGACTCAACTCAAAGGGTTCCACGCTTAAGGCCGTGTTTTCTATGGGCTGTTTACGCCCTTTTTCCAAGCTGATATAGCGGTATTTGTTCAATATAGGACCGTCGCCTTCATTGGCGAAATTAGACCAGGTACCGTTGGTGAAATAGTGTTTTTTAAACAAGTCGATGAGGTCGTCAAAGGCATAGATGTTTTTTTTGCTGTCGTCGGGCGAATTGATAATCAATCCCGCCACGTGGTCCAGGTGACCGTGAGAGATAAAATACCCTTTGATGTACGACTTTAAAACCGTTTCTTCCGTGGTGTCAAAGGTTTTTTGGGCAAGGGCTACGCGAATCCCCGCGCGGATCGTTCCGGCGTCCAACGACAGAAATTCGTTCCGACCGGGCTCTCCGATCAAATAGGCCGACAGATTGCTCTCATCGCCACCGCCATACACACCTAAGGGAACCAACTCAAACGATTGGCTCCAAAGCAGGTTTTGAAAAACCAAAAAGAGTAGTAGGATTGTTTTTTGCATTTTTTTTTACAAAGTTATTACAATTCGCGCAAGGGAACTCCAGCGAATCCAAAAAAGAAGGCTGGCGAACGAGGTCTTGGCACTCATTCCTTGGCCAAAAACAGATAGGCTTGATAACTGTGGTTGATAAAGGGGTTTTTGGGATTCTGGGGGAACTTGGCAAAATAGGAAGCCTGCGGATTCAATACCCGGTTAATCCCCGTTCGCACATAGTGATTGCTGGCCACATATACCGGCTCTGCGATCTCGGGCCGCTCTTTTTGAATGAATTTAAAGACGGTTTTCCCCAAGAGCTTTTGCATTTTGCGCTGACTCTTTTTGGAGGGCTTGTCGAGCTGATTGTAGTAATGGCGAAAGAGTATTCGCTTAAAAAATCCCTGATTGGCGATGGCGCGCTCCATAAGAGGAAAGGGGTTTAAGGGATTGAAGTCCTTGGTGGTTTGTATGGAAAACGGCATTTCGGCCACCCAGTCCAGCGGATTGACAATATTGTATGCCCAACCGTCCTGAGTGAGTTTTTCAAATTCGTAAGCGAAATAGAGGTTGCCCACCTTGGGCGAAGCCGAGGCGTAGGTTTTAAAATGGATATCGGCGGCCAAGGTACCGCTAACCTGTGCGCTGCGCAGTGCTGCGGTGAGCAAATAACTGATGGCGCCACCTTGACTGTGACCGGTGATGTAAAAATCGCGCACCCCCTTTTGATAGCAGGAATCGATTTTGGCGCGGATGTCGGGCATCAGGAACTCCGTGCCCATCGCCCAGCCCACGTGTACGTTAGCAGCCGGATGAACGGCAAACTGGTAGGGCACAGGTCCCTTGTCGGTGAGTGTCAAGCGACCCTTAGCCGGTATCATCACCTCATAGGCGTTGGAAAGCCAACTGATCGGCGACTGGGTGGAGCCGCGAACGGCGATGACCGCTTGGTTGTTGTCGTTGGCCCACAACGACCACTGGTTGTCAAAGCCCATGGATTCCGATTTATAAGCCAGCCGATACGATTCGGGTATGGCGACCACCTCGCGCTGGGGGTTTTCATCGGTTTGTGCCAAGAGCGACAGCAAATCGATGTATTCTTTGGAATCAAATCCAGGGGCTAGGGTTTGTGCGCATAGTGTCTGAACACCGAGCGCGAACAAAAGGAGTATTTTTTTCATAGAAGGGAGCATCTCATAAGTCCGATTAAATATATTAAAACTCCGAGGAATACCGGCCTAATCCGTCGATAAAAATGTCGAAAAAGCGGTGTTTAACAAAAATCACAATTTGTGAAGTAGTTAATGAGGGGTGTTTTTCTTAAAAACTGGGGCTATTTTGGGAAAAATGCCCCGGTCTAAATGGGGGATTTTCCCAATTTTCGCTAAGCTTTTAGGCAACTGCTGAAAATAATAAAATATAATTGGTGTATTTTATGAAAAATTACAGAAAAACAGTTTTATTTGTACATTTATTTGTTGTATGTAATTAAAGTACCCTTTTTCGAGTAAAGGGGTTCAAATTAATCAGTTAGTCTTTTTTTTATAGTACAGAAGATTTTTTTGATTCATTCCTTTTTATATAATTATATAAACATCTCTTTAGATAAATTTTAAAAAAGTAAAGACTTTACGGTAGTTTAATAATTAATTCCCGCTATAGATCGCCGAAACGGTATCTTGACCGACTTAATTCCTTTAAATTTAAGTGACCTTTCGTGGTTTGAGTGTCTTATAAGTGAGAATAGCTGCCATTTTGGTGGGTAGTGATAGCGTTTAGTGAAAAAATAAAACGGTATGTTTTTTGAATAAAAACAAGGGATTAAGGGGATATATAACCGGATTCCGGGTGTTTTGCTAACACATCGGTAGGAATGGGGTTGTAAATTGAATTATTTCTTATTTTTTCAGATCAAGGAAATGGATGTAAGGGCTTCTTGTTTCCGAGAAGTTTAGTGAATAACACAAAATGAGAATAAAATGCTGGATACAAACATTATTTTAAAAAGACTTAAATCCCTTTTAAACGTCAAGACGGATTTGCAGTTGTCGAAAATATTAAAGGTAAAACCCAATACGATTTCTTCGTGGAAGAAGAGAAACAGTATGCAATTTGAGTCGGTTGTTGATGTCTGTGAAATTCACAATATCGATTTAAACGAATTGCTCTATGGGATCAATAAGTTGCGTCCGCAATACAACTCGGCGGAGGGAGACGACAAAACCGGGGTCAAAATGATCACCTCGGATATGCAGTTTCAATACGTTTTGGAGTCCAACAAAATTTTGCCCACCTTATACAGCTATCACTTTCCTCACATGGAACAGTGCGAGGTGGCCTTTCAGGTAATCAGTGAAAACATGCTGCCGACGATACGCGTGAGCAGTTTTGTCATTTGTCAAAAAGCCCAGGTACAAAACCTCGTAGAGGGGGCGGTATACGTGCTGGTCGATTTTCACAAGGGCATATTCGTTCACCGCTTTAAGTCGCTGCTCAATGCCGATGAGTTGCTGTTTACCAACGACAACTCCTTCTTTAACGACAAGATCTTTAGAAAGGAAAACGTAGGCGAACTCTGGGAGGTGAAAGGGGCCTTTCTCGGTAGTTTAAACGGGGCTTAAATCCGTGTAGCAATAACGGCGCTGTCGCGTTACGGCAGCGGCTTCCTCAAATGGGGGTTCAGCGTAATCGGGATTTTTTTGACGTTATTTGAGGATGGATTGGGAATATCAGGGTGCAAAAATAAGTTTTGCCAAATTTTTAATAAAGCGTTTTTAAAGCGGATAATTGCTTATTTTCGTTTTTGAAAAAATAGGTTAAAATGAAGTTAATTTTTGTAGTATGCTGGAGTCTTATAGCCGTTTCTTTGGCCTCCGCTCAATGTAGAGAAACCGTTTCGGGAGACTTCCAATCCAAGGAGTTTAGTGCGCCCTGTCCAGTTTTTAATTTTTCCTATCAAGGGGTCAATTCCCAAAGTTGGGTGTTTCCAACCCGAGCCTTGGATATCAGTTTGGTGGCAGACGAAGTGCTCCCCGTCAAACAGCGATTAGAACAGCAGCTGCAAGCCTACGTGGGCGAGGAGTTTTTCTCTAAATTGCAGTTTAAATCCGTGGATATTAGCAATTACGACAGCATAGCCAAATTTCAAGGCCGGTATCCGCCTGTGGATATGTATGCCTGCAAAACCAAGTATTTTTTTTATTACCACTACGTACCCACTGCCGAAATTAAATACTGCATCGGCATTGCCTTGGACGACAAAGCCCAGATTATCTCGCCTTTTAACTTTCCCGCATCCCGCGACTATCTCCCGCTGGAATCCCAATTGGATTTTTGTAAGGTCATGGATATCGCAGCGAAAACCCGTACACCGATTACGCCCATAGAGTCGGTTTCCTTTGATTTTGACACCGATAAACAAAAGTTCTTTTGGTGGATCAAACAAAAGATTGTCAATCCCAAAGTAGGCGAAAACGAACGCAATGAAATCAGCATAGAAGCGGCCGATTCCGGACAGGTCGTTTCCTATAAAAAAATCATCCTGCTCGACGCGGATGGCACCGTGGTCGTAAAATCGCAGGTCAGTCCTCCCAACAAAGAACCCCTCAAAAAGATTAGAGCACCGCGCTAGTTCGCGCGGCCCTATTCGCTTCCAAAGCGCTTGATTTCGATTTTTCGCTCCCGCACTTTTAAGATCAGGGGTTCCAATCTTTGCGATTCCCCTTTTCTAACCACTATGGTCCGAGGGACTTCTTCGGTATAGACGTTTTTGGGCAGCTGCGCGTGATCGATGGTCAGCTCGTAGGTACCTATGGGCAGGTAGGCAAGGTATTCGCCCTGATCGTTGGTCTTAAACGCAAATGATTTGCCTTGCTGATTGGTCAGTGTAACGGTTAAACCCGACTGGTTGGCGCTGACTTCGTGCTGCAACTGGGCGTTGTATACATAGTCAAACCTACCCCTTAAGTTACCGGTTTCCTGTAGGGGAATCGACAGTTGTAGGTTGCGCGATACCAGGTTTTCATCATATTCCTTAGCCATCCAGTTTTTACCCCTTAGCACAATGTGATATTCGCCATGTGGAACCCCCCTATAGCGTACCGTTCCGTCTTTCTGAGTGACAAAGGAAGCGTTGTTGATCATCACCACCCGATCGGCGGCGGGCTCGTCGCCAGCGTCGTATACGCCATTGGCATTGCGGTCGTAGTAGCAAAACAATTGGATGTTGCCCTTTTTTATACCGGCCTCGATGGGCGTGTTGGGCAAGCTCTGGGTGATACCCGCTTGTAAAAACGTATTCTGGGTTTGATAGGATTTGTTGTGGTAGTAATACTGATTAAAAGACACGAAAAAACGCGTCTTCTTAAAGGCCTTCCATTCGGTGGTTCCCGCCAGCATAAAGCTGTTTCCCGAAGCGGAATCATAATTGTATATCGAGTGAAGCTGTACGCTGACGCGGTCATTCCAAAAGGCCTTTCTATAGCTGGGCATAAATGAAAAGCGCTGGAGTTGCGCGCTGGCGTCAAAGGAGTTGAACAACCCTTCGGTCAGCAGGAAATTGCCGCGCTGAAAGTGGGTGCTCAATTGAAGTCCCTGATAGCTCCAAGACAACTGTGTTTTAAAGATAAACCGGTAGTCGACGGAAAAGGGATTGCGTGCATAGCCCTGATTCAGGGTTAAATAAAGGTGGTGAAAGCGGTTTTTGCTCGTCCAATTGACGGTTTCGGTCATATTGATCGACCGATAGCTCAAATCTTGATACGTTAGCGTATTAAAAGTGTTGTAACGACCGCTTTCAAAATTGATTTGGGGCGAAAGGCCTAAGGTTAAGCGTGGAAATAGCGGAAAGTTTATACCGATTTCCGCCCGGGCATTTTCCGAATGGTATTGGTAATTGATCAGCGGATCGATGTATTCGGGTTTGTAGTTGTAGTAGTTAACGCCGGTCCAAATCAAGGTTTTATTTAGATTAGTCGAGATTCGTTGATCAAGGGATACAGCACCTTTGCGCATACCGGGATAGTAGCCACTGCTGTAAAAATTAGAGCTATTGATGCTAAAAATACCGGCTTTCCCCTGTATATTGGCGCCCAACGCGATCGATGGTTCGTAGGGGAGCGTATAATTTTTTAGACTTGCACCGCTAATTGCGTTGCCCAGGCGAAAGTCGTATTTCCAATTGGCGCTGGGATTCCAAAGGAGGTTATTCATCAAAAGATAGCTGTCTATACCGTAATTTCGGTCAAAGACCAAGGACGATTTCAAGGTGGAACGCTCCGATAAGGTGAATTTGTTTTTGGCAAATACCGCGATTCCCTGATCGCTCCAAGTAGATGGGCCGATCAAATTATAGTTCTTTTCCACGAAGCCCAATTCGAATTTTTTCTCCTGATCTTCCGTAGTGGTATACACTTTTACGCCCCGCCCGTATAGGTTGATATCCAGGTCGTTTTCTTGCAGATTGCCCACTTGTATCCCCTTGTTGCTGGTTTCGAATTGCGCCCAGGTATTGGTGAACAAGGGCAGGGTACCGGATTGGTCCCAATAGGTGCCATCCACGCTTAGCGACACTATGCCCTTATTGGTTTGCAGTTGGTTTTTGCCGTAAAGGGTATAGGCGGGATTGCTGCCTGCCAGGTCAATAGCACTGAGGGTAATGAGGTTGTCGGTCCAAGAGTTTTGGTAGTATCCGTTGTTGGTGGGGTTGCTATAACGGCGGTTGCCCGCTGCGTTTTGAACGGTGATGATGTTGTTGGCTAAAAAGTCGTTTTGCTGATCTAGTGCTGCTATATTAACGGCAAAATACTCGAGTTCCAGCATTTCACGATCGATGATTTTGCTGAACTGCACGATCGTGTCCGAAAAGGCTTTTAGGGTAATTTCTTTGTTTTGCTGGGTCTTGTCAAAGGTGAGTTTGGGAAATGAGGCAATCAGGCGAACGACCTCACTTTGATTGCCGTTGTTGTAGACATGGGTGCCAATTCGGATGGAATCACCGATTTGGCGCATGAGAATTTGGGTATCCAACGGCAGTAAACGCAGCTGTCTTTTGGCGGGAATATGCACTTGTGTGGTGGCGCGCTGAACGATTTTGTTTTGTAAGTCGAGCACTCGAAACGATATGGCCGATTGTCCGGCGGCATGTTGCCGGTCTACCCAGAGTTTAATCGGTAAAAAGGCCGCTTCACCAGCCGCGAGTTTTAGGGCGATCGGTCCTTGGTTGACGCGTTTGGTATGCGGATCGCTATCCACGTCTAAGTTGCCTAAAAAAGCCTGGTCGCCTTGGTTTTTTATGGAAACCACTAGTGAAATAACACTTTCGTTGGTCGCTTCAACAGCGCTGTCTACGGTTAAATTAATGCCTGTTGTGTTGGAGGTCTGGGCCGAGATCATCATACTGACTCCAGAGCATATCGTTGCTAATACGTATTTTAGATGGGGGATTCGTAAAAATGTCAACATATTTTTATTGAGGCGTTAACGTATAGATTAACGTGGTGGTATAGGTGTCTGGAGCCACTTCAAGCAAGCGAATGTCGTTGGCGAGGGTCGCGTATTTCAAGGTGAAAAAACGCGCTTGTTTGGCCGCTGTACTGCTTTGATAGAGGGTTTGATAGCCGTTGCTGAGTTCTAGGGTACTCAAAGGGGCAAAGGTATTGCTGTCTATTAAAGACAGTTGAACGATGCTGATCGGCAAAGACGAGCGGCTGGCCATGAGCTGGTTGTTGATCGCGCGTACTTGAATGGAGTAGGGCGTAGAGGAAATCACTTTTAAGGCTTTATCGTATTGCACCTGCACACCGTTGGCATAGTCGGAGATCGTTCTGAATTCCAATAAGCTGTTGGTGGCAGCAGCGCTGATCTCGATGCCGTAAGTGTTTTCTATCGGTGGATTATCGGTAGGCATAACCTGGATCTGAAAATTGGCAATGGCCTTTTGATCGATAATTTTACCCGCGTTATTCTTCAGGCTAATCACCGCGTTAAAGGAATACGAATTCCAGCTTTTGAATTCTTGTAAATAGCTACCGCCTTCGATGATTAAATCGTAGTTGATGACGATTTGATTGTATCTTCCCACGGGCGTAATCAGTGCTAAAGGGGAGTTTTGAATCAGGTTTTTTTCGGAATACTCCATGCTAATCGCATTGGGATTTGAGCCCAAACTCGAAATAGTGGGGCGCACACCTTCTATCGCACCCTCGATGAGGTTTATTTTGAGCGCTATCTTAGCTACCGGAAATGTTTTTCCATCGGAATTTTTAATAGGCGAAGCAATACGGGCGCTAAGGGTCCAGTTTTCTAAATGGGCGTTGCCGTGCAAATCGATTTGCACCTTGGTGTGATTGGGAATCGAAATGCCCTTAAAACTACCGACGGGAATATAGAATAAGGAGTACGGATTTATACTGATTTGCGCCTGGGTTTGTAAACCCAAAAACAGGGTGTAGCACAAAGCCAAATAAGTGATAAAACGGGATGAGATAGTTTTAGTCATGCGTAAAATTGAGTTCGGCCATTTTTATAGTCGCGCTTTCTCCGTAATTGAGTATCACCGTAGCAATGTATTTTCCTTTGCTCAAATCTTCGGGTAGCGGAATCGGTGTTTTTCGTTGGTCACCGGGCATGCTGTAAAAGGCCAAATTGCTCAATGGGGTCTTTTTACCGGTTTCCTGATGGATCAATTCCCCTTCTATACTGCCTTCGGCCCATACGTTGCCGATATTGTTAAACTCCAATAACAATTGGTCTTTGGCGTAGCTAAAGTTTGCGATATCTATTTCTGCCAATCGCGCTACCGGATAGCGCTGGTAGATTTTGATACCCGTGCGAACCGATACTTTGATGTTGGCGCCGTGTTCGTTAACTGCATCTTCCGGATTGATTTGGGTGATGTACATCATGGCCGTATGCACCGGTAAATTATCCGTGACTTCAGCCGGTGGAGACACGATGATTTCCAGTTCGTGCGTTTCGCCGGGGGCTATTGAAAACGAAGTTTGTGGGGCGATGGAGATCCAATTCGCACAGGAATTGGGCAGGGTACCGGCATCTTGGATCACGTTGTTGCCCATTTTATCATAGTTCCAGTCGTTTAGGGATACCGCCAAATCCAAACGCGTGGTTTTGCTGGGATTGCTCACCAGTACTTTTTTGCTTTCGCTCTGACCAGCGGCCACCGTAAAATAATTGCGTGGCGGACTTACCGATAAGCCCGACTGAGCAAAAACCGCGGTATGAGCTAAGAGCACAAAAAGGAGTGTCGAAAATCGTTGAAATACCATCATAAGTGCAAGTTAATAAAAAGAGCAATTAAAAATATAATTTCTAATTGCTCTTTAATTAAATAATAATAAAGCTTGTGATTATTGAGCTTCAATAGTATAGGTTACCGTAGTGGTGTAAACCGTAGGGCTTTCCGAACTGTAATACTTGTTGATGTATTTTCCCGCTCCCGCAGCAGCGTACGTAATATTAAAGTTTCTATCGATTCCTCCAAGGGTGTTGGAAATCAAAAGCTGATCGCCAGCCGTCAAGTTTACGGAATTTACCGTTGATCCCACTAATTTTTTGGTCGCGCCCAAGGCAGCGGTAATTTTGATGTCGCTAGCATCGATATTGCTGGCTGTACCCGTTAGCAATGAAGATGAAGAGCGCACATTTACGTTAAAGGCTCCGGTACTGTAAATGCTCAGGTGATCTCTTTGCTTTACAGAAACTCCTCTAGCGTAGTCTTCGTTGGTGGTGTAATCTAAATCTACCTCGTTTTGCGAAGGATTTACCATAATGGTTTGAATCGGGTGTAGTTTAACATTTAAGGTTACCGTACCCTCTTCTTGCGCGTGCGCAGAAAATGCAGTTGCTACGAGTAACAAGCTGAATAGAAGTGTTTTTTTCATTTTTTTGTCGTTAATTTAATGCTCCTGGGTGTGTGATTTGAAGCGATGCAAATGTAGTGCGACTTTTCAAAAACGACTGATGAAAAAATACAATTAATATATGATAAAAATCATTTTTTTTTAGGCTTTTTAAAGGTATTTCGATCGGAATTCCGTGGGGCTTTCCCCGGTGTAATTCTTAAAGAATGAGCTGAAATTCGTCTCCTGACTAAAGCCGAGTTCGAGGCAAATATCCTTGATAGAACGGTCGGTATTGGCCAATAGCGCTTTGGATTTTTCAATCAATATATCGATTAAAACCACTTTGGCCGTCTGTCCAAAAACCCGTTCTGTCGCCTTGTCAAGACTGCGTTTGGTGATGTTTAAACGGTCGGAATAATAACCGACATTCTTCTCTTCAACCGCGTGTTCCAAAGCCAGTTTTTTAAAGGCATTGGCAATTTTAAACTCGGATATATCCTGGGAAGGGTCTTGAATAACCGCGTCGTTTTCTTCCAGGCCGTTGAGTAAAATACGCTCGACTATATTGTGGGCTATACCCCTTTTAATGGGATTGGCCAGCGATATTTCCGAGTCGTGTAGATAGCGAAAGTAGGCGTTTTTAAACACCGAAATTTTATCGATAAAGTTTTTGGCAATATAAAAGCGGTCGTTATTGGCGAATAGGGGATTGTTTTCCAATTGGAAGCCCTCAATTTCTGTACGGGCGTAAAACACCGTATTGAACAAGAGGATATAGGCGTGTTTGTTTTTTTGATTGCTAAAGCGGTGTTGTTTGTTGGGTCCGATAAATAAAAAGTGATTTTCCGGAATTAAAACCGGGGTTTTACCCATCTGATGGGTGTATTCCTGTCTTCCGGTCCAGAGTATGGCGTAGCAGGGCCAGCGTTGGTCGTTTAACACTTCGGGATACTGGGTCAACAGCGTATCTAAACTCAATAAACAAATACTCTTTAAATCGGTGATAAATTTGGGCAGTATAGAAATAGACATGGTTAGGGTACGCCCTTTTGAATGGGCGTTGTTAAGGTTTTGTGATTATAAGGTGTAATGTTGCAAATATATTTTATTTTATTGAGATTTTGTTAAATTTTTATTTATTGAGCTCCTTTATCTCAAACAAACCCCACTTTAAAAGTACCAAAATAAGCCCGATAATTCGGCTTCAAGCTTTGGACTATCCGGCTAATATAGGGCGATTTCCTTGGGAACTGCCCAAGTATACAGGGATTTGAGCGGCTGTTGATAAAGGGCTTGGGCAAGCCTATGCAGACCTTTTAAGAAGGCTGCGCATGGAGATAAAATCCGCCTAGTCGCCCTATTTTATCGGTATAATTATGTTATTCAGTGATTATTTATCAACACGTTTGGAGAATAAAACTCATATATGTCATAAATATTAGCTAATTAAGTTAATTTTTGAGTGTATAATTCGCTAATTTTGTGGAATACCCTTGGCGGGGTTTTAATTAAAAAGCAGTACCTTGAATTTCATGCGAATCCTCTTAGCGTTGCTGTGCATCTCTTTTAGTTCTCTAACGGCTATGGCAGCGGAGAAAGATCTGGAGTTGGATTTCAATTTCTTTAACCAACTCCAATTTGAACGACTCAATAAGGCGCAGAAAACCTATAAAGCCAAACTCGAGCAGTCCGATTATTTTTGGATTAAATGCGTGTTGCCGCCGGAAAAGCTCCATAAACCCTTAGTCTTACAGATATCGAGTGTGTATTTTGAGGAAATCGATTTATATACGCAAAATGAGGAGGGTAGCTATCGGTTGGTCGGCCGCTCGGGAAATGCCTGGATCGGGCAGTCGCAGGGGACCAAGCGCTACAATCAAATCGAATTTGAAAGCCACTATTCCGTCATTTATTTCAAGAGTAAAGTCAACAGTTATGCCGCCCTGGATTTAAAAATCCTGGAGCGCGACGAATTTTTAGTTGCAGAGCGCTGGGATTTTTTTAAACTCGGCGGTTATTACGGCTTGGCGTTAATGGCTGTCCTCATTAATTTGGGATTCTACTTCACCTTTAAAGACCGGCGTTTTATCGCCTATATAGGGCTGTTGGTTCTTATATTTTTACAATTTTTATACGAAGACGGCTTGCTGCTACCGCATTCAACAAACCCTTGGTTGCTGCAAAACTTCGTCTTACTGCTCTCTTGGCTCACCGCCTTAATGGCCTGCGTGTTTACCTACTATTTTTTAAAGGTTCGGCAGCAGTGTCCGCATTTTATTAAATATGGTGTCGCCACAGTCGCTATCGGCTTGCTGCTTACCCTGCTCTATTTGATCGATCCGACAAACGGCTTCTTAATCCTGGCCAATATCGGAAATACCCTAGGCGTGCTCTGGTGCTGCAGCGTAGGTATCGCACTTTTTAAGCGCGATCCTATGGCGCGTTTTTTAATAGCAACAGCGGGTATCGCCTTGTTTTTTGGCCTCGGATACCATTTGCAACAATTCGGTGTGACCTCTTTTTGCGGCTTTTTTAATCGTGACCTGCTTAAGCTCGCCAGTGCCATTGAAATTAGCTGCATCAGTTTTGCCATCATTTACGACATCAAGAAGTTAAAAACGGAAAACAATCGGTATAGAAGGGAGATAAGGGACTATGCGGAAAAATTGCACGACCTGGGCTTCGACCAACGGGAAACGGCCGCAGCCCAAGTCGATTTAGTGCGTTGCGACGGCGAACTGTCGGACGGAGTTTTTGACGCGCTAAAACACAGTCATGGATTGACCGATAGGGAGTTGGAGGTGCTCTGCTTGATTTCCGAAGGCCTTTCAAATCAAGAAATTGCCGCCCGCATTTTTATATCGGTCAGCACGGTGAAATACCACGTGAGCAACCTCTATGTCAAATTGCAGATAAAAAACAGAAGTCAGGCCGTTATCTTTATACAGCTCTACCTCAAAACAGCGCAATCTTAAGCGCCCCCAATCTTTTTTCTACGAGCGCTAGTCGATCCGACACCGCTTTGATCCCTAGTGGCGTTTTTTAAGCGACCGCCGGCTTGTGTACGTCGATTTTTAGCGATTGGGCGGAGGTCTAAACCCCGCAGCAGTTCATGCCACAGCGGCCAATCCAGAGGCAGTTTACCCCTCGTTGGGCGCGGTTTAAACGCGGTAACGATTAGAGCGAATCGCGATTTATTGGCCGGCGCTTAACGGAAACTCGCAACGCTGTGGCCGGAAGGCGATCGTGTCACTTTATTTTCTGAACCGGCGATTTATTGGCGGCGCCGTTTGACTTCGTTCCAAAAGCCGTAACAAATTTGCTGTAACATTCCGCTTTTTCTCGACCAATGTCTCTTTTATAGAGGACATACACGGCGACGATCAAAAAATTAGGGCATGCTTTTCACCGTTGCACAGTTTTTTTGGCATTGATAGGGGTAGTGCTGTTTTTATGGGCAACGACTTGTATTTCAGCGGTTTGTTTTTTTTGCGGGCTCCAGACTTTTTAAACGCACTACCTGTAACGTTTTGTAACGCTTGCAGATTTTTAAATTTACTATACCGAAGTTTGGATGGGGTTTGATAGAGTTGAAATAATTTAGTGCTCGGAATACGCTCAGACGGACATCGGTCTTTTTGAGATTTTCAAATCACTTTACGATACTAAAACAACACTTGATGAAACCGCTTAAACACTTTTTACCCCCGTTGCTGCTCTGCTGCTTTTTGGTACTGATCACCTTTATATCCCCGGTATGGAGGCTTACAGCGAAGTGCATATTGGGATTGATTTACGGCCCGCTTTTCTACTTGGCCTTTCGCTATTTCTTGAAGATCAAGGGAAGCGACAACGGCTTGTTGCACTGCGGCGCCGTGGCGCTGACGGTCTTGTCTTACGGCCTGCTCAGCCGCGATACTAGCGAGCTGCTTTCCCTGCTGAGCATAGCGACCTATTCGCTGCTTACCGTAAAACTGTATCGCGCGAATGCCGATAAAGTTCGGCCGCTTGTCTTTCATTTTTTATTGAGTTTCAACCTGCTGCTGGTCCTGCTGTTTCTGTTGCTGATTGTCAATCAGTTTTTTTCGCTGGGGGTGGAATTACCCGTATCCATATTGGTTTATGTATTGTCGCTCACGGTGATTTTGTTGCTGGGTTTTGCCCTGTTTTACGGCCTGCCCACGGCACAAACCGCAGTCTGGGAAACCGCTGCACCCAAGCACGGCGAGGTCGCCAAGGAGTTTGAGGAAGTCGTAGCCGTATTGGATACGCATTTCGAAGCCTCGGCCTGTTATCTCGATGCCAATTTAAACATCGTAGCCCTTGCCAAGGAGTTGCAGCTCTCGCGTACCGCCATTTCTACCGCCCTAAACCAAGGCCTTAAGATGAATTTTTATCAGTATATGGCCGCCTATCGCATAGAATACGCTAAAAAGAGAATAGTCGAAAACGAACATTTTACCATGGAAGGACTCTCCTTTGAATGCGGTTTTAATTCCAAGAGCTCGTTTAACCGCTATTTTAAAACCACCGTGGGTACCACGCCTTCCCAGTATAAATGTTTTAAAACCCTGGCAGATGTTTAGTATGGCTTTCGAATTGCTGTTGTATGTGCTCTTTATTGTCGGCTTTCTCAATTTACTCCTGGAACGGCTGATTATACACCAAAAATACGAGCGCTCGACTTGGACCTCCATGGTTTTTTTTACGATGATTTTGGTGCACAGCATCTGGGGGATCACGATGACAAATACCGATGCCTCCCGCTTTGTATTTGGGGGCTTTCCCTTTACGCTGTTCTATATTCCGCTGTTTTTATTTTCGATCCGAGCGGCATGGCATGCGTTTTTAAAGGTCGAGCTGCTGTATTTTATCCCCGCAATCTTTTTTATGACCCTCTATACCCTAATCAATTTTAACCTCGCCGACGACGTTCGAATCAAGCACTACTACTTTATCATGCTGGGCACGGTGAACACCGTGGCGATGGGGGGCTTTTTTTTCTACGGATTTATCTGTGTGCTCAAGGGCAGCATACAGCGCATCAAATTAAAATACCTGGTTTTTATCTGTATCGTGTACTGGACGGTTTATACCACCATGTTTTTGAGTTTCTTAATCCTGGACCTCAATTTTGAAAGGGATGCCGAAATATGGAATTTGATCTCCTATGCCTTTCTACTGCTGGTTGCGGTTTTTCTAACGGTCGAAAAAATCTTGTTTTTAGAAGAGAAAACCAATTATATCGCAGAAGTACAGGAGTTGAACTTAGCCAAATATGCAAAATCCAAAAAAAGCGAAGCGGAATTGAATGTATACCGCGCAGAAGTGGAGAAATTGCTAAAGGAGGAGGTGTTTTTAATCCACGATTTGGCCTTGGAAGACGTGAGTAAGCAACTCAAAATACCCAAACACTACTTGACTCAGGTATTCAGCTTTACCTATAAGGCCAATTTCAAGCAAATAATCAACAAGCACCGCGTATTGTATGCCTCCCGATTAATCGTGGAAGAATTGAATATGGAGCGCATAGACGATATCGCTTTTAACAGCGGTTTTAGTTCCAAAACCTCTTTTTACAGGGCCTTTAAATCGGAGTTTAATTGTACCCCGTTGGAATTTAAAAGGAAACAGGGGCGGTATAGCTCGTGAACCTGCGCTGGAAGTCCGGCTTTTATACAATAAGCATCAGTCAGAAGGCAGCGCGCCTTCTGACTTTTTTTACGCATGGTGGTGGCGGTGGTTGCAAGGGGAATCGACCGCTTTGCATACAGCGGAAAAAGGAGCAATGCGGCAGTTGTTTTTTGACGGAACAGCGGGAAGAAATCCGCTGACTTTGATTTTCTACCGGCTCAACCCGCGATTTCCAATCGCAACAGGCAAATCGGTTTGCTCGACAGCCTCAGTGCTTTTTTTTGTATCCTAATGCCTTGTCAACTTGGTTAATAGCCGTTTTTGTGGCGTTTCTAGCGGTGGTTTCAGAAAATTGGTAAAGACAACTCCCTATTTTTTCGGCACTTTTTTGCTGAAATTTTAATACAATTTTGTTGTAAAATGACACGGCATCAGAATTGGTGACCGAATCCGATTTATGTAAATCAACTCGTATTATGATGAAAAAAAAACTACTCTCTATCGCTTTCCTTCTGGGAGCAGGAGCGATGAGCGCTCAGGTTGGTATTGGAACAACGGCACCGAATAAATCCTCTCAATTGGAAATCGTATCCAAGGACAGGGGAATTTTAATACCGCAACTCGCCTTAAGTGGAACGACAGATATAAGCAGTGTTACCCATGGAAATATCAATAGCTTGTTGGTGTTTAACACAAGTCAAGTGGCCGATGTATCACCGGGTTACTATTATTGGATGACCGACAAATGGATGCGCCTGCAAACTGCGGACGACGTGCCCGCGAGCCCCTTTACGCTGACGGCCCTGAATTACGACCCGACTACCAATGCGCTGAGTTATATCAATGGCTTAGGCAGCTCCGTGGTCTATACGCTGCGCAACACGACCAATGCCGAATTGTCCCTAAACAACGGTCTGCTACAACTCTTGGATACCGAGGGGAATGCGCTAGATGTCGATGTTTCTGCCCTGGATACCAATACGACCAATGCGAGCTTAACCCTAACCGACGGTTCACTAAACCTCACGGATTCCGACGGTACGACGATCGGCGTAGACCTGTCGGCCATCGATACCAATACGACCAATGCGAGCTTATCGCTGACCGACGGCTCACTAAAGCTCACGGATTCCGACGGTACGACGATCGGCGTTGACCTGTCGGCCATCGACACCAATACGACCAATACGACTTTAACGCTAACCGACGGCTCACTAAACCTCACGGATTCCGACGGTACAACGATCGGTGTTGACCTGTCGGCCATCGATACCAATACGACCAATACGAGCTTAACCCTAACCGACGGCTCATTAAAACTCACGGATTCCGACGGTACGACGATCGGCGTAGACCTATCGGGCATCGACACCAATACGACCAATGCGAGCTTATCGCTAACCGACGGCTCACTTAAACTCACGGATTCCGACGGTTCAACGATCGGCGTTGACCTATCGGCCATCGATACCAATACGACCAATACGAGCTTAATGCTGACCGACGGCTCATTAAAACTCACGGATTCCGACGGTACGACGATCGGTGTTGACCTGTCGGCCATCGACACCAATACGACCAATGCGAGCTTATCGCTAACCGACGGCTCACTAAAGCTCACGGATTCCGACGGTACGACGATCGACGTTGACCTATCGGCCATAGACACCAATACGACCAATACGAGCTTAATGCTGACCGACGGCTCATTAAAACTCACGGATTCCGACGGTACGACGATCGACGTTGACCTTTCGGCCATCGATACCAATACGACCAATACGAGCTTAACGCTAACTGACGGCTCACTAAAGCTCACGGATTCCGACGGTACGACGATCGGCGTTGACCTTTCGGCCATCGATACCAATACGACCAATGCGAGCTTAACCCTAACCGACGGCTCACTAAACCTCACGGATTCCGACGGTACGACGATCGGCGTAGACCTTTCGGGCATCGACACCAATACGACGAATGCGAGCTTAACGCTGACCGACGGCTCACTAAAGCTCACGGATTCCGACGGTACGACGATCGGCGTAGACCTGTCGGCCATCGACACCAATACGACCAATACGAGCTTAACGCTGACCGACGGTTCACTAAAGCTCACGGATTCGGACGGTTTGACGATCGGCGTTGACCTTTCCACCATCGACACCAATACGACCAATGCGAGCTTAACGCTGACTGACGGCTCACTAAACCTCACGGATTCCGACGGTACAACGATCGGTGTTGACCTGTCGGCCATCGACACCAATACGACCAATGCGAGCTTAACGCTGACCGACGGCTCACTAAACCTCACGGATTCCGACGGTACGACGATCGGCGTAGACCTATCGGCTATAGACACCAATACGACCAATACGACTTTAACGCTGACCGACGGCTCACTAAACCTCACGGATTCCGACGGTACAACGATCGGCGTTGACCTGTCGGCCATCGATACCAATACGACCAATGCGAGCTTATCGCTAACCGACGGTTCACTAAAACTCACGGATTCCGACGGTACGACGATCGGCGTTGATCTATCGGCCATCGATACCAATACGACCAATGCGAACTTAACGCTAACCGACGGCTCACTAAAGCTCACGGATTCCGACGGTACGACGATCGGCGTTGACCTATCGGCCATCGATACCAATACGACGAATGCGAGCTTAACGCTAAGCGACGGCTCACTAAAGCTCACGGATTCCGACGGTACGACGATCGGCGTTGACCTATCGGCCATCGACACCAATACGACCAATGCGAGCTTATCGCTAACCGACGGCTCACTAAAGCTCACGGATTCCGACGGTACGACGATCGACGTTGACCTATCGGCCATCGACACCAATACGACCAATGCGAGCTTAACCCTAACCGACGGTTCACTAAAGCTCACGGATTCCGACGGTACGACGATCGGTGTTGACCTTTCCACCATCGATACCAATACGACGAATGCGAGCTTAACCCTAACCGACGGCTCACTTAAACTCACGGATTCCGACGGTACGACGATCGGCGTAGACCTGTCGACCATCGATACCAATACGACCAATGCGAGCTTAACCCTAACCGACGGCTCACTAAAGCTCACGGATTCCGACGGTACGACGATCGGCGTAGACCTGTCGGCCATCGACACCAATACGACCAATGCGAGCTTAACGCTAAGCGACGGCTCACTAAAGCTCACGGATTCCGACGGTACGACGATCGGCGTAGACCTGTCGGCCATCGATACCAATACGACCAATGCGAGCTTAACGCTAAGCGACGGCTCACTAAAGCTCACGGATTCCGACGGTACGACGATCGGCGTAGACCTGTCGGCCATCGATACCAATACGACGAATGCGAGCTTAACCCTAACCGACGGCTCACTAAACCTCACGGATTCCGACGGTACGACGATCGGCGTTGACCTATCGGCCATCGACACCAATACGACCAATGCGACTTTAACGCTAACCGACGGCTCGCTAAAACTCACGGATTCCGACGGTGCTACAATCGACGTTGACCTTTCGGCTATCGACACCAATACGACCAATGCGAGCTTAACCCTAACCGACGGCCTCTTAGCCCTCACCGATAGTCAGGGAGCTGTGGTAGAGACGAGTTTGAGTGTGCTCGCAGTGGAGCCGTGGCACAATGCCGCCGATGATACCAAAGCGACATCCAATACCCAAAACATCTATCAAATGGGCCATGTTGCCGTAGGCGGCAAGGTGCCGACCCAACGTTTGGACGTGGCACAAGGAAATCTAAGGATACGCGATATCCATACACAGTTAGGCCAAGCCACCGATAAGCTGGTGGTGGCAGATGCCGATGGCGTTTTAAAAACCGCCAATGCCGCCATGCCCAAATTCTTCTATATGCCTTCGATTTTGATCGATGTACGCGATGTGGCGGCAGTTTCTATAGAGCTGGATTTGTATGCGGAATACGCGGCGCAGTTTACCGGCTTGCCGAGCAATCAGAGAAGCCCTTCGGCAGCCGTCGATATTCCCCATATACCAAGTCGAACGAGTTTGGACTATTACATCACCTATTTCGACCCACAGGCCATTGAAATCATTGAGGTGAGCGATCAGGGAAAACTGATTTACAAAGCAAAGGGCCACGCCAGCCGCACCTCGTTTGTCAACATCGTATTTGTAATTAAATAAGGCGTCGATAAGCTGGAGCCACCCGATAAAGTGGGGTCAGAGCGTCCCAACAATCCTAAATAAGCAAGTCAAATGGATATTTTAACAAAGAAAAAGAAAGACACCACCCGGCTTTTAAGCGTAATACTGCTGCTAGTCGCGCTGTTTTACAGCCCAGAGTTTCGGGCAACACCGCCGCCCTATAAAGTTGTTTTTGCCTTCAATACCGGGATGCCACAGCTCGAAATTTTGCATAAGCGAATCGACGCCTTTTCGCATTCCAATATCCTCACCCCCGGACAGGTGGTCGACTTAAATGCCACTTTGACCAATAGGGGAGCAGAGCCCCTGGTCGACGCAAAAATCGAAATCCCCATACCGGCCAATATGCACTATGTCGCGGGCAGTTTAGCTCCGCCTAGCAGCGGGCAGGTTTACTGGAGCCATCCCGCGAGTGACGACCCCAATGCCACGCCGGGGGGGAAGATCATTTGGGATTTGACCGCCGTGGAAATTCCCAGCGGAGATGTGCTTTATGCCAACCTGAATTACCGGTTAAGAGTAACGACCGCTTGTGTATTGCTACTCGGGGAAAGCGGTTCTTGCAGCCTGGACGCAACGGTGGATGGAACCTATAGCGCCCGCGGCAAAAACACCTTGGAGGCGATTGCCGGAAAATTTGTCAAAGGATATGAAACCACCGGAGGGCTAAGGCCGATTTATGGCGGTTTTGATTTAAAAATAGTGCCGCCATTGGCATTTCTCACCAGCTGCAGCGCTGTGTTTCAAAATAGCCCGATGGTGTTTAATTATTTCTGCGGAACGGCCAGCAGGCCCATTCCCAGAAACGATATCACCTCGAAATACCCGGCGGGCACCCAATTTTACAAGGGGCATATCGACGGACTTATACTGGCGTCCAATCTGATTACAGGCGATTTTGATGTGGCGGCGGGTACCAATATTTTTTATGCCGTCGTATACGGAATGGACCCCCACTGTTTCCTGACTATTTTGGTAAAGATCCAACCGATTTACAGCAAGCCCACCGTTAAAAACGGTCTGCGATGCGTGGGTACAACCGGGGAGTTGGAGGTAGAGCGGTCGGCAGAGGGAATTCGCGATCAGCTGGAACTGGTCTATTTTGCCAATGCGACGACGACAACAGCGCTCAGTGCACCACCACAGCCCACCGCAGTCGGGGTCTATACCTATTATGTGGCCGAAGGAAAAAGCCAGGATGGCGTCTGGTGCTTTGGGCCGCGGGTGGCCTTTACCCTTACCGTGGTTCGCCCGCCCACGGGAACCTGGTCGCAGCTCAATTATGAAATCTGCGATGAGGAGTCGCAAAAAATGGTCATACAAACCACAGCTGCGGTGAGGTGGCAGATAAAAACCACCGATACGTGGCAGCCGCTCACGGCGGAGAATTGGCCGGGTTACCTGCTGATCGCTGCGAATGAAATTGTTTTCGGTCTCGGAAATGCGGCAGTGGATCTGGTTAAAATTCGGGTGGTGATGACCAATCAAGCGGGTTGTGAACAAACCAGCGAAGAGGTCACGGTCCGCTTTCGCCCTTGCCGCCTGCCGACCAACCCCATGCTTCCGAGCCAATTTAGCAAGCGCATCTGATTCGGCTAGCCCTGATTCCTGATTCGGCACGCTTAAAAAGCAGCCTTTAGGAGTGAAAAACGGCCTAGGGAAATAAAGGCCTGCCATATAAATATTAACGACTTATGAGAACAAGATATCTTTTTTTTTACGGCCTAGGGGTGTTGGCGCTTTTCCCTTTTCAGGGAAGGGGGCAGACTTCCAATGCCGGGATTTTATCCATCGCTCCAGAAACGGCGGTATGGAATGTAGCGGAGTTTCTGAATTTAAAGGAGGGCGCAGTCTATAACGACGGCACGATCCACTACCAATCCGATTTTAACAACGAAGGGTTTTACGGGTTTTCGCCTCAGCTGCAGTCGTCTTATGCTGTTTTTCAGCAATCGGCAGCGCAGCCGGTCAACCAACAGCTCAGCGGAAGTGCCGCGGCCCGTTTTTACGATGTGCTGTTTCAAAATGAGGGGTCGAAAAACGCCATCGATTTAAGAAATGACATGAGCATAGGCGGAACGGCCAACTTTTTACAAGGGGTGGTTCAAATCGACCCCTTAAAAGGAGCCTTGGTTTTTGAATCGGATTCGCGGGCGATTAACGCCTCCAACAAGAGTTTTGTAGCCGGTGAAGTAGAGAAAATAGGCCGGAACAACTTTGTGTTTCCCATCGGCGATCAAGGGGTTTATCGGCAGGCGCAAATCAGCGCTCCTCCGGGCGACAAAGATTCCTTTTCGGCCCAATACCATTTGGAGAATTCCGATAAAAAGTACCCGCATCGCAATAAAACAGGCGCGATTCAGCGCATCAACGACCGCGAGTATTGGACTGTAACGCAAAACAATACCCCGGGCGAAGTGGTTCTTACCCTGAGTTGGAATGCCCAAACAACCCCGGCCGATTTGCTCGAAGAAGCCGGGCTAAATTGGAGGATTTTGCGCTGGGATACCGCCCAAGCCTTATGGGTAGATGAAGGCGGTATAGTAGATGCCGCGGCCCAAACGGTGAGCACGCCAACGCTGGTAACAGCCTATGGCGTATTCACCTTGGGCCTGTTAAAACCCGATGTACTACTGGAGGGAGACGTGGTGATTTACAATGCGGTGAGTCCCGATGGCGATGGGATCAACGACTATTTTCAAATCGACAACATCCGCAGGTTTCCCAACAACAGCGTTCAGGTTTTTAATCGCTGGGGCGTAAAGGTATATGAAACCACTGCCTACGACAGCAGTGGGAATGTGTTTAGGGGACGGTCTGAAGGCCGAGTAAACGTGGACAAACACGAGAAATTGCCCACGGGTACCTACTATTATATCGTCAATTATGAGGTGGTCGCCGCAGCCGGGAGCCAGACGATTAAAAAAGCGGGCTATTTGCATTTGGAAAACAATTGATGACAGCTACCGCGTCGCCGTCACCGAAAACCGCGGTTTTTTATAGCAGAGCATGCCGCGCTAAGGCCCGGCGGCTTTAAGAAATAATAATTATAGAGATATGAACCCAAAAGAGATCATCAAAGCACTGCTATGCGTGCTGCTTGTTTTATGCAGTATTCACCAAGTGCAGGCGCAGCAAGAGCCGCAATACACCCAATATATGTACAATGCGATTCAAATCAATCCGGCCTATGCCGGTTCGCGGGGAATAATGAGCGTATTTGGCGTCTACCGCACCCAGTGGGTGGGCTTGGACGGCGCGCCCAAAACCGCGGCATTTTCGGTAAACACCCCTTTGGGCCAGTCCAAATTGGGACTGGGCGCTTCCTTGGCCAACGAGTCCATAGGTGCTATGGACGAAAACGCCTTCGCCCTCGATCTGTCCTATACCCTCGATTTGGGGCAGCGCTATAAATTGGCCTTCGGGCTCAAGGGCGCGATAAACCTGCTCAGCGTCGACTATACCAAGCTCAACCGCTACAATCCGAGCGACCCCGTATTCGCGCAAAACATAACCAATCAATGGACGCCGAATTTGGGCGCGGGGCTATACCTGCATTCCGACAAGTCCTACATCGGACTATCGGTGCCCAATTTTTTGGAAACCACCCGCTACGACGACAATGCCGTTGCTGCGGTAAAGCAAAAAATGAACGTCTATCTCATGGGAGGACAGGTGTTTGAATGGAGTCCGAGCGTTCATTTTAAACCGGCATTTTTGATCAAAGCCGTGGCAGGAGCACCGCTTCAAGTCGATCTAACCGCCAATTTTTTACTGCGAGACCAATGGGTTGTAGGAGCCGCCTATCGGTGGAATGCCTCTTATAGCGCCTTGGTGGGCTTTCAAGTCAGCGACGGCCTCTTTATCGGCTACAGCTACGATGCCGAAACCACCAAACTGGCCCATTACAATTCCGGGTCTCACGAGCTGTTTTTGCGATTTGAATGGCTCAATCGCTACAACCGCATCAATACCCCGAGATTCTTTTAACCATGAAAAAAATGATAAAAACACTACGAAACCTGGGGACCGCTGTCATACTGGTCTTTGCGGTAAACGCCGTAGCCCAGCAGGGAAGCCTCCCCCGCGCCGATAAACAATACCAGCGTTTTGCGTATATCGACGCGACCAAATTGTACGAAAACCTCGTGAAGCGCGGCTATGAAAGCCCCGAATTATATAAAAAACTGGGAAATGCCTATTACTTTAACGGCGATTTGCAACAGGCTCATCACTGGTACAAGGAGCTGTTTGTTTTGACGAGCGAGCTGGAAAGCGAATACCTGTATCGCTATGCGCAAACCTTAAAGGCAACGGGTGCAACAGCGGCGGCAGACCACTATCTCAAGCGGTTTGCCCAAGTGGAAAAAGACCAGGTTCGCGCCCAATTATACGAAGGACAAGCCGATTATTTAGAGCGGATCCAGGCCAATTCCGGACGCTATGAACTCGAGCGTTTAGCGTTGAATTCGCCCTATTCCGATTACGGCGCAACGGTGATCAGCCAACAACTGGTCTTTGCCTCGGCACGAGATACCGGCGGTGTTGCCAAAAAGATACACCGTTGGACCAATGCGAGTTTTACCAGCCTCTATCAGGCGCCTTTGGATGCCGAGGGCAGGGTGGGAAAACCCAAGGCCTTCGACCGCGGACTGCGCTCGAAGTTTAACGAGGCCACACCCGTATTTACCAAGGATGGGAAAACCGCCTATTTTACGCGAAACAACTTCCTCAACGGACGCCGCGGAAGGGACGCCAATCGCACCACCCTATTAAAGATCTACAGCGCACAAAAGATACGTGGCAAATGGAGTCATATTAAGGAATTGCCCTTTAATTCCGATTCCTTTAATACGGCACATCCCGCATTAACACCCGACGGAAAGTGGCTGTATTTCAGCTCCGATCGGGGCAATACCACCGGCCAATCCGATTTGTATCGCGTGGCGATATCCGCAGCCAATCAGTTTGGACAGCCGCAAAACCTCGGCGCCCAAATCAATACCGAAGGGCGCGAGAGCTTTCCCTTTATATCGGCGGCCAACGACCTGTACTTTGCCTCCGATGGACATCCCGGCTTAGGCGGATTGGATGTGTTTGTCGTCCCGATCCACACCGACAACAGCTTGGGCCGGGTACAAAATGTCGGTGCACCGGTAAACAGCCCCTTCGACGATTTTGCCTTTTATTTCGATCCCCCTACCAAAAGCGGATTTGTCAGCTCCAACAGACCGGGAGGCAGCGGCAACGACGATATTTATGCACTGCTGGAAACCCGTACACTGACGTGCGCACAGCAGCTGAGCGGTACGGTTTACGACAAAGTCGGTGGACAAAAGCTGGCAGCAGCCCAAATTACCCTATACGACGCCCGGTTTAACCTGCTGCAAGAAACCCAAACCGATGCCGAGGGCGATTACGCTTTTACCGCCCTAGACTGCGGTGCAAAATACCGCATCAATACCCGTTTACCCGATTATAGCACCGCAGAAGTAGCCGTGGAGCTGCCCCAAAGTAGCGGGAGCAGCCGGGTGGATTTTGGACTGGAAAAAGTCCACATAGCCATCGAAAGGGGAACGGATTTGTTCCAGGCGTTGAATTTGGAACCGATTTACTTCGATTTTGACCAGGCGCATATCCGCAGCGATGCCGCCCTAGAATTGGCCAAGGTGGTCGAAGTCCTTCGCGAATATCCCAATATGCGCATCGACATCCGCTCGCATACCGACAGTCGCGGAAGCAAGGGCTACAACCAGGCGCTCTCACAGCAAAGAGCTGCGGCAACTGCCGCGTGGATGGTGGCTCAGGGTATAGATTCCAACAGACTCACCGCCCGGGGCTATGGAGAATCCCAATTGGTCAATCGCTGCTCCAATGGAGTTGCTTGTTCCGAAGTCCTGCATCAACAAAACAGGAGAAGTGAATTTATAGTGGTGGAGTTATAGGGCGTTGTCAACGCCCAATACGCTGGGAAACGAGCGAGCCGAGCGGGATACGCGACGGTCTAATCGCAAGAAATAGGCGAAAAACACCCTTGGACGAAACATTTTATAACGATAAATATCTTCAGATGAAAAACAGTATACAGCGCTTAATCGCATTAGGGCTACTCCTGCCGCTGGGATTGACGGCGCAAGAACACAACAAGATCCACGGCAGCGTATATGATGCTCTAGATCCCACGCAAATTCCAGTAGGCGAGCTGGTTTTATACGATCGGCAGGGAGTCGTGCAGAAAACGCAGGCCGACAGCCAGGGTTGTTTTGAGTTTACACTGCGCGAAACCGCGGAGTTTTATCGCATCACGGCTTCGGCACCCACCTATAATCAGGCCGAGGTAGCCGTGGATAATCCGGCCAAAACGATCGAAGTGAACTTTGGATTAAGGACCCAAATACAGCAAAACGCCGTTTCAAACGCGGCGAATTTTAAATCGATCTACTTCGATTTTAATTCCGCCCTGATCACGGCAAAAGCAGCGATGGACTTGGGGGTAGTCAGCGCATATTTAAGGGCAAATCCCGAGCTTAAGCTAGAGATACACGCCTATGCCGACAGCCGCGGAAGCGCGCGTTACAACATGGAACTGTCTCAGCAGCGGGCACAACAGACCGGCGATTGGCTGACCGAACAAGGGCATATAGCCCCTTCGCGCTTAAGCCTAAAAGCCTGCGGCAAAAGCGGCGTGCTCAACTCCTGTGTGGAAGGGGGGGAGTGCAGCAAGCACCCACATCAGCACAACCGAAGAAGTGAACTGCGGATCGTCAATTAGCGCGACATCCAAAAGCCAGCCCCTGCAACCGCAGGGGTTTTTTGTTGCCTGATCGGCAACGCCCCTAGCGCGTCACATCGCCGTGATAAACTCGTCGAGGCTGTCGTTGGAATCAAAATGGTGTTTCTTGCGAATGCGGTGGCTGTAAACCCGCAGGGCAGCCGTGCTCACCTCCATGATTTGCGCGATTTCACGCGCTTCCAGGCCCATCTTTTTTAGGATGAGGTATTTTCGCTCCACCGTAGTGATGTGGGGCAATTTCTTTTTTATCTTGGAAACGAATAGGGGATATGCCTTTTCGAAGGCCGCCAACAAAACGGGCCAGTGGTTGCTGTGGAGTGCCAACGGAAGCGCGTCGAATTGGGCATCCTCTAGCGCCAGGGCTACTTTGCTGTCCAACTGCTCGCCTTCGCGCAAATCGATTTTTTGCAACTGACTCTTGATCACGGTCAGGTTTCCGCGACTGACCAACAAATCCCGCAGGGATATTTTTAGTTTTTCGTTGGCCGTTTGAAGCTCCTTTTTAATCCGGAGTTTTTCAATTTCCAATTGCACCCGCCTGCGGCGATCGGCCTTGCGCACATAATTAAAAATCACCAACAGCATCAGCGTCAAAAAGAGGGTCAAGCCCAAACCGCCAATGCGCAGCATCTTGAACTGCTGGTCGTTGTTTTGCAGTTCCAAATCCTTTTGCTTGAGCAAGTTGAGCTGGTCCTGGATGTCGAGATTCCGCACGGCGCTGCTGTTGGTGATTTCGCGGTTTTCCACGCTGTAATAAAGCGCGGAATCCGCATAGGTATACGCCAGGTCGAGCTGCTGGTTTTCCTTGTAATACACGGCGAGTAACGGATAGATTTCCTCTTTCTTTTCGGCATTTAAAGGCGTGTCCTTGATTTCGTGCATCAGCCTTTGTATGCTGCTGTTAAAATCGGCTTGGGCTCCCGTTTTTTGATATATTTTGGATTTGATCAGCCAGATATTCAGCTGGGCTACCTTGTATTTGTCCGAAGCGTAGCGGTCGTATACCGTAAAGATGTCCAAAGCCATGATGTAGTTTTGGTTGGCGACATAGACCGCGGCCAGATTCGCTTGCCCGATCAGGTGCCAAAGGGTGTCGTTGCGCTGAGACGATAATTCCAGCAATTGGTTAAAACTCGTGATGGCGACGTCGAAGTTTTTGTTGTTGGTTTCGATCAATCCCTTGGTGTTTAAAATGTTGTACTGCAGGTCGGGATGCCGGTCTTTGGGGTAGCTATTGGCGAGGTTTAAAAAGTACAACGACTTGTTTTGCGAACCGACCTGATAATACATCCAGGCTATGGCAAAGAGCATTTCCCGTTTTTCGGGCAGCTCGGCGAGGCTTAAATCCGCCAGGTATTCGCTGCTGCTGGAAACGTATTTAAAGGCGTTGAGGTAATCCTTTTTTTGGGTGTAATAATACGAGGCGAGCGCCAATCGCGTGCGCGCTTGCAAGGCTTTGTTTTGGTCCAGGTCGACCACCCGTATCAACAGCAGCATTTCGGCTATATAATGGGGGTGGTTTTTTGATGCAAAATAATCCAGCTTCAAATACATCGATTCGTGTATAATCGAACGGTCATTGGCCACCACCCCCAAGTCGTACACCTTTTGAACCTCGTTGAAATACCGTACCGAATCGGCTTTTAACACGTAATTAGTACCGAATTTTTCCGCGTAAAAAGCCTGTTTCTCCGCGTATTTTTTATGCAGTAAATGCTCGTATTGCGCCTGAACCAATAGCGGAAACAATAGCAGTATAGCGGGGAGTAAACGGGTTTTGTAAAGGGCGAAAGCAAGCGTTTTCATAAGGAGTTTGGCTTAGATGAACTTCGGGCGAAAGCTCAAAAAAACAACCGGTTTTAGGGCGAATAATCGTCAAACAGTCGAGTCGCGCAGGACGGAGTCAAAATCGGATAATCGATGAACGGGAGTTTGGTATGAGCGGTTGAAAATAGCCTAGTTATACAATTTAAAATATTACTGATGCAATATTAATGTTTTTTAAACAGATAAGGAACAAATAATTCGTAAAACGAGGGCAATTACGACCTATATCTGCCATTATATTTAGATTTTCGGACAAAATATCGAATTCTATTTACGAAATGGGCGGAAATAACGCTTTTTTTAAACAATGGACGGCCGACAACGGCCTGTAATAATCCAATATTAGTTAATTAATCGCAATGTTTATTCTCAAAATGTGATTTTTGGTAAAAATAGCGGGTTTTTTATGACGATTACTTATTGTTTTTTTAGATTGTCCTGAGGCAAATGAAATAAAAAACGACGAAAAATTGGTTCTTTTTCTTTAATCGAGTACTTTTGTTGTACAAGAACGGCCGCATGGCGTTCGACGGCCAAAGGCGGTTGAGCGCGGAGCAGCAGTCCGGGCGCTTTTGCAGCGATAAAGTGCTGGCTTAAAGTGCGCTGCGGCGGTTTAAAAAGCAAAATTTCCAAGCGGGTTTTGCCGAACGGCTGCGGAACAGGAGACGTGTCGTCAAGCGCGAAACGGCTGCGCGATTCGGTTTGAGGCCATGCCGACCGAGGCCACTGCAATCGAGACACTATTGGTGTGATACTCATAGCGAAAAAGGTGGCGCGCTGCGGTCTTGGAGTTAACTTCCCGGACTCTGCCTAGAGCAGCTGAGGGAGTAAGAAGGATTTTTAATATGCGAAAGCGGTCAACAGAGCGAGAGATATAATGAGTAAAAAGATATTGATTACAGGCGGTGCTGGTTTTATCGGTTCTCATGTAGTGAGGCAGTTGGTGACGAAGTATCCCGACTATCAGGTTTTCAATTTAGACGCCCTGACCTATGCGGGAAATTTGACCAATTTGACCGATGTGGAGCACAGGCCCAATTATCACTTTGTCAAAGGCGATATCACCGACGAAACTGCGGTGAATGCCCTGTTTGCCGAACACCGCTTTGAAGCGGTCATTCACTTGGCGGCAGAGTCGCATGTCGATCGGTCGATTGCCGATCCCTTTGCCTTTGTCAAGACCAATGTCTTGGGTACGGTGGTATTGTTGCAGGCCTTTAAGGAACTGTGGTTCAACAACTGGGCGGGCAAGCGCTTTTACCACGTGAGCACCGACGAGGTA
This sequence comes from Flavobacterium sp. JP2137, assembly GCF_050562195.1. GTDB lineage: Bacteria > Bacteroidota > Bacteroidia > Flavobacteriales > Flavobacteriaceae > Flavobacterium. Next base: position 1,652,629 of record NZ_CP191647.1, read on the forward strand.
TATGGAACCCTGGGGGAAACCGGATTGTTTACAGAAACCACGCCCTATGCGCCCAACTCGCCGTATTCGGCCTCCAAGGCGAGTTCGGACCACTTTGTACGCGCCTATGGCGAAACCTACGGCATGCCGTTTGTCATCAGCAACTGCTCCAACAATTACGGTCCCAATCACTTTCCCGAAAAATTGATTCCGCTGTGCATACACAACATCCTCCACGGAAAACCCCTGCCGATTTACGGCAACGGGAAGTTTATCCGCGATTGGCTGTACGTCGTTGACCACGCCCGAGCGATCGACCTGGTCTTTCATCGCGGCGTCGACTTCGAAACCTATAATATAGGGGGCTTTAACGAATGGACCAATATCGATTTGGTCAAATTGCTCTGCCAACTGATGGACGAAAAACTCGGCAAACCCATCGGAACCTCCGAGGGCCTGATTACCTACATCACCGACCGACCCGGACACGATTTGCGCTACGCCATAGACGCGCGCAAAATCAATGCCGAACTCGGATGGAAACCTACGGTAACCTTCGAACAGGGATTGGCGCAAACCATCGATTGGTTTTTAAACAACCCCGAATGGTTGGCCAACGTAACCAGCGGTAGTTACCAGGGATATTACGACAAACAATACAACACCAAAGACAAATGAAAGGAATTATACTAGCCGGCGGTTCGGGAACCAGACTACATCCGTTAACCATAGCGGTTTCCAAACAACTATTGCCCATTTACGACAAGCCGATGATTTATTACCCCTTGTCGACCTTGATGTTGGCGGGTATTAAAGAAGTTTTGATCATTTCGACTCCTCGCGATTTGCCCAATTTTAAAAGATTGCTGGGCGATGGAACGGCATGGGGCATGCAGCTGAGCTATGCCGAACAACCCCATCCAGAAGGACTCGCACAAGCCTTTATCATCGGAGCGGACTTTATTGGAACGGACGATGTTTGCATGATCCTGGGCGACAACATCTTCTATGGCGCGGGTTTGCAAAAAATGCTGCAACAGGCCATTGCCGAGGTGGCGCAAAACAAAACGGCAACGGTTTTTGGATATTATGTTCAGGATCCCGAGCGCTATGGGGTAGTGGAATTTGACCAGCACCGCAGAGCAATCGGCATCGAGGAAAAACCCCTGCAACCCAAGAGCAACTACGCCGTTGTCGGACTGTATTTCTACCCGAATTCGGTGGTCGAAATCGCCAAAAACATCGCGCTTTCCGCCAGAGGAGAATTGGAGATTACCGATGTCAACCGCCGTTATCTGGAGTTGAACCAGCTTCGGGTGCAAACCTTGGGCCGCGGATTCGTATGGCTGGATACCGGCACCCACGAGTCGCTGAATGAAGCCACCGAATTTGTAAAAGTCATCGAAAAGCGAACGGGTTTAAAAATTGCCTGTTTGGAGGAAATTGCCTTTAGGATGCAATTTATCGACCAGGACCAGTTTAACGATCTCATAGAACGCTTTTCGTATAACAGCGCTTTTAAAGACTATCTAAAAAGGGTTGTAAAATAGTCCTTTAGCCCTCTTTGCCGCCCAGCGGTAAAACAACCCCTTGTTTTTATAGGCTCGTGTTTCCGAAGGCGGAAAATCGCAGGCTGAAAATTTTGCTGCGGCTCAGCGATCCGGCAGCATATAAAGCTGCTTTCCTCCATCGCCTGCGCCTCAATACAAGCGGGCAGCGTTGGCAGCCAAAACGGCGGTGGAATCTCAAATCCGGTCGGCTTTTTTAAATAAACCCGGATATGTAAAACGGCACCTTAGACCGCTATGCCAAACAACAACAGACATCAGGGCAGAAATATCAGGTGTTTCCGCGCAGTGCGGGGCATCAAACAGCAAATGCGGGCCTTTGATCTGGATGACTACTGTAGTCGATAGAGAATTTCCTTACTCGAAAAGGAGAAGTCAGCGCACCGCTAAAACAAATCTCCAATAGTGTTAAAATAGCGGCAGTACTCTTTAGAACGTTGATAAAGAACAAGCTGGAAGTATAATCGCCAATCGCTTTAGAAATCACGCCTCTGTCGGGGCAATCTAGCAATTACCTCAATTCCCTGCAAACAATCGGGCAACTGCATCAAGAAAAAATCGCCCTCTACGAGCGTATGCAACGCGAAAAAGAAGCGCTGATGTTGCGGCTGAAAAAAGGCCGGACCGCCGCTAGGGCAAACCGCCAAAAGGTATCGCTTACCCCGGATTAGGCTTTTTTTAGGAACCCTGGCAAACCGCTGCCGTGTAATCCGCAAGGCAACTCCTAAAAGAGCCGGCAGCAGCTGCTAAAAGCAAGGCTTTATCAACAGATTTTTAGATAAAACCATCCCATATAAAATAAAAGTTACCAAAAAATTTGCTCATTTTGTTAAATCGAGTACTTTTGTTGTTCATACGGCAAAAAAACACCAAATGCAAACATGCTAGATGCTATTATTACTTCTAAAACGCGGTTACGACTGTTGGTAAAGTTTTTTATCAACACCAGCAACCAAGCGCATTTAAGGGGATTAGCAACGGAATTTAACGAATCTACCAACGCGATCCGCAAGGAGTTAAACAACCTTTCCGATGCGGGTTATTTAGACAGGGAAAACGTGCAGAACAAGGTGCGTTATAAGGCGAATATCCACCATCCGTTGTTTGGATCTTTGCAGGATATTGTACGTAAATATTTGGGTTTGGATACCTTGGTCGAGAGTGTGGTCGAGCGTATGGGAGCGGTGCAGCAGGTAGTGGTTACCGGTGATTATGCCAATGGACGCGATTCTGGCACCATTTGTGTCACTATAGTAGGACAGTCACTCGACAGCCAGTATGTGGCGCAGTTGAGTGAGAAAATAGAGAAATTAATCGACCGCAAAGTGGCCCTGACCTTAACCGAAACGCCGCAAACGGCGGGCTTGATCCTGTTGGACAGTATCGCCTAGTTCGACGGTGGGATAACGCTTGGGAAAATCCCATTTTGGGCAATTTCCCTACGGCTGTTTATCCGGGAGTATCAACAAAAAGTGCGGCTAGAACCGCTCAAAAAAAAGAATCGTAATGATAAAAAATATGAAAGTAGGAATCACCTTTAGTGCCTTTGACCTATTGCATGCCGGGCACATCAAAATGCTCGAAGAGGCCAAGCGCCAATGCGATTATTTGATCGTTGGCTTGCAGACCGACCCGACTCTAGACCGTCCCGAAAAAAATCATCCGACCCAAAGCGTGGTCGAACGTTATATTCAACTCAAGGGCTGTCGTTTTGTAGACGAAATCGTGCCCTATGCCACCGAACAAGACTTGGAAGACGTGCTGCGCTCTTTTAAAATCGACGTGCGCATTATCGGCGATGAATACCAGGACAAAAACTTTACCGGCAGAAGTTACTGCGAGGAAAAGGGTATCGAATTGTATTACAACCGCAGAGATCACCGCTTTTCGAGCAGCAGCCTCAGAAGGGAAGTCGCCGACAAGGAAAACAGCAAAATCATCAAAATAGGCTAGTGCAACCATGAATCAAAAGATATTGAGTACCGGCGGTGCCGGTTTTATCGGATTTCATGCAGTGCCACGAGGACTGTTCCAGTATTTTGAGTACGGGTTATACAATTCGCACGCCTTAAGCGATGCGGAATCCACCTCCTATATTCCCCATTTTTCCCATTCGACGTCTAAGGCGAATGCAGACTACTTTGTATATGCCTATGGCGAAACCGACGGCATGCCGTTGGTCATAAGCCTTGGTTCTAAATATTACAGCCCGAGTTGCCCTCCGCAAGGCGGGATGCCGGGCTGTAAAACCCACATTTTTCACGGAAACCCCCTGCCGATTTACAACAACGACCAGCATACCCACAATCGAAAATACCGAATCGATGGCGGAGAAAACCGTCAAACCTATAATTGGGACGGTTGTAACGCGTGGAACCCGATTGCTGGAAGTAAATTATTGGGAATGCTGATGGATGCTGCGTTAAACAAGAACAACGGGTCGGCTTGCGTTGGTAGCGCGGCGCTGCGGCCGTAGAGAGGAGTACCCTGCTAGAAAAATCCTTAGGGCAAGGCGTGGTACAAACCCCAATCAATCGCGGCAGCGATGATCGGTGTATAAAAAATTATGAGTGTTGACCGAGCGAAATAGCGATCAATCGGCCAACAGCAAAACTAGAGAATATGAATAAATTACAAGGGCTTTTAAGCCTGGGCCTAGGACTGATGATGTTGTGCTCCGGACCGCTATTGGCACAGCAAGGCGATTTCTGGTCGAGAAGCGCCGTGGAAGCGGGCTGGGGATATCAGCTTCCCAAAGCCCCTACTGCGGGTATGGAAGCTAAGGATTATGCGAACTTCCAAAGTTTTTATGTGGGCGGGCGTTTTGAATTGAGCGATATTTGGGGACTGCGCGGCACCTATGCCTACCATGCCTTTGAGCATCAGGACGATGCCGAGCTGGGGCTGACCATCCACAAACTGACGGCAGAAATGACCGTGCTGTTGATGCAGGCCATACAGCAGCAGTCGTCTGAGCCTTTTGAAATTATGGCGCATGCCGGTTTGGGACTGTCTACGGGCAAGAGCGCCCGACAGTCGAGCTCGGATTTAATGCCGAACCTGCAAGCGGGACTCATGACGATATACCAGCTGGGCAGCCAATGGAGTATGCACCTGGATGCGACCTATGTGTTTAATTTTAGCCAAGACCTGGATTATTCCGGCGCGGCTGCCTTAAGCAAAAGCACTACCGGAAATTATTTTGCCGCTAGTTTAGGGATCGCATACAAACTGAGATAAGAGCTGCGACAGTGGGCCGATTTGACAGCGACCTACAATGCGATTAAACAAATAGAACAGTATATAAAACATCATGGCAAAAATTTTAATTACAGGAGGTGCCGGATTTATCGGTTCCAATTTATGTGAACACTTTCTAAACGAGGGACATTCGGTGGTGGTTTTGGATAATTTCGCCACGGGACACCGACACAATTTGGCGCCATTTATGGAGAACGCCCTTTTTGAATTGGTAGAAGGCGATATTAGAAATATGGCGGACTGCCATCGCGCAACCGCTGGAGCCGATTATGTGCTGCACCAAGCGGCTTTGGGCTCGGTACCCCGATCAATAAAAGACCCCATCACAACCAATGAGGTCAATGTTTCGGGCTTCCTAAACATGTTGGTCGCCGCTAGAGATGCCGGTGTAAAGCGCTTTGTCTACGCGGCCAGCTCGTCTACCTATGGCGATTCGGTGGCCTTGCCCAAAGTCGAAGATCAAATTGGCAAACCCCTATCGCCCTATGCCATTACCAAATTCGTCAACGAATTGTATGCCGAGATATTTAGTAAAACCTACGGTTTGGAAACGATCGGCCTGCGTTATTTTAACGTTTTCGGACGCCGTCAGGATCCCAACGGTGCCTATGCCGCGGTAATTCCCTTATTTGTAAAACAATTGATGAATCACCAAAGCCCGTTGATCAATGGAACCGGCGATTTTTCGCGCGATTTTACCTATATCGACAATGTGGTTCAGATGAACGAACGCGCCATGCTTACCCAAAAGCCCGAAGCGATCAATACGGTGTATAATACCGCCGTGGGCGACCGCACCACCCTCAATGAATTGCTGGGCTATTTAAAGGAGTTTTTGTCGGATTTCGACCCGGCAATTGCCGATGTAGCGGTGGAATATGGTCCCAACCGACAAGGCGATATTCCCCATTCGCTAGCGTCTATTGAAAAGGCCAAGCAATTGTTGGATTACCAACCCACACATCCGATTAAACAAGGACTAAAAGAGGCCGTGGGCTGGTATTGGAGCCATTTGAAATAAAAGATTTTTTTTCATCGGCGCACGATTAAATTAACAGCGGAATACCTATTAACGAAACAAGGCCCAAGGGCTCCACATAAACGATTCAATACGTAAAGAAATGAGTAATTTACAACACAAAATAGCGGTAATCGGCCTGGGATATGTAGGCTTGCCCTTAGCGCGTTTATTCGCTACAAAGTTTAGCGTCATCGGATTTGACATCAATAAGACGAGAGTGGCAGAATTGCGCTCCGGCACCGATCGTACGCTGGAGGTTAGCGACGAACTGCTGCAATCGGTTTTATTGGCCGATCACCCGCATTTAAACGGAGACACCACAACCAGCCCAGCAGCGGCAAAAACGGGTTTGTACTGCTCGTATGATTTGGGCGACATCTCCGACTGCAACGTATTTGTGGTTACCGTACCAACACCGGTAGACAAAAACAACCGCCCCGACCTAACGCCTTTGTATAAATCGTCGGAAACCGTGGGTAAAGTGCTCAAAAAAGGCGATATCGTCATCTACGAATCCACGGTATATCCCGGAGCAACGGAAGAGGAGTGCATTCCGGTTTTGGAGCGCGTATCGGGCTTAAAATTCAATGTGGATTTCTTTGCGGGCTATTCACCAGAGCGCATCAATCCAGGCGATAAAGAGCATACCGTAGAAAAAATTTTAAAGGTCACCGCGGGCTCTACGCCAGAAATTGGGCAAGTAGTCAACGAATTGTACAAATCGGTAATTATCGCCGGTACGCATTTGGCACCGACGATCAAAGTAGCCGAAGCGGCTAAGGTGATTGAAAACTCCCAACGCGATATCAACATTGCCTTTGTCAACGAACTGGCCAAAATATTTAATTTGTTGAATATTGATACCCATGCCGTTTTGGAAGCAGCCGGAACCAAATGGAACTTTTTGCCGTTTAAACCGGGTCTAGTAGGTGGGCATTGTATCGGTGTCGACCCCTACTACCTGGCTCAAAAGGCCCAAGAACACGGTTACCATCCCGAAATCATCTTGGCCGGTCGCCGCTTAAACGACTCCATGGGCGAATACGTGGCTTCTCAAGTAGTAAAAACGCTGATCCGAAAAAACATCAAAGTCAACGGTGCTGAGATACTGATGTTAGGCGTGACTTTTAAAGAAAACTGCCCCGATGTGCGAAACACCAAAATCGTAGACGTGATTCGCGCCTTGGAAGACTACAGCATTAAAGTAACTACCTTTGACCCTTGGGCAAACCCGGAAGAGGTCAAACACGAATACGGTATTGTGAGCACCGATCAACTGCCACAACAACAATTTGACGGCGTAATTTTAGGCGTAGCGCATAAGGAGTTTTTAGAATTGGATTTGACTCAATTTACTAAAGAAAGTTCTGTAGTGTATGATGTAAAAGGGGTTTTAAAAAGTACTGATGCGCGATTATAATGTTGTTTATTTTAGCTAATTAACACATTTTTTTAAATAGAAGTAAATAACTTACAAATTAGCTTTCTTGCTTTACGATAGGTGCTGAAATAAAATATATAATGTCATTAATAAAGAAAATTAGAAAGAAAACTCAAAACAAAGATATTAAGACGCTCATTGAGAACTTTTTGTCTTTGTCTCTATTGCAGATTGTAGGTTATATTTTGCCTTTAATCACACTCCCATATATCGCTAAGACGATAGGGTTGAATAATTTTGGTGCGATAGCTTTTGCCTCGGCAGTCATCGTTTTTTTTCAGACTTTAACAGATTATGGTTTTAATTATACGGGTATTAGAGATGTATCGAGGTTAAGAGAAGATAAAAGAGCCACCTCTAAAGTTTTTTCTACTATTGTATATGCGCGTTTTTTGTTAATGGTTTTAAGTTTGATGATTCTTTGTTTGTGTATTTACTTTATCCCCCAATTTAATAATAATGCGAAGATTTTGTTGTTTACTTTTACGTTAATTCCCGGTTATGTAATGTATCCAGAATGGTTTTTTCAGGCTTTGGAAAAAATGAAGTATAGTGCTATTCTTTCAACGGTTATAAAGGTTTTGTTTACAATTTTTATTTTTGTATTTATTAAAAAAGAAGAGGATTTTATTTACATTCCACTAATAAACGGTGTTGGTTTTTTTGTAGTCGGACTTGGTGCGTTCGCTCTCATTTATAAGGAGGGTTATGGTTTAGTAAAAATAAATTTTCGCGATATTTATAGAACAATCAAGGATAGCACAAATATGTTTATTTCCTTAATTCTGCCAAATTTATATAGTAATATGTCTACAATTTTTTTGGAAAACTTTTGGGGAAAAGGAGCAACTGGAGTTTTTGATGCAGGTAATAAATTTTTAGGAATCAGTCAACAAATTACGAATGTTTTATCACGAACCTTTTACCCGTTTTTGGCACGACGTATGGATAAACATTCCTTTTACGAAAAGATGAGTTTAGTAATTAGTTTAATCATTTCGATAAGTTTGTTTCTTGGAGCCCCCTTGATTGTTCGCATTTTCTTTAGTCACGAATTTACCGCTGCGATAACAGTTATTAGAATAATGTCATTATCTCCGATTTTTATTTTTATGATGAATGCGTATGGAACGAATTACTTAGTGTTAAATGGACAAGAAAAGATACTGAGAAATATAGTCATGTTCAGTTCTTTAATAGGACTGGCTCTATCTTATTTTTTAGTTGTAAATTACTCTTATATTGGAGCTGCTTATGCAATAGTTATTAGCAGAGGAATTAGTGGTATCTTAACATTGATCTTTGCAAAAAACAAGAAAAGAATATTAAATAAAATAAAATTATGAAAACAATTGGATTTCCTATAAGTCAAAAGAAAAATGAGAGAAGAAGGGGTTTAATACCTTCTGGTTTTAAAAATAAAAAGCAAGTTTTTGTAGAGAATGAATATGGCCAAGTACTTGGCTATTCGGATCAAGACTATATTGACACAGGTGTAAATGTCGTTTCTACCGAGGAAGTGCTCTCAAAGGATATTATTTGCGATGGTAAAATCGGTGATGCGGCCTATTTGGATAAATTGAAGAATCAAACGATAAACGGTTGGGTACATCCGGTTCAGCATCGAGAAATTACGCATAATGTGGTAGATCATACAACATCAATCTTTTACAAAACAATTTCGAAGAGTTTAAGCCATGCGGTTTCTACAACAATTGATATGTTACTGGAAGAAGCACCAAATGAATGTTTAATGCATTGTGTATTTGTAGAAAATGATCAGGTCATCAATCAAAGAATCAATGAATTTCAAAATCGAATTTAATGCTATCAAGAACACAAATTAAAGATATCGTATTTAGTATCCCAATCTTAAAGAAGTACTATACGAAAAAGCGGGTGGCAAACGGAAGTTTAATTCCTTTGAACGAAATCCACACAGTTTTAGATGTAGCGCCGAACGTGTATTTAGAAAAACCTATTTCTTTGAATTTAAAAGTGGGACTTGTCAAAGATGGACATGAATACGAAGGGTTTGTCAAAGCACGTGCATATTATCCTAAATACGAGCGTTTTTTGCGAAACAATAATATAGCATTCGCGTATTACGATATTTTTGCCCACGATTGGCAAGTTAAGGCACGAGATTTTGATGTTGTTATTTGGCATACAGAATCTGACCCTTCAACTCAAGATATCGCCACGAATAAAATATATGTATTAGAGAAGTTGATGGGGAAAAAGTGTTTGCCAAGTTTTGATGAAATATGGTCTTATGAAGATAAGATTAATGCTCATTATTTGTATAAACATTACAATTTACCGGAAATCCCTACTTTTGTAACTCATAGTAAGCGAGATGCTATAGCGTATGTCAATAAAGTGAAATTTCCAATTATTTCAAAGCTTGCTACTGGCTCGTCGTCATTTGGGGTTGTTAAATTAAAAGATAAAAACGCTGCTGTTAGATTAATTAATGAATCTTTTTCGTTTAAGGGCGCGAAAACCTATTTTCCGTTTCAACGGCAAAAAAATTATTTACTTTTTCAAGAATTTATCGAAGATGCGACTTTTGATTTAAGGATTATGGTTGTCGGTGATAAATTGTTTGGATATTATAGATACCCTAATGCTGGAGATTTTAAAGCATCGGGTGCTGGAAATTATGAAAGGAAGGAAATTCCGTCACAAGCATTAGATTTAGCATTTAAAGTGAGAGAAAAGTTTCAGTCTGTTTTTTTAGCAACAGACTTGTTGTTCAGTCAAAAAACGCAAAAGTATTATATTATTGAAAGTTCAATATTCATTGGCATTGACACTTCTGCGCAATTGAAGTTGAATAATGTACCGGGCTATTATAGAAGGATAAGTGAAGGAAATTATACTTTTAACAAAGGGAAGTTTTGGGTTCAAGAGCTTGCTTTAAATGAATTGTTGAAAGGAAAATAATGAGTCAAAATTTTCTTTAATTAAAGTATTACTGTTAATAAAAATATAAATAAAAATGTCATTAATCCAAACGAAGTCGATTTGTATTTTTACGTTAAACCTTGGTGCAGGGGGGGCTGAAAAAACTATAAGTTTATTGCTACCGGAGTTAGTCAAAGATTATAAAGTTTATTTGGTGATTTTTCAGAGAGATTTGTATTTTACTATTCCTGAGGAAGTTAATTTGGTAGTTTTTGATAATAATAAAAATAGGTTTTTTTCTTTTTTTTATATTTTATACAAGTATTGCCGATTTTTAAAAAGGAACAAAATAGAGGTCAGTCTTTCATTTTTAACTAGACCAAATCTTATAAATGGGATTATTAAAGTTCTTAATAAAAAGATAAAAGTAATAGTAAGTGAGAGATGTTTTCCTTCTAAAGCATATAAGTCTCATATTCTTAGATACACGCTTTACAAAATATTAATTCCTTTATTGTACAATAGAGCAGATTATGTTTTTTCTAATTCGCATTATATTAATGATGATTTAAAAAGTAATTTTGGAGTTATACGTCCTATGTTTGTAATTTATAATCCGATAAAGGAGGTGCCAAGCGAGTTATATACATCAACGGCATATAATGAAGTATTTACGATTGCTTGGGTTGGTAAACTGGTGAAAATTAAAAACCCAAAACTTTTAATAGATAGTCTTAAAGATATCAATATAGAATATAATGCTTTTTTTCTTGGAGAAGGGGTGTTAAAAAAGTCTTTAGTAAATGAAGTTGTAAACGATAATATTGAGTTTTATGGCGTTGTTAAAGATGTGAATAAGTATTTAAAAAGGGCAGATTGTTTTGTTTTATCATCGAATTCAGAGGGTTTTCCTAATGTTGTTTTGGAAGCGATGGCTTGCGGCTTGCCTGTAATAGCTACAAATTGTATTTCTGGACCCTTGGAAATTTTAAATGATAATGATAATGTAGAAATAGATAAAGGAGAATATTTTATTGCTAAATATGGGATTCTTATAAATGTTGGGGATGTTTCTGGTCTGTCAAAGGCATTATTAAAACTGTTCTCGGATAAAGAATTGAGGGAAAACCTAGCTAAAGCGAGTTTACAAAGAGTAAAACATTATTCTGTCGAGGCGATATATAAGGAAATTAAAATATTGATTAATGATTAAATTAAATGAAATAAAAGAAAATTACCTAGAAATATTAGTAATCTTTTTTGGTTCGTTATTGAGTTTTTATTTCCCTGTTTTATACAACCTGAGGGTATTTGATTTTGTAAGTTTTGCTATTTTGTTATTTTTGGTTAACCAACGCAAGAACAATATATATATAGGCAATACTATAAAAAGTTTTTTTTTATTGTTCACTATTTTTATAGTACTATCATTTTTAGTTTCGATTTTAAACAAAGCAGTAGAAATTCACTTACCTCGTATTATTGGTACTTTTTTTGCAATTATTTTTAGTATTTTGTTTTATGGTTATTTTAAAAATAGGGTATCAAAGTTAATAATAGGAATAAAATATACTATATATATACATGCAATTTTTTTCTATATCCAATTTTTACTTTTCTTTTTATTAAAACAGTATGTCGATTTTATAAAGCCTATTACAGGGAATGTTTCTCGTAATATAGGAGGAAGCTTCAATTTGGATAGCGCTATTAGGTCATCTGGTTTGTATTCAGAACCAGCGTCCTATTCTTTGTTTATACTTTCTTTAATGAGTGCTTATATATTGTATAAAAAACGTATTGATTTAATTGATTTTATTGTTCTTTTTTCAGTAATCCTTTCAGCTTCAGCTTCAGGCACAGTTTATTTAATTGCATTTATTTTTGTGTATTTTATTATTTATTCAAATACAGCATTAACTAAGAAGGTGTATTTTGCAAGTCTTGTAACTTTGGGAGCTTTCTTTTTTATAGGGCTTGATTATATAAAGGTAGATTATTTGTTTGAAAAAATAATAAATTTTGAAGATAGCGGTTCCTACCAATATCGGATTGGTAATACAAACGAAGTCTTATCTGAGTTAACAGATTTGCAACAGTACTTTGGGGTTGGTTACGCTAATATGGATATTAAAGGAGATAAAGGATCAACGTATTCGGCCCTTTTCATCGAACACGGGTATATATTAGGCGGTTTTTTTATGGTTATTATATTGTCATTTTTCATCAGTCATCATATTAAAATTCCTATTTTATTCTATGTTTTATTACTTTTTATGGGAACCCATACTTATGCGCAAATTCAATTTTGGATTTGGATTTTATCGATAGCGATTATTTCAACAAATTTATATAATAATGAAAGAAAGAATTTACAGGTTATTACCTAGGTTTTTACAAGAATTTACTATTTCGGTCTTTAATGTTAGAGCTTACAAAGATCGATACGGTGGTCGGTATAACGAGTTTCTTAAAAGAGCTATAGAAAATAGAACGCTTACCTTGGACGAATTAAAAGCAAATCAAAAGGATAGGTACAGCGCTTTTATTAATCAAGTTATTGAAAATTCAGATTATTATAAAGATTTGTATCAGGGTGCTAGTAAACCAGAATTACTTCAAAATATCACGAATTTACCACTCTTAACAAAGGAGCAGCTCCGTGAGAACATCAAAAGTATTGTGATCAAAACTGATAAAAAGTTAATTTCATCTAAAACCGGTGGAACTACTGGAAAGTCGCTGGAGGTGTTTTATACAAAAGAGAATAGTCAAGAACGTTTTGCTATATTGGATGAATTTCGATCGCGTTTTGGATATAAACTTGGAGAAAAAACGGCTTGGTTTTCAGGAAAAAGTATATTAACAACAAAAGATATTAAGGAAAATGTTTTTTGGAAGACTGACCACAAGTACAATGTCAGATATTATTCAACTTTTCATATAAAGGAGGGGTATTTAAAACATTATGTTGAGAATTTACTGACCTTTAAACCAAAATATTTTGTTGGGTTTCCGTCTACAATTTTGGAGATTGCAAAATATGGAATCAGTAACGGGTATCATTATCCGGAAAATTCTATTCTGGCAATTTTTCCTACTGCGGAAACAATAACAGATGAAATGAGAATAATTATTGAGACTTTTTTCAAAACGAAGATTTATAACCAATATGCTTCTTCAGAGGGCGCACCTTTTATCTTTGAATGTGTAAATGGTAATTTACATTTAGAACTACAAAGTGGTGTTTTTGAAGTTTTGGACGATAATAACCATTATAGTCAATCAGGACGATTGGTAGTGACTTCTTTCACTACTGAAGCTACTCCATTAATACGATATGATATTGGTGACTCAATTAGCTTGGAGGATGAAAACAAAACATGTCTTTGTGGAAATAATAATCCGCTAGTAAAAGAAATACTAGGAAGAATCGATGACTATATTTATTCTCCAGAAAACGGGAAAATAAATTTGGGAAATATCTCGAATACTTTAAAAGAGATAAATGGTATTATTCGCTTTCAAGCCATTCAAAATGATTTAGATTCGATTGATTTGTTAATTGTAGTAGATGATGCTGTCTATTCAAAAAAAACAGAACTAAAGTTTATAAATAATTGGAGAGATAGAATAGGAAATAAAATGAACTTGAATTTGCTTTATGTAGATGAAATTCCTGTCGAAAAAAGTGGTAAATATCGCTTTGTGAAAAACAATATTAAACATTTGATTAATTTTCCTATTTAGTAATACATATTCATGTTTGTTGACATGTTTGCAAAGTAAAATATTAATTACTTTTAAAAATAAGAGAATAATTATTTGTTGTAGGATTTTTACACGGCTTAAGTATTATTGTTTCTAGTTAAGGGGAAAATATGATAGATATTCCTTTCTAAGAATGGAAATAGGATAACGAATAGTCGTTCATGTTTAAATTAAAAGATATTAAATCAAAGGGGTGATAAATACAATTACACGTTACAGCAAGGAGAGAAAGTTATTGGAATTTACAAAAGAAATTGAAAAACGATAAATAAGATTTTATTTGCGTTTTTTTTATTTTCTTTAGTTTATTAAGCTGCATGAATCCCTATTTTATCCATAGATAAGGATTGTAATTGTGTTTTGTGAAAGAAAAATGGGTTTTATCAAATTAAATATTAAACTATGAAAACCTTATTAATGGTTGCCAATGTAGATTGGTTTTTTATATCGCATCGTTTATGCATTGCTCAAGCCGCGGTAAAAGAGGGATGGCGGGTTTTTGTAGCTGCTGAAGATACAGGCCGAGGGAATGAGATTAATATTGATGGAATTACTTTTATCAATTTTAAGTTTTCTAGGTCGGGAACCAATCCGATGAATGAGTTGCGGACCTTAAATGATTTTAGAAAGCTTTATAAGGCTATTAAGCCAGATGTCGTACATCATATTACCTTAAAACCCGTAATTTACGGATCAATAATTGCGCGGATTTTGGTTATAAAAGGGGTTTTAAATGCAGTAAGTGGTTTGGGATATAACTTTACAAGCGGGCGACAAGGTACTGTTCAAAAGGTTATGCTGAAGTTGATGAAATTTGGATTTAATCGCGAGAATTTGACCATTATTTTTCAAAATGCAGATGATCAAGCTGAACTGACCGAATTAGGGGTGGTTAATGAACGGAATAAAATCGTTCGCATAAAGGGGTCTGGTGTGGATTTAGTGAAGTTTAAAGAAGCCGAGTTTCCATCATTTGATCATGTGAAGATTCTGTTTCCAGTCCGTATGTTATGGGATAAGGGCGTAAAAGAACTAAGAGAAGCTACTGAAATTTTAAAAGACACTTATAAAAATCGCGTTCAGTTTATTTTGGCAGGTATGGCCGATGAAGACAATAAAGCCGGAGTACCTGCAAGTTATTTAAACGATTGGCAAGATGGTTTTTATGTGAAATGGGTCGGATATCAACAAGATATGGTCTCGCTTTACAATGATTCTCATATTGTTATATTACCTTCTTATAGAGAGGGAATGCCCAAGACGTTAATAGAAGCTTGCGCTGTGGGAAGAGCTATAATCACTACAGATGCGGTCGGATGTAGAGAGTGCGTGGATGAAGGTATAAATGGATTTAAAGTGCCGGTTTATTCCGTAATTGAGTTAGCTCAAGCTATTGAACGATTAGTAAATGACAGTGAAAGTATCGTGACAATGGGTAAGGCATCGCGTGTAAAGGCAGAAAGAGAATTTGATGTAAAAGCCGTAATTCAAAAGCACTTAGATATTTATAACCGTTTTATAATCATTTAGTTTATGAAAATAACGATTACTGGAGCAACAGGGTTTGTTGGACAAAATTTAGCGGCATTTCTAACGGCGAATAAGCATCAAATTACAGCTTTGTCAATGCGCGAAAAAGCATGGTTGTCAAAACTCGATTTACAATCTGATGCAATTATCCATTTAGCAGGTAAAGCACATGATTTATCTAGTGCAACGGATTCCGATGCGTATTTTAAAGTAAACACCATGTTGACGCAACAATTATTTGATGCTTTTGTGCATAGTGATATTACAGATTTTTTCTACTTTAGCTCTGTAAAAGCCGTTGCAGACAGTGTCAATGATGTATTAGAGGAAGAGGTAATTCCACAACCACTTACACCTTATGGACAGTCAAAACAGCGTGCGGAGCAGTACCTTTTAAAACAGGTGTTACCAGAGGGAAAACGTTTGTTCATTATAAGACCGTGTATGATTCACGGACCAGGAAATAAGGGTAATTTGAATTTATTATATAAAATTGTGCAAAGGGGAATTCCATGGCCTTTAGCAGCCTTTGAGAATAAAAGATCTTTTTTGAGCATTGATAATTTGAATTTCTTAGTTTTACAATTGTTGGAAAACCGAAAGGTAACTTCTGATGTGTTTAATTTTTCCGATGATTTGCCCTTGTCGACCAACGAGTTGGTCGCCTTAATTGCCGAGCATTCTGATAAAAAACCACGACTTTGGTCGATTAATAAACGTATTGTTAATACGGTTGCAATCGTTGGTGACAAGTTAAGGTTGCCCTTGAATACAGAGCGTTTAAAAAAGCTTACAGAGAATTATGTAGTCTCTAATCTTAAGGTAAAACGGGCTTTGTCCATAGAAAATTTACCGTATACCGCAGTAGCGGGTTTAGAAAAAACGATTCGCTCGTTTAGATAAAGAAACAGAATTTAAGTCAGCGGTTTCGAAATTATAACCGCAGTAAAATATAAATAAATGCAATATCTTATAGTAGCCATTCTGCTCTTTGTAGTAGAATTGCTTTATTTTAAAATAGCGAATAAGTTTAACATTATCGACAAGCCGAACGAACGCAGTTCGCATACACAAGTGACATTAAGAGGAGGCGGTATTGTTTTTTACTTCGGTGTACTAATCTATTTCCTCTATTCTGGATTTGAATACCCTTGGTTTTTCTTAGGATTGACGCTAATGACTGTAATCAGTTTTTTAGACGATGTGTTTACGCTTTCCAATAAAGTTCGCTTGTTGATACATTTGGTATCTGTACTGCTGATGTTTCAACAATGGGATTTGTTTGATTTATCCATGATATGGGTTTTTTTGAGTTTGGTTGTTACCATAGGTACGATTAATGCTTATAACTTTATGGATGGGATAAATGGGATTACGGCCCTTTATAGTTTGGCTGTATTGGGACTCTTAGCACTGGTTAATCTCGAGGTGCATTTTGTCGACAGCGCTTTAATATATTATACGATGGTCGCAGCTGGAGTGTTTGCCTTTTTTAATTGCAGGGTCAAGGCTAAGTGTTTTGCGGGAGACGTCGGAAGTGTGAGCATGGCATTTATTGTGATTTTTCTGTTGGGCATGCTATTGATGAAAACAGAAAACTTCATTTACATACTCTTTTTGGCCGTATACGGCATGGATACGGTTTGGACTATAGTTCGTCGTACTTTAAAACGAGAAAACATATTTAAGGCACACCGTTCTCATTTATATCAATTTTTGAGCAATGAAGCCGGACAAAACAAATTGATTGTAGCTGCGACCTACGCAGTACTGCAATTTGCTTTGGGGTATGCGGTAATTGTCTTCAGTACAAGAGATGCTGTGTTTCAAATCATTTTTAGTTCTGCTTTATTGTTGGGACTTAGTTTAGTTTACCTGTTTTTGAAACAATACATCATCAATAAATATAAGATTGTCTAATGGGAATTTGGCTGATATACGGAAAAGGAGGACATGCTCGTGTAGTAGCAGACGCTATTTTAAAAGAGCAGGCAACTGCGGTAATCCATTATTTTGACGATGCTGAATTTCCTTATAATAGCAGCTTTGAGTCCGAAAGCCCCATTGTAATAGCAATAGGGAATAATTCAGTTAGAGAAAAAATAGCCAAAGAGCTCAAGCATGCGGTCGCGACGGTTATCCATCCTTCCGCTCAAATTGCCTCGGAAGTAATTATAGGTGAAGGTACTGTCGTATTGGCAAATGCCGTTATCCAAACAGGATGTATAATCGGAAAGCACTGCATTATCAATGCCAATGCCACAATTGATCACGATTGCAAATTAAGTGATTATGTCCATATTTCACCCAATGTCGCATTAGCGGGAAATGTGGTGGTAAAAGAAGGTACCCATATCGGTATCGGAGCATGTGTACTCCAAGGGATTCACATAGGAAAGTGGGCTACTATTGGTGCAGGAGCAGTTGTGACCACTAATGTACCCGATTATGCGGTCGTTGTAGGGAATCCGGGCAGAATTATTAAATACAACAGCTTGTAATTCATTTCGTTTCCATAAAATAACAACAAATCTACAGCCTTGCCACGAAAAAAGGCTGTAGTATACTATAAAACCAATTACTCCCTCTTATTCAGCAATTGCTCCAAAAAGGCTACTTTATCCTGTTCGGCTTTTAATAAGCGTTCGTAGAGTTCGGCTACCTTGTCAATAGGGTTGAAGCTAGGAGAGTAATTAGTTGCTCCTCCACCGTTGATAGTAGCGTTGTCGTTGCTATTAAAAGTATTATTGATAATGCTCAAAACCTTTTCGTCTGAATAACTTTTAATGGTTTCCACGTTTACTTCTAGCGCTTTGGCAATCTCTGTGATTTTTTGATCTTCCAATTCTTCGGTATTTTCGATTAAGGACAATTTTTGTTGGCTCATACCCAATATTTCGGCTAAGGTTTCTTGTTTCATCCCCCTGATTTCACGAAGGCGACAAATGTTGCGTCCGATATGCCTTTTTGGCTTTAAATCTTTTGTTTCCATAAGTTTTGCATTTGGATTGTAACTACTCAAAAGTAACGGATTGAAATAAGATATACAAATGATTAACAGCTTTCTTGGTGGCTTCAAATAAAATACACAGCCATAGAGAGAGATAGATTAGCGAATCCTTGGAGACGGTACGCGTAAATGTTAGAATGAATGGCAGGGATTCGAGCTGTTCGTTGAAGTTAACCAGACTTTAAAAAAAGGAGAACTATACTAAATGTGCCTTATTTGCTATTAGAACATTGTTTTTTTGGGGTTTTTTTTTGTATTTTTGAATGAAGGCTGCGATGATGTCAAAGCACGTTTTATTTAAACCCCCACCCATTGAATAATCAAGAAGAAAAATTTATAAAAGTATATCCCAATAGTGAAAAAGCATCTCTTTATGTGGCGGGGCGCATCGCCTCTTTAATCGTAAAGAAGAGCGAATTAGGCCAAAAAACAATCTTGGGATTGGCTACAGGAGCGACGCCTAAATTGGTGTATAAAGAACTGATTCGATTGCATCAATATGAGGGATTGAGCTTTAAAACTGTGGTGACTTTTAACTTGGATGAGTATTATCCGATGCAAGCGGTTGATGAACAAAGCTACCGTTCTTTTATGAATGTCAACCTGTTTAACCAGGTGGATATGCCTTCGGAAAACATTCATATCCCTGACGGAACGTTGAATTTAGAGGCGGTACAAGCACACTGTGCGCTTTATGAAAAGAAAATTCAGGACTTTGGTGGATTGGATTTGCAGTTGTTGGGCATTGGACGTACGGGCCATATCGGTTTTAACGAACCGGGATCTTTAGTGCAATCCACAACGCGTTTGGTGCATTTAAACGAGCTAACCATATCCGACGCCATAGGCGACTTTGGAGGCAGAGAACACGTGCCCAGTCAGGCGATTACCATGGGTATCAAAACCATCACTCAGGCCAGGGAAATCATTTTGTTGGCGCTGTCACAACGCAAGGCGGAGATCGTTCAAAAAGCCTTAGAAGGCACGGTGTCGGCAGCAGTACCCGCTACCTATTTGCAGCGGTTTAAGCAGGTGGAATTCGTTTTGGACATTGAAGCCGCCTCCCAATTGAAGGGGGATGTGGATTCGCGGATTTGATGATAGGCTGATTCGAGGATTCGCGGATTCGCTGATAGGCGGATTCGGGAGTTTCTACAAAAGACAAAATCTACGGAATTAAAAAACCACGGAGCGTTGACTTTAACGAAATCCAAGGCGAATCCGCGAATAAGCAAATAAACGAATCCGCATCTAGAAAATAAACGAATCCGCAAAAAAAAGGCTGATTCACTAGTGCATGCAACGCACAACACCTTCGGAGTTAAAAATCCCCTACACATTGTATTCACCGCAATCCAAAGCGAATAAACGAATCCGCGAATAAACGAATCCGCAAAAAAAAGGCGGATTCGCGGATGCGAGTGTTTCTGCAAAAGACAAAATCTACGGAATTAAAAGTCGGGCAAACGCCGATTTTAACGAAATCCAAGTCGAGTCAACAAACGAAAGGGCGGATTCGCTGATAGGCTGATTCGGGAGTTTCTACAAAGCGAAAAAAAAGCCGATTCGGGGATTCGGGGATTCGCGGATGCGAGAGCTTCTGCAAAAGACAAAATCTACGGAATTAAAAAATGCCTCAACATCGAATTTACCGCAATTCAAAGCGAATAAACGAACAAAAGGGCTGATTCGCGGATTCGCTGATAGGCTGATTCGGGAGTTTCTACAAAGCGCAAAACCTTCGGAGTTAAAAATCCCTGACACGCCGACTTTACCGCAATCTAAGGCGAATAAACGAATAAACGAATCAGCGAATCCTCAAAAAAAGACAAAATCTACGGAATTAAAAATCCCTGACACGCCGACTTTACCGCAATCCAAGGCGAATAATCGAATCCGCGAATAAACGAATCTGCTCTATAAGTAAATTTCCCGATTTTTAAAAATTTAACAAGACACATATAGGTTACCTTAATATTTTTTTTATATTTGGGTATAGATAAGTGCTAATTGCCGCGGGAAAACTGCGCTTTTCTGACGAAAACCAGTGGTTTTTTCGTTTTTTTCAGGGATTACTGCCTTTGTTGAAAAAGGGTCTACGCTGAAATAAAAGAGAAATCGCGCGCATTTTAATCGCTTGTCGATTTAGCAGTCGATCAGCGAAAAAAATTCCTGCAAGGGGAGGTTCCGCGCCTCACATATTTTCTGCAAGGTGGAAACCGGAATATTGTATCGACTCTTTGCGGTTTGCAGGGCGGTATTTTTGATTTTCCGCACGATGCTCTCCTCTATATTGTGATCTAGGGCAAATCCCCTTTGGGAAACCGCTTGCGCAATCCAATGGTGGTAAATGTAGGTACAGATAAGCGTATCGATATTCGGCATAACCTCAAAATAACCATTTATATAAAATAATATTGCGTACGATAGTGCGCAATTAAAATATTTTTTTATATTTGAAAGATAGAAAGCGATTTGCGATTGAAGGTTTCTTTTGGTTAGTGCGGAGAGACCGATTCGTTTTCCACAGCTGCCCAGGTGTTACAGGAAGTTTCCGATGGCGCTGTTCCATGGAAAGTCGCTTTTGAAGCAATTATTTATAGTAGGCTGCGAATACCTCCTCGTCTACATGCTTCGAGGGGTAAAACAGTTGGCTAAACCGCCTTTTAAGGGGGTGAAGCACCAAAGTATTCCCGCCGCTGCATCTACGCCTTAGGGCGTTTCGGATGGAGTTGTGCGGACAGGTATTCGCGGAACGGGCGTGAGCGCAGTCACTGGGTAGATAAGCCGAGTGTCTATACCGGCGAGCTGCAAGGCTCACGCCTTATTTAAGATTATTTATTTTTCGGGCCCTAGGCCTTTGATAGTTTTTTGAATGCTCAATTTTGAGGCGCTAACCGGCCTCATTTTATTGCACCAGCGCTTTTTTAAGCAGTTTCTCATAATTTAGTATTTTAGGATGCGGTGCAATAAAAATACCTCGAAGTTCATTACTGCGGACTATATGACTCGAGGTATGGTTTTTCCTCCTTTGCAGCTCCTAGCTTTGGGAGTAGCCGGGATTGCGGGGGAGGAATTTTTTAAAGGCGCCACTGCGCCTCTAGGCAAGCGTTTTTTTTAAGGATTGTAATAGCTCCGAGAACGCCGCGGCTCTTCGCCAATGGCGCGCTCCAACGAAATACTGGTAACGCTCCAGTGTTATTCGTAGCGCAACGAAGTACAATTAAATATTAGGCTCATGGTAATAGTCGTTTTTTTTAATGAGTAAGGGAGGTACATTCCCTAAGCATACCCCGGTCGAGTGTCGTCCGATTTTTCATAATATAAATTAATTTGAGCTGTACAGGACAGCATGGTAGTAGTCATTTAACGTACGGATTGGCTAATAGGGGTATGTTGTTTTTTATCAATAGCGGGCTCACCACGGTAAAAGCTGGTATTTTACAGTGAATTTTTTTTAATGAAACCCTTTATCAACACTATGGCGGGCTGTAAATGGCCTGCTGCGATCGAACAGAAAATACGGCAGCTCACCGCTGCGGGTGCGGTCGAATTGCTGCTGTATTCCAAAGCGTCTTTGGGACATTTCAACAGCCTGATTATCGTTTGTGGCGGACAGCTCAAGTCTGCCGATATAGCGGCTTGGAACCGAGAACCCTGGTGCCGGGACAGCGTGGAACAGCACGGTCTGAGCATCGCCTTGGTCGATGCGGCCGGACTCCGATCCGAAGCCGACCTACACTTTGCTTTTACGGCTTTAAACGCGCAGGACTGCGACGTGGTATATGCCGCCAACAAAAAATCCTACAAGCACTATGGGCTCTTGCCCAAGCAACAGCATTTTACCAAATGCAAGAGGCAACTCCAGCGCTGGCTCGACCGCCAAAGCGAAGCCTTTAAAGAGGATATGGCCTTATACGTTTATTTTTCATCCCAGCAAAACCAGGGGCAAGCAGCCTACCGCTGCTTGCAAATCCTTTTGCAAAAACAGCTGCAGGCCTTCCAAAGCTTTTTGTTGCCCAAGGCGATTCACTGGGGCGATACCCACGCGACTTTGAACTTTTTAAAGGCGCAGTTGCCCGGTTTTCCGTTTTACCTCACCTATCAGGCCCAAGGCTGGGCCGACTTAACAAAACTGCTGCACGCCCAAGCAGGGCTCGAAGAGCAAGTGTCCGACTTTGGCACCTTGGAACACCAACGCATCCGACAACTGCTGCAGTATTTGCAGGCCTATTTAAACAACGAATTAGCGCCCTTATACACCAAGGAGCTCAAGAAAAAATTGGCCCGCAACCAGATTTACCAGATCGAGCAACGCCTGCGTTCCGAAACCCAGTCCAAAGCCCAAATTTTACAGCGTCAGCTCGTCGCGATACTGCGGGAAGACCCCGCGATAATGCAGCTGTATTTAGTGGCCTGCAAGGGATTTGACCAAACGCCCAAAACCCCCTTGGGAAAGGTAAAGCGCGGCCGCCATTTTATAGTGCTGGTCATCGGCGACCAATTGAAGGCGGCGGGGCGTACCGCCGCCCAACAACTGCTGCAGCAGCGCTTGGGCAGTGCCGTCAAAATCACCCTGCTCTATCACCCTGCAGCCGAAATATTGGAAGGTTTAGCGCGCTTTCAAACGTTTTACAAGGAGGTATTCACCGCTAAGCGCTGTTTGTTTTCGCGGACCGAGGCGCCCTTGGGCTCCCGGCTTGAATGGGGAACGCCCCAGGCCGGTGCAAGCGATTACCAAGGTGAGCAGCTGCGGCTTTTACAAGCCTCGGGAAAGAGCTTGATGGAATTGGGAGCCAGGGAACTGCAAGACGCGCACATACCCGCCTTGCGGCAGCTGTTTTTGCAGTGCGCTTGGGCGCTGTGCTACAAGCAAATTCACTACCTGCCCAGTCAACTCGGGCTCTCGGAATCCTGGCTGCTGATTCAGTGGTTTCTGCCCGACTTCAAACCCGAGCTCATCGGCGGCCATTGGGAGCAGATCCTTCGCCAATTCGACGCCGACATTCCATCGAGCACCCCTGTGGATAAGGCACCGTCGATTCCCGAATTTTTTGCCATCACCAAAAAGATTTACCGCTATACCGAGCGCCACCTGCTGTGGGCGCTGGCAGATTTGTCTGTGGAAAACCAATAAAATTCACAAGCTTGTTAATAACAAAACGATTTGAACTAAACCGGTGTAGGAGGAAATAACTAGCTACTTAGCAGCCGTTAAAAAGATACGGCCAGATATGTGCTAGAACTAAGTGTTTTGGTGAAACTTCGGAGTTCGCCCTTATTTATGTTGGATAAGCTCGATCAATCCCAGCAGCATTTTGCCGATTGTCTGGGTTTGCCGCAGCAACTGTATTTGATTGCTGTGGTCGATGAAGTTGAGGTTACAGGCAATGATGATTTGGGTTTCCAATTCGTTGTTGTTGGCAAAGGCCAAATACAAATACCGAATGAAATCCCCGTTTTCGCTTTTGCTCACGCCTTCTGCTATAACAGAGGGTAGCGAAATGGCTGAACGCCTGATTTGATCGGTTAAAGCATGGACCTCCTGTTGTGGGAAATCGTGAGAAACCCTATAGATATCGGTCACTAGATCCATAGCCCTGTTCCACACTTCTAAGTCTTGATGCGTTTTCATTGTTTTGTTTTTTGATGGTAATTTCTGTTATATGATTAGTTTTTAGTTGGTTATAGGGGGTAAAATACTAATTATTGAGGATCAGCAAAAGGATTTTGTGGTTTTTTTTCATTTTTTTTGCGATTTAAATGAGACAGTTTGGTTTTTAAGACGGCTTGAACCGCTGCTGTTATCGCCGCCCAAATGCCTACTAACCCGCGAATTGCCCGGCGCGTTCGAGCCGAGCCGTTTCAAATTTTGCGGCCGCCCTGGAACGCGAAAATCCGTATACTTCTCGAATCCTTGCACTTGTAGCCGCATTAGCCGGGCTTTAAGTCGACTTTAAAGGCCCTTGAGGCCTGATTCTAGCGCTTGTAGCGTACATCTAACGTAATTTTTTGCTTTTTTTAAGTTTTTAAGTTTTTTTATTCCATTGGAAAAACCGCTCTATTTCGCTCTTTTATTTAGTGATAATATAAATTTGGCAAAAAATGATCGGATATTTTAAGCGATATGTTCCAATCGGAGCTTTTTGGATTAAATGGCTGATTAACAGGCGTGTCTCATATAATTAGACGTGCCTTAGACTACTAATTTGAGATTCTTTTTTAAAAAATAATTGCCAAATTCGCATTCTATGGTTTTAATGAGTGAATATATTATAACGTATTCTGTAAAAAGGGTGCTTTTGTTTATAACATACTCCTCTTTGGAAAAGATATCGTAGAAGGAATGGAAAATTAATTAAAAACTTATTTCAGATGAAGAAAAAATTACTTCCCTTAGCAGCACTATTTGTCAGTGGTATGGTTTATTCCCAGGTAGGTATTGGCACGCACTATCCCGATAAATCTGCGCAATTAGAAATTAGCTCGGATGACAAAGGGGTGTTGATTCCCCGCATTGCACTGAGCAGCACTACCGATGCGACGAGCATCACCGAGGGCAATGTCGAAAGCCTGTTGGTGTATAATAAATCTTCTGTAGCCGATGTTACCCCAGGTTATTACTACTGGTATAGAAATCGCTGGGTGCGCATCGTCAGCGATGAAGATACCGCCCTGTTTCTAAATACGAGCAACGTCAAATTGAGTGTGATCAACGGCGAATTGGTCCTCGAAGATACCGAAGGCCATAAGGTTTCTGTTTTGCTTACCGATATCGCCCATACCGAAGTGGTAACGACCTTGGTCAACAATGGAAACGGTAATTATACCTATACCAACGAAGCCGGTGATACGGTCGATATCGATGTGCTCACCGATGTCACCACGAATTTTGAGGAAATCATCAACAACACCAATGTACAAAACCACCTCAACCAATTCATCACTAAAGTCGAGGGCAATGTGAGCTTCGACGGCGATAATTTTACCTATGTCGACGGCAGCGGTAACGTACAAATCATCGACATCACCGAATTGGTCAAGGCGGCGGAAACGCTGACGACTTTGGTACAAGACGGCACGACCAAGATCTATACCTACACCAACGAAGCCGGTGCTACGGTCCAAATTGACGTGGCGGCCGACGTGACCAACAAATTCGAAGAGATCATCAACAACACCCACGTCCAAGACATCTTAAACCAGTATTTCTCCAAAATCGAGGGTAATGTGAGCTTCGACGGCGATAATTTTACCTTTGTCGACGGCAGCGGTAACGTACAAATCATCGACATCACCGAATTGGTCAAGGCGGCGGAAACGCTGACGACTCTGGTACAAGACGGCACGACCAAGATCTATACCTACACCAACGAAGCCGGTGCTACGGTTCAAATTGACGTGGCGGCCGACGTGACCAACAAATTCGAAGAGATCATCAACAACACCCACGTCCAAGACATCTTAAACCAATACATCACTAAAGTCGAGGGGAATGTGAGCTTCGACGGTGATAATTTTACCTATGTCGACGGCAGCGGTAACGTACAAATCATCGACATCACCGAATTGGTTAAAGCGGCGGAAACGCTGACGACTCTGGTACAAGACGGCACGACCAAGATCTATACCTACACCAACGAAGCCGGTGCTACGGTTCAAATTGACGTGGCGGCCGACGTGACCAACAAATTCGAGGAAATCATCAACAACACCCACGTCCAAGACATCTTAAACCAATACATCACTAAAGTCGAGGGGAATGTGAGTTTCGACGGGGATAATTTTACCTATGTCGACGGCAGCGGTACGGTTCAGATCATCGACATCACCGAATTGGTTAAAGCGGCGGAAACGCTGACGACTTTGGTACAAGACGGCACGACCAAGATCTATACCTACACCAACGAAGCCGGTGCTACGGTTCAAATTGACGTGGCGGCCGACGTGACCAACAAATTCGAAGAGATCATCAACAACACCAACGTCCAAGACATCTTAAACCAGTATTTCTCCAAAATCGAGGGAAATGTGAGCTTCGACGGCGATAATTTTACCTATGTCGACGGCAGCGGTAACGTACAAATCATCGACATCACCGAATTGGTCAAAGCGGCGGAAACGCTGACGACTTTGGTACAAGACGGCACGACCAAGATCTATACCTACACCAACGAAGCCGGTGCTACGGTTCAAATTGACGTGGCTGCCGATGTGACCAACAAATTCGAAGAGATCATCAACAACACCCACGTTCAAGATATTTTAAACCAATACATCACTAAAGTCGAGGGCAATGTGAGTTTCGACGGCAATAATTTTACCTATGTCGACGGCAGCGGTACGGTTCAGATCATCGACATCACCGAATTGGTCAAGGCGGCGGAAACGCTGACGACTTTGGTACAAGACGGCACGACCCGGATTTATACCTATACCAACGAGGCCGGTGATAAGGTGGATATTGACGTGGCGGCGGATGTGACCAACAAATTCGAAGAGATCATCAACAACACCCACGTTCAAGACATTTTGAACCAATATTTCTCCAAAATCGAGGGCAATGTGAGCTTCGACGGCGATAATTTTACCTATTACGACGAAAATGGGGCGGTTCAGATCATCGACATCACCGAATTGGTTAAAGCGGCGGAAACGCTGACGACTCTGGTACAAGACGGCACGACCAAGATCTATACCTACACCAACGAAGCCGGTGCTACGGTCCAGATTGACGTGGCGGCCGATGTGACCAACAAATTCGAAGAGATCATCAACAACACCAATGTCCAAGACATCTTAAACCAGTATTTCTCCAAAATCGAGGGCAATGTAAGCTTCGACGGCGATAATTTTACCTATTACGACGAAAACGGAGCGGTTCAAATCATCGACATCACCGAATTGGTCAAAGCGGCGGAAACGCTGACGACTTTGGTACAGGACGGCACGACCAAGATCTATACCTACACCAACGAAGCCGGTGATAAGGTGGATATTGACGTGGCTGCCGACGTGACCAACAAATTCGAAGAGATCATCAACAACACCAACGTTCAGGATATCTTAAACCAATATTTCTCCAAAATTGAGGGCAATGTGAGCTTCGACGGCGATAATTTCACCTATTACGACGAAAATGGAGCGGTTCAAATCATCGACATCACCGAATTGGTCAAAGCGGCGGAAACGCTGACGACTTTGGTACAAGATGTTACCACCAAGGTGTTTACTTATAGTAACGAAGCCGGTGACAAGGTGGATATCGACATACCCGCTGCGATTGTCCATACCACCAATCAGGATTACATCGATTATATGACCGACTTCGTCGAAACAAAACAAACCCTAACCACTTTGACCGATATAATCACAGCCGGTTTCAACGAAGAGGGAGAGGAAATCGAAGTCCACACCCTAACCTATACCGATGAGATGGGCATTGCCAATCCGGTTGATATTCGAGTGTTGGTAAAGGGCACCGAAACCATCACGGAAATGACCTACGATCCCGTAACACACAAATTGGCGTATACCAATGAGAAAAATGTGACTACCGAGTTTAGCTTGGTCGACATGATCGGCGAAATCGAATCCCTAACCACCTTGGAATTGGATGTCGATGAAAAGAAACTGGTCTATACCGATGAAAAACAGCTCGTGCATACGCTGGATTTGGCACCGATTATTCAAGAACCCTGGTACAGCACAGCCACCCATATCGGAGCGGTATCCAATACGGACAATATCTACACCAACGGCTGGGTGGGTATCGGTTACAACACGGCTTCAGATGTGCCTAATGAAAAGCTTCGCGTCAATGGAAGTATTTCTACGGTAAACAGCAGCTATGCCGATTATGTGTTTGAGGATTATTACAACGGTTTTTCCGAAATAAAACTGGACTATCAGTTTAAAAATCTCGATGCAGTAGAAGCGTTTATTAAAACAAACAGGCATTTACCCGGTATTACTCCCATACACGAGCTGGCGAAAACCGCAGAGGGATACGCCTTTAACCTGTCGGAATTGTCGATACAGCTGTTGGAGAAAACCGAAGAACTCTACCTACACCTGATCGAACAAAAGAATCAAATCGAAGTTAAGGATGTGCAAATTCAACAATTGGAACGAGCAAATCAGACCGTACAGGATCGATTAACCAAATTGGAAGGTTTATTACTTGTTAAGTAAGCATTCTCCTAATCTAAAAATATAGAAAAGATGAAAACGAAGCGGTTTATAAGTTTGTTTCACACCATAGCAATGGTGGTATTGTTGTTCCTGGGATCGATGACATCCTTTGCACAAGCGAATATGACCAAGATTAAAGACGGTACGGTTTCCGGTTCCAGCACTACGCCGGTTTTGGGTGCCGTATTGGAATTGGAAAGCACCAATAAAGGATTTTTGACGCCCCGGTTAACCGAAGGCCAACGCGATGCTATTGTAATGGCCAACCGCGTAGACGGATTGCTGATTTACAACACCAGCTCGGGTTGTTTTAATTATTGGGCCAGCGCACAGCAACTGTGGTTGAGCCTGTGTGGAACCCCGCCACCGGCGGTAATCAACATCAGTACCCTACAGTGTAGCGCCGTGGTGGTCAACGGAATCTACAAACAAGGCGAGTTCTTAAACAGCAGCAATACCCTAAACGTACCCGTTTCCGTTACTCAAGCGGGAACCTATGAAGTTACGGCTTCAACGAACAACGGTTATTACTTTTCGGCCAAGGGAACTTTTCCAACCACGGGTTCGTATATGCTTACTTTGCTCGGTGTAGGTACGCCTAATACAGGCTACGATGCCGGCGCCTTAGGCGATGAGGTAACCCTGGTTTTAAACAACAGGGTAGCCGCCTGTAAGCCTAATGTTTTCGTGGAAAAAGCCAGCGTAGACTTCGCGGTCTTATGTGCCAATATCCAAACTGCTGGAAACTATTTTATCGGCATGAACCTGTATGATACCCATAAAATGCAGGTCGAAGTCAACGTAAGTCATACCGGATTCTGGAGTATCAATACCAATGTACTCAACGGATATTCCTTTGCCGGTACGGGAACATTTACCGCCACAGGGCCGCAAACCGTTCAATTGTCGGGTACCGGTAAGCCAGTGGCTGCGGGAACCAACCAGTTTAACATCTCGACCAATGCGGCAACACCAGTCAATTGTTCCAATATTCCAGTGGTCGTAGCTGCGGTAAAATATACCATCGATTGCAGTCAGGCCGTGATTAACGGGACCTATATGCAAGACGTCGCCTTGACCAACAGCAATACCATAACGCTTAAAGTCAATGTATTGGCCACGGGAACCACGACCATTACAACCAATACGGCTTCGGGAATTAGCTTTAGCTCGGGCTTGCAGACCTTCGATACCTTGGGCGAACAAATGGTTACCCTCAACGGTACGGGTACCCTTACCGCAACCACCGATGTGGACTTGAATATTACCGCTACCTCTGGTTTGGTAACGCCTTGTTCCGTGACCATCCCTACCGCGGCACAACCGGTACGCTATACCATGGCCTGCAACTCTTTGATCGTCGAAGGAAGTTATGCGCCTGAAACGCCGATGATTGCCAGTAATTTGATGAAAATCACGGTAAACGTAGTCTATCCGGGTGCTTATGTAATCAGTACCAATGCGGTAAACGGAATTTCATTCTCGGCCTCGGGTACTTTTGCGCAAACCGGTAGCCAGGAAATTACCCTTAGAGCAACGGGTATACCAGTGGCAGGGGGGAGTTTCTCCTACATCGTTTCCAATAACAGCAGCAGCGGCAGTACCAATTGTACCAAGAGCATTACGTTCGTTTATAGAACGATGAACATACTCGGTGTGGGACAGGGATTGTATGCCCCGGGAACCGCTTCCAATTCAGAAGCCTCGCGAGCCATTATACAAAACAAATCCAATTTTGGTCCGGCGGGAGTAGTACAGATTCAAGACATGAAAATCTTTAATAACGGTCTCAGTCAAGGAACTACTTTGAGAAACAATATCAACAACAACAAGATTGATATCATTGTGCTCGGGTACAACTTCTTGCCCAATGCAGCGAGTATCGAAATACTGAACGATTTTGTCAAAAACAAAAAAGGCGTTTTGATCCACTCTCAAGAAAACGATGCTGCTGGTGCACGGAATTTAATCAATAAAATCACCGGCGGTTCGGTCACGGTAAGCGGTACAGGAACCACCTATTACAATCCGATTTTGAATGTGGACGATTCCATACTCAAAGGCCCATTTGAAGATGTAAGTGGAAAAGGCGGTGGATCCGATGTAAACAACTCGTATTACGTATCGGATTTCCCATCCAATATGAAGGTTTTAGCGATTCAAAATGGATATGCGTCTAGAGCGTGGATGCTGAAACACGAATCGCTGGGATATGTGTATGTGGGCGATTCTGGTTGGACTTCCGGAACGCCGTCAAATACCTCAACCACCATTTGGCCAGCCTATATCACCACCACCGGTTTACCACGGTTTAAAAACTATAGTGGAGGTACGGTATACAACAGTTTCCTTTATGCGAACACCTTGGCATGGGCGGTGAAGTACGTACAATTGAATATTCAACAGGACTATCAAGTACAATAATTTTATCTAATGGAGTGGGGGGCGGTTTGCCTCCCGCTTCTTATGAATTACAGCACGGCGCTAGTGCCATTTGGGTTTGCCAAAGTATAAAGGGCAACGGCGATGTAGAAAATCGCCCAGAACTCTAGTCGCGCTTCGCCAAAAAAAGACAATTCCAATTAAAAGAAATCAATATGAACCGAAAAATAAAATATGCGATTTATCCCGCGCTGTTTTTTGTCGGCCTTTGTGGACATAGTCAGGAAACGGGGGTTATGGTAAACTTCGGTGACATCTATATTTCGTCTAATACCGAAATGACCACTTTAAAGGGCTTTGACAATACAGAATCTGGGGTGGTCTACAACGATGGCGAATTGTATTTGCGGGCGTATTTAAAAAACAACGGCTTGTTTACATACAATTCCACCGCCAAAACTGGCTACACCATTTTTGAGGGAACCGAGGCAAACCGGCAGCTCATTACCGGAAATAAGCCCATAGAATTTCTCGACGTTTTATTTAATAAAACCAGCATTCCGCGAGATTTTGAACTAAAAAACGACATCAGCATATCGGGAACGGCCAATTTTACCCAAGGCATCCTGCACTTGGATTCCTTGCAGGGCGGCCTGGTGTTTGAAAAAAATGCCCGAGCGATCAATATGCATCAGGACAGCCACGTCAAGGGACAGGTGGAAAAAAAGGGCAAGGAAGCCTTTATCTATCCCGTTGGAAATGGACAGTATTACCGAAGAGCAGCCCTTAGCGCACCCCCGGCGGTCGCCGATCATTTTAGCGCGGAATATTTCTTTAAAACCGCGTTAAAGCAATATCCTTCAGCTAGTAAAGCAGGGGTGATCTTAGAGGTGAACCCCAGTGAATATTGGGTCATCAAGCAGTTGAATAGCCCAAGCGAACTGATTTTGAGTTTGAGTTGGGATGCCAACACCACGCCGGCACAATTTCTCGCAACACCGGAAAAAAACCTGCATATCGTGCGCTGGGACGACAAGGAGGCGCTTTGGGTAGACCAAGGCGGCATCGTCGATCTGGCTGAAAAAACCGTAACCACGCCCACGGCGGTAGATGGCTATGGGATTTTTACGCTTGCCACGGTAAAACACGAGCTGATTTTGGAAGGTGATGTGGTGATCTACAATGCCGTCAGTACCAATGGAGACGGTAAAAACGACTACTTCTTTATCGACCGCATTCAAGAATACCCCCAAAATACCGTGCAAATCTTTAACCGTTGGGGAACCAAGGTTTTTGAAACGACCAACTACGACAGTAGCGGGAATGTGTTTAAGGGCTATTCCGACGGTAAGGGAACGCTAAACAAAAATGAAAAGTTGCCGACGGGAACCTATTATTACATTTTGACCTACGAGCTCCATTCGGCCAGTGGAACCCAGGTCATCAAAAAGGCGGGTTATTTACACTTGGAAAACAATTAAGGAGCGCAGTTGCACCGCTTTGAGCAGACGCTACTGCCCGCAGTAGGCCGAGTTCAAACGGGAATAGCCGCGTTAAATCACAAATAAAAGCGACATTTATGAACTTAAAATACTTTATAAAGGCAATGGGAGTGGGTTTGTTTTTCCTCAGTGGATTTTCGAATCTCTACGGCCAACAAGATTCGCAGTACACCCAATATATGTACAACACCGTTGCGGTGAATCCGGCTTATGCCGGATCCAGAGGGGTGATGAGCGTATTTGGGATGTATCGCACCCAATGGGTGGGACTCGATGGGGCGCCCAAAACGGCCAAGCTCTCCCTGCACACCCCCTTGGGCGAGTCGCGACTGGGTTTGGGCCTGGCCTTTACCAACGACCGCATTGGCGCTATGGACGAAAATAACATCGATATAGACATCTCCTATACCATCGATTTGAGTCGGCGCTTGAAGCTGTCTTTCGGCGTCAAGGGAACCGCCAATCTACTTGAGGTCGACTACAGCAAACTCGATATTTACAACCCCAACGACGGGCAGTTTCAAGAAAATATCAACAATCAGTTTTCGCCTAATATAGGGGCGGGACTCTACCTGCACTCCGACAAGAGTTATATCGGACTTTCGGTGCCGAATTTCTTGACCACCGAACGCTACGACGACAATACCGTGGCTACGATGAAGCAAAAGATGCACTTTTACCTCATCGGGGGACAGGTGTTTGAATGGTCGCCGACTTTTAAGTTTAAACCGGCTTTTTTGATCAAAGCGGTAAACGGCGCTCCGCTACAAGTGGATCTTACGGCCAACTTTTTGATCTATGAGAAGCTAACGCTAGGCGTGGCCTACCGTTGGGATGCTGCGGTTAGTGGTTTAGTGGGCTTTCAGCTTAGCGACGGACTTTTTGTCGGTTATACCTATGATACCGATACGACCAAACTGGCCCATTATAACTCCGGATCTCACGAGATTTTTATGCGTTTTGAACTGTTTAATCGCTTGAATCGAATCGTTTCACCGCGTTTCTTCTAAGGGCTATAACCGCCTTCGGCGCGCCGTCGATCGGTCAGGCCCTGGAGCTATGCGTTTGAAAACTAAAAATACTGATATATGAAAATCACCAAAAAATACCTATTCGGGGCTTTGGCCATTTTCTGCGCTATGGCCCTGCACGCGCAAGAAGCGCAAGAGCGCAGAGCAACGGCGAAATACGAGAATTACGCCTACGTAGACGCGATTAAAATTTACGAACGGGTTGCCCGTAAAGGCCATCAGTCGCAACAGCTGTTTCAAAACCTGGGCAATGCCTATTACTTTAACGGCAAATTAATCGATGCGGCCAACTACTACGCCCAGTTGTTCGCTGTGGAATCCGCTGCAGACATACCGTCGGAATACTATTACCGCTACGCTCAAACCCTAAAGGCAAAGGAACTATACCCCGAAGCCGCTGAGTACCTACAGCTTTTTAAAGAGCGGGAAAACCGCGACGGTAGAGCGCTGCTCTTAGACGCTCCGGCGGATTATTTGACCGGCTTTAAAACCGATGTGCCGCGGTACACCATAGCGGCACTCCCGATCAATTCCGCTTGGTCCGATTACGGCAGCACCCTATATGAAAACCAGTTGATCTTTAGCTCGGCCCGGGAGAAAACGGGTTTTTCCAAGCGGATACACAGCTGGACCGACGAGCCCTTTACGCGTTTATACGCAGCGGAGATCGACGCCGAAGGCCATTGGGGAACGCCCCGGGTTTTTGCCCCCGAACTCGGCTCGAAGTTCAACGAATCCACACCGGTTTTTTCCGAGGACGGCAATACGGTGTATTTTACGCGCAACAACTACGCCAACGGAAGGCGGATCACCGACGACAAGGGCATTAGCCTGCTTAAGATTTACCGCTCACAGCGCACGGACAACCGCTGGAGTGAACCCGAGGAATTGCCCTTCAATTCCAATGCGTTTAGTTCGGCCCATCCCGCCTTGACTGCCGACGGGAAATGGCTGTATTTCGCCTCCGATCGAGACGGAAGCATCGGCCAATCCGATTTGTATAAGGTGGCGATACATCCCAACGGCAGCTTGGGCAATCCCATAAATTTAGGACCTGAAATCAACACCGAAGGCCGGGAGAGCTTTCCCTTTATCACAGCGGATAACGAACTGTACTTTGCCTCGGACGGCCGCCCGGGTTTGGGCGGCTTGGATATTTACGTCACCCGTATAGGCGACGACCAAAGCAGGTCGATCATACAGTCTATAGGCGCGCCGGCAAACAGCCCCCAAGACGACTTTGGCTTTTATATAGACAGCCACAGCAGAACCGGATTTTTGTCCTCCAACAGAGCCGGACAAGACGATATTTACGCCTTTACCGAACTTCAAAGGCTTTCGCTGGATTGCAACCAAAGCATTTACGGCCTGGTTTACGATCCAATTACCCAACTGAAATTGAACCAGGCCTTGGTGACCTTAACCGATGCGGACTTCAATAAAGTCGCCGAACTCCGAACAACCGCCGATGGAAAATATGAATTTAAAGATCTCAAATGCGGAAACCGCTACCGGATTAACGCCCAGTTAATCGATTACAATACCGCTGAGGTGGCGGTCGACTTGCCGTTGAAAACCGAACGCGTAGAAGCGAATTTCGGTTTGGAAAAAAATCGGGTAATCATCAAAAAAGGAGACGACTTGTTTGTGGTACTGCAGTTAGCGCCTATATATTTCGATTTTGGCAAGGCCGACATCCGTCCCGAGGCTCAAGTGGAATTGGCTAAAATTTGCGAAGTCCTTTTAGAAAATCCAAAGATGGTCATCGATGTACGTGCCCATACCGACAGCCGAGGTAATGATGCCTACAACTTAAAGCTGTCCGATCAAAGAGCCCGTGCCACCGCCAAGTGGATCGTCAGCCAGGGCATAGCGCCACAGCGCGTATTGGCCCGAGGATTTGGTGAAACCCAATTGCTCAACGGCTGTTCCAACGGAATCCCGTGCAACGAGGATGAACATCAAGTAAACCGCCGCAGCGAATTTATTATCTTGGAGATGTAAATCGGGGCGTTTACACGACGGCTAAGCGGTATAGCTAGCGAATGCACAAGCCGCAGCTATACCGCTTTTAAATCGCTTTTAAATCGCTTTTTTTTAACGGACACCCCATAGAAACCCAGTAAAGTGCTCAATATAAAATATTGATATTCTCAATTAGTGAATTTATTGGTCATTTTAAAGGGTTTTTGATAAATACTCGTAAATTGCGATTTTTTGAAATCCGCAGTGCTAAGCTCTTTTTTAAAGGGGGTCTTCCGCGTTGATCACAGAAATTTTGAGAAAATTTTATCGGTTTGTTTTGGTTGTAATTAATTGATTTTCAATTAATTGTTGGTAGTTTGACCTGTGGTTTCCGGTGACTTAAGCGACTGTGTAAGGCTGGGATTCTTAAAAAAAATTCGTAAATTTGTCTTTTTATGAGGAATAAATCGATAGATTTATAAGTTAAAAGTGACTTAATGAGATTATTACACCGTTTACTGTAGTTTTAAGCGTCTAAATCTTTTTAACAAGAACCTATTTATGAACGTATCTTCCATTATTGATATACAGCATCTTAAAAAACTGAAATTCCAAGAGGTCTTAAAGCTGATTGTCTTGCTGTTTACCCTACAGATTATACTGATACTCGTTCGCATACCCCTCTATGTGTGTCTGGGGGTTTGCGTGCTGATTTACCTGTACAAGAAAAACCTCAATGAGGGCTTTATTCGAGCAAAAGCATACCGACCCTTATGGCTTAATTTGATTTTTTTCCTGTTGGTGATTGCGGTTAATCTAAAGCCCTATACCAATTTTTCGATTGGAGTAACCGTTGCCTACCTCTTGTTTTACGCCTTGTTGATTCAAGTGCAACTGCGCAAGCAACCGCAGTCCGAGTTGTATACGGATTCCAAAAACATCATTGGTATTTTTAGTTATTTTCGACTGTTTAGCATACTGAGTTTACTGGTCTATCTCGTTGCCAAGAATTCGGGCATCCTGATCGACTTTAACCTCGATATGATTATACTGGGGGTGTCCTTTTTTTGCATCGTCTTTGGGTTGGTGTATTTGCTGGCCTTTCGGGTACAGCTCGACCAGGAACAGCTGGCGCAACGCCTGCATCATCCCGATGCGGAGCAGCCCTTGCATCAGAACTGCGAAAAATTTGATCTGGAATGCGACCATTTGATTGCCCAAAAGATCATCGCGTTTTACAAGCGCTCGGATTTGTATTTGGACGCCCAGTTCAATTTAATCGATCTGGCGAGGGAGTTGGGACACAGCCGTGCCGAATTGTCCGAGGTGTTGAACCGGGAGATGAAGGTGGGCTTTTATTCCCTCACCGCGCTATATCGCATCGAATACGCCAAAAAAGCCATATTGCAAGATGAAAATCTGCCGATACACGCTCTAATGCGGCAGAGTGGCTTTCATTCGAAAACCACTTTTAACAAATATTTTAAAGCCTTTGTCGGCGTGAGGCCCTCGGTGTTCCGAGAGCAATGCGCCACGGCAAAAAACAGTATATAACCCAGTGATCTATGGTGTGTTTTTACGGGATCTTCCTGAGCAATATCGCTTTGTTGGCCCTGGTCAATATGTATTTTGATCGATTCATTTACACGGCCGAGGCTTATCGAGGTGCTTCCTTTGTATTTCAGTGTTTTTTATTGTTTCACTGTGCGCTGATCGGCGGACTGCTGTGGATGGGAGGGGAGGGGTTCTGGATCGACTTATCGGCTCCGTTGGGCTTTTTTTACGCCCCCTTCTTTTACACCTTGGTTTCGGTATGGGCAGGCGGCGTAGCAAAACCGATGCACTACAGCGCGATGCACTTTGTCTTGGGCTTTATCGGCATACTCCTCGCTGCGGTTTTGCTGCGCTTTTACAGGGATGATGCGGAATTGGTCGCAAATTTTGCATTAATCGTCTACGGCCTGGTCTGTCTGCAGGTCACCGCCTACACCCTGATGAGCTATATCGAATTTCACCGCCTTGTCAGAGATAAAATGGCCCTGATGATCATGAGTCAAGCCACTATGGTTTTACTGGCGACTTCCCTGGTTTTTATAACGGTCATTTTTAGTGAATTGCGTCAGAAAGCAGCGGTTTTTAACAGTTTTGTCATCGCGGTACTCATGTGGAATGGCGTGATCATCATGCTGCGTTACAACCTGCTGCTCGTAGCGCGTAAATTTGCGGTGTTTAAGAGTGTGGATACGACCCAAAAATCCAAGGAGTCTTTTTCGATTACCTCCAAGGGACGCTTTGCTACAAACCGGGTGTACAAGCGAAAAAACACCGCGGAACAAGGGGCGGGCAAATACGAGCGTTCCCGCATCTCAGAGGTGGAAATGCAAATATACCTGCAGCGCCTAGAAGCGGTGATGGACAGCAAAATATATTTGGACTGCGAACTGTCTCTCGATATTTTGGCCAAAACCACGCGCATTCCCAAATACCACCTCACTCAGGTTTTTAACCAGGGACTCCATTCCAATTTTAACCGGTTTATCAACGCCAAAAGAGTGGCCCATGCCGTGTGCTTTCTCGACGATCCCGACAACCGAGATACCGTACTCACCATTTTGCTGCAAAGCGGCTTCAATTCTCGCCCCTCTTTCTACAGGGCTTTTGCCGAGCATTACGAGCTGTCTCCTGCGGATTACCGCAAGTACAGTCACGCCAAAAGCCGGAATTCTTAGACTCCACAACCCCAATCAAGACGTCCCTCGCAAGGGGTGCCGCTTTTTGAACGGGATAATGCCTGTTCGCTGCAGTCGCGTCAGACCGAATTATCCAATGCACGCATACGGGCTAAAGTGACCCTCAAAAATCCGAGCGCCCGCCGTGCAGCTTATCGCAAGAGCGCCATTTTTGACGCCCTATTTTTATCAGCGCGTTTTTTTAGCGTTAATTGTTTTCCTTTTTGCTAGTTTTAAAGGAACTTCCTTTAATTATCGTCAAAAATAGAATCATACTATTTTTATTTAATCTAAATAAATACATTTGCATACAACAATTTTGTATCTTATTTATGATGAAAAACACTACTTATCAGAAGAGGCGACAACGCCTTAAGGCGTTGGTCCTTTATCTCGTTTTGTCGGCGGCGCTGCCGCTGTATAGTCAGGTGGCCTATTACGACTTCAGTCAAAGTCAGTCCACCTATGTGCCTTTGTCCAGTCCTACAGTACTGGCTCAGGCCA
Source organism: Flavobacterium sp. JP2137 (assembly GCF_050562195.1). GTDB lineage: Bacteria > Bacteroidota > Bacteroidia > Flavobacteriales > Flavobacteriaceae > Flavobacterium. Next base: position 1,691,427 of record NZ_CP191647.1, read on the forward strand.
CCGCAGCCAATATGGAGAATACCCGATATGCCACCGAGCTGCCGTTTGGTTTTGCCTTTAACGGGGTGACGCACAATCGCTTGCAGGTGCACAGTTCGGGCTTTGTCAGTTTCGGCGCCAATGCGCCCTTCGGGAGTACGCCCTTGTCGAACAGCAGCACCGTATTCGACGGGGCCATTGCCGCTTTGGGCGCATCGATAGTCGGTCGCTACGAGGCCGGTGGCATTCAAGCGAAAATCAGCCATCAAACCCTGGGCGTACAACCCCATAGAACCTTGGTGATCCAATGGGAAAACTTTGGTTTTTTTGAGGGAACTTCGCCGTCGACCTCGAGTACCTACAACCTGAACTTTCAAATTCGACTGGGCGAAGACGGGACAATCAGCACCGTCTATGACCTCTCGGCCGTGGGGAGTCCCCCGTCTTTTAGTGCGCAAATCGGACTTCGGGGAAACAGCCCTAGCGACTTTAACAACCGCTATGCCGTGGGAAACACCTCCACCAATAACTTGATGTCTTCCAACCGCGGAACGGCAAATACTTCGGTGGTTTTTGTGTATAAGGACTTTTTGCCCCAAAGTGGTTTTACCTTTACTTGGGCCCCGTCTTCTTTTTGTTTGCCCGTATTTCAATACAATGCCGATAGCGAGATGATTACCCGAGTGATCTTTAATACCATCGACCATACTTCACCGGCTCAGTCGGGAAGTACACCGATTTACGAAGACTTCCGCGCGATTTCTACCGAGGTGCAAAAGGGCGAATCCTATATGGTTTCGGTAAAAGGACCGGCGGGAAGCTTTTCCAGCGACGTGATGGTCTATATCGATTTCAATCAAAATGGCCGCTATGACGATCCGGGAGAGGGATTTTATTTGGGTAAAATCCCGCCGGCAAATCCCTTTAATGCGCATACGATTTCGGGTAATATCCCAATTCCCGCTTCGGCAATTCCCGGTAGAACAGGACTGCGCATCGTGAAAAATTCGGGCATTATAGCGACCAACAGTATTTCTGGTCCTTGTGCAACGGACTTACGCGCCGGCCAGGTGGAAGATTATACCGTTAATATCCTGGAGACTGCCACCACTCCAATATGTACTAATGCTGATCCAGGGTTAAATCCCGGCGATACCGGCTGTATTACACTAACCTATCAAGGGCGTAGCGTGGTCTATACCACGGTAAGGGCTCAGGACGGTCAGATTTGGATCCAACAAAACTTGGGAAGTCCTGCTGTGGCGAGTTCTGCGACAGACGCGGCCAATTACGGCGATTTGTTTCAGTGGGGACGCTGGGACGACGGCCACCAATTGCGAACCGCTGCGGTATCGACCGCAGCGCCCTCACCCAACAACCCGCTGGGGCTCCAAGGCGGGCTCAACGCCTTTGTCAATTCGCAGCCCCAATGGTGGAGTGCCGGGAGTACCCCAATCCAGTGGAACGCCTCGAACCCCCAACAAGTTACGGCCGATAACGGTTGTGATCCCTGTAAGGCACTGGGCGCGGATTGGGCCATTCCCACCGATGTGCAATGGCGCGATATCATTGCTGCAGAAGGCATCGTCAATATTCAGTCGGCTTTTGACAGCCATTTAAAACTGACGGTCGCCGGATTTAGAGGAAGCGCCGACGGCATCACCAATGCCGGACTCCGAGGCTATTACTGGAGCAAGACCTCTAGTCCGACCAACCCGGATTACAGCAAGTATTTGTTTTATAGCAACCTGACGATGAATCCCAATGCAGGGGCTAATCGCAGTCAAGGCTCGTCGGTGCGCTGCATCAAGGCCAGCCCGCAGACCGAACCTGTTTTTCCCGCTCCGTATTGCGGGCTGGAAGGGGTAACCACCTCGACGGTAAGCGAGATTACCGAGCTTCGTTTAGGTGGAGTAACCCACAGCAGCGCCTTCGGTCAGCCCAATGCGCCTTTGATCGAGGATTTTACCGCTACGGTGATTGCGCTGTCCAAGGAAAGCGCGCATCCCATAGTGGTCAAAGGGGGCACGCAAGGGCAAACCACGGTGTCGGTTTACGCCTATATCGACTGGAATCACAACGGGATTTTCGACAGCGATGAGGCGATTAACCTGGGCTATTTAATCCCTGCCGATACCGGGGGTACTAGTGAAATGGGCGAATTGACTGCTTCGCTGACCATACCCGCCACCGCGCTTTTGGGACAAACGCGTTTGCGCTTGGTCAAGGCCTACGAATCGAGCTCTTCTATGGGAACGCTGGTCAATTTACCTTGTCCTACGGGCTGGTTTATCGGTCAGGTCGAAGATTATACCCTCGATATCACGGCAGCAGTGGTGGTTCCTCCGGCCGAACGCCTGGAGGTACGCGTGCAAAACAACGGCGATCCGCTGATTGCAAGCCCCAGCGGTACCCTACAACTCGAGGCCCAGGTTTTTCCTGCTGCGGCTGATCAAGCGGTCCGCTGGACGCTGACCAGCGGCGCGGGCGCGGCAACGGTAAATGCCGAGGGACTGGCAACAGCCCTGGCCAATGGATCGGCGGTAATCCGAGCAACTGCGGTAAGCGATGCCGCCATTTACGCAGAATTAACCGTGGTGGTGGATATACCCACACCTTGTCCGCAACCCACAGCCCTGCGCATTGACAACCTCCGCTTTGATCGCGCTACGGCTGCGTGGAGCTTCTCCCAAGCTGCTGTGTTTGAGTATGAATGGCGAACTTCGGGTCTCGCAGGTAGCCGGGAGGGTCTCGTACAGCGCGGACAAACCGAAGAAACCTCGGTGATCTTGCAAAACTTAACGCCCAATACCCCATATCACTTTTACGTGCGAACGCGTTGCGAAAACGGCACTGCCAGCCTTTGGACCGCCGCAGCGAGCTTTGCAACGCCTTGTTCTTTCGTCGGCGTTCCCACCGCTGCAACACAGCGCTTTTGCGGCGACAAACAAATCGCTGATTTAATGGTTTCCGGAATGGATCAAGCCGTCTTTAAGTGGTACGACACCGAAACTGCTGCAAGGCCTTTGGAGGTAAATACGCGCTTGCAAAGCAAAAGCTATTTTGTTTCTCAAAGCCTCAACGGTTGTGAATCGGAAAGAATTGCGGTTGAGGTGCATATAGCACCGGGAATTTCGGCACCTCAGGCCAGCAATCAGTCTTTCTGTACGACCGAGGTGACCCTAGCCGATTTGCAGGTTTCCGCCGCGGCCAATGCGGTAGTCTCGTGGTACAGCAGTATAAACAGCTCGGTTCCCCTAGGTCAAAACCAACGATTGACCGCCGGTTATTACTATGTTTCTCAAAAAATAGGCGACTGTGAGTCGGCGCGGGTTATGGTAAACATTTCCGTAATCGACAATTCGGTAGCCCCCGTGGTTACAGCCCAACAATTCTGTGGATCTGCTGCGGTAGGCGAGTTGCGAGCGAACCTGATTTCGGGCATGCAAGCCCGATGGTATACCGAGCGTGAGGGCGGAAGCTTTTTGTCGGTAGATACGCCCCTGGTTAGCGGTGTGTATTACGTGGCTCAAGGCTGGAACGGCTGTGAGTCGCCTCGAACGTCCGTGGCGGTACAGATCCATGCCATACCGGAAAAACCCACTGCGGCAGCAATTCAAGAACTCCGTGAAGGGGCGCTTATCGGTGATTTTATCGTCGCGGCGCAAAACCCCATTTGGTATAGCTCGTTAAGCGATGCGCAATACGATCGAAACCGCCTGTCACCGGAGTCGGCAGTCATGTCGGATACGACTTATTACGTGGTCGACCGGTCTGCTGCTGCTTGTTCTAGCGAGCCCCTGGCGGTAAAAGCCCTTTTAAAACTCAAAATCGATGGATTTGATCCCGATCATTTCTCGTATTACCCCAATCCAACGGCCGATTACCTCTGGGTAAAATACCAAGAGGTCATGACCTCCTACCGGATTTACGACCTCGGTGGTCGGCAATTGATGGCTGTGCAAACGCAAGCCCGTGAGCTGCAAATTGATTTAAGCCCGTATCAGGCGGGTGTTTATTTGATATACATACACACCTCAAATCGACAACAGCTGATTCGCGTCCTTAAAAAATAACCGCATTCCCCAATGGTAAAAGCCCCGTATTTCATTGAAATATGGGGCTTTTTTTATGGAAAATTCGGGTTTGTTCGCCCTTGTAAATCGCGGGCTAACGCCTTATTTTCGAAGGACTTTTATCGTTTGAGTCGATGTAGCCGTTTGCAGTTGGATCAGATAGACTCCCGTTGCTAACGAAGATAAATCAACCGACGCCTGAGTGTCTTGGTTGTGTTTATACGCTACTTTTCGGCCGTTGCTATCGTAAACAACATAGGATACGATGATTTCTTTGTAAGTGATGTTGATCCGATCGGAGGTCGGGTTTGGATAATAGGTCAGCGCCTTTAAGTCGAAATCATTGATTCCTAAGGTCAGCGATACGACGATGATCAACGGGTCGCTGTTGCAGCCCGTCTCCGAGCGATTGACTACATAATAAACCCCCTGGTCGAAGAGTCCAAATTCTGGCGACAAGCGATTTCTGTCGTAGTTCATGTCGTCAAGCGAACTGTACCAAACCGGATTGAAAGCCGATACGGTCAAATCGGAAATCAAACTTCCTTCCACCACCGATTGCGAGCTTTGTCCTGTTGGAGCTGCGGGTTTGGGTTCGACAACCACATTAAAGGCCGCGCGAATCGACTCGCAGCCGTATTTGCCTTGAGCTACGTAATAGGTGCCATTTTGCAAGGGAATATCTCCGGAAAGGGCATAGCCCCCTTCGGAACTGCGGTACCATTTTGCCTGCATATCGCTGGCGATATTTACGCGTAAGTCACTCACGGTAGCCGACTCGCAAAAGTGCTGATCGGTGATTTGCAAGGCGCCGATTGGACCGACTACGTTTACAGTTATGCGCACTTTTGGCGATTCACAATCGCCCCATTTCTGGCTGGCGTAGTAATAGTTTGTCCGAAGTACGGTGTTTGGATTTAATGGACTTGTCGAATCGAGACGATCGAACCACTGTATAGTGGCACCGGGCATACCGGAAATTTGCAAATCGGAGACCTGAGCCGCGGTCGAACAAAAGTTTTGATTTTCGGTAACCGGTATCGCAATGGCATCGTTGGCCGCGACATGGATAACCACTCTTGGCGATTCACATCCCGCAATGATTTGACTCACATAGTAGCTGCCGTCTTGCAAGAGCGTCGTCGGGGACAGGGCCGTAGGGGCGTCGAGATCTTCATACCAATGGTAGGTAGCACCGGCGGCTCCTGCGAGTTCGATGCTCGAAATCGGTCTGGGCCCACAGAGCAAAATATTTTCCATAACTAAGGCATCGGGCACGATTTTAACCGTGATTTGAAAAGCAGTCAAATCCGATGCGCATTCTGGGTTGTATTGCGATACGTAATAGGTACCACTAGCCAAAGGGGTCGTGGTTGCAATTTCTATTTGGGAAGCGTTGTACCAGCGCAAATTCAATTGGGAGCTCACTTCGATATCCGCAACCGTCGCGCTACCGCAAAAAGACTGATTGCGCACGGTTGGTGCGGCGGGCTTGTTCTGAATGGTCACCGCTATGGCGGTGCGCTCGGTTGAATAACAACCGTTTACAAAAAGTGTTGCGTAATAAGTGCCATTGGTCAGCAGGGCATCGTCCGCTAAGGGAACCTGTCCCGTTGCACTTGTATACCAAAGTACCGCAGCCGTCGGATAAGGTGTCGTTACTAAGTCCGATACCGGTGTGGGACCGCAAAAAATTTGGTCTTCGGCCACGACATTGGGCAATTCCGCGCAGGGTGTTCTAAATGGAGCGAGTGCAACCCAATCCTGGGCATTGTTCACGGCACATACCGAGGTGATATAAAAACTATAGTTTTTGTTGGGCTCTAAATTGTCTAGGGTCTTTTCAAGTGCCGTGGTGGTACCTGAGGTAACCAAGCCCGTGGGGCCGCTGTTGGCGGCGCCAGCAGTGCGCAACTCGTAGGAGTAATTAATAACCGTGTCGCCCGTGGTCGGTGCTAGCCAAGAAAACCGTGCCGAAGTACTGCCGATTTCGCTAACACTTACTTGGGTCGGGTTTTTACAGTTGTTGCTCGAGGTTTGAACCACACTCAAATTGTCCATATAGAACATCAAATCGTATTCATAAGGTCCGGCAGGAGGGGTGTCAATTCTAAAGCGCAGCTTCACATGGGTGCCTTGCTGTAGGTTGGTTTGCGGAATAGTGGTCGTATAGCGCGTGCATCCCTGCGGATCTTGAGTGAATGTCGAGTTGTTTACCACGCTGTGCAGTTGCCAGGTGCTGCCGTCATTTAGCGAGTATTCGATGTAAATTCCACCATAATCAAAGCCGGTTATGGGGGTGGGGTCATCGTAGTAATCCGAAATCCGCACGTCAAAACCAATGGAAATCGGACCGTGGTTGTTGGTTTCGTTATTGGTCGTTAAGCTGGCCGTAGTGTCGCCATACCAGTCCTCCTCGTCCCACCATCCAAAATCCCACAGGTATAGATTGGTGTATACGGACTGCCCGTCACAAGGGTAATCGTAAACGGGATCGGTAAGATAAAACCCACTCTGTTGCCATCCTGTTGGCAAATCGCCGGTTTCAAAATTTAACTGAACGTTCCATTGGGAATAAGAGCTAAAGTATATCAAGATAAAAAAAGCAGTAAATAGTCTTCTCATACATTTTTATTTTAGTTAAAACAATGTTAGCAAGATACAGAAATATATAACAAAAATTTAACTATTCATTATTTTTTATGAAAATGATTCATTTTATTATGAGATTGATTTTTTTTATATATAAGAAAAAAGCCGTCTCTTGGTGGGAAACGACTTTTTTTTATGTTAAAATATTAGATGATTTTTACTTTTAAATGGAAATATGACGTAAAATGCTAAAAATAATTTTATAAATTCCCCGTCAAATTTTTTTAATTTCCTTGTTAGATTAGTGGTTTTTTGTTAAATAAAAACAAAATAAATAAAAAGCACAGCTGTTTTAACCGGCTGTTTTTAATCGGCGCGTATTTTTTGGGCGGCCGATGGCTCAGGTCTTTTAATTGCGACATAAGCAGTGCTGTGTTTGACTTCAATACAACGACGACCTTTTTGTTTCCTTGGTCCTTTTGTGGAATAAAACCTTTGATGGTCTTTTTTGCAAATGGTAAACGCCCTATTTTCTGAGGACTTTGATTGTTTGTGTTGAGGTGGCCGTTCGGATCTGAATCAGGTAGACTCCCGTAGCGAACGATGATAAATCAACGGACGCCTGAGTATCTTGGTTGTGTTGATGCGCTACTTTTCGGCCGTTGCTATCGTAAACAATATAGGATTCGATGACTTCTTTATAAGTGATGTGGATGCGATCGGAGGTCGGGTTGGGATAATAGGTCAAGGCCTTTAAGTCGAAATCGTCAACCCCTAGAGTCAGCGTGACTATTATGATTAACGGATCACTCGGACAGCCTGTTTCGGAACGGTTTACGACATAATACACCTCCTGATCGAAGAGTCTGAATTCTGGCGACAAGCGATTTCTGTCGTATTTGATGTCGCTTAATGAGCCGTACCACACGGGATTAAAAGCCGATACGATTAAATCGGAAATCAGACTTCCTTCCACCACCGATTGCGAGCTAGGTCCTGTTGGAGCCGCGGGTTTGGGTTCGATTACCACATTAAAGGCCACGCGAATGGACTCACAGCCGTATTTGCCTTGAGTTGCGTAATAGGTGCCATTTTGCAGGGGAATATCTCCGGAAAGGGCATAGCCTCCTTGGGCACTGCGGTACCATTTTGCCTGCATACCCTCGGCGGTATTCACGCGTAAGTCACTCACGGTAGCCGACTCGCAAAAGTGCTGATCGGTGATTTGCAAGGCACCGATTGGACCGACTACGTTTACGGTTATGCGCACTTTTGGCGATTGACAATCGCCCCATTTCTGGTCTGCATAATAATAATTTGTTGTCAATACGGTATTTGGATTTAAAGGAGTAGTGGCATCCAGGCGGTTATACCAGCGGATTGTGGCGCCAGGCATACCGCTGATTTGCAAATCGGAAACCCGGGCGCTGGTCGTGCAAAAGTTTTGATTTGCTGTAGTGGGAATCGGAATTGCCTCATAGGCTGTCACATGAACAACCGAACGCGGCGACTCACAGCCCGCGAGGATCTGGCTCACATAGTAACTGCCGTCTGTCAAAACAAACATAGGTGATAAAGCGGTGATGCTCGTGCTGTCGGTATACCAACTGTAGTTAGCGCCAGGAGTGCCCGGCAAGGAAATTTCCGAAATGGTCGTTCTGCCGCATAGGAGCAGATTTTCCAACACCAAAGCATTGGGAATCGGATTTACCGTGACCTGAAAAGGACTCCATGCTGATTCGCATAAATCGTCGGATTGCGATAGGTAATAAGTGCCACTGCGCAAGGGGGTGTTGGCTTCGATTTCTAGTTGCGAAGCATCGTACCAATGCAGTGCTAGTTCGCTCGAAACAGCAAGGTCCGCCGCGGTGGCGCTGCCACAAAATGTTTGATCCGCGATCTGTGGGGCAGGGGGTTTTTGATGGATGGTAACCGCTATAGGTGTGCGCTGTTTGGAATAACAGCCATTTAAAGTTAACGAGCCGTAGTAGGTGCCGGTGGTTAGGTAATCCGTTGCGTTTAAAGGTAGTGGTTCCGTGGCGGAGGTATACCATAGCAAATGGGCGCTGTCGTGGAGTTCGGCTGCCAAGTCCGATACCCGGGTAGGGCCACAAAAAGTTTGGTCTTCGGCCACTACGTCTGGCAATACGGCGCAAGGCGTTCTGAAAACGCCGACCGCAACCCAGTCTACCGCGCTGTTGCTCGGGCATACCGAGGTGATGTAAAAATAATAATTTTTATTGGGTTCGAGGTTGTTGAATATCTTTTCCAATTCGGTAGTTGTACCCGCTGCAGTAAGTCCGACAGCGCCGCTATTGGGGGTGCCTGCTGTGCGCAATTCATAGGTATAAGAGGTCACCGGGTCGCCCGCAACAGGGGCCAGCCAAGTGAATTTTGCCGAAGTACTGCTGATGTCGCTTACACTTACTTGGGTTGGGTTTTGACAATGGTTGGTCTGCTCCTGAACCACGCTTAGATTGTCGAAATAGAACAGCAAATCGTACTCATCAGGTCCCGAAGGAGGGGTTTGAATTCTAAACCGAAGCTTTACATGGGTGCCTTGTGCTAAAGCGGGCTGCGGTATGGTGGTCGTGTAGCGGGTACAGCCCGACGCGTTTTGGATAAATGACTGCGAATTGATTGTACTGTGAATGGCCCATACAGCTCCGTTGTTCAAGCTGTACTCGATGTACATTCCTCCATAATCAAAGTCGGTCAAGGGGATCGGGTCGTCGTAGTAGTCAGAAATTCTTAAATCAAACCCTATGTGGATTGGACCGTGAGTGTTGGTTTCGTTATTAGATAGGATATAGGCTGAGGTATTGCCGTACCAGTCCTCGTCTCCCCACCAACCAAAATCCCAAAGGTATAAATTGGCATAAGCCGATTGGACTTGACAGGGAAAGTGGTAAAATCCGGTTAAGTAAAAGCCGCTTTGCAGCCAACCTTCAGGTAGTTCGCCCTCGTCTAAATTGACATTGACATTCATCTGTGAATACGATGAGAGGCAAAAGAGCACAATAAATAAGGTAATTAATTTTTTCATGTTCTTAGTTTAAGTGTGATATTAGACTAATATAGGAAAAAATTATAACTTAAAATTAACGTTTTTTGTTTTTGTTTAAATAAAAGGCTTTTTTAACACTTACGAAAGGGCCTTAAAACAAAAAATCCGCATCAATTGATGCGGATTTTTAGTTAATTATCTTAAAATTATATTCTAAAAGACCAAATACATTTAAAGAGCAATTTCCATTTTAACTTTTTTGTTCTTGATTTTTTGATCGGCAAGTACTTTTAAGGTAGCTGCAACTTTAAGGCGTTTGATGGCAACATAAGCAGCGCTGTCTTTGACTTCGATAAGACCGATGTCGTCTTTGCTCAACTGGCCTTTTTTCATCAAATAGCCGACGATGTCGACTTTGTTGACCTTGTCTTTTTTGCCGGCACTGATGTAAATAGTCTGAAAAGCAGTGGGTTCCGGTGCTTTAAAGCGGCCTTCCAGGTTTTCGACCTGCAATTCGGCAGGTATAAAATCGAAGGTCTCGCGCTCGCCCATCACCAGGTATACCACGCCTTTGGCGTTCATCCGGGCGGTTCGTCCGTTTCTGTGGGTAAAGGCACTCTCTTTATCGGGTAATTGGTAGTGTATGATGTTTTCGACTTCGGGTATGTCCAGTCCGCGGGAAGCCAAATCCGTGGTGATAAAGATTTGAACGCTGCCGTTGCGGAATTTGAGCAGGGCGCGCTCGCGCTCGTCTTGCTGTAGTCCCCCGTGAAAGCTCTCGCGGGCAATGCCCTTGTCGCTCAAAATCGCGCTGATCCGATCTACAGCGTCGCGGTGATTGCAAAAGATCAGCGTTCGCTTATTGCCTATTTTGCAAATCAACTTGTATAGGTTGATCAATTTGGATTCCGAATCGGTGACGACCTTTTTAAAGGTCAGGTCGGGTTTGGTTTGCAAATCGTCTAAAAAATTCAATTTCTTGTGATTGACCAAGCCGGCAAAAGAGGGGATTTTTTCCAGGTTCGTCGCCGAGGTCAGTAAGCGCTGCTTTAAACCGGACAGTTGTTCGATGATATAGGAGATATCGTCTTGAAAACCGAGTTCGAGCGCCTTGTCAAATTCGTCCAAAACCAAGGTGTGTGCGATATTGGCGTCAAAGTTGTTGTGCTCCACGTGAAAGGCTATACGGCCCGGTGTGCCCACCAAAACGCTGGGGGGTTCTATAAAGTTGTTCTCCTCTGTTTTGGTGGCGTGGCCCCCATAACAGGAGTTGATCTTAAATCCGGTGCCCATCGATTTGAAAACGAGTTCAATCTGTAACGCCAGTTCTCGCGAAGGCACTATAATCAAGGCTTGAACCCCTGAAGTGGAAGCGCTGAGATTGCGTAAAACTGGAAATAGAAAAGCCAGTGTTTTTCCCGATCCAGTCGGGGATAAAAGCACCACATCTTGGTCGTTTTGAGTGGTCTTATACGTGGATTTTTGCATGGGATTCAAATCTTGAATCTGTAGCTTTTTTAAAATAGTGTCGAATTGCATACCGCAAAGGTAAAGCAATAAAGCGTAGAACGATATACTTTTTTTGACGCTTTTTCATGGGCGCAAGACGCTTAGGACAACAGCCATACAAGCGGTTTTTTACACCAAAGGCACCGCTGCCAGGCGCTGTGAAAACCGCAGTATTTCCAAATAGGCACTGTTCTTATTTAGACTAATTACTGTTTAATTTGCGATATTCGTGGTAAATTTGGAAAAAATTGTTAAAACAATTTTTTATACCTTAAAAAAATGTATTTTTGAATAAAATCAAAGTTTTAAATAGAAATCAAAGTTTTTAAGTAGAATATGGATATTAAACTAGGAGATACCGTAGTGTTAAAATCAGGAGGTCCCAAGATGACGGTAGAGTCTATTAAAGGAGATCAGGTCAATGTGGTATACTATAATGAGGAAAAAAAAGTGTTTGAGAAACTGCGTTTGATGACTTCTTCCGTAATCAAGAAAAAGTAAGTTGAATTTGCCTGGAATACCCTAGAAATGCTCCCGAGTTATGCGTTTAACGACTGGTCTATGGCGCTGGGAAATGGCAGCTTGGGTGGTTGTAAAAAGGTCTTTTGCCAGGGGAAGGAAAATTCGGCAAACACTAAAGATAGGAGTAATAACCGCAAAACGAAAAGTTTTGCGGTTTTTTTATGCGCTAAAATCGCTGTCCGCCGATGGCAAACGGACCAAATTCTATGGGTATATCGGGTATGGGTTTTATTTCAATCTGTGGTCGATGATTCCATTGCGGCTGCCCTGCCAAGCGAATCGCTTGTTGCGCTGTGTCGCGTGGGCAATTTCCGAGCTGTCGCTATTTTTTGAATAAAACCTGTGGGAGTTGGGGGTGAGCAACTACTGCATGCTGCTGATGCGGATGCTCGCTTTGACCAAGGCTATTGCGGCTATGTCGCCTTTTTTGATGTCTTTGGACTGGTGTTGTGGATTTTGAGCGACCAGACTCACATAGTCTTCGCCTAGAAGCGAGCGCTGTACGTACTTGACGGTGATGTACTCCTCGCCCTTGTCCACTGTGATGCTGAGGAGGTACAATTCGCCAAAAAAGATATAGTCGACCTGAGTTTGTCTGTATAAAATGGTGTCTCCAGACTGTAGTAGCGGATACATGCTGTCGCCTTTTACGGTTATTGCGCCGTCGCATTTCGGGAGATTGGGGATTTTAATCGTGTCGATGACGCGACGGCTGTCCCCGCTGTCAAAGAGTGCTCGTAAACCTGTTGCAGCCTCCAAAGCGTAAAGCGGCACTTCCTGATTTGTCAGTATAAGATCTGCTGTTGAACAGGGGGGAGGTAGCGATGCGATTTTGGGAATTTCTCTTAGTGCCGATCCTTTTCCCGTCAAAAGCCAGTGCAGATTAATATCTGGAATTTCCGATAATATATTTTCTAAAGCAGTGGAATTGATCGGGGTTTCCCGTGCCTTACCCCTAAAGCTAGCGGAGGTCATGCCTATTTTTTTATAAAAGAGCTCTTTCTTAAGTCCTTTTATTTCAACAAGTTGTACGATTCTTTTTTTTATCATCGTGAATTAATTTGCTGTATTTTTTGTAAAATCGAAAATTTGTTTTTTATATTTGTTCGGTAACCGAGAACAAACGATGTAATGGACAAACCTACAAAAAAAACAACCAGATACAATGCGGAAGTTATCAATAGATTAAGAGAAAAATATGGCGTTTCGACCCGATTTATCACCATGAGTATCACGGGAGACCGGACGAGTGAAACCTCCGATAGGATTAAGGCCGACTACAAAAAAATGGTCTTGATCGTCGAAAACACCCTCAATCAATTGTAGCGCTACACTTAGGGGGATCGGCTTGTGAAATTTTTGTCAATACGCGCTGCGAATTCCCTTTGTTTTAACCGCTTTTTACGTGCTATCGCGTTTTATAGTCCGCATTTGGAATGCTGTTTTTTAAGAATTGCTTGGGAGCGCTAGGGGATATTCAAGTAATAGCCCGTATAAGCGCTTTATCCTAAAAAATTAACACAATTTAATACTTTGTATTGGCGAATCACAAATAGTCATAATATTTCTAGCTATCATTAGAAAACTATTGACTGATTAAAAGATTTTAACTTAAAATAAATTATAAAATGATTAACTTTACGTTTTAAATAAACACGGTGTTTTTTGAAAAAAAAGCACTTCAATCAGAAACTTAAATTCCAGGGATATACGAATTATGGAGTCCATTAAGAGCAGATTAAAACGCGATACTCCGCGAGGTATCGTGATAAGCATTGATGTCGCTATTGTTTTCTTTTGCTACTGTGTTGCAAATTTTATACTAAATAGCTTCTATGGCAGGTTTGACCTCACTCATCTCTTCGAAAAAATGCCTGTGGTGGTACTGGTGTATTTTGGCAGTTTTTGGCTGTTTAAAACCCATAGAGGCGTGGTGCGACAAACCGGTTTAAAAGATGTGCAAGCGGTTTTATCGGCTTGTATCTTTGCCACGGTGGTCATTGCTATAATCGTTATCTTTCAAAGGCAAGGCATGTTGCCGCAGCTGTTGCATCCCTATCTTAGATTGTCGTATTCGCTCTTGCTGCTTCACATGCTGCTCACCGCTGTGGTGATGGTGGGTATGCGAATTTTTTACAGCAATTTTTACAAAACCTATGTCTTAGGGGGTCGAAATATCAAGCGGGTTTTGATTTACGGCGCGGGAGATTCCGGTATTATCACGATCAAAGCCCTGCAAACCGACACGCGTATCAATACCCAGGTTTTGGGATTTATAGACGACAACCACCGAAAGGTGGGCAAAAAAATCAACGGACACCTGGTCTACAGCCCCGAAGTTATTACCAAAGAATTCGTCATCAAACACCGGGTCGACGACATCGTGATTTCCATACAGAATATTTCGCGCAAGCGACTCAACCAAATTTCGGAACACCTCGAAATACTGCCGGTTAAAATAAAGATTATTCCCCCGCCGACCGACTGGCTCAACGGCAAGTATTCCGGCATGCAGATCAAGAGTTTAAAAATTGAGGATTTGCTCGGTCGCAAGCGCATCGAACTCGACAACCTACACGTCGATCAAGAGATTCAAGGCAAGGTCGTCCTGATCACCGGAGCCGCCGGATCAATTGGCAGTGAAATCGCACGGCAAATCGCCCTAAAGGATTTTAAACTGCTCATCTTGGTCGATCAGGCGGAATCCGCGCTCTATGATGTACAGCAGAGCATGGATACCACAGCGGCTTCGCGAATTCACTATATCGTGGGCAATGTGCGCGAAGAAAAGCGGATGAATGTGATTTTTGAAGAGTACCAACCCGATTTTGTCTACCACGCAGCGGCCTACAAACACGTGCCCCTGATGGAGTACAACCCCTATGAGGCCGTAACCACCAATGTTAAGGGCACCAAAATCATGGCCGATTTGTCGGTAAAACACCGGGTGACCAAGTTTGTGATGATCTCCACCGACAAAGCGGTAAACCCGACCAACGTGATGGGGGCCACCAAGCGGGTAGCGGAAATCTATGTCAACGGCTTGGATAAATTCTCCTCGACCAGTTTTATCGTGACCCGATTCGGAAATGTACTGGGATCCAACGGTTCGGTTATCCCTTTGTTTACCCGACAAATTGAACGCGGCGGTCCACTGACCGTGACGCATAAGGATATTACCCGATACTTTATGACCATACCCGAAGCCTGCCAATTGGTGTTGGAAGCCTCTGTTATGGGCAAGGGTGGAGAGATATTCGTCTTTGATATGGGCGAATCCATGAAGATTTTTGAATTGGCCAAGCGCATGATTCGCCTGAGTGGTTTTCAATACCCAAGCGAAATCGACATCGAAATAACCGGACTCAGACCCGGCGAGAAAATCTTCGAAGAACTCTTGGCAGACGAGGAGAACACCCTAAAAACACATCACGAAAAAATCATGATTGCTCGGGTGAGAACGCAAAATGCGGCGTATTTAACCGAACTGACCAACCTCTTGTGCGATTTTGCCACCGAAACCCAAGAAAAACCGGACAACGTCGTCTTGGTGCAAAAAATCAAATGCATCGTTCCGGAATACAAGTCGCAAAACTCGACCTATCAGTGTCTCGACGCCTAGTGGAAGCCAAGCGACTAAAGTACAAGTTGTCCCTGCTGCATTAACCCAAAGGGCAGCGCTTGATGCTGCTTTGCAATCCGTGGTTCCGCTCGGGGTACGGATGGTTTTCCGAGGACTTTTTCGCCAATACACCCGATGTAGCTGGGCTCAAAGCGCCTCCCTTTCGTCGGGTTTTCCAAATCGTAGTGCGCTGTAAATGCCGGGGTATTGCCGTTGTTGTTGCCGAAGGCTAGCGCTGATAATAATAAATCCCATTGACCGCTAGGTCCAATGGCGGGAATCGGCTGTAGTATGGTATTTGTTCAGGCTGTCATAAAAAAGAAATTTTACACTGCGATAAGGTTGTTGATGATAGTTTTATTCTAAATAAAGTTGCTTTTGTAATATTGTTTTTATTTCATGTATTTTTGCAATACCTTTATTATTAGCGTTAATTAGTTTGCGATTGATCAACAACTGCGGCAATCCGTTTGCAGTGATTTTAAAGATATGCAGCGGTTTGCTGCATGATCAGTCCGAACTCCCCTTGTTTTAAGCGTTGAATGGCCATTAATACCTAACTAACATGAGAAAAATATACCTTCTTGCCTTGGGACTTTTTCTGATCACTACCGTGGCATTCGCTCAGAAAAGCGATTTGCAAACGGCTCGGTTCGACAGTATTTATTTTGATACCGCCGTGCGTTGGGGCAAACAAGATTACCGCAAAGCCTTGCGGATTGCCGACTCGCTTTATACCCACAGTACACTTCCCGCGCATAAACTCAAATCTTTGATGTTGACCGCCTCGCTATACGAGCAAATCGGACAACAACAGGAGTCGATTAAATACGCCTTGGAGGCCGAGGAAATAGCGTCGCTACTCAAGGACTACGAGTGGCAGGCCAAGATATCGGGCTTTCTGTCTACGCAATATCGGAATTTGGGTCTGCTGGAATCCGGTCGTAAGGCCCTGGATAAGGGGGTGGCGATCATCCAAAAAGTGGGCGACCAAAAGCGGCGTGATTTTTATTACGGCTTGGTCAATCAGGAAATGGCTTATTATGAAATCGGCGCTAAAAATTACGCACAGGCCAAGGAATACGTACAAAAAAGCAGGGTGTTTTTTGATCGATTGAAAACCTCACCGAACAACTACTATTACAAGGCCACCAATGAAGTGCTCTTGGCAAGCTGTGAGGTAAATCTGGGCAATTACAAACGCGCCGACCAGCACTTGGATCAGGCCATAGTGTATTTGGACCAGTCCTCCTTGGGCGAATCTGTGTTGCGCGCGCGCATTTTTACCGGTAAGGCACAGGTGTTGCGCCATAAAAAAGACTATGAATCCGCTGCGGGCTATTTGACGCAAGCAGAAGCCTGGGCGCTATCTTCGGGGTTTAAAAGCTTGCAATTGGAGGTCTATAAAGAGTTGGTCGAATATTACAGGGAAACCGCAAACGCGCAGCAACAGCAGTTGTACACCGAGAAGTACAACAAGCTCCTACAGAGCAATATCAACCAAAATCAAACCACCCTCGACGGGATGATCACTAAGATGGTCGAAAATACCGAACAGCTCGAAAGGCGGCAATCGTTTTATATACTAACCGTTGGCCTGTTGCTGCTGGGAGGTGGTGGTGCTACGGTTTTTTACCAGTGGAAAAAGCGACAAGACCTCACGCGGTTCAACGAAGTGATCGACGAATTAAAAGCGACCAAGCAACTGGCCGCTGCCGCTGTGGTGAGCGATTCAACGGCTCAACGAGGCCTACCCCTGGCCGTCAAGGAAAAGGTGTCGATTTCCAAGGGATTGGAAACAAAAATATTGATTCATCTCGAAGCCTTTGAGCAGGGCTTGGATTTTTTGGATAAAAACATTTCGGCCTCTTCGCTGGCCACCAAGGTGGATACCAACACCAAGTATTTGTCAATCATTTTGAAGAACCACCGCAATAAGGACTTTAACAACTACATCGGCGGATTGCGCATTCAATACATCGTGGACAAGATGATGCATCATCCCGAATACCAACAGTATAAAATTAGTTATTTGGCCGAAGAATGTGGGTTTTCTACCCACAGCAAATTCACGGCCGTCTTTAAAAAGAACATCGGCATCACCCCGTCGGTCTTCCTGGAGAAGCTCAATGCCGTAGCCGAAGAAGCCTAAAGCACTTTGCCTGCCGGTTCAAAGGCCGAAACAGTAGCTATAATCGTGAAAACGACTAGACTCGCCTTAGTGAGCAAGCGGATTAAGCGTAATTTTGTCATTCATTAATAGTTTTGCTGTCAGGCAAGAGTACTTATACTGGAAACGGATGAATGCGGTCTATTGTTTTAAAAAGATTTGTTTTTTAACGGAATGTTCGAACGAAGCCCGAGATGTTTGCCGGCATCTGCGCCTGGGATTTTGGCTTTTGCTCATCCATTTATTGCTGATGAGTACGGGGCTTACCGCCTTTTTTGCTTTGTTGTACGGGCCACTGGTGGTCTGTGCTGCCCACAGGAGTTTTGGCAAACAAACCCATCGGATGATACTCCCACTACACGTATTGCCCTTTGTCTTGTGTTCGGCCTCCCTGTTTGTGGAAGCGATCCGTTGGGAGCCTACCGCCATTTTTATGATCAACCTGATTTCGCTCTGTGGCTATGGGATGTACCTCTCGTTGTTGAACCGCGGTCAACGCGATGCGGATTACCGAGAATGGCTGGTTTCCAGCAAGTTTTTTCTAACGATTTTGGCCGCGATACAGCTGTTGGCCATAGTGGATCATATCGCGGATCTGCCCTTTAGCTTTTCGCCCGACATAGCGATCGTCGTACTGCTGTTTACCGCGATGACTTTTTTGGTCAAAACCCTGGTAAGCGAACGGGAATCCCCTGGGGAAGTCGCGGAAAGCGACGCCCGGGAATTGGCGGTGCAACGGGAGTGCCCCGAGGCCGATCGCTGCCTGATTTCGCGTATCGAAAACTACTTTGACAACAACCTGGCCTATCTGGAGCCGTCTTTTGACCTGCAGACCCTGGCCGATGAAATCGATGTCCCCAAAGCGCATATATCCTCGGTAATCAACAAGGAAATGAATAAAAACTTTTATGTATTGCTGGCGGAATACCGCATCGAACACGCCAAGTCCCTGTTGATTAAACAAGACTATCTGTTTACGATTGAATCGGTGATTTACGAATGTGGCTTTAATTCAAAGTCGTCGTTTCACAAGCATTTTAAGCAGTTGGTCGGCAGTACCCCCTCGAATTACCGCGACGATTATTTTTCGCAACACAGACGAGAAAAAGCCTAGCAGCCGTCGTTTTTCCACCCGACTTTCCGCCTGCACTAGCCGCTAAGCTTGTTGGAAGGGCTAACTAGTAAGTTACGAAAAACCCGGCAAATAGACAAGTTAAAATTTCGATCGGCGGCTGATAAGCTCGCGCAAGGCCATAAAAAAAGTCGGAAGCGCAAGCTTCCGACTCCAACCAAGCTGCTGCTTGCTGTATTTTATGCCGCTGCTGCCAGCGTCACGCTGGTATCCATAAATTCTAATCTTTTAGTAAATACCTCCTAATTCATTTCAGTAAGTACGGTTGTTGCATTTTTAATAAACTCAGGCAAAGTATAGTGCGCACCAGCAAGATGCTGGCGCGAGCACGTATAAACTAAATTTTATCTAAAAACAGCTGTAACAGTTCTTCCGCTGGTATCCACGAAAACCTGTGGGAATTGACAATAGCGGCATTTTTATAAAGGCTGATAGGCAGGTCTATTTGCCGCTTTGTTTTGTGTAGAATTCGAAATTATTTTCTAACCAAAAAACGATATACTTTACGCAGACTGGCGAATCATCGAATCCTCGAATCATCGAATCATCGAATCATCGAATCCTCGAATCATCGAATCATCGAATCCTCGAATCCTCGAATAAACAAAGCTGCTGCTTGCTGTATTTTATGCCTCCTCAGAGGTGTATTTTAATTTCACCGTTGGGAATTTGGACTGGGTCATCTGTATGGAGAAGTCGGAATCGGCCAAAAAGACCAACTGTCCGGATTTGTCCGTGGCCAAAAACTTCTGCTTGATGCGCTTAAACTCTTTGAACTCTTCGTTTTTAGGGTCCTCTGGACGTACCCAACACGCCTTATAGGCCGGGAAGTTCTCGTACGAACACTTGGCGCCGTATTCGTGCTCCAAGCGGTATTGTATAACTTCGTACTGCAGGGCTCCTACGGTACCGATTACCTTACGACCGTTCATTTCCAAGGTAAACAACTGGGCTACCCCTTCGTCCATCAACTGGTCAATACCCTTTTCCAATTGCTTGGATTTCATCGGATCGGCATTGTTGACATAGCGGAAGTGCTCCGGCGAAAAGTTGGGTATTCCCTTAAATTGCATGATTTCTCCCTCGGTCAGGGTATCGCCAATTTTAAAGTTTCCCGTATCGTGTAATCCCACGATGTCTCCCGCATAAGAAATGTCGACGATCTCCTTTTTCTCGGCGAAGAAGGCATTGGGACTGGCAAATTTTAATTTTTTATTGTTTCGCACGTGTAAATACGGCTTGTTGCGTTCAAAAGTACCCGATACAATTTTGATAAAAGCCAAGCGGTCGCGGTGTTTGGGATCCATATTGGCGTGGATCTTAAAGACAAATCCGCTAAATTCGGGTTCGGTCGGTTGTACCAAGCGCGTATCCGATTCCTTGGCACGTGGCGATGGTGCGATTTCGATAAAGCAATCCAACAATTCGCGTACGCCGAAATTATTTAAAGCCGAACCGAAAAATACCGGTTGCAAAGTGCCGTCGAGGTATTCTTGACGGTCGAAACTCGGATATACTTCGGAAACCAATTCCAATTCCTCGCGCAGCGTATCGGCGGCTTTTTGTCCGACGATCTCATCCAAAGCCGAATTGCCCAAATCGCTGATCTTGACGATCTCGTCTATGTTTTTACGGCTGTCCTCGCTAAAGAGGTTGATGTTCTTTTCCCAGATGTTGTAGATCCCCTTAAAGTCGTACCCCATTCCGATGGGAAAGCTCATCGGGCAAACGCGCAATTGCAGCTTTTGTTCGACCTCGTCCATCAATTCAAAGGCATCTTTTCCCTCGCGGTCCAATTTGTTGATAAAGATGATCATCGGGATGTTGCGCATGCGACAAACCTCGACCAATTTCTCGGTTTGCTCCTCAACCCCTTTGGCCACATCGACCACCACGATTACACTGTCTACAGCCGTTAGGGTGCGGTAAGTGTCCTCGGCAAAGTCCTTGTGACCCGGCGTATCTAAAATATTTATTTTCTTGTTTTTATAATTGAAAGCCAAAACGGAAGTCGCTACGGAAATTCCACGTTGGCGCTCTATTTCCATGAAATCTGAAGTGGCTCCCTTCTTGATTTTGTTGTTCTTAACAGCACCCGCTTCTTGAATTGC
The DNA here is from genome assembly GCF_050562195.1 of Flavobacterium sp. JP2137. Lineage (GTDB taxonomy): Bacteria > Bacteroidota > Bacteroidia > Flavobacteriales > Flavobacteriaceae > Flavobacterium. The sequence goes on from NZ_CP191647.1 coordinate 1,712,147, forward strand.
CCCACCAAAAAGCAAGAGTTTCTCGGTCAAGGTGGTTTTTCCGGCATCCGGATGGGCAATAACTCCAAAAGTTCTGCGGCGTTCTAGTTCCTTAATAAAATTCATTTCATCGAAAATTTAAAGCGACAAAAATACTTATTATTTATGGAAATAGAGCGATAAAATGCCCGACAACCGATATTCGATAGCCTCAGGCGATAATATTTTGTTAATAAGCTGAGCCTTTTGAGGAATATTGCTTCGAATTGCTATTTTTGTTTACCAATATTATATCTAAATACGTAGATTTGGAGCTGTAACACGGGTTGTTTAATCGGTACATTATATGAAATATGAATTTTAAAGCATTAGTTATATGGGCGATATCCACTTGTGGAGCGCTAAGTACTCAGGCTCAAAGTAAGGATAGCGTGCTGTTTACGCTAGACGATACCCCCTATTATTCCGCAGAATTTAAACGCATTTACAATAAAAACCTCGACCTAATAAAAGATTCCTCCCAAAGGGATATCAATCAGTATTTGGACCTGTATGTTTTGTATAAACTCAAAGTGGCCAAGGCGTACGAATTGAAGTTGGACGAGAATCCCACCTATATCAGCGAGTTAAACACCAATAGAAATCAATTGGCCGAGCGCTATTTGACCGATGAAAAACTGACCGAAGAACTGGTGGTAGAGGCTTATCAACGCTCGCTTAAAGAAGTCAATGCCAGTCATATATTATTTCTGACCAAATCCTTTGCCGATCCGGCAGATACCTTAAAGGCCTATAATAAAGCCCTGAATCTAAGACGGGATATACTGGCAGGTGCGAGTTTTGAGGAAATGGCCAAAAAGCATTCTGAAGACCCATCGGCCAAAGAAAACGGCGGTGCCCTGGGCTATTTTTCGGTGTTTAAAATGGTATATCCCTTTGAAACCGGCGCTTATAACACCCCTGTTGGGTCGGTTTCCATGCCGATACGCTCCTCTTTTGGCTACCACCTGATCAAGGTTCACGCCGTTAGGGATTTCAGAGGTGAACGCAGCATTGCGCATTTGATGCTGCAAAAAGCCCCAGCCGATGCGCTGGAAAAAAATAAAGAAGTCGAAGCCCAAATCAACAAAATCGCCAGCGATTTAAAGAATGGAGCCGATTTTGAAGCGCTCGTTAAACGCTATTCACAAGATACCCAGACCGCTCAGAAAGGCGGAGTGCTGCCTCGTTTTACCACAGCTGCTAACAACGCTAAAGCTTTTGAAGATGCGGTTTTTGCACTGCAAAAACCCGGTGATATTTCCCAACCCGTAGAAACCAATACCGGTTGGCACCTGATTAAACTCCTGGCGATGCGGCCCATACCGAGCTTTGAAGAAGCTAAGGTATCCATGGAAAACAATGTCAAAAGAGACAGTCGTTCTCGGGTGATCAACAAACAGCTGCTGCAAAACATCAAAGCGCGCTATACGGTGGTGGAAGACCACAAATTGAAAAAGCAACTCTTTGGCTTAGTCGACGATAGCGTGTACAGCAATGCTTGGGTAGCGCCGAAGACGGCAGAGAAATTCCAAAAACCGCTGATTGCCATTCAGGGCGAACAAGTGTATACCGCGATGGATTTCCTGACGTATATTCAACAAAACCAATCGGCCTATCGAGCGGTACAGCCCTTGAGCAAAGCCTTGGATTTGATGTATGAAAAGTTTTTAAACGGCAAACTAGAGGATTATTACGTGGCCAATTTGGAACGGGAATTTCCCGAGTTTGACTATACCGTCAAAGAGTATCGCGAGGGATTGCTGCTCTTTGATCTGATGGAAAAGGAAATCTGGAACAAGGTGCAAACCGATACCCTGGGGTATACCGCCTTTTACGAAAAAAACAAACAACACTACATACAGCGCCCACAACTGGAGCTGGCGGTTTACGATTTCGACGATGCCAAAGCGGCCAAGCGATTTGCCAAGGCCTGGAAAAAATCACCCGAGCTGGTGTCGGCAACGCCTACTGCAGAAGGAGTATACGATGCGGATAGCCCGGAGGTTATCGAGAAAAAACTGCCGTTAAAACCCGGCCTGTATACCCATCCTGAAAACAGCAAACAACTGATCGTGCTAAAATCGGTAACACCCGAGCGCATTAAGGAGTTGGATGAAGTACGGGCACAGCTGATACAGGAGTATCAGGAGGATTACGAAAAAAATTGGGTCGCGGCTTTAAAGCAACAGAAGCAAATAAAGATCAATCGCGAGGCGTTGGAAGCGATTAAAAGAGAAATGACCAGCGAATGATGCGATTTTGGACTTTATTGTTGGTAGTAGTGGTATGCGGTGCCTGTAAAAAAGGGGGTGGCGAAGGTACCGATGCAGTGGTACGCGTCAACGACTCGTATTTGTATCGCAAGGATTTGGATAAAATGGTAGCACCGGGTACCTCTAAGGAGGATAGTTTGGTGATCGTTCAAAATTATTTTAACCACTGGGCCACGCAACAACTGCTCTTGGATGTGGCCGAATTTAATTTGTCCGACGAAAAGAAGGCCGAAATACAGACGCTAGTCGATCAGTTTAAAACCGATTTGCTCACCTCGGCTTATTTGGAACGCATCGTACAGCAATCGGTAGATACCACGGTGAGTGAAGCCGATCTAAAAAAGTTTTACAACGAGCATAAAGACAAATGGGTGTCCAACGAATTCTTAGTGCAGTTGCGCTATGTAAACGTGCTCAATGGCAATCCCAAACTGCCGACGATCAAGAAATATTTTTTGTCTAATAAAAAACAGGACTTTAAAAAGTTAGAAGACTTATCTTTGCAGATGAAATCCTATGCGTTTAACGATTCGGTCTGGGTAAATCTCAATCAGATTTACGGCAAACTGCCCTTTATCACCGCCGAGAATATCAAGAGCTATTTGTCCGATGGATTGTTTTATGAAATTAGGGACGACGAGAGCACCTATATGGTTAAGGTGAATAAGGTGTTGGATAAAAACAGTATATCTCCTTATGAGTATATCAAACCGACCCTGATTCAGACCCTGATGAACAACAGAAAAATGGAATTAATAAAAAAAATACAAAAAGATATATTAGATGATGCAAACAAAAATAACCAATATGAAATTTATAAATAAAAAGCTGAGCTTTGCTTTGGGACTTTTTCTGGGCTGTGTAGCTTTTACACAAGCACAACAAACACCACCGAAAAAGAAGATCGATGGCGTGATTGGGGTAGTGGGGAATTACGTGATTTTGGAATCGGAAATCGACAAGACCTTAGAAGAGTTAAAAGCACAAGGGGCACCGATGGAGGGCTTTTCCCGTTGCCAGCTTTTTGGAAAACTATTGGAAGACAAATTATTTGCACATCACGCGATTCAAGACAGTTTGGAAGTTGCGGATTCAGAGGTCAACAGTTTTATGGATCAGCAAATTGAAAGCATGGTGGAATACGCCGGATCGATGAAAAACGTCTTGACTTTCTACAACAAGAAAAACGTAGAGGAGTTTCGCGAATATTTCTTCGACATTGTAAAGTCCAACAAGCTCACCCAAAAAATGCAGCAGCACATCGTGGAGAAGGTGGAAATTACGCCCGAAGAAGTGCGTCAGTTTTTTAATGCGATACCCAAATCGGAATTGCCGACGATTGGCGACGAGGTGGAAATTGCAGAAATCGTGGTAAAACCGGTGATCTCCAAGGAGCAAAAGCAAAAAGTAATCGATCAGTTAAAAGATATGAAACGCGATATCATAGAAAACGGCGCGAGCTTCTTTAGCAAGGCGGTATTGTTTTCCGATGATAAGGCTTCGGTTCCCAACGGCGGTTTTTATTCGATCAGTAAAAAAGACCCTTTTGCTAAAGAGTTTAAAGATATGGCCTATACCATGGCCGAAGGAGAAATCTCCGAACCCTTTGAAACCGATTTCGGTTACCACATCATTTACCTGGAAAAAATACGCGGTCAGCAATTGGATTTGAGACACATACTCTTAATCCCCAAAGCGACCGAAGAGGCCATTGAGCAAGCACATGTCAAAATCGAGGGAATTCGCGAGAAAATTGTCAAAGGCGAAATTTCGTTTAGCGACGCAGCAGCAGCCTCATCAGACGACAAGGAAACCCGAAATAACGGTGGGGTTTTACGCGATCCGATGAGTCAGGATCCCCTTTTTGAGTTGAATAAAATGGAAGATAGAGAACTCTATGCCTTAGTGGCCAATTTAAAAGTAGGCGAGGTGTCCAAATCGGCTTATAAAACCGATAGAAAGGGCGATAGAGCCTACCGTATCGTTACGGTAAACAGCAGAAAACCCGAACACCAAGTCGATTTTGCCGAGGATTATACCAAGGTAAAAAACATGGCTTTAAACGACAAACAAGGCAAGGAAATCGCCAAGTGGATCGGAACGAAAATCGACGAAACCTATGTAAACATACAAGGAGAGTACCGAAAATGTACTTTTAAAAACAATTGGATTAAAAAATAATTTTATTTTTTCGACGTCCAAACACTAAAAAAAACCATTTCAGCACGGCGCTGAAATGGTTTTTTAGTATAAAACAACCGCATTTTTTTGCAATATGATATTTAAAGTTTTAAAAAATGATAAAAAGCAACTAAACCGCTGAAAAGGAGTAAACTGTTGAGTTAAATTCAGTAAACTAGAATGTTTATAAATAATAACTCTTTGAAATCAAGCTTTCATTAAAAATTTTAAATTCTCATTAAGATTGCTTAAATTTGTAGAGACAAAAATGATAGTACTAACTAAACTTCAAATATAATATGGCTTTTGATATTGAAATGATCAAAAAGGTGTATGAAAAGATGCCAGAACGCGTTGCTAAAGCGCGGGAGTTAGTAGGGCGTCCTCTAACACTTTCTGAGAAAATTTTGTATACTCACTTATGGGATGGTACGCCGTCTCAATCGTTTGAAAGAGGAAAAGATTATGTAGACTTCGCACCAGACCGCGTGGCCTGTCAAGATGCGACAGCTCAAATGGCTTTGTTGCAATTTATGCATGCCGGAAAAAGTAAAGTAGCTGTTCCGACAACGGTTCACTGTGATCACTTGATTCAAGCGAAAGTAGAAGCTAATACAGATTTAGCGGTAGCTAAAACGCAATCTTCTGAGGTTTTTGATTTCCTTTCTTCGGTTTCTAACAAATATGGAATTGGATTCTGGAAACCCGGAGCGGGAATTATTCACCAAATCGTTTTGGAAAATTATGCCTTCCCTGGAGGAATGATGATTGGAACGGATTCACATACAGTAAATGCAGGTGGATTGGGAATGTTGGCTATTGGTGTTGGTGGTGCCGATGCAGTAGATGTAATGTCTGGAATGGCGTGGGAATTAAAATTCCCTAAATTAATTGGTGTGAAGTTAACCGGAAAATTAAACGGTTGGACTGCGCCTAAAGATGTGATTTTAAGAGTTGCTGACATTCTTACCGTAAAAGGGGGAACTGGAGCAATCGTAGAATATTTCGGTGAAGGAGCGCTTTCGATGTCTTGTACAGGTAAAGGGACCATTTGTAATATGGGAGCTGAAATCGGAGCGACGACTTCTACTTTCGGTTACGACGATTCGATGAGAAGATACTTAGCAGCTACCGAGCGTCAAGACGTGGTAGATGCTGCGGATAAAGTGGCAGAACACTTAACGGCAGATACCGAAGTATATGCCAATCCTGAATTGTATTTCGATCAAGTGATCGAGATCAATTTATCGGAATTGGAACCGTATATCAACGGACCTTTTACACCGGATAGAGGAACGCCAGTTTCTAAGATGAAAGAAGAGGCCGCTGCAAACGGATGGCCGCTTAAAGTAGAATGGGGATTGATCGGTTCTTGTACCAACTCTTCTTATGAAGACATGTCTCGAGCAGCTTCGATTGTGGAACAAGCGGTTGCTCATGGAATTACGCCTAAGGCGGAATTTGGGATTAATCCAGGTTCGGAATTGATTCGTTACACCATTGAAAGAGACGGCATCATCGCTACCTTCGAAAAAATGGGTACCAAGGTATTTACCAATGCTTGTGGACCGTGTATCGGACAGTGGGATCGTGCAGGTGCGGATAAAGGAGAGAAAAACACTATTGTACACTCGTTTAACCGTAACTTCTCTAAAAGAGCAGATGGTAACCCCAATACACATGCCTTTGTAACCTCACCAGAGATGGTGGCTGCTTTGGCTATTGCGGGCGACCTAAGCTTTAATCCACTTACCGATACCTTGTTAAACGACAACGGCGAAGAAGTGCGACTAGAAGCTCCTAAAGGAGACGAATTGCCTACTAAAGGTTTTGATGTAGAAGATCCAGGTTATCAAGCTCCAGCTGCCGACGGTAGTGCTGTGGTGATTTCCGTATCTCCAGAATCGCAACGCTTGCAATTGTTAGATCCGTTCCAACCTTGGGATGGCAAAAACATTAGCGGTGCCAAACTGTTGATCAAAGCTTTTGGAAAATGTACAACGGATCACATCTCTATGGCTGGACCATGGCTGCGTTTCAGAGGACATTTGGACAATATCTCTAACAATATGTTGATCGGTGCTGAAAATGCTTTCACACACGAAACCAATAGAGTGAAAAATCAATTGACTGGTGAATACGGAGAAGTTCCCGCTGTTCAAAGAGCTTATAAAGCCGCTGGTGTACCGACTATAGTGGTAGGTGATCAAAACTACGGGGAAGGTTCTTCTAGAGAGCATGCAGCCATGGAGCCGCGTCACTTAGGTGTTGAAGCGGTATTGGTGAAATCTTTCGCTCGTATACACGAAACCAACCTGAAAAAACAAGGGATGTTGGCTTTGACTTTTGCTAACGAAGCAGACTACGATAAAATCCAAGAAGGCGACACGATCAACTTCTTAGATTTAACGGAATTTGCACCGGCAAAACCATTGACCTTAGAGTTTGTACATGCCGATGGTTCTAAAGACATCATCTTGGCTAATCATACCTACAATGCGGGTCAGATCGAATGGTTTAAAGCGGGTTCTGCATTAAACTTAATCGCTGCTGGTAAAGCATAAGCATTACCTTATATACTAAATTAAAAAAAAGCCGCTCCTCAAGAGCGGCTTTTTTTCTAAATCAACGGCACTATGAAAGACGAAACCGTTAAAAAACGCAAAAGAGTTTGGGGCAATATAGCCTTTGTACTGATTATGGGTATGATACTGTTTACCCCATTGGGAACCGAAGTAAAGGTATGGGTCAATAGACTGATGGCGTTTTCTCCGAGTTTGGACAAGGAAGTCGCCGCCGAAAAAGTGGACTTTTCCTCTTGGAAATTGCAAGATGAAAACGGGCGTGTCGTGGACTTTTCCGATTTTCAAGGCCAATTGATATTGATTAATTTTTGGGCGACCTGGTGTCCGCCCTGCATTGCGGAAAAGCCGAGTTTCCAAAAGCTGTACGACGACTATCAAGATCGTATGGTGTTTTTGTTTGTCACCTCGGATCCCGTAGAAAAGGTTCGGGCTTATAAGCAAAAGCACGACTACAATTTGCCGATGTACTTTCCCGTGACCACTACGCCAAAGTTATTGGAATCGAGTTCCATACCCGCATCCTATCTGATCGACCAACAAGGTCGCGTGATTCTCAAGAAATTTAGTGCCGCAGATTGGAACAGCGACAGTTTTAGAGCGGCGTTGAATCGCTTGTTAACACCTGAAAATTAAGGCTGAAAATTTTAAACCCACCGCATCCGTCGCCTTACAGCCGTTTGACGTCGCTGTAAATCGCAGTTCGAAAAATAATTAAGTCCCCTTTACATGGAGGGACTTTTTTGTGTAATCCAAATACAAGTGGTACAGCATCATTTTTAAGCTTACTGTTTCAGGAGGTAAAAACCCAAGGTCAGCCGGTTTTGATTCGTAAACAGCATTTTTGGAGGTGTTTTAACTAAAAAAAGAGCCTTGATTCTATTTTCGGTTATTATCCTTTAGGCTGTTCATTAGGGCTTGGCTGTTTTTCGGTCCTACACTATGAAAAATGCCGTATGGCCGAGTTCAAGCGAAGTTTGTTTTTTGCTTTTAACGGGGAATAGCACAATCACGGTACTGAAATAGATTGTTCCAATTCGGCGAACAGTCACAAAAGCGAGGCAAAAAAGGCTTGCGTGAGCATGGATAAGGGCCTTCGCTTATTCCTCCTGGCTTCTCGTTAAAACGCCAACACTGCGCGAACCCGTTGCTTTTAAAAAGGTCGTTACTCCAGCAAAAAATGAGAACAGCCTTCAAGTTGGAAAAACGGATTTTTACCGGGGGCACCGCAAAAAAAAATCCGAATACCAGTGGCATTCGGATTTTTTATCAGCTTATAATAAGCATCTACTAATAGTAGGTATAACGTCTAACTTTGGCAATGTATTTGGCCAAGCGAATTACTTGGTGGCTGTATCCGTATTCGTTGTCGTACCAGATGTAAAGCACGATGTTTTTTCCGTCGGCAGAAACGATGGTCGCATTGCTGTCGTAAATAGCTGGAGCCGAAGTTCCAACGATATCCGAAGACACCAATTCGTTGTTCATCGAGTATTTGATTTGCTCTACTAGAGAACCTTCCAAAGCCGCTACTTTCATCATTTTATTGATGTCGTCTATGCTGGTTTCTCGGGTCACTTCTAAGTTGAGTACCACCAAAGAACCGTTGGGAACAGGAACGCGAATCGCGTTGGAAGTCAATTTGCCTGCTAGTGAAGGCAAAGCCTTGGCAACAGCGCTACCCGCACCGGTTTCTGTAATTACCATGTTCAGGGCTGCAGCTCTACCACGACGGTATTTTTTGTGCATATTATCGACCAAGTTCTGGTCGTTAGTATAGGCGTGAATCGTTTCTAAATGGCCTTTTACCACACCTAAATTATCCTCAACCACCTTTAAAATAGGGGTGATGGCATTGGTCGTACAAGAGGCTGCAGAAAAGATGTCTATGGTATCGGGGCTGTATTCCTCGTGGTTTACGCCCAGTACAATATTGGGGACGCCTTTTCCTGGTGCGGTCAATAAAACCTTATCGGCTCCTTTAGAGCTCAAATGGCGTCTTAAATCGGCTTCGGTGGTGAAGGCACCCGTATTGTCGATAACCAAAGCGTTATCAATGTCAAATTCGGTATAGTCGATGTCCTCGGGATTAGAGGCAGAAATCATGTGTACGGTGGTTCCGTTGATGATCAAGGCGTTGTTGGCAGGGTCTGCAATTACAGAACCTTCAAAATCACCGTGAATCGAATCGTATTTCAATAGCGATGCTCTTTTTTCCAAAAGATTGGCATCGTTTTTATCGCGGGTAACTATGGCTCTTAAGCGCAGTTGCTGTCCCTTTCCGATTTTGCTCATCAATTCGCGAGCCAATAAACGTCCAATACGTCCAAATCCGTATAAAACCACGTCTTTTGGAACGATGTTTTCGGTTTGTTTGGCGTTTTTCAATTTGTTGATTACAAAGGAAAGCGCGTTTTCGTGTTGGTTTTCTTCTAAGTGAAATTCATAGGTCAATTTTCCGATATCGATACGCGATGGCGGTAAATCCGAAGACAGTATGGCTTTGGCAATTTCTACCGTATCAAAGATGATGATCGGTTTTTCCACAAATTTGGCCGCGTACTCATGCAAGTTGATGATGTCGCTCACATTTCGGTCTATCAATTGATTGCGGAATAAAACCAATTCGATAGATTTGTCATACCATAAGTCGCTTACAATTTTTATAAACTCGACACATGCTTTTCTTCGATCTGCCTGAAAGGCCAATTCTTTTTCGTAAGAACCTGAATTTTTCATAGTTAGATTGTGTTGTAATAAATTGTTGCAAAAATATCGATTTTAAATCAATTATACCGACTCTTTTACAAATAAATCCGTGACAATTATACCCTCTTTTTATCTAGACTGTGGAATTATAACAACAATCGAATTAATTCTCCTTTAGAATTGATAATTTCCAAACGAAATTGTTTTTTTATTTTGGAATTATTTAGCATTTCCAAAGCCGCTTGCGTATTTGTTATGCGTTGCCCGTTAATCGACAGCAATACCGATCCTTCCAACTCCTCCTTATAAGGGGCAAAACTCTCGTGGGTAACGCTTAAAATGCGGATCCCATAGCGTATTTGGAACCTCTTTCGGTCTTGGTCGGTCAGGTCTGCAAAGGTAAAGCCGTTGAACTCCATACTGGCGCGCTCTTTTTTGATGAGTCGCACCGGAAGCTCTAGCTCCTTTTTGCGGCGATTTAGGGTTACGGTAACCTCGTCATTGGGGCGCTTGGTGTTTAATACGGAATTCAAATCCACAAAGGTCAGGATGTTTTTGTGGTCGATCTGAGTGATGATGTCCCCGGCTTGCAATCCCGCCTGTGCTGCTCCGGATTCCGCCTGTACGGACTCGATGTAGAAACCGCGGTTGATCGGTAGCTTTTTTTCGGTAGCCACGGCTGCACTCAATTCAAAACCCTGTATGCCCAATACCCCTTGTTGCACATTGCCAAACTCGAGCAGATCCTGAATGATCTTGCGCGTTACATTGGACGGAACGGCAAAGGAATAGCCCACATAAGAACCGGTATTGGACGAAATCATCGTATTGATGCCGATGAGCTCGCCTCGGGTATTGACCAGGGCACCACCGCTGTTACCGGCATTGACTACGGCGTCGGTTTGTATAAACGACTGTATGCCCGACTGCGATAGGTTGCGCGCCTTGGCCGATATGATACCCGCTGTTACGGTCGAATTGAGGTTGTATGGATTGCCTACGGCCAATACCCATTCGCCCAATTGAATTTCGTCCGAATCGCCAAAGACGATATACGGCAGCTTTTTATCGGTGTCGATCTTTAATAAGGCGATGTCCATCGATTGGTCGTTCCCGATCAGGCGTGCGGGATAACTGCTGTTGTCGTTTAAGGTGACTTCCAGGGTTTCCGCTCCGGCAATCACGTGATTGTTCGTAACGATATAGCCGTCTTCCGAGATGATTACCCCCGAACCGATGCCGATTTGCGGGCGCGGAGGACCGGGTTGATAACCGTAAAAATATTCCATAATCGGATTGCTGGGAGCCGATTTATAACTGAGGTTTTTGACGTGGACTACCGTGTGAACGGTGTTTTCCGCCGCAGCGGTAAAATCGGTGGAACCGCCGTTAAAATGAACCGCTTGACTCGCTAGGCTTGGAGCTACGGCTATGGGAGACACCGGATTGTCTCGGTGTTCTACAAAAAACTTATATCCCGTTAGAGTTATAATACCACTTAACAAAGATACGAGTAACAAAGAGCTTAACTTGTTCATATATTATCGATGTTTTATTGTTAGCATAGTAAATATAGTTAATGAAATTGCTCAAAAAAAACCTTTTAACGCACTGTTAACACGCGTTGCGGTCTAATTTATATTCGTATTTTTGTACCGATTTTAAGTTGGAGAAATATGGACAACACTAGGCATTTTTACAAATACCACGGCACGGGCAACGATTTTATCATGATCGACAACCGCGATCTGTGCTTTCCAAAGGACAACCACGACCTGATTGCGCACTGGTGCAACCGGCGACTGGGCATCGGGGCAGACGGACTGATTTTGATCGAAGCGGATAGCGAGACCGATTTCGGTATGGTCTATTACAATTCCGACGGTCGGCCGAGTTCGATGTGTGGAAATGGCGGGCGTTGCATCGTCGCTTTTGCCAAGCAATTGGGGATGATTACCGACCGTTGTCTGTTTAGCGCCGTCGACGGCTTGCACAGGGCTACCATAGATGCGCAGGGAATAGTAAGCCTGCAAATGACTGCCGTAGACACGGTTGTCGACCAAGGCGATTCGACCTTTCTCAACACCGGATCTCCCCATCACGTACAGCTGGTTTCCGATTTAGCCCATTGCGACGTATACACTTTAGGGAAGCAGATTCGCGAGAGTCCGCGCTACCAACCCGGGGGTACCAATGTCAATTTTGTCGAAAAAATCGACGACACCACCTTTGCCATTCGCACCTACGAGCGGGGGGTAGAAGCGGAAACCTGGTCTTGCGGCACCGGAGCCACTGCGGTGGCCATAGCGATGTCGCACCACTTGCACACCACGGCTTCCGAAGTGACGATCTTGGTCAAAGGCGGTCGGCTGAGCGTGAAGTTTACCAAAGTCGGAAACGCCTATACCGATGTTTTCCTAACGGGACCGGCCACTAGGGTGTTCGACGGTCTGATAGCGCTGTCGATATGATGACGCTCAAGGGGAATTTGGTCTATCTGCGCGCGCTGGAGCCCGAGGATCTGGAATTTATATACCAATTGGAAAACCAAGAGAACCTCTGGGAGGTCAGCAATACCCAAACGCCCTACAGCCGATTTCTCATCCATCAATACCTGGAAAATGCCCATCAGGACATCTACGAATCCAAACAGTTGCGAATGGTGATTTGCTCAAACAGCAGTGCTGCGCCCCTGGGCTTGATCGACCTGTTTGACTTTGATCCCAAAAACCAACGCGCGGGTATTGGAATCGTGATTAACAACCCGGAAAACCGCCTGCAAGGCGTGGGATCGGAAGCTTTGGAACTGCTGATTAACTACGCCTTCTACCATTTGCAATTGCATCAATTATATGCAAATATTAGCACGGATAATTTACCTAGTGAACGCCTTTTTACTAAATTTGGCTTCTCTTGCGTGGGGATTAAAAAAGAGTGGAACCGCGTGGGAACTCAACGAAAAGACGAAGCCTTATATCAATTATTAAACACAAAAAAATGAATTTAAAAAAAGCAGTAAGTGTCATCGCTGTAGTGGCTTTGTTGGGCGCTATGGTCTATGCGTATACCATGTATGACAAGGCTTTCTCTACCAATATAAAGGGAATAGATAAGGAGACTTATATCTATATTCCCTCCAAGGTTTCCTATGCCGATGTGCAGCGCATTATCGCCCCTTATGTGGTGGATATGGATAAGTTTGAGGCCATAGCAGAGCAATTCAAGTATTCGTCCAATATCATTTCCGGTAAATTTCTCTGGAAAAAGGGGATGAACAGCTATGATATGATGCAGGCCTTGCGCAAAAACATTCCGGTTAAGGTGACCTTTAACAACCAAGAAACCATAGAGCGGTTGGTGCAGCGTTTGGCGACGCAGATCGAACCCGATAGCTTGTCGCTGTTGGAAACCTTTACCGACCCGACTTTTATGGAGGAAAACGGATTTACCAACGAAACGGTATTGGCGTCTTTTATGCCGAATACCTACGAGTTTTATTGGAATGTCAGCCCGTTAAAAGTGCGCAATACCATGCACAAGGAATACATTAAGTTTTGGAATGAAGCGCGCTTGGAAAAAGCAAAGAAATTGGATATGACTCCGGTAGAAGTGGCTGTTTTGGCCGCTATCGTACAGAAGGAAACCGCCAAAAACGACGAAAAAGCTCGGGTGGCCGGTGCTTATCTAAACCGTTTAAGGCTGGGGATGCTGCTGCAGGCCGATCCCACGGTGGTCTTTGCCAAGAAAAAATACACCAACGATTTCGATCAGGTGATCAAAAGGGTGTATTTAAAGGATCTGGGGATTCCCTCTCCTTATAATACCTATCAAAACGTCGGATTGCCGCCGGGCTTGATTGCCATGCCGGATATCTCCTCTTTAGAGGCGGTTTTGGATCCGGAACAACACGATTACATCTATTTCTGCGCCAGTGTAGAAAAAATGGGATACCACGAATTTGCAGCCACTTTGGCGCAACACAACATCAACCGAAAAAAATACACCGATTGGCTGACTCGTAACGGCATCGAATAACGCGTTTTATCGCAGCGCCACCGCCGATGAGAATCGGCGCCGATCAGCGGTAATCGCTGGAAAAAGCAAGTGTTGTATTTCCCGCGAGCCGATCGGAAATACCGCGGCAAAAAAGCCTAAAAATGACCCGTCATTTTTAGGCTTTTTCCGTTTTTATCCGCAGCGGAGATCCCGGGCTGATTCGGCGGTTTTTAAGCGTGTTTTGCCGCTAAAAAAGAGCAAAAATCGGTTGAAGCGCTATTAATTTAATCAAGAATATCAAGAATAGCAAATTTATTTTTTATTTTTTTGTTTTCGTTAAGCCTTGGTTTTTAAGTAATTGCGAATTAAAATCAGTACGGAAAGTTAAATAAACGGCATCTAGATGGCTTTTTATAAAAATTAAAGTAACTTTGCCCTCAGAAATTTCAAATAGTGACAGGGTTTGAGAAATTAAATTTAATGATAAAAACATGTTCTTATTTTATTGGATTTGTACTGCTAATTGCTACGGTCATTTCCGGTTTTAAAAGCTATGAAATAGCCCTTTTAAAACAACATAAAACGGAAGTTAAAGAATCGTTATTCTACCATGTCGCCACAGAAGAAGAAGTGGCAGATGTAGCGAATAAGGAGTCGGCAACACAAGCTACAATTCCTTTTACCGGTAAATCGTTTACCGGTTTTAAACAGGCTCTTGCTGTTCGGGAATCTCTAGGTTTATACACTTTGGTCAATTCGTATGGTTACATGGGAAAATACCAATTTGGAAAAAGTGCACTACGCGCTGTGGGGATTCGCAACACTACCGGTTTTCTAAAAAATCCCATTCAACAAGAAAAAGCATTCAATGCTTTGTTGGCGAAAAACAAATGGGAATTGAGGAGAGAAATTGAAAAGTTCAACGGTAAAAAAGTAGGAGGTGTTCACATTACGGAATCGGGAATTTTGGCCGCAGCCCATTTAGGTGGTGCAGGGTCGGTGAAAAATTTCTTGAAGAGTAATGGACACATTGGTTTTCGCGACGGATTTGGTACCTCTATTAAGTCGTACATGATGAAGTTTGCGGGTTATGATACCTCTCACATAGTGCCCAACGATAATCCGGTGGTCACCATGTAGCAACCTTTAAGAAAAACCAGCCTTGTGCTGGTTTTTTCGTTTTCGCTTGTTTCGCTTTGGCCAATCGCCCTTTTAGTCTAGCCTCGACAGCGGACTGCAGCCAAACCCAAAACGGCCGAGTATGTTAAAAAATAAAAAAAGCAAGGCCTTTTTAAAAATGTCTTCTATATTTGTACCCACAGAAAGAATTATAAAATGAATGTATTGTTAACTAATAGCTGGTGGAAACTACTTACGTCAAACGTCGTGAGCAGTCCTTGCTATGTGTATAGTTAATCGTATAACCTACCCATATATCAAAAAAGGCTTGTCTAACGACAGGCCTTTTTTTTTGCTCTAAACTCAAGTATTCAATTTTTTAAACCTATAGAACAGATGAATTATCAAGTAGACGAAAACGGATTTTACGGAAATTTTGGCGGTGCTTTTGTACCGGAAGTACTTCAAAAAAACATAGACGAATTGCAAGAGCAGTACCGACTTGTTTTGGAGGAACCAGAATTTCAGCGGGAGATGAATCAATTGCTGGCCGATTATGTCGGCAGACCCACGCCCTTGTATTTCGCCCGCGGGCTTTCGAAGAAATACCAGACCAAGGTGTATTTAAAACGGGAAGACCTCTGCCATACCGGTGCGCATAAGATCAACAACACCATAGGACAGGTGCTGCTGGCGCAGCGTTTGGGCAAGAAAAAGATCGTCGCCGAGACCGGAGCGGGGCAACACGGAGTGGCCACGGCTACGGTTTGCGCATTGATGGGAATGGAGTGCATTGTCTATATGGGGGCTTTAGACATGGAAAGACAGGCTCCGAATGTGGCGCGTATGAAAATGTTAGGGGCCGAGGTTCGCGCGGCGCAATCGGGGGCTAAAACCCTTAAGGAGGCGGTAGACGAGGCCTTGATGCATTGGATTGAAAACCCCGACGATACCTTCTACATCATCGGATCGGTAGTGGGACCCCACCCTTATCCCGATATGGTGGCTCGTTTTCAGTCGGTGATCTCCAAGGAAATCAAGGCGCAATTGCAGCTAGCGGAAGGGCGTTCCACTCCGGATTACGTCATTGCTTGTGTAGGCGGAGGAAGCAATGCTACCGGGGCCTTTTACCACTTTTTTGACGAGGAAAACGTGCGCTTAATCGTGGCCGAAGGCGGCGGAAAGGGAATCGATTCCGGACAGACGGCAGCGACCTCCTTTATCGGTAAAACCGGTGTTTTACACGGCAGTAAAACCCTGTTTATGCAAGGGGATGACGGCAATCCATTGGAGGCCTATTCGATTTCGGCGGGCTTGGATTATCCGGGATTTGGCCCTTTATACGCCCATCTCAAAGCGGTGGATCGCGTGGATTTCTTGGCCATCGAAGACGATTCCGCCATGAAAGCGGCCTTGGAGCTCTGCAAAACCGAGGGCATTATACCCGCTTTGGAAAGTGCACACGCCTTGGCAGTGCTGGACAAAATGGTGTTTAAACCCGAAGATGTGGTCGTGATCAATTTGTCGGGTAGGGGCGATAAGGACCTCGATAACTATGCCGCCTATTTCAACTTGTGAAGGCCCGCTTTTTTAACTGAGACCAAGCGCTTTTTTCAAGCGCCTTTAAATGGAGACATCCGCAGCGCCAACTGTGGATGTCTTTTTTTATGCCTCCTTAAAATCGCTACCAATAATGCGGGGGGTGTTGTTTTTAATCGATAAAAGGACTATTTTTATGGGAGGAACCCCTCGCAATGCGCGACTAATTTTGGTGTTGCTCAGCGGTTGCGAGCGTAAATGGGGTTTATTCTTAATATTAAATAGCTAAATCATGAATGCAGTTCAAGCGCTTACCTCAAAACAGGCCTATAAAACCGTAGTAACCCAAGATCAATTTGCCGTAATTGTCGATGAACCCGTAGCATTGGGCGGACAGAATTTGGGTATGACTCCCAAAGATCTATTGGCCGCTGCCCTGGCCTCGTGTACGAGTATTACCCTCCGCATGTACATCGACCGCAAGGGATGGGAAGTGGGCGACATTCGAGTGCGCGTGAGTTTGGATCGGGACGAAGCCGCGCAAAAGGAGGTCTTTAATCGCGTGATTGAGTTTGATCACCCCTTGGAAGAAGCGGTGGCTAAGCGAATTTTGGCCATAGCCGACAAATGTCCGATTCACAAGATATTGGAACAGTCGAATAGCATAGCCACAACCTTAGCCTAACGCAAGCCGATGTGGACGATCAAACAGGAAATAGCGGGAAATCGCGGCGCTTTTAAGGCGATCGAGGACCAAAAGACCATAGGAACCCTGAGTTTCTATTGGTCGGACAGCCGACAATTGGTTTTGGACGACACCCTAGTCGATCCGGATTACGGCGGACGCGGCCTGGGCAAGGCGCTGGTCTTTGCCGCTGTAGCCTTTGCTCGTGAGCAGGGGGTAGAAGTGGTGGCGGTTTGTCCTTTTGTACGGGCGGTCTTTGAAAAAACACCCGAAATACAAGAGGTATGGGCAAAATAAACCCCAAGACCGCAGTGGATTAGCCGCTGCGGTTTTGGGGTATTACTGTATGTTAAAGGTTTTCACCGATCATGTCTTCGGGTTTTACCCAAGCGTCAAATTCGGCTGCTGTAACATAGCCCAATCGAACGGCTTCTTCTTTTAGTGTAGTGCCGTTTTGATGGGCGGTATTCGCGATTTCTGCCGCCTTGTAATAACCGATTTTGGTGTTGAGTGCCGTAACCAGCATCAGCGAATTGGAAACGAGTTCCCGGATTCGCGGTTCGTTGGGTTCTATGCCCTGTGCGCAATGTTCGTCAAAGGACACACAGGCCTCTCCGATCAATCGCGCCGATTGCAATAGGTTGGCCGCCATCATCGGTTTAAACACATTGAGTTCATAATGCCCTTGAGTACCGCCTATGGTAATGGCTACATCATTGCCCATAACCTGTGCGGCAACCATGGTTAGCGCTTCGCATTGGGTGGGATTGACCTTGCCCGGCATTATGGACGAACCCGGTTCATTAGCCGGTATAAACAGCTCTCCAATGCCCGATCGGGGACCGGAAGCCATCATTCGAATATCGTTGGCAATCTTGTTGAGCGATACGGCCAATTGCTTTAAGGCACCGTGGGTCTCTATAAAGGCGTCGTGAGCGGCCAAGGCTTCAAATTTGTTGGCTGCCGTAACAAAGGGTAGTCCGGTAAATTGAGCAATGTAACGCGCCACCAGCACGTCATAGCCCTTTGGCGTATTGATACCCGTACCCACTGCGGTTCCGCCCAAGGCCAGTTCCGACAAATGCGCCAAGGTGTTGTTTAAGGCTTTGAGACCGTGGTTGAGCTGGGCTACATAGCCCGAAAACTCCTGTCCCAGTGTTAGGGGCGTGGCGTCCATCAAATGCGTACGACCGATTTTAACCACATTCTTAAAGGCGATGGACTTGGCTTGTAGGGTGTCGCGCAATTGGCTTACACCGGGTATGGTGGTTTCAACGATCAAGCGGTAGGCCGCGATGTGCATACCCGTGGGGAAGGTGTCGTTGGACGACTGCGATTTGTTGACGTCGTCGTTGGCTTTTAAAACCGCTTCGCCTTCGCCAATTTTAAAACCGGCCAAGACCTGCGCCCGATTGGCCACCACCTCATTGACATTCATATTGCTTTGGGTACCCGAACCCGTTTGCCAAATGACTAAGGGAAACTGATCGTCGAGTTCGCCGTTTAAAATCTCCTCGCAAACCCCCGCAATAGCATCTCTCTTTTCTATAGAGAGCACGCCCAACTCCCAATTGGCATAGGCAGCAGCTTTTTTGAGATATGCAAAGCCCTCGATTATCTCGTGTGGCATAGAGGCGGCAGGACCGATTTTAAAATTATTTCGGGAACGCTCGGTTTGTGCGCCCCAATATTTATCTGAGGGAACCTGCACTTCTCCCATAGTGTCTTTTTCTATTCGATAGGTCATCATGTTCGCTTTTTTAAAAAAGTTGTTTTTTAGAATTATTCTATATAAAGGTAGGAAATAGTTGACGAACTTAAAAGTGATTTATTTTCTTTTTAGAACTTAGGTAATCCCGTTTTTTCATTATATCTTTGGCTTTGTATTCAAAATTCCGGAAAACATGTTTGAATTTCAACAGTATTTAGGTTTCATCGTTGCTATGACCGTCCTCACAATGGGGTTCTGGTTAATGATTTTCTTAATTGGCTTCGTACAGTATTGGGCTGGGGGAGCAATTATCGAATTAATCAAAGAGAAGAAAGCTAAAAAAAGAGAAGAGCAAGAACAAATTAAATAATTTGATTCGCACAAGTAAAGAAAAAGGCCCTACCATATATAATTTGGAGGGCCTTTTTTGTTTTTTGCAGATTCGTCTATTTGCAGATTCGTTTATTCGCTTTGGATTGCGGTAATGTCGGCGATTCGTGTGTTTTTAATTCCGAAGATTTTGTCCTTTGCAGAAGCTCTCGTATCAGCGAATCAGCTTTTTTTACTTTCCGTAGCCTCACGAATCCGCGCATCAGCGAATCCGCGAATCCGCCTTTTTCCCATCGGATTGCAGTAATGTCGGCGATTAGCCTGTTTTTAATTCCACAGATTTAGTGCTACCGTAACCTCTCGAATCCGCGCATCAGCGAATCCGCGAATCCGCCTTTTTCCCATCGGATTGCGGTAAATTCGGCGATTAATCTGTTTTTAATTCCGAAGATTTAGTGCTACCGTAACCTCTCGAATCCGCGAATCCGCCCATCCGCGAATCCGCGAATCCGCGAATCCGCCTTTTTTCCATCGGATTGCAGTAATGTCGGCGATTAGTCTGTTTTTAATTCCGAAGATTTAGTGCTACCGTAACCTCTCGAATCCGCGCATCGGTTCTTTTTGCTTATTCGTTTAATCGCTTTGGATTGCGGTAATGTCGGCGATTAGCCTGTTTTTAATTCCACAGATTTAGTGCTACCGTAACCTCTCGAATCCGCGCATCAGCGAATCCGCGAATCCGCCTTTTTCCCATCGGATTGCGGTAAATTCGGCGATTAGTCTGTTCTTAATTCCGAAGATTTAATGCTACCGTAACCTCACGAATCCGCGAATCCGCCTTTTTCCCATCGGATTGCGGTAAATTCGGCGATTAGTCTGTTTTTAATTCCGAAGATTTAGTGCTACCGTAACCTCACGAATCCGCGAATCCGCCCATCCGCGAATCCGCCCATCCGCGAATCCGCCTTTTTCCCATCGGATTGCGGTAATGTCGGCGATTAGTCTGTTCTTAATTCCACAGATTTAGTGCTACCGTAACCTCTCGAATCCGCGCATCAGCGAATCCGCGAATCCGCCTTTTTCCCATCGGATTGCGGTAATGTCGGCGATTAGCCTGTTTTTAATTCCACAGATTTAGTGCTACCGTAACCTCTCGAATCCGCGCATCAGCGAATCCGCGAATCCGCCTTTTTCCCATCGGATTGCGGTAATGTCGGCGATTAGCCTGTTTTTAATTCCACAGATTTAGTGCTACCGTAACCTCTCGAATCCGCGCATCAGCGAATCCGCGAATCCGCCTTTTTCCCATCGGATTGCGGTAAATTCGGCGATTAGCCTGTTCTTAATTCCGAAGATTTAGTGCTACCGTAACCTTACGAATCCGCGCATCAGCGAATCCGCGAATCCGCCTTTTTCCCATCGGATTGCGGTAATGTCGGCGATTAATCTGTTTTTAATTCCGAAGATTTAGTGCTACCGTAACCTCTCGAATCCGCGCATCAGCGAATCCGCGAATCCGCCTTTTTCCCATCGGATTGCGGTAAATTCGGCGATTAGTCTGTTCTTAATTCCGAAGATTTAGTGCTACCGTAACCTTACGAATCCGCGCATCAGCGAATCCGCGAATCCGCCTTTTTCCCATCGGATTGCGGTAAAGTCGGCGATTAATCTGTTTTTAATTCCGAAGATTTAGTGCTACCGTAACCTCACGAATCCGCCCATCAGCGCATCAGCGAATCCGCGAATCCGCCCATCTACAAATCCGCTCATCTGCCCATTCCAGTAAGGGATTAAAACAAAAAAAAAGACCCTTTCAATTAAGAAAAGGTCTCTAAAATTATGCTCCAATCATTTCGGCTCCGTCGGAATCTCCGCTTTTAGGGGTGAATTTCGGTTTCTCCGTTTTCTTTTGGTTAAAGCGGTAGGTGAACGACAGATTTACTTGGCGCCCTCTCCACTGCATTTCGCTAAAGGAGTTGGACTGCGGTAGATGCGTTTCGGTCTCTCTTTTTCTAGAGTTAAATATATCGCTGACATTCAAGGAAAGCGTGCCGTTATCTTTTAATATGTCTTTGCTCAAGGCCATATTGGCAGATAAGTTGGCTTTGTTGACTCCCTGTGCAGATTCCTCTTTAGCGCGATACATACCATTCATTTGCCAATCTATTTTGTATGGCAAGCTCACGCGCGATGTTATTCTGGTAAACCAAGAATAGGCGGTATTGTCAAAATTTTGGGTCTCTTGGTTCCCGTTAAAATCGGTAAAGGTATAATCGCCTTGGGTTTCCTTTCGGTAGAAGTTAAAATTTCCGTTTAAGCGCCACCATTTAAAAGGAGTGGCGTTGAGGGTAAATTCAAATCCGTAGCGGTATTCGGTCGCCAGGTTAATCGGCGAGCTCACCGTAATCGGCGTGCCATCGGCAGTGGTACCGTTGATTCGCTTTACAAATTGAAAGGCGTCGTCGGTGATGTTTACATAGGCCGAGGTACTCAACGTAAATCCGGTCCAACGGTGCATATAGCCCAAGTCAAAAGCATTGGTCAATGCGGGATCTAGGTCGGGATTTCCCTGGAAAAAGTTGATGTCGCTCGAATAATTCGAAAACGGATTGAGGAAAAATCCTCGCGGTCTATTAACCCTTTTGCTGTAGCTTAAACTCAGATTGCTCGACGGAGAAAACTCGTAGTTTAAAAAAGCACTAGGGAAAAAGTTGTCGTAGTTTTTATTGTTGTAATCTTGGGTAATCAGTTGGTTAACATCGACCTCGGTATCTTCGTAACGCAAGCCCAGCATATAGCTAAAACGGTTGATTTTACTGCCGAATTGAGCGTAGAGCGCATGTACCTTTTCCTTGTATTCCAAGGTGTTGGTCAGGTTGGTGTTGTTGATCCATTGGGCGTTGTTAAAGTTGTCCAAGACAAAAACCGTTTCCAGTTTGGAGAAATTACCGAGGTAACCCGCTTCAAACTTGGCGTTTTCACCTAGGGGCAATATATAGTCTGCCTGTAGGTAATTTCTGTCGACTGTTTCATTGTTGAGGGTACGCTCCATGGAGGAGGTATTCTGCGATAGAATTTGGTCGGTAATCAGGGAGTTGTTGTTGTCTTTGTCGACAGAAACCGTTCCGCTTACCGTGAGTTTATGACCGTCTTTGGCAAAGTTTTTTTCAAAGGTGGTGGTGTATTCCACGCTTTCTCTGCGTCCATCTTTGTCTTCGTCGCGGGTACGGGCATAGTCGAACACGCGATCTTGGTCGTAATAATTATAGTATACGGTATTGGGACTGTAAATTTGGTTTTTATTGAGGGTCACGGCATTGGTCCAAGTGAAGGACTTGGTCAAAAACCATTCTAGGCCAAAATTGATGTTATAGCCTTCGCGCTCTCTACTGCTGGGTTTGGACTCGTCTATATATTGAGTGGGCAGTCCGGTTAGCGGATTCAAGTACTCCGAATTATTGATCATACTTCCGTTGCTCTTGGAGTGGTTGTACCCGGCAACGGTATACATATTGAATTGGTCGCTTCTAAAATTAATCGTTCCGTTTAAACCGTAGTTCATCGGGTCTCCCACGGTTCCGGTCAGACTGCCGTTAATGCCCTGAGACTTGCCCTTTCGCAATACGATATTGATGATTCCCGCGCCTCCTTCGGCTTCGTAGCGCGCAGATGGATTGGTTATGACCTCTACTTTTTCAATGGATTCGGCCGATAGTATTTTCATGGCTTCAGCTATATTGCTGGCCAATCCCGTCGGTTTGCCATCTATTAAAACCTTGACATTTTCGTTGCCCCTCAAGCTCACCGTACCGTCGACATCCACGCTAACAGAGGGAACGTTGTCCAGTACATCGCTGGCTGTACCGCCTTTGACAATCATATCCTGACCCACGTTATACACCTTTTTGTCGAGCTTGATCTCCACGGTGGAGCGCTCGGCTATGATGTTGACCTCGGCCAAGGTTTGTGAATCGGCAAATATTTTCTGTTCCCCTATAGAGGTGTTTTTTACCACCGATACCGAGTTGATCTCTACGGTTTTAAAACCCAAAAAGTCTATTTTTACATAGTACTCTCCTTCGGGAACTTCGAATTCAAATTTTCCTTTCGCATCGGTCATACCGCCAGAAACGATTTGGGCATTGGCTTTGTTTTGGGCGTATACACTGGCGTATTCCAGGGGCTGATTGGTCGCTGCCTCTATAACAGTACCCGAAAGAACCAGGTTTTTAGAGGGGGATTGCGCTAGACCGCTTACCGAAGTAAACAGGACTAGCACCATCCATAGGGTCATTAATTTTTTCATTACAGTCAGTAGTTTATTTAAGGGTTAGACTGTAATGGGGGGCCGAGGTTTAATCTATAAGTGTTAATATTTTACTAAAAAGCTACAGGATTTCCGCTATTTTTTCGGTGGGGCGACCGATTACGGCCCGATCGCCGTTGACGATAATCGGTCGCTCGATGAGCTTGGGGTTTTGCGCGAGGGCAGCAATGATCTCTTCGTCGGATAAATTGAGGTCGCGGAACGATTCTTTCCACAGCGATTCCTTGGTGCGAACCAGTTCTATAGCCGGGATGCGAAGCTTTTGCAACAGCGACTGAATTTCCGAAGCGGAGGGCGGTTGCTCCAAGTAATTGACCACGGTAAAGGGAATGGCTTTGTCCTCTAAAAAAGCAAGACCTTCTCTAGATTTGCTACATCGTGTATTGTGATAAATTGTAATCATTTTTTAAGGCAATTTATAGATTATATTTTTAAATAAAAGTAACTTAGTACAAAAATTAGTGATAATGAAATATATTGAACAACTTTTGGGAACACCAACTTCAAAGAAACTGTGGTTATATCTGCCGTTTTCTGTTTTTTTTATTGGGATGTTGTTTCTGAATTGGATGTTTCTACAGATATCCCAAACCGATACCAATGTGATCATTGCGAAAAACATTGAATTATTCGGTAAGAATATCAATTTTTTACAGACGATTTTGCCGCTATCGGCTTTTTTCTTTATACTGATTTTGTGGGTGCGGGTCATGCAAAAGCAGTCGCTGCGCAGCTTGGTAACCTCGCGTAAACGAGTGGATTGGCGCAGGATATTTTTTGCTTTTTCCGTTTGGACAGCTTGGACCTTAGTCGTGTTTTTGTACAATTATTACACCGAACCGCAGCATTTTCAGTGGAATTTTAATTGGTCGGCTTTCTTTCCCTTTTTAATTATGGCATTAGTTTTGATTCCTTTACAGACCAGTTTTGAGGAGTTATTCATGAGGGGACATCTGATGCAGGGCATAGGTTTGGCGACGAGAAGCCGCTTTTTGGCCCTAGTCGTTACCTCGTTAATTTTTGGATTGATGCACATTTCAAACCCCGAAGTGGGTAAGATTGGGTATTATATTTTGATTTATTATATCGGTACCGGTTTCTTTTTGGGGATTTTGACCCTGATGGATGACGGACTGGAATTGGCCTTGGGTTTTCACGCAGCCAATAATTTAATCGGCGCTTTATTAGTCACCTCCAATTGGACGGCTTTTCAGACCAATTCGCTTTTTATCGAATTGACGCCTCCCGAAGATTCCTTGTCTCTGGGAGCCATACTCTGGCAGGTTGGACTGGTGTTACCGGTATTGTTGCTGTTGTTTGCAAAGGTATACCGCTGGAAGGATTGGCGGAACAGATTGATGGGAAGAGTTGTTTAATTCGTATAAACAGCAGTTGCAAAGGGATCTTGTATCTAAGGGGTGACGGACAAACACTTTTAAGAAACGAGGCATACCTTTACACTGCGCTTAAAATATCGCACTATGAGAAGTTATGAAATTCACCCGAGTTTCCGATTAAACGGAAAAAAAATGACCCAAGATCAATTGAGTCATCTGGCGTTTGACTTGATTCAAGACGGCGAGCCTTACCAACAAGATTTGGGAAAGCTGTTCCTGCAATGGTTCGATCACAACAAGACGATAGAACTGACTACTTCCGGTACTACGGGTGAGGCCAAGGGCATTCTAATAAAAAAGAAGGCCATGCTGCATTCCGCACGAGCGACGGCAGATTTTTTTAAGCTGGCTGCGGGCGACCGCGCACTGCTGTGTTTATCGACCCGATATATCGGCGGTAAGATGATGGTGATTCGCGCCCTAAGTCTAGGCTTGGAACTCGACGTGGTTCCGCCGAGCTCAACGCCCTTATTGGGCAATACCCAGCCCTATGATTTTGTCGCCATGGTGCCGCTACAGGTAGAGAATTCTATAGCGGAACTCGCTCGGGTAAAAACGGTCATCATCGGTGGAGCACAGGTCAACAGTGCGCTGGCAGCACAGTTGGAAAACTTGGATACCGCTGTTTTCGAAACCTATGGTATGACGGAAACCGTGAGCCATATCGCGGCCAAGAAAATCGGCGAAAGCGCTTTTACCGTATTGCCTCACGTACATATCTATGCCGATGAACGCGGCTGTTTGGTGATCAATGCGCCTAAGGTGAGCGATGATATTTTGGTGACTAACGATTTGGTAAACATGGTCAACGACCACCAATTTCAGTGGTTGGGACGTATAGACAACGTGATCAACAGCGGCGGTGTTAAGCTCTTCCCCGAGCAAATTGAAGCCAAGTTAGTCCCGCATATTCCCTCGCGCTTTTTTGTAATCGGTCAGAAAGACGAGAAATGGGGCGAAAAATTGATACTCGTGATTGAAAGCGAACCGTATCAGTTGCATCCCGATGCTTTTAAAGCCCTTTCCAAATTTGAAACGCCCAAGGAAATATTGTTTACCGCAAAAATAGAAGAAACCGTTACGGGCAAAATACTGCGCAAGCAAACCCTGGCGAATTTGGTGGCGCTATAAGCAGTACCGTTAGAAAACCGCAACTCGGACGTTAAGGAGAAAAACCAACTGATGGAACGCTTAAGACAAATACGCGAAAACTTGGAAAAATGGCATCCGATACCCGATGCGGATTGGCTGTTTTTTGCACAAAAATTAGTCGAAGTGCGCTTGGCTAAAAAAGCGCTGTTGCTCGAATGCGGTCAGGTAGAAGGCTATTTGTCTTTTGTGGAAAGCGGATTGGTTCGCCTGGTGATTCCCGACCAGGGGGCAGGACAGACCTTCGGTTTTGTAACTGAAGGAGAATTTCTCTGTGCCTACGATTCTTTTGTATGGCAAAGTCCCAGCGACTATCAGGTCGAAACCTTGACTGAGGTGGTGTTGTGGCGATTGAACTTTGCCGACCTGCAGCAAATATACCGAGAAACCACCGTGGGCAATACCTTGGGGAGACGCATAGCCGAAGGCCTTTTCCTAAACAAGAGTAAACGCGAACGCAGTCTTTTGGTCGATACGGCAGCCCAGCGCTACGAACGGCTGTTTGTCGAAAAACCCCAATGGATTCAAAGGATTCCCCTAAAGTACTTGGCCTCGTATATCGGGATAAGCCCACAGGCATTGAGTAGGATTCGACGACGCATTTCTTAACCCAGGTTCATTTTTTAAAAGGGACAGTTGTTTTATTTTTACTAAAAAAATGAAACCACTTGCTGTACTCTTAATCGTTTTTGGCCTTGTTTGGGGCAGTACTGCCCTTGTAAATCCATCCATAGATATCGCGTGGGCAGCACGTGTGGGCATGAGTGCGATGTTGGTGTTTACCGCAATGGGCCACTTTGTCTTTACCCAAGGCATGACGCTGATGATTCCCAACGGCTTTCCTTGTAAAAGGGCGCTGGTGTTCGCAACCGGCATATTGGAAGTTGCCCTGGCCGTAGGCATTTCTATTCCTGGAATCCGACAATTATCCGCTTGGGTACTTATCGCGTTTTTGGTTGTACTGCTGCCGGCAAACATCAAAGCGGCGCGCGAAGGTATTGACTTTCAAAAACCCCATGCCGTGGGTAAGGGACTGCGGTATTTGTGGTTCCGAATCCCCTTGCAATTCTTTTGGGTTTTGTGGACTTACTACAGCTGTATAGCGGTGGAATAAACGCGATGGACCTGATGGACCTCACGGAACCGTTATGATTTGACAGCTCGGATTTTGCCGTCGTCCCACTTGATAGCCCAGTTCCCACCAAGCTTTCATCTTCTCGGGTTTAAACAGCAGCGAGTTGGTGGTGAGCAATTCCGGCGGTTGGTAAAAATTTAGGGCAATGCGGTGGTTCAGGCCTTCGATCTTGCCGAGTGTGAGGTCGTCGGCAGCAATTTGATTGAGCATAAACTCAAAGACTCTCGTCGTTAGTACAAAGGCGTTTTTAATCGGTGCTTTGGTTGGGGTATGGCTTTTTAAAACGATGATGTCGATTTCGGTGGCCCCTCTGAGTATGGCCTGATAAATCGGTACCAAGTCGCCCATACCGCCGTCGGCATAGTCGCAGTGATCTTTGTGCACCAAACTCATAAAGGGCACCAAGGAGGTAGAGGCCCAAACCCAATCGCAAAAGTCGTCGTAGGCACAATCGCGGGAGTTCTTGTATTCAACCGCCATAGTCGTCAAGTTGGAAACCGTCACGATCACCTCCTTGTCGGTCGCTTGAATGCGGTCGTAATCGGATGGGGTTAGGGTACGGGAAATCAGGTTTCGCAGGTTTTTGCTTTCGCCAAAGGTTTTCTTGCCCTTGAGCATGGCCATCAAAACACCCAGGTGGTTGATTCGAGTGCTCAACTCCCCATTTTTTTCCCGGATGATAAAGGGACAGCTATTAAAGATGTCCGACTGCTCCACCGCAGTAAAAATCGATTTGAGTTTTTCGGTTTCCCCTATAGCAAGCAAAGGCACTAATAAACTGCCGGTAGAACTGCCGATCAAAATTTGGTAATCCCGTTGTTGTTGCTGTATCAGATACTCTGCCAATCCACCGGCAAAGGCTCCCTTGCTACCGCCTCCAGAAATTACTAATGCGCGCATCGTGAAATGTATTGGTTCTGTATAACGGACTTCGTGTCGATTGATACTTATAAAATTACCGATAAAAATGGCATTTTGCGTTTTTATCAACCGTTTTTTTATCAACGCGCAAAATAAAGAGGCTGCTTCCCTCGAAAATCGAGGCGCATGCGCATAAAAAGAGGAAGTGCTGCGCATTTAAAGGGCAGTGATCGGAGCATAAAAAAAGCCCGAAAAAAAGAGTCTTTTTCGGGCCAAAATCCAGGAGTGGATTTTTTATTTTTTAAGGACAACGCGGTCGGGATAATCGGTGATTATTCCGTCTACTTTTAATTCGATCAAACGGTCGATGTCCGATATTTCATTAATCGTCCAAGGATATATTTTAAAACCGGCAGCGTGAATAGCGGTAACGGTGTCGGTCCACATAAATTTGTAATACGGATTGATGGCTGTCGCTTTAATTTTTTTGCCAAATTCGATTGCCTTGGTAGGGTCTTCGGCAGTGAGTACTGCAATGGCGGCAGGATTGGCTTGTTGTGAAAAAATCTCCAACTCGTTCCAACGAAAACTCGAAATGATAAAATGCGCATTGGTCCATCCCTTTTTCTTAAAGTCGGCGATGATTTTATGCGCCTCTGTAGCGGTGTCTAATCCTTTGAGCTCGATGTTGAGTACCACCTTGCGGTCGATTCGCTCGATGACTTCAGAGAGCGTAGGGATTTTGTATTTGCCCTCGACCTTCAATTTCTTTAGTTCCTCATAGGTGTAGGTTTCAATTTTGCCCGTGCCGTCGGTAACGCGATCGAGGGTTTCGTCGTGAAAAACCACCAGCTCGCCACTTTTTACTTTATAGACATCAATCTCGATCATATCGACTTTTAAGGCTATAGCTTTATCGATAGATTCTAAGGTGTTTTCGGCCACGTGACCTTTGGCACCCCGATGGCCGATTACGAGAATTTTTTGAGCATACAGGGTCGATGTAATCATAGTGAAAAACAATAGGCTAGTAAAAATAAGTTTTATTCGCATAACAATTTAAATTTTAGTGATTATAAAGAGCAAAGGACGCGACTGTATGTGTTTTGGAGCTTATGCCCTTGTTAGTGTTTCGTTAACAATCTGCCTTTTTTTGAAAGACCCGATTCGGGCGTTTCCGGGGTAAAGTCCAGGTTTCTAGGGATTCATTAAAAAAATTAAGCCGTCACTTATTTAAACGTTTCATCATTTTAAAAGCATCTTGAGGTAACGTAGCGACTGTAGTTTTGTCAAAACTTTAACAGCTACAAAATGAAAACAAAATTACAACTCCTGATTCTGGGATGCTGCTTATGGGGGTCTTTGGCTGCGTTGGCGCAGACTACTCAGGCATCGATCTACGGTATCGTATTGGATCAAAATGCCATACAGCAAGGAATTGAGGTGGTACTTAAAAATGAGTCAACGGGATTTACAACCCGTACAAAAACCAATAACAATGGAGAATACCTTTTTAAAGAGCTTCCTCTGGGCGGACCCTATGTCATCACCGTAAGGAACAAGGAAGGCAAGGAGGTTAAAAAATCGGGTTATACCTTAAATCAAGGCGATTCGGCTTTTGTCGATGTGGATATCGACCCGAATCAAACCGAGTTAGATGCCATAGTAATCGAGGGAACGAGTTTAAAGAACAAAAGAGAATTTTTAGGTGCGGCGACGGCTATTTCAGAGCGTTCGATTCAGCGCCTACCGGTAAACGGTAGAAATTTTACCACCCTAACCGATTTGTCGCCTTTGTCTAAAGGCGGGTCTATCGGCGGTCAGTTGGGTTCTTCTACAAACTTTACCATCGACGGGATGTCTGCCAAAAATCCGACTTCGGCCGGATCGACAACCAGTAGAAGTGGCGCACCGTATTCGATATCGATGGAAGCGGTACGGGAATTTAAAGTCATTACCAATCAATACGATGTGACCTTAGGCAGAAGCGGTGGCGGAACGGTCAGTGCCGTAACCAAATCGGGTACCAATCAGTTTTCTGCCTCGGCCTTTACCTATGCCCGAGCCGATTGGTTGTCTAGTCCCTACGATATTCGCGGAAATAAAAGAACGGCGGATTATTCCACCTACCAATATGGCTTGTCGTTAAGCGGACCCCTTATCAAAGATAAATTACACTATTTCTTTGCCTGGGACCATCAGTTGGATTCGAGATCTCTAGTGATCGCCGATATTCAATCGGCAGCAGACGAAGATCGCTTTAATATTACCAAGGGAACTTTGGATCAGTTTGTCTCCATCGCTCGAAACAAATATGGCGTTTCCAACAAACCACAATACGGTACGTTTGATAAAAAACGAAATTCCGATGCCGCTTTTTTGAGGTTGGATTGGCAGATAGACGACAACAATTTATTGACGGTGCGCAATAACTTTACCTACGACAACAATCCACTGGGTTTAGCAGACAATACCACGATCAATTTATACGAGTCGTTTGGGAATGACAAGAATAAAGACAACAGCTTTTTGGCCACTTTACGATCGACCTTAAGTCCGAAATTGACCAACGAATTAAAGGTACAACATTTGTATGTTTACCAAGAGAGTAGTCCCGGTGATGATTTACCATCCAACAACATTCCAAGAGCTATAGTAGAAAATATTGTTTCGAATATAGATGGAGCCAATCGGTCGACCAACATCCAAATTGGAGGTCATCGCTTTGCGCAGGAGGGATTTCGCAACAATGTTTTTCAAATTGTCGACAATTTGTACTACAACACCGATAAAATTAAATATACCTTCGGTTTGGATTTGATGAACACCGCATCAAAATCGGTTTATGGAAGTGAGGTTAACGGCCGATTCCACTTTAGAGAAGACACGACAACGGCCAAAACGGCTTTAGAGAATTTCGAGTCGTACATACCTTATCGCTATTATAGAGAGGTGCCTTTAAAAGACGATTTAACGGTAAAGGGAAACATTTTAAATGTGGGCGTATACGGACAAATGCAGTTTAAAGTGGGTAAGGGAATGGATATGACAGCGGGTTTGCGCATGGATTATGCGCATTATCCGACGGCCGAATACAACCAATTGGTCGACGATGAATTGGGGTTGCGTACCGACAATAAATTCAAGTCGTTTATCGTACAGCCGCGTTTGCAATTCAATTGGGATATCAACGAAAACAAAACGGATTTTATTCGAATGGGAGCGGGAATTTTTGGATCGGATATCAACAACTACACCTTGATTAATAATTTGACTTTTGACGGGAATCACTTGGCTACAGTAGACGTTAGGGGAGCGGATGTACCGACCCCCGATTTTCAGGGCTACCGCTCTGGTGCGGTTTCCGCGCCGAGCTTGGAGAAAAACCAATTGGTAACGATCAACATGACGGGAAAGGATGCTAAAGTACCGATCGTTTACAAGGCGAATTTGTCTTATACACACTTTTTCAACAGTCAGTTTCGCGTTGGAATTGCCGGATATGCTACCTTGACTCGAAACAACTATACGTATTTAGACCGCAATATGGTGAGTGATCCCTTTTTTACGTTAAAAAACGAAGACAATAGAGGGGTCTTTGTACCGTTGAACAGCATGCCAGCAAATGGTGCGGCCGATTGGCAAAAAGGGCGTATCAGCGATAAATTGGGGCGTGTATTGGAATTGACCAGCGATGGAAAAATCGACCAATTTGCCTTTGTAGTCGATGCCAATTACAATTATTATAAAGACGGTGAAATCTCGGCAAGTTATACGTGGAACAGCACCAAAGACAATACTTCTTATAATGGAAACGTAGCGAATACCGCTACCTTGGTGCAAACGGTCAAAGACGACCCAAGAGATTTATCGAGCATGACGTATTCCGACAACCACTTTAGACATAAGGTCGTGGTCTATGGTACCTTGCCCACCTTTTATGGCGTACAAGTCGGTTTCCGCTTTTCTGGAATTGCCGGTACGCGTTATAGCCTGCTTTCGGGAGGGAATACCAATGGGGATTTCGTTTCGGGAAGCAACGATTTGGCTTATATTTTTGACCGTAACGACCCCGCGGTTCCTCAACATATCCGCGATGGTTTACAAGCGATTATGGACAATCCTGAAGTGAGTCAAAGCATGAAAGACTACATCGATAAGTACAGTGGGAAAATGGCCGATCGCAACGGCGGTATCAATAAGTTTTACAGCATTATCGATTTGCGCATCAGCAAAAAAGTCAAGTTGTATGGCAAGCATAATTTCGAGATTTCTGCAGACATCTTTAATTTTGCCAACTTGCTGAATAAAGAATGGGGTACCAATGAAACCATGGGAAATCAGGCCCTATATGCCTTGGGGATTCCAGCGGCTAATGGACAACCCGCTCAACCCGCTTTTGACGCGAATAAACAAGCGTTTAATTACCGGGTCAATACCAAGGGAACTCCTGTGCCAACGGGAAATCCATACCAAATACAGGTCGGATTGCGATACAGTTTTTAACGGTATACGCGAACTGAAAAGAGGCTATCCGATTTATTGGATAGCCTCTTTTTTTTGTTAAAAAAACTATTTTGCTTTTATAATAAATATTTTTTTTTGACTTTTATAGGGTAATGAGCTGGATGATAGTTCTTTGTGTGCTTTTTGTAATACGTGTTGGAGAACGAGATTTTAGCGAGTAGGAATAGTATTTTAAAAACGAAATCACATGAGGTATAAATCAAAAATCCCCGAATTTTAAACGGCTGCTTTGATGGAAGTAGCTTATAGGGTATGTGCTGCGCATTGCCCTTAGGAGGTCTTTTATGGGACTTCCGCAATTGTATCGAGACAAATCTTCAACTTTTCGATATCAAAATTACCTTCGCGTACACCGCTGCGCACCGTTGAATTTTTGTCGTATAAACGCCTTGTAATCGAGGCATACTTGCAAAAAAACTCCCGGCATTTTTGTGTTTTGCAAATTCGGATTTCGAGGAAATGAAGGCCGTATAACTGCCGCAAATCATCAGGCCTATTCCTTTTAAATTTTATTAAAAAACTCCCATAGTAGCAACAGCAAGAGGTTTGCTATAACAACTGCCCTATGGGTAAAGTGATTGTATAGGAACAAATTTAAAATGATATAAAATGAAAAAAATGATAATCATGGCTTGTCTATTCTTATTGGGAGCGGGCTGTAATAGTGACGACAGCAGTAGTGACGACAGCAAACCGATAGAAAAACCCGCTGTACCAAGAACAGTGGAAATGATAACGATTGCGCAGGGTGACCACTTAGGATCAATGGGAGGTCGAGATTTTAAGGTAATTAGTGACGAAAGTACGTGGAATGGTTTGATTCAAAACGGCAGTATTTCCTCAAGTATCGTTAACCCCCTATTCCTTAATATTGATTTTTCTGCGTTTGACGTAGTGCTGGTTGTAGATGAAAAAAAAGCCCCTGGAGGGCGCAGCATCGATATTGTCGATATCATGGAATACGAGCAAAATGTGGTAGTCCGTGTCGACGGTTTGATAAAGGGCAATCAGGCTTTACAGTTAAAAAGGCCTTTTCATATAGTGAAGATCCCAAAACTCGCAAAAACCGTTGTATTTGAAACGGTTGAAGCGCATTTGAAGGACTTAAAATATAAGGAAATTTGGAATCTGCGGGAGTTTTCGCCGGGTTTAGGTCCTTATCACTATTACGAAGTGGGCGATATCAGATGGGTTTTTAACGACCATAATTCGATAACTACCCAAGTGAACGAGGAGTTGCGTCGTGTATCGGACTACCACACTTTAATTCCGCTAAATACGTCCGGAAATTATACTTATAGACTTCTAGGCGATACCATTTTTTTGAACAATGAACGCTTTCAGTATCGCGTAATTGCAGATACTTTAGTCGTTCACTGGAATGTGCCGGCAGATGGTATTGAATTGATTTTTGTACGCGATTGAAGGACCATGAATTTTTAAACCAAAAGTTTAAAGCGAATAAATGACAAATGCAAAAGAATAGAAGATGAAAAAAATGATAGTATTCGCAGGACTATTCCTGGTGGGAGTTGCATGCGGTAGTGATGATAATACAGCAACAATTGAGGAATCAAATATTCAAGTTGAACAGAGATGTGGATGTGCTGATCTGGGGTATACTAGCGGTGAGAGTGTCTTAGTTAAAGTTGAATTGGACTCGAATAATCCGAATAGAGCGCCAGAACATAGATATGAACTCTTATTTACTAAAGATGGTATAATGGTTAGGACATACTTTGTGTGTAATGATGATTTGATTGACAAGAAATTTCCGCTTTTGGAGCTGGGTACTGAAATTCCAGTACGGTTTTCGGGACAAATTTTAGCTTTGTGCGAAGAACAAGGCTTTTTCTATCCAGCGATTTATGCTTATTTTTTTGTTAAAGTCGAAAATATAGAGGCGTTATGAAAAAGAAAATTTTAATGGTACTGATGTTATTGTGTTCGTTGTTTTTTTATGGGCAAGAAAAGCTTAGTTACGAATCAAAAAATGGCCTTATTGAATTTGAAGTTTCCAAGGATAAGTATTATTTTGAAGTTTCTAACGGAAAAAAGAAAAAAATCTTAGAAGGTGTACTATTGCATCAATTCCTCTCAACAGGCATATATCCAAATAGCGCCACTGTATGGAGCGGTAGGAAATGCGGTAACCCATCCCGTAGAGGCAGGGCATAGTTTCCTAGATATCGACTTGGGGGCGTTGGCAAGCGGCCTGTATAAAGTCCGTTTGTATGTGGGTGATCAATGGGTGGATGCCAAAAATTTACTCGTGGAATGATAATCTGGGCTAGTAGAGCCATTCCCTAGATAAAAAAAAGGCCACTCCAAAATAACATGGGATGGCCTTTGTATGTTGTATGAGTTATTGCTATTGTTTTTCGGTAACGGGTGTTCCGTATAAATCAAACTCCGTAGCCTCATCGATATAGATGTTTACAAACTCACCTACTTTTACGTAGTGTTGGGTAGCATCGATCAGCACTTCGTTATCTACATCGGGACTGTCAAATTCAGAACGACCCACAAAGTGATTGCCCTCTTTACGGTCGATGATGCACTTAAAGGTTTTTCCGATTTTCTCCTGATTTAATTCCCAAGAAATCTGCGATTGAATTTCCATGATTTCATTGGCGCGATCTTGTTTCACATCTGCCGGAACATCGTCTTCTAAGCTATAGGCATGGGTGTTTTCTTCATGGGAATAGGCAAAACAGCCCAAACGCTCAAAGCGCATCTCCTGAACCCAATCCTTAAGGATTTGGAAATCCTCTTCGGTTTCACCGGGATAACCCACGATCAACGTAGTTCGGATGGTCATGCCTGGAACCGCAACTCTAAAGTCTTTTAGCAATTGCGTGGTTTTGGCTTGAGTTGTTCCACGACGCATCGATTTCAATATGTTGTCTGAAATGTGTTGCAAGGGAATATCGAGGTAATTACAAATCTTAGGCTCTCTTTTCATCAGCTCTAAAACATCCATCGGAAATCCAGTAGGGAAAGCATAATGAAGACGAATCCACTCAATACCCTCTACTTTAATTAAGTTTTCGAGTAATTCCGCTAGATTCCGCTTTTTGTATAAATCCAAACCGTAGTACGTCAAATCCTGTGCGATAAGAATCAATTCTTTGACACCATCTCTGGCCAAACCTTCGGCTTCTTTAACCAATTTTTCAATGGATTGGGAAACGTGTTTACCACGCATAATGGGAATAGCACAAAAACTACATGGACGATCACAGCCTTCGGCTATCTTGAGATAGGCGTAATTCTTTGGGGTAGTAGTCATGCGTTCACCCAACAATTCATGTTTGTAATCCGCGCCTAGCGCTTTTAATAGCAACGGCAAATCCGTCGTACCAAAATATTGATCCACGTTGGGAATCTCCGCTTCTAAGTCCGGTTTGTAACGCTCAGAAAGACATCCTGTAACAAAAATCTTGTCCACAAGTCCTTTTTCTTTCTTTTCAACGTATTCCAATATGGTGTTTACCGACTCTGCCTTGGCATTGTTGATAAAACCACAGGTGTTGATCACGATTATGTTTCCCTCGTCTTGAGTGGCTTCGTGTGTCACTTCTTTACCACTAGCTCTCAACTGTCCCATCAACACTTCACTGTCGTAAACGTTTTTGGAACACCCTAAGGTGATGACATTAATCTTGTTTTTCTTTAAAGTTTTGGTTCTCATGGATTTAAAAATTGGTGTGCAAAAATACGATTTTTTTAGCTAGAAAAGTGCTGCTTTGATTAAATTGTGAAATTCCGTTTGAACTGCCTGCGCAAAATGCCGGTAATGGGCCTTATTCGCAGCGAAAGGCTTGGGGAGTACAAAAAAAAATCAGCCTTAATCCGCAAAAGACCCAGGCTGATTTTTCGATGGTATACCCGTTTATTAGATTCTAAAAATTCCTCCGAAGGCAATGACGCGCTCCAGGAAGAAAAAGTCTTGAGAAGCTTTGTCGCTACGGCTATCCGTAGTTCGGATGTTGCTCATATTGATATAGCCTCCTTTGAGTTCTGCTTGTATAAAGAAGTACTTTAAGAAGGTGATGTTGAGTCCGGCTTTGGCAGATAGTCCAAATCCAGCCACGTTAAATTCGTCGTATCGCTCTTTGTTCAACAGTTTGGTGTTGGTCTTTGGAAAGATGATTCCCCCTCCGACACCTTCGGTAATGTTGATTTGAATCTTATCGGTATTGTTGATTCGAAACAATTTTGAAATGTCGTCGACACGGCTAATTTCCGTATTGATGTAATTTAAACCATCGGTGTGTTCGAAGGTAAGAAAATCTTCGGTCAACAGTATTTCGTTGTTGTCGATGGTATTGGGTCTTTCACCATAACTGCCTTCATTGGGGTAATGCCCTTTAAAACCGACTACTTGATCTTGTCTCATCACGTATTTCATGTGGTCTAACCCAATGGAAACGTTGTATTTGTCGGTGATGAAATAACCAATTCTCAAGTTGGTTTGCGGAATGGTCATTCTGGCGGGATTGATATAATCAATATGCCAACCTTTGGGTTTGTCGTCTGCGGCGACATCTTTTAAGGTGAAGTCGTAACCATCTCCTCTGAAATGAACGTCTGATTTGGTAAAACTACCGCGGTTACCTCCCCAGAAAATGTAAAACTTCCCTTTGTTATGAGCGGTATAACGCAGTGGCGATACCTCGAAATGGTCGAGGTCTTTAGCCGTCCTAACCGACAAAGAATCGCTAATAATCGGATTGGTAGTTACTTGAGCAGTGCTGCTTAATGTCCATAAGGATAGGGTAATAGCAACTAATTTGAAAAAATTATTCATAGTAATTGTATTTATTGAATAGTAATTGATTTCCGTGTGCAAAGATACAACAAAAAAATCCCTTAAACTTCGATTTGAGTTAAGGGATTTTTTAATTAAAATGATTATAAAGTCCTAGAATATAAGGCTATAGGTTAAGCTGATGTTGTTGTCGATGGTCTTGATGCGTGCTGCATCGCGCATTCCGTTGCTCAAAAAGTTCACATCATAGGGTCTGGCGGTGTGTACATAGGCCAAATCCAAGCGGGAAGGGCCGAAGTT
Source organism: Flavobacterium sp. JP2137 (assembly GCF_050562195.1). Lineage (GTDB taxonomy): Bacteria > Bacteroidota > Bacteroidia > Flavobacteriales > Flavobacteriaceae > Flavobacterium. Next base: position 1,749,763 of record NZ_CP191647.1, read on the forward strand.
ATAGCCAACTCCCGCAGAAAAACTGTTGAGGTCTCCGATGACCTTCTGGTTTTTATACGGACTTTCTTCAAAGCGGTATCCTCCTCGAATGCTCACATCTTTGATGCGGTATTCCGCACCCACGCGGTATTCGTTGGTCGATGAAAGCTCGTTTTTTAATTCGGCATTGGTGTAGGCAAAGGCATCGCCGGGTCTAAATTTGGTTTTGCTGTAGTCCTTACGGGTATAGTCAAAACTGATCAATCCGGTTTGTCCAAAGATATACGCCAAACTTCCGGTATAGATCGATGGAGTTTGCAGTTTGTGCTCCCGGTATATGTTTACCGTGTTTGGATCGGTTACATAGCGCGTTGAAGTCGGTTTTTCCGTCGGGAGTGCCTGGTTGATATCGGTTCTCAGTACCTGAGACAACTCGTCCTTGAGTCGATACCAGGTAGGCGATTCATACGATGCCCCTACGCGCAAGCTTTCGGTTAGCTTGGCCAAGGCTCCAATCTGAAAGGAAAAACCGTTACCGTAGGTGTACAACTCGTTTTGAAAAGCGATGCTGCGCACGTATTCGCCTTGGTAATTGCTGCGTTGTTCGTATACGGTGCTCAATTCGGTATAATCGGTAAAGTGCACGTTGAGGTTGGTACCCACGTAAAAGCGATCTCCGATTTGAGACGAGAGGTTAGCGCTTAACTTGCCGTTATAACCCGAAGTTGAAATGTAGTTTTGTTGAAAGTATTCTCCTGGAGCGACATTGGAAGTGTAATTGCCGTTTTGGTCTTGATCGAACAAATAGGATTGAAAGCCCAAAAAGGCTTGTTGCTGGTCAAAACCATTGGGTTGGTTACCCAGGTATTGGTAAACACTGCGGATGGATTCTCCTTGAGCAACTTGCAGTTGCTCTATGGGAATGGGTTGTCCGTTATTGCCAGCATTGGCAAAGTCCATAAAGTAATTGTTGATGCTGTGATTGCTGATTCCGGCAGCGTAAATATTGTTGTTGAAGTTGGCACTGCTCTCGTAGTTGATTCCGAAGACAATTTTTTTCCATGCGCTCTGCGCATTGGCGTTGTCATAGACAAAGGCAGCACCCATTTGTCCAAAATCCAAACCGTTGTAGCGGTCGGAATCCGAGTTGCCCATATAGGTTGATTGGTTGTTTTTATGGGTGGTATACAGGGAAAAAGCAGCGGTGTTGTAGTGGAATAAGGCACTACCTGCTGGATTGACCTGTAGCGACGACAAATCGCCTCCAAGGGCGCCAAAGGCGCCGCTCATCGCTTTAAAGCGGGCGGTACCGTTGAGGTCTTTTTGCGTATAGCGAAGGCCGTCTGCAGCCGTGTTTTGCTGTGCTTGTACTACCGATACGAAGCACAGTGCCGAAACTAAACTTAGATATTTTTTCATAAGGCAATTATAAGGTTTGTCAACCGGAAATGGCGTTTCCCTATTGGATGTCTGCCGTGGCAGCTACCGAGAGTCGGCGATTTCACGAGTCTGTATTAAACGGAGTTAATGACTGTTTTTATCTTCTGCTGCTTCCACCTGAACGACTGCTGCTTCCGCTTGAACGACTGCTGCTTCCACTTGAACTGCTTCTCGACGGAGCCGAGTAGTTAGAGCTCGGACGTGAAGACGTATTCGAATTGTAGCTGCTTCTCGACGAACTGTTGCTGTTGCGCGTAGAGGTATTCGTACTTCTGGACGAGTTCGCTCGGTTGGTGCTGTTGGTGTTGTTGTAATCTCTAGTCGAGATGTTTCTGATAAAAGTGTTGTTGAACTGATTTCTCGAGCTCGATTGTATGCTTCTACTGCTGTTGTAGTTGGTTCTGCTAGAGCTGTTTAAATGGGCTCTGCTCGAATTGCTTTGTAACGAACGACCTCTTTGGTAGTTGTCCCTTCCGTTGTAAATCGTGTTGTTGCGGCTGCTGGTACGGTATCCGTTGTTGTAAGCGGCATTTCTATAGCGGTAATTGTGGTAATACGGTCTGTAGTACGAACCGTAATAAGGATATCCTCCCCATCCGTATCCGCCATACCAAGAGTTCCACGGGCTGTAATATGCGCCGCCCCAGCCCCAGTTAAAGCCAAATCCAATACTCCATCCCGATCCCCAATACGGGTAGTGGGAGTTGTAGTATCCGCCGTAGTAAGGGTCGTTGTAAACGTTTACCGTTACGGCTTGAGTTTCGTCGCCCCAACCGCCGTATCCCACCGCATTAGTGGTGTAGCTCAGCGAGTCGTTGGAACTGTATTCGTCTATATTGGTAAAGGAGCTCAGCTCGTTGTCGATGTTTTTCAGGTAATTGGTGTAATAACCGCCCTCTTGTGAGTTTGAGGATGCAGTAGGCGAATAGTTGGTTTGCGGTGCTTTGTTGGCACTGTAAATACCGTCTGTCTCATAGTAAGACTTGTTCTGATAAGATCCGCACGAAACCAAGAGGCTACTGAGTAATCCAATAAACCCGTAAAAGGATAAATTTCGTGGTATTAATGGTGTAGTTTTCATATCGTGTAGTTTTTTTATGGTTGGCAATACAAAATTAGTTAGTTTTGTCTGATTAATATAGTTAATTAAAGTTAAACAATATTTGTGCCAATATATTAAAAATGAGTAAGAACATCACTAAGAGAGCAGAAGATTATTCCAAATGGTATAATGAACTGGTGGTCAAAGCAGATTTAGCAGAGAATTCAGGCGTTAGAGGTTGTATGGTAATCAAGCCATACGGCTATGCGATTTGGGAAAAAATGCAAGCGGAGTTAGATAAAAAGTTTAAGGAGACGGGGCACCAAAATGCGTATTTCCCGCTGTTTATTCCCAAATCTTATTTTAGTAAGGAGGCTAGTCATGTCGATGGTTTTGCAAAGGAATGTGCGGTGGTTACCCACTATCGCTTGAGAACGGCTGCGGACGGAAAAACGATTGAAGTGGATCCCGACGCCAAATTGGAAGAAGAACTGATTGTTCGTCCGACTTCGGAAACCATTATTTGGGACACCTATAGAAAGTGGATCGAATCGTATAGAGATTTGCCGATATTGATCAATCAATGGGCCAATGTGGTGCGTTGGGAGATGCGAACCCGATTGTTTTTGAGAACCTCTGAGTTTTTATGGCAAGAAGGACATACGGCTCATGCCACTCAGGCAGAAGCGGTACAAGAAGCGGAATTGATGTTGGATATCTATGCCGATTTTGCAGAGAATTTTATGGCTATGCCAGTGGTTCGCGGCGTGAAATCGGAAAACGAACGTTTTGCCGGAGCGATTGAAACCTATTGTATCGAGGCTTTGATGCAAGATGGAAAGGCTTTGCAAGCGGGAACATCGCACTTCTTGGGTCAGAATTTTGCCAAGGCATTCGATGTGAAATTCACCAGTCAAGAGGGCAAGCAAGAATACGTTTGGGCCACCTCATGGGGGGTTTCTACGCGTTTGATGGGCGCTTTGGTCATGACGCATTCCGACGATAACGGCTTGGTGTTGCCGCCAAATTTGGCGCCGATACAGGTGGTGATCATTCCGATTCACAAAACCGACGAGCAATTGGAACAGATCAAGGCAGCGGTGAAAATCGTGACCGATCAATTCAAGAAATTAAATATTTCATTTAAATATGACGACCGCACGACTTTTAAGCCGGGGTGGAAGTTTAACGAATACGAATTAAAAGGCGTGCCAATACGCATTGCCGTGGGACCAAAGGATTTGGAAAACGGAACTTTCGAAATTGCGCGTAGGGATACCTTGACCAAGGAAGTGGTTGCCAAAGATCAGGTGGTGACTTATGTGGAGGAACTGTTGGAAGAGATTCAAAACAGCCTCTTTCAAAAGGCCTTGGCGTATCGCGATGCCCATATTACCGAGGCGAATTCGTTTGAGGAGTTTAAAGCGATTTTAGACACCAAAACAGGCTTTGTTTCCGCTCACTGGGATGGAACTGTAGAGACCGAAGAAAAGATCAAGGATTTGACCAAGGCGACCATCCGTTGTGTGCCCTTGGATCGGGTTTTGGAAGATGGGGTGTGTATACTGACAGGCCAGCCCTCAAAGGGACGGGTGCTGTTTGCGAAGTCGTACTAAAAAAAAATAAAATAAATTGTTTTTCTCTTGCAGGATTAAAAAAATGTTGTAGTTTTGCATCCGCATTAGAGAAACAAATGGTCCGTTCGTCTAGGGGTTAGGACGCCAGGTTTTCATCCTGGTAACAGGGGTTCGATTCCCCTACGGACTACAAGTTTACAAAACGAAATTTTACTTTAATGCGGTCCGTTCGTCTAGGGGTTAGGACGCCAGGTTTTCATCCTGGTAACAGGGGTTCGATTCCCCTACGGACTACGAGTTCTTTTGGAATTCACAAGGCGCATCAGGTCCGTTCGTCTAGGGGTTAGGACGCCAGGTTTTCATCCTGGTAACAGGGGTTCGATTCCCCTACGGACTACAATAAAAAAGATAATTAGGGTTAATTAATTTAGAAAATAAAATGGCAAATCATAAGTCAGCTTTAAAAAGAATTAGAAGCAACGAAAAAAGAAGAGTTTTAAATAGATATCAGCATAAAACGACTCGTAATGCGATTAAAGCGTTGCGTTTGGTAGAAGACAAAAACGAGGCTACTGAAAAGTTGAACGTGGTGGTTTCTATGATTGATAAATTAGCTAAGAAAAATATTATTCATAGCAATAAAGCTTCTAACTTGAAATCAAAATTAACAAAACACGTTGCTGCATTATAATAAGCAATGTCTTTGAAGAAGTAATATAATTTAAGCTCTCCTACCCGAGGGCTTTTGTTGTTAGAAATATAGAAATCGACTTCGGTGGGTTTCAGAATAAAAATTAAAGTTAAACACATCCATATGACACCTATTAGAAATATAGCTATTATTGCTCACGTTGACCACGGTAAAACTACTATGGTTGATAAGATTATGTATTATTGCCAACTCTTTCGCGAAAACGAAAACACCGGTGATTTAATCTTAGACAATAACGATATTGAACGAGAAAGAGGCATTACCATTACTTCTAAAAACGTTTCAGTAACTTATAAAGGAACCAAAATCAACATTATCGATACTCCTGGTCACGCCGATTTCGGTGGTGAGGTAGAACGGGTATTGAATATGGCTGATGGGGTACTTTTAATCGTGGATGCTTTTGAAGGCCCAATGCCTCAAACGCGTTTCGTATTGCAAAAAGCTATTGACTTAGGTTTAAAACCTTGTGTGGTTATCAATAAAGTAGACAAGGAAAACTGTACTCCGGAAGAAGTGCACGAAAAGGTTTTCGACTTGATGTTCGAATTGGGTGCTGAAGAATGGCAAATGGATTTCCCTGCTGTTTACGGTTCTGCCAAAAACAACTGGATGTCTACCGACTGGAAACAACCAACCACTACTTTAGAGCCTTTGTTGGACATGGTATTGGAGCACATTCCCGCTGCTGAAGTTAAAGAGGGAACGCCGCAAATGTTAATCACTTCTTTAGATTACTCAAGCTTTACAGGTCGTATCGCTATCGGTCGTCTATTGAGAGGGGAGTTGAAAGAGGGGATGAATATCTCGTTGATCAAACGCGACGGAAAAATTCAAAAACAAAAAATTAAAGAAATTCATACGTTCGAAGGTTTGGGTAGAAGAAAAGTAGAATCTGTACAAGCAGGTGATATTTGTGCTATCGTAGGTCTAGAAGGTTTTGAAATTGGTGATGTAGTGGCCGATTACGAAAATCCAGAAGGATTGCCGGCAATCACCATAGACGAGCCAACCATGAGTATGATGTTTACCATTAACGATTCGCCTTTCTTTGGTAAAGAAGGAAAATTTGTTACTTCTAGACACATCAAAGATCGTTTGGCTAAAGAATTGGAGAAAAACTTAGCACTACGCGTGCAACCTACGGATAGTGCCGATAAATTCATGGTCTTTGGCCGTGGTGTATTGCACTTGTCTGTATTGATTGAAACCATGCGTCGTGAAGGATACGAACTTCAAATCGGACAACCACAGGTTATCTTAAAGGATATCGACGGGGTTAAATGCGAACCTATTGAAGAGTTGACAATCGATATTCCAGAAAATTTATCTGGACGTGCGGTGGAATTTGTGACTTTGAGAAAAGGAGAAATGTTGAGCATGGAACCGAGAGGTGAGCGTATGGTGGTTAAATTCTTAATCCCATCACGTGGTATTATCGGACTTAGAAACCAAATCCTTACCGCTACAGCTGGTGAGGCTATTATGGCACACAGATTCTTGGAGTACCAACCGTTCAAAGGAACGATATCGGGTCGTATCAACGGATCGTTAATCTCTATGGAAAACGGTAAAGCCATTCCTTATTCTATCGATAAATTGCAAGATCGCGGTAAGTTTTTCGTGGATCCTAACGAGGACATCTATGAAGGACAGGTTATCGGTGAAAACTCTAGAGGTGACGATATGACGGTTAACGTAACCAAAACCAAAAAATTATCGAACGTGCGTTCTTCAGGAGCAGATGATAAAGCGAGAATTGTTCCCGCTATAAAATTCTCTCTGGAAGAAGCGTTGGAATACATCCAAAAAGACGAATATGTAGAGGTAACTCCAAAATCACTTCGTCTGAGAAAGATTTATTTAAAAGAAACGGATCGCAAGAGAACTAAGAACTAATACAACTTGGTCTTCCCATAAATTTAAAGCCTGACTCTGTCAAAAGAGTCGGGCTTTTTTATTGGTATTAGGTGTTTTTATTTTGACAAAAACAAATTATATTTGCGCATGCAGTTATCCGTAATCATTTTAAATTATAATGTCGCTCACTTTTTGGAGTTGTGCATTCGCAGTGTGCAAAAAGCAGTGCTGGGCATGCAGGCCGAAATCATCGTAGTCGACAATAATTCGACGGATAACAGCTCGGCCATGATGCGGGAGCAATTTCCGGAATTGCGCTATATCGCCAATACGGAGAATTACGGTTTTCCCAAGGGGAATAATATGGGGGTGGAGTACGCGCAAGGCGAATACCTGTGCATACTAAATCCAGATACCGTAGTGGGCGAGGATACGTTTAAACAGATTTACGCCTTTACGGCCAAAAATCCCGATTGCGGCATCGTCGGCTGTCGGCTGATCGATGGGGCTGGAAAGTTTTTGCCCGAATCCAAGCGAGGTGTACCCACGCCTTGGGTGGCCTTTACCAAAGTCAGCGGATTGGGTAAGGTGTTTTCAAAATCGCCTTGGTTCAATCGGTATTACGCCCAGCATCTGCACGAAAGTCAAACCGGTCCCACGGCCATACTCGTCGGGGCATTTATGTGGTTAAAGCGCGAGCTGTACCTCGAAGTCGGCGGTTTTGACGAGGATTGCTTTATGTATTCCGACGACATCGATCTGTCGTATATGATTTTGAAAAAGAACAAGGTCAATTACTATTACGCCGATACCACGGTGATTCACTTTAAAGGAGAAAGCACCTTAAAAGACGAAACCTTTAGAAATCGCTTTCAAGAGGCCATGCAGTTTTTCTATAGGAAGCACTTTAAAAAGTCGCTGCTGTTTGACGGGATGATGAAGCTGGGAACGATTTATTTCGCCTTTGTCAAGCAAAATACCTCAGGAGCCAAAAGCGTGAGTCCGGAACAGTATTATCTGCTGTCGGACTGCGAGGAGCTGCGGCAGCGGATTGCCGATAAAACCAATCGCGAAATCACCGCGCTGTCCAGTATCGCCCAATTGAAAAGCACCTTAAAACAAAAGAGGGGAATTTATACGGAAATCATCTTCGACGGCGATTTTGTTTCCAATAAAGCGCTAATAAGCTTGATGAGAGAAGAATCTTCTCGATTTATAACATTTAAGATAAAGCCTTCACAATCGGCCTTCTTAATTGGAAGTAATAATCGGAATGACCGCGGTCAAATAATTCCTTTATAAGCCTTAGATTTTTAAATTAAGGTATAAATACTCGAAATTATTATTAAATTTGTAATTTATATAGCAAAACACAACTTGAGTTTAAAGATATGGCAAAGTTCGAATTGAAATTACCCAAAATGGGGGAAAGTGTTGCAGAGGCAACGATAACAAATTGGTTGAAAAATGTAGGAGATACCATAGAGGTAGATGAGACCGTTTTAGAAATTGCAACGGATAAAGTCGATAGTGAAGTTCCCTCTGAAGTGGCGGGAACCTTAGTGGAAATTTTGTTTCAAGTAGATGATGTGGTTCAGGTTGGACAAACCATAGCGATTATCGAAACAGCTGGTGGCGATGCAGCTCCTGTATCTGCTACAACTGTAGAAGCCGCTCCTGTTGCTGCTGTTCAAAACACCGTAGCCGTAGCTCAAGAAATTACCACGGCTGCCTATGCGGGTTCTGAAAAGTTTTTCTCTCCTTTGGTAAAGAATATCGCCAAGGAAGAGGGGATTTCGCTTGCGGAATTAGAAGCGATTACAGGCACGGGTAAAGATGCGCGCGTAACGAAAAGCGATATTTTAGAATACGTTAAAAATAGAGGTACACAGGCTGCTGCTCCAGCGGTTAAAGTGGCCGAAGCTCCAAAAGCTGCTGCTGTAGCTGCAAAAGCAGTTCCCGTATCGGTAAACGGTGGAGACGAAGTGATTGAAATGGATAGAATGCGCAAGTTAATCGCAGGATATATGGTGCAGTCGGTACAGACTTCGGCACACGTTCAGTCCTTTATCGAGGTCGATGTGACCAATATCGTAAATTGGAGAAATAAAGTGAAAAACAGCTTTGAAAAGAGAGAGGGTGAAAAACTGACCTTTACCCCGATCTTTATGGAAGCGGTAGCCAAAGCACTCAAGGATTTTCCGGGTATGAATATTTCTGTCGATGGCGATTACATCATCAAAAAGAAAAACATCAACTTGGGAATGGCTGCAGCACTTCCCAACGGAAACCTAATTGTACCGGTCATCAAAAATGCCGACCAATTAAACTTGGTGGGTATGGCCAAAGCGGTGAACGATTTGGGCAACCGCGCAAAAATGGGCAAATTAAAACCAGACGATACTCAGGGCGGCACCTATACGGTAACCAATGTGGGAACTTTTGGCAGTGTGTTTGGCACGCCGATCTTAAACCAACCGCAAGTGGGAATCTTAGCATTAGGAGCCATTAGAAAGGTGCCTGCTGTGATCGAAACGCCGGAAGGGGACTTTATCGGAATCCGTCAAAAGATGTTCTTATCGCACAGCTATGATCACCGTGTGGTCGATGGTGCTCTAGGAGGAAGTTTTGTTAAACGCGTTGCGGATATCTTAGAAGCTTGGGACATCAACAGAGAAGTATAATTTTACCAACTATAAAAAAGCGGTTCGAAAGAATCGCTTTTTGTTTTTTAGGGCTGTCGTCCCTTTCGCCTCTAGGTGAATAGCGCAGCCCATACACACGCAATATGAAAAAAGCCCTACTACATTGGAGTACCGGAAAAGATGCGGCCTACGCCCTCCACCAACTGCAGCAATCCGGGCAGTACGACATACTGCGCTTGTCGACCTCGGTTCAACTGGAATACGATCGGGTGTCCATGCACGGCATTCGTCGGGAACTGCTACTGCGGCAAGTGGCGGCCTTGAAAACGAGCTTGCCCTTGGATCTGCTCGAATTGCCGTTTCCGCTGTCTCACGAAACCTATGATGCCCTGATGTTGGAGCAGTGCCTGCACTACAAAGAGCAGGGGATATACCACCACGTATTTGGCGATATTCTCCTGGCGGATTTAAAGGATTTTCGCGAACGCCAACTGAGTAAATTGGGACTCACCGCGGTATTTCCGCTGTGGAACAGACCTACCGACCAGCTGTTGTTGGAAATGATCAGCGCGGGCTTTAAAGCCGTCGTCATCTGCGTCAATGAAACCCAATTGGGCCGCGAATTTTTAGGCAGAACCCTGGACGAGCAATTTTTAAAAGACCTGCCAAAAGGGGTAGACCCCTGTGGCGAAAATGGCGAGTTTCACACCTTTGTATACGATGGACCCCTCTTTGAGAAGCCCGTTGCTTTTCAGGTGGGCGAAGCGGTCTACAAAACCTACGACGCCCCCAAAACAACAGCGGATGCTCAAGCGAAAAAAATCGGCTTTTGGTTTTTAGATTTGTTGTAACCCGGGTATAGCACCCTCTTAATTTACCCAAACAGCCCCACCGCATTGACCATGTTAGAAATCTTATACCAGGACGATTATTTAGTGGCGATTAACAAACCGAGAAACCTCTTGGTTCACAAGTCGTTTATCGCCCGAGACATCAAGGAATACGCCATACAAGAATTGAGAAATCAAATCGGCAAACACGTGTACCCCATACACCGCTTGGATCGAAAAACCACCGGCGTATTGCTGTTTGCCTTGGATAAGGATACCCTTAAACAGTTGAACGACGATTTTGCACAGCGCAAAGTCATTAAAAAATACCTGGCAATACTGCGGGGATACGCAGCTCCGGAAATGACTATCGATTATGCCCTGACCAACGATCGGGGAAACCAGCAAGAGGCGCAGACGTATTATAGGTGCTTGCAGCAGTCGGAGATCGATTTGCCGTTTGCCAAACACCCCACCTCGCGCTATTGCTTGGTCGAAGCCATACCCGAAACGGGGCGAACCCACCAATTGCGCAAGCATTTTAGCCATATTTTTCATCCGATATTGGGCAGCCGACCACACGGTTGTAACAAACAAAACAAACTCTGGCTCGAAACCTATGGTTTAATGGGAATGATGCTACACGCCGTGGAATTGGAATTTACCCATCCCGTTACCTTAGAACGAATTCATTTGAAGGCCAGAATCGACGCGGAGTTTAAAGCGTATAATGCGATTTTAAATTTTGATATGGCGCCCTATATATAAGCGGTCGGAGAGGATAAAACCTTTGACTAACCGTTCAATGGGACCGCAACCGTCTATTAAAAAGGATGTGCACAGCGGACGGTCCAATCACAGTAACCACAAAAGACCTCGGCCGGTATCCGCAAGCCGGGGTTTGTGCATTTTACGCATGGGACTGCAGCAAACCGCCAGTGCAACAAGCAAGAGCGCAGCGGTATTTAATGCGGGAAAAAGCAGAGACCTATTCAAAAATATTTAGTAAATTGGAGTAATGATATAACGCTATTAAAAGGAACGCTATGAATACAGAAAACCAATTGACAAATTTTAATTTTTTCCAGCCTTTAGAAATTCGTTGGAACGATATGGATGCGCTGGGGCATGTAAACAATGTGTATTATATGGAGTACTTCCAGATAGGCCGAGGGTATTATATGAATGCGATGAGTCCGAGTTGGAACTGGATGAAGAATATGTTTGTCATTGCACATATCGAATGCGATTTTCAAAAAGAACTGCGTTTGGATGCCAAAAACCCACAAATCGGCTTGCGGATTTCCCGTCTGGGCAACAAGAGTTTTGACATTGCCTATATCATCATCAGTGAGGGTGCAGACGGAACTGCCGTGGTTCATGCCACTGGAGGGAGTACCCAAGTGATCATAGACATGGAATCGCATCAGTCCATCGCGATACCCAGCTGGTTGCGGGAAGACATCTTCCGATTGGAAACCGGTTTGGGCGCTTAGTCGCGGGGCCGATGATGCGGGCTTTTGCCTGGTCGCCGCCGTTTGTTAGCCGCAAAAAAAAAGACCGTTGACTGGAGCATTGCTCTGATCAACGGTCTTTTTGTTGGGAAATCAGCGGTTTAAAAGGCGTAACTGAGGTTGACGAAAAGGTTTCGTCCCTGACGCGGCAGCTGATTCCAGTCGGCAAAGGTGGTATAATGCGTGTCCAAGATGTTTTCTACGCCCGTTTGCAGCTGTAACCGCTGTTGGTTCCAGTTAAACGCATAACCGACCAAGAGATTCGCTACGGCATAAGCCGCGGTTTGCGCTTCGCCATAGGCCGCTGCAAATTGCGTTTTTAGCGCATTCCCCTCTAGGATCAAGGCCGCATTCAACCGCTGGTCTTTGTATTCCAAGCTGCCGCTATATCTTATAGGACTGATAAACGGCAGGTTGTTTTGGTCCGAATCCTTTCCGTAGTGATAGCTCAGCGCCGCGGACATACGCCACCGCGGGGTCCATTGGTAGGCCAAGGTCCACTGCGCGCTTGCTATTTGCGCAAAGTCCAAACCGACATATCTTTTAACCCCGTCTGCCCCTATGGTCATCGGAATAAAAGCCGTGGGCTTGCCGGCGATATAGTCGCTTAGGTGAAAGAAGGAAGCCGATATTTTCGATTTCCAAGCGCGGTTTTCCCAGCCGATATACGCATTGAATTCCAGTGATTTTTCGTTTTTGAGCTCGGGATTCCCGATATAGTCATAACGGTCTGCACTGTGGAACAAATAAAATCCATAAGCTTCGGAAACCGAAGGGGCTCTCAAGCCATAGGCCAAGCCCGTACCCGTTGTCCAGTTTTGATTTTGGTAGTGGAGGTTTATCGCGACATTGCCCAAAAACCTGTTTTTGCGCTGCGCCATATCGGGATAGAAAATCCGCAGGCTTTCCAAGGCGACATCGTTTTGGATTTGACTGCTTTGCTGACCGATACTCGCGGAAATTAGCAGGCGATGCCGGGTGTTAATCGCATACTGATCTTGTAAGTATAAGCCGTTGTAATTCGTGCGCACATCGGGCCAGGTATACATAAACATCGGCACTTCGCTGGGGTTTTGAGGATACATGGTCATTTCGGCAAGCGAAGTGTTTTGGTACGCATTCCATTGAGCGGTCCACCGATGCTTGTCGCTGCTGCCCGTCAATTTGGAATACAAGCCGTAAGTGGAGCTCCACCCGGGCATGTCCATCCGTATGGGTACGTCGGGGCGCTGGCTGTCGTCCATTCGATGGGTGATGCTGTTGTAATACAACTTGGTCTCCCAGTGCTCGAACGGACCTTGCTCAAAGTGGTTTTCGAATTTGACCGAAGCGATGACGGCTTCTGCCAGCGATACATCCATGGGCAAGGCTGGATAACCGACATCGGTCGCCTTGTCGTAAATAACGGCGGCTTCGATGCGCTGTTGTGGGCGAATGGCATAGCCAACTGTCGAGGAGGCGTTGAGCTTGCGGTAGGAAGAGTAGAGCACCTCTCGATTGCCTCCGGCGCTATAGTTGTCCGCCTCTCTAAAGAGCAGGGAATGGGTGGTGTACCAACGCGCTGCGCTGTACTGGAGGTTTCCACCGATTGTTTTTTGGCGGTTGTTGCTGTCGTAACCCGATTGCAGCCCGCCGCTCCAGTCTGCTTGTTCGGAGAAATGCCCCTTTTTGCTCACGAGGTTTAGTCCGCCGCCAATGGTAGGGCCGTGCTGACTGCCTTGCTGCCCCGATACCAAGTGCACCGCAGCGAGGTTGTTGATTTCGATATAAGAGGTCATCGGATCCATCTTGTCTGTACAGGCATTGAAAATGTGCATGCCGTCGAGGGTGATGGAACTGCGCTCCGTGGGCATGGAATTGATCAGCGGCTCCCAGGCATAAGCGCCTCGCTTGATCAGGGACAGGTTTTTAAATTGTTCCAAATAAGCATCTAAGGACGATAGGGGTTTTAGTGTTTGCGGTTTCGAGGGTTGGATGACCACGATTTCCGTCATCGCTTGAGCCTTTAAGCTGTCTTGAGCAAAACCGTTTGTGCAGCACAGCGGCAAGACACTCCAATACCACAGTTGTTTTAGGTGTTTCATAGCTATGGGATTAAGCGCTGTCGCGACGCGGTCGGACAGCGCTGTTGATGGTGTTTAAAATTCCAATTCAAAAAACAAGCTGCTCGCGTTGTTGTTGTCGTCTACGGCTTCTCCTTTGATCAAGTTACCGTTGGCGTCAAACCATTGCAGGTTGATTTTCCAATAGCCGCTCATGGTGAGGGAGAGTTTTCCGCGGTAGAGCGCATCGGCTGCGGAGGAGGTCAGGGCAAGGTTGTTTGGGGAACTGTGGTTTTGCATGCTCGGCATTCTCGGGTCGATTTGTATATGACCTTCGGATACCAAGGTAAATCGGTCCATAGATTCCATTTTAAACAGGGCAGCACTGAGGTCGTTAATGCCTATTTTTGGGGTTTCGGGTTCAATGAGGGCGAGGACGTAGTTGTTTTTATCTCGGCCTTCAAAGGATTGTATGCGGCGGTATTTGGAAGCAACGACTTCGATAGGGGTCGTGAGCACGGCGGTTTGTGCCTGATCTTTAAATTGAACTTCGAGTTCCCAATAGTTGTCGGAGCCATCTCCGGCCATTTGGAAGAATAGCTGGCCTTCAAAGAGGTCGCCGCGTTGTCCATACGGCTTTAAGGGTAATACCGGTGCCCCGTGCTGCATGCTTTTCATGTGCATGGTCGTTTTCCACTCAGGCGCTGATAGCGGTGCTGTCGCCTTGCTTTTTAACTGAATGATGACGGGGTTGGAACCCACTTGCAATTGCTTTTTTGGACTGTATAGCGCTGCGGTATAGGCAGGGGTAGAAAAGTCTTTAATCAGTTGCCAGCCCTCTAGTGGATTGAGCTCGGGAGGTGTGGAATTCGAATCATCAGCGCTGCAGGAAGTCAGTAAAAACAGGCTGATTAAAAATAGGGATATGGATTTTATATTTTTCATTTTCAGATTGTATTAGGTATAACAAAGTGCTCCTCTAGTTAGAGCAGTATAAAAAAGACGTTATTTTAATACTGGCGATGCCGGAGGCCTGAAAATGGAAAAAATCCCATCGAAGTGATAGCGGGATTGAGGTGGGGTATTCGGTTTTTTGTCTATGGGGAAAAGCGATGGCAGTGCCAGCGCGAAATCGGTAGTCGCTGGAAAGTAAAGCAGTTGAAAGGGAAAGGCGGTGCTGTTGGATACGACCGAGAGCAAGTCGGTTTCTCCGAGGCTTTTCGCCAATTCCTTTTTGAGGTAACAGCGACCGTTACAGTGCAGCTCGGGACGGTCTTTGTTTTCGCATAACTCGTTTTTGATGTAGTCGTAATTGACGACAAACCCTGCAATTGGAAGTACGGGTTTAAAGACAAATACCAATAATATGAGTGCTAAAAAAGGTTTCATCAAGCAGCTTTTTTTGTGGGATCACCGCGAAAATTTCGTCGGCTATACCGTGTAAAAGTCTGTAAATAATCGCTTTAAAGGCGACACAGCCGCAGCGGTGTCCGGCCTTTAAAAATTGTTATAAATTACCGTCAAATATAGTTAAAAAAACGTTTAGTTTGTGTTTTATAGCCCAGAATTGACAAGGAGATTTGTTTAATTGTTAAAAATGTAAGTGCTTTTTATAAAATGGCTTGGTCGCTGATAAAATGTTGGTGTAATGGGGGTTTTGTGTGTTCATTCGGCAGTATAGCCATTGAAGGTAAGTTTTTATACGATTTGCAGCAGATTCCCGTTAAGGGTGCAGCGTATTTGGTCTCTTTGCGGTCGCGATCACTGCGGTATCGCGGCTGTTTTTAGAGCCATAATCGGGGAGTCATAAAAATAGAGGAGTTGGTTTTAAACAATACAGTCGGCAGGGTGTGGAAGCCCTTAATCGTTTTAATCTTTATCTGGAGTCCGGTAAACAGCTGGACTCAAGTGGATTCGACCTATATCAAAGCATTTGAATTTCAATATGCCGCGAGAGGCTATGTTGCGAAGAACGCACTTTCCCTGATTATTGACCATAAAGATGAAACGGAAACGATCTTTGCACCCAATAATCCAGTCAATTTGGGATTGGGCTTCTCTTGGAAAAACTCTTCCCTGAGTTTTGGATATGGTTTTTCTTCGATGCGAGATCGGGAAAAAGGCACAACCAAAACCCTCGATTTGCAATACCACCATTATGGGGAGCATTGGATATTGGATTTGTACGCCTTGAGAAACCGGGGTTTTTATGAGGAAACCGGAGGGGTGATTGACTTATATCCCGATTTGCAATCGTCGCTTTACGGGATTTTTTCACAATATGTTTTTTCGGGTGATAAGTTTTCTTTTGGCGCTGCATTTGACCAGAATAAAATACAGGTCAAGTCTGCGGGCAGTTGGCTTATTGGGGGCAATGTGTATTATACCCGAGTGAAAAAACTACCGCCGATAGACGATATAGAGGTCGGCGGCGATACCTGGAATTTACAATTGGGACCCAATGGCGGATATGCGTATTCGTGGGTGTTTTTGCCCAATTTTTATTTGGCGGGCTCGCTTTCCATCGGAATCAATGTGGGCTTTGAAGACGAGCAAGGAATAGACCAGCGCAAATTCTTGGTGAATCCGCTGCTTTTTGGAAGGATTTCTGTCGGCTACAACGGCCCCGATTGGACGGTGAATATTTCCGCGCTAAACAACAAGGTCTACGTCAAATTTGGCGATGAATACCAAACGAGTTTAGGCAGTAATCAGTTTAAATTGACTTTTGTAAAGCGTTTTGACCTTAAAAAGGAAATCCCCTTCTTAAAAAGCGACCTGAGATTTCCACGGCTGCGGTCGAAGGACATATCCGATAAAACCAGCAGCTATAATCGGTAAGCGCTTCCGATACGCCAAGCGACTTTGTCGCTATTCCAGCCCTTGCGGCTTTTAACAATCTTAACAGTATAAAAATCGCGCGAACAAATGCAGTTCGGACCAAATTCTCTATATTTGTAAGAACACAAATATTTACAATGGAACTTAAATTACACAGACCCATTTGTTTTTTCGATTTAGAAACGACCGGAGTGGATGTAGCAAAAGACAGAATAGTTGAGATTTCAATTCTAAAAGTATATCCCAACGGGAACAAAGAGAGCAGAACCTGGTTGGTGAATCCCGAGCGACCAATTCCGGCAGAAACCTCGGCCATACATGGAATTACGGACGAGAGGGTAGCGAATGAGCCGACGTTTAAACAGTTGGCAGCACAGGTTTACAACATGATCAAGGACTCGGATTTGGCGGGTTTTAACTCCGATCGCTTCGATATTCCGCTTTTGGCGGAGGAATTGTTGCGCGCTGAGGTGGATTTCGATATGAAAAACCGCGTTTCCGTTGACGTTCAAACGATTTTTCACAAAAAAGAAGAACGCACCCTAAGTGCGGCCTACCGCTTTTACTGTAACGAGAGCTTGGAAAACGCACACTCGGCAGAGGCGGATACCAATGCGACCTACGAAATTTTAAAGGCGCAATTGGATCGCTACAGCGATTTGGAAAACGATATGAAGGCGCTGTCCGAGTATACTACCCGAAAAAAATCGGTGGACTTTGCCGGTTTTATCGCTTTGAATGCCGAGGGACAAGAGGTGTTTTCCTTTGGTAAACACAAGGGAGCCCTGGTCGATGATATCTTGGAAAGAGAACCCGGCTACTTCGGTTGGATACAAAATGCAGACTTCCCCCTATATACTAAAAAGGTATTGACGGCTATCAAGTTGCGAAAATTGAACAACAAATTTCAATAGCCCCGATAGCAGCGATATCCTTTTGCATCACGTGAGTGTGCAAAAGATAAAGCGGATAGCGGGTTAAAGCTCCAAAAAAAATGAAAATAATTTGTATTGGAAGGAATTATGTCGAACATATTTCTGAGTTAAATAACGAAACACCTCAAGAACCCGTACTGTTTTTAAAGCCCGATACCGCTTTGATGGGAAGGGAGCAGGATTTTGTGATTCCGGATTTTTCCGATGAGATTCACTACGAAGCGGAAATCGTCGTAAAAATCAATAAAGTGGGTAAGTATATCGACGAAAAGTTTGCTTCGCGTTATTACGATTTGATCAGTCTGGGGATCGATTTTACGGCCCGAGACCTTCAAACGGACCTCAAGGCGAAGGGACTGCCCTGGGAAAAGGCAAAGGCCTTTGATAATTCTGCGGCAGTGGGCAATTTTTTGCCCAAGGAAAACTGGCAATCGCTGAGGCAAATCGATTTTGCACTGGATATTAACGAACAACGGGTACAAAGTGGGAATACCCAACAGATGATTTGGAACATCGACCAAATCGTCGCTTATGCCTCGCGTTTCTTTACCCTAAAAACAGGCGATTTGATTTTTACCGGAACTCCGGCAGGAGTGGGAAAGGTGTATCCGGACGACCTGTTGGAAGGTTATATAGGAGAAGAAAGAGTATTGACCATCCAAGTAAAATAATTATGGCGCTATATTACAATCTGGGTTCCCTGTACGAAAAATACCACAACGATGCGAATTTGGTACAGGATTATTTGACGGATTTCTGCAAAGAAGCCTCGAAAATGTTGAAGAAAATGAAGTTGGGAATTGAAGATAAGGACCATGCTGCAGTTCGAAAATGGGTGCTGAGAATGCAGCCGAATTTGGAGTTTTTAGGCATCGATGAAGGTTTTGAAGAGGGCAATAGCATCTTGGAATGGGCCGATCGTTCGGGTAAGAAAAAGGAGGTAAAAGAGATTTTTAAGGCCTTTAAAGTACATGTAAAAAACGCGACTAAAGAGCTTAAAAAAGACTTCGTTATTGCGAAAAAACTACGCGAATGAAGGCGAGTATTATCACTATAGGCGATGAGATTTTAATCGGTCAAATCGTCGATACCAATTCGGCATTTATCGCCAAGGAATTGGACGATTTGGGCTTTCAAGTGGTTGAAATACGGACGGTTTCGGATGAGGCCGCGGCTATTGATAGCGCGATGGAGCAACAGCTCAATCGGGTGGATTTGGTCGTTTTAACCGGTGGTTTAGGACCGACAAAAGACGATGTGACCAAACGGGTTTTTTGCGATTTCTTCGCCGATGAATTGGTCGAAAATACCGAGGTATTGCGCTTCGTGACTCAGCTGATGGAAAGCTATTACAAAAAGCCGATTTCGGCGATCAATAAACAACAGGCTTGGGTGCCGTCTCAGGCGCATATTTTGCGCAATCGGGTGGGGACGGCTCCGGGGATGTTGATGCAAAGGGAATCGACTTTTTATGTGTCGCTGCCCGGAGTGCCGTTTGAAATGAAAACCATAGTGACGGAAGAACTCTTGCCGTGGCTCAAAGCGCGTTTCTCCGGTCAGCACCGCTTGCATAGAAACGTGATGACTCAAGGCATAGGCGAGAGTTTGTTGGCGGAGTATTTGGAAGTTTGGGAGTCCGCTTTGCCCAAGGGCATTTCCCTGGCTTATTTACCCAGCCCGGGTCGGGTGCGTTTGCGTTTATCGACTTCCGGAAGCGATCGGCCGCTGTTGGAAGCCGCGTTGCAACAACAATTAAATCAGCTGCCAGCAGCCGTCATTCCTTACATCAGCAGTTTCGAAGATGAAACTTTAGAAATTACTGTGGCAAAATTATTTGATAAGTCAAAAAAAACCATTTCTTTTGCAGAAAGTTGTACGGGCGGAAGATTGGCACAATTGTTTTCATCGATTCCCGGCTCATCTGCATATTTTAAAGGGGGTATAGTTACGTATGCTACCGAGTCGAAAATTGATATTCTAGGTGTTTCTGCTGAAACCATTGCTAAAAATTCCGTGGTTAGTGGAGAAGTAGCAGTAGAGATGGCCCAATTGGCCCGCCTAAAGTTCAAATCGGACTATGCGATCGCAACAACCGGAAATGCGGGTCCCAGCAAAGGGGATTCTAATGCCGATATCGGCACAGTTTTTATAGGGATTTCCACGCCAAAAGGAACTTTTTCCCAAGAGTTTTCCTTTGGTCAGCCCAGAGAAAAGGTTATAGATGCAACCGTTTTAAAAGGCTTGGAGCTGATTTATAAGGAAATATTAAAAAATGTGTAAAAACATTTTGTTTAATACGTTTCTTTTTTGTTACTTTGCACCCTGATTTTGAATAATGAAATAAAAGATAAAAAATAATGTCAAGAGTTTGTGAAATTACTGGAAAGAGAGCAATGGTAGGAAACAATGTTTCCCACGCGATGAACAAAACTAAGAGAAAGTTTTCTGTTAACTTAGTTAAAAAACGTTTCTATATTGCTGAAGAAGACAGATGGGTTACATTAAAAATCTCTACATCTGCGTTAAAAACAATTAATAAAAACGGTATCACTGCTGTGTTGAAAAGCGCAAAAGCAAAAGGATTAATTAAGTAATTAATTTAGAATACCTAAAAAAAATAGAGCACAATGGCAAAGAAAGGTAACAGAATTCAAGTAATTTTAGAATGTACGGAGCACAAGGGAACAGGTCTTCCAGGAACTTCTAGATACATCACGACAAAAAACAAAAAAAATACTCCAGACAGATTAGAGATTAAAAAATTTAATCCAATCTTGAAGAAAGTAACTATTCACAAAGAAATTAAATAATTAGTAGTCATGGCAAAGAAAACCGTAGCAACTTTAAGAACCTCTTCAAAAAGGTTGACAAAAGCTATCAAAATGGTTAAATCTCCAAAAACAGGTGCTTATACTTTCGTTGAAAGCGTTATGGCTCCAGAATTTGTTGATGATTTCTTGAAAAAGAAATAATTAATCGATAGAATCGAACTATACAGAAAGCCGCTTTTTTTAAGGCGGCTTTTTTGTGTTTAAACCATTCGGTAATGCGGATTCGTCTATTCGCGGATGCGCGGATTCGCCTTGGGTTGTGGTGAATTTGAGAGGAGTACTTTTTTAAAAAGGCTGATTCATCCATTCGCAGATGCGCGGATTCGCCTTGGGTTGTGGTGAATTTGAAAAGGCCTACTTTTTAATTCGGAAACTACGATACTTTACGGAAACTGGCGAATACGCGAATAAGCAAATCCGCAAATCAACGCATCTGCCTACTTCCTTAATTCCGCAACCGAAATACTTAACGCAACTCGGCGAATAAGTAAATCAACGAATCCGCGAATAAGCAAATCAACGTATCATCGAATCCGCCTACTTTTTTAATTCGGAAACTACGATTTTTTTAATTCGGAAACTACGATACTTTACGGAAACTGGCGAATAAGCAAATCAACGAATCATCGAATCCGCGAATCAACGCATCATCGAATCCGCAAATCAACGCATCTGCCTACTTCCTTAGTTCCGCAACCGAAATACTTAACGCAACTCGGCGAATAAGCAAATCAACGAATCATCGAATCATCGAATCCGCCTACTTTTTTAATTCGGAAACTACGATACTTTACGGAAACTGGCGAATACGCGAATAAGCAAATCCGCGAATCAACAAATTTGCATACTTCCTTAATTCCGCAACTGAAATACTTACCGCAGCTCGGCGAATAAGCAAATCAACGTATCATCGAATACGCAAATAAGCAAATCCGCAAATCAACGCATCTGCCTACTTCCTTGGTTCCGCAACCGAAATACTTACCGCAACTCGGCAAATCATCGAATCATCGAATCCGCGAATCAACGCATCTGCCTACTTCCTTAGTTCCGCAACCGAAATACTTAACGCAACTCGGCGAATAAGCAAATCAACGTATCATCGAATCAACGCATCTGCCTACTTCCTTGGTTCCGCAACCGAAATACTTACCGCAACTCGGCAAATCATCGAATCATCGAATCCGCGAATCAACGCATCTGCCTACTTCCTTAATTCCGCAACTGAAATACTTAACGCAACTCGGCGAATCATCGAATCAACGTATCATCGAATCAACGTATCATCGAATCAACAAATTTGCCTACTTCCTTAATTCCGCAACTGAAATACTTAACGCAACTCGGCGAATCCGCAAATCAACGAATCCGCAAATCAACAAATCTGCATAGTTCCTTAATTCCGGAACCGAAATACTTAACGCAACTCGGCGCATTTGCGAATCAACGAATCCGCGAATCCGCAAATCAACGCATCATCGAATAAGCAAATCAAGTTATCCGCAAATAAACTAATACACTCTTTTAAAAAGGATATACTTAAATTCTTTATCTTTGTATTTCAAACATCTGATACCATTATGAGTTTTTTTAAACGGTTGTTTTCCTCAGAGAAAAAAGAAACATTAGACAAGGGACTAGAAACATCTAAAACGACTTTCTTCTCTAAATTGACTAAGGCGATTGCCGGTAAATCAAAAGTAGATGACGAGGTTTTGGACAATCTGGAAGAGATTTTGGTTTCTTCGGATGTGGGCGTCAATACGACCTTAAAAATTATCGAGCGCATCGAAGGACGCGTTTCCAAGGATAAGTATGTGGGTACAGACGAATTGAATGTAATTCTCCGTGAGGAGATTGCTTCGCTCTTGTCGGAAACCCAATCGGGGGAAGCGACGGAATTTGTAATACCTACCGATAAAAAGCCCTATGTGATTATGGTTGTGGGCGTCAATGGTGTGGGTAAGACCACGACAATTGGAAAGCTCGCATACCAATTGAACAAGGCGGGATATAAAGTGGTGTTGGGAGCGGCAGATACCTTTAGAGCTGCGGCGATCGATCAGCTCCAAATCTGGGCCGACCGCGTAGGTGTTCCCATCGTCAAACAACAGATGGGGAGCGACCCGGCTTCGGTGGCCTTTGATACCTTGCAGCATGCGGTGACGCAAAATGCCGACGTGGTGATTATCGATACCGCAGGGCGTTTACACAACAAAGTCAATTTGATGAATGAGTTGTCCAAGGTCAAGCGCGTGATGCAAAAGGTCGTGGACGATGCACCGCATGAGGTGATGTTGGTCTTGGACGGTTCTACCGGACAAAACGCCTTTGAGCAGGCCAAGCAGTTTACCGCAGCGACCGAAGTCACCAGCTTAGCCGTAACCAAATTAGACGGTACTGCCAAAGGCGGTGTGGTGATTGGAATCTCCGATCAATTTCAAATTCCGGTAAGATACATCGGGGTTGGTGAGGGTATCGAAGATTTGCAAGTGTTCAACAAATATGAATTTGTGGATTCGTTCTTTAAATAAAACGGTCAGCAGTCTATGATGGCGATTGCCATGAGCGCGCTATTTACAATTACTAAGTGGAATTTACCACTTTAAATACTAACAATATGAAGAGAATGCTATTTGCATTGCTTCCCGTTTTATTTTTGCTGGGAAGCTGTAACCAATCGATTTCGGAATCAGATCTCAAAGATATCAACGGCTATTGGGAAATTGAAAAAGCCGAGATGCCCGATGGGGAAGTCAAAACCTATACGATCAATACGATGATCGATTATTTTGAGATTGAAAACAACAAGGGCTTTCGTCAAAAGGTGATGCCGCAAGTCGATGGCGATTACCTGACCAACGAGGTTCAGGAAACGATTGAGATCGTCGTAGTCGACGGAAAGACGCTGATGAAGTACCACACGGAATTTGCCGATTGGCAGGAAGAACTGTTGGCGATTTCAAAAGAGGAATTAGTCGTTCAAAACGAACACGATATTAAATACTATTACAAAAGAGCAATTCCCTTTTCAAAAAAGTAATCCATGGCCAAGAGATTTAATGCAGACAAGAGATTAAGAGAAGAGAATTCCATTCAAGACGTTTTAAAGGTGATTATTAGAGGGAACAACCTCGAGGCTGGAATTGACAATATCGACGTAAGAGCGGCTTGGGTGAGCCTTTTGGGCCCCGGTATAGCCAGTTATACGACGGATGTGTTTTTAAAGCGCGAAACCCTATATGTAGCCTTGACTTCGCCAGTAGTGCGCGAGGAATTGTCTTACGGAAAAGAAAAGATCATTAGAATGATCAACGAAGAATTAAAAAAGGAAGTCGTCAAGGACTTGATTTTGAGATAAAAAAAAACTTCTGAGCGATCAGAAGTTTTTTTTTGCCTTTATGTCGGATTAGAATTGCTCTCTTCCCGCAAAGTGAAATGCGCCTTCGATAGCGGCATTCTCATCACTGTCAGAACCGTGAACGGCATTCTCTCCAATTGATTTAGCGTATTTTTTACGGATTGTTCCCTCAGCTGCATCAGCAGGATTAGTAGCTCCGATTAATGTTCTAAAGTCTTCAACTGCGTTGTCTTTTTCCAAAATTGCCGCAACTATAGGACCTCTTGACATGAATTCAACTAATTCGCCATAGAAAGGTCTTTCGCTGTGAACTTCATAGAATTTTTGAGCATCAGCAACGGTGAGTTGCGTCAATTTTAATGCTACAATTTTAAAACCACCTTCTGTGATCATGTTTAAGATTCCGCCGATGTGTCCTGCTGCTACTGCATCAGGCTTAATCATTGTAAATGTTCTGTTAGTTGCCATTTTTTTAAAATTTAATTGGGTACAAAAATAGTATTTTAACCGATTACTTTTACAGTTAGAATAAAAAAGCGATAAAAAAATAACGCGCTTTATTCCGCTTGTAAAATATGGGGTTATGCGTCATTTACTGCAATTTACAAAATGTACCTGCCCTGTGCAAGTATATAATGTCGGACTCGATCTTACTGCTGCAGATCGGTCGTTGGATTATTTGATGTCGAGCAAGCGTTTCGCCAAATCGATCATCTCGGGATTTCCCGTATATTTTTTGCGTTCGTCCGAAAGTTTGACCACATCGATCCAATGCGCACCTTCGGGAAAGGCTTGTTTCATCTTAATGACAATATTCATGGCGGGCAGTCCCACATCATTGGTAAAGTCGGTGCCGATTCCAAAGGATATTCCGATTTTGCCTTTGCAGTATTGTGCAATTCGCTCGACCTTTTCGGGGTTGAGTCCGTCGGAAAAGATAATGTATTTCGAAAGGGGATTGATGCCCAAACTTTGATAGTGCTGTATGGTCATATCTGCAAACTCCAAAGGATCTCCGCTGTCGTGGCGAACCCCGTCGAACAGCTTGGCGAATTTTTTGTCGAATTGCTCAAAGAAAACCGCACTGGTATAGGTATCGGTTAGGGCAATGCCCAAATCGCCTCTATAGGTGTCTACCCAATGTTCCAATCCCATGGAGTTGGCCATCTTAAAACCGTATTTTGCCGCGTGAAACATAAACCACTCATGGGCATGTGTGCCTATGGGTTTGGTTTGGTACTTCATCGCCAAATGCACATTGCTCGTGCCGATAAAAGTGCCTTCGCCATACTTTTTTAAGGAGGAGACAACCAAGTCGTGCACCTCGTAGGAGTGCCTTCTGCGCGTGCCAAATTCGGCTATGGTAATGCCCAATTTGCGGTAGTTTTCAATCTTCTCTTTGGCATGGGCAATCACGAGTGCGTCCGGTTCCCGTTTTTGCGGCGTCATCAGATAATAGAGTTCACAAATTATTGACATCAGGGGGACTTCCCACAAAATCGTGCGGTACCAATAGCCGGACAAGCTCACTTCAAGTGCTTGGCCCTCTTGTACGATCTGTACTTCCTTGGGATCGTAGCGGTAACCCTGTAAAAAATCCAAATAGGTCGGATCCAAGTACGGACAGGTTTTTTGTAGATACTGCTTTTCTTCTGTGCTCAATTGCAATCCCGCCATCTGATCGACAGCCCGTTTTAAGCGCTCGGCAAAACCCGCGGGAAATCGATGCTGACCCCGATTGATAAAGACATAGGAAGCCTTGGCATAAGGAAACTTTTTGATGGCCGCATGCTGCATCGTAAATTTGTAAAAATCATTGTCTAAGATAGAGTGAATGATACAATCTGGAGATGAATTCATAAGAGGGAAATTGGTGATGATAAGATACGATTTTTTTTTCGCCCCGTCGATACTGCTGCGATTAAATTAAGATATCGCTCTCCAAATCCGATTTCTCGATTTCGAAGTCGAATTCCAAGCGATCCATTAGTTCCAAAACCAGTTTTTTATACCAGTTTTCCGACTTGGGATGGATGTATATCTTTTCGATCAAGCGGTGGATGTCTACGTGAATCTTAATGCCGTCATTGACCGATAGGTTGAGCGGCGTGACATCCGATATGACGCGAATCTCCTTTTCGTACTGAAAGCTCTTGCGCTTGAATAGAAATGGAAAAAAGGAGTCGTTAAAGGGAATGTGTTCTTTTTTGTAATCGATATAATTGACCTCCCCTATGTATTGGGGAATCCGATCTTCCGATTCCAAGGCTTGCTGTAGGCGACCCAAAGTGGATTGAATCGCCAAGCCTTCATTGTTTTTGGTGAAGATTTGCCACATGGCAAAAGATTCGTATTCGTTGATGTGCCAACTGCTGATAACCACGTTTTTGCGATGCGATTTATAGAAATCCAAAAACTCGGGTTTGTCGATGGCTATTTTTTTGATTTCCTCATAGGTAGGCTCGCTAAAGGTGCCTTCGTATTGGTCTTCAAACTTGTCCGAACGCGACATAAACATTTTCTTGGCCAGTAATAAGTCTAAAAACTTAGACAAATCGATATATTTCCAGATAATGGTATCGGGATCGGCTGGCAAGGTAATGTTGTTGTTCGGTATATACATTTATTGGTGTTTTTCTAAGCTCTGTAAAGATACTAAATTTGCGTAAGTTCCCTTGCGACTCAATAAATCGTCGTGCGTACCCTGTTCAATGATGCGTCCCTTTTGCATTACCACGATCAAATCTGCCTTTTGAATGGTCGACAATCGGTGAGCAATAACCACGGAGGTTCTGTTTTTCATCATGTTTTCAATCGCGTCTTGAACCAGTTTTTCACTTTCGGTATCCAAGGCAGAAGTGGCCTCATCCAAAATCATTATAGGGGGATTCTTCAATACAGCCCGTGCAATGGATAAACGCTGTTTTTGACCGCCGGAAAGCTTATTGCCCGAATCGCCAATATTGGTATCGATACCCAGGGGTAAGTCTTTGACAAATTCATAGGCATTGGCAATTTTCAAAGCCTCCAAAATCTCCTGATCCGTGGCGTCTTCTTTGCCGATCATCAGGTTGTTTTTAATGGTGTCGTTAAACAGTATGCTGTCTTGGGTTACCAAGCCGGTCAACCCCCTTAGGGAATGCAAATCCAGGTCGCGCAATTCGATGCCATCTATGGTGATACTGCCGCTGTTGATATCCCAAAAGCGGGTGAGCAAATTGGCAATGGTGCTCTTTCCGCTGCCCGATTGTCCAACCAAAGCCACGGTTTGTCCCTTGGCAATCTTTAAGGAGAAATCGGTCAAAACCGTTTCCTCATCGTATTGAAACGAGATGTTTTGCAGGTTGATTTCGCGCTCAAAAGCGGTTTTAACCACCGCGTCTTTTTTGTTTTGAATCGGATTGCGCTCTTCGAGTATCTCCAAGATACGCTCGGCAGCGGCATCGCCGCGTTTTAAGCTATACATACCCTTGGAAATCGCCTTGGCAGGCGTGAGTATGTTGTAGGCCATGGCTATATATCCGATAAAAGCCGCTCCAGAAAGAGACTTGTCTACCAAAACCATGGTACCGCCAAACACCAACAAAACCGCAATGGTCACTATACCTAAAAATTCGCTCAACGGAGACGACAGGTTCTGGCGGTTGAGGATCTTGTTGTTGAGATGGAAAAAACTCAAAGTCGACTCTTGAAATTTATCGTTGAATCGCCTTTCGGAATTAAACCCCTTAATCACCTTTAAACCCGCTAGGGATTCCTCGATGATCGACAGAAAATATCCCTGCTCTTCCGACGCTTTTTGCGAACTCTTTTTAAGGGTTTTGCCCAATTGTGAAATGATAATACCCGATACTGGAATAAAGATAAACACAAAAAGGGTTAGCTTGGTACTGATGGCGAACATGGCGATTATGGTAAACAAAATCGTCAAAGGTTCGCGAATGATGATTTCGAGTATGGAGAGAAAGGAATACTGTATCTCCAATACATCCGAAGTCATTCTGGAAATGACATCGCCCTTGCGCTTTTCCGAAAAGAAAGAAAGCGGCAATTCGACCGTTTTCTTATACATGGCATTTCGGATGTCTTTTAAAACCCCATTTCTCAAAAAGGTAATAAAATACATCGCCAAATAGTTGCAGAGGTTTTTTAATAAAAATAGCGATATGATGACGCTAACCATTATCATCAAGGTGGTTTGCGGACCGTGATCGCTCGAATAGGTCGTGATAAAATAACCCATGCTCTCTTCCAAATACGACTTTAGTCCACCGATTCCCGTGTATACGGGTTTTTCGACGACCTTTTTCGTCTCGTCAAAGAGCACCGTCATCATGGGAATCAGGGCTATAAACGACAAGGCGCTGAACAGGGCGTATAAAATATTAAAGAAAATATTTAGATACGCATACTGTTTATACGGTTTCGCAAAGCGAAAAATCTTTTTAAAATATTCGTTCATTCTCGGGGGCTGTATATAAAACCTAAGACAATTGCATATCGGCAATGATGTTTTGGATTTTCTGTGTTAAAAAAACTTCGGCATTAGCAATGTCGTCCGTGTGTTGAACCGCTGTGTGAACACTGAAATAAAATTTGATTTTAGGCTCCGTACCGCTGGGTCTCGCGCAAATTTTACTGCCGTCTTCGAGGTAGTAAATCAATACGTTGGATTGGGGAATAGCCAGGTTTTCTTCCTCGTCGGTAAAGAGGTTTTTGGCCTTGCCACTTTGGTAATCCTCTATAAAGATTACGCGTTCCCCATTGATTTCGCGCAGTGGATTTAAGCGCAAATCGCGCATCATCTGATCGATTTGCTGCGCCCCATCGATTCCCTTTTTGGTAATGGAAATCAAATGCTCTTTAAAGTAGCCGAAATCGACGTAGAGGTTTTGCAATTCCGCGTAAAGCGAACTGCCCGCTGCCTTGGCTATGGCTGCAATTTCGCAGACCAATAGGGTCGAGGCCACCGCGTCTTTATCGCGTACGGCATCGCCTACCATATAGCCAAAACTCTCTTCGCCTCCGCCGATAAATTGCTGTTCCGGAAAGTCGCGAATCATCTTGGCAATCCATTTAAAACCCGTTAAGCCCACTTTGCATTCCACCTGATAAGCCGAAGCCAGTTCGAGCATCATCGGCGTAGAGACGATGGTCGATCCGATGAATTCGTTGCCGGTTAATTTATTGTTCTGTTTCCATTGCTCTAACAAAAAGGCCGTCATAATCACCATGGTTTGATTGCCGTTGAGCAACACCATTTTACCGTGGTTGTCGCGTACCGCAACGCCCAAACGGTCGGAGTCCGGATCGGTGCCGATCACGATGTCTGCCTGAATTTCTTCGGCCAATTGCAAGGCCATAGCCAAGGCTTCTGGCTCTTCGGGATTGGGCGATTTTACCGTGGGAAAATCACCATCGGGTATGGCCTGTTCCTTGACGATGTGCAAATTGGTATAGCCCGCTTGCAACAAAACCGTCGGTACTATGGTAATCGATGTGCCGTGTAATGAGGTAAAGACCACTTTTAAATCCAATTTGGACTGTTCTGCCGTTTGAAAACTGGCATTGGCTATGCTCGAGGCGATAAAAGCCTGATCGACTTCGCGATCGATATAACTCAATAGGGAATGCTCCGGTGCAAAGCGGATCTCGTCATAGGTTAAACCTTCGATTTCCGCGATGATTTCGCCATCTTGTGGCGGAACCAATTGACCGCCGTCTTCCCAATATACCTTATAGCCGTTGTATTCCGGCGGATTGTGCGAAGCCGTTAAAACGATTCCCGCCTTGCATCCCAAGTGTTTTACCGCAAAGGACAACTCTGGGGTAGGACGCAATTCCGAAAACAAATAGACCTGGATCCCATTGGCGGTAAACACATCGGCAACCACTTTGGCCAACGACTGGCTGTTGTGGCGGCAATCAAAAGCAATCGCTACTTTAATCACCTCATTGGGAAACGATTTCTTTAAATAATTGGATAAGCCTTGGGTGTTTTTGCCCAGGGTATACCGATTGATTCGGTTGGTGCCCACGCCCATAATACCGCGCATACCGCCCGTGCCAAATTCGAGGTTTTTGTAAAAACACTCCTGCAAGTCTTGGGGTGCGCTGGCAATCATTTCACGTACCTCACGCTGCGTTTCCGCATCAAAAACCGGTGTTAACCAGGCATTAGCTCGGTCTAGTATAGCTTGTTCTAACTTCATGTTCAATTATTTTTTATCCATTACAGCCTAGTGGTAGCCGCAATTTTATATCTTTTTTCTTCGTTTTTGGTGCGCAGTATAATCTCGCCTAAGAATCCGGCTAAAAACAGCTGTGTTCCGATAATCATCGTGGCCAAGGCAATGTAAAACCACGGGTCTTGAGTGACTAAGATTGCAACTTCGTTATGATATAGTTTTAGCAGTTTTTTAAGCCCAATATATAAGGCAGCCAAAAAGCCAATAAAAAACATCAGCACGCCCAAAGCACCGAATAAATGCATCGGGCGCTTGCCGAATTTAGAGATAAACCAAATGGTAATCAAATCTAAAAACCCGTTGATAAAGCGCTCCATACCGAACTTGGTCGTGCCGTATTTTCGCGCCTGGTGAATCACCACCTTTTCGCCTATGCGGTCGTAACCCGCATTCTTGGCCAATACCGGTATATACCGATGCATCTCGCCCGAAACCTCGATGTCTTTAATCACCGCTTTCTTATAGGCCTTGAGCCCACAGTTGAAATCGTTGAGCTGCACGCCAGAGGTTTTTCGCGCCGACCAATTGAATAATTTGGACGGCAAGTTTTTCGACAATACCGAATCATAGCGCTTCTTCTTCCAGCCCGATACCAAGTCGTAATGCTCCTCGGTAATCAGGTGGTACAGTCCCGGAATCTCGTCGGGACTGTCTTGCAAATCCGCATCCATAGTAATGACTACTTCGCCTGCCGCCTGTTCAAAACCCGCGTGCAAGGCCTGCGATTTGCCGTAATTCTTTAAAAAGCGAATGCCCTTAACCTCCGAATGTGCCTCGGACAACTCTTGGATTAACTGCCACGAATCGTCCTTGCTGCCGTCGTCTATAAAGATTACTTCATAGCGATAACCGTGCTGATCCATGACTCTTTTGATCCACGCATGCAACTCCGGCAACGACTCCGCCTCATTGAGTAAGGGAATAATTAGAGAGATATCCATAGCTTAGCGTGTGGGTTCGTTCTGATTTCTAAATATCAAGGCAATCAACATACCACCTACCGAATACAACAGGGTTTTCCAAGCGAAGGACTTGAGCAAATTGCCCAAATTAAAATTGTCCGATTCTCGAATTTGTTCCACGGTCTTGGCAATGGTTTCCGGTTCTACCTGTAAACTGCTCATGTTTGTTTCCGTAAAGGCTATGGTGAGTGCTTTGATGGTTTCCTTGGCAGCGGGATCAACCAAGTTAAACAGCAAAAAGGTGATGATAATATGGGACAACAATCCCAAGACAATCGTGATAAAGTACGAGGTAAAGGCATCTTTAAAAGTAATGTATCCCTGCAGTTTTTTCTTGGCGGCAAACAGCGCTACAACACCCAGAGCTAGAGAAACAAAAATGCTGGCAAATCCAAAGGGAATGCTTACAAAGAGTTGCTGGTTAAAAAAAAACATAATCAGGGTGGTAACGATATAATAAGCGGATAAAATTGTGCCAAACAATAGGCCATTTTTCTTGATAACGTCGTTCATGGATTGGATTTGTATATATATAAGGTACAAATATAGGAATTTTGGCAAAGACTAATTTTAAAAAAAGAGAAACTACCTATAAAAAAATGCACGGAAAGTTTGATAATTGAAATTTAGTTGTAAATTTGCAAACTGATAATAAAAAGAAGTACAAATAAAAAAGCTGTGGAGCCTTTATACCTTTCTACGAAAATTGGAAAGCTTCAAAATGCGAAATGGCCAATTAATAAAAAGATTTACATCATGAAAAAAGGTATTCACCCAGAGAATTACAGATTAGTAGCATTTAAGGATATGTCCAATGAAGACGTATTTATCACCAAATCAACCGTTGATACAAAAGAAACTCTTGAAGTGGATGGCGTAGTTTACCCCGTATTCAAAATGGAGATTTCTAGAACATCTCACCCTTTTTACACTGGTAAATCTAAACTTATCGATACTGCAGGACGTATTGATAAATTCAAAACGAAATACGCAAAATTCTCTAAATAATTCCAGAGATTTTCACATACTAAAGCCTTCCTTTCGGGAGGCTTTTTTTTTGACTTTAATCGGGGCAATCCCTTCGGGCCAGGCTGTCCGTTTTATCTTTTGTGGCGCTGGGCGCCAAAAAAGGATATCACTGCCATCCTTATTGCGAAGGACGCTTGTGAACAGCCTTTTTTCTAACTTGCGAAATAATGCGGTTTTTCCTTTTTTTTAATTAGGAATACTTAACTTTGAGACTACAAATCTACTATTGAGATGAACTATATACTTTTTGACGGAAGCGTTCGCGAGGCTTTATTGCCCTTTACCTTTACGCGCCCTGTAGCCGATATTCGCGTGGGCATATTAACCATACGCGAAAAATGGGAAAAATATTTGGGCTATACCACCACCACAGTGACCGAAGAATACCTAAGCGACAAATATCCCATGGTCGAAATGGAAGACAACATCATGATTAATGCGTCGTTTTTACCCAACCCCGTATTGCTCGAGATGGTGCAAGCCCTAGAACCGCTGCAAGCGATCTTTTATAAGGAGGAAATGGTGGCTTTTTACACCCAAGACACCCAAGATGAAATCGATTTTGACCACTATGAAATTCTGAATTACAGCGGTGAGTTAATGCAGCTGGCGCATAAGTGGGATATTTTTAGTCTAAACGACCAAGCGATACGGGAAGATTTCGAATTGCTTACTCAAGACCGCATTTCGGAGCCCATTCCCTCCAGCGTAAATGCCCTAGGTCATCAGCAAATCTTTATAGAAGAAGGCGCCAAGTTGGAATTTGTAACCCTCAATGCCACTACCGGACCCATTTATATCGGTAGCGATGCCGAAATTATGGAGGGATCGGTTATTCGCGGACCCTTTGCGCTTTGCGATCACGCACAGGTGAAAATGGGAACCAAGATTTACGGTGCCACCACGGTAGGACCTCATTGTAGAGTGGGAGGTGAAGTTAGTAATTCTGTTTTGTTTGGCTATTCCAACAAAGGTCACGACGGCTTTTTGGGCAATGCCGTTATCGGCGAATGGTGTAATCTTGGAGCCGATACCAATAATTCCAATCTAAAGAACAATTACGGCAGCGTCAAATTGTGGAACTACGAAGACGACGACTATGAGGATACCGGACTGCAGTTCTGCGGACTCATGATGGGCGACCACAGCAAATGCGGGATCAATACCATGTTTAATACCGGAACAGTTGTCGGCGTGTCTGCCAGTGTTTTTGGTGCGGGTTTTCCCAAAACCTTTATTCCGAGTTTTACTTGGGGTGGTTGCGAAAGCAGCGTGATTTACGAGGTGGATAAAGCACTGGAAACCATGAAGGTGGTTTTAGATCGCCGCCAAACAGAACTCACCGAAATAGATATTCAGATCATCAAACACGTTTTTGAAGAAACGGCGTTTTAAAATCTTGAAACAACGACTTTAGAAGGGCTTATTCACCAAGTGAATGAGCCCTTTTTGTTTGAATAGTTACTTCAGAATTGGTAGTTAATACCCAATACCAATCCGCGGGGGATACTTTTTCGGGTATAAAAACTTCCTGTTTTGTTAAATTTATTTGCTCGATTATTGCGTTTAAAATGATTTTGCTATTTTTAAATGGAACGATAGCCGTAAAATAAAAAAATAGCATTCCTCTAGCGAGGTTCCTTTTTAAATTGAAAACCGAATCGAAGCTTAGGCGTATTGCACCGGCGTAGTACCGTATTGTAAAACTAAATATTCTTTTTCGAAAACGTCGATAAAAGATGTTTTAACGCAAGAGAAGTAAAAGCGTATGTTATGAAAGAAGGGATTTTGTTGATTGTAATGTTTTTTATCAAAGGGGTGCTAGTACTGGCGCAGACACCGAAAGCCGATTATGTGTTTACGAATATCCAAATAGTAGATGTCGTAAACAACACGGTACAGCCCCATCAAACTTTGACGGTTCGAGATGGGAAAATTGTAGAAATAGCGAAACGATCCACAGGAGAAGGGGAAAGGATAATCGACGGTAAGGGCGCTTACGTCATGGCCACTTTGGCCGATGCCCATGTGCATTTTCCCGCTACTGAAGCCGAAATGGAACGGGTGTTAAAGCTAAACTTGATTAACGGCATTACTAAAATTCGCTCTATGCGTGGCGATTGGAAGCACGCCAAATGGCGAGAACAATTTAATGCTGCTCAGAGTAGCTATCCTAAATTGTACTTAAGTCCACCGGTGATTCACCATTCCTACGACTTGACGGACGAGCAAATTGATTCCTATGTAGAATCGGCGAAAGCGTATCAGATGGATCACATAAAGATTCTCAGCATAAAAAACACTTCCATGTTTCAAAAGTTTTGCGAAAAATCCAAGGAGTACGGCATTCCAATTGGCGGGCATTTTCCCGTACTAGCCGAAGGCGTTCTGGAAGATAAGCTGTTGTTTGATTCGGACTATGCCTATATAGAACACCTGGGCGGTTTGATAGGGGAACGGCAGCAATACAATGCCCGTGTTAAATACTTGGTGGATAAGCAGATTTATAGTTGTCCTACCTTACTCTGGTATACCGTTGCTTATGGGCAGTACAATATAGACGAAATGCTCAATCAAAGGGGGATGGAGTACATCGATACAGCAGTTAAAGAGCAGTGGGTTACAAACGCCAAAGCGTATAGAACGAAGCTGGGCGAAGCGGCATTTCAGGCCGAAGTGAGCAAGTACGCGTTAGAGATGGAGGAGCGTTTTAAGGCGGTAAAAGAATTAAATGAGGCAGGCGCTCCGTTACTCCTTAGTCCCGATAGCAGTTCCGCATTTTTGGTTCCAGGTTTTGGGGTGTTGGAAGAAATGAAATTGTATCAAAAGGCCGGTTTGTCTAATTGGGCCATTTTAAAGGCGGCAACTACTAATTTTGCAGCGCTTTATAAGGAAAATTACGGCAGTATAGAAGTGGGTAAGGACGCCGATTTTATGCTGTTAATCGAAAATCCCTTAGAGAATTTAAGCGCGCTGCAAAACATAGAAGGGGTGTTTTATAATCAGCTGTATTTGAATCGCGAACAGTTAAATGACATTGCCCAGTCCATTGAGGTTGCACAATAATGGTAAGCATTGATTGTTGTCGCGCCGAGATTTAAAAGATAAAGAAACGTTTAAAAATGATGCTGTGCCACAGTCAAACCGCTGTTCACATCGCTTTTAAGTTTAAAGAGGGGCTTATCATATTTTCGAACGAGTGTCAATGGAAGTCAAATGAAGTTTGCGCCTATATGTCTAAATACGCCTTATTTTTTGCACTCACGGCCTCTTAGCCGAATATTGGCAAAGAAATGTATCGATGTCGACATCGATTTTACCGCTATTTGAAAAGACCAATCGCTACTGTTAAACAAAAATTTTAACAATACGCTTTTGGGATTTGACAATAAGCCCGGACAGCGGTTGAATTTGTTTGACGAGGTTTTTTATATTGAGAAAAAAGAGCCGTTGGAACGAACTTCCTAAGATGCTTTTTCAGCATGCGTTTAACCTGCAATAGAGGAACGTATAAAGCGTTAGCGGTAAGAAACCGTCGTCGGTTTGCCGTAATTAAAATTGGGCAAGATAAAATTGTTGTTTCTCAAGTGGTTGGTTTTGATGATGCTGCCGTCTCGATCGGGCATAGTCGGGTAATAAGCCAGCGACAGTTGAATGCTGCTAAACACCAAGTAATCGTTATTGATTACCACGCCTATACCAATTTTGGAATACACTTTACCATCTAAAAATCGGTTGCTCGAATCGCCCAACATACCGAGTTCTATATTGAAATAGGGATTAAAACGAAAACCGTTCCAGTTGGTCGGAGCATAGGATTGGATTTGATAAGACAGCATAGCCCTTTTGGTACCTCGTAATTTTTCGGCATTAAAACCTTCGATACCCGTACTGGAATCGATGCGCAATTCATCGCCTACGTGCTGTAAGCGGTTGTAACCGATCAGTAGGGAGGGCGATATAAAATGACGAAAACGCCAATTCCCGTGGTAAATCAGTTTGGTAAAATAAGTGACTTCCATCTTTAAGGCACTTTGCTCAGCCGTTCGTCCAAAAAAGTAACTTCCCCATTCGATATTGGTCGAGAAATACCCGTAGCGGGTATATTTACCCAAGGCAAATTTCGCCCCAAAATAGGAGCGTCTTTTGTTAAACTGCTCTTGTATTCCTCCGGTGATGGCAAATATTTTCCCCACCTGAACGTCTTCGATGATGTCGTAATTGTAAATGAATTTATCCGGTACATAGCGAACAGAACTCAGTCCAACCGAAGCCAAATAAAGTTTTTGGTTGGAGTAAAAACCCAAGGTGTCGTAGGCAAAGGAGGGACTCTCCGTATACTTTTGCCTAAAGTATCGCAGGGTGGTAATCAAATTGGTAATATTTTCCTCGGTCGCATATTTCTTGTTCAGTGGAATGGAATAGCCCGCCCAGAAATCCTTGATGTTGTACTTGAAATTTTGCATGCTGTACTTGATGTTGGCATCGGGTAGCGAATCTCTGTAAAAGCGTTGATAGAATTGCGCACCTCCTGCCCACTTGGCATAAGGCGAATAAAAGGGACGCTCCACACTCCAGCTTTTGATATAGTTTTCATCCAGGTCACTGTCGTAATACAGATTGGTCGATATAAAGGTATTGTAGATATTGTTGATGCGGTATTGGGTGTTATACGCCTTTTTGTTTTCGTCAAACCGCATTTTGTACTGATTTGAGAACTCGTGTCCGAAGCCACCAAAATTACGGTCGATCAATTGCAAGCGACCCGTAGAACTCGACAGCGATCCCGTGGGATATATACTCCAGGAGTCCAGTACGCGTATAGATACATCTACCGAATCGGGACTGTTGGCAATGGGAACAGGTTGTATTAAAACACGTCGAACGTAGCGCTGTGTACGAATTAAACGCTCCGATTCCTTGATGACTAAGGAGTCGAAACGCTGATTCTTTTTAAATAAAAGCAGGTTTCGTATGGTAAATGACTTGGTTTTTAAGTGCATGCGATTGCCAAAAAGTTCTACCTTTTTTGTGGGTTGACGCGTCGTATCCGATTCCGACAAACCGAAGGGGTCTAAGGTGGTGATATTGATTTTGCGAATGATCTTTCCCTCACCCAACTCTAAGTTGCGGTCGATTTCTATTTCCGGTGTATTGGCCTTGGCCGATCTGGATTTGTTTTTAAAAAGGAGCTTGTGGGCAAATTTGGTGAATTTGCGCTTCTTCGAGTAATCCTCTAAGTCTTCATAAACCTTGGTCGAGTCTTGTTCAACGACCGGAGTTTGCGAGAAAACTTTTGTAGAAACCAGACTCGTTAATAAAAAAATTAGGAGAAATCTATGGAGCATTGTTTGTTTTTAAAAAAAGAAAGATATAAAAAAATAACTTCCTTTTTTTAAAAATCGTCAAATCCCCCGTATAGCAGTAGCGGCATTGCATACAGGGATTTGTAGAATAACTAAGTGTTGAGCTCTAAATCCTTGATATAGTCCTCATATTCATAATAAAACAATTCAAAGGCGCTCATTTGTTCATAAAAGAAGTCGAATATGGTATCCCAACTTTTTTTGTTATTTATACTCACTTGGTCTAGCTGAACCCAGATTCTGCTAATTAACTTGCCGTTTTCC
Organism: Flavobacterium sp. JP2137; assembly: GCF_050562195.1. GTDB lineage: Bacteria > Bacteroidota > Bacteroidia > Flavobacteriales > Flavobacteriaceae > Flavobacterium. Next base: position 1,787,241 of record NZ_CP191647.1, read on the forward strand.
AAGTAAAACTCCCGCTCAAAAATCGCTTCGGCCACGTATTCTTCGAGTAAAATCGTTTTAAGCGACTCTATTTTTTCATAGTAAATGGTGCGCTTCTCGGGATCTCTTGGCTCAATATCTAATAAGATCTGTGCTTTTTTGGAATCCGCATAGAATTTAAAGGCAAAATCTTTGATTTTGGTATGGTGTAAAATCCATTTGCGCGGATATTTGTCGGCAAAGGCAATCCAAAATTCTTTTCGTACTTGTTGAGCTTCTTCTTTGGTAAACATGGTTTAAATTCAATTTATTTTGACTATATTTATAGTAGGTTTTATGACTAAAATCAAGGAATTATGGATTATGATAAATTTTTAAAAAGCATACCCGCTATCAAAGCCCAGCCCTTATTTGCCCTGCAGGCCCATATCAAAATGGCCCCTTTAGAACGAATAAAATACTTAGAGACGGAAGATTACAGCCTGTATAACCCCAAAAAATCGGCGGTGCTCATGTTGCTATACCCCAAAGATAATAAAACCAATCTATTATTGATTGAAAGAGCGGAATATCCCGGAATTCATTCCTCCCAAATCGCCTTTCCCGGTGGAAAAAAGGACGCTTCCGACCGCAATCTCACCCAAACAGCCCTTCGAGAAACCAGGGAAGAGGTCGGCGTAGCCGAAGAGCAAATCGAAATCATCAAACCCTTTTCGGAAATTTACATCCCGCCGAGTAATTTTATCGTATCGCCCTTTTTGGGATTCGCCCTTTCGGATTTGAGCTTTGTATTGCAACCTACTGAAGTGGCCAAAGTTATCGAAATGCCCCTCGAGGATTTGCTTGACGATCGAATTATAGAACACGTTAAGATGAATACCAGTTATGCCATCGATATCGATGTACCCGCTTATTTGGTCGATGATCACATCGTATGGGGAGCCACCGCTATGATGTTAAGCGAACTAAAAGAAACCTTAAGAAAGGTGCTCTTTTAATCCAAAATCCCTAATTTAGCCCCTGATTTTAAATATACAGATGAAGCTATTCAAAAGAAATCCCTTCGGGCACCTGCTCTTTTTAAAGAAAATTTTAATTCGAATTTTCGGCTTCTTGACGCACAGGCGTTTTAGGGGGTTCAACGACTTAAAAATTGAGGGCTCGGAAATTATCAAAAACCTCCCCGACAACAACGTATTGTTTATTTCCAACCACCAAACCTACTTTGCCGATGTCGTGGCGATGTTTCACGTTTTTAACGCGAGTTTAAAGGGAAGGGTCGATTCGATTAAAAACATTTTTTACATCTGGAATCCCAAGCTAAACATCTATTACGTCGGCGCAAAGGAAACCTTGAAATCCGGCATATTACCTCGGATTTTGGCCTATATGGGGGCAATTACCGTAGAGCGTACCTGGCGCAGTAAAGGCGTGGACATAGAAGATAAAAAAGCCGTCAATCCAGACGATATAGAAAATATTAAGATAGCGCTTAAAGACGGTTGGGTCATTACGTTTCCACAGGGAACCACGGCCTCTTTTAAACCCGTTCGCAAGGGAACGGCCCATATCATTAAACAACATCGGCCCATAGTCGTGCCCATAGTTATCGATGGGTTTAGACGCTCTTTTGACAGAAAAGGACTATACCTAAAAAAGAAGGGAATCCTACAGTCTATGGTGATCAAACAACCCTTGGACATCGATTACGACAACGATACCATCGAACAAATTGTCGAAAAAATCGAATATGCCATTGAACAACATCCCTCGTTTTTAAAAGTACTTCCCGCCGAAGTGTTGGAAGAAGAAGAAAAGTTAAATCAAAAGAGACGTTGGTCGGCGGAATAATACGCTGCAACGGCTTGGTTAAAAGCAAAAGAGGCTATCTAAAAAGGATAGCCTCTTTGTATTTTAGGTTCTTTTCTATAAAAAATAAGCAGATTCGTTGATGCGTAGATTTGCGGATTCGCCTTAGTTTGAGGTGAATTTGAAAATGCCTGCTTTTTTAATTCGGAAACTGCTATACTTTACGTAAGCTGGCGAATACGCAACAAAAGGCTGATTCGCTTTTGGGTGTGGTGAATTTGAAAATGTCTACTTTTTTAATTCGGAAATGGCGATACTTTACGTAAACTGGTGAATCCGCGAATAAGCAAATCCGCGAATAAGCAAAAAAGACTGATTCGTTTTGGGTTGTGGTGAATTTGAAAATGCCTACTTTTTTAATTTGGAAACTGAGATACTTTACGTAAACTGGCGAATACGCGAATAAGCAAATCCGCGAATAAGCAAAAAAGGCTGATTTGCCTTAGTTTGAGGTGAATTTGAAAATGCCTACTTTTTTAATTCGGAAATGGCGTTACTTTATGTAAACTGGCGAATACGCGAATAAGCAAATCCGCGAATAAGCAACAAAAGGCTGATCCTTAGTTTGTGGTGAATTTGAAAATGCCTACTTTTTTAATTCGGAAATGGCGTTACTTTACATCAACTGGTGAATACGCGAATAAGCAACAGAAGGCTGATTCGCTTTGGGTTGTGGTGAATTTGAAAATGCCTCCTTTTTTAATTCGGAAACTGCGATACTTTACATCAATTGGTGAATACGCGAATAAGCAACAAAAGGCTGATTCGCTTTTGGGTGTGGTGAATTTGAAAATGCCTCCTTTTTTAATTCGGAAATGGCGATACTTTACGTAAACTGGCGAATACGCGAATAAGCAAATCCGCGAATAAGCAACAAAAGACTGATTTGCCTTAGTTTGTGGTGAATTTGAAAATGCCTACTTTTTTAATTTGGAAACTGAGATACTTTACGTAAACTGGCGAATACGCGAATAAGCAAATCCGCGAATACGCAACAAAAGGCTGATTCGCTTTGGGTTGTGGTGAATTTGAAAATGCCTACTTTTTTAATTTGGAAACTGAGATACTTTACGTAAACTGGCGAATCCGCGAATAAGCAAATCCGCGAATAAGCAAAAAAAGACCGTCTCGTGTTAAGAGACAGCCTTTTTTGCTTTTATATCGGGGACAAACTCGCGCTTGGTCCGAAATGGTTTGCGGGGATTATACCGCTTGTACAATTTTGGCAAAGTCATCGGCAACCAAAGCGGCACCGCCAATGAGTCCTCCGTCAACGTCTGTTTGAGAAAAGATCTCTTGGGCATTGTCGGGTTTAACGCTTCCACCGTATAGAATCGATAGGTTTTCGGCTACGGTTTCGTCGTATTTTCGGGCGATTTGCGTGCGGATATAAGCGTGCATTTCTTGAGCTTGCTCCGGCGAAGCCGTTTCTCCAGTACCTATGGCCCAAACCGGTTCATAAGCCAGGATTAGATTTTCCCACTGCTCCTTCTTTAAGTGGAACAAACCGTCGGTCAATTGATTGTAAATCAGATTAAAATGCTGCTTGGTCTGACGGTCTTTCAGCTCCTCACCAATACAGAAAATGATGCGCATATCGTGTTTTAGGGCCGTGTCCACTTTATCGGCTAGTTGGGCATTGGTTTCATTAAAGTAATGCCTTCTTTCGGAATGCCCGAGTATTACGGTAGTAACGCCTATACTCGTCAGCATACTCGCCGAGATCTCGCCAGTAAAGGCACCGCCTTCTGCCTGATGCATATTTTGTGCCGCTACGCCAATATTGGTGTATTCCAAGTGCTGCGCAACGGATGATAGGTTGGTGAATGCAGGGGCTACGATGATTTCCACCTCTTTGTCTGTAGGCAGTTTTTCAATCAATTCATTTAGTAAATCCTCTGTTTCTAATGCGTTTTTATGCATTTTCCAGTTTCCGGCAACGATCGAATGTCTCATTTTATTTTAATTTTTTTAATACAGTAATTAATTCGGTAGCATCGGCTTCAATAGCTTTAAACAAGGCTATTTTACCGGTTTTATCCACCACTATATAGCGGGGAATCCAGTCTAGGGTAATCGATTTTCCAAAACTTCCCTTCATGCCGTCGGCAATGTAGTAATGGTCGCCCTGTAAATCGTATTTGGCAATGGCTTCTTTCCAGCTGGCCGTAGTTTTGTCCGCAGATAGAAATACGTAATCCACTTCCGGAAATTCCTTTTGCAGCGCTGCTACCGCGGGAAATCCTTTGACGCAGTCCGGACACCAAGATGCCCATACATCGATCACGACGGTACTGCCTTCATGTCTTTTTAGAATCTCGTCAAAAGTGATGGATACCTCGTCCAAGCCCACGAGTTTTTCACTGAGGGTTTGTTTGCTAAATTCAGTTTTCCCTGGTTTATCACTGCAAGAGAGGAGGGCCGTTACGGCTACAAATAGAAATAAAATCTTTTTCATAGTGGACTATTTACGGTTTTAAGCAGGCTGTTGGTTTGATTTGCTCCCTCAAAGTAAGGTATGCAAAAAAAGCCGTTGCTGCGGTGATTTATTTTATGGTTTTAATTTGACTTTAGGGTCTAAATAAGCGTAGATCAAATCTACTAAAATCGTAATGAATACAAAAGTGGTGGCGATGATTAATACCGCACCCATAATAACCGGTAAGTCCAAGGTGTTTAAAGCCTCGACAATTTCTTTTCCCAGTCCGTTCCATCCGAATATATACTCGACAAAAACCGCCCCGGCCAACATGGAGGCAAACCAACCCGATATCGCAGTGATAACGGGATTTAGCGCGTTTTTTAAGGCGTGCTTATAAACGATGCTCCAAGTGGATAGACCTTTGGCTTTTGCCGTGCGTATGTAATCCTGACTCAGCACTTCTAACAAGGCGTTGCGCATCAGTTGTATAACCACCGCCAGCGGACGTATGCCCAAGACGATGGCGGGTAATAGGCTGTTTTTGAGTTGCAGGCTTTTTCCGTTGCCGAAATCATCCACCTCATACAGATTGCCTGTCATGTTGAGCTGCGTCCAATCGTGCAATAAAAAACCGAAAACCCACGCAAATAGTATAGCGCTAAAAAAAGACGGAATACTCATGCCGAAAGTACTAAAGATAGCGATGCTCTTGTCGAGCCAGGTATCTTTGTTTAAGGCCGAGCATATTCCCAACACAATTCCGATACACAGCGCTATGCCGATGGCAAAAACCGCTAGAAACACCGTATTGGGCAGGGTTTCTGCGATGATAGCACTAACTTGTTTGCCGTTTTTCTGAAAGCTCTCGCGCAAATAAGGCTTTTTGACCACTATAACGAGGTTTTTTAAAGCTACCAACGGCCAGGCATCGTATTTTCCAGGGCTGCAATAGGTGTAGTCCTCCGGATTTACACTGTGCAGGGAAATCGGCGATAAGTCGTTGAGATAATAGGCGTACTGCGTGGATAAAGGCTGATCAAAACCGTATTTTTTCTTGACAACAGCCAATTGCTCCGAATTTTCGTTCTGGTCTAACATCATCCGTGCCGGATCGCCCGGCAGGATGTTAAACAAAAAGAAAACCATCGTTACAACGCCAAACAGCGTGAAAAAGGCGTATAATAATTTGTTGAAAAAATAGGATATCAAAGTCTGCTCGTTATTTTAAGTTGACTTTCGCCGCGTCTTTCCAGTGCTTTTTCTCTACGATGGTTCCGTTCTCTAAAACCACGATGCTCGGATTGGCGCGCTCTATGGTTTTTAAAGTGGTTCCGTCGCAAGTGTAATAGTCAAAAGGCAATTGGTATTTCTTAACCACGGCTTCGGTCTCGTCTGTACTCGATGCCGTCATACCGATAACCTTATAGCCTTTTGCCGTCGCTGTTTGGGCAAAATCGCGAAGCATAGCCAGACCAGCTTCATCGGCGCGCGACAGATTATAAGTCACCAACATAACGAGTTTGGGCTCGCTCATCATCGCCTCCAAATAGCTTTCGCCATCTTTGTCCATAGTGAAATCGTGAATCGGCGGTTGAAAACCCTGACTGATCATCTTGTCTTCTCGACTGATAAACTCAGCATCGGCGGGTAAGTTGCCCAATTCTTTGTCGGTAAAGCGCTTCTCCTCACCGTTGATGCGGTATAAAAAAGACATCTCATAAACCGATTTCGGCGCGCCTTCTGGAATTTCCATGCCCTGCATGATGTTGGTCCCGACCTTATACACTCTAAAGTCCTTAAGCGGTAAGTGATTGAGTACCCAATATCCCATAAAAGAACACAGAAATAAGGTCACTGCAAGTATAATTCCCGATATTCTACAGTTGAATAAAGGTTGTATGTATTTTTGATTCAGGATGATGATGCCGATTAAAATCAGTAAAACCACATCTTTGGTAAAAGAACTCCAAGGGGTTAACGGAATAGCATCGCCAAAACAACCACAATCGGTTACTTTGTTGAAATAGGCGGAATAAAAGGTTAAGAAAGTGAAGAATAATATCATTAAAAACAACAAGGCCAAGGTGATTTTTTTCTTAAAACCAATCAGTAGGGCTACACCCAATAAAACTTCTGCAATGACTAATACAACCGCCAGAGCCAAAGCGTGTGGTTCAAAGAACGGCAGGTTTAAAACGCTTTCGGAAAAATACTCCTCTAGCTTAAAGGAAAAACCAACGGGATCGTTGAGTTTGACTAAACCCGAAATGATGAATAAGACTCCAACGAGTAGTCTAGAGAGTTGTGCGATTATTTTCATAAGATAGGTATTTATTTTTAGGTGATACGATACGGTTTGTTAAGCGGCAGTTGCCCGATTGCGATGCAATGGGTAAGGACCGATTTATTGAGGCGTGTTTTTGGGAAATCCCATTAAAATTAAGGCGAATACCGCATAGTTAATCATGTCTTGATAATTGGCATCTATGCCTTCCGAAACCAGTGTTTTTCCTTGATTGTCTTCGATTTGCTTAACGCGAAGCAACTTTTGTAAGATGATGTCCGTTAAAGAGCTCACGCGCATATCACGCCAGGCCTCACCGTAATCGTGATTCTTATTCTCCATCAAGGCCTTTGTGGCTGCTATTTGAACGTCGTACAAGTGTAAGGCTCGGTCAAAATCCAAGTCCGGCTGATTAACCACCCCTTGTTCTAACTGAATTAACGCCATAACGCTGTAGTTGATTATTCCGATAAACTCCGCCGTTTCATCTTCGTCTACGCGACGTTCGACGTTTTCCTGTAGACTTCTAATGCGTTGCGCTTTGATGAAAATCTGATCCGTTAATGACGGGAGACGCAAGATTCGCCAAGCACATCCATAATCTTTCATTTTCTTCTGATAAAGATCGCGGCACGCGGTAATTACTTGGTCGAATTGGTTAGAAGTCGTATTCATTTAGAGTATATTTGTATGATAATTGGGTCAAAAATAGGAATAAACTCGGCGATTTAAAATTTAAAAAGCCATTTTGATTCCACAGTTGGGTAAAAATACAATATAGAAATAAAAATGACTATTAATTGCCAAGGAAACTTAATAGATATTTCATCTCCTCAGGTTATGGGGATTTTAAATCGGACGCCAAATTCCTTTTATGATGGGGGAAAGTATAAAACCGACTTGGATTTTTTAAACCAGGTGGAAAAGATGCTGCATCAGGGGGCTGCCTTTATCGATGTAGGCGCCTATTCGTCGAAACCCGATGCCGAATGGGTGTCGGAACAAGAGGAAATCGATCGTATCCGTCCGCTTGTAGCGCTAATTCTAAAGGAGTTTCCCCAAACCTTGATTTCTGTGGATACCTTTAGAAGCGAGGTGGCCAAAAGTGCTGTGGCAGCAGGTGCCTCCTTAATCAATGATATTTCCGCCGGTATGCTGGATCAAAACATGCTTCAGACGGTGGGGGCGCTAAACGTGCCTTATATCATGATGCACATGAGAGGAACACCCCAAACCATGGCTAGCCTAACGGACTATAGTGATATCGTCCAAGAAATGAATGGCTATTTCTCCGAACGAATAGCCGCAGCGAGGAAGTGTGGTATTAAGGATATTATTCTAGATCCCGGTTATGGTTTCGCAAAAACGCGGGAACAAAATTATGAAGTACTCAAAAAACAAGAGCTTTTCGGCATTTTTGAATTGCCCTTATTGATCGGGGTTTCTCGAAAATCGATGATTTATAAACTGCTGGATATACAACCGAGTGAAGCCCTAAACGGCACGGCCGTGCTCCATGCTGTTGCGCTGACAAAAGGCGCTCGTATACTGCGGGTTCACGATGTAAAAGAAGCGGTGGAAGCCATTGATTTAATCGCGCAATTGTCGTAAATTAGAGTAGTGGTTGCCGAGGCGTTTTCCTTGAGGTTTGACCGTATACGCATGGAGTAATTCGGCGTATTATAGGAAGCTTAAGATAAAAAATGAAAATCTTTTTTAAAATAAATACGAGCAATATATGAAAAAAATAGCTTTAATCGCTGTAGCTCTTATGGGGTTGGTTTCTTGTTCAAAAAACGAAATCAGTTTAAGTCGCCTTGATGTGACGGTACAGGCAGAAGTCACCGATCATTCGCCAATTTACCTGACCAAAAAACAAGATAGTGATTCCGTAGCGGTCAATAGAGCCAATGCACTTGGGGGAACCAATTGGGTTTTTTCTGTACAGCGCAACCTCAATGCCAAGCTGGTCTTAGAGGAGGTGCAAAAATTAAAAGATAAAAAATATGCCGACAAGGCTCATGGTGATGATAAGGCGGTTTTCTTTTCCTATGCAGATACCCTGAATAAAAACCTGGCTTTCTACCCCTTTCAGTATATAGATTATCAATTCAAGCGTCCGGAGAGTCAGCGAGGTGTTTTGTATTTTAACGGGTCTAACGATTTGTTTCTAGAAGACCAACAAGTGCAATGGAGCGAACTCGAAACGCGTACCGACTCGATTAAACTCATCCATTTGTGTTTTAGTGCGACGCTGAGTTTTGAGGAGTACCTTCAAAACCGCATTCGATTGGAACAAAGCGATGTCCTAAATCAGAAATTGGACTCGATCGACCGCATTTATTGATGGTGATAAGGCTCGTTGCGCAAGATGGTAAACCCGCGGTAGAGCTGTTCGATAAAAAATAAGCGAATCATTTGATGGGAAAAGGTCATAGCCGACAAGGATATCTTTCCCTTGGCTTGTTGGTAAACCTCTTCGGAAAAACCATAAGGGCCTCCGATGACATATACCAAGGTTTTGATTCCCGAGTTCATGCGCTTTTGCAGTTCTCCCGAAAAGGCAATGCTGTCGAAGGTTTTTCCGTTTTCATCGAGTAAAATCAAATGGTCTGTCGGCGAGAGCTTCGACAATATAATAGCGCCTTCCTTTTGCTTTTGACTGCTCTCGGAGAGATTCTTGGCATTTTTGATATCGGGTATGACTTCCAAGTCAAATTTGATGTAGAAGTTTAGTCGTTTGTTGTAGTCGTCAATAAGAGTTTGAAGTGCTTGCTGGTCGGTTTTACCAATAGTGATGAGTTTGATATTCACTTTTTTTTGCAAAAGTAAATTTTTTTAGATGTTATCTTTAAAATCGCATGGCTTTTTTTAGAAAAAGTGGTTTTTTGCCGGTTTTAAATAGGATTAGTCTATGTGCTTATTCGCTGATTTGCAGATGCGCGAATGCGCCCTGTTTTGTATAAAGGATTTAAGGACTACATTTTTTATTCGCAAAAGAACTCCAGGAAAAAGCTTATTCGTTGATTTGCCGATGCGCAAATTCGCCTTGGTTAGTAGAAAATATTTAAGTACTGCATTTTTATTCGGAAAAGAACTCCTTTACGGAACCTCTCGAATCTGCGAATACGCAAATCCGCGAATCAGCCTACAATATAAGAGGGTACCAGCGTGACGCTGGCACCAGCGGAGGTTGCAGAAAGTAACTAAGGGCTACATTTTTTATTCGGAAACTGAGTTTGTTTATGCAAATATCGAATATGTGTGGCTCGCGCCAGCATCTTGCTGGTGCGCACAAAGAAAAAGCTTATTCGTTGATATGCCGATGCGCAAATTCGCTATGTTTTGTATAAAGGATTTAAGGACTACATTTTTAAGCCGTAAAAGAATGCCGCTCGCGCCAGCATCTTGCTGGTAAAAGCCTATTCGCTTATTTGCGGATGCGCGGATGCGCCTTGGTTAGTAGAAAATATTTAAGAACTGCATTTTTTATTCGGAAACTGAGTTTGTTTATGCAAATATCGAATATGTGTGGCTCGCGCCAGCATCTTGCTGGTGCGCACGAAGAAAACGCTTATTCGCTTATTTGCCGATGCGCGGATACGCCCTGTTTTGTAGAAAGTATGTAAGAGCTACATCTTTAATCCGTAAATGAGCTCCTTTGCGCAACCCGGCAAATAAGCGAATCAACAAATCCGCAAATCCGCGAATAAACAAATCCTCGAATCCGCCCTTTACTATAAGAAGCTATCTTCTATTCTACGCCACTCTCGAATCCGCGAATCAACGAATCCTCGAATCTGCAATGAACTAACTATTTCCACAAATCGTGTATTCTCCGCATCCCGGCGAATAAGCGAATCAACGAATAAACAAATCCGCAAAAAAAAACCCAAGCTATCTTCTATGTTAACAGCTGGTTACCATATCCCCGGCAAAATCCCCTTAAAATAAACATTAAAAAAGTAGGAAAGCTGGTAAAAAGACCTACTTTTGCACTCGCATTACCGCAGAAGTTCTTTGAGAAACGGAGTTAAGAAAATAAGAAACACAATTGGGGAGTTCGCTCTTTAAAGATTTGTAAAAATTAAATTTGTTTCTTAGGAAATTAAAGTTGTATCTTTGCCATCCGCAAGGAAACAACGCTCTGACACATTATTGACAAGAAAATAAAGAGAAATTTTTTCTCACAAAAACCTTGCCAGTTAAAAAAGAAGTTGTAGTTTTGCATCCGCTTTGAGAGACAAGCGAAAACAAGAAGACACGTTCATAGACATATTGAATTGACAGCAAATAAGAGAGAGTAAGGAAATCGCAAGATTTCAAGAATTAGCGCAAACTATCTAAATATATTAAAAAAATACGATGAAGAGTTTGATCCTGGCTCAGGATGAACGCTAGCGGCAGGCTTAACACATGCAAGTCGAGGGGTAGAGGAAGCTTGCTTCCTTGAGACCGGCGCACGGGTGCGTAACGCGTATGCAATCTACCTTTTACAAAGGAATAGCCCAGAGAAATTTGGATTAATGCCTTATAGTGTTGTTGGATGGCATCATTTGACAACTAAAGATTTATCGGTAAAAGATGAGCATGCGTCCCATTAGCTAGTTGGTATGGTAACGGCATACCAAGGCAATGATGGGTAGGGGTCCTGAGAGGGAGATCCCCCACACTGGTACTGAGACACGGACCAGACTCCTACGGGAGGCAGCAGTGAGGAATATTGGTCAATGGAGGCAACTCTGAACCAGCCATGCCGCGTGCAGGAAGACGGTCCTATGGATTGTAAACTGCTTTTATACAGGAATAAACCTACCCTCGTGAGGGTATTTGAAGGTACTGTAGGAATAAGGATCGGCTAACTCCGTGCCAGCAGCCGCGGTAATACGGAGGATCCAAGCGTTATCCGGAATCATTGGGTTTAAAGGGTTCGTAGGCGGTTTGATAAGTCAGTGGTGAAATCTCCTAGCTTAACTAGGAAATGGCCATTGATACTGTCGGACTTGAATTATTGGGAAGTAACTAGAATATGTAGTGTAGCGGTGAAATGCTTAGATATTACATGGAATACCAATTGCGAAGGCAGGTTACTATCAATTGATTGACGCTGATGAACGAAAGCGTGGGTAGCGAACAGGATTAGATACCCTGGTAGTCCACGCCGTAAACGATGGATACTAGCTGTTCGGTCGCAAGACTGAGTGGCTAAGCGAAAGTGATAAGTATCCCACCTGGGGAGTACGTTCGCAAGAATGAAACTCAAAGGAATTGACGGGGGCCCGCACAAGCGGTGGAGCATGTGGTTTAATTCGATGATACGCGAGGAACCTTACCAGGGCTTAAATGTAGATTGACCGTTTTGGAAACATTACTTTCGCAAGACAATTTACAAGGTGCTGCATGGTTGTCGTCAGCTCGTGCCGTGAGGTGTCAGGTTAAGTCCTATAACGAGCGCAACCCCTATCGTTAGTTGCCAGCGGGTCATGCCGGGAACTCTAACGAGACTGCCAGTGCAAACTGAGAGGAAGGTGGGGATGACGTCAAATCATCACGGCCCTTACGTCCTGGGCTACACACGTGCTACAATGGCCGGTACAGAGAGCAGCCACTGGGCGACCAGGAGCGAATCTACAAAACCGGTCACAGTTCGGATCGGAGTCTGCAACTCGACTCCGTGAAGCTGGAATCGCTAGTAATCGGATATCAGCCATGATCCGGTGAATACGTTCCCGGGCCTTGTACACACCGCCCGTCAAGCCATGGAAGCTGGGGGTACCTGAAGTCGGTGACCGCAAGGAGCTGCCTAGGGTAAAACTGGTAACTAGGGCTAAGTCGTAACAAGGTAGCCGTACCGGAAGGTGCGGCTGGAACACCTCCTTTCTAGAGATACGCAGTAATTTTATCTTGCTCTCGCTGTTCAATTCAAATAATACACAATAAAAGTACAGAGTCTCGTAGCTCAGCTGGTTAGAGTACTACACTGATAATGTAGGGGTCGGCAGTTCGAGTCTGCCCGGGACTACAGGCTACGCCTGAGGTAAACTTTTGACTATTTTGTCTGCATTTTGCGCAAACAAAACGGCAAAGGACAACGTCAGACGCGGGCATTACTGGCTAATAGCTAGGAAAAACACACTTTTATTGAAAGGAAATTTTAGAGGTTGACTAACCCGACTACGTTTGGAAGACTACCTTCTAAATTCATTGGGGGATTAGCTCAGCTGGCTAGAGCGCCTGCCTTGCACGCAGGAGGTCATCGGTTCGACTCCGATATTCTCCACTACGGCATAAAGTCACACAGAAATAATTGTCTGTGGCGACTCGCCACACGTTCATTGACATATTGAGATATTTAAATACAATAAAAATAATAGAAAGCACGTAATTGATTTCGATTGATTACACAAGCACATAAGCAAAATAAGGGCGTATGGGGGATGCCTAGGCTCTCAGAGGCGAAGAAGGACGTGATAAGCTGCGAAAAGCTACGGGGATCGGCACACACGAATTGATCCGTAGATATCCGAATGGGGCAACCCACTATGTTGAAGACATAGTATCCGATAGGAGGCAAACCCGCTGAACTGAAACATCTAAGTAGGCGGAGGAGAAGAAAACAAAAGTGATTCCGTAAGTAGTGGCGAGCGAACGCGGAACAGCCCAAACCAATGTTGTTACGGCAATATTGGGGTTGTAGGACCACGATGTTTCTTGCGGACAGAATTAGAACAAGTTGGAAAGCTTGACCATAGAGGGTGACAGTCCCGTATAAGTAATGGAAGATAAGAATAGTGGTATCCTGAGTAGGTCGGGGCACGTGAAACCCTGATTGAAACTGGCGGGACCATCCGCTAAGGCTAAATACTCCTGAGAGACCGATAGTGAACCAGTACCGTGAGGGAAAGGTGAAAAGAACCGTGAATAACGGAGTGAAATAGATCCTGAAACCATACGCCTACAAGCGGTCGGAGCCCTTAAGTGGGGTGACGGCGTGCCTTTTGCATAATGAGCCTACGAGTTACCGTTGCTGGCAAGGATAAGTGGTTAAGCCATGGATCCGTAGCGAAAGCGAGTCTGAATAGGGCGCTTTAGTCAGTAGTGGTAGACGCGAAACCGTGTGATCTACCCATGGGCAGGTTGAAGTTTAGGTAACACTAAATGGAGGACCGAACCGGTTGACGTTGAAAAGTCTTCGGATGACCTGTGGGTAGGGGTGAAAGGCCAATCAAACTCGGAAATAGCTCGTACTCCCCGAAATGCATTTAGGTGCAGCGTTAGTTATAAAGTTATATAGAGGTAGAGCTACTGATTGGATGCGGGGGTTTCACCACCTACCAATTCCTGACAAACTCCGAATGCTATATAATGTTCACTAACAGTGAGGGCATGGGTGCTAAGGTCCATGTCCGAGAGGGAAAGAACCCAGACCATCAGCTAAGGTCCCCAAATGTATACTAAGTTGAAAAAACGCGGTTTGTCTGCCCAGACAGCTAGGATGTTGGCTTGGAAGCAGCCATTCATTTAAAGAGTGCGTAACAGCTCACTAGTCGAGCGGACGAGCATGGATAATAATCGGGCATAAGTATACTACCGAAGCTATGGATTTACAGACAAGGGTCTGTAAGTGGTAGGGGAGCATTCTAATGGGGTTGAAGGTGAGTTGTGAGACTTGCTGGACTAATTAGAAAAGAAAATGTAGGCATAAGTAACGATAATGCGGGCGAGAAACCCGCACACCGAAAAACTAAGGTTTCCACAGCTATGCTAATCAGCTGTGGGTTAGTCGGGTCCTAAGGCAAACCCGAAGGGGGACGTCGATGGCCAACGGGTTAATATTCCCGTACTACTTATAATTGTGATGGAGTGACGGAGTGATGAAAGCACCGCGAACTGACGGAATAGTTCGTTGAAGATTGTAGCTATATTCCAGATAGTAAAATGCGTTTGGAATGGCAAAGATCGATAGTACTGCGAGTCTACGGACAAGTAGATAGTGTGCCTAAGGGCTTCCAAGAAAACCTTCTAAACTTAGATTATAAGTACCCGTACCGTAAACCGACACAGGTAGTTGGGGAGAGAATCCTAAGGTGCTCGAGAGATTCATGGCTAAGGAACTAGGCAAAATAGACCTGTAACTTCGGGAGAAAGGTCGCCAGCGCAAGCTGGCCGCAGTGAAGAGGTCCAGGCGACTGTTTATCAAAAACACAGGGCTCTGCAAAATCGTAAGATGAAGTATAGGGCCTGACACCTGCCCGGTGCTGGAAGGTTAAGAGGAGATGTTATGAGCAATCAGAAGCATTGAATTGAAGCCCCAGTAAACGGCGGCCGTAACTATAACGGTCCTAAGGTAGCGAAATTCCTTGTCGGGTAAGTTCCGACCTGCACGAATGGTGTAACGATCTGGACGCTGTCTCAGCCATGAGCTCGGTGAAATTGTAGTATCGGTGAAGATGCCGATTACCCGCAGTGGGACGAAAAGACCCTGTGCACCTTTACTATAGCTTAGTATTGTTCTTGGATAAGTGATGTGTAGGATAGGTGGGAGACTGTGAAGTGGCGTCGCTAGGCGTTGTGGAGTCATTGTTGAAATACCACCCTTTGCTTATTTGAGATCTAACTCCATATAATGGAGGACATTGCTTGGTGGGTAGTTTGACTGGGGTGGTCGCCTCCAAAAGAGTAACGGAGGCTTCTAAAGGTTCCCTCAGCACGCTTGGTAACCGTGCGTAGAGTGCAATGGTATAAGGGAGCTTGACTGAGAGACTAACAAGTCGACCAGGTACGAAAGTAGAGCATAGTGATCCGGTGGTTCCGCATGGAAGGGCCATCGCTCAAAGGATAAAAGGTACGCCGGGGATAACAGGCTGATCTCCCCCAAGAGCTCATATCGACGGGGGGGTTTGGCACCTCGATGTCGGCTCGTCACATCCTGGGGCTGGAGAAGGTCCCAAGGGTTGGGCTGTTCGCCCATTAAAGTGGCACGCGAGCTGGGTTCAGAACGTCGTGAGACAGTTCGGTCTCTATCTACTGCGGGCGTTAGAAATTTGAGTGGATCTGATTCTAGTACGAGAGGACCGATTTGGACAAACCTCTAGTGTATCTGTTGTCTCGCCAGGGGCATCGCAGAGTAGCTACGTTTGGCAGGGATAAGCGCTGAAAGCATATAAGCGCGAAACCCACCACAAGATGAGATTTCTTTAAAGGGTCGTGGGAGATGACCACGTTGATAGGCTATAGATGTAAAGGCAGTAATGTCATAGTCGAGTAGTACTAATAACCCGTAAGCTTATGTGTACTGTCCCGTTTTTTAAACGGGACAGGATGACTTTCTACTTATACAAGACAAGTATTTAAATATCTTCGTATGTTACGATATTCGTTATTCCAAACCCTTGGATAACAACCGATTTAAGGTGGTTATTGCAGCGGGGCTCACCTCTTCCCTTTTCGAACAGAGCAGTTAAGCCCGTTAGCGCAGATGGTACTGCATTTATGTGGGAGAGTATGTCGTCGCCTTTCTTTTGAGAACCCCTAGTCTTCACAGACTAGGGGTTTTTTGTTTTATGCAGATTCGATGATTTGTTTATTCGCGGATTTGCCAGGTTGCGTAAAGGAGTTCGTTTTCCGAATTAAAAACGCAGTCCTTGTATATTTTCTACTAACCAAGGCGCATCCGCGCATCGGCAAATAAGCGAATCAGCTTTTCCTTATTCGATATTTGCATAATCGAACTCAGTCTCTGAATAAAAAATGCACTAATTAAATACTTTCTGCAAACCAAGGCGTATCCGCGCATCGGCAAATCAGCGCATCGGCTTTTAATTGTGCGCACCAGCAAGATGCTGGCGCGAGCACTAGTCATGCAAAGGAGTTCTTTTCCGCATTAAAAACGTAGTCCTTATATATTTTCTACAAACCAAGGCGCATCCGCGCATCGGCAAATAAGCGAATAAGCTTTTATTCGCTGGTGCCAGCGTCGCGCTGGCACCCATTTATGTTTATTGTTGATTCGTTGATTTGCTGATTCGTTTATTCGAGGGGTGTCAGTAGAATATGCATTTTGTAGAAATGGTTAGTCACTAGCAGAGTTGTTTATTCGATAGTTGACGTAAAGGTGTTCAACTTCCGAGTAAAAAATGCGTTTTTTAAATACTTTCTGCAAACCAAGGCGCATCCGCGCATCCGCAAATCAACGAATAAGCTTTTAATTGTGCGCACCAGCAAGATGCTGGCGCGAGCGCTAGTCATGCAAAGGAGTTCTCTTCGGGATTAAAAACGCAGTACTTATATATTTTCTACAAACTAAGGCGCATCCACGCATCCGCAAATAATCGAATCAGCTTCTCCTTGGGTTCAATTCCGAATAAAAATTGCAATCCTTAAATCCTTTGTACAAAATATGGCGCATCCGCGCATCCGCGAATAAGCCCCTAGGAAAATCGTATTAATCGATTTTACTGCGTTGAATGCGCACGGCATTGAGTATAGCAATCAAGGCTACACCTACATCGGCAAAAACCGCTTCCCACAGTGTGGCATTACCCGTAGCTCCTAAGGCGAGTACCAAGATTTTAACACCAAAGGCCAATGTTATATTTTGGTAGACGATTTGACGCGTTTTTTTACCAATTTTAATGGCTGTTGGTATTTTACTTGGCTGATCGTTTTGAATAACGATATCTGCGGTTTCTATAGCGGCATCACTACCCAGTCCTCCCATAGCAATACCGGCATCAGCGAAGGCGAGCACCGGTGCATCGTTGATACCATCTCCGATAAAGGCAATTTTACGACCTTGATTTTTCAAGGTTTCCACGTGTTTTACTTTGTCCTCGGGCAGCAGGTTCCCATAGGCCTCGTCTATGCCGAGTTGTTGGGATACTTGGGCGACGATTGTACTTTTATCCCCGCTTAGCATGACGGTTTTTATTCCCATCTGATGCAGTTTTTCAATAGCCGACAAAGCATCTTCTTTGATTTCGTCTGCAACGGTAATATAGCCGGCATAGGTGTTGTCAATGGCAAGGACTACGATGGATTCCACGATGTTATTCACTTCACTCGGATAGGCAATCTGAAATTTGTCGAGCAGTTTAGAATTCCCTGCCAATACGGTTTTTCCCGCTACGATTCCCTTTAGACCGTGTCCGGCAATTTCTTCGACGTCGGTGGTTTCCAAAGGTGTGCTAGGCTGGCCATAGGCAACTATAGCCGTAGCGATGGGATGGGTAGAATGTTGTTCTAAGGCTACGGCAAATTGAAGGAGTTCCGCTTCACTCTGCGTAGGACTGTGTATCTTTTGAACCTCAAAAACACCTTTTGTCAGGGTTCCCGTTTTATCCATAACCACGGTATCGATTTGCGTCATCACATCCAGGAAGTTACCGCCTTTAAACAGTATACCGTTTTTGGAGGCCAATCCGATTCCGCCAAAATACCCTAGGGGAACCGAAATAACCAAGGCACAAGGACAAGAGATGACTAGAAACACCAAGGCTCGGTACAACCACTCAGAAAAAACATAGGGAGTATACCACAAAGCAGGGGCAAACGCGATTAAAATGGCTAGGGCAACGACTATGGGGGTATATATTTTAGCGAATTTGGAAATGAATTGCTGGGTTTTTGATTTACGCGCTGTGGCATCCTGTATCATTACTAATATTTTTGACAGTTTACTGTCTTCAAACTTGGAAGTAACTTGAATTTCACAAACGGTATTGAGGTTAATCATACCAGCGAGTACCTGTTCTTGAGCATTTTTGGTGTCGGGTTTACTTTCACCGGTTAGCGCAGCCGTGTTAAATGAGGCGGTAGGGGAGCGCAATATTCCGTCCAGACCAACTTTTTCTCCGGGTTTGATTTGTATGATTTCCCCTATGGCTACAGTATGCGAATTCACTACTGTGGCGACTTGATTGCGCAACACCGTAACTTCGTCAGGTCGGATATCGAGTAGGGCCTTGATGTTTTTTTTAGCCTTGTCTACTGAGGCGTGTTGAAAGAGTTCGCCTACCGAATAGAACAACATAACGGCAACACCTTCGGAGTATTCCCCTATGGCAAAAGCACCGAAAGTGGCGATGGTCATTAAAAAGAATTCGGAAAATACATTTCCCTTTTTGATTTCCTTAAAGGCCTGTATATTTACCGGTAATCCCACGTACATATAAGCGACCAGGTACCAGATTACGCGAAGCGGGTTTTGGAAAAAAGCCATTTCGAGTTGTTCCATAACAATACCAGCCACCAAAAAGATAAAGCTGATAATTGCGGGTAGGTAGGTTTTCCAGACTTTTTCCTCTTGTTCTTCGTTGGTGTTAAAGTCCAGCTCGTCGTGTTGGTGATCGTCGTGTGAATGATCGTGATTATGTGTAGCCATGATACTAATGTTTAAAGCGTTTTTAAAGTGGTGATGCTGTCGAAAGCAGCCGTTGACCCTTTGTTTTAAACAAAATTAGCTAATGTTATTTCAATAAAAGAATATTATCGAAGTTTGTAAAATGTTTGCAATACAGTTGCATATTAACAAAAAAGCCACCCCAAAGGGGCGGCTCAAAAAAAAATACATCTATTTAAAAAAAAATTAAAAGCGCATACCTACTCCAAATCCGAGCAATAGTGGGTCGATGGTTACATCAGCTGGAATGTCTAAAGGACCTCCTGCTAAGTTGGAAGCATCTACGGTTACGTCGGTTTTTAAGAATATCTTTTTAACGTCAAAGTTGATAAAGAAGGTGTCGTTGATATCGATGTCGAAACCGATTTGGAAAGCGTATCCAAATTTGTTTTTATAATCGACATTCTGAACGGTATTACCCGTTTTTTTACTGTGGAAAATCGTGTAGTTAACACCGGCTCCTACATAGGGTTTAAACACATCACCCGCATATACGTGGTACTGCGCCATTAATGTAGGGGGTAAAAGCCAAACACTTCCTAAATCTACATCGACACTATTGGGTAAACCAACGGCGGTTAAATCCGAGGATGTGGTGTTGACATTGTGTTTAGTCGTCCCTAAAATTAGCTCAGCAGCGATGTTTTTGGTAAAGAAATAGGTGAAATCTAATTCTGGAATAAAGCTGTTCGAAAGGCTTACTCCGCCACCAATGGTTCCAATGGTAGCACTCTCATTGGGAACTACCCCAACACCACGTACTCGAACCATCCATTTTTTATAATCTTGGGGTTCTTTTTGTTCTTGCTGTTCTTGTGCCATAACACTTCCTGTGAACAGTGTTAAACTTAATAAGGTTAGAAAGATTTTTTTCATGTCTACTGTTTTTATTTTATACCGTAAAGATACCGAGGAAAAACAGCCTCAAAAATGATACTTATCATAGGAAAATAAAGAGTTTTATGTCATTTTAATTGCTAGTTTTTGTCGTAAAAAAATGAAAAGTAGCTTGGTTTTTATGTATAATGTTATTTTTCGAACAATCATCTAAATAAAAACTTAAAAAATACAAAATATTTTGTAAATTTGAGTTTAAACATTCTAGAGGTATGAAAAAATCATTGGTCATTGGAGCCTCTTTGGATCCTCAGCGTTATTCCTTTAAGGCGATTGCTATGCTGCTAGAGCGCGAAAACCCTGTAGAAGCTATCGGCTTAGAGCAGGGAATCGTCTCGGGTGTCCATATTCATTGTACGCAACCTCAATTTGTGGGAATCGATACCATAAATATGTATATCAGTCGGCTATCGCAAGCAGATTTTTACGATTATATACTGCTTTTAAACCCCAAACGCGTCATCTTTAATCCCGGTACTGAAAATCCAGACTTGTATTATTTGCTTTCTGCGAACAATATTGAATACGACGAGGCCTGTACTTTAATCATGTTGAGCAGGGGGCGGTATTAAGCGACCCGCTTTCTACTGATTGCTCCGAGTAGTAGAAAAGTAATCAGTCCATTGACCACAATCAACTCACTGTCGAAAACATAGTTTCCAAAGAGTATACTCGAATTGGTACTGATCAAATAAGTAGCCAAGGGAGAGAGTATACAAATCAATGGAACCCAGCGGTCTCGAACCGTAACGTTTTTCATCAGTATGCTAAAGCTAAACAATCCGAGTAAGGGGCCGTAGGTATACGAGGCTATTTTAAAAATCATACTGACCACCGAGGCATCATTGATGGCGTTGAACAACAGGATCACTAAAAACATCAGCGTCGAAAAACCCAAGTGAACCAATTTTCTATAGAACACATTCTTGTTGTTCTGCGCTTGTGCCGCTTTATCCATGTGTAGAAAGTCAATGCAAAACGAAGTCGTTAATGCGGTAAGTGCTGAATCGGTAGTGGCAAAAGTCGCCGCTGTTAGTCCCAATAAAAAAACAATGGAAGGGACGATACTCAAGTGGTGAAAGGCGATTTCGGGAAACAATAAATCCGTTCTCGGTTTTCCCGTAGCGGCATCGAGTGGGATGTCTACGCCATTTTGCTGTGCATAGATGTACAACAACGCACCAACACCTAAGAAGAACAGATTGATTAGCACAAAGATAGCCGTAAACGTATACATGTTTTTTTGGGCTTCTTTGATGTTTTTACAACTGAGGTTCTTTTGCATCAAATCCTGGTCCAAGCCCACCATGGCTATAGTGACAAACATTCCGCCTATGATTTGCTTGACAAAGTGAAAGCGGCTTTCGACAAAATCTTCAAAGAAAAATATTTTGGAATACTGACTTTCCTTCACCGTTTCAAAGGCTTGCCACAGCGATAGATCCAAGGAGTCGCAGATGAAATAGATGGTTAGCAATACGGAGGAAACCAAAAAGAAAGTCTGCAGCGTATCGGTTACTATAATCGTTTTTAATCCCCCTTTATAGGTGTATGCGTAGATCAGTAGCAAAGCGAGGAGTACCGTGGCAAAAAACGGAATCCCGAAATAGTCGAAAACGTAACGTTGCAAAACGATAACCACTAAATAGAGTCGAAACGCCGAGCCTATGGTTCTGCTGACCAGAAAAATACTCGCGGCCGACTTATAGCTGTAGTGTCCCAATCGCTTTTCGATATAGGTATAGATAGAAATCAGATTATACCTATAATATAAGGGCAGTAGAACGGCTGCGGTGATGATAAAACCCAGCGCATTGCCCAGTACAAATTGAAAGTACTTAAACTGCTCGCCACTGGGTGCACCCACTTCGCCGGGCACCGAGATAAACGTGACTCCAGACAAGGCCGTTCCCAGCATACCAAAGGCTACTAAATACCACTTGGAGTTCTTATTGGCCATAAAGAACGCATCGTTGCTGCTGTCTTTTCTACTGATATAGTGAGAAATGATAATCAAGAAACCAAAATAGAGTACAATGATGGTAAAAATAGTTATTGGAGTCATGAGTATTTGTTTTATAAAAATCAAAAATAAGTAATTTCACCCTAAAAAGTTCATCTCAAAAGCAAATAGATAGCGAACTAGAAATTACTATCTTTGCAAGATGGAATTTCCTTCAAAATTACTAGAAAAAGCCGTTGAAGAAGTATCGCAACTTCCCGGTATTGGAAAGCGTACCGCTTTGCGTTTGGTGTTGCATCTCTTAAAGCAAGCACCAGATCAGACGAACCATTTAACCCAAGCCTTGCTCCAAATGCGAAACGATATTAAGTTTTGCAAAAACTGCCATACCATTTCAGATGTGGAAATATGTCAGATATGTGCCAATCCAGCTAGAGATGCTTCTACCATTTGTGTGGTCGAAGACATACGCGATGTGATGGCCTTGGAAAATACCCAGTTGTACAAAGGGGTTTACCACGTTTTGGGCGGTAAAATATCGCCTATAGACGGTGTGGGCCCCAGTCAATTAAACATCAGCACCCTTTTGCATAAAGTAAAATTGGGCAACGTCAAAGAGGTGATTTTCGCCTTGAGTTCTACTATGGATGGAGATACCACCAACTTTTATATTTACAAACAGCTCAAAGACTGTCAGGTACTCACTTCGACCATCGCCAGAGGTATTGCCATAGGGGACGAATTGGAATATGCCGATGAAGTTACTTTAGGACGCAGTTTGATGCATCGAATTCCCTTCGAAAGTGCCTTTAAAGTCGTCTAAAACAATTCTGCCACAGTTTTTTTCGCAAAGCGGAAGGAAGGCCGGTTCATATCAATTTTTAACCTAGCGCTAGGAACGGCGTTGCAAGTGTTTCGAAAAATGGGCGACTATGCAGTGGGTTAGCTTTCTTGAATCATGCTGTGCCAATTGTCGGTGTTGTCCGGATATACGTGTAAAACAAAGATAAACCGCTGCAGATTTTAAATTTGCAGCGGTTTATTTGTTTTAAAAAGGTTGAATTGTCGGTTTTCATTAAGAGATTTTTTAAAAGCCAAGGATAAATTAAAAGGATAAATTATTTTTTAGATTAATCTAATTTTGTACTTTTGCTAGGCTAAATAACTTGAATGCGATCATTATGAATCTATCAGAACTCAAAAAGGGAGAAAAAGCGAGGGTCATAGGGATCTCTCAAGGATGTACGGCAGAAGTACATCAGCGTTTTTTAGACCTGGGATTTGTCAAAGGAGTAGCGATAGAAATTCAGAACATTAGTCCGCTGCGCGATCCCGTAGCATATAATATTCACAATACGTTAATTTCATTGCGTTTGGACGATGCAAAAATGATTGCGATTGAAAAAATAGAACACGAAGAATCATGATAAAAACCGCCTGCGATAGTTGCGACTTAAACACCACCTCCGACCTTTTAAAATTGGGTGAGGTGTCGGGGAAGCACGATTATACGATTGCCCTTGCAGGAAATCCCAACACGGGGAAGAGTACCATTTTTAATGCCTTGACCGGATTAAAACAGCATACGGGAAATTGGCCGGGAAAAACCGTTACTCGAGCAGAGGGAAGTTTTTCTTACCGCGCGCATCAGTATAAATTAATCGATTTACCCGGTACTTATTCGCTGCTTTCGACTTCTGAAGACGAGGAAGTAGCCCGTGATTTTATACTTTTTGGCCGACCGGACGTTACCGTTGTCGTCGTCGATGCGGGCAGGTTAAATCGACATTTGAGTTTGGTGCTTCAAATTCAGCAAATCACCAACAAGGTCATCGTTTGTTTAAACCTGATGGACGAGGCAACTCGACACGGGGTCGAGATCGATGTTAGGGCCTTGTCGCGGGATTTGGGCGTACCGGTTATTCCGACTTCTGCGCGAAATAAAGAAGGAATACAAGAGTTGCTTTTGGCCATTGATCAAGTGGCCACGGGAAAGCTACAACCCAAAAGTCATCCTATACAGGGCATTCCTGTTGCTTCGCAAAAAGCTGTAGCCCAGGTATCCGAAAGTTTATTGGCTTTGGATGCGAATCTACCAAGTGTGTCTTGGTTGGCGATGCGCCTGATTCAAAATGACGAGAGCATCAAAAAGGCTTTAATCGACGGAACGCTGTCGCCGGTGATTGATTCGGATTCCATTTTGGAAACCTTCGCTTTAGCGAGGAAGTACCACGAAGAACTCGGCATGAAGTATGCCGATAATTTGGCTGAAGCTATTTTTGCACAAGTGGGCAAAACGGTTAAAAGTGCGGTAACCACGCAAGACAATCCCCGTTCATTTCGCGTCGATCGTGCCATCGATAACATAGTGACCAGCAAGATATGGGGATTTCCCATCATGTTGTTGTTGTTAGGAGTTATCTTATGGTTGACGATAGTCGGGTCGAATTATCCATCGAGTATGTTGTCCAATTTGCTTTTGGACCAGTTGTATCCGTTGTTAAAAAGCGGTGCGACAGCTGCTCATTTCCCATGGTGGTTAAGCGGATTCCTAATCGACGGCGTGTATTTGGCCACCGCTTGGGTGGTTGCGGTCATGTTGCCGCCTATGGCCATCTTTTTTCCGCTATTTACACTCTTGGAAGACTTTGGATACCTGCCTCGAGTGGCATTCAACTTAGATCGTATTTTTAAAAAGGCAGGTGCCCACGGCAAACAAGCCCTAACGATGAGTATGGGTTTTGGTTGTAATGCCGCAGGAGTAGTGGCCACGCGAATTATCAACAGCCCCAGAGAAAAATTGATTGCCATTATAACCAATAATTTTTCGCTCTGCAACGGTCGCTGGCCCACGCAAATATTAATCGGAACTATTTTTATAGGTGCTTTAGCACCCCCGTATTTGTCGAATACCATTTCAACTTTAGCCGTAGTGGGTATTGTAGTTTTGGGAATCGGATTTACCTTTTTTACTTCGTGGTTGCTGTCCAAAACCATGCTTAAGGGAACTTCTTCCTTTTTTACCTTGGAGTTGCCGCCCTACCGTCCGCCCAAAGTATGGCAAACCATTTATACTTCCTTGATCGATAGAACGTTGATCGTATTGGGACGTGCAGTTGTTTTTGCAGCTCCGGCAGGGGCGATTATATGGTTGATCAGCAATATTCATTTGGGCAGCGGCGAAAGCGTGGCTGTAGCGACCATTCATGCGTTAGATCCAATCGCGATGATAATCGGCCTCAATGGCGTGATACTCTTGGCCTATGTATTGGCGATTCCCGCCAATGAGATTGTGATTCCGACTATACTGATGCTCACTGCGATGACACTCGGCGATCCGAATCTGGGCTCGGGCGCCGGAGTGATGTTTGAAGTTTCGGATGCGGAAATCGGCTCCATCTTGCACCAAGCGGGCTGGACCACCTTGACCGGTATTAACTTGATGCTGTTTAGCCTGCTACACAATCCGTGTAGTACGACCATATATACGATTTACAAGGAAACCAAAAGTGCCAAATGGACGTTTGTCGCCTCGGTACTTCCCATCGTATACGGTGTTATCGTTTGCTTTGCAATCACATTACTTTGGAACGGGTTGTTCATTTAACAAACGGCCGAGTAAAAGTAGCAAGGAATTATTAATCGTGATTTAAGTTTTTTTATAGGTAGATAAAATTTATACACGCACCAGTCACCGGATGGTAGCACCGGTTGCAGATTCCAGATTTAGATATCCCTACAAGGGTTGTAGCGAATGTTTATCTTTGCGGAAAATAATGAGCAATGTCTTTAAAGAAAATAGCAATCGTAACGGCGCTACTCGGCGGCTTGCTCCTGGTGGGAGTACAGCTGCGAAACACCTATTTTTACAATGCCGATCGCACTATAGGCGAAGCGGTCGATAGTCTAAATGGCGTCGTGGTATATTACAACGGCGGTGTGGGAAATGTGGGAAAGCGCAATCTGTCCGTCGATAATTACAATTTGGGAATGGAATACCAATGTGTGGAATTTGTCAAGCGCTATTACTACCAGCGATTAAACCATAAAATGCCCGACAGTTACGGCAATGCTAAGGATTTTTTTGATGCGCGTATCGCCGATGGGCAACGCAACGAAAAACGCGATTTATGGCAGTTTACCAATCCGAGTGCAAGCATACCACAGCCAGAGGATTTGGTAATCTACAGTCCTACGGTATGGAACCGTTTTGGGCATGTCGCCATCATTGCTGAAGTAGGGGTGGATTCCATCGAAATTATACAGCAAAATCCGGGACCTCACGGTTCATCTCGAGAAAAACTTGCCTTAAAGCGCAGTGGCGATCGTTGGTTGATCGACAACAGTCGCGTATATGGATGGTTGAGAGTGGATTCTCTGCACCGTAAATAAAGCGAGCAGTCAAAGCTATTGACTTTGTGATTGCGATATAGGGATAAAAAAAAACGTTGGTTAATACCAACGTTTTTTGTTTTCTTTAGAACTGGCCGATTTTCTAGATTTCGGACTGCCTTTGGCAGCGGTCTTGTTTTCGGTTTTGGCTTCGGTTGCCGCGGGGGTATTTCTACTTCCACTGCGATTGGCCGGTTTTTTCTTCGCATTTGCCGAAGTGTGTAATTCTTCTTTAAGCTCTTCATCGGTATACGGAAAAGGATGGTTGTCTACCGTTTTTACGTGTACGTTGGTCAGCTTTAAGATATCTTTCCAATACGGTTTCTCGTCTGCACTACAAAAGGAAATAGCAATCCCTTCATGTCCCGCTCTTCCTGTACGACCGATACGGTGTACATAGGTTTCAGGTACGTTGGGCAAATCAAAGTTGATCACATAAGGCAACTGATCGATGTCGATTCCTCTTGCGGCAATATCGGTGGCCACCAATACGGTGGTTTCTTTGGCTTTAAAGCTTTCAAGAACTCTTTGTCTAGCCGATTGCGATTTGTCTCCGTGTATGGCTTCGGCTTTTACCCCGTTCTTTTTCAGGGCTTTGACCACGTTGTCTGCGCCGTGTTTGGTTCTGCTAAAAACCAAGACACCAGACAGCTTCTCTTCGCTGATCAAATGGTACAACAGCTTGCGCTTGTTGAGCTTACTTACAAAGTATATCTTTTGTTTGACCGTTTCTGCGGTCGAGGAGACAGGGGAAACCGTTACGTATTTTGGCGACTTCAACAAAGTGTCGGCCAATTCTCTAATAGCTATCGGCATGGTAGCCGAAAACAAGAGGGTTTGCCTGTTGTCTGGCGTTAATTTGACGATTTTTTTAACATCGTTGATAAAGCCCATGTCCAGCATCTGATCCGCTTCGTCCAAAACCAAAAAGTGCAGGTGATCTAAATCGATAAACCCCTGTTTGTTTAAGTCTAAAAGACGACCAGGCGTGGCGATTAAAATATCGACGCCCTTTTTGAGTTGGTCCACTTGATTCACTTGTGAAACCCCGCCAAATATCGTTAGCTGATTTAGGTTGGTGTATTTGCCATAGGCGTCGAAATTCTCGCCGATTTGAATGGCCAACTCCCTAGTAGGAGTTACTATTAATGCGCGGATTTTCTTGGCTTTTTTACTGGAACCCACCATGTGGTGTAGGTGGTTTAGAATCGGAATGGCAAAGGCCGCCGTTTTTCCGGTTCCGGTTTGCGCACAACCGACTAAGTCTTCTCCATTTAAAATAATGGGAATCGCTTTTTCTTGTATCGGTGTAGGCGTGCTATATCCTTGATCGATCAAGGCGCGTTGTAAACTTTTATTTAGAGATAATTCTTCAAATGTCATAAATATAATTCTAGGCTTTTATTAAAAGCGTCATTGTATCTTGCAAAGATAGTGCATTTCGACTACAGCAGGGGTATACTGAGCGGGCTAATGAAGTAAATTTGCCATTTTAGTTAAAATAGAGACGAGAAAACCACTGAGAATTAGTGGAAATCGCCACTCAAAAAAAAACACCGTTGTAAAAACGGTGCTTTTTAAAGGATTATTCGGCGTCGCCGATGAGAATTTCTAATATAGTGATGGCCGCTTCACTAATTTTGGTCCCGGGACCAAAAACCGCTACAGCGCCGGTGTCGAAGAGGAATTGATAGTCTTGTGCGGGGATTACACCACCGACGATGACCATAATATCATCTCTACCGTAATTCTTTAGTTCTTGGATTACCTGTGGTACCAGTGTTTTATGTCCGGCAGCCAAAGAGGAAACCCCCAAAATATGCACGTCGTTTTCAACGGCCTGTTTGGCCGCTTCGGCAGGTGTTTGAAACAGTGGACCTATGTCGACATCAAAGCCCACATCGGCATAACCTGTAGCCACTACCTTAGCGCCGCGGTCGTGACCGTCTTGCCCCATCTTGGCAATCATGATACGCGGACGGCGTCCTTCGATTTTGGCAAACTTATCTGCTAAGACCTTCGCTTGTTCAAAGCTAGCGTCATTTTTTATTTCCTTGCTATACACCCCGCTAAAAGATTTGATTTGTGCCTTAAATCTACCAAAAATTTCTTCAAGTGCATCACTAATCTCCCCTAAAGTGGCTCGGTGTTTGGCGGCTTCAACGGCCAATTCCAATAAATTGCCTTGTCCGCTTTGGGCGCTGGCTGTAAGTTGCGCTAAGCAAGCCTTTACCCGGTCGTTGTCGCGGGTCGCTTTGATGTGTGCCAAACGCTCCAATTGCTGCTTTCTTACCGTTTCGTTGTCGACCTCTAAAATGTGAAGCGGATCTTCTTTTTCCAAACGGTATTTATTGACACCTACTATGGTGTCCTGACCGCTATCGATACGCGCCTGCTTTCTTGCAGCCGCTTCTTCAATTCTCAATTTGGGAATTCCCGCTTCTATAGCCTGAGTCATACCGCCCAATTCCTCCACCTCTTCGATCAAGGCCCACGCCTTGTGTGCGATCTCATGGGTGAGGTGCTCGACGTAAAAACTACCGGCCCAAGGGTCTACGGTTTTGGTAATCTTGGTTTCTTCCTGTAAGAATATTTGTGTGTTCCGCGCTATACGTGCAGAAAAATCAGTCGGTAAGGCGATGGCCTCGTCCAAGGCATTGGTGTGCAACGACTGTGTTCCTCCAAAGGC
This sequence comes from Flavobacterium sp. JP2137, assembly GCF_050562195.1. Taxonomy (GTDB): domain Bacteria; phylum Bacteroidota; class Bacteroidia; order Flavobacteriales; family Flavobacteriaceae; genus Flavobacterium. The sequence goes on from NZ_CP191647.1 coordinate 1,816,136, forward strand.
TGCCGCCGATGCTTCGATACACGTTCGCGCCACATTGTTAAAGGGGTCTTGTTCGGTCAAACTCCACCCAGATGTCTGACAGTGCGTGCGCAAAGCCAAGGATTTGTCGCTAGTAGGATTGAATTGCTTGAGCAATTTTGCCCACAACATCCGTCCGGCGCGCATTTTGGCAATCTCCATAAAGTGGTTCATACCAATGGCCCAAAAGAATGAAAGACGCGGGGCAAACTCGTCGATTTTCATTCCCGCTGCCAAGCCTGTTCGGATGTATTCCAAACCATCTGCCAGGGTATAGGCCAATTCGATGTCTGCTGTGGCTCCTGCTTCTTGCATGTGGTAGCCAGAAATGGAAATCGAGTTGAACTTCGGCATGTTTTTACTGGTATACTCAAAGATATCCGCAATAATCTTCATCGAAGGTGTCGGCGGATATATATAGGTATTACGCACCATAAATTCTTTGAGAATGTCATTTTGAATGGTGCCGGATAATAATTTGGGATCCACGCCTTGTTCGATAGCCGCTACGATGTAGAACGCCATAATCGGCAGTACTGCACCATTCATCGTCATCGATACAGACATTTCGTCTAGCGGAATTTGGTCAAACAGGATTTTCATGTCCTCGACACTGTCGATGGCCACTCCGGCCTTTCCCACATCTCCCACCACGCGGTCGTGATCGGAATCATAACCCCGGTGTGTGGCTAAGTCAAAAGCCACCGATAAACCCTTTTGTCCCGCAGCTAAATTTCGTCGGTAAAAAGCATTGCTCTCCTCTGCGGTAGAAAATCCTGCGTATTGACGCACCGTCCAAGGTCTGCGCACGTACATCGTGGCATAGGGACCTCTTAGATTGGGGGCAAAACCCGCGGCAAATCCGATGTGTTCCAGGTTTTCAATGTCTTCCGAGTTGTATTTTTCCTTAACTTGAATCCCCTCGGCAGTAGTGAAAGCTGATGATACAGATTTTCCTGCTGCTAAAACATTCAGTTTTAAGTGTTGTAAATTCTTTCTCATAGTTCGTCCTTATTGTGCGTTGGTTTTTTCGGTCTCCAAGCGTTGTTGTTCCAGTTTTTCTGCTAATCGCCTTTCAATAATCGGGACAATCAGCGTTTTTCGCGGGTTGGATTTTACGAACGGGAACAACTCTAAATCGTGAGCCATGCGGTCTTGTGGATTGGGGTACTTATTGGTTCCCAATAAAATTTCTTTGCCCGTGTCAAAGAGTTCTTGTTCTTTTTGAGCATTTTCAGCGATTTTTCGCTGTATCGTTCCCTCGATCAGTTGCGTAATCCAACCGCCGTTAGCCTCTATGTCCTTAAAGAGCTCAAGGGCTTTTTCCGCTAACTGCTGGGTAAGGCTTTCGATGTAATACGATCCCTCCGCCGGATTGTCGACGATGTCGAAATAACTCTCTTCCTTTAAAATCAACAGCTGATTTCGAGCGATTCGATCGCCAAATTCATTGTCTTTGTGGTATAGGGCGTCGTAGGGTAAATTGGTCACTACATCGGCACCGCCCAATATGGCGCTCATGCACTCCGTAGTGGTACGAAGTAGATTGACGTTGTAATCGTAAATCGTTTTATTTCGCTTGGTAGGTGCTGCGATGATTTCAAAGCTAAAGTCACTGTGGTATTCTTTGCCCACGAGTTCCAACAACCAACGCAAGGCGCGTATTTTTGCAATTTCAAAAAAGTAATTGGTACCTACCGCCACCTGAACCAACAGCGGTTGCTTGCTGTTTTTTACCCGATTCCAATACTCGTTGGCGTGTGCCAGCGTATATGCAATTTGCTGTACCATATTGGCACCGGCATTTTGATATAGCGAACTGTCTACGCTGAGCAAGTGAATTTTTAAATCGGAATCCTGTAAGCGGTTTAAAATTTGAAAGTCCTTCTCCAGGTTAAAATACCAATTGCCGTCTTTGGCCAATTGCGCAATTGGATCCACTTGAATCCAAATTTGAGCCTGACGCGCTACGGCAATAGCATTGATTCTACGAAGGTATTCCTCGTCTAAAAAACCTAATGAGAGGTAGATGACTACCGATTCCAAGGGCAAAGCTTCCAAGAGTGTTTCCGGTGCGATGTTTTTATCTTCAATGGTAAATCGCAATACTTCCGCACCGCGTTCCAAGGTTTTCAATGCTCGGGCTGTCGATTTTTCTACATCAAACACAAAAATATCTTGAAGAATCTTAAACTCAGATATCGTTGTTGCTATCGGATTAGGGGGTTGAGTGTCGTCGAAATGATAAAACGGACGCACTTTTATTCCCTCTAAGCTTTCCCAAACCAAGGTGTCGTTGTAATCGGCTCCTTTGAGTTCGTATTGAATCAGGTTTTTCCACTCTTTGGAGGAAACACGATCAAAATCTTCAAATAATTTATTAGTCATAGGAATTGATTTATGGAGTTTCAGCAGCGGTTAGACTGTCGAACTCTATGATGTAAATGTCTTCATTATCGCGCTTCATATAGTATTTCTCTCGGGCATATTTCTCCGTAGCCTCGCCATTCTTTAAGCGTTTAATCGCCTTTTGGTCGCGCAGGATCTCGTCTTGAAAATAGGCCTTGTTGTTTTCGAGGTCGTTGGTGATTTTGTTGAGTATGCGGTGCTCTAAAAAGGAATAGTTGTCGATAAACAACATCCAGATTATAAAAAATAACCCCACGAGAAAAAAACGATTTCGAAGCAGTCGGGGAACCGGAAATTTTCTTTTCTTTTTTTCGATCTCTTCACCCATGATGTTTAGGATATTTTTTGATTGATAACTGTTCGAACCATATCAATGGCTACCGTATTATAAGTGTCATAGGGAATGATAATGTCTGCAAATGCCTTTGACGGTTCAATAAACTGCTCGTGCATGGGCTTTAGAGTCGTTTGATAGCGGTTTAAAACCTCTTCCATGTCGCGGCCTCTATCGGCGATATCCCGCTTTAAACGGCGAATCAATCGCTCGTCTGAATCGGTATGCACAAAGATTTTTATATCAAAGATATCTCTTAATTCCGGATTAGCTAATATAAGAATTCCTTCCACAATCATCACCTTTCGAGGATGAGTAAGTACGTAATCGTCCGTCCTATTGTGCTTGACAAAGGAATAAACCGGCTGATTGATGCTGTTCCCCGCTTTTAATTCTTGCAGGTGTTGCGCCAAAAGCTCAAAATCAATCGATCGTGGATGATCAAAGTTAATCAGTGCCCGCTCGTCAAAATTTAAATTATCCGTAGCCTTATAATAGGAGTCCTGTGAAATAATACCCACTTCAGCACCCGGTAATTCATTCATAATCTGATGAACTACGGTGGTTTTTCCACTACCAGTTCCTCCTGCAATTCCTATAATTAGCATCGTCGTTTTGTTTTTGCAAAAATAGGAATTTATATACGAGCTGGGAAGGTTTTTCTCCTAAAAAACACCGGTCAAGCCACTGCCTTTGAAAAGAATGCCGGTCGATACCCGCCTTTTTAATCGCGGTGATTCGCGGTCTATTTGGCAATCTCAAGCGCAAACGCCTGCGCAAAGCGAGTCGGACCTGTGCAGCTCGCTCTGAGATAGCGGCATAGGAACTCAAATATTTGTTAATTATTATTTTTAACGATTCTAAATAGATGTAATTCGTTATATTTGACTTTTAGGTTTGAAAAACCTATATGTTTAATTTTACTGTAATACCAGGTTTATATGGCTAAGAAAACAGATTTAATAGCTCGGGTGTTTTATTTAAAAAACCGAACTTATATCACGCCCAATTACATTCGCATCGCTTTGGAGAACGATTATATAAGTGAATACAAAAATGCGACCATAGGAGTAAACAACAAGATTTTTGTGGCTCCCGAGGGGACGGATAAGGTTCATTTACCGGAGTTTGATTCCGAAAAGATGGATTGGAAACCGATGGCCGCCGAATTGCGTCCACACCGCAGAACCTATACGCATAGGGGAATCGATTTGGAGAAAAATGAAATTTATATCGATTTTGTCGCACATGGCGACGATGGACCGGCTTCGGCTTGGGCGATTCACGCGCCAATCGGAGCGGAGTTGGGGGTGGTGATGCGCAAAGAACCGCACCAGCTCTATGTGAAAGCGGACTGGTATTTGCTCGTTGGTGATGCGACGGCAATTCCCGTATTGGCGGCCATTTTGGAAGATTTGCCCGCAACAGCTCGCGGTTTTGCGGTGATTGAAGTAGAAAGTGTCGAAGATATTCAGCAGATACACACCCAATCTCAGGTGTTTATCAAGTGGATAATCAATCCGACTCCCGGTCAAAACAGTACCTTGGCTTCTGAAGCCGAACAATTGGTCAGCACGCTCGACGAGGTTTCAAAATTTGCCTATGTCGCTGCGGAGTTTTCGACGGTTAAAGCCATTCGTACCCTGCTGAGAAAAACCTTACTATGGACCTCCGACGAATTGCACGCGTATTCCTATTGGAAGTATGGGAAATCTGAAACCAGCTCAGAGACGGATAGAAGGGCAGAAAGAGAAGAAATAGGAGCCTAGCTCTTTTAGTGTGGAACGATTTGAAAATAGAACAAGGTGTTTAGGCATTGTTTTTGCTGTTTAATCGATATAAAAAACAAAAAATAATTGCTATGAAAAAAATTTTTGCTGTTTTGCCCGTTTTAGCCCTTTTCGTGGTTTCGTGTAACTCCTCTAAAAAGGAAGCGACAACTACAGCTGCAGACTCGCTGACCACCAGTACAGAAGTGGTCGATATGCACAATGCTGAAACCTCGTTGGATATAGCCGGTACCTATAAAGGAGTGCTGCCATGTGCAGACTGCGAGGGTATAGAGACGGTGATCGAATTGAAGGACGACAATTCTTATGTGGTAACCACGGTGTATTTAACGGAAAAGACCGGGGAGAAAACCTTTAAGGAAACCGGTACCTGGAGCATTAAAATCAGTACGGTGAGCTTGCAAAGCGATGCCAAAGATGCCCCAGAGCCAACCCAATTCTTCGCCGGTGAAAATACCTTGACGCATTTGGATGAAGCGGGTAATAAAATAGAGGGAGCTCTAGCGGAAAATTACATTCTACGAAAATAAAACAAAACTTTTTTAAAGTTTTAAAAATCCCGTTTTTAACGGGATTTTTTTGTTAATTTATAGGGTTAAGTTCGGTGTAAATACTTAAAAAACAGTTAATTATTTGTTTTGCTGCTTTGATTTTTGTATATTTAGAAAAGTACTTGTTATTTGATGAAGTACGGCCTTAAATGAGTTCATAATTAATTTACTAAATATATGGTTTTTAAAAAAGTATTAGCCGCTGGTAGCGGTGTGTTGGGTTCGCAGATTGCATTTCAAACGGCTTTTCACGGTTATGATGTTCATATCTACGACCTCAATCAAAAAGCGATTGCCTATGCCAAAGAACGACTGACCAAACTAAAAGACAACTATAAACAAGATTTAGGCGCAACCCAACAAGAAGTGGATGCGGCTTATAACCGAATTGTTTTCTTTACGGATTTGGAAAATGCCGTGGAAGACGTGGATCTGGTTATCGAATCGGTACCTGAAGACCCCGAAATAAAAAAGGATTTTTACAAGCAGCTCCGAGAGGTTGCTCCGGAGAAAACGATTTTTGCCACCAATACCTCTACGCTATTACCCAGTGATTTTGCCTCGATTACCGGTAGGCCTAAGAAGTTCTTAGCCCTGCATTTTGCCAATGAAATTTGGAAGAACAATACCGCAGAAATCATGGGGCATGCCACCACGGATAAAGCGGTTTTTAAAGCGATCGTCTCCTTTGCCGAAAGCATCGGAATGATTCCCCTGGAATTGCATAAAGAACAGTCGGGCTATCTGTTAAATTCCCTATTGGTACCCTTATTAGATGCCGCTATGGATTTGCTCGTTAAAGATGTAGCGGATATAGAAACCATAGATAAAGCATGGGTAATCGGTACCGGCGCAGCGGTAGGTCCCGGAGCGATTTTTGATACCGTGGGACTCAACACCGTTTATAATATCAATAAGATGAAAGCGGAAAAATCTAAAAACCCTTGGGACGAAAAAGTAGTCGCTTATATTAAAGAGCACTTTATCGATACCGGAAAACTAGGTGTTGCCGAAGGTCAGGGATTCTACAAATACCCAAATCCGGCCTATCAAGACCCGGATTTCTACAAAAAATAAAAACGCCTATCGGTCAAATATTTACGCTGTTTTGGCGTTTTATTTAAACCGCTAAATGGAATATGCTGAAAATAACGGTTTGCATACGCATGCCGTTATTTTCGTTTTTTGACACCAGCTTATAAGACTTACACTCGATTTTTAACCGATCAGCTGCCGTCTTTTCTAAGATGTCATGGGATTCCTGTATTCCTGTCGGACTGAGCAGTGCGAATGCTTTGGTTGGTTTACCGAAGGAAACGGAGGCGGTTTCACCTGGAATTGGAAAAAGAAGAACATTAATCAGATAAAAAATTATGGAATTATTAGATGCATTAAAATGGCGCTATGCCACCAAAAAATACGACCCGACCAAAAGGGTTTCAGAAGAAATGGTCAAACAATTGTTAGAAGTGGCTCACTTGGCACCCACCTCTTCGGGTTTACAGCCCTTTAAAGTGGTCGTGATTTCAAACCAAGCGATTAAGGAATCCTTAGTGCCTCATTCGATGAACCAGCAACAAATTGCCGACTGCTCGCATTTATTGGTATTTGCCGCATGGGATCGCTATACTGCCGAGCGTATCGACGGGATCTTTAAAAAAACCACCGCAGAGCGAAACCTGCCGGAAACCGCGATGACCGAGTATGGAAACCGCATAAAAGACTTGTACCTCAATCAAACTGCCGAAGAAAATTTTGTACATACAGCTAAACAGACGTATATTGCTTTTGGAATGGTCCTGGCAGCAGCGGCAGAATTGAAGATAGACACCACGCCGATGGAGGGGTTTGACACCGCTGCCTACGACAAAATTCTAAATCTCAATGAACAGGGGTTAAAGTCCGTCACCGTAGTGCCTTTGGGGTATCGCGATGCCGGAAACGATTGGTTGGTCAATCTTAAGAAAGTGCGCCACGCGAAAGACGACTTCATCATTGAAATGAAATAATTAGAATCACGGACTAGAAAACGATTAATTACAAGGCGATGCAATTCAAAAAAATTACAACAGCGGGAAGCGGTGTATTAGGGGCACAGGTAACTTTTCACGTGGCGTTTCACGGTTATCAGGTGTCGTTATACGATTTAAATGAGGAAGTGCTGACCAAGGCAAAAGCGCGATTTGTACAGTTGAAAGCGATTTATATCAACGAATTGAATGCCACGACACAACAAGTCGACGATGCCCTTGCTCGGATTGCTTTTTTTACCGATTTAAGCGAAGCGGTCAAAGATGCGGATTTGTTGATTGAATCCATACCGGAAGATCCTGCGGTTAAAAAGAGCTTTTTTGCACAACTCGCACAGGTCGCTCCAGCGAAAACCGTCTTTCTCACGAATTCCTCGACCTTGGTACCCAGTCGCTTTGCCAAGATTAGCGGAAGGCCAGAAAAGTTTTTAGCCCTGCATTTTGCCAATGAAATTTGGAAGCGCAATACCGCAGAAATCATGGGCCATAAAAATACCGAGCCCGAAATCGTTAAAGAAATAGTGCAATTTGCGAAAACACTGAATATGGTGCCGATTGAATTGCGCAAAGAACAGTCCGGCTATGTATTGGATAGCTTGTTGATACCGTTGCTTAATGCCGCGATGAATTTGTTGGTCAACGAAGTGGCCGATGCCGAAACCATCGATAAGGCTTGGGTCATTGGATCCGGTGCCGAATTGGGTCCCTGCGCTATTTTGGATTTAGTAGGACTGACTACCGTTTATAACATTCATAGAATTAGTGCCGTAAGAACGAAAAACCCGATGGAACTCAAAAAGATGAACTACCTCAAGGAAAACTTTATCGATCAGGGGAAATTGGGAAAGATATCCGGACAGGGTTTTTACACCTATCCCAATCCCGCATTTGAACAACCCGACTTTTATAAAGCAAAGTGAGGGTGTCCGCTAACCCGTGAAATCGACCGTGAAGAACTTGCCGTTTGTAAGCTGTTCTAATCGCCTAATTTGCTGCGGTTTATTAGAAAACCGCTCGTGCAGACTCTTTTTTTTTAAATCTAAAAATACTTTTCCTTGGCTTAATTAAAATTTCTTACCTATTTTTGGTCGTAATCAATTAATAAATGGGCATCGGCCTAAAACCAAAATAAATAGAACGTATGAAATTAGGAGATATTGACGTAGTAGGCGAAATCATTGATTTAAATTTTCAATTGTTGAGAACTCAAATCCTTTTAGAAGAGTTGATGAAACACAATGCAGAGCATTTAAAACTTCCCAGCCAAGAGGCGATGGTGGAAATTAACGAGTTTACTTTAAAGTCCATACAAAAGAAATTTCCCAATATGAATATTGGAAAAAAAGTAGAAGAACCTACACAAGAATAAATAGCGAAAAGACTGCCTATGGGGAGTCTTTTTTGTTTTAAGCCCTTTGAGTACTGCGCGTGATGCGGTAGGTCAATCGATATCGCTCATCGTCCATTTTGGTCTTTTCCACAAGTTGCATGCTCGATTTTTCGGAAACCCGTACTGAACCGATGTTGTGTGCGTACATTCTGCTGCTCACATGCTGAGCGTCTAATTGGCAAAAACAATAATTGATCAAACCTCGGCAGATTTCCGTGCCATAGCCCTCATTCCAAAAGCGACTTCCTAAAATATATCCGATTTCTAAATCTTTTGGATTATCAAACGAGTTGTATACACCGGCTTGCCCGATAAAGTCGCCGGTTTCCCGCTGTATCAGAGCGTAAATTCCCATGCCCGTACCGTTGTTTTTTACATGAGCTGCCCATTTTTCCATGAGGTCGGCCTCCGTCCACCGTACGAGATTGTTCGGAATGTACTTCATCGTTTGGGCATCGTTGTACATGTTTAGTAAGGAGGGGATGTAAATCGCGTTCATAGCGACGAATTGCAGGCGTTCGGTTTCTAGTATCATGGGAAAGGAGATGGGGCGATGAGGTGCTTACGGTCGGTTGCCATAAGTGCAAATATAGAAAAAGAGACAGCTTCCAACAGAAGTCAATCTCTTTTAGTTTTTTATTTGGAATAAAGAGCTTGTTCAATTAGCCCTTGAGGTATTTACAGTGGGGAAATTACTGACAAAAACTCGCGCTCCACTCTTGTTGACCGCGGTCCAATCGACAGATATAACTCTCTTTGATTTCATCCACACTGGATTTGCCGTTGCTGTTCTTTACCACTCGCATAATTACTTTTCTGTCTTTCACAGAGTCGTCGGAGAGGTTTTCTTCGAGAAGCTGCACTAGGGTTTTTCCGTTGCCCGAAGACAGTTTGGTAATCACGTATTTGTAATTGGCTTCCGCATGTTTGTCTTTAGGACTGTATTCGTGCATCATTTCCTCTTCTGAAGTGATTTTTTTTGCCGCAATCCTTTGGTTTAAATCGTCGATAGTCGAATTGCTGATGATTCGGTATTCGGCCACTTCTGCTGGAGTTTCGGGCTTGTCGTCTGTAGGAGCTGTTAGCGAATCAGGGGTGTTGATTGGGGTTGCAGGAAGGGTTTCTTTTTTATCTTGACATCCCGTTAGGGTTGCCAACGCGAGAAATACAAATGCGAAGCCGTGATTTTTCATAATTTAATTTTTTAAAGGTTAAAAAAAGTAATTTTCTAGAAAACGTAATAAATATATGATAATTAAATTAATTATGCAAATATTGTTTCAATTTTAGAGGTATGTTGTTTTTTTGTTTAATAATTGGCTTTCGGACTTGTTATATCACAAAAACACCACTTGGATTTCTCACTAAAATAGCGGCTGTGGCATATCAATGCAGTTTTTTTTGACTTTTAATGGGATTATATATTTGTAAATGAGGGTATTATTGGGTATATTTAGGCAATGTAAAGGTTTGTAAAAATGAAGAAATTAGAAGTTTATAGCACGCGGAATGGAGGGCAAATTAGTTATCGGGTTTACGGTGACGAAACGGGCTTTCCAATATTGGTGCACCACGGTTTGTTGGGGAGTTCGCTGTTGCCGGATTCTTGGTCGGTTCACGCTAAAGAAGCGCGTTTGCGGCTGCTCGCTATCGATCGTCCCGGTTATGGCGAGTCAACGGCAACGGGACAATTGAAATCGATATCCGATTGGGGGGCGTGGATAGCCCCGTTGTTGGATGAACTTAAAATTGGAGATTTCGGTACCATAGCGGTGTCTGCCGGTGCTCCTTATGCTTGGGCGGAGGCCTGGTATTTTAAGGAGCGCGTCAAACAGCTTTGGCTGCTGAGTGCTGTGCCTACCGTATTTAATCAGAAAATACTGAGTCATTACCCCCGAGAAGAACGGGAGAGTTACGAGCGCTTCAAGAGCAGTAGTGAAGGAGAAATAGCACAAGATTATTACGATTCTCTCAAGGAACTCCAGCGCCAATTTAAGGATACGGATGGCGTTAAAAGGCGGATTGATGCGGCTTTGTCCAATGCCTGTGTAGGGGTGGCGCGAGAAGCTAAAATGCAGGTCTCTGACTGGGGATTTGAGGCGGCAGCTTTAGGAGTGCCCATGGAGTTTTGGCATTCCCCTAAAGACGATATGGTTCCTATTGCTGCTGTTGAAGCCATGATTGCTCCTTGGCCGCATGCGATTTTGCATTTACAAGATAAAAAAAGCCATTTCCCCAGTAAGGAAACCGTAGATGAGGTGTTTGAAAGCATTAAAACCAAATTGTCTACCCGTTTTTAAGAAGAGGATGCCGTTTGGTGGTGTGTGGATTGCCGCTACTATATATAGGAAGGGTCTGTTCGTTGATTTGCCGATGCGCGGATACGCCTTGGTTAGTAGAAAATATTTAAGGACTACATTTTTTATTCGGAAAAGAACTCCTTTACGCAACCTAGCGAAAACGCCGCTCGCGCCAGCATCTTGCTGGTAAAAGCCTATTCGCTTATTTGCGGATGCGCGGATGCGCCTTGGTTAGTAGAAAATATTTAAGAACTGCATTTTTTATTCGGAAACTGAGTTTGTTTATGCAAATATCGAATATGTGTGGCTCGCGCCAGCATCTTGCTGGTGCGCACGAAGAAAACGCTTATTCGCTTATTTGCCGATGCGCGGATACGCCCTGTTTTGTAGAAAGTATGTAAGAGCTACATCTTTAATCCGTAAATGAGCTCCTTTGCGCAACCCGGCAAATAAGCGAATCAACAAATCCGCAAATCCGCGAATAAACAAATCCTCGAATCCGCCCTTTACTATAAGAAGCTATCTTCTATTCTACGCCACTCTCGAATCCGCGAATCAACGAATCCTCGAATCTGCAATGAACTAACTATTTCCACAAATCGTGTATTCTCCGCATCCCGGCGAATAAGCGAATCAACGAATAAACAAATCCGCAAAAAAAAAACCAAGCTATCTTCTATGTTAACAGCTGGTTACCATATCCCCGGCAAAATCCCCTTAAAATAAACATTAAAAAAGTAGGAAAGCTGGTAAAAAGACCTACTTTTGCACTCGCATTACCGCAGAAGTTCTTTGAGAAACGGAGTTAAGAAAATAAGAAACACAATTGGGGAGTTCGCTCTTTAAAGATTTGTAAAAATTAAATTTGTTTCTTAGGAAATTAAAGTTGTATCTTTGCCATCCGCAAGGAAACAACGCTCTGACACATTATTGACAAGAAAATAAAGAGAAATTTTTTCTCACAAAAACCTTGCCAGTTAAAAAAGAAGTTGTAGTTTTGCATCCGCTTTGAGAGACAAGCGAAAACAAGAAGACACGTTCATAGACATATTGAATTGACAGCAAATAAGAGAGAGTAAGGAAATCGCAAGATTTCAAGAATTAGCGCAAACTATCTAAATATATTAAAAAAATACGATGAAGAGTTTGATCCTGGCTCAGGATGAACGCTAGCGGCAGGCTTAACACATGCAAGTCGAGGGGTAGAGGAAGCTTGCTTCCTTGAGACCGGCGCACGGGTGCGTAACGCGTATGCAATCTACCTTTTACAAAGGAATAGCCCAGAGAAATTTGGATTAATGCCTTATAGTGTTGTTGGATGGCATCATTTGACAACTAAAGATTTATCGGTAAAAGATGAGCATGCGTCCCATTAGCTAGTTGGTATGGTAACGGCATACCAAGGCAATGATGGGTAGGGGTCCTGAGAGGGAGATCCCCCACACTGGTACTGAGACACGGACCAGACTCCTACGGGAGGCAGCAGTGAGGAATATTGGTCAATGGAGGCAACTCTGAACCAGCCATGCCGCGTGCAGGAAGACGGTCCTATGGATTGTAAACTGCTTTTATACAGGAATAAACCTACCCTCGTGAGGGTATTTGAAGGTACTGTAGGAATAAGGATCGGCTAACTCCGTGCCAGCAGCCGCGGTAATACGGAGGATCCAAGCGTTATCCGGAATCATTGGGTTTAAAGGGTTCGTAGGCGGTTTGATAAGTCAGTGGTGAAATCTCCTAGCTTAACTAGGAAATGGCCATTGATACTGTCGGACTTGAATTATTGGGAAGTAACTAGAATATGTAGTGTAGCGGTGAAATGCTTAGATATTACATGGAATACCAATTGCGAAGGCAGGTTACTATCAATTGATTGACGCTGATGAACGAAAGCGTGGGTAGCGAACAGGATTAGATACCCTGGTAGTCCACGCCGTAAACGATGGATACTAGCTGTTCGGTCGCAAGACTGAGTGGCTAAGCGAAAGTGATAAGTATCCCACCTGGGGAGTACGTTCGCAAGAATGAAACTCAAAGGAATTGACGGGGGCCCGCACAAGCGGTGGAGCATGTGGTTTAATTCGATGATACGCGAGGAACCTTACCAGGGCTTAAATGTAGATTGACCGTTTTGGAAACATTACTTTCGCAAGACAATTTACAAGGTGCTGCATGGTTGTCGTCAGCTCGTGCCGTGAGGTGTCAGGTTAAGTCCTATAACGAGCGCAACCCCTATCGTTAGTTGCCAGCGGGTCATGCCGGGAACTCTAACGAGACTGCCAGTGCAAACTGAGAGGAAGGTGGGGATGACGTCAAATCATCACGGCCCTTACGTCCTGGGCTACACACGTGCTACAATGGCCGGTACAGAGAGCAGCCACTGGGCGACCAGGAGCGAATCTACAAAACCGGTCACAGTTCGGATCGGAGTCTGCAACTCGACTCCGTGAAGCTGGAATCGCTAGTAATCGGATATCAGCCATGATCCGGTGAATACGTTCCCGGGCCTTGTACACACCGCCCGTCAAGCCATGGAAGCTGGGGGTACCTGAAGTCGGTGACCGCAAGGAGCTGCCTAGGGTAAAACTGGTAACTAGGGCTAAGTCGTAACAAGGTAGCCGTACCGGAAGGTGCGGCTGGAACACCTCCTTTCTAGAGATACGCACTAATTTTATCTTGCTCTCGCTGTTCAATTCAAATAATACACAATAAAAGTACAGAGTCTCGTAGCTCAGCTGGTTAGAGTACTACACTGATAATGTAGGGGTCGGCAGTTCGAGTCTGCCCGGGACTACAGGTTGCACCTGAGGCAATTTTTTATGTGTTTTGAGTCAAATCAATACGCATAGGAGGTTTACGGGTAAAACACGACTCGTATTTAGAGGAAGTGATTACAAATCACGATTTTCGACTTGCGAATCACGAAAAACACACTTTTATTGAAAGGAAATTTTAGAGGTTGACTAACCCGAATACGTTTGGAAGACTAGCTTCTAAATTCATTGGGGGATTAGCTCAGCTGGCTAGAGCGCCTGCCTTGCACGCAGGAGGTCATCGGTTCGACTCCGATATTCTCCACTACGGCATCAAGGGTCAATTGGTAAGACAAAAGACCCGCCACACGTTCATTGACATATTGAGATATTTAAATACAATAAAAATAATAGAAAGCACGTAATTGATTTCGATTGATTACACAAGCACATAAGCAAAATAAGGGCGTATGGGGGATGCCTAGGCTCTCAGAGGCGAAGAAGGACGTGATAAGCTGCGAAAAGCTACGGGGATCGGCACACACGAATTGATCCGTAGATATCCGAATGGGGCAACCCACTATGTTGAAGACATAGTATCCGATAGGAGGCAAACCCGCTGAACTGAAACATCTAAGTAGGCGGAGGAGAAGAAAACAAAAGTGATTCCGTAAGTAGTGGCGAGCGAACGCGGAACAGCCCAAACCAATGTTGTTACGGCAATATTGGGGTTGTAGGACCACGATGTTTCTTGCGGACAGAATTAGAACAAGTTGGAAAGCTTGACCATAGAGGGTGACAGTCCCGTATAAGTAATGGAAGATAAGAATAGTGGTATCCTGAGTAGGTCGGGGCACGTGAAACCCTGATTGAAACTGGCGGGACCATCCGCTAAGGCTAAATACTCCTGAGAGACCGATAGTGAACCAGTACCGTGAGGGAAAGGTGAAAAGAACCGTGAATAACGGAGTGAAATAGATCCTGAAACCATACGCCTACAAGCGGTCGGAGCCCTTAAGTGGGGTGACGGCGTGCCTTTTGCATAATGAGCCTACGAGTTACCGTTGCTGGCAAGGATAAGTGGTTAAGCCATGGATCCGTAGCGAAAGCGAGTCTGAATAGGGCGCTTTAGTCAGTAGTGGTAGACGCGAAACCGTGTGATCTACCCATGGGCAGGTTGAAGTTTAGGTAACACTAAATGGAGGACCGAACCGGTTGACGTTGAAAAGTCTTCGGATGACCTGTGGGTAGGGGTGAAAGGCCAATCAAACTCGGAAATAGCTCGTACTCCCCGAAATGCATTTAGGTGCAGCGTTAGTTATAAAGTTATATAGAGGTAGAGCTACTGATTGGATGCGGGGGTTTCACCACCTACCAATTCCTGACAAACTCCGAATGCTATATAATGTTCACTAACAGTGAGGGCATGGGTGCTAAGGTCCATGTCCGAGAGGGAAAGAACCCAGACCATCAGCTAAGGTCCCCAAATGTATACTAAGTTGAAAAAACGCGGTTTGTCTGCCCAGACAGCTAGGATGTTGGCTTGGAAGCAGCCATTCATTTAAAGAGTGCGTAACAGCTCACTAGTCGAGCGGACGAGCATGGATAATAATCGGGCATAAGTATACTACCGAAGCTATGGATTTACAGACAAGGGTTTGTAAGTGGTAGGGGAGCATTCTAATGGGGTTGAAGGTGAGTTGTGAGACTTGCTGGACTAATTAGAAAAGAAAATGTAGGCATAAGTAACGATAATGCGGGCGAGAAACCCGCACACCGAAAAACTAAGGTTTCCACAGCTATGCTAATCAGCTGTGGGTTAGTCGGGTCCTAAGGCAAACCCGAAGGGGGACGTCGATGGCCAACGGGTTAATATTCCCGTACTACTTATAATTGTGATGGAGTGACGGAGTGATGAAAGCACCGCGAACTGACGGAATAGTTCGTTGAAGGTTGTAGCTATATCCCAGATAGTCAAATGCGTTTGGGATGGCAAAGACCGATAGTACTGCGAGTCTACGGACAAGTAGATAGTGTGCCTAAGGGCTTCCAAGAAAACCTTCTAAACTTAGATTATAAGTACCCGTACCGTAAACCGACACAGGTAGTTGGGGAGAGAATCCTAAGGTGCTCGAGAGATTCATGGCTAAGGAACTAGGCAAAATAGACCTGTAACTTCGGGAGAAAGGTCGCCAGCGCAAGCTGGCCGCAGTGAAGAGGTCCAGGCGACTGTTTATCAAAAACACAGGGCTCTGCAAAATCGTAAGATGAAGTATAGGGCCTGACACCTGCCCGGTGCTGGAAGGTTAAGAGGAGATGTTATGAGCAATCAGAAGCATTGAATTGAAGCCCCAGTAAACGGCGGCCGTAACTATAACGGTCCTAAGGTAGCGAAATTCCTTGTCGGGTAAGTTCCGACCTGCACGAATGGTGTAACGATCTGGACGCTGTCTCAGCCATGAGCTCGGTGAAATTGTAGTATCGGTGAAGATGCCGATTACCCGCAGTGGGACGAAAAGACCCTGTGCACCTTTACTATAGCTTAGTATTGTTCTTGGATAAGTGATGTGTAGGATAGGTGGGAGACTGTGAAGTGGCGTCGCTAGGCGTTGTGGAGTCATTGTTGAAATACCACCCTTTGCTTATTTGAGATCTAACTCCATATAATGGAGGACATTGCTTGGTGGGTAGTTTGACTGGGGTGGTCGCCTCCAAAAGAGTAACGGAGGCTTCTAAAGGTTCCCTCAGCACGCTTGGTAACCGTGCGTAGAGTGCAATGGTATAAGGGAGCTTGACTGAGAGACTAACAAGTCGACCAGGTACGAAAGTAGAGCATAGTGATCCGGTGGTTCCGCATGGAAGGGCCATCGCTCAAAGGATAAAAGGTACGCCGGGGATAACAGGCTGATCTCCCCCAAGAGCTCATATCGACGGGGGGGTTTGGCACCTCGATGTCGGCTCGTCACATCCTGGGGCTGGAGAAGGTCCCAAGGGTTGGGCTGTTCGCCCATTAAAGTGGCACGCGAGCTGGGTTCAGAACGTCGTGAGACAGTTCGGTCTCTATCTACTGCGGGCGTTAGAAATTTGAGTGGATCTGATTCTAGTACGAGAGGACCGATTTGGACAAACCTCTAGTGTATCTGTTGTCTCGCCAGGGGCATCGCAGAGTAGCTACGTTTGGCAGGGATAAGCGCTGAAAGCATATAAGCGCGAAACCCACCACAAGATGAGATTTCTTTAAAGGGTCGTGGGAGATGACCACGTTGATAGGCTATAGATGTAAAGGCAGTAATGTCATAGTCGAGTAGTACTAATAACCCGTAAGCTTATGTGTACTGTCCCGTTTTTTAAACGGGACAGGATGACTTTCTACTTATACAATACAAGTATTTAAATATCTTCGTATGTTACGATATTCGTTATTCCAAACCCTTGGATAACAACCGATTTAAGGTGGTTATTGCAGCGGGGCTCACCTCTTCCCATTTCGAACAGAGCAGTTAAGCCCGTTAGCGCAGATGGTACTGCATTTATGTGGGAGAGTATGTCGTCGCCTTTCTTTTGAGAACCCCTAGTCTGTGAAGACGAGGGGTTTTTTGTTTTATGCAGATTCGCGGATTTGTTGATTTGTTGATTCGATGATTCGATGATTTGCCAGGTTGCGTAAAGGAGTTCGTTTTCCGGATTAAAAATGTAGTTCTTAACTGCTTTGTACAAACTAAGGCGCATCCGCGCATCGGCAAATCAGCGAATAGGCTTTTATTCGCTGGTGCCAGCGTCACGCTGGTACCCATTGTATTGTTGGCTTATTCGCGGATTTGTTTATTCGCTGATTTGCCAGGTTGCGTAAAGGAGTTCATTTTCCGAATTAAAAACGCAGTCCTTGTATATTTTCTACAAACCAAGGCGCATCCGCGCATCCGCAAATAAGCGAATAAGCTTTTAGTTTGTGCGCACCAGCAAGATGCTGGCGAGAGCGCTAGTCGTGCAAAGGAGTTCCTTTCGGGATTAAAAATGTGGTTCTTAACTGCTTTGTACAAACTAAGGCGCATCCGCGCATCGGCAAATCAGCGAATACGCTTTTAATTGTGCGCACCAGCAAGATGCTGGCGAGAGCACTAGTCATGCAAAGGAGTTCTCTTCGGGATTAAAAAAGCAGTACTTAAATACTTTCTGCAAACCAAGGCGTATCCGCGCATCCGCAAATAAGCGAATAAGCACCTAGGCAAATCAGCGAATCAGCTTCTCCTTGGGTTCAATTTCCGAATAAAAATTGCAATTCGTAGATCCTTTGTACAAAATATGGCGCATCCGCGCATCTGCAAATCAGCGAATAGGCTTTTAATTGTGCGCACCAGCAAGATGCTGGCGCGAGCGCTAGTCATGCAAAGGAGTTCTCTTCGGGATTAAAAAAGCAGTACTTAAATACTTTCTGCAAACCAAGGCGTATCCGCGCATCCGCAAATAAGCGAATAAGCACCTAGGCAAATCCGCGAATAAGCGTTTTCTTGGAGTTCGTTTTCCGAATAAAAATTGCAATCCTTAAATCCTTTCCGCAAACTAAGGCGCATCCGCGCATCCGCAAATCAACGAATAGGCTTTTACCAGCAAGATGCTGGCGCGAGCGCTAGTCGTGCAAAGGAGTTCAATTCCGAATAAAAATTGCAATCCTTAAATCCTTTGTACAAAATATGGCGTATCCGCGCATCCGCAAATAACCGAATCAGCTTTTCCCTGGGTTCAATTTCCAAATAAAAAATGCAATTCTTAACTCCTTTCCGCAAACTAAGGCGCATCCGCGCATCGGCAAATCAACGAATAAGCGCCAAGGCAAATCAGCGAATCCGCTTAAGAAATCATCCTTCTACAAGCGACGGATGATTTGTTTCGTGATAAAGGCAGCATCTTCAGCAACGCCAAAGACGATTCCCGATTTCTTTTTGCGCAGCCACGGAAAGCCAATGTAGTAAATACCTTTAATCGGGCTAACGCCATCGGTGTGAATCGGTTGTTGGTTGGAACCGATGATGGGGAATTTGATCCAATCGAAATCCGCGCGGTATCCCGTTGCCCAAATCACGGTATCTATGGCGGTTAGCGGCAGTTGAGTGCTGTAGGTAGTCGTTTGGTCGCAGTCGGGTCTGTCGGCTAAATCGTTGTTGTCGTCTTCGATAGCCTTTAAATTGTGGTTTTCGACAAAGCGATCTACCTGTGCCTTTAAGGCTGCAGAGAACGCATCGGCATAGTGAATGTGGGCGAGAGTGGAGGCATCGAAGTGCAAGAAGTCGCGGTCTAGATGCGTGCATCGACCCAGTAGCGAAACGCCTTGCTGTCTCAAGCTTTGCAAGCTGATGGTATGTCCGTAGTGGCCCACGCCAGAAACTTGGGGTTGCGTCCCCTCCCGCTGTCCGGATTCCGTGAGTAGTTGTGTGCTAAGATCCATTATACCCATTTTATTCATCCAGTCCATCATATCCAAACCGCGGTAGCGCCTTGGCGAGCGGCCCACTTTTGCCGTGGAGAGGTATACGCGATGGGTGGCCGACAATTCTTCGGCCAGTTGACAGCCCGTTTGTCCACTGCCGACGATTAATATATTGGTAGCGGCGATCTGATCGGGATTTTTGTAATCGATGGCGTGCAGTTGGCGGATTGAAGGAGGGAGGAGTCGCGCAAGGGCCGGGATGTTTGGTCGATTCATCATTCCCGCTGCAACGACGAGCTGACGGGCGGTCCAGTGCGTAGTACCGCTGGGCGACTGCACTTCAAGGTGGAAAAAGTCCTGATTGGAGTCTCGCGTTACCTGGCAAATTTCACTGTGTTCCATCACGGGTAAACCATGTATACGGGCATAATCCTGTAGTTTGGCGACAAAAGCGAGGTGGTTTGTAAAGGCATGCGGGTCTACGGTGGGCGCCATTAATTCTCCGGGTAGGGTATTCATCCAATTCGGCGTGTTTAGTCGGAAGGAATCCCAGCGTTGCTGCGTCCAAGACGAACCGATGCGGTCTTTCTCGAAGACGACGTGGTCGATTTGGAGTTGGGTGAGGTAATAGCTAACGGCTAGTCCGGCTTGACCGCCTCCGATTACGGCGACGGCGGCATTATTTTTGAAGTTCATCGGTTATTTTTTATAATTTTGGTAAACTTACCGACGAAAACCGCGGCGTAGTCAACGCTTTTGAGGTTTAAAAAGACGTATTTGAGACCATGAGGGAACAGAACATACATATTAAGCGGAACGATTTAAAGCAACCGGCCTTTAAGGAGTATTCGGAAAAAGCCTATAGCATAGAGACGGGCACGGGCAAACACGGCGCATTTGAATTTGAGGAAGCCTCGTTTCGCGCGGTACAGCTGGTGCGTTGTGACTATGAGCTGAGCAAGGCGGAAACGATAGCGTTGGAAATCGAAAATGAGGTGGTGGAGCTGCACTTTCGCCTAGCTGGAAATTCGACGGCGATTTGCGACGACGGTTTGCAGCTGTCGGTAAACGGTGGGCAACACAACCTGCTGTTTCACTGCGACGGTCAAAAGAAAATCCAGATGCAACAGACCGCACAAACCGGGAGCTTTTTGGAAATCCGCGCCGCTGTCGATGCCGTCCAAGCGCTGTTTGTCGACGGCAATGATTTTCAAAAGCGCTTTTTCGAGCAATTGAAAGAAGGGCGCCATTATTGGCCCGGATACGCGCTGCCGATTTCGGTAGAAATGTATGCCGTGCTTCGGCAATTAAAGTCCTGTCCGTATACCGGCACGATGAAGAGCTTTTATCTCGAAGCCAAGATTACCGAGCTGCTGCTGTTGCAGGCCGATGCCTATCAGCGGGGTCAACCTGCGGAAAAAGCGCTAAAGAGCACCGAGATAGAAAAGTTGCATGCGGTAAAGGCCTATATAGATTTGCACGCCACAGCCGCTTTGACCTTGGCCGAATTGACGGCAGCGACGGCACTGCCTACCAAAACGCTCACCAGGGGTTTTAAACAACTCTTTCATTGTACGGTATGGGAATACAAAATGGATCGCATGATGGAGCTGGCCCAGTACCTGCTTTTGGAAGAGGACTGTTATGTAGCCGAAGTATCGGACCGCTTGGGATATAAAAACCCACAACATTTTACCGCGGCTTTTAAAAGGCGATTCGGACTGTTGCCCAGTGCTTTAAAGAGATAGCACTGTTGTGCAGACCGCTTTGTAAAAATGATTTCTAACGCATTCGCAAATTGCATAGGTAATAAGGGGTGCATTTTAAGAAGTCTTACCAACGGTGTAGTTTGTGTTTTTTTGGTGAAAAGCAGGAGCTTATACGGGTTTATACGCGGAGTTTGGCGTTCTAAATGAATATGTGTATATTTTTTCTGATATTTTTGATTTAATATCTTTTTGTGTGGGTATTTTAACTACTATTGCACGGTTAAAAATGCGCAAAAATGATGAATAAATTAGCAGTATTCGCAGTGGCTTTAATGGGCAGTGCGCAAATGAACGGACAGGGGATTTCTTACGAAGCGGTATTGGATTACGATATGCCGTCGCACGAAATGCGCTATGGTGCAATCAAGTTGGCCGTCGGCGGAATATTTGAAGGCGGCTACGAATACGTGTATCAACCCAGACACGGATTTGGCGCCAATGTCTTGATCAATTTTAACCCCCAGGAGGGCGGTGAAGGCTATTATGAGGATTTTGCATTAAATCCGTACTACCGCTTTTATCTGCTTAAGCCAAAGAATTTTTGGGGCAAGGGGTTGTTTGTGGAGGGATTTGCCAATTTCTATAGCGGCCGAGAATCTTCCACGGAATTCGATCCCCAGCAGGAAGTGCTGATCAAAGGGGAAGAGCGTCGATTTTTTGAAACGGCCATCGGAATTGCGGTCGGACAAAAGTGGGTCTACAATTCGGGCTTTGTATTGGAACTCAAAGCGGGACTCGGAAACAGCCTGTTGGGCAACTCCGATCAAGTAGCCAATTTTAAAGGCGATGTCAGTTTGGGATACCGTTTCTAGCGTACAAACCGGCAGAGATGTTGATAACCAGAACTTTTAGCTAAAATATTTTTGCAGAGTTAAAAATAAGTATTAATTTTGCACAGCTTTTAGACCAGTTAAGTTTCCTAAAAGTATTTTTAAAAGAAACCAACAGCTTCTGATGTTTTATAGCTGGTATATAGAAACTTATAAAATTCAGAATACAAATTTTTATCAGCACAAATGTCTGAACAAACAAAAACACAAGACGAGTTCTTACAAGATTTTAACTGGGAAAGCTACGAACACGGTATTGATACGGTAGATGATAGCCAACTTAAAGAATTCGAAAGCTTAGTAGACAAAACATTCATCTCTACAGATGATGAAGAAGTTGTTGAAGGGGTAGTAGTAAGAATTACTGACAGAGACGCCATCGTTGACATCAACGCCAAGTCTGAAGGAGTTATTTCTTTAAACGAATTCCGTTACAATCCAAACTTAAAAGTAGGAGACAAAGTTGAAGTATTAATCGACGTAAGAGAAGATAAATACGGACAATTGGTTCTTTCACACAGAAAAGCACGTACTATCAAAGCATGGGATCGCGTTATTTCTGCACATGAAACAGGCGAAATTGTTAACGGTTTTGTGAAATGTAGAACAAAAGGAGGAATGATCGTTGACGTATTCGGTATTGAAGCTTTCTTACCAGGATCACAAATCGACGTAAAACCTATCCGTGACTACGATCAGTATGTAAACAAAACTATGGAGTTCAAAGTGGTGAAAATCAACCATGAATTCAAAAACGTAGTAGTTTCTCATAAAGCGCTTATCGAAGCAGATATCGAGGTACAGAAAAAAGAAATCATCGGTCAATTACAAAAAGGTCAAGTGTTAGAAGGTGTGGTTAAAAACATTACTTCTTACGGTGTATTCATCGACCTTGGTGGTGTTGACGGTTTAATCCACATTACCGATCTTTCTTGGTCAAGAATCAATCACCCATCTGAGGTATTGGAATTAGACCAAAAATTGAACGTGGTAATCTTGGATTTCGACGACGAAAAAACAAGAATCCAATTGGGTCTAAAACAATTGTTCGCTCATCCTTGGGATGCTTTAGATGCTAAACTTGCTGTTGGCGATAAAGTAAAAGGTAAAGTAGTTGTTTTAGCTGACTATGGTGCTTTCATCGAAGTTGCTGAAGGTGTTGAAGGATTGATCCACGTTTCTGAAATGTCTTGGTCTACTCACTTGAGATCAGCACAAGATTTCGTAAAAGTTGGTGACGAAGTAGAAGCAGTTATCTTGACTTTGGATAGAGAAGAGCGTAAGATGTCTTTAGGCATCAAACAATTGTCTCAAGATCCTTGGACAGACATCACTTCTAAATACCCAGTTGCCTCTAAACATGTAGGTATCGTTCGTAACTTTACTAACTTTGGTGTATTCGTAGAATTAGAAGAGGGAATCGATGGATTAATTTACATCTCTGACCTTTCTTGGACTAAGAAAATCAAACACCCTTCTGAATTTGTTAACGTAGGTGACAAATTAGACGTAGTGGTATTGGAATTAGACGTTGAAGGTCGTAAATTATCTTTAGGTCACAAACAAACTACAGCTAACCCTTGGGATAAATACGAAGATGCTTTCGCAGTGGGAACTATCCATACTGGAGAAATCTCTGAAATCGTGGACAAAGGTGCTACTGTAGAATTTGGTGACGATATCGTTGCTTTTATTCCAACTCGTCACTTAGAGAAAGAAGATGGTAAAAAATTGAAAAAAGGAGAATCAGCAGACTTTAAAGTTATTGAATTCAACAAAGAATTCAAAAGAGTTGTTGCTTCTCACACAGCAATTTTCCGTCAAGAAGAAGAGAAAAACGTTAAAGCTGTAGAGGCGAATAACAATTCAAACGCTTCTGAGAAAACGACTCTAGGAGATATCGATGCTCTTGCAGAATTGAAAGAAAGAATGGAAAAAGGAGGAAACTAATCCCGATTTCATCTTATATATTAAGAGCCCCAACGCGAGTTGGGGCTTTTTTTTATGCCCTTGTTTTTTGGCGTTCCCTACGGGGCGGGCTTTCCGCACTCGCTTTTTGCCTGCGCTTCGCTGCGGCAAAAGAGCTCAAACAATGCTCCAATCCCTAACGCGACAATTCCGGTAAATACAAAACAGCTACAAACAACAGACAAATCAACTACAAATCGAGCGCGCTAAAAAACGTCTTAACACCACTAATACGCGGTATAAGTACAAACGGTATACAAAGTAGGTACAAAGTAGGTACAAAGTAAAACGAGGAAGTAGGAGGGGCTAAAATCGATTCAGCAGGGCGAATTGCCGCTTTAAAGACAAGTGGAGTCCCGTAAAAACAACAGTCCGACATTTGGAATGCGAGATCGGGGGTAAATCAATTGGGAAGGTAAAAGCACAAAAAAACCATCTCCACATTGGAGATGGTTTTTTTGATATGTAAAAAACGGTGGTTTAGCTTCTTTTTTTCTTGGCCGCAATGGCTCTTTTCTTTTCAACACCGCGATTGGTCGGTTTGGTTTTACGCGGATTGCGCTTTCCAGGACCACCGAGGTTGACCTTTTTGTTCTTGTCTGATCTTTCGTGGAAAGCAGCACCTTTGGATTCGTCTTTCTTATAGCGTTTTGGAGCGCTTTTTTGAATGAGATGTTTCTTTTCAAACTCCAATAAACGCTCGGAGATCTCTACGCCTTCGGGAATGGCAAGGGTCGCGATTTCGCGCTCCATCAACATTTCGGCAGCAAACTTCACATCTTCCTCTTTCGGGTCGATGATGCTGATGGCCACACCGGTTTTGTCTGCACGTCCCGTACGTCCAATTCGGTGCATATACTGCTCCGGACTTTCGGTAAACTGCAAGTTGATCACGTGGCTGATGTCTGAGATGTCCAAACCTCGGGCCATGATATCAGTGGTGACCAAACCGCGCAATTCGTTGTTCTGAAAATCGCGCATCGCCGTCAAACGGAAATTCTGCGATTTGTTGGAGTGAATAACGGTAAACTCTTCGGGAAACAACACCTCTAGTTTTTCCAACACATAGTCGGCTATACGCTTGTTGTTGATAAAGATCAACACGCGATTAAACGTCTCTTTATCCGCTAACAAATGCGCCAATAAATTGAGTTTAGTCGTAAAGTTGGGCACCATGTACAACTGCTGCTCGATTTGCTCCAAAGGAGTGCCCGATGGGGCTAGGGTGATCTCTTCAGGGTAGTCAAAGTAATCTTCGAGCATCTCGTCCACCTCTTCGGTCATCGTGGCGGAAAACAGTATGTTTTGGCGTTTGGCCTTCATCATCGATAGGATCGAAGTGATTTGAAAGCGAAAGCCCAGATTTAAAATCTCGTCGAACTCGTCGATAACCAGTTTTTGCATGGCGTCAAAACGCACCACACCGTCCAAAGCCAAATCCATGGTTCGTCCTGGCGTGCCTACGAGTATATCGATACCGGCGTAAACCGCTTTCTTTTGTGTGTTGATGTTGACCCCTCCGTAAATGCCCAAGGTGCGGATAGACATGTATTGCGTCAGTTTCTCCACTTCAGCAGCCACTTGGACTACCAACTCTCTAGTAGGAACGATTATGACCACTCTAGGTGTATCGGTCTTAGCAAATTTCCATTGTTTGAGTATGGGCAATAAATAGGCATAGGTCTTTCCAGTACCCGTTTGTGCAATTCCCATAACATCTCTACCGGACAATATCGCTGAGAAAGATTTTTCCTGAATCGGAGTGGGGTGATTGATATTTAACTCACTTAGAGCTTTGTCTAAAGCTTTGGGGAGGTTAAAATGTTCGAAAGTGATCATAAAAATTCAATTTCGACAAAGATACGCTTTTTATTATTTTTAAATCGGCAGCGGATGAGCCGATTAAATGATTTTTTTAATCACTCGCAGTTTGTGGGTGTGTCGTCCCGAATCCACATTGCAGATTCCCAAGTGATCCAGTCGGTCGATACGCACTTTTCCATGCGCGTGTATGATGTAGTTGTTTTCCATGATGATGCCCACATGGACAATCACCCCCTCTTCGTTGTCGAAAAAGGCCAAGTCGCCCACTTCGCTCTCTTCGATAAAGCTCAAAGCCTCACCTATAGTAGCCTGTTGCGAGGCGTCTCGCGGAATTTGGTAGCCGTTAATCGCGTAAACCATCTGTGTAAAACCCGAGCAGTCTATGCCAAAAGGCGTTTTTCCACCCCATAGATAGGGAGCGTTTAAATAAAGAAAAGCCGTGTTTAACAGATTGGATTTGGGCGATTGCCCGCTCAGCGTGCTGCCCTCAAAGGCAAATTGTTGCGAATTGACGGAAGGCTGATTTAAAAAAGTAAGAGAACTCCCCAGGGGAATCGGTATTAAGGCGTGATCGGGAGTCGTGATAAAATCGATCAAATCACCGCTTAAAACAGCAGGACTTTGAGCGAGAAGGTTGTATTCACCTTCGGTAATCACTTGGTATTGCTTGTTGTCTATCCATCCCTGATAGCGATCAAAAGCCAGGGTAATCAACGACCATTTGGGCGTTTGCTCCACGATGCTAAAAGCTTCTCCAAAAAGTACCTGAGATACCATTTCGCTGGTGTCAGCGGGATCTTTACGTAGGGGAACTATAGCGAGATTACAGATGGCAAACATGGAAAGGGAATTTTAGAATACAAAAGTAAAAGATGGGTTTTGTTTTTACAATCAAAACCCATCTTTTTATAAATATAGCGAATTAGGCTCTTTCAATAACCATAGCAGAAGCACCACCGCCACCGTTACAGATTGCAGCAGCTCCTATTTTTGCATTATTTTGTTCCAATACACTTAATAAAGTTACGATGATTCTCGCGCCAGAACATCCCAGTGGGTGACCTAAAGAAACCGCTCCACCGTTTACGTTGATTTTGTCGGCGTCTAAATTTAAGATCTTAGCATTGGCCAAACCAACTACGGCAAAAGCCTCGTTGAATTCGAAGAAGTCCACATCGGTCAATTCCAAGTTCGCCTTTTTAAGCGCTTTCGGCAAAGCCTTAGCTGGAGCTGTGGTAAACCACTGTGGCTCTTGTGCTGCATCGGCATATCCCTTGATGTAAGCCAACGGCTTTAATCCCAATTCCAAA
Source organism: Flavobacterium sp. JP2137 (assembly GCF_050562195.1). GTDB lineage: Bacteria > Bacteroidota > Bacteroidia > Flavobacteriales > Flavobacteriaceae > Flavobacterium. The sequence goes on from NZ_CP191647.1 coordinate 1,842,837, forward strand.
GCCTTTTCTTCACTCATCAACACTACTGCTGCAGCACCGTCATTGATGGTAGAAGCATTGGCAGCGGTTACGGTACCGTCTTTGGTAAACACGGCGTTAAGCGTAGGAATACGGTCTAGTTTTACGTTGGTATACTCCTCGTCTTTAGTAACCGTAATCGGGTCGCCCTTTCTTTGAGGAACGGCTACGGGAACGATTTCGTTGTCGAATTTTCCCGCTTCCCAAGCTTGAGAAGATTTGGTATAGGATCCAATGGCAAATGCATCCTGCTCTTCACGAGTGATTTTGTATTCTGTAGCACATAAATCGGCACAAACACCCATGGCATTGTTGTCATAAGCATCGGTAAGACCGTCTTTTTGCATTCCATCTACTAAGGTCGTAGGACCGAATTTCTGTCCGTTTCTCATCGGGAGGTAATGAGGAATCATACTCATGTTTTCCATACCACCGGCAACAACGATTTCCGCATCTCCACTCATGATCGCTTGAGCACCTTGCATAATGGCTTTCATACCAGAAGCACAAACTTTGTTGACCGTAGTACAAGCCACTTCATTAGACAATCCTGCGAATATAGCTGCCTGACGCGCCGGTGCCTGACCCACGCCTGCCTGAACAACGTTACCCATAATTACTTCATCAACAAGTTTTGGATCGAGCTTAATACGGTCTAAAGCACCTTTTATAGCAGTAGCACCCAATTTCGGTGCAGGAACTGTAGATAGGGCTCCCATAAAACTTCCGATTGGAGTCCTTGCTGCTGAAACGATTACGATTTTTTTATTCATAATAGATAGTTTTTATTAGTTTGAATAGGCGAATTTAATCATTATTCGGCAAATAAACCGCATTAATCTCTTTCTAAAGTACTTTTTAAGCCCGGATTACAGCCCTTTTCTGAGAATGCGTCGAAGCCCGCTTAAATTGTGCTTTTATTTTATACCACTAGCGCATTGATAGCTAGCGGTTTTGATGCAACGACTAAAAATAATCTGGATTTTTGTATAAAAACACTTGTGTGAATTGAAAAGTTGTGGTACGTTTGCAACCGCAAAGAGAGTAATTCTCTAATGCAACGGAGAGGTGCCGGAGTGGTAACGGAGCAGATTGCTAATCTGTCGACGGGTAACCGTCGCCAGGGTTCGAATCCCTGTCTCTCCGCAGTTTTCGGGGTGTAGCGTAGCCCGGTTATCGCGCCTGGTTTGGGACCAGGAGGTCGCAGGTTCGAATCCTGCCACCCCGACCAATAAAACCCAAAATGGTCCAATAGCTCAGCTGGATAGAGCAACTGCCTTCTAAGCAGTAGGTCCCAGGTTCGAATCCTGGTTGGATCACAAATGTATATTGTAAGTTGTTGGTAGTTAAATTTGTAGATGTTATTTATAAGTTTTTTTTACTACACTTGCCCTACGGATATACAAGCAGTTTAATGTTAAACGGTATTAAAAAACCTTATTTAGTAATAAATAGGGTTTTTTTATGCCCTGAATTTTGACCTCATTTACTTGTTTTGAATAAATTCACACCTTGAATTTAGAGCTGTCAAAATCTTTTCCATAGTCTCAATTGTTACCGTTCGCTTCTCGTTTTCAATGTTGGAAAGCATCGACTTTCGTGTGTTATCGCCATAAGCTAAAATAGAAACTTCATCAAGTGTCATTTTTAATTCTAAGCGCCTATCACGAATGTATTTTGCAAATTGAGATTGTAGTGTCATTATCATTTAATTTTAGTAAATTTGCCCTAATATAAGATTTTTAAAGGGTTTTATATTGATATTTTGACCCCGTAGACCTGCCCGTCTACGGGGTTTTCTTTTTATAGTAAGTCTTCTAGTTCTTCGATTGCTTCTGAAATTCCATCGTGGCTGTAATGATACAAATAGGGATTTAAGTCGCTTATAGTAATGTAAATAGCCTCTCCTTGTATTTTAAATACAGTTAGTTCTTTAGAATTATCCAACATCTGGATAAGCGTAATTAATGAGTCGTACATGTTTTTTAGTTTTAGTAAATAGTTAGTTTGATTTGCTGATAAAGCTTAAACCTTTGGTAACCGAAATAGCGTTACCAGTATGTTTCCGACACCAACACTTCCAGAAGGGGGACCAGCGGAAACCGTTCTTTTTAAGTTCTTGTATGATTTCGATATTAGGTTTGTTGTCGTGGATAATTTTTACCCTGTCATCTTCAATCGTTACTCGGCCATCGTCGAAAAGGATATCTTCCCACGATTCTTTTCTAGTAATACGGTTTTGCATTATGATTACTTTTTGTGATGCTGCTTTAATCTTTGCATTATTGTTTGTAAGAGTGTAAGCGGGGACTTTGTAGGACTCAATTACATAATCTACTCCGTTATACCTCTTGGTTTCATTCAGTGCGGTAATCGCTTCTTTTGAATACCCTTCTTTTAGAAGTAATTCAATAATCTCGTTTTTTTCCTTGATCTTTAATTTTTTGATTAAAACATTAATTTCCTTGTACTCGATTTGTAAGTTGGTTAGTTCCTCAAGTTTGCGATCTGCTAAAGTAATTTCTTCTTCAGGGCTTTTTGTAGGTACTCGGTTGACTGCTTCGAAATACTTTGCTCGCCAGGTCATGAAAGATTCGTACTTGTTTTGTTCTGTAGCGTTTGCTTTTTGTGCACGCCTAACATTAAAATTGGATCCTCCGGTTATCATACTAGATGCGCAATTACTTTTAGATCTAACCCAGTCACGGAACTTAGTAATAAATTTTTCTTTATAGTTTCCTTGATGGTCTCCGAGTTTTTCCAAGTCTTCTTTTAGCAATTCGCTAAATTCGATAACTAAGGATTTGCCACGTTTTTCTGGACTGAAAGAAGTCCAATTGTGAGCTGTTATACAATCTTGTAAATACTGTCCTAATAGATAATTTGTCATGATTTAAATTTTAAAGGGTTTTACTTGTTGGTTGTTAATACACCGCAAATCTGCCTATCTGCGGTGCAGGCGTTTAAAGTTCATAGCTTTAAACTGTTTTTTGAAGTTGACTATAACGCTGCTTAATGATGTGAAGATTTTTTTTAACTAATGAGACAATCTCCTTATTGTGCTTTGAAGCTTCATTTCCCAAGCCTCTAGATTGTATTATTTTCATTTTAGATAATGAAATTTCAACTGTTTCAACTGGCTTGTTTTTAACTTTAGCAGAAAGAACCAATGAATCTTCTTTGTTGTAGTATTCATTGGTGAAAACGCAATGATTGTGAATATCTCCCTCTTCTTTAAATTCTTGAACTGATTCAAGAACTTTGATTTCGATATCATTTTTACAAAATGCCACACCGAAAAAAACACCTTTATTTTGGATATATTCAATTTGGTTTTTCTCAATTTTCACTCTTCTGGCTTCACTTCGAATCTTTTCTCTTTCTAACTCTGCTTTTTGTAATATCTTTCTTTTTTTATTCATTAAAATATCGTGCTCTTTTTTAAGGTTTTTAGGGCAGACAAACGTCGAGTTTCGCAAGTCTTTTTTAAAGTACTCGAGAAGATTGAGGTAATCAATGTACATTGATGAATCTTGTATTTTATACTTGTTTCTTAGACAAATTTTTAATGTTGGCCAGAATTTACTTAATTCGTAGTCTTGGCATTTATTTACAGTTCCGTAGTAGCCGGCTTTGATTAATGTTTCTGTTTTTGAGCAATATTTTAGTTTTTTAACCAGTGGGATTAAAGAGCAATATTTTAAATTGTGATCAATACCTAAACGTTTGTATTCTGGTCGGAATTTTGATGTTTTACAGTGTAAATCAGGAGATACTTCGTAAGATTTCCAATAGCTTTCAGTTCTGATTTCTATATCTCCTTGAAAATTTCCAAAACTCGTAATTAAACAGGAATTTATAACTCTCTTTCCATCTGCATTGTACCAATTCTGACAAACTTCGCTACAGTACACATTAGCTTTGTGTCCTTTTTTATGATACTTTCGGAATTCAAAAATTCTCACAACTTGAAAGTCGTATTGATCATTACTGATTAAGTCTGCTAGAGCAAAATAGAAGAATGGACTGTCGTAGCTTCTTTTTTTACTTGTAGTAACTTTTAATATGGAATTACACTCTGTGCATTCTACTTTATTTCGTTGAATTTCCTTTACATCGATATCGCTGCCACATTCTAAACAAAAAGCTGTATTTTTTGTTCTGTAGCACATCTTTTGAAAGAACTTGGAACTAGCGTATTCTATTTGATTTTCGTTTAGGTTTGGCAAATAGTATGCAAATTCGTCAACGGCTTTTTGAATTTTAGTTTTTGGTTTCATATTCTACAATTAAAAAAGTTCCATTTGGTTTAATGATGGGTTGCTTTGTTTGACTTTAGCAACTTTTACAGATTCGGTTTGTTTTTCAACTTTTTTAGGTTGCGAATGATTAACAACTACTTTAGCATTAATAGCTTTTCCGACTTTAATATCATCTTCGTCGTAATAATGAATTGCCATTCCAAAAATCTCTTCATCTGCAAAACCGTTGCAACCCGAAGATTTTACTTTGTTTAGAATGTAGGTAATACAATCGTCTATGTTTTTGTTTTCTTTTGTATAGGTTACTGCAAAAAGCTTATCATTTTTTGCAATGATTTCTAAATGACTTTTTATTGTTTCTTTGAAACTGTTTGATGCTTTCATAATTAAAGGGTTTTTGATATAGTTAAGTAAGTAGTTGTAAGTTTTGGTAATCTGATAAGCCACGGATATAGTAAGCACCATCTATAGGGCTGATTATAATTTCTAAGATTTGATTTTCTCCGTAAGATTGCGATTGATAATTTATAGTCTCGATGCTTTCGGTTAGTGCTTCTTTTTCTTCCTGTTCACTTGAATTAGTAAATAATAATTCGAGGTAGTTCAAAAGATTCTGTTTTGCCCCGTGAATAGTTTCGAAGCAATCATTTGTATAGACATTCATAAGAATAGATTTAAAGGGTTTAAGAGTTCCCCCGAGAGCCTGCCCGACCTCGGGGGGAATAATAACTACATTGCTAGTTTAAACGATCCTTTTGTTTGAAAGTCTTTACTGCCGTAGTAACTCTTTATATCCTCCAAATCTCTTTGCTTGCCGTTTTTCTTTACATAATCAGCAGGGGAGAAGTACCAAGACTTTTTTAGCCGTGCCCATCGCGGGCTATTGTAGTTTTCAATTGTGATTCCTTTAATCAAATCCTTTTGTGAATACATTGCACCAGGAGTTAAATCTGTCAGCCAGATGAAAGAACCAACAAACGAGATATTGATGTCTTCTAAGGCCTCAAACATTTTAATGATGTTGTAGAACTTCTCAGCGTTGAAGTCTTCGGTTTCGCCTGTTGATGGTTTGAAATTCTTAAACTCCTGAAACATCTTAATAAAATCAGGTTCTGAGTAATAACCGCTTGTGTCAGGGTGTAACTCGAAGCATAGTTTTTTGAATAGGTTTTTAGCTTCGTCTAATGTGGTGCAATTGATAAAGTACATAGTAATAAGTTTAAAGGGTTTTGTATTGTTTTTAAATTCCGTGATTAAAATAGACCTGCCCGAATATTTTAACCGATTCGCTCCGTTATCTTTTAAAGACCTTACTAAGTAAGAAGAGAGAGAAGATACAAGCAAAGAAGCGCGAAGCGCACACAGCGTAAACCGTTGTTTGTTTCTTGTTGTACAAATGTACAATTTGTTTTTTAATAAATGTACATCGGATATATAAATGGATATACTATTTTTCTATCGTAAAAAGATAATCAATAGATAAAATTGATTGTTAGTTGTTTTAAGGGGTTTAAATATACCTTAGTATATAGTTTGTGTATAACACGTAGAAAGTACTTGTAATCGCTTGATTTAGATTAAATATATGGGTAGTAGTTCTTGTTTAGTTTTGTGTATTCAATTCTCAGGGAGTTGTTTTGTTACAAGTGGAATGAAAATTTGTGAAATGACAAACACGAACACGGGTGTATATCAATGTCATTAAAATGTATATCTTTGTAAGAAGTTGAAAAGCCCGAAATCGGGTTGTTTCTTCGGGAATAATAACCCTAAATCGGGCTTTTAGTTATGAATAAATTGATAAACAAAACGGAACTGTCTAAGCTGCTAGGTTACAAAGAGAAAGCAATTAGAATTAATCGCGTACCAGACAAACATACTATTGCTATTCAGGAACTTAACGATCTAATAGAGTACTGGAAGAAGCGTAATAAATTGTAGTTGTAGGGATATGGTGGGGATAATGGCTTGTGAGTAAAATGTAATGTACTGATTAGGTGAGCGGTAGCTGTCTTGGTTCGAATCCTTTAGAGATTACAACAGCATTGAAACATCGTTTTCCTTTATGTAAGTAGGTTTATTCTAAAATGAGTAGTCAGATTTAAACAGTATTAAAATTAGTTGCTTTAAAATTCAGTTGTGATGAGCCCGTACAAAAAAGGTAAAATGTTTTCAGACATCACTCAGAAGCGCACCCCATCCCCTTTTAGATTTCGATTTTCTTTTCCCGGACCAAACGCTCAAACATAGTATACCCTCCCAAGCATACTATCACATTACAAATTTTAATTTCTCTTTCAATTTTTTTTTAAAAATAATTATATCAATTCTTATATCCGATATATAAAAATTACTATCTTTGGATTCAAGTTAATATGCAAATTATGATTTCTAAGGAGTTATTTATTTCGATAATAGATTCAATCCGCTTGCAAGTTCAAAAGGACAAACATGCGGCTTCTATTCTTTCTGAGGTATTTAAATCTGATGTTAATCCGATCGATAATAGTTTGCTTTTAAGAAGTCTAATTGAGGTATTGAGATTCCATTTTCCACAGGGTAATGATTATTGTGAGTTTGATCATTACTGTTTCTTCCAAGATTTCGGGAGATATGAAAAGGATAATGAAGTGTTTGAAGAAACAGCTTCTCAATTCTTCGATAGGCTGGTTACAGAAAAACGTTCATAAAAATAGTTTAGTTGTGTTGGAAAACAATTGTCACTCTCGAGTAGGGTTGCGGTAACTATAAACCAACGTGGGCGAGTAGAAGCATCGCCGTAGGTATTTCATAACCTTATTTTCACGGCCGGCAATTGTTTTTTATTTGGGAGTGTGGCGGAATGGTAGACGCTTGACCACTAGAGTACAGTCAGTCATGGTAGCACCTGTCGACTAACGTCCGTGGATTGATGTAGGAACATCAAAATGTACTCGTACAGGTTCGATTCCTGTCGCTCCCACCAATTCGTTCTTTGAATTACGATAATGAAAGCGAGAGCTTGGCTTTTTTCTTTACTGTTCTGTTTGTTCAGTATTGCGGGATTCGGTTTTAACTCCTCCGACCTGGCCAAAAATTCAAAAATTGAAGCCGTCATTTCTAGTGATGTTTCAAAGGAGGTTAAGGTAGTGTTGTTTGCAAATGCAGATGTTTTGACTACAAGTGTTTATTTCGGGTTTAGGCAGGGTATTGAAAAAGTCCCTATCGAACGTAAGTCGAAATTATATACATTAAAAAGTCAATTCGCTGCAAACTCAATTAATAAATCGGGATTTCCGATCAATGTCCCCAGGGATAAGTTGAGGGCAATTTAATACTACAGATATATAAAAATCCTTTCACTAGCCAGAAAGGATTTTTTTGGACTCATAGCTCAGTTGGTAGAGCAAACGACTGTTAATCGTTCGGTCTTAGGTTCGAATCCTAATGAGTCCGCAAATTAAAAACACCCGAATCCCGATAAGTCGGAACAGGAACTGCCGGTCTAAACATACCCCATAGCTTGATATAGCCTTTAGAGTAGTTGAGCTATAGAAAATCTGATCGTTTAGCGTTACCGTGTTGGTTTTAGTGAATTTGAAGGCACGGTTATAAAAAACAGATGTTCGGGTGTATTAAAATATTATCACATGGCAAAGCAAAGTAAAATACCGCTAGGTCTGGCTCCGGAAACAGTAGTTGAAGTGGTAATGAAAAAGAAAATGACTGTTTCGGAATATTTAAAAATCAAATCAAATACCAAGAGTCGAGATTGGAAAATTCAAGCTTATCAAGAAGGCGCTTTTTCGGATGGTATGGGTAAAGAAATTGAGTGAATTATGAAGTACTATTTAGGGATAGATCCAGGTAAACAAGGCGCCTTCGTTTTAATCGACGAGAGTTCAAATATTATTGAGGTTTACGGAATGCCTTTGATTAATAAAGAGTATGACAAAAAATCAATAAAGGATATTTTAACTACAAAAGGTATTGTTCATATCTGTTTGGAAGAGCCGGGAATAATATTCGGTACCTCAAAAAGCTCTGTTGCTTCATTGTATAAATGTGTTGGGATGCTTGAAGGATTGCTAATGGGGTTGGGTATTCCTCATACCATGGCAAAACCGAAAGAGTGGCAATCTGAAATGTGGAAAAACGTAACTAAGCAATACAAAACCAATTCAGAAAAAAAGAAGAGTACTGATACTAAAGCGACTTCTGCGCTAGCTGCTATTAATCTATGGCCAAATCAAGATTTTAGAGTAACAAATAAAGGTGCGAAAAGCAAAAATCTAAACGATGGAATAATCGATGCGGTTTTACTCGCGGAATATGTAAGACGAAATTTTAAATAACAAGTTATGGCAAATAAACGATGTTTTTCTTTCTTTAAAAAATGCAATTCTTTAGAAGAATTAAAAGGCTTTACAGGTATCGAGGTTTATTTTGAGAAAGATTCAAAGGTGAAGCTTGTACATAAAGAAACAGATAGTGAGTGTGTTTATGAATCAGGAAATAGTAAAAGTACAGAGTCATTGATTATTGAATTTTACTGCTTTGTTAAACGATTGTCTGTCAATGATTTTTTAGAATTTAGAATTTCAAAAGAGGAAAAAACGAAAAATAAAGTAGAGTTCATAAAACCTACAGAAACACCCATGTTAAGTTGTATTAAACCAGAAAACCCTTCTGAATTTAGTTTTTACTTCGACCAAATCGAGAAGAAAGTCAAGGTTTTTATTGGTAAAGAGTGGGTTGATTATAGTGTAGATGTATTCAGTAAACTCAAACACGCTGTCAGCTCTTCAGTAGAAGCGCCTCAGATTTTTCACTTTAGAGAGCATAATGATTTTGAAGGTTTGAAAGCTTTTACAGAGAGTAAAGCGCATATAAAAGACGGGCAGTACTATTTATATATTCATGCAGGAATGGTTCCTATAAATCTTGGAGATTATGTTGCAAAAACTATTTCTACTGGCGAACTTTCTTTATTCCTTGGTAATAATAATTCAAATTCAACGCCTAAAGATCCGGTTAATTATAGCGAAGATGTATTCAATAAACCTAAACATACTATCAGCTCTTTATCAGCCGCTACAGCTTCTTCAATTTTTATGACCCCAAAGGCTATTTACGAAAGGCACGAGTATATAAAAAAGCAACTGGAATTAGATAATCCTAAACCGATTCGTTCACAAGCCGAAATAGACGACGAACGCTTAACGGAAATAGTTGAAACGATTGTAGAATACAGTAAATCTAAGATGGCAATTCCTCCAGATTGGATTAAGGAATACAACGAGATTTTAGAACGAGTGAATAACAAAACATCAATTGCAGATACGTTTGTTAAGGATTATTTATTATCAGACAAACCGCTTTTGAATTTAAAGATTGTACCAGTACAGTTTGATGTAACACCACCAAAATTATATTAACTAAAATCAGAATAATTATGAATTTCGGACAAGCATTAGAAGCCTTAAAGCAAGGAAAGAAAGTAAGTAGACAAGGATGGAACGGAACCGGAATGTTTGCTGTTTATCAAAAAGGTTATCCGGAAGGTATTCCCTGTAATAAGCAAACCGCAGAAGCATGGGGTTTGAACGAAGGAGATTTGTTTAAGGTACGGCCTTATCTACAATTAAAAACTGCTCAAGGGGATTATGCAATGTGGGTACCTAGTACAAGTGATATCCTTTCGGATGACTGGGAGGTTATTCAATAAACATCAATTCACATTAACATTAAGGCTGGTATTGATCAGCCTTTTTTATTATAAAAAGATGAACGCACAAGATTTAAAAAAGATAGAAAAACACTTTAGCAAGGCGAAGAAAATATTCTGCTTGAAGCTAAATAAAGAGGTTGATGTAACTAACGTTCCCCGGTTACATTATAATCCCGATGAAGATACAGTTACTTCTCCATCGCGGTTTATATGCTTTTGGAAGGATGGGGAATTTGCTAAAATCATTAAATAAGCGACTATGCAACTACTAGGAGATCGATTATTATGCAAGAAAATTGCTCAAGAAACTAAAAGCGGACTGATTTTACCGACTAATCACGAAACGGAAAATGATTTTGAAGTGATTAAAATTGGAGCTAAAGTGAAGAATATAAAAGTGGGGTCAATAGTCAGAAAGTTCAAGTATTCCTATGGTTTACAGATGATTGATGAAGGTGTTGAGCACTTGGTTTTGAAGGAATTGGAAGATATAGATATTGTATTTTAATTTATATGAAAAACTTTTTATATAAATATTTTAAATATAGGCTTTAATTTTGTTTATATAAATAGTAGACTAGTATTTTGTTTATATAAAAAATGTTTTATATATTTGTCAAACAATTACGATTAAGACTTTAATTAAAATTTCTTATTCGCTAGTATGTACAATAAAAAGAGTTTTTTAGAAATAAATGTTTAAAAAAAACTCATCAAGCTGTAACTTGATGAGAATAAAGAATTTTATTTTTTAAAGATAATAACAAGCGTAGCTAAAATCGGCTTAATTAAACTAGGGTTTTGGTTTATTACATATAGCAATCCTAATGCTATAGTGAAAAAACCGACTTGTTTGATACAGAGTCTAGCTTGTTTAAAAGATTTTGCTACATTAAATTTTATTTTAGCCATAAGTTGATGGTTTTAATAAGTTAATGAGTATTTGTGGGTCAGCGGCCGACCTTAAACCAATTTTTGAAGATTCATGCGTTTTTTTCATAATAGAGGTTTTAAATATTTAAGTAAATCGACATAATTTATCGCAGTACGAATTTATACAATTTTTTTGTAAAATTATTTTATTTTATTTTTATTTTTTAATAAAAATTTAACCTCTTTGTTAAGAGTGCATTATAGTAAAAGAGCCACTCTAATCAGTGGCTTTTTTTCGTTTGGACCATAGCGTTCGCTTAGGTTCAGATGGCAATAAGAGATTGATTTTCTTAATCACATCGACCTTCTTTAAATCACTCACTACATTAGATTCTCTCAAGACATCTTCGGGAACCGGTATTTCTCCAGACAACATTCCATAAAACTCCATTACAATCTTTCTCGATTTTGCAGTCAAGACATATAAGTGCTCGTTTTGATTACGGCCATGGCATGCAATTCCCGCATATCCCAACTTCACGAGTACGTTAAGCCTTTTGTAAGTAAACCTAATGTGTCCTATATCCCTATAGTCATAAATGGTAAATAGGTTTTTCGGGAACAGGAAAAGAAGTATCTCCAAAAGATTGATTGTTTTGATTTCATACTTCTTCATAATATGGGCCCGTACAAACGCCATATTCTCTAAAAAATCATACCCCTTGAATACCTGAATGAATTTCTGATGCGTGTATGCAGCTTCTTTCGTCGGGTCGTTACCGTCATTCAATACTACTTCCGATAGTTTAATTCCTTTCTCTTTTACAATCTCCATTGCTTTAGGCAAAATGCGTTGTATCGTTTCTTTTTTACTGGCCATGATAAAGTATAAGTTTTACTACAAATATATATCAGATATATTAATTGATAGGTAAAAACTATTATCTTTGTTATTAATAACAGTTTTTATCTATAATGGCAAAAATTAGCAACCAAGAAGCGTATCCGGAAGACAAGAATATTTCTCTTGAGGATTACCTAATTGGCACTGATTCACAGGATAGGAATCGTACAAAAACTTATCCGTTAAAATCTGTTGTTCAGGTTGTTCAAGATGAGATTGAAACGAATCTGGAAGTTCCAAAACGAACATCGGATTTAATAAATGACGGAAACGGCAGCGGTAGTCCCTTTGCAACGATAAATGATGTTCGAGGAAAAGTATATCAGTTTAGTAATTTGAGAGAGGTAACTATAATACACGGACAAGGTAGAATAGTGTCAGCTGATGTAATTATTGGAACTCAAGAAGTTCTCGCTGCAAAAGAACATTCTGTTGATTTAAATAGTATCACAATAAAGTTTTCAAAGCAGGAGACAGGTTTCGTATTAATTAAATAAAATAATAAAATGAGATTAACAGCACCATTCGACGGGGATCAAAACCAGTTTATAAATTTCGTTGTTGACAAAAGAAGTCAACCCCCTGCATCGCCAGTCGAGGCCCAATTGTATTACAATACAGCTACGAAATACATCATGCGTTATGATGGTACTTCGTGGCGAGCTATCGGTGGTATCTTAGATATTACCAATACAGACGGATCAATTGCAATTACTATTGCCGATGGTGTTGCAGCTCTAAATTTAAATTTAGATAATACGACTATCGAAGTTGGTAATAACGTCCTTAGACTTAAGGATGGAGGTGTGAGCGCGGCAAAATTAGCATCTAATTCAGTAACGACAGTAAAGGTTACTGATAAGAATATCACATTTGCTAAAATTAATGATATTCCAACGATGACCGTTATGGGTAGGGTTGTGGCGGGGACAGGTGTAGCGGCCGCAATTCCTATAATCAATAGCAATGACTTGTCTGGAGCTTCTGGGGCGAGCTTAGTAACTTCAGGCGCGGTAAAGGCTTATATTGATGCTAACATTGCTAGTATTGGACGGCCACAAGGTGGTTGGGATGCCGCAACAAATACTGTTTTCCCTGGTACTGCTTTAACAAAAAATGGTGATTACTGGAGGGTTACTGTTGCTGGTACTATACAAGGCAATCCTTTTCAAGTTGGGGACGTTATTCAAGCTTTTAAAGACAATCCTGTCAATACGAATCCAAACGATTATATTTTATTACAAACAAATACAGACCAAGCCACAACCACTGTTATGGGGATGGTCGTACTTTCTACTAATGCAGAAGTTCAGGCGGGTACTAATAATACCAAGGCTGTGACCCCTGCTGGTTTATCGTCCAGAACGGCCACTGAAACAAGAACGGGTATTGCGGCAATTGCAAGTGAGGCTTCTGCAATCGCTGGAGAAGATGATACAACAATCATGACTCCTAAAAAAGTAAAAGCTGTATTTGCTTCATTAGGCGCGTCGGGATATGTAGCAAGTTTCGGAGATACTACAGCGACGACATACACTATTTCGCATGGCTTAAATACTGAGGATGTTATAGCGGAGTTTTTCGATTTGCCGAGTAAAGCAAAAATTCTAGCGGATTATTCAATTACAAATTCTACAACAATTCAAGTTCCTTTTTCAAAAGCCCCCGGTCTTAATAAAATTGGGGTTAAAATTTTAAAAGTTAAGTAATGAGGAATAAGGGAGACTTTATAAATGATGGAATTGCAGTAATAGAGACGTTGCCAAATGCAGGCACGGAACTATCTGCTGTCTTCGAAGAATCAGGGCAACTAAAGAAGAAAACAATTGGAAGTATTTCGATGCTGCCAAAAGAATCTTATCTGCCGGGTCTTTCTCTTGCATTTCCTTCTATTTTTAACTTGAATACTACAAGTCTCGACTACGCTCATACCGATATGACGGTATCACTTGCCAGCCAATTAAAAGGCGCTGTCTTAATGGCTCCAATTTCTATGAATGGGACTCCGGCTTTTCGAAAGATTGTACGTTCAGATTTAGACTTATCGGAAGTTGTTTTTGAGGATGCGCCAATTTTTGGAAACTTTGTTAAGAAGTCAGGAGATACAATGGTATCAACATCTGCAACTCCACTTGTAATTGAAAGAACGACCTCAACAGGTAATTCAGGAATAGGGTTTAGAACTACTTTGGGCATTGTTCATGCAGGTAATGCTGATGGGACTTCTTTTGCGGTTGGACCAGACGGAAATTTAGCTAGTGTGGCAAATAGATGGTTATCAGTATCAGCAACAGGTGTTTCAACAAGACCACAAGGTGGTAATAATTTACAATCAAGGGATATTGGTGGTTTCTATATTGATACCGCTATTACAAATAGTCGTGCAGAACACATTGTTAGACACAAGTTCACTAACAGAAATGTAACATTCGCTTTAGGTGGAGTTTCCGGGTCAACGGGTTCTATGTCTCAATGGGGTATGTTCAGATTCCTTAATGACAGAACCGTAAATGGCTCGGATGGATTCTTTGGATTTATGGGTGATTCCGATACCGTAGGTGCATCATCATTAGCGGGCGTAGGTGATCGTATGATGATTGCAAAAGCTAATGGTTCGTTTAGCTCCATGCCATTACCGACTAGTCAGATACAAAGATTAGATTTAAATGATACTACGGGGTATATTGGTATTAGTAATAGTAATTCAGTAAGATTACACTCGTTAGTTACAATTAATAAACCAGATGCTAATATATCACCAATATCAGGAGGTGGTTTAAGTGTGTATTCAAATACAACGGGGTCAATTAATTATCCTAATGCGTTAGGTGGTGGTTTGTCATATAATAGACTACAAAATACATTTGTTGGTGGAATAGATATATGGACATCAAGTAATGTAGATAGTAAGGTTTATATAAGAGCAGGTAAGTCAGCTACAGAATATCATCCATTTGAAATAATAGCTACTGAACCATGGGTTAAATCGGCTACTTATAATAATAACAATCTAAGGGCTATGGGTGTACCGCAACCCTACGATCCTAATAACAACCCTCAAATATATGCTGGAGGTCATATTTCTAACTACGGAACTTCTGCTTGGTTAACTGGAGGAATACTTAATGGTTATGGAGGTGTTATTGCCTTTAGAATGGCAGGAGCTACTAATTCAGGAGTCGAATTTAATTATGAAATAGGCAGAAATAAAGCTAATGGTGGGCGACTTGCTTTTAGAGGTGTTGCTGGATCTACCGATACTGTTGATGGTGCTAATGGTGGGTACAAACCATGGAAAGAGGTTTGGTCATCAGGGGATTTTACAGAAATTGATGTTTCAAACTGGAGAGCTTCATTCTTATGGGGAAACCATGCTGGATTGTACCATTCACTTAGCTTTAATACTCCTGGTGTAGCTGTCAGTTATACTGGTAGTTTATTAGCAATGCCTGTTGGAAGTTATTCTGCAGTTATTAGTACATCAGCAACAAATAGGCCTTTTGTAAATACCGGAGGCTTAATATCCTTTGGACAATTAAGTGCAGTCACTACTAGAATACTAGGAGCAAGAGATAACTCAGATAACTTATGGTTTCAATCAGGTGATGGTACTGGTGATTGGAGACAACTAGCAACAAGAGAATATGTTCTTGGATTAGGCTATTCAACTCAAACATTAACAGCAGGTACTAATATTCAAATAGTTGGAAATGTAATTAGTTCTACTAATACAACTTATGCTGCAGGTACATTAGCTCAGTTAAATGCAGGTACGGTTACTACAAATTATATATGGTCTCCTAAAATAATAAGTGATTTTGTAATTAGTAAAATTCCACAAGTAACTCAAATATTTGAGAAAACTATTCAAGGTGGTTTGCGTGTTATGGATTGGGATTCAATAGCGAATAGACCTGAGTCAATTGCAATAGGTCTTACTGCATCAGCTACTAAAATTGGTGCCTTAGCAATGATGACCGGTGCGACAGCCGATGGTAATGATTCAATAGCTATTGGTGCCTATTCTCAAGTATTGAAAACTAGAGGTGTGAATGTAGGCCCCTATAATACTATAAATGTATCGGAGGGTAATGCTTATGGAACAGGACTAATTGTAAATCAGAAAGGCTGTACAGTTTTAGGAAAATACAACAATCCGATTTTACAACAACCAACAGAAGATATTGATATTAAGTCTCCGGCGTTAATAGTCGGACGAGGAAAATCTAACAATATCAGATCCAATGCTTGGGAATTATATTCTGATGGAAGTTCTAGAAATTTTGGTCCTATAAATTATGATGGAAATTCAATCATTGATTTTTCAGATGATTTAACTGTTCCACATATCAGATGGATTAGAGCTAACATTTCTGGTGGAGGAGGGGATATCTCTGACGATGTAGCATTAAGTGGCACCGATGAAGTATTATTGAATCCTGGTACTCAGGATTTTGAGGATCGAGTCATTAATAACGGTAGAGCCTATGGCACTATTTGGACAGAACAAGAAATAGGGCTTGGCGACTATGGTGATCTTGTTGAATTTATAGCAGAATATCAAAAGTGGTACAAAGTGGATCCAAATTCTGAAACGCAAACGATTGGTGCTTTACTTGGTATTGTCATAGATTCAACTTCAGTACTAATTGAAGGATATATCGTTCCAGAGCCAGACTCGTTCTTAGATCTCATGGTAATGGGGTCTGTTAAAGATAAATCACCTTACTTCGGAACAATGCCTAACAGTAATATGAACTTGGATTTTTATGATAAACTCAATTTACCGCTCGCCAGAACTTGTGGAATGATTTTACACATGAATAATACAAAGACTTTACATTTTAATCCCGGACTTTATGGCAGAATTTAAGATAGTAGTCTCCAATAATAATGTACCTCCTGAACAATTAGGGGAAGTACATATTAATATCTTAGTTGGCCAAACTAAGATTATAACTTCTGCTGATTTAATGAGGAGCAATCCCCCTTATTTTCAACTGCACTTATTGCCATTAGGGGATATTAAAATTAATGAATTTGGAGCTAGCAATGACAGTATAGTAAGACCTTCTGACACACCAATTATAGCGCAGTTAGAAAATAACGGTACTATAATTAGAAGTGCTGTTCAATGGCAAAATAACATTGTACTTAGAACGACAATTGAAGCTGATGGATTTAGAGTTAAAGGAAACTCTATTGGTGATGATTGGGTGGGATTTATAGCTAACGCGTACAATTCAAATGGAAATGTAACTTCTGATTATTCTGCTGAACAAGGTAAAATTTGGATTCATGTTGTCTCTAATGTAAACACACCTCCAAGTCGGGTAGGTAATAATTCAGTTTATTGTAATGTTCAAAATTCGATTACTCTAACTGGAGCAATGTTTACCTCCCAGACAACACCTACTTACCAAGACTTACAAGGAGACCCAGCAAAAGAGGTTCGAATAGATTCATTACCATCTTTAGGTTATTTAAGATTTAATGGTAGGGCTGTTACTGTTGGTCAAATTATAACAATGGAAGATTTGAATTTAGGCAAATTGAAATTCTACACTGATATCATGAACGTAGGACAACAAGCTATTTTTAACTTCTCTGTATCAGACACGGGTACAGGTCAATTTACAAGCTAATGGGAGTAATGACAATTAATGCAATAGCAGAAGAAATACCTACGCCAGTAATGTGGGGAAGTAATTACATCGTTTTAGGCCATGCCTTAACAGATGATTCATTAAATCCTCATGACTCTTTTGGTAACTATACTTTGAGAGTTATGGATTTTACTGCCGACTGTTTACCTATTTTTAAACCTAGGTATGGATTAAATTTCCATTCAATAAAGGTAGTAGGATATAGTCCTTCTTTTAATCATAGGAATGGTTCAAATCAATACGGACTGGTTAAAAATGATATAATTGTTAGTGGAGGTTCTATAATTACAAAAACTGAGTTAGATCAGGGAATTGTACAATTTAAAAGTCCAATTTCTTTAGGCACACCAATATTAGCGTTAGGCTATTTTGAATTTTTAATTAGTGATGATGGTATTAATTATAGCCCTGATACATTATCTAGGTTTGATGTTTTTGTAACATTTAAATTAGATCACGTGGGTATTGATTTTAATCTAAGTAATACTGTAGATGCTGCAATGGGGACCATAACAACAGTAACTACAACAATGCTACCACTCGCTTACGATTATATTTATCATGGTCAAATTCCAGACTATAACTTTAATGATGTCGATGAAAGTAATTATGTCGATATGCAAGGAAGGATTTATCCTTATAAAGTAGAGATTCGAAATATCATTGGAGAGAACTGTTTAAAGTATTTCGGAGAGAAACTTCAAATAGGCCAGAAGATACCAATTAATGGTATTCGTATGGGTAACTTAAAAATAGACGGTACCATGTTAACAGAAGGAAATAACCCTTCTATTGAAATAGCTTTTGGAGATTCATTTACCGGAGCTTTTAAAATAAATCCAATTTAAAAATCAATACCATGACAAGACAATCAAAAAAGAAAAACAATCAAAATTCAAAACAAATGGCACAAAAAATTAAAGAAGCAGAGGGACCAGTTACTCAAAAAGCAAACAAGATTTCCGAACTACACATGGAGAAATTGCAGATTCAATTTAAAAAAGAGGATCAAATTTCTAAAGGGGCTGTAGAGTTATTCCAGATGGAGTTTAATGTCAAACAAAGAAGAACTGAATTAGAAGCTTTTACTGCTGAGGTTCAAAAAGAAGGTATTGTTTTAGGCAATGAATTATCGCAAACCTACGGAAATGTAACTGTAAATCCACAAACGGGAGAACTTACAAATCGCGAGTAATGGGAAAAATAAACTTACTTTTTAATTACATCATTGAAAATCTAATGCAGATTAGATTCAGCTTGGTTATATCTAGTGGAGTAAGTGTCGTGACATTTAATCTTTCTAATAGTCTTAATGTATGGCTACAAGAATCCATCGACTATGTATTTATAGCACTTTTATTTATAGCCGCGGATCATGTTTTCGGATCAATTGTGCACCATTTTATAAAAAAGGATTTCAGTTGGCAACTCAATATTGTTGGTTTTGCCATGAAGTTAGGACTTGTTGTTGGCGTGGGTATTCTTTTCGAAGCATTGGCACATTTAGTAAAAGATGGTGATATGCTTTATACCTATTTAAAGATGGTTGGAAGATTAATAGTGTGTATTTATCCATTGCGATCTGCCTTAATGAATGTGAAAATTATTTCAAAAGGCAAATTTCCTCCAGATGCTTTAATTGGTAAAATGGATGATTTTAATAAAGATTTAGATTTAAAACATTTCAAAAACAAAGAAGAGTAATGGCACAAGAAATGAGTTTTCCAAGCGCAGGACATCACGAAAAAGATCCTGGAGCAATAGGAAGTGGTTCTACAGAATTCATTAATATGAATTTACTTAGAAACAAAATGACTGAAATATTAAAGACTAGAGGTCAAAAGTTCGAAACTGATTTGAACCACGAGACTAACTCAATTTATCAAGGTAGAATTAAACCGGTAAAAGGAGATGTTATAATGGATTTGCACCAAGATGCTGGACCTGAAAGCGCAACTGGTATCACAATAATTGTTAGTGACAAGGCAGGACCCGACAGCCTTAGTATGGCTAAAGAGACTTTGGACGGGCTAGTACGCATTACTGGACTTAAATCTAGAGGAGTTATAAAAGCCTCAATGACTCCGAGGAAAACTATCGGTATTCTAAACAAGGCAGGCACAGCCATACTGGTCGAATTAGGATTTATTACTAATAAAAACGATATGACAGTGTTTTACGACAAAATAGATGAAATAGCCTGCTTCCTTTGCGATATGCTTTATAAGTATGATAAAAACAAGTAAAATGAAAAGACTAATTATACCTATCATCTTGATATCGTTCTTAGTTTCTTGTGGAGCTAAAAAAGTCCATAAAGAAGAAACGGTTTCTACACTCAAAGAAAAGGAAGTTGTTTCCAAGACGGAAGCAATTGAAATATGTACCAATAATGACATAATTGAAAATATGTATTATTTATCACATAATTTTCAAGCTGACTCTATTGTTGTCACTAAGGATGGTACGAAGTATTACAATCCGAGAAGCAAAAAAGAAGAATTATCTCAAGAGAAAAAGGAGAATAGACAGTATGTTTTTTCAGGTGTAAAATCAGAAACTTTGGATTTAGAGAAGGAATTTTATAAGTCCGTAAAATCAAAAGATGTTGTAAAAGAGCAACTAAATTACTTCAAGATGATTTTTCAGTTCTGGCCAGTACTTCTTTTGGTGATTTTAGTATTTATCGTTTATAAATATTGGATCCGCATTAAAAGGTTGTTCTAAAAATAAAAAACCAGTAGCGGGAACTACTGGGATTCAAAAATTAAGTTTTTCTATTTATGTGATTCTGATATACAAATATATCAAAAATATATATCCGATATGATTATTGATGTGTATTTGATTATCTTTGTTTTAAACAAGAATCACTATGAACGCAGTCCACGGTTTTATCATATTTCAACCTCAAGTATTCAGCAAAACTTTTGAAACAGAAAGTGGCATAGAACTATATGGGGACGAACGATTTCTTCCAAATCGTTTAGCGAACCGAATTGTAACAATCAAACATCTTCCGTTAGGATATCAAGGTGAAAACATTGAAGGCTATCAAGCTTTAATTGATCCCACAATATACTACAAGCAATTATACGATCACGGGAAAGGAGATAACCAAGAAATTAAAGGTCATCCTGGTCATTTCAAAATAGAGAAAAATCTAATTGTAATGATTCGAAAAGATGCGGATTCAGAATGGGTTGGCTTCGGAGAGAATTTAGCAGTTGAACTTGTAATGGAAGAAGCCAAAGAAGAAAAAGCTGGATTGATTATCACTGAGATAAAAAAAGCCCCAAAGAACATTAATGGTCTGTCAAAGGTACTATGTGTCAATCAAGAATTGGCGGATTCCGGTGTTAAGAAAGGTGACAAGGTTTTTATCGAGAGAAAATGGGTGGTTTCTTTTTGGTTCGGCGGAAAGGAATATTTATGGATTAGAAACTGCGATGTCCTAGCAAAATACGAAGAAGATGGAAACAAGTAATCAAGCTTTACAGGAGATTAGAAAAGCTACAATCCCTGATTTAATTAAAAAGTATCAGAAGTTAGTGGATGATATTTTTAAAGCAGCAGGAGCACCATTACCAACATTCTTAAATGTAGAAGATAAAGAAACGGGGGAAGTGAAATATACATCCGAACAACAACTTTATGATTTTATAGATGTTCGAAACTCTGCATTAAGTACAGCAAATAACATTCTGATTAAAATCAATGAATTGCAACGTGAATTGTATGACCCTACTTTTTGGGATAAAGAAAGTGTTGAGGAAATATCAACTAACACCAAGGCTAATCCTTTGAAAAAATATACAGTTAAAAAATAAATGATATACTATCTAGGAGATAAGGTTTCAGTTATTGACGAAAAAACTCGTTTACTCAAGAATAAAAATAAATCTTGGGAATACGGCTATAATGAAGTTTTAGATACTGTGATTATTTCTAAAGATGGAACACTTGGCGAAGTTTACTGTATCTCAGGAATTAATATTGGACTACCACAGCAACCGGATAAAAAGGAAATTATCAATTATGATAAGACGACTAAAAATCAAAAATGGGAAAGAGAAGAAATTCCGAACGGACTAACTTCCGAAAATTGGGATTCTAAAAAATTTGAGCAATATATTGACAGACAATTTAAATGGAGGAACGAGGGTATTTGGATTTACCTGAACGGAAAACCTGTTTATTTGACTGGCACTTATTGGCATTTTTTACAATGGTTTAGGGAAGGAGCCAAATATCCTAGCCTAAGAATTATTCAGTCTGAACTCATGATATTCTGGGAAGCTTGTAAGGCAGACAATAGGTGTTATGGAATGCAGTATGTTAAAAATAGGCGTTTTGGAGCATCAGCTTTAGGAAATAACGACATCTTAAATATGGGGTCAATCCATGAAGACAAGATTCTCGGAATGATTTCTAAAAAGGGAACTGATGCAAAAAAGATTTTTAATCGATTGGTTCGTGCATTTAAAAGATATCCTCCATTTTTTAAACCTGAAACTGATGGAACTAATACACCTAAAACTGAACTAGTATTTACTGAACAAACCAAAAAGCGTAAACAAGGAGAAGCTGTTGAAGAAGGACAAGGTCTAGACACATCTATTTCTTGGCATAATACAGAGATAAATGCAATGGATGGTGAAGAGATATTTATGTCTCTTATTGATGAAGCAGGTAAATATCCAAAAGAAGTTCCTTTTGATGAATATTGGGAGATTGTAAAAACCTCGCATAGACTAGGGTCAGAAATTGCAGGAAAAGCTTTTGTAGTATCAACTGTCAACGCTATGAAAAAAGGTGGAGCAGGTTTTAAAAGTGTTTGGGATGATGGAGATCCGTTAAAAAGAAATAATAACGGAGAAACCATTTCAGGTTTATATAGAATATTTATTGCCGCTAAATATTGTATTCAAGGATACTTTGATGAATATGGATTTAGTGTAGTTGATGACCCTGAGGAGCCTTTTATTAATGATAAAGGAAGGAAGGTTAGTATAGGTGCTGTAACTTATTTAAAAAACGAACTGGATGGAAAAAAGGATCCACAAAAACAGTATGAGTTTTTGCGTCAATTTCCAAATTCTGAACGAGATGCTTTCCGCGATGAAGCGAATGATTGCGCTTTTAATCTAGTTCACTTGTCTGAACAAATTGAACATAATGATGAGGAACTTGAAAATAACGAAAGAGGTAATAACGAAGTAGAGCGCGGTAATTTCTATTGGAAAGATGGAATACAAGATACGGAGGTTTTATGGATGCCTGACCCTGTTAATGGGCGATTTTGGATAGCGAAAGATTATCATCCACCGGCAGAATATCGAAACAAGCGTGAAAAGAAAATGATTCACGGAGTATTAGCTTGGGCCCCAGTAAATGGCAATATGGGATGTCTTGGTGTCGATCCTTACAACCGAAGCAAAACGGTTGACAATCGAGGTTCGATGGGTTCAATTCATTTGGCTACTCGCTTTCATATCGGGCCGTTTCCTAATGATGCTTTCATTTTAGAATACATCGACCGGCCTAAAAAAGTTGAACTGTTTTTTGAAGACGTGATAATGGCTTCTGTATACTTTTCAATGCCATTCCTACCGGAGTTGTCCAACGAAAAGTTCTTACAATATGTAAAAGACCGCGGGTATCGCCATTTTGTTTTAAACAACCCTTTCAAGCTTTGGAAGGATTTAAGCGATACAGAACAGGAATACGGGGGCGTTCCTCCGCAAGATGCTAAGATTGGGGAATATCAATTTTATGCAGTAGAAGCATATATACAAGATCATATTGGTGTCGCTCGTGACGAATCTAAAAGGACAATTGGAGAAATGGGGTATATGCCCTTTACAAGAACATTAATCCAATGGAAAGATGTTGACCCAACTAAGCGAACAAAGTACGATGCTTATATCAGTTCTTCCTTGGCCTTATTAGGGAATCAAAGGCGAATAAAAATAGAAGTAGAAGAACCGAAGCCCATCACTATACCATTTAAAAGATACGATAACTCAGGAGCAATTTCCAAAGCAATGTAATTATGAGTAAGATTTATAAAGAAGCAAACCCACTAGCACCTTTTGAAGTCAAATTGACTGACGAATACGGTTTAAATGTAGCCAAGTTAATATCGACTGAATGGTTTGGCGGTGCTCGTATTGCCCAAGGCTGTCAATTTATGACAAGACGAGAATATGTGAAATCGAAGCGCAAATTTGTCCGTGGCGAAATTGATTTGACAAAGTTCAAAAGTCAGATTGCGAAGTCGGATAATGATTTAAGTTATTTGAATTTGGATTTCCGATATATAAACCTTGGAGAGAAGTTCTGTCTAATTGTTGCTAATGGAATTTCTGACGAAAACTATATACTTGATATTCGAGCAATGGATAAAATATCCATAAACATGAAGGAAAGTAAACAGAATGAGTATAGAAAGTATATGGCCTCCCGTAAACTTTTGGAATCCGTTCAAAAAGACTTAGGAATCGATTTAATGCCTAAATCATTTGTACCGGACAATGAGGAAGAAATGGAGATGTTGATGGATATTAAAGACCGTCCTAAAATTGAAATTGCAGAAGAGATTTTAATCAATTGGATAAAGCATACTAATAACTGGAGCTACATCGAGGATCAAAAAAATAAGGATTCAGTTGCTGTTGGTTTAATCGTTGCGAGAGTTTGGACAGATAAAAACGACGGGGTAAAAGTAGATTATGTTGATCCAGAAAATTATATACACTCCGAAGTAAAGAGAAACGATTTCGACGACAAGTTTTACGAAGGAGTTGTTGATTCAATCACTATTTCGGATTTAAAAAGAGAGAGCGGATTTGATGACTTGACACTCTCGAAAATTGCGGGTTTATACAATCAAGCTTATAAAGATGGTAACGACAATATTAGTTTAACCGACCAGGCTTTGGGTTCAAAAGTTGATGTTTTAAGATTTGCTTATAAAACGGTAAAAACGATTAAATACAAAAAGAAACTACGTAATGGTGAACCGATAAAATTAAGTAGACGTCCTGATACTTTTATTGCCCCGGAACAAGACGATGTTAGCGAGTTGTCTAATACGTTCGACACTTGGCTTGAGGGTAATTATGTAATAGGCTCAGAGTACATATATGGATGGAAAGAATGTGAGAATTTATATGATGATGTAATGAATAAGGCAATGTCACCTTTTGTAACATACGCTTATGATATTTACGAAAACAAACTACGTTCGTTTACAGACAACATAGAAGTGATTGCGGATAGAATGCAATTAACCGCTTTAAAAATCCAACATTTAATATCTGAACTTACTCCTGATCTAAAAGAAATCGATTTGGATATGCTAGCTGAATTGGACGATGGAAAAGGCGGAACTAAAAGGGCTATTTGGCAAACCGCACTTGATATCATGGGGGCCAAAGGAGTTGTTTTTAAGAAGAGAATTGATATGGGTGAGGATGGATTAAAAGATTCACATGCAATTCGTCCCATGGCAGCTCAACAAGGTTCTGCAATATCAATTCTTCTAAACTCTTGGGCGCATGACTACAACCTAATCCGTGAGAACACCGGTATCAATCCTGCTCGCGATGGTTCAATGCCGTCAGATGCTTTAGTAGGTGTAAACCAATTGGCTCAGATGGCAAGTAATACCGTGACAAAGAATATTGTTAGAATGAATGTGCTTTTTAATCTAAAAGTGTGTGAAGTAATTTCTACGCGTATCCAAGCTATTTACAATTATTCAGAGGCAAGTAAAATCCGTGAAATTTACAATAATGTGATTGGTAAACACATGATGGACCATCTATCCATTTTGAAAAATCGCCATTTGCACGAATTCGGATTTACATTCAATATGATGCCTACTTCTCTTGAAATACAAGAGTTTAAAGAAGATTTAGGTATTGCATTGCAAGAAGGATTTGTAAGTCCAGAAATTAAATCAGAAGCCACTAACATCTTTAAAACTAATCCAAAATTAGCTCGAAAATATCTTTATTACCACCGTAGAAAAGAGCGTACTCAACGAATGGAAGAACAAATGGCTGCAGCTCGGGATAAATCCAAAAATGATGCGTTATCTGCTCAAGCTGCTGAAGAAGCTAAAACAAATGCTTATCAGTTTAAAAAACAAATTGATTTACAATATGCAAGTGGCCTTTCTAAAATTAAATTAACGGAACAAAAAGGTCTTCAGGAAATCATGGCTCCTACAAAAGATAAAGAGTTTCAACAAGAGGTTTATCTAGCTCAATTAACCAAGTTGGGTAAAGAAAATCTGGAAGGATTTAAAGAAGACCGAAAAGACGACCGAACTAAATTGCAAGCATCGCAACAATCAGAGATGATTGATCAGCGCAATAATAAAAAGCCAGCTATTGATTTCGAAGACAACTTTGACTTTGATAAATTTTTAGGTCAATAATTTTTTATTTAAAATATATATCAGATATGTTTATTGATATATAAAATCTATTATCTTTGTCTTAACTATAAGTTTAATCTATTGTACTGATTATGTCACAAGAAGCTAATACTGAACATACCAATGAAAATCCAGACTTACCAAATTTAGGTAACGAAGGAGGGGACAATAATACGACTACAGAAGTCACACCATTAACTGAAGAAGCTGTTCTATCGTTTTTAAAAGATAAAGGTAGAGAGGTTGCTTCTTTAGATGAGTTGTTGAAAACTCCCGAGCCAGTTATCGAAACTAGAGAAGTAAATCCATGGGAAGAATTGGCAGACGATGAAGACAAGGAATATTTCAAGTTTAAAAAAGAAACCGGTAGAGGTAGAGAAGATTTCAAATCTTTAAAACAAGATTTGAACGCCATCTCCCCAATTGAATTCGCTCGTGAAAGAGTTCGTCAAGAGAACGGGTCACAATTTACAGATGAACAAATAGATCAGTATTTAGAAAATCAACTTGGTATAGAATCATTAGAAGATTTAAGTTCTTCGGATTCAATCAAATTAGCTGGATACGGAAAAACAATAAAGGATGCTCGAATTTCCGAACAAGAGAAATTTAAGCAACCAGTTAAAAAAGTAGAACCAACCACACCGACTAATCAGGATGACTTTGTAAAGCTCGATAATGGAGCTGTTATCAAAAAAGCAGAATACGAGGTAATGGTTTCTAAACATCAAGCACATATTAAAAACGCAACGGATGCGGTGAACAGTGTTACGGCAGCTAGTTTTAAAACTGTGATTGATGATAATGGAGTGGAAAAGGAATTGAATTTCGCTTATGAGTATTCTGATGAAGATAGGGGCAGTGCCATATCGATTGTGTCGGATATGGATAAGTTTATTCAAGATAATTATCACACCGAAAAAGGATTTAATCACAAATCATTCGGTGAGGATGTGTTTTGGTTAAGACCAGAAAATAGAGAAAAAGCCATTTCTTCAATCATCCAAAAAGCAAGGGCGGAAGCGATTGAAGAAACATTAAAAAACAGGGGGAACGTAAATTTTAAAAATCACGAAGCATTAGCAAATCCTGAAAAATACGGGATTAAGATGATGACTTTGGACGAACTCAAAAAACTATAATTATGGCTTTTCAATTAAACGAAAACAATTTAAGCGGTATTGCAGTCATTACAGACACACATAGTCTTCCGCGTCAAACACCTGAAAACTTCATAAGACTTTATGATTACCTTATGCAAGGTCAGCCTGATCTTGCAAAGCAATTAGTCTATGAAAATGGGAAAGGGTCAATCTTAGGGCTTACTCAAGCTGTTTCTGGTGGAAAATCCAAAACATATGAGGCTGATTACATTCAATATCCAGTAACCAATAGGTTACATAACATTTTAAAAAATGTTACTGTAACTGGAAATGAATTTAGTTGTGTATCAGTACACAAATTACGCCCGAGAGATGTAATTAAATTCACCGATGGGGATAAAATATTTCAAGCGGTTGTTTCTAGAGTTATATCTGACACAAAATTTGAAGCATTAAATGATGGACTTGAGCCCTTTACAGAAGGACTTGTTGAGGTAATGGCGGATTTCTCTTCTAGATTTAGAAAAGGAGATACTGCTTTTGACGAAGGAAAGAAATGGGATCCAGTAATGAGGAAAAATTATACTCATGTACATAAGGACTATTACAAAGTTTCAGATTCAGATATCGCAGCGAGTTCTTGGGTTATGACAGGAGCAGGGCCTAGATGGTTTAATTTTGAAATGGAAAGAACTTCTACACTTTTTGATAACCAATGGGAATTGACTTTAGTTCTCCATAATAGAGCAAAAGATAATTCAGCTTCTAAATTAGCAGGATTTGATCAAGGTATGATGGGGATTGCTGAACAAATTAACATGTTCGGAAATGTTGCGGAAGACTACATCACTACCATTAAAAATTTATCTGACATAGCAAGAAGAGCTAAACAACAAGGGGATTGCAGAGAATATACATTCTATGTTGACCATGACCAATTAGCATATTTCAGAGAAATGATGAGTGGTGTTAATGCTGGTTTTTTAAATGGATCACACTATGGAGCATTTCAGAACTCCAAAGATATGGCCATGAGTTTAAACTTTGTTTCAGTGTATGTAGATGGTGTTCAATTCCATTTTGCACCATGGAAAGTATTTGATGACCCTACACTATTAGGAGGGGCTAAATTTAAAGCCAGTGCTCCAAAATATTTTGGTATTCCAACAGGTAATATGAATATTATCGAAAATGGAAATACAGCAACAAGACCTTATTTAGACATTCTTTATCGAGGCAATGAAATAACTTACAGAAATAAGAAAACAAAATTCTGGGGGGTTTTAGGGCAACAAAGTAAAGATGATACTTCATCTGTAGAATACATTACAGAGGGTACAAATAGAATGGTTGGAATCAACAATTATTTCATAGGATAATATTAATTATACAACCTCCCTGATTTAGGGAGGTTTAAAAAACTTATTTATGACAACAACTACAACATATGTTTTAAAGTTAGATATAAAACCTCAAAGTTGGTCGCCTAAGCAACAGGATTTAATGATTGACAAACCGGGTATTGGCAGTAAATTCATTGGGTATTTCCCTGGTCAAGAAGATATTTTTATTGAGGATATCTTGTTGAAAAATAAAGATGCAAAGCAGGTCTTAGTACCGCCTTTTGAATTCAATAGTGGGACTGATAAAACAGAACTAACTGTGAAAAATTCAAATATAGCCCTAAATAAATGGCTTCAAAATCATCCTGATTTTAATAAGAAATTTGAGGTTTTCTCCGAAGAATTGGAATCAGAAAAAGCATTGGCTAATTTTGAGAAAAAAGAGAAAGCACTTGCTTTAATCAATAAGGAGGATATCAACGAACTTAGAGCAATTGCAATGCTTGTTTTTGGATATGATGCTTACAACTGGACTGAAGTACATGCTAAATCAAAATTAAAAGCCTTAGCTTTTAACGAACCTGACAAGATTATTTCCAAAATTGTAAAAGCAGATTATCAGTCTCAATATATCGCATCAATGGCGTATATCGTTGGGGTTGTAAAAAACAACATCGGACATACCGCAGTCGTATGGGCAGACAACGAGCAAGCCGTTATAAACGTTGCGGTAGGCGAAAATGGTAATGAGAAGCTTGGAAACTTGCTTGCGTCGGACTCTGATAATGCAAGAAATACTTTGCAAGAAATCAGTAATCGTATTGATGCAAAAACTAAACAAAGTCTTAGTTTAACTAAAAATGATTCGTCTGCTATCCTTTCTCAGAAAGATGCAACTATCAACGCTAAAGACCAAGAACTAGCGGCCAAAGACCAGGAACTTGCCGAATTACGCGAGTTATTAAAAAACAGCACCCTTCCTCCAAATACTGGTACTGTAACGGGGTCTGTAGAAACTTCTACAGAGTTAACCGCTGAACAAGTGCAGGCTCTTTATTTGGAGAAAATAGGAACCGCAGCGCCAGTAAATAAAAAGAACGATATACCTTGGATGCTTGACAAGATAAACGCACAATAATACCCTGCTTTTTTTCTCTATTGAATTACGCCTGATTTATTTTTAAGTCAGGCGTTTTTTTGCGAATATTATATATCGGGTATATAAAATGATGTGTATTTGATTATCTTTGTTTTAAACATAATGATATGATTTCAATCGACTTAGTTTACAAGACAGTGCTTGCTTTAGCAAACTCAGATATACGTGGAAATAGCAAGCCTTCCGAAATTAGGCTTTTCCTGAACAATGTCATAAATGAGATTTATGAGGAATATTTCTCTGAGATAAACCGTATGCTCAATAGACAAAACAAAGGATTAATCGGGAGAGGAATAGAAAATATACCAGACAGGATTAGAGAAAAACTAAATCATTTCTTAGTTGAGAATGAACCTCTAGTTTATCAGGATGAACATTTTTTACTACCAAGCGATTTAAGGTTTTTTGAATCTGTTTTTTATAACGAAGTTGAGGTTGAAAATACGAAATCAAATAGTGAATTCAACCTAATTAAGAAAATCGCTACAAAGCAGTACCCTATTTATAATAAATCTGCTAATCAAATTAAGATAGCTCCTTCAGCAATTATCGATAAGGTAAACATTAACTACCTAAGAAATCCTAAAGTACCGAAATGGACTTATTTCGTTGTCAATGGTGCTGAAGTATTTAATCCAAGTGCTCCAGATTTTCAGGATATCGATTTGCATCCAAGTGAAGAAAGTAATGTGATTTTAAAAACTCTTCAAAAATTGGGAATTAACCTCAAGGAACAAGACTTACAGCAAATCACAATGAATAAAGAAAATATTGAATTCAATCAAGAAAACGCGAACTAATGACAACACCATATCAATACTTTTCGGACGAAAATCAACACGGAAATTACCAATATGTTTCGTTGAAAGAAATTATCGATAACATGTTATTTGAAGCGACTGACGATGATAGTTATTTGAAAAACATTAAGAGGTTCCGTTTATTTCATTATGCTTTACAAGCTATAAAAGAAGCTAACAAAAGTACAGCTAACGATATACTTGCATTTGAAATTACGGTACCAGATAACCTTGTTGTAATCGTTCCTCAAGACTATGTGAATTATGTTCGCGTGTCGGTTGTTGTTCTCGATGCTTCAAATGGAGGGTTCTATTTGCAACCTTTAGATATTAACGAAAACATTTCTACTGCTGTTGGATATCTCCAGGATCATAAAGGAGAAATTCTATTTGATGAAAATGGAGGTATTCTAACGGCCGATTCATTGAACGGATATGCAAAGCCTTACAAAAAATATTCAATTCCTTCTGGGTGCTCTGGAAGCACAGCAAAGACATCACAGCTCTCAAAATACGGACAATTTAAAGTTGACGAACGCGCAGGGAAATTTCTGTTTAGTTCAGATTTAACGGATAAAGAAGTTGTTATCGAATACGTTTCTGATGGATTGCAAGCTGGATTAAGAGAAGAAGAAATCACTGTACATAAATACCTTCAAAAAGCTATCGAAGATTTTATCTATCATGCGTGCATCGAAAGAAAAAGAAACGTGCCGGCCAATGAAAAACTAAGAGCATCAAACTTATATAAATCGTCATTGCACAAGGCAAAAATGGCTCGAGCAAATTTCGATTTAATGCAAATCGCTAAATCCTTATAATATGCCAGATATCAGAAGAACATTTGAGAAAGGAATAATGAATCAGGATGTTGACGAACGTTTGCTTCCAAATGGGTATTTCCGAAGTGCAGAAAACATAATTGTGAATACGTCTGAGGGGTCAGATGTAGGCGCAATTGAAAAAGCACTATCCAATAAAAAGCTTACAAATCTTAATTTAGGGTCCGATGCTGTTACATTGGCTGGCTATTCTGATGAAACAAAACGTAAGATTTACTGGTTTGTTTGGTCAAGCCGAGGAACCTATTTAATTGAATATTCCTTAGATACTAAAATTATAAGTTTTTTGTTAGAAGATACTCGCCCAATTAGAAGTCGTGTTTTGGCTTTGAATAAGGGTAGTATAATTTCCGGCATGTGCAAAATAATTTCGGAAGATATTAAAAAAGACATGTTTATTTGGACCGACAATAGCATGGAAGTTTGCTGTATTAATATTGAGCGAGCTAAAAGATATGGGCCAAATGGTTTTGAAAAAGAAGATATTTATCTAATTAAAAAACCCCCTGCCGCAGCTCCAAGAACAAAGTTTTCATATATATCTGGATTAAGCAATAACATTGAAGAAAAGTTCATGTCTTTTGCTTATCGTTATAAATATTTGGATGGGGATTATTCGGCTCTTAGCTCCTTTACAAGCTACAAGTTTTACCCTTCGGCTTTTAAAATGGATTATGAAACATTAGATAATTTATCTATGGTTAACCAGTTTAGTGCTATTTCTATAGGAATAAATACCGGAGATAAAAGAGTCACCGAAATTCAAGTAGTAGCTAAAGAATCCAATTCTAATACTGTTTATATAATTGAAAGCTTTAATAAAAAAAAGCAAGGATGGGGAATTGACCAAGAGAAGTTCGTTAATTATTCAAACAACAAGGTTTATATCGTGCTTCCGGAAAATGAATTTTTAAAACAGTATGACAATGTGCCAAGACGAGCCAAGGCATTAACTACAATCGGTAACCGTCTTGTAATTGGAAATTATACAGAGGGCTATGATTTAATTGATAAAAATAATTTTGATCGCAAGATTAATATAGACTTTGAAGTTTCTTTACTTAAGAAAAGCTTGGATATTGTTAATCTTTTGGATTATACGTTATCTAATAATGGTGCGCTATACATACACGGCACACGAGGTCAGACTCTTGTTGAAGGCTCTATAATTTCATTTTTCTTAGAAATAAAAGAAAGGGAAAGTGGTTTAGTTGCTTTTTCTGATAGTGCTGAATTCGTTATAAATTCAGCAGTGTCTACCTCATTTGATTTGTATTATCAGACAGATTTCCAAGAATTTATAAATGTGATAAATCAAAAGATACAAGACAATTTGCTTTTCCCTAACCACCAGGGATGGGTAGTCGTGGAATACCCTAAATTGTATACAATAATGTCCAACGCAGGGGAATTGATATGTGCCTTGACTTGGGGCAGAATTCAAGATCCGGGTAATTCAAACAATATATTGCCTTTTAATTTTGAATTCATTGAACCATCTAGTGTTAGTAGCCGTTTAGTAAATGATTCCAACTCATTAAAAACCAATAGGGACTATGAGGTCTCAATTATATACCAGGATGAATTTAAAAGGAGCTCTACGGCTTTAACTTCATTAAATAACACCGCATTTGTTGCTCAATCTGATGTTGACAAGCAATCAAAGTTAATGATTCGTGTAAATAACAAAGCTCCATCATGGGCCAGGTATTACAAGTTTGCGGTAAAATCAGCCCCATTAAGCTATGAGAATATTTTTATAAATATATTTTACAATGAAGATGTATACACTTGGTGTAAATTGGAAGGAAGTAACAAAGACAAAGTTAAAGATGGTGATATTATTATCATAAAATCTATAGGTAATAGGCCCATTTTAAATATAATTAAAATTACTGTTTTAGAAATAAAATCTCAACCACGTGATTTTATAACGGGGAATAAAGATAATTCTGGAACTGATTTAATTGAACAAGAAGGAATGTACATGAAAATAAAACCTAACGGTTTTACTATGGGTTCCCAGAATTATAAAAACTATTCTTATCAAGGACACGCTTCTAGAAAAGGTTCAGGTAATTATCCCTATTTACATATCGATTTAAATTCGAATTATGATATACCTATCGGTTCTACAATTTCGTTATTTATTGATTCCAATTGGCATCCTGATCGCGGTTGGCGATATAATACACTTGAAAAAACTTTTGTAACTCAAACTCACTATGCTTCTTTAAAGCAATGGGTCAATCAACATGTTATAAATCAGACTGCTTTATGGGGAAATGTAGTTGCGGATAACCAAGAACACGATAACTATGCCGGCAGAATTTACTGGGAAACCATTGATGGAAAAGAATTTTTAACAATTAAAGGGACGAAGTCGGGAAAATCCGGCGGGTCGGGACATGTTGACTTTAAATTGATTATACGAACTGCCACTTCTGGGCTATATGTTTTTGAAACCGAGCCTAAAAAGATGGCTGATACTGCTATATTTTACGAGACAGAGGAAACATTTAAAATTACAAATAGCCTCCATCATGGTAATATTTCGAATCAGTCTAATAATACTCCTGCAGAAGTATTATTAGACAGTTTCTATAATTGTTTCAATTTTGGTAATGGAATTGAAAGCTATAAAATAAAAGATCGTTTTAATAAGAATTTCTTAGGCATCGATTTGAGACCGACAACAACGTCAATTGATGAATATGGAGAGGTAACGCGATATTCAGACGTGACTTATTCAGACCCCTACGTTGAAAGTGCGGGGATGAACGGGCTAAATAGTTTTAATCTTGCTAAATTAAATTGGAAGGAGCTTGACAAAAACAATGGCAGTATCTCTCATTTGCTTGGAAGAGAGGGAAACCTTTTAGTATGTCAATTAGATAAAATAGGGCAGGTACTTTTTGGTAAAGACGCTATGTACAATGCTGACGGGACCGCAAATGTAGCTAAGGTTCCTTATGTTTTGGGAGAATACATTCCTTATGCAGGTGAATACGGGTTAAGTCATCCAGAATCATTTGCAACTCATGGAAACAGAGTTTATGGAGTTGATACAAAACGCGGTTTGGTTTGGAGACTATCCAATAATGGCATTTCCCCAATTACCTATGGAATGGAAGGTTTTTTTAGAGAAGAGTTGACAAAAAATTCTAATGCAAAAATAATAGGCGGGTACGACCCTTACAATCAACTTTATCAACTTACTATTGGAGATAACGAAAGGGAAACACCTATTCTTGAATGTAGTTCTATTGTCAATATTTTTAGGAATACTCAACCTTTTACAGCTGATTTTCATTTAAATCAGATTTCGGGAACTACTGGAATTAACTATGATATTTCAGAGGGGATTGCTACAATAGAAGCTAATTACCAAGGAAAGAATTTTACTCATCAAAATGTTTCAGGACCAGGAAGAATTAGCATAGACGTTAATGCTGCAGAACAAGTAATAAATGCAGCGGTTATCCCAGTATCAGAATTTATTTCATTTCAGATAGGTAATGAATGCCCAATTGGCCGTGAAATGAAAATAGTCAATATTGTTTTGACTGATATTAGTGACCAAGGAAAGGTAATGACTAATAGAATCAAATGGGACAATAGTCCGTTTTATGCTAATAATTATCTTGTTGATAGTTTTCCTGTTTCACATTTTGAAGTAGAAACAGGTATTGAGGGAATCGGTAAGTTTCCAGAACGTAATTCTATTGTGAGAATGGAGGTTTTAGAAAGCCAATCAAGTTTTGCCAACTTCTCACGGACCTGCAATCGCTTAGGTTATTTAGTTTCTGATATTTTGTATAATCAAGATGATTTTGAAGCACTAATGAGTAACGCGACACTATTAATAGCTACTACAAATCCGTCAGACGGTTTTAATATTATTCATCATGCTTCTTTCAATTTTACGCGAACAAATAATAGTCAAATTTTATATCTCATTTGGGATTATCGTGATAAATATGGCACGGTTAGTCCTCCTCAACATGCTACGGCATTATGGGACGAAGAAACGGAAAATACTGTAAGGGTATCTTGGGCTGGGTCTAGCTCTCAATGTAATATAAAAGGACATGAAATATCATTTAAAAAGCGAAGCGACAACCAATGGTCTGTTCCTGTATTTCGAGATGTTATTAATGAAAACCAAGTCGGTTATATTCATTATTTTAATGAGCTCGATCCACAAGTATTTTATGATTTTAGAATCAGAACAGTAACATATGGGGCTTTTTCAGACTATATACATACTCAAACAACGTAACTATGAAAACTATCGCATTTAGAGAGAAAGAGAATGGCTGGGCTACATTTTTTACTTACTATCCAGAAATGATGTTTAGAGTAG
Source organism: Flavobacterium sp. JP2137 (assembly GCF_050562195.1). Taxonomy (GTDB): domain Bacteria; phylum Bacteroidota; class Bacteroidia; order Flavobacteriales; family Flavobacteriaceae; genus Flavobacterium. The sequence continues at coordinate 1,878,332 of NZ_CP191647.1, forward strand.
GAAATGTATTTATTACTGCAAAAAAAGGTGAGATTTGGGAACATAACGACAAAGAAAATCCAGTTATGAATACATTCTATGGAATCCGATTTCCTTCAAAAATAGTAACTGTATTTAATGATGCTGCGAATGAAGACAAGATTTTTAAAACATTCGTTATCGAGGGCGATTCTCCTTGGGAGGTTTCATTAAAAACAAACCTAACCGATACTACTTTAAAACAAGAAGAATTTAATAAACGTGAAAGTAGGTTTTTTACACATCTTAGGGGGAATGAAAATGAAGATGATTTTAATGGTGCCGTTCAAGGAATGGGTATTGTAAAATCAATTGATGACAATCAAGTTGGTTTCGATTTGGTTTCTGATTCGGTTAATATTGGAGATAAGCTTTATTTGATGAATGGAGATGCACCAGAATTTATAGGTGTAATAATAAACAAAGATAATACTTCAATAATTCTTGATAACAGTGTTTCAGTTGATAATATTGGGAAGCTAGCATTATCAAAGAAGAGTTCTAGAATAGATGGAGGAGAAATCCGCGGCTACTTTGCCTCAGTACAATTAAGTAATAACGAAAATAAGCAAGTTGAATTATTTGCTATTAATTCTAATGTCGTAAAATCTTATGTTTAAAGCTAGAAGATTGCAAGATACTGATTATGAAAGTTTAATTGAATGGTGGAAGTACTTTAGATTTCCTGTACCAGGAAGAGAGTTTCTGCCAGAAAACGGAACTTGTGGATTAATGATTCATAAAGACGGAATCGATATTTGTGCGGGATTTATTTATTTCACTAATTCCAAAATTGCATGGATTGAATTTATCGTTTCAAACCCTGAATACAAGGACAAGAATCGCCAAGAAGCAATTAAACTACTTATTCGAGAGTTAGGTTCAGTAATTAAAAGTAAAGGCTATAAAGTCATTTATACAAGTCTAAAAAATCCAAATCTCATAAAGCACTTTAAAGCAGAAGGATTTTCTGTAGGTTCCTCAAATACAGTTGAAATGATAATTTCTTTTTGATATTATTTATATATCCGATATGTAAAACGATGTGTATTTTTATTACCTTTGAGATAGAAATATTTAAAATCATGTTATGGCCGCTATCACAAGTGTTGCCCTGGGCGTTGCAGCAGCAGGTTACTCAATTTACGAAGGACAAGAAAAGAAAAAGAAAGCAAATACAGAGTTAAACAACTATGAGCGTCAAGCTTTAGATAATGCTTTCGAAGATATTCAAATCAGTACAATTGGTTCCGATATTTTGCGAGAAGAATCTTCTAGAAATTCAGCAAATATAGTAGAAGCCGTTCAAGGTAGTGGAGCTCGAGGAATCGGTGCAACGCTTCCAAAATTGCAGATGGAAACCAATGCGGTAAATAGGCAAATTCAAAAAGATTTGGATGATCAAGTAACGAAGCGCGAATATGCAATTGCTGGCGATGAAACGAGAATTAGGGATATTCGAGAAGATCGTGATAACCAAAACATCAATGCCCTTTCTTCTCAAGTTCAAGCTGGAGAGGATATGAAATGGAATGGAATTATGGGGGGAATGAGTGGGTTGGCTTCAATGGGAAGGACTATTGGAGCGGGAGATTCAGTTAGTTCAAATTCAGTAACCACAAATACTGAGCAACAAGTTCCTAATACTTACAATCCTTTCAACCGGTTTTCTTTGCCTAGAGTAAATGATTTATTTACCGAAAAACAAATGTATGGTAATAACTATAATCTGTAGATATGGCAAATTCAAATAATGTTTACGGAACAGAACGGTCAGGACAGCCGTCTATATCAGATTGGGTAAATCAACAAGACCATGCTAATTATCGCGTTCGACAAGAAAAACAACAGCAAGAACAACTAGAACAGCATAGAAAAGATAAATTGCTTGCACGTGACGAAAAATTACGTGAACGGCTTTTAAGCAATTTGCCTAAAAACACGGATACTGGCTCAGGCTCATTAAATGAATTTCAAGGGAAAATTATAATGCAAGCTGTTAACCGTAAAGGAGAGATATATAATGCTCTGCGTAACGGTAATATTTCAGATTCTGAACGTGTAAAGCTAGAAATTGAAAACTCCAACCTTGATAATTTATCGTCAAACTTAACAACCGCAACAGGAAATTTCACAAAATTAATTGACGATTATAAGAAGGGAATTGATGGTGGTGGTTTTTTTAAAAATCCTGATTTTGAGAAAAAAGTATTGAGTGGTTTTGAATCTTATTTAGGGGGTTTAGACGAAAACGGTTTTCCGCTTGTTGGTTTTAGGGACAATGATAGTGATGGAAAGATTGATCTAATGCCGTGGGATAATCTTCAACAGGGTTTAGGTGTTTGGGATTTTCAGCCAAAATTGAATTACGATAAAGTAGTTTCGGATGCAGCCAAAGCAATGGGCACAGTGGAAAACCAAGATGTAAACGGATATACCACTACAACAACTAAGGGAGTTCCTATTAAAAATGCTCAAGCGATGGCAAACTCGCTAATTTATGGAAGCGATGGTGAGGTAACACCCTTTGCAAAATCTAGGCTAAGAGAATTGGGGTATGATTATACTAAACCTCCAGAAGACGCCATAAAAGCAATTGAAAAAGATATTACAGAACGGATAGTAATGAGTAAGGATCAGTCTTCTAAAAAAGATGTCAATCATAGCGCATCTATTTCTAGAGAGAGATTGAATTTTGATAAATCTAAGGACGCAAGAGATTCGGCTGAAAAATCAAAAGATAAAGCTTCTACAGGAGAAGCGGTTGATCCTTCAGTTAATACATGGGGAAAAACTAACATTGAAAAAATAGGTAACAATTCTAAAAGTGTTCCTGTTTCAGGAAAAGTAAAAATACCGGCTATTAGCACAAAAGACTCGACAATTACTGATGCAACAATTGACAACTACACTTACTCTAAAGACGGCAAGTTGATGGTTGATGTATCTTATCTCGACGGCAAGAAGACTTCGAATGTATTTGGAGATGATGGAGAAATGAAAACTGTAGTTACTGATAAAGCAAAAAAAGTAATTACCGTATCAAAAGAGACAGAATCCAGAATTGCAGCTCAACTTGGAATTTCAGTTTCTGAAATGAAAGAAAGAGCAGGTTTTAAGCAAAATAGCAAAACCGATAATTTACCCAATTTAAATGACCTACCTGATCTATAATGGACGATAAGAAATATACCTACAAAGGACAAGAGTATTCTCACGAAGCGTTACAAGCAAAGTATGGAGATAAAACACAAGAAGCTATAACCAAATTTGGCTTTAAAGAAATTACTTCAAGTGCTGAACCTCAATTTACATTTAAAGGACAAACTTATTCGAGGGATGACTTAGAATCTAAATACGGAGACAAAGTTGATGAAGCGATTAAGAAATTTGGCATTAAACCATTAAAAAAAAAAGACAGTGCGCAATCTACTTCACAAAGTCAAAAGTCGGCTTTTCCATTGGAAAGAAGTTCTTCGGCTTCGTCGCTGAATCCGATTGAAAAAATTACAAAAACAATAACTGAAAATACCGTTCCAAAACCATCAGCTTCAGTAACAACTTCACAAGTAGCTACAGAAGGATCGATGGCTTGGAACAACGAGAAACTTAAAAAATACAATCCCGAATACTCCCGTCTATTCGATGAATTTCAACAATCAAAAACTATTTCCGACGACAAAAAACAAGAAATAGTACAAGGCGTTGACGATGAAATAAATCAATCGGGTTTTGTCAATAATTTAAAAACGTATGGCAAGAAAGGATTTAACCTTTTAATAGATGCCGCTGCAGGCGTTTTACCGGTTTCTGAAAGAGAAAAGGTAGTTGACAAGTTTAAGATGGACACTAACCCACTGGCCGACGAATTAAAAGAGGTTGATGGATTGATTAAAAAGCAACAAATCCAAGCAAAGAAAGAAAATAAACCATTGCCTATTGTAACTGATGAGGAAAGAATTGCTCAAGCACGTACTTTAAAAATAAACAAAAATTTAAAGTCGCAGGAAGATACTCAGACAAGGGCTTTACTGAAAGATTTGCAAAACACCCAATCGGAAATAGGGGGACCAACTCATAAAGATAAGCTAACTACGTTTCAGACTTTCAATTACAACTCTCTTAAAGAAAAAGACAAATTAAACCTGGAGAAACAAAATCTTTTGCGTGGCGAAATTGAAAATCTTCAGGCTAGAGTTAAGGAGGTTGTCGAGGAATCTAAAAGCAATCCTATTGGTCCTGAAAAAAAACAAGAGTTTGAAGAATTGCAAAACAGATATAATTCAGTAGTAAAAGAAGCGATTAGTACACATCAAGATTATGTGTCAAATACAAAAGAACTCGGACAAGCTTCTGAAAATATAGACGTTTTCAAAAGGGACTATTCTTGGTTTAAAAATTTTACTAACAATGCAGGAGCAACAGGACTTGATTTGACAGCAGGTTTAATCGGAGCGACTGATTGGATTGGAGAAACAGCCGGAACTGGTTCACCAGTTCAATCTAGAATTTTACAAGAAGCTATAAAAGGGGTTAGTAAAGATGTTCGGGCCGGTATTGCAAAACCTATATCAGTAGATGAAATTAATGACGTTGCCGACTTTGGTCAGTGGTTTTGGAATACCGCAGTAGCAAGTCAAATTCCTATTTATGCAATGGTTGCAACTGGAGCTGGAGGAGTTGGCGCTTTAGGCGTTTCTGCAACGGGTACCAAGTATGATGAAATGCGTTCGGAAGAAGAAACTCAAGGATCTAATTACAGTTATCTAGAAAAAGCACTTGTTCCTTTGGGATTTGGAGCGACTGAAACGGCTTCGGCTATGGTTGACAGAATGCTTTTGATGAATGCAAGTCGAATTATAAAAAGTGCAACTAGCCCAGAGAGGACAATGATTGCTAAAGGTTTTTGGAAAAGTGCAGTTGGAGCTACCGGAGAAGTAGCGAAAGGTGGTGTTTATGAAGGATTAGACGAATCTGCAACAGAAGTAATGCAGAACGTGATGGATAAGTTTGTTCTAGGTAAAGATGTGGGTGTTTTTGATAATGTGAAAGATGCAGCTTCTGCAGGTGCAATTATGGGATTGTTAATTCCGAGCGCTTCTCATATTGTTTCGAGTGCCATTAAACCATTTTCGCTAGATAATAAAATCCAAAAAGCAAATGCTCAGATTTTAGAGTTTGAAAAAACGCTCGATCAAAATTCTACCGCTCCTTCTGTTCGAATAATTGTCGAAGACCAAATTTCAACTGCAAAAACAAAACTCAATGAATTACTTGTAAAACAAACAAAAACCATTGAGAATATGTCGCAAGCGGAGTTTGATGAGATAAGAAGAATCGAAAGAACTCAAGCGAATATCAAACAAAAAGTTCGCGAGATTCAAAATGAAGAAAACCTTTCGGATGAAATTAAAAAGCAATTGGCCAATAACCTTAAAGATGAATTTGATGCTGCTGAGTCTCAGCGTAAGGGATTGCTAAATGGCGACGTAAATGCAAAATTGAACCTTTTAAAGCCAGAAGAAGTAATTAAGCTAAAAGACCAAGCTAGTCGCGAATTAATGGCAGAGAAAGATCCTGAAGGTACGAAAGGGGTTGACTTGAAAGACGAAGAGATTTCAGCCAGAGCTCTGAAAATTCACCAGGAGCAAAAAGCAGAGAAGGACAAAGATGTACCTCTCTCGAATATTGTTGAAAATGAAAATGCACAAGCCGAAAATACTGTTGTTAATGAGGATGTTCGAACTGGAGCTATTAACGTGGAAGAAGTCAGTAATACACTTGAAAACCAAGAAGGAGAAAGTGTTATTCGAGAAGAAGTACAAGAAACCGGTAACTCGCAGCCAATTAGAGAACCAAAAGTAAAAGAGGTGAAAACATCTGCAAACGGAAAACCTTATTCCGTTTCTTATGAAAATAATGAGCTCACTTTTAAAGATGAAAAAGGTAAAACACCTAGCCGTCCGACGATACGAGCATTGCAAAAAGAATATGCTAAATCCCTTGATTTTACAGAAGGACAAGAGTCTGATACATCAAACATAGAAGAAGGAGTTACGGTCAACAAACATATTGCCGAAACCTCCCAAAATGCTAGCCAAATAGCGGAGGCTATTGCTTTGACCAGTCGCGAGGAATACCGTTCTGAATTAGATTACAAACAAAGAATGATTGCCGAAAATATTGGTGCTGTTTCCCGTGAAAGCTTTGTGGAAAATGGGGATGCCAACTATATCACTCAAAGTATTGCAATGCAGTATTTCGGCAAAAAGGGAGAAGGCCGTCCATTGGATTCCCTTGCTCAAGAGATTTCTGAAATTTCAGGCGTTGAGGTTACTGAACAAGATATAGTTGATTTTATTGTGGAAAATCCTCGAGGTAAAAAGGATTTCTTAGACAGAAACATGAAAGAAGATTTAACGGCCTTGAAAACTGCGTTCACGGAAATTACGGGATTACCTGCAACAAATGAAATTTTAAATCAAGCTTTTGAACAAAAGGCAACTAAACAAAAGTTTTATGATGAATATGCTTCTTTATTTGATGTGATGAATGAAGAAGATTTTGTAAATTTACAAACCGAAAACGATCAATATTATGAGCAAGAAAGAAGAAACTCCACGCAGGCCGATGACATCAGCAGAACGATCGTTAGCGAAGTTGCAGATACTACAGAGAATGGAAGTAGATCCGGAGTTCAAGAAGAGAGTAGACGAGACAATAGCCAAAGCTCAAGCGAGAAACGCGGCGGAGAAACCGGAATACCTGACAGAAGCTCACAAAGCGAATTCGGAAGCAGCAATGAAGAATCTAGCAGAAAATCAATCGCCGATAATATTAGAGGAAGAATTGAAGAAGCAAAGAGAGAGTTTGCAGAAAATCAACCAGAAGGAGAATCTTTAGAGATGAATGCTCACGATCTATCAGATCTTGAGAAAAGAGTTGTTTTTGACTACGCAAAGGAGAATAATTTATGGATTGATGATATCTATTCACTAGGAAAAGCCTTTGGAAGCGGAAACGAAAATACGGTTGTTTTAAACGCAGAAGAACGTTGGGTTTATAAAAGCAACAATTTATTCAATTCTCAGTTTTTAGTTTCCAACCTTTTAGATTACATTGAAAATCATAATAAATTATTCCCTGAAACAAGTTATGAATTAGTTGGTTTTTCTGGATTTGACAGTGGGGCCAATCGTGCGCCATACGTTGAGGTAGTAATTAAACAGCCTTTTGTAAGTCAAGCAGAACACGTCGAGAAATCGGTAATCGCTACTTTTATGGAATCATTGGGTTTCAATAAAATTACCGACACTTCATTTACCAACGGGCAATATACTGTTTCTGACTTACACCCAAGAAATGTATTAAAGAGTGAAGAAGGAATCATCTATGTCATTGACAATATGATTTCCGAAAACAAGGAACATAAGTCATCAACTAAAGATACCAAAGTCAACCTTTCCCATGATTTAAAAATCAATGATTTTATTGAAGGTATAGACAAACTTATCTCGGATATTGATGAGTTTGGAAAAGATACCCTTGGAATGAACTTACCTTTGGTTGTAGCACGACAAGGATTAATGGCGATGAAATTAGCAGCGCAAACCGCGAGTACTGTTGCGGATATTATTTCAGCCGGACTAAATGCCGTTAAGCAAACAGAATGGTACAAAAACTTATCGTCTGCAGAAAAATTAGACCTTGATAAAAACTTCATCGACTACCTCAATAAACCATACGAACGCAATGCAAGTGAGAAATCTCGCACCTCTTTAGAAAAAGAAGTTGACGAGCATTTAAAAAACGGTGTTTCGGAAAAGGATATTTTAAAACAGTATTCTGACCGTATGGAAAAGATGATGGTCAAGGATTATTTAGAAAGACAAAAAGCAGTTACGGAAGAGGATGCTAAAAAGATTGTCGACGAGTCTTTTGACAAGGCTGATAAAGAAGCAGATGCGCTAATGAATCCTAAATTTAGTTTGGATAAAGCTTTTTCTACTTTCATAGCAAAGTTCTTTGATCGTCAGTTCTTACCAAAATTCATCCTTAATAAAGCTGGAGGAAGGCTAGTACGAAACTACATTGTAGCAAGTAAAGGAGCAACGGCATACGCCAAACAAATGTATGACGAAGCATATTCCAAAATATACAAGGGACTTTCGTCTCCGGATATAAAATTACTTGACAAGATAATTCAGTTGAAACGCTTTGTCGCAATAGACGAGAACCGTCGGAAAGAGAATTTGCCAACAGTTGTTCATCAGGATTATATTAACGATAATGTTGCTAAAGCATATTTAAATGGTCTTAGAAAGAGTTACGGTGATGATAAATTCAACGATTTAGTCAAACGTTCCGATGCTTATTTTGATACTTTTCGCGATTTATTGGACCAGATGCACGAGGCCGGAATAATTTCAAAAGAAAGCCGGGACCGATTCTTTGATATTGATTACCAACCGAGACAGTTTTTAGAGTTCATGCAAAATGCAGAAACCGAAACAGCCCATTTGGATAATGGGAACACTGGAGGACTTGGAAAAGAACAAATACAGAAATTAGAAAGAGGTCTAGATACCGCTCTAGTCAATGATTCACAATACTTGCTTTCCCGAGCTATCAATATGCGCGCAAAAACGATTGCTTTAAATCGTACAAATAGTAAGCTTGTTGAATTTATGAAAAAACAAGCCGTTGAAGTAGAGCAATTAAAATCCAAATCTAATCTAACAAAGAAAGAACGCGATACGATTAAGTATTTTGAGGAATTACAAAAACGAGTAAAACACAACCCTATAATTGGTTTTACAGAGTCAGGTAATCCGATTTATAAGACAAAGAAAACTCCTATAGGTTTTTCTAACGCTTACTATTATGTAAATGGGGTGAAGAATAATATTCTCATGGAGGATAAGTTTCATGAGCAGTATTTTGATTCCATGGCAAGAATTTTCAAAACTCCTGATATTAAAGAAAAGGTTGCCATGAGTTCCGGTGTAGGGTTAGTAAAAGCTATTGCAACTGGGAATAATCCAACTTTCTTTATTACAAATACTCCTAGAGATTTTCTTTTTATCTCTACTTTTTCAGAAGAATATGGGCCGAATTTGCTTAAAAATTTTGTTCAACTGACAGGCGATGCTTCACAAGGTATTCGCGATATCAGAAAGGAAACTGATAATTTCAAAAACTTTATCAAGTATGGCGGAATGATGGATTTTTTAATGGAACAAGGAAGATTTAAAGGTACTTCGTCCATGCAAAAAGTTTTGGATAAGATTGACAATAAGACCAAGGAAAGAACTAAAAAAGCTTTTAGCGTAGCTACACTCCAAAGTTTACAGATGTATTCAGAAGTAGGCTTTAGAATGGCTGTATTCAATCGCTCAATTAAAAATCAACTCAAAGAATTGGGGTTAAAAAAAATTGAAGAAGTTACAGACAAAAATCAGTTGGAAGACATCTATACGAATGCCGTATCATCTGCTAGAAATACCATGGATTTCAACCAAGGCGGGGCAATAACAAAAGATATCGATGCTTTTATTCCGTATTTGAATGCCGCTACTCAAGGAACAAGAGTAATGTTTGATAATTTTAGAGATCGCCCAATTGAAACTACTTTGCGAGTTACTCAAGCTGCAGCAATTATGTCGTCTGTTCCGATTGGAATTAGTTTAGCGTTATTATCAGGAACCGGGAGTGAAGATGAAAAGGATATGACTAGCTCAGAGCTTTACAATAAAGCGATTAAAGGTGTTTCGAAGTATGACCGAATTAATTATTTCATCGTCTTTAATGGTAACCGAAATGATAAAGGAGAATTTCAATATTTTAGAATAGCCAAGGCCCAACAGTTGACACCATTTTTTTCCTTGACTGAAAATATCATGAGAGATTACATGAAGGCATCCGCAGGAGATAAATCAAGAAGTAATACAATAGGAGATATCGGATTTGCATTAGAGAAAAACATTAGCCCTGTTGAATTTGGAATAACAGATAATATCACCAGAAATCCACTTATTAAAGGCGCTTTGAGTTATGCCACAGGTTATGATTTTTTCCGAGAACAAGACTTATCTATTTTAAGAGGAAAAGTTCCTGTTCCGGCAGAAGGATTCGAAAACGCATCAGTTGAGGATTTTTACAAAAAAATTGGAGAGCAACAAGGATGGTCTCCAGTAAGAATGAAAGCAGCTGTTGAAAGTATTGTGACAACTCCCAGTACTTCGCCTTATATTGGTATGCTTTACGGTGGAATGGACGCTATGATGTCCGATAAAGACTCAAAGGTCATAATGGACAAGTTTAAAAAAGACATGCTTAAATCGTCCTTTAATCGTGCCGTTAAAGAAACCAGCGAGTTCAATCGTAGAATAGGACAAAACGAAGAAATTAAAAAAGAACTCGAAAAAATTGAAATTGAAAACGTCAAATTTAAAAATGAAATAAAAGCAGTTGTAAAGAATCATTTGGATGGAAATATAACTCGAACCGAAGTGAATATAAAATTAAATGAAATCACTAAGGACATGAGCGCTTATGACAAGAAACGTGCAAGAACTCGGGTTAGCGATCAAATCAAAAACAAAAATGTAAACTCCGCTGTATTTGAAATTAAGTACGCGAACAATGCAAAACACAAAGCCTTATTGATGGTTGAGTTGTTTGGCTCCGATTTAAACAATTCTGAGAAGCTTTCAAACGATGATTTGAAACTAAAAAAACAAATGTTTCAATACAAAGCGATAAACTCAGAAGCGATGTTTGAGTATCGTCAACTGATTAATGAAACTAAAAAAGCCCCGAAATAGGGGCTTTTTAAAATTAAGATTGTTTGCTTTTTAATGCGTATTCAAGATATTTGAAAAACAACAGCTCAAAAATTGCAATTTCACTTCTAAAAATAAAAACAGCAATTGTAAGTTCTATCACAAAATACCACTCGCTATACAAGTAAATTTTGATGATTAAACAACTTAATACATACTTTAGATTTTTCATAGCTAAAGACATCTCGTCACACATCTTATGCGTTAACTCGACGATTTTAATGAATTTCCTCATTAAGTATGTATCAAGGGTTTTTGGCCAAAAGCCCCTGTTTTAAAGTTGCTTTATATTATCAGTATTAAAAAGCTATATTTTTGTTTATTATGTTTGTTTATTTTGTTTTTAATGTGTTTTTCTTAAATTTTACTGAAATTTCGGTTTCATTTTTTCGAATTCCATATTTTACCAAAAAAGCTATATTGTTATATTTCAGTCAGTTGTGATTTTTGTTTAAAATCGGTAAATTCTTAAAAACAACAAAAGCCCATTACGGGCTTTTTGTTTTATGCGTTCTTTTTTTCTGAAACTTCCTTTCGGATTTCCTTGGTTAGTTTTCCAATTTCAAGGAGAAATTTTCTCAAACGGGTACCGCTTGATTTATTTCCCTTTTCAAATTTTTGTTCCTCGATTTTGGCTGCGTTAGCCATTTCTAAAAGTGTATCAACTTTAGTCATAATATAGATTAGCGATTTGCCTTTACATCGCGAGGTTTTTGGTTAAAATATTTAGTTTAATATTGCTTCTCTACTCATGCAATGGCAGATTAGGTTTTGTGATTGGTTGATAGTGTGTGATATTTCTCCAATTTTCTTTATTATTTTTCATGTGTAATAAATAGTTTTTCCTGAAATACCTGCCTTTTTTATTTATAACGTGGTAACAACCTGTTTCTTTAGGTAAATCTTCCTCCGATTTAATAGAAATCCACCCCTCGTTATTTTCAATTCCTTGTAGTGATTTTGGTCTAAATTCATTTCCATAGCTATATGTATTCTCAAATTCAATGCCTGAATTATCAAATCTGCTTTTAAAATATTGAGATATAAAACCATCATTCCTAATAGCTATATGTTTAGCACTAATGGGTAATTCGTCAAATAAAAGTCCCCAAGCTTCTCTAATAACTTCTTGTTTTGTTTTCATGTTGCTTGTTCCTTTAAATTCGATAATTACTTATTCTCTTTGTTAAAATATACTAGGTAGTAATACATCTGCTTTTCCTCATCCCAACCTTTCTCAATGAATTTTTCAGCGCTTTCCGGATTGATAAAATCAAGTTTGATTGTAATATTCGTGTCCAGGTTAATCACGTTTTTGAATTTCTTTCGAGCATCGGTTACAGCCGAATTTGATATCGCAAAATTGCTCACGTCTTCAATCGAGTATTTTTCTCCTTTATCTACCTTGTAGTTTTTGAACTCCGAAATCAAATCAGGGTTGTCGATTACTTCATTTAAGAAGCTGCTTTCCTCGAAGTCATCATTTTTAGCAAAGTAGTTTACGGAGCGGTTCATAAACATTACCTCTTCTTTTTTATCTTCGGCCGGTAGTACGACGTCTTTTGCAAAATCTTGACAAAATTTCAAGTACTTTTTGGTAAAGAAGTTTTCATCTTGGAAAGCATCAACCGATAAGAAGTGTTCTAACCAATAACGCGCATCGTAACGATTGGAATCGATGCTTAGAACCTTATAGCCGTCTTCTTTTTTGTAATTGAAGATGATGCAACCTTTGTCTAATTTATCAAGAGAAATCCCTTGTTTAAGCTGCAACTCTAATCGGCTTTCGTTTTCGTTAATCTCGAAGTAATCGTTTTTGATTTCACTTTTGAAGATTCCAATTGCATCTACTACAATGTTGTCGATTGAAACATTGGTTAGGTAGGCCACATATACTTCTCCGATTTTAATATGCGGATGATTTGATTGTTCAAATAGGTGAGTAGTGATTTTCTTTGATACCTCATGTAGTTTATCAGGTCTTTCAAAAATTGACTTGGACAGATTAAACATTTCGTTGAACTCGATATCAACATCGTGAGCAAATTGAAAATAGGTTTCTTCTTTTTCTCGAAATGGTTTAAAAAAGAACTCTTTTATTAGCGGCGTGATTTCGTCATTTAGCTTTAATGACTCTTCAGAAAGAAACATTTTTTCGTTACGGCTTTTGTTTCCGACTTTGTGAATTGACAATGTTTCGATGTGCGTGTTGAATAGATTGATCATATACTTAAAATTTAAAGGGTTTTATAATTTTGTTTTTAACAATAAAAAGCAACCAAAACGATTCGTTCGCCTTGTTCAATTGCATTAGGGTATTTGCTATGAAAGATAGTAGCGGAATAGGTGAGTAATCGGTTTGGGACACTTTTTATGTAGTCACATTTCTCCCATCTTCTAAGGTCGTTACTGTCTTCTAAAAGCAGCCGGTCAAATTCCTCGTTGGATGCATCGTCAGGTAAATGAGTTCCGTATTTTTCATGAATCCACATTGCAGTTCCGTTTTCTGAAACTCCTTCGGCTTTATTGATGTAAAGCACACTCGCTAATAGCGTTTTTTTGCCGTTTATGATGTTATCGGCATGGATGCGCCAATCTGTATCGAAATCTTTATGCGCTCGTCTTATAAAGCTTAAATTCATTTCGTAGCCTTCAATTTCCAAATAAGGAAGTATCTCTGGCGGAACTTTTAAAATTTCAAATTCTTTCTCGCCTGCTTGAACTCTTTCGAAGTTATTTTGATAGCAGTATTCTTGAAGTTTTTGAAATAAAGGGTTGGGTAGGTAGTTGTCTTGGACTTTTATCATGGTTCCATAGTTATTTTAGGATTGTTAATAATCACTTCATCGTCATCATTTATCTCATAACAATTGTCGCAATAATGTTTTCCGTCTTTTTCCATCCAATCGGAATTATAAGCATCTTCTAACATATATTGTTCATCTGTAAATATTGTAAAACCGCTATTATTTTCAAAACCATTTTTACACCCATCGCATTCAAGCGAATACGCTTCTTGTTTATCTATTGCCATAATCTAATCCACTTACTAAAAGTGGTAAGTTTTATCTTGTTTTTGGTTATTTTCTTCTTTTGATTCTTCGCTTAGAATCCTTTCTTTGATGGCGTGTGCAATTACGCGGCCCCATGTTCCCGCCGGTTCGCTTTTGGAATAATGCTCCAAAGCCCAAAAAATCACATCCTCAACATTTTCAGGATGCGTATTTTCTTTTATTTCCTCGAGAATTATCCTCTTGGCAGTCGTGTTTGTTTTCATAGGCCTAATTGTTAATAATTAAAACTATTTTTAAAATAATCGCCTCTACTAAGTTGTAAACGTTTTGCAAAGTAGTAGCTACACAATACCCGATAAGTAAGGGGATTATGTTGTTTATAATATACTTTTTCATAGTCCTGTTTCTTTAATTATTAGTATAATGTGTTTTTTCCGATATAGCATATTTCTATCGATTTTTCGGACTCCGGTTCTGTGTCGCCTGTGAATACCTTAAATGGTTTGAATTTTCCCTTTTTAGTAGGCGGAGCTATGATATTAGTGTCGTATTTACCACACAGTTCTTGTAACTCTTTTAAGAATTTTTTTTGCTTTGTCATACGGTTTTATTTTCTTCAAGTTCTTCGATTCTTTCTTTAAGAATCTGAATCGTATTTTTTAATTCTGCTTTTGTAGGTTCTTTTTTAGTATCACAATAACAGTCGTCCAAATCGAAACTATGGACTGTTCCCCAACACATTGGTATTAATACTTTTTCATGAGTGTTTTTATGAACTGCATAGTAACATGCTTTAGTGTTTTTTGGAAAGTTCCACTCGTCAGGATTATATTTTACCATTTAAAGTTTGATGCATCCAAATAAACTTGGGTATGTCTTCGCAGCGGATTCCTATTACTGAAGGGATTATTTACAGTAGTTGAATTAATCCCTAAATCCTTATGACAAGCTCGTATTAAACCTCTCCAACAAAAGTCTGTTGCCATCTGCCCTTTGTGCCAATCTCTTTGAGTAAATCGGTGCCATTGTTCTGGAATAATTTCAAATTCTTGTCCATCCTTAGTTTTGAAAATCGTTAATGGAGAATTTGAAAGCCATAGATACATCGGTTTTGTGTCGTCGATTAAAGTTTCATCTTCTTTTAGATTTTCATCGCGAGGAATCATATCTCTGTGCCAATTTGGAATACATGGGTATTGGTTAGGCATTAGCATATGTACTTTCACATCCCAAATAAAATCATTTGGATTTTCGGGGAAAGTAGATAGTGGTTCTTTTAAGTCGGGCATATATTCAATGATGTCCGAATACTCTCCGTGAATGATTCCGCAGTGCTGTGACTGCCAATTAATTTTTTTCATCTTCGATTTCTTTTATAATTCCTTTTACCACTCCATTGGGATGCTCGATTTTCTCCCATTCGTCAGATCCGATAAATGAGATCATTCGCAAGTGATGCTCGAATTGACTCCTCATTTTGGAACTACCGTATATTTTCTGCTGTACGTTATCAAGTGATTTAAACGTGGCGGTTTGCTTTATTTTGTCTGATAGGTTCATAGTTTAAGTTTTAGGGGTGTCGTGAATATTTCCGATTGCTTCTATTGACGTGAAATCTATGTACGAATAAGCCCACCATGCTTTTTTGTGCCAAACAACAATACTGTGCCCTTTATCAGTTTCTATAACTTTACATTTTCTTGTTTTTTTACCAGACCCATTTACAGCGCAATAAGCCTCAATTAAATCCCCTCCAAACAATCTAATACCTATCGAAGGAATCCATAACTGCCCGATGGTTTCTGATATTACTTGCTCTACAATCATGTTGTCTACCCAATCTGTGATGTGATAAACAAGTTCTTCTTTTCTATTTGTGACTTTATGTTTCTCAAGTCTTCTAGTTTTTGACACATAACCATAAGCCCAGTCTTCATTATCAACTTTCTTCCCTTTAAATAATATTTCTCTATTCATTTTCTTGGTTATTAAAAGTTCCTTCTAAGTGCTCTCGGAAGTTTTCAACCATTTCATCGATGGTGATTTCTCCATTTTTCACAGCTTCATTCATTTGCTCAATTGACAACTCTTCACAGTTTTTTCTATCGTAATAGAGAAAGTCCATGCACAAATCTGAAATTGTATCTAATATTTTTTGTTTCACGAGTTACTTTTTTAAAGATTCGAGTATTTCTTTACACAATTGGGCAGGTATTTTACTTCTGTCGTAACTCCCTTTTCGTCCTTGCGTACCTGTTCGGCTTCCTCTTGGTGCAGGTTGATGATGGCAATCTCGGTTACCATTCTTACACTGTGGTCTAGGAATCCAATCGATTGAATTTGTCCATATGTCGGTAGGCTTTGCTCTGTCATCACCATAAGTACAGTACCACACCGTATGCCTTTTAAATTCCTGCATAAATGGCATTTTCCGCATCATTCCGCGCGGGTTTTCAATGAAGAAAACAAGGTTTGGATTCAGTTCAAGAAAATGTTTAATCAGCGAAATAAAATGTTGATTTACTCGATCACATTTGATAGCGTAATCACTTTTTGGTTCAGTACCATTTCTATGTTTAGAAATGGCGGCAATAGTGTATGTTGTACAATCTGGCGATGCCCAAATAGCATCTGGGATAAATGGAATATCTTCAGGTTTTAAATTTTCAATGTCTCCAACCCAATTTATGCCCGGGTAATTTTCCCAATCACAACTAAAAACCTCATGACCTTGACGTTCGGCTTCTAATCCAATAGACCGGCTTCCTGCAAATAATTCTAATATTTTCATTTTAAAATCTTTTTACAAATTCCAATAATTGATTTAGGGTCTTTTTTATAAGCTTGAAGAATACCCGTTAAGTTCGGAGTATCGTACAGTTCAACTTGCGACAACTCTTGGATAAATCCTTCGAAATGTCCTAATACGTCGAAAGTATCATCTTCACGAACTTTCAAAAAGTGATTAAAATCGGGGTTGATCAACATCAATTGTTGTGATGTCAATTTCATTTGCTTAGCAGCAAGCTTATTTACTTGCGATTTAGTTGGTAGGTTAGAACCGACTTCGTTTAAGTACTTTGCCAAGGTCTCTGAAAGCAAAATGATTTTCACTATTGCATTTGCTTTTGCGTAAGTATAGTCATGTTCTGTAATTTTAACAGGTACTGCGCCAATTAATTTTCTCGATTGAATAATTGCAAGCGCTTGAGTTGTGTTTTTGCAATAAGTTGCGTTGGCTAGTTGATTGTAGAAATGATTATCAGGGCCATTGTAGTATAGTTCGCCTTTCTTGATGATAATCAAGTTCGGTTGTGTTTCTTTATTTTGGTTCATATTTTATAGACTACGAAGTTTCCAATCACAAATACATACAACATAGTTATATCCCGACAAGCTAGATGGTTTGGTATTTAATATTTCTTTTACAATCCAAACACTCTCCTTGTCATTTAGGTTAGTACATATTTCATCCCCGGGTGATAAATTATGTTCTTTGCGTACGTTTACCTTTACTTCAAGATTTCCTTGTTTTCTTTTAGATGGATTTGTTTCCCAAATCATCATCGTTACTTCTTTGGTGTTTTTATATTTCATTTTAGCGAATAGTTTAACTGTTCGGTATTCCCGAACGGTTGGTTTGACAATAAGTTTTTTGTGATTTATTTCAGTAGTTCCTCAATCGGAAGTTTTAAATCGATTCTCTTTTGGAAGAATTCCCGTAAAACGATTTCGAATAGCTTGATTTCAACCTTATCAGATTTGTTGTCAAGCAGTAAATTCAATTCTTCACGAATGCTTTTCACTTTCTTAGAATTGTCTTTGTTAATCTCAGCTTGAGCAAGTAGTTCTTTTTCAACTTCGGCATGAGCAATAATTCTTCGCTCGTCATACCATTGCTTTAATCTAGGAGTGTCTTCAGTAGCTTTTTTAATGAATTTTCTATCAACGAGTTCATCGAATACGTGCTTGAAAGGATGGTTTATTTTTCCTTGTTTATTGAATTCGTCAAAACATCGTGTAATTGCCTGGTCCATTATTTTTTTCTTTTCAGAATCGGAAGTTTCAGAGAGCAATAAGGTATTTTCAGGAATCGAATTTGACTTAGTAATGTTGTACTTCGTCTTAATATCGATTTTCCAATCCAAATATTTTTTGAGAATTTCAGCAGCATAACCGGTATCGAATAATTGAAAGTGTTCGGTTTTGGTCTCATACATCCGCATTCGCTCTAGTTCAAATGCTTTATAAATTTCATCTGGGGTTAGATGATCATAAACCGTGAAAAGCATTTTGATGATTTCATCGAGCATCAATTGGTCTGTCTTTTCCTTCATACCAGACAGACCAATTGATTTAGTCAAAGCTTGGTTGATTAGAATTGTTAGGCCATCATCATCTTGTAACCGTTCTCGAATTGTCATTTGAGAATAAGAACTTCTTACAAAATCAATCGGGCTTTTTACGCAAAAGTTCTCGATAGTAGTCAGCTGAGTGCTGTATGTTTTCTGAATTTGATTTGACGGTGTCGAATGTTTGACGGCCAATGATTCGGTCTTCGGTTTTTGTTTCTCCATTTTTATTCTGATTTTGGTTGTTGTTGCTGTTCCTTTCCCAAGTGCGAACTGAAGCTTTCCAGTCTTTCATTTTGTTTTTTCCAATCATCCAGTTTTTAGATTCATAGAAATCGATGAAATGACGTGCATCAATTCCGTTATTTCGTTCAAGGCAGTATTGAGATACTTCTTCAAAATTTGGAATAGAAAATTTTGTTTCTTTTTTTGCGGAACTTTTTTCTTTTTTTTGAGAAGTTTCTAGTTCAGCAGAATCAACTTCTGTGAAATTTTTATTTTCTTTCTGTAATAATGTATATGGTATAATTGTATTATTGTATATTGGTATATCTATACTATCAATGCTTTCACTAGTGCTTTGTACAATGCTTTCATCTTGCTTTGGTATGTGCTTTAACATTGCTTTATCAAGTGCTTTGTCTACTGCTTTATTAAAATTTGATAGAGCAATGATATTAGCAGAGTATTGATTTTTTGATTTTTCTATAATCATTACAAAACCGAAACTGACTAAATCTTTCAAAGTATATATATAAGTATTATAGGATTTGATTCCTGTTGCTTCCATCGCCATTGTAGTAGGAAACCCAAATTTTTCTTTCCAGCCTAATCGATTGCAATGTTCAATGGCGAAGAAATACAATGCGCTATGTACTGGTTTAATTTTATCAGGATTTTCAAAAGACCAATCCCAAAAATTTCTAGATAACTCATATATGTTCATTTCATCATTATTATTTAGTTTTAGTGAGCACTCTCGTCTTATGGTCTCTTTGCTTCCAAGTAAAACCATTATTGAGTTTCTCTTGTTCTAATGAAAGAAGCGACGGGATAATTCCCATCGCTTCATTTTTTAGTGTTACGGCCTCTTCGAAAATGGTAATGTGCCTATCTTCGGATTCGGGCTTTCTTCGTTTCTTGCTTGCCATTTTAGATTGAATTAATCCCAACGTGTCCAGGACGTGTCAGGCGTATGATTGTAATCAGTTATTTTTACTTGAGCAGAATAAAGTCTAAAAATTTTAGCTTCAATTCCGTGTAAGGAAACAAGTTTTGCTGGAGTTAATTCTTTTGCTTTATCATCACAATGATCTTTGAATCTAAAAGAGAAGATCTGCCCTTCTCGTGAATCTTCTGAATGAAAAATAAATTTAAAATTACATTCGTATTCTTCTTTATCCGGTTCAACATCAGCAGACACTTCTATCCAGTTATATTTGGTATTCTCGTTTATTATAAAAGTAATTTCGCCTTCTCCTTCTTGATCGTTTTCTTCTTGACTTGCTTCGATTATAATATCAGCAACTTCTTGCAGAGTAATTGTTTTCTTATTTACAAAACCGATGATATCTTGAGTCATATCAAGTATTGGCTGTAAATTTACTTGTTGAAGTAAATTGTCATTAATGGTCTTAGCAATTAACGTATTGTAATCGATTAGATCTAGTTCCTGAAGATTGACATTAATGGTTTCTTCAAGTTTTGCTTTGATAGATTTAGCGGTATCTCCATAACTTCTGAAGATATCACTTACTATTGAACTTATCATTTCAGAAGCTTTGGCTTCTAACATTTCAGGTAGTTTTTCAGCTATGACTTTGTCAATAGCAATTTGTGATTGTTTATTGAAATCCATTTTTTAAAGATTTTTAAAGGGTTTTATTTAAAAGGGTAAATCGTCGTGTTCTTCCTCATTGAATTGAGGTTGACGATTGTTCATATAAGCATCGGCTGCGCTTTGCGGCTCAGGCTCATATGTTGGTGCCATATTCTCAGCATCAATTTTCCAACCTTGGATAGAGTTGAAATATTTGGTTTCGCCCTGTGGATTAACCCACTCTCTACCTTTTAAATTAATCGATACTTTTACGGGTTGTCCAATTTGAAAGGAATCCAATAAATCACATCGGTCTTGAGTAAATTCGATCATGATATGCTGTGGATATTGTTCATCTGTCGTTACTATCAGCTCTCTCTTTTTAAAAGACTGACTCACTTGTTGTGGTTGATGAATTGCTTTTATTCTTCCGACTACGTGCATTAATTTTTATCTTTTATTATTGAACAAATCAGTGCTAGAAATATCAATATTAGTAGCGCTGCATCTTGGTGGTCTTCTATTGCTTTTAGGAATGATTCCATTTGTTTATAAGGTTTTTGAATTTGAAAATTCTAAGACTATTCGAATTACCTCGTCGAAGTGTTTGTTAAGCGTTTCAACATCGCACATGTGTATTAAATGCTCAAAGCTTTCATATCTATGTGATTTTGCATAATCATCTTTTATTTGCTGTAAATTCATCAGATTATCCACTTTCTACAAGTGGGAAGTTTTTAATTTCTTTTTTCTTTTTTGCTTTGCAACGAATAACGCCCGCTCTTTTGAAGAGTAGATATTTCCTTTTTGAATTCTGGTACCATTATGACTTATATAAATAGAACTCTTTCGATATCCAAAACAATCTTTTATTTCGCCTTTTTCTTTTTTGATTGGTATAAATTCACTTCCGGAAATCGTGTAATAAGTTTGGCCTAAAATAATTCCATTCATATCTAAATTTAATTTTCAGGTTTATAATTCCAGAATCCTAAAGCACCTTTTTTAACCGGAATCGGCTTGTCGTACATTACAGGATTTTCCAAAACGTAATGCCAAATTCCGTCGCCACGATCTGCCCAAATAGAAGAATGTCTTTGAACACAATCTACCAAGTCAACTTCACCAATGATACAGCCAAGTGACCAATCTAATTCTTCAATTCCGTTAGTTGCTGCATCTTGAGCTACATTTAAAGAACAATGCTTGTCCGATACTTTGGATGCGTGAATAAGAAAACGCCCTCTAAAGGACGTTTTCCAAGTTCTGTTTTCGATGTTCTTTATCCCTAAAGCGATTAATTCCGCCCAAGGTTGCTTAATAGATAAGGCTTTAGTTGGTTTTTCCATGTTCGATAAGCTTTAGGGTTTCAATCTCTTTAGCAATTAGCCAATCTCGAGCCATCAGGACGCGCCTAGTGATGTTTTTTATATCTTCCGACTCTAGGTTAACAGAAAAACGTTTGTCTCTTAAATGGGGAGGAATTGAGAAGTCTAGTACTGGATTGTAAAAATCATAATTTGGATATTCTGCTTGAAAAGCCGGTATATCAAAAATCATGTTTCTTTCCAACTGACAAACGGCATTAATCCAGGTTTCTGAGTCCTCGTCTGGCATCCCCATTTTGAACCAAAGAGATTTTTTCTCATTTTCAATTAAATGGAGTGGGGCATTAACTAAACAGTAGCATAATTCGGCTTCTGTTTTGGTGTTTAACTCGGGATTATCGTAGCTATGCTCTAGCCACATGTAGCCTTTTAATTGCCAAGAATAAAGACTAATCAATTCGGCATTTTCAAAGGTTTCTAAATCCCAAGATGATTTGGTGTCTTTTGTCTTATTTTGGCGATTGTCGGGCGTTCCTTGAATAGTTCCGTTGTTAAGATGCTCGTCATTTTTACGGTAAAAGAAATTGTCAAGTAGGGATAGAAGTCCAAGTGAATCATCTTCATTAATGGTTCCTTTGGATAGATATTTGTTATCCAAAAAACGCCTTCTTCTCCAAAACTTATCGCGAAATTCTTTCTCTAAATAAGTAATTGCTCCAGAAGGTAATTCGTCGGGATTATCTCTTTTCTTGATTAATACCCCAAGTCGTAGATCTTTTGTTTCGGTCCATTTAACTTTGTTACCGTTTCGATTGGTTCCATAGTCTCTTTCGTTGGTTAGCTCTTCAATTTCGAGCGCTATTTTTGCTTGTTCATCTTCGGTTGGAAGATTGGTCATTAGGTTGCCTAAACTAGAGCAACGAGCCATCCAGTTTGTAAATATTAAGGGTTTTGACATAGTTTAGTTATTTGAATTTGAAACAGATTTTGGGGTTTCCTCAATTTCTTCGTATTGCGAAAAGACTTTGTCGATGATAGTATTTATGTAATTGGAGTTTATCTTTTCTCGAGGAACATCTCTAATAACATCAATTAGCTTGTCGAAATAAGCAATATCGACACCTATCAATTGTTCTTCAAGCACCATAGGGTCTTTTAAATCTAATTCTGAAATTTGAAACATCATTTTTAGCATTTCACCAGCATTGATAGTCCAACCTCTTTTAAGGAACTTTTTAATTCTAATAATTGAGGTTAGCGGATATTGGCTACCTTGATATTTTAGATCCTTACTTATAAGTGATTCTAAGGCTTGTAGGTTTGTAACAACTCCAACTTCGAAAGTGAAGTAATTGGTAGCGTGGATAAAATCGAATGTACTATGAATTTCTTCTGGGGCACCGCTGAATCTTAGCACTATTTGAATATCATCAGTTAATGAAATTGCATTTTGAGAAAGAAAGGCGATTTGATATTTTTTATCTTCATCAATCTGCATTCTTTGACCCGAAGACTCAACATTCAGCTTTACTTGATTTTGCTTTAGATTTTTTAGTCTAACTGTTTGTTCCGATAAATCCTCATCTAGAGATTCTAATTCTTTTTTAGCACGTTTTAGATTGCCGTACTTTTTAACGTAATGATCGAGAATAAGCTCATCTTTTTTTCTTCCATCTAGTACGTCATTCGGCATATAATACTTAGCTAATTCAATTAAAACATCCATATCTTGAATGTAAATATCGAAATCGTTTACAGGTTCATTTAAGAACATTGAGGTAATTGAACCACCAGAAACTAAAAGGTTTTCTTTGACTTTTTTTCTTAAAGATTCATCAGTAATAGTTTCTAACCATTCATTTAGCTTCTTAGTGATAACCTTAGATATTGTTTTCTTTTGCATTGTTATAGTTTTTTACCGCCGTGAATTCGGCTTAGTTGATATTTTTTTGATAACTCGGAATTGTTTTCGAGTTCGAGATTGTGTTCTATACAACAAGGTTTCCAAAAGCGCACATCGAGGAAAAGAGTTATATCGTTTTCTCTTGCCCAATCATCAGCATAGCCAATGCGGCCACGTGTATGTTCTACGCTCGTAGCGGGTCGGTTGCATTCTTCGATAAAGCAGATTTGATTGTATTCTTTAGAAAGGAATTCTAATCGGATAATTGAATAGATTTCGTTATCCTCTTTGCGTTTTTTGGAAACCTTATTTATACGCTTTGGTTTAGCGTGTATCTTTTGACAAGTAGGGGAGCAGTATTTTTGTAATGAATTATACTGTTTGAAAGTATTTGAGCAATCTGGATTTTGACACTCTTTAAGTTTATGCTTTTTTAGCATTCTTAGCTTTTTGCTCTAGCTCTTTTTTCTTGTCGTCTAACATGATGATATGCTCGTCTTTTTCAATAAGCGGACTTAATTTTGAAAGAGTTTCAAGGTCTTGTACTCCATGGATGGCTTCAACTGAAAGTATATCTTCTTTGTCTGAATACAACTCTTGAATTTCTAAATCATCTGAGGGAATTGAACTTTTGACTTGATGAAGAATAGATAGTTTTGTTGCTTTTGCGATGTGCTCCTTCATTCTGTTTTTTTCCTTTTCTTGAATAATTTCTTCCTTATTCAAGGGCTTAGAACTAACAACTGTAAAATCTACATCCGTCGCATCTCCATCTGAAATATCAGTTCCTTTGATATGGTTATAAAGCCATCTTCTTGATTTTCTTTCAGCTTTACCAATTAATGCGTCTGCTGTTGCATAGGCATTAGATTTGACCGGAAAATCTATCGTTTGTGTTTTGCTATCGCCGTTAAGTTGCCAATCTATTTTACATACAACATTGGCAGTTAGTTTGTCTTGACTTTGGATAATTTTAGGATAAGATATATTATATCTTAAGCCTTCAATTTTATCGAGTACCGAACCAAATCCCTCTCTAGTTGGATACATATTACCTCCGATTATATTCCATTCATTACCGTATGGCTGTAGTCCTAAAAGCAAGGATTCAATTAGACATTCTTTTACCTCTAGCATTGTGTAACCCCCAGTTTTATCTTTGTCGGTTCTGAAGCCAAGTTTTGAACCTTGTAATGCCATTATAGGCTTCATTACTTCAGGAGTTAATAACTCTCGGATTCTTTCAATTGCTCCTGCCATCACAAAAGCTTTTTGAAAGTCTTGCATTTTGTTAGAAAGAACAGCCGTAATTTGCGCGTTCATTTCAATAGAAACTAATTGTTGTTGTTCTGATATAGCTATCTGTCCCATTTTCGTATTTGGTCTAAAGATTTATAATTCATTTTTTTGTTACTGCCTAATGCAATTCTTTTGTTGTGATTTAGTGAGACATTGCAGCTTACCCAGTATTCTTTTTTGTCAAGATTCACCACTATGCGCAGTTCTGTTTCACCATAATTAATTGCAGTAGGCAATTGTTTGTATTGCTCAAATTCTAAATGTGCGATTGCTTCCGAATTGTGTTCCGTATAGCAAAATTTAAATTCCTTCGGCATAATCTTTTAGTTGTTTACGGGTTACTCGCCATTGCGAACCCACTTTGTTTGCTTTTAGTAAGCCTGACTTAATGTGAGAAACTAATGTTTGTTTACCTATTTTGGTCAATTCAGAAACTTGCTTAAGTGTTAAAACTTCTTCCGATAATTCTTCGTCTCTTGTTTTAGGCGCAAAGAATTGGTCCATTTTATTTTCCTTTTGAATGTGAAGCGCTATTTTTCGTAATTGTTCATCCGTAAATTCAATTTGTAAAATACAAACCATAATTATTGCTTTAGAAATTCAACTATATGTTCTTTTGAAATAGCACCGTGATTATTGATACAGAAGTTACAGAAGCTTTCTAATAAAAGTTTAGATTCTTCTTGTGTTTCATTCAATACCGGCTCTTCGGAAGCTACTGCCGTTAATTCAATAGGTTCAACCTTTTCGTTAATTGGAGTAGGAGGGTTTGCTATTTGATACTTTGTATTATTTAAAAGATCTTGGAATTCTTCCTCTCGGCAAAGTATATCCTCAATTGGAAAGATTATTTTGACAGTATCAAGATTCAATACTAAATCATCGTCAAATCCTAAGTTTTGCAGAGACTTTATCCTTTGGTCTTTTAAAATATTATCTTTTTCAATTTGAAGTTCTTTTGTTTGTCTATCGATGACGGCCTGACTTGCATCTAGCTTTACTTTTCTAGCTTTGTTTTCAGCATCTATCTTGTCTTGAGCTAATTTGTTTTTAGCAGCGATTTTAGCTTGTTGCTCCTTTTGTTTTTCAAGATCAAGTCTTTGTTTCTCTTGTTCTTTCAACACCACCTCTCTTGCTTCAAAATCTTTAACAAGTAAGGCTCTTTTTTCAGCAAATTCAGGTTGGAATTCTTCACAGTGTATTGCTACTGCTAAAAAGTTTTCTTTTGTGTCAGCTATTTGAGCAAATGTCATTTTAGAAAAAGCGATTGTCCAAGTGGTGTAAAATTCAGTAATCGAATCTTTTATTTTTTGGATTCTGTTTTGTTCCATCCGCTCTTTAGCTAGTTTGAGTTTTTCCAATCGAATTTCTTCTTGTTCTTTTAAAGTGTCTTTTCGAGTTGAAAGTGTGAATTTTAGAGCTTCTAATTCGCTAAGTAGGGTTGTGCCAAATTCTTCAAATGTTTCGTAAGAAACTTCGATATCATCCAATATCGCTTTTACTTCAAAAGTTAAACTAGACTCGTAGGTCAAATTTTTGATTTGCTCCGTATTGAAAGAAACAATCGAGCGGATGTTACCTAAGTGTTTGTCTTTACGTTCCTGTTCTTTTCTAAGTTTCTCCTTACGTTCTAATTCCTTGATATCTTCCCAGCGCTTAACCTCTGTTTGCTGCTTCTCTTCGTGAGGTTGGGTAATTGCAATTAGCTTCTCGTAAGTTTGTTCTATAGGAGTGGTGATTCTCTCTTTTACTTTGTCAATTACAATCTTTTTTTCTTTAGATAAAGACGTTCTTGCAGTAACTAGGTTTGTGCGGGTTTTCTTTGCTTCGGTAAAAGTTTCGTTGTCTTTGATTTCAACAAAGGGATTGTCTTTTACTATCTGTAGTTGAAGTTCCTTTTTGCCTTGTATCTCTTTGATGGATTCAACTCTGAAAGAATCTAAGTTGAAAACCTCTGGTTTTTGTATTTCTTGTGTATCTGACATTTTTAAAGGGTTTTTATAAGAGTTTTTAATTTAGTACTGCTTTGCGGTGTCTCTCCGCATAAAGTTCTTCATACACTAAATTTGTGGTATGAAAAAAGCCGTTAAACGCTAGTCTTTCGGCTTCTGTTAATTCTGGGTACCTTTTTCCATTGACGGTCCAGTGCCCTCCGATAAGTTGTGGATTCATAACTATTCTTTTTGATTAGTTGAAAAAAATAATCCTATCAGGAACAATATTGCTACGATTGCGCCTAAAGGATAGATAACGTATTCTAACATTAAATAATGGGTTTTTTGTTGTCGTTTTGAAGTTCTTTTTTTAAAGACAAAACATCTTCTTTATTGAAAAGCTGCTCTTTAGGATTATTTTTAGTGCTAAACTTGGTTAATTTCTCAGAGTAGTACTTTTTAAATATATCAACAGAACAGTCAATAATGGTAGATGCTTCTGAAATAGTTAAGTAGTTCATACTGTCTTCAATTGTGGTCTCTCCTTTAAGGATATATAATAGACTTACGTCGTATAGGTCACACAGTCTAATAATTGAATCAATTTGAGCATTACTTCTTCCTGATTTTATTTCTGATAAAGAGTTAGGATTGATGCTTAATTCTTGAGTCAATTTAGATTTGTTTTTGACTCTCTTAGTTTTGACAAGATGCTCTACCGTTTCGATAAAGCGATTATTTATTGATTGCTTTAGGGTCATTTGAGCAATTTCGCGGCTCGACACCTTATGGTTTGTACGTATTAAGGTCATAAATATGTTTTTTAATAAATAATTAACACTTTAATTCAGTATGTTTTTTCTGTATTAATTTATATATCAGTACATTTGCTACAGTAATCGAGGTGTATTTAATTAAGCTTGAAACTATATTTTAAGTACACCTCGTTATGTAAAACTTTAAAGGGTTTTATGATTAAAGAAAGTAGTTATCTAAGGGATGTCTTTTGGCGATATTTTTACGAATAGGCGAAGTTAAAGACGTTGTGTAGAGCAGTGCTTGTACAACTTTGATAATCTTAGGCTACTAACTTTTTTTAGTATTTTGGTTTACGGGTATTTTCGCCCCTTGTGGCGATTTTATCAATATGTCAAAGAACGTAGTATTCTAGAAAGTTGAGAGATTCTAAATACTGAGTTTATTTTACAGACAAACAATGTTTTTCAAAAGAGATATTTGTTTGTCTGTTTCTGTGTTACAAATATATACTAAAAATTAGTATAAAAAAATAATTATACTAATTTTTAGTACAATTGTATATATTTATATGAAAGATGTTGTAAATCAAAGGTTTGTGTGGACTGTGGGGTTTCTTCTTGAAACAAATAAGGTCAAGTCTAAAGCCGAGTTAGCTCGTGAATTAGATATAAAACCTGCTGCATTGTCTGATATTATTGGAAATAGGATTAATGTAGGTATTGATATTGTATTACGTCTTTGTGAATTGTATTCTATTAATGTAGAGTGGCAGTTAACAGGGCGTGGAGAAATGTATGGTACCAAAATAGAGAGTAAACCAGTCGATGATGCAAAAGCCGTTCTTATAACCGATGATACTATTGACGACAACGAAATTGAAGTAATAACTAACAGTAACGGTAATAAGTTCTTTCTTTTACCGAATGGACGTATTAAAATGGAAGTTGCAAAAGTTCCTTTTCCTGCTTATGCTAGTTATTTAGAAGTTTACCAGGATGAGCAAAAACTACTCGAGGAATTCGAGAAAATAACTTTTACGGTTGATCATGTTGGCCGTGGTAATTATTTAGGATTTAGAACCGCAGGAGATAGTATGAATGGCGGAGGTATAGATGATACTCCAGATAAAGCAGATGTTCTCGCTCGTGAAGTTGGAAGGCATTTGTGGGATGGTGGATTTCGTAAAACTAAGTACGGAATGATCTTGGTTACCAGTACTGGTATTTATCACAAAGATATTTCTGGGTATTGTACAGAAACGGGAACTTTAGAATTGACTTCTAGAAATACGTTGCACAAGCCTATTAAATATCCTATTAATGATGTTCGTCAGATTTTTAATGTGATTAAAAGAATGTTTTAAAATTTCAATAAATAATTAATTTTAATTTAAATGGAAGATATTGTAACTCGTTTAACTTCATTGAGTAAAAGAACTCGGTTTGTGGCGTTTTTTATTTTAATAGTTTTAATGTGGGGTGAACTTATTTTTATGTTTACTAAATATAAAACTGTAGGGACTTTGTTATATGATGAATATGGAGAAACTGCATTGGTATGCTATTATTTTATAGGAATTTGTGTAATTTTTATTTTGTTTTATATTGCATCTAGAATAGATTACGCTGTTGATAAAATTAAAACTAGATTAAAAGATAATGAGGAATATCGTAATATTGGATAAAAAAAATGCTCTGAGAAGTCAGAGCATTTTTTATTTTTTATTGACTAGTTCTATCAAAAGACTTTCAATATTTTCGAGTTTCTGGGTTAATCTATTTTGGGATTTGAATAAAAGTTCTAATTTCAAATTCAAATCTTCTAGATTCGCAACTTCGCCAAACATGTTTTTTTGTGATTGAGCAAGGGCAGGGGGCACCAATACCGGCAACTCTCCATAGGCAAGAAATAAATAATTGACTGAAGGATAGATTTTGATTATCCTTTTAATCATTTGTTCATTTATCTTATTTCTTCCGTTAATCACATAGTAGATACTCATGCTGTTTTTATAACCCAAATCAACAGATAGATTATTGGCTGTTATTTCCAATGCCTGTAAAAGCAGTTGCATTCTTTCGGGGTGACTTGTTATAATGCTTTTCTCTTCTTTCATATCTTAATTTTTATTTTGTTCGTCCCAATATCTTTTCACAATCATAGCTGATTCTATATTGGTCTGCTTGTTATAATCAAGCATTTGTTTCTCAGATTTCCATCCAGCTACGGCCATAATCACACTATTAGGAACTTGAGTAAATAGGTTGGTAGCAAAACTTCTTCTGCAAATATGCGAAGTTACCAATTCATATTTTTTAAAAACACCTACTTTTTTTCGCTTAACTTCTTTTTTCGTTATCGGGTCAATAAATATTGTTGTTTTCCCTCCTAGCATTTCAGCATTAATTTCACATTCTTTACATATCAATTTTATTTCTCTATTAAAATGCTGCTCTAGTACTTTTGGAGGTAAGCTACCGTTTCGTTTTTGAAGAGTATATAAAACTTGTGAATGAATAGGGATTGCAACTTTATGACCTGTTTTAGTTGTTTGTATTTCGATAATATCATGGCCAATATTAGAGATATCTAATTTTGTTAGAAAATCAGAAATTCTTAACCCTGTCCAAAGCCCAATAATAAAATTATCGCGAATAGCGTCAACTACCGGATCCTTGATTTCTAATTGAAATATTTTAGTAATTTCTGATACATTTAAATAAGGTTCTTTGAATTCAATCTCACGTTCCTTAACAAAAACCCTTTCTTTATAATTCTTGTTTACATTCAAATTTGCTTCTTCTGCTCTCGCACAAAAAAATTTTAAACGAGATATCATTCTTTTCGTGGTACTTTCTGAATATCCTTTAATTTCTGACAAGTAAGCGCTAAAGTCGTCCATCAAAGCAGCTGTAACGCTATCAAGTGCTATTTTATTCTTTCCTTGATAATCTTTTAGGATATTGTTCAAAATAGTATAATGAGCGATTGTTTTATCATCCATATACTTATTTGCTTTCACTTTGAAGTGAGGAGCGGAAACTTTTAGCCAATTTTCAGAAAAGTCAGTTAAGTAGAATTCTGTCTCGTTAATTTTGAACGATACTTCGTTTTGAGGTCGATTAAAAAAAGATTGTATCGTTTTGTCAATCCAATTCTTATTTATTACTCCTCCATTTATGTATTCAGAATTAAATTCGTCGATGATATTCATTTTCAACTTTGTCAATGTTAGGTTGATTTCATCTCTATTTTTTACCTCTAATACATTACGAATCCGTTGGTTCTTTGCATCCCAAAACTTTGGGTTAACAACCAACTGCGTAATAGTTGTAATATTGATACTACGGGTATTCACGAACCTCAAATAAATCTTTGA
Source organism: Flavobacterium sp. JP2137 (assembly GCF_050562195.1). Taxonomy (GTDB): domain Bacteria; phylum Bacteroidota; class Bacteroidia; order Flavobacteriales; family Flavobacteriaceae; genus Flavobacterium. The sequence goes on from NZ_CP191647.1 coordinate 1,908,981, forward strand.
TGGGTTAGTTGTTCCTTTGACTAAAAAATTTACTGTAGCCATAATTTTACGTTTGTTTTTTTTCCTACCTTTGCCCTACAAATATAAGTAAAGACTATAACAAAACAATATTAATATATATCAAAACGTATTATTAGATATATTTTTATAGTTAAAAAGCATTAATTGATATATAGGTTTGGATCCTGGTTGGATCACAAAAAGCCTCAGTTTACGCTGAGGCTTTTTTGTTTTTTAAAAATCCCATTCGAAATAACGGAAAGTTTTAGAAACCTATATTTTAGCAATATCAACAGACTTTTTAAATCAACTGCCTTCAACAGGCGTAACTCACAACCGAAATCTGGATCATTCTCAAAAGTTGTGTGTGAATTAAAAAAAACTTCCGGTTTTTGCAAAAAAAGAGATACTGTGGACAACTATGTAGAGTTGCTTAAATTGATATTACCCGAATTCTTAGTAGCGCATTTTGATTTGGTAAAAACCACCAAGCAAGCAGAAATTATGCATCTTTATTTTGAAGTGCGCAATGTTGTTCCCATAGAGCATCAGGACCTTATCTTGGTTGCTCACGGTTTCCGCAACGAAACCACCATAAAATACTTTCCTTTGCGGGGAAACAGTGTTTATCTTCACGTGAAACGCCGAAGATGGCTTGAAAAGGAATCGCGCAAATTAGTGCAAAGAGACTGGGAATTAGTAGCTAAGGGAACTCGTATGACAGCTGAGTTCGCTTCTTTTTTAAAAGAAATTAATCGGTACTAAGACCAGTGACTGTCATACTATTGGTGGTTTCTTTGGTGTGGATGGCAAAAAATTACAGCGACAATACAAAGAATCCTTAAGTGACTTTCGTAATTGGAACGCTAAGAATCATGCCAAAGAATGGCTCTTATATCCCGAAAATATAGGCCCTCATCTCTCTTTAGACGAAACAGCACTGTCTAAGGGTGAATTATATAATCATAACCAATAAAAGAGCTAAAGGAAAAAAGGGAAGCTTAGTAGCCATATTTTCAGGGACTAAGGTTGAACCTATCGTAGAGAAACTACTTACAATCAGCTCAAAAATCAGAAGAAAAGTACGGGAAGTAACCTTAGATATGGCTAGTTCTATGAAAAACATTGTAAGCAGGAGTTTTTCTAACGCCATGCAAGTAACTGATTGTTTTCATGTACAAGAATTAGCCGTAGAAGCCTTACAAGACATTCGTATTCAGGAAAGCTGGAAAGCGTTGGATAACGAGAATCAAGCTATTAAAGAAGCCCGGAAAGCAAATATAGCGTAGGTTGCTCAAGAGTTTGAGAACGGAGACGCTCCAAAACAACTCCTAATGAGAAGTAGATACTTGCTAGGCATGAATAGCGGTAAATGGACTGAAAATAAAAAAACGAGATTACCAACAAAGATCTGGCGATTTCACCACATTTCAAAGCGAATCAGCGCATCCGCGAATGGACGAATCTGCTTTTTTAAGAGCTGCGTAATTTTCGATTCCCGCAGCCTTTCGTCTTGATTCGCTATTTCGCGGTTTATAGGTACGATTGAATCAGCTTGACAGCCTTCATCATTTCGGCGGTCTGAAAACGGTATGCCGGTCCGGATACACCGATGGCAGCAATGAGTCGCTTCTGGTCAAATACCGGTACGGCAATACAGTTCAATTCTTTTTCCAGCCGTTCAAAATCACTCGCATAACCTTGACTGATAACGGTGTCTAGTCGTCGATTCAATTGTTTCGCTTCTTCAGTGCTTAAGGAACGCAAAACGTGCTGCCTCAGATGCTCGGAATAGGCCAAGAATACATTGCCAATGGCAGAATTCATTACCGTAAATTCCTTGCCCAATTCCAGACTAATACGCACGTTGCGTTCGGGTTCGCATTTTAACTCATGACGGATATGTGCGCCCATTTGTAGGGTTAAATAGGTGGTTTCTCCCGTTAATTCCATGATTTTTTGCAATAGCGGGCGGAAGCGTTGCTTGAGCAAATACGGCGATACCTGCGGGGGGATCAATAATTGGACTTTGTCACTCAGGGAATACCGCGGACTTAGCTCATCTTGTTCTAAATAGCCTAACTCCAACAGGGATTTTAAAAAGTGATGCGCAGTCGACTTGCCAATCTGCAAATGCTCCGCGACATCTTTCAGCCGTACCTGATTTCCATTTTGGGCAATGTACTGCATAATCTCGAGCGTTCTCTTTACCGATTCAATCATAAGTTCATTAGTGTTGTACAAATATACCTTATTGCACATAAAACTTGTTATTTGTTTTTAATGGAGTGAGATTTGTAAAAAAAATAAAGTATACGATGAGAACACTAAAAGGAAAAACAGCGATAATTACAGGAGCGGGAAAAGGTTTAGGTAAAGCGATGGCATTGGCTCTAGCCGCGGAAGGGGTTAATCTGGGTTTAATCGGTAGAACAACCGCTGATTTGGAAAAGCTTAGCCAAGAATTAACGGCGATAAACTCCGACATAGCCGTGACGTACGCAACTGCGGACATCGGCGATCTCAGCCAGGTTAAATCGGCCGTTTTGGAAATCAGCAATTCTTTGAAAGCGATAGATATTTTAATCAATAACGCCGGTATATTAAAAGTTGGTGGTTTTTTGGAATTACCGATAGAAGAATGGGAACAAGTTTTTAGGATTAATGTACTGGGAACCTATTATATGATTCACGAGGTATTACCTCTTTTATTAGAACAAGGTCAGGGCGATATCATCAATATCGCATCGACGGCAGGATTAAAAGGAGGTGCTAGGATGAGTGCTTATGGTGCCTCAAAAGCCGCTGTAATCAATCTTACCGAATCGCTGATGCAGGAAGTTCGAAAATCCAATATCAGAGTAACGACGGTTAACCCGAGTACCATTGCAACAGAAATGACCCTCAATGCCCAATTCACAGATGGAAATGAGGAAAGAGTATTGCAGCCGGAAGACCTAGCGTTTCTTGTCGTGAACAACCTAAAGCTTCCACAAAGAGCCTTTGTGAAAGAAATCGGACTTTGGTCTACCAATCCTTCTTAAGACCGTACAGCGCGTTGACTCAGAATACGCGTTGATTGTTTTTTGCTCAAAAAGCGGATTGTCTATGGTTTTCAGAGCCTGGGTCATTGCATATAATCTAAGAATAATATTAACAACGTAGAGGCGGTCTCATAAGGGCCGCCTCTACGTTTTAATTTTAAAGGCGAGTTCCCAAAGAGGGGCGGGGATGCTTTTGACTTAGTGAATATACCCTCGTCAATGGTCGTTAAAAGCGAAACTGAAATGGTTTTGCTAAAGTATATCCGATTCCAACGAGGGCTTTTTTAGCATCAAGTATTCTTTGATGTTGAATCGCCCCTTGGCCGCGGGAAATAATGGACTTGAGGTACTTCAAAAGCCCCTTGAATTAGTTGTAAACAATAATGGGGTGCTGTTCAGGCATACAGGCGCTACTGTTGAAGTCCAGGGTAGATTACTAAATCGATCGGGTTCCGATGCTTTAAGCGCATTCTTTTCGTTGGATAAGGCGATTAAAGGGCGATTTTTTGAAATTGGGAGTAAGGATGAAATACAGCGATTAAAGCCGTTGTATGAGAACCGCATAGATATAAATTTTTGAAGTTGTTGAAAACATTCGGCAATTGCTTACCTTGTATAAACTAGCGAATAAGCAAATCGGCACAGAGGTGAATACAAAGAACTGGAGGCGCCAATGATTTTCTGCATTGTTGTTGAGAATCTCATTTTATTTGCATTTATTTTGTCTACTTTAGCACTAATTAAACCATATTATTTAATTACTATTAAGCCTTTAACAGTATATCGTATGAAATTAACTAGTATTGTCGTCCTGATTTTTATGAGCACTCTGGGTGTTTATGCACAGCAATCCCCGATGTCGAGCAAAGCGGATATGGAAAGTCGTATGGAATTGCAAGAGTATAAGGTAGATGCAAAATTAAAGGAGCTGGACCTAAAGGAGGACAACCTGGAATTGAGCAAGCAAAACGTAGCCGATATCATTAATTTTCACAAGGAAGGGGTAGAGGATTTTCACCGTACATTGAATTATTTATTGGTGCTTACCGGTATTGTCATTACGATTGTCACCGCGATAGGAGGTTACTTCTTGGAGCGCTACAACAAACGAAAATCCCTCGAGCTCAAGAAAGACATCGATGCCTTGCGCATGTCGATGCAACAGAGTGTGGAGGCGATTTCAGAAGAGGCCAACCGCGAGTTGGAACTCATACGCGCAGAAGCCAAACGCCAAATGGAGCAGTTTGAAGCGCGAATCAAGCAGTTATAACGGTCAAGCCAGAGGGTGAAAAGCCTTTGTGCAAAAGCGAATAAAAGCGCAATGGAGTACACATAAATTTTATTTCTTGCGAAACGCCATTAAAGTCATGCCGGTTTGCTGTTTAAAATACCGGCTGAGATAGGAAGTGTCTTCAAAGTGAAGTCGCGCCGCCACAACTTTAATCGGAATTTCTGTAGTACGGAGCAGCGCCTTGATTTCCAAGATAACCTGACGGTTGATCAGCTCCTTAGGCGTGTAATTCAAGAAGCGTTTTGAAATTTGAGAAAGATAAAAAGGACTGATACACAATTGTTCGGCGTAGAAAGCCACTTGGCGGTGCTCGATGCAATGCCGACTGATTAAGTCCCAAAACTTCCAACACAGCATTTCTGTGCGACTGTATTTTTGCTGCGATAAGGTAGTTCTATGCGGACAGCTCTCGGCGATTTTTAAAAAGAAATTTTGCAAGTGATTTTTAAGCAATAGCGCTCGGTGTTCTTTACCCGTGGCATATACGTATTCCAACTGAGTCAGCCACAGTTGTAACAGCGGTAAATCCCGGTCTCTCGGTCGGCACAAGGGAAAGTGATGCAAGTAGGAAAACAGTGAATTCGGCAGCTGATAAGCGATGTCCGAAGCAAAATCCCGGTGTATAAAACAGTAAAATAATTTAAAATCGTCCGAAAGGCGTGTGAATACAGTGATAAAATCTTCCGATAAAATCAGTATATCGTGCGTTTTAATGCGGTGGTTTTTAAAGTTGATTTGCAGGTCGGCTTCGCCGGCCTGAACTATAAATATCACGGTATAGGCGAGTTTTATCGGGTATCCGAGCTGTTCCACCATAGCGCCGCTTCCCAAGGTTACTTTCTGGGAGTCATTAAAGATATCCGGAGCAATTTTAATCATATTTGATGCCGTTTGTACCGTAAATATAGGTTAATTTAGCTTCTACAGTGGTTAATGTTGCTAAAAGTACCCCAATTGCGAAAGTTTGAACAACACTTTATCAGAGTTGCGAAACTATATTTGCCGTATAAAAAAGAAAAGGATGATTTTACAGACAGAAAGAATGGTATTGCGCCCTTGGCGCGATACAGACGCGGAGAGTTTATTCGAATTTGCGCAAGACGAAAGGGTGGGACCTATAGCAGGTTGGCCGCCGCATCAAAGTGTGGAGGAAAGCGCTGAAGTGATAAAAACCGTCTTCGCGCAGCCTGGGGTTTTTGCAGTTACTTTAAAAGGTCAAGACAAAGCAATCGGACTCGTGGGACTCTTGCTTGGAACAGCTAGCAATTTCGATATCGGAAGGGACGAAGCAGAGGTTTCGTATTGGATTGGCGTGCCTTTTTGGGGCAGGGGATTGATACCCGAAGCGGTACGCGAGATTCTGCGTTATGGTTTTGACGATTTAAAACTGCAAGCGATTTGGAGCGGTTATTTTGACAACAACACCCAGTCGAAGCACGTATTGGACAAATGTGGTTTTACTTACCAATTCACCCAAGAGAGCGTACAGACTTTTATGGAAAATGCCAAACGAACAGAGCAGCTGTGTCGCATTACAAAGGGGGAATGGCAGCAGTTACAAGCTGAATAAGCGGTTTTTGAAAGGCACTAAAAGTCTACTTTTACCGGCAATGGCTTGGTAGAAACCGGGAACCTTTAATGTATTACTAGCGATTTAATTCGATATAGAACGGATTTAAAAATGCGAAGGCGCTATAAAATACATCCGCACAGCGCTTTAATTTTTTAGAGGTAAAATAGCAGCTTAAAAAAGGCTCCGCCTTAAAATTTTCAACCGCGTATATTTGTATTTTATAAAAAGTTATCTTATGTTTGCAACCGCAAAGAGCCTAAGGTTCTCGTGCAACGGAGAGGTGCCGGAGTGGTAACGGAGCAGATTGCTAATCTGTCGACGGGTAACCGTCGCCAGGGTTCGAGTCCCTGTCTCTCCGCAACTTTCGGGGTGTAGCGTAGCCCGGTTATCGCGCCTGGTTTGGGACCAGGAGGTCGCAGGTTCGAATCCTGCCACCCCGACCACACTTACACTAAGTAAGGTCTAAAACCCTCAAATTCTATGAATTTGAGGGTTTTTTGTTTTATATCATATCAAGAAACCCCAATCAATATCAATCTAAATGTGAGTTAAACGGTGAGTCTTTTTAAGTTTTATATTTACTCACCGAATAGCTTATAAATAACTGTAAATCATTTATTTACAACATTTATTTTGATGCTATTTATGATTGTTTGACTTCTTTACTGCATTCCATCCAAAGGATGGAATGAGAGAACTGCTCCAAAGAGTATGAGTTGAACATAAAATAAATGGATATGAAGAGTAAAAACACCTTTGGGATTCAATTCGTGTTACGGTTACCCAAGAACAAGAAAGATGAGATGGCCACTGTTTATGCAAGGATTACAGTAAACGGTCGCAGAACTGAAATTTCCTTAAAAAACAAAGTATCGATTAACAATTGGGATGAAGCAAAAGGAAGAGCAAAAGGTAAGCGGCAAGAAATCGTAAAATTGAACAGTCACATGGAACAGGTGCGTTCATTGATTTTTGATTGCTATCAAGAATTGATACAGCAAAACAAACCAGTTTCGGTGGATGCCGTTAAAGCCAAGTACCTTGGTGAGGATATAGAAGAAGCGATGACCTTGTTAAAGATGATTGAGTATCATAAGCAAGTAGCTATTGGAAAACTTGCACCAGGTACCATGAAGAACTATTACACTACAGAAAACTATCTCAAAAAGTTTGTTAAACATCAATATAACAAAAGCGATATATCACTGGATGAACTCAACTATAGATTCATTTTGGATTTTGAAAACTTCCTTATTAATTATGAATCAGTTGATCATCATAAAGCTCTTAATAATAATGGAGTGATGAAACATATGGAGCGTTTGCGGAAAATCGTAAATATGGCTGTTATGATGGACTTACTGGAGAAGGATCCCTTTTCCAAATATAAACTACACTTCGACAAAGTAGAACGAGGTCATCTTACAAAAGAGGAATTAAAGGTACTAAGCAAGAAAAACTTTAAAATAGAACGATTGCAATCTGTACTTGATATGTTCCTCTTTAGTTGTCACACGGGGCTTGCTTACATTGATATATTCAACCTAACCCAAGAGAACATCGTTAAAGGAATCGACGGTCGGGACTGGCTAATGACCAACCGACAGAAAACGAACACAACGGTTAGGGTCCCCCTCTTACCAGAAGCAGTCCAATTGGTTAAGAAATATAAAGACCACCCCGTAGCGGTAGCAAAAGGCACACTTTTTCCAGTCGTTTCTAACCAACGCATGAACGGTTACTTAAAGGAAATTGCCGAGATCTGTGGAATCAATAAGAATTTTACGTTCCACCTTGCAAGACATACATTTGCGACAACCGTGACTTTGAGTAATGGAGTGCCAATAGAATCTGTAAGTAAAATGCTCGGTCATACCTCTATACGTACTACGCAGATCTATGCAAAAGTTGTAGAACACAAACTTAGCGAGGATATGCAGAATCTAAGGGAGCGAATGGCTGTAAAGGGTTAGCCCGATGCAATGGATTTATTTTATAGAAGGTTTTATAAAGAATGCGTCAGGTAAGCCATGCCTTTTCTAGCCAAATGGTGCCTTTGGATGCCAATTTATTAAAACCTTTAGTTACTTTCAGTTCATTTGTATTCATAGTGGCAGAATTGATAATAGAAGACTGTTGTGCCCTTCAGAAAATTATTTTAATAATATCAAAGGAATTGCAAATGAGAGTAGAACTTATCACCCGAGAGGATCTTGAAAGTTTTAAAAAAGAACTTTTTGAAGAAATCAAAAGACATTCACCTTATATGAGAAAATCGGCACAAGAACCAAAGGAATGGTTGAAAAGCTATGAGGTACGTAAATTATTAGGAATTTCGGCAGGTACACTTCAAAACCTCCGATTAAACGGAACATTACCCTATACTAAAATAGGTGGATTGATGTACTATCGTTACGAAGATATTCGGAAGTTGTTGGAAGGAGTTGATGGAAGTTAGATTATTAAAAAAAGATGAATTAAGCAGGATTTGACGATCCTGCTTTTTTTATGCCCATATTTTTTCATCCTCAAAGCACATTTATTTTCCATCTGCAAATTCCAAGGCTCATAAAAGAGCTTTGATTGGATACTTTAATCAAGAATCTTGAAGAAAATTCCCTCCACAACTCATTTCAATATTTTCTTCCATACCCTTTCCGTGGCTTCCACAGCCACTTATTTACACAACAGATAAGTAGGCTAACTGCAAGAGTGCAGGTTTTGTAATCACATAGACCATTTACACAAAGTCATTTTCATTACTTCCAATTCATTTTTTTATTCAAGAGCCAGTATGCTGATTTGTCCTATTTCAGGAGCAAAGGTATTTCCGTGTTCTTAACACAGCAAAAAGGTCATGCCCTCCGGGTTTGCAAAATAATCTCCACCCATTCGGGTCGTATTTTTTTGTCAAAACCTTGTTACTGCTAAACCCGAACCTTTTATGCTCGTGAAACGAAACAAAGCATACTCCGGCTCTTTAGACGAATAAAAAAAATGTCAGAAATGGAAAATATAAACATTGGAAATGGTAGAAAAGAGAAACGAAACTTCAGCACCACCTCTCATTACCGAATAAATTTTAAAAAATCAAAATCAGAACAAATTTAATAACGCAAAAAAGTAGAAATCATGAACATCACAGGAAGACTGACAAGGGATGCAGAAATACGCACAACGTCACAGGACAAACAAGTAGTAAACTTTTCAGTAGCAATAAACGACAGCTACCGTAACAAGCAGGGCGAACGCATCGAGCAAACAACCTATTTCGACTGCTCTTATTGGATAACCCCAAATGTAGCCAAGCTACTCACAAAAGGCACTTTGGTAGAACTATCGGGCAGAGTAAGCACAAGAGCGTGGGCAGGTAATGACGGAGAATTAAGAGCAGGACTGAATTTCCATACTTCGCAAATCAAACTGCACGGAAGTAGTAAGCGAGCAGAAACTTCACAAGCTCCTACACAACCCCAAAGTAACAAGGTTACAGCACAGGAAACAGAAGACGACCTCCCATTCTAACAACGAGTATTTAATCATTTTTCAAACTATAAAATTTTAAGCTATGGCACATAATATCAATTTCAACGAGAGAACAGGACGTTATTCATTCTTTAGCGTACAACAAAAAGCGTGGCACGGTTTGGGGCAAATCGTGGAGCAATACCCAACAAGCGAAGAAGCTATCAGACACGCAGGTTTAGACTATGAAGTCGTAAAATCTCCACTGTTTACCAAAGGTTCGGGCATTATTGAAACAGCTAACGGCATAGAGATAGGTAGTAATGAATTGGAAGTTCCAAACTATTTCGCCAACATACGCACCGATAACAATGCCGTATTGGGTGTGGTCGGTAAAGATTACCATATTGTACAAAACCGTGAAGCCTTTAATTTCTTTGATGCTATTGTAGGTGGTGGCGAGGGTATTCTGTACGAAACCGCAGGAGCATTAGGTAACGGAGAACGCATATTTATCACAGCCAAATTACCCGACTATATCCGTGTAGGCAATGGCGATGATGTAACAGAAAAATATATTTTCTTGACCACTTCGCACGATGGTAGCGGAAGTATCACAGCCGCATTTACACCTATCCGTATCGTGTGCCAAAATACGTTGAACGCTTCATTGCGAAGTATGACCAATGTAGTCCGCATAAAACACACTTCGGGAGCAAAAGGGCGTATAGAAAATGCTCACAAGATTATGGGACTTGCCGACACATTGAGCAACCAATTAGAGGGGATTTTCAATGAGTGGGCAAAGGTAAAGGTAACAGACCAAGAGGTCAAAAAGTTAATTCAATTGGCACTTTGCCCGAATAAAGAAACATTGGATTTACTTAAAAAAGGTGCGGAAGATGAAATTTCAACCGTGTTTAAAAACACAGTTGAAGATGCTTTTGCCTATGCAATGATAAGTGATACACAGCAAATGGACACCACAAAAGGTACTTTGTTTGGCGCATACAATGCCGTTACAGGCTACTATCAGAATGTAAGAAGTTACAAAAATGATGAAGCCAAATTGCAGAGTATCGTACTGGGTGGAACGGCTCAACTCAAATCACAAAAAGCATTCGACCTATGTACCTCTTTTGCAACGGACGGTGCGGAAATCCTAAATCTTAATTAAATAACCACAGGCTACCGCTTTAATTGGTGGTAGCCTACTAATAACAAACATTATGGCAAATTGGTGCAGCAATACGATTGTTTTTGAGGGAAACGAGGGAGTAATCAAACAAATACAACAGCTTTTTCAAACAATGAAGAAAAAAGAAGAACAGACAGAACAAGGGCAATTACCTGATTTTGTCCCAAATGAAAATGGAGGGTATTTCTTTAATATCTATTGGAACGAGGGAGATACAGGTGTTTTTCAGTACGAAACAAAATGGTCACCCAATATTGAAATTGTCCAAAAGATAGCAGAATACTACCAAGTGAATTTCGTACAGGACTATGAGGAAATGGGCAATCTTGTATATGGTAGGGCAACATTTTCTGACAAGGTACTCACGGATATTTATTTGGAAGAGGAGGATTTTGAAACGTATCAGTTTGACGAAGAAACGAATACCTATCACTTTGAGGGAGAAGCGTACGAAAGTGATTGTGAAATTTTGGAAACCCTATTGGAGCGCAAAATAACAATCCTATGAAAGTAACAGACTTAAACGGTTATCCAATCGAAGTAACCGACCTAAAGGAAGCAATCCATATAACCAAGCGGTACACCAAATACAGGCACGAGGACAAAAACTACACCGATTTTGATAGACGACAGAACGCCTATTGGACGGATATGTACGAGAAACTGACAGCAATAAAAGCACGAGTAAAAAACCATTAAAATTTTAGAACGATGAACGCAAATTTTTTCAATCAGATAACGCAGTTGAATTTTACAGGTAATCTTCAACTTACCATAGCAAAAGGAGCAGAAAACAATCTTATTGTTTCCTTAATACTTCAGAATGAGCAATGCGGAGATAACGCAAAGCAACTGATACCACCATTTAATTTAAGGGGAACAGCGGAAGAACTCGACAATGGTTTTTTTGATAAGATAACCGCACCTATTCAATCCGCTTCGGGATTAATGGTAGATATGGAAGCTTTTATGAAGCAATTGGAGCAGGCTAAAAAGCAGTCGGCAATGGAGAAAGAAAAAATCGACAAACAGAAGAAAGAGCAGGAAGCCAAAGACAAGAAATTCAAAGACGCAATGGCAAAGGCGGACGAATTGGAGAAAGAAAGCAAATTCCGTGAAGCGTGGATGAAAGTACCTGATATAACCGAGTTTCCAGAAAAGGCGGACGAGATACGCAAACGTAAAATTTCATTATCCGACAAGTTTGCCACACCAAGCCTTTTTGGAGCAGAGGAAGAAAAAACCGAACCATTACAAGAGGAAACTTTGTCCGATTATCCGATAGATGAAGCGGAAGAAGAACAAGAATATTAATCTGAAAAAATTAGAAATTATGTTATTAGCAACACAGTTAGAGCGAGTATTTATACTCAAAGATAAAGGACAAGAAATCCGATTGACCGACCCCGAACCACGTTGGAGCGTGGAAGCCGTATTGAATTTTTACGCCAATACATACCCCATATTGACCACCGCCAAAATATCTGTACCGCAAATTAAAGACGATGCAGTAGAGTACAAATTTGAGAGCGTAATGGGTACAAAAGGTTAAACCAAATTTTTAAAGCGATGAATTATGCACAAACATATCATATCGGGGACAATCAAACCACCCGAACAAAAACAACAAAGGCAGTTGTTCCAACAGTTGAACGAGTTCGCCAATTGGATGCAAAAACCAAAGGACGCAAACGAAATTCTCAAAGACAAACGGAAATCAGTTCCAACGGAAATGTTGCCAATGGTTTTCTAAGAACTTCTTTTTTGCCCAAACTGAAAGAAACCAAAACGGTACAGGCTTGTAAGAAAACTGCAAAAACGCAGAGGGATTTTTATAAGTCCCTTTCCCAACTTGCCGAACATTACAAAATAGAACCAATACAGACCAACCAATTTGAATATCCCTACAATATGGCATTGGCTATTTGGGATATGGAAGAAAAACTAAAGCAACATGTGCTGAATTGGGAGGAAATACGTTTGATACAGGACAGTAAGAAAACCTATTTTATCAGTGAGGAAAAATATAACACAGGTACAACACTTTATTATATTCCGATTGAACCGCTATATCAGATGTTACACGACCCCAAACGGAAAAGGAATGCGCAATTGCTCATTTCTGTTTGCTCTTATCTGTACCACATTGCGGATATTCCTTATTTCAGACAGGAAGAAAGCTATTTGTATTGGATGTACGAAATGCACAAAGATTGGGTGGAACAGGACGATGAAACGGAAGAAACCGAAGTGTACAAACGGGAGTTTATAAAAGCGGAATTGATTGGCGACAGCATAGAAAAAAAACTTTTTAACCGTGTCAATTTACAAGTATTTGAACAGCGTTTAATCACTTTTAAAAGTCGTGATACATTTGACCACGATTGTTGGCAGATGGCTTGTAATGCCTTTGCGTTATATACAGAATATCCAAGCGCAAGTATTTTCCGAAATGCACCAATAAATGAAGACCCCGAAAGTGAGGAAGAAGAAAACGAAATCATTGGTATGGAAAAGTACATTTCTTTTATAGCACACACAAAAGGATGGTTATACGAGAGCATTGCCGACAGCATCAATAATGAGTTTAACGAATACGGAGCAATGCAAGAACCAACCATTTGCAAACGTTTTGACGGAAGTCAAATAATAACAACCAACCTTGATTTTGAGAACAGATTGTTTGCCCTTTTGAACGATATATGTAACCTATTGTACAACTATGAAACGACAAGAAAATGAATAATACGAACGACATAACCGCAAGTTTCGGAACATTATACCACCCGAAATCCGCTTTAGTGTTCTATGAAACCAAAGGAACGACTACAGATGTGTATGTGGAGCATTTTGATATGGATAAAAATGGAAATCTCCTCAATGCCCATCCTTTGACCGAGCGTGAAGCAAATGTATTGGCAAGAGCATTACAGACCGAAAAGGACAAGGATAATGTCTTTTTAAAATCCAATGGGATTTTGCCGACAAACATTCTGCATATCAATCCGAATACCGATAAAGGTGCGGTACTGTGGTACACCAAAGCGCAAAGGCGACAACTGTATTTTGTGAGTGGTTTGGACATCCCCAACGGATTGGCGTATGTACCGCCAATGATTTGGTTTGCTAATAAAAACAGTCTTTCGGTATTTGCATTGGCAAGTGATAGAAGACCGACAGAGAAAACGCCTTTATATTTCGCACCATTTTTAAATATCTATGAAGATGGTAAAGTATGTATGGGTTCGGTCAATATCAACATTACAAACTCGGCTTCGGTCGAAGATTTTATAATGGCTTGGGAAGACTATTTTTTCAATAGTTATTTCAGTCACTTATTGGGCAATAATAGCCCGATAAATGGCAATTGTGTAACCTTTTGGAAAGACCTAATCCAAACAGGCAATCCCTTTCCTAAAGAGGTATTGAAAAAGAATAACAAAACACTTAAAAATCTATTGTGATGAATACAGAGAAACAAAAAATGCATTTTACGGATAGTTATCTGATAAGTCCAACCAATCCGATTTCGGTAAACGTAATCGGTGCAGGTGGTACAGGTTCAAAAGTCTTGACCGCCTTAATGGAAATGAATCACAGTTTAATAGAATTGGGACACGCAGGTCTGCAAATCCGTCTTTGGGATGATGATATTGTAACCAATGCCAATTTAGGCAGACAGCGTTTTGCAGAATGTGAAACAGGATTGTACAAATCCGTAGCACTCATCAATCGAGCAAACCGTTTTTCGGGTACAAATTGGAAAGCGGAAACCATTTTATTTGAGAAAGACGGTTTAGGAAGATTGCCCGAATATGCACAAGCAACCATTTACATTACTTGTGTGGATAACGTAAAAGCGAGGTTTGGCGTTGCCGAAATACTAAAAGAATTAAGCAACCGCAGACACCATCGGGACGAACCCAAATATTGGTTGGACTTTGGCAACAGCCTGCATACAGGGCAAGTATTACTATCCACTATCGGAGAGATAAAACAACCCAATTCTGAAAAGTACGAAACGGTGGCAAGCCTGCCAATGATTACGGATGAATTTGGAGAATTATTAAAACAGTCTGAAGAGCAGGACGACACGCCAAGTTGTAGTCTAGCCGAAGCATTAGAAAAACAGGATTTGTTTATCAATTCCTCTTTAACTCAAATGGGTTGTTCATTATTATGGAGCTTATTTCGCTATGGAATGACCCCATACAGAGGCTTTTTTCACAATTTGAAAGAATTTACTACCCATCCCATAAAGGTCGCCTGACCCCACTCCGATAGCTATCGGAGTGGGCGGCAAAAATGCAATTCCTCGCTTCGGTCGGAAACGCATTTTTGCGATTAAAAAGGTGCAACCACTTTGTCAAAATGTACCTTCGCACAATTCCTTCCCTTACATTTTATCAAACAGGTTACGAGATTTTTTCGTGGGATATTTGGTATCCCATTTATTGTATTTGGACTTGACTTCTTTTCTTTCCATACAGCGACCAAAGCAAAAGAAACAAAAGAACGTCGCTCTGATTATATTAGCTTAGATTTATTAAATTTGCTATTTTGAAAATAGCTGTTTCTATTTCTTTTAAATACAGCATAAATGTAATCCGTCAAGTTTTGTCCAAGAAAAAGAACATTTCCATTTTTCATCCTTTTGATTTTAAAAATCAATTTGTCGATTTTGCACCACATCAGGCAATATTGAGAGAAAGCGTAAACGATTTTTTCATTCACGCTTTGAACGACAAAACAATAAATCTACGATTACCATTGCCACCGCATAAAAAAACAGTAAATGATTTTTTCATTGTTACGGAAGGTTTCGCAAAACGACAGGTCGGAATAAATGCTTACAAGATTCATAAAAGCGAGTTATTGAGTGTGCCGCAATTACAGGTTTCTACAACTGACTTTTATTCAGAAAATCTAAATGGTTTTTATTGTCATTTTTCAGATGATTTCCTTGTAGATAATTCACTTCTGCTAAATTGGCAACTAACAAACAGTCAATTAAACAAAACAACCATAAACGAAGAAACTACAGACCGAATCTATCAATTGCTCACAATGATGAATAATCTTTATAGGAGTAATTGGACTCAAAATAAAAAATTGATTGCTCAATATTTACGGACTGTTATTACAGAAATCAACTTTCAAAAAACAGAAGCCAATCAAGGGAAAATCAATAAAAAACGAGATTTAACCGCAGATTATATAGGATTGATTAATGCCAATTTAGATAAAGCGTACAATATAAGCGAACTGGCAGAAATGCTACACATTACACCTAATCATCTCAATAAAACTATAAAAAAGGATCTTGGAAAATCAGCACAAACGGTGTATAATGAAATCCTTTTGCAAGAAGCTAAAGTATTGCTCTTGCAAACCTCAAAAGACATAAGCGAGATTGCTTTTGATTTGGGATTTAGCGATTTATCATACTTTGGCAAGTTTTTCAAAAAACTATCACAACAATCTCCATTAGAATACCGCAGAATGATTGAAAAGTACCAATAATTGATTTGTTCTTGCTTAATAATGATGTGTTGAAGATTTAATTTTGCACAAAACAATATTAAGATATGAAACACTTCAACAAAGTACTTTTAGGAATAACTTTGTTTTTGTCTGCTTTTTCGACAAAAGCACAAGAAACAACTATTCCTGCGGTAAAAAATCCGCCAATTTTTATGGAAACTTTCGCAGGAGACCGTGCATTGGCTTACCAAATGATTATCAATAAAAAATTACAGAGTATTCCTAAACTCGGTTTTTTTGGTGTTACCAATATCCAGGCTGAATGGGGAGAACCAAAAGTGAACGATTATATGGTTCAGGGAAATTTGACATATAGCATCGTTAGAGGGATTGATTTGTCAAGTGGCTTCATCTGGAATCCTATTGACGGAATCCGACCATCGGCAGGAGCTATTTTTTCGTATGGTAATCCCAAATTATTAGCCGTTGTAAATCCAAGAGTTGATTTGTCCAAAAACGCAAATTTTGATGCGCTCGCATTGGTGGAATACAAGCCGGCAATAAACGAAAAACTAAATCTATACACCAGACTACAAGGATTATATACGCACAACTTAGGGTACGATTTTCACACTAGAAGTTATGTGATGCTTCGTGCCGGATTGACCTACAAAGACATTTCTTTTGGAGCAGCGGCTAATTTTGATTGGTACGGACCTATGAAAATCAATGAAAATAATTTTGGAGGATTTGTTGCTGTGAATTTGTTTTAATTTAAAAGGCTTTAAATTTTACGCATTGCTAATCAATTATCTATATTTAATTAGCAATGCCAAATTAATTAGGTGCAACCCCTTTGCTAAAATGCACCGCTCCACAATTCCATTCTTACATTTTATCAAACAGGTTACGAGATTATTGCGTGGGATATTTGGTATCCCATTTGTTGTTTTTGGAACTTCTTTTCTTTCCACATCTACGAGAAAGAAAAGAAGCAAAAGAACGTCGACCATTAAGGTTTGAACTCTTGAAGCAATAATATCATTACAAATTAAATCTAAAATAAGACTTTTGTCATTGATCGATAGCTATTTGTATCTTTGTGATTGATTTACAATAATTTCAAAATCTTACCTTGGAAGAATTTAATAAAGTAATACAGACACATTTCGGACAACTTACCAATAAAGAGTTGGCAACAATTCATTCATATTTTCATGAAGAACAGCTTCAAAAAAATGATTTTTTCACAAAGTCAGAAAAAGTTTGCGACAGGCTCAGCATCGTGAAATCCGGAATTTTAAGAGTTTACGCTTTATCAGATGGAAAGGAAATTACACAATGGATTTCTACTGAAAATTTCTTGATTACGGAAGTTTCAGGTTTCTTTTTTGACCAGCCTAATCGCTGGACAATACAGGCGTTTACCGATACAAAATTATTGACTATTACCAAAACAAACTACCATAAACTTTGCAAAGAGTTTCCCAAATGGAATACCATTGAAAAAAGATTAATTCTAAAATGCTTTGCAATGATTGAGGATAGAGTTTTCTCTCATTTATCAATGACAGCAGAAGAAAGGTATGATTTGTATTTTGAACAAAACAGAGCGTTGTTTAATCAGGTTCCTTTACAATACATTGCCTCTGTTTTGGGAATGTCACCCGAAACATTTAGCAGGATAAGAAAACGTCAGGCTGAAAATTCTTGATTTTTGTCAAGAGATACCGAAGTGAATTTTTACACTTTTGTATTCTAATAATAAATCAGTAGCTATGACAAACAAAATGGATAATCTTTTGAAGTTGGAAGAATTGGGACAGTTTATATTCTCTATAATCCTGTTTAATCAATTGGATTATTCCTGGTGGATTTTCCCAATCTGTATTCTATTGCCCGATTTATCAATGATTGGTTATTTAATCAATACCAAAATAGGTGCTTGGCTATATAATTTCTTCCATCACAAATTGTTAGCTATAATTATTATGATTTCTGGGTTTTGGTTAAATAATTCATTGCTCACATTAGCAGGAGTGATTTTATTCGGTCATTCATCAATGGATAGAATGTTTGGCTATGGACTAAAATTCAAAGACGATTTTAAAAACACCCATTTAGGTTGGATTGGAAAAAAAGATTAAGAATTACCCCTTTAAAAAATCGAGTGATCTCAAGATTATTCGATTTGCTTTTTTAAACTATATTTTCTAAAGGATTATTTGCGTGGAGCAGGTTGTTCGGTTTTACTTCCTGCTGTTGTTTCTCCTTGTCTTTCTTCATTGGGGTATATGACAAAATAATAGAATGCCGTTGATAATGAAATCCGTTCTACTGAACAGATAATTAAAGATGTTTCAAAGCTCGAAAATTCCTTTGCACATGTCATTACGCCTAAAAATTTCTATAGTTTATCCAATAGACAAGCTCTATCCCTATAACGAGAGGAATAATACCTAGCACTAATTGAGAAGTAACCCAGTATTTGGTTTTGGATCGACTTCTTTTCTTTCCATATCTGCGACCAAAGAAAAGAAGCAAAAGAACGTCGCTTGATTTATTTAGTTATCAAAGTTTTAATTTATAATATCTGACCTATTTTGAAAAAAAATAAATAAACCTTGTTGGATTAAATTTAATATCGTAATATTGCGATATTAAATTTAATTAAAAGATTTATAAATGGGAATAACTAAATCAGAATTGTTCAGTGACAAGAAGAATACGTTAGCAACTATGTTTAAAGTTTTAGCTCATCCTGCAAGATTAGCTATTTTACAATATATAATAAATCAAAAAGCGTGTATATGCAATGATTTAGTAGAAGAGTTGGGATTGGCACAAGCCACGATTTCTCAGCATTTAAAAGAACTCAAGACTAGTGGACTCATTCAAGGCACTATTGAAGGAAAATCTGTTTGCTATTGTATCGACGATGCCGTATGGAAAGATTTTTCAGAAGAATTCAAAGACTTTTTTGCACAGAATATCGATTTGAAAAAATGTTGTTAAGCATTTTTTTACAAAGTAACATCGTAATATAACGATTTATTGAGAAATAATTTAAATAAAAATAGTATGAAACTATCAGAAATCAAACAAATCCTTCCAACATTAGAAAATGTTGAATTTCAATTAGAAGACGGAACATTTGTACCGGAACACTTTCACGTTACCGAAGTAGGACAAATTATTAAAAATTTCATTGATTGTGGTGGAGTAACACGCGCAGAGAACACTGTGAATTTCCAGTTGTGGAATGCAGACGATTATGAGCACAGATTAAAACCTGGTAAGCTTTTACATATCATTGAACTATCCGAAACAAAACTGAATATCGGAGATCACGAAATCGAAGTAGAGTATCAAAGCGGAACCATTGGGAAATTTGGTTTGGAATTTAATGGTAAGAATTTTGTTTTAACGAACAAAACCACAGCTTGTTTAGCACAAGATGCTTGTGGTATTCCTAATCTCTCGGAAATGGACGAATCAAAATCCAATAGCTGTGCACCAGGATCAGGCTGTTGTTAATCAAAACACCATTATGAACACAAAATTAGTAAATACAGTTACCGATATACTAAAATTTGAAATCAATCAAGGGCGCAAAGCTATTTTGCAACCCTTGATTGACTATATCCAAGGTAAATCTACAGATGGCTTAGATATTAACATCAATTTTATCTGTACTCATAATTCACGTAGAAGTCACCTGTCTCAAGTATGGGCAAAAATAGCGGCGGCATACTATCAGATACCTAGGGTTTTTTGTTATTCAGGTGGTACAGAAGAAACAGCTATGTTTCCTAAAATTGCAGAAACATTTGAAAAAGCAGGAATCGAGGTAATTACCATTTCCGAAGGTTCTAATCCGGTATATGCACTCAAATATGATAAAAATGCGTTACCGATAATAGGTTTCTCTAAAACATACGATGCAGCATTCAATCCTCAATCCAACTTTGCTGCCGTCATGACCTGTTCACAAGCAGACGGCGGTTGTCCATTTATTGCTGGTGCTGAGAAACGTGTACCTATTACATTTGAGGATCCTAAAGTCTCGGACAATACAGACCAACAAGACCAGGTCTATAATCTTAGAAGTTTAGAAATTGCTTCAGAAATGTTTTATGTCTTTTCACAAATAAAATAAAGAATAGCGATGGAAGTAAAAATGAAGTTTCTAGATCGGTATCTAACACTTTGGATCTTTTTGGCAATGGGATTAGGTGTGCTCTTAGGGAATTTATTTCCAAGTATTTCTAATTTGATGGATTCACTATCAGTTGGAACCACAAATATTCCATTGGCTATCGGACTGATCATCATGATGTATCCTCCTTTGGCTAAAGTAAATTATAATCTTTTACCTCTTGCGTTTAAGGATAAAAAAGTGCTTAGCTTATCACTTATCTTGAACTGGCTTGTTGGTCCTATCTTGATGTTTATTCTAGCAGTGATATTCTTAAGAAATGAGCCAGACTATATGGTCGGATTAATTCTTATTGGTCTCGCACGATGTATTGCTATGGTCATTGTATGGAACGATTTGGCGAAAGGAAATAGAGAGTATGCCGCTCTTCTAATTGCATTAAACAGTGTTTTTCAAATCGTATTTTACAGCTTTTTTGTTTGGCTATTTATCAATGTACTACCTTCTTATTTTGGTTTTGCTGAATATGCTATTTCAATAGAGATGAGCGAAGTTATTAAAAGCGTACTCATCTATTTAGGAATTCCTTTTTTAGCAGGATTTTTAAGTCATAAATATCTTTCTAAAATAAAAGGTGAGAATTGGTATACCCGTAAATTTATACCATTTATATCACCATTTACCCTGTATGCTTTGCTATTTACAATTGTGTTAATGTTTAGCCTAAAAGGGGAGCAAATTGTACAACTACCTATGCAAGTGGTTAAGGTGGCCATTCCATTAGTGATTTATTTTGTATTGATGTTCTTTATCAGTTTTTTTATGAATAAATCCCTGAATGTAGCCTATGATAAGAATGCAGCTATTTCTTTTACTGCCACAGGAAATAACTTCGAATTAGCCATTGCGGTAGCTATAGCAGTATTCGGAATACATTCTCCACAAGCATTTGTGGGAGTTATTGGTCCATTGATTGAAGTACCGGTCTTAATCCTGTTAGTACGTGTCAGTCTTTGGCTTAAAAAGAAATATTATAAAGTATAAGAGTAGATATTTTATGCCGTTGAAGCGTTATTGATTAAAAAAAATATTCTTCTGCGATTTTTACTGCTCCCCAACTAAAATATCTATCAGCCATTGGAAACACTTTCAATGGCTTTTTTTACATCGTCTGCATCGCTACCGATAAGCAGATAACTGGAAAAACCTATTTGTAAAAGAGCATTTATTGTTTCTTCTTCATCAATATCACTATGGGCAATCAATTTTAAGGCTGGATACTTTGTTCTTAATTCTTGAAGTTGTTTCAATACATTCTTATCGTAAAAATCAAGGTCAATAATACAAACTGTGGGAAGTTCTTTTAATGCTGATAATTGAGATAGTCCGTCTTCAATGTTTTCCGAACGAAACAATACTTCAATTCCTGAAGCAACGAGGTCGTTGCAAATCAAATCCAAAATTGGACTTTTATCATTGATAAAGGCGAGGGTGATTTTTTGTTGTGCTATACCAGTTTCCATATTGTATCTTTTTTGAGTTGATGTAGCCCTGCACAAAAAATAAAGCGCAGGCAACTACACTTACACCGACATTGAGGCACTGGTATACCCGACAACGAATAAGCGAGCGCCCACGCCTATGGCATGAGCGTTCTTCCTTATTGTCCCGTTGTCTAAAAATTACCAGTTTTCAATGTGGGACTTAAAGTAAAAACACTTTAAGATTTTTCTATATGTTCCTACAAAGATACTAAAGTGGTTCCGATACGAAAACACAATCTGAATAAAAATTGGTTATATATTGGATGTATAATTCTGTTCCAAAATTGTCAGAATATCACTTTCCTTATAAATTATTTTACCCCCTATTTGTATATATGGCAGGATTTTATCATCTCTATATTGCTGTAAAGTCCGTTTGGTAATGTTCATCATCAAACACACTTCCTGGTTATCCAGCCATTTCTCTTCTTTGAAAATCGGTGTGTATTTCCTTGTGGCATTTTCGGTCATTTCCAAAAGTTCACTTAGCTCATTCTTCATTTCATCCAATGCGGATTTTTGTATTGCAATAACTTCCATAAGTTTATCCTTTTTCTGTGGAAGTTGAATTTACAAAGGGTTTCTAAGGGATTGTACAATGTTGTAGCAATTGGCATTGAATGGCGGTATTTGGCGTATGACTGTAATTACGAGAGGAATTATTTTGTAAATTTGAAAAGATAAGTACTACTGAGGAATATACAAAATAGGCAATGTGTATATTTGAGAGTTGGGAGATATAATAAAACTGAAAATATGGAGAAAATAAGATTCTATTCAAGTAACATTGGTCCAATAAAAGAAAATGAATTAAAAGCTTTAAAAAAAGCTATTCAAATTTGCTTTGAGAATAATGAAATTCAAGAAATTACTGCTTTAATTCATACAAAAAATAATACTGGATATTTAGAGAGAATTTTTGAAACAAGAGATGCGAAAAAAATTTTTAACGGAATAAAAATTGACCCATCAGTTCCAATTATAAAAACGGAAACGATAAAAACAATTAATGATGATTGGAATAAAAAACGCGTTTTAATAGCTTTTGGTTTACGCTCCGAAGAATTATATTTATATGATGAATTTGAAAGTGTTGTTGCGATAATTGCACATCAATGGAATGAAAATGGTGTTCAAGAATGGGCTAAAACTTGGGGGGCAGTTGATATTTTAACTAATCGAACTTCTGAAAAATATAATCAACCTGATAAAGTTGTTCAAAATGCTCTAAATGATTTAACGAGATCTATTAATATGTCTACAGGAATAACGCATCCATCGGATGAAAATTTATGCAAAACATATTTAAGAGCATTAAACAAATATGAATATAAACTAAATCCAGTTGAAATTAACAGTTATTTATTATCTGAACTAAATTGGCAATCTGATGATGTAAAAGACGTAGTAAAACTAATTGATAAGCTAAACTCTGGAGGCTATTTTAAAGGAGGTGATAAAACTGGACTTCAAAATCATATTAAAAGATGGAAAACTGAAAATTAAAAATACATCACCCAACCGCTTGGCAATATGGTAGGTTTAGACTTAATTTGAAGTTGGTTTTTTTCTCGTAAAATCAGTATTAACCGAAAGGTTAGACTTCCTTAATCCGCTACATCGCAAGCCGTCAAATGTTATACCTCATTATAAACACACCTTATATCAATGACAAAAAGTTTTAATCCGAGCACATTAAGAAGTATTTCCATAATAATTGGAGAAGAAATTTTGACTCATAAGCAAATTAATGAGCAATTTCACAATTCAGGACTTATAGATACTGGAGAAGGAACAAATAAACCAGATAGAATTTATTACACATTAGCATCAAGACAGAAACAAGATAATTGTGGTAATAATGTTTTAAGCTTTATAATAAAAATTATAGACCCTAAACGTTACGACAGCGAAGCGAGTTTTGAAAAGCACCGAACTTCTATAAATGAAAAATTACTTTATGAAGGAATTGAAATAAATAAAGAAGGTCAACCAAAAATTGTAGATAAAGCTAAAACTATACCCGAAGCCAAGAATCGTTCTATGAAAATAAAGGAACGAGTTCACGGAATAGGAATTCATCAGGATATTTTACTGTATTGCGAATCTGAATGGCTTAACGAAAATTATTTTCATGCAATCCTTGAAATTACTAAAAGTATTGCTCATAAACTTCGCCAGAAAAGCGGTTATATCTCTGACGGAGCATTATTAGTTGATGAATGTTTTGGTTTGGGAAGTGAAAAAAAACCAATGTTAGCATTTAACCTTTTACAATCTGAAAGTGATGAAAGCGAACATAAGGGATTTGCTAATTTTATAAAAGGATTTTTCAGTATGTATAGAAATCCTAAAGCGCATGATCCAAAACTATTAGAAGACACGCAACTGACAGAAATGACAGAAGTATTAGTCGTTGCGACAATAATTCAAAATAAACTTGATAAAACATATAAAACGGGATACAAATAACGAGGCATGACAGCTATACAAGATTTTGAAATCCACGTTTATCTTCGGCTATTGTTATAGAAGGCTTTTTTCTGTTTTTACTTTTTGTTGTTGTTTTTCTTTATCTTTCTTCATGTGAGAATACGACCAAATGAAAAGAATACCGATAATAATCAAAACGTAGGCAATCCACTTACCTATACGCTCTACAAAACGGATAAATACAGATGATTCAAAGCTTGAAAAACCCTCAGCACCTACAGCATTACGCCTGTAAAATTTCCTGCGGTTTACCCAATAAACAAGTCCTATTCCTATAACAAGAGGAATAATCCCCAGCATCAGTTGAGAAGTAACTGCATCCATACCTATAAAATTATGATTTAAGTAAATTTAAACAAAATCATTCATACACTGATAGTTAAAAAGCAAAAAACCGACCTGTAAAATTGTTTACAGGTCGGTTTTGTTTTATATGGTGTTTTTCTAATTACTACTATTAAAGTCAAAACTTAGTTGCTTTTCGTTCCCGAAACTATCCGAAATCCAAATTTCAAAAGATTGTGATACGTTGGAATTTGAAATGTAATACAACCTGAATTGTTCCGTAGGTAATGGATACAGATCATTCGGTAAATACGGAGGTTCATCATAATGCTGAAGTGTGCCTTGTCCGTCAAACTGAAAGTAACGAAGATAGTATTGCGTGTTGTTATAATTACCCGTTCGCTGTATGGTTAACCTGATTTCTACCGTCTGCCCATTGGCTATTTCTTTCGGAACAGGCATCATCTTTACCTCAAAAGGAAAATCGTTTTGTATTTCCAGTTCATCGTCTTTGCTACAGGACACTAGTGTAACCGAAGCTGTTAGGATTGCCAAGAGTAGATATATCTGGCTTAATCCTATTTTAAATGGTTTGAAAAATGTTGTCATTATTATACGTTTTTAAAAGTTAAACCTTAATCCTAGACCTGCGGACGGTCGGAACTGTTGCAGATCCGTACTCCATAATACTTTTGTACGTCCTTGCAAGATTAATACAAATCGGTCGGACAGGTATGTTTCAAAAGTTAACCGTCCACCAACTCCGTAAATGAAGTTGTCTTCACTCAGAATTTTCGCTCCGTCATACAACATCGTTTCACCACGGTTGATGTTTTCGTAACCGACTACACCTGTTATTCCGGCATTAAGCATAATGTTCTTACGAGCATCGCCCAACAGGAAGAAACTATAACCGCCCTCGGCAGTATAAGTTTCCTGCGGTATGCGAAGGTCTTTGTAGTCGTGGTATTGGTGTGTATATTCCAACGCCCAAAGCTGGTAATTGCCGTTTTTACCGTTCACGGTCATTCCGATATTGATGTAATAATCATTCCCAATATTATCATTGGATAATACGCCTGTATTAATTTCCAATCCTTTCTGTTTAGGTAACATCCGTTGTGCCTGAGTGGCGGTGATACCCATCAAAACGAGCATCACGGTATAGATATACTTTTTCATATAATTGCTTTAAAAGGTTATTAAAATTTAAGGTGCATATCGTTTATTAATCGGGCTTTGATTAAATCGGAATTTTCCATCTGAAGCGTTTGATGTCTGCCACCGTTTTTCTCGAAAATTTCAATCAGTAATATCTTGTCATCAGCAATGGTAAACTGGTCTAAAAGGAATACGTTTTGTTCCGTCGATTTTCCATTAATACCGTCCAATGGTTTGTAAGTTCTTAACGGTATCATCGGACGTTCCTGTACCACGGTCCGTTTGGCTATCTTTTTATCCACTACTTTGAAATTGATAAAATCAATCTGAAAAGGCACGTTGGTACGGTTTCTTACTTCTGTATGGAAATAGTATTTACCGTTATGAATGTAAATTCCTTTCAGGATAAACTGAATACCGAAACTCTTAGCTCCGATATGTTTTACAATGCGTTTATCGTTCTTGTAAATTGTTTCCAATAGCAAGCCTGCCAATGATGGTGAATTGTTACCCAACTCTTCAAAAAGCACATCGTTTCCATTGGTTTTGTCCACTGCCTTTTGCATCGACAAAAGATCATAGCTCAAGACATCGGGATAAGAACTGTAATAGACATTAAAGCTGTAAAAGCGTCCGTCATTTGTAATCACTGAAAAATTGGTTTCGGATTCAAAATCCCTTACCGAAGCTTTTACACGCAATACATTTTCGGCATCTTCTGCTTTTCCTGCAATCAAATATTCACTTCCCAAATCAACGTATCTAATACCGGTAGGGAAAATCAGATGGGAAGTTTTGTCGTAAGTGACTTCCATTTGGTAAGGTTCTATTTTGCCTAAAGCAAGTGGTGTTCTTATACTGTCTTGTGCAAAAGAGGATATGGCAAAGCCGATCATCAGGGCGAATGCCCAAAAGGTTTTTAAATGATTTTTCATTGTTTTTAAGTTATTTGAGTTCAACATTATTTTTTAGTAACAAGAAATACTTGATGCCCTGCTTTTAGGGTCACTTTCGGTGTTCTTACTTTCTTGGCGAAATAACCGGAAATTCCCTGTACCACGCCACGACTAAGGTCTGCCGCTACCTGCTGTCCTGCCGATTGCGTAAGCATTACGCTGGTTCCTGAAGTCTGGCTCATATTGCCAGTCATTTCGGTAAGGGCATTCATTTCTGATGAATACGGCACGAACAAACCTTGTTGTCCATCCAAATCGTAAATGGTTATATCTACCGGAATGATGTTGCCTTCCAATTCTATAGAAGTAATTTTTAGCTGTAATCGACCTGTTTGAAATTTTGCATTAGCGGTTACAATCGTTCCTTTCGGAATGGTGCGATTAGGTGTTTGGGCAGATTCCAACAAGCGCAAACGAACTCCCGTTTCGCCAATAACCGTCTGTTCATCGTGTACACAGGCTTTGATACTGTTTTTGGGTTGTACAACTTGCTCCGCCAAACCTGCGGTATAAAAGCCACGGTTTCTGGTTTCGTTCCAATCGGCTATAAAAGCACTGTCGGTAGGCTCACGGTACAAAGCAGAAACGGTGTTCTTTCTTGATGAGGTAAAGGATACAAATTGTTCCTTTTGTGTTGAAGCCGTTGTAGCTGGAGCAATACTTTTAGCAGGTGCAGCTTCTGTCGAATTTGTTCCTGTTGGCAAATACTTTGCTGCCATTTGGTAGGATTTCTCCATTAGGGCAAGTTGGTCATCTACAGTTGTAACAGGTGGCACATCTTTTTCAGCCAGTTTTTCTTTCATCTCGTCCAACTGTTTACGGAGTTCCATTGTTTCGGAATTTTCATTCTGATAAAATGAACCCAATGTGTTTTGCATATTACGGTAACTACTTAATGCTGGATTGCCAGATTTCTCTGGATTTTTACTACCGCCAAAACCATAACTTTCGTCGACGTCGGGTATTTCGTTTTCATTATCCTCTGAGCTGTCCGTGTTCCAGTAGTCCGAAAGCGTAGTTAAAGCATTTCGCTTTTCTTGATCTTTACGTTCCAACATTTCCAATTCGTAAGCCTTGCCTTTGTCGGCAGGCATTCCTGCACCCGTTGCTTGTGGGACAGCATCGTTTAACCCAATGTTTTCGATTTCGTTTTTTTCTGTGGATGGTTTAAATATTAGGTACATACAACCCAAGAAAACCACACTCATTAAACCAAAGATGAGCGGTTTTTTAAGCTTGTCCATTTTGTTCTGTGTACCGTCTTGTAGTACATCAGCGGTTGCTGCCGGGTTCCCTTCCGTTACCCGAACAACTGATTTTTTGTTCTCATTTTCTTTCATAAATCGTATTTTTTAGAATTGTTGATAATGTGTCCTGCAATCTTGCAGGGCTTTCTTTTTTTTAAGGACAGGGTTTTCGATATGCTCGATAACCATATCATTATCGGACTTAGCCGTATCATACCAGACTTTGAAAATGACAGCTGCGGTAAGCAATAAATACCCGACAAAAAAGTACAGCGTGTATTGGTGCTGTTTCCTCAGCGGTAATGCCCGAAAGCGATTGTCCAGCTTGTCAAAATAGCTGTCAATGTTTGCTCTTAATTTTTTCATATCCTGAATTTTTAGCGTTCAATGACTTCTATATCTTTGTTTTCCATCACCGCAAACTTTTCAATGTTAAAGCCCTGTGGATTGTTGTCCGAACGAACAGAATTCACCAGATAGCAGGAAGTCATCAGATTTCGTTTAGTTACATTGCTCGAACGGATAATGAATTGTTTGGCGTAGGTACGCACCGAATACGGATAGGTATCAAAATTGCACACCACACTATCCACTTCGATGCGTTGTTGCACATTCCCCGATATGATACGGCTGTAGTACCCTTTCTCTGACAAGTCTTTGTAATAGTCAAAGGCACTTTTGTCAGCAAGATTAAATGCCCGTTTCATATTGCTTTCGATAGCACTCTTATCAGGTGCCAGCGTAAAGAATAGCTCGTGAAATCGTTTGACGTGTTCCCTTGCTTCTACAGGGCGGTTGATACTTGCATCTTGTGCTAAAGCCAACATCAATGATTTGCCATTGTCCAAGACATATACTTTTTGGCGTTGTAGCTCCGCAAAGTGGTAGGATTGCCAGACGGCATATCCTACAACACTTATGCAGAGTACGGCAAATACAATGGCGTACAGCCTGATTTGGCGAAAACTGTTTTCAATATTTCTTAAGGTTTTAAATTCCATTTTCTTGAATGATTAGATTGTTTTTATTTGCCCATTAACTTACCACCGATATTTCCGGCTGCCGAACCTGCTCCAGCTCCAGCAATATTTCCGGCTTTCATCGTCGCTTGGTTTACATTACGGGTAAAGTTTCCTGCACCTCCGGCTTGGATAACCCAACCTGTTACCGTTGGAATGGTAAAATATCCTACGATACCAATGATCATAAAGATGATATATACGGTATTGCTCGTATCGGGTATGTAGGTCGGGTCAGCAAGCATTGCGATATCTTTTTCGATAATGAGTGACTGTATCTTGGCAAGCATGGAGCTGAACAAGTCAGCGACTGGAAGCCAGAGATAAACACTCACATATCGGGTGAGCCATTGGGTGAGTGTACTCTGAAAACCATCCCACACGGAAATAGCAAAAGCTATGGGTCCGAGAATGGATAGAACGATCAGAAAAAACGTCCGTATGGTATCAATGACCAATGCTGCCGCCTGAAACAGCACTTCGAGCAGGTTACGAAACCAATCCTTTACGCTTTGTTCCATACTGTGCATACCACGTTCGATGTACATTCCCGACATCGTTGCCAAATCGGATGGCGACCAACCCAATTCTTCGAGTTTTTTATCGAACTCCTCATCGCTTACCAGGTAAGCAGTTTCTGGATTTCGCAACATCGTTTCCCGTTCCAACAGGTCTTTTTTAGCTTGTAAATCATTAAGATCAAGCACCTGATTTTCAAGAATAGCGTGGGTTCCCGTAACCACCGGGCTTAACACGGCATTGATGGTTCCCAATACCATCGTAGGAAAAAACATGATACAGATGCCCAATGCGAAAGGACGGAGCAACGGATACATATCAATCGGTTCTGCTCGGCTGAGTGCCTGCCATACTTTTATGGCGACATAAAACAAAGCTCCTAAGCCCGCTACACCTTTAGCTACTGCCGCCATATCTGCGGAGAGTGGTAACATCTCATCATACAAGGAACGCAGGACTTCGTGAAGATTTTGAAATTCCATAACTACCAGTATTTTTGGTTTGAAGTCCCGTACAGGTCAAGCACTCTTTTGGTGTTGTTCTGTTTTTTCGCTCTTAAGAAACTTACGGAGATATTTTTATTGGTGTAGTAGCGTACCAGACTGTGGTATTCTTTAACTTCTTTATACACTTTGTCAATAATATCCATACGCTCTTTGTCATTTAGTGACAGGCTTGATGACGATACGATTTGTTTGAGTTCTTTCAACAGCTCGGTACTTTCATTCAACAGTGCTGAATAGCCGTTGGCTATAGCTGCTAATTCCTGCGGAGAAAAGTTCGGATCGTTCATCATTTTACCAAAATTCTGAACGTACATTTCGGAAACATTACCCACTAGTAGTACGGTCTGTTGTACCTTTCGGGCATCTTTTACCAGATTGTTTACTGCTTGTAGTTTGTCGTAGTATTCCTTACCCTGATTGTACATCTTTTCAACTTCTTTAAAGTTCTTAATGACGTTTGATACCGTTGTAGAGGTCTGAACGATTTCGTTGGCGCTGTTAAGAATACCCGATGCCAGATTTGCTGGATCGGTGACTACAAATTGCGCTTTCGCTGATGGTGCTACGGCAAGCATAAGTGCCGTACATACCAAATACATGATTTTTTTCATTGTTTTAAAATTTAAAATTGTTACTGATTTGATTTATCACGTCGCTCGATAGCGATATGCTTAATGGCGAGTTCTACATTACCGTCGAGTTCGGAAGCAAGCTGCATCACTTCCATTTTCTCTGTTTCTTCCGTGGTGTAGGCTAAATATTCTTCGAGCGAAACTTCGGTGGCATAAACTGCCGAGTGTGTTCCACCTAAACCTATCCAAACTTCTTTGTAAAGCCGTGAGGGATCGTTGTTCATATTAATGGAAAGTACCTGTGCTTTCTCTTTGTCGGTTAGCCCCAACATTGCCTGTATATCATCAAACTTGTTCATATACTTGCGTTGGTCAAGCAGGATTTTACAATCGGAATTATTGATGATACTCTCTTTTACAATCGGCGATTGGATAATATCATCGACCTCTTGTGTTACCACAATCGCCTCTCCGAAGAACTTCCTTACGGTTTTAAACAAATATTTTATGTATTCTGCCATTCCTTCTTTGGCAATTGCCTTCCAGGCTTCTTCAATCAGGATGAGTTTTCGGATACCTTTAAGTCTTCTCATCTTGTTGATGAACACTTCCATAATGATGATGGTCACGATAGGAAACAGGATTTTATGATCCTTGATGGCATCGATTTCAAACACAATGAAGCGTTTGGAAATAAGATCCAATTGCTTGTCGGAATTGAGCAGATAATCATACTCGCCACCTTTATAATAAGGTTCCAGCACATTGAGGAAATTGGCGATGTCAAAGTCTTTTTCACGAACTTGTTTTTCTTCCAATATCTTGCGGTAATCCCCTTTCACATAGTCGTAAAAACCATTGAATGACGGATAAAAATTTTCCTGTTTGATGCGTTCGATATATCCCGATACGGCATTGGAAAGCGCGACTTCTTCTGAACGAGTTGGTGGTTCATCATCACGTTTCCAAAGGGTCAATATCAAAGTTTT
Source organism: Flavobacterium sp. JP2137 (assembly GCF_050562195.1). GTDB lineage: Bacteria > Bacteroidota > Bacteroidia > Flavobacteriales > Flavobacteriaceae > Flavobacterium. The sequence goes on from NZ_CP191647.1 coordinate 1,940,486, forward strand.
GATACTTTCCCTTTTCTCGATGTCGAACACGCCGTCATCGGTATAGAATGGATTAAAGGCAATAGGATTATCTTCCGTGTAAGTGAAATACACGCCGTCTTCTCCTTTGGTTTTTCCTTTAATGAGTTCACATAATCCTTGATAAGAATTACCCGTATCAACAAGCAACACGTGTGCACCTTGCTCATAATATTGACGTACCATGTGGTTGGTGAAGAACGATTTTCCCGAACCCGAAGGACCCAAAATAAATTTGTTCCGATTGGTGATAATCCCACGTTTCATCGGTAAATCCGAAATATCCAAATGGATGGGTTTTCCAGTCAAACGATCCGCCATCTTGATCCCAAATGGTGAGGGTGAATTATGATAATTGGTTTCTTCGGTAAACAAACATAAAGCAGGCTCTATAAAGGTGTAAAAGCTTTCTTCACTTGGAAAATCAGCTGCATTTCCTGGCATACCTGCCCAATATAAAGTAGCGACATCGGTCGTGTTATGACGGGGTTTACATTCCATCAATGCCAACGCACTACCGCAATCGTTTTTCAATTGTTTGAGTTCTGCTGGATCTTCCGACCACGCCATAATGTTGAAGTGTGCCCGAATAGAAGAAAGACCAAACGAATGTGCTTCGTTCAGGTATTTTTCGATCCACTCTTTATTGATTTGGTTGGCACGACTGTACCGAGCCAAAGAGTGCATGTTTCGTGCGGACTTCTCAAACTTTTGGAGATTAGCTTCGCTGTTATCTAAAAACAAATATTGATTGTAAATGTGATTACAGCTTAACAGTAATCCTACGGGTGCAGCAAACGATAAACGGCAATCGCTTCGGTCGGTCGATAGTTTTTCAAAACGGGTATCAGCCGAAACCGTTGTAGGCAAGTCATCCGTATCGGACAAGGTATGCAGGCTTAATCTTTTGTTTCCAATACGAACTTCTTCAGCTCCGAGTGCGATATCTTGCATCGGTGTTCCAGTTTCTCTGGAAAGCGTAAGGTATTGTTCTAGCAATCCCTGTTTTTCATCCGTGCCGATAATGTCTTCTTCGGTCAGGCGTTTTAGGCTTACAAAACCGCTATCGTTCACAATGCGTTCAAACTGTGTTACCGATTCCATAAACCTGTGGATGGCTTCTTTATCCCTTATTTCTTTTGGGATTAGCGCACCTTTACAAAGCGAACTAAAGTTGCTTTGCATCCGCATCCGCTCTTTGGTGGTTTTGGTCAAAAACAGATAGCAGTAATGGTTCAGAAATGGTCGCTCGTTGAAATGTCTTTGATAGGATTTAGCCAAAAAACTTTGATCTTCCTTTGCCAAATCTGGTGCATAATTTTCCTTGATGTACCAATCTTGTTTGTGGATGACCGTAAAATCTGGTAAAGTTTTTATAGCCTTGTGCCAAGCGGAATGAATGGCTTCATATTCGGCAGAAGCTACGGTGAACAATTCTGGTAAACGCACTTCAAAACAGGCGGTAATGTCTGCATCTTTGGAAAGAATGCAATTGTTTTCTACAGCCAGTAAAGGAAATTTGTTTTCCAATGTGGTGGTCTTTGATACATTTCTCATACAGCATTCGATTTAGGAGTGAATTTTAAATAGCGGTGTACGGGCTTGCGACAGATGATGTAACGGGGATGTCTTTTTCTTGCGCCCACTTTCATTAGTCCGTGTTCGCCGTATTTCCTGTTCAGTGAAAAGGTCTGCCATACAATGAGCGAAGCACCGCCTGCTCCGAGAAGTAGGCAGATGTAAGAGTTTGCGCCAGCCATATACAGTATCATCACGAAGATGAGCGTACCAAGCAGTCCACCAGCGAAAATGAACAAGTATTGTGCTTTCAATCCTTTAAACTCCACTGTCCTGCCAATACCTTTGTTAATATTGTAACTATTCATATCACAAAGGATTACAGGAAGAATGAACGTAGAATCGTAGCTGCTACAATTAGGAAGATACACGCACCGAACCAACTCGCTGCCGTTTTACTTGTATCTGGGTCGCCCGAACTGAATTTGTTGTACACTTTTACACCTCCGATTAGTCCAACAACGGCACCGATGGCATAAATTAATTGGGTTGCGGGGTCGAAGTAAGAAGTTACCATTTGAGTAGCTTCATTGATACCCGCTGTACCGTTTCCTTGTGCGAATGCACTGATTCCTGAGAGCATTAAGGTAGCTGCCAGCAAAACTTTTTTTCTTTGTTTTTCCATAATTGAAACACATTAATTTGTTATTGTCTTCCCGCTTCTTGCGGGCTTCGTGACAAAGGTGTTTCAGAAATAAAGGCGTTATAACAAAGTGGCAGTCAAAGGAATTGTTTGGCGGAGAGTGGCGGTTATATCAAGAATTATTTTATATTAGTAGTTTTATTCTCTGAATTAACACAAAGCTTCAAAATTGACTAGTAATCTTATAAAAAGAACCAAAACAGAATTTATTGTTTTGCCTGCCTTTCATGGTGATTGTATTCTCATTAAAACTTATGATATTGACCATAATGAGTTTACTATACTTATTGATGGAGGAACTGCTCAAACCTTTAGATATTCTTTAAAGGAAGAACTTAAAAATATTTCTCGCATCAATCTTCTTATTCTCACACATATTGACTCTGATCATATTGCTGGATTAATTAGTCTTTTTAAAAGCAGTTTAATTGATAATATTAATATTGATGAAATTTGGATGAATAATCCTGATTTAGTTGAAGTAAATAATGGGGAGTTGATTAGTGTAAAACAGGGAGATAATTTTAAGAATTTGATCCTTGAGAAAAAGTCAGAAACTAAACTTTCTCAAATTTCTATATCGGATAGGCTGATTAATCGCTCAGAAATTGAATTTACTATTCTGTCACCAACAACTGTTATTGTAAATGAACTTTATGAACGTTGGGAGTCATTAAGATTGCCACAAAAAAATAAGTCAAATATTTCTTCTGTTAAAAGTGCTTATACTCAATCATTAGAAGAGTTAAATAAAACACCTTTTTCTCCAGACAAAAGCATTAATGAAGATATATTTAATTCTTCATCTATTTCCTTTTTATTGAAATGTCCAGATATTTCTTTATTACTGCTTGCTGATTCTCGTCCAGAAACTATAGTTCAGAGTTTAAGAGATATCGGAGCCAATGAAAAAGAACCTCTTATTGTTGATTATGTAAAAGTTTCGCATCACGGGAGTTTAAATAATACTTCCCAAGAGCTCTTGGGCTTGATAAAGAGTAATAATTACTTAATATCTACAAATGGAGGAACGGCTGATCATAAGCATCCATCAAGAGAAACCATTTCTCGCATAGTATACAACTCTAATAGAAATGATGAGGTATTAAACATCTTTTTTAATTACACTCTCAATAGTTTGAGAGAACGAATAGGTGATTTTATTAACGAAATAGACCTAGAGCATGGAAATTGGAATGCAACAAGTCAAAATAGATTTTAGGACTTATGACACATAATCAAACTGAAAAATATTGTGTTCGAGTTAAAAGTAATGGACATACTGGTAGCGGAGTTCTGTTGTCAGGTAATGAAACTTTTTATGTTTTAACGGCTGCACACTGTTTGGGAGATAGTATGCCCAATATTGAAGATATTAAAATAGAAAAGCAAAACGACTATACTTCAGATTTTAAAGGAATAACAACTGTAGAAATTAAAGAGTTTAATCAGGAACTTGATTTTGCTTTAATAGAAATTGACTTTGATGATGAAGATAAACTCCTTTACCAATATAAATTAGGAAGGGGTGTTCTATCAGAGAATGAAATAAAATTTTGTGGTTATCAAGGAGTAAATATTAATCAATATAGACCTTTTAATGGAACAGTTTTGTCTGTTAGTGACGATTTAGGCCGATTTAAAATTACGTTACAAAATGAAACATTTGATCAAGCAGGAGAAGATGGACAATATGTAGCAAAAGGATTATCAGGAAGTGGAGTGTTTATTTACAGACATAATTCTCCTTTTTTAATCGGGATATTAAACTCTGTAATCTCTGAAAAAGCATGGAATGATGATATTGACTGTTGCTCAATAAAACATATTGAAAAATATATTTCGGAATATGTTGATTTATCAGATTTTGATAATTTAAAAAAATGGAATGAAAATATAGAAAAAGAACGTACTGAACGAGAGATTGAAGCATTTAAGAATGAGAATAGTGATTTTTTTGAAAAACTCTATAGAAAAAATCAAGTATTGTATCCTGAAATCTCAAAAGCAAATACTATTACAGCAAAGCAAATTAGAAAATTTCTTGCGATGAAAGATAACGTTAGAACTATTGAAAATGATTATCCGATACTATTCTCAAATTTTAAAAATATCGTAAAACGATTTGTTGACCAAGTTGAAGACGACTATTCAAGAAGTGTTAGCCAAAATAGCGAAGCAATTAATCTAAAAATGGAACTACAAAACCAATTGAAAAGTGAATTTGAGATCTTACCAAATTTCACAAATTTAGACTTATCTGAATATCAAGTCATTGAATGGTTGGGGATATGTACTTTAAATTTTACTACTAATGATTGATATTAAATTAGATCAGAAACCAATCTCGGTATCAATAAGATATAATGGTTACTATAAAGTAGTTCTATTATTGGCTATAATTAAACATTGTGGGTATGCCAAAAAAGCCAGCTTAGAACTAATTCATATTGTTTTTTGGAGCTTACGTAATGATAATAATTATCAAGTTCTACTTGATTTATCAAATCAAGTAAGAAAAAATTTAATACCGTGGACTTTTGAACATGGTATAGATGAAGTTTTAGCTTTAGGCCTCATTAATGGATATATTGAACGAGTTATCGTCACTCAAACACTCGAAATAAAAATAACAGATAAAGGCAACAATATTATTAATTCAATAAACCAGTTCGAGCTTTTTCAAGATGAGTTGCAAAAAATAAAAGATCTTGGAATAATACCCAAATCAAGATTAACTTCTGCAAACAAGAATTGGAAACTATTATAGAAAGATACATATGTTCAAGATAAATAAATTAAAAGCAGAAATTCTATCTGATAAAAGTGAAGACATTACAGATTTATATGGTTTTGAATTTCAATTTGAAAAAGGTTTGAATATTATCGCAGGACCAAATTCAAGAGGAAAAACAACGATTAATACTTGTATCTATTATGCCTTAGGTATGGAGGAACTACTCGGTGCTCATAATGAAAAAGCATTAGATAAAGCATTAAAAGAAGAGTTTACAATTAAACCAAGTGAAGAGGAAGAAGGGATAAATTATAAGGTGCAATCGTCCAAAATTTTGTTAGAGATTGAAAATGATAATAACGAAATCGTTTTCTTGGAAAGATATATCACAACAAATACTGAAGACATAAAAACGTCTAATATCACTGTTTATAATTCATCACTTGAAGACAGGGATAATGACAATATCCAAATTCAGCAAAATATTCTCTTTGTAAATGGAAGAGGTAATAATGAAGATCCAAATAGTTTTTATAATTGGTTAAGTGGCTTTATGAATTTAGAACTTCCTTTGGTGAGTAATAGTTCTCGTACAGATAATTATAGCCCTCTCTATCTTCAAACAATATTCTCTGCTTTATTCATTGAACAAACAAAAGGTTGGTCTGACTTTTTTGCTACAATGCCTTTTTTCGGTATTACTAAGGCAAAAGAAAAAATAGTTGAATTTTTATTAGGACTAAATGAAATTCGACTTTCAACAGAAAAAGATGTCCTTAATAAGGAAAAAAATCTAATAACCGATGACTGGAAAAGGAAAATAAAGGCTTTTTCTTATTTAGAAAAGCAAACAAGTTCGACAATTGTAAATGTTCCAGAAGAATTGACCACAGACAAATCGGAGATTGAAAAAATAAATGTTGTTTTCTCTACCTCTGAAAATGAGAAAGTTACTTTCAATCATTTTATGACGGAAAAAACAGAAATGGTCAAAGAATTAGAAAATAGACCCATTTCTACTATAAAAGAAAACCGTGAACAAACCGTTTTAGAATTCAATAAACAAAAGCAAGAGTATTTTGAACTGAAAGAGTATATTGAAAAATTTGAAGGTAAACTACGTATTGATAAACAACAGGATTTCAACTTAAAAAATCAATTAAGTATTGTAGATGTTGAGATTAAAGATCATATAAATCTACAAAAAGTTTTTAGTGAAAATATTATTAATGAGCATGGAGCAAATCAATGTCCAACCTGTACGCAACCAGTATCAACAAACCTGATTAATACAAGAAATATAAGTATACCACAACTTACACTTGATGAGAATACTAACTTTTTGCGAAGTCAAAAAAAGATAATACAAACCTCGATTAATAGTTTAATTGAAACAATTAGTGAAAAGGAAGTACTTCTTACCTATTTTAAGAACAACTTACGCCAAAAAGAAATATTAATTAAATCAATTTCAAAAGATTTGATTTCCGATGATAGAGCCTTCTCTGAATCAGAAATTGTAAGAAAGCTCCAGCTTGAAAGAGAGATTGAAAAATTAGATGATCTTAAAAACTCTATTTCAGCTTTAAAAGCAGAATTAGTAGAACTGGCTAATAAGTACCATAATAACGATATTAAGATGGGTACTTTAGGGAAGTCTGAACAAGAGGATGAGAATAAGCTGGTTAGTTTTGAAACAAAATATAAGTATTTCCTTTTCGGATTTGGGTATGACAGTAATGAAAAATATCAGATATCTATTAATAGGAAAGAGCCGTTCAAATACTTCCCTGTCTATAAAAATCACAGAAATGATAACATCCCTCAATCCATAAGAATAAACTCTTCTGCTTCTGATTTTGTACGTAATGTTTGGGCTTATTCTTTAGCTTTATTACAGAATGGAATTAACCATCCTGGTATTATTATGTTTGATGAACCAGGGCAACACAGAACTAATTTAAATAGTTTAAAAGCTTTATTTAAAACTTGTTCAGAAATCGGAGAAAGACAGACAATAATTTTCACTTCGATTGATAAGCAGTTGAATGATGATGAAATGATTGATTTGGATCTGCTTATAGAAGACTTAGAAAGTGATAAATATAAACTTATTCGGTTAGATAATCTTCATAAAGTAATTAGAAAACTATAAGACTATTAAAAAAAGGATATTGGGGAGTTTATACAAACTCCCCAATATCAAAATCATTCAAATCATTGTTCCGCAAAGTGGAAGAACTAGTTTCTGTTTCAGTTGAAAGTGAGCTATCCAATAGCTTGGCAATTTTACCGGACGTGCCCGCTATAGAATTTTCCAGCAGACTAAATAATTCGGTTCCCTGTATTTTCTGAACAATTGCTATCGCTGTTTCCTTTTGAGATGACTCCAGTTTTTCTTGCTGGAGCAACATCCCCACGGAGCTTAGTTCTTCAAAGGTAACCCCTTGGGCAAAACCATTATCGCCACCGGATATTCCGTACCTATTCCATTCTTCCTCCTCTTCCCCAAAATCAGGCATATTACTGAAAACTTCGTCCAGCTCTTCCTGCGGAATTTGAATACCTACGTTTTCGTCGTATTCAATGTCTAAATTATCAGGATTTATTTCCGGTTCTTCAACTTGGCTTTCGCTGGCATTGTTTGGCACCGAAAGGCTTCTCTTAGGTCTAGGTTGCCCCATAATATCGGGCAGGTTTGGATTGACTTTTTCTTGCATAGGCTTTTTCTCCGATCTTTTTTTAATAACAATTTTGTCCTGCAACAGCAGGGCAATTACAATTAGCAGGCATATCACAATTACTGTTTCCATAATCAAATACTTAAAAAATGGGTTTAAACTTCTCATTAAAATCATCTGTAATTGCTTTTTCAAACAGTTCAAAATGATGTTCCAGAATATTGTCAAGATAAGCATATAGCGGTATTTGATCCTTTCCTATAACCTGTATAATCCGAGATAATCGTTCATGATATTCTTGTCGGATATAAATACTTTTATCACCACGCTTCATCATTGAATGAGTTTTCAAAAAATGGTCACCATAACTTCCGTCAAGACTTTTCTTTGCTCGGTTCTTTTCCTTTTGTACAGGTTTGTTCTGTAGCATTTCTTTCTGTTTTACATCTTCTTTTTCTGGTTCTTCGATTGGTTCAGGCGGAAGCTGTATTCCTTCCTTTTTTACACCATCAACCATCAAATTCATCATTAGCTCCTCATTAATGTCCGGAGTGGCTTTCCTTTTATTACCTTTTTCCATAAGACTATAATTGAATGATTTTTAAAAGTTCGTTCATAAATAAGTTTAAGTTGCAAGCCTTCATCAAGCGTTCATCGGGAGGCATTACGGTAGAACGAAAAACGGTTTTGCTGTCCACTTCACTTTCTTTACGAAAACGGGTGCTGTTCTTGATTTGGCTTTGCATCAAGCTTAGCCCTAATTGTTCAATGAGTTGATTATATACGCCATATAAAGGCGTACTTTCTCTGCCATCCACTTGGTTCCAAAAGAGGTTAATAGTTTCTATGGAAGTTTCTCCTTTTTTCATAATCACATCCTGTAAAAGCTGTGTGAAAATGAGTGTACTTTCCATGACTAAACGGTCTGCTGTGATGGGCGTAAAAATGTGGTTCATTCCTGCCAATGCTTTTAGGATACCTGGCGTATTCACTGTTCCTGGTAGGTCAAAGAATACCACATCAACCGGAACGGAAGAAGTATTTACAAATTCTTGAGCCGCTTCCAATACGCTATCCGCTTTATGCTGTATAATCGGATATGCTTTTTTGTTGATTGTGGTAAATTGTTTGTACGCCAGCTTTTTCAAAGCTTCATTTTCCATTACCATTGCTAAATCCCTTGTCTTCATTTTCATAAGGCTGTGCTGTGGAAAATCCGCATCAAATACGGCTACGTTGTAACCTAACCGATAGTGCATTGTACTTGCAACAAGCGTTGTAAATGTACTTTTGCCAACACCGCCTTTTTGAGACGAAAAGGCGATAAATAGAGGTTTCTTTTTTGTGTTCATATTTTAAAAATTTAAAGTTTACATATTCCTGACTACCGTCTTGGAGACCATCAAGCAGGCTATGCTGATTGCGGTCTATATTTCTTTCAGGATAGCCATCAGATTCGCCTGCCTGAATTTCTGCCTGCCAGTTTTTTTGCAATACATCAGTACTGCATTCATTCCTGTATTTTATCAGGCAGGATTACGGTCTTTCTTGTGTTCCGTCAATCAAGAAAGCAAGATGTTTTGATAGCAAGCTGTCACGCTTTCCAATATTCTTGCACTCCTGCAATCAGGAAAGCCGGGTTATCTGCAATCTTGAATGTGTTCAATCCGTTCATCCGCCAACACGGGTTGCGTGTCTTCCTGCCGACATTCAAAGACAAAGAACTAATCATTTTTATTCAATTGTATGGGCTTGGCAGTCTTTGGCATTCAAAGGCAGAGTTTGTCTGGGTATTGAATTGCAATACTCTTACAAACAGATCTTTACTTTGTAAAATGATTTTTATTAACAGATTTATGCAAAAGCATCTTAACAAAAGGAACATAAAACAGAACGGCATTAAGCCGTTTTTCCCTGCTACATTTAATCCGTCCCGAAGGGCGGGTTTTTGTGTTCACCAGAACACGGCAAGTTGTGTTTTGAGCATCTCGAAACGATTTCCGATGCTCAAAACAACTTGCCCTGCCGGGGGCGAAAAAAACCGCTCCGAAGTCGAGGCTTTGTGTGAATTTAAAATGGATTAGTGATGAACGAGAACAACAAAAAGCAATTGAAAAAGACAGGTCGCCGACCGAAAATTGATCCGGCGAACATTCGGTATTCAATTTCCTTTAATGAGGAAGAACACACCCGATTTCTTACCCTATTTGACCAATCAGGGATGTTGGTAAAAGCACATTTTATAACATCTTGTATCTTTGAAAAGACAGTTAAGACCATTCAAATTGACAAAGGAACGGTTGATTTTTATATGCGTTTGACCTCTTTTCATAGCCAGTTCCGTTCAGTTGGGGTGAATTATAATCAAATAGTGAAGCTATTATACAAGAATTTTTCAGAAAAAAAAGCATCTTCATATCTCTACAAATTGGAAAAACAGACGGTTGAAATGGTGGTATTATGTCAAAAAATCATACAGATTACGGAAGAATTTGAAGCAAAATATCTGAAACAACAACCTGAGAAATGATAGCAAAAATTGGGAGAAGCGGAAATCTATACGGGGCATTGGCATACAATCAGCTCAAAGTAGAAAATGAACATGGAGAAATTTTGTTCGCCAATAATATGATTGAAACTGCTAACGGACATTATTCCGTAGCACAATTAGCCCAATCTTTTGAACCTTATCTCATCGCAAATCGAAATACCGAAAAGCATACCTTACATATTTCGCTCAATCCCGACCCAAAAGATAAGGTAAACGATGACAAATTTAGAGAAATGGCAGAAGAATATATGCGTGAAATGGGTTACGGCGAACAGCCTTTTGTGGTTTTCAAACATACCGATATTGACCGTACGCATATTCATATTGTATCGGTTTGTGTGGATGAAGAGGGGAAAAAGATTTCGGATAAGTTTGAGAAAAGACGGTCTATGAATGTGTGCCGTGAACTAGAAAGAAAGCACGGACTGATACCAGCTACGGAGAAAGAGCATAAACAGAATGATAAAATATTCCAGCCAGTAAATTATCAAGTAGGAGATGTAAAAAGTCAGATAGCTTCGGTTGTCCGTCACTTACAGAATAATTATAAATTTCAAACGTTGGGAGAATATAATGCCTTGCTTACCTTGTTTAATATTACCACGGAAAAAGTGGAGGGAGAATTACAGGGGAAACAGAAACAAGGCTTGTTGTACATTCCCTTAAATGAAAAAGGAGAAAGAGTCGGACATCCGTTTAAGGCTTCTTTGTTCGGGAAAAGTGCAGGACTTCCAGCCTTGGAATTACATTATGAAAAAAGTAAAACTGCTTTAAAAGACCACCCAACTAAACAGACTTTAAAATCAGCCATTAATATCGCTTTAAAATCAGCTTCGGATGAATTGGGTTTTAAAAAGCAATTAGCTGAACAAGGAATTAATGTAATAGTTCGTAGAAATGATACCGCACGTATTTATGGCATCACGTTTATTGATCATAATTCCAAAACAGTTTGGAATGGTTCCCGTTTGGGTAAAGAATTTTCAGCCAATATCTTTAATGATTATTGGAATAATAACATCAAACCCGAATTTAAGGAACCCCATCAACCTGAACAAAAAGTTGCATCGCTAAACGACATAGAGGATTTACCTGCGGAAAAACCTCATCATTTGTTCGACTTTTTAAATACAGATAAACACGAAGATGGACTGATTGAATCATTGGGAGGTTTACTACCTGAAGCACAGGGTGAAGATTACGAGGAACAAGATTTTGCCAATAAAATGAAGAAGAAAAGGAAACGCACAAGAGGTCAGCAATAAATACTATTAAAGTCGAACAGAAAATACTTAGATATATATATGTGTATCTTTGTTTTAAAAAATTTCAAACATTGAAAGTACTAAAATTTAATAAAACTGAATGTGGTGTAGATTTCCTACTCAATGTACTAAATACCGATGAGGTCATACAGAATTATTTGAGTAGGGATACATACAACACTGATTTTTTTGAAATAATTTTTTTTAAGAAAGGCAATGGACACCTTATATTAAATCATCAAAAAATTGAAATTAATGACAATAGTATCGTATTCATTTCGTCTTTTCAGAAACGACAATTATTCCTTAATCCCAATAATTTAGAGTTTACCTCTTTAGTTTTTCAGGAGGAATTTTTGAATGATTTTTTCTCCGACAAATTATTTACTTATCGTTTGTTGTATTTCTATCAGTTAGAATTTCCTTTGAATATGCAGGTTGGGAAAGAAAGCATCGACCGATATTGTGTATTGTTGTCAGAAATCAAATTAGAGTTGCTAAAGACCAAAGCAGATAGCGTACATATCATTCGTTCGCTTATCTATTATCTTTTGCGAAAACTTAACAGAGAATATGCCGAGAAGCATAATTTACCTTTACAAAAAAACGATCACAATTATGCTTTCTTGTTCAAAAAGCTAATTGAAATATACATTAAGGAAAAGCAACGTGTCAATGAATACGCGGAGCTTTTGGGTAGCAGTCGCATTTCATTAAACAAAGCTGTAAAGGAACAATTTAATGTTACCGCTACCGATCTTTTGAAACAACGATTACTTATAGAAATCAAGGATTACCTTGTTCACACTGAATTAACCGTTGCAGAAATTGCTTATCAACTTCATTTTTCCGAGCCCAACCATTTGATGCGATTTTTCAAAACCCAGACAGAAATGACCACAGGAGAATTTTTAGCAGATTATCAAAATGGTATCTCTTAATGTTCTTTTGGTAGCATCTTTTTTTGAGCCTCAGAGTAATTTTGTATTATAACTTAAAAATGTATAAATCTTATGAGCAAACAAGCATTAATCGTTATTGATATTCAAAATGATTATTTTGAAAATGGAGCTTTACCGTTAGTCAATCCAGAAGAAGCAAGTATTAAGGCAAGTAAAGTTCTCGAATACTTTAGAGCAAAGAACTTACCGATTGCACACATTCAACACGTAAACCCAAATGGTGCACCATTTATGGCTTTGGGGACAAATGGTGTTGAAATCCACGAAAATGTGAAACCACTTAATGGAGAAAAAATATTTCAAAAGAGCTATCCAAACAGTTTCAGAGGAACAGGTCTTTTAGATTATTTAAAGGAAAATGAAGTAACCGAAGTGGTAATCACAGGAATGATGACCCATATGTGTGTTGATGCTACCACAAGAGCCGCATTTGATTTTGAATACAAATGTACGGTAATCGGCGATGCCTGTGCTTCAAGGGATTTGGAGATTAACGGGAAAACAATAAAAGCTGATGATGTTCATCACGCCTTTCTATCCGCTTTAGAATTTTTCTATGCTGAAATAAAAAGTACAGAAGAATTTCTGTCTGCAAACAAAGTTCTTTAAAGATAACTTAAGCCTCACATTAAAATTGCGAGGCTTTTTTATTTAGTATTTCTTCAAACACTGCCAAACGCTTCCTTTCACCGCCATCGACTACCACTTTTCCAAAGCCAGTCTTTACAGTCTTTAAATTCACGCCCGAACATTAAAATTAAAATAATGCAGGGAGAAGATGATTTACGAGGACTTGCCAAGATTATGGCTTTTATGCGGGCAGTCAGTATTCTTTTGGTACTGATGCACCTTTATTGGTTTTGTTATGGTTTCTTTATGGAACGTGGCTGGACATTAGAAATGATCAATAAAATATTAGGAAATTTCCAACGAACAGCAGGACTATTTTCACATACCCTTTACACTAAAGTATTTGCCACAGTATTGCTGGCTTTAAGCTGTCTGGGTACGAAAGGCGTGAAGAATGAGAAGATAACCTGGTCGAAAATTTATGCGGCTTTAGGAGTTGGATTTGCACTGTTCTTCCTGAACACGCCACTGTTAAAGTTGTCGCCGATCATAGGCACATTCTTTTATATACTGACTATCGGCTTAGGTTATATTGCCTTGATGATGGCTGGTGTTTGGATAAGTAGACTACTGAAAAATAATCTTATGGATGATGTTTTCAATATGGAGAATGAAAGCTTTATGCAGGAAACCAAATTGATGGAAAATGAATATTCCGTAAACCTGCCGACTAAATTTTGGTATAATAAAAAGGAACACAATGGCTGGATCAATATTGTAAACCCCTTTAGAGCAACGATTGTTTTGGGAACTCCAGGTTCCGGAAAATCTTATGCCGTCATAAACAACTATATCAAGCAGCATATAGAAAAAGGATTCAGTATGTACATTTACGATTTTAAGTTCGACGACCTATCGACTATTGCTTATAATCATTTATTGAAATATCAGGACAAGTACGACGTTAAACCGAAGTTCTACGTCATCAATTTTGACGACCCACGTAAGAGCCATCGTTGCAATCCGCTAAATCCCGATTTCATGACTGACATTTCTGATGCTTACGAAGCAGCCTATACCATAATGCTGAATCTAAATAGAAGCTGGATTCAGAAGCAAGGCGATTTCTTTGTAGAATCTCCAATTATTCTGTTAGCTGCCATTATATGGTATCTGAAAATCTATGAAAATGGCAAGTATTGTACATTTCCACACGCTATAGAATTGCTGAACAAAAAGTATTCGGATCTATTTACCATCATGACTTCTTATCCCGATTTAGAAAACTATTTATCACCCTTTATGGATGCCTGGCAAGGTGGTGCACAAGATCAGTTGCAGGGACAAATTGCTTCGGCTAAAATTCCTTTATCACGAATGATTTCCCCACAATTGTATTGGGTAATGACAGGAGATGATTTTTCATTGGACATCAATAACCCAAAAGAACCTAAAATTCTTTGTGTAGGTAATAACCCCGACCGCCAAAATATCTACTCCGCAGCTTTGGGATTATACAATTCCAGAATTGTAAAGCTCATCAATAAGAAAGGGCAATTAAAGAGTTCCGTTATTATTGATGAGTTACCTACAATATATTTCAGTGGATTAGACAATTTGATTGCTACAGCACGTAGTAATAAAGTAGCAGTTTGTTTGGGCTTTCAGGATTATTCGCAGTTAATCAGAGATTATGGCGATAAAGAAAGCAAGGTAATACAGAATACCGTTGGTAATATATTTAGTGGTCAGGTTGTTGGCGAAACAGCAAAAAGTCTATCGGAACGTTTTGGCAAAGTATTACAGAAACGTCAGAGTATATCAATCAACAGAAATGATACGTCAACTTCTATTTCCACCCAATTGGACAGCTTGATTCCAGCTTCTAAAATTTCTACACTCACACAAGGTCTTTTTGTAGGTGCTGTTTCCGATAACTTCGATGAACGTATCGAACAAAAAATATTCCACGCTGAAATAGTGGTTGATAACGACAAAGTAGCAGATGAAACCAGAGCTTATCAAAAGATACCAGAGATTTTATCCTTTGTTGATGAACATGGCGAAGATAATATGAAACAAGAAATTGAAAACAATTATAAACGGATTAAACAAGATATTATCCAAATTATTGAAATGGAATTGGAACGCATTAAAAATGATCCTGATTTACAACATTTGGTGCAGGAATAAAAAACAATATTCAACATAATATTTATGCTTTAATTTAAATCGTAAATTTGGCTATTCTGCTTAATATGAATAGGTAATAAATATGACGATAGCGATATGGGTTTTGAAGTGGGGCTCGCACTGAATTATTAGTAAACAGTGTATATAATAAGAATTATATTGTAGATTAAATAGCAAAACCGTTAGTTTGAACACCCATTTTAACATAGCCTCTCGATTTTGGAGTAAATGGTAATAGAAATTGATCATTATGAAAAATGAAGAAAATATTTTACAACAAAGAAATATTAAACCCACAGCAATGCGTTTGTTGGTAGTAGAAAAATTGTTGAAACAGCAATATGCCATCAGTCATAAGGAATTAGCAGAACAGTTTGAAAATGCAGATAATGTTACGTTATTCAGAACGCTGAAAACTTTTTTAGAGCACAAACTTATCCATACTATTGACGACGGAACAGGAGTTGCGAAATATGCACTTTGCCAATCTGGGTGCAGTTGCAAACCTTCAGAACAGCATACGCATTTTCATTGCTCCCAGTGCCAGCGAACTTTTTGTCTTACCGATACCGAAATTCCAAACATCAATATTCCACTAAATTTTAAATTAGAAGGCATCAATTTGGTACTCAAAGGACGGTGTGACAGATGCAACTAAAATACTATGAAACTTTGCAATCCGATTGCAAAGTTTATTTTTCTATATTTGCACTATAAATGAGATGGATAATCACAATATGGACTTTTTACCTGATGGTACTTTTTTCATTGCCTTGTAGCGATGGAAGCAATCAGTGTGAAGATACCATTCCTGAAATTGAAACCGTTCAATCTCACGACCACAACCAAGATAGCGATGACAATTGCGGTCCTTTTTGTTATTGCAATTGTTGTAGTATAAGTATTGCTACTTACCATTTCAAACCTTTTGAAATCAAGCAACCTAAACCCACTCTTGTTGTTAAAAAAATTACACTTCGTGATTTTACTTTAATTTCCTTCTACTCAGGAAGTATTTGGCATCCTCCCAAATTTACTGTTTAATTTTTTCAGATTTTCTTAATGCTATTGATGGTTTGTTGCAAGCCTCAGTAATTGTATGCCTTTTATTGGCTTTATGGTACTGTTAGCGTGTTCGTGTTATGTGTTTTCTATGAATGTTTGTTTATAGAAATAATTACAGGCATTATCCACTTCATCCAATAGTTATTTGATTATCTGTTGGCTTCTTATGACAAGAGGCAATAATTTATTTATAAAAAATTAAACAGATACACGTGTTAGATAATATTATAAAATTCTCCATAAAGAATAAGTTCATTATTGGATTGATGACCTTATTACTTATCATTTGGGGGGTATGGAGTGCCACCAAAATCCCCATTGATGCCCAGCCTGATATAACAAACAATCAGGTTCAGATTATTACCCTATCTCCTACATTAGCCGGACAGGAAGTAGAACAATTAGTTACTTTCCCCGTTGAGCAAAGCATCGTCAATCTTCCCAATGTAGAAGAAATAAGAAGTATTTCAAGATTTGGACTCTCCGTTGTAACAGTTGTTTTTAAAGACGAAGTAGATATCTATTTTGCCAGACAGTTAGTCAACGAAAAGCTTAAAGAGGCAGAAGAGCAAATACCGGAAGGAGTTGGTACTCCTGAGCTATCACCAGTGAGTACTGGTCTTGGGGAAGTGTACCAATATATTCTTCACCCGAAAGAAGGCAGTGAGGATAAATATTCCGCAATGGATTTGCGGACAATGCAGGATTGGATTGTTGCCCGCCAACTATACGGTACACCGGGAATTGCCGAAGTCAATAGTTTCGGTGGTTTGCTTAAACAATATGAGGTTTCTGTTGATCCGAACAGGATTAAAGCAATGGATGTCAGTATCTCTGAAATTTTCACGGCACTGGAATCCAATAATCAAAATACCGGAGGTGCCTATATCGATAAGAAGCCGAATGCTTATTTTATTCGGGGAGTAGGTTTGGTCACTTCGCTTGAAGATGTAGGAAATATCGTTGTAAAAAACACGAACGGTATTCCAGTATTTATCAAAGATATAGCCAAAGTAAAGTTTGGTCACGCTACCCGATACGGCGCGATGACCTATAACGGCGTAGTAGATGCCGTAGGTGGTATTGTAATGATGCTAAAAGGAGAAAATACTTCTGACGTTGTAAGAAATATCAAGGAAAAACTACCTGTTATCCAACAATCCCTGCCTGATGATGTCATAATAGAACCCTATTTAGATAGAATGGATTTGGTTGATAGGGCAATTAGTACAATTCAAAAAAACCTCATTGAAGGTGCGCTGATTGTAATTTTTGTACTAATTCTCTTTTTAGGAAATTTTCGCGCAGGTTTGATAGTAGCATCAGCTATACCATTATCAATGCTTTTTGCATTGGGGATGATGAGGCTGTTTGGCGTGAGTGCTAATTTGATGAGTTTGGGAGCTATTGATTTTGGATTGATAGTGGATGGTTCTTTGATTGTGGTTGAAGCTACTTTGCATCACTTAGGCTTACGAAAATCGAAGCTGAAACTTACCCAAAATGAAATGGATGAGGAAGTTTATGAATCGGCAAGGAAAATCCGTACAAGTGCTGCTTTTGGAGAAATTATTATCCTCATCGTCTATATCCCTATATTAGCCTTGGTCGGTATAGAAGGAAAAATGTTCAGCCCAATGGCTCAAACGGTTAGTTTTGCGATTTTGGGTGCATTAATCCTGTCATTTACCTATATCCCGATGATGAGTGCATTGTGTTTATCCAAAAAACCAATCACCAAGAAGAATTTCTCCGATAAAATGATAGGCTTTTTGCAAGGTATATATCAACCTTTATTGGAGAAAGCGATAAGAATAAAACATATAGTTGTTGCCGTTTCGGTAGGAATTTTTGCAATCAGTATTTTCATCTTTTCAAATATGGGAGGAGAATTTTTGCCGAAATTAGGAGAAGGAGATTTTGCTTTTCACTGTATCTTACCGCAAGGGACTTCATTGAGTCAAAGTCTTGAAACTTCAATGCAGGCATCAAGGATTATTAAGGAATTTGATGAAGTAAAAATGGTAGTCGGTAAAACCGGAGCAGCTGAAGTGCCAACAGACCCTATGCCGCCCGAAGCTACTGACTTAATGATTATCCTGAAACCTCAAAAAGAGTGGAAAACTAAAAAATCATATGACGAGCTTTCAAACGAAATGATGGAGAAACTGGAAAGTATTCCCGGTGTATTCTTTGAAGCCAATCAGCCTATACAGATGCGTTTCAATGAGCTGATGACAGGTATCAGGCAGGATGTAGCTGTGAAAATCTTTGGAGAAGATATGGACTCTCTACAAATTTATGCGAATAAGGTTAATAATATCATACAATCAGTGGAAGGAGTAACAGTCCCACAAGTAGAACGGGTAGCAGGGCTTCCGCAAATCAATATCGAATATGACCGTACACGGATCGCTAATTATGGATTGAACATAGAGCAAGTAAATGATATTGTCAGTACAGCGTTCGCAGGGAAAGCAGCAGGTGTAGTTTATGAAAATGAGCGCAAGTTTGATTTAGTGGTACGATTGGATGAAGCTCATAGAGCTTCGATCGAAGATGTGAATAATCTTTTTATTCCGATTCCAAACGGAGACCAGATACCGCTTTCGCAGATTGCCGAGATTGACTATAAATTGGGCCCGGCGCAAATCAGCCGTGAAGGAGGTAAACGCAGAATATATGTAGGATTTAATGTCCAGGGAAGAGATGTAGCAAGTATAGTCAATGAAATTCAGGACAAATTGGCTGAGCAGGTTAAGCTACCGACAGGTTATTATTTTACCTATGGTGGTCAGTTTGAAAATCTTCAAAAGGCGACCGACAGATTATTGATTGCTGTTCCTATCGCATTGCTTTTAATTTTCATTCTATTGTATTTCACTTTCCATTCTCTGAAAGAAGCCATTTTAGTATATACAGCAATTCCGATGAGTGCCATCGGAGGTGTGTTTGCGTTGTTAATACGGGATATGCCTTTCAGTATATCGGCAGGCGTTGGATTTATCGCATTATTTGGTGTAGCCGTTTTAAATGGAATAGTATTGATTTCAACCTTTAACAGGTTAGAAAAAGAGGGTTGGAATGAGATTATACCGAGAATTATTGAGGGAACTAAAACAAGGTTAAGACCTGTATTAATGACAGCAGCAGTAGCAAGTTTGGGATTTTTACCTATGGCGTTGAGTACCAGTGCAGGTGCAGAAGTTCAGAAACCTTTGGCAACCGTGGTTATTGGCGGGTTAATTACAGCAACGGCATTAACGCTGTTTGTACTACCTCTATTATACCTTCTATTTATGAAAAGCAATAAACCGCCGAGAAATAGCAAATTTAAAACTGTAACTCCAGTATTATTGCTGTTGGTTTTCTTAGGTTTTTCTCAAAACAGTAATGCTCAAACCATAGATGTAAATCAGGCTATTGAAATTGCTTTACAGAACAACACTGAAATACAGGCAAAAAATATGGAAATTAAATCAGTTCAAAGCCTAAGTAAAACAGCTTTTGAATTACCCAAAACAGATTTAAACTTCCAGTACGGAAATAATGATGGTTTTGAATATAATGATGGCATTCAGATTTCCCAGAATATACCTTTTCCTACACTCTTTGGTGCAAAGAAAAATTTGCTCAAAGAACGGATTATAGGTCAGCAGTGGATAAAAGCATTCACAGAAAACGAGCTGAAAAGACAGGTCAGAAACTATTATTATCAGTTGGAATATTTAGAGCATAATGCTTCGGTCTTGAATTACTTAGATAGTATTTACGCAGATTTTATCAGAGTTGCAGAATTACGATATAAAACCGGAGATATAGGCAAACTTGATGTAAATACGGCAGTTACCAAGAAAGGCGAAATAAACTTGTTATTCCAACAAAATGAGACTTTCAGACAAAATGCCTATAAATATCTTAAAACCTTAATGCAGATACAGGATGATTTTGTTATTGAAACTAAACCGGAATATGACCCGTTGCTTTTGAGTTCTTTTATTGACAGTTCTGCCATTGAAAATCATCCTCGCATTCAAATGTTATATCAGGATGCCAAAATTGCTGAACAAAGTAAAAAAGTAGAACGAGCAAATGGACTGCCAGATTTTACCATAGGATATAATAATGTCTCGTTAATAGGAATGCATAGTAGGAATGGCGTAGAGCAGTTTTACGGAAGAGACCAAAGGTTTAGTTTTTTTGATGTAGGTATCTCTATCCCGTTAACTTTTGGAGCTACCAAAGCGAAAATACGTTCTCTTGATTATCAAAAACAATCATTGGAATTGAATGCAAAATGGCAAGAACAACAGTTAAAAACAGAATTGACAAATGCTGTAAATCAATATGAGCAGTATTTAACACAGTTTAACTATTTCAAGCAGCAGGCACTTCCAAATGCTGATGAAATCATCCAAGCGGCGAAGCTCGGATATGGCACTGGCGAAATATCATATGTTGAATATCTTTTTGCTTTGCAAACAACAGCCGATATCCAACTTAATTATTTAAAGAGCATACAGCAGATCAATGAAACTGTAACACTTATCAATTCACTAATTAGCAAATAAGATATTCTATGAAACGTAATATAAATAAGTTATTTTTTGGCGTTTTAATCGCTGGAGCTTTAATTTCTTTTTATGCCTGTACAAACAATCATAAAGAAGGAGATGGACATAATCACGATACACCATCGGAAACATCATCAGATGAACACGAAGAAGAAAATGCGGTCACACTTACCGATGAGCAAATAAAAACAGTAGGTATTGAAATCGGCTCAATTGAACAGAAACAATTATCTGCCACGATGAAAGCCAACGGCTTCTTAAGAGTTCCTAATACCAACAAGGCTAATGCGACGTCCCTGTTCGGGGGAATAATAGAAACGCTTAATATAGAAATAGGAGATTATGTAAAGAAAGGACAAGCGATTGCTACTATTTCTAATCCGCAATTTATACAACTACAGGAGGAATATCTAACGATCAATAGCGGAATAGTATTCGCAGAACAAGAACTCACAAGACAAAGAGACCTGAACGAGGGGAATGTAGGTGCAAAGAAGAATCTGCAAAGTGCGACAACCGAATTGAATACTTTAAGAACCCGAAAAGCATCATTGCAACAGCAAATACAGATGATGGGTATCAATCCGGCTTCCTTATCAAATTCCACCCTTAAATCATCATTGATAGTTACAAGTCCCATAAATGGAATAGTTAGTAACGTTTTTGCCAAGATTGGAAGTTATGTAGATGTCTCTTCGCCTATTGCAGAATTGGTAGAAAACAGTGCTTTGCATTTAGATTTACAGGTATTTGAAAAAGACATTCCTTTAATCAAAGTTGGTCAGAAAATAGACTTTATTGTAACAAACAGCCCGAACAAAAGATATACTGCAGAAGTATATAATATAGGTTCTTCATTTAATAGTAATAGCAAGACTATTGCTGTGCACAGTAAGGTTATTGGGGATAAAACAGGACTTATAGACGGGATGAATATAACAGGTATAGTAAATCTGGATGGCGCTTTAAATCCATCTGTGCCAAATGATGCAATTGTCAGTGCCGATGGTAAGTATTATATCTTTTTGGTCAAAGAACAGGAAGAAGAACCACATGACCATATAGAAGACGAAAGTCACGACCACAGTTCGGAAAAAGGCACACGTTTTGAAAAGATAGAAGTGATGAAAGGTGCTACGGAATTAGGTTATACGGCTATTACACCCGTTAATGAAATTTCCGAAGGGACACATGTCGTTGTAAAAGGTGCATTTTTTGTAAATGCGAAATTGAGCAATACTGGTGGTCACGAACACTAAAAAAAGAAACTATGATTTGGCTAAATTTTTATTTGCCTTTGTATTTGGTGCTGTATATGATGGTAGCTTTTGTGCTACCGTCATACCGCACCTTTAAGCAAACAGGCATCAATCCTATAACCTTCGGCAAATCGGATAACGCACACGATTACATCGGTTTTGTAATGAAAGTATTGATAGCCTTGCTTTTTATAGCGGTATTCATTTATTCATTCAGCGATAAAGCATATAAGTATTTAGTACCCATTTCTTATCTAATGAAAAACGTTTTTTTGATAATTGGATTAACGCTGATACATCTTTCACTACTCTGGATTTCGGTTGCTCAATATCAAATGAGCAACAGTTGGCGTATTGGTATAGACGAAAATATTAAAACCGAATTAATAACAAAAGGCTTATTCTCTTATAGCAGAAATCCGATTTTTTTAGGAATGACAATCAGCGTTACAGGAATATTTTTCATACTGCCCAATGCGCTTACATTTTTCGTGATGCTATCCACTTATATCGTTATCCAAATTCAGATAAGATTGGAAGAAGAATTTTTAGAGAAACAGCATGGACAAGAATATTTATCCTATAAACAAACTACTAAAAGATTACTATAATGGAACACAAACATAAGTACGATCAACAAGGTAAACAGCTTTGTTGTACACCTCAAGAGGAAAAAATATATACCGATGCCGATGGACACAACCACGAAAATACCGGCGATGACGTTCATAATCACGGACGTACCGATAAATCTACCTTTCAAATGTTTTTACCTGCTATCGTCAGTTTTGTATTATTGATGATTGCCATTACTTTCGATAATTGGCTTTCTCAATCTTGGTTTACTGATTGGATAAGAATTGTTTGGTATGTGGTAGCGTATACACCTGTTGGATTGCCCGTAATTAAAGAAGCATTTGAAAGCATCAGAAAAGGCGATGTGTTTTCAGAATTTTTATTGATGAGCATTGCCACCATCGGAGCTTTTGCCATTGGTGAATATCCGGAAGGTGTTGCCGTAATGTTGTTTTATGCCGTTGGCGAAGTATTCCAAACATTGGCAGTAACAAGAGCTAAGGCAAATATTAAAACCTTGCTCGACCAACGTCCCGATGAAGTAACTGTTTTAGAAAACAATCAAGCAAAAACAGTAAAGGCAGAAAGTGTAAACATTGGCAATATTATCCAATTAAAACCCGGAGAAAAATTAGGCTTAGATGGCGAATTATTATCCGAAACTGCATCATTCAACACCGCTGCACTTACAGGAGAAAGCAAGCCTGATACCAAAACCAAAGGCGAAACCGTATTGGCAGGAATGATAAATCTAAATACCGTTGCACAGGTAAAAGTAACAACGGCTTATACTGATAGCAAGCTAAGCAAAATTTTAGAATTGGTACAAAATGCCACCGCACAAAAAGCACCAACAGAATTATTCATCCGCAAATTTGCAAAAATCTACACACCGATTGTTGTGTTGTTGGCAGTGCTAATTACTATAGTTCCTTATTTTTTTGTAGGCGATTACGTATTTAGTCAATGGTTGTACAGAGCGTTGGTATTTTTGGTTATTTCTTGTCCTTGTGCCTTGGTCATTAGTATTCCTTTGGGTTATTTTGGTGGAATTGGTGCTGCTTCAAAAAATGGGATTTTATTTAAAGGAAGTAATTTTTTAGATGCACTTGCCAATATCCAAAACGTTGTAATGGATAAGACAGGTACAATGACGGAGGGTGTTTTTAAAGTACAAGAAGTTGTATTAAAACCTGAATTTGATAAAAACGAAATCCTGAAAATGGTAAATGCTTTAGAGAGCCAAAGTACGCATCCAGTTGCTACCGCTATTCATCAATATGTAGGTGAAATTGATAGCTCGATAAAGTTAGAAAATACAGAAGAAATTGCAGGACATGGTTTGAAAGCTAATGTAAATGGAAAAGAATTATTGGTAGGAAATTTTAAATTGATGGATAAATTCAACATCAATTATGATTTAGACCCAACCACAATTGTTTATACCTTAATTGCCATTGCTTACGATGGAAAATTTGCAGGTTACATTACCATTGCAGATAGTATAAAAGAAGATGCACAGCTAACTATTGACAAGTTAAAAGCATTAGGAGTAAAAACCACAATGTTGAGCGGAGATAAAAGCACCGTAGTAAAATTTGTTGCAGATAAATTAGGAATTAATAATGCCTTTGGTGATTTACTACCTGAAGATAAAGTAAATAAAGTAAAAGAAATCAAATCCAAAAACGAAACCGTAGCATTTGTAGGCGATGGCGTGAACGATGCACCAGTAGTGGCTTTGAGTGATGTTGGTATTGCAATGGGTGGTTTGGGTAGCGATGCTACTATTGAAACCGCCGATGTAGTTATTCAAGACGATAAGCCGAGTAAAATACCGATGGCAATCAATATCGGTAAGCAAACTAAGAAAATTGTTTGGCAGAATATCACTTTGGCATTTGTAGTAAAAGGAATTGTATTAGTTCTGGGAGCAGGTGGTTTGGCCACAATGTGGGAAGCCGTTTTTGCTGATGTGGGAGTTGCATTATTGGCGATTTTAAACGCTGTACGCATACAACGGATGAAATTTTAACGAACAAGTCAATTTATGAAAAATAGGGAGTAATTTTAATTGAGGGAGAAGTTGTAACGTAGTTTTTAATATATTTGTAAAATGAAGCATTTATCATTCATATTAGCATTAATGGTCTTGGTCTTATCGACCTTGCCAGGCTTTATGGAAGATAAATGCTTTGACGTTATACATCAAACAACAAATAGTCAGGAACAAGATAGCGACGGTTGCGGTATGGAATGTTGCTCGCCTTTTTCTAAATGCAATACTTGTACCGGATTTGTAATTACTTCTTTTTATGCTTTAACGACAAATTCTGCCCAACAACCTGAAAAGAAATTAAGTGTAATAACTACGTCAGCTGTTTCAGACTTCCTCTCTTCCATTTGGCAACCGCCTAAGATTAATTAATGTTTTTAGTGTCTTCGGCACAATAACAAATTGCGGTGCTACAAACCGTCAATTCTTATTTTTTAAACATTAATAATTTTTCATATAATGAAAAAAATACTCTTTATGTCATTTTTTATGACACTAAATCTCTGTGTCTTTGCACAAAACACATTTAATGCTGTTGTTAGAAACAGTGAAAACAAAAATCCTTTGATTGGTGTGACAGCATCTATAAAAGGAACCTCGCTTGCCGCTACATCAAACGAAAACGGTCAAATCATAATAGTAAATGTTCCTGACGGTGTACAGGAAATACATTTTAGTTACGTAGGCTTTTATGAACGTATTGATACACTGGGATTTCCATTAAAGGACACCAGCGTTATTGAAATCTTACTCAAAGAAAATTCAGAAGAATTGGAAGAAGTGGTTATATCTTCTACAAGAAGTACAAGGAGCATACAAAATATTCCTACCCGTATTGAATTTATCGGAAGTGAAGAATTGGGTGAAAAAGGCAATATGAAACCAGGAGATATTCGTATGCTTTTGGCGGAAAGTACAGGTATTCACGTACAAACCACTTCGCCTACCAGTGCCAATGCAAGTATCCGTATTCAAGGACTTGACGGAAGATATACGCAAATCCTGAAAGACGGCTTCCCTATTTTTTCGGGTGCTTCAAGCGGATTAGGTTTGTTGCAAATTCCACCGCTTGACTTAAAGCAGGTTGAAGTTATCAAAGGTTCTACATCTACGCTGTATGGTGGTGGAGCAATAGCAGGTTTGGTAAACCTGATTTCCAAGACACCAACGGAAGAAAGGGATTTGCGTTTTCATTTAAACGGAACATCAGGCGGAGGTTTAGACATCAACGGTTTTTACGGACAGAAGTTTAAGAAAATCGGAACAACCATATTTGCTTCGCATAATAGAAACGGAGCTTACGACCCTGCAAAAATTGGTTTTTCTGCCATTCCAAAATTTGAACGTTTTGTACTGAACCCTAAATTGTTTGTTTATTTCAATGATAAAACAAAAATGAATTTCGGTGTCAATACAACTATCGAAAACCGTTTGGGAGGTGATATGCTTTACATCAAAGGAAACGGAGATAATACAAACCAATATTTTGAGGAAAATAAAACACAACGCTATTCCACACAATTTGTTTTCGACCACTTAATTGATGAAAAAAGTTCTTTTCAAATTAAAAACAGCGTGAGTTATTTTAACCGAAATACAACAATTCCCAACTATCAGTTTGAGGGAACACAAACCGCAACTTTTACAGAAGCAAATTATACCAACAGTACAGAAAAATCGGAATGGGTAGCAGGGGTCAATATTTGGACGGACAATTTTAAAGAAAAGCAGATTACTGCATTTCCGTTGAGGGATTACAGCCAAAACACATTCGGAGCTTTCGTTCAAAATTCTTTTAAGGCTGCTGATTGGCTTCAATTAGAAGCAGGTTTAAGAACGGATTACGTGATAGATTACGGAGCTGTATTTTTACCAAGAGTATCGGCATTGTTTAAGATTGCAAACGGATTGACTTCACGTATTGGAGGTGGATTTGGGTATAAAACACCAACCATTTTTACAGAAGAAAGTGAACGCCTACAATATCAAAATGTAATGCCTATTGACGACAAGACCAATAAATTGGAAAAAAGTTATGGAGCAAATGCAGACATCAATTACCGCACCTACATTGGGGAAGATTGGTCATTTAGCATAAACCAATTGTTCTTTTACACCTATCTGGATAATCCCTTGTTACTTGAAAATCCCTCTACAAATCTGTATCAGTTCGTTAATTCTCCAGGTTATATTCATACCAAAGGAACAGAAACCAATATTAAAATTGGTTACGATGACCTGAAATTATTTTTGGGATACACTTATACAGATGCTCGATTAAACCAAAATGGAATGACTGTAGAAAGCCCGTTAACGCCAAAGCACCGCATTAATTCCATCCTGATGTATGAAATAGAAGATAAATGGAAAGTTGGTCTGGAAGCCTATTATTTCAGTCCTCAAAAACTGAACAATGGAACTACGGGTAAAGCTTACTTTATTACGGGATTTATGGCTGAAAAGATTTGGGAAAGATTTTCATTGTACGTCAACTTTGAAAACTTTCTTGACACCCGACAAACACGCTTTGACGGTATTTATACGGGAACAATAACCAATCCAGTTTTTAAAGACATTTATGCACCATTGGACGGATTTGTAATTAACGGAGGTATAAAATTCAAGCTTTAAAGAAATGAAAAAAACTATATTCAATATTACCAAAATGGATTGCCCAAGTGAAGAGCAATTAATCCGTATGAAATTACAAAATGTTGAAACGGTAAAATCATTAGAATTTGATATTCCCAATAGGAAACTAACTGTTTTTCACAGTGAAAACCCAGAGCCGATTTTTTCGGCTTTGGGAACACTGAACCTAAATACGACATTGGTTTCAACCGAAAAAAGCAATGAAGTCGTTCAAACAGATACAAGGAACAACCAACGAAAATTACTTTGGATAGTGTTGATTATCAACTTCCTGTTTTTTGGACTGGAAATGTTGTTCGGTATTTTTTCAGGGTCAATGGGATTGGTAGCTGACAGCTTGGATATGCTTGCGGACAGTGCCGTTTACTCATTGGCTTTAATAGCTGTGGGGGGAACAATCACCCTAAAAAATAACATCGCTAGATTTGCAGGATACTTCCAAGTCTTACTTGCTATTGTAGGTTTCGTTGAAGTGATCAGACGTTTTATCGGAATAGAAGCTATGCCCGATTTCAAAACAATGATTATCGTTTCTGTTTTGGCATTGATTGCAAACGTATTTTGTCTTTATCTCTTACAAAAGAACAAAAGTAAAGAAGCGCATATGCAGGCCTCAATGATATTCACATCAAATGATGTCATTATCAATTCGGGAGTTATTGTTGCTGGTCTTTTAGTTAATTGGCTCAATTCAAGTTATCCTGATTTGATTATTGGGGCTATTGTATTTGTAATTGTAGCAAGGGGAGCTTACAGAATATTGAAGTTGGCGAAGTAAATTCCCATAACTACAAGTTACGGATAAAATGAATGGGACAATTATAGAGAAAAATGGAGTGTTCTGGTAAATGTTCTAATAAAACATTTACCAGAACACTCTTAACTGATTATGGAAAAAGCTCAACTATCTTAATATACTCCAAATAAAGATATTGGCTAAAATTTCATTAAAACTTGATATATCCTACGAATTGTACAGTTAGGTTTTCTCTAACCCAAATATACATTTCAAATTACTCTAATGGATAAATTTTATAAAGAAACACTATATAAGTTGGAAACAGCAATCCAAGAATTGGAAATTGATACAGATTGTCACATACAACGTATGGAAGTATTCAACTTATTGCCAAAACATTGTCCGATTTAAAACAGTTTGTTCTAAATAGAGGATTTAAAAATACTGATGAAGAAATCCGTTTTTTCAAAGATCTAAAGCCTACCATTGTTGCAAAACTCATTTACTATAATGCCATTTATAAAATTGAGACAAAAAAACCTTATGGATCAAAGCCTATAAGAAAGTACCTTAACAAAGAATTGAAAAAACTCAAAAGGTTCTTTGATAACAATCTTGATTTTTATAAGTATTACCGTAGCAATAACTCCTTCCTTGATGAGATTTTTTTTATACGGGGCAACCATGATATAAACTATGGTTGGATACCTATTATTTACAGTCTGACCAAACCTTTTGCACCTCCCATGATTACAAGGTCGCCAAGATAATAGCCAATGATTTGATACAGGTTTATTTAGAAAGCCAGCTTTACAATTTGAATAAACGTCAACAATCAAATAACTCCTCCACTATTAACCTCAACTTGACAGGCAGTAAGACAGCGATGATAGAGTTAATATATGCTTTTTACCATCAAGGGGTCTTCCTTATAAAGAGGACTTTAGATT
The DNA here is from genome assembly GCF_050562195.1 of Flavobacterium sp. JP2137. GTDB lineage: Bacteria > Bacteroidota > Bacteroidia > Flavobacteriales > Flavobacteriaceae > Flavobacterium. Next base: position 1,969,555 of record NZ_CP191647.1, read on the forward strand.
TGGACAATACAACCATAGATTTGGAAAACTCAATCATTTTCATTCTAACCAACTTTGTATCATAATCAAATACAAAGAAATATGAATACAAATAAGGTATGGTTCATTACTGGTGCTTCCAAAGGATTGGGATTATCACTGGCAAAAAAATTATTAGCAAATAACTACCGGGTAGCTGCAACATCCAGAACAATTAGGTCTCTGAAACAGAATATTCCAAATTTTTCCGATTCCTTTTTACCATTGGAAATGGATATTACTAACGATGAAAACGTAAAAGCTTCAATTGAAAAAGTAATCGCTCATTTTGGTCAAATTGATGTTATTGTTAATAACGCTGGCTATAGCCAGATTGGAACGCAAGAAGAATTATCAGATAAAGAAGTCAAACAGAACTTCGAAGTCAATGTCTTTGGCTTATTAAACGTAATCAGGCATTCAACGCCTTACCTACGAAAACAACAATCAGGTCATGTTTTTAATATTTCTTCTATAGGAGGATTTGTCGCAAATTTCCCTGGATTTGGTGTCTATTGCGCCACGAAATTTGCCGTTGCCGGGCTTAGTGAATCTCTCGCCGAAGAATTGAAGTCATTTCAGATCAACACAACACTTATTTACCCTGGATACTTTAGAACAGATTTTCTCTCTGGGGACTCTGTTAAGACACCTGAATTTCCAATTGGAGAATATGAGAACGCTAGACAGATTGAACAAGCACATTTAAATGAAATAAATGGAAATCAGCCTAACGATCCCGAAAAATCAGCAGAAGTAATCATTCAATTGAGTAAAGAAGAGAACCCTCCGGTACATTTTTTTATGGGAGAAGATGCTTATAACCTAGCAAAACAGAAAATACAATCCTTACAAGAAGCTCTGGATGCATTTAAAGAATTAACCTATTCAACTGGATATAAAAAAACAACAATTTAAACAAATAGAAATATGAATTTATCAGGAAAAGTAGCCCTTATTACGGGCGCATCAAGTGGAATCGGTGAAGGTGTTGCAAAAGCCCTTGCGCTGAAAGGAGTAAAATTAGGCCTTGCTGCCCGAAGAACAGACAAATTGCAACTTGTTTTGACAGAAATTCAAAAGCAAGGTGGAGAAGCCTGCATAATCGAAATGGACGTTACCGACAAAGAAAGCGTTACAGAAGGAGTCGCTAAATTATTAAATCAGTTCGGCTCAATTGATATTTTGGTTAACAATGCAGGGATAATGCCTGTGTCGGATATCGATACGTTTAAAATCGATGAGTGGGAGAAAATGGTAGATGTAAATATAAAGGGAGTTTTAAATGTTACCTCTTCAGTGCTGCCCGAGTTGATTAAGCAAAAATCTGGACATATTATTAATTTATCCTCTATTGCGGGACGTAAATTGTTCAAAGGATTGTCTGTATATTGTGGAACAAAATTTTTTGTTGCAGCATTTTCTGATATTATGAGAATGGAAATCGGAAAAAAGCATAATATTCGCGTCACAAGCATTCAACCAGGAGCTGTTGCAACAAATCTTTATGATCAAATATCGGATGCCGCATTAAAAGAAGGAATGGAAAACTTAAGTAATCAAATGACTTTCCTTTCACCAAACGATATTGCAGATAGTATGATCTATGTTTTGGAAGCTCCTAATCATGTTGATGTTTCCGAATTATTTATTTTACCAACGGATCAAGAGTGGTAGAAAATTTGAATTTAATTTTTTTAAATCACCGTTATGAAAATCAATCAGCAGTTTAATTCTATTAATGAATTTCATGAGTTTAGTAATCTACCTAAGCCTGAGCATCCATTGGTCAGTTTGATTGATTATAGTCTTGTACATTATCCAGAGGAATACAGTAACATCAAATGGGTACAAAATTTTTATTCTATAGGGTTAAAACGTAATGTAAGTAAAAAATTTAATTATGGTCAGCAACCTTATGATTTTGAAGAAGGGGTTTTGTCTTTGGTGGCTCCTCAACAAGTTATCCATATAGAGATCGATCAAAATGCAGAAGCCGATCCTTCGGGATGGTTATTGTTAATTCACCCCGATTTTTTATGGAACACGCCATTGGCAAAAAAAATGAAAAAGTATGATTTTTTTGGATATGCTGTAAATGAAGCTCTTTTTCTTTCGGAAAAAGAAGAAAATATGATGGTCGATATTTTTAAGAATATTCAACGAGAGTACAGTTCTAACATTGATAAGTTTACTCAAAGTATCATTGTAGCTCAGATTGAATTGTTGCTGAATTATACTGATCGTTTTTATGAACGACAATTCATAACACGTCAAATTACCAACCATAAAGTTTTGAGCCAATTAGAGGAACTGTTGAATGATTATTTTAATTCAGAAGAGATTATCAATAAAAGCATTCCTAGTGTAACGGAGGTAGCAAATCAGTTAAATGTTACGCCAAATTATCTAAGCAGTTTACTTAAAGTAATAACTGGACAAAGTACGCAGCAACATATTCACAATAGACTGATTGAAAAGGCGAAAGAAAGGTTATCAACTACTGAACTTTCTGTCAGTGAGATTGCTTACGAATTGGGGTTTGAATATCCTGCATCATTCAATAAATTGTTCAAGAAGAAGGTGAACTTGTCGCCTTTAGAATTTCGAAATACATTTAATTGACATAATAGTATTGTTTTGGACACCCTAATCAACCTTAGGGTGCTCCCAAAACTTTATTAAATAAACTTTTGGCCTCAAAAAGCGAGTAACATTTCAAAAAAAGACAATCGGTTAAAATAATACCAGTACAATTTTTTGTCATAATAAATTCTTTCTAAAATATATAAAAAAAAACGGTTCAGTATTTTGTGAACTTAAAAAACCTCCTTATATTTGCAAAAGATAATTTGAAAACATAATTAATTTAAAATGGTCTTAACAGAGAAGCAAAAGGAACTCATAGAGGAATTTGGCGTATTAAATGAGAAGTACGGCTTACCACCGGCGGAGTGTCGGGTATGGGGACTTTTTCTGGTTGCAGACAAAGTAGAATTGACATTTGATGAAATTATGGAAACCCTGCACTTGAGTAAAGGTGGTACCAGCAATGCATTGAACAGGCTTATGATGACCCACCATATCGAATACATTACTAAGCTTGGCGATAAGAAACGTTATTTCCGTTGTAAGATGAATAACTGGACACAAATGACGAAAGAGAATTTTGAAAAATTTGACGATCTGAACGTTATCCTTAAAGAAATCCTTAAAGCCAGAACGTCTAAAACTCCACAATTTAACAAAGACCTGAAGGAAGTTACTGAATTCTTAGATTTTGTCTATAAAGAAATTATGTTAGCTATACACAAATGGGAGAATAGATAATATTTTTTTTGCATCAAAGGTTCATTAAAAACTGAACTAATTAATAAAAACTGAATAAAATAAACAATGAAATTAAGGATTATATCATACACTTTACTGCTTTTTTTTCTGGTTCCATTTGCTAGTAAGGCACAGGGTACAGAAAATTATTTCAGCCTGAAAGATGCTGTTCGATACGGAGTTGAACATCATCTTATCATTCAGAAATCCGATTATGAGCTGGAAATCTACAATCAAAAATTTAGGGAAGAACTTTCCGGTTATTTACCACAAATTAAAGCCGATGCTGCTTACACGAATAATTTGAAATTGATAACCCAAATTATTCCCGGAGAATTTATAGGGCAACCTGGTCAGGATCAGTCAATTCAATTTGGAACCAAATACAATGCGTCTGCCATCATAGATGTAACCCAAACACTAGTCGATTTTGAAAAGATCACCGGACAGAAGATTGCTAGACAAAACAGCAGGATCAGCTTGTTGAATAAGCAGAAAACAATTGAGCAGATTATCTATGACATTGCTACTGCTTACAATATATCTCAGATTGCCCTACTCCAACAAAATGATATAAGCCAAAATATCTTAAAAATAGACACTCTTATTACTAGTATGGAATCACGGGTTCAGAACGGATTTTCTAAACCTGTTGATTTGAAACGTCTGCAACTAGAAAGGACAAATTTGCAAACACGTCTTCAGAATGCCAAAATGGAGCACGAGCAGAGTATGACACTTCTAAAATATACAATGGCCTATCCTCTGGAGGAAACCATCCATATTGATACACGGTCCGAACTAACGAATTTCGGAATTTTGCTCCAAGAAGACCTAGCGGTAAAGTCCTTAGATCTCGAATTGCTTGCTGCACAGGATGAATTGACCGTGCTAAGTCTAAAACAAATGAAGCAATCCTATCTGCCCAAGTTGTCATTTAACTTTAGATACGGTACATTGGCGCAGCAGAATAACCCCAATATTTTCCGCACCAACACCAATTGGTATCCCAACTCACTGGCAAGCCTTAATCTCTCTATTCCCATTTTTGACGGGAGCTACAAGGCCTCAAGAGTGAAGCAGTTACAACTGGAACAGCATCAAAACAGCCTCGATATCAAAATGCAACAGAATGAGCTGGATAAGAATGTTAAGAATGTGAAAGTAAAATTGAGTATCAGCCATTCTAACCTGTTTACAACTAAGGAAAGTATGGCTCTGGCAGAGGAAGTATATGCTATTACATATTTACAGTTCCAAAGCGGTTATGCCTCTTTAAAAGATCTTTTGGATGCAAATACAGAAGTTAAAGAAATGCAAACAGCTTATCTAAGATCCGTATTGGAGGTTCAGTCGGCAGAATTGGAGTTGCTCAAAGTATCAGGAAATATAGAAACCATATTAAAATAGAAATCAACTAAGTAAACAGATGAAACGAATAAAGAAATATATCACTCCTATCCTGATCATTGCAGGATTGTTACTGGCTATCATTTTTATATTAAGCAACAATAAAGATAAGCTAGATGCCAAGGCTGAAATTGGAAGTACCAAAACATTGGTATTTCCTGTAACTATAACCTCTCCAAAATATCAATCTCTAACAGGAACCTATAGTTCAAGCGGGTTTTTTATCCCGGTAAATTCAATGACATTGACATCAGATATTTCCGGCAGAATAACAGCTACAACATTAAAAGACGGATCGATGATTCGTAAAGGGCAAAATATCGTTTCTGTTTATAACGAAGTAGAAAATATAGAAAGACAACAAAACGCGATAGATAGGCACTTGGCAGTGGAAACGCTACAAAAAGCAAAATTAGACCTATCAAAAATGGAAAATATGCTTAAATCCAATGCTATTACCAGCCGGGAAGTAGAAGATCAACGTTTAGCTGTGACTTCTGCCGAAGCAAAAATAAGCACGCTCAGCTCGATAAGGAAATCGACTACCATCAATGCACCAATCTCGGGGACAGTCCATAAATCTTATGTACAGTCAGGAAGCTATCTGAGTCCAGGAACATTATTAGCAGATATTGTAGACAACTCTTCATTAAAGCTCCAGATTCCTTTGTTGGATAAAGACGTAATTAAACTATCTATTGGGAAAAAAATCGAAGTCGTGCCAGACCTCTATCCCAACTCTAAAATAACAGGAATAGTAGTTTATATCGCTGCACAAGCAGATGCTAACAGGAATTTTATGGTAGAGGTTCAGATACCCAATAACTCTAAAAGTCCTTTAAAAGCAGGAATGAGTGGCACTGCTATCATTAGCAACGACAATATCCAAAACGCAATGATGATTCCAGTGAGAGCGATTGTGGGTAGTTTACAAGATCCGCAGGTATATATTCTTAAAGGAGAAAAAGCTGTACTGACAAAGATAACAACCGGACATGTACAGGGAGATAATGTTATGGTGTTGATAGGATTGGCCCAAACGGATAGAATTATAGAAACCGGTCAATTAAATATTAATGATGGCTCAACCGTAGAGGTGATTAAATAACATGAAAACAGAATAATATAACCATGCATATAACAGAACTATCCATAAAACGACCATCTTTTATCTTGGTCATTTTTATAGCACTCACCTTTCTGGGAATCATAAGTTATTCCAGATTAAACTACGAACTCACGCCAGACATGTCAATGTCGATGTTCAGTATTACTACGGTATATCCGGGAGCTTCTCCTAGTGAAGTCGAAACCGCAATTACCAAGAAAATTGAAGATGCTGTTTCAGATATAGATAACATTGATGCGATCAAATCAACCTCTCTTGATGGTGTATCCTTGGTTACTGTTCAGCTTAAGGTGGATTCAGACGTAGAGCAGGCCATGCAGGATGGTCAACGAAAAATCAACGAAGTACTTCAAGATCTTCCTGCTGCTGCGAAACCGCCTGCTATCGGTAAATTTTCCATGACAGACATGCCAATTATGCGTTTTGGCGTAACCGCCAAAATGAACCCTACCGAATTGTACGCGTTGGTAAAGGACGAAATCCAACCGGCAATAACCAAAGTGAAAGGTGTCGCTAGGGTGGACTTGGTAGGCGGAGAAGAAAGGGTGATAAAAATTAATATAAACAGAAGGAAATCCGATCAGTATAATATTTCACTATTGCAGATCAATCAAGCCATCGACAATGCAAATCTCGAATTTCCTGCAGGCAAACTGACCAGCGATAAATCAGAAACAAGTATTAAACTCAAAGGGAAATACCAGTCTATTGATGAGATCAGGAATTTAGTGGTAAAAAATGACTTAGCGACAGGATCCAAAATTCGCCTGTCAGATGTTGCAGATGTTTTAGATGGAGTTAAAGATATTACCACATTCAATAGGATTGACGGTAAAAACTCAATTGGTATACAATTAATCAAACAACGTGATGCCAATGCTGTTGAAGTAGCTGACCAGGTAAAGACTATTCTGAAAGAAATAGAAGATAGCTATACCGCGCAGGAAATAAAATTTGACATAGCCAACGACAGCTCCGAGTTTACAATGGAAGCTGCTGATCTGGTAATGTTGGATTTTTTCCTGGCGATTGTGATTGTAGCTGCCGTGATGCTTTTATTCCTGCACAGTCTTCGTAATTCGCTTATAGTTATGGTCTCCATTCCAGCATCGCTGCTTTCCGTATTCATTGCCATGAATTTGCTGGGTTATACCATGAATATCTTGACGTTGATGGCAATATCACTGGTTATTGGTATCCTCGTGGACGATAGTATTGTGGTACTGGAAAACATTTACCGTCATCTCGAAAAAGGAAAAGACAAAGTGACTGCCGCTATTGATGGTCGAAAGGAAATTGGATTTACCGCTATGGCTATCACCTTTGTGGATGTGATTGTGTTTTTGCCATTGACCATGGTGGGTGGCATTATTTCCAATATGCTTGGACAGTATTCCATGGTTATCGTCATTGCTACGTTAATGAGCTTGTTTGTATCCTTTACCCTCACGCCTTTATTGGCTTCCAGGTTGGCTAAAATAGAGCATCCAACTGGCAAAACACTATTTGGACGGATTTTACAGGCATTTGAAAAAGGAATAACCAAACTGACCAACAGTTATGGCAAAATGTTAGCAAGCGGATTGACAAAGAAAAGATGGATACTGGGCGGCTCTTTTGCGCTGATTATTGCTTCATTTACGCTAGTAGGTGCCGGTTTTATCGGAGGAGAATTTGCCAGTAATGGTGATAAAGGAGAAGTATTGATTAATCTAGAATTACCCCAAAGTGCTACTCTTTTAAACACCAATGAAACGGTGAAAAAAGTAGAAACCATTTTATTCAGTAAGCCCGAAGTTGTAAAAGTGTATTCAAGTATCGGAACTAGCTCAGGTTCCATGGGCGGAAGTCGTAATACCCAAAACAGGGCAGAAATCAACGTAAAACTAGTTTCTAAGGATGAAAGAGCAGTATCGTCCGATGTATTTGCCCATTATACTAAACTGGAATTAGAAAAAATCCTCCCGGGTGTAAAGGTAAACTCCGCTATCATGAATATGATGGGAACGTCCAATGATGCCCCAATTTCTATTGTCGTATCCGGCAATGACCCCTATAAAATATACACGGCTGCGGAGGCTATATCTGATAAGCTAAAAACTATTAAAGGAACATCCGATGTGAAACTTTCAGTGGAAAGAGGAAGTACGGAGTTACAGGTAACTATTGATCGGGATAAAATGGCCAATCTGGGACTCACTATGGATGTGGTCGGAATGACGATGAACATAGCGTTCAGTGGAAACACCGATATTAAATTCGGAGATCAACAAAAGGAATACGAAATCGAAATCGCCTATGACCGATTTGATCGGCAGAATGAAGAAAGCCTACGCAAACTTGCATTTATCAATACCGAAGGACAATCGGTAAAATTAGAACAGTTCGCATCATTTAACTATGGAATGGCTTCTAAACAACTGGACAGGAAAGATAGAATGGCCTCCGTGACTGTCTCTTCACAAGTTTTGGGTGTGACTCCCAGCGTGATAACCGAAGAACTGGATCAATTTGTCCGAGAAGCTAAATTTGACAAAGATGTACATATTGATGCTGAAGGTGAAATGAAATATATGAAAGAAACTTTCTCTAATCTCGGTCTTGCATTGATAGCTTCCGTGTTGCTCGTATACCTTATTATGGTCATGTTATACAATTCATTTGTCTATCCATTCGTGGTTTTCTTTTCTATTCCGGTGGCCATTATTGGTGCGTTGCTGGCTTTAGCTCTAACCATGCACACGCTCAATTTCTTCTCTATACTGGGCATGATTATGCTAGTAGGTTTGGTCGCTAAAAACGGGATACTGATTGTAGATTTTGCTAATCAGTTAAAGGCTAACGGTAAGAATACTATTGAAGCATTAATCATGAGTGGTAAAGCACGGCTGCGTCCTATTTTAATGACCACGCTTGCCATGATATTCGGGATGCTCCCTATTGCTTTATCCTCAGGTGCGGGAGCAGAATGGAAGAACGGTTTAGCTTGGGTATTGATTGGTGGTTTGACAAGTTCAATGATACTCACGTTGTTTGTCGTTCCATCCATGTATCTTCTTGTTGATCTGATTAAGGGAGATATAAAGCGGAAAGATGTAAAACGGCTAATCAAAGAAGTAAATCTGGATCAGCCCCTGATTGAAATGGTTGAAGAGATTAAATAAACCAACATCACAAAAAAAGTTAGACAAAAAAATGAAGACTAATAAAATAGAAAATGCAACATCTGAACCGAACGCTAAAAAAACACCAGCTCATTTACGAAAAATACTGATTTCCGTGTGTATTGCATTGATGGCAGTCATTGCATCTGTAAGTGGACTGAATGTAGCGCAACCGATGTTGGCTATTGAATTTGGAGCATCTCAGAATACGGTATTGTGGATGATTAATATTTATACCCTTACACTGGCTGCTTTATTATTGCCTCTTGGTGCTCTTGGTGACCGAAAAGGAAGAAAGAAGATGTTACTAATCGGGCTTATCATCTTTGGGATAGCCAGTGCATTGTCAGGAATATCGACAAGTTCCACGATGATGTTGGGAGCTCGGCTACTTACAGGTATTGGAGCTGCAATGATTATGCCTGTAACACTTGCTGTAATTACCTCCACTTTTCCAAAAGAAGAACGCTCCAAAGCGATAGGAATTTGGACGGGCGTTGCTGGTGGAGGCGGTATTTTAGGAATGTATCTTTCCGCGTTGCTGGTAGATGTTGCAAATTGGAGGTGGTTATTCCTGCTACCTGTTGTTCTTGCCATTGTGTCCATTGTGATGAGCATTCGTTTTGTACCTAATTCGGTGGAAAAAAGCAGTCACAGATTTGATTTCGTGGGATCATTGCTTTCTGTATTAGCTACTGTGGGGGTCATCTATGCATTACATGAAGCACCTGTACTGGGGTGGAATGCACCGATGGTATTGGTAAGTTTGACTATCGGGATAGCTGGTATAGCCGGATTTATACTATGGGAAATACGTCACAGCGCACCATTGCTGGACATCAGATTATTTAGAAAAAGAAGTCTTTCAAGTGGTTCTGTCTCGCTACTCACGGTATTTGGAGTTCAGGCAGGTTTGTTCATTGTACTGTTCCCCTTCTTTCAGGGTGTATTGGGCTGGTCCGGTCTGCGTTCAACATTGGGAATGATGCCGATGGCAATCTTGATGATGATCAGTTCGGGGCTGGCTCCCAAGTTGGCATTTCAAATCGGAAGTAAATACACAATGGCTCTGGGTATTGCATTAGGTGCTATCGGAGCTATGCTGATGGCTATATTTGTTTCTGCTGAGACAGGATACTTATCTGTATTACCCGGTTTAATTATCATGGGGTTAGGTATGGGATTTTCAATGACACCTTCTACAGAAGCTATAACGTCTTCTTTACCCGCCGACCGGCAAGGAGTAGCTTCTGCTTTGAATGATATTACAAGGGAATTAGGAACAGCTTTGGGTGTAGCATTGCTGGGTCCATTGGTTAGCGCAGGTTATAGTAAGTCCGTAGAAGCAAAACTGCAAGATTTTCCGCAGGATGTAATTGCTACTGCCAAAGAGGGACTTGCACACGCACAGGCGATAGCACCAAGTACCGGTAATAAGGAGGAAATATTGATACGCTTTGCAAGGGAATCTTTTGTTACAGGCTGGCAACATGCTATGTGGATAGGTGTCATTATTATGACGGCGCTCCTACTATACATCCTGTTCAAAGGTCCTCAAAACGTAGTCAAAAAGGAAGTGTTAACTTCAATTGAATCCAATGATTAGATTAAAAGGCACTAAATGGATTATTTAAAAACTAATTTACGGAAGGATTTGGGACTGCTAACGAGATCTCAATTTATATCGTTAAGCGGATGGTCAGCTACTGGAATGTTTCTATTTCCTTTTCTTTCATTTACAAAAAATAATATCATGGAACAACAAGCAAAATTTGACGTCATCATCGTAGGCGGAAGTTACGCAGGCTTATCGGCAGCGATGTCATTAGGACGTTCATTAAGAAATGTTTTAATCATTGATAGCGGCTTCCCTTGTAATAAACAAACACCACATTCACACAATTTCATTACCCAGGATGGAGAAAAACCTGGTGTCATTGCAGCGAAAGGCAAAGCACAGGTCTTGAATTATAAAACGGTAAAATTTCATAAAGGACTTGTCGAAAGCGGAAAGAAGACAGAAAATGGTTTTGAAGTAATTACAGATAATGGAGAAAAGTTCACCGCAAAGAAGTTGGTTTTTGCGACAGGGATAAAGGATATAATGCCGGACATTAAAGGTTTCTCGGAATGTTGGGGTATATCCGTTATCCATTGCCCATATTGCCACGGCTATGAAGTTCGAAACATGAAAACAGGGCTTTTGGCAAATGCAGAACGTGCTTTTCATTTGTCGTCTATGATCAGTAACCTTACCAATGACCTTACTATTATCACAAACGGTAAAGCCGATTTCACTTCTGAACAATTTAATACATTAGACAAGCATAGGATTTCGGTCGTTGAAAATGAAGTAGACGAAATAGTTCACGAAAATGGATATGTCAAAAGCATTCTTTTCAGAGATGGAAGTATCCGGAATCTTGAGGCTATTTATGCGGTAGTTCCTTTTAAACAGCACTGCGAGGTTCCTGCCATTTTAGGATGTGAAGTTACAGCCTTCGGACACATTAAGGTAAATGATTTTTATAAAACAACTATTGAAGGTGTATACGCCTGCGGAGATAGTACCGCTATGATGAGATCGGTAGCCAATGCTGTTTCTGCCGGAAACATGACCGGGGCGATGGTCAATAAAGAACTAACAGACGAACATTTTTTATAGATGCAAAAGAACTTAACCTATAAAATATCAACTCTTGCAGGAATCGCTATCGTTATGGCGAATATGATTGGTACTGGTGTTTTTACCAGTCTTGGATTTCAGTTAAAAGAGATGCAAAACCCAATAAGCATTCTGACTCTATGGATTTTAGGTGGTGTATTGGCATTATCCGGTGCATTCAGCTATGCAGAGGTTGGAACATATATTAGGAAGTCGGGTGGTGAATATGCATTTCTATCTGAAATATACCATCCCATAGTAGGCTACCTATCTGGTTGGATATCGCTTACTGTAGGCTTTGCTGCACCTATAGCACTTGCAGCTATTGCCTTTACAGAGTATTTTCAATTCGGTGGTTTCAGCACAAAATGGAGTTCGGTTTTAATCGTGGCTGTCATTACATTTATTCACACTAAAAACCTTCGTACTAGTTCCCGGTTCCAGATTATTTCTACTTTATTCAAGATACTGGTAACACTGGCGATTATTTTATCAGGTCTAGTGATGACCAGTGATACAAATATTTCTTTAGAAATTACGCCAGACTACTACAGGGAAATAAAATCCGGAGCTTTTGCCATCTCATTGATTTATGTTACCTATTCATATTCAGGATGGAATGCGGCTGCCTATATTACGGAAGAGTTTGAAACACCACGCAAATCTTTGCCGATTGCTTTAGTTGGAGGAACGCTTATTGTTACTTTCTTGTACACATTATTACAATTTGTCTTTCTAAAACATGTTCCAATTGCGGAATTGACCGATCAGATTGAAGTGGGAGCCATCGCTACAGAAAAAATGTTTGGTGAATCCATAAGTAAATTCTTTAGTATTGTGATATCCATATTGCTAATTTCAAGTATTAGTGCAATGGTTTGGGTAGGTCCCAGAGTAACATCAAGTATGGCTAATCAGCACAGGCTATGGCACTATTTTAAAACCGCAAAAAACAAAATTCCCCAAAGAGCATTGTGGCTACAATTTGCAATCAGCTTTATACTCATTGCTACCGGTAGTTTTGAACAGATTATGATTTATTGTGGAGTATTACTCACTTTGTCTACGATGCTGGTCGTGTATGCCGTATTTATACTTCGGTTTAAAAATAAAGATAAGAAGACGGACACCTATCGCAGCCCGTTATTTCCTCTATTCCAAATACTCTATTTGGTGCTTTCTAGCTGGATGATAATCTATACCATTACCAATCATCCGTATGAAACCACTATAGGACTATTGAATTTGTTAATTGGGATGATCACTTATTATATCAGCAGGCGATTGACGAATGCAAAATCAATAAAAGAATAAGCTCATTTCAAATGATGTTATCAAACTTAAAATTTAAACAAAATGATTAAGACAAAAAAATTCCACTCCACAGTAACGATACTTTGTATTACGCTTTCTGTATTATCCACTAACAGTTATGCTCAGCAAACAGAGCATAAACACCACAATCCATCTCATTCTTCTCATGAAGTATTTAATGACAAAGAAGCGGTAACCAAAATGTCCAAAAATTTTGAATCTGCCGAAAGGGATTCGATGCAACAACCCCACAAAGTAATCAAGTATTTAGGAAATATTAAAGGCAAGAAAATAATGGATATAGGTGCTGCTACTGGGTATTTCTCGATCAAATTTGCTACCAAAGGGGCATTGGTAATAGCTGCGGATGTGAGCGATGGATTTCAGGCTTATCTTAAAGATAGAATAGAGAAAGAAAAAATAAACAATATTGAACTTCGTAAGATACCTTTTGACAGCCCGTCATTAAAAGAAAAAGAGGTTGATATTGTTTTTATCGCAAATACTTACCATCATATCGAAAACAGATCTGAATATTTTGCTAAAGTAAAAAAGGGACTAAAATCAAATGGTGAATTGATAGTGTTGGACTTTTTTAAAGTCGAATTTACGGATAAAGTTCAAGCTCCTGCGATGGGTATGAGAACCTCAGTAGATGAAGTCGTATTTGAACTCAAAAAGGCAGGATTTACTTCGTTTGAGGTTGAAATCAGCTTATTGCCCTATCAGTATATCATCAATGCAAAATAGAACAAGATGACAGAATTTTGGGAAGAAGCATTTAAAGGTAAACAGGAAATGTGGGGGATAACTCCCACAATATCTGCAATAAGAGCCGCCGAAACATTTCGAAACAAAGGCTTGAAAGAGATACTAATTCCAGGTATAGGTTATGGACGAAATGCGAAGCCGTTCATGGATTATGGAATGGATGTGTATGGTGTAGAGATTTCGAAAACAGCTATTAAATTGGCTGTAAAGCATTATGGCAGTTCTATTAAAATTCATCACGGATCAGTGGTAGATATGCCGTGTGAAAATAGCCGTTATGATGGTATCTTCTGTCATGCTTTAATTCATTTATTAGATAGTGAACAAAGAAAAAAGCTCATTGATGACTGCTATAAACAACTTAGAGATAATGGATTGATGTTTTTTACAGCAATCACAAAACAATCACATACGTATGAACAAGGAAGATTGATCAGCGAAGATAGGTATGAACAGTTTGGAGGTATAAATATGTTTTTTTATGATGAAAATTCTATTAAAAATGAATTTGCTCCTTATGGCTTGTACCAAGTCGATGAGATCATTGAAAACTATCCGTTCTATTTGATACAATGCAAGAAATAAAGTAACACAACTACTTCCAAATCAACTTTCAACTTTTCAAAAATACTCCTTACTTCTAAAACTGTGGATAATTGTTTAATTTCATTCTTAATAATCCAATTTTGGAAGAGATCGAAATTCTGAAACAGTTCTACCTTTGATGTAGTATATTTAACGAGTCGAACAATATATAAATTGTTTTTTACCAAATGGTAAATGAGACAAACCATATTAATTATAAATTGCCATTATGGAAGAAATGATTCAATACGTTTTACAATTTGGAATGCTCAACAAGCAACAAACTGAACTTATTAGAAGTAAAGGGAAATTATTGGAAGTAAAAAAAGAGGATTACTTTTCTGAAGCTGGAAAAATTCCAAAGCAGGTTGGGTTTATAGTTGAGGGTGTTATTCGTGGCTGTTATTACAATAATAAGGGCGAAGAAATCACCCGTTGTTTTATTAATGAAAACAGTTTAGTTTGTGATTACATAAACTTTGAGTCAAACACTACTTCCTCCGAGTATCTTCAAGCCATTACGGATTGTAACCTTGTTGTATTTTCCAAAAAAGATTGGGAAGAACTCTCACATATCATTGTTGGGTGGGACAACATTAAAAATAAAATGGTACATCTATGTATGCACCAAAAATCAAGGAAAGGTCCTGTAATATCGCAAGATGCAACGACAAGGTATTTAGAGTTTATGGAAAATTACCCATCACTCATCAATCGTATTCCATTGTCATACATCGCCTCATATTTGGGTGTAACTCAACAATCTCTTAGTAGAATACGAAAGAACATCTAACTAATCGCTTTTTACCATTTGGTAAATGACACCTTAATTTAATACTTCAATTTTGTATTGAAATTTAAAATTACAAATATGAAGACAGTATTAATTACAGGAGCGAACAAAGGTATTGGATTTGAAACTGCGCGACAGTTGTTACAGCAGGGTTTTTTCGTATTCATAGGAAGTCGCAACTTTGAAAGCGGTTTACAAGCCGTAAACGAATTAAATCAAGAAGGATTAACCCAGGTACAAGTAATACAGCTGGATGTTACAGACCCAAAATCCATATTTGCTGCCCGTGAAGAGATTGGTAGAAAGGTAGGTGTTTTGGACGTACTCATCAATAATGCGGGAATTAACGGAGGAAGCGCCCCATACACCGTTCTTGAATCCACAAATGAGGAATATCTGGATGCACTTAAAACAAATGTAATTGGCGTAGCTGATGTGACGAAGGCTTTTATAGACTTGTTGAGGAAATCCTCTGAACCAAGAATAGTCAACCTAAGTACCAGCGTTGGCTCTCTAGCTTTACAAAGCGACCCCGAATGGCCAGCATACAGTTATGCTAAATACGGTGTTTATGCTGTATCAAAGGCTGCTTTGAACATGTACACAATACAATTGGCTTATGAGTTACGTGATACGAATTTTAGGATAAATGCTGTTTGTCCAGGACTAACGAAAACCAATTTTACATTTTTTAATGGCGGTGAAGTCAGTGTTGCTGCAAATAGAATTATTAAGTATGTTCTAATTGATAACAATGGGCCAACAGGTAAGTTTTTTAGCGAAGAAACAAATCCGTTAACAGGTGAAATTTCTTGGTAGAAAACGAATTGCAATATTGTATTGGACAATCATTCGGTAAATTATTAAATCAAAAGCCAATCAGTGCCCAATGGAGTTTCGGAATCGTTTTAATTAAGAAAGGTTGATAATAATTTGATATTATCAAAATGAAGAAACAAGATTATGTCTTCCAAAAACGCTCCATTGGGAATTGCAAAAACGCAAAATACTGCGCAAAATATTAAACGATAGAGAACACATCAGTAAAGTACTGGCTCAGATGGCGGAATTGTGTTAGTGCTAAGCCGAGTAGAATAGAGAACATTTATGTCAAATATTACTTTAATCTTATTTAAAGAGTACTGTATTATTTCTATAAAATAGTCCGAAAATGTAATAACGTCGATGGAATACGAATTTATTAACCATACGTTAAAGAGGTTGATCCTATGAATGTATATTGCAAGAAAGAATTGGATTTATTAGAAGAAAAACTATCAGAACTTGTATTTGAAGCAGACGAGCCAATTATCCTTGCCGAGACAGCCATTCGAATAATCTTAGACAGTCTGTCAAAGCTGAAAGAGTTTACAATACAAAGAAGTTTTAAAAACGAAGAAGAGGAGATATATTTCTTCAAACACCTAAAACCTCAAATCGTTTCCAAACTCATTTACTACAATACCATTTACAAAATTGAGACGAGAAAGCCTTACGGAGCAAAGTCCACAAAGAAATACCTTAACAAAGAACTAAAAAAGCTCAAAAGATTCTTTGACCACAACCTTGATTTTTATAAGTATTACCGAAGCAATAACTGCTTCCTTGATGAGAAGTTTTTTATACGGGGCAACCACGATATAAAGCTATGGTTGGATACCTATTATTTACAGTCTGACCAAGCCTTTTCCACCTCTCATGATTACAAGGTAGCCAAGATAATAGCTAACGATTTGATACAGGTTTATCTGGAAGATCAACTTCATAATTTAAACAAACATTTACTACCAAAACACTCATCTGCTATTAGCGTTAACTGGACGGGTAGTAAGACTGCGCTGATAGAACTAATTTATTCACTGCATTACCAAAACGTTTTTGATAATAGTAATATTGACATTAGATTAATAGCAAAGCATTTTGAAAACACTTTCAATGTTAATCTTGGCGATTTTTATCACACTTATTTAGAGCTGAAAAATCGTAAAGTCAACCGAACAAAATTTCTTGATTCTCTACGTGACGGACTCATTAAGAAAATGGATGAACAGGACCAGAAGTAATTATCACATTGCTTTCAAGCGTATAGTAGTTTTTTCTGGAATATCTGTTTTAACAGTTTCAATTTGCTTTTCTTTATTTTCAGGAGTAATAGACAATTGTATCTTCCGATCAATTGCAGCGAGTCCCGTTTTTAATTCACTTAATCTGCTTTCCTTAGACCAGATACTGTTGACTAGTTCTTGAAGAACTGGTAGATCTTTTTGTGTTTCTGAGATTTTCTTTTGTTCTTGCTCTATATAGCTGGGTAATTTATCCAGCGCATTCAAGAAATTCATGGTTGCAGTTTGCGGATCTTTGGCAATGATACCATTGTTGTGTGTGTACTTGATATTTCCTTCACCTTGAATCATAAAACGGTTCATTCGGATCTCAACACCTTCTTTTTCGGACATTTCAGTTTTTACCAATAATGTAAATCCATATAAACTACCAATTTCTTCATACTGACCTCCAGTTCGGGCGTTGTCCGCAAGTTGATTGAGTTTAGCTCCAATTTGTTTTACATCAGCATTAGCTGGTAATCTATCAAGTTGTACATGATTCAGTATCGTTCCGTCAGTTCTTTTTTCTATGCGGTGCTGTAAATTTTGCCAATCAGTATTCATGCGTTCCAAACGGGATTGCGCACCATTAAGCATAGCGGAACTATCTTCCAATTTATGCTTCGAACTAAATTTCGAGCGATTGAAAGCCTGCTTTTCACTTTCCAATCCTGCAATTTGCTTTTCCAATTTTGCTTTATCCAACAGGTCGGTATTTCCAGAGAGAATAGCTACATACTCCGAAAAGTTCATTCCTGATTTCTCATCCATACTACCTTCATCAATGGTTCGTTTGCCTAGATGGTTAGATTTTAGCTGGTCAATAAAAAGCTGTTTGTTATAGAGTAAGTTGAATTTATAACTGTCCAATGATTTTTCTACGGCATAAATGATGACATCTACGTTATTGCCTGCAAAATGCTTTGCAATTTCATTGCCTTTACGAACTGCGCGTCCGTCTCGTTGAGCTAGATCGCTTGGTCGCCAAGGCGTATCCAAATGATGAACGGCAACAGCTCTTTTCTGTGCATTAACTCCTGTGCCTAACATATCGGTTGAACCAAATAGTATCCGTATCTTCCCATCGTTCATAGCATTGATGAATTCTTTTCGCATTTTATCAGTCTTCGCTTCCTGTATAAAACGAATTTCCTGTGCTGGAATTCCGTGATCTTCTACAAGTTTTCGCTTGATTTCGGAATAGACATTCCATTCGTTGGGTTTGTAAGTTCCTAAATCAGAAAAAACGAATTGAGTGCCTTTCTGTGCATTAAAACGGGTGTAGTACTCCGCAAGTTTTGCAGCACAATGCGATGCTTTGCTATCGGGATGATCTTCATATTTACTACTTATCATTCGCATATCCAATGACATTTTACGAGCATAGTCGGTTGCAATCAGCATCTTTGCTTTCTCTTCGTTTGGAGAAAGTGGTGCTCTACCAAGTAAAGTAGCATTACCCGATTTAGCAAACTCCATCAAGTTTTTGATAAAGACTTCCTGCTGTGGTGTCGGTGGGATATTGTATAATATTTCCTTTTTTTCAGGACGGTCGATGCCAATATCCTTTGCCGTTCGGTAATCCGTGATTTCTGAATAGAACTGTGCCAGTTCAGGCACTTTAATAAAATAGCGGAAACGTTCTTTTTGTACAATATTATTAGCGACCGAAAATTCATAATCAGTTGTTTTCCGTGCATAAATGGCAGACCAGGCATCAAAACAATTAATGCCTTGTTTTTCCAATGCTTGTGGACGTAGGTATTTGAATAAAAGATAAAGCTCTGTCAACGAGTTGCTGATGGTTGTACCCGAAAGAAAGGTGGCACCTAAATCCTTTCCGGTACGTTCTTGTATGGTACGGATGGCAAAAAGCAGATTCATTGCCTTTTGACTTCCCTGTATATTACCCAATCCGGCAACTCGTTCATGACGGGTATTGAACATCAGATTTTTAAAGCGATGGCTTTCATCTACCAGTAAATGATCAATGTCCATCATTTTAAAATCGACCACATCATCTTTACGGTTTTCAATATCATGTTCCAGTGTTTTGAGCTTCACCTCAAGATTTTGTTTTCTGATAATTACACCTTTAAGCATTCCTCTTGAAATTTCCTTGCCCTGCGCTTCCAAAGCGGAAAGATTATCTTCCACGCTGTTCAGTTCTGCTTGCAGAATTTCCTTTTGCATTTCGGGAGATTGTGGGATCATTCCGAATTGGTCATGGGTCAATATGACACAATCCCAATCGTTATTTTTTATATCTCCGAAAATTCGTTGGCGTTTTTGTGGCGTAAAGTCTTCTTTACCTGGATATAATATTTTAGCGTGAGGATAGGCTTTGCGATAGGTTTCTGCAATTTCATGAACATTGGCTTTTAATCCTATAATCATGGGTTTATGCACCATTCCCAAACGTTTCATTTCCTGTGCTGCGGTACACATAATCAATGTTTTTCCTGCACCTACCTCATGGTCGCATATCGCTCCTCCATTGAGTTTTATCATCCAAACGGCATCCTTTTGACTGGAATACAAGTCCTCAATACCTAATGCTTTACGGTCTAATCCGGGGAATTCTTGATGACTTCCGTCGTATTTTGGACGTACAAAACAGTTAAACGTATCATTGTATTGTTGAGTCAATCGGTTTTTAAACTCATCATTTTGAGCATGTAGCCAATCGGAAAAAGCAGTTCTAATTTCATCAATTTTGGTATTTGCCATTTGTATGGCTTCCATATCGCGTACCTTAACTTCCTTATCATCAATGAATATTTTCTTGGTAATATCAGGCGTGGTATTGACCAGTGCGTGTTTAAGCAAAGCAATACCATCAAAGGTTCGACTTTCAGATTTCACCGCATATTTATCCCATATATGGACATTTTTCTGATCACATTTTATATTAAAATCGTCACTACTTTCTGCGTAATGAACCCGTACCTCGGTATCGAAAAGATACGAAGCAAAACGTGCATAAATCCCTGTAGGAATCCAGCGTTCACCAAGGTTGAAATCTAGTTCTTCAAATTCGATAGGTCTTGGACGGGCTTCTTCCAAAGCCACCAAACTTTCTTTAGCCTGCGTATCTTCAGGATTGCTCTCCAGATAGGTTTTTACTTCTTGGGCTTTCTCAACCACATTACCTGATATCCAACGTTCGACTATTTCATATTCCTTTTGGAGTGGATTGTAAAAAATACGTCCCTGTAAGGTATCTTTCAACGTATCAGTAGGTATATTGCTGATTTCTGACATATAATCCAGATCCACGTTTCCGTATTTATTCAATGATGCAGCTAAGGCTTCATCGGGATTATCGGTAGCCAATGTTGTGATTGAAAAACTTACCGGTTGATGAAATATATCCGCTTTGTGTATCACACCACCAACCACACGTTCTAAATAGGGAATTTCTTTACCCGTACTGTCTGTTTTGATGAACTTGATATTATCAGCACTGTTGAAATTCCCGTACTTTTTGACAAAGACATCGTATAAACTGTTTAGTTGCTCACGTTCTTTCTTATGTTCGATCTGAAGTACCACTTCTTTCTGATACAAATCGAGGTAACTATCCCGAACAGCAATATAACTTTCAGCCCTTGATTTTTGTAAGGGGGCTAATTGCAAAGGATGGAAAATCGCTTGCTGTTTATCGTAATCTAAATCTTTCAGATAACCAACCAAGCCGTTATCGACAACCAAGCAATCGTTACGATGAAAAGATTGTATTTCTTTGCTATAAAAAGTCGGTTCAACAATGGTAATCGTTTCAGTTTTTTCGATTGGATCGTTTGTGCTGATTGTAGAAAACAAATCGCCTATAACTTCTGATTTATGTACATTATTTACTGTCTTGCTAGTGATAGATGTATTCGATACAGGAGTATACGGTTGTTGCATCAAACCACTGAATAGATTGGGTTGCTGTTTGTTCACCGCTCTTTTTCGTTGAACGAATTGCTTTTTTGTCCTAATGGTTTTAGGAATGGCAACTGTAATTTGTTCTTCTGAATTTTCAAACAGGTTAAAAATGCTTAATTGTTTTTCTTCTTTTATAATATCCTTGTGAATTATTGGAGCAGATAAAGGCTGTGTTTCCGCTTTAATAATTATCGGATTAGTAGTAGTCGATGTGATTTTAGGTTCATTATTTTGCACACCTTTATATAAATCCACATTCAAATGTTTTCTAAAATCTTCTGAAAGCATTTGCTTCAAGTCTTTGGCAATTCCTTCTACAGCCTCTTTATGTGTGTAAATTAATGTAGGTTTTCCGTACGGATCGGTATCCAATTTCACATCAGTATGTACAATTCTTGTGTTGTCTTGAAATAAGGCATTGCTTGGTGTACTGTATTGCGTTATTTGACTTTGACAAAACAGTTCTTCAATTTCGCTCAGGTTTTGCTTTCCAGTGTTTTTTTGTAAAATAATCAGATCACTACCAACTTCCGTTCCTGCATAATCGGTAAAGAGGTTGTTAGGCAATCGGATGGCTGAAACTAAGTTGTTGTCTTGCATCAATGCTCTACGAATAGGCTCGTTTTTTTGACTATTTAGAACGCCTTGGGATGTTATAAAAGCCAATATGCCGCCATCACGGAGCATATTGGTTCCTTTTAGAAAAAAGTAATTATGGATGCTTCGGGCGGCTTGTTCTTTTACGGAGTTTTTACTTCTTGAATAAGAAAGATCAAATATGGCAGTATCTCCAAAAGGGATATTACTGGCTACCAAGTCGTAACTATTTAGTGCCTTTTCTGGTATTTCTTCAAAACCACTTATACGGATCGTGCTTTCTGGATAAAGCTGTTTTAAAATCTTTCCTGTGAGCAGATCCTTTTCGTAAGCAGTGACACTTGCTTGCGTATTTTCAGAAAAGGATTCTATAAAAGAACCTATTCCTGCGGAGGGTTCAAGAAATTTATCAATGTTCAGACCACTATCGCGTAACGTTTCGGAAATAGCATCAATGACCAACGGTGGAGTATAAAATGCAGTAAGCACAGAACTCCGCATACTGTCCACATACCTACGGTAATGTTTTTCGTCGGTCGCATTTTCTTTTAAAAGCCGATGGAGTTCTTGTGTGAGCGGAAAAAGTTCATGTTCGGTCTTTCTCCAATTATTGATGTCTCTTTCATTTCCTATGGGGTTCAACACGAATTTAAGACCGCCAAATCCGCTGTATCGCATCATGAGTAACCTTTCACCTACGCTAGCTTGTCGGTTCTCCTTTTCTAGTTTAAAAATAATTCGTAGGGCATCAATGTTCTGTTGGAGATGTTGCCTTTTACTGAAGCCCATTCTCCTCGATCCATATTGCGATGGTTCCCGTTAGTTCGGTATAGAGTACATCAAATTCGTAACCGTATGCAAAATCATCAGTTAGTTTATAATTTTCGAAAGAAGCTTCGCAAACCGAGAACATTTTTAGGGTAAATGGACGGAGTTCTTCATCTGCCATTAGGTTATCAAACTCATTGCTGACTACTTGAAAAATCGTATCAAACTTTGAAAAATGTAAGTTTTCAAAAAGGATATATTCGGCAATATAATCGCATTGTTCAACTGGATTCCCAGAGCGGAAAGCACCTTCGTAAGCATTGACAGCCCAGCTTGAACGCTGATTAATGAATTTTTCGTCATGAGCTTTTTCTGGAAAGCTTGTGTTTAATAATTCTTGTAGTCGTAATCTGAAATACGACAAATCTTTTTGTTGAGTATCCATACAATAAAATATTTATGATTTTGCTTAATGGATAAATTTAGTGCTGGAAGTAATAGTTTTTGAAGAAGTGGTAGCGTTTGGCGTTGGGAGGAGGGATTTGGCAGAATTATAAATTCGGGTGATTAATTTGTGTTTTTTATTCAATACATAAGTGTAGGTATGTATCGTAACAATATGCATTTCGTACATTTCTTTTACAACCATTATGCAGTCATAATGAACGAAAAAGTAAGACAGCACGGCATGGTTTAGTTCAAAAACAGAAGTTGAGGATAAAGAATTTGTATTTTTGTAATTGATTTTAATATCAATTGACGGATGAATGACAACGATACCAAACGACTTTCACGGCTGACAGCAATCCTAACACAGTTGCAAACCATACGACTTTTGACAGCACCCCAGCTTGCAGAAAAATTTTCGGTAAGTGTCCGAACCATTTACAGGGACATAAGAGCATTGGAACAGGCAGGCGTTCCTATCTTGACAGAGGACGGGAAAGGATATACGCTAATGGAGGGTTACAGAGTGCCACCTATAATGTTTACCGAAGCACAAGCCAATGCTTTGATTCTGGCAGAACAGTTAGTGCTCAAAAATAAAGATGCATCGTTTGTCAAAGACTATTCGGAAGCTATTGAAAAAATCAAAGCGGTTTTGAAATACAGCATAAAAGACAAAGCCAACCTACTTGCCGAAAGAACCCGATTTGACCAAAACATAAACCGGAAAAGGAACAGTAACAATTTATCCGACTTGCAGTTTGCCTTGACAAACTTCTGCCTCATAAAAATTGATTACACTAACGAGCAAAACAAAACAACAACACGACTGATTGAACCATTTGCATTACTTAGTACAGAAAATTGGCTATTGGTGGCGTATTGTCGATTGCGAAAAGAATTTCGATTTTTCCGATTAGACAGAATAGAAAAGTTGGAAATCCTTACCGAAAAGTTTGAACCACACGCAATGACTTTACAAGAGTACTTTGACAAGTATCACTAATTTTTTTATACCCCTGACATAGGGCTGTCATTATCCTATTTTAATTTTGCAATACAGTTAACAAGTAAAACAATTTTAAAATGGAAAAAAGAACAATTGACCCTTGGAAATGGGGCGAACAAACAAACTCTGTACAGGCTGTAGAGGTAAAAAATATCACAGGAACGCTTTACTGTTCTGGACAAGTAGCTATTGATAGTAACGGTGTACCAAGCAATGGTGATATGCGCTCACAACTTATCCAAACCATTCAGAACCTTGAACAATTGATAAGTGAAGCAGGTTACGAATGTAAAAACATTGTAAGGCTAAATGTTTACACCACATCATCACAAGATTTTTTCACAACTTGTATGGACGTTTATGTGCCGTTCATTCAAAAGTATGGGATTAAACAAGCTACTACATTGCTTGAAGTGAAAGGACTTTTTGCTACATTAACGGTAGAATTGGAAGCAACAGTTGTAAAGTAATAATGCAGGAACCAGAAATATTTTATCCGACAAGTCTTATAGAGTGGAGAAAGTGGTTAGAAAACA
Organism: Flavobacterium sp. JP2137; assembly: GCF_050562195.1. GTDB lineage: Bacteria > Bacteroidota > Bacteroidia > Flavobacteriales > Flavobacteriaceae > Flavobacterium. Next base: position 1,994,129 of record NZ_CP191647.1, read on the forward strand.
ATCATCTCTCAAAACAAGCTGTATGGCTTGTTTTCTATGCCAAAAATTCGAAAAAAAACTCAATCAGTTGGAGCGATGCGGTTGATGTTGCCCTTTGCTTCGCTTGGATAGACAGCAAGAAAATCAAAATAGATGAAGAAACATCACATCAATATTTCAGCAAAAGAAAAGCCAAAAGCACTTGGTCAAAAATCAACAAAGAGAAAGTCCAACGATTGATTGACAAGAGATTGATGACAAAAGCAGGTTACGAAAGCATCGAGGTAGCCAAACAAAACGGTTCTTGGACCATCTTAGATGAAGTTGAAGAATTGATAATCCCCAACGACTTAGAAAAAGCGTTTAGTAAACATAAAGGTGCAAATGACTATTTTTTAAGTTTAAGCAAAACTGTTAGAAAAATGATGTTGCAATGGATTGTCCTTGCCAAACGACCTGACACCAGACAAAAACGTATAGACGAAATTGCCGAATTTGCAAGACAGAAAAAGAAACCCAAACAATTCTAATCAGAAAAACGACTAAATTGAATCACCCTGCTTTGTTTTTTACATATTTGGAAACATTTAGTATGAAATAATAAACCCTCCAAATTTGGAGGGTTTATTGTTTATTCAAGATTTGGAGCATTCTACCTATCTCGATATCCATTCTCGAAAAGGCAAACCATTTTTTGCCCAAATCTTTGAGTGATGCTCTAATATGGAAAAGTTCTGTTAACCGCAGAATAACTTTTTATAGAAATACTTATTTGATTATTTTTATTTGAAACAGTTATTTAATTAGGTATTCCTTCAAAATAAAAGAAATAATTTCATAATTTTATAGTGTTGAAAAATTTGAGTAAACATATCAGCTTTGTCATCTTATTGTGTTTGGGCTTTTTCCTAATGCCAAGCATAAGCTATGCTTGTGCCAAAAAAACAGCCAATACAGAACAAAAAAGTTACTCAAAAGACCAATCTGCAAAAGCAGAACATAAAAGCAGTTGCAAGGACAAGTCCTGTAAAAAATGCAAAGATGGTCACGACTGCGACGGTAATTGTAAGCACAGTTCTTGTGGATGTAGCACTTCTTCATCTTCGGTAAGCTTACAAATCCCCATCGATTTAAAAATAACAAACCCTTTTGTAGAAACTAAAAAACAAAAATTCGGTTTCAAACAAGCCTATTATTCTTCAGGCTACTCTTCCATTTGGCAACCGCCTAAAATAAGCTAAAACGATGGCTTGTTAGCCATACGTGTGCCTTATCGGAAGCTGAATCCAGTTTTCGCAAACTCTTCGTATATCTTATTAAATTAAAAAAATAAAAATGAAGTCAATAACAAAAATATTGATGGTAATTACAGTATTGCTATCAGCCACAGCGTGTAACGCTAAAATCAAAAACGCTAAAACCGAAAGCGTAAAAATCTACGGTAATTGTGGAATGTGTGAAACTACCATAGAAAAAGCTGGAAACCTTAAAAAAACAGCCGAAGTGGATTGGAATAAAGACACAAAAATGGCGACCATTACATACGATGCAAAAAAAACCAATCAAGACGAAATCCTGAAACGCATTGCATTATCAGGTTACGACAGTGATAAATTTCTTGCCCCTGATGATGTATATGCAAAACTACCTGAATGTTGCCAGTACGAACGTGTGAACAAAACAGTTACAAAGACGGAAACGCCAAAAACCGATACTTCAAAAATGGAAATGCACGACCATTCGGCAATGACGGAAACACCGCAAAATGCTAATCAGCTGAAAGCGGTATTTGACAATTATTTTTCCATAAAAGATGCTTTGGTAAAATCAGACGGCAACACTGCTTCTGCAAAAGCCAAAGATTTGAACAACGCTATTTCATCTGTAAAAATGGAAACTTTATCAACCGAAGAACACAGCGTTTTTATGCAGATAATGAAAGACCTCGCTTTTGACGCAGAACATATTGCTGAAACGAAAGACGTAGGACATCAGCGAGACCACTTTACAACACTTTCCGACAATATCTACAAACTGATAAAAGTTTCAAAACAGGAAACCTCTGTTTATTATCAGCATTGCCCAATGTTTAACGATGGAAAAGGTGCAAATTGGTTGAGTAAAGAAAATACAATCAAAAACCCATATTATGGTTCTTCTATGCTCTCTTGTGGCAAAACAACAGAAACAATTAAATAACAAAATACGGGCTATGTTATTTTATATATCAATAAAATGAAATTCTTAAAATGGATAATAAAAAAGACATTTATAAAAAACTGTTGCTGATAGCCCTAATGCTATTGGCAACAACTTCTCTTTTCGCTCAAAAAGTTGTGAGATACGACCTTTATGTAAAAGACACACTTGTAAACTACGCAGGTAAAGAAAAAAGAGCCATTGCCGTAAACGGGCAAATACCAATGCCTACCCTAACTTTCACCGAAGGCGATACAGCCGAAATCGTTGTACATAACCAATTAAAAGAAAGTACATCACTACATTGGCACGGTGTGTTTTTACCCAATAAGGAAGATGGAGTGCCTTGGCTTACACAGAAACCAATTGAACCTGGAACAACATACACCTATCGTTTCCCAATTATTCAACACGGCACACATTGGTATCATTCACATTCGGGCTTTCAGGAACAAATAGGAATGTATGGCAGTTTTGTAATGAAAAAGCGTGATAACGATAAAACCTTTAGAAAAGGAATTGACGATTTGCCGACCGTCCCCATTATGTTAAGCGAGTGGACAAACCTTAATCCCGATAACATCAATCGGATGTTGCACAATGCCAATGATTGGGCAGCGATTAAAAAAAATGCGACACAATCTTATGCAGAAGCAATTAGAGAAGGTCATTTCAAAACAAAACTAACTAACGAATGGAAACGGATGTTGGCAATGGATGTAAGCGATGTGTATTATGACAAAATTTTAATCAACGGAAATAATACGACCGATTTAAAAACGGTTGATGGCAAAACACTAAAAGCAGGTGATAAAGTACGATTGCGAATTTCAAATGGTGGAGCTTCGTCCTATTTCTGGTTGCGCTATGCAGGAGGGAAAATTACCGTAGTTGCCAATGACGGCAACGATGTAGAGCCTGTAGAAGTTGATAGATTAATCATTGCCGTTTCTGAAACTTACGATGTGGTGGTAACCATTCCTGAAGATGGTGTTGCTTATGAATTTTTAGCAACTACCGAAGACAGAACACAGTCGGCAAGCTATTTCGTAGGTAATGGCATCAAACAACTCATTTCTCCGCTTCCAAAATTGAAATATTTTGAAGGGATGAAAATGATGAATGATATGATGAAGATGAACGGCGACTTAGATGATATGGGAATGAAAATGAGCCTTAATCAAATGGATATGAATGTGGTCATGTATCCCGAAATAACCGGAGATAGTAAGCAGAAAGAAGACCATAGCCAACACAATATGAATATGGAAGATGATTCCAACCGTTACAATGCAAATGCTTTAGGTGAAATCCAAACACTAAATTATGCAATGCTACAATCGCCTTACAATACGGAACTTCCTAAAGATGCTCCAGTAAAAGAATTAAAATTTATCCTTACCGGAAATATGAACCGTTATGTATGGAGTATGGATAACAAGGTGTTTTCAGAAACAGATAAAATACCTGTAAAAAAAGGAGAAATTTTACGCATCACCATTTATAATAACTCTATGATGCGACATCCAATGCACCTGCACGGGTTTGATTTTAGGGTGATCAATGGTAAAGGCGAAAAGTCTCCTCTTAAAAATGTGTTGGATATAATGCCAATGGAAACGGATACTATTGAGTTTTTAGCAAACGAAGAAGGAGATTGGTTTTTTCACTGTCATATTCTTTATCATATGATGGGTGGAATGAATAGAGTTTTTGAAGTTGGTGATTACCAAAATCCGAATTTACCTAACAAAAAGCAGGCATATAATATGTTGCAGCGAGAAAGCAATATGCCTCACTTTATGGCACAGAATGATTTTGCCACCAATGGTAACGATGGAGAAGCAATGCTACAAAACGCAAGATGGTCTTTAGGTACAGAATGGCGATTAGGCTACCACGATATGCACGGTTATGAGGTAGAAACACATTTAGGAAGATACATCGGGAAAATGCAATGGTTTATGCCGTTTATCGGTTTTGACTGGCGTTACCGTAAAATGGGAATGGACGAACACGAAACCAATTTGTTTGGGCAAAAAAACGAGAAAGATACACGCAGAGCTTTTAGTTTAGGTTTTATGTACACTCTACCAATGCTTGTAAACTTTCAGGCAGAAGTATATCACGATGGAATAATTCGGTTGTCTTTGATGCGTGAGGACATTCCAATTTCAAAAAGATTAAGAGCAGGATTTATGGTCAATACCGATATGGAATATATGGCAGACCTAAAGTACATCATCAACAAAAACATTGGCATCCGCACACATTACGATAGCGATATGGGTTTTGGAGTGGGGCTCGCACTGAATTATTAATATATTGTGCTAAACTTAAACCCTCTGAAATTTATCAGAGGGTTTTTGTTATTTAGTAAAATTAATGCTCTATATTTTCAAGGAACTAAACTATCTACCTAAAATTTGTAACATTCTACCCACCTCAATATCCATCCTCGAAAAGGCAAACCATTTTTTGCCCAAATCTTTGAGTGATGCTCCAATATGGTAAAGTTCCGTACCGTCAATAATCAAAAATCGGTCGTGGACATCGGAGAAAATTTCGATTTCAATGAGAGGATATTGGCTGTTGTAACGCTGTATATCCAATCGTAACTGATTGCTAATGCTTTTAGTGTATATGGTTGAAGTAACATTGTCATTCCGTTTTCCCAATAAGGTCAGTACGGTATCATCAGCATAATTATCAAGCAAGATAATAGAGCTTTTGGCACTCCGGATAATATCGGAGACAAAAGTATAGGCGTCGAATATTTGTCCGTTGTAGAAAATTCCTTTATCACTATGAAGTTTATCACTTTCTAAAGCCTTAAAAATTTCTTCAAACTTTTGGTCTGATTCCAATTGCTTAAGTTCCATTTTATCCAATCTCTGAAAAAGTGAAGCATTACTGATAAGCATTCTACGCATTTCGACAAAGGCTTCCATAATTTCAACACTGATCCTAACGGCAGTTTCTGACCGAAGCACAGCAGAAGCCATTGCAATCCCTGATTCAGTAAAAGCTATAGGTAAATAGCGTCTTCCACCGTGGTTTAAACTTGAGGTGCCAAATTGGAACCTCAAGTTTTCAGCTTCCTCCTCTGTCAATTGAAAACAAAACGATTCGGGAAACCGCTCAATGTTTCTCTTTACTGCTCGATTAAGATTCTTTGTTTCCACTTGATAAAGTGAAGCGAGGTCATTGTCCAGCATCACTTGTTTGCCACGTATGGTATAAATCAGGTTCTTGATTGCTTTTGAAGTAATATGTGGTTTGTCTTCCATTATTTTTTATAGCCTTTACTTTTTTCAAATTCAAAAGAGGTTTTGTAATCTTTATTTAACACGATATAAGCATCGAATTTCTTTCCGGATTTGCTTTTCATTCCTTTGATGAGGGACGTCTTACCTTTCGTAATCAAACTTTCAATATCAACTATACTGATTTGTACGCCACACACATTGCGGAACTGTACCCAGTTACAAACTTCATCAGGACATTTAACAATCTTGTCACGTATAATAAGTTGCTGGCTTTTGCATTTCGGACAAACCAATTTAGGTAGGTTATTTTGGGCAATGGAAGTTTGCAACAATTCATTGGTAATGGTTGTCACATACGTTTCCATTTCTTTTTGAAATGCTCCTGCATCCGCTTCGTTGATTTCGATTTTCTGCAAGGCTAATTCCCATTCGGCAGTCATTGCCACGTCTGCAATCTTTTTATCTTTTACCAATTCATATACCTGCAATCCCTTTTCGGTTGGGACTAAAAATTTCTTTTCCCTTTGAATGTAATTACGGCTAAACAAGGTTTCAATAATGGAAGCTCTTGTAGCCGGAGTACCAATACCAATATTTTGTAACGCTTTGCGTTCCTCTGCATTTTCAATCTGCTTTCCAGCACTTTCCATAGCTGATAAAAGTCCTGCTTCCGTATAAAGTACAGGTGCTTTGGTTGCTTTTTCCAAAATAGTAGCTTCTTTTATTTCAATTTCATCACCTTTTTTAAGTTCGGGTAGATCCTGCACCGGTTCGGTATCCTCATCTGAAAAATATCCCTTAATACTACGCCAGCCAGGTTCCAATATTTTACAACCTTTCAATGCAAAATCATAATGCAATGCTTCTAATGTAATATCGGTTATTTCTTTAGTACAAGCTCCAGAAATGGCTTCGAGCAACCGAAAAGCAATCATGTCATAAATAGCAGTTTCCTTGACGGATAATGCCGAAGGGATTTTCTCCGTAATCAGTAAGCCGTGATGATCGGTGACCCGAAGGTCGTTCACCATACGTTTGTTGAACCGTCCCCATTTTACCTTGGTTACGGCTTGTTTACAGGAATCTCTGTCTTGTAAAGCTCTTACCAGATTCGGGATTTCAGCCCATACATCTTCTGGGATATATTTGCTTCCGGTACGTGGGTACGTGATAAATTTCTTTTCGTATAGGCTTTGGGCAATGTTGAGGGTTTCATCGGCCGAAAGGTTCAGCATTTTATTGGCTTCCTTTTGTAATCCTGTCAAATCAAAAAGTAATGGCGGTTGCTCGGTAACACTTTTGGTTTCTACTGATGTAATGGTAGCAATATTGCCGTTTCTCTCGATAGATTGCAAGGTATCATCAGCCAGTTTTTGGTTCTCCCATTTGATTTTAGAAATACTTTTAAAATCTATCAACTCTTTGTTGTGCGATAACTGTATCTGCCAATATTTTTTTACCGAGAAATTCTTGTTATCCAAATAGCGTTTACAAATTAAAGCCAATGTAGGCGTTTGTACTCTTCCAAGTGAATAAATACCATTGCCTGCGGCTATGCTTAATGCTTGCGATGCATTAATGCCTACCAACCAGTCAGCACGGCTTCTGCCTTGTGCTGACTGATATAATCCATCAAAATCGCTTCCAGACTTTAGATTTTCAAAACCCTGTTTGATGGCTTTTTCAGTAAGCGAGCTTATCCAAAGACGTTCAAAGGGTTTGTTGCATTTAAGGTATTCGTATATATACCTAAAAATGAGTTCACCCTCACGTCCCGCATCGGTAGCTACGATAATACTATTACAACGATTAAAGATCTGTTCAATCACTTTCAGTTGCTTTAATGCACCTGTATCGGCTATATATCCTTTGTCTATTTTTACTTTTCGGACAGTCAATAAAAAGGGATTTGGAAGTATTGGTAGTGATGCTTTTTCAAATCCCGTAATTCCGTAATCTTGGGGCATTCCCAATCCGACCAAATGTCCGAATGCCCAGGTAACCAAATAGCCGTTACCAGTCAGGTAGCCGTCCTTTTTATCGGATGCTCCCACAAGTCCGGCTATTTCCCTTGCTACACTTGGTTTTTCTGCAATAATTGCTTTCATACTCTTTTTTTTATCGATTACATTTTTCTGCCTTTGGATTTAGCAGGTGCTTTAGGTTTTTCCTGTTCTTCCTGCTGTTTCTTGCTATCTGGATTTTTTTGTCCCGATTTCAAAGGCTCTTTGATATTCTTGGTCGCTTCATTGGTTTTACCCTCCGAATTAACCGCAGTCTGTGTTTTATAGGCTTCGGTAGGTTTCGCCTGCTCTTTTAGCTTATTCGGATTTTGGAAAGAGAAATCTGTTTTGTTCGTTTCTTTATTAAAAGTGATGTAACCATTGTATTCTTTACCTTTCTTATCCACTAATCCGCTTAGATAAACCGTCTGTCCGTCTTTGAATTTTTGATGTTGTTCATTATCCAATTCTTTACCTCTAAAGGTTTTCGGAGCTTCCTGCGATTGATTCTGTTGATTAGTTTGTTGATTGTTCTGTCCGTTGCTTTGCGTTTGTTTATTCGTGTTGCTTCTGTCAAACAGAAATTCTACATATCGTTTGTCTGCATTGAACTGTACCGTTGCCGAAAATTCAGTTCCCTTTTTAGAAATCATTCCATCTAATTGAAGTGGTTTGCCTTCCATTAAGGTTTGCTTTTGCGCATCATCCAATTTTATCCCTTTGATTTCGTCAGGAATTTTTATTTTGTCTGTACGCAGGGCAACCAGCTCATTGGTCAATCGGTCCACACTGATAATGGAGGAAATGGTTTCGCCTGTTTTGGGATTGGTTAAATTAACTACTCGTCCGATATTGCCCGATTGAAGTAAATTGTCTTTGTCTTCTTTGGTAAACTTATGTCCAAAAAATTCAAAGTTCAGGTTGGGTTCCTTACGAATACCGTGAATAGCAACCACAACTGCTCCCTGATCATTTTGTTGTAGTGAAAGTCGGGCATCCATACGAGTAACCGCAGAACCTAAGTTAAGACTAACGGGTACCAATTCATTAGTCTTGAAACCTCTTAATAACGGATCAAGCAGGTTCATTTTTTCTAGTTTTTCTTTACTTAGTCCAAGGTTATTCATGGTTTCCCAATCAATCTGTTCCGGCTTGAAGCGGTATTCACTTGTTTCCGGTGCTGTTTGTGTTGTTTCCATATCGTTTTTATTTTCTGGTTTTTTATCCTGTAGAGGTTCTAGTTTTACTTCCAGTTCCTTCATTACTTTTTCACCCTCTGGAGTTGGTTTATCCACTTGTTTTTGCATTTCTTTTGCTTTATTTGCGGCTTCATCAGCAGGTACTTTGAAAAAGGAGAAATTGGTAGGGTTTTTCAACTGACTGAAAAAATTGGAGAAGAAGTTGGAAATAAAATCGCCACTTTTGTCCACGCGCATAAATTGGTTCTGATTTTTCTTGGTAGGGTCAACGGTTTCCATTTTACCGTTTTCGTCAATACTTTTTACGGCTTGGATTTTCATCTTCTCTTTATCCAATACCAATAATATCTCCGATAATTGTTCGGGACTTTCCTGTTTGTTTGCAGTTTCTTCGCTCATAATTTGAAAAATTTAAAGTTCGATGCCTAAAGTAGAACAAGCGTTCACTGTGTTACTCTAATTGGCACTCAAAGGCAGTATTTGTCTTTTATTGTCCTTTAATTTTGGGTAAAGGGGCAGTGAAACTTTCCCTAATGAACTGATGCACATCGGAAAGTTTATAATACAGTTTTCCGCTTATTGTATAATAGGGTAACTTCCCGATAGAGCGATACCGTTGTAAAGAACGATTGCTGATTTTTAGCATCTGAAGTAAATCCTGATTATCCAACAATTCCTCGCCGTCAATACTGTTGCGTTTCTTTTGTAAATTATCAATATGGTCGCTAAGCATATCAAGGCGGTCAATTATGCGTTCCATCCACGCCAAAAATTCCATTCGGTCAATATTCATAGGGATACATTTTAATTGTTACTGTATTTTTTGTACAATCCTTAATGTTGCTGTACAAAATTGAATATTGTGGCTGTGATTGTCTGCCAAGCATTGCCAATTGAAAAAGCAATTTTTTTATCTTTTTATGATCTGTAAAACAGGTGTTTTACAGACTTTTAGTGTTGTTTTGTATTTTTAGGTGTTGTATCACCAATTGGCAGATATGGGCAAAAAAAAGCAGTACATAAAAATGCACTGCTTTGAAAAGATTACTTCATTTAGTTAAAGATCTTTGTCCATATATTCTTCGAGTGATGATTTGAGTTGATCTAAAAATGCAGTCCTAGAACCTGTGCGGGTTTTCATGCGATGAAAAGCGTGATGTAAATCCCCAAGAGGAATGCGAAAGAGTATCTGAAATATCAGGCTTATTTTTCGGATACCGATTTTGCCATTAGAAATAGCACCCGAAGCATAAAGAGCATACACCAATTCGATAAGTGCATTTTTACTATCTGTCCAAAAAACATCTTTTGTCGATTCAGAATTTTGCAGAATCGCATCGGGGGTTTCATCGGGATTGATTTTTGTTAGTAGATAAGTATAGAGTAGTTCGTTGGAAATAATACGTGAAACTTTGTAGTCATAGAAAGTTGAAAAGCTAGAGTCAATTTCAAAAACAATGCTGTTCAATCCATCAAGGTAATTGATATTACCTCTCTTAAAATAGGTGTGATCTCGATCTGTACGCCCAGAACGATAATATCGGTAAAAATCCGAATTACATACATGCTCACTGTATTCTCGTTTCAGATTTGCTAATTGGGTTGAAAAATAACTGTAATACATCTTACCGTTACTGACTGGACAGGAGGTTTCAATTCGGTAGATCTTGTTGTAATAAATCAACTTACCAAGTATTTGAGGCTTTATGGTACGAAAGAAGTGTATCTCTTCAGCGTCGTTTTTAAAGCCTTCTTCCGTTATGAATGTTTTGACCGAAAACAACAAATCCTGGAGGTATAAAGTCATTTCGTAAGCCTCATCAATCAATCTCTTGCTCTGAGATAGAATCTTGTCTTCCTTGTTGTGAATCTCTAAAATAATGTTTTGTAAAGAGTATTTCATAATCAATTATTTTAAGAGGATTACTGATTTTTAAACAAGTATTCCTCAATTGAATCACAAACTTTGTAAATACAAATGAAAATTTCCCCCAAGTTGGGTGAAACTTGGGGGATTTTCTCTATGCTCTAAATAGTAGAAATTTAGAATAAAATTCAAGGAACGAAACTGTATATATGCAAAAGAATATTTACTCTGTTTTCTTAATCTTTGGAAAGAGTGGTAGCAGATAACTGCTATAAATATGATTACTAAACTATTATATAGTTAAAAAGAAATTCCGTCAAGTACTCATTATAAGTCTTTTTCGATTTTGTCGTTTTTATAGGTAAAAAGCACTAAAATGTATTGCTCATTTGGTTAAGATGATTATCTTTGCACCATCGAATTACAAACTGTATGTGAGTAAAACGGTGAGTAGTTCTTGAATAAAGAAGTCAATATATTGATTAATAGATATTTGAGGGTTAAAGGTTTCGTCCTGCCACCCCGACGAAAAAGCTCTAACGAAAGTTAGGGCTTTTTTTATGCGCTAAAACGGCGCAAGCTTGCTTAAGCGCCGTGATAGCGCATAAAAAAAGAGTTAGCGCGCCTAGCGCTAAGTTGCTTTTTTGGGATCAATCCTAAATGTTGTGTTTATGCAAAAATAGTGACCAATCCGCCGCTGGTGCCAGGTATCCAGATCGATTTTCGATTTAGCTTATTCGCGAATTTGCGGATTCGATGATTCGCCAGTTTTCGGAAAGTGGATCGACTTTTCAACTAAAAAGGGATTAATCCTAAATCTTGTGTTTATGCAAAAATAGTGACTAATCTATATAAGAAGAATTCTATATCTCTTACGCCTCTAAACTGAGTTCTAAAAGCTTTGATTTTGGCATTAAAGGATTCTGCAGAAGCATTGGTACTTCTGTTGTCAAAATAGTTTAAAATAGATTGATAGTTTAGCTGTATGGTATTGACTACCGTATTAAATGTTTTGAGATTACTGTTTTCGATTTTATTATACCAATGTGCTAGTTTAGTGTAAGCGACTTCTTTTACTGTTGTTGTATTATAAATGTTTCGCAGTCCTTGTACAAGATTGTAAGCTTGTTTTATGACAGGAAATTCTCTAAAGATAATTTTGGATCTAGTTTTTTGATTTTCAGTCCATTTATCGCTATCCATGCATAGCAAATATCTACTTCTTATTAGGAGTTGTTTTGGAGTGTCTCCGTTCTCAAACTCTTGAGCAACGTACGCTATATTTGCTTTCCTGGCCTCTTTAATAGCTTGATTCTCGTTATCCAACGCTTTCCAGCGTTCCTGAATACGAATGTCTTGTAAGGCTTCTATGGCTAATTTTTGTACATGAAAACGATCAGTTACTTGTATGGCGTTAGAAAAACTCTTGCTTACAATGTTTTTCATAGAACTAGCCATATCTAAGGTTACTTCGCGTACTTTTCTTCTAATTTTTGAGCTGATAGTAAGTAGTTTCTCTACAATAGGTTCAACCTTAGTTCCTGAAAATATGGCTACTAAGCTTCCCTTTTTTCCTTTAGCTCTTTTATTGGTTATGATTGTGTATAATTCCCCCTTAGACAATGCTGTTTCGTCTATAGAAAGATAAGGACCTATGTTCTCGGGATATATAAGCCATTCTTTTGCGTGATCCTTTACACTCCAATTACGAAAGTCACTTAAGGATTCTTTGTATTGTCGCTGTAGTTTTTTGCCATCCACACCAAAGAAACCACCAATGGTACGACAGTCACTGGTCTTAGTATCGATTAATTTCTTTTAAAAAAGAAGCGAACTCTGTTGTCATACGAGTTCCCTTAGCTACTAATTCCCAGTCTCTTTGCACTAATTTGCGAGATTCCTTCTCAAGCCATCTTCGGCGTTTCACGTGAAGATAAACACTGTTTCCTCGCAAGGGAAAGTCTTGTATGGTGGTTTCGTTGTGGAAACCGTGAGCAACCAAGATAAGGTCCTGATGCTCTATGGGAACAACATTGCGCTCTTCAAAATAAAGATGCATAATTTCTGCTTGCTTGGTGGTTTTTACCAAATCAAAATGCTCTACTAAGAATTCGGGTAATATCAATTTAAGTAACTCTACATAGTTGTCCACAGTATCTCTTTTTTTTGCAAAAATCGGAAGTTTTTTTTAATTCACACACAACTTTTGAGAATGATCCGTGATAGGGCATAAAAAAAGAGTTAGCGCGCCTAGCGCTAAGTTGCTTTTTTGTCAAATCTCCCTTTAGGATGCCGCAGCGCAGCGCAGGCAATCCTGCTCCATTGTTTTATACCCACCGCAAGCTTGCTTAAGCGCCGTGATAGCGCATAAAAAAAGAGTTAGCGCGCCTAGCGCTAAGTTGCTTTTTTGTCAAATCTCCCTTTAGGATGCCGCAGCGCAGCGCAGGCAATCCTGCTCCATTGTTTTATACCCACCGCAAGCTTGCTTAAGCGCCGTGATCGCGCATAAAAAAAGAGTTAGCGCGCCTAGCGCTAAGTTGCTTTTTTGTCGAATCCCCCCTTTAGGATGCCGCAGCGCAGCTCAGGCAATCCTGCTCCATTATTTTATACCCACCGCAAGCTTGCTTAAGCGCCGTGATAGGGCATAAAAAAAGAGTTAGCGCGCCTAGCGCTAAGTTGCTTTTTGTCGAATCTCCCCTTTAGGATGCCGCAGCGCAGGCAATCAATCAAAAGATAGCTGATACTTATCCTTTACTGATGAATATGGAGGAGATACTGTGAAACAGGAAAAAGAAATCAATTACAAACAGCTAAGACGAGACATTGTACAAGTTATTGAATAGAATTGGAGCGGATAAAAAATGACCCTGATTTACAGCATTTGGAGCAGCAGGGTTAATTTTTATAAAAAGTTCACCTTATCTTTTATACTTCACCCCAATGGATATGGCATAATTTTTATGAGTTCTATCTATTTTATGTTGTGCTGAAACGCCCTGTGGTTAATTCCCCAATCTTCCAACTGTTCCAATACTGGAACAAGCCGAACGGCACTTTCGGTCAGCTCATATTCTACACGGGGAGGTACTTCTGCATAAACCGTTCGGGTTATAAGTTTGTTTTCTTCCATTTTACGGAGTTGTAGCGTGAGCATACGCTCGGTGATATTTGGAATGCATTTTTTCAATTCTCCGAAACGAAGTTTTCCTTTTGCTAAATGGCAACAGATAGCCAGTGTCCATTGTCCGCCAATTATGTTTGTCGCATAAATCTGTGCGCATTCCGAGCCTAATTGCTGCTTATTCTCGTAGTGGACAGAACTCTCTTTTATTTTACTCATACTCACATATTTGTTAGTATCATACAATCGGTTGTTAAGGTAAGAAATAGATGTTTACTGATGTAATTTTGTAGTGTAATTTTAAAATCAAAAAAAATGTACAGACAAATATTATCTATAATCGCTTGTGTAATAACACTTAATGGCTTTGCGCAAAACGCTAAACTTGAAAAAAGCATTGACGATTTATCCGCTCGGTTGGTAAGCTCCCAAGAGGTTGCCGGTATCAATATTCTAGTGCTAAAAGACGGCGAAGTTTTATACGACAAAGCCTTTGGCTATGCCGATGTTGAAACCAAACAACCATTACAATCAAACAACATTTTTCGTATCGCTTCGCAGACCAAAGCGATAACAAGTGTAGCTGTAATGATGCTTTGGGAGCAGGGAAAAATCTTACTGGACGACCCCATTTCAAAATACATTCCGCAGTTCATAAATACACAGGTGCTTGACAAATTCAACTCTGCTGATAGCAGTTATACAACCGTCCCTTTACAAAGAGAAATTACCCTTAGGGATTTGCTGCGCCATACCTCGGGGATAGATTATCCGATAATATCCCATGATGTAAGAATGCAGGCAATCTATGCAAAGGCAGGAGCAGTAACAGGCATTGGGAGTAAAGGTCTATTAAAAGAAAAAATAGAATTACTGGCCACACAGCCCTTACGACACCAACCCAATACAGCTTTCACTTATGGTTTGAATACGGATGTTTTGGGATATTTGGTAGAAGTTGTCAGCGGAGTTCCATTGGACGATTTTTTCCGTATAAATCTATTTAAGCCTTTGCAGATGAATGATACACAGTTTAAACTTCCACAAGGTAAAGCCAGCCGTTTAGTGACAGTTTCCGAAAAATCAGTTAAAGGATTTTCAAAAGTCGAGCATTCAATTTACGAAAACAGTAGCGCGAATTATCCAATGGAAGACGGAATCTATCTGTCTGGTGGAGCAGGTTTGTCGTCTACGACAGCTGATTATGCAAAATTCTTACAGCTGATGTTGAACAAAGGGACTTATGACGGAAAACGGATTTTAGGGACAAAAACCGTTGAGCTGATGACCACCAATCAACTTTCACAACAGGTAATTTCACAAGGTGACCCCGATTTCCGTTTCGGATTGGGGTTTGAGTTAGTGACAGAAGAAAATAAATTTGCAAGATCTCCAAGCGTAGGTACGTTTTCTTGGGGAGGTGCATTCAACACGCATTATTGGGCTGACCCAAAAGAAAATATCATTGGATTGGTCTTTACGCAGGAATATTTTCCTACCTCCTATCATGATTTGGAAACAGTATACAAGAACGTAGTCTATGCAAATTTGGATGCATCGAATTAATTAACAAAAATTATATCGTTGAAAACGATTACAATATGAAAACACTGGTAGTTATTATCCATCCCGATATGGATAGTTCCGTAATGAACAAAAGGTGGGTTGAGGAACTGAACAAAAATCCTGATAAATACTACGTCCATCAATTGCATAAGGTATATCCCGATGAAAAAATAGATATTGAAGCAGAACAACAACTGATAGAACAATACGATAAAATAGTGTTCCAGTTCCCTTTTTACTGGTTCAATTGTCCACCTCTTTTCAAGAAATGGTTGGATGAAGTCTTAACCTATGGTTGGGCTTATGGCAGTAAAAGCGGTTATAAGGTAGGTGGAAAGAAAATCGCATTGCTTTTGTCCGTTGGGATAGACGAACACGAATACAATGCAACGGAAAAATACAATTATACTTTGGCAGAATTACTCCGTCCTTTTGAGTTGACTTTTAAATATGTAAAAGCCGACTACAGACCGTTCTTTGCCTACTACGGCATGGAGTTGAACAGTACAAAAGAGTGGATTGAAAAAAGTGTACCCCCTTATTTAGGTTTTCTAAACAAGCTCTAACAAGGTTACTCTCGAATAATATATTTTCAATCGAATATGAGGAATGTCTAAATGCGTAGGAATTTAGGCATTCCTTTTTTGTTTGGAAATTCAAGGTCAATTTAGGGATTGCTACACAATTATATTTACATTTATAAGATATTATATGCCGCGGCTCAAAGGAGCTTTTTTTTGATTTTTTTGCTGAGGTATACGATCCGTTTTTACAACCATTAAACTTCTTCCAATTTGAAACATACACTTGTTATAACGGCCTTTTTACTCAGCCTTTCATACCCTACTTTAGGGCAGCGACAGCCGATTAATGTGCAGCATACCCCCAAAACGTTGATTCAAGGGCTACAGAAAAAGGTGGATCAGAAGTGGAAGCGGAAAAACCCTTCCTTAAAATCGATGACGTCTTCGTTTTTTACAACGGACAATGAGCATGCCTATTATGTGGGGTTGGTACAACTTAGCGGACAAGGCATTCCTTTTTCTTGGGACGACGATCTTTCTATGTTGGAATTTCTATTACAGCTAAACCCGCAAAGCAAAGTTGAATCAGGAGCAGCGGCGGATTCCTATTTTAAGGGAACAAAGGTGGCTTGGGACCAGCCGTCTAATGCCTTGCTTTGGTTTAACGACATAAGTTATAAAGCGCCGGTAGATTATTGGCATTTAATGGAAATTACCGAATGTGTAGGAACTTCGATCTTTCCGAATGTATTCTTTAAAAGCACGGACAAATTGACCGGGGCTGAATCGACCCACACACCGAGTTTAGTGGTTTTGCCATACCATGAAAGTTTTAAGATTAAGAGCAGCAATACTACCTTGACAACGGGAGATGGCAAAATTATTAAAGGCACGGGTTACGACCTTAATAACGACGCTGTTTTTGACGTTTTTACTTATGTCGAAGAGATTGATGAAATCACATCCTACATCCGATTGTATATCAATGTAAGCGGACAATGGATTTGTAAATGGGTAAATTTAAATCAAGAATGTGTATAAAGCTATAAAGATGAAAAAACTTATCCCTATACTAGTGTTGGTATTCTCTTATGAAATTTCATATTCTCAAAAAGTATTGGCTTCTTGGAGCCAGCAAAATATTGAGAATTATACCAAAGCGATGTATGATGAGGCTCAAAAACTAACAGCTCAGGAGTTGGTCCAGAAAAATTTAACTGATCAAAGTTGGAGTGCTGTTTTTTTAACGCTAAACGCCTCATTGAATAATTATTTGAAAGACAAGGACTATTTAAGTGCACTAACCAGGCAATTAACCGATAACACTGTAACAAAACTTCAGGGTACCAATAGACTGATTATTTGGGAGCGAATAACCACTAACGACATTGTTTTTGAAGGCAAAGGCTTGGTAATGGATAATGACCTGTTTACCGTTTCGGGAAGAGCAAATCAAATTTTGCAAAACCTGACGAATAAAAACTTCGGTTATGTGACTCCAGATTCCACTAAAGAGGATTTGGAGCTACTGCAAAAAAAGTGGTCAAGTTATTTGGCCGATCAACCAGTAGATCAATACACAGCAGCGGTATATCAGGGGGCTAAAATTCCGGAAATTTGTAGCTTACAGGCCGTACATGCTCTGGTGGTTTCTTTACAAGCTAATCCAGCAAAAGATTCAATTACTAGCAGATGCCTAGATACGGTTTATGGTTTAGAGCAAATGCCAGCAGTTAAGGGCAATCCTGCCAGTTTTTGCAATCCAGATACCTATACCTATGCGTATTTAGGCATGTTGTTTGGGGATGATGAAATGGATGAGACAAAAAATGCTACATGGTGGTTAAATTTTTGGACGGCCAACCGCGACAAATTGGTTTGGAATTCAGAACGGGGCATTTATTTAATCAAGTAAAAACATGAGTATATTTACTTACCATCTCGTTAAAACCTCCTATATTTCTGCTCTAAAAGCGGTTTTGTTTCCGATGAAATCAGAAAATATTCCGGGCTTAATACATGCCGAATGTATGAGATCTATGGTATTGGGAGCAGCGGTTTTTTCCCCGTCTCGAATACTGCCCAATCAATTGGCCGTATTTGCGCAATGGGAAGACGAAGTGGCTCTAGATAACTTTCTAGCCGACAATTCCTTTGGTCAGATTCTAGCAACAGGATGGCATACGCGTTTGCGCTTTTTGCGGCAATGGGGGAAAATTAGCGGTTTTCAAATCGTTGATGAGGTATTGGAAGTGGACCCTTTGAATACTACCGTGGTGGCAGTTACCTTAGCACGTTTGAGGTTATTTGCAGTGCCGAGATTTATTCATTGGGGAAGACCAGTGGAAAAACTGGTTCGAGACCATCCCGAAACCCTGTTAGCTACCGCATCCATACGCTTGCCCAATATCGTTTCTACTTTTTCGATTTGGAAGTCGCAAAAAGCGATGACGGATATGGTGCAGGGACACAGTGCTGTTGCACAGCCCAAACGGCATCAAGTAGCCATGAAAGAACGAAACCGAAAGGATTTCAATTGGGAGTTTACCACATTGCGATTTAAACCCCTGGCCGAATTTGGAGCGTGGAATGGACAGACCAACATTATGGACAACTTGACAAAAAACGACTAACATGAACGCAGCAGTTTCCAAGCAGCAATTTCAAGATTGGTTTACGCAACAGGTCGTCATTATACGGGGAATCCAATTTAAAACCGCTGATTTCCCCTGGTTAATTGGTCCCTTTGGAAGTAAAAATGGCATAGGTGAGGAATTTATCCATCAACTAGCTGCAAGGGAAAACCTGACCATTCAACGAAATGTAAAAACGCATGGATTGATTCAGTCGATGGAACAATTGGGGCTATCAGATGCAGAATTGGCACTACTGCCCAAACCCGTGATTGATTTCTATAAAAACACTTCGGACTATCAACTAAGCCTCAGCGTCAAGTGGAATCCTTTTTTTAAATTTTTCGGAATTCTTCTAAACAAACTGTTTAGCAACCGCATTAACCAATTAAACCTACCTATTAATCAGAATCGAGATTCCAATTCCTTAAAAAGCGAAATCATCACTCTTTTAGATTCGACAACCCAAGTGGTAAAGCACACGATTTGGTTGCGAACGAATACGATTTCGAATCGAGTCATGTATTCGGGTATATATGGAACTTGTACTTTGCCTTCAGGGAAAATTGGTATTAAGGCTGTTTTTCCGTTGCCGCATGGCAATGCAACGGTTATAATGACGCCTCGTGTAAGCGAAACTGGAGAATTGATTTTGACATCTTCTGGTCAAAGAATTGGCGATGCCGGTTTCTATTTTCTCGTACAAGATTCCAAAGGGGGCTATTGGACGCAGTTTGTCGCCTCATTTCGAGATACATTAGTGGTGCGTGCAAATGGCGATGAGGTTACGGCCATACAAACCCTGACCTTGTGGAATTATAGGGTCGTACAATTAAACTATCAAATTAAACTAAAAAAATAGCTGTTGCGCAGCGTCTTAGAAAGACCGACACCTATATGCACATGTAATCAGTGAATCAGAACTAACTAGCTGAGAATTCGTATGCATCAGCTCGAACCGAATTTTCTATGGTACTGCACTCTGAGGAGAAGTATTTCCCTAAGTAATTTTTTCTCACCCCAATAGAAAACACTTTATCAATTTGCGAACAATATGTACTTTTCTATTTGTGATGACCACATTTTTTGCCGTTGAACAAGAAAGCATGCCTAGCGGATTAAAAAAGGAGCCCTATATAATTCAACCCGAAATATTAGATGGTTTATATATTACAACATTGAATAGCATAATTGACTTGCTTTTGCAAAGCGCGTTTAAAAAGAAAAACCTATCTTAGGGGATAACTATTGAAGTCCGCAGTATAAGAACGAGGGCGACAACAATTTGAAGAGCATGAAAAAAATCCTTTTAATAGGTGTACTCCTGTCGACTTTCGCGCTGTGGAATTGTACCGCGAATCCCTCTAAAAACACCGCAGTTATGACCGACCAAGAAATTTTAAAATCCGTACAAAGCAACGACGTAGCCGCCGTGAGCAGAGCCTTACAAGCTGGAGCGGATGCCAATACCACCGATCGAGAAAAACGATCATTACTGCTCATAGCGACGCATAACAGCGGAATTGAAATGGCGGAACTGCTGCTTAAATACGGCGCCGATGTCAATCAGCAAGCAACGAATTTAGACAGTGCATTTCTCTATGCCGGAGCCAGTGGTCAAACGGAATTGGTACAATTGTACCTCAACCACGGCGCGCGCTTTGACATGTTTAACCGCTATAACGGTACAGCCTTGATTCCCGCCTGTGAACGCGGACATGTCGCTACTGTGCGCTTGCTGGCAAACACCCCAAATTATCCAATCAACCACATCAACCGACTGCAATGGACCGCCTTGATGGAAGCCGTGGTGTTGGGTGATGGCAGTGCGCCATTCCAACAGATCGTACAAATTCTAAAGGATGCGGGAGCGGATCTAAACATTCCAGATCGAGAGGGGATAACGGCTTTACAGCATGCCCAAAAAATGGGATTTATAGAAATTGCGAAGATTTTACAATAAAAGAGCCCGTGTAAAGCACCAACTATTAATATACGAAAAAAATACCGTTTTACCGCTAAGGGGAACGGTTTTTTTGTTTTTAATCGATTGATGTAATCCAATTTTGATCTCGAAACTTTACAGCATTCCTCGATTGGAAATCGGGTTAAGACGTCAGCGGAAGAACGCTTTGCGTGCAACGGACACGACTGGAGCTACAAGCTAGGCAATGCAGGAAGTAACGGGCGATAGAGCAAGTGCAGGCTATCCTTGTTTTGCAGCGGTTAAACACACAGTTTGTCGGTTAATCGGTCATTTTTATGAGGCGGCCTACTTGGGTTGAAAAGTATTTGAGGAGGATAAGCATACCGTATAAGCGATCAATAAACGGCGAGCTAACTGTAATTTACCGACAACCATCAGGAATGCCAATGTCTTATTGATAGTGTATTGAAAATTACAGCGAAGAGCACAGAATTAAGCCGTTAGTACAGCCTGTATACCATTTCCAATCGCTTCTTTGATTCCGCTAGCTTTTTATATTTTTTCGCGATGAGAGGGGAAAAATCGCAGGAGATGGCATCTTTTATACAGTACTTCGAGAGGAGGAGGAACTGATTTATTTTCACAGAAATCGCCGCTGTTATAAAAAAACTCTATTTTAATCGTAGTTTTGTCAACGCTATTTAGCCCATTCATTTATAAAACAAAACCAATATGAGCACCTTATTTATAAAAAACATGGTCTGTAACCGTTGCATCCTCGTTGTTCAAAGCGAAATGGACAAGTTGGGATTGGTCGTAAAAAACATGACTTTGGGCGAAGTTACCCTAGAAGAAGAATTAACGGCACAACAGCGCACGGCTTTGGAAACGGCTTTAGTACCGCTGGGCTTTCAAGTAATCGACGATAAAAAGAGTCGCATCATCGAGCAGATAAAAAACGTCATTATCGATGTCGTGCATTATCAAGACAACGATGTCAAGAGCAACCTGTCCGATATATTGAGCGGTAAACTGCAACACGATTATAACTACCTGTCCAATTTGTTTTCAGATGTGGAAGGCATTACGATAGAAAAGTATTTTATAGCACAGAAAGTCGAAAAAATCAAGGAACTCTTGGTCTATGACGAGCTGTCGTTAAGTGAAATTGCCCATAGACTAAACTATTCCAGTGTGGCGTATTTGAGCAATCAATTCAAAAAAGTAACCGGATTAACTCCGAGTCATTTTAAACAAATTCGCGATGAAAAGCGCAAACCCCTGGACAAGGTGTAAGTAAATCTTACAAATCAATCCCATAATTACACAACAACTCCCTTCGTTTTAAGCGCCAAATTTGTACTGTAAATAAAGCAATACAATTATGGCGACAACGAACAACAAAGAAATCGTATACATTCCCTTAGAAGACGTCGACAGCGAGCACTGTGCTTTAATCGTCGAAAAGGGGTTGGCACAAGTAAAAGGTGTTGAAAGTCAAAAGGTAGAAATCAATAACCGCAGGGCAGCGCTAACCGTTGCTAACAACGAAACCATAGGATCTGCTGTAAAAGCGATTAAAGACTTGGGTTATGGCGTTCCCACAGTAAAAAACACTTTTCCCGTACTGGGAATGACGTGTGCCTCTTGTGCCGGTAGTGCCGAGAGTATCGTCACTTACGAAGCCGGTGTGATTAGTGCCTCGGTAAACTTTGCTACGGGCAATCTAACCGTCGAATACCTTCCGAATATCACCGATGCCTCCAAACTGCAAAAAGCCGTTCAGGCAGTGGGTTACGACCTGCTAATTGTAGATGAAAACAAACAACAGGAATCCCTGGAAGCCATACACGAAGAGAAATTCAGAAAGCTGAAGAGCAAAACGATATGGGCGGTAATCCTTTCGCTTCCGGTGTTTGCGATTGGGATGTTTTTTATGGACATGCCTTACGGCAACGAAATCATGTGGTTGTTTTCGACTCCAGTAGTACTGTGGTTGGGAAAAGACTTCTTTATCAACGCGTGGAAACAAACTAAAAACCGCTCGGCCAATATGGATACCCTAGTGGCTTTGAGCACGGGAATCGCGTATTTGTTTAGTGTATTCAATATGCTGTTTGCCGATTTTTGGCACCAACGCGGCTTACATGCACATGTGTATTTCGAAGCGGCAGCCGTTATTATGGCCTTTATACTTTTGGGTAAGTTACTCGAGGAAAAGGCCAAGGGAAATACGTCTACGGCAATTAAAAAATTAATGGGCTTACAACCCAAAACCGTGCTGGTGATTTTGGCAGATGGAACCGAAAAGCAGCTGCCGATTGAAGACGTTAATGCAGGCGATGTCATCTTGGTAAAACCAGGTGAAAAAATTGCGGTAGACGGCATGGTTACAGCTGGAAATTCTTATGTAGACGAAAGCATGTTAAGCGGCGAACCGGTTCCGGTATTAAAGAGCAAAGGCGAAAAAGTTTTTGCGGGAACCATCAACCAAAAGGGCAGTTTTCAGTTTGAAGCGGTTAAGGTGGGTAAGGAAACCATGTTGGCGCAAATCATCAAGATGGTGCAAGATGCCCAAGGCAGTAAAGCACCCGTTCAGAAACTGGTCGATAAAATTGCCGGAATATTTGTACCGGTAGTCATTGCAATAGCGCTTTTTACTTTTGTAATGTGGTTGGTACTCGGTGGTGAAAACGCGGTAGTACAAGGACTGCTGGCGGCGGTAACCGTGTTGGTTATTGCGTGTCCGTGTGCCTTGGGACTGGCTACACCAACGGCTATTATGGTCGGAGTGGGCAAAGGAGCTGAAAACGGTATACTGATTAAAGATGCCGAGAGCTTGGAGCTGGCAAAGAAAGTAACGGCTATTGTACTGGATAAAACCGGAACCATCACCGAAGGTAGACCCCAAGTAACCGGAGTAAAATGGCTGAACGATGACCACAGCACCCAAACCGTCTTATTGAGCATTGAAAAACAATCGGAACACCCGTTGGCAGAAGCCGTCGTAAAACATTTAGACGGGGTAGCCACTACGCCTTTAACCTTGTTTGACAGCATTACCGGTAAAGGGGCCAAGGCAGCATACCAAGACACTACCTATTTTGTGGGCAATAAAAAGTTATTGGCGGAAAACGACATCAGCATTGATGCTTCATTACAGCAACAAGCCGATGCGTGGGGCAGCCAATCCAAAACCGTAATATGGTTTTCAAATCAGGAGTACGCCTTAGCCGTGATCGCCATTTCCGATCAGATTAAGGAAACTTCGGTTCAGGCGATTAAAGAGATGCAAGAAATGGGTATTGAGCTCTATATGCTTACAGGCGACAACGAAGCGACGGCCAAAGCCATTGCCGAACAAACCGGTATCTTGCATTACAAAGCAGAAGTATTGCCGCAACACAAAGCCGATTTTGTAAAGGAACTACAGCAACAGGGCAAAATCGTTGCCATGGTAGGAGATGGAATTAATGACAGTACCGCATTGGCTACCGCCGATGTAAGTATAGCGATGGGTAAGGGGAGCGATATAGCGATGGATGTGGCCAAAATGACGATTATTTCGTCCGATTTAACCAAGATTCCACAGGCGATTCGCCTGTCCAAACAAACCGTTGCCACCATTAAGCAAAACTTGTTCTGGGCGTTTATCTACAACCTGATTGGCATTCCGTTGGCCGCGGGAATCCTTTATCCAATCAACGGTTTCCTCTTGGATCCGATGATAGCTGGAGCTGCTATGGCATTGAGTAGTGTTAGTGTGGTGAGCAACAGCTTGCGCTTGAAATGGAAAAAATAAGACTATAGTCGGTAAAGGTGAATGAGCAAGTGGGCAGTCAAAAATTCCCCCGCTGCTATACACTAATAAAAAACTTTTGATGCGTTTGTTAAACGGCGGTTTCCAGGATATGGAACCGTCGTTTTTTTTGTAGCAGCCGTCGTTTTTTTATGCCGATTAAAAAAGGCGATTAAATCATTTCAAGCATTTGATTGGTCGATTGGAAATGAAAGTTGAAAGATCCAGACTTCAAACCGCCACGACCATATGGGTACAGCCGCGGTTGGTGAAGTATGAGCAGTGTCAAAAGCCAGCTTCTTCGAGTTCAAGGCCGTCAATCAATTAATCAATCAGTAAATTTCACAAATCAAACCAGAAATAGCACAACAACTACCCCCCGCAACTTGCGGATATTTGTAGTATAAAAATCAAACGATATGAAAAATACAACCTTGAATATTCCGGACATGCAAAGTGCGCATTGCCAGATGAGAGTTACGAATGCCATCAAAGACATTGAGGGGATTAGCGTTGAGCGTGTAGAAGCGGGAAAACTGTCTTTTACAGTAGCCAACGAGCAATCGCGCGTCATTGTAATCAATGCGATTGAACAGGCGGGATATACGGTGAATCCGTCGGAAAACCAAGATCCAGCAAATGAATCACCTGCCTGTTGTACGACCAAATAACGATGAAGAAATACCGATGGACCACGCATAAAATTGTAAGAGAAACAGCGGATAGCCTGAGCATCTATTTCGATACGGGAGAACAGCCCATTTCGTTTTTGCCAGGGCAGTACCTCAACCTGCGGTGTGTGATTGACGAAACGTTAGTAATCCGATCCTATTCCTTTAGCTCCCAACCCGCCGATGCCTTTCCGTCGATAACGATCAAGTGCGTGGCAGGAGGAAAGATGAGCAATTATTTGTGGAGTCACGCAGAGCAGATTGATTTATGGGAAATCGATGGTCCCTTTGGAACCTTTTATCTCGACCAAGCCGTAGCGCAGAAGCGGCAAGTGGTTTTATTGGCAGGAGGCAGTGGTATATCGCCCTTGTATTCGATGTTAAAAAGCAGTACCGCACAATCAGTAGTGCCGCTGTTGATTTACGCGAATAAATCGCCCGAGGAAACCATTTTTTTGGAAGCGTTGGAAAACCTTGTAGCCGCGGGGAAACTTGCGGCTCATTACGCGTTTAGCGCTCCGGATTTTAGCGCTGTGGACAGCCGATATACCGCGGGTCGATTTTCGAAAACCGCGTTGTCTTCGCTACTCGACCAACAGCAAGCACATTTAAGCGATGCGCATTATTATCTATGTGGCCCAGTCGGGCTCATCGACTTGTACGTAAGCGTATTGCGCAGTCTTGGCGTTTCCCCGGAAAACATACACACGGAGTTTTTTGATTCCACTGCGATTCCGAAAACACCAGCGGTTATATCCGACGACGGAATCGTCAAAGACGTATTGGTGCACTATATGGACGATACGTATTTCAACGATGAATTGCATACCTACCAATGCACGTCGCTAATCGAAGTGTCGGGCGGCCAATCGCTTTTAGAAGCGATGCAAAACCACAACATCAAAGTCCCGAGTTCGTGTAAAAACGGAACCTGTGGCGTGTGTTGGGCCGTTAAAACGGACGGCGAAGTGCACATGGTCAACAACCACACCCTCACCGAAAGAGATATTGCAGAGGGTATAGTGCTGCTTTGTCAAAGTTATCCGATGAATCAGGAGGTGTCAATCAGTTTGGGCTAGTGTATTTTGGATTTTCCAAAAGGGTATGAGATGACACTGAAAAGTAAAGAAAACTACGGTTAAACAATTAGGGCGATCTCCGATTTGGAGGTCGCCTTTGTTTGCTGTTTCAGCCGTAACTTGGAATAGGGCAACCGCCGGAATCGCCCAGCTAATAATAGATAAGGCTATAAAAGCACAGCGCGCTTAAATTTTACAAATCAAATCGGTAATAACACAAATGCACAAAAGGAGATTAAAGCGAATTTTGAACGCATCATACAGCTATTAAATCCAAATGATAAAAATGAAACTACTCATCAAAGGTATGGTCTGCGACAGGTGTATTTACGTGTTGACAGATGAATTTCCCAAGCTCGGTTTGGCCGTGGTCGACATACGCTTAGGCGAAGTGGTGGTCAAAGGGCCTTCGGTAGACGAACCTTTGATTCGCGCGATGCTGCAAAAAAACGGTTTCGATTTGTTGTACAGCAAAGAAGAAAAAATAGTGGAGCGCATAAAAAGCGTGGTACAAAGCGGTATTCAAAGACGCGTTGATACCGGAGAACCCCTTAAGTTTTCAACCCTAATTAGCAAGGAACTCCACCGCGATTACGATTCGTTGAGCGCCTTGTTTTCGACTGTCGAAGGCGCGACCTTAGAAAAGTTTATCATCGCCCAGAAAATTGAAAAGGTCAAAGAGTTTTTGGTGTATACCGACCAATCGCTATCGGATATTGCCTATGCCCTAGGCTACAGCAGTCCGGCGTATTTGTCCAATCAACTGAAGAAATACAGCGGTTTTACCTCCTCGTATTACAAACAAATTCGCCGAGATAAGCTGGCGGTGATGAAAGATTTTTTATAGTAGACCAACGCTCTCCGTGGTCGACAAGCCCTAGCACATCTGCTCTCGCTGTGTTGAAAAACCACCGTTCTATTTTGACAAATGGAGCCTTCCAATTACTTTGTATAACATTAAAATTCCCTGCTTGTTGATTATGCACTGCCCGGTTTGTAGTTCGCAAACCGAGTAAACGTTCGGTGATACACCGGACTTTTTTTGTGCATTAACGGCGACTATTTCTGGATATTCGATGACCGCGTACCGCGGTTATTAGATGTTTTTTTTTAAAATCCTCCACCTTCTAGCCTGTTCGAGCAATAACGGCTTACTTCAAAAACCGTCCGGTGATAAAAGGCACGGTATCGGTCATTGAGCACTTGCAATCGACGTTGCAGTCGGTATGCTATCAATTGCATTCTCACGCGTAATCCGACGTAAATTCCACAACTCTTATCGGTAATTCTATATAATAGAAGAGCAGCGGCTAGGCTACTTTTGAACTTGAGTCTTAATCGTTTATTACCTCATTAAATACAAGCTTATGTTATACAAATCGACAATACAGAAATTGGGAATTGCCATTCCGTTATGGAGCATCTTATTCGTTGCTTGTTCCAACAAAACCGAAGAACCACAAGGAGAAACCGCTGCTGCTGCTGTAGCACAACTGCCCGTAGATGTTATCGTGGCAAAAGAAGAGCCGCTTGCCCAAGAGGAAGCCGTGGTGGGTACGTTAATGCCGTATCGCGAGGTGGCTATCGTGAGCGAATTGCCTCAGAAAATTACGCAAGTCGCGTTTAAAGACGGCAGTTTTGTCAGTCAAGGTGCTGTGCTTTACAAGCTCAACGATGCCGATATCCGGTCGCGACTCAAGCAAATCCAAGCGGAATTGGAATTGGCTCGCTTGACAAAAGACCGTTTAAGCGCTTTGTTAAAAACAGAAACCGTAAGACCTCAGGAGCACGATGAGGCTTTGATGCGTTTGCGCTCTTTAGAAGCCCAGCAAGAGCTGCTGCGGGTGGATTTGGAAAAAACTGTTATTAGAGCGCCCTTTTCCGGGAAGATAGGCATTTCCAAGGTACATCTTGGTGCCTACGTTTCTCCGGGTATGGAACTGGTGGTTTTGCAAGACCAAAGCAGTGTTAAAATCCTGTTTTCCATATCGGAAAAATACGTCTCTCTCATAAAAATGGGACAAAAAATACGCTTTACCTCGGAGCTGTCAGACCAGCAGCACTCGGCAACCATCACGGCAACCGAACCCGGCTTAGATGCCCAAGGCAGAAGCTTGCAAGTACAAGCCATTACAGCGAATACCGATGGGCATTTTCGGGCTGGTTTGTCGGCCAAGGTATATTTTGCGGTGAGCCCGCAGGATGCCAAGGGAATTTTAGTCCCTACGGAGGCTTTGGCTCCAGGAGATAAGGGCTATTCGGTTTTTATTATTAATGATGGACAGGCCAAAATCACTGCCGTAACCATCAGTAACCGCACGGAAAAAGAGGCCATTATCACGTCTGGACTCAGCGCAGGCGACAGCATTATTGTCTCCAATATGCTGCGTATTGCCGACGGTACACCCGTGAAGGCGGTGGGGTCTAATTAATCAATTTCAAATTACAGCAATATGAGTATATCAGCTTTAAGTATAAAAAAGCCGGTTTTGGCCGGCGTGTTTTCCCTCTTGATTGTGATTCTGGGAATCGTAGGGTGGAAGCAATTGGGAATTCGAGAATTTCCGTTAACCGAACCGCCTGTGATTTCGGTGGTGACTTTTTATGCCGGTGCCAGTCCCGATGTTATTGCATCAAAGCTGACTAAACCCATGGAAGAATCCATAGCAGAAGCCAACGGTATTCGAACCATTTCGTCCGAATCTCGCGAACAGGTGAGTGTGATCTCCATAGAGTTTAACCGCGAGGTCAACATTGAAGACGCGCTCAACGACGTTCGAGACAAAGTGGCCAAATCGAGAAAACAACTTCCTACCGATGTCGATCCGCCTATAGTTCAAAAAGCCTCGTCGCCCGATAACCTCGTGGCCTTCCTCGAAGTAGAGAGCGATACGAAAGACATCAAAGAAGTCAGTCATCTGGCATCAACCACCATTAAAGACCGCATACAATCCATACCGGGTATTAACAATGTAGCCATAGTGGGCGAACACAAATACGCGATGCGACTGCGGTTTGAACCCGCCAAACTCGCCGCCTACCAATTGACTCCAGCAGACATTCGGCAAGCCTTAAATCGAGAAAATATCGATTTACCCGCCGGTAGAATCGAAGGGGCCAACAACGAATTGAGTATTCGTACCATGGGACGTTTGACGACTGCCGAGGATTTTGAGCAAATGATCATCAAACAAGTCGGTGCCACGGTGATTCGACTGCGGGATATCGGTTCGGCCGAGTTGGGAGAAGTCAATGAACGAACCGCCATTATCAACGGTACCGATAACCTCAATCGGGTCGGCATCGGTGTGGCCATCCAAATTCAACGGGGCGCAAATGCCATCGAAGTAGTCGACGAATTTTACAGACGACTCGATCAGTTGCGCAACGATATCCCGTCAGATTACCGCCTAATCGTCGGTTTTGACTTTACGCAATCCGTGCGGGATTCTATTGCAGAGGTCGAGGAAACCCTGTTTATCGCTTTCGGTTTGGTGGTGCTCATCATTTTTCTATTTCTGAGAGACTGGCGCTCGACGATCATTCCCGTCATAGCGATTCCCGTATCGATACTCTCTGCCTTTTTTATCATGTATATCGCCGGTTTTTCCATCAATATCTTAACGCTATTGGGATTGGTCTTATCCATTGGACTGGTCGTCGACGATGCCATAGTGGTGCTGGAAAACATCTACAAAAAAATAGAAGAAGGCATGACGCCAATACAAGCGGCATTCAAGGGGTCGAAAGAGATTTATTTTGCCGTGATGTCAACGACCATCACCTTGGCAGCCGTGTTTTTGCCAATTGTTTTTATGGGAGGTATCAGCGGGCAATTGTTTAAGGAGTTTGCCGTCGTAGTTTCGGGTTCGGTTTTGGTATCGGCTTTTGTCGCAGTCACATTAACCCCGATGTTAAGCGCTTACTTTTTAAAGAAAAAGGAAAGACCCGGTTGGTTTTATCGGGTAACCGAACCCTTTTTTGTTCGATTAAACAACGGCTATGCTTATGTATTGCTGGCATTTATGAAAGTGAGATGGCTCTCTTGGGTGTTTTTAGCAGCTATGGCGGTGTTGATTTATTTCATAGGACAGCAATTGCCTTCGGAACTAGCACCGGTTGAAGACCGTTCCAATATGAGTCTTATTGCCATTGCTCCTGAAGGTGTTTCTTTTGATTATATGAAAAAACACATGACCGAAGTAGGGGAATACGTCAATAATTCGACAGACGGATTGTACCAAACCTATTCCATGGTGGCGATTTCCTTTATTCCCGCTCCAGCACCGGTCAATGTGGCGGTACAAAGTATTTATTTAAAAAATCCCAAAGAGAGAAAATCGAGTATTCAGGATTTGTACAATCAGTATGGAGCGGCATCAGCAGATTTTAGAGGCTTTTTATTGTTTCCGTATCTGCCACCAACCATTGGAAGTCGCTATGGCGGGGGAATGCCGATTCAATTTGTATTGCAATCGCAAAACTTGGACAGTTTAACAGCAGTATTGCCCAAATTTTTAGCAGCAGCGCGACAGAGTAAAAAACTGATGTTTATCGATGCGGATCTCAAAATCAATAAACCCGAATTAAAAATCAATATCGACCGTCAAAAAGCCGCACTGATGGGCGTGTCTATGGAAGAAGTAGCGCATACTTTACAACTCTCGTTTTCGGGACAGCGGTACGGATATTACCTGCGCAACGACCGTCAATATGAAGTAATCGGACAATTGGAACGCGAGCACCGCAACGACAACAGCGATTTAAATGCCATTTATGTGCGCTCCTTAACCGGTGCTATGATACCGCTGACCAATTTAATTACGATGGAAGAAGCCGTGAGTCCGGCCGCAATTTACCGCTACGACCAGTATACTTCGGCTACGGTTTCGGCCGCTATGGCGCCAGGAGTGAGTCTTGCGGAGGGAATTGAGGAGATCGAACTGATCAAAAAACAAGTGTTGGGCGAGCACTTTAAAAGCTCGCTGGCAGGACAATCGCGCGACTATGTGGAGAGTCAAGGGAATATAGCCTTTACATTAGCACTGGCCTTGGTGTTGATATACATGATATTGGCGGCCCAATTCGGAAGCTTGCGCGATCCGCTAACCATTATGCTTACCGTACCTATGGCAGTTGCGGGGGCCTTGGTGAGTCTGTATTGGTTTGATCAAAGTTTAAATGTCTTTAGTCAAATCGGTATCATTACGCTGGTCGGACTCATTACCAAAAATGGAATTCTTATCGTAGAATTTGCCAATCACTTAAAAGAAACCGGACTCTCTAAGTACGAGGCGGTGGTGCAAGCTGCCGTACAGCGTTTCCGTCCGATTCTGATGACCTCTCTTGCCATGATATTTGGGGCCTTGCCCATTGCCCTTACGGCAAACAGCAGGCAATCCCTGGGAATCGTAATAGCGGGTGGACTGGTCTTTTCGGGTATACTAACGCTGTTTATCATACCGGCGGTATATTCTTATTTAGCCAGTTCAAAGGTTAGTAAAGAGGTGGTAGAAGAGCCGGAAGAACCGTTGCTAAACCAATAAAAATTTATTTTAAAACAAAACCTGGGAGATCGATACCGCACTTTTCTTGATTGATATGGGGTAGCTCCCGGTTTTGTAACCCTAAAAAATAAGTACAGATGCAAACAAAAATCACTTATATAAAAACAGCGCTGTTTTGGATCAGCGCCACTGCGGCACTCTATGCCCAAAGTGCTACACTAACGATGGAGCAGGCTTTGAGACGCGCAAAAAACGGCAATAAAACCATACAGCTGCAGGTTCTTGAAGAACAGCAAGCCCGGGAACAGCTCCGAGAGTCCAAGAGTCATTTGATGCCTCAAATTGCGGCCAACTTAGGATATTCCTATTACTTTGACCGACAAGTCATCTTTTTACCGGGTTTCTTTGCCGGTACGACCAATCCGGTCGAAGATGTGGCGGTAGGCGGACGAAATACCTATAATGGAGTGGTTAGTCTACAACAACCAATTGTGGCCATAGGCGCTCAACAATTGGTCAAGGCCTCCAAGATTAAGGAAAAGTTGGAACGCGAAAAAACCGCCGATTTGCACAATCGGGTCGCGCTGCAGGTTTCTACCCGTTATTTGGAAATGCTGATGATGAATCGCCAGCTCGATTTACTCGAACAAAGTGTGGAGCGCAACAAAAGCGCCTTAAAAGATGCGCGTGCCTTGTTTGCACAAGGGCGCAACTTAAAAACGGACACTTTGCGCAGTGCGATAGCCGTTTCGCAGATGAATTCGTCCGTTTCCTATTTAAAAAACAATATAGAAGTAGCGGGTATGGATTTAAAAAGGCTTATCGGATGGGAAGAAGCGGGAGAACTGCTGTTAACAGACTCCTTGGAAATAGACCCCACTATTCGATTTAGCACGCATTACCAACTGGAGGAAGCCCTACAGTCGGCCGAGGAGCATCGCAGGGATATCAGCATGCAAAAACTCAATATAGACTTGCAGCATCGAAGAATTAAAGTAGCTCAGGCGGCATGGTGGCCGCAGTTGTCTCTGATTGGCCAATACCAATTGCAGGCGCAGTCCGACGATTTAAAATTGGATGCCTATGTATGGCCAAGCACCTCTTTCGTCGGTTTACAACTCCATGTACCTATTTTTAACGGCAACCGCACCCATTCTCAAATCCGTCAAGCCAAAATTAAAGCGGAGCAAGAAGCGCTGCAACTGACCGATTTACAAGCGGTGGTGAAAACCGAATTAGCCACACTGGTCAGCCAGTGGAAAGAGGGAATCACCCAATTGGACATCCAAACCACCACGGTCAAGGCAGCGGAAGTCAACCACCGCATGATCGAGTCTCGTTTTAAAAATGGGCTGAGTTCGCGATTGGAACTCACCGATGCCGAATTGGCCCTAACGCAAACAAAAATTAATTACCTCGCAGCGGTCTACCAATTGCGCAGGCTTGATATACAACTTCAAGCCGCAACGGGACTCCTGACTTTATAACCTCTAAAAATCGATATTTAAAATATGAAAACAACTAATAAAACTGCTGCTGTGAACAGTGAGTTACATAAAAAACGCTGGATGACGCTGGCTTTATTGTGTGCCGCTCAGTTTATAGTGATTATGGATACCTCTATTATTGGAGTAGCACTACCCGCCATACAAGTGGATTTGGGCTATTCCCAAGTGGGCTTGCAATGGATCTTTAATGCGTATGTCATCTTATTTGGCGGCTTTTTATTGTTAGGCGGACGCTTATCGGACTTATTCGGTGCGCGAAAAGTTTTTATGTGGGGATTTGTCGTTCTCACTTTAGCCTCGCTACTGGCTGGCCTCGCTTGGTCTGAGGCTGCCTTAAATGCAGGCCGGGCCTTACAGGGTTTGGGGTCAGCATTGATTGCTCCCGCCGCCTTAACGTCGGTCTTGGCAACTTTTAAAGATTCCAAAGAGCTCCATAAAGCCTTGGGATTTTGGGGGGCTTCTGCGGCGGCCGGTGGTTCGGCGGGCGTATTCCTCGGTGGTGCAATCACCGAATGGCTTTCGTGGCACTGGACTTTTCTGATCAACATACCCGTGGGGATACTGGTGCTGATTTTTAGTAAAAAGCTGCTTTTTAAAGGAACTACTCAAAAGGGAAAAGTAGATGTATTGGGGGCAGTTTTGGCTACGCTAGCACTGGTCATCGCCGTATATGCTATCGTTTCGGCAGAAGCTGCGGGATGGCAATCGCTGCAGACCATTGGCTTATTGCTACTGTCCGTGCTCCTGTCTGTGGTTTTCCTCCTTGTTCAAAAGCAAAAGAACGATCCTTTAGTGCCCTTGTCCATCTTTAAAAGACCCAATCTGCTTTCGGGAAATATAGTGATGGCTTTATTGGCAGCGGCATGGATTCCACTGTGGTTTTTCCTCAACTTGTATTTGCAACAAACCTTGAACTACTCGGCTTTTAACAGCGGATTAGCCCTATTGCCCATGACCATCGCCATCATGTTTTTGATGGTGGGAATAACGGGGAAATTGGTTGCCAAATTCGGATTTAAAACCAATCTAATTGCCGGTTTAAGCGCCTTAACCCTTTCCTTGTTGCTGTTTAGTACTATTCCGTCCGACGGCACGTTTTGGATTCATGTGTTACCGGCTTCGCTTTTGGGAGCTCTGGGTATGTCACTGGCATATATACCGGGCACAATCGCTTCGATGTCGGGGGCAAAACCCGAAGAAACCGGACTGGCCTCGGGCTTGGTCAATACCAGTTATCAGGTGGGATCTGCTTTGGGCTTGGCGATTATCGTCGCTATAGCTTCGGCAAAAACCACGGCAACTGCCGCAACGGGTGTGGCCGAAGCCGCCGCGTTAAACAGCGGGTTTCAAACCGCTTTTTTCGCAGCAGCCATGGTGGGGGTAGTGGCAATAATCATTGCGGCTTTTTCCATTAAGACAAGAAAACCTTAAAAGGGTATGCTTCTATAGCTTATCCGAGGAAATGACGTCGTTTTCTTTTTAAACGTGTGGGTCAAGGATTTGTAAAAGCAGATTAAATACAGTAAATCTTACAAATCAAACCCAAAATTACACAAGAAAAAAAGGAGTTTATCGTCGCAACTTTGTAAGGTAGTTAAACATTAAAAAAACAAACAAAAATGGAAGATAAAAAATTTCAATTCAAGACCAATATCAATTGCAGCAGCTGTGTATCTAAAGTCACTCCTTTTCTAAACGAAGTAGAGGGTATAGGCCAATGGGACGTAGATACTACCGATAGATATAAAGTGCTTACTGTGGTTTCTAACGGAATCAGTGAACAAGAGGTTGTGGAAACCGTTTTAAAAGCCGGTTTTAAAATTGAAGCGGTAAGCGAGTAAAAAGAGATGATATCGCTGTGTTTTCAAGCGATATCATTTATCTTTAGTTGACAAAAAACGCTTGTAATTATCTTTTAACAAAGCAGACCTATGAAAAATATAAAAAACACCTTGTTGGGGTTGACGGTTGCAGTAACAACCTTAACCGCCTGTAACAAGACCACTAACCAAGAAAATACTTCTGAAATGAAAATACCACAACACGCGAATCACGATGAAATATACGCTTGCCCGATGCACCCTGAGGTAATCGGAGCACAAGGAGACAAATGCGGCCAATGTGGCATGGCATTACAAGCGGTAGACCAGCCAACGGCTGCGGAATTGACTGTAAAGATTAGCAGTACACCAGAGGTTTTGGAGGCGGGAAAAAGCGCCAATCTTGCCATTGCTGTTACAGCTGCCGATAAGCCAGTACCTTTAGAGGAAGCCCATGAAATGAAAATGCATCTGTTGTTGGTCAGTGAGGATTTAAGCTGGTTTGATCACATTCATCCTCAGGAGCAAAAAGACGGATCGTATACAGTAGCCGAAACCTTTCCCAATGGCGGAAACTATTTGATATTTACAGATTACAAACCGGTTGGATTACCAGGAGCGGTTAATAGGCAAAAAGTGGCAGTCACAGGGGCTACGCTAGCGTCAAAGATGGATTATAAGCCCAAATTGGTCGCTGAGGTAGACGGCTATAAAATAACCTTGCTCAACGGCGCAGACTTCAAGACAAACAGCAGTCAAGATTTACAGTTTTCCGTAGAGAAGAACGGCAAGAAATTGCAGGAATCCGATTTTGAAAACTATTTAGGCGCCACGGCTCATATCGTGATGATCGGTAAGGAAGATAAAGATTTCCTTCACATACATCCCATATCCGACAAGCGTTTCCCCATTTATGCACAAACCCTTATCAAAAAGTCGGGTGTCTATAGAATGTGGGCACAGTTTCAAATTAACGGAAAGTTGTACACGGCAGACTTTACTGTAGATGTAGCAACAGGCACAGCGGGTAAGATGGACGATCACAGCGGTCATCAACATTAATTTTTTAGCTTACCCTTATTAAAGAGCATTGTTTTTCTTGCTTAAAACGATCAGTAGCTGTGCTATTGGTCGTTTTTTTGTAGAACAAATCATCCGCTAAAAAAGGAGTGAATTTAAACTGGGGTTTAGGTTTACAGCGTAGAAGAAGTACCCGTGATAAGGGTATGTTCTCAAAGTGATTCCAAAGAACGCGATGAGGTAGGCGAAATATCCAGTGAAAACATAGATTTCAGAGTGCGATTGTTTGAAGGTAGTAAGGAGCTATTGATCAATGGCGTCCTGTTAATCGCACGACCGATTGGTGTCCGATTAAAAGCCGCGATTACAAAAATCCGGTGCAATTAATGCGGTTTAGCAGGCATTCGAATTAAGGATAAATATAGGATGGAATCGAGCGCAGCAGCTAGAAATCACTTTGAAATGAGCTGCCGGTGTTTACCAGTTGCGCAAAAGGGTAAAGTCGATTGCTTTGGCAAGCTTCTCTTCGACTGCATACATCTTGGCGTAAGTAGGCCAATGGTTTATGGTTTCCAAAACTTCGTCTAAAATCGCTTGCGGATTGCGTATGGAGTTTTGTTTGGCAATGGCGAACAAATCATGTTTTGAAAAGTCTTTTCTTTTTCCGTTGATACTTAAGTTGTGTTGACTTACCCACTCGCTAACTGGGCGATAAGCATGGCAGATATCATACGCGGGAGCTAATTTCCATTTGCCGTTGGGGTGCATTATAAAGGCAAAGTTTTTGGTGTGGTCGTCGCAATTCCGAGCGAGTACATTGAAAAGCATTCTGCGATACAGCTGTTCGGCTTCCGCATAAGAAAGTCTTAGTAGGCGCATGGTTTGGAACAATTGCTCGTAGCTGTAGCTCGCAATTTGGTTGAAGTCGTAATGTTGCAATGCGCAAAAAGTTTGTACGTGGAGTTTTCGGTGTCCCTCTCTACGATTAAAGCGCTTGGTCATAAAATGGGCACGTCCTTCTTCCTCAATTAATCGGCATTCCGTCCTGTCAATACCGGCGTCGACGGCCATTTTGTAATAGGCCATTTCCACGCGGCCGTACCCGTAAGTCGAGCCGAACTGACTGTCACTGACACCATTGAATTTTATTAACCAATTTTCAAAACCTTGGTCTTGTCGGGTTTGACCAGAGCGAATCACACCGCTGGTTTTGTGGTAGGCAATAATTGCTTTAGGTCGTGCTCCACCAGCAGAAGTCCCCATTTTAAGCACCTCCAGTAAAACGTCTTGCATATCATGAGTAGTATGAACTTCAAACTGTTCTTTATTTTGCAATAAGTGCTTAGTCGTTTCTAGTAAACTTGATAGTTCTATGGAACGAGATGGGGTTATGGTGAGGGTAGGTTCAAATTCTAATGCGCCCATTCCCCTGTCGCCTATAAAGCAAGATAACTCGACGGGATTGAGTGAGTTTTCCGGCCGTCCATTTCGTGCGAGCCAAGTGTTGATCAGTTCTTTTTCGTATTTATCGGGTAGCGAATCGGCTAATAAGCCGGGTAATCCTTTGAAGGTAGGCGTTTCACAATTCTGAAAAGACTTAGATATTTGATGAAAGCGGCATTTTAATGGGGGAAAGTTCAAGAGATGTTTGAATGAATTTTTTGTCGTATTCAAAAAATCCAATACCTTGTTTGGCATCCCAAGCTACAGCGCCAATTCTTTTTCCCCATAGTTTTACAAGGGCTGTTGTTACCATATTACCTCATCGTTTGGGGAGATGTAGGTGCTTTTTGAAGCGCGTAGCCTTGTTTTTTCTCCAACTTTGGCCAGTAATATGGGACTTGTTTTTGGCGCTACTGTGAAGTGCTCCAATACATAGACTGCATCGAGTACGCGTAATATTTTGATCAAATTAACCAAGCTAGTGTTTTCTCCTCTTTCGGCTAAGCTCAAGGTAAAGCGACTCATAGCGGCTTGCTGCGCAAGTTGATCTTGAGTGAGGTCTTGGCTTATTCATTTTGATTTGATGAATTGACCAATTTTTCGAATTATAGCTGCATCGCTACAGTTTATATTGTATGATATATCGTTCATTAGCCTTGTTTTTTAGATGTAATGACTGGTATATCATTCGTAGGGTCGGTTTTGTTGGCAGTGTTCAATCGCTCTGGAAAAGGCGGAAATAGTACAGGACAGTGACCCATAGATGGCATGGACGACGTCGGAATTGATCGTTTCTAAGGGTCAGACGGTGTTAGTAAAGCTTGTTTAGGGCTACTTTTTATTCCAAAAGCTCATATTGGGAAATTGATATTTGCTGTTGTCAAAAACGGGGTCTTTACCGGCTTTGAGTTGTTGGTTGTAATCCTTAAACAGCACCACCACTTTTTTGTGCAACAGCAGTATGGCGATGAGGTTGAGCCAGGCCATTAATCCCACACCGATATCGCCCAATACCCAAGCGGTTTTTGCCGTGGTAATACAACCCATAAAAGTCGCGAACAGTATAAAAATGCGCAGACACCAAATCAGGAGTTGGCTTTTGTTTTTCCGCATGACAAAACTGATGTTGCTTTCGGCTATATAGTAATAGGCCATGATGGTGGTAAAGGCAAAAAAGGTAAGGGCTATGGCTACAAAGGCACTGCCGATGAGTGGAAAATGCTGTGAAACGGCAAATTGTGTGTATTCCGGACCCATTTCCACCTTGGGGATGTTTTCGACTAGAAATCCGCCTTTGGGATTGACTACGTTGTACTGTCCGGTAAATAAAATCATCAAGGCGGTAGCCGTACAGACGAATAAGGTATCGACATAGACAGAAAAACCCTGTACCAGTCCTTGTTTTACGGGATGCGAAACCTCTGCGGCAGCAGCGGCATGGGGAGCGGTTCCCTGTCCGGCTTCATTGCTGTATATACCGCGTTTAACACCCCAGGAAATTGCCAAACCAACGATACCGCCAAAGGTGGCATCCAAACTAAAGGCCGAACTAAAAATCAGTGAGAATACCGCAGGAACTTCGGTGATGTTGATGGCGATGATGGTTAACGACATCAAAATATAGGAACCCGCCATAAAGGGCACTACGTATTCCGCCACCCGACTGATTCGCTTCACCCCACCGATAATGATGATGCCCAATAGTAGGGCAAGTCCAATTCCGGTATAGTGCATGGGAACGTCAAAAGCTGACTTTACTGCTACGGAGATGCTGTTGCTCTGTACACTCGGCAATAAAAAACCCGTACTGATTATGGTTACTATGGCAAAGGCCCAGGCAAAGGCCTTGTTGTTGAGTCCTCTTAAGATATAAAAAGCAGGGCCACCCCGATATTGTCCGTTTTTTTCAACCTTGTACATCTGTCCCAGGGTCGCTTCCACTATAGCCGACGCACTGCCCAAAAAGGCAATGGCCCACATCCAAAAGATAGCGCCTGGTCCGCCCATGGCAATCGCCGTGGCTACACCGGCTATATTACCCGTGCCCACCCGACCTGAAATCGCTAAGGCAAAGGCCTGAAACGATGTAATTCCCTTGTCGGAAGCACTGTTTTTAAAAAGCAACAGCACCATTTGCTTGAGGTACATGACCTGAGGTAGCTTAAACCGAATGCTAAAGTATACACCCGTTAATAAACATAGAAACACCAAGACATCACTCCAAACAACATTGTAAATCTTTTCTATTAGCAGTTCCATTTCTTTGAGTTTAAATGTTAAATAATTGCTAAAGTATAGAAAACAAATGGAAAATGTAGCGCAACTACCTGTTTATTTTATCAACTAATTAAGGTGAAATAGGAGAAAATGCATGAAAAATAACAAAGGAAAACCCATATTTAATTTTGTCTGCTGTATCTAAAACACCAGATTTAGTTAAGAGTCTAGCCACCTGCTAATTATGAAATCTTGAGACAGGTAGTTTTTTGATCAATTTATGAATGTGTAATAGGAACTAGATAAGTATAGAATTAGCTGTTTTTTAGGTATGAGATAGCATGGGTATCATCAGCTTTTGTTGTTCAAATACTTCTGCGAGATTTTCGGATACAAACAAAGTGAGGTCATCTTCTTTATAGCGCTCAAAAGTGGTCTTCAATCCCAAGGGGGTAAAGCCAAAACGGACGTTCGTTACAGGAGTGTGAGCCAAAGCGTGGATTACGTCTTCCAGAGGAGAAATTTCCAATTGATAGAGTTGTACTATAGTTAAAGTGTTTTCTTTAATCTCTGCCACAGCTACGGTTTTTAATTGTTCCAAAAAGTATATAACTTGTTTATAACCAAATTCAGGATAGGCGTAGGTATAGAAAAAAGCCAAACCTTTATTATTGATGTGTAGCGCAGCAGTAGGGATGGATTGCTCCACGTAGTTTTCAAAGAGTTCCAAGTCTGAAGAACAATCGAGATTCAGCTGTTGTACGATTTGCCCCGTATTGGCAAAAACGCCGCTAAGGCTAGCTTGATA
The DNA here is from genome assembly GCF_050562195.1 of Flavobacterium sp. JP2137. Classification (GTDB taxonomy): domain Bacteria; phylum Bacteroidota; class Bacteroidia; order Flavobacteriales; family Flavobacteriaceae; genus Flavobacterium. The sequence continues at coordinate 2,034,288 of NZ_CP191647.1, forward strand.
TTCGTCTACTGGAATAAATCCAAATTTCGGATAAAATTCGGTTACGGTATCGTTGGCAAATAAAAACATTCCGTCCACTTGATGCTTAAATTCCCCTTGAATGTATTGCATTAAAAAACGTGCGAGCCCTCTTTTTTGAAATCGCTGCTCAGTCATGACCGTGCCTATTTGTGCCCAAAGCAACTGTTTTGAATTCCAGTTGGTTTTAAATAGGGAAACGGTAGTATGTGCTACAATTTCATCTTCTAGAAAAAGAGTGTACAACATACAGCTACTATCCCAAAAAGTAGATTGATAAAAATTTTCAAAATCAAATCCCCAAAAATTTGTTGTCATGGCATTGAACTTCAAGCGCAATCTTTCGAGATTTTGGTAATTTTTGTATAAGGTATATTCCGTTCCGTTTACTGTTACTTTGTGGGTTTCCATGGTTTTTGTTTTTACTGCTGCAAAATTGCAAAGGCTTTCTTGATTTGCGATAGATTATATTTGGATAAAAATGTGCAAAAGGTCGTTTATGTGTATCTTTATATCGGAATCAACGAAAAGTTACCACATTCAAGATAAAAAAATGTAGTTATGAAAACGATAGAAGATTGTATATTGGTTATGTATACTGCTGATATATTGCCAGCTGTATTTTATAAAGCAAATTACAATAGCAAAGGGATCTTGATTTCATTATGTGTTAAAGGTTCGGTACAGCTTCGGGTAAATTTACAGAAAACCACGCTAAAGGCAGGTGATATGCTAACCGTTTTACCCCAAAGTATAGTAGAGGTAAAGAATTTGGAAAGCGACAGTTCGTTTTGTTGTTTGTTATTCGATTTTGACGATATATCTGATTTGGTATTGCCCTCGGATTACAATTTTTTAAAAACGCTGTTTTCCCAACCGGTAATTTCGTTGAGTGATGATAAACGGCTTATTTATCAAACGTATTTTGACTTATTAAAAACCAATTTTGATAATTCTTATTCCAAATTTCACCCGCAAATTATCAAGTATTTATTGTTTTCGCTAATCGGTCAAATCAATGTTTTTTACCAACAGCAAGAAGCCTTATTGTATCCCTCGTCGCGAAAAGACATCGCTGTTTTTCAGTTTTACAACTTGGTACATCAATATTATATGACGGAGCGATCGGTGCAATTTTACGCCCATTTATTAAAGCTTACCCCCAAATACTTAACCACTTTGATTCGTTTGCGAACGGGGATTTCTGCATCAAAAGTCATTTCGGAAATGGTTGTTATCAAGGCCAAGTCGTATTTACAAGGTACCGATTTGCCGGTTTACGAGATTGCGCACCAATTGCATTTTGCAGATGCCACCACTTTTTGTAGATATTTCCGCAAACACACTAGTGAGAAACCGTTGGAATATCGCAATGCTAACCGCTAAAATAAAGCGCTGTTAATACCTTTCTATGCGGAACAAAGGACGTGTATTAACAGCGGTTTTGGGGAATTATATTCCGATTTCTAAATGAAATGATTGAAGCTTATTGGATGATTTTCACTTTATCGCTATAGCGAATCGGGGCTGTAGGGCTTTCATTGGGGTAACCCAACGCTACATTAATAGCCACTTCATACCCTTCGGGTATGTTTAATAATTTTAATAAATCTTGGTTTTCGGGTAGGTTTAAAATCGGTACTAAAGTTCCCAACGGACAGGTTCCCAGACCTAAGGCATCTGCACTGAGCAAAATGTTCTGCAAAGCAATTCCGACATCCATTTTGGCATTGGGATTGGATTTGTCGCTGGCAATGACAATGACAGTAGGAGCACTGTGAAAGATGCTAAATCCCGGTCTTTTATAATTTGCGGCCGATCCTTGAAATTCTTTCCCTTGGGCGAAGGCCATAAAACGTTTGTTGAATTCCTCTAGTATCGTCGGGTTTTGCACCACTCGTATTTCCCAGGGTTGTTTGTTTAAGGCACTGGGAGCATAGATTGCACTGCGCATAATGGTATCTATTTTTTCTATACCAACCTGCTCCAGGGTGTATTTTCTAATTGCGCGTCTATTTAGGATATTGCTAATAATTGCCTCTTTGTCTGAACCTTTGTACACGAGTTGTTCGATTTTTGGCTCTTGACAGCTGATAAAAGCAACCAAAATTAAGGCAAACGAACATAGTTTTTTTAAACTGGAATTAAATAACATGAGTAGTCTTTTTTGAAAATGAATAATTGAATTTGATGAGGATGTAGATGATATAAAGGTAAATCAGATACGGAATTAAATCGTAGTAGTATAGACTAAGCACGGCAAATGCAACACTTAAAATAAGGAGACTAAGCATAAAAACAGCCTCGATACTCTTTTTCCAATCTCGCGTTTCTCCCCACACTTGGGGTTTAAAAACCAGACTGATTTGAGGTGAAAAACCATTTAACAACAAAATCGAATACGACATGTATTCATAGCGAACGCCGCCTTTTACAAATATAAAAGCAACTAGGCCAATACAGAATCCGTAATAAATTTTACCGCTGCTGTTTGTCGGGCTAGAAGGCATGTCTGTAGCCATATACAATGCGCCTAAGAGAATTCCTGCCAGTGAAAATTTTAGTGTTTCATCGCCAAAGCACCAGCACATCAATGTAAAAGTAGTTATTAAAGTAATTGGAATATGCCAGCTGATTCTGTTTCGTATCAAAAGGTAAAAGCCGCCTAAGGCTATGGCGAATATGGAGAATTCACCCATTGCGCCTGTGGTTTTGTAAACCGCTGTACTTAGATATTCTGATAAATAGGGAAGGTTAAGGCCGGGAAATAGATTAAAAGCTGCGGTTTCTACCAAATCGGTGGTTTCCCAAATTGTTGACGAGCTCAGGGTTGAAGCAAAAAACACCGCCATAAATTCGCGCCCTACCAATGCGGGATTAAAGCGGTTTTTACCCAAACCACCCCAAGCTGTTTTTCCGAATAAAATAGCGGCAAACGATCCGAAAACCACCATATACCAAGGAGTACTGGGTGATAATGTAAAAACCAATAGCAACGCAGTAATGACAGCGGAACCATCGATATAGCTGTGGCGTTTTTTTAAGAGTAATGCAGAAAAAATCGCGTCGGTTATTAAGGCAGTAGAAATCGAAATGCCGATTTGCTGTAAGGCTAAATTACCATAGGCCAACCACGCTACAAATACCAGTGGTAGCAGTGCCAGAATCACATCCAACATAACGTATTGGCTGTTGTTAAATCGCGATTTTAAATAAGGGTTTAGTGACATGCTATTTATTTCTGAGCGTAAAGGGGGTGAGTTAACTTGTTTTTTCCATCAAAGATGTTTTCCATTAGCGGTACATCACTAGGGCATACATAAGCACAGGCACCACATTCAATACAGTCGTGCAGGTTAAATTGCTGTAACTGCTCCAAGTTATTGGAAATATTGTGGCGCACCAGTTCTAGGGGCATCAGTTTTTGCGGGCATACATCAACGCATAAACCGCACTGAATGCAATGGTTGGCGTGGAGTTTGTTTTTACGCATAATCAACACCCCTCCTGAGCCCTTGTGAATTGGTGATAGCGGAGAAACTGCCGCTTTTCCCATCATGGCACCTCCAAGCACTAGCAAGTGTTGATCTGCATCCCATTCATTGTGGGTTTCCCTTAAAACATGAGCGATAGGCGTGCCAATTTTAATCAGGTAATTTCCGAGATGGGTACAGGCATTTCCAGATACAGTAACCACGCGTTCCACGGTGGGTTTACCTTCAAAAAGGGCATTGTAAATACTCCAAAGGGTTCCGATATTGCTAACGAGTACGCCGTAATTGGCAGGGATGCTGCCTTTTTTTAATTCCAGAGACGTGACCGATTTAATCAATTGCAATTCTCCACCTTGCGGATAACCATCGGGCAAAACTTTTACGCTTATTTTTAAATCGAGCTTTAGGGCGTTTTCCTTTAATGGCCCTAGCAAATGCCGGTGTTGTCTTTCGATGGCAAATACCAGGTGTGCATTGGGTATCAGGGTGTGCATCCGTTGTGCAGCACTTAGTAATTCCCATGTTTTTTCACGTAATAGTGCTATATCGGCTGTTAAAAAAGGTTCGCATTCGGTACCGTTAAAAATTAATGTATGTATGGGTCTTTGTTGGAGGTTGTATTTTAAATGGGTCGGAAATTGTGCCCCTCCAGCTCCTTGTATGCCATGATTTAACAATGTTTGTATAAAGTGATTTGCTGTTAACGGAAGCCCATCTTGCGGTACAGTAGCGATTTCCAAATTTAAAAAATCGTTTTCGAGCTGCACAACCGGTTGGTTATTCACGGTTAAAAATGCCTTAACCACTCCAGATACGGGCGCGTGAATTTTGGCGGCGAATACCCCGCTAGTCTCTGCGAGTAATTGGTATTTCTTAACCTGTTCTCCCAGCACTACAACAGGGGTCATCGTGCCGTTATAAGTGTTTAGCGGAACGTACAAATCCTTAGAATCCGCGATAAACCTTATAGGAAGGTATTTTGTTTTCTTTTTTAGAGAGGGTATTACAAGCATAAATCTGTCGTTTTACGGCCGTCTTCTTCTATGCGAAAACTGCTAAAGTCAAAGTGTTCTTTTAAATTTTTGAGTTGGGCACTATACTCTAAAAAATCAGCGCTAAACAAGGCGGTAGACAGCATATCTCCTACAAAGGCTTTGTTGGTAAGTACCCCTACTTGAGCAGTAGCAACCGGTAGCCCTGTTTGGGAATTTAGTATATGCCCATATACTTTTCCATCGATAACTTTATAATTTTTTGCCCGTGCTGATAGGCTAAAGCACTGATTACTTATTTTTAATGTCTGATTTTGTCTTTGTGGGTCTAACGCATCGGGGATGTGAATGGTCCACTGCGGATGACTCTCGTCGTTTAAAGCAGCTATACTGCTGCCGCCTGCATTAACAATAGCATCTGTAACCCCGCATTCTTGCAGCAAGGCAATCACTTGATCAACCGCATATGCCTTGATAAAAGCAGCGGTAATCAATTCTTGATTTGGCTTGATTTTGACCCGTGAACCATCGATCAAAATCGATTGGTAGTCAACCAAATTCAAGGTTTTTTCGAGTTCAATTTTACTGGGAATACCAGAGGTTGACTCGTTGTAAAATCCCCAAAGTCGAATCAGCGGCATACAACTGATGTCAAAATTGCCCGACGTTAATTTCGATACCAGTTTCGCAGTTTGCAACATTTGTATACAGGTTTGATCCACATTGACCCATGTACCGGTCTGTCGGTTTATCGCATCGAAATAGGAACCCGACTGATAGGAGTTATAGCTCAAATCTATTTGTTCTAGTAATTCGAAGCAAGCATCGAGCAAATCTTCGCTTTGAGAAGCAGGGATTTTGACTTTGATGTGACAATGAAACAATCGCCGGGTTTGTGCGATATAGGTTTTAGAAGCTGTCTGAGGCACTTTCATCATCATGGGTTTCTACCGTTGTTTTGTTAAATCTCTTTAGCGCTTTGATATTGACTTTGCCTACGTGTACCGTTTGAAAATAAATATGTGGATTTTTAAGGGTGTTTTGGATCGTATCCAGAATCAATTCCTGTGTTTCAAAGGGTTTGTTTGATTCGATAGCGGCTTGCTTGTTTTGTGTATCGGCTTGTTCTTTTTCACCTTTAGCGCGCTGCAGATCTTCCCAAAAATGGCGCTGCCCAAAGAGCAGTAAAGCAATGCCGGTGGTGTATAAGATTATTTGTTTGGTGTTTATTTTTATCATTTTGACAGCACTAATGAGGATTTAAAGCCAAATATAAGGTATTAATTGTCCCGAAAAAGGGACGAAATGCTCTTGTAAATTGATAAATGACGACTTTAATTGGTCATTTATTAAACAGCTATTGGCTGGTTATGTTTAATTTTGTACTATGAAAGTATGGAATACAATGGATTATTTGGAGCGTAAATGGATGCAGGAACTGGGTATATTGGTCTTCTCTTTTATGCTTTTCACGCTTAACGATTGGATATTGATTGCGAGTTTAAAAAGTTTTTTTCTCGGTATCATCTATTTCTTATTGTTATATACCCATGCACAGCTCAATCGTTACTTGCTCTTGCCCATCTTGTTTAAAAAGAAGTACAATTGGTTTTGGTATGTGTTTCTTACCTTGGTGGCCCTGGTGGTATTTACGTTTTTACTGTACCACCTTACTAAAGATGTATTGTATACGAGTTGTTATTTTTTTAAAGACTCTTCGAAACTCACCTTTCAGTACCAATTTGGGGTGTTATTGGGTTCGTGTATCTGCATTTTGGGAACCACACAATTTTTGGAGTACTACCGTGGTCAGAAATATGCGGCTAATAAAGAAATCTTGTCCAATAAAAATCAAATCGATTTGTTGAACAAACAACTCAATCCGCATTTCCTTTTTAATACGCTCAACACCATTTATGGATTGAGTATAAAATTTCCGGAAAAAACCCCAGGCGTCATCATGAAGGTGTCGGAATTATTGCGGTATCAGCTTGAAAACAGCAATAGAGATTTGGTTTCTTTACAAGATGAGGTATCATTTATTCAAAGTTACATCGAATTGGAGCGCGAACGGGTAGGGTATCGATGTAAAATCGAATTTGAATTTTACGACGACGCTTTAAAGCAGTATTACCTAGCGCCCATGATTGTTTTTACTTTCGTAGAAAATGCCTTTAAACACGGCACGTCCAACATCGATGCTTGTTTTATTCATATCAATCTGCGCGTCAACAATGGCGAGTTATCCCTTAAAATAAAAAACTCTGTACCGGTAAAAAAAGAGCCATTTCCATCGACTAAAGTTGGATTGGAAAATGCCAAAACGCGACTAAAAATGATTTACCCGGAAAAATACAATTTGAATATTATTGCTTCTGAAAGGGTATTTTATACCGATTTAAAAATTAGCTTGTAAATATGAATCCACTACCGTATAAATGCTTGATTATCGACGATGAACCTGCCGCTCATTATGTCTTGGCGAGTTATATAGAGAAAAATGCCAATTTAAATTTGGAGGCTCAATGTTACAACGCTTTAGATGCGCTGGATTATATACGGAATAATCGGATAGATCTGATTTTTCTGGATATTGATATGCCCGAAATTTCGGGTATCGAATTCCTTAAATCGCTGTCAAACCCGCCGAAAACCATTTTAACCACGGCACATTCGCAGTACGCTCTGGAAAGTTATGATTATGATGTAGCTGACTATTTGTTAAAACCAATTTCACTCCCGCGATTTATTAAATCTATAGAGCGATTTTTGTCAATTTACCCCGCGTCAGCTGTAGAGGAGCCTCGCAAAATCAGTTTAAAAATAGATGGGGGAAACATCGAAATCGATCAAAATGACATCGTTTATATCCAAAGTTACGGTAATTATGTCAAAGTATTTACCAAACTTCGGGTTTATCTTGCAACTACGACAACACAGGAAATAATGTCAAACTTGTCAGCCAAAAAATTTATGCGTATTCACAAATCACATATAGTGAATTTAGAGTGCATAGAATGTCACACCGAAAGTCATGTGTTTATCGACCAGGAAAAATGGCCGATTGGCATTACCTATAAACGAGAATTGTTGGAGCGCTTGACCAAGACAAGGTAGTTTTTAATTTCATGGAAAGTGAAAATACCAGTCGTTATTTAAAGTTTCGTATTCTAAGCGAAATTTTGAATCCTTTCAAGCTCACTAAATCAAAACTGAAAAACGCGACTTCTCAAATAACTAAAGAGTCGAGTTTAGACGAAGTGTATTTCTTAGAGCTGATAATAGCACAAAGTTCTAAAATTATATCTGCTATATATAGTCGACATGCGGCTTATTAAGCGTTTTTCGCATCGTTGAGCTATTTAAATACGCCTAATGTTTTACCGGGGATTTGTAGCTCAAACAGCAGCATCGGGAGTAAAACCGACATTAGCCATACCGAGCATGGCCTCTATTTTATGTGCAATTTGTCCGAGATTTAGTTTACCGTCTTTGTTTTGTTGCGGCATACCGAGCTTGGTACTGAAATCGGTCAACACTTCATTTGGGTTTATCCGCATCACGCGAACGTTAGGTGAGCGCAACTCAGTACGCCAGCATTCTGTTAGTTCTGACACGGCAAATTTACTAGTTACATAAGCAGAGCCTTGAGCAAATCCCAGTTGTGCCGCTGTAGAACCGATCTTAATGATATGGCCAGAATCTTGTATTATAAAATATTGTGCTGTCGCACGACCAGCCATAACTAAACCTCGGACATTGATTTTCCAGAGTTTTTGGAAATCGGCTGTAGTGGCATCTACCAGTTTAGCAAATCCGCCAATTCCCGCATTGTTAATCAATACATTGATTCCGTCCATTTCGGAGATAGCATATTCGAACAATGCCAATACATCGGCTTCTATACTGACATCTGCTATAAATCCCTTTGGTTTAATGAGGTTGCCGCTTGCCATACGTTCGCTTCATTTCTGCCGCAAATCACGATCTGAGCACCGTGACTTCTGAGCATTTTTGCCGTTTTATAACCGATACCGCTGGTTCCTCCAGTGATGACTGCTTTAATGTTTTTTAGTTCCATACGAATTGTTTTCAAGTGTAATTATAAATAGTTTATGAGAAATTGAAATTGAGAAGGCCCGAAAAGAGGGGGGTAAAACTGCCTATCCTATAAAAATTAAATATGGTAGCTTGATTAGATACTACTTTTTTCGCTCTTAATGAGAAACTCGCCCTAAGAGCAACTTTCTTTAATGTTTGACCTAATTGGTATTATAACTTACTGATGAAACTGCAATATGTTTTATACTACTGCTTTATATCGCGGCAGGTTCAGCTGTGAAAAGTCATAAAGACAGCATATTTTTGTGATATTTTCTTTTTTAAAAAAGCATTAAAATAATTGCGTAGTAGAATAAAAGGAAATACCTTTGCACCGTTGAAAATTCAAAATTTTTAGTCAATTTCCCTTGTAAGAATAGCTTTAAAATTAGAATTCAGATTGTATTAAAAGGCGATAACAACATATCCTAAATGAGGTCCAATAGCTCAGCTGGATAGAGCAACTGCCTTCTAAGCAGTAGGTCCCAGGTTCGAATCCTGGTTGGATCACTTGCAGAGACAAATCTATCATTTTTAGATTTGTCTTTTTTTTTACCTCATAATTTACTGGCATTCTGATACATAAGTGTTGTTGCTGAGTTTGTTTTTGAGGTTCGATGTCGAATTCCATCAAAAAGCAAAAATTCCGGAAACATCGAACTTATTATTGCCCTTTTTTCTTCATTATCCCCGTTTTTAAAGCATTTATCACTGTTTGCTACCTTTTTTAAGTTAGTTGCAATTAAATCTTTGATTTCAGTACCTACGGATGCTAAGGCATTTAGTTTCCCTTCTAATTTCTCAATACTACCTCTGGTTAATTTCTTTATTTCTTGACAGTCCTCATAATCCATTTCGTCATCCGCATTTTTCAGAAGTGGATTATGGTATCTTTTATTCAATTGATCAATCTCATTTATAATAGTTACACGTTCTTTATTTTGTGTTTTTGTCGTGTTGTTGAAGCTATTTATAAAGGCTTTCACAAAAGCAGCTAGCATTCCCGCCTTTGGTGAAAGATATTTTAATTGTCTCACAAATGCTTCGTTAACTATTTCTGCTCTAAATCTTGTTTTGCAAGGTGAGCTACAATGGTAATAATAATAGTATGTACCCATATGGCTTTTTGAAGCATTGCCAGTTAACATCTTGTTACAATTTGGACATTTAAGAAAACGTCTACGAGACAAATTTTCCATTACAACAATTTTGGGCTTAATCACATTTTTTCTTACGTCAAGAACATCCTGAAGATCAGCAAACATCTTTTCACTGATTAATGGTTCGTGTTGCCCAATAACAAAATATCCTTGTTCATCTTTATATGGTGGAATAAATATTTTGCCACAATAAAGCGGGTTGCGTAAGGCTACCCAAATATCAGACTTACTAAACCTGTTTTTTCCATTGGCTTTTTCTCGTGCCTTTTTCCATATTTGTTCGGTATTGAAATTGTTGGCAACAATCTGTTCAAATGCCCATTTTAAAAGCAGTGCTTCACTTTCATTTATCGCAATAAATATCTTTTTGTCTTCGGATATCTTATTGACATATCCCAAAGGAGCAGTTCCCATATAACGTCCCTCCTTTACCGATGAAAGCGGAACGGACAACATGAAGCAGGAAATTGAAGCCAATTAGCGTCAAATAAAGCAAGACATTGTAGAAATCATTACTATTGAACTGGAGCGAATCCAAAATGATCCAGATTAGGTACATTTAATTCAAAAGGGTTCGTTTTTTATCTCAGCTGTCACAATTATTTTGTTGTAGTTTCCTGTTCTTTTCTCCTGTTTAAATCATTTCTAGTGTTTTTATTATTTCTTCAGTGAAAGATATAATTGTTTAAAATCATCTGATTTAAATAGCTTTTTCTGAAAGAATTTTTAATGTAAAAATATAATTTAAAGATCATATTTGTAAATGCAATATGTTGATTTGTTGTCTGTTATGTTTGTTTTTTAAATTATTTTTTTTAAAAAACTTTGGAAATTAGAAAGTCTTTTTATTTCTTTGGGTAGGGAGTTATTATCAATAACCGAAACGTTATTTCTAAAACCTAAGGTATTATTATGAAAAACCTACAGACAATCATATTATTCCTACTCGCTACTTTATTAAACAATGAGGTGGCCTCTGCACAGCAATACATTCTGAAAGGAAAAGTCGTAAATAAAGATAAATTACCAGTTGAATTTGTTTATGCAAGTTTGCTCAAAAATGACACATTACTTGTTAGTCAAGTAGTAACCGATAGTTCTGGGGTTGTTTTATTTAAAGTTGATAAAGGAGAATTTAGACTACTTATTGAACAATTTGGAACCGAATACTTTAATGAAGGTTTAGCGTTGAACAAAAATTTAGATTTAGGAGAAATTACGATAGATGAATCGGTTGCTCTGGAGGGGATAACAATTACTGCAAGGAAGAAACTGATTGAGCAAAAAGTTGACAGGATGGTATATAATGTGGAAAAATCTATTGCTTCACAAGGAATGAGTGGTTTAGATGCACTGCGGACGACTCCGTTAGTTCGGGTGCAAAACGAAAGTATCTCGATTGTTGGTAAAGGTGGTGTCTCTATAATGGTAAATGATCGAATGCTTAATCTTTCGGGTAGTGAGCTGACAAATTATTTACAGTCTTTACGATCGGATGATATTGCAAGAATAGAAGTTATTAATACTCCGCCTTCAAAATATGAAGCGCAGGGTAATAGTGGCATTATCAACATTATCTTGAAAAGAAACCCAAATCTGGGTTGGAGTGGAAGTGTTACAGGCTCTTATCAAAGAAATCATTATAATGGTATGCGTCTGGGAGGAGTCGTCAATTATCAATCTAGCGTCATTAGCTCTTCATTGCGGCTTCGCCAGCATGATAGGAGCTATCTAATGGATGGCACTATTGATCTTATTGGCGAGAACAACGGAATTTATACCACCGAGACAAGAAAAGATAGGGCGCGTGGTATAGGATTAAACTATAGTTTGGACGTAAAATTATCCCCTAAATCTAATTTAGGTTTAATATATGACTTCGGTAAAGCTAAATATAACATTGATGCAGATGGGAAAAGTATCTATAAATCCGCATCATCGATTATAGACTCGGTTTTTATCAACCCGTCTTTTCAGCGATGGAACACACCAGCCCATACTCTAAACTTATTTTACGATTTGAAGATAGATAGTTTAGGTAAAAAATTGAATTTGACGGCCAATTATTTCGGGAATGTTTCTGATAGATTAAATGAATTCCATACGATAAATAACCAAAACCAGAATAATTCGATAGCCCAGAACAATAGCACCATGGATTATAACATTTATTCTGTGCAAGCGGATTTAAGCCTGCCTTATAACTGGGTTTCAATTGAAACAGGTGTGAAATACACAAGATTGGATAACAATTCAGATGTATCATACTTTGATTTTATTGATAAAGAAAAGGTGATAAATTTGGCGAATAGCAACATCTTCGACTATAGAGAACATAATTATGCTGCATATATCAGCACGCAGAAGGATTTCAATGACCAATGGTCAGCAAAAGCCGGAATCCGTTATGAGTACACCTCCTTAAATGGCAAAAGTCCTACACAATTAACAGGTGTCGTTTCAGATAAATATGGTAAGATTTTTCCTACTGCTTACCTAAGTTATAAGCCAAATGAAAGAAATTCCCTATCATTAAATTATTCCAAGAGAATTGGTAGGCCTGGATTTCAGTCTTTAAATCCATTCAGATGGTATAAAAACGAATATATATATTATACAGGCAATCCATTTCTCTTACCAACATTCAATGATAATTTAGAGTTAAACTATTCTTTGGATGGGACTTTAAATGTCGGGTTATACCATCAGTTCAGTAAAAACAACACTTCCAGTATCGCAAAATTGGAAAATGGTATAGTTGAAAATAAAATTGAGAATGGTTTTGACAAGAATACTACAGGTATTAGCATAGGATTTTATAAAACCTTATTTAATAGGTGGGAAATGTCTATAAATTCTGATGGATCGTATACTAAAACCACCCCGTCAATAGCTGATTTGGAGCCACTGGACATTTACTCTTTGTATTATTCGATGCACAATACCATCTCACTGAACAATCAAAAGACATATAACTTGTTAGTAAATTTCTGGCACCAGTTACCTTTTACATATTCAAACATGTATCTAAAAGATCAGGCGGACTTTTCTATTGGATTTAAAGCAGCATTACTTGAGAAGAGGTTGAATATTAGTGCTGTTGTAAATGACGTTTTTAGAACATTGAAAAATGATGGTTACACTTATAATAATGGCTACCGCTATCAATTTTATAACTACAATGATCACCGAAGACTAACTGTAAGTTTAAGTTACACATTTGGTAGCAATAAAGTAAAAGGGGTAAATAAGAGAATACAATTTGAAGACAAAAACAGGATTAATTAATATAACAAAAATACGCGCGTATGGGAGGAACTCGAAAATCCAGAAAGAGTAGAGACTAAACTTTTAAATTTAATGTCATGAGTAAAAAATTCAGAACCTTAGAATTGAGCAAAATAACTATTGCTAAATTGAACGACGATCAGCTTGGAGCTGTAAAAGGCGGAAACGGTACCGCTTTAAGTAAAGACCCGGAAATCATATGTCGTGATAAAGGATCAACTATTGTTTGTACAGGAACAACTATAGTTGAGACGGGAGCTTAAGATTACTCTTAAATCAAGGCAGTCTTCCTGACAATAGGGAGGCTGTTTTTTTTTAAAGGAGTATTCCATTTCATCAGTTCTTTTAAACAAAAAATACTTAGAATAAATATTCACCCGCTATACCTAATATTATGTTTCACCCTCTTGATTTCTATCTTGTCAGAACCCCCAGTTTTCCTGTACAGAATTTCTTGTTATTAACCGAAGGGCTTCAAATGAGGGATAAAAAGAAAATTAAAACAATCTTTGATAATAAAGAATTTCTACTATCTATTTATTTTTCGTCCAAAGAGTTCTATTACGAAGCACTCAATTGGATTAAAAGCGATTCTGATTTTAATTGGAATGATAAAGTGCTATTCACCCTATATAAATATTATTCGAGGATGTGCACTCGGGCGACGCCTTATGGAACTTTTGCCGGCTTTTCGATTGGAAAGATTGGGGAAAAGATCAACACAGAATTACAGATAGCTACTGAAAATCCAAAGACAGCGCACGTTAGGATCGACTTACATTTTCTAAACAAACTAATAGAATACAGCAAAAATATTGCTTTAGAATCACAATTATCCTACGTGCCTACAGATTCCTTATATTATTACAATGATAAAATAAGGTACATCGAATTAGAAAGTAATAGCGATTTTAGCATAAGTGAGGTTGATTCGGATGAAATCCTAAATTATGTATTAGAATATGCGAGAAGAGGTGTTACCCGTGATCAGCTAGTTAATGAAATATGTAAAACAACAGGTGAATTTTCTAAAGAAGATGTAGTTGGGTATGTTGACAACATCATTAAGAGCAAAATTCTTATACCGATTATCCCACCAAGGATATTGGGATTAGAGAATCCTTTAGATCAACTTGTGGAGTTTTTAAAAATTAAAAACCTTTCAACCGAGCATCTAAACCCCATACTGAACTTTCAGCAAAACACTGGTAATAATATAAATATTTCGGCTCTTGAAGATTTAACGAATATATACAGCCATCTGTACAGCGAAAAACTACAACAATTCCAAGTTGATCTCGAAATAAATACAAATCAAAATCAAATTGATAAAAAAATTGTCGATAAAATCTGTTTGAGAGCAAAAGAATTATCCCCTTTAAGTCAAACCAAACAGAATTCACAATTGGAAAAATTTATAAATAAGTTTATTAATAAATATGATCAAGAAGAGATTCCATTGGTAGAAGCCCTTGATCCGCAATATGGGTTAGGCTATGGTTCACATATTTCTGGAAGCATTGAACAGACTCCGTTAATAGGAGATATTGCTTTCTCGGATAACACTAGAAGTGACATTATTTCTGTTCCACCAATAATAAGATTAGTACTCGAAAAATATAGGGAGCATTTTATCGAAAAGAAACCCATACAACTTACAGAAGAGGATTTAAATTCAATTTCTAACGAAAAGTTACCGCCTGTTGCCGAGAGTTACTTTATTTTCGGAGATATTCTGTCTGAATCGCATTCTGATTTACAGAATGGAAAATTTAAGTTCCTGTGTAAATCTTCTCTTCCAACGCCTTATATGGAAAACATTTTATCGCGTTATGCTTATCACAATAGAACCCTCAATGAAAAATTAAATAAAAGTATTAGTCAAACTCATATAAGCGGAGCAATATATGTAGAAGTAAATCACGTTCCGTATCCGCGGATAGGAAATGTTTTAATGAGACCGAACAATTATCAATATGAATTGTCTTACGTCACTAATTCAGATCAAAATAATAAACGAAACATAATCAAAATTGATGACATAATGATTAGTGTGCGAAATAAGAATATAATTCTTCGTTCAAAAAAATATCAAAAGATAATCTTTCCAAAAATTTCTTCTGCCTATAACCAGAGAAAGAGTCAATTGCCTTTCATACAATTTTTGGGAGATTTAGAAAATTACAAAATATATAATGGGTTTAGCTGGGATTGGTCTTTTATAAACCAATTTAAATATCTACCGAGAGTCGAATACAAAGAACTGATATTAAAACCCGCACAGTGGCGGATATCGCAAGATAAAAAGATGACAGTTGCAAAATTAGAAAGCTTGCTTAAGAAATTGCAAGCCCCTAAGTATT
This sequence comes from Flavobacterium sp. JP2137, assembly GCF_050562195.1. Lineage (GTDB taxonomy): Bacteria > Bacteroidota > Bacteroidia > Flavobacteriales > Flavobacteriaceae > Flavobacterium. The sequence continues at coordinate 2,049,704 of NZ_CP191647.1, forward strand.
GTTCCATTACAGAGCATGATAACACCTTGTATCTTGACTGTGAAATACCATTTTGTTTGGAATTACTTTGTAAGGAAATAAAAAAATCTAATGTTATCCTTTTTGAATCGACATTATCGTTATATAAAAATACTAAAGACAACGTTCAATTTGCGGCTGAATATATTATACCCCTAATCGGTGAGGCTAAAACAGGTTCTGATTTAAATAAGGTTAATAAGGATAGTCTTCCAGTCGAAACAAGTGATCGTCACTTTCCACCAGGAACCCAATGGACCTATATAAAAATCTATTGTGCACATTCTTTTTCAGATAATTTAATAATGGAATTAAGTTCCTGGATAAGAGACTTGTGTGAGGAAGCGAATCAAGAAATACTATGGTTCTATGTTAAATATGAAGACCCTGACTTCCATCTAAGATTAAGAATCAATATCTCCATGGGACATAAATTCATAGGGATAATTAATGCTAAATTACAAAGTATATATTATAAAAATGGTTTGGCTAGGATTCAATATGACACATACAGTCGAGAAATAGAAAGGTATGAGCTTCTTAATATAATAAATGCAGAGAAAATATTCTACTATGACAGTTTATGTGCTGTCAATCTTCTAAAGTTAATTCAAGTGATTAATGGGGATCAATCAAGGATAACTGCGGCAACAATATCTATCGACGCATTATTATCTGATTTTAAAATTCAGGATGAAGATCGTTGGGTTATTATGGAAAAACTTTTCCAAAAATTCTTGCCTGAATTTACAGCTAAACGTAGCTCTGATGCAATTAAAAATTTAAGATTATCACTAAACAATAAGTTTCGACAATATAGAGAAGTAGTCGAAGGAGTAATTTTAAAAAATGTTCGTGAAGAAAACTCCAATTTGTTTTTGATAATAGAAACCAAATCACATAATATTCAAAAGGTGCTCGACAATGTATATATAAAAAATTTGAGAGAAACCGGTTTAGTGGATACAATTCACGATTTGATACACTTATCTATGAATAGGTTGTTTCAAACAAAAATACGAATGCATGAACTGGTGATTTATTACATTGTTTATAAAGCCTACAAATCTATTTATGAAAGAAATAAAAAACAATCAAACGGCAATTGAGGCTATTTTATTCGAAATTGACTCTGACATTCGGAACAATTTAAGTCATTTTAAAGATGCCTCAGTCGAAAGTGGATACTTAGGGATAGCTATTTTTTATTTTTTCATGTATGAAACGTATCATAAAAAAGAATTTTTTGATATGGCTGAAGAAATGATTGAACAGTCAATAAATAGCATTATAAAGCAATCAGGGTTAAGTAAATTCACTCCTAAGTACCGGGGAGATACATTATCAAATCTGTTTTCTTCATTTGGGAAAGGCTTATTATTTATCGATAAACGATTTAATTATTGTTATGATTTCACCTCTTTTTATGAACAAATAAGTGAAACTTTGGAAGAAATTCTCAAACCTTCATTAAAAAACAATGATTATGATTTTTTTTCCGGTGCACTAGCGCAAGGCCACTTTTTTCTAAACTATCATATCCACTCCAAAAGTGACAGTAGTACAAACGTATTGAAAAAAATTGTTAGCGGATTACATCATTCTGCAATTTCTCAGGGAGAGGATCAAATGTATTGGAGAGCTCCTGCCTATGATAATAGAGTTTACTTAGGTATATCTCATGGTTCTGCTATGATTGTAAATTTCCTGACCAAACTATTTAAAAACAATATTTTAACAAGTAATAGTCATGATCTTAGAATACTTGAGAATGCTGTGAACTTCCTTATGGAACAAAAAAGAACATTTAAGGATGGCTATTTCCCAAATTTTTTTCCAGACATAGATGTAAAAAACGTTCCTACGCAATTATCTATGTGTTATGGTGACTTAGGGATCCTTTTATCATTGTATGAGGTGTCATTTGTTCTCAATGATACCCTGCTTAGAGCAGAAATAGAAATCATGTTAAAACATACAATTTCGAGGTCTTTTAATCCGAAATATACTTTGGACGGTGGTATTATTTTCGGTTGTTCTGGAGTGTACTTCATCATACAACGTTTATCTAAGTACATAGGACATATTATCCCTGAAGAAGTGTCAAACTATTGGCTTAGACAAATTTTAATGAGTAAAGACCCATACCAAGATACCATATCTAAATTTAAGTTTGCTTTAGAAAAATATAAAGATCAAAATACGGCACCTAAATATTCTTTTGGTTGGGGAATAGCAGGCATAGGATGTAGTTTACTTAGTTCATTAAATCCATCATTACCCCCACTTGATGAATTATTAATAATAGGAACTTAATTAGAATGAAATTTATACCACAACATAACCAAATGGACTGCGGACCTGCATGTCTGGCAATGATTTCAAGATTCTATGGAAAAGAAATTAGCCTTCGATATTTAAGAGAAAAAAGTTATTTAACCCGAGATGGGGTATCATTACTTGGAATCAAACAAGCGGCAGAAGAAATAGGATTTGATTCCTACGCCGCAAATTTGAGTGTGGAAGATCTTGATAACACATTACTTCCGTGTATTCTGTATTGGAACCAGAATCATTTTGTAGTATTATATGAAATTAGAAAGAATTTTTTTTCTAATTCATTAACATACAAAATTGCTGATCCAGATCACGGACTTATTAAGGTAGGAGAAGAAAAACTAAAAAAATCTTGGGCATCTGAAAATAATAGTGGCATAGCATTGTTCTTAGAAACAACGGAAAGGTTTGAAGAAATGGAATTTGAACCAGAGGTAAATACATCTTTTAGAGCAGTGTTAAAGTATTTAATTCCATTTAAGAAACAATTTGTCATCTTAGCTTTTTTGTTATTACTTGGAACATGCATTACCTTAATATTGCCTTTTTTAGTGCAATACCTCATAGACGAAGGGGTTGTGAAAAAAAATCTAAATGTCATCTATTATCTCATTTTAGCTCAATTAGCATTATATACTGGAAATATCGTTTTCGAAATATTTCGTAATTGGCTTATGGTTGTTATTGGCACAAAAATTAATATCCAAATCATTTCCGATTTTCTCAGAAAATTATTTAAGCTGCCAATAAAATTCTTTGACACAAAGATGGCAGGTGATTATAATCAACGAATTTCGGATCATGAACGTATTGAACATTTTCTTACTTCTCAAAGTCTTTATACATTCTTTTCAACTATTACTTGCACAGTTTTTTTTGCGGTCTTATGGTACTATGATTATCGTATTTTATCAACCTATTTTATATTGACCACCTTATCCATTATATGGTCGGTATATTGGCTACGTCGTAGGAAAATCCTTGATTATGTTAGATTTCATCAAAGAAGCGAAAGCCAGCAGTCAGTACTTGAAATTATAAATGGTATAACTGAAATGAAGCTTAATAATTTTGAAGAAAACAGAAGGAATGAGTGGGAAGAGATCCAACAAAAACTCTATATCACTAACATAAGGACAATGAAGTTAAATCAACTTCAACTCTCAGGTTTTGAATTTATAAATCAGATAAAAAATATTTTGGTCACATTTCTTGCTGCTTACCTAGTTGTAAATGGAAAAATGACCTTAGGAGCTTTGCTCAGTGTTTCTTACATCATAGGTCAAATGAATAGTCCAATTAACCAACTAATCGTTTTCTTTAGGTCTCTACAAGATGCTAAACTTAGCCTTGCAAGACTTAATGAAGTCCAAAATCACCCAGAAGAGGAACAGAAAGAACTAAGATCTCTCTTTGTTAATCAAAATAATCATAAAAGTGAGATTTCAAAGGGAATTGCAATAAGTAATATGTCTTTTCAGTATGAAGGGCCTAAATCACCTTATGTATTAAAAGAAGTTAATTTATTTATTCCTGAAGGAAAGATTACTGCAATAGTTGGTGCAAGTGGCAGCGGAAAAACGACACTGATGAAATTACTTTTAAGATTTTATGACGCAACAAATGGATCAATTTTATATAATGGAGATGATATACTGACTTTATCTCCTAAAAGTGTCCGTGAAAATTGTGGTGTAGTAATGCAGGATGGATATATCTTCTCTGATACTATCGAAAGAAATATTGCCACAGGTGATGCATTAATTGATTATGAAAAACTAAAACATGCAGTTAAAGTTGCAAATATTGAGGAATTTATTGACAACTTACCTTTGGGATATAGCACCAAAATCGGTACAGCAGGAAATGGTATTTCAGGTGGACAAAAACAACGTATACTTATTGCCAGGGCTGTCTATAAAAATCCACATTATATCTTCTTTGATGAAGCAACTTCGGCATTAGATGCCGAAAATGAAAAAATCATTCACGACAATTTACAATCTTTTTTCAAAGGTAAAACCGTTATTATTATTGCTCATCGACTTTCAACGGTTAAAAATGCTGATCAGATTATTGTATTGAAGAAAGGGGAAATAGTTGAAAAAGGCAACCATTTAGAATTGATATCTAAAAGAAAAGAATATTACAATCTAGTTAAAAATCAACTAGAACTTGGCGATTAATTTTATATGGATTTGTAACATTCTTGATTCAAACAGAATTAAAAACTATAAATTATGAACATTGATTTTACCAAAGCAAGTTTCAAAGATTTTGAGGATATTCTAAATCTTGATATTTTTCAGTGAGCAAAATCTCATCAAGGATATCTAAACTGTCTTAGTGGCAATAAATTTATGAATTACCGACCGCTTGGAACTTCTGGATGTAGTCCGGAAATAGGATTAGCAGCTGAGGGCTATATTAAGCAAGGTGTTTATATTAGTTTTGTATGTAACGATTATCTTGGTTTCACACAACATCCTCAGGTGAAAAGGGCAGTTATATAAGGAGTCTAAAGATTCGGAACCGATGCAGGAGCTTCTCCTCTTATTGGGAGATATTTTAATTATCACAAAGAGTTAGCGTACAATATTTCTCGATTTTTCAAACGTCCAATTGGTTCTTCGATTGTCTATACAACAGGCTATACTTCCAATAGCGCCTCTTTGCTTTGTCTCTTAAAAAAAGAAGATATTGTTATCGTCTATATGGCTGTACATGCTAGTGTCTACGAATTTATGTATAGTTGTTGAGTTGTAATGTTATGTAATACAGGTTTAGAAAATAAAAACCAAAAATAGCGGGTTGCTCATCTTTTTTAATTTTTTGAAAAACTTTAGTTTGTGCTGTGTAAAAGATTATGTTAATAGGTCTTGCATTAAAAGTAGTCTAAAATTATTTTTTACAGCCTTAGGGACAGTTGTTAAAGTATGATTGTAATTGAGCGTTTCAAAACAAAACCGAAGCGGGAAGGAAAAAACTTAAAATACACCATATTGCGTGTAAAGCCTAAGAAAGAAAGGTGTTAAAATAATAATTTTAGACAAAAATACATAGTAAAACTTCGTCTGTTAGATTCAATTTTGCCCCAACTTAGTAACAAAATTGAATCAATAATAATAAAAAAGGATAGACTGGGACTTTTTTACTTATGTTCTATCAATTTTTCTAAACGCGCTATCATTTCGTCTTTTTCTTTGAGCAGACGCTCATAAAGGATGGTTTTTGCTTCATAAAGCTCAACGATTTTCTCAATGGGATTAAATACACAGTCCGTATAGTTTGCGTTATTGCTTAACGTTCCGCTTCCTGAATTAGCACCTTCATAATTATTTTGAATATTTACAATTGCCTGTGTCTCATCAAAATTGACAATAGCTTCTACAGGAATTTCCAGTATAGCAGCTATTTGTGAGAGGATACTTTTTTCTACAACTTCTTTTTGTTCAAGTAGTGAGATTTTCTGATGATTCCAATCATCGCCGAGTTCAAGGGCTAAAGCATCTTGTTTGATACCAAGCATTTCCCTGAAACGTTTGATGTTTCTGCCATGATGTATTTTTTGGTGGGTATTCGTCTGTTTCATAGTCTCAAAATTAGGACAATGTTAGAATTAAAGATAGCTAATTACTTGTAAAAAATAGTGCTAATCTGTAAAGTACAATGTTTTTTGTGTTTTTACAAAAATGCAATTGTGTTTATTTATTCTTTAGATTAAAAGAGTTTAAAAATAGAAAATAAAAAAAAACAAATAAGGAACAGGCAATTAACGGTTTGTAAAACAATTGGAGATAATAATAGTAACATATCGCCTCGAATCGTACTCAGTGGTAAAGGGCTAAACGATTTAAGCCTTGACATCTGACAGATATTACCTATATAGATACTTGTAAGCTGATTATTACCCTAGCTAGGGAGCAACGTTTTGATATTCCTTAAAATCTAATTAATGCTAATTAAACACTCTAAAATTGGAGGGTTTATTGTTTATTCAATATTTTGAGCATTCTACCCACCTCAATATCCATTCTCGAAAAAGCAAACCATTTCTTACCTAAGTCTTTTAGTGACGCTCCGATATGGTAAAGTTCTGTGTCGTCAATAATCAAAAAACGGTCGTGAGCATCTGAAAAGATTTTAATGTCAATCGGAGAATACTGACTGTCGTAGCGTCGTAAGTCCAATCGAAGTTGATTATGGATGCTTTTGGTATAGATGGTTGCGGTTACATTGTTGTTTCGTTTGCTCAATAAGGTTAATACTGTATCGTCCACATAATTGTCAATCAGGATAATGGATTTTTTAGCAGTGCGGATAATATCTGAAACAAAAGCATAGGCATCGAAAACCTGTCCATCGTAGAAGATACCTTTTTCGCTGTGAAGCTTGTCGCTTTCCAATGCCTTAAAAATCTCCTCAAATTTTTGATCAGTTTCCAATTGTTTTAGTTCTATTTTATCTAACCTCTGGAAAAGAGAGACATTACTGATAAGTATTCTACGCATTTCCACAAAAGCATTCATAATCTCAATGCTCACTTTTATAGCAACATCACTCCGAAGTACGGCAGAAAGCATGGCAATATCTTGTTCGCCAAATGCGTAAGGCAAATATCGCCTTCCTCCATAGTTTAAACTAGAGGTCACAATTTGTGACCTCAAAGTTTCCCATTCAGCGGTGCTCAATTGGAAGCGGATTTTAGAATCGGTAGTTTTTTTAAATAGTATCTTTGACGGGGTTTTGCAAAGGTTTTTAAAAACGCCCTATTCGATAAGTAGATTCGCTTGCCGTGAGCAAGATTTAAAAAAAACAGCATGAAAATAGTAGTCATCGATAATTACGACAGTTTTACCTTTAATCTCGTGCATTACCTGCAGGATTTAGAAGAGCAGGTAGTGGTGTATAGAAACGACGAATTCGACTTAGACGATTTGGAGTATTTTGATAAAATCGTGCTTTCTCCCGGTCCGGGTATACCGTCGGAGGCGGGGTTGTTAAAGCAAGTAATCAGACGATATGCGGCCACCAAAAGTATTTTGGGCGTGTGTTTGGGACAACAGGCCATAGCCGAAGTTTTTGGCGGGTATTTGTTCAATCTCGAAAAGCCCTTGCACGGCGTAGCCTCTCTGATTACCGTAACCGTACCCGAAGAAATACTCTTTAAAAATCTTCCCGGTCAATTTGAGGTAGGACGTTATCACTCCTGGGCGGTGGAAGCACATTCGCTTCCAGATTGCTTAGAAGTGACTGCAATAGACGAAATGAATGTCATCATGGCACTAAGGCATCGGGATTATGATGTACGTGCTGTACAGTTTCATCCCGAAAGTATATTGACAGCAGTAGGCAAACAAATATTGGCAAATTGGCTCGGTAAATAAGCCCTATATAGAGCTGTCGCCTTGCTTATTCCACGGGCTAGCATACCGAATGATCGAATTAAACTCCTGGCGGAGTTACAACGATACCAATCCGCAAACGAGTAGATACAAAAAGAGCCGTTTCAACATTTGAAACGGCTCTTTTTGTTAGTTATAAAAATCTTTTACAAGTGAATCACTTCTCCATAGGCATCGGCTACAGCTTCCATCACCGCTTCACTCATCGTAGGGTGAGGGTGAACCGCTTTTAATACCTCATAACCGGTAGTTTCCAATTTACGAGCGATAACTGCTTCTGCAATCATGTCTGTAACACCAGCGCCAATCATGTGACATCCCAACCATTCTCCGTATTTAGCATCGAAGATCACTTTTACAAAACCATCAGGAGTTCCAGAAGCCTTCGCTTTTCCAGAAGCCGAGAACGGGAATTTACCCACCTTGATTTCGTAACCCGCATCTTTGGCTTTTTGCTCGGTCATTCCAACAGAGGCAATTTCCGGACTTGCATAAGTACAACCCGGTATGTTTCCATAATCCAAAGGCTCTACGTGGTGACCCGCAATTTTTTCAACACAAAGGATACCCTCGGCAGAAGCTACGTGAGCCAAAGCCTGTCCTGGAACCACATCGCCAATAGCGTAATAACCCGGGATGTTGGTTTCGTAAAAATCGTTTACTAATATTTTATCTCTATCTGTAGCGATACCGACCTCTTCCAATCCGATGTTTTCGATATTGGATTTGATCCCCACGGCAGAAAGTACGATGTCTGCTTCGAGTATTTCTACTCCCTTAGCCGTTTTAACCGTCGCTTTTACACCAGTTCCGCTAATGTCTACTTTTTCGACAGAAGCATTGGTCATGATTTTGATTCCCGCTTTTTTCAACGAACGCTCAAATTGCTTAGAAACGTCGATGTCTTCAACCGGAACTATGTTCGGCAAAAACTCCACTACAGTAACTTCCGTTCCCATAGCGTTATAGAAATGAGCAAATTCCACACCGATGGCGCCAGAACCTACGACAATCATTTTCTTAGGTTGCTCCGCAAGCGTCATCGCTTGACGGTATCCGATTACTTTTTTACCGTCTTGAGGCAGGTTGGGCAATTCTCTTGAACGCGCTCCTGTGGCGATGATAATGTGGTCGGCTGAAATTTCAGTTACTTTGCCATCTGGGTCGGTAACATCCACTTTTTTACCCGCTTTTACTTTGCCAAAACCGTTGATCACTTCAATTTTATTTTTCTTCATCAAGAACTGAACACCTTTGCTCATTCCCTCTGCAACTCCTCTAGAACGGGCGATAACCGCAGAGAAATCTTTATCAAAAGTTCCATCTATGTTGATACCATAGTCAGAAGCATGTTTTAAATAATCAAAAACCTGTGCCGATTTTAAAAGTGCTTTGGTTGGTATACATCCCCAGTTAAGGCAGATTCCTCCCAAATTTTCTTTCTCTACTACAGCTACTTTAAAGCCTAATTGTGATGCTCTAATGGCGGTTACATAACCTCCAGGACCACTTCCTAATACAATAATATCGAATTTCATATCTATGTGTTTCTATATAATTCAGCTACGAAATTAATCATTTAATTTCGTTATTAAAACTTTCGTAATTAAAAGTTGTTTTCAATTGTTTTTATTTGATTTTTCAAGTGCTAGCCCCAGATTTAAAGCTGATTTCTCAACGCATCTATTTCCTTGTTCTGAGCTATTTCCACGGTGGAGAACTGAGAGTCGTACAGGTTTTTATAATAGCCCTTGGGCAATTGAATCAACGCGCTGTGGGTACCCATTTCTACGATTTGTCCCTGATCCATCACGATAATCTTATCCGCTTTGACGATGGTCGCCAATCGATGTGCAATGATAATCGAAGTTCGCCCTTGGGTTAAATAAGCCGTGGCGGTTTGTATCAATTCTTCGGAATACGTATCTATGGACGAGGTCGCCTCGTCGAGAATTAAAATACTCGGATTGCTGACATACGCTCGTAAAAAGGCAATCAATTGACGCTGCCCCGACGACAGCATAATGCCGCGTTCCTTGACGTTGTAATCGTAACCGTTGGGCAGGCTTTCGATAAAGTCGTTAATGCCAATCTTTTTTGCTGCCGCAACCACATCGTCTCGCGTAATCGAAGGATTGTGCAAAGTGATGTTGTTTAAGATGGAGTCGCTAAACAAAAACACGTCTTGCAGCACCACAGCCACTTGTTTGCGTAGACTCTCCAGCGTAAATGCCTTGATGTCCGTGCCGTCGATCGTGATGCTTCCTTTGTCGAGTTCGTAAAAATTGTTTAGCAAATTGATGATGGTCGATTTTCCCGCTCCGGACGACCCGACTATCGCTACGGTTTCGCCCTCTTTGATTTGCAAATCAATCCCCTTGAGTACTTCAACACCGGGTATATAGCTAAAGTGAATATCTCGAAACTCGAGATTCCCTCTGAATTGTGGCGCTGTTAGCGTACCGTTTTGCTCCACCTCGTCTTCGATCTCCAAAACTTCAAAAACCCGCTCTGCCGCGATGATACCCATTTGCATCACATTGAACTTATCGGCGATCTGACGCAAGGGGTTAAACAGCATATTGATCAGCATGGTATAGGCAAATAAATCTCCGAAAGTGGTCAAGGTACTGCCGTTGGCAATAGACATACCCCCGTACCAAATGATAAAACCCAAGGTTAGCGAAGAAACGATATCCGCTATGGGAAAGAAAATGGAGTTGTATAAGATATTTTTGAGCCAGGCGTTGTTGTGTTTGTGGTTGATTTCCTTAAACTTCTCGTATTCCACCTCTTCACGCGTAAAGAGCTGTACGATTTTCATACCCGTTAAGCGCTCTTGTATAAAGGTGTTTAAATTGGAAATTTGCGCGCGCACCTCTTGAAAGGCGCCTTTCATCTTCAATTGAAAAACGCGAGTGGCATAGAGTAAAATCGGCATACCGATAATGACTATACAGCTCAGCTGCCAGTTCATATAAAACATAATACCCAGCACCACCACCATTTTGAGCAAGTCGCTGACAATCATAAAGAGGCCCTGACTAAAAATACTGGCAATCGACTCGATGTCCGAAACGGCGCGGGTAACCAATTTGCCCACCGGTTCGTTGTCGAAATAGCGCATTTTAAAAGAGTTGATTTTGCGAAACAATTCTTCTCTAATATCCTTGACGATGTCTTGCCCCAGCCAGTTGGCCCAGTACACAAAATAAAACTGTGAAACCACCTCCAAAAGCAATACAATTCCCATTAATCCCACGTAAATAAGCAAACCCTGACCGTCGTGTTTTTGCACGTAATCATCTACGGTTTGCTTGAGCATATACGGGCGTAAAGCGGCAAATATCGAAAGGGATATCGCCCAGACAATTACCCAGTTAAAGCGGTTTTGGTAGGGCTTGGAATAGCGTAATATTTTTTGGAGTGATATGGATTTTATCGCTTTCATTCAAAATAAGGGTATGATACTCGGGTTAAAAATAATCCTTTTGCAGGAACTGAAAAACCAGCTTGTCCTCGGTCTTTGCTTTCGATGATGGTTCGAAGATGCGCTACGGTAGACTTGCCTAAGCCAATTTGAATAAGGGTACCCACTATGGCGCGCACCATATTGCGCAAAAACCGATTGGCCCGTATAGTAAAGACCAAACTGTCTTGGTTATGCGTCCACTGCGCCTCGGTTATCGTACAGTTGTAGGTAAACACATCGGTATGGCTTTTGGAAAAGCACTCGAAATCTTCGTATTCAAAAAGGATTTTCGCCGCCTCGTTCATACGATCGATGTCCAACGGCCGAAAGTGGTACCAGCTCAGCTCTTTTTTAAAGGCGTCCTTAAATAAATGCAAGTGGTATTCATAGGTTCTACTGCTGGCATCAAAGCGCGCATGTGCCTCGTCACCGACCGTGTGAAAGGCATAAACCACGATGTCTTCCGGCAAAAACGAATTGAGCTTGGCCGTTAATACCGGGCTGTCAATGAAACCCTCAAAATCAAAATGTGCATACATTTGCCGCGCGTGTACTCCGGCATCTGTACGGCCAGCACCAACCAATTCCAAAGGCGTTTTTAGTAAAATACCAAGCGCTTTTGTTAGGGTTTCCTGAACGGTTTTGGTGTTCGGCTGAGATTGCCATCCGTGATAATGGGTGCCTTGATAGGCAAATTCTATAAAGTATCTCAAAATTGAAGGTCCATAATTATTCGAACTACAAATATAATCTAATTTAATCATTGGAAGTTTTTAGTAAAATAAATTTAACGTAAATCCTTCGGATACTCGCAGCAGCGATCTCGTCGATTTCTTGGGGGCATTGCCTGCGGCCCAGGCCTTTCGCTATATCTTTTTAGGGCAAAAAACGCCCTAAAAAGGATGCCGCTTCAGTCCTTAATGCGAAGCGGGGGTGCAGAACGGGCAACGACTGGCATTCGAGTTCCACCTGAGGCTGTTTGTGGCAAATTATTTAATTACCTTTGTTTTTCAATTAAAAAAGTCATTTATGCGTGTTATAGCTTTAGTGTGGTTGCTGTGTACAACCCTGGCGTATGGTCAGGATTTTGATCGTTTTTTCGTCGATAAAACCTTGCGAATCGATGCCGTTTTTGCCGGCAATGCCCTTAGGCAGAGCGTGGTTATAGACGAGGTCAATGAGCTTCCCAAATGGGCGGGTAGAAAACGACATTTGGATAAAAATCATTTAAAGGGCAACGGCACCATCAGTATGTACGACCTCAAAACCGAACAACTCATCTATACCAACAGCTTTAGCACCTTGTACCAAGAGTGGCTGTCGACGGCAGAAGCTCAGGAAATTTCAAAAAACTTTGAAAACGTTTTCTTACTGCCGTTTCCCAAGTCGCAAGTGCGCATCGAAATCGCGCTGATCGACGAAGACGGAAATTACCCGGTAGTGCTCCAACAGCGTATAGATCCTGCGGATATACTGATTCACAAAAAGGGATACCAAGGAGTTAGCCCGCACGTATTGCTGCACAAGGCCACAGCTGCTCAGGCGATTGATGTGGTGATCGTGGCAGAGGGCTTTCAAGCAGATCAAATGGATCTCTTTAAGCAGTACGCACAGACCACTATAGCGCAAATATTCGCACATGAGCCGTTTGGTCAATTTAAAGAGCGCTTTAATTTTTATGCCGTAGAAAGCGCTTCGGTCGATTCGGGCGTTAGTGTACCGCGTGAGCAGCAATGGAAGCGCACGGCGGTAGAATCCAATTTTGACACCTTTTATTCCGAGCGTTATTTAACCACGGCCCGACTGAAAAAACTCCACGATGTGTTGGCGGGCATTCCCTATGAACACATCATTATACTGGCCAATACCGAGGTGTATGGCGGGGGAGGCATTTACAACGCCTATACCTTGACAACCACGGGCCATGCGAATTTTAAACCCGTGGTGGTTCACGAATTTGGACATAGTTTTGCCGGCTTGTCCGACGAGTATTTTTACGAATCCGACGTGTTGAGCGATATGCAGTCGGTAACACTCGAACCCTGGGAGCAAAACATCACCACCTTAAAAGATTTTGACTCCAAGTGGAAAGCGCTTCTAAAGCCGAATACCCCTATACCCACGCCGTTAAAAGACAGCAAAAAATATCCCTTGGGCGTTTATGAAGGACTGGCGGGAAAAAAGATTTACAAAGCCGCTTTAGATTGCCGGATGAAAACCAATACCGCAGCGGAATTCTGCCCGGTTTGCCAAAGGGCTATAGCCGATTTAATTGAATTTTACACCGAGTAATAAAACGATAAGACCTCGGTCCGACCTGCTTAAAACAAAGAGATGAAAAAAATATTATTGCTCTCCGATACCCACAGTTTCCTCGACGACACCATATTGAAATACGTCAATCAAGCCGACGAGGTGTGGCATGCCGGCGATATTGGGGCCATAGCCGTAACGGATGCCTTAAAAAAATTAAAGCCCCTACGGGCGGTTTACGGCAATATCGATGGGGTGGAAGCCCGAGGTGAATTTCCCGAAGACAATCGCTTCGTCTGCGAGGGCATGCGGGTGTGGATTACGCATATCGGGGGGTATCCCGGTAAATACCATGCGCGGGTTAAGGAAGCGCTTCGACTCGATCCGCCACAAATTTTTATTTGCGGGCATTCGCATATTTTAAAAGTGCAGTTCGACAAAACTTTGGGACTCTTGCATTTGAATCCCGGTGCAGCAGGGATTTCGGGATTTCATCAAGTCCGCACCATGTTGCGCTTTGAAATCGACAGCGGAAAAATCCAAAACCTCGAAATCATCGAATTTCCCAAGCATAAAAAAACCGAACCCTAGGGTTCGGTTTTTGGCGCACTAATAAACTAAGATGAAAGGTTTATCTCAATCGATCTACAGATTTTACAAGATCCTCATCCTTCTTGATGGCTTTGTTGGCCAAGACCAACAACACGATAGAAACAATGGGGAGGAACATCCCAATACCTTTCTCAGAAACCACTTCCGCGGTTTCTCCAGATATCATTAGAGAGCGATACACAAATAATCCTAGTAATATAACGTTTGATATGAGGTTCAATCGGTTTAACACAAATTGATTTTGTCTTTTTTTATAGGCCAATATACTGATAACACTTAAGCTGGTAGACAAGCCAAAAAGGATGGTGTACGCAGCGTTTTCCATAAAATAAAAAGGAATATCACCCGTTGTTTTCCACAGTGGAAATACAAAGGGAAGCACTCCCGAAAATATCAGGGCCAGCAATAAGTAGATGGTTTGTATTCTTTGAATCATGTTTTATTCTTTGAAAAGACAAAAATAACGTTTCTTTTTTGTAAAATCCTATTGTTTTTTAAAATTAATTCGTAATATTGCAGGACATAGCTGTAAGTGCTTCATATTATGGCTACTTCAAATTTGAATAACACTCCAACAAAACATACAACACAACAATTCCATTAAATTTAAACAATAAACATTTCTATGTTTGACATTTCTGTATTAAAAGAAATGAAGCTTCTCGAGCTTCAAGAAATCGCAAAAAATGCAAAGATTAGCAAATACCGGTATTTAAAAAAAGATGAGCTCGTTTATCAGATTTTAGATTATCAGGCCGCTAATCCAGAGTCTGTTAAAGTCTCGGCTACAACTACGGATGATGCTCCCATAGCCAGTTCAGTGGATAAACCAAAGAGAAAAAGAGTTGCTTCTGACGATAAAAAAGAAGGAACTACACCAGAAAAAATCGAAACCGTTGCGCCAGTGAGCGAAAACATCCCAACCGAAGAAGTTGTGCCTCAAGCACCGAAGGAAGTGGTAGAACGCAGTGCACCAGTACAACGCGGGCCAGAACGCCAGCGTCCCGATAACAGAAAAAATACCACGGCAGCAGCCAAGGATTCCGAGGAAAAGCCAACCGAAGGAACGAGAGAAGAAACTGCTCCGAGAAAAGAATTTGTTGCCAAACAACGAGTGAAAAAAGAGCTGAGACCCACTCCAGCTTCCGAGGCAAAAGAATCGGAAGCAACCAAATCAACGCAGCCTACTCCCGCCAAAAAAGCAAACGCGAATCCCAATAACAACCATTCCAATACCAACGGGAATTCCAATTCAAACAATCCGAATCAAAATAATCCCAATCAAAACAACAATCCCAACGCTGCTGCGAAGAATAAAAAGCCGCAATACAGAGAGCCGGACTACGAATTTGACGGTATTATAGAAAGTGAAGGGGTTTTGGAAATGATGCCCGATGGCTACGGTTTCTTAAGGTCTTCCGATTACAATTACCTATCGTCTCCAGATGATATTTATTTGTCGCAATCGCAGATTAGACTTTTTGGACTAAAAACCGGAGATACGGTAAAAGGAGTAGTGCGTCCTCCCAAAGAGGGCGAAAAGTTTTTCCCTTTGGTGCGCGTTTCCAAAATTAACGGACACGACCCTCAAGTGGTGAGAGACCGGGTTTCCTTTGAACATTTAACCCCGTTGTTTCCCGACGAAAAATTTAAATTAGACGAAAAGCGCAGTACGGTATCTACGCGTATCATGGATATGTTCGCTCCCATTGGAAAAGGACAACGTGGTATGATTGTAGCACAGCCGAAAACCGGTAAAACCATGCTCCTTAAAGACATCGCCAACGCCATTGCTGCCAACCATCCAGAGGTGTATTTGATCGTTTTATTGATCGATGAAAGACCCGAGGAGGTAACCGATATGCAGCGCAGTGTCAATGCCGAAGTAATTGCTTCGACTTTTGATGAGCCGGCAGAACGCCATGTGAAAGTAGCCAATATCGTTTTGGAAAAAGCCAAGCGATTGGTGGAATGCGGTCACGACGTAGTAATTCTTTTGGATTCCATTACGCGTTTGGCCAGAGCTTACAATACGGTACAACCCGCTTCGGGTAAAGTGCTTAGTGGAGGGGTAGATGCCAATGCCTTGCAAAAGCCTAAACGCTTCTTCGGAGCAGCCAGAAACATCGAAAACGGCGGTTCCTTGAGTATTATTGCTACCGCTTTAACCGATACCGGATCCAAGATGGATGAAGTGATCTTTGAAGAATTTAAAGGTACCGGTAATATGGAGTTGCAATTGGATCGTAAGATTGCCAACAAACGCATCTTCCCTGCAATCGACCTCACCTCGTCAAGTACGAGAAGAGACGACTTGTTGTTGGACAAACACATGTTGCAAAAGATGTGGGCTATTCGCAATTATTTAGCAGATATGAATTCTGTTGAGGCGATGAACTCCATCAACGACAACATCAAAAAGACCAATAACAACGACGAATTTTTGAAATCGATGAACGATTAACACGTTCTAAAACCACATATCGGAAAACGGGGAATTATAGCTATAGTTCCCCGTTTCTGTTTTGTAAAAGACCGGACTATTCTCGAGTAAAAAAGGTGAAAAGCGGCTGTAGATTTAATTTGGGTATCTCGATATTTTTTACTAATTTAGAGTAGTTAAAGGATTATCGATTCTATAGCAGTTGTTTTTCTCTGTGGATTCAAATGAATATTGACGGATTTTAAAAATTAAATATTATGAAAAAAACCTTTTTTTTAACAGTATTGATGATGTTTGTTGGGCTGGGTGCTTTTGCACAAGACATCCCGTTGACCCAAGAACAATTGCCGAAGGAAATTAAATCTTTTATAGCCAAGAACTTTGGCGATAAGGTATTTCGTTCAGCCAAAATCGATAAAGAGTTGTTGAAAACCACTTACGAGATAAAGTTTGAAGACGGAACCGAGTTGGATTTTGATAAAAATTCAAGAATCATTCAGGCCGAATGCAAGTCGGGTTTACCCAACTCGATTATACATGCGGGTATACAAGATTATATAACCAAGAACTACGGTATTAATTACATCACGGAATGGGAGTTAAAAACAGGAAACCGACAAGAGGTTAAGCTGAACAACAAAATTGAATTGATCTTCGACGACAAAGGACAGTTTCTCAGACTGGACTAATCGAGTTGATACCCATAAAAAAAGCCGAACGCACGTTCGGCTTTTTTTATGCGGTTAACGCGTGTGGCGTACTTCGGTTATTTTTTGGTAATTGCCGCAGATTTCCATCGGTTTTCCGCCATGGGGCCACCCCATATTCGAGTTGCCCAATAGGGGTTGTCGATAAACGGATTTCTATTGCCTTGGGCATAGCTGTTTTTTGCGTTGCCCATATAGGTATTGCGCTGCCGTTCCAAGGTGGATACCGGGTCTTCGGCATTCCATTTTAAAAATAAATCAATCATCCCGTCTGGCGTGGACTCGGTGCTGCCGTAGCCGACATTTGCGGGCAGGCATTGGGTTTGGTAACGGACATACATATACATCATCATTCGGGCTACATCGCCTTTCCATTCGTCGCCGGGATACCATCCCTTACCCGATTTTCCGGATTTTCCCTTGCCGTCGGCAAATTTTAAATGACCTCGGGCCGCATTCCAGTCCACGTCTGTTGCGCGAATGTGGTGGGCATCTGCACCGGGGCCGCTGCTGCCCAAATTCGGACGTCCCAAAGACTTGGCATAGGTGTGTTCCCGATTCCAGTTGTTGCGCGCACCGCCGCTTTGATTTTTATTTCGCGTTCGGCTTTGCCTGCCTTGGCGCTCCTCGGGCCAGCCGTATAGCAGCAATACCTGCTTGGCGTTGCTCGGGTCCAAGTCGCAAATCTGCAGCGCGTTCCAAAGCTGTTTGTAGGTCAGTGCTCGGGTATGAGTTTGAGTGATTTTGGAAGTCAATTGGCTTTTTAAAGCCAATCCCGACAAGGAGAAGTCGACGCTTTTATAGTAGTTGATTTCGTCACAGGATTGGGCGGAGACTAGGGTGGAAAAGAAAAATCCACCGATGATGAATAAAAAAGTTCTAGTCATAAGGGTGGATTAAAGGTGTTTTTACGGGTAGTAAATTATTTTTTGCGCTCCATTAAAGCCATGTAGAAACCGTCAAAACCCGATTCCGAAGCCAAAATACGTCGGTCTTCAACCAATTTAAATTGAGAGCCGATTTCCGTTTTTAGGAAAAATGCAATCTGCTCCTGGTTTTCAGAGGGAAGTATAGAACAAGTGGCATAAACCAATTTACCGCCTGGCTTAACGATTTTAGAATAGTCTTCCAATACTTGTCTTTGAACCAGTTTGATGTTGTCTATAAATTCCGGTTGTAGTTTCCATTTGCTATCTGGGTTTCTCTTGAGTACACCCAAACCACTACAAGGCGCATCGATCAAAACGCGGTCTGCTTTTTCGTGGAGTTTTTTAATCACCTTGGTAGAGTCGATTATGCGGTATTCGATGTTGAAAGCGGCATTTCTCTTGGCGCGGATCTTCAATTGCTTTTGCTTGCTCTCGTAGATGTCCATAGCGATAATCTGCCCTTTGTTTTCCATGAGGGAAGCCATGTGTAGGGTTTTTCCTCCGGCTCCAGCACAAGTGTCCACCACGCGCATACCCGGTTGGATGTCCAGAAAACGAGCAACCAATTGAGACGAAGCGTCTTGTACCTCAAAAAAGCCTTCTTTGAAAGCATCGGTCAAGAATACGTTGGCGCGCTCTTTTAAAATTAACGCATCGGGATAATTGTCGTCTAAAATCGTGTCTATATCCAAATCCATCAAAATGGCTCGCAATTTCTCGCGAGTGGTTTTAAGGGTGTTGACGCGTAAAATTACTTGAGCTTGTTTGTTCTGTGCAGCGAGTTCTTGATTCCAAGTCTCCTCGCCGAGTTCTTTCAGTCCCAATTCGTCCATCCAGTCTGGTATAGACTCTCTGTATTTACGAATTTTTATCAGCTCGTCAAAACGGCCTTTGATCTTGCGTACCGGTGTTTTTTCAAAATACTTCCAATCCGGAAGTTTATAGCCTCTTAATACGGCCCAAACCGCAAATATTTTCCAAACTTCATCGCGGTTGTACGGTTCTTTAACTTCGGCAATTTCTGCGTAAAGTCGCTTCCAACGAACCATCTCATATATTGTTTCAGCAACGAATTTTCGATCGGTGCTTCCCCATCTTTTGTCTTTCTTTAGCGCTCTGGATACCACTTTATCGGCGTATTCGCCATCGTTGTAGATCGATAAAATAGAGTCAATTACGGTAAATGTTAAATTTCTGTGTAGTCTCATTATAAATATAAAATCAGCCTACAAAGATAGTTCTTTTCAGACTGATTTTTTAAAAAATATAGGGATTATTGTGTCGGAATCGCACAGGACGTCATACTCCCTGCAAATCGGCATTAAATAATGCGGATTATTTTTTGTCGCGATACTGTTTGAGCAGCTTGCGATTGAAGTCGTCTTCTGCTTTGTTGAGTTGGATGATTTTCTTGGCACTCAAAACCTTTTGCAAATCCCCGAGGTACTCCGAGCGAACCGTCAGGTATTCCGTCTCGTAACTGATCATCTTCTTCAAGGCCTCTGCGGCTTCTTTCTCTTGCATTTTGTCTATGGTTTCCATATCGGTATTGCGAATATATCGAGCCATAGCATTGTTGCGCAATACGTGCATCTTTTCGGAATAGGCGGTGTACAACGGCCAAAACTTCTCGGCTTCCTTGGCGGTAAAACTCAATTCCGAAGAGATATGAGCGATTTTTAACGAATTGATTTGATCGTGATTTCCGCGTTGCTGTGCGCTGAGGCTCTGACAAAAAAAGTACAGCAAGCATATAGTGAAGAGTTTTTTCATAAAAATAAGTTTATTCATTCAAATAATATTCGATATCCGTACTGCTCAGCAGGTAGTCGTCTATTTTTAAATCGTGCAGATTTAAAGAGTTCTCCAAGGCTTTTAAATCGTCTTCGTC
Source organism: Flavobacterium sp. JP2137 (assembly GCF_050562195.1). GTDB lineage: Bacteria > Bacteroidota > Bacteroidia > Flavobacteriales > Flavobacteriaceae > Flavobacterium. Next base: position 2,069,771 of record NZ_CP191647.1, read on the forward strand.
AAAATCTTGGGCCAAGTCTGACGGAAGTGCTAGGGATTGAGACTGAAAGTAGTTTTCAATATCCGTAGGGTTCAAGGTATTACTCTGGCTGTGGTCCAGCCAAAATCCCAATCCGACCAACAGCAACACCGCTGCGGCAGCCCCGATATACGCATATCGTGAAATAGAAAACACCTTCTTGGCCACGGGCTGTGGCGATGCCTTCCATTTGGCAAACAGTTGGTCGTCAAAATTCTCAAAATAGTTTTCGGGAACTTTAAAAACGTCCTGTACCTCGGGTAGTATGTTGTCGTTGGGTTCTTTCATATTCTTTTTCATTCTTATTAGTTAGACTCAAAGGAGTTACAAAGGTTTAATGGTCTTTTAAAAATAATGCTATTTTTTTTACGGCATGATGATAGGAGGCCTTTAGGGCACCTACGGAGGTCTGCAAAATTTCGGATATGGTTTGGTAGTCCAACTGTTGAAAATACTTCATCTTAAAAACCAACTGCTGTTTTTCGGGCAGGGTAATCAAGGCTTTTTGCAGCAACAGTTGAATCTCGTCACCGGTATAGAGGGCATCTTCTTGAATCCAATGTACCAATTGTTCGGATAAATCGTCCAACGACAACTGTTTTTTGGCTGCTTTTTGCTTTAAAAATGTCAAGGCCTCGTTGGTGGCTATGCGAAACATCCACGAATAGAGCTTGCTTTCGCCTTTGAAGTTCTGGATGTTTCGAAAGATTTTGATAAAGGTGTTCTGCAACACGTCATCGGTATCGTCGTGGTGGAGCAATAGGGTGCGCAGGTGGTGGTAAAGCGGTTTTTTATACCGACTCACCAACTCCCGAAAGGCAGCCTCTTGAGTGCTAGGATGGATTAATCTTTTTATAAATAGGGCTTCTTCTTCCAAATGCATTTTATTCTAGGGGCGAAAGTTAAGCATTTTGCGACACAAGCGGGAAATCCAATCCCATTGTTTTAATCGATATTGGCACTTTTGCGGAATTTTATAGCTGCTGCGACTTAGAAACCCACTTTTGTTTTAAGATGTAAAAAAAGGAAGTACCTTTGTAAAAAAAACAATGATTAAGACCATTATTTTTGATATGGACGGGGTAATCGTCGATACGGAACCGGTACATAAATACGCCTACTACAAACTTTTTAACGAACTGGGAATCCTCGTGTCTCCAGAGATGTATGCTTCCTTTACCGGAAATTCTACTAGAAACGTCTTTCAAAAGCTCAAAGCACATTTTGTATTGGAACAAGAGGTGGAAGACCTGATTCTCCGCAAGCGCTTCTTCTTTAATGACGCCTTCGATACCAAAGAAGATTTGGAGTTGATCGCTGGTGTAAAGGCGTTAATTGTCGACTTGCATCAAAACGACGTTCAGTTGATTTTAGCCTCATCGGCTTCTAAGGGTACGATTCATCGGGTATTCAATAGATTTGAGCTCTATCCCTATTTTACGCATATCGTCAGTGGAGAAGATTTTCCCAAGTCAAAACCCGATCCGGCAATCTTTTTACACGCCGCCTCGCTTTCCAAAGCACCTAAAGAGCAATGTGCCATAATCGAAGACAGTACCAGTGGCGTTCGTGCCGCTTGTGCCGCAGATATATTTTGTATCGCCTACCACAGCGAAAACTCCAAAATGCAAGACCTTACGGGGGCGGAGTATTTTGTAAAAGACTTTAAGGACGTCGATGCGGCCGTGATAAAGCAAGTCAGGCAAGTCAAATAAAGCCTAGCCGCTACGCTAACAACAAACAAGCCCCCGACTTCAATCGGGGGCTTGTTTGTTTGGTGTATAAACAAATCGCTCCTTAGAGCTTGTGCATGTTGTTGGCTAGGGTTTCGATGAATTTTCCAATCGGACCTTTGACCATCATGGCCATCATCGGATTGAATTCGCCTTCGAAATGCAATTGCACTGTCGACTGCGTAGCATCAATCGGTTCGATATCGCCAATCAGCGTAAACGGCAGTTTGTCGCTAGCAGCACCCAACACAATTTTTGTCGGGGCGATTTGATCTTTCTTTCTCAGTTTGATTTCAGGCATGCCCTTTAAGCCAAAAATAAAAGAATCGGCGTCGACCACCTCAAATTTGGCGATGGAATCCGGCATCAATTGTTTAAAGTTTTTGACATCGCTCAACGCCTCAAAAATATATTCTGCGGACTTGGCTACGGTAACCTTTGGACTTTCTAGTTTCATAGTGTAACTGTTTTTTGTTTTTCAATAGCTGTTTTAATAGCGCGAACTTTTGTGGTATACCAAGATAGCAAACAAATCGTTGCGCACAACGCTACAGCGGTTTTTGGAATTCGCGACTTATTTAGGGCTCCAGATAGACGGGTTTTTACGCCATTCTTTTAGGGTTTCCAAATCGGTTTCCGAAATATACTTTTTTTCTACCGCACTGTCTAATAAAGTGCTGTAATTGCTAAGTGTCATCAATTCCACACCGGCTTCTTTAAAGTTGCCGTCTGCCAGTTCAAAGCCGTAGGTAAAAATAGCGGCCATGCCCAAGACATCAGCTCCCGCTGCCTTTAAAGCCTCAACGGCTTGCAAGCTGCTCTTTCCCGTACTGATCAAATCTTCGATCACTATAACGGACTTGCCCGCTTCCAATTGCCCTTCGATTTGATTTTGTCTGCCGTGTTTCTTCGCTTCCGGTCTCACGTATACAAAAGGCAATTCCAGTACTTCTGCAACCAACAATCCAATACCAATAGCACCCGTAGCCACCCCTGCAATCACATCGGGCTTGCCGTATTGGGCTTCGATGTTTTTCGCAAACTCATTTTTTAGAAATTTTCTAATCTCTGGATATGAGAGGGTTATGCGGTTATCGCAGTAAATTGGCGATTTCCATCCCGATGCCCAAGTAAAAGGATTTTTAGGATCTAATTTAATTGCGTTTATTTGTAAAAGCAATTCGGCCGTTTTTTGTGCTGTTTCTCTATTAAAAATCATAGTACAAATGTATAAAGTTTTTGTAAACGACAAACCTCTATTTCTAACAAACGAAATTGTGAAAGAAACCGATTTTCAATTGTTTTTGTTAGATAGTGTCGATATCGACAAAATTATCATTAAATATTTTCAAAATAAAATCCAAAAGGCTTTTCTTTATCATCCCAATGAAAAAGAAATACTAAAAAAGATTAAAGAAAAAATTCCCGTTCAAAAAGCAGGCGGGGGATTGGTGTACAATGCTAAGGGCGAAATTCTGTTTATCCTGCGAAATGGCAAATGGGATTTGCCCAAAGGAGGTATAGAAAAAAACGAAGAAATCGAACAAACCGCTATTCGAGAGGTGGAAGAGGAAACCGGAGTAACCGGTTTGGAAATCACTAAAAAACTGCAAAAAACCTACCACGTTTTTAAGCGCAATGGCAAATACAAGCTCAAGATTACCCATTGGTTTGAGATGAAGACCGACTTTGACGGTACTGCGGTCGGACAAATCGAAGAGGGAATCGAAGAAGTAGCCTGGCTGAATAAGCTACAGGTCAAAGCAGCGATGGAAAATTCGTATGAAAACATCAAACTACTGATTGAAGATTCCGCGATATTGTAAGTAGAATGCCATAAAAAAAGGTCGACCGCGTTGGGTCGACCTTTTTTGTAAACAGCTGTTTTATCGCTTGACAAATACCGGCTTGGGAACCAGGCGTTGGTATTCGCCTTTGTTGCGTATCACATCCCGCACTATACTCGAACTGATAAAGGACGTACTCGCTGCGGTGAGCAAAAAGACCGTTTCTATTTTGGTCAAAAATCGATTGGTATGCGCAATGGCTTTTTCAAACTCGAAATCCGCCGGATTTCGCAGGCCTCTCAATATAAATTGAGCCTCGTTTTCGATACAGAAATCCGTGGTTAATCCGTGGTAAGTACGCACCTTAATCTTGGGTTCGTCCTTAAAGGTCTCTTCGATAAAGCGCTTGCGCTCATCGAGTGAAAACATATATTTTTTCTCTGCATTAACACCTATGGCCACGATAATCTCGTCAAATAGGGGTAAACCGCGACAAATAATATCGAAATGACCGTTGGTTATCGGGTCAAACGAACCGGGGAAAACAGCTCTTCTCATAATGGGGACTTGTCTAGCGCCAAACTAATGGCATTATCAAATAATTCGGCAAGCGATATATTCGCCGCTAAGGCTTGTTGAGGCAAAATGCTCTCATTGGTCAATCCGGGAACGGTATTCATCTCCAGTAAAAAGGGCTCGTCTCGAACCAGGATAAACTCACTGCGAGAAAAGCCTTCCATCTTTAATATCAGGTATATCTTTTTGGCGGTTTCCGCAATTTTTAAAGCGACTTCAGCGGATATACGCGCCGGAGTAATCTCTTGGGATTTACCCATATACTTGGCCTCATAATCAAAAAAGTCGTTTTCCGAAACGATTTCCGTTATCGGTAAAACGGTGATTTCTCCGCGGTAATTGATAACGCCCACAGAAACCTCTGTGCCCTCCAAAAAGCTTTCTATGATGATTTCATCGTCTTCCAAATAGGCTTTTTCGATGGCAATCAGCAATTCTTCGGACGTCTTGGGTTTGGAAATGCCAAAACTCGATCCCGATTTATTGGGTTTGACAAAACACGGTAACCCGACTTTTTGGATGATTTCCTCCGCATCGAAATAATCGCCCTGATTGAGGTAGTATGAAATGGCGGTTTTAATGCCATAAGGCTTTAATACCGATAGCATATCCCGCTTGTTCATCGTTAGCGCCGCCTGATAGAAACCGCAAGAGGTATGAGGCAAGTGCAACAGCTCCAAATACGCTTGAATCAGTCCGTCCTCGCCTGGACTGCCGTGGATGGCATTGAAAATCACGTCAAAACGGATCTTGTTGCCCTGGTAGTTCACCGAAAAATCATTCTTGTCAATCGGGTGCTCCGTATCGTCTTCGGCCACATAAACCCACTTGTCTTTTAAGAGGTGAATGCGGTATGGAACGTATTTGGTCCGGTCTAAAGACTGGTATACCACATTTCCACTGAGAAGCGATATTTTATATTCACTGGAATACCCCCCCATTATTATAGCTACATGCTTCATTTCTACGGATTTTGTCTATTGGAAATACCCTTTTATTAGGAGGGCATCAATTAAACAAATTTATAATAAAACATAGAAACAAAAAATCTTTTCTATTTTATATCTTTGTCAAAATTATATTTCTATGAGTATTAAAAAATTTATCACGACAAAAGCTTTTTTTATCAATGTAGCTTTGGCTGTAATCATTATTGTAGTGATTAGTTTTGTCGCATTAAAATGGATGAAAAGCTCTACCAATCACGGTCAGAAAATCGCCGTTCCCGAATTGCGCAAAATGAAGGTTGACTTGGCCATACGCGCTTTGGAAAATGCAAATTTGACCTTGGTGATTTTAGATACTTTGGACTACGATAAAAGCATTCCCCCATTGTCTATAGTGGAGCAAGATCCCATAGCAGGAGCAGGAGTGAAGGAAAACAGAAAGATTTACGTAAAGATAAACGCAGCGGGCTACTCCAAAATAACTTTGCCCGACTTAAATCAGTTAACTTTTAGACAAGCATTGGCTACGGTTGAGGCCATGGGACTCGAATTGGGAACCACTTCGTACCAGACGTATATCGGTCGCGATGTGGTCTTGCAAGTCAGACAAAACGGCAAGGCGCTTAGCGCTGGAGACAAGGTTTTAAAAGCCTCAAAAATCGATTTTGTATTGGGAGACGGTAGAGCGGGAATACCTGCAGAAGCATTGGATGTAGCTCCAGAAATTGAAAACAACACAGCCGAATAAATGCAAGAAATTTTTGAATTCTCAGACGAATTAGAAGCAGACTTATACGAACATTACAAATTTGAAGCTTCTAAAGGGCAATCGCCTTTGCGAGTAGATAAGTTTTTGATGAATTTAGTAGAAAATGCCACGCGAAATAAAATTCAACAGGCCGCTGCAAACGGCAATATCTTTGTTAACGAAATACCGGTAAAATCCAACTACAAGGTCAAGGCGCTCGACGTGGTGCGCGTTTTGATGGAACAACCCCCTTTTGAAAATAAAATCTTACCGGAAAACATTCCATTAGACATCGTATATGAAGACGATACCCTATTGGTAATCAATAAAAAACCGGGTTTAGTCGTACATCCCGGACACGGTAATTATACCGGTACCCTGGTCAATGCCCTGGCCTACCACTTTGAAAATTTGCCGCTCAACAGCAGCGAAAGACCGGGTTTGGTGCACCGTATAGACAAGGATACCAGCGGGTTGTTGGTCATTGCCAAAACCGAATGGGCCATGAGTGAACTCCAGCGTCAGTTTGCCGAAAAAACCACCGAAAGAGAATATGTCGCTTTGGTCTGGGGCAATGTGACGGAAGAAGAGGGCACGGTGGAAACCTATATCGGTCGACACGTCAAAAACAGAATGCAAATGGCTGCTTACGACGATGAAGCCAACGGAAAATACGCGGTAACCCACTATAAAGTACTCGAGCGATTGGGCTATGTAACGCTGGTGAGCTGCCGACTGGAAACCGGACGCACACATCAGATTCGCGTGCACATGAAGCACATTGGACATACCCTCTTTAACGACGAGCGTTACGGCGGACATCAAATCCTAAAAGGAACCACCTTTACCAAGTACAAACAATTTGTAGAAAACTGTTTTCAGGTGTTGCCCCGTCAGGCGTTACACGCCAAAACTCTTGGTTTTCAACACCCGATTACCAAAGAATTTATCCGTTTTAATTCCGATATTCCCGCCGATATGGTGCAGTGCATCGAAAAGTGGAAAAACTATTCATCTGCAAACCTACCCGAAGGGGCATAAGCCATGCGAAACGCAATCCGGGTTGACTTAACGGTTTATACCGATTTTAAAGACAAACTACTTCAGTGGGCACAACAGTTCCGCGAAGTAGTTTTTTTGGATAGCAACGACAATACCAGCCCTTATTCGGACTTCGATTACTTGCTGGCGGTCGATGCCTTTACGGCTATTCAAACCGACCACTTCCGCGCTTTCGTCGACTTAGATGAATACTATACCCAAACACAAGACTGGATTTTTGGTTATTTGACCTACGATTTAAAAAATGATGTGGAAAAATTGCAGTCCGCCCATACCGATGGATTGCTGTTTCCCGAGTTATTTTTTTTTCAGCCTCAAAAAATACTGATCGTCAAAGGACAGCAGCTCGAAATACGCTACCTCAATAATTGTGCAGACGAGTGGGAGAGCGACTTAAACGAGATCCGCGAAACGGTTTTGTTCGAAGCGGTGGAACCGGTAAACGTCGAGATACAGCAACGCATTTCGCAAGAGGAGTATGTGATTAGAGCCGAGAAAATGTTGGCTCATATTCAGGCAGGCGACCTCTATGAAGCCAATTTCTGCATGGAGTTTTTCGCCGAAAATGCCGTTATAGATCCCCTACAGGTATACCGCCGGTTAAACGCGATTTCCACCCCGCCTTTTGCCACTTTTTTTAAACATCGCAATCAGTATGCTCTGGGGGCCTCTCCGGAGCGCTATTTAAAAAAGAGGGGAACCACCATAATCTCACAACCGATTAAGGGAACGGCAAAGCGCTATGTGGAGCAGGCGGAAGATAATCAGGCGCGAACCGCCTTGCAAAACGACCTTAAAGAACGGGCAGAAAACGTGATGATAGTCGATTTGGTGCGCAATGACTTGTCCAAAACCGCAACCAAGGGCTCGGTGGTGGTCGAAGAACTCTGTGCGGTTTACACCTTTAAACAGGTACATCAAATGATTTCTACCGTAGTGTCCGAAGTGGCAGCGACCACCTCGCCTATAGCGGTCATTCAATCGAGCTATCCCATGGGAAGCATGACCGGTGCGCCTAAGATTTCGGCCATGAAAATCATCGAGAGCCTCGAACAAACCAAAAGGGGCTTGTACAGCGGCGCTATTGGGTATTTTACACCCGAGGGCGATTTTGATTTTAACGTAGTCATCCGAACCATACTCTACAACAAAGACCGCAATTACCTTTCCTTCTCCGTAGGCAGCGCCCTGACCATTTTAGCCGATCCTCAGGCCGAATACCGCGAGTGTCTATTAAAAGCTCAGGCGATGAAAACCGCCTTGCAGTTGTCATAAGTCCGCTCGCTACCGAACGCACACCCGATAATTCCCGCGAGGTTAGTCCACAGCATATTACTGCGCAAGTGGGGATTGCATCAAGCTATTTATGCGAAAATTTATCAAATCTTTAATTTTTTTGGCAAAAAAGAGGTTTCAAAAAACAAATAAAATATGTTACTTTGGTAACTTTAATTTTTAAAATGTTAGCCAAACTCAAAACACACCTACAAACGCGATTTCCAGATTTACTTCAGGGCAAGTTATTGCTCGCGGTAAGTGGGGGGGTCGACAGTGTGGTGATGCTGCATTTATTAGCCGATTTAAAACTCGATATCGCCGTAGCGCATTGCAATTTCCGATTGCGGGAAGAGCAAAGCGATCAGGACGCAAGCTTTGTGGAAGCGCTTTGCCTTCAAAGGGGAATTCCTTTTTTTGGCATCTCTTTTGATACAGAGCAGTACGCCGAAGAAAAGGGCGTGTCGATTCAAATTGCGGCGAGATCTTTGCGTTACGATTGGTTTGAGCAACTCCTAAACGAACAACAGCTGGATTTTGTACTCACGGCTCATCATCTAGACGATGCCGTGGAAACTTTTTTAATCAACTTTTCACGAGGAACGGGTTTGGATGGACTGACGGGAATACCGGAACAGAACCAGCGCATCGTGAGACCGCTGCTGATATTTTCTAGAGAGGAAATCTATCAACACGCCCTGGCCCAGGCCTGGGAGTGGCGGGAAGACCGCAGCAATGCCGAAACCAAGTACTTGAGAAACAAGCTGAGGAAAAACGTGGTGCCCCTTTTAAAGGAGAGCAATCCGGGTTTTCTCCACGCGTTTAAAAATTCGATTTCCTTTTTAAGGGAAGCCAACGGCATGGTCAAAGATGCGTCCGAGACGCATTATAAACAGGTGGTAACCGAAGTGGACGAAAAATGCCACATCGATATAGCCGAACTGAAAACAAAGGCGAATTACTTGGCCTACCTCCACTTTTGGTTGCAGCCCTATGGCTTTAAAAACTGGAACGATGTAGATGCCCTGATAGAGGCCAGTACGGGCAAAATTATTTTTTCCGATTCGCATCTGCTGTTGAAAAACAGAAGCGAATTGATTTTGGCACCTAAAAGCGTTTTAGCTGCCGCAGAACAAGTCTATTACCTCGATGAAAACGAAACGATAACACAACCTATAACCCTAAAAAATGAAAGACAAACTCAACTTTTACCACAGGATGATACCTATACTATTTACGTAGATAGAGACCGATTGCAGTTTCCCCTATCCCTGAGAAAATGGCGACAAGGAGATTCTTTTTACCCGTTGGGTATGCAAGGAGCAAAAAAGATAAGCAAATACTTTAAAGATGAAAAATACTCACAAATCGATAAGGAAGCCGCTTGGATTTTGTGCTCAGAAAACCAAATTGTATGGATTGTTGGAGGTCGAATGGATGATCGATTTAAGATAAAAAATACAACTATAAACATTTTAAAAATTCAATTAATCCAATGAGAAAATTAGCCTATTTGCTTCTTTTTTTGGTTTCTATAGTTACGGTACAGGCACAAATTGTCAATCCGGCCAAGTGGAAGTCTAAAATAGAGAAGAAATCAGATACCGAATACACCATCACCCTCGACGGTGTTGTCGAAGGAGATTGGCACTTGTATTCCCAATTTACTGCAGACGGCGGTCCGTTACCGGCAGAGTTGCTGTTTAACAACGAAAAGGGGAATTACCTCGTAGCGGGAAAAGCCAAAGAAAGCGCAACGAAAACCACCTACAACGATGTTTTCGAAGTCGATGAAACCTATTTCGACGGGCCTGTTCAATTTGTACAGGAAATTAAAGTCACCAACAAAGACCTCAAGAACATTCAATTGGAATTGGGCTATCAGGTTTGTTTAGACGTGTGTATCAGTCAGAGCAATTTCTTTGTTTTTGACTTGGCTACGCTAACGGCTACAGAGGTGGCCAACTTTGAGGAAGCCACTGCGGATACTGCGGTAGCAGCTGCCCCAGCGACGGAGGTTGTAACGCCGGTTAAGGAAGAGAAAAAGGGCTTGGTAACCATCTTTTTTATCGCTTTTATATCCGGATTTGCCGCCTTGCTTACCCCTTGTGTGTTTCCGATGATTCCCATGACGGTGAGCTTCTTTACCAAACAGAGTAAAACGCGTGCAAAAGGCATTAGAAATGCCATCTTATACGGTTTGTCCATCATCTTGATTTACGTGGTATTGGGCACCATAGTTACAGCGGTTTTTGGAGCAGACTCCTTAAATGCCCTGTCTACCAATGTGTGGTTTAACGTAATTTTCTTCGTTTTACTCGTTGTTTTTGCCACTTCCTTTTTGGGGGCATTCGAAATTATGCTACCCAATTCTTGGGCGAATAAGGTCGACTCTCAAGCCGATCGCGGCGGGTTTGTCGGTATCTTGTTTATGGCCTTGGCCTTGGCCATAGTGTCTTTTTCTTGTACCGGACCTATAGTGGGTACCTTATTGGTCGAAGCTGCTTCTAAGGGAGGCATCGCTCCAATCGTTGGAATGTTGGGATTCTCAACCGCTCTGGCCTTGCCATTTATGTTGTTTGCCATGTTCCCAGGTTGGTTGAATTCCATGCCTAAATCCGGTGGTTGGTTAAATACAATCAAGGTCTCTTTGGGGTTCCTGGAATTGGCTTTAGCCTTTAAATTCTTGTCCAATGCCGATTTGGTATTGCAAGCACATTGGTTGGAAAGAGAGGTTTTCTTGGCTATTTGGATCGCTATTTTTGGCGCTTGGGCTTTGTATTTGTTGGGCAAAATCAGATTGCCTCACGACAGTCCGATGGATCATATTTCCGTGGGTCGTTTGGCCATGGCTTTATTGGTTTCGACCTTTACCATTTACCTGATTCCGGGCTTGTGGGGAGCGCCTTTAAAAATTATTTCTGGCTTTCCACCTCCGATGACCTATAGCGAAAGCCCTTATGGCGTTGGAAATTCCAAAGGCGGCGGAAGTGCTGAGGTACAAGAATTGCCCGATGGTGCTAAATTGGGGGCACACGACTTGGTTGCTTTTACCGATTACCAAAAGGGAATCGCCTATGCAAAATCGGTTAATAAACCGGTATTGCTCGATTTTACCGGATTTGCTTGTGTCAACTGTCGCAAGATGGAAGACTACGTCTGGTCCGATCCTGCGGTGTTGTCGCTGTTGAAAAAAGACTTTGTCTTGATTTCGCTCTATGTAGACGACAAACAACTGCTGCCAGAAGCAGAACAATACATCTCTCCAGAAACGGGTAGAAAGATCAAGAGTATTGGAAACAAGTGGAGTGACTTTCAAATTACCCACTACAAAGCCAATGCACAGCCTTATTATATCGTCTTAGATGCCGACGAAAACCGTTTGAGCAGTCCAATAGGATATACCCCTGATGTGGATACCTATAAAAATTGGCTGTTGGAAGGCCTCGCTAAAAAATAGTTATTAAATACCAGATATCATGAAGAATAAAATAGTTTTGATGGCTTTGCTGCTGACCTCTTATATGGGGATGGCACAAGTACAAGTACCGCAGATGAGTACCAAGGCAAAGATAGAACAGGTAGTGGGACTGACCGACATCAGTATCGAATACACCAGACCCAATATGCGGGGACGTTCTGTATTTGGAGATTTGGTTCCCTACGGCAGAATGTGGAGAACCGGAGCCAATGTCAATACCATAGTGACCTTTGGTGACGATGTGGTGATCCACGGAAAAACCCTTAAAAAAGGAAAATACGCCTTGTATACCTTGCCTAAGGCAGAGTCTTGGGACGTGATTTTTTATTCGAATACCAACAACTGGGGATTGCCAGAAACCTGGGACGAGTCTAAAGTGGCTTTGAGAACCAACGTCAAACCCGCTGCTTTAACGCGAAATGTAGAAACCTTTACACTGGCGTTTAGCCGTGTAGATGTCGATGGAGCCGATTTGGAGATTTCTTGGGAAAAAACCATGGTGGCCATTCATATAGAGGTGCCGTCTCAGAAATTGGCCTTGGCCAGTATAGACGAAACCTTGGCTGGGCCTAAGGCGAGCGATTATTACGCTGCGGCTCAGTATTACTTTTTGATTAATAAAGACCTGGATAAGGCTTTGACCTGGATCGATCAGTCCATTGAAAAGAGCGGAGCGAATGCCCCCTATTATTTCATCCGATTGAAATCGCAGATTCAAGCCAAGTTAGGCGATAAAAAAGGTGCTATTGAAACCGCCAAAAAATCGTTGGAATTGGCTGAAAAGGCAAACAATGCCGACTATGTCAAAATGAATAAGGATTCCATCTTGGAATGGTCCAAATAAACCCTAAGGCTGTCGCAACGACAGCCTTTTTTCATTTTGGGCAACAGCGTTTCCCTTTTTCTCATTAATAGTTTATATTTGCATCTTAACAACACATTCCTACATTTATGTTAACAGAACTGAATGCTATTTCCCCTATTGACGGACGTTATAGAAATAAAACCAATTCTTTAGCGGCTTATTTTTCGGAAGAAGCCCTGATTAAATATCGCGTATTAATCGAAATTGAATACTTTATAGCCTTATGCCAGATTCCCTTGCCACAATTGCAAGGCGTGTCGCCGGAAGTTTTCCCCAAATTGCGCGAGGTATACCAAAATTTTACCACCCAAGATGCCTTGGAAATCAAGGAAACCGAAAAGACGACCAATCACGATGTCAAGGCAGTGGAGTATTTCGTAAAAGCGGCTTTCGACAATCTGGGATTGCAGGCGTATAAGGAATTTATCCATTTCGGTTTAACCTCTCAAGACATCAACAATACCGCCATACCGCTTTCTACAAAAGAGGCTTTTCAAGAGGTGTATATGCCGCTTTTTATCAAATTGGTCAACAAGTTAAAGGCGTTGAGCCTGGAGTGGAAAGACATTCCGATGCTCGCGCGTACACACGGACAACCGGCTTCTCCAACGCGTTTAGGCAAGGAGATTCACGTGTTTGTAGAGCGTTTGGAAGAGCAACTGCGCTTGCTGAACAACATTCCTTTCGCCGCCAAATTTGGTGGAGCAACGGGAAATTTCAACGCGCATCACGTTGCTTATCCCAAACAGGATTGGAGACAATTTGGGAATGATTTTGTCGAAACCAATTTGGGTTTAAAACATTCTTTTCCAACCACTCAAATCGAACATTACGACCATTTTGCAGCCTTCTTTGATGCCCTAAAGCGCATCAATACCATCATCTTGGATTTGGATCGCGACATCTGGACCTATGTGTCTATGGAGTATTTTAAACAAAAGATCAAAGCGGGAGAAATCGGTTCTTCGGCCATGCCCCATAAGGTCAATCCGATCGATTTTGAAAATTCCGAGGGAAACCTAGGCATTGCCAACGCCATTTTTGAACACTTATCGGCGAAGTTGCCGGTGTCACGCCTGCAAAGAGATTTGACCGACAGCACGGTGTTGCGCAACATAGGTGTGCCGTTCGGACATACCCTTATCGCCTTTGAAGCCACGCTAAAAGGACTGGATAAACTGCTTTTAAATGCCGATAAATTCGCACAAGACCTCGAAAACAATTGGGCCGTGGTAGCCGAAGCTATACAGACCATATTGCGTAGAGAAGCCTATCCAAACCCCTATGAAGCCCTTAAGGACTTGACGAGAACCCATACCGCCATAAACAAAGCTTCCATGCACGCATTTATTGACGGACTTCAGGTGACCGACGAAATCAAAAGCGAACTCAAGCAAATTACCCCTAGTAATTATTTGGGGATTTCAATCTAAGCCAATTTAATACAATCAAAGCCAAGCTGTCAGAGTCTTGGCTTTTTTTGTGCAAAAAAAATGGGGCAGCTCGAAAGCTGCCCCAGTAAACTGAATTAATAAAAAAACCGCACTACTCCGCGATAATCTCCCCTTTCATCAAGGCGTAATGTGCGGGGAACGTACACATAAATGGGTAAGTTCCCGCTTCGGTGATCTTAAATTCAATTGTTGTTGTTTCGCCTCCACCAATGGTTTTGGTATGCGCGATAATGCTGTTTAATTCCGATTGTGGTATATAATCGCTGTCGCTGGCAACGGCTGCTTTTTCTGCAAAAGCAGCTACGTCAACACCGGTCTTAAGAACGACAAAGTTATGCCCCATCACGGTTTTATCCATCTTACCGCTGTGCGTTAAGGTTAGGATAATGGTTTCTCCTACGGGAACTCTAATCTCGGTTTTGTCGAATTGCATCGCATCGTTTCCGGAGATGCTCACTTCAAAACCCTCCTTTGGAGCTGCGACCTCTTCTGTAGTGGTTACTTCGGGGGTATCTTTCTTTTTACTGTCACCACATGAGCTCAGGGATAATCCCACCGCTGCAATCGTTAAGGCTAAAAATATTTTTTTCATCTTGTATTTGTTATTATTATCAAGTAAAATTAACACTTCTTCGCGCTTGATTATATGATAATTATCAGTTAATGTTAAAAGCGAACAGAATGTGCAATGCAAATGGTAATATTTTAATCGCAACAGGGCCTGCGGCGGATTGCAGGGCCTCGGAAATGCGATAAAACGGAAATCAGCGGGTGGTTTGGTGCAAAATTATTCCGTGTAAAGGTTTTAAATGTCAATTAATTAGAGTAAGTTTAAAGTAGTATTAACCCTTAAAAACGAGTGATAATGAAAAAAAGAGTTTTAATGTTGGCAGGTGACTTTGTAGAAGATTACGAGGTGATGGTACCCTTTCAGGCTTTGGAATCCGTAGGAGTACAAGTCGATGTGGTTTGCCCGGGTAAAAAGAAAGGCGAGGCCATAGCTACAGCTATCCACGATTTCGTCGGTTTTCAAACCTATGTCGAGCTGCGTGGACACAATTTTATTCTGAACAAAACCTTTGATGACGTAACCCTATCGGACTACGATGGCTTATATGTTTGCGGCGGACGAGCGCCGGAATACATCCGATTGAATAAAGACGTTATCGGCTTTGTACAACATTTTTTTAAAGAGAACAAGCCCGTTGCGGCAATTTGCCACGGCATTCAGATATTGACGGTTGCCGGAGTGCTTCAAGATAAAAAGCTCACCGCCTATCCAGCTATAGGTCCGGACATCGCTTTGGCCGGAGGCCACTATCAAGAAATCGCTGTGGATGCGGCCTTTACCGACGGTAATTTAACCACTTCTCCGGCTTGGCCTGGACATCCCGCCATTCTTAAAGCGTTCTACGAGCTGTTGGGAATAACCATAGGTGTAAAATAAAAACAATGCCGACCAAAACCCCCGTGTGCTGCGGTCGGTGATGTGCAAAACATTTCTTATTTTAGCAAAACTAAATGAACCCTATGATTTCAGAGAAACAGTTTCGAGAAGAATTAGATATTATTATAAAAAATGCACTTAGAGAGGATATAGGCGATGGCGACCACAGCTCTCTGGCGTGTATTCCTGCCGATG
Source organism: Flavobacterium sp. JP2137 (assembly GCF_050562195.1). Lineage (GTDB taxonomy): Bacteria > Bacteroidota > Bacteroidia > Flavobacteriales > Flavobacteriaceae > Flavobacterium. The sequence goes on from NZ_CP191647.1 coordinate 2,085,359, forward strand.
CGCAAGGAAAAGCCCGATTGTTGGTAAAAGAAGCCGGCGTTTTGGCCGGCGTCGAATTTGCACAGCTAATCTTTAAATACGTCGATCCCAGCCTGGTGGTCGATGTATTGATTCCAGACGGTACTACAGTGGCTGTGGGAGACGAAGCATTTTACGTGTCTGGCAATTCACAGTCCATTCTAAAAGCGGAGCGATTGGTGCTGAATTCCATGCAACGCATGAGTGCGATAGCGACCAAAACCAAGGTGTTTGTCGATTTGTTGGAGGGAACAGCGACCAAAATACTCGATACGCGTAAAACGACACCGGGCATTAGAGCCATTGAAAAATGGGCGGTAAAAATCGCCGGAGGGGAGAATCACCGTTTCGCCCTTTACGACATGATCATGCTCAAGGACAACCACATTGACTTTGCCGGAGGAATCGCTCAAGCCATACAGAAGACCAATGCCTACTTAAGAGATAGCGGGCGCGATTTAAAAGTGATAGTCGAAGCGAGGACCTTAGATGAGGTTCAGCAAATTATGGACAATCCAGGAGTATATCGGATTTTGTTGGACAACATGGACTACGAAACCACTAGAAAAGCCGTGGCTTTAATTCAGGGAAAATGCCAAACCGAATCCTCGGGAAACATCGATCACAATACCGTGCGTGAATACGCGCTTTGCGGAGTAGATTTTGTATCTTCGGGAGCATTAACGCATTCGGTGTGGAATATGGACTTGAGTCTGAAAGCGGTTTTATAAGTCATTTAAACAATCCGTGGAGTGTCGAAGGAAATAGAAGATAAAATAGATAAGATACCGGTGATTAACAAACTGGTCAATATGATCAAAACCGTCAAGCTCCCCAAGTTGGAAGGGTATTCCCTATACGACCTGCTGGAGCTGTACATCACCGGTATTGTCAAAGGCGCCTTTTCCTACCGCGCAGGTTCGATCGCCTTTAGTTTTTTTATGGCCTTGTTTCCCTTTGCGCTGTTTATACTCAACTTAATTCCCTATATACCCCTAGAGAATTTCCAAGAAGACTTTATGCGGTTTATCGCCAGTTCCGTACCGCCCAATACCTATGAAGCCATATCGTCTATCTTGGACGATATTATGAATAACAGTTACAAATCCCTGTTGTCCTCGGGTTTTTTACTGTCGATCTTCTTGATGGCCAACGGCGTTTTTGCCATTATTGGCGGATTTGAATCCTCTTACCACATTACGATTTCACACAGTTTGTTTCGGCAGTATCTCATGGCCTTGGGCTTGTCGATCATGCTGTCGTTTATGCTGATCATTACCGTCGCGGTATTCGTGGTGCTCGAGGTCATTATGCACAGCATTATGGATATTGAAATCTGGTTGCAATGGGCGCGGAACCTTTTCTTGCTGTTCGTGATTTTAATGGTGACTTCTACCCTGTATAAATTTGGCGCCAAAGAGATGCAAAAGGTCTCTTTTATCTCTGTAGGGTCGGTATTTACAACAATCTTATACGTGTTTACTTCCTACTTCTTTGGAATCTATGTCTTGCGCTTTGCGCGCTACAACGAATTGTATGGTTCTATTGGCACATTGTTGGTTTTGATGTTTTATATTTGGATAAACTGTATGATATTGCTATTGGGATTTGAATTAAATGCATCAATTAGCAAGTTGAAACAAAAAAAATAGTTATATTTGATTATAGCCTCTTCAAATAAGGGGGATGCTCAGAAATACTTGCTGGCTTGCGGGTTTGGCTCGAAAGGCGCTTGTTTTTCAAAGGCGTTTTTGACTATTAAATCAACTTAAAATAACCAGATATGAAAAAGACAGTTTTAGTATTGTTTGTGATGCTTTTGGGAAGCATGGCAACACTGCAGGCACAAAGTGTAGTAGGTAAGTGGAAAACCATTGACGATGCTACGGGAAAGGAAAAATCGATTATTGAAATTACAGAGAAAGACGGGGAGTATTTTGGAAAAATCATCAAACTCATCAATCCAACGGTAGAAAATCCGAAATGCGATAAATGTCCGAGTCCGGATAAGGGCAAACCGATATTGGGATTGACAATCATCAAGGGCTTGGTTAAAAAAGGACAGGAATACACCAACGGAAAAATTTTGGATCCCCAATCGGGTAAGGAATACAAATGCACAATCAAGCTCAATGGCAGTAACAAACTCGATGTTCGCGGTTATGTTGGAATCTCTTTGATGGGCAGAACCCAAACTTGGGTTAGAGCCTAGTGATAGCGGTAAATTAGACGTTTTTTCTAAAGACATACGGGCACTTTTGGTAGATAAGCTTTCTATCAAAAGTGTTTTTTTTTGCACAAAGGCGTATCTTTGTATTTACAATTTTTTACTTATGATTTATTTTGTTGAGGTAGTGGTACCCCTGGCGGTTTCGGCGACATTTACGTATTCGTTAACCGAAGCGGAATTCGACTTTGTGCGGCTGGGTATGCGCGTGGCAGTTCCCTTTGGAAAGAACAAAGTGTATACTGCTTTGGTATTGGAAAAGCACCATCGGGTACCGCAGCAATACCAAGCAAAGGACATACACGAAATCTTGGACACCTTCCCGATTGCTACGGAAAAGCAAATCCAATTGTGGAAATGGGTGTCGGAGTATTATATGTGTAGCCTCGGAGAGGTTTACCGCACCGCCATGCCGTCGCGCCTGCTCTTGGAAAGCGAGACGCTGATTCATTTTAACGCGCTTTGCGAAGTGGATCCCACGACCTTAAACGATCAGGAGTTTTTGGTTTTTGAAGCCCTGCAGTTTCAGGCGACGCTAAAAATAGAGGAGATCGTTTCGATTTTAAACAAAAAGACGATATTTCCAATTATCAATGCCCTCTTGGACAAGGGGGTGATCTACTTGCAAGAGGAATTGATCGAAAAATACAAACCCAAACAGCTGCGGTACGTGCGACTGCTTGCGGACTACGAATCCGGAGATCAATTGAACGGATTGCTGGAGCTGCTTTCCCGGGCTGCCAAGCAACGGGAGTTGGTTTTGAGCTATTTTCAGCTCAAGGCCGTCGAAAAAAAACCGATATCGGTTAAGCGGCTGTTGGAGTTCTCTGGAGCTACCGCGGCCGTGGTTAAGGCCTTGGTCGATAAAGAAATTTTTGAAGAGTACTTCCTGACCGAGGACCGCGTGATTTTTAAGGATCGCGAGGAGGTCGATTTTGAGTTGAGTGCTGCCCAAAAGCAGGCCTATCTCGAAATAGAACAGGGACTCACTGCCAAGGATGTGGTGTTGCTACACGGGGTTACGGCATCGGGAAAAACGGAAATCTACATCAAGATGATCGAATCCTTTATCCAAGGCGATAAGCAGGTGTTGTTTTTGCTGCCGGAGATTGCGTTAACCACGCAATTGGTGACGCGCTTGGTGGCCTATTTCGGCAATCAAGTAGCGGTTTTCCACTCCAAGTACTCGCATAACGAACGGGTGGAGGTGTGGAATCAGGTGTTGGCGGAATCCGCCACTGCCCGTGTGGTCATCGGTACCCGTTCGGCGCTTTTTTTGCCGTTTGCACAGTTGGGATTTGTCGTTATAGACGAGGAGCACGAAGCGACTTTTAAGCAGCAAGACCCCGCACCGCGCTACCACGCGCGCGATGCGGCCATCGTTTTGGCAAAATTACACGGCGCTAAAGTGCTGTTGGGGTCCGCGACTCCGAGTTTGGAGAGCTATTACAACGCCGAACAAGGAAAATTTGGATTGGTCACTTTAACCGAGCGGTTTGCCCAAGTGGTATTGCCCGAAATCGTACTGGTCGACGTCAAGGAAAAGTATAAGCGCAAATTGATGACCGGGCATTTTTCCAATACGCTATTGGAAGAAATAGCCCAGGCTTTGGCCTTGGGTGAGCAGGTGATTTTGTTCCAAAACCGTCGCGGTTTCTCGCCGGTCGTGGAATGTATGACCTGTGGTACGGTACCTCAATGCACCGACTGCGATGTGAGTTTGACGTATCACAAATACAAAAATCAACTGCGCTGCCACTACTGCGGCTATACGATGCAAATGCCCAGCTCGTGTATAGCCTGTAACAGTGTGGACTTAAACACCAAGGGTTTTGGTACCGAGCAGGTCGAAGAAGAACTCAAACAGTTGTTTCCCGAAAAGAACATTGCGCGCATGGATCAGGATACCACTCGGGGCAAATACGGTTTTGAAAAGATTTTAGAAGCCTTTAAAATCGGGGAAATCGATGTGATGGTCGGTACGCAGATGCTGGCCAAGGGCTTGCATTTTGACAACGTCAATTTGGTGGGCGTGATGAATGCCGATAACAGTCTGTTTCATCCCGATTTTCGCGCCCACGAACGCGCTTTTCAAATGCTGATGCAGGTAGCGGGCCGTGCGGGAAGAAAGCACAAACAAGGCCGCGTTATCGTGCAAACCTACAACCCGTATCACAACATCATTCAGCAGGTGACCAACAACGATTATATAGGCATGTATAAGGAACAAATGTACGAGCGCCACAATTTTAAATACCCGCCTTTTTACCGCTTGGTGCGCCTGACCTTGCGCCATCGGGAATATGAAAAGCTCAAAGAAGCCTCCTTTTGGATGTATAAGGTGCTGAAAACTCAGTTGGACATGCCGGTCTTGGGACCGGAAGAACCGGCGATAAGCCGTATTCGAAACCAGTATATACGCGTTATTCTAATCAAGATTCCGCAGCAAAAACCGCTGTTGTCCACTAAAAACCAAATTCAACGCATCTTGAAGAGCTTTGAGGCCGTAGGCGGATATCGAGCGGTACGCGTTACGGCAAACGTCGATTTTTATTAATCCGCTTTTGAAGCTTGGAGGCTTGGTTTATCGGGCAATCGATTTGAACGATACCATTAAATCATTTCTGTATTTGTCTTAAAATGTTTAAAAAATAAAATTTAACGACATATATTGTTGTTATTTATGATAATAACCATAATATAAGTTGTTAAAATATGATTTTTATCATATCTGATTTGCTTTTGGTACTATATATTTGTTCCAAATTTTAAAAAATCTATGTTATGAAGAAAATCAATTATTGTTTAACTTTTATCTGTGCCGCTTTATTTTTTGTCGGTTGTTCAGATGATGAAGGATTTAGTTTTCCAGAAACGACGAACCCCGAAACGGGTATAGTTCCGCCATCAGGAGCGAAGTTTAATGAGCTTCAACAAAAGGCGTTGGAGAACATGACGCAAAGAGCGACTTTTAAAGCGGAAAAAGGAATCGTTTTTACCTCTAAGAAAGGGGTGAAGTTGCATATACAACCAAGCACTTTGTACAATTACAGAGGGGGAATTGCAACGGGAAATGTGGATTTGGAGTTTGTCGAGTTCTACGACAGAGGTGATATGTTGGTTCCCAACAGACCGCTAATGGGAAACAATGCTCAAGGGGGGTATGAACCCTTGGTGACCGGAGGACAGTTTTATGTGAATGTAACGCAAAATGGTCTGGACTTAGGGGTTTTTTATTATGATATGACTGTTCCAGCAGAAAATAGCGGAGGATTGGATGAGGGAATGACCATGTGGAAAGGAACGTTTAACGCTGATGGAAATTTGCTTTGGGGGGAGTTTGAGCCATCTCAAGAAACAGGTGGTGTATTTCCCAATCCGGAAACCAATGAGTACAGTGTGACTTTAAGTGAATTCGGTTGGTCAAATATCGACCGTTTAGCAGGGATAGAAGGGGAAAAAACTCCTATAATCGTGAAAGTTCCCAACGGTTACGACAATAAAAATAGTAGCGTTTATGTAGCCTTTAAAGGTGAACCGGATGTTTTAGCCTTCTTGGATATTTACGATGTAGCTACTCACAGTTTTTCCGAGCATTACGGCTGGGGTCCTATAGGATTTGAAATGTACGTGATTTTCTTGTCGGAAAGCCAAGGAAAATTGATTTATGCCATTCAAGAGGTTAAGTTGACTAAAGGCAAGATTATCAATATTGAAGCGTCCGAGTTAAGACTGGGCACTGAAGCAGAGATTACAGCGATTATCAAAGCGCTGCCATAAATTATTTTTTGTTTGTTGAGGAGAAAAAATAGAGTAAAGGAGGCTGTTTCCGAGAGATTTGGAAGCAGCCCTTTTTTTTTAGGCATTGAATTGAAAAAAGAATTTGGCAAAGCTTGTTTAGTATGATATAAAAACGTATTTTTGCACCCAATTTTATAACAAATAAAATCTATTATTTATGAATCATTATGAAACTGTTTTCATCTTGAATCCCGTTTTATCTGAAACCCAGGTAAAGGAAACAGTACAGAAATTTGAGGAATTTCTTACTTCTAGAGGAGCACAGATGGTATCAAAAGAGGATTGGGGCTTGAAAAAGATGGCTTACGAAATCCAAAACAAAAAAAGTGGTTTTTACCATTTATTCGAATACACTGTAACTGGAGAGATCTTAATCGCTTTAGAGACAGAATTCCGTCGTGACGAAAGAATCATGCGTTTCCTTACAGTAAGTTTGGATAAACATGCAATTTCTTGGGCTGAAAGAAGAAGAGAGAAATTTAAATCTAAAAAAGCTTAATTATTATGTCGACTATTGAGCAATCTGCAAAAGGAAAAAAAGACGGAGATATCAGATATCTAACGCCTTTAAATATAGAAACAAACAAAGCTAAAAAATATTGTCGTTTCAAAAAATCAGGGATTAAATATATCGATTATAAAGATCCAGATTTCTTATTGAAATTCGTAAACGAACAAGGGAAAATACTTCCTCGTCGTTTAACAGGAACGTCTTTGAAATACCAAAGAAAAGTTTCTGTAGCTGTTAAAAGAGCTCGTCATTTAGCATTAATGCCATATGTGGCTGATTTATTAAAATAAAAAGAGGCGAAAACTATGGAACTTATTTTAAAACAAGACGTACAAAAATTAGGATTTAAAGATGACTTGGTTTCGGTAAAACCGGGATACGGGCGTAACTTTTTAATTCCTCAAGGGATTGCTGTTTTGGCTACTCCTTCTGCAAAGAAAGTGTTGGCTGAAAACTTAAAGCAAAGAGCTCATAAAGAAGCTAAAATCGTTGCTGATGCAAATGTTGTTGCTGAAGCGCTTAAAGCTTTAGATATTAAAATCGTAGTGAAAGCTGGTGGTGAAAAATTATTTGGTTCTGTAACCAATAATGACCTTGCTGAAGTTTTTGCTAAAAACGGTCAAAGTATCGATAAAAAATTCATCAACTCCGGTATCATCAAACGTGTCGGTAAGTATGAGGCGACTGTTCGTCTTCACCGTGATGTAATCATTGAAATTCCTTACGAAGTTATTGCTGAGCAAGAGTAATCAATGCAATTTTTATATAGAAAAAGCCTTCTCGTTTGAGAAGGCTTTTTTTTTGCTTGGTCGCGACGGTTTATGCCGCTGTTCTTTCTGTGGACTAAGACGCACGAGCAGTTTTTACTAGGCTAATGGGGTTGCCGGTTGTTTCTCTAGACCCAAGTGTTTTTTTAGCTTCTTTTTAAAGTCGCCCTTTTTTTGAAATTGAACCGTGTGCTGCCACAGTTTTTCAAATACCTCCTGCGGTGATTTGTCGTATAGCTTGGCGTATTCCTGACTCATAATGCAGCTCACTTCGGTGCTGGTGGTCAGTCGGCTCATGTTTTTCATGCGTTCGTCAAAGCTGAGGTGCTTTCTGAATTTCATTCGATTTAAATCGACTATATAAAAATCGTACTGTCCCTCAGATTTTTTCCGAATCAAAGTGTTTCCGGGAGAGTGATCTAAAAACTCAATGCCCAATTCGTGCAGCTTCCACGTAAAGCGGGTAAATTGACGAAGCACATGGTTTCTTTCGGGCGAATTTGGCGCCATATCCACTTCTCTAAAGGTAAAACTAGCGGGCAACTGCAGCGACACGTAATAGCTCTGCTTTAATCCCAGCGAGGAAAATGCTTCGTGATAGGCAATGGGGGTTGGGGTGTTGATGCCCTTGCTCAACAAGATTTTGGCGTGTTCATAAGAGCGCTGCGCCTTGGATTTTCGAAAGTACTTGTAGACGATCTTATTAAAGGTATTCGGAATCTTAAACGACTTGATATTGATGTCGTAACCTTTAAAGCGAAAAACTTTAATGATGTTGCGGTTGTTTTGATAGGTCGTTTGTCCCATTGTTTTAAAATGGGTAATCCACTCGCTGAGGATGTGTCTGTATTTGCTGTAGGTCGTTTGTATTTGCGTATTTGTTTTCAAGTTGTTAACTGTATTGATTGTTGTTAAGTTACTAAATATAAGTTTGTTAGTATCTTAATTAAATGGAAAATATTTGCTAAAACTCCTTTAAAGGGCTTGGATGTGGAGGAGGTTTTGTGTAGCGTATTTAATAAAAATTGGTTTTTTTTTGATTTTTTTAAAAAATGCTTTGTCGTTTTTCTTCTTTCGGATCCGCGGTCTGACCGCAATGGTTTTTCCGTGGAATTTTTATTTGCCCTTTGGGCGCTTTTGGAACTTAGGTTGTATTTTTGTATCTTAAACAAATAGCAGATGGACATCACCAAGCGCTTTGATCGGATATTGGCCATTTTTATTCAGTTGCAGTCCAAGAAAGTGGTTACGGGACAAGAATTGGCCGATCGGTTCGAGGTGAGCTTGCGCACGATTTACCGCGATATCCGTTCGTTGGAAGCTGCTGGAATTCCCATTTATAGCGAAGCTGGTGTGGGGTATTCGTTGGTCGATGGTTTTCGCATGGCGCCCACACTTTTTACCAAAGGCGAAGCGATGAGCTTTGCTGTAGCGGAAAAGTTGATGGAGAATTACCTCGACAAAGATCTCAGCGAGCAGTTTAGCGCGGCCTTATACAAGATGAAAGCGATGCTGCGAAGCGCCGATAAGGAGGTGGTCTCCGAATTGGAGCACAAGTTGTTGATGTTTGACAAAAACGACCTTTTTAATGCAGGGGTACCAGAAGGCCTTTCGCTGCTGTTTCAGGCTATTTCGCTGCGACAGTGTTTGGTCCTTTCCTATCAAAGCATGGAGGCCGTACAGCCCTCGCCGCGTTTGGTGGAGCCCGTAGGAGTGTTTCACGAAAACCGCTTCTGGTATTTTGTGGCGTATTGCCATTTGCGGGCCGACTACCGTCAGTTTAGAATGGATCGGGTGTACCGCATCGAATTGGTCGACAAAGCCTTTGAAAACGAGCATCAGCCCCTAGCCTTTTATTTGCAAAAGGAACAGCCGAAACCCGAAGTGAAAGTGCGTATTTCCGTCGATCAAGACCTGGTTAAATATTTGAAATGGGAGCGGGACTACCACGGTTTTCACAGTGAGGTAAGCTGCGGTGACCAGGTGGAGATGACGTTTTATTGTCAAGAGGTCTCTGCCTATTTTGCGCGTTGGTATATGATGTTTGGAGATCGTGCTCGTATACTAGAACCCGAACTATTAAGGGAAATAGTTCGGGATTTAGTTGGGAAGAATTTAAAAAATCTAGGCGACGACAAGCCTTAAAACCACTGCGAGTCTATGGGTTATTGACGCTCCCAGAAATAGGGTGGCTGAATGTTTAAGGCTCTCAGGTATACATAAGCCTGTGCCCGATGGTGCACTTCGTTGTCTATAAAGTAAAACAGGTGATGGATCAGGCTGTTGTCAAATTGCCCAAACAGATTGTAATTGCGGTTAAAGTCCGCTTCGGGAATTTGACGGTACAGGCTATCGATCGTCGCGGTGTCTTGATCCCATTGAGCGAGGAGCTCCGCTTTGTTTTGGTAGACATCGCTGCGCTCTTCGAAATTTTGCGGGCTATTCGAAAGGAATTGCTGCAGTCCGGGAACGGCAATGGCGATGAGTTCATGTACCATGGATGAAAAGGGGCGCATGCCGCCGAGACTAAATTCAAACAGTTCTTTTTCGGGAAACAGTTCAAGGGTACGGCGCGTCAGTGTGCGGTGTCCTTGCCAGTGAATCAATAGGTTTTCTTTGGTTAAAACGTTGGTGTTCATTTGATGTGTTTTTAAGTTATACCGCAAAATTAGCAGCCTTAAATGACAACTGTTTGTCAGTAGTCGTAAAGGGGACTGTATTTTTTTTTAACAGCATCAAAACGGCTTTTTAGCGGAATATTTGGTAAAGAATCGTATTTTTGATTTTTGTAAATACCAGGTGAAAAATCGGCGGACATCGCTTTTTTTTAAAGACGGACAATAGAGAGAGGGAAGGCTGTCGCCTTCCGAAAAACAATAAATAAGTAACTATGAAGTACAGTCGTTTGACCAAAGAGCAATTCGAAGAGTTGCACCAGGAATTTATTAATTTTTTGGTTGCTCAACAAATCGATAAAAAGGAATGGGACGAGATCAAGGAAAAGAAGCCGCAACTCGCCGATCAAGAATTGGATATCTTTTCCGATTTGATTTGGGAAGGCGTTTTGACCAAGGCGAATTACTTGGAGCACTATTCTAAAAACCACATCTTTTTGTTTTCTTGCGATGCGCAAAAAATAGATACCATAGTGATTAAAAGCCTAAAGCAGGACGTTGACTTCTTGTCTCAAAAGGGATTGCAATGGTTGAGCGATGCGGTTTTTACCGATGAAGTAGAGGTGAAATACGGAGCCAAAGAGTTTGATAGCGACCGCAATACAGCACTTTTTGAAATTATTCAACAAGGTGCCATATTGAGCGAGGGCGTTTTATACGAAGAGTTTAAAGAAATGTTGAAATTATAATCACAACCCCTATGGATGCATTCAAGCAAATCAACGATTTACGGGAGGAGCTCAATCAGTACAATTACCAGTATTACGTATTGGATAATCCGGCGATTTCTGATTTTGACTTTGATCAAAAGCTCAAACAGCTGGAGCAGTTAGAGCAACGACATCCAGAGTATTTTGACGTTAATTCGCCGACGCAGCGCGTGGGCGGAGCCATTACCAAAAACTTCGAAACCATCGCGCATCAGTACCGCATGTATTCCTTGGATAATTCGTATTCCAAAGAAGATTTGCTCGAATGGGAGAAACGCGTTCAAAAGGGGCTGGGAGATGTAGCGGTAACCTATGTTTGTGAGCTTAAATACGACGGCGCATCGATCAGCATTACTTATGAGAACGGTATCCTTAAACGGGCGCTAACACGTGGAGATGGCTTTCAGGGAGACGATGTGACCAATAACATCAAAACGATCAAGTCGGTGCCGATTCAACTAAAGGGCGATTATCCCGCATACTTTGATATCCGGGGAGAAATCATCTTGCCATTTAAGGGGTTTGAGAAGATGAATCAGGATCTGATCGAGATTGGAGAGGCTCCCTTTTCAAACCCGCGCAATACCGCGTCTGGAAGCTTAAAGCTGCAAGACAGTGCCGAAGTGGCCAGAAGGCCGTTGGACTGTCTGTTGTATGCGATTACCGGTGAGCAATTGCCGTTTGAAACCCAGTTTGAAGGACTGGAAAAAGCGCGGGAATGGGGCTTTAAAGTGCCTACTATAGCGCAATTAGCACCGGATATGGAGGCTGTTTTTGCATTTATAGACTATTGGGACATACACCGACAAGAGCTGCCTTATGAGACCGATGGTGTGGTGGTAAAGGTCAATTCAATCGACCATCAGCAGGAATTGGGCTATACGTCTAAGGCACCGCGTTGGGCCATTGCCTACAAGTTTAAAACCGAACAGGCCGAGACTGTTTTAAATACGATCAGCTATCAAGTGGGGCGAACGGGCGCTATTACGCCGGTAGCCAATTTGGAAGCCGTACAGTTGGCGGGAACCACGGTGCGCCGGGCTTCCTTGCACAACGCCGATCAAATCGAAAAGCTGGATATTCGCGAACGCGATTCGGTTTATGTCGAAAAGGGCGGGGAGATCATTCCCAAAATCGTTGGGGTGAATTTGGAACTGCGTCCCAAAGACTCTGTGCCGACGCGCTATATCGATCACTGTCCGGAATGCCAAACCGAATTGGTTCGGAAAGAAGGAGAAGTACAGCACTACTGTCCTAACTTTTACGGTTGTCCGCCTCAGATAATCGGTCGAATTCAGCATTTTATCTCGAGAAAAGCTATGGATATCGAAGGTTTGGGTGGAGAAACGGTGGCTTTACTGGTCAACAGTCACTTAATCGAAAACTACGCCGACCTATACCAACTGAAAAAAGGCGATATTTTGCATTTGGAACGCATGGCAGACAAATCTGCCGACAACCTGATCAACGGGGTGGAAAAATCAAAGCAAATTCCCTTTGAACGGGTGTTGTATGCCTTGGGAATCCGCTATGTCGGAGAAACCGTAGCCAAAAAACTGGCACAGCATTACAAATCGATCGATGCCTTGGCTCAGGCCACTTTGATGGACTTGATTTTGGTCGATGAAATCGGCGATAAAATCGCGCAAAGCGTCGTTGATTTTTTCGAGAACGAACACAACAAAAACCTGATCGAACGCCTGAAAAATTTTGGCGTACAAATGACGATGGAAGCCAAGGAAAGCACGGTGATATCCGATCGTTTTGCCGGGCAGATATTCGTGGTTTCCGGCGTTTTTGAACGTTTCTCTCGGGACGAACTCAAACAGCTGATCGAAGACCACGGCGGTAAAATCGGCAGTTCCATATCGGCCAAAACGACCTATGTCGTGGCGGGTGATAAGATGGGGCCAGCCAAACTGGAAAAGGCCAATAAGCTAAAAATCACCATATTGTCCGAAGGCGATTTTGCCGATTTAGTGCAAGCCTAGTCATCGGTTTTTAGCGGATTTGCACAAACGCTAGTGTGCAGTGGTGTTTTGCTTTTGATTGCGGTCGATTCCAACATTTCTTTGAGGATTCCACGGACATAAGCGATATTTGGTTAACTTTGTATGGAACAACAACGCTTATGTTTTTAAATATATTAAAATACAAAGCCCTTAAGAAATCGGCGACTCAACAATTGTTCCAAGGACAAGAGATCGATTTAAAGGGCCGTATTAAAGAGGTGGGAATCATCTTAAATCACAAGGATTTCTCCAATAAAGAAGCCTTGGTGTGGGAATTGGGTTTGCGAAATATACAGGCGGACCAGATTTTTTTTTTGATCAGTCAAGCAGATGTTACCGCGTTAAAAGCACGGGAAACAGCCGTTAAGTCGACCGATTTTGATAATAGGGCTCACTTGAAAAACGAAGCCGTTCGCGCTTTTGTCGCCAAGCCATTCGATTTGCTAATCAGTTATTACGATGTAGACGACGCCCTGTTGCTGTGGTGTACGGCACATTCGAAAGCCAAGTTTAAAGTGGGTTTTTCCAATGTGAAATTAAATAGCAATCACCTGTCGTTACAACTGGAAATAGAAAAATTCAAGAGCTATATAGACGAGCTGTTTAGATATATAGAAATTTTAAAAAAATAAAAAAATGCAAGCATTTGTAGGCACGGGAGTTGCTTTGGTAACCCCTTTTAAAAACGATACTTCCGTAGATGTAGCCGCGTTAGAGCGCTTGGTCAATCACGTCATCGAAGGCGGGGTGGAGTATTTGGTCGTTTTGGGTACTACAGCCGAATCGGTAACCCTTTCCAAAGAGGAAAAGGAGTTGGTTAAGAAAACGATTATCGAGGCCAATCAAGGGCGATTGCCGCTGGTTTTAGGCGTTGGAGGCAACCATACCGCAGGTGTTATAGCCGAGTTGACCGCCGACAACCTCAAGGGATTTGACGCGATTTTATCGGTATCGCCCTTTTACAACAAACCGACGCAAGAAGGGATCTATCAACACTTTAAAAGCATTGCACTGTCTTCGCCAGTGCCGATTATTTTATACAATGTACCGGGCAGAACGGCCAGCAATATGTTGCCCGCTACGGTATTGCGCTTGGCAACGGAATTTCCCAATATCATCGGTATCAAGGAAGCCGCCGGCGATTTGGTGCAGGCGATGGAATTAATCAAGGATAAACCCGATGACTTTTTGGTGATTTCAGGAGACGATATGATTGCATTGCCCCTGGTTTTAGCCGGAGGCGCTGGAGTGATTTCGGTTATTGGACAGGGATTTGCACGGGAGTTTTCCGATCTTATTCGATTGGGATTGGCTCGTGAGGTCGATCGGGCCTTCGGTATACACTACCAGTTGGCGCCGAGCATCGATATGATTTTTGAACAGGGAAATCCCGCGGGAATAAAAGAGGTGTTGCAGTTGATGGACATCATGAAAAATACCGTTCGACTCCCCTTAGTCAATGTTAACGAAGATTTAGCAAAAAGGATTAATTCATTTGTCGCTAAAAATTATAAATTAGCCAATCATTAAAATATAAGTATCATGTTATCAGCAGATTTACAAAAAGCATTAAACAAACAGGTGAAAATCGAAGGCGATTCTTCGCAAATATATTTGGAAATGGCTTCTTGGGCAGAAATCCAAGGGTTTGAAGGAATCGCAACATTTATGTACGCTCAGTCCGACGAGGAACGCCAACACATGTTAAAGTTGGTGCGTTACGTAAACCAAAGGGGCGGAGTGGCAGACATACCGGCTATCTCAAAACCCGATTTGGATCATACCTCTTTTAAAACCCTGTTCAAACAGTTGTTTGATCACGAAGTATATGTGTCTCAAAGTATTAATGATTTGGTGCATATTTCGTTGACAGAAAGGGATTATGCCACGCATAACTTCTTACAGTGGTACGTGTCTGAACAAATAGAAGAAGAAGCGACCGCCCGTACCATTTTGGATAAGATCAATTTGATCGGAGACGATAAAGGAGGGCTTTATCTCTTTGATAACGATTTAAAAAACTTTAATCAGCAAGGGAAAACAAACGTGTAAAACGCTTGGAATTCTTGAAATAATTCGGGGAAAGATGTCTAAAATTGACATCTTTTCACTTTTAATACAAAAAGGTTTTTTATAATCCAATTAATACTTAAATTTGCATTTGCTTTCATAGAACTATCTCGGGAAGACTTTTTTGCCATAAACCACATATTAGATGAAAAAATATATAAGCATAGCTCTTTTAACCTTGGTACTCGTTGGCTGTAGCCCACTTCAAAAAGCGATGAAATCGGACGATATCGCCTACAAAAGAGAGGTAGCACAAAAATTATATGAAGAGAAAAAATACAGAAAAGCGCTTCGTCTCTATGAACAGATGGAACGGGTAGGTAGAGGGACACCAGATGCCGAGCAGATGTTTTTTAACTTTGCCAATGCCTCTTATATCGTTAAAGATTATATGCTTGCCAAAGAGCGCTTCAAGTTGTTTGCCGCAGCTTATCCGAAAAGCGAACGCCACGAAGAAGCCTTATTGTTGGAAATAAAGTCTACTTTTGCCCTGTCCCCGGTGTATTCACTCGATCAGGGATTTACCCATGCTACAATTGCTAAGTTGCAAGAGTTTATCGATGCTTATCCCGCTTCTGAGCACGCTGTAGAAGCCAATCAGTTGATGACCAAGGCCAGCCAGAAATTGGAGAAAAAGACCTTTGAAATCGCCAAGCAATTGAATACCATCGGCGGTTGGACTAGGGATTATACCGCTTCGATTATTGCGTTGGACAATTTTATTTTTGAATATCCCGGTACGATTTATAAAGAAGATGCCTTGTATTACAAGTTTGATTCGGCTTATAATTTAGCCATTAACAGTGTGTATTCAAAAATGGAAGAGCGTTTGGAAAATGCCAAAACCATGTATGATGCTTTAATTCGCTTTAAGGCAGATACCAAATATAAAAATCAGGCCGACAGAATGTTGGAACGAGTGACTAATGATTTACAACAATTTTCAAAATAATTTAGGATGGATTTAAAGAAAACGAATGCTCCAGTAAACACGATTACCTACAACAAGAGCAAGATTGAAGAGCCGACAGGAAATGTTTATGAAGCGATCACGATTATTGCTAAGAGAGCCAATCAAATCAATGCTGACATCAAAAAGGAATTGTTGGATAAATTGGATGAATTTGCTACGTATAACGATAGTTTAGACGAGGTTTTTGAAAATAAAGAACAAATCGAAGTATCTAAGTTTTACGAAAAATTGCCAAAACCACACGCGCTTGCAGTGGAAGAATGGTTGAATGGAGATATTACTTATAAAGAAGTTGTAAAATAACAGACAGCAAACATGTCAGATTTAAGCGGAAAAAAAATAGTACTGGGTATTTCTGGTGGAATTGCCGCTTATAAAACGGCAAGTTTAGTGCGACTATTGATAAAAGCAGGTGCCGAGGTTCAAGTAATCATGACACCTGCTTCTCATCAATTTGTCACTTCGTTTACCCTGTCAACCCTATCCAAAAAACCGGTCTATACCGATTTTTTCAATTCCAGTCAGGCCACCTCTACGTGGAACAACCACGTCGAAATGGCGCTTTGGGCCGATTTACTACTGATCGCTCCAGCCACGGCTAACACCCTTTCTAAAATGGTTAGCGGTGCGGCCGACAACCTATTACTCGCGATTTACTTATCGGCAAAATGCCCGGTCTACGTGGCGCCTGCCATGGATTTGGATATGTATGTACATCCGTCTACCCTGCGTAACCTCAAGGTTTTGGAAACCTATCAAAACATAGTGATTCCCGCGGAAAAAGGCGAATTGGCCAGTGGGTTAGTGGGCGAAGGACGCATGGCGGAACCCGAGAATATCCTGGCGTTTTTAAGGCAATCGCTGGCGGAAACCAAACCGCTAAAGGGAAAAAAAATACTAATTACAGCAGGTCCGACATACGAAGCGATCGATCCGGTGCGTTTTATAGGTAATCACTCTTCGGGAAAGATGGGTTTTGATACCGCCTTGGCCGCAGCCCAACAAGGAGCTGCGGTGATACTGGTAAGCGGACCCACGCAGCAGCATATCGAGCATCCCCTGGTAACGACCATTTCGGTGTTTTCGGCTCAGGAGATGTATGAGGTTTGCCACAGCCATTTTGAGGATTGCGACGTGTTTATCGGTGCGGCAGCGGTTGCCGACTACAGACCGAAAACCGTGGCTACCCAAAAAATAAAAAAATCTGCGGACGATTTCGTAATTGAACTCGAAAAAAATCCCGATATTCTAGCTTCCTTAGGAGCGATTAAAAAACAACAGTTTTTAATCGGTTTTGCCTTGGAAACGGAAAATGAAATTGAAAACGCCCAGCTAAAAATACGCAAGAAAAATTTAGACCTCATTGTGCTAAATTCTTTAAACGATGCTGGAGCTGGATTTGGAGTACCGACCAATAAGGTTACCTTTATCGATCGGGAATTTCACATAGAGCCGTTGGAGTTAAAGTCTAAAGAGGCTGTTGCCATGGATATTGTCAATAAAATAAAAGAGCATTATGCGTAAACTATTTTCGGTTATTCTTGTTTTGGTTTGTTCTAGCGCGGTTTGGGCACAGGAGTTTAACGCGACCATATCTGTGAACCACAGTCAAGTTGGAAATAGTAATAGACAGTTGTTCAAAACCTTGGAAACCTCACTTAAGGAGTTTGTCAACAACACCCGCTGGACTTCGAAGAATTTTGGCAATAACGAACGTATCGATTGCAATTTTTTTTTAAATGTAACCGCTTACGACAACAACGTGATCACCGGCAGCTTGCAGGTGCAATCCGCTCGCATCATCTACAATTCCACCTATACTTCGCCGCTGTTTAATTTTAACGATAAAGACATCAGCTTTTCGTATTCGGAATTTGAAAATTTAACCTACAACCCCAACAGTTTTGATTCCAATTTAATGGGATTAATGGGGTATTACATCAATATTATCCTGGGTCTTGACGCCGATTCATTTGCTAAAAATGGCGGTACTTCTTATTACCAAAACGCTTCGAATATCGTGTCTATGGCACAGCAGAGCGGCTATAAGGGATGGAAGCAAGGCGACGGGAGCAACAACCGATATTTTTTGATCAACGACATCTTGTCGTCCTCAAACGATTCGTTTCGAGAAGCCTTGTACACCTACCACTTGGAAGGTTTAGACAAAATGGCCGATCAGACCAAACAGGGCAAGGAAGGGGTCATGGCCGCCATAGAAACCGTGGCCAAGTTGTATGCCGTAAGGCCCAATGCCTTTTTGTTACGCGTTTTTTTC
Source organism: Flavobacterium sp. JP2137 (assembly GCF_050562195.1). Lineage (GTDB taxonomy): Bacteria > Bacteroidota > Bacteroidia > Flavobacteriales > Flavobacteriaceae > Flavobacterium. The sequence continues at coordinate 2,103,401 of NZ_CP191647.1, forward strand.
GATGCCAAAGCCGATGAAATCGTTTCGATTTTGTCTGGAGGCCCCGATGTCAATAAACAAAAAACAATGGAGACACTCAATAAGATTTCTCCGTTGAACGCTTCCAAATGGAACAACTTATAATTGATTAAAAACCACAACTCATGCTGAGCGTATTATCCATAAAAAACTTTGCTCTAATCGAGCAATTGGAAATTGATTTCTCCGATCATTTTACCATCATTACGGGAGAAACCGGTGCGGGAAAATCAATTTTATTAGGGGCTTTAGGACTGATTTTGGGCAAGCGAGCCGACTTGACTTCCCTAAAGGCCAAGGAGGAAAAATGTGTTATTGAAGCGCATTTTCAAATCAAAGCCTATGACTTACAGCAATTGTTTGAGAGCTTGGATATCGATTATGAGGAAACCACCATTATCCGTCGGGAGATACTTCCCTCGGGAAAATCCAGGGCCTTTGTAAACGACAGTCCGGTGAATTTGCCGGCACTTCAAACACTGGGTACTGCGCTGATCGACATACATTCCCAACATCAAACGCAGGAGTTGTCCGACGCGATTTACCAAATTCAAATCTTGGATGCCGTTGCTCAAATTGCGAACTTACTCGCGGATTACCAAAAACAATTAGCGGCTTTTAAAAAGGGCGTATCCCAATTAAAAGCCTGGCAAACCCAACAGTCTGATTGGATTAAAGAAAGGGATTATCACAGTTTTTTATCGGAGGAATTGCATCAGGCGCAACTCAAAGCAGGGGAGCAGGAGGTATTGGAATCGGATTATGAAAAGCTAAACAATATAGAATTCGTAAAAGAGGGCTTGTCCAAGTCGTGGAGCTTGCTCAACGACGACCAAGTGGGCATTAGCACCTCGATAAAGGAAGTGCGCAATGCGCTTCAGCGCATAGCGGTTTTTTCCAAGGATTTTCAAGACTTATACGACAGAATAAACAGTGTGGAAATCGAGTTGAACGATCTCGGCAGTGAAATCGAAATGCAAACGGAGGGATTGGTACACAATCCCGAACAGTTGCGCTTGATCGACGAGAAGTTACAGCTGATTTACGCCTTGCAAAAGAAACATCAGGTACAGACCATAGCCGAGTTGCTGCAGATTGAAACCGCTTTAAATGAAAAGCTGCTCTCGGGCAGTGATCTCGATACCAAAATCGAAAAGTTGGAAGTGCAATTGGCACAAGACGAGCAAGCACTAGTGGCTCTAGCGTCACAATTGACCGCCAAGAGAAGAGAAGCGGTTCCGCTGCTGCAAAAGCAGCTGCAAGAATTGCTGGAGTTGTTGGGTATGCCCAATGCCGCTTTTCAATTTCAAATCACCGTTTCCAAATCGTTTCTGGGCAACGGTATGGACGATTTGGAGCTGCTGTTTTCGGCGAATAAAGGCATCGATTTCGGCTTGCTCAAAAAAGTGGCCTCGGGCGGCGAATTGTCGCGAATCATGTTGGCCATTAAGGCTATATTGGCGCAGTATTCCAATTTACCGACGATAATATTTGATGAAATTGACACCGGAGTTTCCGGAGAAATCGCCGATAAAATGGGCGAAATCATGAAGAGGATGAGTCAGAAGATGCAGGTTTTATCCATTACCCATTTGCCACAGATTGCGGCTAAGGGCGATCATCATTACAAGGTCTTTAAAACGACCCTGGACGATTCGACCACCTCGCAGTTGGTGTTGCTGGATCCTGAGGAACGCATTCGCGAAATCGCACAGATGCTCTCGGGTAAAGATATTTCGGAGTCGGCTTTAAAACACGCCCAAGAATTGTTGAACAAATAGGGCAATCGCTGCGATGGTTGACACCATCCATCGCAAAGAGCGGCAGCGCTGCCGCAAAGTACAGGCGGTGGATTAAAGTGGCTTTCACGCGCTTATCACATTTAGGGCGCAATTAAAAAAGAGTAAATCAATAGATTAGAAACCAAAAAACGCAAACAGAAATTTATTTAAAACATATAGAATATGTATAATTTATTAAAGGGAAAAAGAGGCATTATTTTCGGAGCACTAGACGAAAACTCCATCGCTTGGAAAACGGCAGAACGCGTACACGAAGAAGGCGGAACATTTGTATTGACCAATGCGCCTATAGCGATGCGCATGGGAACGCTAAATGAATTGGCCGAAAAAACCGGATCTCAAATAGTGGCAGCCGATGCAACCTCTATGGAAGACTTGGAAAACTTAGTCGATCAGGCTACCGCTATTTTGGGGGGAAAGATCGATTTTGTACTTCACTCTATCGGCATGTCGGTTAATGTGCGTAAAAACATAGCCTATACAGAAAATAAATACGATTTTACTCAAAAGGGATGGGATGTTTCGGCAGTGTCTTTTCACAAGGTTATGCAGGTTTTGTATAAAAAAGACGCCATGAGCGAGTGGGGAAGTATTATTGCATTGACCTATATGGCCTCGCAAAGAGTATTTCCAGACTATAACGATATGGCCGATAACAAAGCCTATTTGGAATCGATTGCCCGCAGTTTTGGCTACTTCTTTGGCAAGGACAAAAAGGTACGTGTCAATACGATTTCTCAATCTCCTACGGCTACTACAGCTGGACAAGGGGTAAAGGGGTTTTCGGGTTTTATCTCGTATGCAGACAAGATGTCTCCACTGGGCAATGCCTCGGCTTCGGACTGTGCAAATTACGTGGTGACCATGTTCTCGGATTTGACCAAAAAAGTAACGCTTCAAAACTTGTTTCACGACGGGGGATTCTCCAATATGGGGGTGAGCCAAGAGGTGATGGACGCTTTTGAAAGAGGTTCGGCAGAAGCGGAATAAACCACTTACTACATCAGGTATAAGTACGGCTTATACCGCAATTATAAAAGGGGCCACTGTAAAGTGAGCCCCTTGTCTTTTTCGGTTGGTTTAAGGACGGTAACGACTGGTCTTAATGCACCACAGGACTGGCGTGGTCATAGATGGTCAGTCTAAAAAAGCCCAATGCGTAGTTGTCTTTGGCCGTGGTGTTGAGCACATTGCCTCGAACCTGTCCCGTAGGCACGTCAAAGGGACCTCCTCCACCTTGTGTAATGCTCAAAAGCGTATTCATATAGTTGTAATACGATTTTGAAATGCCGTATAGCCGAATATCGAGTCGGTCTCCAATTTCGAGTTCGTCGTTGAAATAAGAGGTCTTCATCAGATTGCCCTGGGAAAACTTATCGTCAAAAACCGAATAGCTGTTCTTTTCGCCCTCGAGTTCGTAACGCACTAAATAGTAGTTGTCTGCCTGGGGGTCGTCTTGAAAATAAGTGGTGATTTCATAGACGTCTGTACCTAAGATCGTGGTTATGGTTTGCTCTACGCGTTCTATTTGAGGTACTTCCATCAATTGCTCGGTCGCTTCGTAGGTTTCTTGGTTATACACCACGCGCAACGTATAGGTTTCGTTTAGCTGCGGTACAAAATAATCGCAATGATATTCGCCGCTTTGCGCCTTTTCTACAAAGGTATACACCCTTCCTGCACCGCTTTCTATCGAGACCTCTGCCTGATTGACCACGGGTATTTCGGGCGCGTAAAAATCGGTGGTCAGGCTTAGCCGAATCATTTGATTTGGGCTGGGCGCCTTGAGGTCAAAATCCAAATTGGCTTCTACAACCAGTCGGGGTTTAGCCGTAGGTAAATCAATATCCACTACGGTTTCGCAGCTCGTAAGCCCCAAGATAAGCAGTAGACTAAAAAATATTTTGATATGGGTTTTCATCGATTAAAATTTAAAATTGTAAGTCACACTGGGAACAATGCCGAAAATAGAGAGCTTTACCGCCTCGTTTTGACCGAGTATATCGCTTTCTCTAAAGTTGATGGATGCGGCATTTTTACGGCCATATAGGTTGTAAATTCCAAAAACCCATTCGCCTTGCCAGCCTTTTTCTTTGTTGGGTTGAGAAACGTAGGTGGCCGAAATATCCAAGTGGTGATACAGCGGCAAACTGTTTTTATTGCGCAGGTCATAACTCGGAATGCGCACGCCCAAGTATTCGTATTGCCCGTTTGGATAGGTAACGGGTCTGCCGGATTGCAGGGCAAAACTCGCGCTAAACAACCATTTTTTGTTTAATTCATAAATCCCTACTAAGGACAAATCGTGTGTTTTATCATAAGCACTGCGGTACCATTGGCCTTGGTTGATGCCTGTTTCCTGTGCGGTTCTTCCCGGTGTTCGCTGCTCGGACTTCGATAGGGTATAGGAAACCCAACCGGTAAATCGACCGGAGTTTTTGCGAAACATCACCTCCAATCCGTAAGCGCGCGATTCCCCGTTGAGGATGATCTGCTCGATGGCTTCATTGGCAATCAGGTCGGCTCCATCGATATAATCGATTTTGTTTTTCCCCTTTTTATAATAGGTTTCCACCTCCAAGGAATACTTGTCGTGAGCAAAATTTCTAAAGTATCCCAAAGCCACTTGATCGACTAGTTCCGGTTTTAGAAAAGCATCACTCGGTGCCCAGATATCCAGCGGAGTAGGTGAAGAGGTATTGGATATTAGGTGTAGGTATTGCGACATGCGGTTATAACTCGCTTTGACCGATTGGTCGTCGTTAAAAGCGTATGAAATCGAAAAACGCGGTTCGAAATTCTGAAAGCTCTTGATGGTTTGACCCGACGAATAGCTGCGGGTAGCGCTTGGTGTTCCCCTGGAGTAAATGTGCAATTGCTCGTCGTAGTCCACCGCTTGGTCTTGGGCGTAGATATTGACGGTTTCCGCTCCCAATCGGTAAAACATACTGTAGCGCAAACCGTAGTTAACGCTAATTTGTTCGGATAGTTGCTGCTCGGCTTCGAGGTATACACTCGGTTCAAAGGCGTGCTTTTTTTCCAATTGGCGTTCGTTTATAGAAGACTCGGGTTTGCTCGGGCTTATTTTTCCGGGGTTAAAATCGTAATAAATCGCATTAATTCCGTAATTTAATTGTAACTTATCAGATAGATAGTGTTTTAAATCGTATTTGAAGTTGTAGTTTTTAATACCCGAATCCCAGTCCAAACCTACGCCATCCAATTTCAACCCGTAATAATAGTCGCTGTATATCACCGAGGCATTGGCAAAAAGCTGGTCGTTGAACAAGTGGTTCCAACGCAAGTTGATCATGGTATTACCGAACTGATTGTTGAGGAAGTTGTCAAATTTAAAAACGTCCCTTCCGAAGTAGCCCGACAAGTACAAATTGTTGTTGTCGTTGATTTTATAATTGAGTTTGGTGTTTAAATCGTAGAAATAAGCAGCGCTATTCATATCGGTCAATTTTAAGAACAGATGGGCATAAGAACCCCGACCGGCTATCAAAAACGACGCCCGATCCTTTTCTATGGGGCCTTCCAACAGCAGTCGGCTCGATATGGTTCCGATACCACCCGTGGCGTGAAACTCCTTGCTGTTTCCGTTTTTCTGAAAGATGTCGAGCACCGAAGAAGCGCGTCCGCCAAATCGAGCGGGTATACCGCCTTTGTACAATTTTAAGTCTTTAATCGCATCGGAGTTAAACACGGAAAAGAAACCGAATAAATGCGAGGAATTGTAAACTGAGGCCTCGTCCAATTGAATCAGGTTTTGGCCTGCGGAACCCCCGCGTACATTAAAGCCCGAAGCACCTTCGCCCGCATTGGTAACGCCGGGAAGCAAGAGTATGGATTTTAAAATGTCCGATTCACCCATCACCACCGGCATTTTCTTTATCTCATTGATCGACATTTTATTTACGCTCATTTCGGGTTTTCGAATAACCGCCCTAGGGTTGTTTTGGATAATGACCACCTCGCTGAGTTGCTCGGTATCGGTATCCATAGCGATGTGAAGCTTGGTATTGCCGTTCAAGACTACTTTTTTATATAAAGAGGAATAGCCGACATAGTCAATTTTTAAGGTATAGCTGCCCTCGGGCAGGGAAATCGAATAAAAACCGTATTCGTTGGTGGCCGTACCGTTATTGATTTCATCGATATAAATCGAGGCGCCAATCAGGGTTTCATTGTTTTTGATGTCCGAAACGATACCGCTCAAAGTAAATTTCTCTTGGGCGAAGGCCGTGGGCACCTGCCAGAACAACAGGGAAAAAAAGAAGACATGAAGCCCGGTTAATTTCGACCTCTGGATTTTTAAAATCATAATTTTTAATTAGTTAAACAGGCAAATTTAGTGTTTAGAACGAAACTTTTGAGGTAAATATTTTCAATAATCGATATTTTATACCAAAGGTTTTGATATAATTTAAAGTGTTGCATTAAAAAGTTCCAGCGTGCAAAGTCGGTTAGGCAGATAACTGCAAAACCGCTAATTTATTGTGATAACGGCGTTTATTCCGTTGCTTTATGGACGATTTTGATTGAATCTAAAGGAGACTTAAAGCGATAGGGGGTATATTCTCGACCTGGATTGCCATCCATCACTTGAATAATAAAGGACGTCTTTGTTTTTGGATAACTTTTATTTTTACTTTTGTACGATGAATACGAAATGGACCTATTCGAATATTTGGTTGAGGAACAGCCTGATGTTTCTCTTTCTATTTACACTTTTTTTTACGGCTCAATACTTTGATCGTACTGAGGTGATGACTACGCAAACCCTAATTGTCGAACTGCTGTTTGTGTTAGCGTTTATCTATGCTTTTATATTTTTTCACAATACGATTATTGTAAAACCGCTTTTGCTCAATAAAAAGTACCAGCAATTTTTTCTATTTTCTTTTTTATGGTGGGCCTTGTACATAGCTGCAGCTGCTCAGGTCAACCTCTATAGAAATGAACAGGAAACCTTAGCGAATCAAATTGGCGGAGGTGTTTTTATTTCTTTTGTGGGTACGGGTATTTATTTTATACATGTATGGATTTATCAAAACGTGATTTCCACTCAAAAAAAGCTGTTGCACACCGAAGATGAATTGCAGATGTTGAAGTTGCAGCTCAATCCCCATTTTTTGCTAAATGCGCTGAATAATTTGTACGGGGTTTCCCTGATCAATCCGCTCGATACACCAGACCGGATTTTGGAACTGGCCGATTTGCTGCGGTATCAGATTGAATCGACGAAAAAAGACCAGGTTTTATTGGCAGAAGAGATCCTTTTTATGGAGAAGTACATCAGTTACCATCAGTTTAAAAGCAATAACCTAACGGTTATTCAGGATTATACCGGCAATTTTGGACGACATAAAATTCCGCCCCTATTGTTTATATTGTTGGTGGAGAATGCGTTAAAATTTTCGGCTCAAACCGGAAGGGCAGAGGTGGCCATAGACTTGAGTTTAGTTGGCGATAATTTGGTGTTTAGCATTGAAAACAACTGCCTGCCCCAGCTTGATATCGTAGAGGGGACGGGTTTGGGACTGGAAAATCTCAAACGCCGTTTAGAGGTGTCGGAAATCAAATACAAAATGAGCGTAAGCTCGAAAAAAGAACAATTTAAAGCGGTATTACACCTATGGCAACTCCCTACAACTGTTTTATAGTAGACGACGAAAAACCCGCACATCAGGTTATCCAGGCACATGTGAATCAGTGCGACGACCTCGTAGTCGTTGGGCAAGCTTATAGCGGTACAGAAGCTTTAAAAAGCTTACAGCAAACCCCAGTGGACATCTTGTTTTTAGACATTAATATGCCGCTAATATCCGGTTTGGAATTGTTGAAAATTTTGCCGGAGAAGCCCATTACCATCATCACCACGGCCTATTCGGATTTCGCCTTGGAATCCTATCAGCTCGATGTGGTCGACTACCTATTAAAGCCGGTATCCTTTACGAGTTTTGTTAAGGCTACCCAAAAGGCCAAGATCTTCTGTAGCCAAAGAGAACGGTTTAAAACGGCCAAGACGCAGTTGACGATTCGGGAGAATGGGACGGCAATCGTTTTGGATTATGCCGCTGTTTTGTTTGTGGAAAGTGCGGGGAATTACCTGAAAATTTTTGTTCAGGGACGTGCTCGTGCCTATTTTGTATACGGCTCCCTATTGAGTATAAAGGAAGATTTGGTCTCGGACGATTTTTTGCAAGTACATCGCTCGTACATCATCAACAGGCAGCACCTAATCAGGACGGACAAAAAAATTCTATACCTGACCGATAATTACCAAATTCCCATCGGCAGAAAATACCAGATTTTAGTCGACAGTCTTTAGAACTGTGATGATTAAAAGCGCGTAAAAGACAAAGGGCCGCTCTTTCGAGCCGCCCTTTGGAATATTTACAGAGGCAATAGCCTAGCCAATTTGATTGATAATGCTGTTTAAAGTTTCGCTTGGACGCAAAGCTTTATTGGTTTTCGCTTCGTCGGGTTGGTAATACCCCCCGATGTCTTGAGGCTGTCCCTGAGCACCGATTAATTCGGCATTAATCGTCGCTTCATTTTGGGTTAAAGCTTGGGCAATTGGGCTAAAAAATGCTTGAAGTTCGGCATCTTTAGACTGCTTGGCCAATTCCTGTGCCCAATACATAGCCAGGTAGAAATGAGAACCTCTATTGTCTATCTGACCTACTTTACGCGCCGGTGATTTGTCGTTAGACAAGAATAATCCGGTCGCCACATCCAGTGTTTCACCTAAAATCAATGCTTTCGAATTGTTTTGCGTTTGACCTAAGTGCTCTAAAGACACGGCTAGTGCTAAGAATTCACCTAGGGAATCCCAACGCAAATAACCTTCTTGAACAAATTGCTCCACGTGTTTCGGTGCCGATCCACCAGCTCCTGTTTCAAACAAGCCCCCGCCGTTCATCAAAGGAACGATTGAAAGCATTTTGGCAGAAGTACCCAATTCCAAAATTGGGAATAAGTCGGTTAAGTAATCTCTCAACACGTTTCCGGTTACGGATATCGTGTCTAAACCTTGGCGGATTCTATCCAGGGTAAAGGTAGTAGCGGCAATTGGATTTAAAATGCGAATATCCAATCCGTTGGTATCGTGATCTTTTAAGTAAGTAGTTACTTTAGTGATAATCTCTCTGTCGTGTGCTCTGTTTTCGTCCAACCAGAAAACCGCTGGAGTATCGGAAAGGCGTGCTCTATTTACGGCTAGTTTTACCCAGTCTTGGATTGGAGCATCTTTGGTTTGACACATTCTAAAGATATCGCCTGTGGCTACTTTTTGTTCCATTAAAACAACGCCGTTGGCCGTAGTAACTTGTACGACACCGTTTGCGGAGATTTGGAATGTTTTGTCGTGTGAACCGTATTCTTCGGCTTTTTGCGCCATCAATCCCACGTTGGGTACAGAACCCATAGTACGGGGATCAAAAGCACCGTGTTTTTTACAGTCTTCAATGGTGGCTACATATACACCGGCATAAGAGCGGTCTGGAATGAGAGCAATGGTATCTTCTGGTTTCCCGTCTTTGTTCCACATTTGTCCGGAGGTACGGATCATAGCAGGCATAGAAGCATCTACAATCACATCCGAAGGCACGTGTAGGTTGGTGATGCCCTTGTCTGAATTGACCATGGCCAAAGCAGGACCGTTGGCAATAGCGGCTTCTATAGCTGCTACGACTTCGGCTTCTTGCGGTAATCCGGCAATTTTAGCGTATACATCGCCTAAACCGTTACGGGTATCCACGTTGATTTCTTTAAAAAGCGCGGCGTATTTTTCAAATACCGATTTAAAGTATACTTCAACGATAGCGCCAAAAATAATAGGGTCGGAAACCTTCATCATCGTCGCTTTTAAATGCACCGACAACAAGACGTTCTTCTCTTTAGCCGTTTGAATTTCTTTCGCTACAAAAGTCTTTAAGGCCGCGAGGTTTAAAACAGAGCTATCGATAACCTCTCCTGCTTTTAGCGGAGCGAAATCCTTGAGTAGTTGTTTGTTGCCCTGTGCGTCTATAAATTCAATTTTGTATTGTTCGGCATCTTTTAGGGTTACGGATTTTTCACTTCCATAAAAATCGCCTTCTGGCATTGATACCACTTCCGTTTTTGAAGTTGAAGACCAAGCCCCCATAGAATGAGGATTGGCTTTGGCGTAGTTTTTAACGGCTTTAGGAGCTCTACGGTCGGAGTTTCCTTCGCGTAAAACCGGGTTAACCGCCGATCCCAAAACTTTGGAATAACGGTTTTTTATTTCTTTTTCCGCTTCTGTTTTGGGTTCTTCCGGAAAATTAGGAACGGCATAACCGTGTTTTTGCAATTCTGCAATGGCTCCTTTTAATTGGGGAACCGAAGCCGAAATATTGGGTAATTTAATGATGTTTGCTTCTGGGGTATTGGCAAGATTTCCGAGTTCTGTTAAGGCGTCGTCCGTCTTTTGAGCCGCTTCTAAGAAATCGGGGAAATTAGCAAGTATTCTCCCGGATAAAGAAATGTCTCTGGTTTCTACTTCAATCGCAGACGATTTGGTAAAGGCTTTAACAATAGGTAAAAATGAATGAGTCGCCAACATAGGAGCTTCATCAGTCATCGTGTAAATAATCTTAGATTTTTGTGTCATTTGTTGTGATTTTAAATGATAGCAATCGTGTTTTATATAATACTATACTTCCATAAGTTGTTCCGCAAAGCAAATATAATAAATATTAGCCTTAAAACGGTCTAAATGCCCGAGTTTGATTTGCGATTTGCCATTTTAGTAACGGCTGTTGATTAGATTTTTAAATTCACAATTTTAAGCTTAAAAATTAGAAATTTGAAAACGGGTTCAAAAAAAAGACCTTCACGAGGAAGGTCTTGGGTAACTTATTTCATATTGATGATTTTCTTCCACAGCGGACGCGTATCCGTCTCCATGTCCAAACCGTAACCATAGCCGTATCCGTAGCCATAACCATAGCCCTTGGTGGTATTGGTATCGTTGAGCAAGATAGACATGTTTGGAATCTTGTTCTCGCGGTACAAGCCATCTGGAATTTTGAGCATACGCTTGTCGAGGTAGTTGGCGCGCACCACATATATAAAGGTGTGTGCGTGTTTGGCAATCAGCAGGGTATCGGTAACCAAACTCACTGGTGCCGTATCCACTACAATATAGTCAAATTGGGTTTTTAAAAAGTCAAACATCTCATCGACCTTAGACCCCATAAGCAATTCTGCGGGGTTTGGCGGTATGGTACCGGCCGGTAAGGCATAGAAATTGGTGAAACCATCGACTTTGGCGATGTATTTCGTAATGTCGGTATCGGTACTGGCCAAGTAATTGGAAACCCCTTTAGACGGCAGTGTTAAATAGTCGTCCAAACGCGGATTACGCAAGTCCATTCCAACCAGCAAAACGCGTTTGTTGGATAGGGCAATAGTTCCGGCAATATTGACGGAGGTAAAGGTTTTACCCTCCTTGGGAAAGGTAGACGTTAAAAAGATGGTCTTCGCTTGTCCCGTTGGGGTTTTGGTCAACATGAATTCCAAGTTGGTTCGCACAATTCGAATCGCTTCTGCTGCACTGGAACGGCTGCTGATGTCGATGATTTGGTTGTGCGATTCCGAGTGAGGAATATCGCCTAAGAAAGGAATCTTAGTGGCTTTTTCAATATCGATACGGTTTTTGATTTTCGTATCCAACAAATCTTTTAGATAGATGATGGCAAAGGGGATTAACACGCCTAGAATAAGCGCCGCTAAGAGAATAATACTTTTCTTAGGTGCTACTGGGGTATTGGCTGCTTTGGCCGCATCGACTACTTTGGCATTCTGATCGGTTGCCGCTAAAGCGATCGCCGTCTCCTCGCGCTTTTGAAAGAGGTAGAGATAAATGGCTTCCTTTACTTTTTGCTGGCGATCGATAATTCTAAATTCGCGTTCCTGACGGGGTACTTTGGCAATTTTGGCCAACAATTCACGATCCTTGAGTTCCAATTCTCTTCGGGTGATTTCCAAGGAGTTTTTTAAACGCGCCAAGCTCTCTTGTACCGAGGCTTTCATCGAGGCGATTTGAGAATCCAGTCGAATTACAGCCGGGTTTTCTACCGTTGAACTCGATTTAAGGCGGTTTCGCTCCAATACGATGTTGTTGTACTGATTGATCAACCCAGCCGATGACACATCGGAAGTTATGATGTTCGACGGCAATAAGTCTTCCGCCTTGCTTTTGCTCAAGAAGTCGATCATAGACGAAACGACCTTTAACTCGGTGGCGTTTTCAATGATGCTCTTCTCAAATACATTGGCGTTTTGTAAAAAAATCTCCGCTTGAGTGGGGATGTCGGTCAGTTTATTACTGTGTTTATAGCCCTCTAAGGATTTTTCTACATCGCCCAGTTCTTGGGTGATTAATTCCAATCGAGTAGCGATGAACTCCGAGGTTTTCTCCGAAACAAAGCGCTTGTCGATAATGGCCTCTTCATTGTATATTTTTACCAATTCGTTCAGGTAATCAACTGCTTTTGATGGGGTGGCGTCGATTAGTGATAAATCGATGACAGAAGAAAATTTATCAGTAGGTGCTATGACTAAATTTTTAACGTAATTGTTTACGACCATTTCAATGGGGTAAATCTCTACGGTAATGGTGTTAGATACGGGATTGTTGTCTTGTTCGACCTCTTTTTTTAATTGGGTAGGTGCCGGTTTGGCTGCGCTTTTTGTAACTACTAGTGTACCGAGCTTGGTCTGAATTGTATCGCCATAAGAAAACGTACCCACTTCAGACAATTGATCCTCTAAGGAAAAAAGACGGTCGTCTATTTGTTTAACCGTAAAGGTATAGCGTATTTTTTCAAAGTCAAAAACGGGTTTAATGAAATTGAAGTAAAAAGGTGTATTGTCGTATAATTGGGTTTTTCGAACCCGTCCTTCGTTGATATAGGCAATGTTTAACTGAAGTCTTCGAATCGTTTTTTCGGCGATATTGGTCGATTTAATCAGCTGAATTTCATTTTCCACATTGCTCTTTCCTCCGGAAAACATGGCTAAATCAGAAAAAGCAGCCATTTCAGACATCATACCACCACCTCTTCTTTCGTCTTTTACAATGATGGTCGTATTGATTTTGTATTGCTCTTGGGCATACCGCAAATAGATAAAAGCGGTTACGATTACCAAAAACAGGCTTAAAAGAAACCAACGCCAGTGAATTACATACTTTTCAATTTGCTCTCTGATGTTGATATTTGAATGATCTTCTTGTTCAATTTGATTTTCCATAGAAGGTTATTTAACAGATAAGGCGATGATGGTTACTAATAAGGATAAGGCTGATAAACCAACAGTAAGGTTGGGACCCACTACGGAAGAGTTGATTTTGGTCTTGTTGGGCTCTACGTAGACGATGTCATTTTGTTTTAAAAAGTAATAAGGCGAGTTGATAAAATCTGCTTTGGTCAAGTCAACGCGATCAAAAGTTCTTTTGCCGTCTTGTTCACGTATAATCATGATGTTGTTTCTAGAGCCGTAAGTCGAAAGGTCTCCAGATAGGGTTAGGGCTTCGGGCAGTGTTAGACGCTCGCTGACTATGCTGTGCACCCCAGGTCTATTGACTTCACCTTGAACCGTAATTTTAAAATTCATAATCCGCAAATTGACAATGGGATTTTTTAGGTATTTGTTGATTTCATTTTTTATCAATGCGATGGCTTGCGTTTTGTTCAGTCCGCCCACATGTAGGGTTCCCACTATGGGAAATTCAATATTTCCTTGAGAATCCACCAAATACAGTTGCTGGGTCATCTGACCGTTTCGTGCTGGATTTTTAGGATCGGCAGTCATGGTGCTAAACAGGTTAAACGGCGCAGCGGATTCGGCATCTTCGGCAGATACGATGATCATCAATAAATCATCCGGAACCAGTTTAGTCTCGAATAGTTTACTCGAAGTCTTGGAGTTGATCGCTTCTTCAATGTTTTGGTAGTACAGGTATTTTTCTTTAGAAGCACATGATGTTAGGGCTAGTGTAGCACACAACAGGGTTAGGTAAAGTATAGCGTTCTTAGTCATATTTCTTTTTTGAGCAAATTTAAAAGTTCTATTTCGTTTTTGAAAGATTAATTTGTTAGAATCGGGCTTATATCTAGTTTTTCGTATTGAGAGTTTAGGCTTTTAAATTCGGGTACTATAAGTTTCATCTGGCTAACCATTGCCGTAGTCTGATTTTTATAGGCGTAATCAGCCAATGCTATGATTTGCAGATTGAGTGATTCATATACTTCCTTGGTGTCTTGAACAATCATTATTTTTTCGTGATGTGTAGGCTGCGTGGTTGAAGTATCGTTTAAGAGTTCTTCATAAAGCTTTTCACCAGGTCTCAGTCCTACAATTTTGATTTCGATATCTTTATCGGGTGTCAATTCAGCCATCTTTATCATTTTTCGTGCCAGATCAATAATTTTGACCGGTTTTCCCATGTCAAATATAAAGATTTCTCCGCCATTTCCCATAGCCCCGGCCTCTAAAACCAATTGGCAGGCTTCGGGTATGGTCATAAAGTACCGGATGATGTCCGGATGAGTAATGGTAATGGGGCCACCTTCTTCGATTTGTTTGGTAAATAAGGGCACTACAGAGCCGTTTGAGCCCAGTACATTGCCGAATCGGGTGGTGATAAATTTGGTTTTGCAAGCCGCGGAATCCGTGGTTTTACAAGCCAATGATTGTACATATTTTTCCGCAATACGCTTACTGGCTCCCATAATATTACTCGGATTGACCGCTTTGTCTGTAGAAACCATCACAAAATGAGAACAAGTGTACTTTACAGCTAAATCGGCCATGTTTTTAGACCCCATGACGTTGGTAAATATCGCTTGACACGGATTGTCTTCCATCAGTGGGACGTGTTTATAGGCCGCAGCGTGATAAACCACATCGGGTTGATGCTTTTTAAACACCTCTTCCATTACATTCATATTGCGAACATCTAAAACTAAGGTGACAATCTGAAATTTGGACCGCAGTTTTTCCAATTCGAGCGAGATGTGGTGAAGCGGCGTCTCGGCCTGATCGACTAAGATGATTTTCGAGGGGTTAAAACGGGTGACCTGCCAGACGATTTCACCGCCGATAGAACCCGCAGCACCGGTTATTAAAACCGTTTTGTTGTCCAGCTGCTCCGATATTTTGGTAAAGTCTAATTGTATGGGTTTGCGTTCTAACAAATCCTGAATTTTGATGTTTTTAACCTTACTTGCGACTTTTTTCGTATCGTTCCAATCGGTTACTTTGCTTAAATTGTACACTTTGTAATTATAATTTAAGCAATCCTCTACTATTGCGATTTTTTGTACCGTCCCGACCTCGTTATCTGCCAGTATTAAAGCCGACGATTTGGTGTATCTTAAGATGGTTGATGTCTTTTTATCGTTGTTAAAAACCGGTAAATCGAGAATTCGCTTATTTGGCGTGTGGTTCTCCGCCGTAGCATTGATAAAACCTATAATTTTAAAGCGCTTGGGTTGCTCGGCTCGCAAAGCGGAGGCTACTGCAATCGCATTTCGCGAATCGACCATAACAATGACTGGCGTCAAGGTGTTTTCGGTAATAGATGAAAACAGGTTCTCGAAGATTTGCTTGATGATAATGCGATAAAACAACAACAGACAAAAGGAAATAATGATGTTTAGAAACAGATAGGTGTTTAAAAACAACTTGGTGTCGGTTAAAAGCTCATAAGCGGAATTGACCAATAATAGGGTTGAAAAAGTGGCGAATTGCGCAATACAAAGTTTAATAGCATCGATTAATGTCGAATGGCGAATAACTCCGAGATAAGTTTTAAAAAACCAAAAATAAAAAAAGGTCGTAGCCATATAGGGTATGCCCATTTTCCAAATCATGGGAGCGGTGTTGAAGGAAACACCAATACCTGTCAGCATAAAATAACTAAATATACCGGCGAGTAAAACCATAAACGTGTCTATAGTTAATATGGTCCAGCGAGGCAAGTATTTTAAATCTCTCAAATCAAAGCGATTGGAGACTCCAGTAGTTAATTTATGCAGACTATCAATTAAGTTAGATCGCCAATTTTGTCGCAAGGTGTGTGGGAGTTAGGTTAGTAAATAGGTTGTCTAAAAAATGAGATATGTCGTTAAGAATTAAGGGTATACCGCGGTTTAATTGCGCTGCTGTTTTTGTCAAATCTCTGTATAGTGCAGAGAGTCGCAGGGGTTGTGCAAATGAAAAAAAAGCTACGGTATTTGTCGTTAGGGAGGTTTGGTGGTACTGGTAGAGCAGGTGTGTTACTCTGTTTTTGATTGAAAGGGATAAAGACCGCACCTTCAAGAGCGAATGATTCTCGTGAAAGTGTTTATACGGTGCAGTATCTGCAGCGGCTACTACGGTGTTTGTGTGGCTGCTGTAGTGGGAAAATGAAGATAAACCTAAGTATAGGTCGTTTAGGCTGTACTTAGTCAATAATTTTATAGAAATATTGTTTTTTCTAATAAACATTTTGTGAATTATTTTTCAATTAACAAATCTAGCCAAAATTTTAATATTTTAAAATAATAAGCGATTTTATTTGTAAATTAAATGAGTGACACGGGAATTGACTGTTTCTTAGAATTCAATTTTTTTCTTTCTGAGTTCAAAATTTTGTCCGAGATAGACCTTTCTGACCATTTCGTCTGCGGCCAATTCTTCGGGTATTCCCGCTTTGAGAATTTTGCCTTCAAACATCAAATAGGTCTTGTCGGTAATGGCAAGGGTTTCTTGAACGTTGTGGTCGGTAATCAAGATGCCGATGTTTTTGTTTTTTAACTTGGCTACGATGCGCTGTATGTCTTCTACGGCAACGGGGTCTACACCGGCAAAGGGCTCATCCAATAAGATAAACTTGGGGTCTGTCGCCAGGGCTCTGGCAATTTCCGTTCGTCGGCGCTCCCCTCCAGAGAGCAAATCCCCTCGGTTGGTTCGGATGTGCTCCAAGCTAAATTCGTCGATGAGGGTTTCCATTTTGGCAATCTGCTCTTGTTTAGAGAGCTTGGTCAATTGCAACACACTGAGTATGTTGTCTTCTATGCTGAGTTTTCTAAATACAGAAGCTTCTTGAGCCAAATAACCAATGCCGTGCTGGGCTCTTCGGTACATGGGAAAATCGGTTATATTGGTGTTGTCGAGATAGATGCTGCCTCCATTGGGCTTGACCAAACCTACAATCATGTAAAATGAAGTGGTTTTTCCGGCGCCATTGGGGCCTAATAGTCCAACGATTTCTCCTTGATTGACCTCGACAGAAATGCCTTTAACTACATTTCTGCCTTTATATGTTTTGATGAGATTATCTGCTCTTAACTTCATAAGCTGGGTTTAAGAAGGGGTTAGGTCTTTAGACGGTTTGGGTTTGCGCTGGACAAACTTCGATATAAAAATACTGATTTCATAGAGAATCAACAAGGGAATCGAAACGATTATTTGGCTGATGATGTCCGGCGGCGTAATTACGGCCGCAATAATCAAGATCAATACGATGGCGTATTTTCGGTATTCGCGCAGAAATTGCGGGGTTACCAAGTCCAAAACCGACAGGAAATAAATGATGATCGGCAGCTCGAAAACCAGGCCACAGGCCAGGGAAGTCGTTTTTACCAGTCCGATATACGAGTTTAAATCGATTTGATTTTTTACGATATTGCTGACCTCCAAATTGGCTAAAAAGTTGATGGAAAGCGGGGTGATGACGTAATAGCCAAATACCACACCGATGAAGAACAACAGCGATGATACAAAGATGAATACACGGGCGTTTTTCCTTTCCTTGTTGTACAAGGCCGGACTGATAAACTTCCAGAGTTCCCACAGCAAAAAGGGAAAGGCAATGATAAACCCGGCGGTTATAGAGGTCCATATCATCACGGAAAACTGCCCTTCCATCGTTCTGTTTTGAATTTCAAAAGGCAGCTCTTGATTGCAAAAGCTCTTGTCGAGGTCAAAGCGCTGTGCGATGTCGCAAAAGAACTGATAGGTGATAAAGTCTCCGCGTTTAGGACCGAAAATAATGGTGTCGAAAATGAAATCGGTAAAGAAAAAAGCTATGGAACCTCCGACGAGTATGGCAATCGCAGAGCGAATCAACAACCATCTGAGCTCTTCTAAATGGTCTAGAAAAGACATCTGCTTTTCTTTGTTTTTTGGTTTAGTCATTATACAATTCCTTCTTTTAAAATGTCGTGTAAGTGAATGATGCCCACGTATTTATCGCGGTCGGTAACGAGTAATTGGGTGATGGAAAAATCTTCTAAAACCGACAACGCCTTGGCTACGCGCTCTTGGGTGTCGATGGTTCGCGGATGTAGACTCATGATGTCTTTCGCCTGGATGTTGGTCAGGTCACTTTGGGTTTGAAGCATTCTTCTCAAATCGCCATCGGTGATGATGCCGACTAATTTTTCGTTTTCCACCACGGCGGTAACGCCCAGTCTCTTTTCCGAAATTTCCACGATCACATCTTTGATGCTCGAATCTGGAGCGACCTGTGGTTTTTGGTGCTTGCCCAAGAGGTCTTGGACCAACATCAACAGCTTTTTACCCAAGGCACCACCCGGGTGGTAAATCGCAAAGTCCTCGGCCTTAAAGTCTCGCAGCTGCATCAAGCACACCGCCAAGGCATCGCCTAAAACGAGTTGGGCCGTAGTACTGTTCATCGGCGCTAGATTATTGGGGCAAGCTTCGCGTTCTACATAGGCGCGCAACACAAAATGCGCATGTTTGCCCAAAGAGGAGTCTGGATTTGCCGTTATGCCGATCAAGGTGTTGCCAAATCGGGTCAGGTAGGGAATCAAGGCTTTGATCTCTGGGCTGTTTCCGCTGTTGGAAATGCAAATTATGCAATCTTGAGGCTGAATTATTCCCAAATCTCCATGAACTCCTTCGGCTGCGTGCATAAAAAGAGCCGGTGTCCCGGTCGAGTTAAATGTCGCTACAATTTTTGTTCCAATTAAGGCGCTTTTGCCAATTCCCGTAACCACAACTCTCCCACGGCAGTTGAAAATAGCCTCCACCGCGTTCTTGAAATCGTCATTTATATAATTTGCTAAATTCGCAATACTTTGGCTTTCAGATAGTAGGGTGTCTTTTGCAGACTGAATGAGGTCTATTTTTTTGTCCAAAATCTCGAGTGTTATTTTTTATTTATAGTCTAAACTTTTTTTGTACCTTTAGGTTCAGCAAATTTATGTAAAATACCATTAAAAAATAATGAAATCAGCCGAAATTGACTTACATAAGGAATTAAAGACTTATTTTGGATTTAATCAGTTCAAAGGTCTCCAGGAAGAAGTGGTCAAAAGCATTATTACCGGACACAACACCTTCGTGATTATGCCTACGGGCGGCGGTAAATCTTTGTGTTACCAATTGCCTGCGTTAGTCTTGGGAGGAACAGCCATAGTGGTCTCTCCCCTTATTGCCCTTATGAAAAATCAGGTTGATGCTATCAGAAGCTTATCAACCGAATACGGTATTGCCCACGTATTAAACTCCTCCCTGACGAAAACCGAGATTACTCAAGTAAAAACCGATATTCGAAATGGAATCACCAAATTGTTATACGTTGCACCGGAGTCCCTGACCAAAGAAGAATATGTGAGCTTCCTCAAAGAGGTGCCGCTGTCTTTTGTGGCCATAGACGAAGCGCACTGTATTTCCGAGTGGGGGCACGACTTTAGACCCGAATATCGAAACCTAAGAAATATCATTCGACAATTGGGCGATATCCCGATTATCGGACTTACCGCCACCGCTACGCCCAAGGTGCAAGAAGACATTTTAAAAAACCTAGAGATTCCAGATGCCAATGTGTTTAAGGCGTCTTTTAACAGACCCAACCTCTATTATGAGGTGCGTACCAAAACCAAAAATATCGAATCGGATATCATTCGTTTTATCAAGCAACACAAGGGGAAATCGGGGGTTATCTATTGTTTGAGTAGAAAAAAAGTAGAGGAAATAGCCCATGTACTGCAAGTCAATGGAATCAGTACGGTGCCCTATCACGCCGGTTTAGATGCCAAGACACGCGCCAAACATCAGGATATGTTTTTGATGGAAGATGTCGATGTGGTCGTCGCAACAATCGCCTTCGGGATGGGAATCGATAAGCCAGACGTTCGCTTTGTCATTCATCACGATATTCCCAAATCGTTGGAGAGTTATTATCAAGAGACCGGTAGGGCGGGTCGAGATGGTGGGGAAGGACATTGCCTGGCCTATTACTCGTATAAGGATATTGAGAAACTGGAAAAATTCATGTCGGGAAAACCCGTGGCCGAACAGGAAATAGGCTTTGCCTTGCTCCAAGAAGTCGTGGCCTATGCCGAAACCTCCATGTCCAGACGGAAATTCTTGCTGCATTATTTTGGCGAGGAGTTTAGCGATGTAGATGGAGATGGTGCCAATATGGACGACAACGTTCGCAACCCCAAAAACAAAGTTGAAGCGATGGATCAGGTGGTTACACTGATCAAGATCGTTCGAGATACCAAACAGTTATACAAGACCAAAGAAGTGATTTTTACGCTGATCGGTCGGGTAAACGCATTGATCAAAGCGCATAGAACCGATATGCAACCCTTTTTTGGGATTGGATTGCCCCTGGACGAAAAGTACTGGACCGCCTTGTTGCGGCAGGTGCTGGTTGCCGGATTGCTCTCCAAGGATATCGAGAGTTATGGCGTGTTAAAATTGACGGCCAAAGGATTGGCATTTGTAGAGAATCCGGTTTCATTTTTGATGTCCGAAGACCACGAATACAGCGATGCCTTTGACGAAATCGAGATTGCCGCAGCCAAATCCAATTACGTAGCCGACGAAGTGCTTGCGGGAATTTTAAAGGACCTGCGCAAAAAAGTAGCTAAAAACTTAGGCGTACCTCCCTTTGTGGTGTTTCAAGACCCTTCTTTGGACGATATGGCTTTGAAATATCCGATTACGATTGAAGAGATGGGCAATGTTCACGGCGTAAGCGAGGGCAAGGCCAAAAAATACGGAAAGTATTTTGTCGATGTCATCTCCAAGTACGTCGAGGAAAATGAAATCATCCGCCCAGACGATTTAGTCGTAAAATCCACTGGAGCCAATTCGGCCTTAAAGCTGTTTATCATTCAAAGTGTCGATAGGAAATTATCGTTAAACGACATCGCTGCGGCCAAGGGCTTGGATATGAATGCGCTGTTAAAAGAAATGGAGCAAATCGTCTATGCCGGTACCAAGCTAAACATCGATTATTGGATCGACGACGCCCTAGACGAAGAACAACAAGAAGAGATTTACGAGTATTTTATGGATTCCCAAACCGATGCCTTAAAAGTGGCTTTGGAAGAGTTTGACGGCGATTACGATACCGAAGAACTGCGGTTGATGCGCATAAAATTTATCAGTAAAGAAGCCAATTAAATAAAAAAAACCACTTTCGAGTGGTTTTTTTATGGCTGATATAATTCGCCGCGATGCGGTTTCAGCACATCTCTAATCGCAATCATCTGTGCGTCGTTGACCACGAGAAAGGCGATGGCGTGGAAGTCGTTGAGAACTTCGGTTCCCGTAATAGCTATAGCCAGTTTTTCGCTGGCGATGTATTCCTTGAGGTGAATCAGGTGGTGTAGGGCGGTATTGGTGGCCACCTCACCTTTAAAATCCCAGATTAATTTGATTTGTCTGCTCATGTTTTAAAACTTATACGACAAAAGTACACATACGCTTTTACATAGCGGGTGGTTTTGGACGAATTCCCGGTAAAAAATTGGCTTTTGCCCTAGAATGAAAATGCTAAATTGCCAATAGGGTTTCGATTTACCAGTTCTTTTTTTGTATTTTTGACTGGCTGTAAAAAAAGGGAGACCGACCGCAGTTGGCCTGCGGTATACGATAGGGAACCCCGGAGTGAGTCGGTATGCACAAAAGGTTAAAAAACGATAAAAAAGCGGTAAATGAAAGAAGAACAAGTTATCTTGGTTAACGAAAAGGATGAGCCAATAGGCTTGATGGGAAAATTGGAAGCACATGAAAAAGGACTGTTGCATCGGGCATTTTCAGTTTTTATATTGAACGAACGCAACGAGTTGTTGTTGCAGCAACGGGCAGCCGAAAAATACCATTCGCCGCTGTTGTGGGCCAACAGTTGTTGCAGCCACCAGCGCGATGGCGAAAGCAATATACAGGCGGGGCAAAGGCGATTAGAAGAGGAAATGGGGTTTTCCGTTCCGCTTAAAGAGGTGTTTTCATTTATTTATAAAGCGCCTTTTGACAACGGATTGACCGAACACGAATTCGATCATGTGATGATTGGCTACTTCGACGGGGAGCCCGTGATCAATCTCGAAGAAGTGGCCGCATGGAAATGGATGACCATCGAAGCGGTACGAGAAGATATGGAACGCAATCCCGAGGTGTATACCGCGTGGTTCAAAATTATTTTCGCCCAGTTTTACCCCTATCTAGAAGCTCTAAAAAAATAAACCAACAGATTATGAAAGTTACTGTAAGTAGAAAAGCACATTTTAATGCAGCCCATCGGTTGTATCGAAAGGAGTGGACCGATGAAAAAAATGAATTGATCTTTGGAAAGTGCAACAACGCCAATTTCCACGGACACAATTATGAAGTCATCGTTCACGTTACCGGTGCGGTAGATCCGGAAACGGGCTATGTAATCGATTTAAAAATACTGTCGGACTATATCTATGAAGAGGTGGAAGTGCCTTTTGATCATAAAAATCTCAACCTCGACGTGGCCGATTTTGCCGAGCTCATACCCACAGCCGAGCACATAGCCGTGGTGATTTGGAATAAATTGCGCAAGCGTATCGAAATGGACAAACAGCTCGAAGTGGTGTTATACGAAACACCGCGTAATTTCGTTTCCTATAAAGGAGATTGATAAAATGCTTTTGCGTACGGTATAAATTAGTAACTTGCGCCTTCGTTTTTTAAAGAAAAACAAAACCAAACAAAATAAACAAAACTAAACAACTCGTTTATTTCCACTAAGTGAGTCAAAAGTATATGAGTTTTTTAAGATACCCTATGGTTTTCAATCCCATTCTCAAAGAAAGAATATGGGGGGGAACCAAATTAAATACAATATTAGGTAAGGCGATTCATTCCGAGCAGGTCGGAGAGAGTTGGGAGATATCTATGGTTCCCGGTGAAATCAGTCAGATTTCCAACGGCGCTTATCAAGGGATGTCTTTGGCAGAACTCATCGATTTGTTTCCGGAAGAAGTTTTGGGTACCAAGATCTATAAGAAATTTGGCAAGCAGTTTCCGCTGCTGTTTAAGTTTTTAGATGCCAAAGAAGATTTGTCGATCCAATTACACC
This sequence comes from Flavobacterium sp. JP2137, assembly GCF_050562195.1. GTDB lineage: Bacteria > Bacteroidota > Bacteroidia > Flavobacteriales > Flavobacteriaceae > Flavobacterium. The sequence goes on from NZ_CP191647.1 coordinate 2,126,612, forward strand.
CCAACGACGATTTGGCGCAAAAGCGGCATCAGTCGTTTGGTAAAACAGAGATGTGGTATGTGATGCAGGCCGATGAGGGGTCTCGGGTGGTAGTGGGCTTTCAAGGGCCGGTAACGGCAGAAGATTATCTGTATCACTTGGAGCACAAATCGCTGCCAACCATTCTCAAGGAAATAACCGTTCGGGTAGGAGATGTCTTTTTTATTGAAACCGGTACGATTCACGCCATTGGAAAAGGGGTTTTATTGGCCGAAATTCAGCAGACTTCAGACATTACTTACCGCGTTTACGACTGGGATCGCGTAGATGCCAACGGAAAAGAGCGGGAATTGCATATCGATTTGGCTTTGGAGGCGATCGATTATCGGCCGCGGGAAGTGGAACTCTTCTACGAACGCACATGCAATACCGGTAATCTCATCGTGGATTGTCCATATTTTAGAGTGAACTTTATTCCGCTAGACGGGGTTTTTGAAGCTCAAAAACAAGGAGATAGCTTTTATATCTACGTGTGTACAGAGGGGAGCGTATCGCTACAACTCGAGCAAGACCGCGAATACGCGTTTAAAAAAGGAGATACCTTTTTGATTCCTGCGGCATTAAAACAATTCAAATTAACGGGAAAGGCATCTTTGCTGGAAATATTTATATCTTAAATATAACTATCGAATTTAAAGTTGTAACTTTGCAAACAATTATTTTTTAAAAAGTATAAGAAAATGGCAAGCGTAAAAAATTTAAAGAAAGATATTCACTATGTATTAGGTGATCTTATTCAGGCGATTTACATTCATGAAATGGCTACTGTTGGAGCACCAACTACACAAACGAATGATTTAATTGAAGAAACATTGCAAAAATTCGACGTTTTAATCGCTAAAGTTAACGCGAAAAAAGTTGAAGATAAAAAAGCACATTTCAAACAAATCTATGTGGAATTGGAAGAGTCTGCGTCTCAATTAGTTGAGAAAATCAACGCACTTTAATCGCAAAAAGGCTTAAAAAAGAGGATAAATATATTGTGAAATTCAAAATGTATTTTATCTTTGCACTCGCAAATGAGTCGCCGGTGTAGCTCAGTTGGCTAGAGCAGCTGATTTGTAATCAGCAGGTCGTGGGTTCGAGTCCCTCCATCGGCTCAAAATGTTCTTAAAAATAACGATTTTTGTTTTGCTTTTAAAGAAATAAAACGATAAGTTTGCACAGCATAAAAAATAAGCCGCCGGTGTAGCTCAGTTGGCTAGAGCAGCTGATTTGTAATCAGCAGGTCGTGGGTTCGAGTCCCTCTATCGGCTCAAAAAACCATCTATTTTTAGGTGGTTTTTTTGTTTTTATACTGTTCGGTTTTAAATAATAAAAAAACCATGGAAGAGACGCTTTTTAAGCGTCTTTTTTTGTTTTTAGTCCCTGTGGAACTTCGGGGTGTGGTGGTGGTGTAAAAGCCGTTAAAAAAGCGGAAATTGGCTGGGGAAGTTACTTCTCCGTTGCCGAGCGAGTCCTCTCGCACGGCAAATGCTTTTCAATACTACTGCTATAACATCTATTTACTGTAAACTGTGTAAAGAACCCCGTTGCCGAGCGAGTCGTTGCCGAGCGAGTCCTCTCGCATGGCAAATGCTTTTCGATACTACTGCTATAACATCTATTTACGGTAAACTGTGTAAAGAACCCCGTTGCCGAGCGAGTCGTTGCCGAGCGAGTCCTCTCGCATGGCAAATGCTTTTCAATACTACAGTTAAAACATCTTCTTATTTTAAACTATACGAAGAATAGCTCACTTACTAATTATAGCTTTTTTTAAATATATAAACACTTGCTGTCTACAAGTAAAATACCCGTTGCCGAGCGAGTCCTCTCGCATGGCAATTGCTTTTCGATACTACTGCTATAACCTCTATTTGCGGTAAACTGTGTAAAGAACCCCCGTTGCCGAGCGAGTCGTTGCCGAGCGAGTCCTCTCGCATGGCAAATGCTTTTCAATACTACTGCTATAACCTCTATTTACGGTAAACTGTGTAAAGAACCCCCGTTGCCGAGCGAGTCGTTGCCGAGCGAGTCCTCTCGCATGGCACATGCTTTTCAATACTACAGTTAAAACATCTTGTTATTTTAAACTATACGGAGAATAGCTCACTTACTAATTATAGCTTTTTTTTAAATCCCTTCTTATAAATAAACGAGAGAACAGCAGATTGAATATTAGGTATGACATTAAATAGAAAGATAATTCTAAATAACTGTTGTGTGGTTTTATAACTACTAAAAATAGAGTAAATAAAATAGTTTCTATAAGAATGATTGCTATCATTTGTCTCTTAGTCATAATTGTCCAAATAATCGGGATTTTTGAGTTGTCTTAAGTAAGTTTTTTTGCACATAAATGGATCAACTTATTACGCAACAAAAAAATGGTAAAAAGATAAAAAATAAGGGCTGTCCTTTTGAGACAGCCTCTTTCATTTTGGGTTCAGGGATGGGTTTATTTTTCCGATTCCCTGCGTTCCTTGATAAAATCTTGGAGGGCTTTACCGTATTTTCGCTCGGCTGTACCGCCTTTAAGCGAATTTTGAATCGTATCCAAATACTTGATTGGACGGTCGTATATTTCCGAAAGGGCAATATAGGGCGCCACGTCGGAGTCGCCATGTGTAATGGCAAAATTGACCGCGTTGAGGTATCTTCTGCCGTTGATTTTGGTAGAGATGTTCATCAAGCTGTCTTTTTTTGTAGCATTGCCGTCTTTTTCCGCGTTGAGTATGGCTATCAGCAACTCGTTTTGCTTGTCTGTAATTACCGCGCGCATTTTTAAATACTCCTCATACACTTCGTGGTTTTTGGAGCCGGTGATTTTGGCGTCGGCATAAAAGCTCTTTAGGGAAGTCTCGATATGGATTTTTCCCGGTTCGGCAAAAAACATCAATTGATTGTCTTGAGAAGCCGTGGTACCGCGATCTAGCGATAGGAAAAACATCTCGGGGTCTTCGATTTGAAGCTGGGTTTTGAATTCGGAATTGCCCTTAATCGTAATGCTGTCCAAAGTAACCATCAGGGTATCTTGAATGCGTTGTATGTATAGGGTGCCTTGTTTTAATCCGTCTACCCTTCCGGTAATAGTGAGATTGCCCCCTTTGTTTTCGTTGCTGCACGACAGCAATAGAGTCGATAGGGATAAGATAGCAAATAACAGTATTTTTTTCATGTTTCGATTGAGTTATGCTTGTGTATTTAGGACGTTTTGTTTGTAAAAAAATGGCGGTAAATGGGCGCCTATTTATTTGAATAGATCCAATCCGGGCAAATCCGGCATACCGTCTTGGGCCGTAGCAGCCACTTCGGCTTCGTTGATTTTGGTCGCTTTTTCAATAGCGCGATTAAGGGTTAATACCAAATAATCTTCTAATTGCTCCTTGTCTTCCAGCAAGGAGTCGTCTATTTGAACCGATTTTATAGTATGATTTGCTGTGATGGTAATCTTTAAGAGCCCGTCTGAACTTTGTTCATCGATTAAAACGCTGTTTAATCGCTTTTTGGTTTCTTCAATTTTTTGTTGGGCTTCTTTCAGTTTTCCCATCATACCCATTAGGTCTCCAAACATGATATAGTTTTTTAGTGATTGTGTTTACAAATTTATTAAATTGCAATTTATAAATCGCAAAAAGTATCTGCAAAAGCAGCCTGTTAAAATAAGCAATTGTGGTACTTTTGCACGAGTTTAAAAAACAAAGATAGAATGAATAAAAGTATTGATGCACCTATTGCTCCAATTATTCCTGTAATTTTGGAAAAGCATCAGCAGCAGCGGTTGGATAATTACTATTGGATGAATCAAAGAGAGGATGTCCGAGTAATCGATTACCTCAATCAAGAAAACGAGTATTACCAAAAGATGACTGCGCATACAACAGACTTACAACAGTCTTTGTTTGATGAGATAAAAGCGAGGATTAAAGAAGACGACTCCTCCGTTCCCTATTTGTACAACGGGTATTTTTATATAACCCGTTTTGAAAAGGGCAAGGATTATCCGATTTACGCGCGTAAAAAGGGCAGCTTGCAAGCCGAAGAAGAGATTTTGTTCAATTGCAACGACTGGGCTGAGGGACATGCGTATTTCAACCTGCGCGGAATTAATATTTCGGACGACAACCTTTGGGCGGCCTTTGCTATCGATACGGTGTCGCGTCGCGAATATACCATACAGATAAAAAACCTGCAAACCGGAGCGGTACTCGATACTCAAATCGAAAATACCACCGGGGGGTCTACCTGGGCCAACGACAACAAAACCTTGTTTTACTCGCGCAAAGATGAAGTGACTTTGCGAGCGGATAAAATTTACAAACACCGATTGGGCACGCCTACTTCGGAAGATGTCTTGGTGTATTTTGAAAAGGACAACACCTTTTCTACGGGAGTCTATAAGGAAAAGTCAAAAAAATACCTCGTCATCGAATGCGAGAGCACTTTAACGACGGAGTTTCGCATACTTCATGCCGACGATCCCGACGGGGATTTTAAGGTTTTTCAAAAACGCGAAAGGGGATTGGAATACGGCATCGCGCATTATGGCGATAATTTTTACGTATTGACCAACCAAGGGGACGCCGAAAACTTTAAATTGATGATTACCCCAGAATTTAAAACCGAACAGTCCAATTGGGTGGAATTAATTCCCCATCGAGAAGAGGTTTTATTGGAGGGAATTGATATATTTAAGGATTATTTGGTGATTTCCGAACGCTCCGACGGCTTGTCTAAAATAAAAATTCAACCGTGGGATTCGCCCGAAAAAAGCTATTACCTGCCTTTTGACAGCGAAACCTATACGGCTTATACCGGAACAAATATTGATTTTGACACGGAAATTCTGCGCTATGGCTACCAATCTATGGCAACGCCTATTTCCGTAATCGATTTTAATATGCGGACCCAAGAAAAAGACGTAAAAAAAGAACAGGAAATTCTAGGCGGGCGCTTTGACAAAGACCATTATACCGAGCAGCGGGTATGGGCACCGGCACAAGACGGTACGCTGATACCCATTTCGATGGTTTATAAAAAAGGCTTGGAAAAAGACGGTAAAAATCCGTTGTTGTTATACGGCTACGGCTCCTATGGCACGATGATTGAACCTACTTTTTCCTCGATTCGATTGAGCTTGTTGGATCGCGGGTTTGTCTACGCGATTGCCCATGTTCGCGGTGGCGAAGATTTGGGTAGAATGTGGTACGAAACCGGTAAATTGCTGGACAAGCGAAATACCTTTACCGACTTTATTGACTGCTCCAAATTTTTGATTGAGCAGCAGTATACCACACCGGAGCATTTGTATGCCGAAGGTGGATCTGCGGGTGGTTTGTTGATGGGGGCAATAATCAATATGGCTCCGGAGTTATATCATGGTATAGTGGTTCAAGTGCCCTTTGTCGATGTAGTGACGACCATGTTGGATGATTCCATACCCTTGACCACCGGAGAATACGACGAATGGGGAAATCCCAACGAGCGGGAGTACTACGATTATATGATGACATATTCGCCCTACGACAATGTGGGCGCCCATGATTACCCCAATATGTATGTGTCGACCGGATTTCACGATTCGCAAGTACAGTATTGGGAACCAGCCAAATGGGTGGCTAAATTAAGGGTATTAAAAACCGATCAAAGCCTTTTGCTTTTGGATACCAACATGGAAGCAGGACACGGCGGCGCTTCGGGACGTTTTGAAGCGATAAAAGAAGTGGCCAAAGAATACGCTTTTTTGTTAGATTTAGAAGGAATCAAAAAGTAGTTCGTTTTTTTTTATTAAATTTGCAATGTTTTAAAGGTCAATAATTAAACTAAGTTAGGAGCCTTAATTAAAATAATACTTATGAAAGAAGAGATAAAAGCCTGTGATAATCTATTAGAGCTAATAGGAAACACTCCTTTAGTTAAGTTAAATAGAATTAGTACAGGATTAAAAGGTAATTTTTATGCTAAAGTTGAAGCTTTTAATCCAGGGCACTCCACCAAAGATAGAATTGCTCTTCATATAATTGAAGAAGCAGAGAAAAAAGGCCTGTTAAAACCCGGTGATACCATTATAGAGACCACTTCTGGAAATACGGGATTTAGTATAGCAATGGTGAGCATTATTAAAGGTTATGAGTGTGTTTTAGCAGTCACATCTAAATCTTCTGCCGATAAAATAGACATGTTGAGAGCCATGGGAGCCAAGGTATATGTTTGTCCTGCCCATGTTGCTGCCGACGACCCCAGGTCTTATTACTGTGTGGCCAAGCGCTTACACGAAGAGACCAAAGGCTCGGTATACATCAATCAATACTTCAACGAATTAAACGTAGAAGCACATTACAAAACCACAGGTCCCGAAATTTGGGAACAAACCAACGGCCTTATCACGCATTTAATCGCGTGTTCAGGAACGGGGGGCACCATTTCGGGTACGGCTAAGTTTTTAAAAGAGCAGAATCCCAATATCCGCATTTTAGGTGTGGATGCCTATGGATCGGTTTTGAAAAAATACCACGAAACCAAAGAATTGGATACCAAAGAAATTTATCCCTACCGCATTGAGGGCTTGGGTAAAAACCTGATTCCAACCGCGACGGATTTTGATGTTATCGACAAATTTATCAAGGTATCGGATGAAGATAGTGCCCATACGGCACGCGAAATTGCCAAAACCGAAGGCTTGTTTGTCGGATATACTTCCGGTGCTGCTTTTCAAGCGGCAAAACAATTCGCCGAAGAAGGGGAGTTTGATGAAAACAGCAATGTTATTTTAATCTTTCCCGATCACGGATCTCGTTATATGAGCAAAATATTTAGCGACGAATGGATGACAGAGCAAGGCTTTTTTGACAATGTCAATCGCGAAGAAGCACTAAAAATTGAATATATAAAATAACATATATTTATTAAAATGATAAAAAAGAGAGGAAATATGATGTTTCCTCTCTTTTTGTTTTACATATAGTGTAACGAAATAGATTTTTGGCGACTAACTATTAAATCGCTGCACTGCAACGGATTCTCTGTGGATCCACCGAGCGCAGCAGCTCCTGTCGATAACTATTTAACACGATATATATGAAACTCAAAATTCAAAATCTAAGTAAAACCTATAAGAACGGTGTAAAAGCTTTGGATGGTCTAAATCTGGAAATTGAAACCGGTATGTTTGGTCTATTGGGACCCAATGGCGCGGGAAAATCATCGCTGATGCGCACCATTGCGACTTTGCAAAAGCCCGATTCGGGCAGTATTGAATTTGATGGAATCAATGTGTTGGAAGACCAAATGGCCTTGAGAAAAGTGCTGGGGTATTTGCCGCAGGATTTTGGCGTGTATCCCAATATGTCTGCAGAAAGCCTGCTCGATTATTTTGCCCGCTTAAAGGGCATTGGAAATGCGGCCGAACGCCGGGCTATAGTGTCGAAGGTTTTGGAGATCACCAATTTGGAAGAAGCCCGATACAAAAGTGTCAGTGGTTATTCCGGCGGGATGAAACAGCGTTTCGGAATCGCGCAATTGTTGCTAAACGATCCCAAACTGATTATTGTAGACGAACCAACAGCGGGCTTAGATCCTGCCGAGAGACACCGTTTCCTAAACGTATTGCGGGAAATCGGTACCAATCACGTCGTGATCTTTTCCACGCATATCGTTGACGATGTCAATGAGTTGTGTCATGAAATGGCGATTTTAAATGGCGGAAAAATACTGCAACGCAGCACACCTAAAGAGGCAGAAGCGCAATTAGCGGGTAAAATCTGGAGCAAAACCATCAATCGCGCAGATTTAGAAGCGATTGAAACCCAATACGAAGTCTTGTCCTCAAAGTACAATCAAGAAAATAAACTGACTGTCCGCGTACACCATTCCCAACAGCCCGATGAAACTTTCGCAGTCGCTCAGCCGCAATTGGAAGATGTTTATTTTGTTGCACTTAAAAAAGACTAAGCCATGTTTGCTACTATATTTTTATTTGAGTTAAAGAGATGGCTCAAAAGCCCGATGTTTTACGTCTATGCCTTCAATTTTTTTCTGTTAGGCCTCTTGACTATGGCTATTGCCGTTGGTGCATTCGACTTTGTAACGGTATCGGTGACTTCCAACGCCTATTCCAATTCCCCTGTTGCCCTAAGTGCCGTAATAAACGGTCTGTCGCAATTGACTTACTTTTTGCTGCCCACCATAGTAGGAGCTTCGGTATACCGCGATTTTAAATACCAGGTACACCATATCATGTTCTCCTATCCCTTTTCCAAGCCGGCTTATCTGTTGGGAAAATTTTTGAGTTCCTTGATGGTCACCATTCTTATTGCCTTTGCTATCGGTCTCGGTATTTTTGTCGCGACCCTGCTTCCTTTTGCCAATCCGCAAATGCTGGGTCCTTTTAATCTCATGGCTTATATACAGCCCTTTGTCATTTTGGTTATTCCGAATTTAATATTTTTTGGAGCCCTCGTTTTTGCCATTGTTACCCTGACTAGAAACGTCTATATCGGTTTTATTTCCATTATCTTTTTGCTGGTTTTCCAGGGCGTATTGGAAAGTTTAACCGCCGATATGGATAACCAATATATGGCGGCTTTACTAGAGCCCTTTGGAGGTGAGGCCCTTCACTACTACACCAAGTATTGGACCATAGCCGAACAAAACCTTAGAAACCTACCCTTTGAGGGGGCTTTGGTTTACAACCGTTTAATCTGGCTTGGCGTAGCCGTGTTGGTTTTCGTATTGTTGTATTTGAAATTCGAGTTTACCCAACAGGGCATCAGTTTGGAAAGAAAGAAAAAAGGACAGCGACTGATCAAAAACAATTTCGGCAGCATCACTAAAATCGAGTTGCCCAAGGTGCATTACCGCTTTAGCGGACTACAAAATTTAAAAAATGCCTGGAATTTTTCTCAATTGGAGTTTAAATACATCGTTAAAAACTGGGTGTTTATCAGCATTTTGTTTGTTGGTTTGGTCTTTATCTTGCTGTCGTCGATTTCGATTGGATCTATTTTCGGCACCAATACCTATCCGGTAACTTGGAAGGTGTTGATGATACAAGGGGATACCTTTGGGTTTTTTATACTGTTTTTAACCTTTTTGTTTTCGGGTTTACTCGTACAACGCGGTCCGCTGTCGAAGATGAATTTACTGATAGACGTCACGCCAACGCCCAATTGGGTTATGCTGCTGTCCAAGTTTATCGCCTTGCTCAAAATGCAACTGCTTTTGCTCTTGGTCGTTGTGGTATCGGGAGTGTGTGTACAACTGTATCACGGTTATTACGAGTTTGAACTCGGTCATTATTTCTTTGAACTCTATGGCCTTGACTGGATTCATTACGGTATCTGGGCTTTGACCGCCTTGATGATACAAACCTTTTATAAAAACTATTTATTGGGTTTTTTTACCCTATTAGGACTCTTGATTGGAATGCCCTTTCTGTCTAAAATAGGTGTGGAACAACCGATATTTTTTCTTAATCGATCGGCCTTTTTTGGCTATTCCGATATGAACGGCTACGGCAGCTATTTGCCGAAGTATTACCTGTTTGAACTGTACTGGCTGTTGTTGGGCTTGGTGTTTTTTGGCTTGGCCCTGTTGTTTTGGAGAAGGGGATTGCCGGCATCGATCAAAGAGCGTTTCTACTGGTGTAAAAAAAGAGCTACGCCAAGTATAATTGTACCGATGGTGGTGGCGCTATTGGCTTTTATAGCCCTGGGTACGACCATTTATTACGAGAATACCGTGACCAATGTGTATGTGTCGGGCAAAGAAACGGAGCAACAACAGGTCGATTGGGAAAGGAAATATAAAAAATACGAACACCGCGTTCAACCTCGTATCACCGCTGTTAAAATCGATATGGATTTGTTCCCAGAAACCCGCGATTTTAAGGTGCAAGGGCGTTATGTGCTCAGAAACAAAAGCGCAGAGGCCATCGATTCGCTGTTGATTAATTACAACAACTATCCGACGACTTGGCATTTTGATAGGCCAGCCGAGCTCTTATCTAAAGATACGATTTTTTTCTTTGATATCTATAAGCTCAAGCAGCCTTTGGCGCCTGGAGACTCGTTGGTGATGACTTTTAACATGCACAACAAGCCCAATACGCTATTGACCAATCACTCGCCGGTTTTGGAAAACGGAACCTTTATCGACAACAGTGTTTTTCCGAGCTTTGGCTACAGTAGTGATTCGGAAATCGTAGACGATGACATCCGTAAAAAATACGGTTTAGCGCCCAAAGAGCGCATGGCCGAGCAAACCGACACGCAAGCCTTGGGCAATACCTACATCTCTTCAGATTCCGATTGGATCGAGTTCGAAACCACAGTGAGTACCAGCTCCGATCAGATTGCGATAGCACCCGGCTATTTACAGCGGGAGTGGAATAAGGATAACCGCCGTTATTTCCATTACAAAATGGATCAGAAAATGCTGAATTTCTACGCCTATAACTCGGCGCGTTTTCAAGTGAAAAAAGACCTGTGGAACGACGTAAACATCGAAATATATTACCACCCTGGACACGAGTACAACCTGGATCGTATGATCGACGCCACTAAAAAGGCTTTGACTTATTATTCGGAAAACTTTAGCCCATACCAACACAAACAAGTGCGCATCATCGAGTTTCCAAACAGTAAAGGAACCTTTGCGCAGTCCTTTGCCAATACCATACCCTTTTCAGAGGCGATCGGTTTTATAGCCAAGATCGACGAGGACAATGAAGATGCCGTAGACTATCCCTTTAGTGTAGTCGCTCACGAAGTGGCACATCAGTGGTGGGCACATCAAGTCATCGGAGCGAATGTACAAGGGGCAACGTTATTGTCGGAGAGTTTGTCGGAATACAGTGCTCTAAAAGTGCTCGAGCACGAATACGGCAAGCCGCAAATGCGCAAATTTTTAAAGGATGCCTTGGACAATTACCTGAGCGGGCGTGCCCACGAGCGCAAAAAGGAAAAAGCCTTGATGTACAATGAAAATCAACAATACATTCACTACAACAAAGGATCGCTGGTCCTTTATGCGCTCAGCGATTACATAGGCGAAAAAAACATGAACAACGCCTTAAAGGCCTATGTGAAAAAAGTAGCTTTTCAAGAGGCGCCTTATACCACGGCGGCAGAAATGGTGAGTTACCTCAATCAGGCTACCCCAGACTCGTTAAAATACTTGATTCACGATATGTTTGAAACCATTACTTTGTACGACAACAAAGTGGTTAAGGCGAGCTCCAAAAAGTTGCCAAATGGCAAGTATGAAGTCACCTTTGAGGTGGAGGTAGCCAAATACCATTCGGACGAACAAGGGAAGCAAATCTTTAAAGATACCGCCGGTAAAACCCTCGATTTTAAAACCGCCAATAAAGAGACCATTTCCTCTTTACCACTGCAGGATTATGTGGAAATCGGCATTTTTGGACGAGACGAAAAAACCGACAAAGAAAAAGTATTGTATCTGGTCAAGAAAAAAATAAGTCGCATCGACAATAAGTTTACCATAGTCGTAGCAGAAAAACCCACTGAAGTAGGTGTAGATCCCTACAACAAACTCATCGATACCAAGTCTAGCGACAATCGAAAGGAGTTGTAAACGTTTTTTTTTTTTTAGTTTTATTTCAGGCTGCATCTCTAGGGGTGCAGCTTTTTTTTAACCATTAGTTGTTTTTGGTTCGCTGATTTGTTGATTCGCTGATTTGATGATTTGTTGATTCGATGATTCGATGATTCGCCAGTTTTTGCAAAGCAGTTCAACTATGGAATTAAGAAAGTAGGTATTCGCCCAGATTGCACACCTAGGCGAATAAGCGCATCGATTTTGCTGATTCGTTGATTCGCTGATTTGTTTATGCGTCAGTTTTTGCAAAGCAATTCAATTGTGGAATTAAGAAAGTAGGTACTTCGATGATATTGCACACCCAGGGGCATACGCGCATACGCGAATAGACGCATACGCGAATAGACGCATACGCGAATCAGCAATTACTAAAGCTTTACAACTATGGAATTAAGAAAGTAGGTACTTCGATGATATTGCACACCCAGGCGAATACGCGCATACGCGAATAGACGAATCGGCTACTACTGATTCGCCAGTTTCCGCAAAGCAATTCAATTTTGGAATTAAGAAAGTGGGTATTTCGATGATATTGCACGCCCAGGCGAATCGGCAATTACTAAAGTTTTACAGCTATGGAATTAAAAAAGTACGCATTTTGTCCAGATTGCACGCCCAGGCGAATACGCAAATACGCGGATAGGCGAATCGGCTGCTGCTGATTCGCCAGTTTTTGCAAAGATGTTCAACTATGGAATTAAGAAAGTAGGTACTTCGATGATATTGCACACCCAGGCGAATACGCGCATACGCGAATAGACGAATCGGCTACTACTGATTCGCCAGTTTCCGCAAAGTAATTCAATAGTGGAATTAAGAAAGTGGGTACTTCGATGATATTGCACGCCCAGGCGAATACGCGCATACGCGAATAGGCGAATCGTCTACTACTGATTCGCCAGTTTTTGCAAAGATGTTCAACTATGGAATTAAAAAAGCACTCATTTGTCCAGATTGCACACCCAGGCGAATACGCGCATACGCGAATAGACGAATCGGCAATTACTAAAGCTATTCAATTGTGGAATTAAAAAAGTAGGTACTTCGATGATATTGCACGCCAAGGCGAATACGCGAATAGGCGTATACGCGCATCAGCAATTACTAAAGCGGTAAAAAAGAAGACAAAAAAAAACACTGTTCTTGTGAAACAGTGTTTTTTTATCATTCTCGGAAAGGAGATTATCTTCTTCTCTCTTTGATTTTTGCTTTTTTACCAGTAAGTTCTCTGAAGTAGAAAATACGAGCTCTACGAACTTTACCTCTTTGGTTAACTTCTACTTTTTGCAAAGCAGGCATGTTTACTGGGAAAATACGCTCTACTCCAATTGCACCAGACATTTTTCTGATCGTGAAAGTTTCGGTCATTCCAGTACCTCTTCTTTGGATAACTACACCTTTGAAGAACTGTGTTCTTGTTTTTTCACCCTCTTTAATTTCGTAGTATACAGTAATAGTATCACCAGCGTTGAATTCAGGGAAATCTTTTTTAGTTACAAACTCGTCTTGAACGAATTTTAATAAATCTGCCATGATTTAATTTTATTAGCAATTGTTAATTCAGAACAACATATACGGTTTTCGCTAGAGGTTGGGCTAAAGTGGGTGCAAATATAATAATTTATTTTATTAAAGACTAAAAAAATTGATAGACTGTATCTCTAATGGCGCTTCCGCATTTTAGGAGTTACTTTTCCAGCAAATCCGGTCGTCTGTTTAAAGTGTGGTCGTAGGCTTTTTGTTCGCGCCATTTTTCGATTTCGGGAAAATTGCCGCTCAACAGTATATCCGGTACGCGCCATCCCTTGTATTCCGCCGGACGGGTATATATAGGCGGAGCGAGTAGATTATCCTGAAAACTGTCGGTTAATGCCGAAGTTTCATTGCTTAAAACCCCCGGAATAAGTCGAATTATAGCATCGCACAATACGGCAGCACCCAATTCCCCACCGGATAATACATAGTCACCTATGGAGATCTCTCTAGTGATAAATTGATCGCGAACGCGCTGGTCCACGCCTTTATAATGACCGCAAAGTATCATGATGTTGTTTAATAGCGACATGCCGTTGGCCATCGACTGGTTTAGGGTTTCCCCATCAGGAGTCATATAAATAACCTCGTCGTAATCGCGTTCTGCGCGCAATTGGGAAATGCACTTGTCTATGGGTTCAATGCTCATCACCATGCCTGCACCCCCGCCAAACTGATAGTCATCGACGTTTTTGTGCTTGTTGGTGCTGTAGTCTCTGAGGTTGTGAAAGTGAACTTCTACCAGTCCCTTGTCGATAGCTCTTTTTAGGATCGAAGCTTCAAAGGGACTTTGAATCAAATTCGGCAATACGGTGATGATGTCAATACGCATGAGTAGAAAATTATTTGTACAAATTTACAATCCTTTCCGTTAGCATGCAACGTTCTTGTGAAATGGATTAATGCGAAGTGCTTTTGGAAAACACTTGAATGACGATGACCCCAAAAACGATTAAGGAAATGCCGATTACAGCGGGTAAATCGAGTTTTTGCTTGTAAATAAAATAACCGACTGCAGTGATGAGTACGATGCCAATACCAGACCATAAGGCATAAGCGATTCCCAACGGAATCGTTCGTATGGTCAGACTCAAAAAATAAAAAGCACCGGCATAACCGAGCACGGTGAATAAAGAGGGGATCCACTTGGTAAAGCTATCACTGGCTTTGAGGCAAGTGGTAGCAATGGTTTCTAGAACAATGGCTATAAGTAAGAAAACAAGGTTTTTCATCGAAAATACTTTGGAGCAAAAGTACTGTTTTATTCGATGAGATTCCATTGAATTTCGTGTGGTTTTTGGTGGCGCGTTTGCGATAAAAGCGATAATTTTGCCGCATGAGTTTATCCCGATCCCAAGTGTTGTTTATGGCAGCGGCTACTGGTTTAGTCGTCGCCAATTTATATTATTGTCAACCCCTAGTCATACTGATTGCGCAAGAGTTTCAAATCGATGAAGCTCAGGCGGGTACGATTACCTATCTCACCCAAGCGGGCTATGCCTTGGGTTTGTTTTTTATGGTGCCACTGGGCGATAAATTAGAGCGCAAAAAGCAAATCGGAATCACGACACTCTGTGCGAGTATCGCCTTGATACTCGCGGCGATGTCGACGAATTTTGTGTTGCTACAAGTGGCTAGTTTGCTCATTGGTATGGCGTCTATAGTGCCTCAATTGATATTGCCTATGGCAGCGAGCTTGTCGTCTGTGGAGCAGCGCGGTCGTGTTATAGGGACGGTGATGAGTGGTTTGCTCATTGGAATTTTAGTCTCGAGAACCGTTAGCGGATTTGTTGGGATTTGGCTTGGATGGCGCGGTATGTTTTGGATTGCTGCCGGGGTATGCTTTTTATTGGCCCTGATTATTCAAAAAAGCTTTCCCATCAATAGTGCGCAATTTAAGGGTACGTATAAGCAATTGTATGCTTCCTTATTGGTATTGATCAAGGAGCAACCGGTATTGCGTGAGGCAACATGGATAAACAGTCTGTCGTTTGCGCAATTTGGAGCTTTCTGGACTACGATGGTCTTGCTGCTTTCCCAAGAGCCGTTTGAATATAATAGTGCCACCATTGGGTTGTTTGGGTTGGTGGGTGCCTGCGGGGCATTTGCAGCTCCTTTGGTTGGAAAATTGGGTGATCGGGGCGATTCTCGAAAGATCATAGGTCTGGGATTGTTGATGATGATAGCCAGCTTTGTCGTGTTCTATTTTTCCTCGACCTCGGTGGTTGGATTGATTGTCGGAATTATCTTAATTGATTTGGGCTTGCAAACCATACACGTGTCCAATCAAACGCGCATCTATGCCTTGCTGCCTGAAGCGAGAAACCGACTCAATACCGTATTTATGGCCTTTAGTTTTTTGGGTACTGCAGTGGGCTCGGCATTCGGACTGTATCTGTGGAAGTACTTCGGCTGGGATGGGGTGTGTGTGGGAGCTCTGTTTTTGGGTGTAGGAGCCGCTATTATTTTTCTCAAAACGCGAAAAATACAGAAGTTATAAGTTCTTTAACCTGTTATTTTTGCGATTGTGCTTATATTTGTAAAATCTATAATTAAAATTGACAAACATGCAAGACGGAATTTACGCAAAATTCAATACCTCAAAAGGAGCTGTATTAGTTAAACTAACGTATGATAAAACGCCTGGAACTGTAGGGAACTTTGTGGCTCTGGCAGAAGGAAATTTAGAAAATAAAGCCATTCCACAAGGAAAGCCTTATTACGATGGATTAAAATTTCATCGCGTAATTCCTGATTTCATGATTCAAGGCGGTTGTCCTCAAGGGACAGGTACCGGTGGACCGGGTTACCAATTCGACGATGAATTTCATCCGGAATTAAACCACGATACCCCTGGAGTACTTTCTATGGCTAATGCCGGTGCGGGAACCAACGGATCTCAATTTTTTATCACGCATATTGCTACGCCTTGGTTAGACGGAAAACACACCGTTTTCGGAAATGTAGTAGAAGGACAAGATGTGGTTGATGCAATCGCTCAAGGCGATTTAATTGAGTCTGTCGAAATCATTAAAGTAGGTAAGGAAGCTAAAAACTGGAATGCCGTGGAAGCATTTCGCACTTTTGAAGGATCTAGAGAGAAAAAAGCCGCGGAGGAAAGAAAAAAAGCAGAAGCTTCTTTAGAGAGTATCGCTGCTGGATTCGATAAAACCGAAAGCGGATTAAGATATAAAATGATCGTTAAAGGCGATGGTAAACAAGCTGTAAAAGGGAAAACGGTTGCAGTTCACTATAAGGGTTCATTGGAAAATGGAAAGGAATTTGACAACTCTTACAGCCGTAAAAAACCGATCGAATTTCCATTGGGAATGGGTCATGTTATCGAAGGATGGGACGAGGGTATTGCCTTGTTGCAAGTAGGTGACAAAGCGCGTTTCGTGATTCCATCATACTTGGGTTACGGTGCTAATGGCGCTGGCGGAGTTATTCCACCAAACGCTACCCTGATCTTTGACGTGGAGTTGATGGATGTAAAATAATAATAGGAATACCGGTAATCCGGTATAAAATACGCTAAGGGCTGTCTTTTTAAGGCGGCCCTTTTTTTTGTGGTATATTCTAAAAAGGAAAGCTGTGGAGGCTATTTAAGTACTTTAAAAGCCGTTTTTCCCGATTGCGATCAGCATTAAAAAAAGCAGAAAACTCCAATACTGCTTTTTACCAACTGTTTTTGTTTTTTTTAGGTTTACGTTTGTTTATCGAGTTTAAATTTGACATATAAGTCTTTTTTGGTGTAGAATTGTTTGCTAATTATGCTTTTTATGAATAAAAATTAAATTTTACCTGTTTTCATTGTGTTTTTTTATCATTGATTTTGGGTTAAAAATATATTTATTTTATTAATACTAAAAATTACCGCTTTTGTTTTTAATAATTGTGTTAAAATAACAAAGTTAAATGTATTTTTTCAGTATAATTGTGTATTTTTTTTCTGTCGTAAAATAATATTTATATTTTTGTTAAAATTAGTAAAGGCTTTAAAATGTGACGAATAAGTGGATTTGCATTTAGCCGTATAAAATTCAGATAAAAAATGAGCATTAAACTTTTGATTGCAGTCATGCTGGTTAGTAGTGTGGTTCAGGCACAGCGTATATCCGTTAAGAAGGGACAAGTATTGTTGGATAAGAAAGCGGCAGTACTGGTGTCGACTAAAAAAAATGTGTATACAATTAGCAGCCTTGAAGGACAAAGCATGTTTTCTGCTGAGGCGAAATTTCTCGAATTGGAAAACGGAGTTCAAAAAGGCTGGTTTGTAATTACCGATTTGGAAACGCATCAACAAAATCAAGTTCCGCACATTTTGTCGGTGATGGCTATTAGCAGAGAACGCCGTATGATGGAAGAACTGGTAAAAGGGGCTAGCAAGTTGATTACGGAAAACGGCGTGGATAAAAACATTCTTCAATCCACTACTCAAGGTGTTCCTATAGATTTTCAAGCAGTGTATAAGGTGGTAAATGACAGTATCGTTCGGGAATTTGAATACGCAGATCAATTACTAGTTAAAAATAAAATCCGTATAACCGCTATTGGAGAAATCCTCAGACCCCTAGCTTTCGATAGAAATAGCCCCGACGGAGATCAGCCGCGAGAGGAATTCTTGGGAACGGTATACTTTGAAAGCGGAGGTACGCTAATCAAGAAAAAATACACCATAACCAATTCGAAAAATAGAGTAATTGCTTGTTGGTGTGATTTTGGGATCATCTACGTGCCTGGTGTAGATGGGCAAAATCTCATCAATGAAGTTTTGATGAACAACGGACAAAAATATAAGGTGAAAGAAATTCCCGAAGACAGTTTTAAAGCAATAACGATGGATAAGAGCCAAATGGCAAGAAGGTTATTAGCTCTAGTTTTTGCAAACGGAGTTTTTGAATAGCCTTCAATACTGTGGTTGTTGGTTTATCGGTTTTTTATAAAAAGCCGATAAAATGTAGCCATTAACCAAAAGCAGCGTGTAAACAACCGTGATAACCCGATTATCCGATTGATGTTGAATGAAATTATGGACAATTCTATGAATAAACTACTACTATTATTTATTACCAGTGTTTTATTGGGCTCTTGTTATACGGAAACAGCCATTCCTATAACGGCGAATTTTGAGTATATCGTCAAAGACCAAGATTTTTCTGTTCCTGTAATTCTGAGTTTCAATAACAGTTCCACAGGCGGCGACCAGTACTCTTGGGAATTTGTAGGTGGAACTCCTGGGAGTTCTCAGGACAAAGATCCCGGAACGGTTTTTTATGATAAACCGGGGATTTATACCATTAAATTGACGGTCACCAATATCGATGGTGAAAGGGATGTAATCGAACGACAACTGACCCTTTTAGATCAGATTCGCATCGCTTTCGACTACCAAATCGAAGGGAGTAATTACCCGCCTGTAGCAATAGCCATTTCAAACAACAGTCAGGGGGTCGGATTGGATTATCATTGGGATTTCGAAGGAGGTATACCCGGTGAATTTGTGGGTGTGGCACCGCCAAAGGTGGTTTATGATAATCCGGGAACCTATACGGTAACACTTACCGTCAAAAACGGTCAAGACATCGCAGTGCTCACTCGCGAAGTTCGGGTCGATCCGGATATGGTAGTGGATTTTGATTGGGAACCTATTTGGGAGGACTACGATTACCAAGCTCCAGTTGTTTTAAATCTTAAAAACCTGTCCGAAAACGCAACCGCATATCAGTGGAGTTTGGTTGGAACAAACCTCAATCAATCGGTAGAACAGCATCCGACTGTAATTTATAATGCGGCCGGAACCTACCAAATCAAACTTACGGCGGCTAACGACAAAAAATCGCTAAGCAAAACCAAAACCATTAAAATTCTCGACGACACCAATTTATACGTTTTAGAAAATATAAAGTTGGGCATTAATTATGCGCACAACACCAACCTAATTCCAGCGTTTTATTCGACTAAATATCGCCGCGGTTTTTTTTCTAACGAGTTAACTCCCGAACTGGGAAAAGATATTGACCTGGTTTTTTACGGACTAAACCGCGATTTTACAACGAATAAGTTTATCTCACCGGATCAGACAATCAATTATGGACTGCCGAGCATTGCCCAGGCAACCCCAACGGTCTTTGTGAATTCTCAAGAACTGTGTAATTGTGGTTTAAACTTTAGTGTGTCCGATTTTAATAGCTTGAGTACCGATGTCGTTTTAAGAAATTTAAATATTGAATATTCAGCCGGGGGAGATCAAAAATTCAATCAAAATATGCCTAGAATCGTCTTATTTAAAACTGTTGATGGGAGAAAGGGCGCGATAAAAGTAAAGCAAATGGTGGATCAAGAAAGTGCGGGAGCATACATCGTCTGTGATATCAAAGTTCAAAAGAAAAAGCGATAAATATGAAATACAACTACTTTTTTTGTGTGTTATGTTGTCTGCTTTTTTCAAAGGTACAAGGGCAACAAATAGATATTGAGGGTTTGACAACAGTGCCGAAGTTGCGATTAAGTGGCGGTATCAATGCCAATGGAATGTATTACAACAGTAATTTAGCAAGCGATTCCAGCCGAGAACCCTTTACTTATATGTTGTCGGGAAACCTCCAGTTAAATTGGGCGACTTTTAATATGCCCATATCTTATACCCTAACCAATCAAGGTGATCAGTTGGGATATCAGGTGCCTTTTAATTTTAACAGACTGAGTATAGCGCCGAAATACAAGTGGATACAAGCCTATATTGGAGATGCAAGTATGAGCTTTTCGAACTACACCTTAAATGGACATCCTTTTACGGGTTTAGGGATTGAGTTTACCCCATCGGGGCCTCTAAAGTGGAGCTTGATGGGAGGTCGCCTGCTCAAAGCTGTTGAAGGAGACACTGTTGCGCAATTGCCCGCGGTATATGAGAGATATGGATATGGTGCTAAATTATTAGCTGAACAAGAAAAATATGTGGTGGAGTGGATTACTTTCTATGCCAAAGACAAACAAAATTCGATCGTTAACCATTTTGATGTGATACCGAAAGAAAACTGGGTCAACAGTTTAAGAGTCAAAACAACGCTGATTAAAAATGTAAATATAGAGGCGGAATACGCCCGGTCAACGATGTCTGACCTAAATCCTTTTGTCGTTACTGCAGCTAAAGAAAGCACAGAGGCAATAAGCAAAACAAAATATCATAAAAAAGCATTTAAAGCGACTTTGAACTATAAAATCGATACCTATTTACTAGGTGTCGTTTATGAAAATGTAGATCCGGAGTATCAAACCTTAGGAGCGATGTTTTTCAATAACGACTTAGAAAATGTCGGCTTAACTTTTTCAGGCCCATTTTTACAGAATCGATTGATGGTATCGACTCAGTTGGGGTATCAGAGAGATAATTTAAATGGTAAAAAACAGCAAGACTCCAAAAGGCTAGTCGGCTCTATCAATGCCACTCTTAAAATTACGGAACAGCTCAATTTGTCGGGAAATTATTCCAATTTTAGTACGTATACCAATCGGCGATTAGACCAATTCGACTATATTAATGACCCCAATATGAATCCAGCAGATACTTTGAATTACAAACAATTATCTCAAAATCTCAATGCCAATTTGAATTATGTTTTTGGTGCACAAAAGCATCAAAACATCAATTTTAATTATTCCATTGCTGGACAAGCGAATAAACAAGGGGGAGTTATTCGCAAAGGACAATCGAGTACCGTTCAAAACTACAATTTAGTTCATACTATTCAGTTCAAAGAAGCACAATGGGCCTTGAGTAGCTCTGTAAACTATACCAACAATCAAATTTCTACTGCCAATAACGAGGCATTTGGTGGAGGAGTCAATGTAAATAAGCGTTTTTTTGACAATGCCCTTCAGTCCGGTTTTGGCGTTTTGTACAATATGTCCACTGCGGCTAACCATCAGAAGAACCGTGTTTTTGGAATGAAAGTCAATGGAAATTACACCGTCTTGACGCATCATAACTTTTCATTAAATGGAATTCAAATGTTTCGAAATCCCGCATCAGGTGTAGCAATGAATGATCTTACGTTAAATTTTAATTACAGCTATAGTTTTTAGTTATGAGAAAGACGACTTTTTTAATATTCTTTTTATTTGTACTAGGAACTGTACCTGTTTTTTCGCAGCAGACTAGTATCGATAAGGAAATCAAATCGGCAGTGGCAACGATAAACGAATTAGAAAAAACCAACCGTTGGGTAGACAATTTCTCCAATCAAGATTTGGTAGAATTGCCCGTTGGAGTTCGAAAAACAATACAAAATACGCGCTATTCGATTGGAATTACCCAAGCGACTTTTTATCCGGATTATACAGAAATGCAAGTTTACTGTAAAATTGATATTCCACAAACCGATGCCCAAGGGCGTCCCATATCACTTTTTTTCGGTGCAGACAACGTTAAATTGTCGCATCAAGGGGGCATCATTGGCGATGCAAAACTAACGCTTTTGGGCGATGTTGACATTCCTGTAAGCAAGGATTGGCAGCTGACCCTTTATGGCGGTTTTGACATGAATACAGGCGGTTCGCTAAATCAAACTTATGCAACTATAGATTGTGATGGATTTAAAGAATTGAAAATTTCTGGTGCCGTGGAGTTTTCGGAAAATCTAATTCGACCGTTGACATCAACCCATACGGTAAACGCAGCTCCGACAAGAGAAATCCAACATCCAGTAGGTTTTGTGAAAACCGTAAAAAACAGGGTACGAGGTGATTTTAGCTTTACCGTATCAAGCTGGAATGATATTTTGGTTCGCGTAGATTTAGAGCCTTTTGTATTGGCTGAAAAGAGAAACGGTAACGACTACGAGGGGAATTTCCAATTTTTAGTCAATAATGCGGTATTGGATTTTAGCGATTTAAGAAACGATCTGGCCGTAGTGTTTCCGGAGGAATACCATCAGAATGGCCTGTTAGTTCCCGCGATTGAAAATTGGAGAGGCGTGTATGTCCAAACGTTGGAGGTGGCTTTGCCTTCCGAATTCAAAACCAAAGATACTAAGGAACCGGGCAAGCGAGTACATATTGGAGCTTCTAATATGATTATTGATAAATACGGTGTTTCAGGTACTTTTTATGCTAAAAATATATTTCCTCTGGATGAGGGGATTACCGATCAGCAGCATGCTTGGGCCTATTCCCTGAATTATTTAGAATTAAAATTCGTTACCAATAGATTTCTAAAAGCGAAACTTAATGGTGAAATTCAATTGCCCGTTTCTAAGGCAGTGTCCAAAGGGAGCAATTCACCCAAAGGTTTTGAATATACGGGAATTATCTCTCAAAACGAATATGCATTAACCGTAGTTAATAAAGATGCTATAGATTTTGATATATGGAAAGCGAAGGCTGTTTTATTGCCCAACAGTTCTTTAGAACTTAAGGTATTAGACGGTCGGTTTTTACCTAAGGCCAATTTACATGGATCCATTTCTTTTTCAACCAATCAGACTACGGCAGATACCGCAGAAGATACCGAAGCATCAGAAGGCAAGGAGAAGATAATAGATTTTAAGGGAATTACCTTCCAAGATTTAAAGTTACAGACCGTGTCTCCTGCAATTACGGTGGGCAGTATGGGGTATAAAGGCGAATTGAAATTTGGAAACTTCCCGGTTTCAATCGGTAATATCGATATCGTAACCCAGGATGATTCCGCAAACATCTATTTCGATTTAGGGCTTAACCTGATGGATAGCAATGCTTTTTCTGCCAAAGGCAGAATTGGGATTTTAGGAGGATTAAAAGAGAATGGGGCGCTTCAAAGCTGGAGGTTTCAGGGATTGCAACTTAATGCGATTCACGTAAACTCTGAAATAGGAGGGTTAAAGTTATCGGGGCGTTTGGACTTGCTTCGCAACGATCCGATTTACGGTAATGGTTTTAATGCCGAGTTGAGAGTTACGGTACCAAGTGTTGGAGAAATGGGTGCAAAAGCGATATTCGGAAAAAAGGACTTTAGATATTGGTATTTCGATGCATCGGTCAAGTTAAATGGCGGGTATATCATCAGTGGTTTTGGAGGAGGAGCCTATTATAAAATGAAACGACTTGCTACAACTGACCCCTATGCGTTTTCACCAAGCGGGTTAAGCTATGCTCCAGATGGAGACGTTGGATTGGGATTAAAGGCCTTAGTTTATTTTTCCCTGGGTACCGAGAGTGTTTTTAGTGGACAGGCTGCATTTGAGATGTTGTTTAATTCGCGGGGCGGCATCAATCAGATGGCCATTTATGGAGAAGCACAGGTCTTAAAAAGTATTCCTGGAATGGATCAAATTCAAAATCTCGTAGAAAAGGTAAATAGTCAAATAGAAACCAAAGCGGCGATGCTGGCTCCAAGCAACAATAGTGTTGGCGGTAGTTTTGCCAATAAATATTTGGATAAAGCGACGGGAGTTGTTCCAAAAACAGAAGAGGGACAGGCGTCTATAGAGATGAAGGCCGCTATTGAATTTGACTTTGTCAATAACAGCTTACACGGCACCTTAGATGTATTTATCAATACACCCGGTGATATACTCTCTGGAGTTGGACCCGGAGGACGTGCGGGTTGGGCTGTTTTTCATAAAGACCCCAAAGATTGGTATCTCTATATCGGAACTCCAGACGACCGTATCGGGATTAAACTCGGAGTAGCGGGCATCTATTTAAAGACGACTTCGTATTTGATGGCTGGAACTCAATTACCAGGCTCACCACCACCGCCACCAGAAGTGGCGGAAATATTGGGATTGGATGCCAACGTACTCAATTATATGCGCGATGAAAATCAGTTGGCTAATTACGGTGGCTTTGCTTTCGGTAGTGAAATGAGCATAGATACAGGAGATTTGAGTTTCTTGATTTTTTATGCCCGTTTTAAGGCGGGAATCGGATTTGATATTATGCTAAAAGATTACGGTGAAGCCGAGTGTAGCAATACCGGCGATGTGGTGGGAATTGATGGCTGGTATGCCAACGGACAGTCGTATGCTTATTTACAAGGAGAGCTGGGTGTGCGGATTAAACTGTTTTTTATCAAGATGAAAGTGCCGATTATATCGGCCGGAGCTGCAGTGCTTATGCAAGCCAAACTGCCCAATCCCGTTTGGTTAAGAGGTTATGTAGGCGGCTATATGAATGTGTTGGGTGGCTTGATTAAAGGAAAATTTAATTTTAAACTGACCATTGGTAAAGAATGTCAATTTGCAGGAGCCACGGGTATACTCGATGGAATGAAATTGATTGCTGACGTGACACCGAAAAAGGAGAGTGTCGAGGTAGATGTTTTTGCCATACCTCAGGCGACCTTCTCTATGAAAGTAAACGAAGCACTAAAAATACCGGAAGACGATGGTGATCAAACGTATAAAATAGTTTTGGAGCGGTTTATCCTGGTGGACGAACAGGGGCAAGAAATAGAGGCTTCCATAGAATGGACTTCGATGAAAGACCGGGCCAATTTAATTTCCAAAGATATTTTACCGCCAAATAAAAAATTGACGGCACAAGTAGAAGTGAGTTTTCAAAAGATGGTCAATGGCGTCTTCCAGCCCATTATGGAAAAGGGGCAGGTGGTCAAAGAAATCGAAGAACGCAGTTTTGTTACCGGAATGGCTCCGGACCATATTCCGTTGACCAATATACAGTATGCGTATCCCGTAGTCGATCAAAAAAACTTTTTTATCAAAGAATATGCAACGGGATATATCCAACTGAAGAGAGGGCAGGACTATCTTTTCGACGATGCCAATTGGAAAACCGGCATTCGACTCAAAGAAACTCAAAACGACAAAGTATGGACCTCCGAGTTTAATTATGACGCATCCAAAAACGAAGTGTTTTACGAACTGCCTAAAGGATTAAAGAAAGACAAAAGTTATGCCTTTTCTATTATTAGTGCCAACAGTAAAGGGGATGAGGATACGGAGATAACGACGGATCGCGAAGTGGTCACAGAAGAGGATAATGAAATTTCTGTGACAGAGAACCAAGCGATTAGTTTGGTTAGGTTTGGTGAAATAGATCGTTTGTCTTATGGATTTAAAGCCAGTGAATTTGAAACGTTTAAGGCAAAAATGAATCGATTAAAGACGACCAATTATTTGTTTTCCCCGGTATATGCCGACGTGATTACTTTGGAGAATAAAATCAGTCCCTTAGAGCCTTTTGATATAACCGATTTAACCGGTAGTATGTATACGGATAATCAACCGCTTTTACAACTAAAAGCTTTGACAAACAACACCTATTTCACGGTAGATATTGCACCCTCATTATATGCGCACTATCCTATTGATGGGCGGTATGAATTGACCAATAGAGATGTAGAAGAATACGGAATAGTGCCTGTAAAGGCATTGTGGGTCAGTAATTACTATTTGCAAAGCACGGAGCATAATTTAAATCTGAATTGGATTCAAATCAACTTCCCGTATACCTACAACCTTCCGCAGATCTACAAACAAGATTGGATGAATTTAAGAGAACAAATAGCCAATGATTTTGCCAATGATGTATTCGGAACCAGCACCGAGGCTTACCAATTTTTAGGAAAGCGATTTGAGTTTATGCGATACGGAGCCTATGAGGTAGAAATGAATTATGTACTTCCTGGAAATAAAAAGAAGTCCAAACATATTTATCAGTTTAAGAATCTGAACAAGTTTAGATAGTAAAAGTTATGAGAATAAAATTGACGACGATGAAATATTATTTACTTGCACTAGTAATGTGGAGTGGAATACACCTGGCGCATGCGCAACAAGCTGCAGTAAAAGTCTTGACACGAGCTCAGGAGAATAAAATCTTGGTTCGATGGGGAGTCGATCAACCCTTGGAATGGCAACGTGCCAACAACAATGGATTTATCTTAACGCGTATTACGATTAAGAAAAACGACCAGTTGCTTGCCGATCCGGAAAAAAAACAATTGGTCCGCTTGCCCATAAAACCGGAACCGGTAGAAAGTTGGATGGATTTGGTCCAACAGGATCACTATGCTGCGATAATTGCACAGGCGATTTACGGAGAATCATTTGAAGTAGAAGATACCGGTGAGCAAAGCGAGGTTTCTCGAATCGTCAATATGGTCGATGAAATGCATCAACGTCATTCCTTTGGTTTGTTCGCTGCGGACATGTCTTTTCAGGGAAGTGTAAAAGCCGGATGGGGATATGTAGACAGCGAAGTGGTTAAAGGAGAAGAATACATATACCAAGTGGCCGTTGCAAATGATGGGTCGGTCGTATCGGGTGCTGGCATAGCGGGATTAAATGATTTTGAACCCTTGCCTGAAGTGGTGAATTTTATGGCATTTCCAGACAATCGCAAAGTGATGTTTTCGTGGGGAATTATACCGTACAAAGGGATATACAGCTCCTATATGATAGAGCGAGCCACTGACGGAAAAAACTTTACAGCCATTTCCAAAACGCCCATAGTTGATATCAATGATAAAACGGGCAGTGCTTCAACGGCTATGTATTTTGCAGATACCCTATCCAGTAACGATCAAAAATACCAGTATCGCATTTATGGAATTTCTGCTTTCGGCGAAAGGGGAACGATTTCTAAGGCAATTTCAACACAGGGAGTGGCTTCGGTTTCAACACCTCCGCGAATCCATAATTACGAATTTAAAACCGACGCTTCGGTAGTGTTGTTTTGGGAATATCCCAAAGATGCAGAAGCGGAAATTCAATCTTTTGAAGTTGCTGTAGCGCCCAAAGATCAAGGAGATTATAAAATTGTAGCACAACAATTAGCGGTTTCGAAAAGGGAGTTTTCCTATTCAAAACTAGAAGCTTCGAACTATTTTAAGGTTTATGCCGTAGGTAAAAACAATCAGAAAATGGCTTCTCAAAGCGTATTGGTGCAACCGATAGATTCCGTACCACCGGCAATTCCTCAAGGATTTAAGGGACAGATAGACAGTTTGGGGGTGGTTCAGTTAAGTTGGAAGGCCAATACCGAAAGCGATCTTTTGGGATACCGAATTATCCGCGGACAGGATAAAGATGAAGATTTTATAGAGCTATACGATAAAGCCTATCCTCAGACTCATTTTACAGATACATTGAGCTTAAAACTGTCTAATAAAAAAGTGTATTATCGAATTGCAGCAGAGGATTTTAGACATAATATTTCCGATTTCTCCGCGGTGTTGATCATCGATAAACCCGATGTAATTCCGCCTTCAGCACCCATTTTCTCGAACTATGAGTTGGCAAACAGTGCGGTACAGCTAGAATGGATCAACAGCACTAGCGACGACCTCAATCTAACGGTGATCAAGCGGCGGAAAAAGGGCGATGTAAACTGGGAAACCATCGCTAGTTTTACGGATTTAACAACGGCATTTTGGGATCGAAAAGTCGAGAAAAATCAGGTTTATGAGTATTTGGTTATGGCTCGAGATGAAGCTAAATTATGGTCCAATCCCAATAATTCTCAAATAACGATAGCGGTATTTGATTGGAGTGCGGTAGAAATTATCAAAGACTTACAAGCCCTTGTAGATCGAGAAAAGCGGATGATCAGCTTATTTTGGCGCACATTAGCCAAAGGCGAAACGATTGCCAAAATCGAAATTTATAAAAACAAAAAAGGAGAAGTACCCACACTGTGGAAAGTGATGCATGCCGGGCAAAACTCTTTAAACGATGTGGATTTGGACATCAATTCGGAGTACCAATACTATTTTGTACCCACTTTGAATTCCAATACACCGGCCAAAGCCATTTCATTAACCGTTCAATATTAAACCTAATGAGAAAGTATATATTATTGCTAGCATTGTTTTCCTCTTGGAATTTTTTGGGACAGATTTCATTGACCGGTGACTCGTATTATATGTTAGATATAGAAGGCTATATGGGACGAGGTAGTGGCGGCTGCGGAAACATAGACGGATTACGCGAGGTCAATGTGTTTTATGTAAATGGTACCTCAGACAAAATATTTGATGGACGCTTGATTCACGCCAATACGGATTTTTCCAAACGCTTTACAAAACAAAACAAGATTAACAAGGTGGTATTCAAATTGATTATTAGGTGGAAAATAGTGAGCGGTTGTAATGGAGGCCCTCGAGATCGATTTAAAGAATTTAATTTGAATGCGGATCCCTATAGTCATTACCAGCAGAATCTCGGTGATGGTTTTGATTGGGTGCGTCTAAAAACAAAAGCATTTGTCGAGATTAACGTCAGTTCCAATCAGGTATATGAGTTAGCAAGTGCAGGAAGGCTTGAAATCGATTTAGCCGATCATATTGAAAATCAGTACTACAATTGGAAATATAGAGTAGGGAACGGCCCTGCGCTTCGAATACCCCAAGCGTTTAACAATACGAATCACCTAAACCTGAAAGGCGAAGATTTTTTACCGCAGAGTGCAGAAGGACAAATGGTTTCTGTCTGGGCAGATACGGAATCCGGAGGAACGATTTCCAATACGGTAAACTTTACCTATTTTAAAACCTCTCCCAACTTTGTAGCCGTATCCGATAGTAAAACCAGTTGTTACGATAATAACGATGCAGTTCTTAAGGTTTATACCGATCGCGATTTGTTAGACGGAGAAACTCTTTCCTTGACGTTTTTGAATTTGGAAACAAACTCGGTTCAAGCAAACTATCTCAATTTAAGGCGACACGATTTTGACAATGGGGTATTTACAACTCCAGCGGAGTTTCCAAAGGGGCGTTATCGGGTGAGTGCGTCAGGATTTTATAACGGAAACATAACCCTTTCCAACAGTTTATCGGAAAATTTTACTTCGACCGTAGATAAAAACGATCCTGTTGATTTTAGTCTGTCTAAAATAGACGTTTGGTGCTTTGGTGGAGACGACGGTGTAATAACAGTAAACGCGACTGGAGGGGTCGCAGCAGGCATCTACCAATACCAGCTCAACGGGGGAGATTGGGTTAATTTCTCCCATCAAAACCGCCATCAACTAACGGGTTTAACAGCAGCAACGTATTCTTTGAAAATACGAGATGCCAACGGCTGTATAGCTAAAGTTCAAGGAGAAATCAATGGAGAAATAGCTTTGGGCGAAGAGAAAATTCAAAGCATTACGCTAACGCAGCCAGTGGCTCCTTTATCGTTGGAATACACTTTAAATCAGGAACCGACTTTTTATGGCGGAAGCAATGGGAAAATTGTGGTAAAAATAGATGGGGGTACCCGATTCGCAAACAACTCCTATTCCTACGAGTGGAGAAATCAAGACGGCCAGTTAGTAAACCAGCAAAGTACGCCAGTTTTTACGAGCGGTTCATACTACATCACTTTGAATAATGTG
The DNA here is from genome assembly GCF_050562195.1 of Flavobacterium sp. JP2137. Lineage (GTDB taxonomy): Bacteria > Bacteroidota > Bacteroidia > Flavobacteriales > Flavobacteriaceae > Flavobacterium. The sequence goes on from NZ_CP191647.1 coordinate 2,156,111, forward strand.
TCGGCAGGAAGCTATTTCCTAACGGTAAAAGACAAAAATTACGAGCTCGCAACAAATAAAGTCAGTTGTTTGATTTTAGAATCGGAACAACGCCTTACCCAGCCCGATCCCTTAAAAGTTGAATTGGTGTTGATCAGGCCGATTTCCTGCCACGCCAACAATGAATTTGGAGACGAAACCGATCGAAGTCCACAAGACGGTATTCGGGATGAGGTACAAGACGGGAAATTAAAAGTGATCGCAGAAGGTGGACGTCCATTTACCGGAAATGCCAATAATGGCTTGCCCTATATCTATACTTGGAAAAAACAAAACAGTGTAGGACAATGGGATAATTTGGCACATTTAACGACCGAAACAGCCATAGAACTCTCCGATGGAAACTATGCGGTTAACATAGAAGACCGCAACGGTGTTCAATTGGGCGTTTATCAAAATAACGAATTGCAAACGCTAACCGATTCGCTGTACCGTTTACAACAACCCGATCAATTGACTTTAAACTTCGAAAAAAGAGCTGCGAGCTGTAACAGCAGCCATACCGGCTGGGCAAAAGTTTTTGTACAGGGGGGAACGCCTCCTTACACTTACAATTGGTCTAATGGCGCAACAACCGCAGCCATTGACGAATTGATTTCCATCCCTTATTTCGTAGAAGTCATTGATGCAAGAGGTTGTCGCGTTGAAGGCACTGTAGTCATCGACCAACCCGATGCGTTTAGTGTAAACGAAAACATTCGATACTTGAATTGCTATAATGCTACGGATGCCTTTATTAAAATCGAGGTAAGTGGTGGGGTTTTACCATACGCTTACCAATGGAATACGGGACAGACGACTCCGGACCTGGAGAATCTCGCCGCAGGTACCTATACCGTTGAGGTTTCAGATGCACAAGGCTGCAGTTTTAAAAAGCAATATACAATTGACAACCCCGACGAATTTACCTTTGAGATAGGCGAAGATAGAACCCTGTGTAATTCGCAATACTTAGCTGTAGATATAACTATTGCCGATGATCAAGCACTATATAAATGGGAATCTACCAATGGATTTGAAAGCGAAAATCCACAAGTGGTGTTGCGTCAGGAGGGGGTTTATACCGCAACGATTACGACTTCTAAAGGCTGTGTAGCGACAGCTCAAATTCGAATTGACCAGCTAACCGTGCCAATCAGTTCCGAGTTTTTAATTAGCACTCAGGCCTATGTATCGGAAGAGGTCGTTTTGGTTAATGTGAGCAAACCCATTGGCGAGCAAACCACTTGGCTGGTACCCGAAGGTATAGAATTAGTGGAAGATCGAGACGACACAGTGACTTTGCGATTTGAACAACCCGGAGAATATGAAATCGGTTTAAAACAAACACAAGGAGCTTGTTATCAAATATTCAATAAAAAGATCGTCGTGGAAAAGCGGGACGATTTAGCGGTAGACCAACAGTTAAGAGGACGTTTTATAGAGGAATTCTCCATCACGCCCAACCCCAATAAAGGAGACTTTGTAGCGACAATAATATTAGCCGAAGAAAGCCCTATTCAATTGAGATTGATCAATTATATCGGTCAAAATAATTTGATGACAAAAAAGCTTTCAGGCAATAAAAAATATGTAGTTCCCATAGAAGTCAATGTTGCGGCGGGTACTTACATCTTGATTTTAGAGACGGGAAAACAAACCCTAACTCAAAAAATAATCATTCTATAATAGGAAAATAAACACTCATGAAAAAGCACTTTCATTTCTTCTTTAGCCTGTTTTTATTGGTGCAAACCACGGTTTGGGCACAGTTATATCCGGTTCAATTAGTGCCTAATATCAACACGCCCTATACCAATAAAATATCCGATTTTTCCAATAGTGGTGTAGATCGGATAGCACTACAAGTCATTCCAACGGATTTAACTGTTGTAAATCGACCGGTGGTTTTAAAACTGTATTTTGAAGGAAATGGAATTGCAGCTCAGAGTGCCAGTGTTTTACAAGGAATTCCCCCGATGTATATCAATGGAGGAGAAATACTCAATTTGTCAAGTGTGGATTTGGCTCCTTATTTTCAGCTAAAAAATATCCACGGGCTCAACCAAAACACCTACAGTCAAAACTTGCCAGACGGCATGTATCAAATATGTTTTGAGCTTTATGACGGAGCTACCCGAAAATTGCTGTCCCAAAAGCATTGTGGCATGATGTATTTGATGCTCAACGAGCCACCGTTGTTGAACATACCGGCTCAGAACGAGCAAGTCGCACAAACCGATTTTACCAATATTCTGTTTAGTTGGACCCCGCGTCAACTCAATGCCATCAACATCTCGTATACTTTCGAGTTAAAAGAATTGATGGATGCCTCGATGAATGCCAACTATGCCTTTGATATGGCTCCGCTCTTATACCGCGAAGAAGGGCTGCGCACTACGGTTTTCCTATACGATTTGTTTAAGCCGAGTTTACTGCCCAACAAGCGCTATGCGTGGCGGGTTCGAGCTATTTCTCACAACGGACTAGCAGAAAATTCCGTATTTAAAAACAACGGTTATAGCGAAGTGTTTACCTTTAAAATCGATGTGAATTGCGAAGCGCCTAAGGCTATATTCGCGCAACCACAAGGTGCCAATAGCGTAAAAATCTCTTGGCAAGGCGTACCCACGCATCTCAAATACCACCTGCAATACCGCAAGGCCCAAGTTGAAAATGCCGTGTGGTTTGACCTTTATAGCGTAAACAATCAAGCGACTATTTCCAATTTAGAAGCCGGATATCACTATGAGTTTCGAGTAGGTGGAACTTGTGAGCCGGTACAATACGGACAAGAACCGAGTTACAGCTATAGCACTATTCAGCAGTTTCAATTGGAGAATACAGCCGCGAATAGCAATTTTAGCTGCGGACTGTTGCCCGATATTAATTTGATTAACAAGGCGGTTTTATCCAATTTAATTGTAACAGAAACTTTTTATGCAGGTGATTTCCCGGTTAAAGTGTTGAAATTAGAAGGATTAGAAGGAGCGCAGGGTATTTATACCGGAAAGGGATACATCGTAGTACCGTATTTGGCAGACACCAAAATTGCGGTAACTTTTGAAAACATACAAATCAATACCGACTACCAACTCATCAGTGGACAAGTAGAAACCACCTATAATCCCGATTGGAATAATGTCGATGATGTGGAAGATTTGACCGGTTCGGGTGCGGACGGTAAAATAGACAAAGAAATTCCGTTCCCGATTGAATCGATTGTTATAGACGATAATGGTGACATCATCATCAAAGGACCCAACGGCGAAGAAGTGATATTGCCGGGTGGTAAGGACATGGTAATTACCGATTCTACAGGCCAGATTTGGAAGATCAGTGAAGATGTAAAACCGGGCGATCAAATCACGGAGCCGAACGGTTTATTAAGTACTGATGGTAAGCCCTCCCCGGAAAATACCAACGGAGTAAACAAAATCGGTCAGGCTACTGAATTTACGGCTCAAGGCATTCGCTTTGCCTTCGAAAATGGACCGAAATCCATTTATGGCTGGGATGTATTGTCTGAAAATGGGGCAACTGCCAAGCTGAAAAAGGAATATCGCGCCGTGAAAGGCCAGTATTTACCTTACAAAGCGGTAGCCAAAGGTGCTACAGACTTCGTATTTGCCAAGGCGCTCTTAACCGATGGAGCGCGCATACATACAGACAGCTTGGAATTTAAAACCGATCAGGGCGAACGCATTCCGTTTGAAGTAACCACAGGAGGTTATTTATTAAAAGTCTCGGGAAGTTTAAACTATGCCGAAGAAGAAATTTTAGCAACGGTCAAGCAAAATGGCAAAAGCCAATTGGCGGGAGCTTTCCGTTTGGTGCATATCACGCCAAAAACCATTCAATTGAGTTTGGTTCCAACCACGGCCAAGGTAAAAGCGCAACTGGAAGGGCAGTTAATAGCCTTGCAAGCGATTTATGCGCCTTTGGCGATTACATTAAACATTCGCATAGAAGAGGTGTTTGACGTTGATCACGACCGACTGAAATCCGAGGACAAACGCAACCTGACAACCTACACCAAAGCTCAGGAAGCGGTGATTAACAGTTATAAAGGACGTGCCAGTTCGGATCGATATTATCTGTTTGTCACAGGAGATCAGATTTCCGACCCGTCACAACAGGGCTATATGCGACTACAGGGACAATTCGGATTTGTGTTTAACGACCAAACCCGTACCGTAGCTCACGAACTCGCCCACGGAGCCTTAGCGTTAACACACCCATTTAGTACTTATAACACCGCAGTGGGAAGTTTGAATACCGTGATGGACTATTCCACCGGTACCGACTTTACCCACATGGATTGGAAACAAGTCAACGATCCTAAGTTTAAATTGTATCTGTTCCAAGGACAGAGTGAAGGGGAACAAAACCGACATGCCCATCTAGGTCTTACTCCAAATGGGCAAGTATTTGATACTTTTTATAAAAACGGAAATAAAATAGCAGTAACAATTTTAGTAGCAAAGAATTATGTTATTGCATCGATTCGTTACAATGAGGTAAATTATAATTGGAATGAAGAGAAAAAGCTATTTACTTCTCAATCTAATGGTGAAATTGAAATTAAAAGAGTTGAAAAAGACTTAAATAACAGAGTAAATTTATTCCGCTCTCGAGGAGATGGCTGTATGTATGATTATGTGACAGTTGTATGGGAGAAAGAAGATGAAAATGAAAGTACAACAGCTGTACAACGTAAAATAGCCTCAAATATAGCTTTATTGAAAGCCAGTGATTGGGCACTATCACCATTAGATATTAGGGATACATCTTGTAGCAATCTATTTATAAAGGAACTATTAGCGAAAGATTTACAAGATTGTAATGAAACTGAATTAAACTCAGGAATCCTTAGGTTAAGAGAAGCTATGCTGTCAGTAGATGGGGAAGAAGTAGTGCTTTTAGTAAATAAAACGTGTATTGCTGCTATTAGAAATTTAAAATATAGCGAAATAGAGAAACTGATTAATTTAGTCACATCTCAATCAAAATTAAAGGAACAATCAGAGTTGGCTATTCTTCGTTTGATGAATGCTATAAAATCGGACAATTACAAAGATTTCTATCGTTATTTAGAGTTGAACGCTAACGAAAAATTGAAGTATTTAATAACAGAGATGCATGATGCTTCGGTATGGTTTTGGACTGATAAAAAGAATTACACCAATTTTATCGGGGCGTTGGTAACGATGTTTAATCGAGCACCTGCTTCTTTAGAAATGAGATGGCCAACAGAAGATGACGATTTTGCAACAAGACTAATTAATCTGAATCCGATAGATTACAGCAGTGATAGTGGTTCAATCTTTTATCAAAAGTATACTTCAAAGTATAATGAAGCAAAATATGATGAAACAACAGGGAATTTAAAGCTATTTGATGTTTACAAAACCTATCATCATGGTACTACGAATGTCAATACTGACGGTGTTTATGAAACCATCATTAGAGATGAATTAGCAGAAGTATCTCCACTTACCCCCATTGTTGTTATACCGGAAAAAGCTAAAATACCTTTGATAGAAGCGGCAATAGAGGGCTATGATTTCGGAAACGGAGCATATTTAGTACCGGCGATTTTATTGAAATACAATGATGAAAAAAATCGCAATGACAAAATAGAAAAGAGTACCATGATAGCATTAGATGCTATTACAATTTCTGCAAGTGGAGGGATAGCTTTAGCAACTAAAGTAACATGGATACGCCGTGCATGGGCATTGGCAGAAGTTGCGGGAGCAGTGGGAAGTATTGGGGTTAATACGGGTCCTATCGATACTAACTCTAATCTTGGAAAAACGGTAGGTTATTACAATGCTGCAATGGGTGCAATAGGGGTGAAAAATATAGCACAAGGCGGTTATAAATATGTTAAAGCTATTCCACCTGCTACTAAAACCCTTTTAAAAGAAAATAATGGATTAAGAAATAGTTTATTAGCTGAATATGTAGATTACAAAATTGCTTTTACCAATTTGCAAAATTCTGACGAATTTGTAAATCTAACAAATGAAATGCGCCAGCAAATAATTGCACAGGAAAAAGTATTTTCAGAACTTGCAGATGCTATAAAGCTCGCTAAGGGGGGAGGGAAATTTGGTGCTTATTCAACGAAAATCGATGACTTTGTGGAAGTACTTGCAAAGGAAGATTTATATGGAGATATTGCTTCAACTTTTCTGCATTCAGAATATAGAACGGTTAAAACTACGACTCAAATTGAAACATATAGATCATTTGGAGGTGACGCAAACATTGGAGGAACTTTTGTAACAAGTACAAAAGGAGCTTCCAAAGGAGAATTAGCATTACTAGATGAATGGAATAACAGCATGAGATTTGAAGCAACAATTAATGTTCCTTCAGCAACTAAAATGCATATTGGAAAAGTTGGACCTCAAACTAGTACGAATGGATTACAAACGTTAGTAGGTGGTAGTGACCAAATTATACTACCCTATCAGTGGGATACTAAATGGGTTACTAAAATTACAGATAATGAAACAGGTAAAGTATATAATTCTGTTAAAGAATTTTTGATAGATTTTCCTGGTTTAGTCCAATAATACGATTAGTTTTTTATACAAAGTGTCCATTCTTGTTAACGTATCTAATCCTAATTGCTCGTTTTTAGGAGGAGCTTCCATAATAGAACGGATACAAAATCCTAGATATTTATTGGCATCTATAATTTTGTATTCTAAAATACAATCTGTCATTTTGTTTAGATAGTTTTTGATAGTATGATATGCAGAAAAATCCTCTTCACTGATTATATCATTGATATTTTGAATTATTTGCTCTATCTCAAGTTTAATATCTTTTAACTTTGTTTCCATAATTACTTAGCAAAAGCTTGTTTAGTTTTAAAATTTTGGATGTAGGTATCGATAACGTTGAACAGTACGTTTTCGGTAGCTACATCCATTTTTTGTATATCGTTGATACGGTCAACGGTTTCTTTGTCGTAGGAGGCATGTTCTCCCGCTCCGATTAGAAAATCTACGGTTACCCCAAATGCTTTAGCCATCTTAGCGATCCTTTCAATGGATGGTAAATTTTCATTTCGTTCGTATTCTTCGATATACTTTCTTCGTAAAATTATGAAAATATCAGGGGTATCCAATTAAAAAAGACTTGTTTTTAGGGTAATAGAAGTCCCTTTGTTATTTTTTTAAGGCGCAAGAGAGGAAGTTCTCGCTAAGGGGGAATAACATACTATCTTCAGTAGGTAAGTTTATAGATGATATTCTGGAGGCTGATTACGTGAAATACCTTGCTAGGAAAACTAAACAAGGCAAGCCTCCCCGTGAACGATTAGATTGGAAAGAAGCAAGAGATTATTTTTTACACGACTCTCCTATGGCTAGAGGAAATGCGTTTAATAAAAAGGCTGTTAAAGAGGAATGGTACAGGTATAATGAATTTACTTTACATAATAAAAAAAGAGTAGTTGGGTATACTCCTCCTGTTAAAGATGATTTTGGAAAAGCTATTAAGGAAGGAGAAATTGTGTCTAGAAAAGCTACTTATTTAGAAGAAATAGAATTGTCCACTTTTGAATTGTATTTAAAAGAACTTAAAGTTAAATACCCTATAGGAGAACCAATAAATGCTCCTAAATACGGGAATAAGCTAAAAGGAGAATTTTTAGAAGGGAAACACATTTTGGAAATTCCAGAGAGTAATAAAACATTTGATAAAATTCAAGATTACATAGATTTAGCCAGAATGAAATATGGAACAGAGATAAGATTTAAACCTGAATAATTAAATAGAAATGTTAAATAGTAGAGAGATTAAAATTTATAAAAATATTGACTTTATTAGGAGGTATGAAGCTTTAAGTACAAATTTCCAGATAGATGATGAATTAAATTACTCCAAAGAAGAGGTTGTAAGTATAATTAAAGCATTAGGATATGATGTGAAATTCATGAAAAAAAACAACTTTTTTAAAATAGAACAGAAAATAGATGGTATAAAATTTTATTTCCATATTTGTTTGAAATATAGCTTAGTTGAGCTTATTGTTGGCGCACTATATAATGAGAATAATATATTTATTACAGGAGATGTTTTTGGAGGATTATATAAAGATATGCAACCTTTGCAAGGAGTTGAATTAGGTAAAGGAATTAATAAACCTAGTTTTTCTTCATATAGTGAATTAACTGAAATCTTAAAAGAGGCATTTAGTATCTACGAAGATTTTAAGACAGAAGTAATAAAAGAGTACGGAGAATAATTATTGATAATCAATATAGTGTCCCGTCAAAATATTATTTAAAAAAAATATAAACGCCAGACATAAGGTTCTGGCGTTTGTATTTACATTGCTGCAATATTTTTAAGTTTAACAGATTTAATAAAACCATCCAATACGTGTAGAATATGGCTTTTGTCTATATTTTCCATTTTGTCAAGTTCTGCCAATCGTTGAAGCATAGCGGGGTCTTTAAATAAATCTGCTTTATCTAATAATTTACAACAAAGTGTAAGAAAAACAGTATGAGGTTTAATGTCCTCCTAATCAAAGAACAGAGCTCATAGACATCTTTGCAAAGGATGAGACTACAAAGTTTATAGAGTTTGAAGTTAGATCTAAAGGAATGCAAGGAGATAAAATTAGGATATATAGAGAGGACGTCTATAAAATAATAAGTGAGGGAGATGTAATAAAAGTTCCACCAATTAATATGAATAGTGTAGAATTTAAGTAAAAAAAGAAATAGTTCAATTATGGAGGTAGAAAAAATCAATGAGCTAATTATCAAAGATATTAGAAAAAAGACAGATGTTTTAAAGACAAAAATCTTAGTTGATACAGATTCATTTAGATTAGAAACAAGATTTATTAAAAGTAATCCAAGAGAAATCTTTACTTTGGGATATATGATTGATGAAAGATTTACTTTTTATGGATTTAAAATATATGTATGTTATTTAGAGTTAGAAAGTATTGTTGCTTCAATATTAATTAACAATTCTTTAGTAGGAGATAGTTATAATTATTTAGACAAGGCGTCACATAAATTGAATGAACTTAATTTTTATCCACAAAATGGATTTATAATTGAAAACAAGGAATCAATTGATTTGATTTCAAAGCAATTGGTTTTATTATATGAAAGGGAATTCCTTAGTTATTCTGCCCATTGGCACAGTTTAACTGTTTTATATGACTTTATCAAAGACAAAGAAGATAGAGAAGAATTACATCCGATATTGGGTATGTTTTGGCAATTCAAAAAAGCTACCATACTCCGACTGTGTAATGATAAGAATTACCAAAATTATATGGATACATTTGTAGAAAGCCGTCAGGTGATTCTTAATAAAGTGCCGGAAAGTATTGATGTTCAAAGGTATTACAATGCCGCAAAGGAATTAAAAGAAATTTTAGATAAAACAGAGCCAGTTTACAATATTTAAGTTTTAAAAGTAAAAAGCGATCGATTGGATCGCTTTTTTTATGAAATGAAGTTAAGGATAACACTTGCCTTAATGATTGGTTTTATCTTATTTTTTAGATAAACGAATCACTGCCGCGCAGTTATCAGTGATAGTAAGTTAAATGTTGGTTCGCTTTGGACCCCTAATCAAAAAACTCCTGCTGGCGTCAGCAATCTTGCTGCTGCCTATAAAGTAGAGTATGATTTAATGGGCAGTAATTATTGTAGGTTTTTAAGCGATTAAAACGCGCGTTGGATGAATATAATTTTTATGATAAACAATAGCGGTATAATGATTCGTTTTTGAGCTTAGTAAGCTGTTTGTTTCATCGCATTACAGGATTGACTTTGTCGAATTTGCAATTTGGTGCGGCAGCCTTATTCGATAATTTTAAATGGCTTTAAAATTGATTAAACAAGCCATTTATAAGTGGAAAACAATGAAAAAAAATGGGCCGTCTCGAGTTGTGAGACGGCCCTTTTTTGTGGGTTTAAAGAACTGGACTTGCCGGTTTTTTAATGATATCGCTAAAATACATTTCAGCAAAACTTTTATTGAGACCGTGTTCCACTCTTTTATGGAAAATCTTCGGATCGATTTCATTTGGATTTTCATAACCACAAGCACTGATGAATTCGCCAAAGGCCTTCATGGTGTTTTTGTGGAAATTGGCTACGCGTACGCGTTTGTCTGTGATGTCCATCGCTTTGTACAGTTGCTCGTCTTGTGTCGCAATACCAACTGGACAGTGTCCGCTATCGCATTGTAAAGCTTGAATACAACCTAGTGCAAACATCATTCCACGAGCGCTATAACAAGCATCTGCTCCTAATGCCATAGCCTTAGCGATGTCGAAAGCAGAGATGATTTTTCCAGAAGCCAGCAATTTGATATCCTGTCTGATGTTGTTTTGGATAAGGGTTCTGTTGACGAATACCAAAGCATCGGACAAGGCCATACCCATATAATCGATAAATTCTAATGGTGCAGCTCCAGTACCTCCTTCAGCTCCATCAACAGTGATAAAGTCCGGATAAATACCAGTGGCAACCATAGCATTGATAATGTCTTTAAACTCATCTCTACGACCGATACAGATTTTAAATCCTACCGGTTTTCCCAGAGACAGCTTACGCAGTTTTTGAATGAAATAAACCAATTCGGTAGCATTCGAAAAAGCCGAGTGAGAAGACGGAGAGTGTACGGTTGTAAAAGGTACTATACTTCTGATCTTGGCAATCTCAGGGGTGTTTTTTTCTGCGGGCAACAATCCTCCATGACCGGGTTTGGCGCCTTGTGAAAGCTTTAATTCGATCATTTTTACTTCTGGATAAGACGATCTTTCAGTAAATAATTGGTCGGAGAAAAAACCGTTTTCATCTCTACATCCGAAATAACCCGTACCAATTTGCCAGATTAAATCGCCTCCAGAGCGGTGGTATTCACTAATTCCTCCCTCACCGGTATTATGGGCAAAACCGCCTAATTTCGCTCCTTCGTTTAAAGAAGTAATGGCTTTTTTGCTCAAAGCACCGTAACTCATGGCACTGATGTTGTAAATACTCGCGCTATAAGGTTGTAGACATTCTTTGCTACCAATGGTAGTACGGAAGTCTGTAATATTGACTTTTTTAGGGTAAATAGAGTGCGACGCCCATTCATAACCGATGCGGTTCGGGTCGTCCTGCATTCCAAAAGAAACGGTTTGTTTTTCGTTTTTGGCTCTTTGATAAACAATAGAGCGCTCTCTTCTGTTGAATGGCTTTCCATCCAATTCACCTTCGATAAAATACTGTCTGATTTCGGGACGAATCGACTCAAATAGATATCTCAAACGCCCTACGATAGGATAGTTTTTACGAATGGTGTGTTTGGTCTGCGCATTGTCATTAAAAGCGATAATGGTCAAGATGATGGGCAATACTAAATGAAAGTAGCTCGCATCTTGAAAAATGACAAAATACGCTGCAAGAAGCAAATAGAGCACTACCGACGACAAGATAACTTGACTCAGTGAAAATCGATTTAAAAATTTTTTGTGTAACATAAAGAGGATGTTTATGCAGTTTGATTTTTGGTTGAAAAACGTTTATTTATTAATTTTTTGACTCTTTTTATCTACTAAAATTGGAACCGCTGCATTTTTGTGATTCACTGAGAATTCCCCATTTTTACAAGGATTTACAGCCAAAAAATAATGCAATTCGCGGCAAAGGTAGTAAAGATTTTATTAACTACTAATTTTTTTCCATTTAATATTGCACCCCATACTGGGTCGTTGAATGGGACTAATTTGTCGGTTGTATAAGAGCCCGTCGATGGCGCTCCTCAAATCATTTCCGCTGACGGGAATGTTGTTGCCCGGTCGCGAATCGTCTAATTGTCCGCGATAGGTCAAAAGGTCTTGAGAATCAAACAAAAAGAAATCGGGCGTACAGGCAGCGTCGTAGTTTTTGGCAGTTAGTTGACTCTGGTCGTATAAATAGGGAAAGCCAAAGGTATGGTTAAAAGCGAATTCGGTCATGGCCTCAGGTCCGTCTTGCGGATAGGCCGTCGCATCGTTACTCGAAATCATTGCAATGCCAATGCCCTGTACCCGATAGTCGTTGGCAATCATGATGATTTCCTCCATAACATGATGTACGTACGGACAGTGATTGCAAATAAAAACGATTAAAGTCCCTTTGGTTCCTCTAATGTCGGATAGGCTAAGCCAATCGTTTGAATTGGTGTCTTTAAGATAGAAATCCATAGCGGTGGTTCCTAAGGGAAGCATGGTGGATTCGGTTTTTGCCATTTCTGTTTTTATTGAGCTACTAAATTACTAAAAATATATATCTTTGACTATAAATACTTGTAATATGATTGAATTCTCGGATTTTGAAAAAATTGATATGCGCGTAGGTACGGTTTTAGAAGTGTTGGATTTTGAAAAAGCCCGCAATCCCGCTTACAAACTCTTTATCGACTTCGGCGAGGAAATTGGGGTGTTAAAGAGTTCGGCTCAAATCACCCAACTGTATAATAAGGAGGAGTTGGTTGGTCAGCAGGTCATCGCCGTGGTGAACTTTCCCAAAAAACAAATTGCCGATTTCAGAAGCGAATGTTTGGTTTTGGGTGTAGTGGGTCTGGACAAGGATGTCATTTTGATTCAACCCGGCAAAACAGTGGCTAACGGTTGGAAGATCGGTTAAATGCACGATTGCTCCACCAGTGTGCGAGTTTGATATAGGGCAGCGATAACTGTGGGTGTGGTGGACTGTTGTAAATGTTCTGACGCCCCGAAAACAAGGCCGCTGTCCAGCAGGCCAACAGTAAAAACAAGCCGCCTTCCAGGCCGAACAGTTCTAAGCCCATTAGCGTACACGCCCACGGTGCTTGGGTTGCTCCGGAGAAAACCGCAACAAAACCCAGGGCGGTGAGCAGCGAAATCGGCAAGGGAAGCAAGGTGGATAGAAAACTACCCAAGGCCGCACCGATGAAAAACAAGGGGGTAACTTCGCCGCCCTTATAGCCCGCTCCTAGGGTAATCGACGTAAACACAATTTTAAGTACAAAGACCTCCATGCCTTGAGCCTGCTCAAAGGCGTTTAGTATGGTGGGGAGTCCCAGCCCCAAATAAGCAGTGTCTCCTATATATAGGTATAGCAATACAAACAGCAAGCCGCCTACAAAGGGACGCAGGGGCGGATAGCGTAGGTATTTTTTAAAGAGCCCGCTCCAAAATGCGGTCAGTTTTCTAAAAAATAGCGCGGCCAAACCGAAAACGGCACCACAACCCAACACTAGAACGAGGGTATTGAGGCTGATCGGGGGCAGTGCAGCGATGTGATAGGCGCTGTGTTCTACAGACCACCACAGGCAACTGTAATGCGCTGCAAAAGCAGCGAGCAAACAAGGGATAAAGGATTGGTAGCGCAGTTGGCCCACGCGCAGTATTTCCAGCGCAAACACGGTACCCGCCCAGGGGGTGCCAAAAACAGCGGCAAATCCGGCGCTGATTCCCATGGAGAGCAGTAATTTTCGCTGCCACGACTGCAGGCTAAACAAGCGCGAAAATTGGTCGGCAATCGCTCCTCCCATCTGTACTGCGGTACCTTCTCGTCCGGCAGAACCTCCAAATAAATGGGTCGTCAAGGTGCCGATCAGAATCAGGGGAACCAGCTTTAGGGGAACTACGGCAGTAGGACTGTGGTATTCCTTGACCAACAATTGATTGCCCCCTTCTACAGTTCGCCCTAAATAGTAGTACAGCAGTCCAATGCCCAAACCGGCAAAGGGCAAGGCGTAAACCAAATTGCTGTGTCCGAATCGGTACGCGGTCACGGCACTTAATGCATATAGAAAAAAGGCGATGCTCGTTCCTATAGCGCAACCGATAAGTAGGGCGAGCAAGCTCCATTTAAAGAGCAAGGTGAAAAAACGGTTGATTGCTGTTTTTTGAGTAGGGGTTTTCTTTGCTGAAAATTTCATAATAGGACACACCAATAGCTTAGTGCAAAGCTAAAAATCAGTAGACGTCATCAGCAAAAGGCGGTTCGAGGCAGACATCATTGCCGTATATAACAAATTTATAAAAAAAAATCCGAATGCAGTACATTCAGATTTTTTTTATAGGCGTATCGATTAAATATCGTCGAAGTCAATATCGGTAAAGCTGTTGCGGCTTTCTTCTATTTCGTCGTTTTGAAATTCCTTTTTAAAGTCTTTCTGATGTCTTTCCGAAATGACTTCCTCTCCTTTTTGAGAGAGTACATAGTCCGTCATTTCGTTTAAAATCTCTTTAAATGCGGCAAAATCTTCTTTGTATAGGTAAATTTTGTGTTTTTTGAAATGAAAGGAACCATCATCTTCCGTGAATTTCTTGCTTTCGGTAATCGTAATGTAGTAATCATCAGCCTTTGTAGCTCTTACATCAAAGAAATAGGTTCTTCTACCTGCGCGTAATACTTTAGAAAAAATTTCCTCTTTTTCTAACATTTCGTTATCTCTCATAATCCTTCTATCAATTAGTTTGATTGGTTTCTAGTTTTCAAAAGTCTAAAAAAAAACTTATATAACCAACTTTTTAAATTATTTCTTTTTCTGTGAGTTGTTTATAATATAATTCTTTATAATATCCTTGAGAATTTAAAAGTTCTTCGTGACTGCCTTGTTGGATGATTTTTCCCTCGTCCAAGATCAAGATTAAATCGGCATTCTTGGCCGAAGATACCCGGTGAGTCACCACTATGGTTGTTTTGTCTTTGCTGTGCTGTTCGAGGTTCTTTAAAATGCTTTCTTCGGTTTCGGTGTCTACGGCAGAAAGCGAGTCGTCCAAGAGTAAAATAGGCGCATCCTTGATCAATGCTCTCGCGATTGATACCCGCTGCTTTTGTCCGCCTGATAAGGTTAGTCCACGCTCGCCCAAAACGGTGTCGTAGCCCTTTTCAAAGCGAATGATGTTGTCGTGTACCGCCGCTTGTTTGGCCATGGCGATGATTTCCTCGTCTGTAGCGTCTTCCTTGCCGAATTTAATGTTGTTTTTAATCGTGTCCGAAAACAAAAACGCATCTTGAGGCACAAAGGCGATGGCCTTGCGCAAGTCTTCTAAATTCAGCTGCTCAATGGAGGTATTGTCTATGTGTAGTTGACCGTTTTTGACGTCGTAGAGCCGTGCAATCAGCGATAAAACCGTCGATTTTCCCGAGCCTGTTTTTCCCAAAATCGCCAAGGTTTTGCCCTTTGGAAGGTCGAAACTGATGTTTTTTAGCGCTTCAATTCCCGTGTCTTCGTAGACAAAGGATACGTTTTTAAATCGAATATCTCCGGCGATTGGGGTGCGTTGTTCTTGGGTATTGACGATCTCGGGCTCCTCTTGTAAGAATTCGTTGATGCGCTTTTGCGAGGCCTGTGCTTCCTGTATCATCGTCGACACCCAACCCAGCGAAGCCACGGGCCATGTCAGCATGTTGATGTATAAGATAAACTGTGCAATGACACCGATATCGGAGATACTCCCGTTGATATACATCATACCTCCGGTAAAAATAACGACTAAGTTGCTGATGCCTATTAGCAAAACCATCAGCGGGCCAATCAAGGCATTGGTTTTGGCAAGACTGAGGTTTTTGGTTTTGCTCTCTTGAGACAGTATTTCAAAGTCCGCTTGCTTGTCTTTTTCAATGGCATAGGCCTTGATGACGCGTATGCCGGAAAACATTTCCTGCGTAAAGGTCGAGAGCTGTGATAGGTTTTCTTGGAATAGCGAACTGCGCTCGTTGATTTGCTTGCTCAATCGGAATATAAATACAGCCAAAATCGGCAAGGGCAGTAGGGAGTAAAAGGTCAGCAAGGGCGAAATCAGGTACATCTGTACCAAAACCACGGCAAAGCGGATAAAGGTATTGATGGAGTACATCACTGCCGGACCGACGTATTGACGCACTTTTCCGACATCTTCGCTGATGCGGTTCATCAAATCGCCCGTTCTATTGCGCTTGTAAAAACTTTGCGACAGCCGCTCGTAATGGCGGAATAAATCGTTTTTTAAATCAAACTCGATATGGCGCGACATCACGATTAGGGTCTGACGCATCAAAAAAGTCAAAAATCCCGCAATTAAGGTGGTGACCAATATCCAAAAGATGTTTTTCAACAGCAAGGCCTTGACGTCTGCGGCTTCCAAAACTTTGAGTTGCTCCAGGGCCCGTATGGAATCTCCGACGAGCTTGGGCGTGAATAAGGTGAATATCTGAGCGATGATGGTAATGAAAATACCAATCATAAAACGATACTTATATTTGAGGAAATATTTGTTTAAATGACGAAGCTCATTCATGGATACTATTGATTTCTAGGTTTTAAGTTGAATGGTCCTACAAGCAGTTGTCGCTAAATCGCAAAAAAAAGTTATTAAAGGACTTCAAAGAGCAAATATACTTTTTTTGGCGGTATAGATTCATGTCCTTCGCGATATTTAGTACGGTATTTGCTTTTATGGGAAAGCACTTGTACTCAGGCAGTGAAACGTCCGATCAATTTTCTGCATATTTACTGGAATTAGTGTAGGTGTCGATTGATATTTTTTTTACCTTTGCAGACTGTTAGAAAATGATCTAATATTTTTCAAATACAAAAAGTTCTTATAGTAGCATGTTAAACAGAAGACACATTCGGATCAAAGTGATGCAAACCCTTTATTCGATGCAACAAAATGACTCCGACCGATTAGAAGGTGGAGAAAAGTTTTTATTCAATAGTATTGAAAATATTCAAGATTTATATTTGTTAATGCTGACTTCTTTAATAGAAATCCAAAAAAAAGAGGAAAACTTTTTGGCGGTTTCTCAAAAAAAACACTTAGCTACCGCTGAAGAGCGCAATCCCAATCGAAAATTTATTGACAATTCCGTTTTAAAAGCCTTGGGCGAATCGGTTTCTGTGGCCAACGCTTTGGAAGAGCGCACGGTAAATCAATGGCATGTCAATGAAGTGTATATCCAAATTTTAATCAACGAGATCAAGCAAAGCGAATTGTACGAACAATACATGAGCAGCGGATTGACGTCTTTTAAAGAGGATAAAGATTTTGTTTGGAGGGCGTTTACCGAGATTATTGCTCCCAATGAAAAGTTATACGATTTTTTCGAAGACACCAAATTGACTTGGTTAGACGATTTGCCTTTGGTCAATACCATGATTCAAAAGCAATTGAGACAATTGACGGAAGAGGATTTACAGATTTTGGTTCCCCGATTGTACAAGGATTTTGACGACAAGGATTTCGCCAGACAACTCTACCGCAAAACCCTGTTGAATGCCGGCGAATTAAACAAGGAATTTGTAGATAAAACCCCCAATTGGGATACCGAACGTATAGCGGAAATTGACACCATTATTTTGAGAATGGCAATTTGTGAAATGTTAAAATTTAGCTCTATACCCATTAAAGTAACAATTAATGAATATTTAGAGATCGCAAAAGAGTATTCTACACCAAAAAGTAGTATTTTTATCAACGGAATATTGGATAATATTTCCAAAGCTTATGAAGCAGATAATAAATTAAATAAAATCGGTAAAGGATTATTGTAATCAAAAAAAAGCATTTAATTATGAAACGTACCTTATTATTAGCCGCTGCCATCGTTGTATTTGCGGCTTCTTGTAAAGAGAATAGCGCATCGAATCGCATAGACGAGTCGAATGTTGCTCAAACTGAAGCAGCACAAGCTACAGTAGCTACCAACGCCTCTCCAGAGATTAAATTCGACCGAGAAGTACACGATTTTGGAAATATCGGAAACAACGAAAAAGTGGAAACAGAATTTGAAGTGACCAATACCGGTAATGCCGATTTGATCATCATCAACGCGACAGCTTCTTGCGGATGCACGGTTCCTGAATATCAGAAAACACCGATTAAACCCGGAGAAACATCCAAGTTAAAAGTGGCTTTCGTGACCCCATCTGTTGGACAACAACAAAAAACGGTTACACTTACTACCAATACAGTAAAAGGAGAAGAAATGTTGACTATTAAAGCCAATGTAGCTCCGAAACAATAATAATTATTAAAGTTTATTTATGGAAAATTTAGGGAATTTAGGTCAGTTTTTACCCATTATTCTAATGTTTGTTGTGATATATTTCTTAATGATTCGCCCACAACAAAAGAGAGTGAAAAAAGAAAAAGAGTTTGAAAGCATGATTAAAGTTGGGGATAGAATTATCACTAAATCGGGAATTCACGGTAAAATCGCTGAATTGGCAGAGACTTCAATCGTATTGGAAACTATGGCTGGAAAATTAAAAATGGAGCGTTCGGCTATTTCTATGGAAATGAGTCAAAAATTGAACACCAAAGCATAATATACTTCGGTATATACCCAAAAAAGTCCTCTGCAAAGAGGACTTTTTTTTGGTCTATAGCAATCGATTAAGCGTTGATTTTGGAGGTGACCCAATCAAACGACTTAGTTAATTATAGAAAAAAAAACAGTTTGCACTGGGTTTTTTGGGTAGAACTATTGTTTTTTAGCAGTGAGTTCGGCAATTTTTACAATGACCTCTATGGCTTTTTGCATGCTTTCAACGGGAACGTATTCGTATTTTCCGTGAAAGTTATGACCACCGGCAAAAATGTTGGGACACGGTAGGCCCATATAGGATAATTGAGCCCCATCAGTACCGCCGCGTATCGCTTTGATCAACGGTTTGATGCCGAGTTCTTTCATGGCCTTTTCGGCTATATCCACGATGTGCATTTCCGGCTCTACTTTTTGTTTCATATTGAAATACTGGTCTTCGATGACACAGTCTACAATAGGACCTCCAAATTTTGAAGCGTATTTCTTGTTGGTTTTTTTGACGATTTTTTCAATTTGCTTTTTGCGGTCTTCAAACTTCTTTAAGTTGTGGTCGCGAATAATCAATTGAACTTCTGTTTTTTCTATGGTTCCATTTACGTGATTTACGTGGAAAAAACCTTCGTATCCCGAAGTCTTTTGCGGCACTTCATCTTTGGGTAATTTGGAGATGAATTTGTTGGCAATCAACAAAGAGTTGATCATCTTTCCTTTGGCATAGCCCGGGTGAACGCTTTTGCCGGAAAAGGTCAATTTGGCGCCAGCGGCATTAAAGTTTTCGTATTCCAATTCGCCAATTTGACTGCCATCCATGGTGTAAGCCCAATCTGCGCCGAATTTCTCTACGTCGAACAGGTGTGCACCTCTTCCGATTTCCTCGTCAGGGGTAAAGCCTATGCGGATTTTTCCGTGTTTGATTTCCGGATGCTGGATCAAATATTCCATAGCCGTAACAATTTCGGTAATACCCGCTTTGTCATCGGCCCCTAACAAGGTTGTTCCGTCTGTGGTAATGATGGTTTGTCCTTTATATTGTAAAAGATCTTTGAAGTATTTTGGAGACAATACGATGTCTAATTCCTTGTTTAACACGATGTCGCCACCGTCGTAATTGGGAACGATTTGCGGTTTTACATTGGCACCCGTAAAATCGGGCGAAGTATCGAAATGTGAAATAAAACCGATAGTAGGTACCTCGTGATCCACATTACTCGGCAACGTGGCCATGATATAGGCATGCTCGTCTATAGTTACTTCTTCTAAACCTATTTTTTTAAGTTCTTCAACCAATTGGTTGGCTAAGTCCCACTGTTTTTCTGTACTTGGGCAAGCATCTGAATTGGGATCAGATTCTGTGTCTACAGTTACATAACTAATGAAACGATCAATAATGTGTTGCATACTAAAAGTTTTTTAATGTATACAAAAATACAATTATTTATCTGTTTCCGATCAGCTATTCGCGAAAAACAAAGTGTTTCCAACGGGGATTACGGTCTTTTTTATTCCGTACTACCCGCCTGCTTGAGGGGGATTTTGTCTGACTTGTACTTCGGGGATTTAAGTGTCACGACAACGGTTGTCTATAGAGCGCTATATCGGGTCGGGGCGAATAAATAAATCGGCGGCGCTCCGATTGGAGTTTAAATTTTTTATCTTTGAAAGGGTTTAAAAAATCAATTCGATGAAAGCGATTAAAAGTACGGTGTTTTTACTAGCCGCCCTGTGGTTTACCAGCGGTTGCTGGGCGTTAAAACCAGAGAAGAAATACGTGGAACATCCGTCGAATTTTAACTTTAAGTACAAGGAGCAAAAGATCGTGACCAGCGATGGGGTTTCGCTCCAATCGTGGAGCTGTTTTCCCGACGCAAAAGTCGACAATAAAACGACCCTTATCCTCGCTTATGGCGATGCGGGCAATATGTCGTATTGGCTGAGACAGGTTGCTGAAATGGTGCAAGCGGGATATACCGTAGTGCTCTTCGATTATAGGGGCTTTGGCGGTAGTCAAGACTTTGCCATAGACGAGAAGTATCTGTATTACGACGAATTTGTAACGGATTTAACCGCAGTGGTTCAATGGACTAAAAAGGAAGTTAAAAGCGACCATTTGGGAATCTGGTCCTTGTCGATGGGAAGCATTATGGCCACCTTAACCATTGCGCGCGAACCCGTGGATTTTTTAGTTGCGGAGGGCTTTGTTATCGACCCCTATCAAATCGTTCAAGTCATCAAAGAATACAAGCAAGAACAATACCTATTGCCGCCCAAGGCCCCGACGTACGCAGACGCCTTATCGCGTTTGCAGCTGCCTTGTTTGCTGTTTGCCGGATTGCGCGACGGGCTTACGACTATGGACGACAGCAATCGCGTGAAGTTTTTAAATCCCAATAGCGAATTGATTCCCTTTAATGCGAGTCATTTACAGGGATTTCAGTCCCTGTCCGGCACTACGCACGGCCAGAAATACATCGACGGCATTACGGCTTTTGTCGCCAAATTATACGCGGTACACAACTAACTGCCGTTTTTCGAAATCTATAATCCATACGCCTATGTGGAGCTTATTCCAATTTTTAAATCAGACGGTCAAGCCGCCTAAAGACGTTTTGTTCGAGCGCTTCCTCGAGAAAATAATACCGATATTCGGCGATGAGCCCGAATTTTGGCTGCCCAAAAAACAGCAGCCAAGCGACCCCTTAACCGTAGTGGTGCTCTTTAAAGGCGTGCCCGATGCGCGTTTCCTGACTGCGGTAACCTACGGGCTGTCGCTGCAACCGCATCGCGAATGGCCCGATAATCGACCGGAACTCTGTCTGGTGGTGCAATCGCAAAACGAAAACTGGGGCAAGGCATTGGGTCATTTGGTCAGCCGACTGCGCGGCGATTGTCCGTTTGTATCCGGACAGCTGATTCGCTTTGGCACTGCCGTAGTCGAGGAAGCAGTCATGGATGCTTTTTTTGTGTGGGAACCCTGGTTTTTGGCCGCAGAAGAACGGCAGTTCGATATCGGATTGGACTACCAAATCCGATTACAGGCATTATATCCCATTCGCGAAAGCGAAGCCTTGGTCTGTGAAAAAATCGGTCCACAGGCCTTTGTTAAGCAGCTGCAACTCGCGCCTTTTGACGTCGATAGGCCGGAAATACACTAAAGCGGCAGCCCGAGTTGTACGCCACGCTGCCGCTGCGATTCCACTTCGAAATGGTAAAAGCGTTTACATTGTGTTAAATAGTGTGTCTTATATCGGCTTTTTTTTATATTTTTAGGGAACTTCATTTTAGCAGGGTACCGTCTAGAATGTTGTTTTTTTTCTTTCAACACATTAAAATGGATTGATTATGGAATTTACCCCGAAAAAAGAAATCGCCAAGCAATTTTTGTTGCTGATAACAGGTGGTGAAATTGACAAGGCTTTTGCTAATTATGTCGGTTCGAATTTTAAACATCACCATCCTTTTTATTTGGGACAAGCAGCAGATTTAAAAGATTTTTTACGAGAGGAAGCGCAGCGAAATCCCCATAAAATACTCAAGAATTTAAGAGTCATTGAACAGAATGACCTCGTGATGACGCACTCACTCGTCAAAAACACCCCCGATGACTTAGGGACCCTAGTCGTTTATATCTTCCGATTTGAGAATCATCTCATCACGGAGTTTTGGGAGGTTCAACAAGCGATTCCCCCTTCGATGATCAATGAGAACGGAATGGTCTAAGTCGTTGATCGCGGAATAAGGCGTGCGACCAGGAGGTCTTGCCAATTAAAACAAACGAAATAATGCCTACTATTGATTGGATTTTATTGTTGGAAGCCGGTTACGGGCTTGTGGTGTTGGCCGTGGTTTTGCGCGTCATTTACGACTCGAACTCCACCTCCAAAACCCTGGCGTATTTACTGCTGGTCATCTTAGTGCCCATAGTGGGTATACTGTTTTATTTTTCGTTTGGAATCAACTACCGCAAGCGAAAGATGTATTCGAAGAAATTGGCCACAGACGAAATCTTTTTAAAGCAGTTTGAAAGCCGTATCGAAGAGATCAAGAAATCGTTTTCCGACCAGCAATTTCCAACGGTAGATAGCAATCGCTCGATGATTCGCTTGTTGGCCAATAAAAACATAGAAAACAGTCCGCTGTTGATCCACAACAATGCGGAAATACTGCTCAATGGCGAAGCTTTCTTTCCGCGATTAATCGAGGACTTAAAAGCGGCAAAACAGCACATACACCTCGAGTATTACATCTATGAAAACGATGTTATCGGCAATGAAATCAAAAACATCCTCATCGCCAAAGTAAAGGAAGGAGTGCGGGTTCGCTTTATTTATGACGATTTTGGTTGCCGTTCGATTCGCAAGAATATCGTGGTAGAATTGCGCTCGGCAGGCGTGGAGATTTACGCCTTCAACAAAATTACGTGGATCGCCTTGGCCAACCGCATGAACTATAGAAACCATCGAAAAATGGTCATTATAGACGGCGCAATTTCCTATACCGGTGGAATCAATATCTCCGACCGCTATGCCAATATCCCGCAGGCTCCAGCCTCCAAGTATTGGCGCGATACCCATTTGCGCATATACGGTGATGCAACCTATGCCTTGCAACACATCTTTTTGTCCGACTGGAATTTTTGCAGTCAGCAAAGCCTAACGGTCAATGCCGATTTTTTTCCGATAATCGACCACGACGACAACAGCAAACTCCCCATGCAGATTGTCGCCTCGGGTCCGGATTCGCAAGTGCCGAGCATCTTGTATAGCGTGGTCAAGGCCATCAACGATGCCCAAAGCGAAATTCTCTTTACCACGCCGTATTACATACCCGACGAAACCCTTCAGCAGGCAATGATACTCGCGGCGATGAGCGGAAAAAAAGTCAAAATTTTATTGCCCAAGGTTTCCGATTCTAAAATGGTACAATGGGCCTCTCAATCCTATTTTGAAGAACTGCTCGAAGCCGGCGTGGAATTGTATTTTTACCAAAAGGGCTTTATACACGCCAAGTGCTTTGTCACCGATTCCGGCGTGAGCTCTATCGGTACCTGTAACTTAGATCACCGCAGCTTTGACCTGAATTTTGAAGTCAATGCCATTGTTTACGATACCGAGTTTGCCGATAAAATGCGGCAGATATTTTATGAAGATTGCCAGCACGCCGTCCAGCTCAATTACAACCGCTGGTTTAAGCGAACCCACTGGACCCGATTAAAAAACAGCTTTCTCCGATTGTTTTCTCCTTTGTTATAAGTACTTTATCTATGGATTTACACTTTACCACTCCCCATACGATCCGACATATACACGAATGCCCGTCGGATTATGAAGGCAAGGTAGTCACCACGCTGATCGAAGCGCGCGCCAACAATTACCGCAGTCCTCAAAATCGACAAAGCATACTCTATATTCACGGTTTTTCCGATTACTTTTTTCAGGAAGAGCTCCTAAAGGGATTCAACGATAGAGCCGTGAATTTTTTTGCCGTGGATCTGCGAAAATGTGGACGTTCCCTATTAGCACACCAACACCCCAATTACTGCAAATCGCTAAAGGAGTATTTTGCCGATATCGATTACGCCATTGCCCTGATTAAGGAGCGTAGTCCTCAGGCGCCATTGCTGCTCTTGGGACACAGTACCGGTGGTTTGTTGGCGAGCTATTACGCGCACTACGGCGCCTTGCGTAGCGAGGTTTCGGGTTTGATTTTAAACTCCCCCTTCTTCGCCTTTAATATGCCGGCAGCTGTCCGACTGTTGATACCGGCTGTCGCCCGATTGATGCTGCGGTTTAATCCCTATGCTTCCTTTAGCGGCGGGGTGAGCGATGTCTATGGGCAATCGCTGTTGAAATCGTTTTACGGCGAATGGACATTCAATGAAAAGTGGAAGCCCGTTCGCGCATTTCCCGCTTTTTACGCGTGGATACTGGCGGTAAACGAGGCGCAAAAGGCCGTTAGAGAAAGGCCGAAACTCAGCCTGCCCATCTTGCTGATGCATTCCGATAAAAGCTTAAAGACCCAAGTGTGGTCGCCTCAAGCACAGCAAGCCGACTTGGTTTTAAACGTCCGCGACATCGAGCGTATCGGACTAAAAATGGGAACTCAAGTCACGCATGTCGTCATAGAAAACGGCTTGCACGATTTGTTTCTGTCCAGAGAAGAAGTCCGCGACAGCGTTTGGAACCACACCCAAAGTTGGTTGGCGCAGCTGCCATAAAAAAAGGGCTATTCAATGGAGAATAGCCCTTTTTTAATCGGTAGTAGTCGCTGCTTAAAACAAGCCGCCAGCACTACCTTGTTTGGTATTGTCTTCGCGGTTTTTGCGTTGCATCGCTTTGTTCTTAGCGCCTCCAAAGAGGTAATTCACCCCGAAGTAGACGTTTTGACTTTCCCAGAAAAACTGCCCTTTTTGAGGGTAGGGATATTCGGATTCAAATGCGTATTTCATAGTGTCGAAAATGTCGTTGACACGCAGGCTAAAAGTCAGTTTGTTTTGAAGCATGCTGTAACGGGCACCCGCATCAATTTTATACATTTCCTTGCTGTTGACTTGAATGCCGTCTACCGGACCGCGATAGAATCCAAATAGGTTTAACCTCAAGTTATTGGTCACCTTAAAGTTGCTGTTTAAACGGGCATTAAAGGCATTGGCATCGATTTCGCGCTGCATAAAATCCAAATTACCCGTTTGTTCGTTTTTGATTGAGATGAGTCCTTTCTGCGATAGGGAAGAAAAGTCAATGGCCGGTTGAACGTCCCACCACGAAGTCAGTCTATAGTTGGCAGACACTTCAAAACCATAAGACGAATTGCGGTCAAAGTTGTCGTAAGACATGATCATGGCATTTTCATTAGACGCGTCTACGTCTTCGTAAAAAACGCGGTTGATTTCGTCGTTGATACTTCTGTAATACACTCCAGCGGTTAAACTACCTTTGGAAAGGACTCTGGTGTAATTCAATTCAATCGAGTTGGTAAACTGCGGCTTTAATTCCGGGTTTCCAATACTGGTAACCGTAGGCGTAGAAAATTCGCGAATCGGTTTGGTTTGCCACAATCCCGGACGGTCTACGCGGCGGCTGTAACTCATTTGAAAGGAATTTTTGTCCGTGAGGCTGTACGTCAAATACGCCGAAGGATATAAGGTGATGTAGTCGTCCTTAAACGATTTTTCACCGTTGATTTTGGTATTGACCTGATAACTCTCTACACGAGCACCCAATTGGTAGCTGAATTTTGTGAATTTTTGCCCAAAGGTGATATAACCCGAAAAGATGTCGGTGTCGTAATTGTAATTGGAGTTTTTCACGGACTCCGGCAGGGGATTGTCCGACATATATGTATTCTCCGAACGGGTAATGCGCGATTCCGCACCCAACTCCAATCGCGCGGTTTTCGACAGCGGATTTACATAGTCGATGTTTACCGTACTCATATTGTTTTTATCTTCGATTTGATCGATGTAATAGCCCTTTTCGCTGCCGATTAAGGTGTTGAAATCGGCCCATTGATCGTTTTTGAACGTGCTGTAGTTTCCTTCGATATCCAAGGTATGTCCCTCTTTTTTAAACAGGTGTTTATAGGCCAAGTTATAGGTACTGTTGCTGTTGTTGGTATCGTAGCTCGCTTTTTGATCGATGTTTTTAAAAGTGCCGGCCGGGTAAAAAACCTCGGTTTGCACCGCCGAATTACCGTCGGTAGTCGTTTGATTGGTATAAAAAGACAAGGTGTTGTGGTCGTTGATATAGTAATCCATCCCCAATTTGTAGAGGTAAGAATCGTTGTCGTTGGCAGTGCGAATCAACTGCGAGGAGTTTTGGTCAAAGCGATACATATCGCCTCCGCCAAAGGATTTGCCAAAGTTGTTCCCGCCATTGCCGAAAAAATTGACCTTTCCAGTGCGGTAGTTCAAATCTAAAGTGGTATTACCTCGAGGCTGATTTTTCATCGTTACCCCGGAACTCAAGGAACCGTTAAAGCCGTCGTTGGAATTTTTGTGCAAGATGATATTGATAATACCAGACATCCCTTCGGGATTGTATTTGGCACTCGGATTGGTAATCAATTCGATTTTTTTAATCGATGAAGAAGGAATCTGCTTGAGCAATTGAGAAGCTTCGATATTTGTTGGTCTGCCGTCTACCAGTACCCGCACGTTCTCATTACCTCTTAGCGAGAGCTTGCCGTCTTGATCGACATTGACCGACGGGATGTTGTTCATGATTTCCGAAGCCGTAGCTCCAGCCGTGGTTAAGTCCCGTCCGACATTGATGACTTTACGGTCGATTTTTTGTTCGATTGTCGAGTGTTCCGCTACGATGTTTACACCATCTAGAGTAGTGGATTCCGATTGCAAATACAGCGTTCCCAGTTGCAGATCCGCACCCTTGGTCAAATCGACTCCCTTGTGTAAGGTCTTATAACCGATAAACTGAATGTCGACACTGTAGTTTTTAGCGGCCAAATTGGTTACGGTAAAATTACCGTTGTCGTCGGTGATCGCTCCGGTAACGACCAGGCCGTTTTCCTTTACCGAAATCGTCGCATAAGGCACCGCTTGTTTGAGGTCCTTATCTAAAATGGTTCCCGAAATCTTTACTTTGTTTTGCGCAAAACCGCTGCTGAGAATTACTAAGAATAAGAGTAAGCTTAATTTTAGTTTCATTTGTTTTTTCATTTGATTGTTGAAGTTCCGTTCCTTTTGTTACAGTAATAGACAACAAGTCGGCTGTTTTGTTACACACTATTTTTAAGGCACTTTTAAGCGGTCATCCAAAAAGAAGTTAAGGCGTTGTTGTTTAGTGGGTTAGTTGCGCGCAGTAGTGCTTTTTTATTTGTAATTTAGAATTGTTTTAAGTAAAAAATAAAGGAAAAAGGCATAGAATGGCCTAAAAATTGCCAGTTATATGTAAAGCATTAAAAAACTTTGCGCGTTTGAAAAAGGGCCTGACCCCGGCATTCGCGGGTAAGGAGCGCTAGTAGCACGGTTTGATTTGATTAGGGATTGTCGAGTTACAAAACCAATGGATCAAAGCGGTAGGTCCGTTAGCTTTGTACAGCTATCCGAACATCACATTTGGTCCGTTGGATGGAGGAAGCGAATTGTACGCTATGTCAGCTTATCGATACCAAAACCGCTGCTTTCGCGGCATTTTGGTTATAACCAAGCGACAAAAGTCCTCGTGGCAGTTACTTGAACTGATTTGTTGGGGATAAGTTTGAATTTGGTGCGTAATTCTTTATATCTTTATATCAGTTCCTCCTTATAAACCCAGGTCAAGACCGTCGGGGTAGGAGCAAAGGAGTAGGAGCAAAGGAGTAGGAGAATGTAGAAACGCTGTTGAGCCCGTTGGGCTGCGGCCTTGTAATACCGCTGAAATCAGCGGAAAAATTAAAATAAAAAAAGAATACTTATGGAAAAATCTACTAATAATATTGCAATTTTAATCGATGGAGACAATGCACAAGCCAAACTGCTGGAATTGATTTTGGAGGAGGTTTCCAAATACGGAAAAGTAACCATCAGACGAATTTATGGCGACTGGACTACCCCACAGATGAATAGTTGGAAAGACTTATTAAACGATTTGTCCTTTAGTCCCATGCAGAAATTTAGTTATACCACGGGAAAAAATTCTACCGATAGCTCGTTGATTATCGACGCTATGGATATATTACACGACAAATCGGTCGACGGTTTTTGTATCGTGTCTAGCGATAGTGATTATACCGGTTTGGCCAAGCGCATACGCGAAGAGGGAATTTTTGTGATGGGCGTGGGCGAAAAGAAAACACCCAATGCCTTTGTGCAGTCCTGTGAGATTTTTACCTATTGCGAAAACCTAATTCCGCGCAAGGGAGCTGCTAAGGAGCCCAATGTGGTTTCGGTTAAAAAAGCCGAAAACAACCACAGCGACGACTTCGAAATCAAAGAGTTGTCCAAGTCAGATATCAAATTGATCGACAAGGCTTTTGACATGTCGGTCAATGAAGAGGTGGAAACCTATATTGCCCAAGTGGGCATTAACTTGAGAAAGCTTAAACCGAGTTTTGACCCGCGCGCCTACGGATTTAAAAATCTCACCCAGCTCTTTACCAGTTTAAAGGCGTACGAGATTATCAGAAATGAGGTGGGCGGACTCAACCATCCCTTGGTTAAAAAAGTGGGCTAAACAGGGCGGTTCCCCAAGATCAGGCACCGCTGCGGCCGGCCCTATAAAAATGATGCCGCGCTGCGGCAAATCCATGGTTTTTCCCGCGCTTCAGCTACTTTAGCATTGATGGACACTTTGCTGAGTCACAATCTCGTGTTTTACCTAGTAGGTGAGGCAATTGCTGCTAAAGGGGCGAGAAAGTCCACCTGATATTAGCGGTATTGAATTTCCATAAACCGCTTATAAGTGGAAGGAAATGAGGCGATTTATACACCGAATGTGGCAGTTTGAAAGCTGATGAAAAACATCTGAAAAACCGATAATACAACGTATACGCAACCCCGTGCTACGGCAAGCGGACGTTGGGAAGAATGATACAAGTCAATACGGCAGTGCCTATGGCCCTGCAAAAAATAGAATCGCGAAATACCTAAAATAGATATATGAGTACGACAAAATTGGACGCTATCATAAAACAAATGGAATACTATCGGCTGCTAGGCGATAAAACCATTTTAATATTATCACAGGATCAGCTCAACTGGACCTACAATGAAACGAGTAACTCCATCGCCATGCTGATCAATCACATCAGCGGCAATATGCTGTCGCGTTGGACCGATTTCTTAACCACCGATGGCGAGAAGGCTTTTCGAAATCGCGATGCCGAGTTTGCCGACGGGTATTACGATCGGCATGAATTAATCAAAAAATGGGATCAAGGCTGGAATTGTATGCTGAGCAGCTTAAGAGCCTTAACCGATGAAGACCTCGAAAAAACAGTGGTTATTCGAAGCCAACAGCAAAGTGCCTTTGATGCCATAATTCGTCAAGTCTCTCACTATCCATATCACATCGGGCAGCTTGTTTTTGAAGGAAAAATGTTGATGAACACCGACTGGGAAAGCTTATCGATTCCCAAAGGCGGCTCTAAACAATACAACGAACAAAAATTTTCTCGTCCCAATTCCGATACGCACTTTACCGACGATTTTTTAAAGGCTAAAACCAACTAACTGCAAGTAGGCATTTGCCCGATAAAAAATACCCCCTCACATATAAAACGAAATTTTCGCTCTCCAGGTGAAATTTTCGTTTTTTTTTTGTCCTTTAGTTTTTCTTTTAAAAGGCTGATGTTTTTTTATAATTTCAGTTGTCGATGAGAGGTTTGTTTTTGTTAATGTGTTGATTATTAGTAGTTAGTGGTTGTTGTTTGGGGGTTTCTAAAAAATGTTAAATTTATTGTTTTTATTTGGTTTACTCAGTATTTTTTTTATTTTTATATAAGTGATGTTGTTTTTTAGTAGCAATTCGCTCTTGATGCTTGCAATTAATTATTAAATCCTTAAATATGAAACGGAAGTTATTTTTCTTAGTCGTGTTTTTGTTTTTAGGAATAATGACAAAAGCACAGCAGCACTTTTATTATTATAAAGGTGAGAAGATCTACTTGGAACTCGATTTAAAAAGGGTATCCATGAACACAAATCAACGAGACATGGTATATGAAAAAAAGGATGAGCTTTCGTTTTTCCAATCCCGCGACTACTACCTTGCAAATAAACTATGAAATCAATCAGTGTGAAAGCGCCACTATAGGGTTCATTCCTTTTTATGGTGCAGTGGGCAAGGAGCGTATCTATAAATTAGGAGTTTTGGACAACAAAATCGTCATCGATGTGGCAGCATGGGATAAGGGATTGTATAAATTGCTGCTGTATTGCGATGGAGATGCTGAAGAAATGCGAAGTGTTTTAATAGAGTAATATAAACAAAAAATGAAAAAAATGAAAAAACTTTTTTTAATGCTGTGGCTGTTTCTGGGAGTGATGGCCTGCAGTAACGACAACAATTCTCAAATCGAGAAAGAGGTGGATGAATTTTCGCCGGTAAAACTAGAGATGGACAACGTTGTGCAAAGCAGTGTAGTACTGCAAAACAGTACGATGGGAAATCATCCCTATGCCAGTAGACATTTGGTCATTGACCATGCAGCTGATTGGCAAATTTTGAGCGAGCAAATAAGCATGCTACAAGAAACAGTGGATTTCGATGCCTTTACCGTAATTGCGGTATTTGACCAACCTCGTACTGATTTGGGATGTACCATTGATATCACTGAAGTGAAGGAATTTAAAAAACACCTTCAAGTGACGTTCGATCGATTGCAAAAAGTCGGTATCGCCCAAATGCCTTCACTGCCGTTTCACATTGTCAAAATTCCAAAAACGGACAAACAAGTCGTTTTTACGATGGTCCAAGAATAACAGAACACTCCCATTTGATCAAAGCCGCTTACGAGCGGCTTTTTTGTTCCTGTATATCCGTTTAGAGAGCGATGGCTGCGGTTATCGATTAAAAAGCACCGATAAAATTTTAATTCTATAATTTAAAAGGGGTTTTATTTCTATATTTTCTATATTTGTTGGAGTACAAACAAACCAATGGGGTAGCTGATTTACTTTAAAGTGTGCGGTTTTCTAACGCATAACGCAGCAGTAAAGCGAAATACCCCTTGTAAAAAAAAGTAACGCATTATGAAATTAAACACCATTGCTTGTGTAGTTTTGGCTTCATCGATGTTTTTGGCTTGTAATAAGGCGAAGACAGAGGGAGCAGAAAATGAAGAGACCAAAGCGGGAATTGAAAATTTTGAATTTAGCATCGATCAATTTGCCGATATTGAAGTTTTAAAGTACCAAGTACCGGGTTGGGAAAACTTAACCCTAAAGGAACAAACCTTAGTATATTATTTAAGTCAGGCCGGTATGGCCGGTCGCGATATTATCTGGGATCAAAATTACAAGCACAACTTAAAAATACGAAAAGCCTTAGAGCACATTTATGTCAACTATAAAGGCGATAAAACCGCAGCAGATTGGACGAATTTTGAAACCTATATCAAAAGGGTGTGGTTTTCCAACGGAATTCACCACCACTATTCCAATGAAAAGATAAAACCGGAATTTTCAGCAACCTATTTCGCTACCTTACTCAAGGAAACTCAGGCGGAATTAGCTCCAGAAGTGACGGCTATATTGTTTAATGATCAGGATTCAAAAAAGGTAAACTTGGATTTGTCTAAAGGCCTGTTGAAGGGATCCGCGGTTAACTTTTACGGTGAGGGAATCACGGAAGCCGAAGCCGATGCGTTTTACGCAAAGATGAAAGCAGCCGATCCACTACGTCCGTTATCAACCGGGTTAAACTCCAAATTGGTTCGCGACGAAAACGGACAATTGTATGAAAAAGTATGGAAGAGCGGTGGAATGTATGGCCACGCCATCGATAAAATTATTTATTGGCTAGGCAAGGCGAAATCCGTAGCGGAAAACCAAAAACAAGCCGATGCTATAGCGCTATTGATTCGCTACTATCAAACAGGCGATTTAAAAACTTGGGATGATTACAATGTAGCCTGGGTTCAAGCAACCGAAGGGAATATCGATTACAACAACGGATTTATAGAGGTTTATGCCGATCCATTAGGACATAGAGGCTCTTACGAGAGTGTGGTGCAAATCAAAGATTTTGATATGTCTGCCAAGATGGAAGTTATTTCAAATAATGCGCAATGGTTTGAGGATAATTCACCTTTGATGCCTGCACATAAAAAGAAAAGCGTCGTGGGGGTTTCCTATAAAACGGTCATCGTAGCTTCGGAATCCGGAGATGCTTCGCCGAGCACACCTATAGGCGTAAACTTACCCAATGCCGATTGGATCCGTGCAGAACACGGTTCTAAATCGATTTCTTTAGGCAATATTATCGATGCCTATAATCACGCAGGTGGCTCGTCGGAACGATTAAAAGAATTTGCAAACGACGAAGAAGAAGTGCGTTTGCAATTGAAATACGGAGAAATATCGGATAAATTACACACGACCTTACACGAAGTGGTTGGACATGCTTCCGGACAAATCAACCCGGGTGTAGGAACTCCCAAAGAAACCTTAAAGAGCTATGCTTCTACACTAGAAGAAGGACGAGCAGACTTGGTGGGTTTGTTTTATTTGTATTCCCCAAAATTGGAAGAATTGGGATTGGTTGATAATTGGAAAGAAGTGGGTATGGCCGCCTATGACGGCTATATCCGTAACGGATTAATGACGCAGTTGATTCGCTTAGATCTTGGCGCAGATATTGAAGAAGCTCACATGAGAAACCGCCAATGGGTGAGTGCTTGGGTATATGAAAAAGGGAAAAAAGACAACGTAATCGAAAAAGTAGTTCGCGATGGAAAAACCTATTTCAACATCACCAACTACGAAAAACTACACGGTTTATTTGGCGAATTGCTCAAAGAAACCCAACGCATCAAATCGGAAGGCGATTATAAAGCCGCTCAGAATTTGGTCGAAAACTATGGTGTAAAGGTCGATCAAGCTATTCACAAAGAGGTTTTGGCGCGAAATGCCCAATTCAAATCCGCTCCTTATAGAGGTTTTGTAAATCCGGTGATCGTTCCGAAAACCAATGAAGCAGGTGATATCATTTCTTTTGAAATGGAATACCCCAAAACCTTTGCAGAACAGATGTTGTATTACTCTAAAAACTACGGTTTTCTGCCTTTAAACAACTAATTCTAAATAGACTGACTCAAACGCCCATCGCAAATGTGATGGGCGTTTTTTTTTGAATAGGTACGAGGGATAAGGTGTTTCGCCAGCCCTTACGGGTGTATAAAGGCCTGGGGGCGCTTGCCCAACAAGTTGAAAAAACTATTGCTGAACGATTGAACGGATTTGTAACCGACCAAATATGCAATTTCGCTGATCATCAGGGTGGAGTTGCTCAAGAGCTCCACCGCCTTGATACAGCGAATCAGTTGTAGGTATTTGGCCATGGTAATGCCGGTTTCCTTTTTGAACAATCGCTGCAAGCTGCGCAGACTAAAGTGAAACCGCAAAGCCAAATCTTCCAAGGAGCCTTGTTGGGCGTAATTTTGAAACAAATAATCGACTACTTCCAGCAATTGCGCGTTAGCGGTCACCGGAATGCTCAAACTGACCGAATTCTTGGCAAAATCGGGAAGCTCCAACAACAGCGCGCGTAAAAACGCCGCTTCTATGGGGTTGTTCGCCCTGTTCATCGACCATTTTTCCGTGTATAGAATCATTTCTCGAAGCACTTTCGGAACGCTAAAAATTTGGACGTGTGCATAGAAATCAGCTTCGAGATCACAGTCGTAAAACAGATTGCGCAAATATACGTTGGAAGCGGTAGACGCGCTGCGATGTGGCAGGTTGGACGGAATCCAAGCGGCGTGGTTCTGCGGCAGCAAATAAACCTGATCCACCGTGTGTAAATATTGAAAACCCTCTTCTACAAATATCAATTGCCCCTTGGAATGTGCGTGAAATGCATCGGGAAAAACCCAATGATTTTCGTGCCATACAAAACTGCTCTTGTGCAATTGGTCTAATAACAATAG
This sequence comes from Flavobacterium sp. JP2137, assembly GCF_050562195.1. Taxonomy (GTDB): domain Bacteria; phylum Bacteroidota; class Bacteroidia; order Flavobacteriales; family Flavobacteriaceae; genus Flavobacterium. The sequence goes on from NZ_CP191647.1 coordinate 2,190,043, forward strand.
GGAATCTTCAATTTTCATGTGGTATGGAATCGTTAGCGAACGCGGAAAAGCCGCTCATGCTGGATTTTCAATTTGTCGTTTTAAGTATAAAGATTGTCTTTATTTTATAAAAATACAATATTAATTTTGGCGGTAGAATTTATTAGGTATTAAAAGATGAAAAAAGAAGTGATTTCTCGCGATAAGTCAGCAAAAAAGGCGGTTTCCAAGTTCGAAACGCTTTTGATGGTATTGGGTATCGTATTGATTGCCGCCAATTTAAGAGCGCCGCTGACCGCTGTGGGACCGGTGATTTCGGAAATCAGTGCCAGTTTGCAGTTGTCCAATGTTTTGGCGGGCATGGTAACGACCATACCCCTAATGACCTTTGCACTGCTGTCGGGTTTTGCGCCTAAAATTTCGAAAAGATATGGTATGGAAACCGCTCTAATGGCGTCGCTATTCATCTTGTTGATCGGGTTGTTTGTCCGTCCTCTTGGCGGGGTGTACAGTTTGTTTTTGGGTGCGGCTTTGGTCGGTATAGGTATTACGGTGGGCAATGTATTGATGCCCGCTTACATCAAAAACAATTTTAGTGAAAAAATCGGACTGATGACCGGGCTGTATTCAGCCTCAATGAATTTGACAGCGGCATTGGCCGCGGGTTTTAGCATACAAATAGGCCTCAGCACCGGACAGGGATGGCGGGGCTCACTGGGCGTGTGGTTAATCACGGCCGTATTGGCCATGTTGGTTTGGATTCCCCAGTTGAAAAGACAAAAGAAAAACCAGCCTATACCCCTTGATTTTGAGCAGCGTGATCCGGTGAAAACCTCGATTTACCGATCGAGAATCGCTTGGAGTATTACGTTGTTTATGGGATTGCAGTCGTTGGTGTTTTACTGTGCTGCGGCTTGGTTTCCCAAGGTGCTGCAAAGCTGGGGCATGTCGGCGATAGATTCGGGATGGATGTTGTCGTATATTCAATTCGCACAATTGCCCGTCACCTTTATCGGTCCCATCATCGCCGGTCGGATGAAAAGTCAGGTGCCGTTGGTATGGATCACCGCCTTGCTGATGTCGCTCGGAATCGTTGGTATACTGCTGTTTAAAACCGACTACATCATCTGGTGGTGTATTTGTATCGGCATAGCCAGCGGATTGGCATTTAGCTTGGCCATGATGTTCTTTGTACTGCGCACGGAAAACGCCACACAGGCAGCGGAAATGTCGGGTATGGCGCAGTCTTTTGGTTATCTGTTAGCCGGTTGCGGTCCTCCGCTATTTGGGGCTTTATACGATATAACCCAACAGTGGAGCTATTCGTTGATAGTGCTTTTAACCGCTTCGGTTTTACTGTTGGTTTTCGGGGTCATCGCCGCCAAACCCCGTACTATATAGGCGCGCCGCTGCTGCGCTTTGGGTTGGTAGTGCAATGGGCGTTTAAACCGGAGGCGCCACCGGGTCTCTTTCAAGTCGTTTTACGCGAATAGAACAGGGCGTAAAGCGGCAAAAAGAGCGTGGTAAGTAGGTTAAAAAAAGTATCTTTGTGTGTTAAAACGATATTATGAGCTTAAGGATACTTCACACCGCCGACTGGCATTTGGGAAAGCGATTGGATCACTTTTCGCGACTTGAAGAACAGCGACAGGTATTGGAAGAAATTTGCGTTATAGCCGACGCGCAACAGGTTGATGCTGTAATTGTTGCCGGCGATTTGTTCGATGTTTTTAACCCTCCGGTGGAGGCGGTAGAACTGTTGTATAAAACCTTAAAGCGATTAACGGCTCAGGGCAAGCGCCCGGTCATTGCCATTGCGGGAAATCACGACAGTCCCGACCGCATCGACGCACCCGATGCTCTAGCCTTGGAATGCGGAATCGTATTCGTCGGATATCCGCAAGCGGTTTTGCGCCCCATTTCTATTGATGGAGGTTTTCGTATCACCAAAACGGATTGCGGGTTCTTGGAAATTCTATGCCCAAATAGTAGCATACCCCTTCGCGTAATTACAACTCCTTATGCTAACGAACTGCGTTTAAAAACCTATTTGGGTGCAACGGACAAGGAAGTGCAAATGAATCAATTGCTTCACGAGAGTTGGACACAACTCGCCGATGAGTACTGCGACGACCAAGGCGTTAATATACTGACCACCCACCTCTATATGTTAAAACGAGGAGGTGAGCTGCTCGAAGAACCCGATGGCGAAAAACCGCTAAAAGTGGGTAATGCCGATTTGATTTATTCCGATAGTATTCCGCCTCAAATTCAATATACCGCCTTAGGGCATTTACACCGCTATCAGAATATAGGTGGACATCAAAATCCAGTGGTATACTCCAGTAGCCCATTGTGTTATTCCTTTGCCGAAGCCGGACAGCAAAAGCAAGTGGTCCTTATAGAAGCCGAACCGGGAAAAGCAGTTGCATATCGGCCAATAGGCTTAACAGCGGGGAGACCGTTATACCGCAAAAAATTTGATGACATCGATGCTGCGGTAACTTGGTTGTTAGCACATCCTTATACCTTAGTGGAATTAACCATAAGTAGTGATACTTTTCTGGCAACAAAAGATTTAAAACGTCTGTACGACAGTCACGACGGAATTATTCACCTGATTCCCGTAGTAAACAAACAGCAAGAAAATCAAGAAAGCAAGATTACCATCAATTTGGAACAGAATAGAGCGGGGTTGTTTGTCGATTATTTTATGTCAAAACACAAACAAGCCCCAAACGAAGAACTATTGAATTTGTTCCGCGAAATCACGGGACAACAAAACGAACTATAATATGTTACCGATTCAACTGATTATCCAGGGATTGTATTCGTATCAATCCAAGCAAACCATAGATTTTAGCAGCTTGACCCAATCGGGACTTTTCGGGATTTTCGGAGGTGTTGGTTCGGGAAAATCGTCGATTTTAGAGGCGATTAGCCTGGCGTTATACGGAGAAACGGAGCGATTAAACAATCGCGACAGTCGGGGATACAATATGTTGAACCTCAGGTCGGACAAGGTTTATATCGAATTTGATTTCACCAATTTTGAGGAGCGAAAATTTAAGTTTACCGTATCGTGGAAGCGCAAGAAAAAATTTGAAGAAACCACGCCGATGGAGCGCCTGGCCTATGAGTGGAAAAACGAGGCGTGGATTCCTATGGAATCTGCCGATGCCACTTTGGTGCTGGGATTGACTTACGAGAATTTTCGTAGAACCATCATCATCCCGCAAGGTAAATTCAAAGAGTTTTTAGAGTTGAGGGGAGCGGATCGGTCCAAGATGATGAAGGAGATTTTTAATTTGGAGCGATTTGATTTAAGTCCTCAGGTTTCCAACCTACAACGCGACAATAATTTTAAAATCGAAAACCTCAAAGGGGTACTGTCGGGTTTTGAGCGCATCAACACGGCAGCAGTTCAACAACAACAAGTGGAATGGGAGGGTACACAACGCCAATTAACCCTGCTGAAAAGTGAATTTTCACAGGTTGAAACGCAGTGGAAAGCCCTACAAGAAGCCCAGCTCAAGTTGGACGAACTGCGTAAGAAACAGTTGGAATATAGCGAATTGACCGCTCAAAAACCGACTTTCGATCAGCTTCAAGCGGCTATTTCACAGTTTGAAACGGTCGAGAAGGCTTTTGTGGAATTGATCAATCGGCAACAGGCCTTAGCGACAGAAGAAGCCCAACAATTGAAGAGCAGAGAAAATGTGCTGTCGGATACCGTGAAATTGACTGCCGATTTGGACAATCAAAACGAGCAACTCCTCAAGTGGCAATCGGCCTACGATCAATTAGACAGTCAAAAGCAAAAGTTGCAGGATTGGGGAACATTGGAAAGGCTTAAGGAATTGGATGTGACCTTAGCGATGCAAAGAACCGCGATGGAAAAGGGCGCTGTGTTTGTAAAGGAACAAGAAGAATTGGAAATCGCGATTAAAAAGGAGATACAAGAGGGAGAAATCCAGATCGATCAGCTCAAGTTGCAGCGCATCGATGCGTCTCAGTGGATGGAAATCGGAACCTGGTATCAAACCCAAGCTTTTTTGGATAAACAGCTGGCCAGTTGGGAGAAAACACTTCGAGAACACAGCCTAGAGAGGGAACGTACCATCGAGGAATTTGAGCGTTTGCACGTAACACCCACTACGTGGATGGCGATTTATACCGCTAAAAGCGAGGAGTTACTCCAAGATATAGAAAAGCAAAATCAACGGATTACACAGTGGAGTGTAGCGCGTGAGTTGAGTCGATATGCGGCCGACTTACACGATGGAGAAGCCTGTCCTTTGTGCGGCGCATTGGAGCATCCACAAATCAATCATCAAGACGATGTGTCGGACCAATTAGCAGCAGCGCAACAAGCGAAAAAAGCCAGTGAATTAGCGCTCAAACAACTGCAACAACAGCAAGTGATACTTCAGAAAAATACAGCGACTTACGAATTTTTAAGTGCTCAAATCCAGCGTGCTGAAGCGGACAAGAAATCCGTCGAATCGCAGCTTGCGGCGCACTTAAACGCCTTTATATGGACGGAGTTTAGCGCCTCGAATCCCGATTTGTTTGAAACTAAAAAAATCGGAGCCAAAGCTTTGGAAGATCGACTGCTCCAAGAAGAACAGCGCATTAAAACCCTAAGAGTTTCGCTGACTTCTCAGCAGGAGCGCACCCAAAGAGCGGTTAAGAGAATCAGCGCCATAGCGATTGAAATCTCGAGTTTGGCCGGTCAATATCAGCAGTTAGAAGGTCAAATAAAAACCTTAGATGTTCGGGCTGGCTTGGGCTTTGACCTGGAAAACATCCAAGGTCAGAAAAAAGCTTTAGCCGAAGAGATTGAGTTGATCGAAAAGATGTATAAAGGCGCTTTGGAAAAAATTCAAGAACTCAAACCGCAACTGGCTACTAAAGCGGGTATTTTGGAAACCGTAGAAAAGCAATTGGCGTTTGTCCAAGGACAGCAACGGCAGTTAGGGGAAAATATAGAGCAAACCCTAGGGCAGCTAAACTTCGCAAATCTCGATGAGGTGAAAGTAATCCTATCGAAGAATTGGAATATAGCGCAAGAAAAACAACGGCTCAGTGAATTTCAATTTCAGCTGTTGCGCGCTGAGCAAATCACCAAAGAATTACAATTACAAACCGCCGGTTTGGAAATCGATGCGGCTGTGTTTGAAGCGACGGGACAGCGATACCGTCAATTGCAAACAGAAGTAGAGCAGCTCATCGGAAAAGCGAGTGCTTTAGAGCAAGAATATCTGCGCGTTCAAGCCGCTTTGGTACAAAAAACCGAATTGCTTGAACAGGCAAATCTACTCGAACAAAGAGCTTTGAATTTAACCACTATGGCAAACTTGTTTAAAGCCAGCGGATTTGTCAATTATGTTTCGAGTATTTATCTTCAAAACCTCTGTGATGTGGCCAATGTGCGCTTTCATCGATTGACTCGTAATCAATTGAGTTTAAAACTAAATGACAACAATGAATTTGAAGTAATCGATTATTTAAACAACGGCTATGCTCGTTCGGTTAAAACCCTTTCGGGAGGCCAGGGATTTCAAGCTTCTTTGTGTTTGGCCCTAGCCTTGGCAGAAAGCATTCAAGCCTTGAACAAATCCGATAAAAACTTCTTTTTTATCGACGAGGGATTCGGAACTCAGGACGCGGAAAGCATCAACACCGTTTTCGAAACCTTACAATATTTGCACAAGGAAAATAGAGTAGTGGGGATCATCTCGCATGTGGAGGAACTCCAAGAGCGCATTCCCAGTTCGATTTCCATTTACAAAAACGAGGAAAAAGGCAGTTATGTCGTGGTCAATTAGCCCGATTCCAGTTTATACCTGTAGTCGTTCTCGAATCAGGTCGACGCTTTTTTCCAGTATTTTATAATCGTAAAACAAGAGGATCAACAGCAATAGAATCGGGATCCACAATACCTGATGGTGGGCGTAGGGTACGAGGAAGGCCGCGAGTATGGCGCCCAGGGCAAAGGAAAAAATAATGGAAAGGGTCAGTTGGATCTTGCGGATTTTCGATTTCCGCTTTCCCTTTTTACGCATGATGATTTCGCCCAAACCGATGCCGAAATCGGTCACCATTCCGGTGAGGTGGGTAGTTCGAACCACATTTCCGCTTACCATAGAAACAATGCCGTTTTGCAGCCCCATCGCCGCAAAGAGCAACAAGAGTTCCAAGTCGATGATCGCGTGAAGCTCGTAATTTTCGGGTAAGTAAATGCAGGTGGTCAGTAGGCAGATTTCGAGTAAAATCGGCAATACATAAGAGAATTTGATGTTTCTTTTGGCGAAGAAATTAGTACACAAGGAAGCGATAAAAGAACCCAAGGCAAAACAACCAATCCAGCTGACAATTTGAATCAGTTGGGCGCTTGGGGCGTTTTTTGCCAGAGCCAAGGCCAATTCTCCCACGTGTCCCGTCAGATTGGTGGCAAAAGTCGCAAATTCATAAAAGCCAAATACGTTGATGATTCCCGCGACAAAAGCAAAAAATACGGCGAGTAATAAATTGTGTTTAAACGTTCGATTTCCCCCTTTAGAACTAAGCATTTACTAAATAAGTGTTGATTTAGAGTAAAGATAACATTTGACTAGAGAAAAAGAGAATCTAGGGTGTCTTTTTTGCCAGCACCAAATCGCTGTAGGAGCGGTCTACCAACTGGCTTTTTTCCAATTCAAAGTGTTCAAAATAACGGTCGCACTGCGCTTTTAAATCGGCCTGAGAGTGATTCGGGTTTTCCAGCATGGCTTCCACTTCTATAAAGATACCCAATTGTTGCACCACATCCAAGTGAAAGCGCACCGAATCTATGGCGTAAATCGTACGAACTTTATCCACAACGACTTTGACGCCGAGTTGGGTGGTCAAAATCGCTTTTAAAGCGGGGTTGGGGTCGTGTTGGTAATAGATGATGTCCGATTCCTTGGCCGTAGGGGTATCGGCGCGGTGGTAGTGAATCAAACTGTTTTGGCCGTCGGATTCCCGCAGTTTTAATCGAGCTACGGTCGCATTGAAATAGGTATCTACCTGATGGTAAACGCCGATTCGCGTAGCACCGAGGGCAATCAGCTTTTGTTCGTATTTATCCAGCGCTTCTACACGCGCCTTAAATTCTACATTTTGAATGTGCATATCGCGGTTTTAAAACTTTTAGATAGGTAGGCGAATATCAATAATAGTTCTTGCCCAATTCAATCTTTTCACGACCGCTTTTCATGCGCCATTGGTTGGTGTCGCGTAGCGAATAGGCACAGCCGCAGTATTCCTGCATATAGAAATGCTCCTGCTTACTGATGTCTAGCATACGACCGGCACCGCCTTTTTTACGCCAGTTAAAAGTCCAATACGTGATATCGGGATAATGACTGGCCGCAAGACAACCCGATTTGTTGATTTGCTCCATGTTTTTCCATCGCGAAATCCCCAGTGAACTGCTGATGATGTCAAAACCGTTTTCATAGGCATACAAAGCGGTACGCTCAAAACGCATGTCAAAACACATCGTACAGCGAATGCCCTTTTCCGGTTCTTGCTCCATACCCTTGGCACGCGCATACCAGTCTTCGACGTCGTAATCGCCGTCGATAAAGGGAATGTTGTGTTTGACCGCAAATCGGATGTTCTCTTCCTTGCGCAGATCATACTCCTTTTTTGGATGTATGTTCGGATTGTAAAAGTAAATGGTAAACTCGATCTCAGAGGCAATTAAGGCTTCCATCACCTCGCCTGCACAGGGTGCACAACAGGAGTGCAACAATAATTTTTTGCCGTTTTCCGGTAAGACTAACTTCTCTCTAATCAACTCGTTATTTTCCATTTTTTGGGGATATTTGCAATTGCAATTTTAATCAAAATTGAGCGAATATGAAAATTTTACCCCCTAGTTATTTATTTTAACTTAATGCCGCCAGAAGGGACTGCCGCTGACGGCTGTTTTTGATAAATTAACGGATTTACCGCGTAAAAAAACCGGCAATTTTTATTTATTGTTTATTAAAAGTATATTTGCGCTTTTAAATATAACCTTGTACAACTAATTAATAGCCGAGATATGAAAATCGAAAAACAATTACAGGAGAGAAGTGGCAATCAATGTGAATTATGTTCTTCTGCGGGAGAACTGAAAATTTATGAAGTACCACCTACTTCGGGTAACGTTAAAGATAGGGAGATTTATATTTGTAATACCTGTACAGCACAAATTGAAAAAAGAGAAGAATTAGACGCTAAACAATGGAATTGTTTAACGGGATCGATGTGGAGTGAAGTGCCTGCCGTACAAATTGTGGCTTGGAGAATGCTCAACCGCTTTAGAAACGAAAGCTGGGCAGCAGATTTGTTGGAAATGATGTATTTGGACGAAGAGATGTTGGTTTGGGCCAAGGCCACCGGCGACCATGAAGGCGATGCAGGTGTGGATTTACACAAGGATTGCAACGGAAATATCTTGGTTGGCGGCGATACCGTAACGCTGATCAAAGATTTAGATGTCAAAGGGTCTACTCTTAATGCAAAAATCGGAACAGCCGTAAGAAACATTCGAATAGTACACGACAATACCGAACAAATCGAAGGAAAAGTCGATGGTCAAACCATCGTTATCCTGACTAAATTTGTAAAGAAACAAGGTTAAGCAGTTTGGGAATTCGGTTTTTGCCGTTTTAATCCATTAGATATAAGGCATTTTACGCATGGCGTAATTTGCCTTTTTTTTGTCAATTCGATTCGGCTATGGATTTCAATTGGCTGTTCATCGCCTCAAACCCCTTAGTGGTATCGTTGATTAATTTGTTTTTAAATAGGGGAACCAAGCAACCGCTAAAGGTTTCACTATGCAAAAATCGCGTGGCTCCATCGGGCAGGGCTTCCAACACAAAACGGTGTTCACCGTCAAAAAGTCCCTTAATCAATAGTTTACCCCGCCATTGTAATTCTCGATTTTCGTCGAACACCAATACTTTTGGAGAAAACGTCATATCGGGCAATTCGATTTTTATGGTATTGCCCACGGCCACTGCACCACTTAGTGATTTGATAAAGGGATTCCACTGGGGATACCGCTGGAAATCGGTTAAGATACGCCATACGGTTTCTGGGGGCGCTGCAATGATAATTTGAGTTTCAATTTTCATAATTACGGTTGTTCGAAGGTTACTTTAGAGCAGATTATTGGCTATGACTGCACAGGCTTCGGCATCGGCCAAGGCGTGATGGTGGTTTTTTAAATCGTATCCAAAGTACTTGGCCACCGTGCCCAGTTGGTGGTTGTGCAATTGCGGTAGTTTTTGTCGGGCCAATCGCAGGGTACAATAGAATTCGAAATTGGGATAATCGAGGTCGTAAGACGCATAAATGGCTTTTAGGCAGCTCGCATCGAAGGAGCTGTTGTGCGCAACAAAGGGCAAATTTTTGGTTTTGGTCAAAATTTCCGACCATACGTCAAAAAATACCGGTGATTTAATCGTGTCTCCGTAGGTTAATCCATGCACAGCTGTAGTATAATAGGTGTACAAATTGGGTACGGGCTTAATCAGGCTGTATATGCGGTCGGTAATTATATTGTTTTCTACGATAACTAGCCCCAGGCTACAAATACTACTTCGTTTGGCATTGGCCGTTTCAAAATCTATGGCGACAAAGTCTGTCATTGGGTATGATTTAATAGTGTTTTTAAAAGGTAAAGATAGTGATAACTATTTCAGCTTCTTTTCATCGGTGACTAAATCCATGTGATATAAATCAAATCCCGCTGACCAATAATCAGCTACGGTTTCACGTAAAACAAACCCCATCTTTTGATAAAACAGATAAGCGACTTGGGACGTTCGAACGCTAATGGTCTGAATGTGGTCGATGTTTTGCAAGAATTCGATTCTAAACTGTGTTAATTGGGTTCCCAATCCTTTTCCTTGATAATCGGGATGAAAAAGATCCCAACTGAGTTTGCCTATACTGTTGTTTTCCGAAAAGTTAATACCACCACTACCAACGATTTCTCCGGCAATTTCTACTACAAAGTAGTGCTCGATATGGTGGTTTAAATAGTCGATCAAATCGATGCGTTCGTCCGCTGAAAAATAGAGCGGCGTATTCATCGTGAATAAATCTATTATGGCAGCTTGGTCTTTAGGCTGATATGGGCGTATTAAACCGGTATAAGGCATGGAGAATAATTTAAACAGTTAAGGTCATAAATACCAATGGACTATCGAAGGAGATCGTCAGCCGGACTTCATCGGAATTTTCGATTAATAAACAACTTGATTTTTCTAATTGATAACTGCCTTGGTCAATTTTAATATCCACGGGTTCTAAAGCGAACAAGATGATAAAGGGACTTGCGCTGCTTTGAGATTGATCGGTGATTTCTAAATGGTGTTTGTTTACCTTATGGCTAACCATCCAATTGAAATCTGTACCCAAAGAAGTTGAAATCACCGTATCGGCACTGTCAAAAAGAAAAATTTCTCTCTTTTTAAAATGCTGATTGATTCCGTTTCTACTAAGGTCAAGCGGATTGTCTAACATGCATAAATATCGGGTATAACCGTCAAACTGCGTAAAAACTGAGGGACTCTGCTCTAGGGTTGCACTGCTGATGCGGAATGTAAAATCTTTATGGGCATAGCTGGCCTGATTGGGATATAGAAAATACTGAAAGGTGCTTCCTCCAGCCCATAAATGAGGTTCTATTTGATTTAAGGATTTATACGTTATCTTCATCTAAGCGATTGGAATTATATAGACAACCAAAGATAGATAAATTGTTTTATTGTTTTCTTTTTGTCCCTAAATTTGAAAGTCAATTGTCTTAAACAAAAAACCAACGATTATGAAAGAATTTTTATTGTTAATCCGTGAAAACGTGAATTATGGAAGCCTCTCGCTCCAAGAGATGCAAGACGAGATTGAGAAACACCTAAATTGGGTCGAACAGTTGATGGAGCAAGGTTGTTTTAAAGGCGGAAATCCTTTAGATTCACAGGGTGTATCATTAAAGGGTAAAGACCGCGTGCTGACAGATGGGCCTTTTGTCGAGAGTAAAGAGTGCATTAGTGGTTTTTATTTTTTGATGGCAAATTCCCTAGAAGAAGCTACCGAAATAGGGAAGGGATGTCCTGCCTTAGATTTTGGAGCGAGTATTGAAATTAGAGAAGTGTTTCAAACAGAAGATGAATCCGAGGACTAATGCCGAGATAGATAAATTAACCCACCATCTTTTTCGAGAAAACTCGGGAAAGATGATGGGAATATTATCCAAGGTTTTTGGGGTACAACATATCGATGTGATTGCCGATGCGGTTCAAGACACTTTTGAAACGGCCATAGTGCGATGGCGTTTTTCCGGTTTACCAGAAAACCCAACTGCTTGGCTGATCAAAGTGGCTAAAAACAAAGCGATTAACGCGATCAAGCGACATGAGAAATGGGATAATAAGCCGTTGATGGAACGGGAGGACTTTGCGTGCCATGCGAACTGGGAGTATACCGACGCGCAAATCATTGACGCTCAGTTACAACTCTTATTGCTGTGTTGTAAACCCGGACTTTCAAAAAAAAATCAAATTGCGATTAGTCTTCACATCCTTTGTGGTTTTGGTGTTTCAGAAATTTCTAACGCACTCTTGATGACGGAAGAGGCTGTTAAAAAAGCGATTACACGAATTAAATCCCAATGGAAAAAATCCCTGTTGCTCCAGGGGGAGTCCATTTATGGCGCAACAACTTCGCTTGTAGAGAATCAAAATGACGACAAGCCGATACAGGAGATTTTGTATTTGATGTTTAACGAAGGATATAAAGCGACCAAAGGAAAAAAGGGAATTAATATAGATTTGTGCTTTGAGGCCATTCGCTTGTCAAAGCTCCTATTGATGCGCGAAAAATTCCATTTTGAAACCCGTAGTTTACTCGCATTGATGTTTTTTGATATCGCTCGATTTCCAGCGCGTATTTCCCCCCAAGGTGAGTGGCTAACGATGGAAGAGCAAGATCGCAGTTTATGGAATAAGACCTATATAGAAGAGGGGTTTCACTATTTGCAAAACGACGCTTTGCCCAAGGTACTAAATGCCTATTATATAGAAGCACTCTTGGCTTCGCTACATTGTACAGCCGGGCATTTTGAAAATACAGCTTGGAAAAGTATCGTTTTTCTATATCAGCAATTGGAAATACTAAAACCCAACAACTTTATCGTAAAATTCAATCGCATCATTGCAGAGAGCTTTTTGGGGAGTGCCGAACAAAGTTTATTAAAATTGAGCCAATGCAGTCCAGGCGAAATCAACAAGCGAGAATTTATATTTTACAGCGGTCAGGCCTATCTCTATGTTAAGATCGACGATAAAAAATCAGCCAAACAGTATTACCAACAAGCATTGGTCTTCGCCAAAACTAAAATGGATCAGAATTTTATAAAGAGGCGAATCACCGAATTGACCAGTAAACCCACAGACGAATAAATGAAACGGTCTGGCGGTGTCCGAATAATACCAATCGATGCGCTTTAAAGACGAATGAATCCAAGGCTATAGTGCTAAATTTGTAGCCTAATTGAAAAGCAGTGAAAAAGACGGTTGTTTTATTTTTGGCAATTTTATACGTGGTAGTATGCTCCGGCTTTACTACCTATACGCATTTGTGCCAAGGAGTAGAACAGGCGATCTCTTTTTCGGATTACAACAAAGTCGATCAGGACAACTGTGGTTTTTGTAAATCGATACACAAAACCAGCGACGAAGAAAAATGTTGTAAAGAAATCTCAAAAAACTTCAAACTCAATGTAAAAACCGCACTGCCTAAATCAATCGATTTTAGTGCTAAGTTTTTGGGCGATGCCTTGCCGCATCGGTTTTTTGCTGCTGTTTTTGAAGTAGTTGCTACCGTCGAAAGCGTGCCCTACTTCAATTTTCAGTCCCATACAATTCCCCTTCCGAGCAATCCGCTCTATATCTTTTACTGCGTTTACCGAATTTGATTACAGCGATTGAATAAAAAGGCACTCCTCGGAGTAGCTCATAATATTTCTATGGTTTAATCTTAAAATCACAATCGATGAACATGCAAGTAGTTGCATGGACGGCTTTTTGGTGTTTGACAGCGGCTACGCTGCAAGCGCAAACCCTTAGTTTGTCCGATGCATTGGAACATTCTGTTCTAAATTTTCAAAAAATAAAAGCGAAGGAAGCCGCTCTAGATGCTTCTAAGGAAAATGTCCGTTTTAACAAGCGGTCGTATTTACCCGATTTAACCTTGTCGGCACAGCAGAGTTATGGCACTATAAATGCGCAAAACGGTCCTATGTATAGCTACGGAGGATTGGGGTCTGCCGCTTCTTCTATGCCTTTGGAGGAGCAAAATTGGAATGCGGCTTTTGGAGCGCTATACCTGGCCAACATCAATTGGAACTTTTTCTCTTTTGGTAAAATCAAAAGTGAAATCGACGGTGCCCGTTCTAAGGAACAAGTGCTGGCAGACGATTTGGATCAACTGCGGTTTCAGCATCAGATTAAGGTCGGTGCGGCTTATTTCAATTTATTGGCTGCCCAACGCATCAAATATGTACAGGAGCGCAACGTGGAACGGGCTTTGGTGATCGAGAAGGTAACGGAGAGCCGTTCTAAAAGCGGTTTGATTCCCGCAGTGGATTTTGCCACCGCTCAGGCGGAGGTTTCCTATGCTCAAGCTGCGCGCATCAAGGCAATCGACAAGGAGTTGGCTTATTCCAAGTCTTTGGCTCAGCTGTTGGGTCAGGAATATCAGCAGTATCAATTGGACGATGCCTACGTATTGCAAACCCCTACTTATATCGGGGAGTCCGCATTGAGTCTCGAGCAGCATCCCGTTTTGGAATGGCAAAAGAGTCAAGTAGAACACAGTCAGCAACAAGAAAAAATACATACCGCCCTTCAACGTCCATCCCTGTCGCTATTTGGAGTGGTACAAGGCAGAGGGTCTGGTTTTGAATGGAATTATGTTCAGGATAACTCGGCTTTCTCCAAAGCGTATACTCACGGTGTGGGAATCGACCGAACCAATTATTTGGTCGGTTTGAATTTGAGCTGGAATCTAACGCAAATATTCCGTCAATCCTCCAAAGCCAAAGAGCAGAAATACCTGACTCAAGCCTTGGAACAAGAGTACTTATATGCCTATGAAGACATCAAGGCACAAAGGGAATTGACCAAAGAACAATGGGATAATGCCGTGGCGATCTATGAGCAAACCAAAATTCAAGTTTCGGCAGCTTCCAAAGCCTATGGACAACATACAGCTTTATACACCAATGGACTGAGCTCAATCGTCGACGTAACCCAGGCTTTTTATTTGCTTCACCGCGCTGAAATCGATTCCGAAATTGCACAAAACAACGTTTGGCAGGCCTTATGGATGATTGCAGCCGCTACCGGCGACGTGGACCTATTGTTAAACGAAACTAATACACAGAAGAAATGAATCTAATACGTTTTGCCTTGCGAAAGCCAATTTCCATTATGGTTTTGGTGTTGGGATTGCTGTTTTTTGGAATTAAAGCGACTCGGGAAATTAAGGTGGATATTCTACCGGAAATGAACCTGCCGGTAGTCTATATTGTGCATTCGTTCAACGGATATACGCCTCAGCAAATGGAGGGGTATTTTACCAAGATGTATGTGAATATGATGCTTTTTACCAGTGGTATTGAAAGCATAGAAACTAAAAACTCTCAGGGATTAACCCTGATGAAAATCAATTTTTACGAGGGAACCAATATGGCGCAAGCCATAGCCGAAATCAATGCGCTATCCAATCGTTCCCAAGTGTTTTTACCCCCTGGGGCACCGCCTCCGTTTATTATTCGCTTTGACTCGTCTACTCAGCCCATCGGGCAATTGGTGTTTCGAAGTGATTCCAAAACGAACAACCAGCTCCAGGACATCGCCAACTTTACCGCGCGTCCTTTCTTGATAAAGATACCGGGATTGACCACGGCACCGCCTTTTGGAGGAAGCCCGAGAACGGTGGAAATCAATATTGATCCGAGTAAATTGAGAGCACATCAGCTGTCGCCGGATCAAATTGTAGAAGCGATTAGTAGAAATAACATCACGGCTCCTTCGGGTAACTTGTATATCGATGAGGTCAATTATTTGACACCGACGAACAACACGATTAAGAACGTGGAGGATTTTGGCAATATTCCCATTTTTAAAGGAACGGTAGACAACGTGTATATCCGCGACATCGCTACGGTTAAAGACGGAGCCGATATCACCACCGGTTATGCGTTGATCAACGGCAAGCGCTCGGTGTACATCAATATAGCTAAGGCGGGAAATGCCTCGACTTGGGACGTGGTTAATCAGTTAAAAAAATCCATACCCGACATTCAGAAAAACCTGCCCGAAGACGTGTCGATCTCCTATGAGTTTGACCAATCGATTTACGTGATCAATGCGGTTAAGAGTTTGATCCTCGAGGGGGTTTTAGGAGCGATATTGACGGGACTGATGGTATTGCTGTTTTTACGGGATCGAAGAGCGGCTTTAATTGTGGTGTTGACCATTCCGATTTCAATTATTTCTGGAGTTTTGTTCTTAAAGCTCTTTGGTCAAAGTATCAATATCATGTCTTTGTCCGGTTTGGCTTTGGCAATTGGAATTTTAGTCGATGAGAGTACGGTGACCATTGAAAATATCCACCAGCACTTGGCGATGAAAAAAACCAGGGCCGAGGCGATATGGGAAGCATGTAAGGAAATAGCCTTTCCGAAGTTGCTGATTTTACTGTGTATATTGGCCGTTTTTGCACCGGCTTTTATGATGACGGGTATACCGGGGTCGTTGTTTATGCCGTTGGCATTGGCAATTGGGTTCTCCATGTTGTTCTCGTTTTTGCTGTCGCAAACCTTTGTGCCGGTGATGGCCAACTGGCTGATGAAGGCAAAGCCCGAAGGAGCATCGCATGCACCCGATCGCTTTGATCGTTTTAAAGACCGCTTTGTCGCGTTCTTAAATCGCATGATGCCTCACCGCAAAATTTTATTAATCGGTAGCCTTGTTTTGGTGTCCCTAGCCGTTTGGGGTATGTATAGCTTTACGGGTAAAGATGTTTTACCTACGGCCAATTCGAGTCAGTTTCAAGTGCGTATTAAAGCGCCTGAAGGAATGAGAATCGAGAATACCGAGTTAAAGGTCAAAGGCGTATTGCGCGAACTCGAGGCCTTAATTGGCAAAGAGCACATCGCTATTTCATCGGTTTTTATAGGACAGCACCCCTCGTCTTTTGCCGTGAGTCCGGTTTACTTGTACAATGCCGGTCCACATGAGGCCCTGATGCAAGTAGCACTAAAGGATTTCGACGGAGATATAGCGCTGCTCAAAGATCAAATTAGAGCGCATATAGCGCAAAAAATGCCCGAGTTGAAACTGTCTTTTGAACCGATTGAATTGACCGAAAAAATCTTGAGTCAAGGAACCAATACCCCTATTGAAGTGCGGTTTTCGGGGATGATGAAAAAGATGAACGTGATGTATGCCAATAAGTTATTGGCCAAATTGAAGGAAATCGATTATTTAAGGGATCAGCAAATTCCCCAATCCTTGGATTATCCAGCTATTGAAATCGCCATTGACCGGGTTAGAGCCGCTCAGTTAGGCGTAGATGTACAGGATATTTCCAGGTCGTTAGTGCCGAGTACGGCCTCATCGCGCTATACCAACAAGAATATGTGGGTAGAGGGCATGATGGGAATTGCTTATGACGTGCAGATTCAAACGCCGCAAAGTCAGTTAAACAGCAAAGAGGAATTATTGAAAATCCCATTGATGAAAAATTCCGACCGACCGATGTTGGGCGATGTTGCCACCTTAAAACCTACCAAGGTCTTTGGGGAGAGTTTTAACTTGGGTACCATGGCTTATACGCCCGTAACGGCAAATATTCACAAAACCGATTTGGGTAGAGCACAGAAAGACGTACAAGCGGCTATTGCTTCACTGGGTGAATTGCCCAAAGGAGTCAATATCCAAGTTGCGGGGATGACACCGGTTTTAGACGACGTGATGGACAGTTTATCCATGGGATTGTTGATGGCTATTATCGTGATCTTTTTGATGCTTACGGCCAACTTCCAATCGTTTAGAGTGTCGTTGGTCATTTTAACCACGGTGCCTTTTGTGATTTTGGGATCCTTGAGTTTGTTAAAGCTAACAGGCTCCACGCTGAACCTGCAATCTTATATGGGGGTCATCATGTCGGTGGGAGTATCTATTGCCAATGCGGTCTTGTTGATCAGTCATGCAGAAACCCTGCGCTTGCAACACGGACAAGCCTTGGCGGCGGCTATAGAATCGGCATCGCTTCGTATTCGCCCGATTTTAATGACCACTTTGGCCATGATGGCGGGGATGTTGCCGATGGCTATTGGCCATGGTGAAGGCGGAGATCAAGTAGCTCCTTTGGCACGTGCTGTAATCGGAGGATTGTTTGCCTCTTCTTTTAGTGTGCTGTTTTTACTGCCAATGATGTTTGTTTGGATACAAGGAAAGGCTTCCACACAGTCGCCTTCATTGGACCCAGAAGATGAGGACAGTGCGTATTACCTTAAAAAATAAAACCAATTAGGTGTGGGAAGCAGTCGGCAACTTGTGCAAAAAGGCTGTTTCCCAGACTATTAAATATTAGATAAAGATGAAATTTATACATTATACTTTTTTGGGAATGTCGCTTTTAGCCCTTTCCTGTAACTCGGACAAGAAAGCCCCTGAAGCACCAAAAATGGAGATGGGTATGAAGCCCTCCATGGAAACCGTGGTTTTAAAAAAGAGCAATCCGCTGACGTATATGCAGTTGACCGGAGAGTTGATTCCGGACAAACAGACGGCGATTTATGCGAAAGTAACGAGTTTTGTAAAGACCTTGTCGGTGGATATCGGCTCAAAAGTGGTTCAAGGTCAGGTTTTAATGGTTTTGGAAGCACCGGAGATTCAAGCGCAATTGGCGGCAGCCCATTCGAAGTGGAAGGCACAGGAGGCGATTTATATCGCAACGAAATCCAATTATGACCGTTTGTTCCGCGCCAACGAAACGGAAGGCGCTGTAGCCCAGGATGCGATCGATCAGATCGTAGCCAAAAAGGCGGCAGACCAAGCGCAATTAGTCGCTTTGAAATCTGCTTATGAGGAGGTTCAGGTCATGGCAGCTTACCTTGTTATCCGCGCGCCGTTTGACGGAATCATTGCACAGCGAAACGTGGAGCTCGGCTCTTATGTCGGTCCTTCTGGCAAAGGTTCGGATATGCCGTTGCTATTGCTACAAGACAATAAAAAACTGCGTTTGTCGCTTTCGGTACCGGAAGCACAGGCGGCTTACCTCAATTTGAACGATACGATTCGCTTTGTGGTAAAGGCAGTGCCTCAAATGCAATTTGTAGCAAAGATTTCGAGGAAGTCGGGTGCTTTGGATCCAAAATTGCGCTCCGAAAAAATAGAAGCGGATATCGCTAATCCTACGGGGGCTTTAAAAGCCTTAATGGTAGCCGAAGCGACCATACCTCTAAAATCGGCTCAGTCAAGCTTTTTTGTACCCAAGCCCGCTTTGGTAGAAAGCGGGGTGGCGCATTATGTCGTTCAAGTAAAAGAGGGTAAAACCAAACACATCGTAGTGGCCAAAGGGAGAATGATGCCCGATATGGTTGAGGTTTTTGGCGATCTAAACGAGGGAGATATGATATTGAAGATGGCAACAGAAGAAATTGAAGAAGGCATGGCGGTTCCTGCAAAGTAGGGACGCTGCTTAAATCTTAAATATGCGGTAGTGGTTGTATGATACGACACGACTACCCAAATCCATGCGGATTCGTCCACCACTTTGTGGGAGGGACGGTCCGCTTTGGTGTTTTTATACTATATATAGGGTGAATGACCCAGGGGGCTATGCGCAGATTTGCCGAGGTGCTGATTCGTTCATTTGCCTTGGTTAGTAGAAAATATTTAAGAACTGCATTTTTTATTCGGAAATTGAACTTCTTTAAGTCAGTTAGTGAATAAATGCCTATTTGTCCATTCGCAGATTCGTAGATTCGTCATGTTTTGTAGGAAATATTTAAGAGCTGCTTTTTTTTTATTCGGAAAAGGCCTCCTTTGCGCAACTTCTCGAATCAGCGAATCAACGAATCGTCGAATCCGCTCTTTACTATAACAAGCCATCTTCTTTTTTCCGGCACTATCGAATCAGCAAATCATCAAATCCGCGAATACTCGAATCCGCATCAAGTCCATTAGCAGATTTGCCCTGTTTTGCAGAAAGTAATTAAGGACTGCATTTTTTAATAAACGCTTATAAATGATAACAAAAAACGGGAAAGCCACTGACTTCCGTGAGAAAAGCGTAGCTTTCCCGCGTGAATTGATGTTAATTTAAAATCAAATATAAAAAAAATACTTTAAAGTAACCTATATGTGTCCTGTTATTTTTTTAAAAAACGGGAAATTTACTTCTATGGAAAAGGATAGTTTTAAAGAGGAAAACGAAGCTTTGGGGTACCGCATCCGAGAACTGCGAGAAAATTATGTACACGAAAAAATCTCTCAGGAAGAACTCAGTTATAAAACGGGAAACGCAAAGAAAACCATAGGAGAAATCGAACGGGGCAACACCAATCCCACTTACGAAACCCTACTCAAAATAAGCATGATGCTCGATTTGACCATCAATCAGCTGTTCGATTTTGACATGCCCACCTATATCCGACTGTCTCAAGAATATAAGGAACGGAAAAAGAAAAAATAAGCTTTTTTTCTTTTGCGAATTCCTCCGCTGTCGCGCGAGTCCTCGCTTAAATCCGCGAATCAGCAGATCCATAAATAAGCATCAAGTCCATTCGTCAATGTGCGCCGCTCGCGCCAGCATTTTGCTGGTGCGCACGAAGAAAAAGCTTATTCGCTTATTTGCCCATGCGCGGATGCGCCCTGTTTTGCAGAAAGTATGTAAGAGCTACATCTTTAATCCGTAAATGAGCTCCTTTGCGCAACCCGGCAAATCCGCGAATAAACAAATCCTCGAATCCGCTCTTTACTATAACAAGCCATCTTCTATTCTACGGCACTCTCGAATCCGCGAATCAACGAATCCTCGAATCTGCAATGAACTAACTATTTCCACAAATCGTGTATTCTCCGCATCCCGGCGAATAAGCGAATCAACGAATAAACAAATCCGCAAAAAAAAACCAAGCTATCTTCTATGTTAACAGCTGGTTACCATATCCCCGGCAAAATCCCCTTAAAATAAACATTAAAAAAGTAGGAAAGCTGGTAAAAAGACCTACTTTTGCACTCGCATTACCGCAGAAGTTCTTTGAGAAACGGAGTTAAGAAAATAAGAAACACAATTGGGGAGTTCGCTCTTTAAAAGATTTATAAAAATTAAATTTGTTTCTTAGGAAATTATAGTTGTATCTTTGCCACCCGCAAGGAAACAACGCTCTGATATATTATTGACAAGAAAATAAAGAGAAATTTTTTCTCACAAAAACCTTGCCAGTTAAAAAAGAAGTTGTAGTTTTGCATCCGCTTTGAGAGATAAGCGAAAACAAGAAGACACGTTCATAGACATATTGAATTGACAGCAAATAAGAGAGAGTAAGGAAATCGCAAGATTTCAAGAATTAGCGCAAACTATCTAAACATATTAAAAAAATACGATGAAGAGTTTGATCCTGGCTCAGGATGAACGCTAGCGGCAGGCTTAACACATGCAAGTCGAGGGGTAGAGGAAGCTTGCTTCCTTGAGACCGGCGCACGGGTGCGTAACGCGTATGCAATCTACCTTTTACAAAGGAATAGCCCAGAGAAATTTGGATTAATGCCTTATAGTGTTGTTGGATGGCATCATTCGACAACTAAAGATTTATCGGTAAAAGATGAGCATGCGTCCCATTAGCTAGTTGGTATGGTAACGGCATACCAAGGCAATGATGGGTAGGGGTCCTGAGAGGGAGATCCCCCACACTGGTACTGAGACACGGACCAGACTCCTACGGGAGGCAGCAGTGAGGAATATTGGTCAATGGAGGCAACTCTGAACCAGCCATGCCGCGTGCAGGAAGACGGTCCTATGGATTGTAAACTGCTTTTATACAGGAATAAACCTACCCTCGTGAGGGTATTTGAAGGTACTGTAGGAATAAGGATCGGCTAACTCCGTGCCAGCAGCCGCGGTAATACGGAGGATCCAAGCGTTATCCGGAATCATTGGGTTTAAAGGGTTCGTAGGCGGTTTGATAAGTCAGTGGTGAAATCTCCTAGCTTAACTAGGAAATGGCCATTGATACTGTCGGACTTGAATTATTGGGAAGTAACTAGAATATGTAGTGTAGCGGTGAAATGCTTAGATATTACATGGAATACCAATTGCGAAGGCAGGTTACTATCAATTGATTGACGCTGATGAACGAAAGCGTGGGTAGCGAACAGGATTAGATACCCTGGTAGTCCACGCCGTAAACGATGGATACTAGCTGTTCGGTCGCAAGACTGAGTGGCTAAGCGAAAGTGATAAGTATCCCACCTGGGGAGTACGTTCGCAAGAATGAAACTCAAAGGAATTGACGGGGGCCCGCACAAGCGGTGGAGCATGTGGTTTAATTCGATGATACGCGAGGAACCTTACCAGGGCTTAAATGTAGATTGACCGTTTTGGAAACATTACTTTCGCAAGACAATTTACAAGGTGCTGCATGGTTGTCGTCAGCTCGTGCCGTGAGGTGTCAGGTTAAGTCCTATAACGAGCGCAACCCCTATCGTTAGTTGCCAGCGGGTCATGCCGGGAACTCTAACGAGACTGCCAGTGCAAACTGAGAGGAAGGTGGGGATGACGTCAAATCATCACGGCCCTTACGTCCTGGGCTACACACGTGCTACAATGGCCGGTACAGAGAGCAGCCACTGGGCGACCAGGAGCGAATCTACAAAACCGGTCACAGTTCGGATCGGAGTCTGCAACTCGACTCCGTGAAGCTGGAATCGCTAGTAATCGGATATCAGCCATGATCCGGTGAATACGTTCCCGGGCCTTGTACACACCGCCCGTCAAGCCATGGAAGCTGGGGGTACCTGAAGTCGGTGACCGCAAGGAGCTGCCTAGGGTAAAACTGGTAACTAGGGCTAAGTCGTAACAAGGTAGCCGTACCGGAAGGTGCGGCTGGAACACCTCCTTTCTAGAGATACGCACTAATTTTATCTTGCTCTCGCTGTTCAATTCAAATAATACACAATAAAAGTACAGAGTCTCGTAGCTCAGCTGGTTAGAGTACTACACTGATAATGTAGGGGTCGGCAGTTCGAGTCTGCCCGGGACTACAGGCTACGCCTGAGGTAAACTTTTGATCATTTTGTCTGCATTTTGCGCAAACAAAACGGCAAAGGACAACGTCAGACGCGGGCATTACTAGCTAATAGCTAGGAAAAACACACTTTTATTGAAAGGAAATTTTAGAGGTTGACTAACCCGAATACGTTTGGAATAAACACCGATAAAACGACATTGGGGGATTAGCTCAGCTGGCTAGAGCGCCTGCCTTGCACGCAGGAGGTCATCGGTTCGACTCCGATATTCTCCACTACGGCATCAAGGGTCAATTGGTAACACAAAAGACCTGCCACACGTTCATTGACATATTGAGATATTTAAATACAATAAAAATAATAGAAAGCACGTAATTGATTTCGATTGATTACACAAGCACATAAGCAAAATAAGGGCGTATGGGGGATGCCTAGGCTCTCAGAGGCGAAGAAGGACGTGATAAGCTGCGAAAAGCTACGGGGATCGGCACACACGAATTGATCCGTAGATATCCGAATGGGGCAACCCACTATGTTGAAGACATAGTATCCGATAGGAGGCAAACCCGCTGAACTGAAACATCTAAGTAGGCGGAGGAGAAGAAAACAAAAGTGATTCCGTAAGTAGTGGCGAGCGAACGCGGAACAGCCCAAACCAATGTTGTTACGGCAATATTGGGGTTGTAGGACCACGAGATTTCTTGCGGACAGAATTAGAACAAGTTGGAAAGCTTGACCATAGAGGGTGACAGTCCCGTATAAGTAATGGAAGATAAGAATAGTGGTATCCTGAGTAGGTCGGGGCACGTGAAACCCTGATTGAAACTGGCGGGACCATCCGCTAAGGCTAAATACTCCTGAGAGACCGATAGTGAACCAGTACCGTGAGGGAAAGGTGAAAAGAACCGTGAATAACGGAGTGAAATAGATCCTGAAACCATACGCCTACAAGCGGTCGGAGCCCTTAAGTGGGGTGACGGCGTGCCTTTTGCATAATGAGCCTACGAGTTACCGTTGCTGGCAAGGATAAGTGGTTAAGCCATGGATCCGTAGCGAAAGCGAGTCTGAATAGGGCGCTTTAGTCAGTAGTGGTAGACGCGAAACCGTGTGATCTACCCATGGGCAGGTTGAAGTTTAGGTAACACTAAATGGAGGACCGAACCGGTTGACGTTGAAAAGTCTTCGGATGACCTGTGGGTAGGGGTGAAAGGCCAATCAAACTCGGAAATAGCTCGTACTCCCCGAAATGCATTTAGGTGCAGCGTTAGTTATAAAGTTATATAGAGGTAGAGCTACTGATTGGATGCGGG
Organism: Flavobacterium sp. JP2137; assembly: GCF_050562195.1. Classification (GTDB taxonomy): domain Bacteria; phylum Bacteroidota; class Bacteroidia; order Flavobacteriales; family Flavobacteriaceae; genus Flavobacterium. The sequence goes on from NZ_CP191647.1 coordinate 2,213,687, forward strand.
GGTTTCACCACCTACCAATTCCTGACAAACTCCGAATGCTATATAATGTTCACTAACAGTGAGGGCATGGGTGCTAAGGTCCATGTCCGAGAGGGAAAGAACCCAGACCATCAGCTAAGGTCCCCAAATGTATACTAAGTTGAAAAAACGCGGTTTGTCTGCCCAGACAGCTAGGATGTTGGCTTGGAAGCAGCCATTCATTTAAAGAGTGCGTAACAGCTCACTAGTCGAGCGGACGAGCATGGATAATAATCGGGCATAAGTATACTACCGAAGCTATGGATTTACAGACAAGGGTTTGTAAGTGGTAGGGGAGCATTCTAATGGGGTTGAAGGTGAGTTGTGAGACTTGCTGGACTAATTAGAAAAGAAAATGTAGGCATAAGTAACGATAATGCGGGCGAGAAACCCGCACACCGAAAAACTAAGGTTTCCACAGCTATGCTAATCAGCTGTGGGTTAGTCGGGTCCTAAGGCAAACCCGAAGGGGGACGTCGATGGCCAACGGGTTAATATTCCCGTACTACTTATAATTGTGATGGAGTGACGGAGTGATGAAAGCACCGCGAACTGACGGAATAGTTCGTTGAAGATTGTAGCTATATTCCAGATAGTAAAATGCGTTTGGAATGGCAAAGATCGATAGTACTGCGAGTCTACGGACAAGTAGATAGTGTGCCTAAGGGCTTCCAAGAAAACCTTCTAAACATAGATTATAAGTACCCGTACCGTAAACCGACACAGGTAGTTGGGGAGAGAATCCTAAGGTGCTCGAGAGATTCATGGCTAAGGAACTAGGCAAAATAGACCTGTAACTTCGGGAGAAAGGTCGCCAGCGCAAGCTGGCCGCAGTGAAGAGGTCCAGGCGACTGTTTATCAAAAACACAGGGCTCTGCAAAATCGTAAGATGAAGTATAGGGCCTGACACCTGCCCGGTGCTGGAAGGTTAAGAGGAGATGTTATGAGCAATCAGAAGCATTGAATTGAAGCCCCAGTAAACGGCGGCCGTAACTATAACGGTCCTAAGGTAGCGAAATTCCTTGTCGGGTAAGTTCCGACCTGCACGAATGGTGTAACGATCTGGACGCTGTCTCAGCCATGAGCTCGGTGAAATTGTAGTATCGGTGAAGATGCCGATTACCCGCAGTGGGACGAAAAGACCCTGTGCACCTTTACTATAGCTTAGTATTGTTCTTGGATAAGTGATGTGTAGGATAGGTGGGAGACTGTGAAGTGGCGTCGCTAGGCGTTGTGGAGTCATTGTTGAAATACCACCCTTTGCTTATTTGAGATCTAACTCCATATAATGGAGGACATTGCTTGGTGGGTAGTTTGACTGGGGTGGTCGCCTCCAAAAGAGTAACGGAGGCTTCTAAAGGTTCCCTCAGCACGCTTGGTAACCGTGCGTAGAGTGCAATGGTATAAGGGAGCTTGACTGAGAGACTAACAAGTCGACCAGGTACGAAAGTAGAGCATAGTGATCCGGTGGTTCCGCATGGAAGGGCCATCGCTCAAAGGATAAAAGGTACGCCGGGGATAACAGGCTGATCTCCCCCAAGAGCTCATATCGACGGGGGGGTTTGGCACCTCGATGTCGGCTCGTCACATCCTGGGGCTGGAGAAGGTCCCAAGGGTTGGGCTGTTCGCCCATTAAAGTGGCACGCGAGCTGGGTTCAGAACGTCGTGAGACAGTTCGGTCTCTATCTACTGCGGGCGTTAGAAATTTGAGTGGATCTGATTCTAGTACGAGAGGACCGATTTGGACAAACCTCTAGTGTATCTGTTGTCTCGCCAGGGGCATCGCAGAGTAGCTACGTTTGGCAGGGATAAGCGCTGAAAGCATATAAGCGCGAAACCCACCACAAGATGAGATTTCTTTAAAGGGTCGTGGGAGATGACCACGTTGATAGGCTATAGATGTAAAGGCAGTAATGTCATAGTCGAGTAGTACTAATAACCCGTAAGCTTATGTGTACTGTCCCGTTTTTTAAACGGGACAGGATGACTTTCTACTTATACAATACACGTATTTAAATATCTTCGTATGTTACGATATTCGTTATTCCAAACCCTTGGATAACAACCGATTTAAGGTGGTTATTGCAGCGGGGCTCACCTCTTCCCATTTCGAACAGAGCAGTTAAGCCCGTTAGCGCAGATGGTACTGCATTTATGTGGGAGAGTATGTCGTCGCCTTTCTTTTGAGAACCCCTAGTCTTCACAGACTAGGGGTTTTTTGTTTATATGGAGCGACGTGTTCGGCCTTTGGCCTCGGTTCGTCGCCTTTCTTTTAAGAACCCCTAGTCTTCACAGACTAGGGGTTTTTTGTTTTATGCAGATTCGATGATTTGTTGATTCGCTGATTTGTTTATTCGCTGATTTGCCAGGTTGCGTAAAGGAGTTCTTTTCCGAATTAAATATATAGTCCTTACATGCTTTCTGCAAACAGGGCAAATCTGGTAATGGACTTGATGCTGATTCGATGATTCGCAGATTTGTTTATTCGCTAGGTTGCGTAAAGGAGTTCATTTTCGGGATTAAAAACGCAGTTCTTATATATTTTCTACAAACTAAGGCGCATCCGCGCATCCGCAAATAATCGAATCAGCTTCTCCTTGGGTTCAATTTCCGAATAAAAATTGCAATCCTTAAATCCTTTGTACAAAATATGGCGCATCCGCGCATCCGCAAATAAACGAATCAGCTTCTGCTTGGGTTCAATTCCGAATAAAAATTGCAATCCTTAAATCCTTTGTACAAAATATGGCCCATCCGCGCATCCGCAAATCAACGAATCAGCTTCTCCTTGGGTTCAATTTCGAATAAAAAAAGCAATTCTTAACTCCTTTCCGCAAACTAAGGCGCATCCGCGCATCCGCAAATCAGCGCATCAGCTTTTCCTTATTCGATATTTGCATAATCGAACTCAGTCTCTGAATAAAAAATGCAATAATTAAATACTTTCTGCAAACCAAGGCGTATCCGCGCATCCGCAAATCAACGAATCAGCTTCTCCTTAGGTTCAATTTCGAATAAAAAAAGCAATTCTTAACTCCTTTCCGCAAACTAAGGCGCATCCGCGCATCCGCAAATCAGCGCATCAGCTTTTCCTTATTCGATATTTGCATAATCGAACTCAGTCTCTGAATAAAAAATGCAATAATTAAATACTTTCTGCAAACCAAGGCGCATCCGCGCATCCGCAAATAAACGAATCAGCTTCTGCTTGGGTTCAATTCCGAATAAAAATTGCAATCCTTAAATCCTTTGTACAAAATATGGCCCATCCGCGCATCCGCAAATCAACGGATCAGCTTCTCCTTGGGTTCAATTTCGAATAAAAAAAGCAATTCTTAACTCCTTTCCGCAAACTAAGGCGCATCCGCGCATCCGTAAATAAGCGAATAAGCTTTTCCTTATTCGATATTTGCATAAACAAACTCAGTCTCTGAATAAAAAATGCAGTAATTAAATACTTTCTACAAACCAAGGCGTATCCGCGCATCCGCAAATAAGCGAATAGGCCTCTAGCCAAATAAGCTTTTACTGATTTGTTAGTTGGCGTAAAGGTGTTCCGTTTCGTACTTGGTTCATTGTTGGCAGTAATAAAATTTATATCGTATTTTTTTTGTACGGAAATTACACGTACATTTGTTTAAGCGATTCGTGTGTAATTGCTGCTATAATTCAGCGTATCAAATAGTTGAATAAGATAAGAAATCATACTATCGATAAATCAAATAAAAAGTAATATATATAATATGGCAACTATAGTTAATGACAGGATTGATGTTCGAATAAGCAAGGAACAGAAGGAGTTAATTAAGTTTGCAAGTGAATTGAAAGGTTTTAAAAATCTTACAGAGTTTGTTGTTTTTTGCATAAGCAATGAAGCAAATAGGATTATTCTTGAAAACAACCTAATTCTCAAGAGTTTTGAAGATAAAAAGGTTTTTATAGATGCACTATTAAACCCGCCAAAACCGAATTCCAAACTTAAAAATGCTCAATTAAATTATTTAAAATTTGTTGAATCAAATGGTGTTGAAAATAGCAGCTCTTGAAAAAAAGCATGACAAATCAAAGTTCAATTGCGGCTATGAACTTTTAGATAATTATATACGAAGACAAGCTAAACAGGATGTAAATCGTGATTTGTCTGCTTGTTTTGTGTTAGTAGACGATGATGATACAGTCAAAGGATATTATACCTTATCTGCAAATTCTATAAAAAGAGAAGAATTTTCAGAGGACTTAATCAAAAAACTTCCTCCGAGTTACGTGGAACTACCAACTATTCTTTTAGGTCGACTGGCAATAGACCAATCCATTAAAGGTAAGAGATATGGAGAAATAATTCTTATGGATGCACTAAATCGAAGTTTATCAATTTCAGAGAGCATGGGGGCCGTGGCGGTTGTAGTTGATCCAATTGATAAGAAGGCACAGCTGTTTTACGCTCACTATGGTTTTATCTTATTGCCCACATCGGGTAAAATGTTTTTACTAATGAAAACGATAAAAGATTTATAATTTTTGCTTTTACGTATAGTGCAGAGTCTGTAAAGAACTCTGCATTTTTATTGTTTCCAACGGTTGAAGTATTTTGAAGGCTTTGGTTTTTAGTGCAAAAGTCAAACGAAACCATTCAGCTACAACGGGTATCCACATGAGTAATGCCTAGTGGGTTTTGTTTTGTACAGCAGTACATAATTGATTCGCGGATTCGTTTATTCGCGGATTCGTTTATTCGCTAGGTCGTGCAAAGGAGTTCTTTTCGGGATTAAAAATGCAGTTCTTAACTGCTTTCTGCAAACCAAGGCGCATCCGCGCATCGGCAAATCAGCGAATAAGCGTTTTCTTGGAGTTCTTTTCGGGATTAAAAATGCAGTTCTTAAATATTTTCTACAATCCAAGGCGCATCCGCGCATCGGCAAATCCGCGAATAAGCGTTTTCTTGGAGTTCTTTTCCGTATTAAAAACGCAGTCCTTATATATTTTCTACAAACCAAGGCGCATCCGCGCATCGGCAAATCAGCGAATAAGCGTTTTCTTGGAGTTCTTTTCGGGATTAAAATGCAGTTCTTAAATATTTTCTACAATCCAAGGCGCATCCGCGCATCGGCAAATCCGCGAATAAGCGTTTTCTTGGAGTTCTTTTCCGTATTAAAAACGCAGTCCTTATATATTTTCTACAAACCAAGGCGCATCCGCGCATCGGCAAATCAGCGAATAAGCGTTTTATTGGAGTTCTTTTCCGAATAATAAATGCAGTTCTTATATATTTTCTACAAACCAAGGCGCATCCGCGCATCGGCAAATCCGCGAATAAGCGTTTTCTTAGAGTTCTTTTCCGAATAATAAATGCAGTTCTTATATATTTTCTACAAACCAAGGCGTATCCGCGCATCCGAAAATAAACGAATCAGCTTCTCCTTGGGTTCAATTTCCGAATAAAAAACGCAATTCTTAACTGCTTTCTACTAACCAAGGCGCATCCGCGCATCGGCAAATCCGCTAATAGGCTTTTACCAGCAAGTTGCTAATGCGATCAACGCATAGGTTCGTTTAAAAAAGACGACTGGGGGAGTTCCGGTTTAATATTTAACGGATTTTCTAAAAAAAAGAAAGCCATCCTTTTGAGATGGCTTTGCGTTTTAAATACCGATTTCGAATTGTACCCTTAGGTACCAATTGTTTTTTTGATTTCCCGACTGATAGCGCAGTTCGTCAAAGGTGAGTTCGGTTTGAATTTTGAAGGCGTGTTCCCACAAATATTTGGTTACTCCTATGCTGTATTGATTGGTATTGGGTACGTTTCGGTCGAAGAGTTCGTCTTGCACTTTTTGCATCGAATAACGGCCGATAAGCTCGTAGTTGTTCGGGAATAGGTAACTCAGTTGATAATCCATTCCGTGGCCTGCAAAGACGTAATTGCTGGCTGCTGCGCCATTGGAATCCACACCGTTGGTAATGGGGTCGTCGGTCATTCTATTCATATACGACAACATGGCTGCCCATCCGTTGTATTTTAAGATTCCGTCGAGAAGCAGGGCGTTAAAGCGTCGGGCTTCGAACAGCTGCTCGCCCAATTGTCCCTGTGATAAATTGGCATTGTTGTTTTGGTGGTAGGTACCGGAAAGCATGAGTTTGGGATCCTGTTCGCGGATTAAATCGCCTTCGAAGTAAGAGCCGTCTTTGGAAAAGGTACCGAAGGGGAGTAGTTCCAATTTTCCGGTAAGGGCCACATTGGTATTGTTACCGGTCCAGTTTCTACCTTGTCCACTGGAAATGGCTGTTTTGATGTTGTATGAAAAGGCGTCTTTGTGTTCTTGTAGGTAATAGGCTTGGATTCCAAAATCGCGATCGAGGTTGAATTTGGCGTTGTTGATCGAGCGATCGGTCAATTGTAAGGCACCGGATGAGTTGACCCGTTGTCTGTTACCCGGAAGCTTGGTTTGTCCAAAGGTAAAGCTCCAATTGTCATTGGGACGGTATATCAAGGCGGCATCGCGGATGATGTTGATGTTTTTTCCCTCTTCGATTTCACCGACATCGCCGGGTGCAAAGGAAAGTTGAATGACATATAGAAAATGGGGATTACCAACATATCCATCAAAGCGCAAACGCAGTCTGCGAATCTGGGCATCGTAGGCGCCTTCTTCTCCTTCCTTCTCCATATAGGTAATTCGGTTTTGCATTCTAAAGCGAATGTTGAGCTGAAAAATACTGTCTGCAGAGGTCATTCCCAAGCCTTTTCCATAGCTGTAATAGGGTAGAGACGATAGTTTAAGGTCATTATGAGTCTCACTTTTTTTAAATACCTGAGCCTGAGCGATAAGGCCAAAAAAGATAAAAATTAAGATGTATGCCTTTTTCATTTTATATTTTTTAAATTTACATGCAAAACTAAACTTAATTTCGTTTGCTGCGTCAAGAAATTGTTACCGGCAAATTAAGTGATTGTTAACTGAGTGTTAAGAAAGTAAATTTTATGGAAGTATCGTATATCGCATACCGTTTTGAAGTGGAACCTAGAGAGTTAGGTACTGAAATTTTAATTGCAGAATTGGCCGAAAAGGCGTTCGAAAGTTTCGAGGAATCCGAGAACGGTGTTTCGGCTTATGTGCAAAAATCGCTGTGGAGCGAGGACATTTTAGACGGCGTGCAGATTTTGGGATCTTCGGATTTCAAAATAAGTTATATCGTAGAAGATATCGAACAGATAAATTGGAACGAGGAATGGGAGAAAAACTTTAATCCGATTGACGTGGATGGAGTGTGTTATGTACGCGCGCCTTTTCACGAGAAAACCTCGGCTAAATACGATATCGTTATCGAACCCAAGATGAGTTTTGGCACGGGTCACCACGAGACGACTTATATGATGATTCGCCATATTTTGCAAAATGAGATGGCGGATAAAGTGGTTTTGGATATGGGATGTGGGACGGCTATTTTGGGCATATTGGCTTCGATGCGCGGTGCTAAACAGGTCGATGCGATTGATATCGACAACTGGTGTTATTTAAACTCCATTGAAAATGCCGAGCGAAATGCTTGTAATAATATGGCTATTTTTGAAGGTGATGCCAGTATATTGACAAAGGAAGAAAAATACGATATTATCTTAGCCAATATCAATAGAAATATCTTGCTCAACGATATGGCGACTTATGTGCAGTGTTTAAAACCGGCTGGGTCGATTTATTTTAGCGGTTTTTACACCGAAGATATTCCTTATATTAAGGAGGAGGCTGCCAAACAAGGTTTGGAATACATCAGCCAATTGGAGAAGAACAATTGGGTGTCTTTAAAATTTAATAAAGCATAAAAATAGCGTGATGAGTACCAAGGAAAAAGTAATAGAAGAAGTAGACGTTTCGGAACTGATAGACGGTCAAAGCGAGTTGGTGTTGTACAACGACGACGTCAATACCTTTGATCATGTAATCGACACCTTGATTCGCGTGTGTAACCATACTTCGGAGCAGGCGGAGCAATGTGCGGTTTTAGTGCATTACAAAGGCCGTTGCACGGTAAAAACCGGTGCGTTTAACCAATTGAAACCGCAGTGTTTGCAGTTGTTGGATGCGGGTTTAAGTGCCGAAATCATGTAGTATGACCCATTCGCAGCGGCTTGTGTGCAGCGCGGTGGATATAGCCCCGATAGCAGCGGCATCCTTTACTAAGCGCTTGCGCGAGTAAAGATATAGCGAATAGCGGGCGGAAAAGGGCGTTGAATGCGAAAGCGCCTTGCTCCAAAACATATATCGGATTCCGATAAAAACAAAAGAGACCTTCTATGTGGTAGAAGGTCTCTTTTTGTATATATACTCCGGCGGTTAGGCCATGGTGTGAAACACGTTTTGCACGTCTTCGTCCTCTTCGATTCGCTCCAGTAGTTTTTCTACATCGGCGATTTGGTCTTCGGTTAGTTCCTTGGTAATTTGTGGAATGCGGTCAAAACCCGAAGATAAAATCTCCAAGCCTCTGCTTTCCAATTCTTTTTGAATGGCTCCAAAGCTTTCGAAAGGGGCATAGATCATGATGCCGTCTTCGTCGTCAAAAATTTCGTCAATTCCGAAATCGATCAATTCCAGTTCAAACTCTTCCAAATCGATGCTGTCATTTTGAGGGATGCGGAAGTTGCAGGTATGATCAAACATAAACTCCACCGAGCCCTGGGTACCAAAAGTACCGTTGCACTTGTTGAAATAACTTCTGATATTGGCTACGGTTCTGTTGTTGTTGTCTGTTGCGGTTTCAATTAGAATAGCAATACCGTGCGGAGCATAGCCTTCAAAGAGCACTTCTTTGTAGTTGGCCGTATCTTTGTCAGAGGCTTTTTTAATGGCTCTTTCTACGTTTTCCTTAGGCATATTTGCCGCCTTGGCATTTTGGATAACCGCGCGTAAACGAGAGTTGGAATCGGGATTGGGACCGCCTTCTTTGACCGCCATCACGATGTCTTTTCCTATTCTAGTAAACGTTTTTGCCATTGCAGACCAACGTTTTAGCTTTCTGTTTTTTCTAAATTCAAACGCTCTTCCCATTTCTTATTGCTTTTTAATCATTTTTGGAATACAAAAATACGGGTAAATATTTTTTGTTCTACAACAAAGGAGGATATATATCCTCCTTTTTGAATGTTATTTTTTGTAAAAAGGTGTTTTTACAATTTGTGCTGCGATATCGTTTTTTCGAATTCTGATAAAGATTTCAGTACCTTCTTTAGCGTAGGCTACCGGTACATATCCCATTCCAATACCCTTGTTTAGGGACGGTGACATGGTACCTGAAGTTACTTTTCCGATTACGACTCCCTCTTTGTTGACAATTTCGTAATCGTGGCGTGGAATTCCTCTGTCGATCAATTCAAAACCTACTAATTTGTTTTTTAAACCGGCTTCTTTTTCTGCTTTTAGGTTTTCCGAATTGATAAATGCTTTGGTGAATTTGGTTACCCAGCCCAATCCGGCTTCCAATGGTGACGTCTCGTCTGTGATTTCGTTTCCGTATAAGCAGTAGCCCATTTCCAATCTCAACGTATCTCTGGCAGCTAGTCCGATTGGTTTGATTCCCCAAGCAGCGCCTGCTTCGAATACCTTGTTCCAAATCGCTTCTACATCTTGGTTTTTTACATAAATTTCAAATCCTCCCGAACCGGTATATCCCGTTGCAGAGATAATGACATCGGCTACTCCGGCAAAAGTGGTGGTTTCAAAGTGGTAGAACTTAATCGCTGCTAAGTCGATTTCCGCCAGGCTTTGCATGGCTTCTATCGCTTTTGGTCCTTGTATGGCCAATAGGGAATACGAGTCGGAAAGGTTTTCTAAAACCGCTCCTACGTCGTTGTGAGAAGACACCCAGTTCCAGTCTTTATCGATATTTGAGGCATTGACTACCATCAAATATTCTTCGTCATGCACTTTATAGGTAATGATATCATCGATTACGCCGCCTTGTTCATTGGGGAAATAGCAGTACTGTGCTTTTCCGTCGGTCAATACCGAAGCGTCGTTGGAAGTTACTTTTTGTACTAATGCCAAGGCATGAGGACCGGATATTTTAAACAATCCCATGTGTGACACATCAAATACTCCCACACCGTTGCGGATGGTTTCGTGTTCAATGTTTACGCCTTCGTATTGAACGGGCATAGAGAATCCGGCAAAAGGAACCATTTTTGCTCCGAGTGCTTCGTGTATGTGGTTTAGAGTAACGTGTTTCATGATCGTTGTGTAACAAATTGATTAAGGGCGCTAAAATAACCAATTTTTAGTTCAAAAAAAACGGATTGACCTAAAGAATTAGTCCTCCTGCGGGGAAGTTGTTAAATGCTGCAGGGGTTTTTACTACAAGGAGATAGCTGTCCTAGACTGTAGTGGCTCCGCGTGCTTGGTATCGGAGTAATTTTATGGTGGTTTGGCCTTGGTTTAAAAGCAAAGCTTGCTCCTCGTATGGAGGAGCAAGCCGTTTTATGCGTAGCCTTTTTGGCTGTGGAATTACAATTTTGTACTTCTGAGGCGCAGGGAGTTAAGGATTACCGATACGGAACTAAAACTCATGGCCAAGGCGGCAATCATCGGCGACAATACCAAACCGAAAACGGGATAGAGTATTCCAGCGGCAATCGGTATGCCCACCGTGTTGTAGAAAAAGGCAAAAAACAGGTTTTGCTTGATGTTTTTCATTACGGAATGGCTGAGTTGAATAGCCTGAGGAATGCCTCCTAAATCGCCTTTTAGCAAGGTGATTTCCGAGCTCTCAATAGCGACATCGGTTCCGGTTCCCATTGAAATACCGATATTGGCCTGTGCTAAGGCAGGGGCGTCGTTGATACCGTCACCGGCCATGGCGACGATTTTTCCGCTGTCTTGCAGTTTTTTAATCTCGGCTAATTTATCTTGAGGCAGGGCTTCGGCAAAGAAGTTTTGTATGCCCAATTCATCGGCTACGGCCAGGGCGGTGTTTTTGTTGTCGCCCGTGATCATGATGACCTCGATTCCTCGGTTTTGCAGGTCTTGAATCGCTTTTTTACTCGACGGTTTAATCTTGTCGTATAAGACTACATAGCCCAGTATTTCGGCACCTTCGGCAATATAGGAAACGGTTTTTCCAAGGCTTTGTTGCGCATGGACTTCCGAGGCCATTTTGGGATTTACAACGGCCTGAACTTCTTGCATTAACGCGGTGTTGCCCAAGGATATTTTCTTGCCTTGTACCAGGCCTTGTATGCCTTTGCCCGTTAGGGAGATAAACATTTTAACCGGTATGAGCGACACGGCTTCATCCTTGGCCTTTTTGGTAAAGGAAAGGGCTAGCGGGTGTTCGCTATTTTGATTTAAGGATGCGGTTAGTTGTAAGAGCTCGCTTTCGGTATAGGTTTCGGATGTCGAAACTATTTTTTCGATAGAGGGTTTGCCCTCGGTGAGGGTTCCCGTTTTATCCGTGATCAACACATTGATCTTGTTGCTGATTTCCAGTGCTTCGGCATTTTTGATCAAAATACCGTTTTGTGCGCCCTTGCCAATACCGACCATGATGGACATGGGCGTGGCTAAACCGAGGGCACAGGGACAAGCGATGATCAACACGGCAAGCGCATTGACAAAGGCGTAGACCATTTTGGGTTCTGGACCCCAGATGTACCAAATGCCAAAGGTGATTAGGGCAATGGCGATTACGGTGGGCACAAAGTATTTGGCTACCTTATCGGCTAGTTTTTGTATGGGTGCTCGCGAGCGGCTGGCGGTATTGACCATTTCAATGATTTTGGCCAATAGGGTATCGCTGCCGACTTTTTCGGCCTGCATGACAAAGCTTTGATTGCCGTTGATCGTACCGGCGATTACTTTGTCACCGGCTTTTTTGATTATGGGTATGGGTTCGCCGGTAATCATGGCTTCGTCTATGCCGCTTTCTCCGTCGACGATGACCCCATCGACCGGAATTTTTTCTCCGGGTTTTACGCGTAGGCTATATCCGATTTCAATTTTTTCGATATCGATTTTCTCATCGCCCTGTTCGGTGACTAAGGTGGCATCGGTAGGAGAGAGTTTTAACAGTTCTTTGATCGCTCCGCTGGTTCGGCTGTGTGCCTTGGCCTCCATCACTTGACCGACGAGTACCAAGGTCAATATCACGGCTACCGACTCAAAGTACAAGTGGATGGTTCCGTGTTCACCGCGAAAGTCATCGGGGAAGATCGACGGAAAGAACAAGGCGACTAAGCTGAAAATAAATCCGGCTGCGGTTCCCAATCCAATCAGGCTAAACATGTTTAAGTTCCACGTTTTAAACGAGGTCCAGGCGCGGTCAAAAAACATCCAAGTCACGTAGATCACCGGCAGACAAAACAACAGTTGTATGTAGTTGGATACGGTATGCGGAATAATTTTGGACACGGGATTGCCCGGCAGCATATCACCCATGGACAATATAAAGATGGGAACGGTGAATAGGGTGGCTATTTGAAGCTTTTTAAGCAGGTCTTTATAGGTGGTGTCTTCGGGTTCTATAGACAGGGTTTTGGCCACCAAATCCATGCCGCACTTGGGACAGGATCCCGGTTCGTCGTAGGTCTTGTCGCCTTCGCACAACATCGGACAGTAATAGACGGTTTTGACGATCTTTTTTGCGGGAATTTGCTCGAGATTCATTCCGCAAATCGGACAACCGACGTTGGTGTCGTATATTTTATCGCCTTCGCACAGCATCGGACAAAAATATTTTCCAGCATGATCACTCATGCTCTTGGGAACTTCGACTTCATGAGCCTTGTGATCGACATGTACGGCAGCTAAAATTTCTTGAGTACCGTCTTTAAGCGTAATGATTTCTTGAATAACATAGTCGCCTTTTGCAAATAAGGCTTTTTGCAATGCTTCGGTGCTGGTGTCTTGTTTCATTTCTAATGCTGCTTCACCAGTTTCGAGGGTTACTGCTGCTTGTACACCTTTGATCTGATTTAGGGTGTCTTCTACTTTCGTTCTACAACCGTTGCAGGTCATGCCAGTGATTTTATATGTTTTTTTCATTTTATGTCTCTTAAATAGTTAATAAATAAAATTGTAAGAATAGATTTAACCTGCAATTAGGTAAAGTTACTAAAGATAATGAAGATTGTCGTTTTTTTGTGTGGCTCGCTTTTAATTAAACGTACGCTCAGCAAGATACGGCGACAAAAAAATAGTCTGTTAGTTCGATTTACAGTTTTGTCACAGTTGTTTTTTTAGAATAAAGATGTTAAAATTGTAATATGTTGGTTTTTTTTAAGTCTTTTAAATAATAGAATGTTTGTTTTTGGAATACCGTATAAATGGGAAGATTAATTAAAACTATATTTTATGAAAAATTTTATTTTAATAGGGTTTCTTTTTCTAGTAGTTTCTTGTTCAATAGATGAGAAATTTGTTGATTTTGAAGAGCCTAAGAAAACGGAAAAAACAACTGATGATGATCGTTATGAGAATTTCTTTATAAACAAGGAAAGTTTATCTAAGATTTTAGTTGACGGTGCTGCAGGAGAATTGACGGCTAGTCAGATTAAATTAAATCAGTTTTACAATTTCCTTGTTGGTTATTGTTTTTATGGTGGATATGATTGTGCAGAAGAAGTAGTAATTATCATGAATCCAACCAGAGAGCAAATGCTTACGCGGCAAGCGGATCCCAATTATATTCATATTAAAGAACTAAAAAAGTTGTTTATCGAACAAGGATATATTTCGGAATTTCGAGTTAATTTCGATTTGAAAAATATATATTATGTTTTTAGAAGTGATAAAAAAGAAGTGATTATCCCTTTTAAATATAGTTAGTAGAATGGATTTTACTCAGCTTGTTGATAGAAAGAGATTAGTGGTGCTTGTATTGGTGTCTCTGTTTTTTTCGTGTAATACAAGTGTGGATGAAAAAGCTATCATAAATTTTGATATAGGGTTTAACCCGAGTCACCTAAATCGAGGGGTTTTGTATAACGAGCTGGCGCAGCGTTATGAGATTTATTTTGTCAAACCCCTTCATGGACATAGGATTAAGTACTATGATGAAAATGGAGATTTTTTGGATAGCGTTGTCTTAAAGTACAGCGATGAAAACAGCTTTTTAAACAATCTGAAAGTAATTGATAGGGATACCATACTTATTACAGAAGGTAAAAGTAATGTGCTTGATTTTTTAAATAAAAAGGGGTTGATTTTCAGTAGCTTGAATTTAAATATTCCTTTAGAAGCAACGTATAAGGATGAATATTTTTTTATCCCTTTCCACAATAATTCTATTGGAAATTTTGATTTAAATAATCTAATAGTGCCTGTTTATTATTTGGGGAATGCTGATTTACGGAACAAAATCAAAAACAGTGGAACCGATTTTGATTTGTTTTATAAAGCACAAAAGGATGCCTATGTATTAGGGCGATTTAATAGTTTGTTTCACAGCAATCCTATAGTGAGTATGGGATTCAAAAAGTTCTTTGTTAAGATTCCCGATTCAATTAATGTTTTAGCATCGGATTACAATTTTGTTAAGGGTCTGGATAAAAATATATTTTTCAGCAACTACCATAACAATCTTTTTAGTTTTGACGACGATTTGAATCATATTGGAGTTATTGAACTCGCTAGCCAAGTTGCAAAGGAGGGTTTTGTGAGTTGTATTAATGATGTACTTTATGATCGCAGAACACAAAAATATAGTGTTATCGTCTACGACTATTATGACAAAGTGGTTTGGGACCAAGAACCTTATGAATTTAGAATTAGGACTTATGATAAGGATTTTAATTTTTTCGGGGAAGAGTTGTTTAAAAGTGATGAATATGATTCAAGAACAGTGTTATTGCTAAACGATAGGCTTTTTGTCGAAGTAAAAAACAATAGTTATGGGAAGGTTTTTTATAGGGTTTTTAAAGCGGGTTAATTTTATTTGGATATTGTTTTTTTGTCTGTCTTGTTCTCTGGTTGAAAGAGATGAAAAAATTGCTTTTTTAGAGACTAAACACAATATTGTTATCGATTCAAGCATTGAACGCATTTATGTCTTTAATGAACGGGGGAAATTTTGCAAGACCTGTTTTAATGCATTGGCTGCCTGTTTAGCTGATAAGGAATTGGATGATACGGAATTATTGTTGATTAATAACAATGGAAATTTCTTAAATAGGGAGCGTTTTCTAAATAAGAAAAACACTTCTCTGATATACGATCAAAGGGATTATAGTTTGGAGGGTTTACCAGACTTGGGTATACTGTATTTAAATAGAAATCAAATAGATTGTGTGGTTTATGTTAATCCACAGAATATAAATCAAATTATATCCGAAATTCAACGATAAAACACGAGTATTTATAAGGATTACTACTTACTGAAGTCCTCCGTTTTATAAATTTTAGCTTTGTTGTCAAAGTAGTTCCAGTCGCCTGTTTTTTTATTGTCTTTAAAATGACCTTCTTCTCTTAATATGCCGTTTTTATCATAGTGTTTGTAACTGCCGTGTAGCTTGCCTTTGGTATAGGTTGATTGGATGTATGAAGCATCATTGGGAGCATAGTCACACCATAAGGCATCTCGATCTTCACCTTCATAATTGCCCTCCGATGCTGCCTTTCCATTTTCAAAGTAAGAGACCTGAGGTCCTTTTTTATATCCCATTTGATAAGTAGCCTTAGTTTCAATAGCACCGTTGGGATAATACCATATCCATAAGCCATTTGCCAAACCATGTACATAATGGCTTTCAAGTTGTAGTATGCGGTCTTCATAAAGACACCAAAGTCCGTTTTGCTTGCCGTCAATGACTTCGCCGACTTCGGTTTGTATCTTGTTTTCTTCGGAGCTGTAAGGGGATCCTGTAGAAAGGTATTGGCTATAGCTGCTCTGAAAAAAAACAGCCCCAATCAATAGGCTAATCGTTTTAAAAGTAGGTATCAAAAGTTTTTGATTTTACGGGTTTTAGGCTGAAAGTCTGATTTAATATCGGACTATTTTAATCGAATCATTCCTTCAAAAAGCAATTTCTTATTGTTTTTTGTCGTGACTGATCATCCAATGTATGCCAAACTGGTCGGTAAACATACCAAACCAAGCGCCCCAAAATGTTTTTTCTAATGGTGTTGTTATGGTTCCGTTTTCGGATAAGCCGTTGAAAAGGCGTTCGGCCTCGCTTTGGGAGGGCACGTTTATCGCTATAGAAACGTTGTTGCCCATCTTTAATTCGGGGTCAAAATGCAGGGATTGATCGCTGCCGATTAAGGTGGTTTGGGGGTTTATGGGGAGTAATATATGCAAGACGCGCTTGCCCTCGTCTTCGGTGAGCGGAATGTCGGAGGGAAAGTCTTTAAAACGCGTTATCGGCGATAATTCACCACCAAAAATGCGGTGGTAAAAGCGAAAAGCTTGTTCGCAATTTCCGTCAAAGTGTAAATAGGGGCTTAGCGTTGTAATCATGGTGTTGGTTTCAAAGGTTATTTTAGTGGCTTTACTAGTAAAAGGCCCAAGATTAAAGATATGAAAAAAAAGTTTAATAAGTTGTTAATCTTGGGATTAATGGTCGAAAAAAATAGGGTCATTTATAAATGACCGCTGTTTTGTGGCGCAAAAAGCGGTTGCTGAAAATCGCTTAGCACAATTATTAATTCTTTGATCGGAAAGTGTCAAAACTCATTATATTTTGATTATTTTTGCAAAAAAATACAACACAAACCGCACTATCATGTACAAAAGCCTTATTCGTCCGATACTCTTTAGATTTGATCCTGAAAAAGTACATCATTTCACCTTTTTTTCGATGCGCTGGATGAATAAGATACCGGGAGTTTCGGCTTTGATTCGCAGCCAGTGTCAGGTAAATGATCCGCGCTTGGCGCGTGAGGTTTTTGGATTGACATTCAAAAATCCCGTGGGTTTAGCCGCTGGATTGGACAAGGATGCGGCGATGTTTTCCGAATTGGAGAACTTCGGGTTTGGGTTTATAGAAATTGGAACACTGACGCCTAAGGCACAAGATGGAAATCCGAAGAAAAGGTTGTTTCGATTAAAATTGGATCAGGGAATCATCAACCGCATGGGCTTTAACAATGGCGGAGTGGATGCTGCGGTAAGCCGTTTAAAAAAGAATAAGGGCACTTTGATCGGGGGGAATATCGGAAAGAACAAATTGACTGCAAACGAAGATGCAATCGGCGATTACGAAATTTGCTTTGAGGCCCTGTTTGATCATGTCGATTATTTTGTTGTCAACGTGAGCTCTCCCAACACACCCAACTTAAGAGCTTTGCAAGACAAGGAGCCTTTAAAGGCTTTGTTGCATGCTTTGCAGTTAAAAAACGCGCAAAAAGCCACACCCAAACCCATATTGTTAAAAATTGCACCCGATTTGACCGACGACCAATTGTTGGACATCATCGAAATTGTCGATGAAACCAAAATTGCCGGTGTGATCGCGACCAATACCACGATTTCTCGAGATCATTTGCTTTCGCCTGCCCAGTCTGAAATGGGGGGATTAAGCGGAAAACCCTTGGCTAAAAGAAGTACAGAGGTGATCCGTTTCTTAGCGGATAAGAGCAACCGCTCTTTTCCGATTATCGGTGTTGGCGGTATTCATACGGCCGAGGATGCCTTGGAAAAATTAGACGCTGGTGCGAGTTTAGTTCAGTTGTATACCGGATTCATCTATGAAGGACCGGCCTTGATCAAATCGATCAATAAGGCCTTGTTAGCTAAAGCGAATCAATAACTATGTCGTCAGAAGTTTTACTCACTTTTTTTATTACCAGTTTGGTTTTGATTCTCACACCGGGACCGGATATCTTATACGTGCTTTCTCAGAGTATTACCCGAGGCAGCAAATACGGTATAGCGACGACCTTGGGTCAGATTGGCGGATTGCTCTTCCACTTGTCGCTGTTCGCCTTTGGAGTGTCGGGACTGATTATCGGTTCGGAATTGATTTTTACCGCGGTTAAAATCATGGGGGCCTGTTATTTGTTTTGGCTCTCGTATAAGGTATATAATACCGCCGATATACTGGTACGCGAAGATCAGCAAGCCGCCGAAAAATCCTTTATGGGATTTGTGCGTCAAGGCTTGTTGATGAACATCATGAACCCCAAAGTGATGATGTTTTTCTTGGCGCTATTTCCGACTTTTATCTCCGAAAATGCAGGCAATATCAAAGTGCAGGTGTTTACACTGGGCTTGGTCTTTATCACTCAAACCCTCGTGGTCTTTACCACGGTTAGCATCATCGCCTCCCAATTAACCGATGTATTAAAGAGCAATCGGACTTTTAACTCCTTTTTAAAGTGGATGCAAATCGTCGTTTTTACCGGCTTGGGTATTTATATACTGATTTAAGGTCAATTCGTTTACTCGCTAATCCGCTTAGGATTGCAGGAAACTATAAAAAAGAACTTCATTCTTTATTCAGAAACTGAACTGCTTTACATCACTAAGCGAATAAACAAATCCTCGAATCAACGAATCCGCAACAAACACAAATCCTCGAATCAACGAATAAGCCAACAATACAAATGGGTACCAACGTGACGCTGGCACCAGCGAAGTTTTGCAGAAAACTATAAAGGACTTCATTCTTTATTCAGAAACTGAACTGCTTTACGTCACTAGGCGAATAAACAAATCCTCGAATCAACGAATCCGCAAATACATAAATCCTCGAATCAACGAATCCGCAACAATACAAATAGGTACCAGCGTGACGCTGGCACCAGCGAAGTTTTGCAGAAAATAAAAAAGGACTTCATTCTTTATTCAGAAACTGAACTGCTTTACGTCACTAGGCGAATAAACAAATCTGCGAATCAACGAATCCGCAACAAACACAAATCCTCGAATAGACTTAGGATTGCAGAAAACTTTAAAGGGCTCCATCCTTTATTCACAAATTGAACTGCTTTACATCACTAGGCGAATAAACAAATCCTCGAATCAACGAATCCGCAACAAACATAAATCCTCGAATCAACGAATCCGCAAAAACACAAATCCTCGAATCGGCAGCTCCGCTATTTTTATCGATTTCGCTTTGCAAAAGAATAACTTTCCTATATCTTTGAAGCCTTATGAAGCCAGTCAAAATAATAGAATGCCCCCGCGATGCGATGCAAGGCATAAAGATGTTTATTCCCACTGAAAAGAAGGTGCAGTACATACAATCCCTATTACGGGTTGGGTTTGACACCATCGATTTCGGTAGTTTTGTGTCTGCAAAGGCGATTCCGCAGATGCAGGATACGGCCGAATTATTGGCGCAATTGGATTTGTCCAAAACCCAGAGTAAACTATTGGCGATCATTGCCAATACCCGGGGTGCGGAATTGGCTTCGGAGCATCGAGAAATCCGATATTTGGGGTTTCCCTTTTCGATTTCCGAGAATTTTCAGATGCGAAACACCCATAAAACCATTGCGGAATCTCTAGTTACTTTGGCGGAGATTCTCGAAATCGCCCACCGAACCGATAAAGAGGTGGTTGCCTATTTATCTATGGGTTTTGGAAATCCGTATGGCGATCCTTGGAATGTGGATATCGTGGGAGAGTGGACGGAGAAACTGGCCAATATGGGCGTAAAAATTCTGTCGTTATCCGATACCGTAGGCAGTTCTACGCCAGAGGTGATTGATTATTTGTTTTCGAATTTGATTCCGAAATACCCCCATATAGAATTTGGTGCACATTTACACACCACCCCCGACCGTTGGTTTGAAAAAATAGATGCGGCATACAAGGCGGGCTGCCATCGATTTGACGGTGCTATTAAGGGGTATGGTGGTTGTCCGATGGCCAAGGACGATTTGACCGGTAATATGCCCACCGAAAAAATGCTGAGTTATTTTACCGCAAACAAAGTCGATACCAACCTGAGTGCCATGTCATTTGAGAGTTCTTACAACGAAGCGTTAAAAATATTTAATTTTTATCATTAATCTTTTTTATTTGATTTTAAAAGGCTAAATTTGCGTGCAATTCAACTACAAATTGCAATGAAAGCACATACAGCCAAAATCATAGGAGAAGGATTGACATACGACGATGTATTGTTGATTCCAAGTTACTCAGAAATCTTACCCAGAGAGGTAAGTATCAAATCAAAATTTTCCAAAAACATTACGTTAAACGTACCTATAGTTTCTGCTGCTATGGATACCGTGACCGAAAGCGCTATGGCTATTGCTATGGCTCGTGAGGGTGGTATCGGTGTTTTGCATAAAAACATGACTATCGAACAACAAGCCACGGAGGTGCGCAAGGTAAAACGAGCGGAGTCCGGTATGATTATCGACCCGGTAACTTTACCCTTGTCTGCCAATGTTGGGGATGCGAAAAGAGCCATGGCAGAATACAGCATAGGCGGTATTCCTGTAGTTGATGAAAATCGCGTATTAAAGGGCATCGTGACCAATAGAGACCTTCGTTTCGAAAAGATCAACGAGCGCTCTATTTTGGAGGTGATGACCAAAGAAAATATAGTTACTGCCGCAGAGGGAACTACTTTACCCGAAGCCGAAGGCATACTTCAAGAAAACAAAATCGAAAAACTTCCCGTAGTCAATAAGTCCAATCAGTTGGTGGGACTAATTACTTTTAGAGATATTACCAAGCTCACCCAAAAGCCCAACGCCAATAAAGACAAATTTGGTCGCTTGCGCGTGGCTGCTGCATTAGGAGTAACAGCCGATGCTGTAGAGCGTGCCGCTGCACTAGTTGCTGCTGGGGTAGATGCCTTGATTATCGATACGGCACACGGACATTCAAAAGGGGTGATCAGCGTGTTAAAAGAGGTGAAAAGCAATTTTCCAGAAATCGACGTAGTAGTTGGTAACATCGCAACGCCAGAAGCGGCTTTGTTTCTAGTTGAGAATGGGGCCGATGCGGTAAAAGTGGGTATTGGACCGGGATCAATCTGTACAACACGCGTGGTTGCTGGGGTTGGTTTTCCACAGTTCTCGGCTATTTTAGAAGTTGCTGCAGCTTTGGAAGGAACGGGTATTCCCGTTATCGGCGACGGCGGAATCCGTTATACAGGCGACATCCCTAAGGCTTTGGCTGCAGGTGCTGACTGTGTGATGTTGGGATCGATGTTGGCAGGTACTAAGGAATCTCCCGGAGAAACCATCATATTCGAAGGTAGAAAATTCAAATCATACCGCGGTATGGGGTCGGTAGAAGCGATGAAAGAAGGTTCTAAAGACCGTTATTTCCAAGATGTCGAAGACGATGTGAAAAAACTGGTTCCCGAAGGAATCGTAGGACGTGTTCCCTATAAAGGAGAATTGGATGAAAGCATGCAACAATTCATCGGTGGCCTGCGCGCTGGTATGGGGTATTGCGGTGCTAAAGATGTGAAAACACTTCAAAAGACTTCCCGTTTTATCCGCTTAACCGCTTCGGGTATAGGTGAAAGTCACCCGCATAATGTGACGATTACCAAAGAAGCACCCAATTATTCAAGATAAGATATAGTACATTCCAATACAAATCCGCACCCATTTTGGTGCGGATTTTTTGTTTATACCGGACAGTGAAAAAATCGTAGATCAGGACGAAAACCGATGGGAATGGGCGTACAAGGCTTAAATAGCCCAAAATGTCATTTTTAAACCAAAGCCCGGAAAAAGCTCAATTAGCCGCAGAGCGCATCGTTAAAAATTGCGAATTTCGTAATTTTGGAACTGCAAAACGTTTCTTTGTAAGTAAAATCTCACTAATACACTTAAATGGGTAACTATTTAATAACAAACCTTTAATATTCAGGAATCGTATTAAGCGCAAATCTTAGGTATCTTTGTGACAGACAAAACAATAGTTAAACAAGCTAACTTAATAACGTAAAAACTTATGGAAACAGTAGTGTCACAACAGCAAGTGTTTTTTGGATCATTATGGTATGCGATCTCTTTGATATGGGCATTAAGCATATTGTACAAGAGCGAGCTTAAGAAAAACAAAGAGACTTATTGGACGGTTGTTCTTCTTGCCTTACCTTTTTTAGGCAGTATCATTTACCTCGTTAAACATTATACTTCTGACAAGAAAACCAAATACGCCACTTCTTAGCAAGTGTCGGAATTGGAATACTCATATTTTTAAATTGTGTGATTCGCAAGAATCAAAAGGGCGGTATACCGTCCTTTAATCGAGTAATAAAAAAGCGAAGTCTCTTGACGTCGCTTTTTTTTATGGAAAAAGACGACCGATGGCTAAAGGGATAATTGGGCTATACAGGCTTCGCGTATATGCCACAGTTCTTCTAAAGAATACGTGATATCGGCGTTTTCCGACAGCCAATCCTCCAAAAAAATGCGGTGTAAATCGATTTTATGGCGGTTGATCTGGTGGGGTTGAATTTCTATTTCAAAGAGCAGCTCGCTTTCAAAATCGGAAGCAGTAGAGCTGGGGAAGGTGAAGTCGTAGATTTGGGCACGGTATTTAAGATAAGTATGGGCTTCGGGTAAGTATTCCAAGCGGTATTTCGACAATACCGGAAGTACTTTGGGCGTGTTTACGGCAGTCATTTTAAAGATTCCCAGAGTGAGTTGGATGTTTTCTAAGTGGTGCTCCGCAGCCAATTGTTTTAATACGGCGTGTTTGGTACTGCAAGTACCACAGTTATCCGAAAAAACCGTACTTAAATCGGTTTTGTCCAAATTTCTTCCGTACTCCAAATTTTTAATAAACTCGATGGCCCGATAAAAAGTAGTGATTTTTCGGGTCAAAAAAGCCTGTGATATGCGGTCAGAGGCTTGTATTTCAAAATCGTTAAAGGGATACATCAGTTCTTATAAGGTGTTTTAAGGGGGTGTTAGTAAGCATTTATTACGGGGATAAAATCAATTCAAGGTTTGCACACCACCTCCATTGACAAATAAAACCTGC
Organism: Flavobacterium sp. JP2137; assembly: GCF_050562195.1. GTDB lineage: Bacteria > Bacteroidota > Bacteroidia > Flavobacteriales > Flavobacteriaceae > Flavobacterium. Next base: position 2,236,595 of record NZ_CP191647.1, read on the forward strand.
CCACTGGTCCAACTGGAAATCGGTGCGGCAAAATACAAAACGGCTCCTGCAATGTCTTGGGGTTCACCCAGCCGTGCTAAGGGAGTGTGTTTAAGCATGGTCTTTTCTATTTCAGGAGTTAATACCGTACTCAATGCATGGGTTCTTACCGCGCCTGGTCCGATGGCATTTACCCGTATTTCTGGTCCGTAATCAAAGGCGATGTTGCGGGTTAAGTGATTTACTGCCGCTTTGGACGAGGCGTACGCGCTGATGGCCGGACTGCTGTTGATTGAGGCCATCGAGGAGATGTTGACGATGCTGCCGTATCCTGCCGCTCTCATGTGCGGAGCTACTAATTGGCAAAGCCTCCATATACTAAATACATTGAGTTCAAAAACTTTTTTAAACTGTGCAACCTCAATTTGATCGGGACTCTCTTTTCCACCGCCGCCGCCGCCGGCATTATTGACCAAAATATGAATCCCCCCAAAGTGGGAGATGGTGTTATCTACCAGGGCAACGAGGTCTTCATCCTTGGTTACATCGCAGCGAAAGGCCGTGGCTTTTCCACCGCTTTTCCGGATTTCGGCAGCGGTTTCTTCCGCCGCTTCCAAGTCGTAGTCCGATACGACTACCTGTGCTCCAAAGGCAGCCAATATCTGGCAACTCGCTTTTCCTATTCCAGCAGCGCCACCGGTTATGATGGCTGTTTTATCCTTTATATCAAACAAACTTGAAGTATCCATATCGCTTTGTAAATGGGTTAATTAAACGGTTCTGTGGCTGTAATGCACGTTAATAATCATGCGCCTAGCATACAATTTACAATAAAAAACGTGAATGATCTCTTTTAACTAAAAAATATCCTTTATCATTCGATTTTCAGTGTTATTTCCTTTAAACTATCTAAGTCCATTTCCTCGGAATTGATTTCTTTGTAATCCAATATATATTTAAAATTAAAGAGTTCATGACCTCTTTGCGTATACATACAGCTGTTGTTATTAAGAACTAGAAATCGAACGATGGGAATATTGAGGTTGTAAGCGTTGCTTTTGCCACTTGTATAAAAGGGTATTGGCATGTCTAGGATTTTCTTGAATTCTTGTTCATTTTGAATAAAAGTGGGCAACTGCACTTTTATAATCCTAGTATTCGAATAGGCCACATACAGCAAAATGGAATCAAGCACACTAAAGCTGAAAAAAGTGAATTTATTGTCATTTTTACTATAAATTATTCGATAGAATTTACCGCCTTTGGCGTAGAATCGCAGATCTGTTTTTTCGTCTCTTAATTTTTCTATACTATATGTGGTATGGGTGTATTGATCTTTAACAATAGCAAATTCATATTCGACATATTTCAACGCATTGGGTTGGGCTAGGGCAGTAAAAAAGCCTATAATGTGGAAAGCTAAGGATAAGAGTTTTTTCATCTTGTTATTTGTATTAAAAGAGATGTTGTATTGTAAATGGATCGGTTTCGACGGTGATTTCTGTGAAAACTCTTAGTTCTTTATCGATTTTTACGGGCTCTTTTTCGGGTAAGTCAAAATAAAAAGTAGGGTAACCGTCTTTTGTATATTGACAGGTTCGGTTCATCTGGTAAAAATACTTTTTAAAAAGTCGATTTTGTTCAAAATCATAAAAAGCGTTTTGCAGCTTAATCAATGGTTTTATCGACATTGATCGTGGCTCGTTAAATAGTGGACCCCGAATTAGGAGCATGCTTAATTTGACGGTATCCTTTTTGGAAAAAATATATAAGCTGGGCTGGTCTTGTGAATGAAACGTAGCATAAAAGGTGAATTCTTTATTTGACTCATCGTATTTCAAGATAGGAGGGTAGTTTCTCATATTAAAATCTGACAGGAAGAATTTAACATCTAAGTTTTTTAGGTGCGCCAAAGTGACGGTATCGTTCGCGCTTTCTAATCTGAATTTAAGGAGTGAGTAATAAACGTATTGTGGTTGAGAAAAAGTCGAAACGGAGTAAAAAAAGATGATAAAGAGTAAATGGGTTGGTTTCATAAGTGAGTGGTTTTAGTTTGGTGGTTGTATCGTGATTTTTCTGCTCAGGACAACACGGTAAAATTGTCGTTATAAACATATAACAATCGCGCAATAGGGTTCAAAGTACATTTATAATCCAGAAACCTTCAAGGCTTGTATAACATTATTAATAAGGACTAAGCTAATATCTAAATCCGAGTTGTCAAAAAGCGGAATGCGATTATAAAGTAAGGGCCTCCTGAGGTCTTTTACATTTTCATCGGATTAAAATGCCCGATCTAACTTTTTAGTTGAATAATTTTTTAACTCTTTGCGGAGCGGGTAGTTTTTGGAGTTAAAAGAAGAACGGTCTCCATCTTTTCTATGGTTTTTAGAAATCATAATAGCTGTTTTTTAAATTAATCTTTATATGGTAATAAGCCGTATAGCGCAGTTTTAATTTACTCTGCCGGCTCAAAACGTTATAGGAGAGTAACAATAAAACATCCTTTATCATTCGATTTGTAGTGTTATTTCCTTTAAACTATCTAAGTCCATTTCTTCGGAATTGATTTCTTTGTATTCCAATTTAAATTTAAAGAGTTCATGAAGTCTTAGCGAATACATACAACTGTAGTTGTTAAGAACTAGAAATCTAACGATGGGAATATTGAGGTTGTAAGCGTTGCTTTTGCCACTTGTATAAAAGGGTATTGGCATGTCTAGGGTTTTCTTGAATTCTTGTTCATTTTGAATAAAAGTGGGCAACTGCACTTTTATAATCCTAGTATTCGAATAGGCGACAAAAAGCGTTACGGAATCAAGTAAACTAAAGCTGAAAAAAGTGAATTTATTGTCATTTTTACTATAAATTATTCGATTGAATTTACCGCCTTTGGCGTAGAATCGCAGTTCTGTTTTTTCGTCTTTTAACTTTTCTAAACTATATGCGGTATGGGTGTCTTGATCTTCAACAATAGCAAATTCATATTCGACATATTTCAACGCGTTGGGTTGGGCTAGGGCAGTAAAAAAGCCTATAATGTGGAAAGCTAAGAATAAGAGTTTTTTCATCTTGTTGTTTGTATTAAAAGAGATGTTGTATTGTAAATGGGTCGGTGTTGACGGTGATTTCTGTAAAATCTATTGGTTTTTTATCGATTTTTACGGGCTCTTTTTCGGGTAAGTCAAAATAAAAAGTAGGGTAACCGTCTTTTGTATATTGACAGGATGGGTTGAACTCGTAAAAAAACGATGTAAAAAGCCGATTTTGACCAAAATCATAAAAAGCGCTTTGCAGCTTAATCAATGGTTTTATCGACATTGAATTTGGGATGCTATGTAACAAACCAAGATGTAAGGGCATGCTAATTTTAACGGTATCCTTTTTGGAGAAGATATATAAGATGGGCTGGTCTTTTGAATAAAACGTAGAATGAAACGTAGAATAAAAGGTGAATTCTTTATTTGATACATCGTATTTCACGGTAGGAGGGTATTTTCTCTTAATAAAATTGGACAGGAAGAATTTAACATCTAAGTTTTTTAGGTGCGCCAAAGTGACGGTATCGTTCGCGCTTTCTAATCTGAATTTAAGGAGTGTGTAATAAATGTATTGTGGTTGAGAAAAAGTCGAAACGGAGTAAAAAAAGATGATAAAGAGTAAATGGGTTGGTTTCATAAGTGAGTGATTTTAGTTTGGTGGCTGTATCGTAATTTTTCTGTTCAAGACAACACGGTAGAATTGGCGTTATGAACATATAACAATCGCGCAATAGGGTTCAAAGTACATTTATAATCCAGAAACCTCTAAGGCTTGTATAACACTATTAATAAGGACTACGCTAATATCTAAATCCGAGTTGTCAAAAAGCGGAATGCGATTATAAAGTAAGGGCCTCCTGAGGTCTTTTACATTTTCATCGGAGAAAAATGCCCGATCTAACTTTTTAGTTGAATAATTTTTTAACTCTTTGCGGAGCGGGTAGTTTTTGGAGTTAAAAGAAGAACGGTCTCCATCTTTTCTATGGTTTTTAGAAATCATAATAGCTGTTTTTTAAATTAATCTTTATATGGTAATAAGCCGTATAGCGCAGTTTTAATTTACTCTGCCGGCTCAAAACGTTATAGGAGAGTAACAATAAAATATCCTTTATCATTCTATTTTCAGTGTTATTTCCTTTAAACTATCTAAGTCCATTTCTTCGGAATTGATTTCTTTGTATTCCAATTTAAATTTAAAGAGTTCATGACCTCTTTGCGTATACATACAGCTGTTGTTATTAAGAACTAGAAATCTAACGATGGGAATATTGAGGTTGTAAGCGTTGCTTTTGCCACTTGTATAAAAGGGTATTGGCATGGCTAGGGTTTTCTTGAATTCTTGTTCATTTTGAATAAAAGTGGGCAACTGCACTTTCATAATCCTAGTATTCGAATAGGCCACATACAGCAAAATGGAATCAAGCACACTAAAGCTGTTAAAAGTGAATCTGTCGTTGTTATGGGTATAAGTTATTCGATCGAATTTACCGCCTTTGGTGTAGAATCGCAGATCTGTTTTTTCGTCTCTTAATTTTTCTAAACTATATGTGGTATGGGTGTATTGATCTTTAACAATAGCAAATTCATATTCGACATATTTCAACGCATTGGGTTGGGCTAGGGCAGTAAAAAAGCCTATAATGTGGAAAGCTAAGGATAAGAGTTTTTTCATCTTGTTGTTTGTATTAAAAGAGATGTTGTATTGTAAATGGGTCGGTGTTGACGGTGATTTCTGTAAAATCTATTGGTTTTTTATCGATTTTTACGGGCTCTTTTTTGGGTAAGTCAAAATAAAAAGTAGGGTAACCTTCTTTTGTATATTGACAGGATGGGTTGAACTCGTAAAAAAACGATTTAAAATGCCGATTTTGACCAAAATCATAAAAAGCGCTTTGCAGCTTAATCAATGGTTTTATCGACATTGATTTTGGTTTGCTATGTAATAAACCAAGATGTAAGGGCATGCTAATTTTAACGGTATTCTTTTTGGAGAAGATATATAAGCTGGGCTGGTCACTTGGATAAAAGGTAGAATAAAAGGTGAATTCTTTAATTGACACATCGTATTTCACGGTAGGAGGGTATTTTCTCTTAGTAAAATTGGACAGGTAGAATTTAACATCTAAGTTTTTTAGGTGCGCCAAAGTGACGGTATCGTTCGCGCTTTCTAATCTGAATTTAAGGAGTGTGTAATAAATGTATTGTGGTTGAGAAAAAGTCGAAACGGAGTAAAAAAAGATGATAAAGAGTAAATGGGTTGGTTTCATAAGTGAGTGATTTTAGTTTGGTGGCTGTATCGTGATTTTTCTGCTCAGGACAACACGGTAAAATTTTGGTTATGAACATATAACAATCGCGCAATCGGGTTCAAAGTACATTTATAATCCAGAAGCCTCAAAGGCTTGTATAACATTATTAATAAGGTCTGTCGTATCTTTTGGACTAAATTTTTTATTGTCTATTTGCAACGGAGGAACGTGAAAATGGCCGGTTTCCAAGGTGGGATTGTTTTCATTACGCAATTTTGCTACGCGGTAAAAAATTTCGTTGGATAAAAAATTACCTCCCGGGCCTTCATCGATGCGATGTGTAGGGTAGTTTTCTTTAGTAGCCGTATAAGATCTGGCATGAAGGTAATATAAACCAAAAAAGAGCGCTTTGGAAGGGGCTTTAGTGAGGCTGTCTGGAATGGTGCTAACGAGCGTTTCGGGAGCTGATTGGGCCAGGCATTTGCTTTTGTTTACTCTTGTGAAATTCATATTGTCGCTTAGTGCTCCTCTTCTAACCGTTGAAAATACATCGAGATTGTATGCGTTGGGATTTCCTTGACTAATGGTGATTATCATATCGACTTTCTTAATCCACGGCTGGATGTATTTTTCTATAATTCCAGTTCCTTGTCCCCGCTGTGGGTTTTGAGAATTGTCAAAATCGGTAAAGCGCACGGGAACAAGCATTGTTTGTATTTTGGAATATTGCAATCCATTGGCCTCTAGATATAAAGCGACACAGCCCGATGGATTGGATTGCTCGATGTTTTGGTCGGCTGACTGTTCAATGGAGTTTAAATAGAAGGGGTCAAATCCGGTAATTAAGATTTTTTTCAAAGGGGTAGAACCAAAATCGATATTGGTGTAATTCCTGCTTTTCTCTTCAAATAAGGTGATGATTTCGTCGAGTTTTGAGCCTTTTATTAGCTGCGATTTTTCAAAATCGATGTCTTCTTTAAAAAGGGGTAAACGTTTGAGTTGCGACTGCATCTTTAGTCTCGCCCAATATAACGGGCGGTCATCGTAGTGCTGTAAATCATTTTTAGCAAATGGGATCAATGCCTTTTTCCACAAGTCACTGGCCACTGTTTCGACTCTTCTAACGAGGTTTTTGTATTCGCGTTGGCCGTGTTTGGTTTGATCGATCCGATGAGTTGTATACGTCAAATATTTATATACTTCGTCGTCGAAGTGATAGATATAATCGATAAAATTATCAACCAGTTTCTCAATTTCGGGATTTAGGGCAATATAATAATCTTCGTAAGTCGTGGCGTTCTTGTTTTGAAACCGCCCAATAAATTCCTCATAATTTCTGCGATAGCTGTTGGGAATTAAGAGGTGTTGTTTTTTGGGGAACAGTTTTTGGGTTTTGTCATAACGGACTTCGATAGAAAATATGGGAGGACTTTCTTTAAAAGTGGTTGTAAAGGCTTTTGGCTGGAAATCTATGGCCTGGCGCGTTTTTTGAGGGTAATTGTATTTTAGAATTTGCTCGTCAAACCAGTATAAGGGAATAATGAAATAGGGTGTTTCGGCTATATTATCTTGGAATTTTACAGTCCATTCCAGCTTTTCGATTCCTTCTAAAAGTCGATCGGTCTTCGCTAGTAATTTTATTGATACCGCGGTGTTTTCGGGAATCTGTTTACCTGTAACACGTATTTTTAGCTGTTCTCCATATAAGATTGGGGAGACGGGCAGTCCCAGGTGTGGGTCAAATTTTTGGACGAGAATTTGGTCATTCTGATCTAAAAAGTATACTTCATCTAGTGCAATCGTTTTATAATTCTGTATAAGGTTTGAAGGAAAGAGCGCTTGATCCACACTTAAGAAATCGAGTATGCTTTGGGTAGTAATTGTTTTTTCTTGTATTTTTTTTAGAGGAACAGTGAATGAAAAGGAGGCCGTATCTTGTACGCTTTTAAAGCGGGAATATTTCTGTAAACTGTCTCCCAATTTTACTTTCGTGATTACTTCTTGCTCTTGTACACAGAAAAAAACACAGATTTCATCAAAATCTAAATCCGCTTTAGGGTATTTATCAAGTAAATCATCATAATTATCTAAGGTATAGATGACGAGTTTTATTTCATAAAACTTGTAATACATAGGTGTATTGCTTATACCTATATTGGAGTGGTCAAAAATTTGAACGGAATCATAAATTATCGGCATTCCGAGGTCTTTTACATTTCCATCGGAGAAAAATGCCCGACCTAACTTTCTAGCGGAATAATTTTTTAACTCTTTGCTAAGCGGGTAGTTTTTGGAGTTAAAAGGATAATTGTCTCCATATTTTTTATGGTTTTTAAAAATCATAATACCAGTTTTTTTAAATTAATCTTTATATGATAATAAGCAGTATAGCGCAGTTTTAATTTACTCTGCCGGCTCAAAATATTATAGAAGAGTAACAAAAAAACATCATCCAAATCTGGGAGGATTTAAATATAATAAAAAAAAATTAATCGGTATTGTTTTGATATACAGGGAAGTGTTAAAGTTTGAACTTTAAAAACCGATGTTTTGATACTATTCATCGACATAATACCCTTTGCTGGTCTCATCGCCATCTACGAGTTTTTTTACAGCCCCATTTTTTAAGTTTTCCTCCCTAAATACATCTTCGTAATCTTTGGTGTATAGATGAGGGGGGACGATATGGATGTCGAAAATCAATTCTTGACAATCACTGTCTTCAAAGTTGCCATAAAGCGAAATAAAATGTTTGGCATAACCCACCGTTGAATTGGCGGTATAGCTTAGAAAGATAAAACCTTCCTGGCCTTCCGGAATCATTTTGGTTGAACTGTTTTCTACTGTTATACAACTGCAAGAAGTGAACACTTCATCGATGACTAAGGGCGCGCTTCCGGTGTTTTTAATTTTATAGACGATTTCCAATTCCTGTTCGAAGCGTACAGGGGAATAATGACGTTCATTGTCTTCAATTTCTATACGGGTTTTTTGGTTTGATAAATCCGTGCAAGACGACGCGATACATAGCAATATGCAGCTTATATAGATTGATTTTTTCATGGGTTAATTTTTTAAGAATTGAATTTCATCACAAGCCCATTGACTTTTTGGCTTGATATGGTTGATGATTTGTATGTTTAGGGCGGTATTTGGTTGATGTTCTGGGATGTGGAATCGGTAGGTCGTCAGCGTTTTCTCCTCCGTAATCGTTGTCGGATAAAGTACTGTGGCAGCATTGAAATCAGTGATACAGACTTCCCTTGGCGGGTAAATGTGATGCGTCGAATCATTTAAGAAGCGCAATACTACAGTTGATGCAGTAGTTGGTAATTGTTTTATAGCAAGGTTTAAATCTTTGTTGACTATAACCCATCCCATTAAAAAATCGTGATTAAAACCGAGTTTACCATCTGCCAATGCGTTTAACTCGGCGTTTTTTATCCGTAAATCAGCCGTTGTAAGTCGATTTTCGGCATAGGATACGTCCATCCATTGTTGCCATTGGTTGAGATAAGTATCCAAATCGTGGCGTTCGCTATAATTTTTAATCCGGTGTTTTTGCGCTGTTTTTCTGAGAAAAGAGACGTTTTGTCGACTTGTAGTGCTAACGGCAATTTGGTTGTCGATTTTGACCAATGCCCCACCCGGTTGAAAACCGCTATTATAATCGAGTTGTAGTTTGGTAAAACTTAGAGCGGTATAGAGCTTTTCTAACTTTTCTCTTTCGGGATTTTTCGTCTTTGACAAACTACGGTTTAAGGCGTTGTAGAAAGGGATAAATGCTGCTGGGTCGAAATAACTTTGCCGAGCGGTCTCAAAGTCGGCATATAGGGGATAGTCCCTGCTTTTTTTTTGAAACTCGCCTTCGAGTTGGGTATAAAACGATTCTAAGAGTTGGTGGTTCATGGGATAAAATCGTTTAAAATAACGTGAAATCAATTCGGGAACATCGCTATTGACGTCCTTCATCAGCGCGGATAACACATAGGTTTTTACATCGTCAAAAGGGGCGTAATCATATCCGCTGGCATTGACAAATATTCCTTTTATACCTAGGGATTTGAATGTTTTAAGCTGTTCTTGAAATCCCGTTAAAACGGGAATAGGAGTGAGGTAGTCGTCAAAATTGGCGGCGTAATCCCACAGATAAATGGCGTTGGTTTGCTTTTTCCAACGATTTAGCGATTGTTTAAAGGCTTTAAACGGGCCGCTGTTTTCATCGAATTTTTGCCCTTTTGGCAGGTCGATGGTACTGATAAATACGCCTACGTTTTTTTCCAGTGGTATGTCAGCAGCTGTTTGGGTACTTCTATAGGCCAACATATAAAACCGGGCCGTTGGAAAATCTTTTGCCAGTCGATTGATCAATAGCGATACGGCAGCTGCAGCGTTGGTACTGGTGTTTTTCGCGCGTTGACAAGACGAACAAGTGCACACCAAATCATTGTCGTTTGGAGCAATCATAAAATGAAGCGTAGGTGCATCCCCGTGCTGATCGATGATATGCGCTTTGATTTGTAAGTACAGCGAAGTAGCGCTAAAACAAAGTTGTTCGTTTGTTTTTTTACCGTTTACTTCTGCCCAAATACTGGAATCCTCGCGGTCGACGATTTGGGCTAGTTGGTGTCCCCATATTCCCCAATCGGCATCGATGGAGTTGTTTCCGAGTATACGGGCATAGTCAACATGGGTGTTGGGTGATAAAAAGGCTTCGCGATAATCAAAATCGAAGTCTTTTTTGGAACTGCTAAAAGTAAGCGTAGCAGGGGGAAGGTCGGCAATGTCTACACTGGGATTATCTTCGCCAATCCTTTCGATAAGCTCGTAAATCAACCAAAGCGCTGTGGCTTCTGAACGGGCAATCAATTGGAGTTTGTTTGGCGCTCGTACAATTTCGTAACTGTGGGTATGCTCGGGTTGTATGTCTATTTGCAGTATAAATGCTCCCGTTGCCAAGGCGGTTGCCTCGTTTGCAATACTGATTTTCGGACCGCCAACACTTCTTTTTTTTAGATGACTAAAGAGGTAATTAGCCCATTTGTAGTTGGTATCGCGATGAGTATCGCCGTATACAATTACAAAGGATTCCGATTGCAAGGTGTTCGGGGCATTTGTTCTACAACTCGAAAACAGACTGAATAATGTTACCATCATCAATTTAAAAGGCAACATTGACATGAAGGTATAAGGTGTAAAAATTTTTATAACTAAAATTATTTTGAATCGACGTGGGCATGGAATTGTTTTCCTCACCGTAAATAGTGACTTGGTCCTGGCTTTTGAAATGGTACCAAGTGCCTATGATATTGGCGGAGATGTTTTTAGCGATTAATCGTCCCATACCGGCACCTACTTGTGTATTGATAATAGAAAAGGTGTTGAGGTTTTGCAGGTCGATTAATTCAACCGCTGGACTGGAACCAATACCACCGAGTAGCAACAAATAATTTTTGGGCGATTCCATAAAGTATTTCCCGTTGATACCGAGATTATAAAGCCAAATCTTTTCAAGTGAAAATTGATTTAACTTTAAATCGATGCGAAAATCGTCAAATTCTTTGGAAACACTAAAGAGGAGGTTATAGAGTTTTTCATCGGTTGATAATTGTCTAAAACCTAGTCCTGCTTCTCCTTCCCAACCATTTGTCCAAGAGCGAATCAGCGAAGCTTCAGTTATTATTTTAGGAAAGTAATTATTGGCAATTCCCAGTCCGATTTGATGAGACCAACGCGGTGACCACTGTTTTGTCCATCCCGCAATTCCTTGAACTCCCTGTCCATCCGATTTCCCGGTATAATTTGCTTGGGCAGTCCACAGCTGATTTTCGCCTTGACGACTGTAAAGCAAATTCGTGGTATTCTGAAACGAACCGCTGTTTTGAAGGCGCGAGATGATTTGAGTGGTACTTAGTTGGTTTTTTAAGGTTTTGAAATACAGATAATTTAAGTGCTGCTTAAACTCAGCCACCTCTAAGAGTGCGGGTTCATAATTCTTTTGGTAGTAATACGCAGAATCATTTTTCTGTTGCTCGTAAGCCAGGCCTTTTAAGTATTTGATTTCTTTATCATTGGGGTTTAGAGCCAGTGCTGTAGTGGTTAAATCCAACAATCGTTGTGCGTTTTTATCTTTTAAAAGCTGTTGGGAATAGTTGCTAACAGTTTGGATATATGCAGCGGACAATTTTTCGTGATAGGGATTGGCAGTGACTGCCGCACTAAGCAATTGTAGCGACTCTTCGTAATTGTGATCACTTAACTGAAGCGACTCGGCCAACTTTATTTTAAAATGGCTGTCGGAGGGATAAGCATCCGCGGCAATTTGGGCATAATGTTTCATGTTTTTCCATTGTTTCATAGTGACGGAAAAATTGATGGCGTAATGCAAGGCTTGTTGATTTATGGAATCTTGTTCGAGCCAGCGCGCTGTGTGTTGCATCGCTGTGGGAAAGGCAAAATCTTCCAAAGATTTTTTAATGATTTTTACCATTAATTCTTCGTAGCCTTTTAAGGCATAGGCCTTTTGCGCGAGATCTGTCTTTTGGATGCCTAGTTCATAGGAAGTGATTGCATCGTCTATGCGATTTTGCAGGTAATAGAGTTCGGCCATTTTAAAAAAATGGGGAATTTGCTGGGATTGCCAATCAGACATGGCATTTAAAGTGGCTTCGGCTTCGCTGTAATTGCCCATTTGCAAATAGGTGTGGTATAGTCCCGCACGCGCCAGGTCAATTTGTACTTGATCGCCCAATTGATTTACGGTTTTCCAAAGGTCGAGACTCATGGTGTAATTGTTGTCGCGCATCGCATCTTGGGCATCTTGAATGGTTAGTTGTACGTAAGCCGCTTGTAAATCGAGATCTTGGGGGTATTTGGCGTAGAGTTTTCGCAGCAGTGCTTTTGTTTTAAAAACATCGCCGATTGCTTTGGAAACGGTCAATTCCCTTAAATCTAAGTTTTTGCTGTTTCCCGTCGCTTTCCGATAGCGGTTTAAAACCGCTAAAGCTTCATCGTATTGGTGTTGGGCGACCAGTTGATTGAATACCTGGTCAAATGCTTCTGTATTTCCGGCGTCCTTCTCCAAGATCTTTCCAAATAAGACCAAGGGATTTCCGTTTTTGACCGACTGTGCTGCAAGGCTTAGAAAATAATCGTATTGTTGATCTAAATACGACGAGTTACTCAATTTCTTTTGTTGATTAATATACTGTAAGCCCGCTTCATATTGTTGGCTTTGATCGTATAAACTCAACTTCTTTAACACCAATTCACTGCGGTTTGGAAATTGATTTAACCCCCTTTCCGTGATGTTTAACGCCTGGGAATAATCGCCTGTTTTGATGTACAGATCGATCAGGTCCAGATAGTATTCCAAAGTAGTCGGATTTGCTTTTAAAAGACTTTTATTTAATTCAATCACCTCGTCGAACTGACCGAGTTTTCTCTTTTGTGCGATGGCGACTTCCATCTGATAGTTGAGATTGCGGAGAATAGAGGGGTCCTCGGGATAGATTTCGGCCAATCGTTTCAGCAGTCGATCGGCCTCTATTGCATTGCCTTGTTTGCGGTATAAATCGATTTTTTTTAACCATAATTCCTTGGAATAAGGACTGGATTTCAACAAGTCATTGACATAACCTATGGCACTGGAATACCGCTTTGTTACTGTTTCCAGATGCAGTAAAAGCTTTTTTGAATCGCTGTTATTCGGTTTTATTATCAGCGATTTATTCAACTCAAAACGCGCTTTTTGATACCGCTTTTTTTCGATGTAATACTTCCCGAGTAACATGCGTAATTCGGAATCATCGGGATGTTTTTTTAGGGAAATGTCCAGCCAGTTTTTAGCGGTTTCCCATTCGCCTTTTTTGCAAAAAGAATTGATTTTTTCTGTAAGGGCCTCTTTGTCATTCAGGTCTATATCGATTTGTCCATAAGAAAAAATGCTTGACAATAATAGCATCAACAGTATACCGTTGCGCAGGGAATAGTTGGAGGTTAAGACCTTGTGTCTTATTGTTTTCATGGATCGATTGTATTTTTTTAAAGACATGCTGTATCTTTATGGGGGGTTTATTTTGATAAATACAAGGGGAAAGCCCGAGTGCTGCTAAGATGCTTTTTTTAAATTCGCTGCGGTTTCAGATTGTGTAAATCCTTTTCGAGTCATCTTACCCCACTTAAATTCTTTTTGTGTTAAGAGTTGAACATAGCCAACTAGGGTAAATACCATGATAAAAGGATGGTATACAAAGGCTTCTAGCGAAGAGAACGCAATCAGTTGTAGGTATTCGGACAGGGTGCGATATTGTTTTTTAACGGAAAAATCCAATGAAATCGTAAATATTGAAATACACAAACCGATCAAGTATACATAGGAAAACATCAGCCAAAAGGTCTTCATATTAACTTGAGCAGTCAGAAAGAGGTAGAGTAAGAAAAACAAGCCAATTATTTCAATAATAGGCGCTAAAAGTTCAAAAAAAAGTATAAAAGGCAAAGTGATTAAGCCCATACGACCGTATTTTCGATTGAATAAATAGCGGTGATGTACAAAGAATATCTGTAATAAACCGCGACCCCAACGCGAACGTTGTCGGTATAAGATTTTTAAATTGGGGGGGCCTTCTGTCCAACAACAACTGTGCGGGGTATTGACGACCCTATAGGGCAGTTGGTTGTTTCTCATGTGTGCAATAATTCGCAAAGTCATATCCATATCTTCGGCATGCGACTCCGGATCATAACCGCCGGCTGCAATCACGACGTTTTTGTCAAATAATCCAAATCCCCCCGATACATTGGGCAAGGCATTAAAATACGCCCATCCCATCTTGGTAATCAGATAAGAGCGAAGGTATTCCGTTTCTTGAAAAATTGGAAAAAAACTACGAGGCGGACGCACTCGGGTCATATTGACGTGATCGATTTCACAGCCATTGACCATACGCATAGTTGCGCCAACGGCAATCACCGGTATTTTAGAATCCAGTACCGGTAGGATTACTTTGGTCAGGGTATCTTTGGCCAAGATACAATCTACATCCGTATTGATAAAGTAATCGTATTTAGCGATGTTGAGACCCGCATTCATAGCATCTGCCTTGGTGCCCCCATTGATTTTATCCACTACCGTGAGTGTGTGGTAAAGGGGATTGGTCGATTTAAATACCCTTTTAATCGGTTTACACAGCACCTTTTCAATGATATAATGCGGTACTTCAACCAAATCGAAGGCATCGATCAGCAAGCTCAGCGTAGCGTCTTTACTGCCGTCGTTTACAATGACCACTTCGTAATTGGGATAATCTAAATCGAGGAAGGCACGAGTGGCATCAACCACCACCACCTCTTCGTTAAAAGCACCAGCGATTACCGAAATTGGAGGAGCAATCTCGTGGTGTTCGAGTAAAATTTGCTCCTCCTTAAGGGTGTATTTAGTTTTGTTTTTAGCCGTGTTTAAATAACCGAAAAAACCTAAGATTAATGCGATTAATACCAGTACTGTAGCGTAAAAAAATACGAAATATTGGTAAAATTGAATAAGGATTTCCATATTATGTTAGGGCGGTGTATGGAGTGTCTTTTTGATTGTGGGAGAAATTAACTTGGGCGAATACTTCTAAATTGAAATGGTTGTCGCCCAGAGAAAGCGCCTCAAATTTTTCCTGCCCTTCTACGCCATAATCATTTAACGCATGAGCCAATTGAATTTTCATACTGCTATCATGGCTGTACTGATAGGTTTCGACTAAAAAAGCCAAGGTTTTCTCTGTTTTTAAGATCGCAAGTGTTTCGATAATCTTCTTTTGAAGTCCGGTAGCGGCAGTGGCGTAGATTGAAATTAATGGGGTATCTGCGGCTTTAAAATCCAAAACTCCCAAAGTCTCTACAATTTGTTTGCGCACGACCAATTGCTTCTCTGTTTGCAATAAGTTAATAAGGAAATTGGCACAGTTAAGCTGTTTTAACAATCCGATCTCTTTGATTATAAATCGTTTAAAGTGATCGTTTTTGGCGTTCTCTACCCATCTAGAAAAGTCTGGTAGTCCACTTGTCTGTGATTTCTTTTCTAAATAATGATGCAGTCGAATTTCATCCAAGGCGTTGAAGTCGCTGTCAAAACTCTCTTCAAAAAACTTAAAAGGATCGTTTTGGTCGTATTCGATCAAGGCCGCTCGAGACTGCTTTCTAAAATCTCCGTTTCTGTGATAGGCCGATTTTAATAACACAGACCCCGAGAGCAAATGCTCCAGTTCATCCATATTTCTCAAGGCATTTTTACGCTTTTTTAATCGGCCTTTTAAAATGATATGCTGCCAATAGGTATCCAATTGGAAGTGATTGATCACAACTAATAAATTTTCCTGATTAACGGTTTTGGAAATCTTGGTCTGCTTGATAATTTCAATGAGCTCTTCGGTATAAAGTCTTTTGTTTTTTTTTCTAAGTGGATTTCGATGATGACCCAAGCATTCTTTAATATCCTCCTCTTCTAATAGAGCGGAACTCGTTATTGTACTTACGATCGCATCTTGGTAGGTGGTATTGAATTGTTCTTTGATCTTGTCTCGACTGAGATATATCAGGTTTAAAACAATAATGTGTATCAACGTAAGTACAAAAGTTATTGCCAAAAAAGAGGCGAAGAGTATGGCAATCTTAATTACAAACGGTGCGTTCTCAAACTCGGCGAGTAAAAAAACGAGATAGTATTTCGGATAAAATGGGATGTTCATGATTTTGAGTTTTTTAAATTTAACATAAAGTTTTATCGATGATTAAACAATGTCTGATAATTAAGTGATGTTTTGTTGATTAGACGGACTAATGCTTCTGATTATACGTGTAAAGTTAAAAATACACCATTGTCTATGTTGGTTTGTATGTAGACAATGCAGGGGACAATACAGGGACATTTGAGAGTGCCTGATTATTAATGGATTAGGTTTTTGATGCTGCGAATTTTAAAAATATAAAAGCGAAATAAATGTGAATCGACAGCTCTTTTTTTTTAAAATAGTTCAAGGGGACATCTTAAATGACCACAGCAAACTCTTAAATAAGTGGGAGCTTGTCAAAAAAGAGCGCTAAAAAAAACGGAATATCGCTTGTATCGAAGTGAAAAATAAAATCAGATCAGCTTTTATCTGCGGTGAATTGGCTTTAAAAAAATGGTATTCATTTATTTTTTGCTTTAAAAAATAAATGAATACCATTTTTTTTGAAATTATTTAGTGACTTTTTAAAAATTCGGTGTCTTAGTTAGTGTAGGGCTGTCAAATTTTATGTTTTTTTAAATTTGGTATTGCAATAGTTCAATTGCAAATAGCAAAAACAACATCTTTATATATAAACAATCATAAAACAACTTCAACTCACTTGAAATCAGTTATTTATTTTCTAATCCTATTATTGGCTGTATTTGGTATGGTCGATAGTAGTTTTTTAATAGGGGAGCTCGTCTGCCAAGCTGGGGATACGGCTAGCACCCAATTAGAATCGAACGACTTGGATATCGACCCGGATATCGCACCGCTGATTGCTTTAATTCAATCGGCTAATGTTTTGGTGACGGTAGAGAATCTAACAACAGCACGGTTGTTTCAGCTTCAAGCAAACGCTACCTATTCCATATCGACAAGCAAGGCTACTGTTGTCAGGCCTGATGAGCATCAAGTTTTGGCATCGTCGTGGAAAAGCCCCCATAGGCAAATTTCAACCATTTGGCTGGTGAGCAATCCGATAAATTATATGATTAATCACTGCGGCATACTACCGCAACTGTATCACACGGTAGAAAACCTGAGGGCGCCGTCGAAACTGCGATTGGGTGGTTTCGCGGACGAGGTAACGGTAGAGGAGATAACGGTAGAGGAGTTGGAGCACTTCACTGCCCAGGCTATTTATCTCGATAATTCCGAAAAAATCACCATCAAAACCAAGGAACAATTGCGAAATGCCAAAGTGTTGGATAGTAAGGCAGAGGTTTATGCCGATCAAGGCCTTTATGCAGAAGCTTTAAGAGATTTGCTTAAAAACCTTTCCATCGCTGAAGAATCGGACTCCCCGATGCAGCTGATGTTTGTCAACAGACAATTGGCTTTGCTGTATATGCAGTTGGAAGATTACATTCAAGCGGAAAAGTATTTGTTGCGGGCACTGGAACTATCCAAAACCAAGATTTACTTAAAATCGGATGAATACGATATTTTGAAGATCAAATTAGAACTCAATAAAAAACTGGGCAACGAACACGAGGAGTTTACCATCTTAAAACGCCTTAACGAACTGCGCGAATCCATTGATTATACCGATAACGGACAGAACGTGATCAACGCCATTACGCTAAAATATCAGAAGGGCTTATACGACGAGCGATTTAGAATGAATCAGACCATCTTGGAAAAGGAAATCTTTTTAAACCAGCTTTTTAGAGTGATTTTCGTATTGTTAGTGTTGGTGCTCATTTTCTTAATCGCAAGTTACCGCATCAAGATTAAGAACAAGATGAAAGCCTTTGATCGCGATATTCTACAGCTGGAAAACGACCAATGGATTTTAGAAAAAAACAGTACAAAGGGCACTGCACATCGCAGCCCCATTTTTTTACAAGACGAAAAACCAAACCGCGCTAGGGGAAGTATAGTGGTAGAAAATCGAGGCAAAACAGGGGCTCCACTAGCGCAACCATACAGTACTAGACTCGACAATTTGCTGAAATCACATCTGATGACCGAAGAGAATTGGAATGAATTTAAGGAGGTCTTTGTCGAAGAATTCCCGGATTTTTACAACAATATTCAAACCCATTATGCCAATCTGACCGCCTATAATTTGCGCATAATTTTCTTGACTAAACTCGAGCTGAGCAATCACGAAATTGCCAATATCTTGGGAATAAGCTACGACGCGGTTAAAAAAGCCAAACAGCGCCTGCGGAAAAAGGTAGATAAACCGTCGGTAGAAGACTTTATCAAAGAGTTAAATGGGCAGCCTTAAATGCTACAACATCCCGCTTAAATGCCAATTCCAACGGTACATCGTTTGGGAAAGCCACGCGAAAGACCGGCTATTTTAATAGACCGGCATCTCGGATTTCGCGGTGTATTTTGTCGATGTTATCGGGTATATTCAACAGCCATTCGATCTGTAATCCGTTGTTTATAGCAACGGTCTCCAGCTTTTTAATATGGTGAAAGTAAGTGGACAATTCACTTAGCTTTTCTTCAAAGGCGACAAACCAATCCATGCCTAGGGCTTGGATCAGCACTAGTGTTTTAAAGCTGCGGGCCACGATATAGGTATACAAGCTCTGCAAGCGTTTGGGAGTCGCCTTTTGCAAGGATTCCTCATTTAAGATTAAGGCCAACGTGAGCATTAATAAATTCAAACTGATCTCCCCGTATTTATCGCTGGTTATTTTAACGTGCTCGGTAATACCCGCACTAATGGAGCGCAAATCGAGTAAGAGGTAACTGGGGGAGTAGTAGCTAAAGGATGCTTCGGCCACGCGTTCAATCACCTTTTCTTCCATGGCGGTGCGCCTTTGTTCGACATTATCTTGGCCGACCAATTCAAAGTGGAGCTTTTTGGTCAATAGCGAATCCCTTTTTAGCAACCGCCAAATTAATTTATCCTTCTCCTTGCTGGGTAATTGCGCTAAGGCGCGCTTAAAGTCATTTTCCGTTTTCATCGTCCTGCTGGTTTTTCTAATTCATATCCTTTTTTTTATCCCTATAGCGCACTTGCTTCACTTGCGTTTGTTTTTGAGGTAAGCGGCTGTTATTAAGGTTGTTGGTTTAAATATAATGTTTTTTTGAGATTTTGAAAATGCTCGCAGCTAATTGTCGCTTTTTTAAAAGCGCCGGTATTAAAGCAACCGCTGGCTTCAATGCAGTCGTTTACGGGTTTTACTGGGTTGCAATGAGCGCGAGCTTCGCCGTACCACATAAAAAAAGCGCCTTCAAAAAATGAAAGCGCTTGTAAAACTATTTAGAATGGATGATTTTATCCTTGAAAAGGCCTGTTTTTGGCCGTTGCCCAAAGGTAAATACCCACGAGTATAAACGGAATGCTCAACCATTGCCCGGTGAGTAAAATCGGGTTTTCACCTTCAAATCCCCCTTGGCTTTCTTTGACGAATTCCACGATAAAGCGCACTGCCCACAACAAGACCAAGAATACACCAAAAATCAATCCCAGATTTTTACGGGCATCGGTTTTCCAATACATATAGTATAAAACGGCAAAGACCAATATATAACCAAAGGCCTCGTACAATTGCGTCGGGTGTTTGGCGACTACCTCGTTGAGGAAGGGCAAATACTCCGGATTTTTTTCAATGGCGTTATACGCTTGGTTGTAGTCGGCTATACCGGTAATTTCAACCGCTTCTCGATGCGTAAATTTATCGCGTAAAAAGCGAATTCCAAAAGCACTCGTGGTTTCGTGGCCGATGATTTCCGAATTGAAAAAATTGCCCAAACGCACAAACACTCCGCCAAAGGTTACCGGTAACACGATGCGATCCAAGATCCACAAAATCGGTTTTTTTATAATATTACGGCTGTAATACACCATCACTAAGATAATCGCAATCGCAGCGCCATGGCTGGCCAATCCGCTAAAACCGACGATTTCAAATTTGGGCGAAAAGCGCACCGGCGAAATGATTTCAAACAAATTGTGTTTGTAATAATCCCAATCGTAAAAGAAAACATGGCCCAATCGCGCACCGATTAAAGTAGCCAGTACTGTATAGATAAAGAGTTTGTCCAATTTTTCAACCGATTCCCCTTCGCGGTCGTAAATCTTTTTCATGATAAACCATCCCAGGCCAAAGGCTACTACAAACATCAGGCTGTAAAAGCGCAATTTAAAAAAACCAAGATCCCAGCCTTCGCTCGGGTTCCATATAATATTTAAGGCGTGTGTCATATTTAGTGATATTGAAAGGTAAATGTAAATATTTATCGCTTAGGATAAAAGGAGGAATAAAAAAAATTAAGGAACCGGGTCGTATCCACTACCGCCCCACGGGTGGCAACGCGCTATGCGTTTAATGCCCAACCAGCTTCCCTTAAACAAACCGTGCTTTTGCAAGGCTTCTAAGGTATAGTGCGAGCAAGTGGGCGAATACCGACAAGCCGACGGTAAAAAAGGCGAGATACCCGCTTGATAAAACCGAATGAGCACGACCAAGGGAAAAATGGCGATTTTTTTTAGCATGGCTGTTAAAATAAAAAAGCTAGTAGAAAAGCGTTCTACTAGCTTGGTGTTTTGTTATAGGGTAAAAGTAGTACCTTCTTTGCCGTCTTTGAGCTGTATGTCCAAAGCGAGCAACTTATCTCTAATTTCATCGGACAGTGCGAAGTTTTTATTGGCACGAGCTTCATTTCTCATCGCAATCAACAAATCCACAACCTGTCCCAATTTGTCCTGATTGTGATTCGAAGCTTCGGCAGCTTCCAAGCCCAATACATCAAAGGTAAAGGCGTGCATCGCCGTAGACAAGTCCATCAAATCCGCTGCGCTGATCTGCTCTTTTTGATCTTTCAGTAAATTGATTATACGAACGGCTTCAAACAACTGTGCTATTAAAATAGGACTGTTAAAATCGTCGTTCATCGCGTCGTAACACTGTTGTTTCCACGCGGCAATATCCACGGTAGACGTTGCGCTAGGCGTTAGGTCATTAAGGTTTTTAATCGCCTCCATCAAGCGGTTAAACCCCTTTTCAGAAGCGAGTATAGCCTCGTCGGAAAAATCCAAGATGCTGCGGTAATGCGCTTGAAGAATAAAAAAGCGCGCTACGGCTGGTGAAAAAGCCTTGCTCAACAGGGCATTGTCGCCCGAAAACAATTCTTCGGGTAAAATGTTATTACCCGTGGATTTCGACATCTTTTTACCGTTTAAGGTCAGCATATTGGCATGCATCCAGTAATTTACCGGCGTATTGCCCGTACATGCTTCATTCTGCGCGATTTCACATTCGTGATGCGGAAATTTCAAATCCATACCACCACCGTGTATGTCGAAGTGCTTGCCCAGGTACTTGGTACTCATGGCGGTACACTCCAAGTGCCAGCCCGGAAAACCATCGCCCCAAGGTGAAGGCCAACGCATGATGTGCTGGGGTTCGGCATTTTTCCACAGCGCAAAATCGTGCGGACTCTTTTTGTCCGATTGTCCGTCTAATTCGCGCGAATTCGACATTAAATCCTCGATGTTACGACCGCTTAATATGCCGTACTGATACGATTCGCTGTATTTTTCAACGTCAAAATACACCGAGCCGTTCACCGCATAGGCAAAGCCGTTTTTGATGATTTCGTTGATGATTTCGATCTGTTCAATGATGTGACCCGTAGCCGTAGGCTCGATATTCGGGGGTAAATTATTAAACTGATTCAATATCGAATGGAAGTTTAAAGTGTATTTCTGTACCACTTCCATCGGTTCTATCTGTTCTAATCTCGCTTTTTTTGCAATTTTATCTTCGCCCTCATCAACATCGTCCACAATATGTCCAACATCTGTGATATTGCGCACATAGCGCACCTGATACCCCAAGTGTTTTAAATAACGATTGACCAAATCAAAGGAGATAAAAGTTCTACAGTTTCCCAGATGCACGTAATTGTAAACCGTAGGTCCACATACATACATACCCACCTTACCTGCGTTTATGGGCGTAAAAACTTCTTTCTTCCCCGAAAGGGAATTGTATACTTTTAACGGTTGATTTTGATATAATGTCGTCATTACTAACAAATTTTATAGGGTTTAGAACTGCGTATCCAATTTGATATAATCCAAAAATTCTCTGCGAACTTTGTCCTCCTTAAAGCGACCGCCAAATTCAGCCGTTACCGTGCTGCTTTCAATATCGCGAATCCCTCTAGAATTGACACAAAGGTGCTTGGCATCCATCACACAAGCCACATCTTCGGTATTTAAAACGCGTTTTAATTCATTCACAATTTGAATGGTCAAACGCTCTTGTACCTGTGGACGCTTGGCATAATAGTCCACTATGCGATTCATTTTAGACAAACCTACCACCTTGCCGTTGGAGATATAAGCCACGTGGGCACGTCCGATTATCGGTAGTAAATGGTGCTCACAAGTAGAGTAAACCGTAATGTTTTTCTCCACCAGCATTTCACCGTATTTATAGTTGTTGTCAAACGTAGAAGAACTCGGTTTTTTCTTGGGATTTAACCCGCCAAAAATCTCCTTGACAAACATTTTAGCCACGCGATTTGGCGTTCCCTTCATACTGTCATCAGTAAGGTCCATGCCCAAAGTGTATAAAATACGCTCAACGTCTTGTTTTATTGATTCGATTTTTTCATCGTCAGAACGATCAAAGGCGCCTGCTCTTAAAGGCGTATGCTCGCTAGAAGCAATATGATCGTCACCTATTTCGTCATGAAGTGTTTCTTCTTGATTCATTCGTGTTAAGATTTAATTACAAATTCGGTACAAATATAAATAATAATGTTGACTAAGCGGGGCAAAAAGCGAAAAGAGGCCAAGGGATAAGAGCGGTTGTCGCTCATTTTTTATTGGCGCTCCCCTTTGGGGCGGGCTTTCCGCTAAATCGCGCCTTTCCATTTCATTTCAAGGCGAGGATACCGCTGCAATCCCTAGCGCAGGGGCTACCCCAAACACCCTTTGCGGGTTTAGGGCTGTTTCCACCATTGTTGGTTCGGGGCGTTTTCGCGCTGCAGATAAATCAGCTGACCAATCTGAGGAGTCAGCAAATCAATCGACCGTTGATGCTGCGATTGCACGAGCCGCGTTAAGGGCTCGTACCAGGCGTGATTGGCTAAGGCAAATTTGGACGAGTGTACCGGTAGCAAGACTTTGGCCTGTAGATCTTCTGCGGCCTTCCAAACCTCTTCCGGTTGCATATGGATGTATTTCCATGCCAGGTTGTACTGTCCGTTTTCTAAAATAGCCAAGTCAAAAGGACCGTGTTTCGCACCGATTTCCGCAAAATGGGTATCGTAACCGCTATCGCCGCCGAGATAGAGTTTTTGAGTGGGGGTTTGCAATACATACGACATCCACAAGGTGTTGGAAGTCCAGATACTCCGGCCCGAAAAATGACGCGCTGCAGCGGTGTGTACGATGAATCCCTGTCCCAAATCCACCGTTTCATTCCAATCCCTTTCGATGATTTGTTCCGGACTATAACCCCAATATTCCAAGTGCTCACCAACGCCCAATCCGCAGATTACTCGACCTACTCGCGGCTGTAAGGCCTTGATGGTTTCGTAGTCCAAGTGGTCGTAATGGTCGTGCGTAATCAACAAAAAATCAATGGCTGGCAAATCCTCAACCCTACATATATCCGTGCCTTTAAACGATTTCCCTCCTCCCGGTAGAGGGGAAACCGAGCCGCTTAAAACCGGATCGACCAAAATGCGCTTGCCGTCGATTTGCATATAATAAGTCGAGTGACCCAACCACAGCAACAGATTGTCTGCGCCCAAGGTTTGCTGACTTTTCGCTTGCATGGCCGCAATCTGTTCCCAGTCTATAGCGACAGTCGGTATCGGCTGTGTCGGTCTTAAATCGGGCGATTTTTTAAAAAAGAACTCGTATATCGCCTTGGGATAGCTGTAATTTTCTGCTATTTGAGGGGTGTGATGCTGATTCTGGAATTTACCTTCCCTATAATTAGGAGATTGCTGTATCATTTCAAGCCGTTTCCCCGAAGGGCGTTTTCCAAATATCGGATGCATCATATAAAAAAATGTAGTTATACCTAAAAGGAGTACGATCCCCAATAATACACCAAGGACTTTTTTAAAAAACTTCTTTGTGGTCATGATTGTAAAAATTACCATCACAAAAATAAGCTTCCTATTTTTGTAATGGTAATTTTGATTGATAAATTGCTTATAAATATTGTAGCCTATATGGATTTAATGCTTTCGAAAATTCGATCAGGTCTTTAAATCACAATTAGCGGTTTAATGTGATGGACATTTTAAGAATCACAAAGTCGTGGAATAGTTGCTTTTTAGGACAAAAGGCACTTATAATTCGAAGACGTTTGTTATTGAAAACACTTCATTTTCTGTAAAGACATAAACACTTGCTCGGGTGAACCTTAAGTTTTTTACGGATATAATATTAAACGGGAGAACTTTTTCTTGGACCAATTTCCATTGATGATCGTAGGTTTTTAAAAGGTATTGTGATGTTGTCTTTACTAATATGGTGAATCCATTTTTAGATTGCCAAAACTGTAACTGTTCATAGGTCATTTTTGGAGGGTAATAATAGTGATTCATATTGCTGTCCCAATCCAAGGTGTGTTTTTTCTTTTGAGCAATATCTACAACATACGGGTAATTATGTAGTAGTATATAGGAATCGATATTTGAAAATGTAATATCCATCAAAAAAGTCTTGTTTAAAAGAGTATCTTGCTGAAACGAAAAGTTTTTAATATCGGCTACTTCCTTGGTTGTTAGGTTTTTAATGTTTGGATTGCTGCTTTTTTCCAGTTTTGTTAGTAGAGGAAAAATTCTGTTTTCAGCAAAATCTTGGGTATTATACATCAATTGATTGATTCGGTAGATGGTATCCTTATACGACCCTAAACTCATACTGAGAAGATATTAGGTCTGCGTGCGATTTTCTATATAGCTATTTTCTATGAGTTGCTCCGCACTGAGTTTCTTTGAAGGTAACGCTAGGACGGAGATAGTGAGTAGTGGCATAATATGAAACTCTTGACGGTATTCTTGTTTTAAAAGTACATAAGGAACTGCGTAAGCGATCGTTATTTGTTCATCTGTGAGTGAAATACTGTAAGGTTCGGGGAATTTTTTCCCGTATTTATTTAATTCTTCTCGGTATTTCTGATGGGTATGATAATGTTCTTCGCTTAAATAGTTTTTTAATAGCTGCTGAAAGGCCTCGTCTTTGAAATCTATAGTAGTGAGTTGGCCGTTAAAATCCCATAAAAAGAGATTCTTAAATAAAAAATCAGCTATCGCAAAGTAATTTGAATTATAAGAGACTGCTATACTTAATCGATTGGATATACCTATTTCCTGAAAAACGGCTAAAGAGTTAAAAGTGATTAAGCTTTCGATGTAAGCTGTGTAATTAATGCTTTGGTTATTTAAATCTGCAATACTAGAAGAAGTGATTACTTCGTTGTTACGAATATAAATAATACCTGAAAAATCATTTAAAAATTTGTTGGTTAAATCAAATAAAGAATCTGAAAACACCGCTCTGTCAGGAGTAACCTTACTTTCAAAATAGAGTTCATTAAATTGCTCAAAGCGCTTTCCTTTATAATTTTTCGGGAATAGAAATTTAAAATCGTCTTTATAGGGACTCGCTATTAATTCTGAAAAAAAACCAGCGTAGCAATTGATGCATGCTCTCTCGGATACTCGGATATAAATATTTTGCGCTAGCGTGTTTTGATACACAAAAAAAGTAAGTATCAATAAATTTACCAATGCTGTTTTTTTTAACAGCGTTGGTTTGTTTTTACCTGCCATATCAATCGCTTATTTCAATTTTCACCTCTTTAAAAGTATAAAGGGTCGATTGGTCTGGATTAACTTTTTTTAGATAGGAACTGTTTGCGGTAAAAGTCGTTTTTTTAGTATCTTGTACTTGAACGCGTATGCGATCAGTAACTTTTGATGCTTCCTTGTTTGTAAAGAGTAAAGCGCACCAACTGGGATTGTAACCACAAAATATGGTATTGCTAAAAAAAACGGCTGGAGATCCGTAAAGAACTGTGTAGGCATTGGAAGTAGTTTCTTTGTTTTTTTTGATTGGCGGGTTCTTATCATTTCCATAACTCAAGGAAATCCCGACTAATAAAGCGAAACATAAAATTGTTTTTTTCATAATAATGGTTTTTAGTTAATAGTATTTTTAGTAGCCGTAACCATAGTTAGTTGATTGACTACTAAGCTAATATATTTAAAAAAAATAAAAACAAAAAAATATTTAACTTTTTTTAGCGATTCAAATAAAATTTAATTAACTGACAATTAATTAATTGCGTGTTTTTTATCTGCAAAACGTGTAGCTAATATTGTTTATTTGCGAATAGTATGTAAAGTGTGTTGTTATGGGGTTTGACTCCGGCTTTATTGTGCTAAAAAATATGGTAAACAACATAATCTTTATATTTGAATGCGGTGACTCAAAAATTTGGACTTGGATAATTACCATAAATTTCGGCCTTTGCAAAATCGTGAATATTTGCGTAAATTGCCCGTCGATTAAATATCTATTAAACCATGGAACCCACAAAACCTTATCAGCCGATAAATAAAATACGTATCGTTACAGCCGCCTCTTTATTTGACGGACACGACGCTGCAATCAATATCATGCGCCGAATCATACAAGCAACCGGTGTAGAAGTTATTCACCTGGGACACGACCGCAGTGTAGAAGAAGTGGTGAATACCGCTATTCAAGAAGATGCCAATGCCATTGCAATGACCTCCTATCAAGGCGGACATACCGAGTATTTCAAATACATGTATGATTTATTAAAAGAAAAAGGCGCCGAACACATCAAAATCTTCGGTGGAGGTGGAGGGGTAATTCTGCCTACTGAAATTAAAGAATTGGAAGACTACGGCATCGAGCGTATTTATTCGCCAGACGACGGTAGAGCCTTGGGTTTACAGGGAATGATCAACGATTTGGTACAGCGTTCCGATTACCCTTTGGGCGATAAGTTGACCAATGAATTAGACCTACTACAAGAAAAGAATGACAGAGCCATAGCGCGTTTGATTTCTTCTGCAGAAAACTTCCCAGAGGTTTCAAAATCCGTTTTTGATAAAATTCACGAAATAAATAAAGACAGATCCACTCCGGTTTTGGGAATTACCGGAACAGGTGGAGCGGGTAAATCCTCTTTGGTCGACGAATTGGTTCGTCGTTTCCTGATCGATTTTCCAGAAAAGAATATCGCCTTGGTATCGGTCGATCCGTCCAAGCGAAAAACCGGTGGTGCTTTGTTAGGTGACCGTATTCGTATGAATGCCATCAACAGTCCCCGAGTTTATATGCGCTCCTTGGCAACACGTCAATCCAATCTGGCCTTGTCGAAATATGTAGCCGAAGCCATACAAGTTTTAAAAGCGGCAAATTACGATTTGATCGTTTTAGAAACTTCCGGTATCGGTCAGTCCGATACGGAAATCATGGACCACTCCGACGTGTCTTTATACGTAATGACTCCGGAATTTGGAGCAGCTACGCAGTTAGAGAAAATCGATATGTTGGACTTCGCCGATTTAGTAGCGATCAACAAGTTCGACAAAAGAGGTGCCTTAGATGCGATTAGAGATGTAAAAAAACAATACCAACGCAACCATAACTTATGGGATGTCAATCCCGATGAGATGCCGGTATTTGGAACCATCGCTTCACAGTTCAACGACCCGGGTATGAATACGCTATACAAATCCATTATGGATTGTTTGGTGGAACGCGCCGGTTCGGATTTGGTGTCTACTTTTGAAATCACCAAAGAGATGAGTGAAAAGATTTATGTCATCCCGCCAAGCAGAACCCGTTATCTGTCAGAAATTGCCGAAAGCAACAGAAAATACGATCAAATATCCCTGTCGCAACAAGAGGTAGCTCAGCGATTATTCGGAATCTATAGAACGATAGAGTCCGTTGTGGGTACCTTGCCAGAATTGACCAAGTTCGGCTTGGACGATGCTATTTTAGTGGGAGCAAAAGCAGATAAAATCGAATTCATCAAATTGTTATTTGCAGAATTTGACCGTCAAAAATTAAACTTAGATCCTTACAATTGGGAAATCATCATCAATTGGTCGGATAAAAAAGAAAAATATAAAAACCCGTTTTACGAGTTTCAGGTTAGAGACAAAGTCATTAAGATTGCCACGCATACCGAGAGTTTGTCGCACCTGCAGATCCCTAAAATATCCATGCCTAAATACCAGGCTTGGGGCGATGTTTTAAGATGGTCTTTACAGGAAAACGTACCGGGTGAATTTCCTTTTACAGCCGGTTTATATCCGTTTAAACGCGAAGGAGAAGATCCAACGCGTATGTTTGCCGGCGAAGGTGGACCGGAACGTACAAACAGACGTTTCCACTATGTGAGTTTGGGAATGCCCGCAAAGCGTTTGTCAACGGCTTTTGATTCGGTAACCCTTTATGGCAATGACCCAGGACACCGTCCGGATGTTTATGGTAAAATTGGAAATGCGGGCGTATCTATCTGCTGCTTAGACGATGCCAAGAAATTGTATTCCGGTTTTAACCTGGCACATGCCATGACTTCGGTGAGTATGACCATCAACGGTCCTGCACCGATGTTGTTGGGCTTCTTTATGAATGCCGCCATTGATCAGCAATGTGAATTGTACATCAAAGAAAACGGTTTAGAAAAAGAGGTCGAAGCGAAAATAGCCAAGATATACAAACAAAAGGGAATCGATCGTCCACAGTACAACGGCGAATTACCCGAGGGTAACGACGGTTTGGGATTGATGCTCTTAGGAGTAACCGGCGACTTGGTATTGCCAGACGACGTATACCAAGACATTAAAACCAGAACCCTTTCTCAGGTTAGAGGAACGGTTCAGGCCGATATTTTAAAAGAAGATCAAGCGCAAAACACCTGTATATTCTCTACGGAATTTGCTTTGAGATTGATGGGCGATGTGCAGCAATACTTTATCGAGAAAAATGTCAGAAACTTTTACTCGGTGTCGATTTCTGGATACCATATTGCAGAAGCGGGAGCCAATCCGGTAACCCAGTTGGGCTTTACATTGGCCAACGGTTTTACCTATGTGGAATACTACTTGAGCAGAGGTATGGACATCAATGATTTTGGACCAAACCTATCGTTTTTCTTTTCCAACGGTATCGATCCAGAGTATTCGGTTATCGGACGGGTAGCAAGGAGAATTTGGGCCAAGGCCTTAAAGATTAAATACGGTGCTAATGAGCGTGCACAGATGTTGAAATACCATATTCAAACATCCGGTCGTTCGTTGCATGCGCAAGAAATTGACTTTAACGACATTCGTACTACGCTTCAGGCGCTTTACGCTATTTACGACAACTGTAACTCCTTGCATACCAATGCGTATGACGAGGCCATTACCACACCTACCGAAGAATCGGTTCGTAGGGCGATGGCGATCCAGTTAATCATCAACAAGGAACTGGGATTGGCCAAAAACGAAAACCCAATTCAAGGAGCGTTTATCATTGAAGAGTTGACCGACTTGGTAGAAGAGGCGGTATTGATGGAGTTCGATCGCATCACCGAACGCGGAGGCGTGTTGGGCGCGATGGAAACCATGTATCAACGCTCAAAAATACAAGAGGAAAGCCTGTATTACGAAACCTTAAAACACACCGGTGAATTTCCTATTATCGGAGTAAACACCTTCTTGAGTAAAAAAGGATCGCCTACCGTAGTTCCTGCAGAGGTAATTCGCGCAACCGAAGAAGAAAAAATGTTCCAAATTCACACCAAAGAGAGCCTGAACAAGGCCAATGAAAGCCAAATTCAACATCAAATTGAAGAAATTCAATATGCGGCTATTCAAAACGAAAACATCTTTGAAAAACTGATGGAGGCCACCAAGGTTTGTTCGTTGGGACAAATCACTTCAGCCTTGTTTGAAGTGGGCGGGCAGTACCGTCGAAATATGTAGTCCTTTAGTAGTGATTGATACGTCAAAACCCTTTCCTCGGAAAGGGTTTTGTCGTTTGTACTTGGGGGTATATCCGCTTTTATCGACGGTATTAATTCGCTCGTGCAGTTCACTCAACCCCATTTTTATAGTTATCTGAGTCAGGGAACTTGTCTTAAAAAAATAGCCGCTGGGAAGAAACAAACGTAAATAGCTGCAATTCGGGTTGGAAATTCCGTGCTGCAATCCGGATTAACTTAAATTATGGAGGTATTTGTATAGAGCAGCGATGCAAAAGCGTAAAATCAAAGCGCTGTGTCATCGCTAATCGAGGGCCATGAAGCCCGGAACAAACCGCGTATAAAAACGCAGGAGTTTTAGAGCGAACGATCGAAACCCCTAGAAAAAATTGAAAAAAAAGCAAAGAATACGAGACCCTTTGCTTTTAGATATAAGTTGTGATGAGGTTTTTTATTACAAAAAGAAATAGCCTACACTAAGGTTAAACGAACTTGTTTTTTTATCAAAGTCCTTACTCAATTTGCTTAAACCACCTTCATAACGCAAGTCGACATTTAAACCGATAACATCGATTCCCGCACCAACTTGGAAGCCCACTTGAGATTTGTCGAAACTGCTTTTAGTAGAATTCTGTATGTTGTTAAATACCGAAGCGTTGTCGTCGAATACATAAGAGTACACACCACCTCCAAAAACGCGAACATTGATCAAGGAAAGATCGAGTACTTTATAACCCACTAATACCGGTACGTCAATACTTTTCCAAGTAACATTAGAAGAACCTCCCTGTGGCAATTCGATTTTTGATTTCTTCTCGGCATATAAAGCCTCTCCTTGCAGATAGGCTTTGCCCAAATCCAAACGCACCATAGCTCCTCCAAAATAACCCGCAGAGTATTTCGATTTAAGGTTCATTTCTGACAGGGATAAATCCGTAAAGTTCGCCCCTCCTTTAATACCGATATGTATAGGTAGTGGCGATTGCGCATAAGCGGTCAGTCCGATACTTAAAAGCAATAAGATTAGCATTTTTTTCATGATCAATTTATTTTAAGTTATTAACTACAAAGTAACACATTTGATCTTAATTCATGAAAATTATTTTGACCAATGCCTCTAAAAAATAAGACCAAAAGCATTATAGAGAATCTGATCTGCTAAAATTAAAAGGAAAGGTGTTTTCTTCCTAAAGCCGTAAGTAGGCCGCCGCGGTTTTTGAGAAAAAATATACGTTTTTATAGGCATTGTCTTATATTTGTACACTGAAATAATCGTACGGGAAGCAGCGCCTAACAACGCAATTTTTCACCGCAAACATTAACGCCATGTTCCACAAAATTCTCACCTCCGAACGCTTGGTTTTGGAGCCCATGCAGGTGGCAGATGCCCCTTTTATACTTGAATTAGTCAATACCCCGGGCTGGCTAACTTTTATAGGCGACCGCCAAGTTTCCAGTTTGGAATCTGCGGTAAACTACATCAATACGTTCGATAATAATGCCGATGCACTGTTTTGGGTGGTGAAATCAAAAAGCGAGGCAATTCCCTTGGGCGTGGTGAGCTTTATTCAAAGAAGTTATCTGCCTTATCGCGATATCGGGTTTGCTTTTTTGCCGCAATACAGCAAAAAGGGGTATGCTTTTGAAGCGGCAAACCGCATATTTGAACACGTAAAGCAAGATCCAGATTTTCAGGTGTTGTTGGCAACGACCTTAACTACCAATGAAAATTCGCAACGCTTGCTCGAGAAGTTGGGCTTGATTTACATTCAAAAGATTACCGTCGGAGAGGAGTTGCTCATGGTATACTCCTCTACTGGTCAAATGTGACCGGTTAGTTTGTAAGTTTTTTATTAAAAATAACAACGTTAAATGTTACCTTTTAACTGTTTCTATAATCCGCTTCAAAGCTTGCTTAACAGGAGATTTGGCCGCGGGCGTATTTTATTACAAAAACTTTGGTACCTTGAAGCGATTTTATATTAATCGATTCACCATGGGTTTAGAAAGTGCAAGAGAACATTTGAAAAAATGGGGTAAAGACCGTGACATACAGATATTGGAAGTTGCTGCGGCTACGGTAGCAACCGCGGCTACTGCTTTGGGTGTAGCGGAAGCTCAGATTGCCAAAACCATTTCGTTAAAACAGCCCGACAAAGGGGCGTTGTTGATTGTCGTAGGCGGATGCCACAAAATAGACAATAAAAAGTTTAAAGCCCATTTTGGCTTTAAAGCGCGTATGCTGGGGTTTGAAGAGGTAGAACCGCTACTCGGACACCCCGTTGGCGGTGTTTGTCCTTTTGGTGTCAAACCGGGTATTCCCGTGTATTTGGATGTCTCACTCCAAGACTGCGTGCCCGTTTATCCAGCCTGTGGCAATGCCAAAGCGGTTATTGAACTGTCTATAGCCGAAATGGAACAGATGTCGACCTATGTGCAATGGGTAGATGTAGCGACGCTCTAAAAAGGGAGCCGACGACTCATGGAAACGGTATATCAAGAATTGCTCCGCTGAAATCGCCGGCAAGGGGACATTTCATTCCCCCTACAGTTCAGGGTTAAATGTCCTTTGCAGTACTGATGGCTATGCGGTTCCACGTATTTATAGTAATGACGGCCATAATCAATTGAGCGGTATAACTTTCTCCAAAAAAAGCGACGGCCTGAGTATAAGTGCTGTCAGCTACGCCACCTTGATGAATTAAGGTCACCTCTTCCGCCAATTGCAAAATCGCTTTTTCTTCGGCAGTAAACAACTGGGTTTCCTTCCATGCATTGAGCAAAAATAAGCGTTGAGCGGTTTCGCCAATTTTAAGGGCTTCTTGGGTATGCATATTAAGGCAAAAGGCACAGCCGTTGATTTGCGACACCCGTACTTTGATCAATTCTTTGTGAATAGGAGTTAAATCGGATTTTTGTATTTTCATTTCCAATTCCATAATGGCCTTATAGGCTTCGGGAAAACTTTGTGCAAGATCTAATCGAGTCGACATGGTTTTTAGTTTTAAAGTGAACTCAAAGTTAGTGGTTTTGCCTCAGCTAAAACTTAAACAGGTTTAAGAAAGCGGTGTGCGGCAATTAAATTTGCACAATAGCGGTAAAAGGCTTTTATTTGACGGTATAACCCCCCAATCGTTTTAAGATGAACGGATTTCACTTCCTATTGCGACTTCGAATACTGCTGTGTTTCGCTTTTGTTTTACTCCACGGTGCAACTTGGGCACAACACCGCAGTGCGGCGGCGGAAGTAGCCGCCGACCCCATTTATAAAACCGTTGATAAAAGTCCGGAATTTCCCGGCGGTATGACGGCCTTCCAAAGGTATTTGTCGCTGAATTTGGTCCTGCCACAGGAGGTAAAGGAGGCGGTTGGCAGCGATTTTGCCCGGAATATTTTTTCGCTTCTCATAGAAAAAGACGGAACGCTCAGTGAAGTCGTCGTCGTACAAAGTGCCGATCCCGCCTATGATGAATTGATTACCGCCGTATTGCTAAAGGGACCGAAGTGGATGCCCGCACAGCTCGACCAGGTAGCGGTGAGCTATCGGTTTTTACTGCCCATTGCCATCAATGTAAACAAATTGAAATCGCCGCGTTAACACCGCGAATTGCCGCAAGGGACTAAAGGTTTTTCTTGCGAATTTCGCTGAGGTATTCCGGGGTCAAACCCAGAAAGGAAGCGAGCATATATTGAGGTACGCGCTGGATAAATTCTGGGAAAAGCGATTTGAAGTGTATATAGTTCTCTTCCTTGCTCAGGGAGAAATGGTATTTTACGCGATATTGCGCTGCGCCATAGGCGCGCTCCAAATGAATGCGAAAATAGCGCTCCAGTGCTGGAAACGTCTCTAAAAGCAACTCTTGATTGACTTGTGTCAGTTCGTAGACCTCGCTTTTTTCAACGGCATCGATATAAAACGAAGAAGCTCCGCCCCGCGTAAAACTCAAAAAATCCGAAATCCACCACTGCTCTAAGGCGAAGTAGGCCGTTTTTTCCTGACCGTTATCCGCAACAAAGAACATTCGCAAACAGCCTTGAGATACAAAATAAAGTGAATTACTGACATCGCCTGCTTTTAAAAGACAATCTTTTTTACGTAGCTTTGTCTTTTTAAAAAAAGCGTGCACTACCTCGTAATCCTCGGGATTTAAAGGAGTGATTTTACTTAAAGATTGCCATAAAGGACTGAATTGTAGCGGTGTCATATCAATAGCCTAAGGTTTTAAAGTTATGCCTTTTTGCGATTTGAGCAATCATAATTAAAAGTTTTTTGAGAAAGATTTTTTTTGGCGCAGTTCTTGTAATTTAAATTTTATAACTAAACAAATAAATACTATGAAAAAGATTTTTGCACTTTTATTCGCCGTTGTCGGCTTGGTTGGATTACAGAGTTGTGAAGGACCTGAAGGCCCTCCAGGATACGATGGAGAAAGCGTTGTTGCTCAGGTTTTTGATTTGCCTGCAACCAATTTTTATGCCGCAGCAGGGGGAAACCTGTCAGAGAAAGTTGTTCCGAGACAGTGGAAACAATTCGATGGCGATGTGATCTTGGTATATATGCGCGATGGTTTTGACAACAACAACAATCCGATTTGGAGGTTGATGCCCCAAACTTATTATGTGAATATTGTAGGCGTTACTGAAGAAATTGACTACAATTATGACTTCACCTTTAACGACGTAAAAATATTTGCAGAGGCTACCAGAGATTTGGCTTCTTTTCCTAGAAATTTCACCCAAGATCAATACTTTAGAATCGTGGTAATACCAGGTTTTAACCCGATTAAAATCAATTATGCGACGGATGCTGCAAAATCCAAGGATTACGAGACGATACGCGCTCAATACAACCTGGACCAAGTAGCGGTTCAAAATATAACCTGGGGGAAATAGTATCATTTCTCTTTAGAACAACTCTTTTAAAGATTTTAAAACAGCGATAAATTTTATTTATTGCTGTTTTTTTTTGGCAGAATGCCTGTCGTGCTTCGCGGAGCGAGTTAATCTACGGCAAACAATCGGCAATTTCTAGGGAAGCAGCGCGCGGTAGGTCGTTGATTTCGGTGGACTGGCTGAAGGCGTTTGTGCGCGAGACATTTTAATTCCGATCGACCTATAAACGAACCCGAGCCAGCTTGCGGATTTCATTGCGGTAGTTCCGCCTGTTAAGCGAATAGGTCTAATCGGTGTTTTTTAGGTTATTTTTCGCGTGATGCCGAAAAAAAACGGGGGTGGGTGTCATTATTTGTTCAAAATAAATTATTTTTGCAGTCAAAATAGGGGGTGTCCCGATAAAATACATACAATATGTCAACATTACGTTTTCGAGCAATTGAAAAAGCCGCCTCTAGAGAAGCGGTAAAAGTAGAGGAACTGGGTAGAAAATCTTTGATCTTTGGTGCTAATGTGTTTAACGACAAGTCCATGCGACAATTTTTAACGCCCCAAGCTTATCAGGCGGTTAAAAATGCGCAGAATGGGATTAAAATCGACAGAAAACTGGCGGAGTACATTGCTTTGGGTATGAAGGAATGGGCGCTTTCAAAAGGAGTTACCCATTATACACACTGGTTTCAACCCTTAACAGGAACCACCGCAGAAAAGCACGATGCATTTTTTGAAACCCAATTCGATGGCGACCCCGTAGAGAAATTCAACGGCAGCCAATTGGTGCAACAAGAACCCGATGCTTCGAGTTTCCCCAACGGAGGAATTAGAAATACCTTCGAAGCACGTGGATACACGGCTTGGGACCCTACTTCGCCCGCTTTTATCTTTGGTTCTACCCTGTGTATTCCAACGGTTTTTGTATCGTATACCGGTGAGGCCTTGGACAACAAAACCCCGCTGATCAAAGCCCTAAACGCTATTGATATTGCAGCGACTGAAGTGGCCCACTATTTTGATAAAAATGTAAAAAAAGTAACCGCTACCCTAGGCTGGGAACAAGAGTATTTCTTGGTCGATACGGCTTTGGCCAATTCCCGACCAGACATCATTGCCACGGGACGTACTCTTTTAGGACATACCGCTGCCAAAGGACAACAATTAGACGATCATTATTTTGGGTCGATACCGACCCGAGTATTGAATTATATGCACGATTTGGAGAACAACTGCATCCTCTTGGGGATTCCAGTAAAAACCCGTCACAACGAGGTGGCTCCCAATCAATTTGAGTTGGCTCCGATTTTTGAGGAAACCAACTTGGCCGTCGATCACAATTCCCTGTTGATGGATGTGATGCGTAAAGTGGCAGAACGCCATCACTTTAAAGTGCTCTTCCACGAAAAACCTTTTAAGGGGGTCAACGGATCGGGCAAGCACAACAACTGGTCTTTGGCTACGGATACCGGAATCAATTTGTTGAGCCCGAGCAAAACGCCTAAGAGCAATATGCAATTCTTGACGTTTTTTATCAATACAATCAAAGCCGTACACGACAACGAAGAATTGTTGCGTTCGTCCATCGCTTCTGCCGGAAACGATCACCGTTTAGGCGCCAATGAAGCACCTCCCGCAATTATTTCGGTATTTATCGGACAGCAGTTGTTCAACGTATTGCAAGAGTTAAAAGGCGTTTCTTATGGAAAATTGTCGCCTGAGGAAAAAACCGATTTAAAATTGAATGTAGTCGGGAAAATACCCGATGTACTGTTGGACAATACCGATAGAAATAGAACTTCACCCTTTGCCTTTACCGGAAACAAATGGGAGTTTAGAGCAGTTGGCTCTACGGCAAACTGCGCCAATCCGATGACGACTTTAAACACAATCGTTGCCAAGCAGCTTAAAGACTTTAAAGCAGAAGTCGATGCGATGATCGAACGCGACGGTATGAAAAAAGACGAGGCGATTTTTAACGTACTGCGCGAATACATCAAACAAACCGAGAATATTTTGTTCGAAGGCGATGGATATAGTAAAGAATGGGAAATCGAAGCGGGAAAACGCGGATTGAGCAACCATAAGAATACACCAGCGGCCTTGAGAGCTAAAGTGTCCAAGCGTTCGATCGATCTCTTTGAAGAGATGAACGTGATGAATCGGGTAGAAGTGGAAGCCCGTTATGAAATCGAGATGGAGGAATACGTGAAGAAAATCCAAATCGAAGGTCGTGTTTTGGGCGATATGGCCAGAAATCACGTAATTCCAACCGCCATCGGTTACCAAAACCGTGTGATAGAAAATGTCAAGGGAATCAAAGAAATCTTCGGATCGGGGTACGAAATCCATGCGGCCGAACAAATCGGTATGATCAAGGAAATCTCCAATCACATTGCGCAAATAAGCACTCATGTTACCGAAATGATAGAGGAGCGCAAAGCGGCAAATTTGATAACCGATATCGAATTGCAAGCTATAGCGTATTGCGAACGGGTAAAACCCCAATTCGACATCATCCGTTACCACAGTGATAAATTGGAGTTGTTGGTTGACAATGAAATGTGGACCTTGACCAAGTATAGAGAGTTGTTGTTTACCAACTAATTAGCGTACGTACTACGGAAAGTCAAAAGCGCCCTTTCATTGGAAAGGGCGCTTTTTTTTTAAAAATAATAAATGGGAATTAATAATTACTTTTTGTTTCTATAAGCCAAGTAAAACAATTGGGGGAGTACGGTAAAGGACAAGATCATACAGACCAGTAAACCGCCGACAATCATAATGGCTAAGGGCTTTTGAATTTCAGAACCCATACCGTTAGATAAGGCAGCGGGTAAGAGCCCCATCGAGCCCATAAGGGCAATCATCACCACGGGGCGAATGCGACTTCGAACTCCTTCCGAGATCGCTTCTTTCAAGGGCATCTTATGGCGTAAATTTTCGCGCATCACTCCGATTAAGACGATACCGTCTATCGTTGCCACACCAAAGAGAATGATAAAGCCAATTCCCGCCGAGATGCC
Source organism: Flavobacterium sp. JP2137 (assembly GCF_050562195.1). Taxonomy (GTDB): domain Bacteria; phylum Bacteroidota; class Bacteroidia; order Flavobacteriales; family Flavobacteriaceae; genus Flavobacterium. Next base: position 2,274,501 of record NZ_CP191647.1, read on the forward strand.
AAAAATCGTTCCCGTAGTCCAAAGCGATAAAAAACCACCTATAAAGGCAAAGGGCAATGTAGCTGCGGATATCAAAGTGTCTTTGACGTTTCCAAAGTTGAAGTACAGCAACATCATAATGAGGATTAGCGATACCGGAACCACCATCATCAATTGTTTGGCCGCGCGTTCTTTACTCTCAAATTCTCCGGCCCATTCCATTTTATTGATTGCGGGGAGTTTGACTTCCCGAGCCACTTTGGCACGGGCTTCTTCTATGGTACTGCCCAAATCACGACCCTCGATGCTAAAGCCTATTCCGATATAGCGGCTGTTGCCTTCGCGGTAGATAAATGCCGGACCGGTGTGGTAATCTATAGTAGCAATCTCCTTGAGCGGTACTTGTTTGCCGTCTAGCGTTGGGATAAGAATTTCGCCGATTTTTTCGGCAGAATCTCGCGATTCCTTTTTAAAGCGCAATACCACGTCAAACATGCGTTCGTTTTCGTAAAAAGTGGTAGCCGCCTGACCGCCAATGGTCATGGCAATTACCGCCTGTGCATCGGCGGTGGTCACGGCATAGCGCGCCATTTTCGAATCGTGTAATTGGATGCGCAATTCGGGTAATCCTATGTTTTTATACACATTGATATCGGTAATGCCAGGCACGTCTTCAATCGATTGCGCTACTTGATTGGCCATGCGCTCCAAATCGAACAAATCGTCTCCGAAGATCTTGATCACCAAGGCGCTCTTGACGCCAGCTACATATTCCTCCACGTTGTCTTGAATCGGCTGACTAAAGCCGAAGTTAATCCCCGGATATTTTTCCAAATCCGTCCGCATCTCAGCCAGCAAGTCTTCTTTGGTCAGCTTGCGCTTCCATTCGCCCTCCGGTTTGAGCTGAATGTGAAATTCGATATTAAAAAATCCCGTAGGGTCTGTTCCGTCATTTGGTCGCCCAGTTTGAGACATCACAAAGCCCACTTCTTCGTATTGGCGCAATACGGCTTTCATCTCTTGGGTCAGCTTAACCGATTCTTCCAAATGAATGCTGTTGGGAAGCGTAGCGCGTACGTAAATAGCGCCCTCATTTAGCTTGGGTAAAAACTCCGATCCGTAATAGTGAAAGCGTACCCCACAGATAACCAACAAAGCGACAAATGTAATCAGGGTCGCTTTTTTATGACGAAAGCTCCAGTCGTATAGGCGAAACATATTCACTTTGAAAAAACGCGAAATTACATTCTCTTTTTCCACGATATTCTTGGTTAACAACAGCTTACACATTGCAGGTACGTAGGTCAAACTCAAAATCAGGGAACCCAATAGAGCATAGCCGAGTGTAAAGGCCAAGGGCGAAAACATTTTTCCCTCCACTTTCTGAAATGAAAAGATGGGCAGTAGGGCTACAATCAAAATCAACAAGGCAAAAAAGATATAACTCGCTACGCTGCCCGCACTTTTCTTGATAATCCCCATTTTGGACATTTTGTTAAAGCGCTGCATACCCACCTTACCGGCTTTTTTCTCCAAACCGACAAAGACGTGTTCGACAATGACCAAGGTCCCTTCGAGCAACAGTCCAAAATCAAGGGCTCCCATAGAAATCAAATTCGCTGGCAAACCCTGTATGCGCAACATGATAATCGCGAATAAAAAGGCCAGTGGAATAACCGAGGCTACGATGAAAGTAGTCCGCCAGTTGTAGAGAAATATAAATACGATTAGCGAAACCAAGACCACCCCTTCAATCAGGTTTTTGGTTACGGTATGCACCGTGGTATTCACCAAATCGGTCCGGTCGATAATCGGAATGATTTCGACGTCGTTGGGCAAAATGCGCGCATTGAGGTCGTCGATTTTATCCTTGAGCTTACCGATGACTTCACTGGGGTTTTCTCCGCGCAGCATAATCACAATCCCTTCCACAACATCTTGCTCGTCGTTGTAGCCCACTTGGCCCAATCGCGGTTTGGCAGAAATGACTACCTCGGCAACGTGTTTGACTAAAATGGGCGTGGATCCCTTAACCTCAATCAGTATGTTTTCGATGTCTTCGATATTGTCCAATAAACCGACTCCGCGTACCACATAGGCCTGATCTCCTTTCTGAATCACATCGCCTCCCACGTTGATATTGCTCTTGGAAACCGCCTCGTAAACGTCTAGAGGCGATAGGTTGTAGTTGACTAACTCCGTCGGGTGTATTTTAATCTCGTAAATCTTTTCTTCTCCTCCAAAACTCACCACATCGGCTACACCGGGTACCGAGAGTAGTTCGCGCTCGATAACCCAATCCTGTATGGCGCTGACTTCCTTAATGGGCAATTTACTTTTGATGATGTACCGGAATATTTCGCCGGTCGCCCCAGATGGCGGCTCAATCTCAAAGAACGCCCCCTCGGGCAAATCGACATTGCCCATGCGGGTCGATGCGTATTGCTGGGCGTAAAAGTCAGCCACGTCATCGTTGAACAACACGGTGACTACCGAAAGTCCAAAAAGGGAAATCGAGCGTACTTCGGCCTTTTTCGGAATGGTATTCATCTCCTTGGAAATGGGTAGGGTAATGAATTTTTCGATCTCTTCTGCACTCCTTCCCGGCCATTGGATGATGATACGCGCGCGGGTATTAGTCACGTCGGGAAAGGCCTCAATCGGCGTATGTATATAACTGTATATTCCGCCAAAAAGCAACAATAAGGTGGCGAAAAGTACCAAAAAGGAGTTTTTAAGTGAAAGGGAAACTATATTTTGAACAAGTTTTTGCATGATTATTTATTTTTAAAGCGAACGGTGATTGATTTCTTCTAAGAGAAGCAATTGGTTTTTGGTAACGACGCTTTCGCCTTCCTCCAAATTTTCGTCCACATAGGTGTAAAAATCATTTTTGGCTACGGCTTTGACCAATCGCAACTCCAAGGTGCAGTCGTCTTTGTAGACCACCACATAGTTTTGATTGTTTTCGAAAACCAAGGCCTGATTGGGGATGGCAAGTGCGGTTCTATCGCTGGCATTTAAGGCTAAAATAATATCGGCAGACATACCGGGCTTGAGTTTCATATCGGTGTTCTTCATGACGATTTTCGCTTTTAATACGCGTTCGTCCTGATCAAAAACCTGGGATATGGAGGTGATTTTGCCGTCAAAAGTTTCTTCTGGATAGGCTAGGGTTTTTACGGTAACAGGCATATTGGGCGATACGTGACGCATATTCGTGGCGTATACATTGGCCATCACCCATACTTCAGAAAGGTTGGAAATGGTAAAGAGCTCGTCGTCGGCACCGGAAATTGGCATCCCGGGACTGATGTTTTTACTGACGATATAGCCGTCGGCCGGCGCCTTGATTGAAAAGACCGATTTGTCGCTGCTCGCACTGTATAAGCTCATATTGCTGTTGTTGCTCTGTAAATTGGAGCGCAGCAAATCGAGCTCCGACTGGGCTTCGAGCAAATCTTTTTGAGAGGCGATGCCGTCGTTAAACATCGATTGTACCGACTGCAACTGCCGCTGTGCCACGCCGATTTGTGCGGTTAAAGAGCGGTGGGAGTCTTGCAGCTCGTTGAGCGAGGCGCTCTTTATTTCCGCGAGCAACTGTCCTTTTTTGACGTAGTCGCCCAGTGAAAAGTAGGTGGCGGTAACCACTCCGTCTAACAAACTGACGAAGGGCGTTGTCTTGTCGATGTCGTATTGGATGTTTCCCGTTAGGGAAAGTGTTTCTTGTATGGGGCTGCGACTGATTTTTTCAAACTGAAGGGTCTTCTTTAAGTCCTCCGTTAGGCAATAAGGCGTTTTCTCTGCGGCGGTGGGCGCAGCAGTTTTCTGACAGCTGCTAGCCAGCACTAGAGAAAGTGCAAAGTATGTGAGGTAAGTCTTGTACATGATGGTATGGATTAGTTTAAAGTTCTTTGCCCAAGGCGTATTGCAGGGATTCAAAAAAGTGGTTGAGGTTTTTCTTGGTCTCCAACAAGATGTTCTTGTTGTCGAGATAAGCGTCGACAAAATCGAGGTATTCGATCATACTGGTGTTGCGCAGCTTAAAGTTTTTGTGATAGCGCTGTAGCAAGTCGTCCAGATTGTCTTCATAATCGCTTTCGAGCTCGTCGTACAGCTCTTTGGATCGCAGGTAGTTTTGATAGGCTTCTACGATGTCGTTGGCGATAGTATACCGCTTTTGCGTCAATTGAATCTGCGTTTTCTCTATTTCCAATTGGGCGTCTTTGATGTTGCCTTTATTGTGGTTGAACAGCGGCAGTTCAAAGGAAATTCCCAAACCGACAAAGTCGCGCATGATGTTGCCCCCGCGATCGTAATTGGCGGAGAGGGTCACATCTGGTATGCGCATGGCGCGCTCCAACTGGTGTTTTTGAGCGGCCATAGATTCTGTGTTCTTGGCGCGGAGTATGTCTGCTCGTTCGTTTTGAGCTTCTTGGGTCCAGGTTTGCAAATCCTGCCAATTGATCAAAACCACAGGCGCAGTCAAGTCGTCGGTAATTTCGATTTGCGTGTCAGCGGGGAGTTGCAACAGGTTTTTTAGGTCCTTTTGCGTTTCGGCCCAAGCTTGTTGTACTTCGATGAGTTGCTTTCTAAAAGACATTTCAGAGGCCTTTAGACGAATGTATTCCGACTTGCTGATGTGGCCTTGTGCCAATTGATTTTGATATGCTTTAAGCAGGCTTGTGGTCGATTCAATCTGGGCTTGATACATCTTTTGTTGTTCTTGATTGCCCTGTATATCCGTCAGGGTACGGCGCAAATGGAGCTTTAATTCTTGGAGCACTTCTTTAAACGCCAACTTTTTGTCTTCGACTTCCAACTTTTGTAGGGCAATGTGCTTGCGGCGTTTTCCCGCGGTCTGAATCAGCTGTTCGATTTCTATACCTATTTGGGAGGTCTTTCCCCAATTTCGGTACAAGGCCGGCAGTTCTTCTGACGAGGAGTTGGACCAAAGGTTGACTTCACTAACACTCAGGGTGGGATTGGGCCACAGCTTGGCTTGAATTACCTGAGCCTCGGCTTGCGAAATCTCCAGATGGGTAGCCAGCAATTCTAAATTCTGATTTAAAAAAAGAGCTTCCGCTTCTTTTTTTGAAAGCGAAAGGGTTACGGTATTTTGTGCAGGGGCACAAAAGCAACCCAAAAACAAGGCGGTTAGCGCAATAATGTATCGTTTCAAAATTCTATGTTTTAATAAGATACAAAGGTAAATTCTGTATATTATAGGTGAATTTGAATCGCATTAAAATGCGATTAACACCGCATTAGAGTTTGGTTAGAACCGCCTGTTTTTAGGACTATCGGGGTGATTAGAGGGGGAATGCAAAGAGTTTGCGGATGTTGTCCAGGTGAACTGCGCGGGAGTCTTCGTCGGACAAATCGTAGAAATACGGCAACTGCCAGGCTTGGGTCTTTTGCGCTTGCTTGCTCGTGGGCGAGTCCCAAGGCGGATAGACTCTAAAAGCGCGTTTGCCCGCGTGCTGGGGATCGCTGAGTATTCCCTGCTGCAACAAGGCGGATTTCGGAAATATAAATTGTCCGAAATGCGCCTTGTCCGCTGCGCAGACCACCACTAAATCGAAGGGGTCTTCGCTTTCAAAAGGCGCTATAGGTCCACTTGACGAGCGTTTCCAAAGGGTCACAAATTGCCCGATTTTGGCAGGGGTAATCTTAGCCGATCGGAACAGGATGCGAAAGCGGTTGAGTACAAACGCACAGGAAGCGTATTCCGCACTTTCACAATCGACTTGGGGATGGCTGGGCATCAGCTCTAATACATCGTAGATGCGCTGTTTAGAAAGGGTGTAGGCGTGTGGTAATGCAGACATGGGCGGTGTTTTTGTTGTTTTTAAGAACGCGTGGTGGTCTGGTCGAAGGTTAGGCGCACTGTGGTGCCTCGTTGCAGTTCAGATTCCAATTCAAAAGTGATTTGATGCTGGTCTAAAATTGTCTTTGCCAGAGAAAGGCCTATGCCACTTCCGGGTATGCGACCGACATTTTTACCGCGGTAAAAGGTTTGTCCGATTAAGGACAAATCCTCGGGCGCGATGCCTTGACCGAAATCGCGTATTTCTACGGTTAAACGGCCGCCAATCTCTAAAATCGCGATGATAACCGGCTGTTTGTTCGAGTATTTTAAAGCATTTTCTACCAGGTTAAACAAGGCCAATTGTATCAGGGTTTCGTTGCCTTTGAATTCCAATAGGGCGGGATGGAGCACTTGCAAGTCGATCTTAATCGGCACTTCCAAGAACGTTGATTTTTCTTGCAGGGCCTCATAGACATTCCAAATGACTTCGTCTATCCTAAAAAAAACAAAAGTCGTCGCTTGGTTTTTTAATCCAGACATCAGCAAGAGGTTGGACAACAGGTCTTCTATTTTATAGACGTTTTCCAAGGCGTCGTCGGCAACTTTTTTGTACTCGGCTGCCGTGCGGTCTTTCTGGGCAAAGACCTCGAGATTGCCCGCTATGGCCGCTAGTGGGGTTTTGAATTCGTGAGAGACATAATTGATAAAGTTCTTCTGAATCAGAAAGGTTTCTGACAACCGTGCAAACAACTTGTTGTAGGTTTTGATCAGCTCATCCACTTCGTCGTTGGTATTGGGCGGGGTTATGGCTTGTCCCAAATTGGTGTCGTCGATTTGATTAATCTGCTTGACCACCTTGGAAATGGGGCGGTAGGCCAAGTTGGAAAGGTTTTTACTCAAAGCGAAAATTACAGCTAAGCCCGCCAGGAGAACCACGATCATAATTAACAACAACCGATGGGTTTGCGCGAGGAATTCCGAGTTGGAAGCCTTGACAAAAACCACAAAATTCCCCTGATTATCCGGATAGTAAATCCCGTAATAGAAGTGATCTTCCGACTGAAATTGAATCTTTTGCTGTTTGCGCACCCGTTCGAGATACTCGGTAGTAATGTGCGAATCGGAAAACAGCTTGCCATATTCCACTTGGTTCTCACTGTTATACACCGCTACCATCGAGCTTTCTATGGTAGATCTAAACTCGTTTCGAATCGTGGAGTGCTCAATCTGAGTCAGTTCGTCCTTTTCGAGATAATAAAAGGCCGAGAGCAAACTCGTCTTCTTTAACTCGTTAAAAAATACCCGCTCCGAACTGTTGTAAAAAGCAAAATAAATGAGGGCCGAAGTGATAAAAAATACCACTCCAAAGGTAACGGTCGATATAAGGGTCAGTCGGTTGCGCAGTTTCATACTTTTATTCTTTAATCATATAACCCATTCCCTTGATCGTGTGAATCAATTTGTAGGAGCTTTCATCTATTTTATTGCGCAGATACGATATATATACGTCCACCACATTGGTGTTGTTGTCGTAATTGATTCCCCACACCGCGTTTAAGATTTGCGTTCTCGAAACCGCCTTGTTTTTGTTTTCCAGCAGAAACAGCAGTAGCTTGTATTCCCTAGGCGACAGATCTATGGGGCGGTCGTTTTGAGAAACCGCATGGCTATCGGGGTCCAGCAGCAGCGAACCACAGCGGTATACCTGCTCTTTTTCCTGATAGTTGAACTTGGTTCTTCGGGTTAAGGCATTGATTCGCGAGATCAACTCATTGAAGTGAAAGGGCTTGGACAGGTAGTCGTCGGCACCGCTGTCTAAGGCGGCAATCTTGTCCGAGGAATCGCTCAGGGCACTCAATACCAAAATGGGGGTATAGATCTTTTTATAGCGAATCATCTGGGTGAGTTGAATGCCGTCTATGCCCGGCAACATGATGTCCATGAGAATGATGTCCCATTGATTGTCGCCAATCATCGCTCGAGCCTGCTCGCCGGAGGTCGCTAAACTGACTTGAAAGTCGTTTTCTTCCAGTCCTTTGATTACAAAATCACTAATGCGCTGATCGTCTTCAATGAGTAAAATGTTCATGGATTATATTTTTTCGGAATTAATTTTTATAAAGTCAGTGACCAAATAAGCGATGAGTTTACCGACTAAATGACTGTTTTTTTCAAAATCCAATGCCGGTGCTCCCTCGCAAATGTGAAGATAGGCTGCGTTTTTCGATTTTCCAAAAAAGTGGAGGAACTGCCGTAGGCGTTCTGCGGAAAAACCCGTAGGGGTACTGGCGCTACTAGCCACGTTGGGTATGGAGTCCAAATCGATTTCGATGCCGTAAAAGGCGTTGTCGATATGCTTTTGGGCGGCGAGTAATTCCGTGTCGAAAGACTTCTCTTTACGGATGCGAATTTGCTCGTAGGTATTGTATTTTACCTTGTCTGCCACGCCCTTAATGCTGTCAAAAACGCTCTTGGGCGTATAATTTTCGTGTAGGCCAAAGATGAAATAATGCTTTAAGAACCCCTCTTCAAAGGCGTAGGAAAAGCCGTTTCCGCTGTGTCTTCCCTCCAACGGTCTAAAGTCGGTGTGGGCGTCAAAGTTAATTACGTTAACGCTTTTGGCCTTGCCCAGCGCCAATCCCTTGATGTTTCCGTAGGCGTTGTTGTGTCCACCGCCAATGATAATCGGTATTTTATTGGCTTTTACGATTTGGCTCACTATATGCGACACCTCTTTATCCAGGGCTTCGACCAGCTTAAACAAGCGTCTGCGGTCTTCTTTTTGCGACACGTCTAAGGCCGCGGCGGCTTCCATTTCTGCCGAAAAGTCCAAATGCCCCAATACGGTAATCTGATTTCCCTTGCAAAAGCGGTTGTGCTGTATGTTTAAAAAACTACTCAAAAAACTCTCCCATGCACAGGCCGTGCCAGAGCGTCCAAAATTGGCCCGCACACCGATGTCTTCGGGTATGCCCAATAAAACGTATTTGGAATCGTTGTCGCGCAGTTCCGCAAAACAGTTTTCCGCTTGAGTAAGCACTTGTACCCGTTCGCCAAATTTGATTTCACCTTGTCGAAATCGGGTGTACTTGGTGATATCTGCCGTCGAAAATATTTGAAGTGGATGCATAAATAAAAGTATTAATAGGTATACTAATTTAGTTATAAGTACGTTAACATAGTAATCTTATTCCTTTTTTATTGGGATAAGTCGTTTTCATTTCCGAGGAATTAGTTTAAAATAATTCATTATTTTACCTCAAACTGCTTCGGCGGTTTGAGGTTTTTTGCTGTTTAAATGAGCTTGCCGTTGAGTATGACCTGATCGATGTGCTGGCTGGCAAAGGCATAGGGTATTTCGTAATACGAACTCAGGGGTTTGGTGATGATTAAACTCGCCTTTTTACCTACGGTGATACTGCCGTATTCCTCAGAAACGCCCATGGCATAAGCGCCGTTAATCGTCGCGGCATTGATCGCTTCTTCGGGGGTCATTTTCATTTTGATGCAAGCCGTGGCTACGACAAAATTCATATTGCCCGAAGGGGTGGTTCCCGGGTTGAAGTCCGAAGCCAAGGCTAGGGGAAGTCCAGCGTCTAGCATTTTGCGCGCAGGCGTATAGGGTATGGAGATAAAATAGGAACAGGTCGGTAATGCCACGGGCATGGTGCGGCTGTTTTTTAACACCGCGATATCCTCGTCGGTAACGATTTCCAAATGATCGACACTTAGGGCCCCGTTTTTAACACAGACGGCTATACCTCCGATAGCGGTAAATTGATTGACGTGAATCTTGGCGATTAATCCGTGTTGCTGTCCCGCTTGCATTATGCGTTCGGTTTCCGCAACGGAAAAATAGCCGGTTTCCAAAAAGGCATCGACATAGTCGGCGAGTTTTTCTCGCGCTATAGTCGGAATCATCTCGTCGATCAACAAATCGATATACGCTTCGTGATTATCCTTATAGGCCGCAGGAAATGCGTGGGCGCCCAAAAAGGTCGCTTTGATTTTGACCGGGTAATTCGCACCTAATTTTTTGATCACGCGCAACATCTTTAATTCCGATTCCAAGGTCAATCCGTAGCCGGATTTGATTTCCACGGCTCCAGTGCCCTGTTGCATCACTTCTTCTAGGCGTACTTTGGATTGTTCGTACAAATCCTCCTCGGAGGTGTTTTGCAGCTTGTCGGCCGAATTTAAAATTCCGCCCCCGCGATTAAAGATTTCCTCGTAGCTCAATCCGTTGATGCGATCGACGAATTCCTGCTGTCTGTTTCCGGCGTACACGATATGAGTATGGCTGTCGACCCAGCTCGGCAAAACGGTTTTGCCCGTCAAGTTGATCGTTTGATCCACCTCGATGTCGGGGCAGTTTGCCATGGGACCGTAGGCGGAAATCAAGTCGTCTTCTATCAATAAGTAGGCGTTTTCCAGGGTAGGGAGGGTTTTCATCGCATCCCCGCACAGCATTTCAATCGATTTTTCGCGAACTTGTACCAGCTCTTTTATATGGGTCAGTAAAATTTTCATCTGCTAAAATAGTTAATTTCCGTAAAAATAGAATGGAATTTTAAAAACTCCTATCTTTATCACAAATTTAATATTTGTGAAGAGAGTTAAATATAAGAAAAACAGGAAGCTTCAACCCAATTATCTGGAATATTCCGGTGCCTATCCCGATGTGTTAATCGCGATGCAGCTGTTTGTTTACGATGAGAATCACTTTGAGGAATACAACGATTTAACCCTGAGCGAAATGCACGAAATCGTGCAGAATTCCGACCCCCAAGCGACCAAGTGGTTTAACTTGCACGGGCTTCACGATATTGAACTCTTAAAGGCCATCGGAAAGGTGTTTGAAATTGAAGGCTACCTCATTGCAGAGGTCCTCAACTTCTCTCGCAGAACGCGTATGGAAGAACTCGACGACACGATTTTCTTTAGCGTCAAATCGATTTTGGCTTACGAGGATGTGGAAAGCGTCGACATCGAGCAAATCAGCTTTATCTTAAAAGACAACCTCCTGCTGTCGTTTCAAGAGAAAAAAGGCGATATCTTCTCCCTGGTTCGAGAGCGCATTCGAACCAAAACCGGCAGTGTGCGCAAAAAGAGCAATGAGTTTCTGTTGTTTTTATTGCTGGAGGGCATCATGGAAAACTTCTTTATCACCACCGATAACATAGAGGAAACAATCGAACAGGTTTTGCTGTCTTCCAAGGCCAGCTATAAGCGAAACGTCTTGGAGAGCATCGAGCGCAATATCGAAAGTTTAAACTACATCAAAAGGGCAATCATTCCCCTGCGCGACGTATTGTTTAACTTAAAGAGCACCGCCTCGGACTTGGATCCCAAGTTTATCTTGCCTTCGGATGTGATCTATTTTACCCGTTTGCACTACCGCTCGCTCGAACTCTTGGATCAAATCGAATACAATCTCGCTAAGATGGAAAGCGCCACCAATTATTTTTTCTCGGCCCAAAGTCATCGGATGAACGAAATTATGAAGGTACTGACCATAGTGTCCGTGATTTTTATCCCCCTGACTTTTATCGTGGGAATCTATGGGATGAATTTTGACCATATGCCCGAGCTGCATTTCGAAAACGGCTATTTTGCCACCCTCTTTGGCATGCTGTTTTTAGTGCTGCTGATGATCGGCTACTTCAAGTATAAAAAATGGTTTTAAACAGATAAATCCGCGGGAAACAAGTCCCTGTTACCCCCTTCTCAAACATCCGTCTATACGGGTGTTTTTTTATGGACTCCGCTGAATTTTTTTGTCCTTAAAATTTGTTTTTTATACTTTTTCCAGTTTTGTCATTTTATCGATCGAAGCCGTAATTTTTTATCAGAATCCCTTTTTGATTATAAAGCCTTGGTTAGTAGTATTTTTTTGGCTGTGTATTTTTGGGAGAACCCTATTTTGAGAAGGGCTTTTTTCCCTTAAAAGCGCCGTCGCAATTTTGCTGTCTTCCATATTTTCGTTAAGTTTGTAGTTATTTATTTTAAGTCTAAATAAGAACTGATGATAATAAAAGGATTGCTGTTACTTTGTTTAGTACTATTATCGTTGATTTCCCTGTTTGTTGGAGTTAAAGAAATTACCTTTTCTGATATATACCACTTAAATGACGAGGAGGTTTTGGTGTTTGTGGTCAGTAGAATTCCCCGCTTGATTTCTATACTAATTGCCGGGGTAGGTATGAGTATCTGCGGGTTGATCATGCAGCAAATTTCGATGAACAAATTTGTTTCGCCAACCACGGCGGGTACCCTAGATGCAACCAAAATGGGGATTCTGTTTAGTTTGATTTTGTTTCCCGCTGGAGGTATGATGACCAAGATGTTGTTTTCCTTTTCGATTGCACTGCTGGCGAGTTTGCTGTTTTTGAGGATAACCGATACCGTAAAATACAAGAGTTTGATTTTTATTCCCCTAATCGGAATTGTCTTCGGAAACATCTTAAATGCCATCTCGACTTTTTTCGCCTTTAAATTTGGCGTGATTCAGAATATGGAAGGTTGGATGATCGGCGATTTCTCGTCTATTATCAAAGGAAACTATGAAATTTTATATATCGGCATACCCATAGTGATACTCTGTTATTTCTACGCCAATAAGTTTACGATTATTGGCTTGGGCGAAGACACGGCAAAGAACTTGGGTTTAGACCATAAAAAGATTACTTATATCGGCTTGATTTTCGTGGCGATTACTTCCAGTGTAGTCGTGTTAACGGCGGGGGTTATTCCCTTTTTAGGCCTGATTATACCCAATATCGTCAGCATGATATTTGGCGATAATTTAAAGAAGACCTTGCCTTATACCGCCTTGATGGGAGCGGGCTTTTTATTGGTTTGCGACATCATCAGCAGACTGGTTATTTTTCCCTATGAAATTCCAATTGGCTTAACCGTGAGCATCATTGGCGGAGTGATTTTCTTAGCGATGTTATTAAAAAAGACCAAACATGTTTAAACATAAACCCATTTCAATCATGTTGCTGTTATTACTGGTGTTAATAGCGGTTTTTATGTTTACCTACACCGGTAGCAAGCTCGACTATGTATTGCCGCGTCGGGCGTATAAAGTGGGGGCAATGCTGTTGATTTCCTGTTGTATTGCCTACTCCTCGATCGTTTTTCAAACCATAGCGTCCAATCGTATTTTAACGCCTTCTATCATGGGCTTTGATTCCTTTTTTCTGTTGATTCAAGCGGTTTTGGTCTTTGTTTATGGCGATGAAACCTTTGAGGTGCTAAGCAGTGAATGGAATTTTATACTGTCGGTAGGGCTGATGCTGCTCTTTGCTTTGGGCTTGTATTACTTGGTGTTTAAAAAAGAATCCAAGAGTATATACCTATTGCTGTTGGTCGGTTTGTTGTTGGGCACGCTCTTTCGCAGTATCACTTCCTTTATAGTGGTGATATTAAATCCCAATGAATTTATGATTTTACAGGGCTCCATGTTTGCGAGTTTTGATAAAATCAACCTCAATTTACTCGGCTTTTCCGCGGTTATACTCGTGTTGGCCATGGTCTATGGCAGTCGTTTTTTTAGGCAGCTCGACGTCTTGTCCTTAGGACGGGAAAACGCGATCAGCCTGGGCGTGGATTACAACAAAGTCGTGCGTCAAAATCTGATGATTATCTCGGTGATGGTCGCTGTGGCTACGGCCTTGGTCGGACCCATCACTTTCTTGGGCATATTGGTGGCCAATTTAACCTACCAATTGATCAAGTCAAACAACCATAAAACCCTCATTTTCGCCTGTTGCTTACTGACATCGATTACTGTAATAGGCGGGCAGTATTTGGTCGAGCACCTCTTTAATATGTCGACGACCATTAGTATCATTATCAATTTTATAGGCGGTATCTATTTTATCTACCTCCTGTTAAAAACCAGCAAATCATGATAGCAGTTCAGAATATATCCAAATCCTACGGTGACAAAATCATTTTAGACGATGTTTCCATCACCTTTCCCAAGGGAAAAATAAGTTGTTTAGTCGGCGGAAATGGAACGGGAAAAAGCACCCTATTGTCCATTATCAGCCGATTGGTAACCAAGAATTCCGGCGAGATTCACTTGCTCGATCAGGACGTGATGAAGATGAGTCACCGCGATTTTGCCAAGAGATTGTCAATACTCAAGCAATCCAATCAGCCCAATATTCGATTGACCATTAGGGAATTGGTCTCCTTTGGGCGTTTTCCTCATTCTCAGGGCAAGCTCGGCAAGCTCGATATGGATAAAATCGCCGAATCTTTGGCCTTTATGGGATTGACGGCTATAGCCGACTACTACCTCGATGAACTCAGTGGTGGGCAGCGGCAAAGGGCGTTTTTGGCGATGGTTTTGGTGCAGGACACCGAATACATTTTGCTGGACGAGCCACTGAATAACTTGGATATGAAGCACTCGGTAGAAATCATGAAAATACTGCGAATACTCGCAGACCAATACGGCAAAACGATTATTATCGTCGTACACGACATCAATTTTGCCTCCTCCTATGCCGATTATATCGCTACGGTTAAAAATCACAAAATCAAGCATTTTGGAAAGACAGATGAGATCATTCGCCCCGATATCATGAAGGATATCTTCGGAATCGACATGACAATCATAGATAATTGTAACCAAAAATTTTGTATATATTTTAAATAGTTAATTATGAGAAAAATAATTTTATCGGGCCTGCTATTGGCCTTCTTTATGACCACCGCTTGCAAGGATAAAGTAGCCGATAATGCGGCTACAGAACAATTGGCGCCTGCCGAAACCCTGGTGATTACCCATCAATTGGGAACGACAGAGGTGGTTAAAAACCCCAAGAAAGTCGTGCTGTTAAGCTACGGCATCATCGATTCATTCGACAAGCTATCGATTAAAATTGCCGGTTTACCCAAGGCGAATTTGCCGGGGTACTTGAGTAAATATGCCGAAGACGACTCCATCGTAGACATCGGTAACTTAATGGATCCCAATTTTGAAAAAATCAACGAGTTAGGACCGGATTTAATCGTTATTTCGGCCAGACAATCCAAGTTATACGACGAGCTTTCCAAAATTGCACCGACGATTTACCTCGATATCGACAAAGACGATTACCTCGGGTCTTTTGAGAAAAACGCCCGTCAATTAGGCGTGCTGTTTGACAAAGAAGCCGAAGTGGAGAAGGACTTGGCGGCAATCAATACCAAAATTGCCAACATCAAAACAATAACGGAAAAAAGCGATAAAACCGGATTGATTGTATTGATTAATGAAGGCCGATACAGCGCGTACGGAAAGGGTTCTCGATTTGGAATCATCCACGATGTATTTGGAGTAAAGCCCGCCGATCAAAATATTGAAGTAGCCACGCACGGTCAATCAGTATCCAATGAGTTTATTCAAAAAATCAATCCCGACTACCTCTTTGTCATCGATAGAGGAGCGGCTATCAAAAAGAACGAATTGAATAAAGAAGCCTTTTCCAATGCGTTAATCGAGCGCACCAAAGCCTACAAAACCGATAAAATTATCTTTTTATCACCAGACGTGTGGTATTTATCTGGAGGAGGACTGGAATCGGTATCGATGATGGTCGATGAAATTGAACGAGCCATACAATAATCGTTTTGTTAATTATTAGTTAGTTCACCAAGAGGGGATGCTGTATGGGCATCCCCTTTTTGTTGCGGGGCAAAAGCCCTTCGAAGTGTTGAGCCAAAAAAAAACCTCTCGTATTGGAGAGGTTTTTTTGTTTTATTCGGTGATGTTGTTGTCGAGCAGCAGTTGCTGTGCCTTGGGCAAATCCGAAGTGTACACAAACACGTGTACCGCCTTATCGGCACTTCCAAAACCCGCACTGATGGCAGACTGAATATCGTCTCTTAAGATAAATTCAATATTGTTTTCTTCTAAAATGTCTTTGACGGCTAAAGTGGTGATTTCACTTCCCGAAAACAGTCGTACGTGGTTCATAAGCTTATTTTTTATCTACTAAAAGTAGGGAAAACAAATGGATTTCCCCTCAAAATAAGGTTTTATTAACAAAAAAAAGAGACTTTTTAAAAGCCTCTTTGTGTGAAGGTGATCCTCAGTGCTTAAACAGCAGTTTGAGGTAGCTCCGGTTGGTTTCTAAAAACCAGCTGGTTGTCAAAACAATCTAAGATAACTATGGAGTCTGCTTGCACCTTGCCTGCCAAAATCTCTTTGGAAAGCTGATTCAAAACCTCGCGCTGTACCACTCTTTTAACCGGACGCGCTCCGAAATGTGGGTCGTATCCCTTGGTCGCTAAATAGTCTATAGCTTCCGGGGTGGTTTCCAGGGTGATGTGTTGCAAGGCCAGCATTTGGGTAACCCCTTTTAATTGTAAGCTCACGATCGCGTGTATGTTGGCACGAGTAAGCGGTGTAAACATGACGATTTCGTCTATACGGTTGATAAACTCCGGACGTACAGTTTGCTTTAAAATATTTAAAACCTCCGTCTTCGCACTTTCCGAAGCGCGCTCGATATCGCCATTGGCCTGTTCAAATTTCTCTTGGATCACCTGGCTTCCTATATTGGAAGTCATGATGATGATCGTGTTTTTAAAGTCGGCCAATCGCCCTTTGTTATCGGTCAATCGCCCTTCATCCAACAGCTGTAATAAAATATTATAGGTATCTGGATGCGCCTTTTCGATCTCGTCGAGCAATACTACGGAGTAGGGTTTGCGTCGCACGGCCTCGGTCAATTGTCCGCCTTCGTCATATCCGACATATCCCGGAGGTGCACCGACCAATCGGCTCACGCTGTGGCGTTCGGAATACTCACTCATATCGATACGAGTCAGGGCGTTTTCATCGTCAAAGAGGTATTCGGCTAAGGCCTTGGCCAATTCCGTTTTACCCACACCGGTGGTTCCCAAAAACAGGAACGATCCAATGGGTCTCTTAGGGTCTTGCAAGCCCGATCGGCTGCGTCGAACCGCATCGCTAATCGCTTCAATAGCCTCTTCCTGACCCACCACGCGTTGGTGTAATTCCGCTTCCAAATGCAGCAGTTTTTCGCGTTCGCTTTGCAGCATTTTGGTCACCGGAACCCCCGTCCATTTGGCTACGATTTCGGCGATGTCGTCATAGGTAACCTCTTCCTTGATCAGGGTGTGGCCCTTTTGGTTTTCGTCCAACTGCGACTGTTGTTTTTGCAGCGCTTCCTGGGCATCCTTGATTTTGCCGTATCGCAATTCCGCTACCTTGCCGTAATCGCCTTCGCGCTCGGCTTTATCGGCTTCTAATTTGTAATTCTCGATGTCGAGCTTGATGTTTTGAATGCTGTCCACCACATCTTTTTCCGCCTTCCATTTCGAATAAATATCGTTGCGCTCCTCCTTTAAATTGGCCAATTCCAATCCGAGAATTTTGAGCTTGTTTTCGTCGTTTTCGCGTTTAATCGCTTCGATTTCGATTTCCAATTGCATGATTTTACGATCCAAAACGTCGAGTTCCTCGGGCTTTGAATTGATTTCCATTCGCAGCTTAGCGGCAGCCTCGTCCATCAAGTCAATCGCTTTGTCCGGTAAATAACGGTTGGTGATATAGCGTTGTGATAGGGCTACTGCTCCGATAATCGCTTCGTCTTTGATGCGCACCTTGTGGTGGGCTTCATACTTTTCCTTGATACCGCGCAAAATCGAAATCGCACTTTCCGTATCGGGTTCATCAATCAGGATTTTTTGGAAACGACGCTCTAAGGCCTTGTCCTTTTCAAAGTATTTTTGATACTCGTCCAAGGTGGTGGCTCCTATAGCTCTAAGTTCTCCACGGGCCAAGGCCGGCTTTAAAATATTGGCCGCATCCATGGCGCCATCACCACCTCCTGCGCCGACTAAAGTGTGTATCTCATCGATAAACAAAATGATGTTACCGTCGGAGGAGGTCACTTCTTTTACCACCGATTTGAGGCGCTCTTCAAATTCACCCTTGTATTTGGCACCCGCTATTAGCGCACCCATATCCAGGGAAAATACCAGTTTGTCTTGGAGGTTTTCCGGAACATCGCCCTGTACAATTCTACGCGCCAGTCCTTCCGCTATAGCGGTTTTACCCACACCGGGCTCGCCCACTAGCATCGGGTTGTTTTTGGTTCGTCGCGATAGAATTTGCAGCACGCGGCGAATTTCTTCATCACGCCCAATTACCGGATCGAGCTTGCCGTCTTTGGCCAGCTGATTGAGGTTCTTGGCAAATTTATTTAAGGCATTATAAGTCTCCTCTGCCGAAGCGGAAGTCACGCGCGCCCCACCGCGAATTTCGGTAATCGCCGCGGTCAAATCCTTCTCGGTAACCCCTTGGTCCTTTAAGATTTGTGCAACCTTGCTTTTGGATTTAAAAATGGCCAAAATCAAGTGCTCTATAGAAACGTATTCGTCTTCCATCTTTTGGGCTATGGCACTGGCCTCGGTCAAAGCCGTATTGGCTTCTCTG
Organism: Flavobacterium sp. JP2137; assembly: GCF_050562195.1. Classification (GTDB taxonomy): domain Bacteria; phylum Bacteroidota; class Bacteroidia; order Flavobacteriales; family Flavobacteriaceae; genus Flavobacterium. The sequence continues at coordinate 2,292,758 of NZ_CP191647.1, forward strand.
GATAAGCTAATCGTACCCCCGCTCACTTTGGGAAAACTCGATATGGTACTGTCCAAAATCTGTTTGAACAAGTCGATGTTGATGTTTAATTTTTTTAAGATAAAGGGGGTCACGTTCTCATCTACCGCCAAAATGGCTTTAAAGAGGTGCTCGTTCTCGATCAATTGCTGCCCATTGGCCTGCACCAGTACTTGGGCCTGCTGTATCGCCTCTTGCGATTTAATGGTAAAATTATTTAGGTTCATTTTTCTATGTTTTTTTGGTTGTTAATAGGAAAACAATTTATATTCCAATTGTTAAAACATGACAATTAGTCTCGTTTTGGACTAAATTAGCATCAATTTAATGACGTTTTGTCGGTAAATGCCGCAAAAACGCTGCAAAATGTCTAACCATTCCGGCTGAATGTGGACAATGATGGTTATGAAGCCCGCGTTCTTCTATAAATTTACAACCTAATTAGGTAATAACCAGGATTAAAATGCTCTTTATTAACAAATTGGCTCTGTATTTTTAATTAGCATAGCAACCTAATTCGTTGCTGATTGCTTCGGGTAACTCTTCTATCCGTGTTGAAGTCTGGTTTATGGGGACGGAACGGCTTTAAAATGGACCAAAAAGTAACCGTTGGTCTCGTGGGGTGCAGCTGTAGGTCTGTTTTTTGTTTTTTGGCGTGATATGGCAATGATAGGTGATTAATGTTTTAAAAATTACCAAAAAAGGTTTGATTAACGGTGGTTAGTAGTTAATTTTAATAAATGCCTGGTATGGTATTTGTGACAGTATAAGGGATGCTTATATTAATGTTTAAAAACCGATTACCAGGATGAAAAGACTTGAAAATAAAACCGCCATTATAACAGGAGGAGCTAGCGGTATAGGAAAAGCAACTGTTGAATTATTTGTAAAAGAAGGAGCTCAGGTGGTAATAGCCGATTTTTCCGATGCGGGTAAGGAATTGGAAACGCGATTGAACAAAGCGGGGTTTCAAACTTTGTTTGTAAAAACCGATGTAACTAAGGAGGAGGAGGTTAAAAAAATGATCGCCAAGACCGTGGAGAAATTTGGAAAATTGGATATTTTATATGCCAATGCCGGAATTGCCAACGACGGCAATATCGATGAACTCGAATACGAAAAGTGGAAGCGAACCATCGATATTAATTTGAATGGCGTTTTCTTATCGGATAAATACGCGATCATGCAGATGTTGAAGCAGGGAACTGGTGGAGCGATTGTCAATGCGGGTTCCATACACAGTTTTGTCGGTAAAATCGGTGTAACGGCCTATGCTTCGGCCAAGGGCGGTGTTAAGTTGTTGACTCAAACCCTGGGTGCTACTTATGGAAAAAAAGGCATACGCATCAATGCCGTTGCACCGGGCTATATCAATACGCCTTTGATTCACGGAGCCCCTACACAAGACTTGGTCGATTTGCATCCGATGGGACGTTTGGGAACTCCGGAGGAAGTGGCTAAGGCAGTATTGTTTTTGGCTTCTGACGACGCCTCGTTTATTTCGGGTACCGAAATCTTGGTCGATGGCGGTTACACAGCGGTATAACGGATATATTTACCGATTCGTATTATGGCGCATAAGCGGATAGTCGAAGTGGTAAATTCGCGAAAAAAAGCTTAACTTTGTTTAAAATGCAACAAGTATGGAATGGATACAATTAGAATCGGAAGGGCAATTAATGGAATTAGCAGCGCTTTCCGAACGAGCAGCTGTATTGATTTTTAAGCACAGTACCAACTGTTATGTCAGCAAAACGGTGTTAAAAAACTTTGAGCGCTCCTATAAAGAAAACGATCAGGTAAAAGCTTATTTTTTGGATTTAATCGCCTACCGAGCGATTTCCAATAAAATCGCAGCCGATTACCAAGTGGAACACCAATCACCTCAGTTGATTGCGATTTATAAAAACCAAGTGATTTACCACGCCTCACACAGCGACATCGACGCCGATGCCGTGGAAAAAGTTATTCATTCCAAGTTGTAAAAGAATACCTTGAGTCCTGAATTATCGATACGGGTAAATTTAAAAAAACAATGGTTTTAAAAGGGCTGTCTCATAACGCGAGACAGCCCTTTTTTTGCGCTGTTTTCGCTTGGAAACGGACGTTCTGGTCGCTTGTCAAAGTCGTAGCAGTTGGCTTTCTTATAGAAAAACCTTAAAAAACAAGGATGCTCTCTTCTCGAGATGGCTTCCTTGTTTTTTTTTTTTTTTTTGAGTTTCCTGTTCCAGTGGAATTCGAATAGCAGTTTTTGCATAGCCCTTGGAGAGGGGAGTTGGCTGGGTTGGTTGTGTGGTTTGTGTTCGGCTACCGCTGTTTTTCCGGTTCTTTGCCCGATCCCTATGTCGGTCGTTTCGACAAGGAAACCGGGCATTGCAATGCCTTGCACCGGATTAAAGGACCGATGGGATATCACGATGGATTAACCGCTATTGCGGTAGACAACGACCAAAATATTTTGGTCGGAGGACATTTTAGCGGCCCCTTATTTGTAGATGATCCCGATGTGCTGCAGATGACCTCTATTTTTTTTCCGGTGTTCCCGATTTTTTTTGTTGCTAAGTTGGCAGCTTGGAATTGTGGAGAACACCCTCCCACAATTGGTACTGGCTTAAAACCAGCGGAAAAAGTGGTGCTCTACCCAAATCCAACTAGGGATAAAGTTTTTTGGAAATCGGATCGGCAATGGACCTATTATGAGGTGTATGATTTGCAAGCGCGTATAGTAGCTCAAGGTCATATAGAAGTGCAAGAGGTGTCTTTACGACATTTGCCGGTGGGGCAATACATACTCGCTTTGCTGGACTACGACGGACATAAAGTGACTCAAAAGGTGCTGGTGGACTGACATGTTTAAAGCGATCAAAAACGATTTCTTTACCCAACTTCCACCCGCTTACCATCAAAATCGGGATAAAAAACCAACTCCTCCTTTGTAGTGGATAAGATTTTTTATAAAAAGCGTTATGTCTGAATGCTACAGGCCAAGGGATTAGAAATCAACCTATAAAAAACAGTAGTAAACGAATCTACTACTGTTTTGTTTTTACCATATTAATCGGCTGGCGATATTTTGGAATTGCTGGTTGAATTTTTTATAGAATCACGTCATTCGGCAGCAATTGGCTGGAAACTTCACCAAAGCCGATGCGGACTTCGCCGTTCTGGCAAAAGCCTTTCATAATAACGGTATCGTAATCTTCGATAAAAGTTCGTGTAGAGCCGTCGTTGAGTTGGAGCGGATTTTGACCGGCCCACGTCAGTTCCAAAAGCGAGCCGAAACTTTCGGGAGCACTACCCGATATGGTACCCGAACCCATCAGATCTCCGGAGTTTATTCGGCAGCCATTGATGGTGTGGTGCGCCAATTGCTGACTCATCGTCCAGTATAAATATTTAAAATTCGAGGCGGTAACCCGTGTCGAATCGCTATTTTCGGGTTGGATATAGACTTCCAAATTGATGTCGAAAGCCCGATTGCCCTCCTGTTGCAAATAGGCAAAAGGCGTGGGGTCTTGTTTGGGACTCGCCGTTCTATAAGGCTCCAGGGCATCTAGGGTCACGATCCATGGCGATATAGAAGAGGCAAAGTTTTTGGCTAAAAACGGCCCTAAAGGCACGTATTCCCATGTTTGTATGTCGCGCGCACTCCAGTCGTTTAGGAGTACCAGGCCAAAGATGTGGTCTTCGGCTTCGGCTATGGGAATAGGGTTGCCCATCAGATTGGCATCTGCCGTAATAAAAGCGGTCTCCAATTCGAAATCCACGCGTTTGGACGTGCCAAAAATCGGCTGCGAAGCGCCTTTGGGCAGGGTTTGTCCCAGCGGTCGGCGCACGGCTACTCCAGAGGGCACTATGGTAGAGCTCCTGCCGTGGTAACCCACCGGTATGTGTAGCCAATTGGGCAATAGCGCATTGGCTGGGTCTCTAAACATCATACCCACATTGGTCGCATGCTCTTTACTCGAATAAAAATCGGTATAATCGCCTATTAATACCGGTAATTGCATTTCGACATCGCTGATGTTGAAAATTACGATATCACGGTGTTTTTTGTCGTCTTTAAGCGCGGTATTTGCGGCGTCAAAAATATCGGCCAACCGATTGCGCACAGCTCTCCAGGTCTTTTTGCCCGAGGATATAAAATCGTTTAACGTGTCTTGCATAAAAAGGTCGTCGGTTAAATCGATGCCTTTAAAATACCCCAATTGGTGCAGTGCATTCATGTCGATGGCAAATTTTCCAATCCGAGTGCCAATGGTGATAACATCCTCTTTGGTTATAAAAACGCCAAAGGGAAGATTTTGAATGGGAAAGTCGCAATCGGGCGCAACTTCGAGCCAACTCTTTCGTTTGGGGTCATTAGCAGTTATTATCATATTTAGCCTTTTTTAATTGTTTCTCATTTTATATGTTCATCAAATATATAATTAAGCGTGTAATTAACAAACGTTTTTTGTATTTTTGAAATCATTTTAATGTAAACAAATAGAATGCAAAACGATACACAAATTTTTGAGCTGATTCTTGAAGAACAAGACAGGCAAATTCACGGACTGGAATTAATTGCTTCAGAAAACTTTGTAAGCGAGCAAGTTATGGAGGCTGCAGGATCCGTATTGACCAATAAATACGCAGAGGGCTATCCAAACAAACGCTACTATGGAGGGTGTGAAGTGGTCGATGTCATTGAGCAAATTGCCATAGACCGAGCAAAAGCCTTGTTTGGTGCGGCCTATGTAAACGTACAACCGCACTCGGGCTCACAGGCGAATACCGCGGTATACGCTGCTTGTTTAAAGCCAGGAGATAAAATTTTGGGTTTTGACCTCTCTCATGGAGGACACCTCACTCACGGTTCGCCGGTGAATTTTTCCGGAAAATTGTATCAACCCGTATTCTACGGTGTTGATCGCGAAACCGGCGTTTTGAATTACGACAAAATCCAAGAAATCGCTACCAAGGAGCAGCCGAAAATGATTATCGCTGGAGCTTCGGCTTATTCTAGAGATATGGACTTCGCGCGCTTTAGAGCTATAGCCGATAGCGTAGGTGCCATACTGATGGCCGATATCGCTCACCCGGCCGGACTGATTGCCAAAGGCTTGATGAACGACCCGGTTCCACATTGTCACATCATCACCACAACCACCCATAAAACCCTTCGCGGTCCCCGTGGCGGAATGATCATGATGGGCCAAGACTTTGAAAATCCCTTCGGACTCAAAACCCCTAAAGGCGAGTTGCGCATGATGTCGTCGCTACTGGATAGTGGGGTATTTCCCGGAAATCAAGGAGGTCCGTTGATGCACATCATCGCGGCAAAGGCCGTCGCTTTTGGCGAAGCCCTATCCGACGAGTTCTTTCAATACATGTTGCAAGTACAAAAAAATGCCAAGGCCATGGCAGCGGCATTTGTAGCCAAGGGATACGATATTATCTCTGGCGGAACGGACAATCACATGATGCTGATCGACTTGAGAAACAAAAACATCAGCGGTAAAGACGCCGAGCAAGCCCTGGTTAAAGCAGAGATTACCGTGAATAAAAACATGGTGCCCTTCGATGATAAGTCGCCTTTTGTGACTTCTGGAATCCGCATCGGAACTCCAGCGGTAACCACGCGCGGATTGGTCGAAGCTGATATGGCAACCATCGTCGATTTAATCGACCGCGTATTGACCAATCATACCGACGAGGCCGTGATTGAAGCCGTAGCAGAAGAAGTTAATGATATGATGGGCGAACGCGCGATGTTCGTGTACTAAGCCCTTTTAAATACCTTATAAAAGCAGTTTCAGCAATGAAGCTGCTTTTTTTGTGTGCTACCGCTCGAGTTCTACGCTACCGCGCCAGTCCTCTTGCGTGGTTTAGTCCCAGTATATTGCTGCTGACCGAGTATAAAATTTATTCGATTACATTACTGTTTGAAGTCGAAGTGTCGACGACGTTAATCCATTCGCATGGTCTATATTCAATAGAAGAACGCTCCATCAAATGGGGGGACGACATAAAGTTTTTTTGAGATTGGTCGTAATTATAAAAAAACGAGTCCATTTTTTGATTACGGCAAAATAGACTGCAATTTCTTTGTATATTACCGCTAATTTCCCCAAAACCGTCACAATATTGCGAATATTTGCCTTTTGGCGAATGGATGGCGGAGCAAAACTTAAGCACCTATTACAATAACGGCTATAAGTTTAATGCCAAGGAATTGGATGTGGCTACAGGGATGTATTATTATGGTGCACGTTATTATGACCCAAAAACAAGTTTGTTTTTGAGTGTGGATCCGCTGGCGGAGGATTTTCCAGGATGGACTCCATATCATTATGTACACAATAATCCAATCAATCTGATTGATCCTACCGGGATGGCAGCTGAGGAAAATGATGAATGGGTGAAAAAAGGAAATACTTATTTTTGGGATGACCGGGTAACTAGCCAAGAGACTGCTTCGAAATATCACGGTGGGGAAGCAAAACATATTGGAGTAGATAAAACGGTATCGACTGATAAAAATGGAAAAACCGTTGATTCAGTGACATTAAGTAACGATGGAAGTATGACTAAGGGAAATAAGACGGTAGGTGTAAATTCGAATGAGAAATTAACGAATCAAAGTGGTTCTACTTTTATTTCAAGACAAACTCAAGGTAGTTTTCTTTCCATAGGAGTTGATGGCGCATTAATGGGAGGATTTGGATTTCAGGTTGGGCTTGTTAGTGATGCCGTTGGAGATACAAGTTTTTTCATTAATTTCAATGCTAACATAGGAGTAGGTGGAGGAGCTGGTTGGGATGCAGGAACGATAAGTCCTACAGGAGATAATCAGTTTTTAAATAGTGATTTTGATGGTAACAGTGGTGGATATAATGCAGGAATTTCTACACCTATTTTAGATGCTTCTTGGGGAAAAGGAGGAAGTGTTGATAGTAATTGGCATGCTACAAATAAAATGAATCATACTGAATTTGGTGCTAATAGAAGAGGGTATAAGACAACGCAATCAGGCTTTAGTACAGGAAGTGGCTTTAGAGCAGGAGGTATGTATTCCTATGGAACTACAAAAGTTTTTTAAAGTATGGGAGATTTTACGTTATCAAATCGATTAAAGATATTAGTTACCTTTGTTTGTTTAAGCCCTTTATTATTTCTGTTTCTATATGTAAATTATAATAATGGTTTTAAATATAAAAGTACTGGAGTCGTTTTTTTAGAAATTAGAATTAAAGAAGAGTGTATTGGAAAAGTAAAATCTATATATAGACAAAAGATGAATCATAATGTATTAGCCTTAGAGACTAGTAATTGTATTTTTCAAGTTGATGCTGATTGGGAAACTAAGTTTGAAGTTGGGGATTCTATTTCTAAAAGAAAGGGAGAATTAATACTGAAACACTATCGAGAGGGGAAATTAATTGAAATTTTAGATTATAATGATATAGCTAAAAATATGAAATAAGGATTTAGATTTAAGTATCCCCCCCGCTCCCGCACGAATCCCTTCGTGTGGTATATAAATAACAAAAATCCCAACTTTTTACGGTTGGGATTTTGTTATTTTAGTATAGCTTGTAATTTATTTTTGGCAAGAAAAGCATCTAACATGGCGAATACGTGTTCCTTATCTGTGGGGTCTAGTTTTTCTATGTCGAGTAAACGGGTTACGGTTTTCTTATCGAATTTGCTGTTTACGCCTTCTCCCACAAGATAATCCAAGCTTACCCCAAAAGCATCAGCAATTTTTTTAGCGGACTCAATAGACGGCACTGCTTCCCCACGTTCGTATTTGGATAAGTTGGTGACGTATTCCAATTTTAGTTGCAAAGACATCTTGTAAGATTCTTTTTTTCCATTGAAAAAAAAGTTTATTTTTATAGCCAATGAAATAGGTTCTTTGCAGATATGAAGTGACGCGCGAGGCAAAAATGGAGTAGAAGTGGTTCAATGTGGATCCGCTGGCGGAACAGTTCCCAGGATGGACGCCATACCACTATGTACACAATAATCCAATCAATCTGATTGATCCTACCGGGATGGCAGCTGAGGAAAATGATGAATGGGTGAAAAAAGGAAATACTTATTTTTGGGACGATCGTGTAACTAGCCAAGAGACTGCTTCGAAATATCACGGTGGGGAAGCAAAACATATTGGAGTAGATAAAACGGTATCGACTGATAAAAATGGAAAAACCGTTGATTCAGTGACATTAAGTAACGATGGAAGTATGACTAAGGGAAATAAGACAGTAGGTGTAAATTCGAATGAGAAATTAACGAATCAAAGTGGTTCTACTTTTATTTCAAGACAAACTCAAGGTAGTTTTCTTTCCATAGGAGTTGATGGCGCATTAATGGGAGGATTTGGATTTCAGGTTGGGCTTGTTAGTGATGCCGTTGGAGATACAAGTTTTTTCATTAATTTCAATGCTAACATAGGAGTAGGTGGAGGAGCTGGTTGGGATGCAGGAACGATAAGTCCTACCGGAGACAATCAGTTTTTAACGAGTGATTTTGGAGGTAATAGTGCAAGTTATAACGCAGGAATTTCAACTCCTATTTTAGATGCTTCGTGGGGAAAAGGTGGAAGTGTTGATAGTAATTGGCATGCTACGGATAAAATGAGACCGTCTAAATTTGGGGATATCCAGAGAGGATATAAAACCTCTCAATCAGGATTTGGATTAGGAAGTGGTTTTGGAGCAGGTGCTATGTATTCGTATGGAACCACAAAAGTTTTTTAAGGTATGGGAGACTTTGAAATAGATGAAAAAGCAAGGTATTTTCTTTTTTTTATGGTTTTTTTTCCTCTGATATGTCTTTTTGGATGGATATTTCTAGAATATGTAATGGACGATAGAACAAATCAAGAGATTTTTTTAGATTCGAGAAGTGAAATAAATTGTATAGGTAAAGTTGATTCTATTTATAGACAAGAAATGAATCATAATATATTAACTTTGAGTACAATAAATGGTTTTTTTCAAGTAGAAGGTAGTTGGGAAACCAAGTTTGAAGTTGGGGATTCAATTTCCAAAAGGAAAGGCGAATTAACACTGGAACACTATAGAGATGGAAAATTAATTGAAATTTTAGATTATAATGATCTCGCTAAAAACAGAAAATAACTATTTAAATTTCAGTCAAGTGCGAATCCACCGTAGGAGGTACTATCGGGGATTTACCGCATCTTTATCCGGTGTAGCTGATAAGAAAAATAATATTGGTCTCTTTGGTTCTGTTGATGGTTCTTTTAGTATTCATAATATTTTCACAAAGCCTTTTGCACTTTCAGTGACTCTTGATCATTATGATAATAATAGTAAAACGAGGAATTTATTAGATAAAATAGCAGGAGAAAGTAGGACTGTATCTGCTAGTTATGGTATTTTTGGGGCTTTTGTTATCCTGTAGATTCGGATGGAAATAGAGATACTTAAGATGTTACTAAAACAAGTTTCGGATTAGGTTCTCCATCCGTCGGTTTCGGAGGAGGTAAAATATTTTGAAAGTAATGAGGGGTATTTATAAGCTATTTTTAGGAGTGTTGATTTTGTCGATGTATTCTTGTATTGATTGCGAAAAATCAGCTCAAACGTATAGAAAAGGCAATCTTGAAGTTATATTGACAGAAAGACCTACTGTATTTGGGGATATGAATTTTGTAGGAACTACATTAAATTCTAGTGAAATTAAGACTATAAGAATTGCCGATAGTTGGTACCGAGATTATATGGAAATTGGCGATAGGGTTATTAAACGTAGAGGAGAATTGGTACTATATATTCATAAAAAAGAAACTGTGATGTCTTTTAAATGGGATTGTAAGGGAAAAATTTACGAATAAATATTTTTTCGACAACCATTAATAAACACAAAAATCTCCCCTCTGTCCCCGACTACCACACGAAATCGAAGTTTCGAGAGCGTCAATCCTTTCGTTTGGTACGGATAAATAAATACAGGATTATCAATCGTAAAAGGTTGATTTTTTTGTGTATAGACTTAATGTTTGGTTTAATTTAATGATGTTTCTCTCTGTTAAAAGACTAGTTTTTATGGTTGAAAAATTTATTTTTATAGTAGCGATGAAATGACGCGCGAGGCAAAAATGGAGTAGATGTAGTTGAGTGTAGGCGCAACTCCTTCTGGGGAGTATGGGTCATCTTCAATGAAATTTGAATCAAATAATCCATATGTTAATGGAGCAATAAATATTACAAGTGGAGTTGTAGGTAGCGTGCCTCCGCTAGTTATATTGGCTCTACTGGAGGCATAGGAGGTTCAGCAGGTGGAGCTATAGCTTTGGCATTGTCATTGGGGCAGATAGGAATTGGGGTAGGGCAAATTGCGGATGCGGCTAGTGGTGGGAATAATCAAAATTTATAGATGTCTAGTAATATACCGGGTTTAGTTGCTCGTAGTGTTAATTCTCCTCATGCAGGGCTTATTGATGCAGGAGCGGGAGCCTTGACAGGACGTTTACAAGGTGGCAATATTAGTAATGCTTTTAAATCTAGTCAGGATCTAATACAAGGGAAGAAAGTTCTTTATAATGGATTTGGTCTATATAGCACTGTTAAAGGTTATTATGATTTTGGAAGAGAAATAAAAAACACTAATAAATGATATATTTATATAAAACAAAATTAAATTATTCTATTGTTGTTTTCATAATAGTAGGAGTTGCAATAATTGGTTATCTGCTAGATCTAAGCTATGTTGTGATATGCTTTTTGAGTATATCTGCATTAGTTTGTAATTTAGGAATTAACCTTTTTTATTCTGATTTGGAATTTAAAATTGATTCGAAATCAAAGACATTAGAATATAAGTGTTTAGTTATGTTTAAAATAAAAAAAGAACTATTTAAGTTAGAAGACTTAAATTACGAGTATAGAGAGGTATTTACAAAAGCAGGAATATATAATCAATTTTTACTAAAAAAGGGAACCGAAATAATTGCAAGACCTCGAGCAAATATAGTTTCATTTGGTACAAATCAAATAGTGCATTTAGGAGAGAAACTTAAAGAATTGGGAGTGCCAAGAGAAAGTAAAAAGTAGGTTTTGCTAAAAAACAAATTATAATAATTATGAATAAAGATAGATTTAAAGTTATTGTTGGTGCTTCTTTTTTTGGGATATGTTTTGCGACATATTTATTGTACAATAGGCGGGGTGGCTATTTAGCAACAAATGATTATTTATCATTAGTTGTTGTAACTGTTTTTGTAGTGTTTTTTTTAGTTTATTTGAAAAATAAAAAGTTTTGAATTATTAGTGTCAATAACGATGACTACTACCGCACGAAATCGAAGATTCGACGGAGTCAAACCTTTTGTGTGGTACGAAAGGAAGTATTAAAATTATTGAACTAACGCTACTGCACGAGTCCTCTCGCGTAGTTTATTTCAAGTACAAGAACTCTCATTCATATTAGGAGTTTTGTTTTTACAAAGGCAGTTTTTCAATAAAAGGTGGTTTTTCAACTTTGTAAAAATAGACTGCGATTTCTTTGTATATTACTGCTGATTTTCCCAAAACCGACACATTATTACGAATACCTGCCTTTTGGAGAGCTTATGGTGGAGCAAAACTTAAGCACCTATTACAATAACGGCTATAAGTTTAATGCCAAGGAATTGGATGTGGCTACAGGGATGTATTATTATGGTGCACGTTATTATGACCCAAAAACAAGTTTGTTTTTGAGTGTGGATCCGCTGGCGGAGAAGTATCCGAATTGGAATCCTTATGCGTATACTTTTAATAATCCGATCAATTTTATTGACCCTACTGGAATGGAAGGAGAGGGATGGATTGAACATTCTACCAATAAAGGTGAAAAAATGATTACCTATGATGCTGAAATTAATACTAAACAAGAGGCAAAAGATAAAGGATATAGAAATGTAGAAACGGTATCAGAATCATTGTCTTATAATGGAACTAGTGGTTTTGAATCTTATAATCTAAATAAAGATGGTTCGGTATCAGATAATCTCACAGGTAGTACTACTGATGTAGGTTTTAGTCCAATGAGAACTGGTGATGATTATTATATAAGTGAAAATAATCCATTAAAATCATTCGCTTCCGGATTGCAAAGTGGTGGGGATGCTCTTGCTTATACAGGTTTAGGATTGTCAATTACAGGCGTTGGAGCTCCAGTGGGTGGAGCTATGATTGCTATTGGTGGTGGGATGAGCCTAATTGGAGCAGGGATTGAAGCTGGCTTCATGTATGACAGAGGCGAAAAAAGAAATGCTGCGTTGAAATTAGGAATGCCTTTAGTTTTTATTGGGACTGGTAAATTAGGGATAATGGCAGCAGAAAAGGCTGTTGGAAAAGGTTTAAGTACTGGAACAGAAACATTAATTAATGGTATTAATCTAACTGTAGAAAAACAAATAGGAACTGAAGCAGAAAAAAGGTTAAAAAAATAGAAATAGCATGGAATATATAATAATTAGTCTCGTTATGATAATTATTGGCATAATAGGAATTTTGAAAAACAAATGGCCAAAATATAGAGATGGACCCGGTTTTGCAATAGATACTAATTATTATTTTGCTTTTTATGTATTAGTTATTATGGGAATTGTTTTCTTGATATTAGAAATAAAGAGTTACTTTTAAAAGGATAGAAAGAGCAACTTCCTTCCGCTACCGCACGAAATAAAATTCGACGAAGTTAATCCCCCGCTACCGCACGAATCCTTTCGTGTGGTACGATTAATAAACACAAGAATGCTAGGTGCGAGTCTTCTATTAAATACAAAAACGCTCAATCCTATTGAGCGTTTTGTGTTTATAAAAGATTTTTCTCTATTTTTATTCAGAGGAATAAAACAATCAAAATGATTAGAAATTATAAATTTTGTAATCCTGACGGTATATACTTTGTAAGTTTTGCTGTATTGGGTTGGCTTGATGTTTTTACTCGGAATGAGTATAAGAATTTATTTATAGAGAGTTTAGTCTATTGTCTGGGAGAAAAGGGATTAGAATTGCATGCATGGTGTATCATGACAAGTCATGTCCATCTGATTTTCAGAAGCCTAAAAGTACAGCGTCCAGAATTATTAATCGGCGATTTAAAGCGTTTTACTAGTAAGTCAATTGTAAAGGCGATTGAGGAGAATTACAGTGAAAGTAGAAGAGAATTTTTGTTATATTTTTTTAAAACCGAAGCTCAACGGTCTTCTAATGTTTCGGGATATCAGTTTTGGAGACACGATAATAAACCTATAGAATGGTGAAGTAATAAAGTTATTAAGCAAAAAATAAGTTATGTTCACAATAATCCAGTTGAAGCGGGTTTGGTTTACAGAGCAGAGGATTATGTCTATAGCAGTGCTATGGATTATGCAGGTTTTAAGGGGTTAGTTGATAATGTAGTGGTATATGAATCTTATAGTTAAGAAAACTTCTAACGAAAAGTAATATCGTGCAGAAAGTGTTTTTTATTAAGTATTGTTGAGGTGCATGTGCCACACGAAAGGATTCGTGCGGCAGCGGGGGATAATCACCCCTCTTCTTGTAAGGAACAGATTCAAAATTTAATCGATGCTTTTTACAATACCCCCGAAAGAGAGCATTGTAGAATTGCGATTATTGAGATTATCTATCTTTATACCCTCCAAACTCAAAGTCCGTTGGGTGAATATCTCTACACGATTGATTATTGTTCGGCATTAGTAGAAATCAATAAAATGGCGTGTATTGATAAAGACATCGAGACAGGTTGGTATATCGATCCGTCAACGGGGTATTTAATCGATCCCGATACCGGTTATTTGGTCGATCCGGTTACCGGATTGCATATCGACCCCAATACCGGTTTGCCAATCGATCCCAATTCGGCTGTCCCAATCCGAAACGAAGTCGATTGCTATAATTTGATTCTTGAGTACATAAGATATTTAGAGAATACTAAAAATCCTCGTTATGAAGAAATAATAAAGAATTATAAGGAGCTGAGTAATTATTTAACCAATTGTGAAATTCTTGAGTACTTGGATATTCCAGTAGCGGAGCAGGAACCACCTGTCACCCCACCGCTGCCAGAACCGCCGCTTGTAGACGAAGAAGATGAGGAGGATGAATGGGTTGATGATGCTCCAAATCCCGGAACTCCAGAAACAGAGTTTGAAGAGGAGCTGCGTACTCCAATTTGGTGGTACCATGGCGATCATTTGGGCAGTTCTTCGTATATTACGGACAATTTCGGGAAACCGTCACATTATTACGAATATTTGCCTTTTGGCGAATTGATGGTGGAGCAAAACTTAAGCACCTATTACAATAACGGCTATAAGTTTAATGCCAAGGAATTGGATGTGGCTACAGGGATGTATTATTATGGTGCACGTTATTATGACCCAAAAACAAGTTTGTTTTTGAGTGTAGACCCGCTAGCGGAGCAGTTCCCAAACTGGACGCCGTACCACTATGTACACAACAATCCAATCAATCTGATTGATCCTACCGGGATGAGTGCGGAAACAGATTATACTTTAAATAGAAAAACTGGAGATGTAAAACAAGTTGGAGAAACAAATGATAAACCCGATAGAATATTAGAAACCAATAGAAGGGGAGAAGTTAAAACAGGTAGTAAAGGAAATTCTAAAGTTGCTATTGATAATATTGACAAAGGTATTTTATCTGACGGAATGAATTTAAAAACTGACAGTACTGTTGTTAGTGTTGGAGGAAACGGAAATGCAACTAAAGAAGGAGTCGAAAGATTTGCTTTAGAATTAGCTGATTATGTAGGTAGAGAAATTGGAGGAGCGTATTTTTCAAATAATGGCACCGATAATATAACTCATATAACCTTAGGGGGGTATCAGAATAATACATATACATCAACAAAATCTAAAGGAATTAGTGGGATAGGAAAGATTTCTAATTCAATGGAGGAATATAATAGTTATAAGGTAAAAGGATTTTTCCATACTCATCCTAATGAATCCCCTCGTTTTAATCCTTCTGAGAGAGATTTAATGTCTAGGGATGAGGCAATGAAAATTGACCCTCAAATAAAATCATATATTTTGACACATCCTGCTAATAGGGGTGGTAAAAAACCACATATTATAAATTACACTAATTACTAAATCTTTATATAGATGAAATATTTACTTATACTTATGTACTTTTTTATGATGGGTTGTACATCTTATAAGACTCAACTCCGAAGTAATGGAAATTATGAGGAAGCAATTGAAAATAGCATCATTGACTTTTCTAAAACAAACTTGTTTAATGATGATAGTGTTTTTAGAATAAGATATAAAATCCTTGAAGAAAATTTGTATTTTATTAGTATTATTGGGGATTCTGAAAATAAATTTCTGTACTCTAAAGAGAAGAAGTTTGAGGAAAATAAGCTTCCCAATAGGTTTTTTATACACCAAAACAAATTGTTTATTTGGAGTGATTCTAATCATCAAAGTAATAAAGAAATATTAGGTGTTCTTGAGTCTCGTAACTTGATTCAAGATGAAGAACAATATGGGTTTTATGTTTTGGATTACTCAATAGATGACGATAAAAAAGGAGCTAAGTATTATTTTTGTAAAAATAATTTGAAGAAGTATAAAAGAGTTATCACCAATTTAGGAATTATAAAAACCCCTAAATTAAATTGTGAATAAATACTTTCTCACTAAACTAAATGACATTGGTCGTCAGTATCTTGCTCGTGCCAATCAATAAGACAAAATCCCAACTTTTTACGGTTGGGATTTTGTTTTATAGTTGCAATGCGTTGGAAAGCTGCTCCCGCACGAATCCCTTCGTGTGGTATATAAATAACAAAAATGCCAACTTTTTACGGTTGGGATTTTGTTATTTTAGTATAGCTTGTAATTTATTTTTGGCAAGAAAAGCATCTAACATGGCGAATACGTGTTCCTTATCTGTGGGGTCTAGTTTTTCTATGTCGAGTAAACGGGTTACGGTTTTCTTATCGAATTTGCTGTTTACGCCTTCTCCCACAAGACAATCCAAGCTTACCCCAAAAGCATCAGCAATTTTTTTAGCGGACTCAATAGACGGCACTGCTTCCCCACGTTCGTATTTGGATAAGTTGGTGACGTATTCCAATTTTAGTTGCAAAGACATCTTGTAAGATTCTTTTTTTCCATTGAAAAAAAAGTTTATTTTTATAGCCAATGAAATAGGTTCTTTGCAGATATGAAGTGACGCGCGAGGCAAAAATGGAGTAGAAGTGGTTCAATGTGGATCCGCTGGCGGAACAGTTCCCAGGATGGACGCCATACCACTATGTACACAATAATCCAATCAATCTGATTGATCCTACCGGGATGGCAGCTGAGGAAAATGATGAATGGGTGAAAAAAGGAAATACTTATTTTTGGGATGACCGGGTAACTAGCCAAGAGACTGCTTCGAAATATCACGGTGGGGAAGCAAAACATATTGGAGTAGATAAAACGGTATCGACTGATAAAAATGGAAAAACCGTTGATTCAGTGACATTAAGTAACGATGGAAGTATGACTAAGGGAAATAAGACGGTAGGTGTAAATTCGAATGAGAAATTAATGAATCAAAGTGGTTCTACTTTTATTTCAAGACAAACTCAAGGTAGTTTTCTTTCCATAGGAGTTGATGACGCATTAATGGGAGGATTTGGATTTCAGGTTGGGCTTGTTAGTGATGCCGTTGGAGAAACAAGTTTTTTCATTAATTTCAATGCTAACATAGGAGTAGGTGGAGGAGCTGGTTGGGATGCAGGAACGATAAGTCCTACCGGAGACAATCAGTTTTTAACGAGTGATTTTGGAGGTAATAGTGCAAGTTATAACGCAGGAATTTCTACACCTATTTTAGATGCTTCGTGGGGAAAAGGTGGAAGTGTTGATAGTAATTGGCATGCTACGGATAAAATGAGATCTTCTAATTTCGGGAAAATGGATAGGGGATATAAAACCTCTCAATCAGGATTTGGAGTAGGAAGTGGTTTTGGAGCAGGTGCTATGTATTCGTATGGAACCACAAAAGTTTTTTAAGGTATGGGAGAATTTGAAATAGATAAAAAAGCAAGATTTTTCTTTTTTTTAATGTTTTTCGGTCCACTTATTGGACTTTTTACGTGGATATTTTGGGGAGATATTTTGGACAAAAGAACAGTGGGGGAAATATATTTAAGTTTTAAAAAAGAAATACACTGTATAGGGAAAGTTGATTCTATTTATAGACAAAAAATGAATCATAATATTTTAGCTTTAAAAACAAAAAGTTGTGTCTTTGATGTGGCTTCTAATTGGGAAACCAAGTTTGAAGTTGGGGATTCTATTTCTAAAAGAAAGGGAGAATTAATACTGAAACACTATCGAGAGGGGAAATTAATTGAAATTTTAGATTATAATGATATAGCTAAAAATATGAAATAAGGATTTAGATTTAAGTTTTCCGCTACTGTACGAAATAAAATTCGACGGAATCAATCCCTTTATGTGGTATATAAATAACAAAAATCCCAACTTACGGTTGGGATTTTGTTATTTAAGAATAGCTTGTAATTTATTTTTGGCGAGGAACGCATCTAGCATAGCGAAAACGTGTTCTTTGTCTGTGGGGTCTAGTTTTTCTATATCGAGTAAACGGGTTACGGTTTTCTTATCGAATTTGCTGTTTACGCCTTCTCCCACAAGATAATCCAAGCTTACACCAAAAGCATCAGCAATTTCACGAACGACATCAATAGTAGAAATCAAAATCATTCTATAGTGTTTGGATTAGTCCTATTCAATTGAAAAAAAAAGTTTATTTTTATAGCCAATGAAATAGGTTCTTTGCAGAGAGGAAGTGACGCGCGAGGCAAAAATGGAGTAGATGTGGTTGAGTGTGGATTCGCTGGCGGAGGATTTTCCAGGATGGACTCCATACCACTATGTACATAATAATCCAATCAATTTTGTTGATCCTACGGGGATGAGTGCAGTTGATAGTGATGATTGGTTTGTACAAAGAGAGACGGGTGCGGTTGTGCTAAGTCCAGGTCAATCAACTTTAAGTCAAGAGACAGCTGATAGTATTGGAGATGGAGATGCTTCTAAGTTTGATAGATTAGGTCCAGATAATATGTTTGGTGAAAATGTAACTTATGCAGGTAAAAACCTCCTTGATACTGAAAACGCTGTGCCAATTGAAAACCCTACAAGTTTTATGACAAGAGAAGGATACTCTAAAGCTGAAAATGTAACTATATTTGAAAGAGAAATTTCTAGTGGCGGTAGAATAGGAGATGAAAATTTTACGAATGTTAATCCGGATTTTAAACAAATTGGAAATGCTAGTATTACGTACGCTCCAAATAAGAATTTAAATTCTAAGAACATTCTTAAAGAGAATGAATCTAAGGGAGACTATTCCTCTATCAAAACAGTAACTTACAATTTAACGAAGCCTTATGGGCAGGACAATCGTAAAACATCATATTTTTATTCAAATCGGAGTAACGATAGTGGGAAAAAAGGTTCAGTTTCAGGAAGTGGATTGGAAGTGGTTCTGAGGGCGATTTTTAAAAATTCTAAATCGCGATTATAATGAGAGTTTTAATAATATTAATTTTATTTGGTTGTATTGGATGCCGACAAAACTTTTCTCGCAATACGGAATCGTTAAAGAGTATAAATAATACCTACACTAGGTTTAAAAACAACTTTAAATCGGTATTAATTGAACACTTTCCCGAAAAAATAACTCATAGTGAAAGTTCGGTAAGCAGTGTGACTGATTTAAGAAGAGATGATCTTGGATTGTACCTATATCAGTACAATGTTCAAGAAAAACATATTGATTCTTTAGAAATAAGTTTATTTGATTTAGGATTTATTGAAAAGTATAATTCAAAAGATAATTGTGTATTGAAGGTGAATCCTTTTGAAACAAAAGGAATGAATTTAGAAAATAAAAAACCAATTATAGATAAAAATTTATCAATTGAGAAACTGTGTTTTGAAAATAAATTGCCCATTCCTAATTTCGTAGATTTTAATATAAATAGCAATACTGATTTTTGGAAAGATGGCAATTTTGATATTTACGTTTTTGGAGCTGAAAAAGGGATTTTTTATAATGGACTAGAATTAGTTTCTGAACAAATGCCAAAAGAATGGGGAAATGGATATTCTAAGGGAATTGCTATTAGTCGAGAACAGAAGATAGTTATCTACTGGATGGTTATTTGGTAGGTAAAAGCTCCGCTACCGCACGAAATGTAATTCGGCGAAGTCAATCCCTTGGTGTGGTACGAATAAATAAAAAATCCCAACCTTAAAAGTTGGGATTTTTGTGTTTATACCTATTTAGAATATGCTTTTTGTGTTTTAACATCTCTGACTAATCCGTCAATAGCGTAGAGAATATGTGCTTTATCTTCTTCTGGTAAATCGTCAATTTCATGGAGCCTTTGGAGCATCTCGGGATTTTTGAGGATGTTAATTTGAGCGGTTTCTCCAAGTAAGTATCCTACGGTAGTACCTAATTCATCGACCAATCTTTTAACTACATCAAACTCCCCCGACAACTATCATTTTCACTGTGTACACTACTTTTGAATTTTGCACAATCTTTTCGACCTTATAAAAAATCCGTTAAGAAATCGCTGCAACGCAGCCGAAAAAAGATTTTGTGTTTGACCGCAGGGAGTTAAAATCTTTTAGGCGGAGTCAAGTGATTTTAGGAATTTTTTATAGCGTCTTGACTTTTTGCTTCGTTTTGTGTCAAGACAAAATGAAGAGAATAATCTTTCTTCGTATATTACGGACAATTTCGGGAAACCGTCACATTATTACGAATATTTGCCTTTTGGCGAATTGATGGTGGAGCAAAACTTAAGCACCTATTACAATAACGGTTATAAGTTTAATGCCAAGGAATTGGATGCCGCTACCGGTATGTATTATTATGGTGCGCGTTATTACGACCCGAGTACCAGTATATTTTTGAGTGTGGATCCGTTGGCTGAGCAGTTTCCTGGATGGACTCCCTATCACTATGTACACAACAATCCAATCAATCTGATTGACCCGACGGGGATGAGCGCGGAGGGATGGAGAACAGATAATGAAACTGGTAAACGAGAGTATAATAAGGATTTTACAAGGGAAAACACACCATCAACTCATACTTATGATGATGCTATTTTAGATGGTAATAATCAATTGTTCTATGATGAATCAGGAGGGATTACATCAACGGGAACGGTAATGGAAAATGTTTCGATTACTAAAGCATCATCTATGCATCCTTATTTTAGAGCTACTCCTTCTGGGGAGTATGGGCCGTATTCTCCTGATGCTGTAAGTTTTGGTTATGGTGTTTCAGGAAGTGGTGGTTTTTTCAGTGCAAGTGCCAGTTTTGGATTTGCAATGACGCATAATGATGTAGCATTGATGGTGTCTGGAGAACTAGTTATGGGTCCAGATGTAGAAAAACCAGGGTTTACTTTTGGGCCTAACATAGGTTTTCACGATAATTACGGAGGAAATAAAGATGTGTTAGAAGGTTTAGGAGGAAAGAGTGTCGGGTGGAATGCAAATGTACTTGTTGGAGGAATTTCTTATAGTCAAACAGCCTCAGATTCTTGGAAAGCAAGACAAGATATTGGAGTCCGGTCTACGACAATAAATATCGGTCCTAGTGTTGGTGGAGGTGTAGGGAAATCTCAAACAGAAGTTTATAAATTAAGTAATGGAATTAATAATCTCAAAAAAGCGTATAATACATGGAAGTTTTAGGGAAGTTAAATAAATTATTATTATTATTATTATTATTTGTGTTGGTGCTGTTAATTTCGTGCATGGAAGGAAATTGTGATGATGCAAGAAATGATATGCTAAATGTAGAGTGTTTACAGATATTTGAAAGATTACCCACTTTTGAATCGTATAATATGAAATCTGAAGGAATACATTTAGTAACAGGGGAAAAATGTATATGTGAAGATAGATGGTTGAACAATTATAAGGATTTGTTAGAAAAAGGGGATACTATCATAAAGCGTAAAGGAGAACTTAATTTTTCTATCCATAAAAAAGATACGATTATTGAGGTTAAATGGGAATGTGAAGGGAAAGTTTACGAATAGATATTTTTTTCCGTTTGCCCCGCTATCGCACGAATCGCCGCTACCGGTATGTATTATTATGGTGCGCGTTATTAAGACCCGAGTCTAGAAAATCTAAAAATGATGGAACTCATGGATAAGCATATTCTAGAAGAGCCCACGGCTGGAGTTTTAACAATGCAGTCGATGCTAGAGGACTTAGGTTTTAAAGCTAGTTATGAGCGCATAAGGCGTTTGATGCCCCGCTACCGCACGAAATGTAATTCGACGAAGTCACTCCTTTCGTGTGGTACGAATAAATAAAAAATCCCAACTTTTTACGGTTGGGATTTTGTTATTTTAGTATAGCTTGTAATTTATTCTTGGCAAGAAAAGCATCTAACATGGCGGAAACGTGTTCTTTGTCTGTGGGGTCTAGTTTTTATATATCGAGTAAACGGGTTACAGTTCCCGCGCGAGTTCTCTCGCGTGGTTTAGTGGTTATGACTTCGATTTTTCATCGAAACTCATCATCCAGTTGATGTTGAATTGATCGGTCAGCATGCCGAAATAATCGCCCCAAAAAGTATTTTCCAAAGGCATCGTTATTTTACCCCCTACGGCAAGTGCCTTAAAAATTTGATCGGCTTCGGCTTTGGTAGCAGCGGAGACGGATACGGAAAAATTATTGCCTTGAACGAAAGAAGGAGCCCAGTCGCCACCGCAATCGCTACCCATCAAAACAGAGGTACCAATGGGTAAAGAAACGTGCATGACTTTGTTTTTGTCACTATCGGAAACCGTATAGTCTTCACTTGCGGGCATTTCTCCGAATCGGCCAATATAGGTGAATTCCCCGCCAAAAACGGATTTATAAAAATCAAATGCCTTCTCACAGTTTCCGTTGAAGGTTAAATAAGTGTTTGTCGTTGCCATATAATTTTGTTTTTAAGGTTGCTGTTTTATTGTTCTGCCAATTGTTTTACGCTGTGCAATCCCTTTGGAAAGGCCTCGTCAAAAAAGGCGATGTGATCGGCAGTAAGATCCAACTCCACTTTCAAGGTGGTGCGACCGGCTTTCTCTGTTAGTATATAATTCTCAAAAGAACCCGACCAACGTTCCGTTGCCTCATCTATCGGTTGTGCGACAAAATTTTTGATTTCGCCTATATGTTGAAAATATACACTGTGATTGGGGGTGCAAAACACGACATCTGAAAACATTCCGTCGCCAGTAGCCGATAAAAAGTGGACGCGACCGCCCTGTTTTAATTCCCCGTAAAATAGGCACCTTCACAAAAAGCGCCTGTCCATTCACCATAGGTGTGCGCGTCAAAAAGTACCTTCCACACCTGAGCTGCACTCGCTTGGATTTCGATGCTATACGTGTGTTTGCGAATGCCGTAGACGAAATTTTTTAGGAGCGCCATATAACCGTCCCAACCGATTTGGTAGTTTTCCGGTTCAAATCCCGGTCCGGCATCGGCAAAGTTTTCGAGTCCTTGATGACGCAAAGTCACCTTAGTCGATGCTCCCAATTCTTCTCACAGCCAGGTCAGCAAACTTTCGCCTTTACTGTGACTGGGATGTGTCCACGTATGAGAAAATACCTTATGGGATTCAACGGCTTTTATCGTGCATTGGTGGTGGTATTGTTTCGCGTCACCCGGCTCATAGAAATTGAAGGTTTTTGCCTCTTGGAGTTCAAAATCGGCGATGTCAAAACACCATGTTTTCAGTAAACCTCGATCGGTTAATGCCCGCCATATTTCCGCTGCAGGAGCTTTAATGACAATCTCATATATGACCCTGTTTTTACAGTTTTTTTAATACGGTTTTAAGATAATCTCTATACGGGGCATATCCCTTAGTAAACGCATCTATAGCGGCTTGTATTGTGGGGTTTTGGATATTATTCTGCAACTGTTTTATATCAAGCGACGTTGTATTTGAGCGTTATTAAGCCCGAAATACTTTAGATTTTTGGCCGTTTTGGACTTTGCGAGTTCGACGGAGTGCATCCGCAGTGGTGTTCAATGCTTTGGAGTGGTCAGGGAGTGGTCAGGGAGTGGCGTATCAAGGCAGTAGGACTAGCGGTAGATAGGATAGGGATGGGGCTTTTGCCGCTATTAAGGGGTGTTCATAAGACTGGATGAGAATATAGTAAGTCGTACATATAAGAGGCATACAGCGACCTTAATTTGCGTTTTAAACATAAAAAAAGCGGTCGTTTAGACCGCTTTAGGAGTTATCTCAATTGAGCATCGAGTTCCGATTCCAATTGTTTTTGTATTTTGCTCATAATCTTATCGATTTGTACATCGGTTAAGGTTTTATTGGCATCTTGTAATTTGATTTTAATCGCATAGGATTTTTTGCCTTCTGGCAATTTATCGCCTTGATATACGTCAAACAAACTCACTTCTTGTATCAGGGTTTTATCTACTTGTTTCACCAAGTTATAAACCGTTTCAAAACTGACCTGATTGTTGATCAAAAGCGCTAAATCTCTCCGCACTACGGGAAATTTGGTAATATCGGTATACTTGATTTTCGTAGAGAGCATTTTGAGTACGGCATCCCATTTGAAATCGGCATAACACACTTCCTGTTTGATGTCAAAACTCTTGAGTAGGCCTTTTTTCAAGATACCCAATTCCACGATCAGCTCAGGGCCGACAAAAAGGGAAATACCTTCGGAAAACACGTCGTTTTCTACGGGTTGGCTATGGAATTTCTGGATGCCCAAGCGCTCGAGTAGGCTGTTGATATAGCCTTTGAATTCGAAGAAATCGCTGGGTTTCTGTGTGGTATTCCAGCTTTCTGCCACGTTATTACCCGTGGAGAACAGCGCCAAATGCTTGGGCTCTTCGTAGCCGGAAGGCAATTTGTGGTAGCTCTTTCCAAACTCAAACAACTTGAGATCGGCTTGTTTTCTGTTGATGTTGTACGAAATCGTTTCCAATCCGCCAAACAACAGGGTTTGTCTCATAACCGACAACTCGGTGCTCAAAGGATTGAGGATATCCACCTGATAAGCCGACTTTAAATGAGCGGTCAAATCGGTGTAGGCAGGGGTGGTCAGCGAGTTGTTCATAATCTCGTGAAACCCTTGCGATACCAATTGATTGGCACTGATATTCTGCACCTTGAAATCGTCTGTTTTCGAAGTGTTAGAAATCGTTGCGTTCAACTTGGAAGGCGTTTTGATGTTGTTGTAGCCATAAACCCTTAAAATCTCTTCGATTACGTCGATTTCGCGGTGAACATCTACGCGGTAGGCCGGTACGGTAATCCCCAAGCCCAAGTCAGACATGCTGTTGACTTTGATGTCTAAGGATACCAATATTTTTTTGATGGTCTCTTTAGAGATTTCTTCACCTAAAATTTTAGTGACGTTGTTGAAGTTTAAAAACACGGAGTGATCCTCGATTTTCTTGGGATAGAAATCGATGATGTCCGAGGTGATTTCTCCACCGGCTACCTCCTGTATCAGTAGGGCAGCGTGTTTTAAGGCATATTCGGTAATTACCGGGTCGATACCGCGTTCAAAACGGAAAGAAGAATCGGTATTTAATCCATGTCTTTTAGCGGCTTTACGCACGACAATCGGATCGAAATACGCACTTTCTAAGAAAATCGAAGTGGTATTTTCCGTAACAGCCGACTTGATACCTCCAAAGACACCGGCCAAACACATCGGGCCGTTTTCGTCGCAAATCATTAAATCGTCTTCGTGCAATATGCGTTCCACACCATCTAGGGTGGTAAACTTGGTTCCCGCCTCTACGTTTTTAACCTTGATCTTTAATCCCTTAATCTTTGCCGTATCAAAGGCGTGTAAGGGTTGTCCCAAATCGTGTAACACGTAATTGGTCACGTCAACTATATTGTTTTTTGGTGTAATACCAATGGATTTCAATCGGTTTTGCAACCATTCCGGCGAAGGACGTACGTCGATATCCGATATGGTAACCCCGCAATAACGCGGTACTTTTTTGGAGTTTTCGATCACGACATCCACTTTAAGGGTGCGTTTTTCGACTTTAAACTTACTCACCGAAGGGGTGATGATTTCGTTGTTGTGGTGGTGTGCAGGATTTTGTAGCAAGCCCGCTCTCAAATCGCGTGCAACTCCCCAATGACTCATCGCATCGGAGCGGTTTGGCGTTAGTCCGATTTCAAAAACATCGTCGGTAACGATGTTGAATAGCGTCGATGCTGCCGTACCAACTTCCCATTTGTCGTCTAAAACCATTATGCCATCATGCCCTTGACCCAAGCCCAATTCCTCTTCAGAACAAATCATTCCGAAACTCTCTTCGCCGCGAATCTTACCCTTTTTAATGGTAAAAGATTGCCCTTCTCCATCGGTGAGCTCGGTTCCTATAGTAGCGACAGGGACTTTTTGTCCGGCTGCTACATTGGGAGCACCACATACGATTTGCAACGGGATACCCGTTCCAACATCGACCTTGGTTATGCGCAATTTGTCTGCATTCGGATGCGGCTCACAAGATAAAACATGACCAACTACTACGCCTTGTAGGCCGCCTTTTAGGCTCTCGTATCGGGTAAGGCCCTCGACTTCAAGTCCTAAATCGGTGAGTATTTTGGAAGTTTCTTCGGGAGTGATGTCTAACTTAATGAATTGTTTTAACCAATTGTATGAAATATGCATTAGTTTCGATTTTATAAGTAGGCAAATATACGCAATGCCTATTTTTAAGTGAAATTATTTGAGACATTTAACGCTAAAAAAAACAGCGACTGGCGATTGTTAAATTAGCGGTGTTTTTTCTAAATGAAACGACGGTGATTCGAGGCTTGATCGATCAAAACAATCTGTGAAATCGGTGTTTTAATACGCATTCGGCATCGGCTGCTAGATGAATTTGTTCAGCGTTTCGGGGGTCGGAATCATACAGGCGTCTTTTTTGCCGTACCAGCGGTAGCGGTTTTTGGCAATATAATCGTATCCCCGATTGAGCAAGGCATTGGGCAATACGTTGAGCAGCGACAGCAAGCTGTAGCGCCCTCCGAGAAAACCCGCAATTTTTAAAGCTGCTTCGGCCTTGATATAGTAAGCTTGGCCCGGTTCGTATAGGATGATGCTGTCTATGCTACCCGGTGCTACGCCGATATAGTTCAAAATCGCCAAACCCGTCGGGGAATCCAGGGGCGTAAATCGAAATTGATCGTGCGTATCGGCTTGAATCACTTTTTGTACCGTCTCGTCGCACAGGTTACACACCCCGTCAAAGAGTATTATTTTTTTGTTTTTGGGAAGGTCTAACATCTTATTTGTTTTTCATTCGTTCTACGAGTTCTAAGGAGTCTAAGGCTACCTTAGACACAAAGATACCATAATTTACCGTCGCTTTATTCTTTTCTATCTGATCGAGGGTACCCACTGCTTTGCCGTCGATCATACGTACCCGATCCCCGATTTTTAACTCGATTTTAGGCTGATTGGCCAATTCTTTTTTAACGCGTTCTTTCTTTTCCTTCTTTTCAACGCGGATCTGTTCTACTTTTTCCGCGACCTCTTTAATCAGTACTTCCTGTTCTTGCTCCTTGACCTTTTTTTCCTTAATCGGTATGGGTTTTCGCTTGGAGTTTTCAATCTCTACAACGCGCAGCAATTCGCCAAAAAGGGTTTTCTTGCTCTTGTTATTATAGTATTTTTCCGATAAATCGTCCATTTTCTGACCCAAGTAAATCAACCGCTGATTGGCGTCAAACAACTCTTGATACCGCTCGAGTTTATCTTGAATCTTAACGTTGATATGCTCCATTTTCTTGCCTTCTTCACGGGCTTTGGTCTCTTCTTCCTTTAAGTTTTTAGAGGTGGTCTCCAGTTTGGAACGCTCTTTTTGCAAGTTGGCTATCGTTTTGTCAAAGCGCACCTTGTCGCCCTCGATCTTCTTTTTGGCCCGGTTGATCAGGCTGTATGGAATGCCGTTTTTCTGTGCGACTTCAAAGGTAAAAGAACTACCGGCCTGACCTACGTGAAGCTTGTACAGCGGTTCTAATGTTTTTTCGTCAAACAGCATATTGGCATTGGTGGCATGCGGCAATTCGTTGGCGAGGATCTTTAAATTGGTATAATGCGTGGTGATAATGCCAAAGGCTTCCCGCGCGTAAAATTCTTCTAAAAACGTTTCCGCCAAAGCACCTCCGAGTTCGGGATCGGATCCCGTACCGAATTCGTCGATGAGGAATAGGGTTTTGTCGTTGCATTTTTTTAAGAAGTAATTCATGTTTTTTAGGCGGTAGCTATAGGTGCTCAAGTGATTCTCTATAGACTGGTTGTCGCCAATATCGGTGAGTATACGGTCAAAAATAAAGGTTTCACTGCGTTCGTGTACCGGTATAAGCAGGCCGCATTGCAACATCAGTTGCAACAAACCCACCGTTTTAAGGGTGATGCTCTTTCCTCCGGCATTCGGGCCGGAAATAACGATGATCCGACTGTTTTGCTCGAGTTCTATCGTTTGAGGATAGGTCGGTTTCTTCTTCTTTTTGTTGTTTAGGTATAAAACCGGGTGGTAGGCGTCTCTGAAGTACACGCGGCGCTCCTCGGTGATATGCGGTTTGATGCCGTTGATTTTTTCGGCGTATTTGGCCTTGCCCGCCACCAGATCGATATGCGCCAAAAACGCTTGATAATCGGCGATTAAAAATTGGTACGGGCGAATGACTTGGGTAAGGCGTTTTAGTATGCGCATCACCTCTTCGCGCTCTTCGTATTCCAAGTTGTTCAATTCTCTGGAATAACGCAGGGTGGCTTCGGGTTCTATATAAACAATGCTACCGGTTTTGGATTGCCCCAGCACACTGCCTTTGACCTTTTTGCGGTACATCGCCATTACGGCCAACACCCGTTTGTTGTCGACCACCGATTCGCGTATATCGTCCAAGTAACCCGCGCTGTTGCTGCTGCTCAATGCCGCGACAAAACTCTGATTGATCTTGCCTCGAACGCCGTTGATTTGCTTGCGAATCTCTTGAAGGTTTAAAGATGCATTGTCTTTAACCTCGCCGTATTTGTCTAAAACAGCCTCAATTTCCTTGTTGATTTGTTTGTTGATCTCCAAATCTGCTCCTTGAGCCTGTAGGGTCGGGTAGTACTCTTGAAATTTGTTTAAAAACGCCAAGAGCGTCAAGGTGGTCTCGACCAGGGTAGCTATTTTTTTAAAGCTGCCCACGTCTAAATAACTGTCTTCTATAGCTAAAAACTGCAATTCGTAGTGAATCTCATCGAAATAGTGATGGGGAATGACGTTGTTATTGGTAAAAGACGACAGGTATTCCGAGGTTTGCAACAGTCCTTCCAACGTCTGTTTAGACGTGGAAAAAGGTACCACTTCCAAGGCTTTTTCCTTGCCTATAGCCGTAAGGCAAAGGTCGGAAACAGTCTGAAGTACGGTGTGAAACTCTAAATCTTGAAGGGTTTTAGTCTGTATAGATGTCATAAAATTATTCTGGTAATAAAAGGCAAAATTACTACTATTTTACGAGTTATCAACGGCTATTGACCCGGACTATAAGTCAGAGTAGACAAAAAAGCTTGGAAATGAATATATTTGTAGTGCTGTGTTGCGGAATAGCGCTGAGACGCTATCGAGAGTGGACAGTGAATATATATAAACCTTACCGAGGAGATATGAATATACAGTTACCCGCTGCGTGGGCACCCTTTTTTAGCGCGCAACAACAACAGCCCTATTACGAAAATTTGATGTCCTTTGTTGCAGAGGCCTACCGATTGCATCGCTGCTTTCCGCCACAAGAGCAAATATGGGCCGCTTTTGATGCAGTGGCACCTGCGGCTGTTAAGGTGGTGATCATCGGACAAGATCCGTATCACGGATGGGGACAGGCAAACGGTCTGTGCTTTTCTGTCAACGACGGGCTGCGCTTTCCCCCATCGCTGGTCAATATCTTTAAGGAAATCGAGCAGGATATCGGCGAACCCCTACCCATATCGGGCAATTTGGAACGCTGGGCCACTCAGGGCGTGCTGATGTTGAATGCGATATTAACCGTGGAAGAGGGCAAGGCCGGAAGTCATCAGAAGCAGGGCTGGGAACTTTTTACCACGGCTGCGATCCAGTATTTGTCCGACAATCATCGGGATATCGTCTTTTTGCTCTGGGGCAATTACGCGATTAAAAAGGGTAAAAACATCGACCTTACAAAACATCGGGTTTTGACCGCAGGACATCCCTCTCCCTTGAGTGCCAATCGGGGGTATTGGTTTGGTAACCGGCATTTTAGCCAAGTAAATCAATGGTTGATACAACAGGGAAAACCGCCGATAATCTGGTAAGGGTGCGCTGTACTAGCATTGCGGGACTTCGTAAAAAGTCCTTTAAACAAAAAAGGGAATTCCAGTTCGGAATTCCCTTTTTTGTATGGGTTATAGCGACTATTTAGCCAACAACTCAGCTACTTTAGCCTCGAGTTCTTCACCTCTTAAATCTTTAGCCACGATGACTCCGTTTTCGTCCAAGATGAACGTTGCAGGAATTGCTTTTACGGAATAATCTGCAGCGATAGGATCTTGCCAAAATTGCAAGTTAGAAATTTGAGCCCATGTCAAACCGTCTTTTGCAATGGCTTCTTTCCATTTGTCACCGTCTTTATCCAAGGATACACCGATGATGTTAAGCCCTTTTTCGTGGAATTTATTGTATAGTTTAACCACATTTGGGTTTTCAACTCTACATGGACCACACCAAGATGCCCAAAAATCGATAATCGTTACCTTGCCTAAGCTTTCTTTTAAACTCACGATTTTTCCCTCTGGATTTGGAGCGGAAAAGTCCGGTGCTTTTTTACCGATAGCCACCTTGCTTACCTTGGCCAAAATTTCAGCCAATTCCTTACCTTGTTTAGATTCTTTGATTTCCTTAGGCATTTTGTTAAATAGCGCTTGTGATTTTTCCACTTCGATGCTGTTGCCTTGAGTCATTTGATTTAAAATCAAAATAGAGATAAAGGCATCTGGTGTTTTTTCAACAAATGACAAAGTGTAGTTTTTCAATTCATTGGTGAATTTTTCATTCACACCATAAAGCGAATCCAAAACTTGTTCGTTGTTGTTTTGTTGGGCTTCCATAATCAACATTTGGTTTTGTTGTTGGAAATCCATCACTTTTTTCTGTAAAACTCCTGCTTCTTTGTTGAACGTAACAAAGTAATCGTTGTTTTTTGTTCCTGTAGCCTTGGCGTTTTCGATATCATCTTTGTTGAATTCCACTTTGATGTTCCCGTTTTCCAAGATAAATGGCAATCCTAAATTTCCGTCTTTACCGAAAGCGATAAAGGAAATTTCCGTTTCACCTGCTTTTCCTTTTATTTCAAATTTCCCGTTTTTAACTTCTGTCGAATCGATAGATACGACATCCATATCGGTTTGTTTTTTTAAGTAAACTTTTGTTCCATCTTCGATGCCTTTTACATCACCACTAATAGTAAAACTATCTGTAGGAGCGTTGTTACATGAAGCCATAAGTGCTAGGGCACCGACTAGAGAAAAGATTTTTTTCATTTGTATTGATTAATTTATTCTTAATTAGGTTGCTTGATTAATAGTGTTTTAGGTGTTTTAAAGGCTGTCGAAAACACCGGATATACAACGACAAAGATACCGAAAAATCTAGAACTCAAATTAATAAATTGTTAATTTATGAGCTCTTTCTTGGATAAATTTGGTTTTTAATGTTTTTCTAGGCTTTGGAAGAGATAAAAAGCAAGAATAAAAGCGTCCATCCCGCTACGAGTAGCAAGCCTCCTATGGGGGTAACGGGGCCGAGGAGTTTGATTTTCTTGTTGAGGGCGCTGCTAAGCGTTAGGCTGTATATACTCAGTGAAAACAGCAGTGTTCCCCAGATAAAACAGCGGATGGCATAGGTGAGGTAGTCGCTTGGCGGCAGGCTCGAAAGTCCTATAGCCACTAAGACTAAGGCGTGATACATCTGATATTTTACAGCCGTTTCAAAATTCTTTAGTTGGTCGTCATTAAAGATCTTTTTTAGGGCGTGAGCGCCAAAAGCACCAAATATTACGGCACTTCCCCCAAAGAGGCTTCCAAATAACAAGGCGGTTTCATTCATGGTATTGCGTTTAGTTTAACGTTAAGGCACCCAAGATCTCTTCAGACATAAAAGGTCCTCCGGGATAGCGTGCTGTATAGTCGAGATTGAGCCAAATTTGCCCGCGTTCATCGATGTGATAGTGTATTTCCTTACCGCGGCTCTCCTCTTTAAAGAGCACCTCTTTAATGAGGTAGTTGATGTTTTCCAAATCGGCTTTGGTTCCGATCAGCATTTCGGGATATAGGTGTTCTTTGGTATGTATGATACGCGGTGTTCCGCCAATCGCTTGTATAAGTGCCGACATCAATATGGCGTGGTCGTCGCAATCTCCGGAAAAGTGCTGTAACGACTCCGAGGCTGTTGCGATGTATTCGCGACCTTTGGGGTCGTTGACGTAATTCCAGCGGTTTCGAATCTCCTTGAAAATCGCAAAGCACTGAATGATTTGGCGGTATTCACTGTGTCCCTTGACGTCGGTAAAGTGCTTGGTTGTAGCCAATAAAGCAAAGTTGCGCACGGTGGGATTGTTGTATTCCACCGCGTTGATGATCTTGGACTTATTGGGAAAGGGCAGCAATTTGGAGATGATGACATCCTGCGGGTTGGGACTGTCAGACATGGAGTATATCATGGCGCGATAGTCGTCGTAAACCGCTGCAAAACCATATCCCTGAAAGAGCGTTCCCCAGACCAAAAAACCGATATAGATAAAAATGCACACAAACAAAAAGGTCTTTAAGAGCCGCAGCAACAACTGAAACAGCAAGACCAAGGTGATAAACAACAAAATCCGATCGATGTGATACGGCCAGTCGGGGTCTATGATATTCTGGTGAATAATGATAAACACCGGAATGATGATTAACAGGTTTAAAATAAGTATAAGAATAGAGTCCCAAGGCTTCGGTATGCTAAGCTTAGAAATAATTTTCTGATATCGGGATTCTTTAGTTTCGCTCATTGACTCGCGCTTATGACTTTACGGCTTGATGATAAGTTAGGGGTTTTGAAATCAAATTTAAAGCCAAGAGTTCTTGCTGCACCGCTTCAAAAGACTCGGCACTCAGCGGTTGCTGCGACCACTGTGTCAGTTGTAGCCATTGCTGTATATCGGCGGTTTTTTGTTGAAATTCAGACGCTAAAGTGGCGTCGATATTCGGGAGTTGCTTGAATTCTTGGGTGGTGGCATTGATGGTTTTTAACAGCTGTGCAACCACTTCCGGATGCTGCTCCATATAGGCGTTGCGACCGACAATGACAAAAGAAGGCCAAGGGGTTGGGCATTCGCCCAGGCGTTTAAAAACACCTTGGTCCACCAAGGGCTGCGTCATAAAGCGCTCCCACATAAAGTAATCTGCCTGAGCCTCCGTTAAGGCAGTCACGGCACCTTCTAGGGTGTTGACCACTTTTAAAACCGGTGCTGCCTTCCAGTTTTGCTGCTTGGCGTATACCAGAGCCATCAGGTGAGAGCCCGAACCCGGTCTGCTTATGGCGACGGTTTTGCCCTCCAGTTCCCCACAGCTTTGCAGCGGAGAATTGGCCGCTACGTGTATGCCCCATAACAAGGGTGAAGACACGTATTCTTGAACGATGCTGCAGGGATTGCCCAAAGCGATGTCTTTGATGATGCCTTCGGTTAAAATCACGGCAAAATCCGTGGTGCCGTCGCGCAGCATTTGGCACATTTTGCCCGTACCCTCCGGTACTGCTGTCCATGCTAAGTTTAAATCGACAGCCTTAAAACCTCCCCGATCTATAGCCAGTTGCCACGGATGGTTAAAGTGCTCCGGTACTCCTGCAATTCGAACTGTTTTCATCTTTGATGATTTTAACTGCTAAGATAGGAATTGCAAGCTTGATTTGTTATAATTTTTGGTTAAAACGCAAAAAAAATCTCCTTCGCTGTGGAAGGAGATTTTTGGGTATTATTGCATGGAACCGGTTTCTTTAAATTGAAGATGAAAGTTAAACGCTTCATTGAGCAGATGAGGCGTATGACCACCTACGAGTTTAGCCCGCTCAAAATAGTCGCGTATTGCGGGACGGTAATCCGGGTGCACACAGTGGTCTATGATGACCTCGGCGCGTTCGCGTGGCGATAAACCTCGCAGGTCTGCCAAACCTTGATCGGTAACCAAGATATCGACATCGTGCTCGGTATGATCGACATGTGATACCATGGGTAACACGTGTGAAATCGCGTTGTTCTCCTTCGAAGCGGCCTGAGTGACAAAGATGCTCAAATAGGCATTTCGCGCAAAATCTCCCGAACCGCCAATCCCATTCATCATTCGGTTTCCTCCGATATGCGTGGAATTGACGTTGCCGTATATATCGAATTCTATGGCGGTATTGATGGCTATAATTCCCAATCGGCGAATCACCTCAGGTGAATTGCTGATGTTTTGTGGGCGCAAGACCAATTTGTCCTGGTAGTTGCCAAAGTTCTTTAAAATTCGCTGATAGCAGTTTTCCGTTACCGTAATCGATGAACCAGAGGCAAAGGTCATCTTGCCCGAGTCAATCAGGTCAAAAGTACTGTCTTGCAACACTTCGGAATACATGGTCAGGTTTTCAAACGGACCGTCGATCAGTCCGGTGAGCACGGCATTGGCAACCTTGCCGATACCGGCTTGCAGCGGTAATAGAGAAGGGGTGAGGGCTCCTTTTTTAATTTCGCCTTCAAAAAAGCGAAGCAGGTGTTTGGAAATAGCGGTCGTCTTTTCGTCGGGCTGAGTTAATTCGGCCGGAGTGTCTAGAATATCGGTAAAAACGACTCCAATCACAGCTGCTGGATTCAGGCGTATAAAGGCTTCTCCAATGCGGTCATTCACCGTTTGTATCGGGATGATTTCGCGGTTGGGATAGCTTTGAGGTACAGAATTGTCGTGAATTCCCCTAAAGGAAATCGGTACTAAGGTGTTGATTTCAATGATTATTTTTGGGGCTGCAGCTGCAAAATAGGCCGAGTTACCAATAGAGGTAGTCGGGATGATAAAGCCTTGGTCGTTGATAAAAGACGCCTCGATTATCGCAATGTCTACAGCGGGAATATGTCCGCACTGCAACTGCTCGATCGTTTCGCTAAGGTGCTGATCCACGTATTTTAACTCGTAATTATTGATGCTCTTTCTCAATGTAGCGTCTGCTTGAAAGGGCATTCTGCGAATTAAGGCGTGGTTTGCGGCCAAATCGGCATCGGTGGTATGCCCCAAAGAAGCACCTGTAATCAAGGTAATGGCCACCTCTTCCGTTGCGGCTCTTTTGGCAAATGCCGGCAATACCGATTTGCTGTCTCCAGCTTTGGTGAAGCCGCTTGCGCCAACTACTGCTCCGTTTGGAATGAGTTGTGCTGCCTGTTCTGCCGTGATGATTTTACTTTTATATGCTTCAAAATTAATTCTATCTAAAGGCAAATTTTCTTCGATCATGTTCAAAATAAATTAAGCCCTAAATTTAAGGCTATTTTACACGTGGTAAAAACTATATGGACATCTATTTTGTGTAAAACCCTATTTTAGACTGATTTTAATATAGGGTGATGGAAATCGCGCCCCCACAGTGCGGAAGGTGCAGCGCTTTGGCGGCGGCTTTGTTGTATTTGCGGTTTTAAAGCAAAAAAGCCAACCTATTCGGTTAGCTTTTTTAGGGTGTATTGTATCAATGCCCGTACCGCCTTATAGGGGTCGTTGCTAAAAGTGCCGTCGGCCCTGTTGGCGATAATCGCATTTAGGGATACCGCTTGATGACCGAGTAATTTGGCCAAACCGTAAATGGCTGCGGTTTCCATTTCTAAATTGGTCGTCCGTTGGCCGTTGTAGCTAAAGCTGTCGATTTTGCTGTTGAGGGCGCTGTCTGCTAAGGCGAGTCGCAAAACGCGACCCTGAGCGCCATAAAATCCTCCTGCCGTTGCTGTAATGCCGTAGTGAACCTCGTCGCTGCTCAAACACGCTTCTAGTGCGGGGCTGTTGCGCACGATGTACGGACGTCCTTTGTCGCTATTCCACTGGGTGTGCGCGATAAAAGCCTCTTCCATATCGTCTTCGCAAATGCCTTTCAGCTCGTAAGACCGCAGCATATTGTCCATACCTATTCCGAATTGCGACAGCAAAAAATGGTCGACGGGCAAGTCGGCATGTAAGGAACCCGAAGTGCCTACGCGTACGATGTTGAGCGCGGTGTGCTGCGCTTTGGGCAAACGCGTTTCAAAATCGATATTGACCAAGGCATCGAGCTCGTTGAGTACGATATCGATATTGTCGGGGCCGATACCGGTGGAAATCACCGAAATGCGCTTGCCTTTATAGGTGCCGGTATGCGTTTTAAATTCCCGCTTTTGAGTGGTGAATTCCACCGTGTCAAAATGCTCGGATATCTGTTCTACGCGATCTTGATCACCGACGAAAATCACGTCCAACGCCAAGTTTTCCGGACGCAGATTAAGGTGGTAAATACTCCCGTCGGGATTGAGAATTAATTCAGAAGATTGGATGGGCATGCTGTTGATTTTTTTGATTAACCGCCTACGCGTTTGATATGGAATCCCTGTTTTTTAAGGGACTCCATGATTTTATCTCTAAAGTTTCCCTGGATAATGATTTCGCCGTCTTTGGCAGAACCGCCCACACCACATAGGGTCTTGAGTTGTTTGGCCAAGGCTTTTAAATCGTCGTCACTCCCTTGAAAACCCTTGATCAAGGTGGCTACTTTGCCACCTCGATTTTTCTTGTCTAAATGAGCTTCTAATCGCTGTTCATTAGCCGCTAAAGGCGCCTGTTCCTCGCTGGAATCCTCATACGTAAACGAGGCATTGGTCGAAAATACAAAGCCTCCTAAATCTTCTAAATTACTGATTTTTTTACTCATTAGTACCGGTTATTTTTTGATTAATCCCAATTCTACCAAACGCTCGTGCAAATAGGCACCGGCGGTGATGTCTTCGAATTGCTTGGGATGGTTGGCATCGATGCATTCCTCCAAACAGTTTAACGGCATCTCGCTGATCGGATGCATAAAAAACGGTATGGAATAACGCGATGTTCCCCACAGTTCCCGCGGCGGATTCACCACCTGGTGTATGGTCGATTTTAAGCGGTTGTTGGAATGTCGCGACAACATATCTCCCACGTTGATCACGAGTTCGTCCGGCTGTGCAATGGCGTCGATCCATTGTCCATCGTGGTTCTGTACCTGCAAGCCCTTTCCTTGAGCACCCATCAATAGGGTAATCAGGTTAATGTCGCCGTGTGCTGCTGCGCGCAACGCATTTTTGGGTTCGTCTTGAATCGGAGGATAGTGGATAGGCCGCAATATGCTGTTGCCGTTTTTTAGAAAAGCGTCGAAGTAAAATTCGTCTAATTCCAAGAATAGCGCTAAGGCGCGAAGTACGTAAACCCCGGTTTTTTCCAACATTTGATACGTTTCCTTGCCCACCTCGTTAAAGTGTGGCAATTCCTTTACTTCTACGTTGGCCGGATAACTCCTTTCGAGTTCGGGATCGTCTTGAACGTATTGTCCAAAATGCCAAAACTCTTTTAAATCGCCCTCTTTACGTCCCTTGGCATGCTCTTTTCCAAAAGATACATACCCGCGTTGTCCGCCGATACCCGGTATTTCATAACTGGCTTTTACCTCCAATGGAAGGCTAAAGAAGTTGCGAACTTCGGTGTATAAACTTTCGACGAGTTGGTCATCGAGGAAGTGACCTTTCAATGCTACGAATCCAATTTCTTCGTAGGCTTTTCCGATTTCATTTACAAATTTTTGTTTACGTATCGGGTCGTCCGATAGGAAATCACGCAAGTCAACACTGGGAATGTTTTGCATTGTTATAATTTGTTTAATAAAAAAACTTAATATAAGTGAAGCAAATTTACTGATATTTTTTAATAGTAATGCGCAAATGGGGAGTATTGTGTGCTTAAAATAATTTTAATTCGCTCGAAGCTTTTGGCGCATTCAAAAAAGCCTTAAATAAGGAGGGAGCGGAGTCCATAATAGTGCTCCAATGGCGAGGCAATCCCACAAATTCTTAAGGAGAGCCCACTTTTTAACAGTTTTTGCCGCTGTGCTGCTTCCGAGTGTTTTTTGCTTTTTGTCAAATTGTCTTTTTATTAAATTTTTTAAGAGAAATAACTTGCTTTTTGACAATAAAACCAATATATTTACTAATATCGTTTGGAAGTTATCGAAAGGAAATGTATAATATTAAAAATTACCATTATGAAATTAAGACTTTTGTTGTTTCTAGTAGTGCCGTTGTTCGTAGCTTGTAATTCCAATGCAAAAAGCGGGGGGCTTAGACAAGATGAAAGAGCCGCAGAAGCCATAGGTGGCTGGCTGTATTATTATTCGATGAATAAAAATTACGATTCGATTTACAACCTGATGGGGCAGGACTACTTTGCCAAGACATCCAAGGAGCAGTTGAAAAATTACATCATCGAAAAAGAAGAGAAATTAGGTGAGATAAAGACTTTTGAAATTAAGGATTGGAAAAAGCATCAGGCGGAGGGCGATTCCGATATCGATGCCCAATACGTTTTGCGCTATAAGGTGGAATACGTAAACGGCGCGTCGGAAGAAACCTTGTATCTGTCCAAAGAAGATGGCGATTTAAAAATCATGGATTATAAAGTAGCTGCAGCGGGCCTATAAGTTCGGTGCCCTGATCGGCGAAAGTACAATGGAAAACCACCTGTGCAAAAAGGCATACCGCTTTTTTGTATAGGTGGTTTTTTGTTTTTTAAAACCCTGCTCCAAACAAAAAAGACATCCCAATCGATCGATTGGAATGCCTCTGGGATAAATAAAATTAAAAAGACTTATTTTCTCTTTATTTGATTGAGTTTTTCTTCGGCTTTATCGCCTTCTTTTCTAATGTCTTTTTTCACTTCTTGAATCTTGGCGTCTTCTTTCTTTTTTACCTCTTCAACCTTGGCTTTTGACTTGCCAATTTGGTCGTTTACTTTGGCTTCTCCCTTGTTTTTAGACTCGTTTACGGTAGCCTCGTATTTTTTGCCTTTTTGCTCGACTTTAGTCGTTTCTTTAACTGTGGCTGCTTTTAGTTTTTCTCCGGTTTGTGCCATACCGCTTGCAGTAGCAAATAAAACGGTAAGTGCGGCAAAGGCAATTGATTTCTTAATGTTCATAATTTTTGGTATTAAGTTGTTAATAGCGTGTAAAAACATTTGTTTGCTTTTACAAAGTGAAATTAATATATAATTTCTTTGAAAAGTGTGTAAAATATTTTTTTGTGAAAAAATTAATAATATCCCCGGTTGTCTTTCTGGGTTGTCAAGTATTAAGGCGCTGTTTAATAGTTGTTTATAAGGGGGTAAATATGCACAAAAAAAATGACCTTAGCGCGAAATACTGTTAAATTTTTTTAAGTGTTTGAGTGGCAACACCTGCGGAACGACTGCCTTGTTTTTTTTCGCGATTCGCGGGTTGCTAAAACAGAATTGACACGGCATATAAAGCGTTGTAGGCGTGATAAAGAAAAGTTCTTTTTTATCCCGTTGAGAATCAACTGCTAACAAAGCGGATTTAAGCGGTGTTTTTTTTAGTTATTCTTTAAAGAATTCTTAATTTTAACCCCTTTATGACTAACTATGGAAAATATAAAATACGACAAAAAAGATTTGACTAACGAAGTCCTGTTGGATTTGTATAAAAAAATACTTAAACCTCGATTAATCGAAGAGAAAATGCTGATCTTGATTCGTCAAGGCAAGGTGTCTAAATGGTTTTCGGGTATAGGACAAGAAGCGATTTCCGTTGGCGTAACCGCGGTTTTGGATCGTGACGAATACGTATTGCCGATGCACAGAAACTTAGCGGTTTTTACCAGTAGAGATATACCGCTTTACCGCTTGTTTTCGCAATGGCAAGGTAAGGCAGACGGTTTTTCGAAGGGGAGAGAGCGCTCTTTTCACTTTGGAACTCAGGAATACAATATCGTGGGTATGATTTCGCATCTGGGACCTCAGTTGGGACTGGCAGACGGAATTGCCTTAGCGCATAAATTGAAAAAAGAACATAAAGTAACGGCGGTATTTACCGGTGAGGGGGGAACTTCGGAAGGCGATTTTCACGAAGCCCTAAACGTCGCTTCGGTATGGGATTTACCGGTGTTGTTTGTCATTGAAAACAACGGTTACGGGCTGTCTACGCCAACCAACGAGCAATATCGCTGTGAAAACCTGGCCGATAGAGCGGTGGGTTATGGGATGGAGAGTCATATCATCGACGGAAATAACATTTTGGAGGTCTACACCAAGCTGACGGATATCGTGAGCGCCATGCGCGCCAATCCGCATCCGGTTCTCATAGAGTTTAAAACCTTTAGAATGCGCGGACACGAAGAGGCCAGTGGAACCAAATACGTGCCTCAGGAATTGATGGAC
This sequence comes from Flavobacterium sp. JP2137, assembly GCF_050562195.1. GTDB lineage: Bacteria > Bacteroidota > Bacteroidia > Flavobacteriales > Flavobacteriaceae > Flavobacterium. Next base: position 2,332,385 of record NZ_CP191647.1, read on the forward strand.
ATGTGGGCGGTGAAAGATCCTTTGGAAAACTATAAAAAATACTTGTTGGAACAGGGCGTATTAACCGCCGATGCCGATGTGGAAATTCGCGCCGCCTTTAAAAAGGAAATCGACGAGCACTGGGCTAAGGTACAAACCGAACCCCTGATCGAAGCCAACCTCGAAGAGGAATTGCGCGATATGTATGCACCTTACGAACACCAAGTGTTTGAACCCGCAGCCGAAACGCATAAAATACGTTTGGTAGATGCGATTACCGAAAGTTTAAAACAATCGTTTGAACGCCACGACAACTTGGTCATGATGGGGCAGGATATAGCCGAATACGGCGGTGCTTTTAAAGTGTCGGACGGCTTTGTCGATTTGTTTGGAAAAGAGCGCATTCGAAATACACCCATTTGCGAGAGCGCCATCGTTTCTGCGGCGATGGGCTTGTCGATCAACGGACAAAAAGCCATAGTGGAAATGCAGTTTGGCGATTTTGTTTCCACCGGATTTAACCCCATTGTCAACTACTTGGCCAAAATTCACTACAGATGGAATGAAAAAGCCGACGTCGTAGTGAGAATGCCTTGCGGAGGCGGTACTCAAGCCGGTCCTTTCCATTCCCAAACCAACGAGGCGTGGTTTACCAAAACTCCCGGTCTAAAAGTGGTTTATCCCGCTTTTCCAGCCGATGCCAAAGGTTTGATGAATACCGCAATCAACGACCCGAATCCCGTGATGTTCTTTGAGCATAAAATGCTCTATAGAAGCATCTATCAAGAAGTCCCGACCAACTACTATACGATTCCCTTTGGAAAAGCAGCCCTGTTGAGAAGTGGCGCAGCGGTAACCATCATCACTTTCGGTGCTGGGGTACACTGGGCCTTGGAAACTCTGGATAAATATCCACATATCCAAGCCGATTTGCTCGACTTGAGAACCCTACAGCCACTGGATTGGGAATCGATTTACCAATCGGTTAAAAAGACCGGTAAAGTCATCGTTTTACAAGAGGACTCTTTGTTTGGTGGTGTGGCCAGTGATATTGCCGCGACGATTATGGAAAACTGCTTTAAAGACTTAGACGCTCCCGTAAGGCGAGTGGCGAGTTTGGAAACCGCGATTCCGTTTGTCAAAGCACTGGAAGATCAGTACTTGCCTAAAGGGCGATTTGAACGGGACCTAATCGATTTATTGGCCTATTAAATCAAAACCAAAAAAAACAAACCCATACTATATATGAATACAATCACACGAACCGATTTTAACTTTCCCAATCAAAAATCAGTATACCACGGTAAAGTACGTGAAGTATACAATATTAATGACCAGTTGTTGGTGATGATTGCTACTGATAGACTGTCGGCTTTTGATGTGGTTATGCCAAAGGGGATTCCTTATAAAGGACAGATTTTAAATCTGATTGCCACCCGATTTATGCAGAAAACGCAAGATATAGTTCCCAATTGGTTGATCGCAACGCCAGACCCCAATGTGGCGGTCGGACATTTGTGTGAGCCCTTTAAAGTGGAAATGGTAATTAGGGGGTATCTTTCCGGACATGCAGCCCGGGAATACACCTTGGGTAAACGCGTTTTATGTGGAGTGACCATGCCTGAGGGGATGAGGGAAAACGACCGTTTTCCGCAGCCGATCATCACGCCGTCTACCAAAGCCGATTTGGGCAATCACGACGAGGATATCGCTCGCGAAGACATCCTTAGTCGCGGTATCGTTTCGGAAGAAGATTACGTGATCTTGGAACAATACACCAGAGCACTATACCAAAGAGGAACGGAAATAGCCGCGAGTAGAGGCCTGATTTTGGTCGATACCAAATACGAGTTCGGAAAGACCAAAGACGGAAAAATTGTACTGATTGATGAGATTCACACACCGGATTCTTCGCGTTACTTTTATGCCGAAGGCTATGAACAACGCCAAGACAGCGGGGAGCAGCAAAAACAACTGTCCAAGGAGTTCGTCAGACAATGGCTGATTGCCCATGACTTCCAAGGCAAGGAAGGACAAGTGATTCCCCTGATGACCGACGATTATATTCAAACGGTTTCCGACCGCTATATCGAGTTGTGTGAAAACATTTTAGGCGAACCGTTTCTGAAGGCAGATGTTTCCGATATAACAGAGAGAATCGAGAAAAATGTAGTGGCTTTTTTGGCCGATTATAAAGAATAGAAATAGCGTATTGTATGGAATTATTAAAGAGTCTTTATTGGAGACACGCCACCAAAAAAATGAATGGAGCTGTGGTTCCAGAGGTCGAAGTAAGTCAGATTATCAAAGCGGCTCGTATGGCACCGACCTCGTCGGGTTTACAGCCCTTTGAGATGATTTTGGTCAAAAACAAAGCCTTTAAAGAACGCATTTACAACGAAGCAGCCAAACAATCTCAGGTAGTAGACTGTTCGCATTTGTTGATATTTGCAGCCTGGGATCAGTATACCCCAGCGAGATTGGATGCGGTTTTTGACAATATGGAAGCCGTGAGAGCGCTGCCTAAAGGAGCGATGGACGACTTTAAAAACAGCGTCTTAAAGAGTTTCGACACTTGGGATCAGGAAAGGCAATTTCAACACGCCGCCAGACAGGCCTATATCGCGTTCGGTATGGCTATAGCAGCAGCGGCGGAATTAAAAGTAGACGCTACCCCTATGGAGGGCTTTGACAACGCGATTTTAGACGCATTGTTGGGCTTGGAAAAAAAGGGTTTAAAAAGCGTTACCCTGTTGCCTTTGGGATATCGGGATGAGGAAAACGATTGGTTGGCGCCGCTAAAAAAAGTGCGCATGCCGCTGGATGCCATGTTGACCATTATAGAATAAAACGGAAAAACCGACCCCATTTGGAGTCGGTTTTTTTGCTTTTTAAGCGGTTTGCCCACGCCAAAAGGAGGCAAAATAGCGGATTTTTTAGCGAAAAACAGCTATTTTTAATACTGATAAATCGCTAATTAAACGGCGTTTTTTAGTGGTTTTACCTTTTTATATGAGGTGTTTTTTGATTTAACAGAGAATAATGCAATACAAAAAGCTTTTTTTAAGAATCTTTTCAAAGTCGAATTATTAGTTTTTCTAATTAGATTGTATTATATTCGTGATCTGTAATATTATTTATTTCATCATACGGTTTTACTATGAATCAAACGGCTATAAAAGAACCCCTTTCTTTTGAAGATTTCAAAAAAGAGGTTTTACAAGACTATAAAATTGCGCGCACCAGTAGAGAATGTAGTTTATTGGGTAGAAGAGAGGTGTTGACGGGAAAGGCGAAATTCGGAATCTTTGGAGATGGAAAGGAAGTGCCTCAGTTAGCGATGGCCAAGGCCTTTCGCAATGGCGATTTCCGCTCGGGTTACTACCGCGATCAGACCTTTATGATGGCTATAGGTGCGTTAAATATTCAGCAGTTTTTTGCCGGTTTATTCGGACATTCCGATATCGATCACGACCCCATGTCTGCCGGACGTCAGATGGGCGGGCATTTCGCTACCCACAGTTTGGACGAAAAGGGAAATTGGAAAAAATTGACCGAACAGAAAAACTCCAGTGCCGATATTTCTCCGACTGCCGGTCAAATGCCCCGTTTATTGGGCTTGGCACAGGCGTCTAAAGTATATAGAGAACTGTCGCATATCGATGCGGAAAACAATTTTTCGGTCGAGGGGAACGAAGTGGCCTGGGGAACCATTGGCAATGCCTCTACCTCGGAGGGATTGTTTTTTGAAACTATCAATGCTGCAGGGGTATTGCAGGTGCCGATGGTAATGAGTGTCTGGGACGACGAATACGGAATCTCGGTACACGCCAAATACCAAACCACCAAGGAAAACATCTCGGAAATCCTCAAGGGCTTCCAAAGAGAAGACGACCAAAAGGGCTATGAAATTCTCCGCGTAGCGGGTTGGGATTATGTAGCTCTGATAGAAACGTACAACAAAGCCGCACAAATAGCGCGCGAGCAACACGTACCGGTATTGATACACGTACAGCAGCTCACGCAACCACAAGGACACTCGACTTCGGGGTCTCACGAGCGTTACAAGAGCAAGGAGCGCTTGGAATGGGAAGTGGAATACGACTGCTTGTCCAAAATGAGAAATTGGATCGTGGAAAACAATATCGCTACAGCCGAGGCTTTAGACGTCTTGGATCAACAGCTTAAAAAAGAGGTGTTGGAGGCGAAAAAAGCAGCTTGGAGTGCCTATATCGACCCGATTAAAAAAGAACGCACCGAATTGGTAGCACTGTTGCGCGAGTTAGCGCCACAAAGCGCGGCTAAAGCGGCAATCGAAAAAACCGCTGCAGACCTAGAAGCGATAAAAGAACCCATCAGAAAAGAAATACTATCCACGGCGAGAAAAGTGTTGAGAACCGTGGTTAATGAAGCCCCTCAGGCGGAGGTAGCACAGTTTATCAAAGGCTATTTCGACAAGATACAACCCAAATTCAGCTCGAATTTGTATTCCCATTCCAAAGATAGTTTGGCGCATATCGTTGAGGTGCCCGTAACCTATGACGACAATGCCGAAGAAGTAGATGCCCGAGTGGTGTTGAGAGACAACTTCGAAGCAATCTTTAAAAAACACCAAAACGCCCTGATTTTCGGAGAGGACTCCGGTAATATCGGCGATGTGAATCAAGGTTTGGAAGGTTTACAAGAAAAATTTGGCGAAACCAGAATATCGGATACCGGTATCCGTGAGGCTACGATTTTAGGCCAGGGTATAGGTATGGCGATGAGAGGATTACGCCCGATTGCAGAAATACAATATTTAGATTACCTCTTATACGCTATTCAAATCATGAGCGATGATTTGGCTACCTTGCAGTACCGTACTTCAGGCAAGCAAAAAGCACCGCTTATCGTCCGTACACGCGGGCACCGACTAGAGGGAATCTGGCATTCCGGATCCCCTATGGGAATGATTATCAATGCGATTAGAGGTATGCACGTACTGGTACCGAGAAACATGACCAAAGCCGCTGGTTTTTACAACGCCCTGTTGGAAACCGACGAACCGGCATTGGTGATTGAGTGTTTAAACGGTTACCGTTTAAAGGAAATCATGCCCAACAATTTAGGTGCCTTTAAAACCCCTATAGGCGTGGTGGAAACCATGAAAGCAGGAAGCGACATCACCGTGGTTTCCTACGGGTCTACCCTGCGTGTAGTGGAGCAAGCAGCAGCCGAATTGCTGGAATTGGGCATAGAGGTGGAACTGATCGACTGCCAGTCTTTACTGCCGTTCGATACCCAACACCACATTGCGGAAAGCCTTAAGAAAACCAACCGCTTGTTGGTGGTAGACGAGGATGTTCCCGGGGGAGCATCGGCCTATATCTTACAGGAAATCCTTGAAACCCAAAATGGATACCGCTATTTGGATAGCGCACCTCAAACACTGACCGCTAAGGCACACAGGCCTTCTTATGGTACCGATGGAGATTATTTCTCTAAACCTTCAACTGAGGATGTGTTTGAAGTGATTTATGCCATTATGAATGAAGTTAATCCAACGAAATATCCAAGTTTATATTAATTCGAATTATATTTTTGGTACAAAAAGGGCTTTTCTTATGAAAAGCCCTTTTTTATTGCCAAGCCTTAGGGAAATCGAAGTCCGGGTTATAGCGGGTAGAAAGCGGTTCAAAATGACTCGACTCCCGAGCTAAGGGAGGTGTTTGCCGTTCGACTTGTTGCAGCGAAGGTCTAGCGAATAACCAAAAAACAAGCCTTAAACGATGTTCTCTCTAGGTTCAAAATAGACGTGTAGAACCAATTGATCCTGTGTTTTGTCACCTAAGGCGGTATGCCTGAATCCGCGTGTTGGACATGGTGATGTGTTTGTGCTGATAAACGCACACAGTGCCTTGGTGAAACACCTTGACGATCGGGTGGATTCCGGTTTTGACACCAGTCATTGCTTTACACTCGATGGACTTAACGGACGGGTTAAACATTATTTTTATTCCCCACACCCCAATCCTTTTTTTAAAATTCAAGTTAGCGGTAAGTTGAATGTCAACGCCTTGTCCATTGTCAAGGACACCCTTCTAATGACTGGACATTATACAAATGTTTTGCATGGCGTGTCCCGATTGTTTATCGGCAAATATTTGCCATCCACATTGGGGCTTGATAAGCAGACACCCATACAGTATAAGTGGTTGCTGTATCCCAATCCAACGGACGGCCGTGTTTTTTTGCAAGCGGTGAGCGGCGAAGTTTCAACAGTAACGAATATAGAGGTGTATGACACGGTTGGAAAACGGGTGTATTCAAAATCGCCAAATGCAATTAACCACTCCTGTATTAGCCTGGATTTAGGGCAGCTGCAAACGGGAATTTACCACCTCGTAGTACGCAGTGAGCAGGGGGCGTTTGTCAAAAAAATAATTGTCAAAAACGGTATACATGGCGTGCCATAGGCATAGCGCGGGTACATTTAAAATATCGGTAAATAGCCTGTTGCTTTTGCGTGCATTTTAGTTGAAACCTTAATATCTTCAATAAATTATTAGTAAAATCTTTTTTTACAAATCAAATTGTGAACTTTTTTTGTTTTTAACTTTTTTACTAGAAGTTCGACTTGAATTCTAAGGCTTTGGCAGCTAAAATTGATAGCGAAATATTATGATTGCATATAAAATATCATTATTTTTGCCCATTGTTTTTAAACATAGCTATATTATGATAAATGATTTATTCGACAGAATACATAAAAGTAAAGGACCGCTAGGAAAATGGGCTTCACAAGCTGAAGGATACTACGTGTTCCCTAAATTAGAAGGCCCTTTGTCTAATCGTATGATGTTTCATGGCAAAGAAATTATCAATTGGAGTATTAACGACTACCTCGGTTTGTCCAATCATCCCGAAGTGCGTCGCGTTGATGCTGAAGCAGCAGCAGAATATGGTGCCGCATATCCTATGGGAGCGAGAATGATGTCTGGACACACGACCATGCACGAACAGCTTCAAGACGAACTAGCCGCTTTTGTAGATAAAGAGGCCGCTTATTTATTGAACTTCGGATATCAAGGTATGGTGTCGATCATCGATGCTTTGGTCACCAAAAACGACGTGATTGTATACGACGTGGATTCTCATGCTTGTATAATCGATGGTGTTCGTTTGCACATGGGAAAACGCTTTACCTACCAACACAACGATATTGAAAGTTTTGAAAAAAACTTACAACGCGCTACAAAAATGGCCGAAACTACCGGAGGGGGAATCCTAGTGATTACCGAGGGGGTTTTTGGTATGCGTGGACAACAGGGAAAATTAAAGGAAATCATCGCGCTTAAAGACCGCTATAACTTTAGATTATTGGTAGACGATGCACACGGTTTTGGTACCTTAGGGGCTACTGGAGCAGGTGCGGGTGAAGAACAGGGATGCCAAGACGGTATCGATGTGTACTTCTCGACCTTTGCCAAGTCTATGGCTAGTATTGGTGCTTTCGTGGCCGCTGATCAAGATATTATCGATTATTTGAAATACAATTTGAGATCGCAAATGTTTGCTAAAGCCCTTCCGATGATCTTTGTCCTAGGAGCGCTTACGCGTTTAAATCTTTTGAGAACGCAGCCAGAACTCAAAGCCAAGCTTTGGGAAAATGTCAACGCCTTGCAAAACGGACTTAAAGATCGCGGTTTCAACATCGGCGATACCAATACTTGTGTCACTCCCGTATACCTCGAAGGAAGTATACCCGAAGCGATGGTCTTGGTCAATGATTTAAGAGAGAATTACAGCATCTTCTTATCCATAGTGGTATATCCGGTAATTCCAAAGGGAATTATCTTGCTGAGAATGATTCCGACGACCTCGCATACCATGCAAGATATCACGGAAACCTTGGCTGCTTATGAAGCGGTAAGAGAAAAATTGGAAAACGGAACCTATAAGGAAATCGCCGAGAGAACGACAGTAGACGTGAGCAACGCATCCTAAGTAAACGGGCCCTCAAAGAGCGAATTGCGCTAAGATAAATATCAGTCATAAAAAAAGCTTCCCATCGGGAAGCTTTTTTTATGACTATAACAGGCGACACACTGGAGCAATCACCAATTTGTGGGTGATAGACGGCGTTTAGAGGGGCTTTTTAAAGGTCTTTCTACGCTTGTGTATAATCGGGCTAAACTGCTTCCACAATTGCTGTATTTTGTTGTTTTCCAGCAATAGCGGATTGGTTTCTATAAAGGTGATTCCCTTTTTGATAAAATGGTCGTAAATCTCTTTAAACATCAAGGCATTAACACCTTTGTTTTGGTATTCCGGATCGATGCCAATCAAGTAAAACTCCGCGTGGTTGTTTTTTTTCATCGCCCGCAACAGGTGAATAAATCCAAAGGGAAACAATCGGCCGTTGGCCTTTTGAAACGCCTTGGAAAACGACGGCATTGTAATGGAAAAGCCAATCATCTTGTGGTTGCGGTCCATCACGCAGGAAATGTAATCCGGATGGATGAACGACAGGTATTTTTCCTTGTAATGTTCGATTTGAAATTGCTGAATCGGCACAAAGCTCTGCAATTCTGCATAGGTTTTGTTCAATAACCCAAACATTTCATCGACATAGGGCAACAGCTCTTTGATCGTTTTAAACTCCAAGAGCTTGACCTCGTATCGCTTGGATACCAAATCGGCCAAAGTATTGATCTTTTCGGGGCTAAAGGTGTTGATGTCCAATTTGTATTCCATCCACTCCGCTTCGGTTACATAACCCAATTGCTCTAAGTGCTGGGGGTAGTATTCGAAATTGTAGATGCCGATCATCGTAGCGATATAATCAAAGCCGTCGGTCAGCATACCGGCCTTGTCCATATTGGAAAAGCCCATGGGACCTTCGGTATACTGCAATTGATGCTCGCGACCAAAGGCCTCGACTTGCTCCAACAGCGCCTTGGTCACCGCGATGTCGTCGATCATGTCAAGCCAGCCAAAGCGAACCTTGGACTTTTGCAGCTCGTTGACCTCGATCCAATTGATGCAGCCCGCTATGCGTCCCGCTATTTTTCCGTCCTTATAGGCCAGGTAAAACTTGACGGTGACACTTTTAAAAATGTCGTTGGACTTGTTAAAACTCTTGAACTCCTCTTTGATTATCGGCGGAACCCAATAGGGGTTTTTCCGGTAAAGAGAAAAGGGAAATTGGACGAAATCCATCATTTCTCGATCGGTAATTGCTTCTCTAATCTCTATCATTGCATTTATTTTAATTCTACCGCGCGGTGGTTTTTGTCAAAGCGCCAAGAAAGGCCTAGCTGAGCGAAAAAGGAACCGTGGCTCTCGCGTTGATTCATACCTCCGGAAAGGTCTATTTGGGTATTTTTATCTAAAAGGGTCGCCATGCCCAATCTAAAATTCATCTCTTGGTAAAAATCGTTTTTGTAACCTTGGTTTTCTACAAATGCAGACCAGTGATTGTTGATGCCGTGGGTTAGGGTGAGTACATAACCGTAGCCTCGGTAGTCGTTGGAGCTCAGCTGATCGGCCATGATGTTGGTGATTAGGGCCCATTTAGGACTGAAGTGCTGCTGGGCAATCACGATAACCCGAGGGCTCATTTCCGGGGCTTCGGGGCTGGAAAAGACCCCTGTGGGCTTGGCAGCTGCTCCGGCATACACGGCAATGGCCGGAATCAAACGGCGCCACTTAAAGCGCTGATTGGCCTTCCAGCTGTATACGTTGATCTTTTCCTCGTAGTTTTTAAACGGATCGTAAATCAGGTATTTCGCCCCGAGTTCCATCTGGGAAAACCCCGTAGTGGAAGCCCCGTCGATTTCGGTGTAAAAACCCTGCTTGGCAAAGCTGAAATCGGCTACGAGTTCCAGGGTTTCCATAAAGGCACCATAGCGCAGCTGCATCTCGGCAGTATATTGATTCTTGACGTTGTCCACGCTGGGGTCGTCGTGGTAAAGCACACCCGCCTCCAATTGAAAAACGGTTTTGCCCACGGAAAAAGCACCCATGGATTGACTCGGTCGATTGGAATTGATTTCGCCGGTGTGTTGGGCAAAAACAGTACCGCTGATCAGCAGTGCTGCGAAGACTTTTATTGGTTTGAGCATGGAGCGCGTTTTAGTTTATCAAAAATAAAGAATTAAAACGAGAAGCAGCCTCATAGTTTCTGGATTAAGAGGATTTCATTGTGATTTTGTATTTTCGACAAACGCCGTATGCGATAGGCTTCGGACTCGTATTGCTGCAGATAGGCCGTATTTCGATCGCTGTGCTCCGCGACCAGCGTGATGGTGTTAAACAACAGCTGGGAACCGGGGTGAAGCATTTTTTTTAAATGCGCCACAAAATGCGGTTCAAACAAAAATGACGGCATCTGAGTGTCTTGAAAGATATCCAAAACAATCAGGTCGTAGCTGCGGGTGTTTTTAAGCGCAAATTCGAAGGCATCGCCCAGGATGATTTCGTGCTGATCAAAATGATCGAGCTCAAAAAACTTTTTGGCAACGCCGAGCACGGCAGGGTCGAGTTCGACACTGGTGATTTTGTTCCGGTATCCGATGTCGTAGCGAAGGGTGTGCAAGATACTACCGGCACCCAGTCCCAAAACCAAAACGCTCTCCATTTTGCGAATCTCGTCAAAACCGATTTTGCGCAAACCCATCTTTAGTATTTTTTGCAAATTGCCATAGGAGTAGTTGGTGTTGACCGTATCCAAAACCAACTTGCCATTGTTCCAGGTCACCTCTAAAGTAGTGTTGATTTTAGAAGAATATTTTTTGATGGTTATCGGAATGAAATAACTCAGGAAACGCGCGATCATATTTTCAGTTGTGAACTACAAATATAAATGTATTTTAGCAGCATATAATTGACAAATGAAGAAAAAGCTATATCAATGGGTCTTCTTTAGACTGATGGGATGGAAAATTGCGGGAGCTCTGGATCCAAATATTAAAAAATGCGTGATGATAGTGGTGCCGCATACCAGCTGGCACGATTTCTATCTGGGGGTACTCACTCGCGGTATTGTGGATTTGGACATGAATTTCGTCGCCAAAAAGGAATTGTTTGTCTTTCCGTTTAACTATTATTTTAAGTGGATGGGCGGTGCGGCCTTAAACCGAAAAAAACAGAGCAATAAAGTAGAGGCCATAGCCGATATTTTTGACGAACAAGAGGTGTTTCGCCTGGCGATAGCTCCAGAGGGAACCCGCAAAAAAGTGGGAACCTGGAAAACGGGATTTTATTATATTGCTCAGCGCGCCAAGGTTCCTATAGTTCCCGTGGCTTTTGATTATGGTAAAAGAGAAGTCAGGTTTTTTGAACCGTTTTATCCCACGGGCCAATTCGAAAAAGACATGGCTTATCTGCAAAACCTCTATCAAGGGGTATGGGGCCGAGAAGCGAAAAACAGCTATACGCCCGACTCCGATTAATTGGGCGTGTAAGGGCTAAAAGTTCCGTCGGTATAAAAAATGACAATCTGTTCGATCTCCTTGATCGGGCGGATTTTTTTTATGGCTAAAGCTTGGGGAGTGTCTTCGAATTTCTCCTCGACAAGTGGGGCGGTAGACGCTGTTGCCGTTTCTTTTTCCACGACCGAATCAACGCCGGCTTCAACGGCTTTTTCCACTGCTTGTTTGGAAAGATCGGTCGAAGGCTCAGGAGCGGCAATAGGCAGCACTTCCGAAAAAAGAGAGGGCGACCCCGTCTGAATTACCGGGCTGTTTTCGGCCGAAAAATCACCTTCACCCTTTAAGAGCCAATAGAGATTTAACTCGGGGAAAGCCTCGTATATCTTCATGATAAAATCCAAGCTGGGTTTGTTTCTTCCCGACAAGAGATGGGAAAGACTAGAGCGTTGCACGCCGATTTTATCGGCAAAAGTAGAGGCGGTAAACTCATAGTGCTGCAGTAAAAATTCCAAGCGGTTTACAAAGTTATCCATAGTTGATTGGTTAAAAATTAACAATAGAAGTGTTTACAAATGTAATAAAATATTGTTTACAAAAGAAAACTTTTGGACAAGACGTTTTTAAATAAGTTAAGCTTCACTTTAATTAAAGCTATATAAGTCACTGGTATATAATAAAATAAACACATAAAAGTAAACGATTAAAAATAAATTACCCGCTTGGGGTGTCAAAAGTCAATTCCGTATTTCAACTTGTTACAAATGTAAACAAAGGATGGTTTTAAGTTGTTTACATTTGTAAATAATAAGTTGTTTACTTTTGTAAATCGTAAAATAAGAACATGAATATAGAGGATATACTACGAGAGTATACATCGACTCTCGTGCGGGGTCGTTATGTAGTCGCTGCGGATTTAGAAGCGGTGTATGCGGAATTAACTGCGGACTTTAAGGTGGAGACCGTCGGTTTTTCCGTACGGGAAAAGGCGATAAAATCGGTGGAGATCGGCGGGGGGCCAACGCGGATTTTAATGTGGTCTCAGATGCACGGTAACGAATCTACCACGACCAAAGCCGTGGTAGATTTGTTGTCTTTTTTAAATTCCGAGGAAGCGTTGGCGAAGCTTTTTAAGGCGCGTTTTAACTTGTTGATCGTGCCGATTCTCAATCCCGACGGGGCGGAAAACTACACCCGTACCAATGCCAATGAGGTGGATTTAAACCGCGATGCCACAGCGCTATCGCAGCCGGAGAGTCGTTGTTTAAGGGGGCTCTTTGATCGCTTTAAACCCGATTACGCCTTTAATTTACACGACCAACGCACGATTTTTGCCGCCGGAAAAACCGCCAATCCCGCTACGATCTCTTTCTTGGCGCCCGCTTTCAACGCCGAACGCGAGGTAAATCCTTCTCGTTTAGAGGCGATGTTGTTGATCGCCGCGATGAATCAGGAGCTGCAAAAGCAGTTGCCCAACCGCATCGGGCGCTTCGACGATGCCTTTAATATCCACTGTATCGGCGATTATGCGCAGGCTTTGGGAATACCGACAATACTGTTCGAAGCAGGGCATTTTCCTAGGGATTATGAGCGAGAAATCACTAGAAAGGAAGTTTTTAGGTCTCTATTAACAGTTTTAACGAATATTATTTCAGAAAAATTCCGAAATCTAACAATAAATGATTATCTTGCAATACCGGAGAATGAGAAATCGTTTGTCGATGTGTTATTTACAGATGTTCAGGCAGTCAATTCCCAATCAAATAAAAAGGATTCGGTTTGGGTACAGTATAAAGAGGTTTTAACAGATAAAATTGTTAATTTTGTACCTTATATAATAGCCTGCAATAAGGGGGACGGTTTACAGGCACATTTAGTGGTGGAAACTCCTGTCAAATGGAAGGGGGATCGACCAAACCTAAATGAATTAATTGACGGAAATCTAGGCGATTTCATAGATTTGGGACAATTAAGTGTTAATGAATTGCTAAAAAAATAATAAAACTACGGATTTACTAAAGATCACTGATTTTTTGTAGTATTTTTGTAGTTCAAATTAGAATTAGATAAATTATTGATTTATGAGTAAGTTTCGATTAGATGAGATAGATCATCAAATTTTGGATATGTTGATTGACAACACAAGAGTACCCTTTACAGATATTGCAAAGAAACTCTTGATATCCGCAGGAACAGTTCATGTTCGTGTTAAGAAAATGGAGGATGCAGGGATAATTCAAGGATCATCTCTTACCTTAGATTATGAGAAATTAGGATATTCTTTTATTGCATATATTGGAATCTTCTTACACAATACTTCTCAGACTAAATTCGTATTGGAAAGAATTAATGAAATTCCTTTCGTTACTGTAGCTCACGTTACTACTGGTAAATTTAATATCTTCTGTAAGATTAGAGCAAAAGACACCCGTCATGCTAAAGAGGTTATTTATTTAATCGACGATATCGATGGGGTTTATAGAACTGAATCGATGATTTCTTTGGAAGAGAGTATCAACGACAAAAAGCGTTTGATGCACACGATTTTTAAAGAACTTTAGTAGACCGAAAAATTATATTGACTTAAAACTGCCTTCGGGCGGTTTTTTTTATAGCTAATAACGCGTAAATTTTATGGATTCTCTCACGCAGATAGTTTTAGGAGCGGCCATTGGCAATGCGGTTCTGGGAAAGAAACTGAAGAATAGGGCGGTGCTCTACGGGGCAATCGCCGGTACCATTCCCGATTTAGACGTGGTGTTGGGCTTGTTTTTAGACCCGATTTACGCCTTGGAGATACACCGAGGCCTCAGTCATTCCTTTTTGTTTGCCACGCTGTTTGCTCTGGTTTTTGGCTATGCGCTGCACCGCTGGGAGCGGCATCGTGGAGTTTCGTTTAAAGAGGGGTTTAGCTTGGTCTTGTGGGGGCTGGTTACCCATTCCTTTTTAGATGTGTTTACCACTTGGGGAACACAGCTGTTGTGGCCGTGGAATTTCTCCTTTGCCTTTAAGTCGATCTTCGTCGTCGATCCGCTGTATACTTTGCCGTTTGTTTATTTTTTGATCCGATCGATGCGCGAGACCTCGAACATGAAACGCCGGATGAAGTGGAATACCTACGGCTTGGTGGTCAGTTCGGCCTATTTGGCGCTGACGCTGTTGCTCAAATGGGCGGCCTACGAGCGGTTTGAAGACAGTTTAGTCGCGGAAAAAGTGGCTTACCGCTCTTTGGTAGTCAAACCGACGGCTTTTAATACGATATTGTGGAATGCCATAGTGGAAACCGATACTGCTTATCGCATCGGCAGCTACTCCTTTTTGGATACCGCTGCCATAACCTACGAGCACTACGATAAAAACTGGGAGCTGATCGGCAGCATCCGAGAGGAGCCCGTCGTTCGCCGTTTGATCGGTTTGTCTCAGGGGGAATACGTGATTTCTCAGGTCGAAGACAGTTTGTTTTTTAACGATTTGCGCTTTGGCTTGTTAAAGAGCGACTCGACAGCTGTTCAGTTTGCCTTTAGTTATTACCTCTTTGAGGATCCCCAAGGGGAATGGCAGGCAGTAGAGGTTAAGAAGGACAAAAGAGATGGGGTGCTGCTGCTCCAAAATTTGTGGATCCGCTTGAGGGGAAACTAGAACAAGCGGTCCTTTGCCGTACAAGAGGCAGTGGGTTGTAAATTAAAATTTTTATCTTTGAAGGATAAGAAACTAAAGCGATACAGAATGAAAATATTGATCTCGCCAGCAAAATCGTTGGATTATAAAACCCCGGTTCCCGTGGCGCAAACGACGGTACCTGTGTTTAAAAAACAGGCGAAAGTGGTGCACGAGGTTTTAAAGACCTACAGCCCAGGAGATTTGGCCGACCTCATGCATATATCCGATAACTTAGCGGCGTTGAACTGGACGCGAAATCAGCAGCGTACCCTCTTGCCCAAAGGCGAGTCTGAGCGTTTTCGCGCAGCGGTTTATGCCTTTAATGGCGACGTTTATGGCGGATTGGATGTGTATACACTCCAAACGGCCAAAACCGACGATTTGCAGGATAAACTCCGCATACTGTCGGGTTTGTATGGCTTGCTTAAGCCCTTGGATTTGATCGAGCCTTATCGCTTGGAAATGGGAACTAAAATGCCGGTGGGCGCCGCGGCAAATCTATATGAATTTTGGAAGCCCCTAATCGCTGTCCAATTGAATAAAGAGATGAAAAAAGGCGAGTTGTTGGTTAATTTAGCGAGTAAAGAATACTTTACTGCCGTCGATAAAAAGGCTTTGATCGGCACTTTGGTCACGCCGGATTTTAAAGAACTCCGCGAGGGAAAGCTCAAGTCGATCAGTTTTTTTGCCAAAAAAGCCCGGGGTATGATGGTGCGCTACATCTTGGATTGCGAAGTGGAAACCATAGAGGGCTTAAAGGGCTTTAATTTAGATGGTTATGCTTTTAGCGCTTCCGAGTCTACGGAAAGCAATTTGTTGTTTACGCGATAATTTACCTCAAATCAGCACTTTCGAAATAAGTGTGTCATTTTATAATTAATAGTTGCTTTTTAAACTCTTAATGATGAAATTTGACTTTTTAATACACAAACGATAATGGAAGAAATACATTATATAAGTTCTGATGTGTTTTCTATGGAAACCCTTCAGCGCATAATTATAGAAAATCAGCAAATTCAACTCTCTGAAGAAGCGCGCGCAAATATTGAAAATTGCCGGGCGTATTTGGATCAAAAAATGCGAACACAAGACGCACCTATATACGGTATTAACACGGGTTTTGGGTCGCTTTGCAATGTAAAAATCGATTCGGAAAACCTGTCGCAACTCCAGGAAAACTTGGTAAAATCACATGCTTGTGGCACGGGCGAATTGGTTCCGGAAGCCATCGTAAAAATCATGTTGCTCTTAAAGATCAAATCCTTGAGTTTTGGAAATTCAGGGGTGCAATTGATCACGGTAGAGCGCTTGGTGGATTTTTACAATTCCGATGTGTTGCCGGTTATCTACAACCAGGGCTCTTTGGGCGCTTCTGGCGACTTGGCACCTTTGGCGCATTTGTCTTTGCCGTTGCTCGGAGAGGGCGAAGTGTATTACCGCGGAAAGAGACAGTGGGCCAAAGACGTGTTGACTCAGTTGGGTTGGGAGCCGATTAAACTGCAATCCAAAGAGGGCTTGGCCCTGTTAAACGGAACGCAATTTATGAGCGCTTACGGCTGTTATATCTTGATGAAGTCGCAAAAGCTTTCCTACCTGGCCGATTTGATTGGCGCGGTTTCCCTAGAGGCTTTTGACGGTAGAATAGAACCTTTTAACGAGTTGATTCACCTGGTGCGTCCGCACAAGGGACAAATTCACACCGCTAAGTTTTTTACCGAAGTCTTGGAGGGCAGTGAAATACTCGCACAACACAAGGAGCACGTGCAGGATCCGTATTCTTTTAGATGTATACCGCAAGTACACGGGGCTTCTAAGGATACCATCGATTACGTCATGAAAATATTTAAAACCGAAATCAATTCGGTGACCGATAATCCCAACGTTTTTTACAGTCAGGACTTAATTATTTCCGGTGGAAATTTTCACGGACAGCCCTTGGCATTAGGCTTGGATTTCTTGGGTATAGCCTTGGCCGAACTGGGCAATATCTCCGAGAGGAGAACCTATCAATTGATTTCGGGAACCCGAGGACTTCCGCCGTTCTTGGTCAATGATCCCGGTTTGAACTCCGGATTTATGATTCCGCAGTACACCGCAGCCAGTATAGTGAGTCAAAATAAGCAGTTGGCCACGCCGGCAAGTGTAGACAGTATTGTTTCGAGTAATGGACAGGAAGATCACGTGAGTATGGGGGCAAATGGAGCGACTAAAACCCTGAGAATTATCGAGAATTTAGAGCGCATTTTAGCCATTGAATTGATGAACGCCAGTCAGGCTTTGGAATTTAGAAAACCTTTGAAATCCAGCGATTTAATCGAGTCTTTTATCAGTATTTATAGAGAAGACGTACCCTTTGTAAGCGAAGATCGAATTTTGCATTATGACATTCAAAAATCCATCGCGTTTTTGGACTCTTTTCAAATAGATTCCGAAGTGTTTTACTAGGCACGCCATTTATAAATGGAAAACCACACTTTTTGTTTGCAAAAAGGGTGGTTTTTTTTTATATATTCCTATCTTTGTTTGGATTAAAATAAATCCTTTTGACGACAATAAATAAACTGAAGATATTAAACGATCCAATTTATGGGTTTATCACTATACCCAATACTTTGTTGTACGACTTGATTGAGCATCCTTATTTCCAACGCTTAAGGAGGATTTCTCAGATGGGTATGTCTTATTTAGTTTATCCCGGCGCCCACCACACGCGGTTTCACCACGCCTTGGGTTGTATGCACATGATGCAAAAATCCGTTCAAGTACTGCGTTCCAAAAACGTAGAAATTTCCCCAGAAGAAGAAAAAGCCCTATACATAGCCATATTGTTACACGATATCGGCCACGGTCCGTTTTCACATGCCATGGAACACAGCATTGTGGAAAAAGTTTCTCACGAAGCGATTTCGCTGCTGTTTATGAACCGCTTAAACCAGGAGTTTGAGGGGCAATTGGACTTGGCTATTCAGATTTTTAAAGGGCAATACCACCGGAAATTCATGTTGCAACTCATTTCGAGTCAGATGGATATGGATCGTATGGACTACCTCAAACGCGACAGTTTTTACAGCGGTGTAGCCGAGGGGAATATCAACTCCGAACGCCTGATTCAGATGATCAACGTCGAGGACGATACCTTGGTTGTAGAGGAAAAGGGAATTTATTCCGTTGAAAAATTTATCGTTGCCCGTCGACTGATGTATTGGCAAGCGTATTTACACAAAACCAGCGTTTGTGCCGAACTGATTTTGATGCGCGTTTTAAAGCGCGCCAAGGAGCTCACGCACAAGGGCACGGTACTGTGGTGCAGCAATGCGCTGCAGTTTTTTTTACAAAACCAAATTTCCCTAGAAGATTTTGACCAAAGCGCCTTGGAGCAGTTTGCCTTGCTCGACGATTCCGATATCATCGGAGCCCTGAAGAGCTGGCAGTTTCACGACGACTTTGTGCTCTCGGAATTGAGTAGGATGATCATCAATCGCGACCTGCTTAAGATCCGATTGATTTCGGAAAAAGTCAGTAAGGAAGAGGTCGATTCGATGCGTACTCAATGGATGACACTAAGGGGACTCACCAAAGAAGAAGCCAGTTATTTCATCTTTAGGGGTAAGGTTAAAAATCAAGCCTATAAAAAATCGGAAGAACCCATTCGGATATTGAAAAAGAACAAGGAAGTAGTCGATGTTTTAGAGGCTTCGGATCAATTAAATCTCAAGGCGCTTTCCAAACCGGTAACAAAGTATTTTGTTTGTTACCCAAAAACCTTATTAGAAACTTAAATTTCAATAATATTTTATATTTTTGCGGTGATGAAAATAACAGCAGGACAAATAGCGGGCGTTTTAGATGGTGAAGTTGTAGGAGACCCTACAGTGGAGGTCCATAGATTGGCCAAAATTGAAGAAGGAACTGCCGGTTCTCTGACTTTCTTAGCCAATCCAAAATACTTAAGCCACATTTATACTACAAAAGCCTCGGTGGTCATAGTGAATCACACTTTTGAGCCCGAGCACGATTTAGACGCTACTTTGATCAAGGTCAAAGATGCCTATCAGTCCTTTTCTAAATTATTGGAATATTACAACCAAGTGAAATTGATGAAGTCGGGTATAGAACAACCCTCGGTACTTTCCGAAGGCGCGGTTTATGGCGACGATTTATACTTGGGTAGTTTTAGTTATATTGGAAAAAACACACAAATTGGCAACAATGTTAAGATATATCCCAACTCTTTTGTTGGCGATAATGTGGTCATTGGCGACAATACGGTTTTATTTGCTGGTGTTCGCATCTATTCGGAGACCGTTATCGGAAAAAATTGTACGTTGCACTCCGGTACGATTATCGGATCGGATGGTTTTGGCTTTGCACCGGCAGCGGATGGCAGCTATACCAAAGTACCGCAAATCGGCAATGTGGTTATAGAAGACGATGTGGAAATCGGTTCGGGAACCACGGTGGATAGAGCGACCTTGGGGTCGACTATAATCCGAAAAGGCGTAAAATTGGACAATCAAATTCAAATTGCACACAATGTGGAAATTGGAGAGCACACGGTGATTGCTTCGCAAACCGGTGTGGCGGGGTCGACCAAAATAGGCAAATACTGCATTATCGGTGGCCAAGTGGGGATTGTGGGACATATCGTGATCGGCGATCATGTCAAAATACAAGCCCAAACCGGAGTGAGTAGGAGCCTTGGCGATAGCGAATCCGTTCAGGGGTCGCCGCAGTTGCCGTATCACGATTTTTTAAAATCGTATATACACTTTAAGAATTTACCTAAAATCGTTCAAGAAATTGAAGGGTTGAAAAAAAAATAGCACCTTAGCGTTTTCGCAGGTGTAAAAAATGTTTAAAAATAAAATAAACTACTATGGTTAAACAAAAAACCATCCAAAATGAAATTTCCTTAGAAGGAGTTGGACTTCATACCGGACAGCAAGTGAAGATGACCTTGAAGCCAGCACCGATAAACAACGGATTTTCATTTGTACGAATGGATTTGGAGGGATGCCCTGTTATCGAGGCGGACGCTACGTATGTAGTCAATACTCAAAGAGGAACTAATCTGGAAAAAAGAGGCGTTAAGGTACAAACGACAGAACACGTATTGGCGGCTTTAGTCGGTTGTGATTTGGACAATGTTATTATCGAAGTCAATGCTTCTGAACCCCCAATCATGGACGGTTCTTCCAAGTATTTTGTCGAGGCTGTCGAAAGGGCAGGTGTAGTAGAACAAGATGCCGAAAGAGAAGAATACATCGTTAAGGAAGTGATTTCTTACGTGGATGAAGCCTCGGGAAGCGAAATTATTTTAATGCCTTCCGATACCTATCAAGTTACGGCTATGGTCGATTTTGGTACCAAGGTGTTGGGCACGCAAAACGCTACTTTAAAATCGATGAGCGATTTTAAAGACGAAATTGCCAATTCGAGAACGTTTAGTTTTTTACACGAACTCGAGACCTTGTTGTCCCATGGATTGATCAAAGGGGGCGATTTAAACAACGCCATCGTCTATGTCGATAAAGACATATCCGAAGCGACTATGCAAAACCTTAAAGTGGTTTTTGGCAAGGAAACCATCAATGTCAAACCCAACGGTATCTTGGACAACCTGACCCTGCATCATCCCAATGAGGCTGCGCGTCACAAGTTGTTAGATGTCATCGGCGACTTGGCTTTAGTCGGTATACGCATACGCGGAAAAGTCATAGCCAATAAACCGGGACACTTTGTCAATACGCAGTTTGCTAAAAAACTGTCCAAAATTATAAAAGCGGAAAAGAGAAATCAAGTGCCGGTGTACGACCTACACAAGGAGCCCCTGATGGACACGACCCAAATAATGGCCATGTTGCCACACCGTCCACCGTTTTTGTTGGTGGATAAAATCTTAGAAATGTCGGAAACCCACGTAGTGGGACTCAAAAACGTTACGATGAACGAACCGTTCTTCGTTGGTCATTTCCCTGGTGCTCCAGTAATGCCAGGAGTTTTAACGGTAGAAGCCATGGCGCAAACAGGCGGAATCCTCATTTTGAGCTCGGTTCCAGACCCGGAAAATTACCTGACGTATTTCATGAAAATCGACAACGTTAGATTTAAGCATAAAGTTTTACCAGGAGATACTTTGACTTTTAGATTGGAATTGTTATCTCCAATCCGTAGAGGGATTTGTCATATGCAAGCCAATGCCTATGCCAATGGAAAATTGGTCACTGAAGCAGAATTAATGGCGCAAATAGTGAAAAAACAAAACTAAAAAAAGATCGTATGAATCAACCTTTAGCCTATGTCCATCCAGGAGCAAAAATAGCTAAAAATGTAGTGATTGAACCTTTTACAACGATTCATAATAATGTTGAGATTGGAGAGGGAACTTGGATTGGATCCAACGTTACTATCATGGAAGGAGCTAGAATTGGTAAAAATTGCAATATTTTTCCCGGAGCTGTTATTTCAGCTGTTCCTCAAGATTTAAAATTTGGAGGAGAGGATTCCTTGGCCATCATTGGCGACCATACTACAATTCGAGAATGTGTTACGATCAATAGGGGTACTGTAGCCTCTGGAAGAACCACTATCGGATCCCATTGTTTGGTAATGGCTACTGCTCACATTGCACACGACTGTCATATTGGCGACAATGTGATTATCGTGAACGGGGTTTTGCTTGGCGGACACGTTACCGTGGGGAATTATGCTATAATTGGTGGGCTTTCCGCCGTGCATCAATTCATCAATATCGGTGACCATACCATGATTTCTGGCGGCTCACTCCTCAGGAAAGACGTGCCTCCTTATGCCAAAGCGGCTAAGGAACCCCTGTCTTTTATCGGAATCAATTCCGTTGGTTTGAGAAGACGCGGATTTAGCACCGATAAAATTCGCGAAATCCAAGACATCTACCGAATTTTATACCAGAAAAACTACAATACTACTCAGGCTTTGAGCATTATTGAAGCCGACTTTGAGGCGACTCCAGAGCGCGATGAAATCATTATGTTTATTCGAAATTCCTCGAGAGGGATCATGAAGGGATATACAGGAATTTATTAATATATAAAAAAATAAAAAATGGCAAGTACATCAGATATTAGAAACGGATTGTGCATTAAATTCAATAACGATATTTATAAAATCACGGAATTCTTACACGTTAAACCCGGTAAAGGACCTGCTTTTGTTCGTACCAAAATGAAGAGTTTAACCTCGGGAAAGGTATTGGACAATACTTTTTCTGCAGGACATAAAATCGATCCCGTACGCGTGGAAACGCATAAGTTCCAGTTCTTGTACCCAGAAGGTGATCAATTTCACTTTATGCACGTAGAGACTTTCGAACAAATCACCTTGATGAAGAACATCTTGGACGCCCCAGACTTATTAAAAGAAGGCGAAAACGTGATGGTGCAAATCAACACGGAAACCGATATGCCTATTGCTGTAGATATGCCGGCTTCGGTAATCTTAGAAGTGACCTATGCAGAACCAGGTGTAAAGGGCAATACCGCTACCAATGCGACCAAACCCGCTACAGTAGAAACCGGGGCAACGGTAAACGTGCCACTTTTTATCAATGAAGGAGATAAGATTAAAATTGACACTTCCAACGGGGCTTATATCGAGCGCATCAAGGAATAATTAGTTTTTAATCGAAACTTTCAATATATTTAACGCCGATCAATGAGATTTAAAAACGTTCAAGAATTACAGGCTATAGCTGAAATTATAGGATGTAAATTTGTGGGGAAGCCCGAGTTTGAAGTTTACGGGATGAATGAAATTCATGTGGTAACCGAAGGGGAAATTGTCTTTGTAGACCATCCTAAATACTATGATAAAGCCTTGAATTCCAAAGCGACTATCGTATTGATCAATAAAGAGGTGCCCTGTCCTGAGGGAAAGGCATTATTGATTTCAGACGATCCTTTTCGCGATTTCAATACATTATCCAAGTATTTCAATCCTTTTAAACCGGCCCAAACAGCTTTGGCTGTAGACGCTCAGATCGGTGAAGGTACCCAAATCCAACCCAATGTCTTTATTGGCAATGGAGTGGTAATTGGACGAAATTGCACGATTCATCCCCAAGTAGTACTCTATGATGGTACGATTATAGGCGATGATGTCGTGATTCATGCAGGAGCTGTTTTAGGAGCCGATGCCTTTTATTTTAAAAAACGCCCAGAGGGATATGATCCCTTGGTTTCTTGTGGTCGTGTGGTGATAGAAAATCGCGTTTTTATCGGTGCAGCTTGTACCATAGATCGCGGAGTTACTGGAGACACCACCATAGGTGCTGGCACAAAAATAGATAATCAAGTGCATATCGGTCATGATAGTGTCATTGGAAAAAATTGTCTGATCGCCGCACAAACGGGCATTGCCGGTTGTGTAGTCATAGAAGACGAAGTCACGCTTTGGGGACAAGTAGGTACGACTAGTGGCATCACCATCGGTGAAAAAGCCGTGGTACTAGGGCAAACCGGTGTGACCAAATCCCTGGAAGGTGGAAAGGTGTATTTCGGTACCCCAGTAGACGAATCCAGAGAAAAATTAAAGCAATTGGCCAATGTTAAGAAGCTTCCTGAAATTCTAATTAAAGTAAAAAATTTATGATAGCAAAGGATATCGTTGTTAAGTTTTATGAATCAGTAGCAATTCTCAGCAAGAATTACCTCCAAGAGGTCTTGCATGAAGAACTGCTCTTGGACTGGACGAGTTCCAAGGGATTTGTACAACTCGACAAAGACGATATCTTGGCGTTATCTAAGGAAATTCGATTGAATTATTACTCGCTGCGCTGCGAGGTGCACCAGGTAATTGCCGAGGGAAACCAAGTGGCCATTCGCTACACGCATTATGTGAGTACCTTCGAAAATCCCGATGAAGAATTGGTTTTAGCCACCTTTAACGCTACTTGGGAACTCAAAGATGGCCTGCTTTACAGAGGATATCAGATGAGCCACCTGGTAATTTAGGCGTTAGGGAGATATTAAAGCAATAAAAATTTCAGATATTGCTGGGAATTGGCTATTTTTGTATAACGAAATTTTAATAAAAAAAACAAAATCATGAGTGTTTTAGTCAATAAGGATTCAAAAATAATAGTTCAAGGTTTTACGGGTAGTGAAGGTACTTTTCACGCATCTCAAATGATTGAATACGGAACAAATGTCGTAGGTGGAGTAACTCCTGGAAAAGGGGGAACAACGCATTTAGATCGTCCTGTTTTCAATACCGTTCAAGATGCTGTGGATCAAGCTGGAGCTGATACATCTATTATTTTCGTACCACCAGCTTTTGCTGCTGATGCTATTATGGAAGCTGCTGATGCAGGTATCAAAGTAATTATTACCATTACCGAAGGTATTCCTGTAGCTGATATGATTCGTGCGAACAATTATGTAAAAGAAAGAAGCTCTAGATTAATCGGACCTAACTGTCCAGGGGTAATCACTCCAGGTGAAGCTAAAGTGGGCATTATGCCAGGTTTTGTTTTCAAAAAAGGTACTGTAGGTATCGTTTCTAAATCGGGAACGTTAACCTATGAAGCGGCTGACCAAGTGGTTAAACAAGGGTTGGGTATCACTACAGCGATCGGTATCGGTGGAGATCCAATTATTGGAACAACGACCAAAGAAGCGGTTGAATTATTGATGAACGACCCAGAGACTGAAGTAATCATCATGATCGGTGAAATCGGAGGTCAATTGGAGGCCGATGCAGCGCGTTGGATCAAAGAAGACGGAAATAGAAAACCGGTTATCGGATTCATCGCTGGAGAAACGGCTCCTAAAGGAAGAACGATGGGGCATGCTGGTGCTATTGTTGGTGGTGCTGATGATACGGCAGAAGCTAAGAAACGCATCATGAAAGAGTGTGGTATCTACGTAGTAGATTCACCAGCTGAAATCGGTAAAAAAGTAAAAGAAGTTTTAGGATAAACAATTCCTTTAATCGGATTTATAAAAACAACCAGTAATCGCGAGATTACTGGTTGTTTTGTTTTGGGGCTATACGGAGATTTTTGCTGCGATGAAGGGCGAAATCAAGCCCTTATCGGACTAAAATACCGCGAAATAGCTAAAATATTGCTAAATCCGTCCACAATTCAAAAGGGGATATTTATCTTTAGTCTTCCCTGTTAATCAATCTGTCAACTCAATTTAAGATTATGAATAAAATTATAGGATTACTGTTTGTCGCCTTGGTGTGGTCGAGTATGACTTGGGCCCAATCGCAAACGCTGCCTCCGAGTTATCGCGTAGATGCAGCGAATCCCGTAGAGGCTTACCGCGCAGAAGCCGAACGGATTAACAATCTGATGCACACCAAGCTGGATTTAAAGTTTGATTATGCCAAGCAGCAGGTTTTGGGCGAAGCCTGGATTACGCTAAGTCCGCATTTCTATCCGACTGCGGTTTTGGAACTCGATGCCAAGGCCATGCTGATTCATCAGGTGCGCTTGCTGACGGACAAAGGTGAGAAAAAGTTGAAGTTCCACTACGACGGTCTTGTGATTCGCATCGAGTTGGACAAAAGCTATAGCCGCGCAGAGCCCTATACCGTTCATATCGCGTATACGGCCCGTCCCAACGAAGTAGAGGGAACGGGAAGTGCAGCCATCAATGACAATAAGGGGATCTACTTTATCAATCCCTTGGGAACCACCGCGGGATTGCCTACCCAAATTTGGACACAGGGCGAAACGGAATCCGCCTCCTGCTGGTTTCCCACCATCGATAAAACCAATCAAAAGACCACTCAGGAGATCTATCTGACCTATCCTCAAAAATACGTGTCCCTGTCCAACGGATCCTTGGTCAACTCCAAGGTTAATAAAGACGGTACCAAGACCGATTATTGGAAAATGAGCCAAAAACACGCGCCCTATTTGTTTTTTGTGGGCATAGGCGATTATGCCGTTGTAAGGGATAAATGGCGGTCGTTGGATGTCGATTATTACGTAGAGCCCGAATATAGAGAATACGCCCGTGCTATATTTGGAAATACGCCGGAGATGATGGAGTTTTTTTCCAACTTACTCGATTATCCGTATCCCTGGGAAAAGTATGCGCAGATGACCGCAAGACATTATGTGAGTGGCGCCATGGAAAATACCACAGCTTCGTTGTTCAACGATGGGGTGCAGCAAAAGCCCGGACAGCTCATCGATGAAAATACCGCCGAAACCGTTATAGCACACGAGCTTTTTCACCATTGGTTCGGCGATTTGGTCACGGCAGAGAGCTGGTCTAATTTGGCGATGAACGAAGCCTTTGCCAATTATTCCGAATATCTGTGGATCGAGCATAAATACGGCTTTGAAAAGGCCAGTCAGTATTTGTACGACGAAATCGAGGCCTATAAAAACGGAGACCATCTCGACAAGCGCTTGGTGCGCATGCACTACGAATCGCGTGAAGATATGTTTGATGCGGTTACTTACAACAAAGGTGGCGCCATCTTGCACATGTTGAGAAACTTTTTGGGCGACGAAGCCTTTTTTAAAGGTTTGAACAAATACTTGGTCGACAACGCTTACGGCAAAGCGGAATACACCCAATTGCGCTTGGCGCTAGAAGAGGTGAGCGGCCGAGATTTAAATTGGTTTTTTAAGCAGTGGTTTCTCGGTAATGGACAACCGGATTTGACGGTTCGCTCTGAATTTGATTCCAAGGGCAAAAAGCTTCAGATCGACATCGAACAACAGGGGCCGACCTATTTCGAATTTCCTTATGCCGTAGATGTCGTTGTCGACGGCAAACCCATGCGAAAAGAGTTGTGGGTGCCGGCACAAGCAGCGACCTCCTTTGAATGGAGCCTGTCTAAAGCACCGGAGGTGGTGATTTACAACGCCGATCAGGTGTTGCTGTCCAATTTGACCGAGTCGACAAAAACCCTGGCGGAATACCGCGCACAATACCGTGCGGGCAAGGGAAATTACTTGGCGCGCAGACAAGCGGTAGCAGCCTTTGCCGCTGCTCAAACGACAGATGCAGCAGCCTTGGAGAGCCTGTTGTCGGCGTTGACCGATGAAAACGACGGTATCCGAAGCTTGTCGATCAGCAGCTTGGATTTAAATGAGGCCACCGTAGTGGAACAGGCCGTACCACTTTTGCGGGAAGTCGTTAAAAACGACGCCAAAACCCTGGTGCAGGCACAGGCTATCAATGCGTTGAACTACGTAAAACAAAGCGATTTGGACTTGTTGGAAACCGCGCTTAAAAGTCCTTCTTTCCGCGTTCAATCGGCCGCTATAGACGGAATTTTACAAAGCGACCCTCAGCAGTTTTCTCGTTTTGAAAACGGACTAGACCTCGAGATTGTCAAAAATAGCGAGGAGCTCATCAAGGCATTTATCCCGATTTGGATCGCAGAAAATGATCGGTCAAAAGCGGATTTGGTCATTCAGACCGCTGCATTTTACCTAATCGCCAAAAGCCAGCAATACCCCGGTGCCGATTTGTTGGAACGCGGTTTTGAATGGGTGATGGGTAACGATACCGAGGAAGCCACGAAAACCGCCGCACAATTGTACAAGATGTACTACGCTTATTTAAAGACTCAAAATGCGCAAATTGCGAGTATTGTAAAAGTGATGGTCGACAAGGGAATCGCGCTAAAAAAGGCGGCTTATGAGGCCAATGGCAATCCCAATCTAAAACTACAGTGGGAATTATTGCAGGCAACAGCCGATCAACTGAAATAAGGTATGGCATATCTCCTTTGTAATAGGGACAGCCCTCCAGTAAAAAAGCCCGTGAAATTTGAGTTTCACGGGCTTTTTTATAGCTTATTGAATCGGTGCGGGCTTAGTCACTTAAGCCAAACATCAATACTAATTTATTGTTTTTATAGATGTTGAGCGTCTGATCGGCCACGTCATAGCTCAGGCCGTTGCTGTTTAATACAGCGAGAAAGTCTTTCTCTTGCTGAGCTAGTTTTTCGTCCATACAGGCCATTCTCGTGGTTCCTACGCCGCCAAAACCGATGGTTTTTTCCGTGATGTCCAAGGTTCCAAAGAAATTGTTACAGCTGGTTTTGCCGTTTATTTTTTTATTGGCTACATCTAGGGTGAGTTCCGGATGACTCTTTTCAACGGTTTTTCCGTTCAGTTGGATCAGCTTAAATTTTTTGTTGCTGATGTAGGTTAGGGCAGATTTGGCTGCTGTCGGTTTGGAAAAAGTCATCAATACCGCTTTTTTGTGTATCAGCTGCAATTGACCGTCGACCACTTTTAAATCGATTTTTTTGTCGGCTAGAGTTTCTAAGAACTCATCTTCCAATTTCATCAATTCCGGCGGACAGGCCATTAAAGTACCCGCGGCTTGTTGGGTGGTTATTTTGGTTTTTTTCTTATTGGTTTTTACGGCCATCGTAAAACTGTTGCAACCGCTTTTTCCGTAAATGCTGTTTGTTCCGGCGTTAAATTCTACTTTTACGGCATCGGGCAGCACCTTTTTTCCGTTGAGCTCGGTAAGGGTCCAATTTTGGTTCCATACCGCTTGGGAAGCCGCTATTTTGCAAACTTGTTTTTTCAATTTATAACGCTTGGACGAGGCGTCTGCCGGAACTTGGTTTTGGGGCAATACGGTTTCCTCTACCAGCAATTCATATTGGTAACCCGGTTCGTACTCAAACCCCTCTATAGAACTGTAGAACAATTCCCATTCGGTAGCCTGGTCGAATCGCACGTTTAGACAATTCATCGGCGCCACACCTGTACAAGGGGTGGTGGTGTCCTTGACAAAAACGCTTCGGACTACTTGAGCCTGAAGACTTACGGCGGTTACTACGGTGAATAAGGTAACCATCAATGCTCTTTTTTTCATAGTTTTATTTTTATTTCAATTGTGTAAGGGCAAATACTCTGCCAAGATTTTAAAGATTAGATCACCACGGCCGTACCGCTGGCCGTTACCATAAGCATGCTTCCCGACTGACCGATGGTTTCATAGTCCAGGTCGACACCCACAACGGCGTTGGCACCGAGTTGCTTGGCGCGGTTTTGCAATTCGTCCAAAGCCGTGTTTTTAGCCTCGATAACGACCTTCTCATAAGTGGTGGAACGACCGCCAAAAAAATCGGTAAAACTCGCTTTAAAATCCTTAATGGCGTTGGCGCCTATAATGGTTTCACCCGTTACTATGCCTTTGTATTCTTGGATGGGATGCCCCTCTATGGTGGGGGTCGTAGTCATGATCATAAATTTGCGGTTAAAATGGGTATCTAAGATACGGATTTTTTGAATTTTCATGCCCGAACAGGGACGAAATTTCAAAAATAATAGTCGAGGTTCCCGCCTGGCCTAAATCCGACCTTTGTGTAAAAATATTATTTATCGAGCGGAAAAATTTGTACTTTTACCCCCCAAACACAACACTTCATTATGGATCCTAAAGTATTGCTTACTGCTAAAGAGGTCAATATCATTCTGCATCGTTTGGCTTGTCAATTAGTCGAAAAACACCTTGATTTTTCGAATACAATCCTGATCGGAATACAGCCTCGTGGTAAATTTTTTGCCGAGAGAATCAAATCAATTATCGAAAGAGAATACGGCGTCCAAGATATTAGCTTGGGGTTTTTGGATATCACCTTTTTTCGCGACGATTTCCGGAGAAATCTCAAACCTTTAGAAGCCAATAAAACGCAAATCGATTTTTTGGTAGAGAATAAAAAAGTGGTGTTTATCGACGATGTGTTGTATACCGGTAGAAGTATCCGTTCGGCCTTAACGGCCATACAGTCTTTTGGTCGCCCATCGGAAATTGAACTCCTGGTATTGATAGACCGTAGGTTTAGCCGTCATTTGCCCATACAACCCGATTATCGCGGCCGTCAAGTCGATGCGATAAACGACGAAAAGGTATTGGTGAGCTGGGGCGAAGAAGACAGTCAAGAAGACGGGGTGTTTTTGATACAAAACGAGCCGAAAAAGGAAATTTAATAACGTAGAGCAATCCATTGCACGATGAAAGAATTAAGTGTAGACCATTTGTTGGGAATCAAATACATCAATAAAAACGATATTGATTTAATCTTTGAAACTGCCGATCAGTTTAAAGAAGTCATCAATAGACCCATAAAAAAAGTACCCTCTTTACGAGATATTACCATCGCCAATATCTTTTTTGAAAACAGCACCCGGACCAAATTGTCCTTCGAGTTGGCTCAAAAGCGCCTGTCTGCCGATGTCATCAGTTTTTCTGCGGCTCAGTCGTCCGTCAAAAAAGGCGAAACCCTCTTGGATACGGTCAACAACATCTTGGCGATGAAAGTCGATATGGTAGTCATGCGCCACAGTCATGCCGGAGCAGCGCATTTTCTATCGCAAAACGTAAAGGCCAGTATTGTCAATGCCGGCGATGGTGCTCACGAACATCCGACACAGGCCCTTTTAGACAGTTATTCCATTCGGGAGAAATTGGGTGAAGTGGCGGGAAAAAAAGTGGTAATCATCGGCGATGTACTGCATTCCAGAGTGGCGCTATCCAATATATTCGCCCTGCAAATGCAAGGGGCAGAAGTGCGGGTTTGCGGACCTAAAACCCTTATACCAAAACACATCGAAAGCTTGGGCGTTCGGGTCGAACCCGTGTTGAGAAAAGCGTTGGAATGGTGCGATGTAGCCAATGTGCTGCGCGTGCAAAACGAACGTATGGATGTCAACTATTTCCCATCTACTCGCGAATACACCCAGCAATATGGCATAGACAAAAAGCTGTTGGATTCGCTGGATAAAGAAATCGTAATCATGCACCCGGGACCGATTAATCGCGGCGTGGAATTGACTTCCGATGTAGCCGATTCACAGCAATCCATCATCTTGGACCAAGTGGAGAATGGGGTGGCCGTGCGCATGGCTGTGATTTACTTACTCGCTTCAAAAATCAAATAATTAAGCTTACATTAGCTCTTTATAAAAAAGACAGCAGCATGAAAATTAAAGAAAAAGGACATACGCTTTTGATTAAAAAGAACGAGGGCAGCCTCGCGGAATTTATAACGAAAATCAATTCGCAATATGAAACTTTAAAAAAGCACAACCTCGTGATCGATCTATTGGCAGAAGCCGAATTGGATGCGGCAGCAGTTGCGGCCTTTGCCGAGTTGGCCGCCCGACAATCCGAGGCTAAAAAGTCGTTTGTCTTGGTTTCCAATGCGGTAAACTACAATGATTTTGACCAGGAGTTGGTGTTGGTGCCCAGCATACAAGAGGCGCACGATATCATCGAAATGGACGAGATTGAAAGAGATTTGGGATTTTAAGTAGAAAACAACTTTATTAGCCGGCTTTTTTAGCGGTTACTAATTATATTTTGTACTTTCATAGACGGACTCTTTAAATGAAATCATATTGAAATTAACTATACTGGGCTGTTATGCAGCAACCCCAAGAACGATGACCAATCCCACGGCACAGCTCATCGAAATTAAAAACCAGATGTTTTTAATCGATTGTGGCGAGGGAACTCAGGTTCAACTGCGCAAAAAAAAGATTAAATTCTCTAAGATTAATCACATCTTCATCTCCCACCTGCACGGCGACCATTTTTATGGGTTAATCGGGCTGATATCGACTTTTATGTTGTTGAATCGGCAAAACGACTTACACGTATATGGTCCCAAGGGGATCAAAGAGGTGATTTTATTGCAACTGCGGCTGTCCAACTCCTTTACCGGTTACAATTTGTACTTTCACGAATTGGAAAGCAAGGAGAGTGAGGTGGTCTATGAAGACGAACAGCTTACGGTTTCTACCATTCCGCTGGTGCATCGGGTGTATACCAACGGTTACTTATTTCGAGAGAAACCCGGGGAGCGCAAGTTAAAAATCGGTGCCATCGAAGATTTGGGAATCGAAAGCTGTTTCTATCAAAAGATTAAAAACGGCGGTAACATTACCCTGGACGACGGGACCCTGATTCAAAACACGGCGATCACCAACGATCCCGATCCCCCGAAGAGTTATGCCTTTTGTTCGGACACCGTCTATAGCGAAGCGGTAATTCCCATTATCAAAGGAGTGGATGTGTTGTATCACGAAAGCACCTTTTTGGAATCGGAAGCCCATTATACCGAAAGAACCAAGCACAGTACGGCCAAGGAAGCGGCAACCATCGCTCTAAAAGCAGGGGTAAAGCAACTGATTCTCGGACATTATTCCACGCGTTATCCCGATATCAATCAATTTAGAGAGGAGGCCTTGACCGTTTTTCCGCAAGTGAGCTGCGCAGACGATGGAAAAGAATTTGAATTTTAATAACAAAGGTTATGAGTGACTTGAGTAATTACAGAAAATCCTATGAAAAAAGCGCTTTGATCGAAGCAGAGGTCGACGCGAACCCGTTAATGCAGTTTCGCAAGTGGTTTCACGAAGTGGAAGCGTTTGCCGGTATCGAAGAGGTCAATGCCATGTCGGTATCCACTCTGGGCTTGGATGGTTTTCCCAAAGCGCGTATCGTGCTGTTGAAGAAGTACGACGAAAACGGCTTTGTGTTTTTTACCAATTACGATTCGGAAAAGGGAAAGGCGCTTTTGGCACATCCGAAAGTGGGCTTGTCTTTCTTTTGGCCGTCGATGGAACGCCAGGTTATTATCAAAGGCTTTGCGGAAAAGCTGTCTGAACAAAATTCGGACAATTACTTTGATAGCCGCCCGCAGGGCAGTAAACTAGGTGCAGCGGTTTCTCCCCAAAGTGAGGTGATCCCGTCTTACGATTTTTTACTGCAAAAATTGGTGGATTTGGAAGCCGATTCCCAGCAAGGTGACATCCATAGGCCCAAGCATTGGGGGGGATTTGTAGTTAAACCCGTATCGATAGAATTTTGGCAAGGCAGACCCAATCGCTTACACGACCGCATTCGATATCGCTTGCAAGACAATATGGAATGGGAAATAGACCGTTTAGCGCCTTAACTGGCTAAGAAATAAAAAAAGCAGCCGAGGCTGCTTTTTTTGTGGTTATTATTGTTGTTGCTCTAATTGAGTTTGGAAGTCCTGTAGCATTTGTTGGAAGTTTTCCGCACCAAAGAATAGGGTGATATACAAATTGATCATCAGGTTAATACTGCCCAAAATGAGTGCTATAATACAAAGTACCTTTCCGGTATTTAGGTTTTTATAACCCGAATATCCGCTTGGATTGGCCTGGTATAACTTGCCGCTTTTATGAGCTAAAAACAAGCCGATTATCGCCGGAATCAAACCAACACCCCAGCAACAGCACATGACTAATGAGGAAATACCTAAGACCAGTACGGTGTCGGAATGGGGTAATTTTTGTGTAAATTGTTGATCCATTTTTTATGTGTTAAGTTAGATAGAATATTTTTAAAATATAGGAAGTAGCCATGATTAGCGCATTGATAAGGGCTAAGCCGATGATTATTTTGTGATAATTTCGAGATAAATCGATAAAATTTAAAAAGACTGCTCCAAAAAATAAAAGTAAGGTGTAAATTGCGGGAAACATATAAAAAGCTTTGACAAATTCCCCTTGAGTGATTAAAACCATAGCGCGTTGAGTGCCACAGCCTAAGCAGTCTATACCGAATATAGATTTGTTGAGACAGGGCAGCAGGAGCTTTTCCATAATGGGCGTTTTAATTTATAGCAATTTTACAAAAAATAATTGTAATTAAATAATTAGTACAATTTTTTAAAGTTCTTTATTTTTGGTAAATCTATCCGATGAATACAGCGGTATGTGCTGCGGTTCGGACAAGTGGTGATAGGACCAGCAGTAATGCGGGATAAAAGCAGCTCACCCTAATAAAAACACAATTAATCCATGAAAATACTCTATATCATCGTTACCTTGCTCTTTATAGGTTGGGCCTTTTACGAGCAAACACAAGTTCATCCCAATATCTGGATTCAGGTAGTGGGTGTGATTTTGTTTTTTTACGGCATGATGCGTTTGATGTCAAAAGTACCCAGTAACCATACCTCAGTGACAAAGGCAAAAAGCTCAGAAGAAAATGATAAGTAAAGGAGATCAAGTAGCGGTTTTGGATGAAGATCAAAACGGCATCGTAGTAGCGGTTAACCAAACGGAGGTGACCATAGAAACCGAAGACGGTTTTTTGCTAAAATATCAAATGCGCGAACTGCTGAAAATCGGAGATACCTCCGAGTTAAAGCAGGCGGCGACCCTGTCGTCTATTTCTGCGGCCTTGTTGGAAAAGCAAAGCAGCGCAAAGCGTTCCTTTGTCAAGGAAAAGAAATCGAAAAAAGAGGAGTTCGTCATGGAGGTCGATTTGCATATCGAAAAACTCGTACCTTCTTTTAGGGGAATGAGCAACCACGATATATTGACCTTGCAGGTCGATACCGCTAAGGGGCAAGTCGAGTTTGCCATTCGCAATAAAATACCGCGTATCGTCTTTATTCACGGTGTGGGAGAAGGAATCTTAAAATTGGAGTTGGACTATATGTTTGCCCGTTATCCCGAAGTGATTTTCGAAGACGCCAATTATCAGAAATACGGCCTGGGCGCTACCCAAGTATATATCAAACAAAATCCCAACCGTTAAGGTTGGGATTTTGTTTATAAGCTGGTAGTGATTTCTCCATAGGGCACTAGCGCTCTTGTAAAGCTGCGACCCTCTTTGGTAAAGGTTACATTTTCTAGAGACAGTTTGTGCAAAAACTCCACTTTTCCACTTGGGGCATTTTCTCCTTGTGTGACTTCGGTAGTCACGATTACAAGCGTTCCCGAGGTCGATTTCCAATTTTCGATCTCTATGGTATCTCCAAATTCCGTTTCGTCCGTACAGGCTTTCTCCGCATTGATTGCTCCGCCTTTGGCATCAAATACTTTATAGATAAGATTGTTGGTGTCGTTTAATGAAACGGTCTTGGTCGCCGCAACATTCTCGATAACACCGTTGCCGATGTTTAACAGTAGGGCTTCGGTATCGTTATTGACCACCAAGCGCGTGGCGTCGATCAGGTTGCAGTTTTTTACTTTGCCGATAAACTTAAAGGTTAAGGCGATGTCCTTGTACTTGTATTCGCCAAAGGAAAAATTGTTTTGATTGATCGTTTGATCACCGTCTTTAAAGCTGATGTTTTCAAATAAAAATCTGTAGAAGTACGAGAGCACCGTAGGGGATTCCAATTCCTCTTTTTCTTGGGTGCGCACATCTCGGGTAATCAATACTGTTCCACCTGCATTCGCCGTCATTTCGGATACGATTACGGGTTTGGCCGGAGGCAAGGTCTCGCAAATGGACTTGCTATCGGCATTTTCGTCGTAAGTCCTGTAGAGCAGTTCTAACGCACTGCCGATTTCAACCACTTTGGTCTCGCCCAGTTTAAAGTTCTTTTCGTGCAATAAATTGGGTTCTGCCTTCAGAATCATCATGTCTTTGGCGTTGGTCTTATAGTACAAGTCTTTGGTCGCACACTTTTGAATCGCGTTACTCTCAAAATTCATCTCCTTATAAACAATATCGCCGTCGTTACAAGCGCTTAAAAACAAAGCCAATACGCCGAAGCTCAACATTTTTTTCATCTCTTATTCCTATTTTATTATCGGTGCGTCTATCGCATCTCGTCATCGGATTAAGAACCTTTTGGTGCTATCCATGCCGCAATTTTAACTGCACCCATTATCTTTCAACAAAAATAAGTTATTTCTCGATAGAAATGCTAACTATAACGACCTAGATTTTTTAGAAAACGGTATATTTGAAATCTAAAAATTATGTTAATGAAAGAGACTGCTGAAACCACCACGGTTATCAAAACGAATTATCCGGCCTTATACACTTTAGTGACGGTTTTTTTCTTTTGGGGATTTTTTGCTGCGGGCAATAGTATTTTTATTCCCTTTTGCAAGAATTATTTTTCCCTGGATCAATTTCAATCCCAATTAATCGATTTTGCGTTTTATACGGCCTATTACTTGGGTTCACTGCTCTTATTCGTCTTTAGTGCGGTTAAGGGAAAGGATTTGGTTTCTCAATGGGGCTACAAGCGCAGCATAGTCTATGGCTTGTTGTTTTCTACCGCTGGTGCCGCTGCGATGATATGGGCGGTACAATCCAATGTATACACCGCCTTGTTAATCGGTTTATTTATCGTGGCCTTGGGTTTTTCACTACAGCAAATTGCGGCAAATCCCTTTGCTATCCTATTGGGGAATCCCAAAACGGGGGCGAGTCGGGTAAACCTCGGTGGCGGAGTCAATTCATTGGGAACCACCATAGGTCCCTTAATCGTGGCTTTTGTGCTGTTCGGCAGTACCTCCTCGATTACGGACGACCAAATCAAGCATTTGAGCCTCGACAAGATGAGTTTGCTCTACGGTGCCGTTGGAATATTGTTTGTCGTAGCGGCAGCGCTGTTTTACTTTTCCAAGAAAGTACCGGCGGGAATTATCGAAGAACCGATAGAAAAGGCTCATAAGGCCCTAAAACTACTCTTGGTGATGACGGTGTTGCTATTATTGGTCTTTATACCGGTTTTCAAAACCTATAAAAGCCCGGAAAACGCCCGCGTACTGGCGTTGGAATCCATTTTGGAAAAGGAGCAACTCGCGCTGCAAACCCTGGATTTGACCGCTGAAGAATTGGCGAAACGGCAGTTGGAAATCGGCCAATTGCAGCAGGATATTCAGGTGGTCAAGCAGCCGATAGAACACCAGCGCATGCTGTGGCTAACACTGGGCTTGGTCGTTATTTTGGGTTCCCTGTTCTTTGCGTATAAAGGCAGCCAAAAGAAGCG
The DNA here is from genome assembly GCF_050562195.1 of Flavobacterium sp. JP2137. Lineage (GTDB taxonomy): Bacteria > Bacteroidota > Bacteroidia > Flavobacteriales > Flavobacteriaceae > Flavobacterium. Next base: position 2,369,188 of record NZ_CP191647.1, read on the forward strand.
CGAAGGTTGGGGAGCCATGCAATACCCCCAATTGGTTTTGGGGATGGTTGCTTTGTTTGCGTATATCGGTGCAGAAGTGGGCATTGGAAGCAATTTGGGCGAACTGCTCAAATTGGATGCCTTTGGCGGTTTGCACTCCTCGGAAATAGCCCCTTATATCTCGATGTATTGGGGCAGTTTAATGATCGGTCGCTGGGCTGGAGCAGTCAGTGTATTTGCCTTGACCGGTTATAAGAAAAACGTTGCGCTCATCGTGGTGCCGCTGTTGGCCTTTGGAGTTATATTGGGGGTAAATATCTTGGCGGGAAATCAGATGGAGCCCTTGTATTATTACATCATCTGCGTGCTGATTCAAATTGCCTTCTCGTTTATGAGCAAAGACCGTTCGGCGCGAACCCTGTTGCTGTTTAGCGTATTGGGAGTGTCGGCAATGACAGTCGGATTGCTGTCGGAAGGCATGGTGGCGATTTATGCCTTTTTAGCCGGCGGTCTGGCCTGTAGTATTATGTGGCCGGCCATCTTTAATCTCGCGATTATCGGTTTGGGCAAATACACCGCTCAGGGATCGGCATTTTTGATTATGATGATTTTGGGCGGCGGAATCATTCCGCCGATTCAGGGCAAGTTGGCCGATATCATCGGGATACACAATTCCTATTGGATTCCCTTGTTGTGCTTTGGATATTTACTAGTCTTTGCCGTAGTTGTCAAAAAAGTGCTTTTAAAGCAGCGCATCGACATCGACGCCTTAGACAGTTAAAAGACGAACGACTTTTAAAAGTTAGTCGTTTATAGTACTAAAGTTCTGGAAATAAGATTAATTTTGCCCAAGACTGTGAAAAAGAGAAAATCGAGAGAATTTTACGACAAAGAAATGGCGAATACCTTTCAAATTGTTACTCAGTTTATTAATTTTGTAGTCGGACGCTGTTTTTTAGAATAGCGCTTAAAAAATAACTAATAAAGGTTGCATGGGTCCGGGGTAAAGCATACGCCGATTTGGACAGCCGCTATATAAAAAAATGAAACAGGTATATCTTGACAATGCCGCTACTACCTCTCTTAGACCAGAGGTCATTGCTGAAATGATCAAAGTGCTTTCTGAAGAATACGGAAATCCATCATCGACTTATTCGGTGGGAAGGAGAGCCAAATCGCTGATCGAAGCCTCGAGAAAGAGCATCGCTAAGCAATTAAAGGTTTCCTCGTCGGAGATTATTTTTATCTCCTGCGGTACCGAAGCCAACAACTGGATTATCCGCTCTGCGGTGCGCGACCTCAAAGTGCAGCGAATCATTACTTCTAAAATGGAACACCATGCGGTTTTGTATGCAGCCAAGCAAATGCAGCGCGAATACGATATCGATTTGGAGTTTGTCAACATACTGCCCAATAGCGAAATCGATTATGCGCAGTTGGAGCGCCTATTGGCCGATGAAATTCCTACCTTGGTGAGTTTGATGCACGTCAATAATGAGGTGGGAACCGAATTGGATTTAAAGAGAGTGGCTGAATTATGTCAGAAACACCGGGCTTTATTTCATTGCGATACCGTACAATCCGTAGGAAAAACCGAAATGGATTTACAGGAGTTACCCATAGATTTTATCGTGGCAAGTGCCCATAAATTTCACGGCCCCAAGGGAATCGGATTTGCCTTTATTCGCAAGAATAACGTGTTGAAACCCATGATTTTTGGGGGCGAGCAGGAAAAGGGTATGCGTGCGGGCACCGAAGCAGTACACCAAGTGGTGGGTATGGCCAAGGCTTTTGAAATCTCTTATGAGAATTTAGAGGTGGAGCGCGACCACATTCGAGCGATAAAAAATTATTGCCAAACCAAACTCAAAGAGGTTTTTCCCGAAGTGAGTTTCAACGGAAATCAAACGGGTTTTTACAATATCGTCAACGTATCGCTACCGCTATCGGAAGAGAAGGCGGCGATGATGTTGTTTCAGCTGGATATGAAGGGCATCGCGGTGTCGCGTGGAAGCGCCTGCCAGTCTGGAAGTCAGAAGCCCTCTCACGTATTGTCGGAATTTTTGAGCGAGGCCGAATTGAAAAAGCCCAGCTTGAGAGTCTCTTTTAGCCACGAAACCACTTGCGAGGATATCGATATACTAATCGAAGTTTTACAAGGCGTTTAAGCAAAAAATCTACTGCTGCGGCAGTAGATTTTTTGTTGTTTTTAACCGAAAATAAAACCAAATAAGCTTCGGGTAAAATCTTCTTTTCAAATAGATTGTTTTACTTCTACATTAGCATTAAATTTGCACAAACAACACACTTTTTATGAATTCAAATACCAATAATAGATATGCCCTTCGCGGTGTTTCTGCGGACAAAGAAGACGTTCACAATGCGATTAAAAACATAGATAAAGGACTTTTTCCAAAGGCTTTTTGTAAGATTATTCCCGATCATTTGACCGGTGATGACGACTATTGTTTGATCATGCATGCAGATGGAGCGGGAACCAAGTCGTCTTTGGCTTATACTTATTGGAAAGAAACCGGTGATTTGTCGGTGTGGAAGGGCATCGCTCAAGATGCTTTGATCATGAATATCGACGATCTGCTCTGCGTAGGAGCTACGGATAATATATTGTTGTCCTCGACCATTGGTCGCAACAAAAACTTGGTACCAGGTGAGGTGATTTCCGCAATCATCAACGGTACTGAAAGCCTGATTGAAGATTTAAAGGGATTCGGAGTAACCATCCATTCTACAGGAGGTGAAACAGCAGATGTCGGCGATTTGGTTCGTACGATTATCGTGGATTCGACCGTTACGGCGCGTATGAAGCGCAGCGATGTTATCGACAACGCCAACATCACACCCGGAGATGTAATCGTCGGACTGGAGTCCTTTGGGCAAGCCCATTATGAAACGGAATACAATGGCGGCATGGGAAGCAACGGCTTAACCTCGGCGCGTCACGATGTTTTTGATCACTATTTAGCGGCCAAATACCCGGAGAGCTTTGACCCATCGGTACCGGAAAACTTGGTGTATTCCGGAAAGATGAAACTGCAAGATGCCGTAGAAAATTCGCCTATAGACGCCGGAAAATTGGTGTTGTCACCAACCCGTACCTATGCGCCAATCATCAAGCGCATCCTGTCGCAATTCAACGCCAAAGACATTCATGGTATGGTGCATTGCAGTGGCGGAGCACAAACTAAAATACTTCACTTTATCGAGGCGCTTCACATCGTTAAGGACAATTTGTTTCCCGTACCGCCCTTGTTCAAACTGATACAAGAGCAGTCGAAAACCGATTGGCAAGAGATGTACCGCGTTTTCAACTGCGGACACCGTATGGAATTGTATGTAAACCCCGAAGTGGCACAAGAAATTATCGAGATTTCCAAGTCCTTTGGTGTCAATGCACAAATCATCGGAAGCGTTGCTGCTTCAGAGGCCAAGAAATTGACCATTTCCTCGGAGTACGGAACCTTTATTTACCAATAGGGTGTCGCGCGTATTAGCCCTGGACTTTGGGAAAAAGAGAACCGGTATCGCAGTTACCGACGATTTTCGAATGATTGCATCGGGTTTAACTACCGTAGCAACACCGGAGTTGTTGCCTTTTCTAAAGGATTACTTCGCCAAGGAAAACGTCGAAGTCGTGATTATCGGCGAACCCAAGCGCATGAATAATGAGCCTTCGGAAATAACCCCACTAATCGAGAAGTTTATCGAGAAATTCACCCTGGCTTTTCCCGGTATGAAGGTGGAGCGCATGGACGAGCGATTTACCTCTAAAATGGCATTTCAAACTATGATTGATAGTGGATTAAAGAAAAAACAACGCCAAAACAAAGCCTTGGTAGATGAAATTGCGGCCACCATTATACTGCAAGATTATCTGGGGAAAAAATAAAACTATTAATTTATCGCGGGGCATCGAGAAAAGCACGGATGTTTCGATAGATAAATTGAAAAACGATTAACTTTGCTAAAAATAATTATATTGCGATGTCAAGTATACAAAAATCAGAAGCAGATGTTGTTTTAATAGGTGCCGGTATCATGAGTGCTACACTCGGTATACTGTTAAAAGAACTCGAGCCCAATCTTAAAATTGATATTATTGAAAGGCTTGATATAGCTGCTGCGGAGAGCTCTGATGCCTGGAATAATGCAGGAACAGGACATGCTGCGTTTTGTGAGTTAAATTATACCCCCGAAAGGGAAGACGGTACGATCGATGCGAGTAAAGCCGTTGATATCGTCGAATCCTTTGAGTTGTCGAGGCAGTTTTGGACGTATCTCACCCACAAAGGGGTTTTGAAAAATCCGGGCAATTTTATACATGCAGTCCCACATATGAGTTTTGTATGGGGCGAAGACAATGTGGCGTTTTTGAAAAAGCGCTATGAGGAATTGCAGAAATTCCCCCTCTTTAAGGATATGGAGTTTACCGACAAGGTGGAACAAATTAAAGAATGGGCGCCTTTGTTGATGAACGAAAGGGAATTGAATACCCCTTATGCCGCTACGGCAATGAAATTTGGTACGGACGTTAATTTTGGCGTACTAACTAGAGAGCTCTTTGCACATCTGCAATCGCTAGAGGGCGTAAACATGTATTTTAACACTGCGGTTAAAGATTTAAAAAAACAAGACGACGGACGTTGGAAGGTTACGGCCAAGCAGTTAGAAACCAAAGTCAAATCCAAAATCAAAGCCAAATTCGTATTTATAGGTGCGGGTGGCGGATCGATATTGTTGTTGGAAAAAGCCGATATTCCCGAAGGAAAGGGATTTGGAGGATTTCCTGTGGGAGGGCAATGGCTTAAGTGCACCAATCAAGAGGTTATTGATCAGCATTTTGCCAAAGTATACGGAAAGGCCTCTGTAGGAGCGCCTCCGATGTCTGTGCCGCATATAGATACGCGTTTTATAGATGGTAAAAAAGCCCTGTTATTCGGTCCTTATGCCGGATTTTCGACAAAATTCTTAAAAAACGGTTCGTATTTGGACTTGTTTGAATCGATTAAACTCAACAACATCAAACCCATGTTGGGAGCGGGATTAAAAAACATTCCATTGACCAAATATTTAATCGGGCAGGTTTTGCAATCCGACGACAATCGTTTGGAAGCGCTCAAGGAATACATGCCTGCGGCGCGGCAAGAAGACTGGACCCTAGAAGTGGCGGGTCAACGGGTACAAGTAATCAAAAAGGATGCCGACGGCAAGGGCGTACTGCAATTTGGTACGGAGGTCGTTAGTGCAGCAGATGGATCGATTGCGGCTCTGTTAGGAGCTTCGCCGGGTGCTTCTACTGCTACGTCAATCATGTTTACCCTACTGAAAAAGTGCTTTCCCGATCGCTTCGAGTCCGAAGCTTGGCAAGCCAAGATGAAAGAGATGATTCCGTCTTTTGGATTGCTCTTAAACGAACATCCCGAATTGGCCAAGGAATTGCGACTTCAGACTGCGAAAGCATTGAATTTATACCCATATAATACAAAATAGTTTTGCCAGATCGCAGAACTAGAAAAGAGTTGTCCCTTTGGGACAGCTCTTTTTTTGTGTAGTTATGCCGTGATTACCGCGTTTTGTTCACGTTGCCGAGATGCATCGCCAAGGCATCGGACAGTTCGTTTTCTCTGGAAAAATACTCCTCGTCTTCGGAAATAGCGGGTTCGGATATGTGCTGGTAGATCTTCCATCGTTTTTTATTGTATTCCAAGGCGGTTAAATTCTCGATCCAGTCGCCGGAATTGAGATACGTGATGCTGCCTTTGGCATTGCGCACCGTTTTGATTTTGGGCTCGTGTATATGACCGCAAATCACGAAATCGTACTGGTTGTCGATTCCCAAATCCGTAGCGGTTTTCTCGAAGTCTCCTATGAATTTAACCGCTTTTTTAACGCTGGCTTTGATGCGCTTAGACAGGGAATAGGGTTCCTTATGCAGTTTGATCAACATCCCATTTATTACGCGATTTAAGAGAATCAAATAATCGTAGCCCTTACTGCCCAGTTTGGCAATCCATTTGGCGTGCTGAACCGAAGAGTCAAAGACATCGCCGTGAAAAATCCACGCCTTTTTTCCGTCTATATCCAAGACCAATTTGTCGAGCAATGCGATATTTCCCAATTGAAAATCACTGAACTTTCGCAGCATTTCGTCGTGATTTCCGGTAATATAATATACTTTTGTTCCTTTAGAGGCCATATCTATTATTTTTTTGATGACCTTTAAATGGGATTTGGGAAAGTAAGATTTTCTAAATTGCCAGATGTCGATTAAGTCCCCGTTTAAAATCAGGGTTTTAGGTTTAATCGATTGCAAGTATTGGAGTAATTCTTTGGCATGACAACCGTATGTTCCCAAGTGAACATCGGAAATCACCACCATTTCTAAGAGTCTTTTTTTCAAAGGATTGGTTTTTTGTTCTAACAAATTAAGGCTACTTAGTTCATGTTAATGTTAGGCGAAGGTTATGGTATGATTAGTTTTTCAAGGAATAGGTGAGCGTGAAAAGAGTTTAATGTATAAAAATGAGGTGTTATGGCGGGTAATTCTTATGGAAAGCGATTTAGAATAAGCACTTTTGGCGAGTCGCATGGCGGGGCTATTGGCGGTATCATCGACGGTTGTCCTTCGAATGTAGTATTGGATATGGCTCAAATTCAACGGGAGTTGGACCGTAGAAAGCCCGGGCAATCCAAAATCGTCACTCAGCGTAAGGAAAGTGATCAAGTCGAATTTTTATCGGGAATTTTCGAGGGACGAACCACGGGTACCCCCATCGGTTTTATCATTAAAAATGAAAACTCCAAATCCGACGACTACGAACACATCAAAGACGTGTATCGTCCGAGTCATGCCGATTATGTATATCAGCAGAAATATGGTTTTCGCGATTACCGCGGTGGGGGGCGCAGTTCAGCGCGCGAAACCGCCTGTCGGGTAGTGGCGGGTGCGGTAGCGAAGCAACTGTTAAAAGACGTGGTGATTACCGCTTATGTTTCGGCGGTGGGTGAGCTGGGTTTGCAACAGCCATCTAATGCTTTAGATTTTTCGAATATCGAAAAAAGTCCTGTGCGCTGTCCCGATTTGCATTTGGCCGCTCAGATGGAAGCACTGATACTCGAGGTCAAAAAGCAAGGCGATACCGTAGGTGGGGTAATCAGTTGTGTGATTCAAAATGTGCCTACGGGTATGGGCGAACCGGTTTTTGATCGTTTGGATGCCGAGTTGGCTAAGGCCATGATGTCGATTAATGCCGTAAAGGGCGTGGAAATCGGCAGTGGATTTGCCGGCGCTCAGTGGCGCGGTAGCCAACACAACGATATCATACTACCCGGAGGTAAAACCCTGACGAATCATGCAGGCGGTATAGTCGGAGGAATCAGCAACGGTATGGATATCTATTTTCGCGTGGCTTTTAAGCCTGTAGCCACTTTAATGCAGGACCAACCCTCTGTAAATCACGACGATGAAGCCGTGGTGGTCACGGGAAGGGGCCGTCACGATGCCTGTGTGGTTCCCAGAGCCGTACCTATAGTAGAGGCAATGGCCGCCTTGGTCTTGGCAGATTTTTTGATTTAATGCGGTAATAATCTTGTAAATCAAATTTGCGAAGGGAAAAATGCTCTTGGGATGTTTTACATCTTAAGAGCATTTTTTTATGCTAAGTATTATGATTTCTGAGGGTTACATTTTTTCTGTTAATACTTAATTAAAAATCAATGATTTAATTAATTCAAAAAAAACAGGGGTTGTTCATGTAAAAAAAAGTGCTTTGTCAATAATTTATTAATACTAATTACTGTTATTTTATTGATTAGATACATGCTTTTGAGTGTTAAAGTTTGTTTTTGTTCAATATTTACACTTGTTTTTTGTTTTATTAATTTCTAGTTTTGAGGGTAACTTAAAATTATTTTATATGAACTTAAAATTAGTACTATTAGGTATTGTGGCATTTAGTGGAATAGCACTAAGCGCGCAAACAATTGTTTTTCAGGAGGGTTTTGAAATTGGAAATACCGGTGATTGGAAGGTGCTCGACGTGGACGGAGATGCGAACAATTGGGGGATTTACGGCTCCAACGATTTTACGGTTAGCATGGGTTTTGACGGCCGTTTCGTTGGTTCTGCTTCTACAAAGGATTCCGAAGCTTTAACGCCAGATAATATACTGATATCGCCACTGATTTCTTTAGCAGGTAAAAACGATGTAAAACTGAGTTTTAAAGTCGGTGCTTTAAGTACGGGTGATTTTGCCGAAAATTATTCCGTATATGTCGTTGTAGATTCTGAATATAATTCAGTCACGGACTTCCTTACTTTTTTAAACTCGAAAACACCGGTAGATTCAAATCGGCTTTCGGCTCATGGTCCTTTTACAAAACAAATATCTATAGACGAATTCAAGGACGAGGAGGTGCGTATTTTATTCAGACACCACGATTGTACAAATATGTATGTCATTGGAATCGACGATGTGGTGGTTACGGCAGGAACCGCCAAGGTCAATGAAGCCTTAGCCAGTAAATTCTCTTTCTATCCTAATCCAGTAACGGAGTTATTGCATTTTAATCAGGCAGGAAATATCCTGGTTTCCAAAATTACAGTGAGCGATATTAATGGAAGAACGGTCCTATATACTGATTTGAAACAAGGAATGACAGACGGGGAACTCGACGTTTCCAAACTTCAGGCAGGGGTTTACTTACTAACGATTTCCACTAATGAAGGCGTTTATACTAAGAAAATAATTAAAAAATAATGCTGAGGTAATTATCTATTAAAAAGGGCTTCTATATATTTGAAGGCCTTTTATAGGTTTTTAGCTAATTCTAGGTTTGTTTTTAATTTCTGCGTACAGAATCATATTTTCAACCCAGCGCACGAATTCAATAAGGATTTATGGAAATAGAAAGCTTTTATTATCCAAAAAAAAACCTTAAATCCTTGAGAAGCCCGCCTTTTTTTATTTTATTAAAATGCTAAATTTTTCTTGAACTATTCGATCCTATACTGTAACTACCCGCGGAAGTGAGTTCCTCGTCAACTGTTGTATAAAGGTTTATATGCGGCGATTGTTTTGCAATAACTTGCGCGGATAGTGTTTGTGCTGTATGGCGTAAAGTGGTCTATTGATTATTTCACTGATTGCCAAAGTGTTACTGTGGTGGAAAGCCCTTTTTTTAAGTCATTTTTTTTTTTTTTTGTTAAAGTTTATTTTATTTTTTGAAATTTTAGAAAAGAGGTCGCTATTTTGATGTGTTTTACTTAAAACCTCTTGTTGTTTATTTGCTTTTATTGGTAAATTTTAGTTTAATGTTTCCTTTTGTCTTCTATTTTTGATTAATTATCAATTAATTTGTGTTAAATTTGTTTTATGTTTAAATTTGTTTTTTTAAGTTTGAATCTAACTTAAAATTATTATTTATGAATTTAAAATTATTTTTATGCAGTTTAACGGTTCTGGTTTTCACGGGTAGCCAGGCACAGAACGAGGTAATAACTATATTTGAGGATAGTTTTGAGACCTACGAGGATTTTGCCATAGAAAATATAGGGCATTGGACAGTAAAGGATATTGATCAGCAACCCACGTATGGGCCGCGTACCACTACCGAAGGAGGAGAAAGAGTTGATGTAACGTATCCGAATGCCCGCACCCCCTACGCTTTTATGGTATTTACTCCTAAAAATACGACGCCTCCTTTGATTAATAATACCTGGGATGCTCATACGGGGGAGAAGTATATGAGTACCTTTGCTTGTAGGCAACCGCAAGGTGCCCCAGAAGTTATCGCTAATGACGATTGGTTAATCAGTCCTAAGATAAAATTGCTGGAGGAGCATAATAAATTGATTTTCTGGGCAAAATCGTATACCGCAGCGTTTGGTTTAGAGCGTTTTATTGTTGGCATATCCACTACAGATACGGAAGTAGCGAGTTTTAAGATGATTTCGGAGGGCGATTTCGTGGAAGCGCCAGATGATTGGACGGAGTTTATTTATGATTTAGATCAATATGCGGGTAAAGAAATCCATATTGCTATCCGGTGTGTGTCTGTTGATGCTTTTATGCTTTTTATTGACGATTTTGCGGTTGTCAAAGACAGTCGCGCACACGTCAATAAGCGATTGGCCAATCAGTTTAAAATATTTCCCAATCCAGCTCACGAGGTGCTAATGCTTTCTAATACCGGAAATTTACTTGTTTCCCGTGTAGTGCTAAAAGATATTCACGGCAGAATCGTAAAGTATGTGAATTTTAATGACGCGTTGATTACTGCGAAACTCGATGTTTCCACACTTCAATCAGGGGTCTATCTATTGGAAATTACCACGGACGAAGGAAGTTTTACGAAGAAAATAATAAAGAGATAAATTTTCACTAATTTTTCTTGTTCAAGAGGGTCTTTTAGGTAGATCCTCTTTTTATGGACTTTATCAGTCAATCAACTCCGTAAACTCCAGACACAGTGCTCGCTATTTATATATGATGACTCTTTTTGTCACCAACCAGCAATATGGTTTGCTTCGATAGGATACCATTATAAGTGATCCGCTGTTTTTTTTTAAGGCCTAATCGTTTTGTGATTTATTTAGCGACCGTCCGTTATGCCTACTGAGTATACCCTGTTTTTTTAGACGTTTGTTGGGTGTATTGTTATTTTTTGAGTGATTTTACTGTTTTTATTTTTTTATTTAGAAATATTGTATATATTTGAATTAACATTAATTATATAAATATATTATGAAGAAAAAATTACTTGTTTTAGGATTGGTTTTTGCGGGCATCACAGGTGTTAATGCACAAACGGTTTTGTTAAATGAAGGCTTTGAAGACGTTGAAAATTGGACGCCAGAGCAAGTTTGGGATTTGTATGACTTAGATGGAGACGGAGATTTTTGGGGTCTTATTCCACCTAACGACAATACGATTTTAAATGAGTTTACAGGGACGGTAATTGGTTCGTTTTCTTATGATAACGGAACAGAAACTCCTTTGCGTCCAGACAATTTATTGGTTACTCCAAGCTTGACGTTGCTTAGTGGTGCTTCTGAGTTGAGTTTTAAAGTAGGTGCAATTGACCCAGATTTCTTCGCAGAATACTATACCACTTACGCGGTGTTGAAATCGGAGTTTGACGCGGCGCTAGAACTTGGAACTATTGGTGATATTACAACTTTTTTAGGTAGTAAAACTCCTTTGGTTTCACAAAAAGTAGCTCAAGCTAAAGCTACAGTAAAAACGTTTACATTAGATCCTGCCTTTGCAAATAAAGAGATTGTGGTGCTTTTTAGACACCATAATTCATTTGATGTATTTTCTATTATTGTCGATGATGTAAAAGTGGTTAGTAATGGAAATGCTAGTATCAACAAAGAATTAGCGTCTCAATTTAGCGTTTTCCCTAACCCGGCAAACGATATCGTAAACTTTACGAATTCTGGAAACATCCTCGTTTCTAAAATTGAAGTTAAAGACTTAAACGGTAGAAACGTTCAATCTTTCGATTTTAATGGTGTGGCTACTTCAGAAATCAATATTTCTCAATTGCAAGCTGGTGTATATTTCTTAAATATCACGACAAACGAAGGAACATTGACTAAGAAAATTATTAAAAAATAATTTGATTTTAGTTGACCCAAAATAGTTTAAATCTAAAAAGGCAGTCTGTAAAAAGACTGCCTTTTGATTTTATAATACTTTTCTTTAGCTACTACGACAGCACCGATTAATCCGTGCATTCCATCAGTAGTAAATCGCCAGATTGATAGGTGATTTTGACCACTCCATCTCGGGCAACACTGTTGCTGCTCCCCGTGCGATATCCCAAGGTTAAACTCTCTTCTTGCAATGGGTATAGTAAATTTTCCGTGCGGATTCCCGTTGCGGTTCCCACGGGAATTAAAGATATAGGGGTGTCTTTCGGGTACCATTTCTCAAAGTGATAGGGAAGGCGGTACACCTTGGAGTAGTCGTCCAATAATACGATTTTCAATTGCGAACTGTATTTTACAATATGGGTTAAGTTGGTGATGGTATGATCCATTCGTCGTCCCGTTCCCCACACTACATTAGCACTGGGAATTCCGCGCTCTATTAAATACTGAAACGCCTTTTCTAAATCGGTGGAATTTTGATCTTCAATGCGAATAATTTCCAGAGGGTATTGATAACTTAAATAAGTCTCTGGGTCGTATCCGCGATCGAAATCGCCCAACAACACATCGACTTTTATACCCAACTGCATCACCCGGTCCATAGCGGCATCCAAAACGATGATTAACGGAGACCATTCCAATAATTGACCCATCAGTTCAGGGCTGCAACTCGCTCCGTTGGCAATGATTAAGGCCGGCTCTTGATCGTCGCGGACAATGTGGTGTGATGACATGCGTTTGGGCTATAAATTAGTGTGACAAAGCTAAAATTTAAAATCTACATAATTTCAAAATTGCTGGAATTAGTTTGCCTAAAACTGTTTATTAAGTCGCGGGATTGATTTATATTTGACCTTTATAAATACTCCAAAACAAAAAGTTATGAATCTATCACAAGAACAATGGTGGGAAAATTTTCAACAAGATGAAAATGCGGTTATTTTAGATGTGAGAACTGAAGAAGAATTTGAAGAAATTGCCATTCCAAATTCTCTAAATATAGATATTTACAAGGGACAAGGATTCTTGGATGAAATCAACAAATTGGACAAAGACAAAAAGTATTACGTATACTGCAAAGCCGGTGGGCGCAGCAATCAGGCTTGCTTGTTGATGAATCAACTCGGGTTTGAAAGTACGTACAACCTCTTGGGCGGAATTTCCGATTGGACCGGACCTGTGGTGACGGAATAAACGACAAACGCGCGACTGATACCGTTTTTGAATTGCTCGCTTAATGATATAAACATAGGGATTACCTCCAAAGGCAGTCCCTATACTTTTTTAGGGCAGTTCTTGATATTGTTTAGATTGGAGCTGCTGTGCTAGGGATTGATAGTAAGCCGTAGCCAGATCGACTTGCAACTGATTGATGTTGCTGATTTGAATCAACGCTGCCTTGACTTCTTGGGGTTTTTGCGATTGAAAACTGTACTGCCGTACTTTTTTGGTCGGCGATAATATCGTCAAAGTATTGTCTTTGATATAGCCCATGTCTTGATAAGTAGCGATAAAAGCACGGGGCGAATAGCTCGGCTGTAAAACATCCTGCCCGTAGAATTTCGACGTATAGTTAAAGCGGAGCAATCCCAATAGCGTTGGCATTAGGTCGATTTGCGACATCAAAGTGTTGTATTGCTGTGGCGCTATAAAATTAGGCGCATAAATCATAGCGGGAATGCGGTATTTGTCCAAGGGCAATTCCGTTTTTCCAGCGCTAGAGGCACAGTGGTCGGAGACGATGACAAAAACGGTCTGATCAAACCACGCTTGCTTGCGCGCTTGTTTAAAAAATTGTCGCAGGGCGTAATCGGTGTATTTTACGCCGCCATCGCGTGACTTCGAGCTGGGGTCAATATCGATTTTACCCGCTGGATAGGTGTATGGACGGTGATTGCTCACCGTCATGATGTGATTGAAAAAGGGAACTCCCGATCGGTATTCGCTATTCATAACTTGGATGGCCTTGGTGTACATATCTTCATCGCAAACCCCCCAGATATTTTTAAAAGTAATTTCATCGTCCTTAAAATCCGATTTATCTACGATGTCAAAGTGGTTGTTGGAAAAGAATTCCTCCATATTGTCGAAATACGCATCCCCGCCGTAGAGATACTTGGTTTGGTATCCCTGCTTTTGGAATACGGTCGCCGTGGAAAATTTGTTTTTATTGTCCTTGCGCTTAACGACGCTTTCACCGGGAGATGGCGGTATGGAAAGCGTTACAGCCTCCAATCCCCGGACGGTTCTATTGCCGGTGGCGTAGGTATTGGTAAAGAACAAACTCTGTAGGGCTAGGGAATCCAAAAAGGGAGTCAGTTGCTTTTCATTGCCGTAGTAGGCCATAAAATCGGCACTCAGACTTTCGATTGTAAGGAGGACCACATTTTTTTTAAGCGCTGTAGAATCGCTGTGAATCGACCTCAATAGGGAGTTGCCGTTATAGGCCGGATAGTCTTTGCGCAGTAAGGCAACCATTTTTTGCTGGGGCAATACCGGAAAAAACTGGAAGTAATCCAACTCGCTTTGATTAAAGGCTTGGTAAAATTTATAGGTGCCGTTGGCCTGAATCTCATTGGTAAACACATTGGGCGCATTTTCGAGCTGGCTGAGTTTGGGCAGGGTAAAAAGAGCTGCTGTAAACAGTATAGCATACAGGAAAACCGCAACGACTTTGCTGGAGAAATCCATCAGCTGTTCCAAGTTTTTATGGGTTTTTTTATAGATAAAAATCGTCAGCAACAAAGTGAGTACACCTATGGTAGTAAACAGGGGAACAACGGGATAAGATTCCAAGATGTTACCGATAACCGTATTGGTATACACCAAGTAATCGACCGCGATAAAATTGAATCGCAGTCCGAATTCGTTCCAAAAAAAGTATTCGCTGATCGCGTTTTGAACGAGTAGCAATGAAAATAGAAACAGCGAGCTAAAGTATATCGCCTTTCGAATCGCTGTGCGGCGGCTGGGAAAAAACAAACAAAGGCCAAAGCAAACAACCTTAATCGCTAAAAAAGCCTGAACGATTTCGGGTACCGAACCGCCGTAATCATTAAAGATGGTGTTGAAAAACGAGATGTAAATCAGAAAGGCGAGCAATATTCCAAAAATTAGTGGCCCCCAGGGTCTGGCGTATTTGCCGTTGGACAGGAATAGGTAATACAGCCCAAAAAAGGCGTAACCACAGATAAAGATAAAGAAATCATTGAGTGCACCTATCGAATATATCCTGCAAATCTCCAGAAAAGTAAAGGAGGAAGTCGTAATCGGGTGAAAGATAAAAATGCTTCGTAAAGCGATGTTTAATGCCAAATAATACATTAACAGGTATTTGAACGGCTTGAAAAGCGAAAAATTTAACAGCATAGTTGTGAGTTATAAAATGCAATAATACAATTGTTTTAGAAGGAACGTTTCAATTTTGAAAATATTATATTTGCAAACTCCATTTTAAGGGAAATTAAACATTTGAGGACGGTATGAAGCAGATTCATTTTATAGTAAACCCCATTTCGGGCAAGGGAAAACACGTGATTAATCAGGAATTGATCGATCGGTTTTTTCCCAAGGAGGCGTATAAGGTGGTTCTTCATTTTTCGGCCTATAAAAAGCATGCTATCGCCCTAACTCAGGAAGCGATGAAGCAACGGCCCGATATCATCGTGGCCTGTGGCGGAGATGGTACTATACATGAAGTAGCCGCTCAATTGGTCAATACGGATATCGCATTGGGTATAATTCCCGTAGGCTCCGGGAATGGATTGGCTTCCAATTTGGAAATTTCCAAGTCGATGGATCAGGCGATGGAAAACGTCAAAAACGGCCTAATCAAACACATCGATGTCGGTCAAATCAACCACAAATACTTTTTTAGCAATATGGGCTTTGGAATCGATGCGACCATCATCGAGAACTACGAGAAATCCGGTTCCCGCAAATTGATTTCATATTTAAAAGCCGCGATTCAATCGGCCAAGAAATTCGAGTTTAAAAACATGGAAATGACGATTAATGGAGTTCCCAAGCGGGTAAAACCCCTGTTGTTGTTTATATCAAACTCCAATGAAATGGGCTATTCCATGACCTTGACTCCCAAAGCGAGTTTGCAAGATGGTTTGTTGGATATACTGATGGTTCCCAAAATCAATACCCTGCAGAAATTCTACTTCGGCCTTTTGGTCTTGTTAAAGAAAACCGATCGGTTTGCTCCGGCAGAATGGATGCAGCTCCCCCGTTTGGAAGTGACGATTTCCGATTTTCAAAACAATGCCATTCAGCTCGATGGAGAGTATTATTTGTTTAAAGAAAACACTTTTGTAATTCAAGTATTGCCCAGCGCATTAAAAGTGTTGTGTTAAAGTAAAACCAAATGAAGATTCTAATAGTTGAAGACGAAGTAGGGATCACCAATTTCTTAAAACAAGGATTGGAAGAAGAGGGGTATATCGTGGTAATCGCCGCCGATGGTAGCAGCGGTAAAGCCCTGTATGACCAGCATGCTTTTGACTTGTGCTTGTTGGACTGGATGTTGCCCAAAATGTCCGGATTGGAGCTGTGCAGCTATATTCGCGGGCAAGATGCCCAGATTCCCATATTGTTTTTAACGGCCAAAGACACCGTGAGCGAAACCATTGCAGGTTTGCGCGCCGGAGCCAACGATTATATCAAAAAGCCCTTTAGCTTTGAGGAGCTGTTGGAACGCATCAAAGTTCATTTTAGAGCGTCGGATATTCCCGACTTGTTAAAGTGGAACGACGTCGTTTTAAACCTACAGCAATACCAGGTTTTTAAAGACGAGCGCGAAATTCCCTTTACGCCCAGAGAATTTGAGTTCCTCCAATTTTTAATCGAAAACAAAGGCAAGATTTGCACCCGTAATCAGATTATTGATGCGGTTTGGCAAACGAGTTTCGAATACGATACCGGTGTCCTCGATGTATTTATGAATGCCATTCGGAAAAAACTGCAACTCAACAAAGACGACGCCCGCCTTAAGACCATACGCGGAGTCGGTTTTTTGCTCAACGATTAAGGGGCCGTGCAGTTGAGCTGCGCGACCCCTTGGGCTTATCTTCTATAAATATATTCGCGTTCTACGATTTGATTTTTGGAAATGCGTTCGGCTTGTAAGGCCCGCAATTCGACCCGTCTGATTTTTCCGCTAATCGTCTTGGGCAATTCGCTGACGAATTCGATCAGCCGCGGCATCTTATAGGGCGCAATATGTGCTCTGGAATAGGCAAATAACTCATCGGCTATGTCCTTGCTTCCCAAACTGCGATCGCTGAGTACGACAAAGGCCTTGACCTCAAATCCCTTAACGTCATGCGGACTGGCGACCACGGCCGATTCCAACACCAAATGGTGTTCGAGTAGGGCACTTTCCACCTCAAAGGGACCGATGCGGTAATCCGAAGATTTGATCACATCGTCGTCTCGACCGATAAACCAAACGTATCCCTCCTGGTCTCTATAGGCCTTATCGCCGGTAAAGTAAACCCCGTTGCGAAATACTTGACGCTCCCGCTCCTTGTCGTACAAATAGCCTTTAAACAAGCCGTTTAAGCGCGCCTCGGTGGTCTTGATACAGATGTTGCCCTCTTCGTTGTTCGGCAGTTCAACACCCTGGTCGTCGGCGATGATTACCTCGTATAAAAAAGTGGGTTTTCCCATGGAGCCCATCTTGACCGCTGCGCCGGGTAAATTGGCAATCATACACGTGCTTTCGGTTTGGCCAAAACCGTCGCGTATCAGCATCCCCGTACCCGCTTTCCACTGTTCGATAATCTCTGGGTTTAACGGTTCGCCCGCAGCGACACATTGTCGGAACTTAAAGCGGTACGACTGCAGGTCTTCCTGTATAAATAAGCGCAATACGGTGGGCGGAGCACAGAGCGTGGTTATCTGGTGTTTTTCGATGAGCTGCAGCGTTTTGGCAGCGTCAAAGCGCGCCATAGTGTGGTGGGCAAATACCGTGGCCCCCACGTTCCATGGCGCAAATACGCTGCTCCAGGCAAATTTTGCCCAGCCGGGTTGCGAAATGTTGTAGTGAATATCGTCGTTGTTGATACCGATCCAGGAGGCCGTGGTTAAATGACCAACGGGATGACTCCAATGGGTATGGCAAACTATTTTGGGCAATCCCGTGGTGCCCGAGGTAAAGAACAAAAACAAATTGTCGTCTGCCTTGGTCGGCGCGGCGCTTACTTCGGGTATGGCTTCCCTTTCGATTTGCGCTAGGGATATCCATCCCTCCCGCTCACCGTCAGCGATAATCTTAACGGCAATCGCACTCGAGCTCAGTCCTTCGGCCTGATCGATCTTTTCGGCATTGTCCATATCGGAGATAACCACTTTGGGAAGGGTCTTCTCAAAGCGAAAGGCCAGGTCGTGGGCCCCCAATATACTCGCGGCGGGTACCAATTGTAAGCCGCCTTTAATCGCGGTTAATACGGCCACCCAATTGACAGGCTGAAACATCAGCTGCGTCAACAAGACATCGCCCGGTGCTATGCCCCGTTCGCGCAAAAAGTGCAGCAATTGGTCGTAGCGCTTTTGCAGGTCTTTAAAGGTAAAGGAGTGCGTCTCGCGCTCGTCTGTCCACAGCAAAGCCGTTTTGTTCGGGTGGTTGTTGAGGTGTATGGCCTCAAAAACCTCCGTGACCCAATTGAAGTAAAGCGGTTTTTGCAAAGGTACTTGCTGTAAAGCATCAAATTCTTGTAAGGAAATCAATTCACTTATTCTTTTAAAATAATCCGTCATGATTGCAGTGTGATAAAAAGTTGGTAATACGTTTCTAAATATATATAATTATTTTGTATTTATACCCATATTGCCGTTCGGCTGTCCAAAGGGCTTTTGTTTTGCACGACAAGACGCCCTAAAAAAACAAATCACCAACTGACCAAATAAGCGTATTTTTGTCGGAAATACATATTTATGATTTCGCTGTCCATAAAAAACCGCATCGCGTTCTATTATATATTGGGAACGGCTATTTTAATACTGGGATTGTTTATCACGGTACATCAAATTGTATCGATTACCCTAAACAAACACATAGACGACAACATTCAAACCGAGGTGGAGAAACACCTCTTGGAATACAAATACGTCGATGGACGGATAGAGCTGTTGTACGAAGACGAATGGATGGAGCGCGAGCACAATGCCATTGACGTCAACCCCGTTTTTGTCGAATTTGTTTCGCAAGACGGTATACTGTTTGAAAAATCGCCCAACCTCAAGGAAAAACAATTGCTCTTCGATGTGGATTTTACCGATGGCGACCTGTTTGATACCACCCTGGAGCACAAACTCATCCGACAGATACAAGTACCCCTTTACCATCAGCATGCCAAAGTAGGCTATTTGTTGGTGGCCATGTCGCGAGAAAATGCCGTGATGGTCATTCAAAATCTCGAACGCATATTGCTGTTTGCTTATCCCTTTGTATTGGTAGTCTTGTTTTTTTTGGCACGAGTAATCGCCGGTAAGAGCATTAAACCGGTGCAAAACATTATCGCGACTTCCCGCAGAATTACGGAACACAACTTGTCGGAGCGGGTGCCTTTGCCGCAGAATAAAGACGAATTGTACGAACTGACCCAAACGATCAACCACCTCTTGGTGCGCATCGAAAAAACCTTGGAGCGCGAAAAGGAGTTTACCTCACATGCCTCGCATGAATTGCGGACGCCCTTGGCCGTATTGCAAGGCACTTTGGAGGTGTTGATTCGAAAACCCAGAGCGGAATCGGAATACCATAAAAAAATTAATTTTTGCATCGCAGAAATCAAGCGGATGAACACCTTGGTCGACGATTTACTGGTATTGGCCCGCATCGAATACACCCAAAGTGAAATCCACAAAGAGTCCTTGGATCTGAACAAACTGTTTTTAGAAGTCATTCCGCGCTTTGCCTTGCCGATACAAGAACAAAACATCGATGTACAGCTGCATTTGGAACGCGCACCCATGGTGTATACCGATCAGCATTTGTTTTTGATGATGTTGAACAACTTGATTTCCAACGCGATTAAATACAATGTTAAAAACGGCAGCATCCGGATCGACTTCTCGGAAACCAATACGCAAATAGCGATTTCCATAGCCGATAGCGGCATTGGGTTTGATCCGGATTCAGCAGATGTATTCGATCAGTTTTTTCGCTTTCAAAATGCGATCGATTCCGAGGTTAAGGGCACGGGATTGGGCTTGTCAATCGTCAAAAAACTCGGAGAGATTCTCGGCATCGATTTGGAGATCAGCAGTGCTTTAAATCGCGGTACCCAAGTGAGATTGATTCTAAATAAAACGATCTAATACATTTCTAATGGCTTCTTAAGTTTAGCTTAAGGAAACTCTCCAATATCGAGGGTAATTTTGTGGAAAATTAAACTATCATGTTGGAAGGAATGATCAAATTTAGCTTGAAAAACAAGCTTATAATTCTGCTTTTTACATTTGGACTCATTGGTTTTGGACTGTACTCGGTAACGCAGCTTTCTATAGGTGCCGTTCCCGATATCACCAACAACCAGCTTCAAGTGATTACCACCTCAAATACACTGTCTACACAAGACATCGAGCAGTTTGTCACTTACCCCATTGAAATTCAAATGGCCAATTTACCCGGCATCAAAGAGGTGCGTTCGATATCCAAATTCGGATTGTCTGTGGTGACCTTGGTTTTTGAAGAGGAGATGGGCACCTATTTGCCGCGGCAACTGGTGGCGGAAAAGATAAAAATTGCCGCGGAAGAAATTCCCGAAGGCTTTGGAAGCCCCGAAATCGGACCCATCACTACGGGTTTGGGAGAGATTTATCAATATACCTTAGAGGTTAAGCCCGAATTTAAAGACCGATATACCACCACCGATTTGAGAACGATACAGGATTGGGTGGTGCGCCGACAATTGTCGGGCATACCCGGTGTGGTGGAGGTCAATACCTGGGGGGGACACCTCAAACAATATGAAGTGGCGATCAACACGGCAAAGCTCAAGGCGATGAACGTGTCGGTTAACGAGGTATATACCGCCTTGGAAAGCAACAACAGCATTGCTGGTGGTGCCTATATCGAAAAGGAAAATCAGAGTTTCTTTATTCGAGGAGAGGGAAAAATCAACACCCTGGACGATATCCGTGCCGTGGTGGTCAAAAACAACAACAACTTACCCGTATTGATCAACGATGTAGCTCAAGTGCGCTTGGGCAGCGCAAACCGATTTGGAGCGATTACCGGAAATGGCGAAGGCGAAAAGGTGTTGGGACAGATCATGATGATCAAAAACGGGAATTCCAAAAAAGTATTAACCGCCGTAAAAGACCGGGTTGCAGAAGTGCAAAAGCGCCTGCCGGAGGGGGTGTATATCAATCCGTTTTTAGAACGCAGCGAATTGGTGGGAAAAACCACCTTTACCATCGCTGAAAACTTGATTTTGGGCTGTTTAATCGTCATTTTTGTCGTGGTACTCCTATTGGGTAATCTGCGCTCGGGATTGGTAGTCGCTTCGGTAATTCCCCTGTGTTTGCTGTTTGCCATTGGCATGATGAACCTCTTTGACATCGATGCCAACCTGATGAGTATGGGGGCCATTGACTTCGGTATCATCATCGATGGTGCGGTGATTATCGTGGAGTTTGTCGCCTTTAAAATCATGCGGGGCGGCCCGGAATTGAGGGCCCTACCCAAGGCAGACCGACAGGCTGCCATCGACGAAATCACCTTTAACAGCACCAATAAAATGATGAAGTCGGCCTTTTTTGGGCAGTTGATCATCTTAATCGTCTTTATTCCGATACTATCCCTAACCGGCGTTGAGGGGAAGATGTTTAAACCGATGGCCATGACTTTTAGCTTTGCCTTAATAGGAGCGATGATCCTTTGTTTTACTTATGTACCCGTAATTTCTTCGTTGGTTTTAAAACCCGTAGTCGAAAAGGAAAATTCCTTTTCCAAGCGCCTGATTGCGCGCTTGAATACCTGGTACCGCCCTTTGATCGTTTGGGCCCTGCAGCACACCAAGGTGGTGTTGATCAGCGCAGGCGTTTTGCTGTTGGTTTCCATCGGACTGTTTACGAGAATGGGCGGTGAGTTTATACCCAAGTTGGACGAAGGCGATTTTGTGATTCAGCCCGTGTTAAAAACGGGTACCTCCCTGAGTAAAACCATCGAGATCACAACCAAAATAGAAAACATCCTATTGGATAATTTTCCCGAAGTCGACCAAGTTGTCACCCGTATCGGAGCCGCTGAGGTTCCTACCGATCCGATGTCGATGGAAGAAACCGACGTCATTATAAAACTGCATCCCAAAGGCGACTGGACTTCGGCAAAAACCAAAGACGAGTTGGCCGATAAGATGAAGCTGGAAATAGAGAAATACATCCCCAATATGGAAATCGAGTTTACCCAACCGATAGAAATGCGTTTCAACGAATTGATTTCGGGTTCCCGGGCCGATATTGCGATTAAAGTATTTGGAGAGGACCTGGAGGTATTAAACACCCTGGCACATCAAATAAGAAACTCCATCGAGGTGATTCCAGGCGCATCGGATATCATCGTGGAAAAGGTAGCGGGCTTAAAGCAGATGAGTGTGGTGTTTGACCGACAGAAAATCGCGCGTTATGGATTGAAAATCGCCGATGTCAACGAGACCATTGCCTTGGCATTTGCCGGTAGACAAGTGGGGAATGTGTTTGAGGGCGAGCGCAAGTTCGATTTGGTCGTGCGCTTGGGAGAATCGTATAAAAAGGGCTTGGAAGACTTAAAGGGCTTGTACATCACCACGCCATCGGGTCAGCAAATTCCCTTGGAGGAAGTAGCCGATATTCAATATACCGAAGGACCGGCACAAATATCCAGAGAAGACACCAAACGGCGTATCGTGGTTGGGGTAAACGTCCGCAATCGAGATCTGCAAAGCGTAATCCTCGACATTCAGAAAAAATTGGAGACCGAATTGAAACTGCCTGTGGGATACGCCATCGAATACGGCGGTCAGTTTAAAAACCTAGAAAGCGCCAAAGACAGGCTGATGATTGCGGTGCCCATAGCGTTGTTGCTGATATTTTTGCTGTTGTATTTCGCCTTTAATTCCATACAAGAAGCCCTGATGGTGTATACCGCCATACCGCTCTCTGCAGTGGGTGGGGTGTTGTTTTTATGGATGCGCGACCTGCCTTTTAGCATATCGGCCGGCGTGGGCTTCATTGCCCTATTCGGAATAGCGGTATTAAATGGTATTGTCTTGGTCGAGCACTTTAATGAATTGGCAAAAACGGGAATAAAAAATATGGACGAAATGATTATAAAGGGAACCACCGACCGATTGCGACCGGTGTTGCTCACGGCTTCGGCTGCGGCCTTGGGCTTCTTGCCGATGGCCATATCCGGCAATGCCGGTGCCGAGGTACAGCGACCGCTGGCTACGGTGGTTATCGGTGGTTTGTTTACCGCAACGATTCTGACCATGCTGGTTTTACCGGTATTGTATAAACTTTTAAAACAACGGGAAATCAAAAGGAAGAAAAGCCATGTGCTACCGACCTTAATTGTGGTAGCCTTATTGGGTATGGGAGGCAGCGCGTATGCACAACAACCCACAGAACTGGAAACCTTAATCGCTACGGCCCAAAAAAACAACAAAGGTGTTTTGGCCTTGGACAAAAAAACCGCCCGGGCAAAAGCGGAGATAAAAACCGCTTTTAGCCTGGAAAAAACCAATGTGTATTACAGCTTTGACGAGAACAACAAAGCGGATAACGACAAGGCTTTACGCGTTTTTGGCGTGGAGCAAAAAGTGAGCTTTCCAACGGTGTATCACGCAAAAAAGCGACTGGCCAAAGCCAATTACAACGTGGAAGAAACCCAGGCTACTTGGGATAAAACCAAGGTGTCTTTTGAGGTTTCCCAGTCGTATTATCAGGTTGTTTACCTAAAAAACAGACTGCTGCTGTTGCAGCAATTGGATAGTTTGTATCAGAATTTTTCCCATGCGAGTCAGCGCAAATTTGAATTGGGCGAAACCAATTACTTGGAAAAAATCACTTCACAGGCGAAATACCAACAGGTAAAAGTGCAATTGAACCAATTGAAAAAAGAGCTGCAAATAGAGATGGAGCGCTTGCAAACCCTGGTTCAAAGTCCCGAAGCGCTACAGGTATCCAAGGAGCGCTTGGAGTGGGAGTGGAGCAGCGAACAAGCAGTGGTAGAAGAGCAATACCGCGATCTGCTCGAAGCCAAATCCGGACAGTTGGCCGCGGCGATCAAGCAACAGCGGCAGGGCTATATGCCCGATTTAACCTTGGAATACTTTCAGGGAACCAACAAACACCTGCCTCAGTCGATGTACGGTTTTCAAATAGGCGTGGCTATTCCGCTGTTTTTCGGAGAGACCAAGGCACAGGTAAAAGCGTCCAAGCTCGCATCTGAAGGCTGGGAACTGGAACGCGAAAACTTGGAAATCAACATGAATCAATTCGTCAAAAATCAGCATACCGAAATTGCCAAGGCCAAGGAAGGCATGGATTACTATAAATCGTATGGCAAGCAAATGGCCGACGAGCTCTTTAAAGTAGGAGCGATGAGCTATCAAAATGGGGCGATCGACTTCTTTCAGTACATCAGCAGCATCGAGAATGCCTTAGCCCTGCGACAAGAACACTTGGAGAATCAATTGCTTTATATACAAGCCAACCTTAATCTTTACTATTTAAACTACTAATATGAGCACTAAAAAAATATTATTATTCGGATTTTTAGCACTGTTTTTGTCTTGTAACAAAGCGGTTACCACAGAGGGAGAACAGTCGGAAGTAACGTTGGCAGCCGACGAGCGCCTGGTTTTGCAATCCCAATTTAAGTCGGTGGGCATGCGTTTTGACACCTTGAGCATGCAGCGCTTTAACGATGAGGTTTCGGCAACGGGACAAATCGATGTGGCGCCACAGTTTAAAGCCAAGGTCAATGCGATGTTGGGCGGCTATATCAAAGCGATACTCGTTACCGAAGGACAACAGGTTAAACAAGGACAGTTGGTATTGCAGATGGAAAATCCCGATTTAATCGACATTCAAAAGGACTATCTGGAAACCCACGAGCAAATCGGCTATTTAAAGTCGGAATTTGAACGCCAAAAAATGCTGTTCGACGAGCGTATCGCCTCGCAAAAGAATTTTTTGCAGGCACAGAGCGATTACCGAACGGCCCAGGCTAAACTCAAGAGTGTCGCTGCCAAATTGCAGCTGCTCAACGTCGATCTAAAAGCGGTGCGCAGCGGACAGTTTTCATCTCGCGTGGCTTTGGTTGCCCCGATTTCGGGTACGGTAAACAAAATTAGTGCGGCAATCGGCATGTTTGTTTCTCCCGAACAAGCGATGATCGAAATCGTTGATACCCGTGCCATGCAGTTAAACCTCCAGGTATTTGAAAAGGATATCGACAAGGTTAAGCTGGGGCAAAAGCTGACTTTTCAAATTTCAGAAACCGCTGCAACTGCATTTGATGCCACCGTTTTTTCAATCGGTAAAACCATAGATGAAACCAATAGAACGGTTTCGGTAGTAGCACATTTCCCCAAAGAAGTTCAAGAAGGGATGTATTGCGGTATGTTTGCCGTGGCAAAAATCGCCACTTCTGAAAAAAATGCCTTGGGAATTCCCCTAAATGCGCTGATGACAGTAGCCGATAAGAATTTTATTTTTATTTTAGTGCGAGAAGATGAAAAAAATGTGATATTGAAAAAAATTGAGGTGGAAATTTTACTGAAAAATGATAAATTTGTAGAAATATATGCTAAAGACTTGGATAAACACACAAAAATTTTAGTTAATGGTGTTTACGATATCAGTGCTGGGAACGAATAATTCAGCTCATTTTGGCAGAATAGTATTAATTAATTCTTAAAAAAAGCTTTAATACTTCTTTTGGTATATTCTTTGAATCTATTAAGATGAAAAGAAAAATTGAGTAATATGATATTAGCACTAACGATATCTTTGTTTCCGAGCTCTGGGATTGAGCCAAACAATGAAAAACACTCTAAGGATTCGAAAAGGAATGCGAAGGAAAATGTAGCAAAGAAAAAAAATGATGATGAGTCTTTTTTTAAAGCGGTGGGGAATGAACCTTTTTGGAATATTTCCATAAGTAAAAAAGGCATTATCTATTCCGCAACCAAAGCCGATGAAACCATTATTTTCCCCTATGTGGATTCCATACAAGTAGGAGAGACCAGAGTTTATAAAACACAAACCAAAAGAGAAGAAATAGAGATCGTTATTTACGAAGAACTGACTTCCGATATTTTTACCGGTAATGAGTACGACCATTCGATAGCCGTTCACTTAAAGAGAAATACCCACAGCAATGAAATCGCTGCGGATTTTGCGGGTTATGGATATTATATTTTTGATCCCATGCTTTCTGGAAGTTGGATTTTGCAGTCCTTTGAAGACAAACGCGTGGAGGATTTAAACATCAATCAGATTCCATTGATCAATATCGATGTGAGTACCAAGAGCTTCTCCGGTAGTGGAGGTAATCATATTATCTACGGCGACTTGGCCTGTGAAGGCGATGGCATACAGTTTAAAAACATTATGGCACCGGAAAACATGGTCGACGAGTTTGTTCGCGAAAAAGAGCTTTTAGACGTGTTGGAAATGTCGAACAAGTTTAAATTAAAAGACGATGAGCTCCATCTCTTTGTCGATCAGGAGCGCAAAATGATCTTTAGACGAGACACCTATGTCTATCTGTAAATCATTTGAAAAAACCAAATACAAAAGCCGATCCGTTTTTACGCGATCGGCTTTTGTATTTTAAATCGAACACCTATTTGCCAGTGCTTTTAGGCTTTTTGTATTTCTATTTGCTCTTCCATCGTCTTGTAGGCCGCTACGATCTTTTTGACCAATCGGTGTCTGACGATGTCCTTGTCGTCCAAGTATATCATGCCGATTCCCTCGACGTCCTTAAGGATGTGCAAAGCCTCTTTGAGACCCGAACTCACCTTTCGCGGCAAATCGATCTGGCCGGGATCTCCGGTAATGATAAACTTGGCGTCTTTTCCCATACGGGTTAAAAACATCTTCATCTGCGAATGGGTGGTGTTTTGCGCTTCGTCCAAAATGACAAAAGCGTGGTCTAAGGTACGCCCTCTCATAAAGGCCAAAGGGGCAATTTGAATGACGCCTTTAGTCAAGTAATCCTCCAGGGTTTGCGGCGGTAACATATCGCGCAAAGCGTCGTAGAGGGGTTGCATATACGGATCGAGCTTTTCTTTCATATCACCCGGTAGAAAACCGAGGTTTTCACCGGCTTCCACAGCAGGACGGGTAAGGATGATGCGCTTGACTTGCTTTTCTTTTAAAGCCCGCACCGCCAAGGCCACGCCTGTATAGGTTTTACCAGTTCCCGCAGGACCGATGGCAAAGACCATGTCGTTGTTTTCCACAAAATGCACCAATCGCTGTTGATTGGGGGTTAATGCCTTAATTAGTTTTCCTCCTACACCATGTACCAAAATCTTGTCACTGGGATTCATTTGTTGCGGCCCATTATCCAGAACTATGCGTTCCATGGAGTTCTCATCCATGCGGTTGTACTTGGAGAAATACTTGACCAAACGATGAAAGCGCAGTTCAAATTCGTCGAGAATTTCATCTTCCCCATATATTTTTAACAAGGAGCCTCGTGCTATGATTTTTAATTTGGGATAGAGGCGTTTAAGAGTTTCTAAATGGGTATCTTGTGGTCCCCAAAATTCTTTAGCGGTAATTTCTGTTAGTTCTATAGTTCTTTCGTTCAAATGGGGTGAGATTTAATTAAAAAATAAACTAATTTTGCATTACTCAAAGCTAATACAAAAATTCTATACTATCGATCAAATAGTGAAAAATATATAATGGAAACGATCATTACTTTAACAACAGATTACGGAACTAAAGACTATTTTGTCGGCGCGATTAAAGGGAAAATCATTTCCTATATTCGCGACTGTCAGATAATTGATATTTCTCATTGTATAGATTATTTTAACATTAGCCAAGCCGGCTATGTAATCAATGCAGCCTATAAAAACTTCTCCAAGGGAACCATTCACCTCATTGGGGTTGACGCGGAAATATCCGAAAACAGCAAACCCCTGGCCATGTGTTTTGACGGGCATTATTTTATAGCCGCGGACAACGGCATTTTGAGCTTTCTCACCACAGAGCGCGAGCCCGATCAAGTGGTCTATATCGATTTCGAAATGGGCACGCCTGCGATGGACGTGTTTATCGGCAGTGCGGTAAAAATTGCCCAGGGAATTCCCCTGAGCGAATTGGGAACCCATGCAGATGCCATAGTGGGGGTTAGCGAGCTTCAAGCCGTGGTTTCTAAAGACCAGGGAAGCATACGCGGCAACATCATTTACGAGGATCACTTCGGCAATGCGGTGAGCAACATCACCAAAAGCTTGTTCGAGGCGGTTAAAGGCGAAAGAAACTTCGTAATAAAAGTTAAAAACCGACCGATTAAGAGAATAAATAAGTATTTTTCCGACTTTAAAATTACCGATTCCGCTTCACTAAAATCGAGAGAAGGCGAATTGTTGGCGATTTTTAATGAATTGGGCTATTTACAACTTTCCCTGTATCGCGCCAATCCCTTGACAACCGGTTCTCCAAAGATCTTGTTGGGACTGGAATACCGCGATACCATTACAGTTGAATTTGAAGATTAATCAAAATAGATATGATGTTTGTTAGAATTGTGAAATTGAGTTTTCACGAAGAAAAAATACCGGATTTTTTAGCGCATTTCGACACGGTAAAAGAAGTGGTGCGCAACTATCCTGGAAACCGGTTTTTAGAACTGTATCAAGACAAGGACAATCCTTGTGTTTTTTTTACTTACAGCTATTGGCAGCAGGAAAGCGATCTGGAAAACTACAGACAATCCGATACCTTTCGGGAGATTTGGTCTTATGTCAAAACCTTGTTTAACGATAAGCCGCAAGCTTGGAGCGTTGACAAATTAGTTACCTTACCTTAAATTCAGCAGATGAACGCACTTTTATTACGCGAAATCAAATCCTTTTTCGGTTCCCTCACGGGATACCTCGTTATAGCCGTTTTTTTGGTGCTAAACGGACTCTTCTTATGGGTGTTTGATGGAAATTATAACATATTGCAAGGCGGTTACGCTGATGTGTTTCCTTTTTTTAACCTCGCGCCGTGGATCTTGATTTTTCTGATCCCCGCGGTAACGATGAAGAGCTTTTCCGAAGAAATCAAACAGGGAACACTGGAGTTGTTGCTTACCAAGCCCTTGAGCATTAGAGAAATCGTGCTGGGGAAATTTCTAGGGGCTTTCGTGCTGATTGTACTAGCTATTATCCCAACACTTACCTATGTGTGGGTGGTGGCAGACCTCTCCTTGAGCGGTACGCAGTTCGATTGGGGCAGCACTTGGGGATCCTACTTCGGACTGCTGTTTCTCATAGGCGCCTATACCGCGATCGGCGTATTTGCCTCGACTTTGTCGGAAAATCAAATCGTTTCCTTTATCATCGCTGTGGCGCTGTGTTTTTTGTTTTTCGTCGGACTGGACGAATGGAGTAAAATCGGTGGCAGCTGGAGTGGACTCATCGCGAGTTTTGGAATTAATGCCCACTTTAAAAGCATGGGACGCGGTGTATTGGACACACGAGATATACTGTATTTCTTGAGCTTTTCCGCTTTTTTCCTCAGTGCAACTGTTTTTAAAATTAAATCCATAAAAAAGTAATGAACACGAACCGCAAAAAACGCATCATATCGTTATTGGGAGTTGTTGTACTTCTGGTTTTAATCAATGTATTGGGCAGCTATTTCTTTAAGAGATGGGACTTGACCCAAGACAAGCGCTATACCTTGTCGCCAACATCACTGGAAGTCATCAAGGGGGTCAAAGAGCCCTTGTTTGTCGATGTGTTTTTGGAAGGGCAATTTCCACAGGAGTTTAAACGCTTGCAAACCGAAACCCGACAATTGTTAGAAGAGTTTAAAGCATATAATTCTCATATTGTCTTCCAGTTTATCAATCCGATCGAGTCGGAAGACGAAAAAATGGAAACCGCACGCGCCTTGTTTGAAGCGGGTATGAAACCGATTAATATTACCGTGTCCGACAAGGGAAAGCAAGCACAGGAAATGGTTTTTCCTTGGGCGGTAGCTACCTATGGAGGAAAGAATACGCAGATTCCGCTACTGAAAAACATGATGGGCGCCAATACCGAAGAAAAGGTGGTGAGTTCGGTACAGCATTTGGAATACGCCATAGCCGATGCCATTCACCGCGTGACCACGGAAAAGCAAAAGAAAATAGCGATTATCAAAGGAAATGGGGAGTTGGACGACCACTATATCGCCGACTTTTTAAAATCGGTGCGTGAAAATTATTTTATCGGACCTTTTACCTTGGACTCCGTTGCGGCAAATCCCGTGCGCAGTTTAGAGGAATTGCAAAAATACGATTTGGCGATTATAGCCAAACCGAGTATGAACTTCTCCGATGAGAAGATTCAGGTGTTGGATCAGTTTATCATGAATGGCGGTAAAGCGATTTGGTTGATCGATCAGGTACAAGCCGATATGGACAGCTTAAACAAAACCGGAACCATGATGGCCTATCCCAAGGATCAAAGCTTGGGAGAGTTATTTTTTAAATACGGTGTGCGCGTCAATCCAGTATTGGTAAAGGACGAGCAAGCGACCCCAATTAAGCTGGCAGTAGGGCGGCAGGGAAGCGAAACCCAATACGAGGAGTTTTTATGGAAATTTGCGCCATTTGCATATCCGCAGGACGAGCATCCCATCGTCAAAAACATCGAAGGTGTGAAATTTGATTTCGCCAATGCGATCGATACCCTTAAAAACGACGTTCGTAAAACCGTATTGCTGCAATCGTCTCGCAATGCTGCCGCGGTGGGAACACCAGTGGAAATCTCTTTGGAAATGGTCAATGAGGAAGTGACACCAGCGGATTATCAGGGCAGGGGTTTCTACAATCTGGCCGTGTTGTTGGAGGGGAATTTTAAGTCGGTACATCAGAATCGCATACTGCCTTTTCCATTGAAAAACTATAAAGCACAAGGCGAAAACAACCAGATGATTGT